>JAKVBT010000001.1:0-99898 GCA_022446905.1 Phycisphaerales bacterium
TTCCATTGCATGCGGCCTTTGCCGTGGCATACCTCACAATGAAGTGGCTTGCTTGATGCTGAAACCGACACAACAGGGCATGCATCTTTTTTCATCCCTTGGCATGTGCTGTGATAAATCTAGATGCGCCAATAGATTGACTGTTGCAGTGGCCAGGTTCTCGATTCAAGCAATTCCCTTTGAACAATTGCACATCTATTTCAGACAAATGGCAGACACGATCCCGAGCTGAGGAAGGCATACTTCTCCATAGAGGAGATCTAGTCATGACTCAACAGCCGACCTACAACGTCAAGGGGCTCTATGGCAAGCGTCCTTCTATCACGTTCAGGTGCTCGCAATGCAATCACAAACTCACAGCATTGTTAACCGATGCAGGAACAGATGACACATGCCCTACCTGCCACACCCCTTTACGAGTCCCGGGCGAGGTTGAACTAAAAAAGTGGAACGACTGGCAGAGTCAATCAGACGTCATTGCTGCGATGAAACGTGATGCAGAGGCAGTCGAAGCTCAAAAAGTTGCCCGGCCAGTTCCAGAAAACACCCCGTTGCCTCGCGTAGAACCTTCGCGTGCCGGCAATAGAGAAATAACATGGCATGCCCAACTCAATAATTGGCTTGCGCAGCGAGTCGGCCTGCTTAATGCCATTGTCTTCGTGCTGTGTATTTTTGCAGGATCTATGTTCGGACTTTTTTTTGGGATAATTTTCCCTGAAGATGTGCCTCGTCACATTCTTGGGCCATTCATCGGCCTCACTATTGGCACAGCTGTCGGCTTCCTGCTCGGCCTTGTTTCTTGCAGCCTCATCGCGTTGATCATCAATATCTCGAACCGACTTGATCAGATTGCCGATCAACAAAATGTGTGACCCTTTCGCGGGCAGAGACTTGAAGCCATATGAACTGCGCTGCGGGTGCCATGCATGCTGGGGCTGGACGATACGATGTTGTCATGGCTGAAAATGGGCGTCATCGTTGTTTGACTGACATTCGCGTGCGCTATGCAGAGTGTGACCCCATGGGCGTGGCGCATCACACGGCCTACCCAGTGTGGTTCGAGATTGGTCGCACTGAACTGCTGCGCACCTCTGGCGACACCTATGCACGCCTCGAACAAGATGGGGTGCTCTTGGTGGTTGTTAAACTCGAAGTCAATTACAAACGGCCGGCTCGATATGACGACCTACTGCAACTTGAGACCACACTGGAATCATGTGGCCATGTGAAAATCACGCACACGTATGAATTGCGGCGTGATGCAGAAGTGCTCGCGACCGCAAAGACCGTGCTGGCATGCGTAGATCGCGATGGCACCCCGCGAGAAGTTCCGGCATCAATTCAACACCCATAAACGTGCGCTGATTGAATTGGCAGCGCATTACCTGATGGCATCACCCTGATGCAGAAGCGGATCCTCGATGTCCCGGTCGCACTTGACCGATACGAGTTTCGATTCGCGTAATGGCGGCGGTGCAGTTCGCTCGAAGCGTCGTGAGAAGTCCACTGCGAAGCGTGCGATCTAACTGGAAAGCCACTGCAGATGATGACACGATGATCCGAGCCACCCCTCCACGCATCGTGTCTACGCGACATTGGTCTTTGAGCTGGGCAGGCACACACTGATCCCACGCCTCTGCAAAATCGCCTGTATGTCGCGCTGATCGTTCCCATTGACGCTGCAAGGAGGCGACCGCGTCAGACATGGCCGATGATCGATCTGCTCGAACCCTCCAGGTTCGGAGTTGATTGATCGTCTTTGCCGCTGTACTCGCATCCGTCCGCATAGGGCCCATGCTAGTGACATCGACCATCAGAAAGAAGTCGCACAAATAGGGATCGATGCCGTATCCTCCGCCCCCCATGACCATGATTCGAATGGAAGGCCTTGTCAAACGGTATGGAACCGTCACTGCAGTAAACGGGATCGATCTCACGATCAATTCCGGCGAACTGTTCTTCCTCCTTGGCCCCTCTGGGTGTGGTAAGACCACATTGCTTCGCATGCTTGCTGGTTTTCTTGAGCCCACAGCTGGCATGCTGTTTTTTGACGACAGGGACGTTACTGCGACACCTGCTAACAAGAGACAAACAGGCATGGTGTTCCAGAGTTATGCCCTGTGGCCACATCTCACGGTCCGGCAGAACGTGGCCTATGGATTGGAAGTCAGGAAGGTCCAATCTGCCCAGCGAGACCAGCGGGTCATGGAAGCATTGGAGGCTGTCCAATTGGCCGCCTTGGCTGATCGCAAACCCAATGCCCTCTCAGGTGGGCAGCAACAGCGTGTCGCCTTGGCCCGTGCCCTGGTGGTTGAACCGAGCATTGTGCTCCTCGATGAACCCTTGAGCAACCTTGACGCACGGCTTCGGCAGCGAATGCGCTCCGAAATTCGTCGAATTTGCAAGGATCGTGGGCTTACTGGCGTATACGTGACGCATGACCAAGAAGAGGCCATGTCCATGGCCGATCGCATTGCCCTTCTCAAAGATGGAGCAATCGAGCAGATTGGCACGCCAGAGGAGATGTATGGAAAGCCCCGCACACGCTTTGTCGCAGAGTTCCTCGGCGACACCAACCTGATCCAGGGAACCATTGCGGGCCAGCAGGGTGATTTGGCTGGCATCCAGACCCCCCTTGGCGAGCTGCTCTCTGCATCTCCTGCCAGCAACTTGCCTGACGGCGGCAATGTCACCTGCTCCATTCGGCCCGAGGCATTTGTCTCTGCCCCCCCCGCCGGCCCACATACTGCTCTGTCCGGAACGGTCTCCGAACGGATGTATCTTGGCGAACGGTGCCGTCTGCGGATCGACATTGATGGCGACCACGGCGAATCCGTTGAGATCCTTGAGGTCGGCCAGTCAGCCCGCCAAAGCAGCATCGGCGCACACAAATCGCTTTACGTAGCCGCCGAAGATGTGGTCATCCTTGCCGACTGACCCCCCTCCTCCAACCTCTCCCTAAACCTGATCTTGCTTTTTCGCGGCTTTTAATGATACTTTTATGTCAGATAGAGCATATTAGAGCCTGATTAGCACAGATATTGACCCCGGCCTGGCATTGATCGCAGGTGGCCGCATGTGCTTGAGTTTCCCCTGCCTGCTCACAGCGATTTGTTAGATGGGGCGCACCGTATGACGGCACTGAACTTGGAGCTGCCGCATCGGCTGCTGCCCGGCAGCCCTGGGGCATCGCCTGCCAGTCGCTCCTTGGGTTATCGGATGAGCTGTCTGTGGTGTTGTTTCACGTGACACCATGAATCGCTTCCCCCAGCCCCCGCCCTCCCGGAGGGGCATCTGTAATCCTTGCAAAGATCTCGCTCGGAGTCTTGGCGGCCAGTGGAGTTTCACGTGACACATTGTGGTACAACGAACATCATCATTTGAATCGTCGAGCCAGCATGCGATCGTCGATGTCACCTAGAGACCGTGCACAAGGAGGTGCCTAATGCCCGCACGCAAAGCCGCAGCGTCGCCCAAAGGCGGCAAGAGCAACAAGAAAAAACGACGTTTGGGAATGGGGCTCAGTGGGATGATTGGCGGCCCCGTTGAGGTCAAGCCTGCCCAGTCAACTGAGGAGGCTGCCAGCGATCGGGTGGCGACCCCACCCAAATCCACACCAAGCCCCGCAGCGACGAAGGCCCCGCCAGGTGCTGCGATGGCGTCGATTTACCTCGATGTCAACCGCATCCGCCCAAATGCTCATCAGCCACGTCAGGGCATTTCAACGCGCTCACTTGAGCCCCTGGTAGCCTCGATTCGCTCCTCTGGTGTGATGCAACCAATTGTGGTCCGCCCGGCAAGTGGGGATGGATCCCATGAACTGGTCGCAGGCGAACGACGCTGGCGAGCAGCCACTGCGGCTGGCCTCCAGCAGATCCCCGCTGTAGTTCATGACATTGATGATCGCACCGCAGCTGAATGGGCCATCATTGAAAACGTCCAGCGCGAAGACTTAGATGCCATTGAGCAAGCTGATGCCTTCAGACGATTGCAGTCTGAATTTGGGCTCACCCATGCTGAGATTGCTGAGCAGGTGGGCTTCACACGATCAGCTGTGACCAACCAGATTCGACTGTGTGACCTGGACCCCGATACCAAAACGCTGGTGCGAGAAGGAGCGCTGAGTGGGGGACATGGCCGCAGCTTGCTTGGCATCGAATCGTCCCATGCCAGACTCCAGATGGCCAAAGAGGCCATTGCGGGGGAGTGGAGCGTCCGAGAACTCGAAAGGCGTGTTCGATCAAGCAAGCCCTCACCCAAAGGGGCCAGCCAAAGCTCAACCCCAGAGCGGAATCGTGCACACCTCGATGATCTTGAGCAGCAACTCGCAACACACCTTGGAACCAAAGTGCGGATTTCAACTGGGCGTGCAAAAGGACGTGGCAAGTTGGTTATTGAGTTCTACGATCTTGACCAGTTTGACGGTTTGCTTGGGCGTATGGGTTTCACCTCCTCCTAAGCGGCGGCATGATGAACATCCCTTTGGCCCCTGAATTGAACCCCAAATCCAACATGCGCGATCTCTCCACACACCGCGTTCTCTTGACCGGCTCGAACGGCTTTGTTGGTCGCGCTGTACATGCTGCACTGATGGAGCAGGGATGCAATGACATCCTGGCCCCGAGTCGTGATGAGTGCAATTTGTTGCACCAAGAGCACGTCACCCAATACTTGATGGAACATCGCCCGAACATAGTGATTCACGCAGCTGCAAGCACTGGTGGCATTGCGTGGAATGCTGCCAATGGAAGCACTGCATTTCACGACAACATGCTTATGGCACTACATACCTTTGTTGCTGCTGCCCAAGCAGGGTGCTCGCATATCACACATCTTTCAACATCAATTGCCTACCCGCCCTCTGCAACCATCCCGCTGGTGGAATCGCAGCTCTGGGATGGGCTTCCTTCTGGACCAACCGCTGGTTATGCAACCGCTAAAAAACTTGGTGGCTTTCTACTGCAACAGTTGATCAGTGATCATGACATGACGGCAGCTGTAGTCATGCCTGCAAATGTATATGGGCGCGGAGCGAGGATGGACCCTGCTCGTTCCAACGTTGTCGCTGCGATGGTGCACCGGTTTGTAGACGCAAAGCGCCTTGGCCTCGATGCGGTGACTTGTTGGGGGAGCGGCAAACCAGAGCGAGAATTCATTCACATCGATGATGTCGCTGATGGTGTCATCCGCGCTACCGCTTGTATTGACAATCCCAGCCCGATCAACCTTGGAACCGGTCACGCATGCACCATTCGCGAACTCGCAGAACGAACCGCCAATGCTGCTGGATGGAGTGGGCACATTGCATGGGACACATCCAAACCTGACGGCGTGTCGCGAGTGTGCTGCGATGTCTCGCAAATGAAGCGATCGCTGGACTGGATGCCGAAGGTCTCTCTGGACGATGGACTGAGCGACATGGTGCGCTGGTATCAAAATGAACTTGGGACTTCTGCATGACCTCTCATCCCGCCGAGATCAAGGATGTGCTGTCTTTCGACATCGAGGACTGGTTTCACATCGTCGAGGTGCAATCGCTTTCCGATCCAAACGCGTGGCCGAACATGGAATCCTTGGTCGAACGCTACACGGAGTGGATCATTGAGACTGTGACAGACGCAGGGGTCACATGCACCTTCTTTGTGCTTGGCTGGATTGCAGAGCGATATCCCCACCTCGTAGAGATGATGACCAAGCATGGTCATGAGGTTGGTACGCACTCCTATTGGCATCGCAAGGTCTATGAGTTGGAACCAGGCACCTTCATGGAAGACATGCAGAGATCGATTGATGTCATCGAAGCAGCAGGGGGCCAGAAGGTGCTGGGCTTTCGCGCACCTTCCTTTTCAATCACTCCGGGAACCGAGTGGGCATTCGACGTTCTTCACGATCTAGGAATCCAATACGACGCCAGTCTCTTTCCAACGACCCGGGCCCATGGCGGCTACCCCTGTCCAGAAGGTCCCCATATTTTTAACGACGCTCCATCTGGAAGGCCAATGCCTGAGTTACCCATGAGCGTGATGCACATTGGACCAAAGCGCATGGCATTTTCTGGCGGCGGCTATCTGAGACTCCTGCCATTGTGGGCTATCAGGCGTGGATTTGAACAAGCACATCGCAGGGGATTGCCCACCGTGATCTATTTGCATCCACGTGATTTTGCCCCGGACTGCCCGCGTGTACCGATGCCTTTGCATCGTCGCTTCAAGTGCTATGTGAACACCGCTGGAACAAAGAACAAATTGCATGCACTCCTGCAGCAATACCAGTTCACTTCATGTGCAGATCTGCTTGGCATCAGCAGATCCTGAGTACTGCTCAAGCAATGACGCAATGACCGGCTCAAGGGTGATCCTGTCAGATGACCACAGGTCATCTGACAGCAGGCTGCGAAGACGATCGATATTGGCCCAAGAGTGGCGAATGTCTCCAGGCCGCGCCGCCACATGAACCACTTCTGCATCGCGACCTGAGGCCGCTTCGAACATTGCAATCAATGCGATCAGATCACATGGGTGACCAGTGCCTACATTGACAGTCGAGTTGGCAGGCTGCAGACCCAAACGCAACATGACATCAATGACCAGATCCACTGGCACGAAATCTCGCGTTTGTCGACCATCGCCTTCTATGCGAAGTGGAGCCCCCTCGATCATGGAGCGAGCAAACGCTGCCCCAACTGCGGCGTAGGCAGTGTCAGATCGTTGGCCAGGGCCAATCACGTTAAACAGCCGAAGACGCGTGCTGCAAAGACCCTCTTCAGCCAAGTGCTCGATGCATGCCTCGGCATCCAGTTTGCTCTGCGCATAGGCTGATTTCGGCTTCGTTGGTGCGCTTTCGACAATCGGCGGTGACGCAGATCCATAAACAGCACAACTGCTAGCGAAAGTCACCGCAGCGCCTACATCTCGCGCTGCACGCGCAACAATCTCTGAACCGCGCACATTGACTGCATGACACCTTTGAGGTTCCGCCTGGCACGCTGGCACAGACACCATGGCTGCAAGATGAAAAACCGCCCGCACCCCATCAACAGCCTCAGCAACTGCCGCTGCATCTTCCACACTGGCCCTGAAAAAACGGACTGCGGGGGGGATGGTTTCAATCGCCCCGGATGAGCCATCATCCAGCACCCGAACACATGCGCCAGCTTCGAGCAGGCCACGCACCAAATGTCCTCCGATGAAACCAGCGCCTCCAGTCACGAGAACTGGAACATCAGACCACAATTCAGATTGCTGTACTGCTGCCTTCACAGGACCTCCGCATTATCGATCAGCCGCACATCTCCCACAAAGGCTGCCACTAATGCACGTCTTTCAGTGGTCGCCTGATGTGGTGGTTCAAGTGTGTGTGCATCGCGAACGACTGCATAGTCCACCCGCAAACCGGCTGCGTGCAATAGCTCGCCCATGACTTGCTCGGCATCTGTCGTCGAAAAACCAGAAACCGAGTTCATTGCCTGAAACAGAGTCCGCGCTTGAATCTGTTCTGAATTTGACAAATAGGCATTACGACTGCTCATGGCGAGACCATCAGTTTCTCGTCGCGTTGCTCCTCGAACAATTGAAAGACTCGGCCAACGATGCGGATGCATCTGAACCATAGATTCAATCACTCGAAGTTGCTGGAAGTCTTTTTCGCCAAACACCGCGCGGCTTGGTTGTGTGAGATCAAATAAACGCGCTACAACCTGACACACCCCTGCAAAAAAGTGCGGTCGACATCGATCTTCTAATCCAGGATCGGTAGCGACACCTGGCAATGGCGGTTGCCATATCTCCGCGGTTGGTGGATACACCAGATCAACTGTGGGAGTGAACAACACATCGGCGCCAGCGCCGGCTGCCAGCTGACAATCGTGCTCCAATGTCCGTGGATAACGCTCAAAGTCTTCATCTGCTGCAAACTGTGTTGGGTTGACAAAGAGCGTCACCACAACAGGGCCTTCGCCCTGCGCGAGGCGTATGAGATCCAGGTGGCCCTCATGCAGTGCGCCCATGGTCGGTACCAGGGTGCCGCCGTAATACGGCTCAATGGACAGAATGTCATCAATACGTTCCATGCAGGGCGTCGTCCGACCCGGAGCATCGCATTGTGGCATGCCAGACCCTGTCATGTAGAACTCCGGTGTTCAAGTCCAAGCCAATTCACCCTTCGCCATGCTTCCCATGAGGCCCGGTGGGTAAGTTGTGGAAAACTTGCTGAGAGCGAGGGCTCTGGTGCATAAGTACTGCAATAGAAGTGCTCTATCGCATCACTAGACGACAGAAATGATGCCCAGACACCCTCAGGGGGCCAATGGGCCGCAGCCAACTGCCGCGGGGATATACGCACCCGCCGGCTGACCTTTGCGCTCAATGCGGATGTACGCCTGTGTGCAACCGATTTGTGCCTCTTCTGGAGTCCAGGAAGCCTCGATTTGTGTCTGGGTACGGGGCCCAGATGGGCCCGCATGAGCTGTAATCCACATTTTGGCGGTCCCAGCGTCCACCTTGGTGCGATCAACAGTCAGACGCCACCCCGCTGATGGGGCCTTGTATCGCACCACAGCAGTGCCGTCCTGGACACCCGCTGCCACTGGGCCCCCAGCCCATCCATGCACCGAGGTCACACTTCCGCAACCTGTGATGAGCAGAGCGACAATGCCAAGCGTGATTCTCCATAGAGTCATGACGCACCGTGTGCTACAGGGACTGGTTGAACCCCCAAAGCAGTTGCCATCGACGATCCCAACTCCGCCGGCGACTGGCACACAGAAACGCCACATGCACGCAACACTTCCATTTTGGCTTCTGCAGTGTCGTCTGCGCCACCGATGATGGCCCCAGCATGCCCCATCCGCTTTCCAGGTGGTGCCGTTCTGCCAGCGATGAAGGCTGTCACTGGCTTCGACATGTTGGTTTCAATCCAACGACCAGCCTCTGCCTCATCACTTCCACCAATCTCACCGATCATGACCACACCATCGGTCTCCGGGTCTTCTTCAAACAACGACAATAATTCAATAAACCCGAGGCCGCGAACAGGATCACCGCCGATCCCCACGCAGGTGCTTTGGCCGATTCCCAATACAGATGTCTGCCAAACCGCCTCATATGTCAATGTTCCACTGCGGCTGATCACACCAACTGATTTTCCAGTAGCTGCATCGCATCGCGCCGTGTGGATATAGCCGGGCATGATGCCGATTTTGCATCCACCTTCAAAGACTGCGGTGGATCCTTCGCCAGAGACTTTCCGGCCGGGCGTCATCAGTCCAGGACAGTTCGGCCCAATAAGCACGCTGTCTGGAAAGCCTTGTAATCGCGCACGCACCCGGATCATGTCCTGAACGGGGATGCCTTCGGTAATGCAGCAGATCACCTCTACTCCAGCATCTGCTGCTTCCAGAATAGAGTCGCCAGCAAAGGGCGGGGGGACAAAAATCATGCTGGCATTAGCACCAGTCGAGTCAACAGCACTTTGAACGGTGTCAAAGATTGGCAAGCCGTTGGCATCTTGCAACCCACCTTTGCCAGGGGTCACACCACCAACCATCTGCGTGCCGTAATCCAGACAACCCTTCGTATGAAAGGCGCCGGAAGCACCTGTGATGCCTTGGCAAATGACTTTCGTAGATCCGTCAACGAGAATGGACATGTTGGACGCACTCGCTTCTGCGGGGACTCTTGCCTTCTAGACCGCATCTGATGCGGCTTCCGAGCCGTGCAGGGTACCGCAAGTGATGTCTGGAACGCACCGTGCCAGCACGGCATCCCCGTACACTGCTCGAATGCCCGCCAAGGCCACATCCGGCTCCAAGCCCCGCCGAACCAAGACCGCGTCATCCGGTACGGCCAACGAAAAGATGACCTACGCCGCTGCTGGCGTGGATATTGAAGCAGGGGATCGACTGGTCGATCTAATCAAATCTTCAGTTCGGCGTACGCACGGCGCGCGTGTGATGGGAAGCCATGGTGGCTTCGCTGGCATGTTCCGCTTGGACTACAACGACCGATTGTTTAAACAAAACTACCGCGACCCTGTGCTTGTCGCATGCACTGATGGCGTTGGCACTAAGGTCAAATTGGCAGCAGATCTAGGCATTATCGATACTGTCGGGATCGACTGCGTCGCTATGAATGTAAATGACATGATCGTGCAAGGCGCTGAGCCCTTGTTCTTTCTGGACTACCTCGGACTTCACCGACAAGATCCCGAAGTCACTGCCAAGATTGTGGAGGGTGTGGCGCGTGGATGTGAATTGTCTGACTGTGCACTGATTGGTGGAGAGTGCGCAGAAATGCCTGATATCTATCAAGAAGGCGATTTTGATATCGCTGGCTTTGCAGTTGGCGTCGTTGAGTTGGATCGCGCAATTGATCCTGTTCGAGCAAGGGTTGGTGATGTACTTATCGGCCTAGATTCGAGTGGTGTACACAGCAACGGCTTCAGTCTCGTGCGGCGCATCATCGACAAAAAGAAGTTGGACCTCAACCAGACCTATGACGGACTTGGTGAGCGCACGCTAGGAGAGGCCTTGCTGGAGCCCACACGTATCTATGTGCGGTCAGTTGTGAAGTTGCTGCGCCGCTACCGGGTAAAGCGAATCGTCAGTGCAATGGCCCACATTACTGGTGGCGGACTTTCTGGCAATCTTCCACGCGTTCTCCCAGATCATCTCGACGCCAAGATCGACCTCAGTACTTGGGAGATACCAGCCATTTTCCAACTGCTGCAAAAGCACGGCGAGGTTGATCGAGAGGAGATGTTCCGGGTCTTTAATATGGGTATTGGCTATGTACTGGCAGTCCGACCGGCTTTCGCAGAGTCCGTCGTTCGACAATTGCAACACAGTGGCGAAGGGGCACGTATCATCGGCTCACTGGTCAAAGGACGCCAACGCGTCCACTTGGAGGGATAGCATGCGCAACTGGTTGATGACTGGCATTCTTGCACTGACAACAAGTGCAGTCGCTCAAGTCGATGGCACGACGACGACGTCTGAAGCAGTGAAGGCAAACACATCGGCGCTCGAAGACCTTGTCGGGGTACCGTTATCGATTGATCTGCAGGTTGGCGCATGGCTGACTCGAATTGATGGCACTGCCAGTAATGGTGGCCCAGGTGCCGACTTCTTCAACTTCCGTGACGGATTTCGAAGCCTCGGCCTTGATGAGCTCGCTGCTACGTTTCGCGGCGAGTTGACGGTCAGCAGTGGCGAGTGGGGTGGGCGTTTGATGGGGGCCTATGGAAAGTGGTCTGGAGAGGCCAATGTGCAGCGGAATACGCAATGGGGTGGTCAGACATTGACAGCCAACACCCCTTATGACTCCTCATTGGAAATGTCGTGGATGGGCTTTGAACTGCTCTGGAATCCATGGGTCGCAGAAGGTGATGGCGATCGCAACACATTGGACCCCCTCGAAATCACACTGGGCCCCAATGTTGGCGTGAACTGGCTCAATATCGATCAGTCACTCGACACCAATGGCGGCACCGTGGACAACAGTGCGTCATGGTGGACGGTTTACGGTGGAGCCCAACTCTCTGCCCGAGTTGATCTGCGCCCCTACACCTCATTTCTGCACAGCATGGAAGTTGGTGTCGGCGGAAGCGTAGGCAGCACCGTGTCCAATGGCGGCGTTTTCTGGAAAGTCCGAGGTGGCCTCACACTCAATTTCACGCCAACTATCGGTGCGGAAGTCGGCTATCGGCTGATGGAATACAAGGACCTCATGGACGGCAATTGGGAATTGTCCCCACGATTCCCAGGCCTGTTCGTAGCCCTGAACATCTCCTTCTGACTGGACGTACTCGGGGCATGGCAAAGTCCACTGAACGCCAGCGGAGGCCTCGGCGCACCGCCAAGTACCGCAAGGCACGAATCCGCCATTTCCTGCTCACTGCAGGCCCCAACGCATTGACCCGCGGCTGGGTGAATCGCCGACATCATCGCGCGGGGGTTGTTGTTAGGGAGGTCGAGATCATTGCCCCGCACTGGCCCAAGGCCTTTGACGGAATCCGTATTGGTCATATCAGTGATCTCCACGTTGGCGACCTACTGGGTGTGGAGCGTGCCTTGGACATTGTCGGCCAACTGCGCGACGCAGCTCCTGACATGGTTTGCAACACGGGCGATCTGGTTGATCTGCATTGGGCAGGCAGTGAGCCAGTAGCAAAAGCCCTTGGTGCCATCAAAGCGCCGATGGGCAACTTCTTTGTTTTAGGAAACCACGACGAACTTGACTCAGGAGAAGATGTGGAACGCATGGTTGCGGATGCTGGCACAACCGTGCTGCATGACGATGTTGCAATTGTGCGCCGAGGTGATGATGTGCTTCGCGTCGGGGGCATCGTTTGGGCACGGACACCCGCACGGTGTCAGCAACGCATCGATTCTGCTTTGGGAAGTGAGTCCGTTGACCTGTTGCTATCACACAACCCCAAGGCCTTCGACTCCGCAGCCGAACGAGATGTGGCACTGACGCTTTCTGGTCATACACATGGTGGGCAGATTGCGCGTCGTAATCGACCGAACTCCAATCTGGCGATCTTTCATGGCCACCGACGAAATGCAGGTATTTACGACATTGGAGACGCACGACTCTTTGTCACCGTTGGAGCTGGCGCATTGTTTGCGCTGAGATGGAATGTGCCTGCTGAAATTGCGATCCTTACCGTCCGCTGTGGAGCATCAGCTTTGGAAGATCCTGCATCAGCACCCTGAGCGCCTCGGACCGATGAGAGCGTGCATTCTTTTCCTTAGAGGAGAGTTCTGCGCTCGTAAGGCCTTCGGGCAAGACAAACAGCGGATCGTATCCAAATCCATTTGTGCCTCGTAGCTCATGCCCAATGCGGCCCTCAAGTGTGCCTCTGCACTCCATGATCACATCACCATTGGGGTCCGCCACACACAGGCAACACACAAATCTGGCAGCTCGTTCTTGTTCTGGGATTTTTTTCATCGCCGTGATCAACTTCTCATTGTTGGCCTGGTCACGTTGATCCCGTGTCTCTCCAAGCCCTGCATAGCGCGCGCTGTGAACTCCAGGCGCGCCGTCTAACGCATCAACTTCCAACCCTGAGTCATCAGCCAAGCAGCGGCGGCCAGTCGCGGTGGCATAGGCCACTGCTTTGATCCGAGCATTGCCCTGAAAGGTCGTGGCATCTTCGACAGGCTCAGGAGGCACCGACCCCAATGTGTCCAGTCCGACCACTGCAATGTCGGCTACCGCCAAAATGGCCCGAACCTCCTCAAGTTTGTGAGGATTGGATGTGGCAAGAAGCACCGCGTGAGCAGTCATGGCCGTTGCCAACAAGGTGGCACTT
Organism: Phycisphaerales bacterium; assembly: GCA_022446905.1. GTDB lineage: Bacteria > Planctomycetota > Phycisphaerae > Phycisphaerales > SM1A02 > UBA12567. Next base: position 13,318 of record JAKVBT010000001.1, read on the forward strand.
CCCCGTGACTCGCAGTCACTCTGCTGCGGATTCCGCCACGACCACGCCAATCGGTCACGATCTGCATCCAGGTTGGCTGCATAACCTCCGTGAGATCGTCACGGATTTTGTTGGTCACCGCTTCGTAGTAGATACCTTCGTTGCGAAACGACTGCAGATACAACTTCAAGCTCTTGAGTTCCACGCAGGCATGAGACGGTTCAAATCGAACAATGATTGTCCCGAAGTCAGGATGTCCGGTGACTGGGCAAACAGATGTGAACTCGTCAACCACATGCTCGATGAGAAATGGTCGGTCGGTCGGTGCTTCAAATACTTCTAGCATGGATGGGTCAGGCATCGCGGAAAGATAGCCCATGACCCCAGGCCTGGGGGAGTGCTGCTAACCTGAGCGCATGAAATGGCTTCTGCTGGCCGCCACGACCATCTGCCTTCCTTCGTGCTTTCTGTTCCAACAGGATGGACACGACGAGGCACTGCGTGCCATATTGGAGAAGAGACAAGAACAAGCAACTGAGGCGATTGATCAACAGGACTACCAAAAGGCTGTCGCCCTCTTTGATGAGATTCTTGCTTCCGAACCCAACAATGTGCCCGCTTTGATTGGATTGGGCGGGGCGCAAACAGCTTTAGGCCATTGGGATGAAGCTGAGCCCGCATATGCCAAGGCCGCAACACTCGAGCCACAGTCATTTGACGCGCAATTCGGTCATGGCTTTGCACTCGAAATGCTTGATCGATTCATTGAGGCCCTCGCTGCGTACCACCGTGCCCTAGTCATTGACCCCATGAGCGGCACCGCTGCGCTAGGAGTCGGCACCAGCTACCTCCAACTCGACGAGCCTGAGCACGCGCTCCCATTTGCTCAGCGGGCCGTTGAATTGGCACCAGAGGATGCCCGATCATGGACTTGCCTTGGCGCAGCATTGGAGAAAACAGGTGCGGACGAGCAAGCACTCGAGGCATATCTTGCAGCATCAGAGCGAATGAGTGCATCTCCTGAAATCAAACAGAACCTGCTTCATGCCTATGCTCGCGTTGGGAAGCACTTGCAGGTTGTTGGAACTGCAAGAAGCATTCTGGCAGAGTCAGATGATGCTGGTGCCGCAGAACGCATGGGCTGGGCCTATTTTCGGCTTGGGCGTTACGACGAATCCGCAGATGCCTATCGACTCGCAGTTCGGATTGATCCACAGATGTGGCGCGCGTGGAATGGAATTGGGGTCACCGCTTTGAATCGCTGGCTGATCAGTGATCAAGTTGATGACATCGCAAGACGGGAGGCCGTTCAGGCATTCCTTATGTCTATGCGGATCAATCCGGACCAGCAGAAGGTTGCCGCTTTGCTTGAGCGGTATCAACTGAATGGTTAGATCTTGAGGCGTCGGTCAGACGTTGACCGGCATGAGCACGTAGGTAAAGTCCCGGCCACATCGAATCACCCCAGGCTTGTTCGCCGCCTTCAACTCAAAGGTGATTTCTTCGTCGTCAGCAACTTTCAACGCATCGGCGATGTAGTTCGGATTGAAACCGATCTCCATCTCTTCGCCCGAATAATCCTTTGGCTCAACGTGCACGACCGCCTCGCCCATCTCTGGGGCATGACTGGTCAGGGTCACGCGGCTCGACTCAAACTTCATCCGCACACTGCGTGATTCTTCATTCGTCAGCAGACTTGCTCGTCGAATCGCGCTGCGGAGCAGTTCACGATTGAATACGACTTTCTTGTCGTGATCTCGTGGAATCACATCCTCAAACGGCGGGAAGCGGCCTTCGACCAGCGAACTTCCAAGCGTCGCAGGACAATCCGCATCCCCGAACCGAAGCATGATCCGACTCTCTGCCACGGAAATCTGCACTGGGGCCTCTGGATCACTCGCAAGCCGCCGAATCAGCGACAACGCTTTCCCTGGGATCACACAGCGTGTGGGGTCTGCGTCTGATTGACAATCACCTGAGGCCATAGCCAAACGCCGGCCATCGGTAGCCACCAGCCGCATCCGCTTGCCCTCTCGATCAAGAAGAACACCATTGATGGCATAACGCGTGTGCTCGACGGCCGCTGCAAACAGACTGCGGGCCACCATGCTGGCGAGTCGACCAGCCGGGATAGTGCAATCAACGCTGGAATCATCAAAGGGTTCCAGAGGGGGGGCTTCGGCGGGATCGAAGCCGTAAATCTTGAAATGAGAATCTCCGGAATTGATGTGCAGGGCATGCCCCTCGGATTCCAGTGTCACAGTTGGGTCGATGCACTCACGAATAATCTGTGTGATCTTGTCTGCTGGGACCAGAACCTCACCATCACTGTCGATTTCGAGGCGGTCAAGGGCTAACTGAAGCGAGATCTCCCCATCCGTCGCTGAAAGTTCCAGCCGACCATTCGAGGCACTCATCTTGATGCAGGTCAGCACCGGCGTGGGAGTTCGAGTCGCCACGACCGCCGACACAGTATTGAGGGCATCAGCAAGCGCCCCTTGATCACACATCATCTTCAGCGACATATGCACATCTCCAAGCGGCTCCCGGGGGCCGCAGACCCTTGTGAGTGTACCATCCTCGGGCTTGGACTTTGTACCAGGCGCAGCCGTCCACCGACCGCCGGTCCGCTCCACAAATGTGGACCCAACTCGAGCATGCACAGATCGTCGATGAGCGATCAATACGGGAGATCGAGCCACAATGTCCTATGAATCCGCCGTACACGCCAAAGCCATCAGGCTGAATTCACTCGCTTTAAATATGTGTGGTGAAGCCGGCAGTGGGCATCCCACAACCGCTTTGAGTCTGGGGCACATCGTGACCAGCCTGCTCTATCACAGCATGCGTTGGGTTCCAGAAAATCCTGGCCTGAAAACTGCGGATCGGCTGGTTCTGTCTGAAGGCCATGCTGTACCCATCATTTATGCGGGGTTTATTGATCTTGGCGCCACAGTCGGCAAGCCAGGCCAAGAGCGGCCCGCCACGATGGACGACGTACACACCCTGCGAGAAACAGACTCGCCGTTTGACGGCCATCCAAATCCTGCAGAAGGATTCCCATTCTTCGACGCAGCAACTGGCTCACTTGGACAAGGACTATCTGTTGCCGCCGGCCTTGGACTTGCAGCACGGGCCGATGAACTTGACCAGCGCATCTACTGCATCATTGGCGATGGCGAAGCCCGTGAAGGCCAAATCTGGGAAGCCGTTGACTTCATTATCGACCACCAGATCACTAATGTGCTCGCGATCTTCAACTGCAACACACTTGGTCAAGCTGGGAATGTCAGCCCCCAACAATCGGCGACTTGTCTTGCAGACAAACTGACTGCATTTGGTTGTGAGGTGATGACCATCGACGGACACGACCCCACAGCCATTAAAGCTGCACTCGATCGTTTTGCAGAAGGCCCAGACAAACCAATGGCGGTGATTGCCAACACCCAGAAGGGATGGGGCGTACCAGCCATGCAAGGTGGTGGATGGCATGGGAAGGTGGCGACGGGGGAAAAACTGGAACAGGCACAAAAGGAACTCGCTGCAACCGGAACAACATTGACCGGTTCGCTCGGTGATGATTCACTCACTATCTACCCGCCAGAAGTTGACGCTCGGCCAACCGTAGAAGCTCGCGAACCAATGTCATTTTTGCAGGCGGCAGATCAATGGGATCTTCGCTCTGCCGTGCAACAGGGTCGGCTATCAACCAGAAAGGCCTTTGGCTTAGCACTTCGCGCCATGGGGCATACTGATGGTCGAATCTGGTCACTGGACGCTGACGTCTGCAACTCGACATTTGCAGAGTGGTTTGCCCGTGACCCCGAACTCACAGCCCGATTTGCGGAATGCAAGATCGCCGAACAGAACATGATAAGCGTCGGCGCAGGCCTCGCTGCTGCAGGCAAAATTCCTTTCTGTAGCTCCTTTGGAAAATTCCTAACCCGTGGCTATGACCAAATTGAGATGGCAATGAATTCAGGAGCCAATCTCAAGATTGTTGGTTCGCACACCGGAATCTCACTCGCAGCTGATGGCCCCAGTCAAATGGCACTCCCTGATGTGGCTTGGTTTCGAAGTTTTGGAAGTGTCGAAGGCCACGATGGCGGCCCCGCTTGCTGGACACTACAACCATCTGATGCCTACGCGTCGTATGCACTAACTCAGATCATTGCCCAGCATCAGGGCATGTGTTATATGCGTGTGCATCGACCAGATGTCGAATTCCTATATGACGACACGACAGAGTTTGAACTAGGTGGCATGGAATTACTTCTGCAGGGCCGAGATCTGCTGATCGCTTCTTCAGGTTTTATGGTGCATGAATGCAACAAAGCTTTGGAGGGTCTCGACGCACTGGGCATCGATGCATCACTACTCGACTGCTACTCGCTGCCTCTGAATGAGGATCAGCTACTTGATCAGGCAAATGAGAATGGTGGCAACATTCTTGTTGTCGAAGACAACTATGGCGGCGGCCTGTTCTCAGCTATTACTGAAGCCTGTGCTAAGGCTGGTGATGCATTCACGGTGCAGCCACTGGCCGTAACGCGTATTCCTAAATCCTCGCGCAATGAGGCGGACGTCTTGGAGCAATGCAAACTGGATCACACCGCCATTACCGAAGCCGCTGCGGCCATGCTGGGCATCACGCCTCGGCGAAAGCCCCCGATGATTGCTAAATGAATAACTGAGCAACTGAACTTAATACACAAAAACACATTGGCCGCCTCAATGGGCGGCCAATGTCGTTCATGCACTTTGCGATCCGTGGCGTGTGCTACGCATACTTCACGCTGCAGCCCCATGGACGGGTTGTGGCGGGCGATGGATCCTCACCCTTCTTGATTGCCTTAACGGCATCAAGCACATGATTGGTCGCCTCATCGCCTTTGCGATTCTTGCGGTCATCATCAAATGCGCCTTGGTATCGAAGGACGCCCTTGCTGTCGATGACGTACATGTGTGGCGTCGTTCGAGCGTCGTATTTGCGCCCGACAACACCGTCATGGTCAATGAGGATCGGTGGCTCGATCTTCAATTCCTTCTTGGCCTTCTGGTCATCAGCAATCACTGTGGCCATATCGCGATTGGAACTGGAGTCAATCAATAGATAGACCACGTTTGGATCAACTTCTTTGAGTTTGGCGCGAAGCGCTGCTGATTTGCCGCCGCCATTCACTGAGAAGTTGGCCTTGCCGCCACTGTATGGACAGCCTGCATTGAACCACTCGAGCACCACGATCTTGCCTGCGTAGTCGCTCAACTGGTGCGCCTTTCCATCTGTGTCGGTCAGCGTGAATGCTGGCGCCTTGGCTCCGATGGTCGCCTTTGTTGGGGCTGGTGCTGGCGCTGGAAGTGGCTTTGGTGCAGCTAGAACGGCCGATGTCAGAGCACAGCCCAATACACCACTCAACACGATTTTCATTCCAATATGAATCATCTGTAATAACCCTCCTATGGCTTCGAGTCGTCCGCATCACACGCGATGCCAAACGACCATGCAGGATCGTATCGACTTGATCCAAAAATCAACAGTCCGCGCACGCGTGCAGGCTGGCCCATACTGTCTCCGGGCATAAGTCGAACCGGAAGACTCAGATGAAATGCCCCATCTGCCACGTCGACACTGGCGTGGCCAACCTCAACACCGGGAACCCGATCGATGAGCACACGCGGCGGGCCCTTCGAAGACATGGGCCCAGTTATCACCACTTGACCTGCGTCTTGATCCCATGACACTCTGGTGTCTGGTCGAGATCTGAGTGGACTAGGAATGGACTTCACCAGCGATGCCGCATCAGTCGGCACACCCTCTTGACCAATGTGTATGGTCACGGTCTTTTCCCCGCCACCGATATAGCACGCCTTTTGACAGAGCAGCCAATCGCCCCACACGCTGAGCTGAATGGCAGAACCAACCGTTGCTGTGTCCGGCACATGTACCCGTGCAGCGGCCACCAGCTGATCTTCAAAGCCAAAGACTCGACCCAACTTGGTAGAAAAAACGCTGGGTCGCTGAAATCGCACCGGTTCGACTACGACCCCCGGGGGCAAAGATTCAAACTCAAAGTTCGTGGGTGCACCACTGGCTCCAGGATCACTCCAGTACACATGCCAGCCTGCTGGAATATCCAGTGAACAGACCAAATCGACGCTGCTGCCTGGGGAGGTCTCTGTTTCAGCAGGTTCAACCCGCCATTGCACGGGCGGGGGGGCAGTTTCATTGACCAAGTTCGCCAATGAGAACCACCACGAAGCAACGATGAGAAGAATGACATTCACGCTTGAAGCCTAGCAGGTGTAGGCTGCACATCATCCCGGAGTGAACAACTATGACACGCCTTGCCTACTTTCTGCTCATACCCACCATTGCTTTGGCAAGTTGTGGAAAATCCGTCAGTGACAAAGACGTCCATTGGCTGTCCGTAGACGAAGCGCAGGAGGCCATTGCAGCACAAAGTGGTTCTTGGTTGTCAGAGCCAATGGAGAACGTGTGGGTGGATCCCCGTAACGCCGCCTTCTACAACGTTGGTCACATTCCTGGCGCACTCAATGTTCAATTGTCCGACCCTGATGGTATTGGTCGCTTGAAACCATTTGGGACAATCATTGTCTATGGCGAGGGATACCAAGCGCCTATTGCCGATGCCATGATCAAAGCACTGATCACCGAGGGTCACGACGATGTCAAGGGCCTAGAACTTGGCTATGACGGCTGGATTGCTGCTGGACAACCGCTCGCAAAGGGGACTGATGCTGGACGAGTCACTTCTTCAACGACTGGTGATCGCTGGCAACGGGTACACGTCGAACAGGACTAAAAACCATGTGTCTTGGTGTGCACCACATCGATCTGATGCATATGGGCATCCCCGGCGCGATCGGCGCCTGGGCAGTACACGGTCCGGATGGCTGGATCGTGATCGAGTCGGGACCGGCAACGTGCTGGGAAGTGCTTCGGTCAGGGCTTGAATCGCTGGGGGCCACACCGGACACCATCGCGGCGTTACTGGTCACACACATTCACCTTGACCATGCTGGTGGCGCTTGGCGGTTTGCCCAACTTGGGATCCCAGTACATGTACACACCAAAGGCGCAGCACATCTGATTGATCCAAGTCGACTGGAGCGCAGTAGTCGTCGCATTTTTGGCGATCGATTTGATACTTTGTGGGGCGCATTGCAGCCATGTGAGCACGCTTTGGTCCACGCTCATGAGGACCATGACATCGTGCGTGCGGGAGGGTTGTCGTTTCAAGCGATCAATACGCCAGGGCATGCAGATCATCATCACGCTTGGCACTTACTTGAAGGTGATGGTGAGGATCTGTTCTGTGGCGATGCCGCCGCGATGGTCGTGCCAGGAACCAATTGGATCACGATTCCAATGCCACCGCCGGAATTCCGTTTGGAACGTTGGCTAGAGAGTCTGGAACGAATCGAGCATGGGCCCTGGACGCGACTACGACTGACCCACGGAGGCACCCAAGTCGCGATTACTGAGCATATTGCCCAACTTCGGACATCCATGCAGATGCAGGTTGATTGGATTGCTGACTCAGTCTCTCAACCCCCCAAGGAGCGGATCGAGGCCTACCGCACATGGCTGTGGGAGCAGGCTGAGGCTCATGGCGTGCCAGAATCGCTGTTTGAGCAGCATGTCAGCCCAGGGCTGGTCAGCATGAATCTGGCCGGCGTCGACCGCTGGGCGACTCCCTGACCGGCAGAATCAGCCTTTGTCGGGCTGATACGGCGACTTTGGGGGGATCCATCCTTGCTTGCTGGGCGTACTCAACGTAGGTTGAATGGCTCAAGCCGTGGTGTCGATGCGCCAGTCAGGGTGCCGATGTGGGACCGAGGACACCAAAGTCGGTTTGGGAGGAGAGGATCGCATGATTCGCACCGCATTGTTTGCTGCACTGTCAACAATTGGCCTTGTCGCCGCGCCGGCATTGTCCGGCGGAACCACGCTCACCACCGAGCGGAAGATCACCGGACTGGCTCGTCCAGTTCAGGTTGTCGCGCCGCCTGGTGATACTGAGCGCATCTTCATTGTGGAACAACGCAGCGGGAGTACTGGCCGAATTCGGATCTTTGATCTGACGACCAATCAATTGCTCAGCACACCATTCCTCAGCGTCACGGTGAGCACGAGCAGCGAACAAGGCTTGCTTGGCTTGGCATTTCATCCTGACTATGCCAACAACCGCCACTTTTTCATCAACTACACCAACTCTTCTGGCGACACCATCGTTGCTCGCTACGAGGCCTATGCATCGAATCCCAATCTGGCCAATCCCTCGTCAGCTCAAACTGTGATCACAATTGATCAGCCTTACACCAACCACAATGGTGGATGGCTTGGCTTCAGCCCAGTCGATGGCTATCTCTACATCGGCACTGGTGATGGTGGCAGTGGTGGTGATCCAGGCAACCGCGCTCAGGACATCACCAACCAACTCAATGGCAAAATGTTGCGAATCAATGTTGATTCGTTGCCCTATTCCATACCTGCTTCGAACCCATTTGTCGGCGTCAGTGGCGACGATGAAATCTGGTCATATGGCCTTCGAAACCCATGGCGATGCGCCTTCGATAGTCTGACTGGTGACCTCTATATGGCAGATGTGGGACAAAGTTCACGTGAGGAAGTCAGTGTCGAGCCCGCGGGATCCGCTGGCGGCATCAACTATGGGTGGCGATGCTATGAAGGCAACAGCACCTACAACACCTCTGGATGTCCCAGTTCAAACACGATGGTGTTCCCCGTGCATCAGTATGTGTACGGCGGCAGCCCGTACCGATGCTCGATCACAGGTGGCCACATCTACCGCGGAAGTGCGATCCCGGATTTGCAAGGCACTTATTTCTTTGGTGACTACTGCTCAAACCAGCTTTGGTCGTTCCGCTGGGATGGCAATGATGACATCACGGATTTCGAAGATCGCACCAGTGAACTGTCTCCAAATGCCGGTTCCATTGGTTCGATTTCCGGCTTTGGTGAAGATGGCTACGGAGAAATCTACATCTGTGATCTTGGCGGAGAAGTCTTCAAAATCATGGCTGAAGCGCCAGTGGGTGCTTGCTGCGTCGGGACACAGTGCGTCAGTCTGACCGAGGCCAACTGCAACAATGGTGGCGGCAACTACCAAGGCGATTTCATCGATTGCTCCACTGGTCTTTGTGATCCGACCCTTGCAAATGATGATTGCGACAACCCGACAGTGTTGGCCTCGGGTGTCAATGACTACGACACCGAGTACGCCACCGATAGTGACTATGGCGATTGTGGCATTGGCGATGACATTTGGATGGCGTATACGGCCCCATGTAATGGGTCGATGCTGCTGCAGATCCAAGGCAACTTCTTTAATGATGTCAGTGCTGTCTATGAAGTATGTCCATCAGGCAACGACCAAATGGTGGGTTGCGGACAGGATTCATACATCGTGCCATGCACTGCTGGATCGACTTTCCTGATTCGCGTTGGTAGTGATGACGGATCAGAAGGCGACGGCACCGTGCTCGTCAATTGCATCCCCGGCAACGATCCTTGCCCGGGTGACTGCAATGGCGACGAAGTCATTGGTGTAGACGACGTCCTCGCGATGATTGCTGCCTATGGACAGGCCAGCGACTGCGATACCACAGGCGATGGCATCATTGATGTCAACGACTTACTAGACCTGATCGCCAATTGGGGTCCGTGCTGACCCGCAATGTGTTCCTGAATCCTCCGGGGATCCTCCCGGATGCCAAGACCGCCGCCCCGCCCACACGGGGCGGCGGTTGTATAGACAGACAAGGCGCTTGCGGTAGATACCTCGAATCATGAACCTGATACCATGCCCGGTCCGGGCTTGTAGCTCAGTTGGTTAGAGCGCACCCCTGATAAGGGTGAGGTCGCTGGTTCGAATCCAGCCAGGCCCATCTGCAAAGCCGCCGCAAGGCGGCTTTGTGCGTTTTGGAGAGATCGAGTCAGTCATTGGCGAATCGTGGCTTCCATCAGGTTCCCACAGCCCACCCTGCGATGATGCTCGCTCTACAATGCGGGGCTCCCAAGAACCCCAACCCTGGAGTGCACTGAACATCATGCGTCGAGCCAAAATCAGCGTCATTGGAGCCGGAAACGTCGGAGCATCCTGTGCCATGTGGGCCGCCGCCAAAGAGCTCGGCGACATCGTTCTAGTGGATATTCCGGATAAGGTTGGGGTCGCAGAGGGCAAAGCGCTTGACCTCGCCTGCTGCGCCCCAATTGAGCGATTTGATGCGAAAATCATCGGCACCAGCGACTACGCCGATGTCGCTGGAAGCGATGTGGTCATCGTCACCGCAGGTATTCCACGTAAGCCGGGGATGAGTCGAGATGACCTCATTGCGACCAATGTCAAGATTGTGCGCAGCGTAAGTGAACAGATCGCTTCCAACGCCCCAGACGCCGTGGTCATCCTTGTAAGCAATCCGCTTGATGCGATGGTCTACACCGCGTGGAAAACCACTGGATTCCCAACCAATCGCATTGTTGGCCAGGCTGGTTGTCTGGATGTGGCGCGATTCCGCACCTTCATCGCCTGGGAAGTTGGCTGCAGTGTTGAAGACGTGTCCGCCTTGCTGCTGGGTGGACATGGAGACGACATGGTTCCGCTGGCAAGCTACACCAGCGTCCACGGAATCCCGGTCTCACAACTCCTCTCTACCGAGACCATTCATGCATGCGTTGAACGCGCCAAGATGGGTGGCGGCGAAGTCGTCAAGCTCATGGGCACCAGCGCCTATTACGCTCCAGCCAGTGGCAGCGTGCAGATGGCCGAGGCGATCATTAAGGACAAGAAACGCATTCTTCCCTGCGCTGCCTACTGTGACAGTGAGTATGGGGTGGGTGGATACTTCGTCGGCGCTCCAGCCATTCTGGGCAGCGCTGGGGTCGAAAAAGTCATTGAGATTGATCTCAATGCTGAAGAACAGCTGCTGATGGATGAGTCTGTCAGTCATGTCAAAGATCTGGTGGGAACGGTGCGTGAGACGTTCCCAGATCTGGCCTGAGCTGAACGCAAGCCCACGACCACACAACGCCACAGACAGAGTGCCGCGAATCTTCAGCGGCGAACTCATTCATGCCGATATCGGAGGCTATGAGTGAGACAACTGCCACAGACGCCCTCCAAATGGAGGCTGCACGCCAACAGAATGACCACGGCCCTTCCGCCTATGACCTGTTTATATCAGCAACGGCCGTTGTCGCTATTGGCGTTCTGATTTGGCAGTGGACTTTGCAAGATGGCAATGAGATTAAGTCCCTGCTTTTCATCTTTGACTATGGTTTCTGCGCGTTGTTCTTCATTGATTTCCTCCGCAATCTCGTGACCGCGCCAAAAAAATTGCGTTACCTCTACACGTGGGGCATCTTTGATCTGCTTTCATCGATTCCCGTGGCATCGCACCTGCGACTTGCGCGATTCGCCGGGCTCTTTCGAACCATCCGAATCATCCGATCTTTCCGAATTCTGATCGAGGTTTACAGAAGAGACAAAGCTGCCAGTGCAGTCAGTGGATTGATGATTGTCGGGATTGCCGCCGTGATCGGCGTGAGCGCCACAGTGCTGCACGTCGAGCGGCATGCACATGAGGCTTCGATCGTGACGGGGCAGGATGCGGCATGGTGGAGCGTTGTGACCGTTGCAACGGTTGGGTATGGCGACCTTGTTCCTGTCACCCCAACTGGAAGAGTACTTGCCGTCGTGCTAATGATTGTCGGAATAGGCCTCTTTGCCACGTTTGCTGGAGCCATCGCCAACATCTTCGTACGACAGGTGCAGCGTTCAACAAGAGTGGACACGGTAGAAGATCGGCTGATCCGACTGGAGCGCCGTCAACTAGAGTTCCAGGCAGAAATTCAAAGACACCTCAAGGTAAACCAGCAAGACAACTGATCAAGCGTCTTTGGCTGCCATCATCTCCAGCATGTCCACACATCGCGTGGCATAGCCAGCTTCGTTGTCATACCAACTGACGATCTTGAAGAACCGATCGTTGAGTTCCATGCCGGCACCAGCATCAAAGATGCTGCTGTGCGTGTCGCCAATAAAGTCGCTGCTCACCAACGGATCCTCGGTGTAGGCAAGCACGCCCTTCATTGGGCCACCTGCGGCCGCTTTCATCGCTGCATTGATGTCTACCAAACTGGTCGACTTCTCGGTTCGGAAGGTGAGATCAACACAGGAAACATCAGCTGTTGGAACTCGCATGGCCATTCCAGTGAGTTTGCCTTTCACTGCTGGCAGACACAATGCCACGGCCTTGGCCGCGCCGGTGCTCGCAGGAATAATGTTCATGTAGGCATTCCGCCCGCCGCGCATGTCTTTCTTGCTGGGGCCATCCTGGGTGGGCTGCGTCGCTGTGGCTGCATGAATGGTCGTCATCAACCCTTCTTCAAGACCAAACTGATCGAGAATGACCTTTGTAATCGGCGCCAAGCAGTTGGTCGTACATGAGGCGTTGGAGAGAATACGATGCGTTGCTGGGTCATAACCCTCGCAATTCACCTTGTGCACGAAGGTCGGAATCTCATCTGGTGACTTGGTGGGGGCGGATAACAACACTCGCTTGGCACCAGCTTCAAGATGCTTCGCCGCGGTATCACTTGCTGTAAATAGTCCGGTCGACTCAAGCACATAGTCGACCCCAAGATCGCCCCAGCCTAGTGCTGCTGGGTCTCGCTCACTAAGACAGGCTGTCTTGTGAGCACCACAGACCAAGGCGTCGCCATCAGCTTGGACACGATGGTCGAAACGCCCATGCATGGTGTCATATGAAACCAAGTAGGCCAGATTGTCGGCTGGAACCAGATCATTAATCGCCACGACTTCAAAAGTGCCCCGACGCATGGCCTCGCGGTACACAAGCCGTCCGATGCGTCCGAATCCGTTGATGCCGATGCGAATGGCCATACTGCTTTGCTCCTAACGGGGAAACGGGGGGCTGGAAAAGCCTGAATACTAGTGAAAATCGTACAAAAGGGTCATGGTCCCGGCCACGGCTTGTCTGGAACATCAGCGGCTGTATTGGCCGCCCGGGCCATCGCAAATAGAAGATCGCTGCTTCGATTGACCCACTGCATGGCGGCCTCAGTGACACCTTCGGGCTCTGCATGGGTCAGGCTGACCATAGCTCGCTCGCATCTTCGTGCGGCATCCCGAGCCACATGGAGACGTGCTGCTAATTCACAGCCCCCCGGAAGAACAAACCCCGTCAGTGGCTGATTCCCAGCATCCACTGCATCAATCTGTGATTCCATCCAAGCAACATCCTCAGCCCCGATCCGCATGGTCTTGTCCTGATGTGGTGCATCAAGCGGTGTCGCCAGATCCGCTCCTAGCACAAAGACCGAACGCTGCAATGCCGTCAGCAGATCCCTTGTCTTCCCGTCAACAGCTGCTGCTTCCGCCAAGCCCAGCGCTGCATTCAGCCCATCTGCCTCGCCATATGCCACGACTCTCGGGTGGTCCTTGGGTACACGGCTTCCACCAAATAGTCCTGTCAGGCCGTCGTCACCGGTGCGTGTGTACAACTTCATAGCCAAAGGATACGGCCTTGAGCCATCACATGAGTGCGGCTCAGAGACTGCGAGTCTTTGGTCTTTGAAGTGCTGGACTAGAGACACTGACCCCAAGCAGCAATCACCAGCAGCACATCGGATATATCGGTGAGGCCATCGCCTTGCACATCGCCTGCCCCAGTCTCCCAATAGGAGAGCACATGGAGGAGATCTGCAATTTCCACAGACCCATTGCCGCCAAGATCGGCCAGGCAATCTTCTTCGTCGTAGAGTTCAATGGGATTGCCAGGAATTAGTGCCACACCATCAAATGCGGGGTCATCTGGCAGATACCGCGTTGCGCGGAAACAACGATTGGAAGTCGACAAACCGCCCTGCATTGGTGGGAGCTCACCCTGATAGAGCGGGCCTTCAATTACGACGGGGTTGATGTATCGCCACACCACTACACCATCTGGTGTGACTTCAAAGAACTCCCCCCATGGACCACTGCAAATCAAGGTGTTGCCAGAGGGCAGTCGATGCGCGCCCGAGATAAACATCGCTGCAAAGTCCTCTGGTTGACTGCTCATATAGACCAGCTCGGATGCCGCAGGCCCGTACACATCACCCACTGGAAGCTCATAGCTGCCGTCTGCAAGAACAGGCGAAATGATTTCCTCGACCGTTGAAAATGAGCCTTCTGGTCGGCCGTTTCCGTTATTGAAGATCATGATGCGACCTGCACCGGGGTAACCCTCGGGAACCCACCGCGCGTCGTGCTGCCCGTACAAGATGCGGTCATCCTCACTGGCATCCCGACTCCACGCAGCAGCATTTCCCCACCGATACAGCAAGTCGCCCGCAGGACCCTGGGCTTCTTGTGTGGTGGTTCCGTGGTCGATAACCCAAATTTCCCCCGTGCGATGAACGCTCATCACAATCTGATCGAGCGCAGCGTTGTAGTCAAGACTGTTGACATGATGCCAATCGGCAAAGTCATCTGAACGGTAGTTAATGTCAATCTTGCCTGGGTAGTCAGTCGGATCACCGTAGTTGGGCTTCGTCGAATCAAAGTTCTGAACCAGATGGTCCCAGGCATGCCACTCCCAAACGATGTCTCCTGTCTCGAAGCCCGTCGGTTGCACTTCAATGATGTGCTCGGGCCACAACTCACCTTCTTGCAGAGTTGATGGATCGCGGCCTGCAGCAATACATGCATCCTCATCACGCATCTCCCAGGCCAGAATCAACACATTGCCGTTTGGAAGTGGCGCAATATCGTGATGCGCTTTGTGCGAACCCTCTTGGGAATAACGGAATGACCATTCCAAATTGCCGTCCCAGGACCAGCGTTCGATCTGACCGCCAGCACCACCCGCGATGAAGTCTGAATTGCCCTCTGCAATCGCAGCGCGGAGCAGTGACCCATCTTCAAGGAGATAGAAGCCATGGCCCGGCCGGCGCGTATGCGTCCAAGAATGCACAGCCCTGCCGTCATGATCCACAAGAAAGGTGTTCAGGCCATTCATTGGACTAAAGAGTGTGTACCCCTCTGTGGAAGCATCGCCATGATGGAGTAGACCAACGGTCCGCTCAGCCTGCGCCGCGGCGCATGTGATCATGGCCAATATCACCGCCATCTGCCATCTTCGCATCTGCATCAATCCTCTCCCGCGCTCCTGCGCAAGCCCGACACCACGCACCCTGTCTCAAATCCCCTCCATCAGAGGCACCATTAACCTGTCACCAATTCGCTCTAAGGCGAGTTTGGATTCCCAAAACCACTGAGATACGACGGTTTAGGACGGCTGTTCCGACTGTAGGAAGGGAGCAGGCTGCCAGGGGCTTGTTGCCCTCAGCCTTCGAGGGCAGCAACGCCAGAGACAATCTCAGTGAGTTCAGTGGTGATCTGGCCCTGACGAGCCCGGTTGAACTTGCGGCTGAGCGTTCGGCCGAAGTCCTTGGCATTGTCCGTCGCGGCTTTCATCGCGATCATCCGCATGACATGCTCGCTGACGGCTGCTTCCATGAACAACTGGAAGAGCAGGGTCTTCACCGTCGTTGGAAGTAGTGTGTCCAGCAGGGCAGCTGCGTCCGGTGTGAACTCATAAACATCCTGACGAGCCTTCGCATCTGCCTCGCCAGCTTCAGGACGTGACAATGGAAGCAGTTTGGTAATCGTCGGAGTCTGTCTCGACACTGAGACATAACGCATGGATGCGATGTAGATATTGTCGTAATCGCCCGCGATGTAGCGTTCGAGATATTCCGAAGCAATCGCTTCGACGTCCTCATACTTGGGCGCATCACCAACTGTGTACGCCTTTGAAACCTCAACGCCTTGGAACTTGAAGTAAGCGCTGGCCTTCTTGCCCGCCGTCTCCACAACCACGTCGGTCTGGTCGGTTGCAGATTTGCGATGGTTAGAAGCGGTCCGAAGCACATTGGCGTTGTATGCCCCGCACAACCCACGGTCAGAACAGACCACCAGCATGAGATCCTTGCCGGTTCGCTCAGCCGGGCCATCGATCAGTGGAGATGCATAGTCTTCGGCGCGGGAAGCTACCTGACGAACCATCTCGTCGATCATTTCCGCATACGGACGGGACTGTTCGGCCCGTTGGCCGGCCGCCGTGAACTTGGCAGTCGCGATCATCTGCATCGTTTTGGTAATCCGGCCGATCGTCTTGACCGCACCGATTCGATTCTTGATTTCGCGGAGCTGTGCCATGAGCCCCACATGATACCCAAGTCGGCCCCACGACCGCTTCAGCGAAGGCCTGGATGATCCCCCTCAGGGCACGGCCAGCCCATCCCAAGCCAGCCCCATCCCCGGCGGAAGGGTCGCATTGACCTCCGCATGGCGGATCTGGTGAGCCATATGAACAAACCAAGTTTGCTGGGCACCAATGCGGTTGGCCGCCGCAATGGCCTGCTCGCAATTCATGTGGGTTTGGTGAGGCCGCTCCCGCAGCATGTCTAAGAACAGGGTCTGAAGGCCTTGCAATCGAGCTTCACTCTCCTCTGGAATCACCGAGACGTCGGTACACCAGGCCAGCGGAAGCGCTCCACAGCCAAGATGATCCTCCAGCCCATCGTCCTTCGGTCCCATTGCATCGATGCGGAAACCGACGATCGGAAGATTGCCATGGAGCAAGCGAATGGGCTCAAATGACAAGCCGTGTATCTGAATCGGCTGGCCTTGCTCCAACACATGGGGCGTCAGAGTTGCGATGAAGGAGTCGTTGACGTTGTCCTGTTTATGAAAGATATGGCGATACACCCGCTGCAGATGTTCCAAGGTGTGAGGTTCCGCCCACACATCGATCGCAGACTTCTGAAGCGCATTAAAACGACGAACCTCATCAAGACCGAAGGTGTGATCGACATGGTTGTGCGTAAAGAGAATGGCATCACACCGTCGAATGCCAGATCGAAGCACCTGTTGACGTAAATCCGGTGAAGCATCGATCAAGACCACGCGGTCCTGTCCGCCTGGATCTACCCAACACACGGCCGCTGCGGTCCGCAGCCGATGATCGCGCGGATCGTCTGATCGGCAGGTCTCACACGAACAACCAATGACCGGAACACCTGAACTGGTGCCGCTGCCAAGAACGATCAAGCGGACCTGATCAATCACGCTGGACCAACTCCTCGCGTGGCGATTGGATGGCCTCTAGACATGCATGGGACGTGGCACCAGGATCTGATGCGCCGCAAATCGCGGCTCCAACAGCGACGCCTTGCACACCCATTGGCTGCATTTGGCTGATGGACTCGGGGGTCAACCCTCCAATGACCAGGTGTGGCATCTGCCCTGCACATGGCAACGTCTGTGTGATGAGTTCCTCGCCAGCAGGAATCAGGTCGGGCTTGGTTGGGCTTTGGTGTATTGGCCCAATACCGATGTAGTCAGCCCCCAACTTCACTGCATCGAGGACCTCATTCACAGTGTGCGTGCTGATTCCCACTATCAATCGATGGGCACAGAGGCGACGTGCATCGAGCAGCGCAAGGTCATTCTGTCCCAAATGAACTCCGTCGGCCTCGGTCGCCAACGCAACATCAACACGATCATTGACGATGACTGTGGCTTCATAGGGAACTGTATGTCGTCGAACCGCATGAATGTGTTCTACAAGTTCGCGATCCGAGAGGTCCTTCTCACGTACCTGAATACACCGAATCCCTGCATCCAACGCAGCCTCAAGCACCTCCGACCATGGTCGAAGACATGAAGACATCGTCAACAGGAGACATACTGGCCACTGCTGAACCATCGTTGAGCCTAGGCGGCGTTCAATTGCCGCGGCGGCGTCGTACATCCGATACCGAATCGCTTCAAGATCCTTGTTGGTATGCCCACACTCCAACTTGGCAACTTCCTCTAACGCTCGAAGAGCCTGTGCTGCGCGAGCTCCGGCAGCGACAGCCAGATCACGCATGCTGGAACGGTCCGTCTCTGTGGGCACGCTCAGTTGGGTTCCAAGATCGCCAGCAGTATCACGATGCCACGCCCTCGCCATATCAGGCCAAATTGCCTCCCCCGCAATATGCACATCGTGCCGCGCAGCCTTGCAGGTCTCTGCACACCCTGCATCCTCGATCACAAAACGGGCGAGATCTTCAAGAAGCCGGATTGCTTCCGCTGCTCGATTGAGATTGGCGTCAATCAGACGCTGTATCGACATCTCGGCCATGGTATCCGCCCCTTAGTGGACCTATGGACTTGATTGTGGGGAGCAGGTGCACCCTGAACCGATCCACCAACCATGTATCGCACCATTCGTACTGGGACGCCTCGCAAGGCCGTCATTGTCGCCGCCGCACCTCAAGGGAAACAGCATCTCCCCCGCACTCTGGCAGAGGCTGATGCGCTCGCTGATGGTGACTTGAAGCGGGCATGGAAACGACCGGGGTTTGATGGCTCTGAAGCCACCGTGGGGGTGGGTGGACACCGTGGGGTGCTGATCGGCCTTGGTGATACCCATCCAACTTTGCCGATGCTCCGCCGTGCTGGCGCTGCGCTGGTCAAACACCTGCACACTATGGATGTCAACGGTATTCAGATCGAGATCCACCACACGCTGACTGGACCGCTGGCCAAATCGCCCGATCTGGCTGCACAAGCACTCGCCGAAGGCATGGTGCTGGCCAACTGGCGGCAAGAGACCTGGCGCGGGACGGCAGCCTCTGGCGAAGCCGCTCGTGGCACCTTAATTCTCGGGAGCAGTCACAGCGATGTACGAGGAGGGCTACGGCGTGGTGTCATCCTTGGTGACGCAGCCAATGAGGCCAGGAGGCTTGGTTCCACTCCACCCAATATTGCAAGCCCAGCCTGGATCGCGACACAGGCGCGAAGCATGGCCCGCAAACTTGGCATGTCATGCTCGGTGCTCAACGCTGCCAAACTACGAGCACTTGGAATGGGGGGGATCACTGCGGTTGGTTCTGGTTCGGATCAACCGCCATGCTTGGTGCATTTGAAATGGAAGCCAAAGCGACCGTCCACAGATGCTCGGCTGGTATTGGTCGGAAAGACGATCACCTACGACACCGGCGGATACTCGCTCAAAGTCTCCAACGGCATGAAAGGCATGAAATATGACATGTGTGGTGGAGCCGGTGTTCTAGGCGCCATGCAGGCCATCGCCACACTGAAGATCCCAGTAGAAGTACATGCGGTACTTCCCTGCGCCGAGAACATGGTGTCAGCCCGCTCCTACAGGCCCGACGACATCATCGAGCTCTACAACGGTGTGACCGTAGAAGTTACCAACACCGATGCAGAAGGGCGTTTGGTTCTCGGTGATGCATTGGCTTGGTCATGCAAGCACATCAAACCGACGCACATCATTGACATGGCCACACTGACCGGCGGTGTCGTCGTGGCACTTGGCGAATGGTGTGCTGGCATTTGGTGCGGCGATCGCACTTTGCGATCCCAGATTCAGGATGCCGGGGATACTTGCGGTGAACAGGTCTGGCGTATGCCACTGTGGAAAGAGCATCGTGACTTCATGCGCGCAAACCACGCTGATATCTGGAACAGCGGTCCTCGACGTGATGGGCATCCCATTCAGGGCGCTGCCTTCCTGTCCTACTTCGTCGATACGTCGATTCCATGGGCACACATCGACATTGCAGGCCCAGCCACCACAGCGAGTGATACACCCCTGCACGTCACGGGACCGACAGGCTTTGGAGCTCGGCTCCTTGCAGAAACCGCAGCTGGTCTGGCGCAGTGCTGAGGAAGTCTCAGGAAGCAGTATCGGCTGCGAGCAGGCCATCGACCCGCCCTGGGATCAGTGTTGCCAGACGCTCGCCTAGACAGTCATAGACCGCTTGGGGCTGGCCGATGGGATCAGGCAGGTCTTTGCCGTCTGGACACAGAAGATGAATATGATCCGCCGCCTGATCGTTGAGCTCTGCGAGATGCCGGACACCTTCAGTGTGTGATTCGGTCATACACAGCACCAAGGCGGCATTGGCGATCATGTCAGCGGTCAGCCGTCTTGACCGGCCATCATGCTCGATGGACATACTTTTCAGGGTTGCGATCGTCTCATGGCTGATCGGAAGGCCGTCCATCGTCGCTAATCCTGCCGATGTGGCGAAGAATTCACGCCCCTCCTTGGTCGCATGATTGGTGGCGATGGCCTCGGCCATCGGGCTACGACAGGTATTCCCGGTACAGACAAAGAGAACGGTTTTCACGGACGCATCATACGTTCCCACGCCATCCGACTTGCATACCGCAGCAGAATCGTATTGAATGCTGATGACCTAGGAGGTAATCAGGGTGGAGTTCATCCCCGCAAGTGAAGCAGCCAGTGTGCTCGAAGACCACGGACTGCTCAGCGAATCAACCGACGAAGACCACACCTATGTTCGCATGCGCAGTGGTGAAACCGTTCAACATCACCGACTGATGCTGGAAGGATGTGATGTCGAACCACGCGAAGGCGTTGAGGTGATCAACATCCCGCCTGATCAATTGAGTTCGGTGGTCGATGATGTCCTGCACAAACTGCATCACACCCAGATCTTGCTAATCCCGGTTGGCAAATGGCGCAGTGTCTTTGATGTTGTTGCATTCAGTCTCGCCGCCAATGAAGAATGGCAAGCAGTTGATGCAGCGGCAACCGTTGAATTGAACACGCGTGACCCACTGCTGGCCAGCGCTGGTGATCTCCACCTGTTGTGTGACTTAGCTAAAGCGCTTCTTCAAGACTCAGACAAACCAGATCAGGGGCTGATGCTCATCTCAGTAGGCCAACCAGTGATGCTCGAAATCATTCCGGAAGGCGGCGTCAGGCTGAGTTTCGGAAACGACGCCATCGCAGCAGAGCTGAGTGAAGTCTACGCGTCCTGATCTAGGCGCCACCTGAGGAGCGGTTCGCAACATGCCACCACGAGCTGGACGAACAAAGTCCATTCAAACGCTTGTCGACAAAGCCAAGCAGACGACATGCCCATTTGAAGCGGAGCGTGTCGCGAGTCGCGCGTTAAATATGAGTCATGTCAGGCATGACTACGACGGCATGATTGAGATCTTGGAGCGCCTTGCCGAAGTTCGGGCCGAACGCCGCAAGATGGCTCTTGCGTCCCGAACTGCAATTCGCATTGTGGATGATGCAGTCACCGACACAATGGACGTCGATCGTGGTCGATATCTGGTCCAACCCCCCCTCGTGGGCGCAGACGCCCGAAGACTGCGATTGCTTGGGTTGGCCCGCGAAGTACCTGTCATGGTGTTGTGTCGTGAACCGACGACCCAGCTGGGGGAAATTCCCGTGGTCGCAATCGGGCCCCAAGGGTCAGTTCGAACGAAAGTGCCTGCGCAAGATGCCTCCGAAGAACCCTCTGCAGGATGGTTCCGCGCCGCGCTGGAGGCGATTGGAACCGAAGCCACCGGACGAGTGGACCCATCGCATGCGCCTGATCGGCAGTTGGAAGTGGTGCTGGACCTGATTGACACATTGCCTGAAGACCCCAAATTGCACGATATCGCCATTGAGTTGTGCCGGGCCGCAGCCCAAGAGGCCTCCTGAGCAGTGCATGGAAGCCCCTCTGCAGATCGCCGGAGATAGGATGCGTCCATGACCACGACCGAGCCCAGCCCAGACCAGACTGCCCACGGGCAGGGGACTGATCTTGTCGTACGTGTCGGGCCTGCTTACAGCATCCGCTGCACCCTGGTCGCATTGATCTGCTTGGTGCTTGGCGTGTGGGGCGTCTGGGATTATGTCGAGATCATCCCCCGGCAGATTCGCTACTTTGCTCGAGCAGATGTGGCCCGCGCCTATCAGCGATTCGCTGAGCCTGTCATCAGTGGTAACCCAGAAATCGACTCGAATGCACGTCGGCTGGCCTTGGCAGCCATCGTGTCTGACTTGAAGATTGAAGGCCCCGCCACATTGAGCACAGAAATAGATGGACTTGATGCCGCTGTGACTTCCGGAGATGGGGCCGCTGTTGACCGTATCGATCTACTGCTGGTTGAGAGGGTCGTTCCTGAGTTGGCGAAACAAGAGGCAAATCGCGCGGGCGTTGACCCGAGCAAGATTGGCACGATTGCATCTCCAGCAAGTTCGGTGCGATGGATGGCACAAATGGCTGCCATGGTTTCAGGCCTCCGCTCGCCGACCACGGCCGCAGGCGAGGCAACAATGCCCCTGAAAGCTGGCATGAGCGCAGCCCAACAAACGCTCGGCTTGTACGGAGAGGTTGAGCCGCCAAACTCCTACGACCGCCCAATTCAATGGCTATTCATTCTCTGTCTACCCTTTGTGCCGTGGTACCTCTATGGGTTAATCCAATCCCGGAGGCGTTCGTATCGGTTGAGCGATGATGGCACTTTGCACCTGCCTGGCGAAACTTGGTCGCCGGATGATCTCGCTGATATCGACATGTCACGGTGGATGAAGTCCAGCAAAGCGTGGGTTGTGCATCGAGATGGACATCGAGTCCTTCTAGACGACTACATCTACAAGGACATGTACCGCATCATTGGGGCGATTGCAGAAGCGCGATATCCAGAGTCTTGGACAGCAAACGCCAAACCTGTCAAAAAAGACGCATGAAACGGCGACTCGCCGATTCCCAATGACATCATCGGCATGATGTCCGAAGTTTCCAATTCGACCCCTTACCGTGAAGTTGGCCCCAATGGCCGACTGCGTGAACCGGCGGTCTTTGATCGAGATCGAAAAACAGCCATTCTCATCCACGTCTTCGTGATTATTGGCGCGGTCTCATTTGGCGTGGCCTTGGTCGTGCCGCTCATTCTGTGGCTGATATACCGAGATGGCAGTGTCTTTATCGATGATCACGGCCGCGAAGCCCTCAACTTCGTACTCAGTATGTTTCTCTACACCTTCATCTTGAGCATTTCGATCGTTGGGCTTCCACTAGCGTGGGTTCCGGGCGTCCTGATGATTTTTCTTCCAATCCGCTCAGCCATGGCCGCCTCAGCTCGAGAATACATCCGTTATCCAATGACGCTGCGGCTGCTTTGAAACCCCACTCATCCCAAAGCCTGCTTTACCAAGTGACAAGCAGCCGACAAGGAAGCCCCCGACTACCATGGGCTCCATGGCACTGCTGACCGCCGAGGGACTAATCAAGGCCTATAACGGTCGACGCGTCGTAGACGGCGTGTCCTTTCACGTCGATGCAGGTGAGATTGTCGGGCTGCTCGGGCGAAATGGCGCTGGAAAGACAACCTCATTCCGTATGGTCATCGGCATGATTGCGCCAGAAGGCGGCAGTGTGCACTTCGATGGTCGAGACGTAACCGGCGAACCCATGTTTCGACATGCCCGTTTAGGTATGGGGTACCTCAGCCAAGAGCCAAGTGTGTTCCAGCGGATGACTGTTCGAGACAACCTCATGGCCATTCTTGAGACTCGACCGATGGACACATCGCAACAGGCGGAGCGATGCGCAGAGTTATTGGCTCAGTTTGGTTTGGAGCATAAAGCCGAGGAGACCGCGCGAACCTGCTCAGGAGGTGAGCGGCGACGCCTAGAGATCGCGCGGGCCATGATCACAGAACCAACCATGCTGTTACTTGATGAACCCTTCGCGGCAGTAGATCCCCATACAGTCGAAGAGCTTCAGGGCGAGGTGGCAAGATTGCGTGATCGAGGCATTTCAATCCTTGTCACGGATCACAACGTGCAACAGACACTACGCATCTGCGATCGGGCCTACATCATTCATCACGGCAAGAATCTGAGAGATGGCGATCCAAAATCCATCATTAATGATGAAAGAGTGCGAGAGGCTTATCTCGCCTCCACTTTCCGTGGTGACGAGTTTGATTGAGCGGAGGTATTCTCAAATTACCATGTGGCGATATTCGACCATCCTGTGCCTGACAGTTGTTTTGCTTAGCAGTGGCTGTGTTCGACGGACTATTCGCATTACGACTGAGCCACCAGGCGCGCTGGTGTGGCTGAATCATCACGAGATTGGCCGAACGCCAGTCGAGGCCGAATTTACCCACTATGGGACTTATGACTTGATGATCAAGAAGGATGGCTATGAGCCTTTGATTGGCGCCATGCCAACCGGATTTAGACTTCGTGGCACGCCCGGTGTTGACCTCGCATTGGAAGTGCTGCCAATCAAAACGCACGATCTCGTGGAGTGGCACCTCGACTTAGTCCCCCGAGACAATGATCATGCCGCCCTGTTGGAGCGGGCGGCAGCACTGCGGGCCGAAGTCGAGGGTGTCGGCCCCCTCAAAACCGACACTCAAGAGCAGCCTGACGGCTCCTCATCGACAAACGATTGATCGAACCGGCCTGAGGCGCTACGGTGTGAGTTGGTGGGCCGGCACATCTTCAGGAGGAGTGGACGCATGGGTTGCACAATTACAACTTGGTTGACTTTATGTCTAATCAATTCAGCGGTCATCGCTCAGACGCAAGAGGACCCAGCCCCAACCACGGAAGCGGATACAGAGATCCAACTTCACTACACCGCCGATCAACTGCGTGACATGGCCATCGGAAGACTCAATGCTCAGGGCATGCTGGAGTCAGACCCGCCCACCACCATGTGGTCATCGCTTGTTCAGCAGACAGCAGCATTAATCGAAGCCAACATCCAACGCAAGACCCTGCAGTCGGAGCTTCGCGCGTTGACAGCTGAAGTGGAAGAACTACGGGCGTTCATCATTGATCATGAGCGGCTCGGCGATGACTTCCAGTCCTATCAGAACGTACTCAAGGAGACTCGGCGACTTGTTGATCATCAAATGAAGATGGACAATGCCCGTCGGGCTGATGCGATGCGTGACGCTCGGCGAGCCAAGGTCGCCTCTCAACAAGCGAAGGTAAAAGCGGCACAAGACCCGCTTGCTAACTTAAAATCATTAGGTTTTAAGGACCTTGGCAGCGGCATCATGCTTGGGAAGTCGAGTTACCAATACGCCAAACGTGACGTAACTTCCGAAAAGATCTCCTACGTGCCCACCCCAGGTGGAGGCGTTCGGCGGGTGGTTAAAACCGAGACGCAACAACAGAATGACTACGGCACCATGACCATTTCCGGAACCTTGCTCAATGGCACAACAGAGGTGCTCCATGTCGGCATTGCAATTGCCTTTCAGGATGCGCATGGAAACCAGATTGGACAGGAGACCATTCAGGTAAAGAACATGCGACCCAATGTGCCATACCCATTCACTGGAGAACTGACGATGGCTTCTGACCGTCCATTTGCCACAGAGTCGCAATGGACCCTGTATGCCGATCCGGCTGAGCCGTCTTCGCCGCCAATGCCGACTCCATGACTGAGAAACTGTGGAACCGATCAAGGAAAGTACTGCTTCGCCCGCTCATAGTGGTCGTGGTCGCCGGTGCCGTGTTGTGGTGGAGCCAATGGGATCAGCAGCACACCGTGGATGCAGTTCAAGACCAAATCGACACATCGCTGATGAAGTCAGCGGATGCCCTGCTGTTTACAGATGAACTGGTGCAAACAGCATTTCGTCAGGGTGTACAGCAACTCCGTGGTCACGATGTCATGGCCCCACTTCGCCTGGTGGATGTCCATCGTGAAGAATCCGGTGAAGACGTGTATACCGCCAGATTGTTGGCTGGAGATGGAGACTTTATTGGCCTGATCATTCAATACACCGGGGATGGCAAGGCCATCATCGCTGGGGTCGACCTACAGCCGCAGGAGAGCCCCTGACGGGGGTGGTACCCTGCGTATCCAATGGATGTGTGGATCAACGGTGAGTTTGTCGATGATGCCAAGGCCGCTGTGTCTGTGTTCGATGCTGGATTACAGCACGGCGTAGGCTTGTTTGAAACCATGGCAGCGCGGAATGGTGCGGTGTTTCGGCTTGATGCCCACATGGATCGACTGGCGCACTCTGCTGAGGCGTTGAGACTCTCGGATCGACTTGAAACCGAACCGCTCGCTGAAGCTGTTCGGCAAGCGTTGATGCACAGTGAGCGTAAGGATGCACGAATTCGACTGACGCTGACTGGTGGAGACCTCAACGCCATGCGACAGACCGGGCAGGGGCCGAGCGATCCGACGATCTTCATCGTCGTTCAACCGCGTACCGAATATCCGGACAGTTTTTTTGCGCAAGGCATCACTGCCGTTCTCGCGCCTGGACGTGTTAATCCTTGGGACTGGACCAGCGGACACAAGACGTTGAATTACTGGTCACGCATTGCGGCACTGCAAATGGCAGCCAGCATGGGGGCTGGTGAAGCACTATGGCTCACGCCGGATGCCCGCGTAGCGTGTGGTTCTGTAAGCAACATCTTCTTGGTCAAAGGAAGTCAGTTGATCACCCCCCCAGCCCAAGGCTCACAGTCAGCCAATGCACCGCCGCCGCCTGTATTGCCAGGAATTACACGTCAGGCTGTACTGTCCATGGCTAAAGCCTCTGGTATGACCATTGTCTATGAGATGCCCACGATCGATGACATCGCGGCAGCCGATGAGTGCTTCTTGACCAATTCGAGTTGGCACATCCTGCCAGTCACGTCCTTGGCAATCGCGGTCAGGTCGGATTCAGAACACGAACCACATATGGAACAACGCCCCATCGGTCAGGGTGGGGTCGGCACCGCAACAGCGGATCTTCGAGCCGCCCTACTGGAACTCATTGAACGTGAGACCTCTGGGGCCAGCTGTTCATGATCGATCCAAATGGATCTCGCAAGGGCGGCTTTGGACCGAGGATCGTGTTTCCGCAGACATTCACCAAGCAGCCACGCACCCCCGGACGGATCGCCATGATGGTCTTTGCGGCCGTATTGGCCATTCCCATCCTTTTGTTCGTTCTGGTTGCTGCCACCATCTCCCTGATCGTCTTTCTCATACTGGCTGGCTGGAACCGACTCATCGGTCGGCACGGCCCCGATTGGCCTAGGCATGATGAGGAAGGCCGAAAGGGCGTGCGAGTCCGTCGCTGACAACACGTCTGGATCGTATGATCCCTGTTGTCCAAATGACCGCCAATCAGACCAGTCCAGACGACGCTACCACGTCAGCACCCCCATTCGTTCACTTGCATCTGCACAGTGAGTATTCACTGCTTGATGGGGCCAATCGAATCCAACCACTGGTGCAGCGTGTCGCAGATCTTGGAATGACTGCTGTCGCCCTGACAGATCATGGCAACCTCCATGGAGCTGTGGAGTTCTATACCGCTGCCAAGGAGGCAGGTGTTAAGCCTATCTTGGGCATCGAAGCCTACGTCGCGCCTGAACAACGCACATTGCGTGCCAAATCTCAAGAGGGTCCTGATGGGGGATTTCATCTGGTGCTCTTGGCACGGAATAATGAAGGTTGGGCCAATCTCTCTCGGCTCAGCAGCGATGCCTATCTCAACGGCTTTTATCACAAGCCACGTATGGACCGTGAGACACTCGATAGATGGAGCAGCGGCCTCATTGCGATCAACGGCCACTTAGGCTCATCATTGGCCTACCACCTACTGGCATTTGAACGCACTGGACAGCAGCGGCATTGGGATCAGGCTATTGAGGAAGCAACTTGGCATCGCAACACCTTTGGCACCGATGAACACGGCGAGCCATCTTTCTATGTCGAGTTGCAACGCGCCGGTGTCGCCGATCAAACTGCCATCAATCCGCATCTCATTGCATTGGCTAAAGAACTCGATTTACCTTTGGTTTGCGATAATGATGCGCACTTTCTACGCAGCGAAGACCATGAGTCGCACGACACATTGTGCTGTATTTCCATGGGCAAGACCAAGGACGACCCCAATCGTCTGAAGTACCCAACTGACCTGTATGTGAAATCCCCAGAGGAAATGCGTTCAATCTTCGAGGACCTCCCCGAAGCCATCGAGCACTCCAGTCAGATCGCACATCGGTGTGATGTTGACATCGATTTTGACGCCAATCATGCGCCCGTGGTACGAGTCACCGCCCCTGACGAAAAGCCCACTTGGGACGGCAGCACAGATCTCACTGAATGGTTTAAGGACTGGTGCCAGCGGATTGAGCTCCACCCCTTCGATCAAGAGCAGGACGCCAACATCGATCGTGGTGATTTGGAAATTGAATGCGATCGAGCGCTTCGAATGCTTTGTGAAGCAGGACTGATCTGGCGTTATGGAGCTGAGGGCATAACGGATGAAATCCGCAGCCGCTGTGATCGTGAACTCAAGACCCTTTCAGACAAACGCATCAGTGCATACTTCCTCATCGTCTGGGACTTTGTGAACTGGGCCAGACAACGCGCTATCCCAGCGAGCGCGCGTGGCAGCGGTGTTGGCACGATGGTTGGATATGTGCTTGGGCTTTCAAATGCCTGCCCAGTGAAATATGGATTGCTTTTTGAACGCTTCACAGATCCAGATCGTTCTGAGTATCCCGATATTGATATCGACATCTGTCAGAACGGGCGTGGCCGCGTCATTTCGTACGTGCGCGAGAAGTATGGACATGTTGCCCAGATCATTACCTTCGGTCGACTGAAGGCGCGTGCTGCTATCAAAGACGTCGCGCGAGTCATGGGGCTCGAGGCCACAGAGGGTCAGCGGCTATCGAATCTGATCCCAGATGAGCTCAATATCACCATTAGCGAATCACTGGCATCTTCTTCGGACTTCAAAGGCGAGTACGCCTCCAACCCGATCGCAAAACGAGTCATCGACGCAGCTCAACAACTTGAGGGACATGCTCGCCATGCTGGCGTTCATGCGGCAGGTGTCGTCGTTGCCACGCAGCCGCTGGACTCCATTGTGCCGCTGTGCCGAGTCAGTGGCAATGAAGAGGCCGTAACACAATGGGACGGGCCTACATGCGAACGCGTTGGTCTGTTGAAGATGGATTTTCTTGGCCTCCGAACGCTCTCCACGCTTGATCTCGCAGTCAAGCTCATTCGAGAATCGCTCGACGAAGCTGCGATTTGGGCTGCTGTTGGGCGTGCAGTTGGAGATGGTCCGCACCCACTCGATCTGGATCGCATTCCCTGGGACAATCAGCAAGTACTGGATCTCTTCCGCCGCGGCGATACCTCTGGTGTATTCCAGTTTGAATCCACTGGAATGCGGCAACTGCTCTGCGAGATGCAACCGGACCGATTAGAAGATCTCATTGCAGCCAATGCCTTGTATCGACCTGGTCCAATGGAATTGATCCCCGAGTACAACGCACGCAAACATGGCCGGGCGGTCGTGCCCAAAGTCCATCCCATCGTCGACCAGTTCACAGATGAGACCTATGGCATCATGGTTTATCAGGAACAGGTGATGCAGATTGTCCATGGATTGGGCGATGTCCCACTTCGACAGGCCTACACCCTGATTAAGGCCATTAGTAAGAAGAAGGTCAAACTGATCAACTCGGTCCGCGGATCCTTCGTTGAAGGCGCTGCTGCCAAGGGTATGGACAAGTCAGAGGCAGATAACCTCTTTGAGCTCATTCTCAAGTTTGCTGGCTATGGATTTAACAAATCGCACTCGACCGGATACGCGATCATTGCTTACCAGACTGCGTGGCTGAAGACATGGTTCCCGGTGCAGTACATGGCCTCAGTACTGACATTTGAAAGTGGTGCGAAGAAGACCGAAGACTGGGCCCCATATCTCGAAGACTGTCGGCACGTTCGATTTCCTGATCACACAGATAAGATCCCACACGAAGGCATCGAAGTGCGGCCCCCTGACGTCAATGAAAGCGGCACCGCATTTACAGTGGTCCGTGAACAAAGCGTCACGTCATCAAACTTGTCTGGCAGTATTCGGTTTGGCCTTGGTGGCATCAAAGGTGTCGGACAAGCTGCGGTCGAAGCCCTTATTGCGCAGCGGCACAAAGATGGGGCCTACACATCCCTCTGGAATCTATGTGAGCGTGTACCGAAGGGCGCTGTCAATCGTGCCACGCTTGAAGCACTGATCCGCGCTGGCGCACTTGACCAACTTCACGGCGCTGAAAGCCGAGCTGCCATGTGCGCTGCCATTGAACCTGCGCTTCGGGCAGGAGAAGTTGCGGCGCGTGATGCTGCGGCAGGGCAAGGCAACTTGTTTGGTGGCGGAGATGAGCCAAAGGACGATGCTGAAGAGACCGCATCACTGAGACTTCCTGAAGTGCCCAATTGGACATCTCGTGAAATGCTTTCCCATGAACGGGAATTGCTTGGATTCCACATTTCAGGCCATCCGCTCGATGAGTTTGATCAAGCCACTCGGTCCTATTGCACCCACACCATCCCTCGCTTGTCTGATGTACCACTGAAGCAACCAGTACGCCTCGCAGCGATGATCGCCAATGCACGGATAGTCATGATTCAGCGCGGCCGCAATGCTGGACAGCGCATGGCCATGGTGCGACTACAGGACCGCGCAGGCTCCATTGATGCCGTGATGTTCTCTGACCACTTTGCACGCGACGGCGGCGCCGTTGTCACAGACGAAGTCGTCATCGTTGAAGGCCATCTCGACATCAACACCCGCAGTGGAGGCCGACAACTCGTTATTGAACGACTTGTGAGGCCAGATGAGGCGGCGCGCTGTTTGACCGAGCGAATTGAGTTGTCTGTTCAGGTTGATCCCGAAGAGGGCAGTAGGGCGGTGGGGGAACGCTTACGCATGGCTGCTGGCATCATCAAGCAAGCCGGCGGTGCTCGGATCAGTCAGGGTGGTCAGGCTGCCGATGTCTATGTCCGGCTCGATCTTCCTGATCGAACGGTGATGTTTAAGAGTGGGTTCCGAGTCGTTCCACATGAGGAACTCGTTACTCAACTCACTGACATGCTTGGTGGACAGCAGCGAGTCAACCTCGTGGGCACTGTACCCAAGGCCTCGCCTCAGAAATCGCGAGGACGTCGGCCTGTTCACAGCCAGTAGTCAGGCTGCAATATCCCAGTCACGTTGCGAGGGCTCATCCGGCCACTCAGGTCGCGAACGGTGATGGACGCGAATGATCCGAGCAAGTTGCTCAGATGTGATCTTGCGCAGCACCTCTAGTGTCTCTGCTTGCTCATCAGCGAATCCGGGGTCTGCATCCCGAAACAGTGCAAAGATCGCCAGACAGTCTTCCTGGCCATCTCCGCGATGGCAAGAGAAAGCGACGACCTGACTGCCTTCAAGCATCGCTGCATCATCACCTTTGGAAGCTGCGAAGGCTGCAGAATCATCGAAGCGAACCAAAGATCGTTCAGTAGCCATCGATGCGCAAAGTGTGTCCCCTAAGACATGAAGCGTCGGCATCAGATCTCGATCAGGCCATTGGTAGTTCACATAGGCCCCGACACCATATTGGCCGGGCGCTTCCTGTAGATACACCACGGCATTGGTTGGGCCGATCTTCTTCAGAATGTATTCCAACGAGGTGCGGAGCATGTCTTCCACATCAAGTTCTTGTGCGAGCAGTGTTCGGAATTCAGCACTCATAGCGACTTCAGACATCTGCGTGTGCATCGATTTATAGGCGGAAGCAAGATCTCCGCAAAGTACGTCGACCTGATCAGACATTTCGCTCTTAGCCTCAGTCAACTCGCGGCAGGTACCCTCGAGTGATTCAAGTTGCGCTTCACGCTGACGGTGCGCTCGCACGCGATCCATGATTTGCTCCATGCGCTCGGGAAGACGTAAGCGATCAACAGGGAGGTTGATCCAATCTGAAACCCCTTGACGAATGGCTTCGACGACCGTCTCGGGGTCGGGAGCGCCGCCAAAGACAACGGCTCGAATCCAGGGACGCTGCTGCTGGGCTTCGCGTACCACGCGCAATGAGACGGGGGCAACCAAAGTCGATGCAATCGCAATGATGTCGATACTTGATGTCTCAAGCACCTCACGAGCCTCTTCAATCGTCGCTGCAGTGTTGCAGTGATATCCGAGCGTATCCAGTTGACGCCACATCCCATCCAAGTCCTTACTGTCTGGACTAATCAGCAGCAGGGATCCTGTGGACTGGGCCGTTGGCTCAATCTTGGGGTTGGTGAGATTCTGGTCTACTTGATCCATGAGATGGCTCCAGCGAAAGTAAATGCCACGCGTAATTCCCGCGGCACAACACCATCGACCCGATCGAACCCTCGTTTCAGTCGGATCTATGCAAGAACCGCTGTTTTTGTGGCTTCTGAGGCAACTGAATACTCGATGCGACCGGAACCCCTTGTGGGCAAAAACCTTGCATCAGGTGAAAAGTCAGCTTTTTGGCCCCTGAAATACTCGCACTGCCTCTGGTTCACGTGGATACAACGGCACAAGAGCCTCTGGGGCGACCGTATGACCATTCCTCCACTGAGCTTCGGCGAGCTCTAAACAGGCACTACTTGAACACTCCAGAAGTTGGACCGTAGCCCCGGCGCAATGTGCCACCTGTCGCAATGCCTCTGGAAATGTGTCGTCTGCAAGCAAAATAGTTGCCTTGGATGCCTGCAAATGATGACCAAGACCATCCTCATCAACCACTTGTCCCTGCTGCACCACATTGCCGCCGCCAGCTATCGCCAACCAGGTCTCGGATCGCTTGGTTGCAAGTGCCACACCCACTACAACGTCGGCATGCGATTGGGCCTTTGCACGCCACGTGTGCACTGCGACCGCTGCCGTTGGAACTCCGACCAGATCACACCGGCAAGTCTTGGCCAGCATCTTGGCAGTCGCCAGGCTGATACGCAGGCCAGTAAAGCCCCCTGGCCCAAGTGAGGCCCCCACCAAAGACAAATCCTGTGGGCCTGCGCCAACAGCCCGAATCAGACTATCAATCTGAATCAAGAGTTGGTCATCAATACCTGATGCGGACTCCAGTATTGCTGATCGCACCACACCATCGCTGCCACGGACAGCAACACTACTTTGACGTTGCGAGCACTCGATGCCCAACGTCACGCCCATGTATCTGCTCCATCAGGCAATGCAATGCCTTGAATCAACTCAACTCGACCAAAGATTTCATCACGCTTGATCGACTGATCCAAGGGCACATGCACAACGCCACCACCATCAGAGTCGCTGGCCAGCGCCATGGCGCAATTTTCAATACGGACCGCTGCCGTATCAATATTGAGATGCCCAATAATGAACACATCCACACTCCAGGCATCAGCCAATAATGACAATTGCTCGCTTGTGAATCGACGGCCCCATGTCATCTGGTATGCACTTCCAAAAGGTCCGCGTCGATCATCTTCCGTCAACGACCGTTCTAACACCTCAACATCGAATCTGTTCATCCAGGCATGATCTGGCAGGGCATGTGAGCATTGAATGCCGTTGGGTGTCCGAACCGCAAGGGGCATGGCAGCAAGTAGTGCATCGACAGCCAATGAGACATCCTCCGACTGCTCGCCAAAAGTCATGACCAAACCATCCTCAAACTGCTCCACACTGTTACCGCCACCTTTAGTTACTCCTACACCCATGAGTTGAGAGTTCTCATGGTTCCCAAGGAGCGGGTGAACCCGGCCCGGGTACTGCAGTACCAGATCAGCAACCCGCGCAAGGATGCGCCAACTCATATCGCATCCATGATGCAAGTTCGGACCATGAATGAGTTCCTGGAGCAATAAGTGTCGTTCGCCTTCGTGCAAGGCTGCGGCATGAATAATGCGGTGAAGATTGGGAAGATGATCGTGTAAGTCACCACTGATCAATAGTGAATCGCCCTGCAGATCAATGCGGCATCCATGTCGACCAGGGGTCTGAAGCAACACCTCGGCTGCTTCATGAAGCAGCGCACACAGTGGCTCAGGCCGAGACCAGTCGCGATCCGAACTCATCGTGAGGAGCCTGAAGATCGCTTTTGAAAAATGGCAGAAGACCCCCCAACGGATGCGTTCTTGCGCTTCATGCCGATATCTGTCACCCGCTCCCAAGCGCTGGCCGCCGTAACTTCAGATTGCTCAATGCCGATGGAACGCCGACCATGTGCTCTGGCCACCGTACAGGTGGTTCCACTTCCAGCGAACGGATCCAATACCAGATCGCCAGGATTGGAACATGACAAGACCACACGCTCAAGGTAGACCTCAGGAATCTGGTTCTGATGTCCGTGCCGCCGCTCCGCATTGTTGCCCTGAATTCGGCCCCAGTATTTCCCGTACCAGACATCCATAGGCACCCGCATGCCTTTGTTGCTTGATTTCTCCTGCGTGCGTTTATCGCCATAGATGCTGGCGCGATCAGACATCTCAAGTACCGAGTCCGGATTCCATGTTCTCGAGTTCGGGTCCTTACAGAAATAGAGCGCATGCACTTTGCTCATAATGAAGGATGAATCTCGATGTTGACCGAATCGGAAGTGCCACACACACCAATTCATCATCACCAGGCCACGTCGCTTGAGGTGCATGACGATTTCTGCCGCTGTGTCGTCTGGGATATTGACCCAAAGTGAGCCCGATGGAGACAATGCTTCTATGCAACCATCAAGCCAATCGAAGGTGAATCGCTCATACTGAGCGCGACTCATGTCATCAGACCAGCCGTCGTAGGGAACATCCCAATTAAATGGTGGATCTGCAAAGATGAGATCGACTTGACCAATCTCAGGCAGGTTCGCCAAAACCTCGCGGCAATCACCCACGTACATCCTGGTGTCAGGATCATCAGCCCTCCACCGTGGAATGCAATCTGATGGTGTTGGAATATGGGCATTCAGCGTGTCGCCCAGCATCCTGATACCGCAGGTTTGAAACTCCGGTGCGTTGGCTCGATTGACCTGAATTGCCCCACTGGGCCCATGGTGGCCTTTGGTTGTGCCTGCTTCCTGATCCATACACCCAGTATTGCAGCACCGGGGCGGCGAATCGGCTCTGACAGCGTACAATCAGGCTGTGATTCGCCCCTTTTTCATCATTTCCAGCCCATTGCTGCTGACCGCCTGCTCGCCCAGCTTCAGCACCATTGACCAGCAGGTCAATGAGAAGCTGCTAGAGGGCTCAGATCTGGTCAACGCCACAGTCCCGCCTCGCGCCGTCGAAGACTGGGCTGCCATCGATGCGACGGAGGAGGAAATGAACACCCGCCAGCCGGCAACCTGGAATCCCCCGGCCGATGCCATGACCTGGGAGGAATCCAATGCCATGGAAGCGCAGGAGGTGCTCCGCCGACTCACTGGTTACCAGGAAGAAGTGGAATCTGGCGAATTGCTAACGCTCGACAAAGCCCTCAAGTGGGCGTTCAGCCATGGACGTGAATATCAGTTTGCAGAAGAGGATTACATCCTGTCTTGCCTCTCCCTGTTGTTACAGGAGCATCTCTGGACACCACAGTTCTCCGACGATGTTGCGCTGCAGTACTTCCATGAGGATGCCGACAACGACTTCTTGAACTCAGCCACAGCGGTTGTCAATACTCTGGGTGTTTCACAGCGTCTTCCATGGGGCGGCGAAGTGTCGGCCTCATATGTGGCGACGTTTGCAAGAGAAGTACTTGGTGTCGCGTCTGGAAGCAGCGGCACGACAAGTACACAGATTGGACAATTCACTGTCGGTGGGAGTATTCCACTGTTACGTGGCGCTGGCATGGTTGCTCAAGAGGGCATCATTCAAGCAGAGCGTAATCTCGTCTATGCCGGCCGCTCTTTCGAAGAATTTCGCCGCGAATTCTGGTTTAGTGTTTACAGCGGCTGGCTTGACCTACTTGTTCAACAACAAGAACTCGACAACGCCCGGGAGTCCGTAGAACTACTCGATACATTGGCCGAACGTCAGCGAGCGTTGTACGACGCCGGTCGGGCGCGACTGTATGACGCTGCAGAAGCCGAGAACAGGGCCCTGCAAGAGCGGTCCCGACTCGCCGGACTGTGGGAGTCCTACCGACTCGGCATTGATCGGTTTAAGTTGCTCATTAACTGGCCAATCGATACACCCATTACCATCGAACAAGAAACGATGGCACTTGGCCCTCCACTGGCTTCACTCGATGCATCCGTTGAAAAAGCACTGATGCAACGGCTGGATCTACAAACATCGCGTGATCGCCTGATAGATGACCAACGGGGTGTCCGAAATGCGCTCAATTCTGTACTGCCAAACCTGGATCTGGCCGGACAGATTCGTTTTGGTTCCAATGACACCTACTACTACGACGCAGTGCTGCCTTCCGCTGAAGATCTTGATGCAGAGGCCTCACTGACCCTGGGCCTGCCCCTTGATCGGGAGCAGGAACGACTAGCTGTGCGATCATCTCAGGTTGAACTCGAGCGTGCCAGACGGGAGTACCGGCGACAGCGTGATTCTGTAGCTATTGAAGTACGAAATGCTGTTCGAGACATTGATGCAAACCTGTTCTCGCTGGACATCCAGCGTCGCAATGTCGATATCGCAAGAGTGAATATTGAATCCATCGATGCAGACCCGGACTCCTACACCGTGCTTGATCAACTGGCCGCCATTCAGTCGCTTCAACAAGCGCAAAATGGACGAGCCAGAGCTTTCCGAGCCATGCAGCGATCCATCTTCCGATACCTCCTCGACACCGGCCAGATGCGGATTTCTGCAGACGCCACCCTTGAGCCGCTTCCGGGCATGGTTGTACGCTTCACCGATTCCCTCTCCTGGGAGCCAGAAGCCCATACGAATGCCACGATGGATCAGAATTGGGATGAAGCCGGAGCATCAGAGAATTACACTGGTGCGCTCCCATGATCCCCAGCAAACGCCGTCAACACGTACGACATGCCCGGCGGGGTATGAGTTCTACTGGCATCGCGGTTGCCGCAGCAGCGGTCGTCGTACTGATTTCTATTTCACTCATTGGTTCGGGTGTTGGTGCTGGTGGCGCATTACGGGCCCAATCAACGCACGAAGTTGTCGTCGGCTCCTTTGATGTCACCATTCCAGCCTCTGGCGAACTTGAATCTGGGGATCAGGTTGAAATTCGAAGTCTTCTGGATGGCAATGCAACAATCACTGAGATTGTTGAAGAAGGAACCTCCGTGCAAAAGGGAGATCTCCTGGTCCGCCTAGACAATCAGCAGACCATCGAACGTATTCAATCTGCAGAAGAAGATCTGACTGAGGCTACCAACCG
Source organism: Phycisphaerales bacterium (assembly GCA_022446905.1). Lineage (GTDB taxonomy): Bacteria > Planctomycetota > Phycisphaerae > Phycisphaerales > SM1A02 > UBA12567. The sequence continues at coordinate 50,340 of JAKVBT010000001.1, forward strand.
GGTTGAAACCAAAACTGCCGACCTCGCCATTTCACAAAAGGGCCGTGAGTCAAGTCTGGCCGCTGCGCAAGTTGCCGTCGATCAAGCCACACTCGCCCTGCAAGCATGGGCAGAGGGTGATGCTGTTGCAACACGCAACGAAATGGCCCTCGCAGTCAGGACTGCGGAGAAGGACTACTCAAGGCTTGAGGAGAAGTACCAGAAGTCCATTGAACTGCGGAGCAAAGATTTCATCAGCCAGAACGATCTTGAACAGGATGAGATCGCGATGATTCGGGCAGAGGCTGCACTGTCTCGGGCCAAACTTAACCAGGAGGTCTACAACAAGTACACCTTCAAGAAAGATAAGCAGCGTTTTGAATCAAACTTGGATCAGGCCAAAGATGAACTTGTCCGTACCGAAACTCGCACCGAAGCTACTGTCAGAAGCACAGAGAGCACTTTGGAAGCAGCACAAGCAAATCTAGAGTCAAAACAAGAACGTCTCGATCGCTACCGTCGCGATCTCGAAGCATGCACGATGTACTCGCCTGGGGATGGCCTAGTGGTGTATGGGACGTCAATTGGAGAAGGCCGCAGAGATCGCGATGAATCACTCCGTGTAGGCACCAATGTCTCACGCAACCGCCTTCTCATTGTGTTGCCTGACACTCGCCGCATGCTGGCCAGCGTCAAAGTCAATGAAGCGCTCAGTGGACTCGTCAAGGCAGGGCAAACTGCCCTTGTCCGGCTTGACGCCTTTCCCGACACGGTTGTGAATGGAACCGTGACCTCGATTGGGGTATTGGCAGAGAGTGGCGGTTGGCGTGATCCAAACCGCCGAGACTACTCCGTCACAATTGAACTTGATAATTCAGATGGCCTACCGCTCAAGCCGTCAATGCGTTGCAAAGCACGCATTCTCGTTGAGCAAGTCGAAGACGCGATGTATGTCCCGGTTCAGGCGGTACACCGTGTTGGACGCGGCGCCATGGCCTATATCCAGTCTGGTGGAGATGTTGAGGCCCGGCAGGTGCAAGTCGGCCGCACCAGCGAGCTGTACGCTGAAATCTTAGACGGCGTGTCCGCAGGTGAGTCTGTATTGCTTGCTGATCCCCCCGCAGGCGCCGTGGCTGAATCCCAAGCACCTCCTACAGGTCGCCCTCGTTAGAAATTGACGTATAGGTACAGCAACCTCGTCCGGGGCTGTCAACTTCCCCAACGCACATCCAGATCGTGCGGCACACCAAATCGATCGAGAATTCTCCCAACCATGAAGTCGACCATGTCATCGATGTGATTTGGCTTCATATAAAATCCAGGTGCCAGCGGCATGATGATGGCACCAGCTCCAGCAAGTCGATCCATGTTTCCAATGTCGATTCGGCTCAGTGGTGTCTCTCGATGCGCCAGGAGAAGTGTCCTGCCCTCTTTGAGCGTGACCGCAGCCGCTCGCTGTAAGAGCGTTGTCGTCATCCCTGATGCCAGGGCACCAAGGGTATTGCTTGAGCATGGCACAATGATCATCCCATCGTGGGCAAATGAGCCACTGGCGATAAGCGCTCCCATGTCCTTGCCAGAGTGCATAAACAATTTAGAAGCATCCTCGTCACCAGCGAGCGATTCTGGTGTCACTGGCGCAATGCCCGACTCTTCGCCCAGCAGTCGCCGCCCAAGTTCCGACACGGCAACATGCACCTCAACTGAGGCGGCAAGCAGGCATTGGATGGTCTTGACGGCATAGGGCGCTCCAGAGGCTCCAGAGATCCCAACGACCAAGCGGGCAGGTGGTGACTGAACATTCGGCATCCCTGCATTTTAGGTCAACGTGGACATGTGGTGGACCATTCCCGCCTTCAGATGTGGCACTACACTGGACGATTGAGAATGGAGACCCCCTCATGCCCAACCACGGATGGATGATGGCCCTGACGTCCCTGACCCTGATGGCCTCATGTGCCCCTCAGGCACACTGGCCCAGCAATGATGAGGCCCAGGCGACAACGCCTGACCATAGTGCTGTTGTGGAAGTCATTGCCACATCAGTGGACTGGTGGACTACACGATCGCCATCTGCCACCTCTACGGGTCCGGTCATGGTGGCTTTAACCCCTTCGCTTGAAGACACTCGAGCCGGGGTCGCTGCCGAACTCCCGGCGTGCGAAGTCGTTGACTTGGGTCAGCCCAATGCCATCATCATTGAGGGTGTACGCATGCACATCGGTTCTGCCCAAGTCGACCTGAGTGCTCCCCGAGTTGATCGTGGCCGCCAATTGCTGACCTTGAACCTACAAAAGTTCCCCTTAACTGCATGGGAAGTGCGAGGTGCTAACTGGTGGCGGTTCAACGATCGCCAGTTGGATCGCATCACCAACGCGGCGCACATGACAGCAATCGACAAAGATGACTTTGAGAGCAGCGAGGACGACGCTTCAAGCGGCAGCACGCCTGAGGCGACTGCCAACGCCACCGATGACCACTGACAATACGCACGTTGGAGACTGGCTCAACGCCGCCATCGAACAAGCGGAAATGTCTTGGCATCAAGGGGGGATTCCCATTGGATCTGTGTTGGCCGACGCATCCACTGGAGAGATCGTCTCGCGTGGTCATAATGAGCGTGTCCAAAAAGGCGACCCCACGGCTCACGCAGAGGTGGCCTGTATTCGCAGCGCCGGCCGGCGACGGGACTGGCAATCCCTGACGCTCGTGTCCACACTAAGTCCATGCTCCATGTGCAGCGGTACCGCAGTGCTATTCAAGATCCCGCACGTCATCGTCGGTGAGAACATGTCATTTCAGGGGGCTGAACAGTGGATGATTGATCACGGCATCAAGTTGACCATCTTGAATGATCCTCGCTGTATCGCACTCATGGAGCGACTCTTGTGTGAGAAGCCCGATCTTTGGGCCGAGGACATTGGTCAATAGGACCGCTGGCTGGTACACGTAGAATTTTATTAGGTCAAAGCCACCCAAACAAAGAAACCCAACACCGCCATCGTCGCAGTTCGGCCAAGCCAATGGCTTGCCATCGTCCCTGTCCACGACCGACGTAAAAGCAGCAGCAGCACGATCGCTAGCATTGGCAAAAAGTACGCACCTATCACTGTGTAAATGAGTTGCACTTTTTCAAATCGCATAATGGCCTGTGCAACTGGTAGCGTTGCGATTCCAATCAGACACCATCGAGCAATAGATGTGCGCTCTAGTGAGTCGGGTTGTAATGGCGGTCGGCCCAAAGCCCCGCGGATCACATCTGCCAGGATCATCGGTACCGACTGCCACACACCAAGCATGCTGCTGACGATGGCTGCCCAGCCGCCGACCAAGAAAACCCATCTCGACCATGCGCCGATTTGTGCTCCAAGCGTGTCCGCAATAGAGACTAGAAGACCAACCCCTGAACCATCGAGGTGAGGAATATTGGACGCGATAATGACCATGGCGATACCGAAGATCGCAGTCATTAAGTACCCCGCCATTAAGTCAATGCGGCACATCTGGATGTCGCGGGGCGTACGTCGTCCCTGCTGCGATAACCAATAGCCATAACACAACATCGTGACCGTTCCTCCAACACCACCAATCAGCGCGATGGTCCATGCTCTGCCACCTTCGACACTTGGAACCGTTGGCACAAGTAGGCCTTTGAAAGCCACTGGCAGATCAATCTCGACCATCGCTGCTGTGAAAACCACCACCGCGACCATGATCAGAATGCCTACAGCCATACACCGCTCAAACACACGGAATCCACCCCGCCAGACCAAAGCCAGGCATGACAGTGACCAGACACTTCCCCAAATCACTTTGCCAACCGTGTCTCCAGTAGGTAGTGGCAACAGAGCCTGGGTCGCCACACCAGTTGCGCTAATAAGGGCCGCTGCCACAATCCATGTCCATGGAATGAGGTAAAGCAAAAAAGCCCAGAGCGCCCAACGGCCAAGCCGCTGCCCAACGCCAGCAACCAGTGTTTGTCCGGTCGCCACCTGCCATCTTGCAATGCCTTCGGTCAAGACGTACTTCATCACAGCGCCGAGCAGTACCGCCCAAAGCACCGCGGTCCCGAGCTTTGAGCCTGCAAAGCCAGCTGTCGCAAGGTCGCCGGCGCCCACGCCAGTTGCAGCAATGAGCAATCCTGGTCCAAAAAGTGTCAGCAGGCTTCTCGAAGAGGCCTTTGTTGCACTCACGTCCGCTCGAGCAGCATAGATACCGCGTTACCGCCGCCAAGACAAAGGCTCGCTACGCCTCGCTTTGCGTCCAGTCGCTGCATCTGATTGATTAACGTCACCAATACCCGCGCCCCAGAAGCGCCGATTGGATGACCAATCGCGATAGCACCACCACAAACGTTGACTCGATTCGGATCAACGCCAAGATGCCGCATATTGCACAAGGCTTGCGCAGCAAAGGCTTCATTGAGTTCGAATAGATCCACATCATCGACACCAAGTTGATGATCGGACAGCAGTTTTTCAACGCCCAGACCAGGTGCCTCAAAAAGGTCCCTTGGTGCCACGCCTACCGTATTAGTCCCCACAATACGAGCCATGATCGATGCCCCAGATGAGGCCGCCGCAGACTCAGATGCAACCACAATGGCTGCTGCGCCATCGCTAATCTGAGAGGCGTTGCCAGCGGTCACGGTTCCGTCCTTCTTAAATGCTGGACGCAGTTTCGCAAGTCCATCTGCAGTTGAATCAGCGCGAACACCTTCATCGGCAGTGACAGCCGCTTTCTGCTTCACCTGATCGGCGGGCAAGGAAATTATCTCTGCATCAAACCAGCCTTCTGCGGCTGCCTTGGCTGCCTTTATGTGGGACGATGCAGACATTTCATCCATGTCTTCACGACTGATCCCATGCTTTTCAGCAGTGTGTTCTGCGGCCATACCCATGCCCCAGCCTTCAAAGGCGCACTCAAGACCATCGTGGGCCATATGGTCGTGCATGGTCCCAGGGCCAAACTTCAGCCCAGAGCGAACTTCGGCGTAGTGCGGCGTACGTGTCATGTTCTCAAGTCCACCAGCAACAACCATCTGATTGTCTCCAGCCCTGATCGACTGATCAGCGGTCATCACCGCCTGTAGTCCAGATCCACACACTTTGTTGATGGTTTGAGCACTGATGGTGTGCGGTAAACCAGCCTTGAGTGCTGCCTGGCGCGCTGGATTCTGCCCAAGGCCAGCCTGCAAGACACACCCCATAATGCACTCGTCAACCTGATCTGCAGTAATACCAGCACTTTGAATTGCGGCCTCTACTGCCCAGGCCCCGAGTTGCGGAGCATCAACTCTGCTGAGGCCACCAAAGAACCGGCCAATGGGTGTTCGTCGAGCGGCGAGAATCACACTTTGCGTCATCAAACTGTCCTCAACAAGGGGTGTGGTTGTCAGAAGAATTCCCATGGGGGCGGTACCATGACCGATCCAGCCACCGCACAGTGCGGGACCGGGAATCCTAGCGTCTACCACACGTCATCGGGGCGAGAGATGGAGGCATCCATGGTGAATCCGACGGCTTGGACCGACGACAACCTGATGTCACTACAGAGCCATGTCTTGGCTGGTGAACGGGACCATCCTGAGGCCACTGGCGACTTTTCGTGGATTCTGTCAGCCATCTCTCTAGCCACCAAGACCATCGGCAATAAGGTGCGCCGAGCACGTATTGATGATGTGCTTGGAGAGTTGGCAGCCGAAAACACTCATGGCGAGCGGCAACAGAAGCTAGATGTCATATCAAATGACATCATCAAGGCTTGCCTTGGAAGCCGAGCCAACATTGGTGTCCTCGTCAGTGAAGAAGAAGAGGAACCAACGATTCTGAGAACGCGAGCAGATGGGGGACGGTATGCCGTCTTCTTTGATCCGCTCGATGGATCATCCAACCTCAATGTCTCGGTTGGTGTTGGAACGATCTTCGCAGTCATTCGACTTCCAGAAGGTGGTGGAGGTGGACTTGAGGCCGTGTTGTCTCGTCAAGCAACGATGGTCGCAGCTGGATATGTCTTATATGGGTCATCCACCGTCTTCATGCTGACCACAGGAACTGGAGTTGACATGTTTGTGCTTGATCATTCGATCGGCTCATATGTGTTAGCTAAGCGTGGAATTGCCCTTCCTCCGTCACAACCAATCTATTCAATTAACGAGGCCTATTCGGCACGCTTTCCTGAAGGCGTCCAGCGCTATCTGGACTGGGCTCACCGCTCCAGCTACTCATCGCGCTACATCGGATCCATGGTTGCAGACGTGCACAGGACACTGATTAAGGGTGGCATCTTTATCTACCCTGCAACAACGGATCGCCCCGAGGGCAAGCTGCGGCTGCTCTATGAGGCGATGCCAATGGCAATGCTCGTTGAGCAAGCAGGGGGAATCGCCGTCACTCAGGACGGCACTCGCGTTCTTGACCTTCACCCAACTGACCTTCATCAGCGCACCAGCGTCGTCCTCGGATCGACCGAAGAAGTCGCACACTTTCTCAAGCAGATGGATTCGACTTCATGACTGCGACGGCGACCGATACGAGCATCACTCTTGCTCGCAACACCAATCAGGCCCTTGGCATTGGGCAATACGCATGTGACTTTATGTCTGCTGCTATTGGCCAACCAGACCATGGGGTAGAAAATCGAACCCTGCAGTTTTTTGTCGACAGCGTCGTATGCGGCCTATCGGCGATTGCCATGCAAACCAATGCCCCTTGTGTGCTGCGTGAAGAGGCTTTGGAGTATCCCTGTGATCAGGGCGCAACAATGTTTGGATGCAATGCACGAGTCGCATCTGAAAAAGCCATCGCAGCCAATGCATCTGCAGTACGAGAATGGGACAGTAATGGCACAAACTTTGGCTACAACCCGACACTTGGTCATACCGCTGGTGAGTTTGGCCACAACGACTTCTACGCCGTTCCCATTGCAGCTGCGCAGGTAGCGGGCCTTGATGGTGCAGCGGCGCTACGCGGCATGATCTGCCTTGATGAAATTCGAGGCCGATTGGCTGAGGTATTTAGCCTCAAGACCTACAAGATCGATCATGTTGTGCATGGGGCAATTGCCTCGGCTGCTGTCTACGGTGCCATGCTGGGTGCTACGCCCGAACAGATTGAGTCGGCCATTGGCATGGTGGTGGCGCATTACATCCCGTGGCGGGCGATTCGCGCTGGCAAGCAACTCAGTGACTCCAAAGGTGCCTCAGCAGCTATCAGTACAGAGGTGGCCGTGCTGTCGATGAAACGATCGATGCGTGGCTTTGTTGGGCCAAAGGACATCTTCCGGAATCCTGAGGCGATTTGGAGGCAATTCGAGCCGACCAATGGAGACGCTCCATTTGATCTTGTGTTGTCCCACAGTGGAAACGACTTTGCCGTCATGGGCATGCACTTCAAACTTGGGTTGTACGAACACCAAAGTGCTGGGGCTCTTCAGGGGCTTATTAATCTCATCTCGTCAAATCCAAGCCTGCTTGAAACGCCTGACGCTATTCATGAGATCAAGATCGTCGCCTATGAGCCGGCGTTCGGGATCATCGGTGATCCTGCCAAACGTGATCCACACACACGTCAAAGTGCTGACCACTCCATGGTGTACATCATTTCCACCATGCTCCGCAAAGCGATGGATGCCGCAGCCGCACGTGGCAACGGTAATCTTGCTGAAGGAAACGACGCATGGTGGAAATCGTTGATGCTTCTTCCAGAGGATTATGGTCGAGATGCGTTGCATCACGAAGAAACACGGTCGCTGATGAACAAGATCGTGTTTGAACATGGTGGGGAGGAATATGACCGTCGATATCCAGATGGAATCCCCACATCCATGATGATCACGACCAACGGTGGAGATGTCCTCGACAGCGGATTGGTGATGTACCCCTCAGGTCATGCGAGAAACACAACCGCTGATCTCGACGACATTCTCAACCACAAAGCCGCATCGCTTGGGATGATCGCGATGGAGGATCCAATGGACACCATTGAGCGATTCCGAAGCATTGGGTCAGCCACACATGAGGAGCTCTTGACACTGATGAGCTTCGATCTTGCGACGCGCGATCAGATTGACTGAGTGGAAGCCCCGCAACTGCGATCGTCACATGTTGTTGTCTTGCACTACTGCTAAATGATTAACGCACTGTGAAGTCGGGTCAATCTTCGGAAGATGGGCTGGGTCTCTGCTGATCAGATCCCAGTCCAACACCGTCAATGGATCGTAGGCTTAGTGCCACAAACCGCCAGAGGGCCAACGAAAACAGGCCTAGCCCGACCCAAGTCCAACCTCGGCCATCACCAACGGCCATTGAAACACACCCGGCAATTGCTGCGACAAGCCACATAAATGCCGCGAAACCCGAAACTGCAGATCGTGGCATACGCCCAGTCCAGTCTTGCTCGGACTTAAGTAGGTTCATCTTCCGCAGATCACTCAAGCTCATGTCTCTGGCTCCGTTGACATCAAGAAGTCAATTGTGCGAGATGCGGCGTGCCGCGCCTTTCCTGAACGCATACGAATCAACAAGAGCGGGCCAGGCCAGCGTCGAGCAACTTCATAATGCACCTGACTGAACATGCACCCGCGCCAGGATGGTGGGGCAGCTCCGAGTACCAATACATCTGCTGTTTCTGCCGCCTCTGTAATCGCCTGTGCAATATCTGTGGATTCAATCAAACGAGTTTCCAGGGGCCACCTAAGCCCTGGAATGTCGCGAGTACCCGACTCTCCTGAACCCACTGGACCAAGCAAATCATCTTCAAGTGTCTCTAGGGCGGGCTGTGGATCGGTCCCTGGTGGCACGATCCGCACTGCCTCAACAACTCCATCAGGGGCTGCCAGGCGTGCTGCGACGGCCAATGCAAAGCGGCCCTGTCGTGGATGTGCCACTGGGACCACGATACGGCTTGGAGATTCGGGAATTGACCCTCGGAGCACCACTGTGTCACAATCAGCACGGCGAACAACCGTATCAATTTCCTCACCAATCACAATGCTCCGCATGGCTCTTGGGCCACGTTTGGGACCTGTCCACCCCATGACCAGTGTGTCCACCTGGCGCTCGACCACCGTGTCCACAATGGACTGTCCCGGATGACGGCTCACACGAACCAGGCCCGCAACTTCACGTCCATGTGACTCTGCTTGCTCCATCGCCCGATCCACGACGGTCCGGCCTTCATTGGCGAATACTTCGGTCGAGCCAAGTGGAAGTTGTTCCGGAACTCGTACCACATTGAGCACGGTGATGTGCGTCTCATCTGCATCAGTCAATCGCCCCGCAAGATTGACGAGTGACCCTGCTGTCGCTGGATTGGCCACAGGCACCAAGACGCGATGCGAGGCCTCCTCGGGGATTTCTGGGTGATGCTCAAAGACTACAGGTGACGACCGATAGGCGTGCTCTTGACCACGTGACCAACTGAAGTAGATGATCAATCCCACAACAATCCATCCCGCTGTTAACGCCAGCGTCAAGGGCTGTGAAGCGAGCATCCAGACAGCCAAACCAATCTGGCCAGCAGCAGCTACGACTGGCACACACGGTCCGCCTGGAACCATGAACCCATATTGCAATTTGTCACCGTACTTTCGACGAATGACGATCGATGCAATATTGACTTCTGCAAATACCAAAAGGAACATTGCACACGTTGCGGCAGCCACTTTCTCAGCAGGCAGCAGCAATGCGACAACTACAATTAATACACCACTGGCAGCCAGTGCAATGCTGGGTGTTCGTGTACGGCTGGATATATGGGAAAGCGCGCGAGGCAGATATCGATCCCGACCCATCGCAAAGCTCACACGTGTCGATGAGAAGGTAGTGGCATTCAGTGCGCTCATAGTCGAGAGCACTGCGCCAATCACCAACAAAATAGCTCCAAGACCCCAAGGAAGAAATGCATTGGCCGCTACAGCGACACCGGTTTCACCAAGCCCTGCCAAGTATCGCCAAGTGTCGCCTGCTGCCCACCCTGTAGCGGCCTGCACCTCTTGAGGTATTGACAGCGCGCCAAGGCACACAATGGCAACAAGGATGTAGATGGGAATCACAATTAAAAGCGAGAAGAACACCGCGCGAGGAATGTTCTTTCTTGGAGATTCCACCTCTTCCCCCGCCTGCACAATAATCTCATACCCCTCAAATGCGATGAATGTAAGACCCATGGCAACAAGCACGCCGCCCATGCCTTCAGGAAGAAATGGTGTGAATTTGTCCCCGATGGGTGTTTCCCCACCACGCATCATGGCGACCAAGCCTGCCGCAATAAAAACTGCAATAACTACAATCTTCGCCACTGTGATGATGTTGCCAGCCTTGCCGGTTTCGCTAGATCCGCGATGATTGATCCATAAAAACAGCAGACAAATCAGCAGCGTCAAACCCTTGGCAAAGGGCCACGCTTGCATGCCAAATAACGTGCCCATGCCCTCACTGTGTCCGGTCCCGACTGGGGGAACACCCCAACCAAAGATGGTTTGTGCGCCCCATACCACATACGCTCCAAAGATCACGGCATAGAGTGACCCTGCCACAGCGTGCGCCAACCAATCCATCCAACCTGCGAGAAAGGCCGCCGGCCCAGGAAGTCCCAATCGTGCCCAGAGGTACCCACCACCTGCGGCCGGTACAGCGCTGCCAACCTCTGCATACACCATGGCCGTGCACAGGGTCAGCACGCCATTCAGACAGAATGCAAGAATGAGTCCAGGTCCAGCCTTGCCTGCAGCAATGCCTGTCAGGGCAAAAATGCCCGCTCCAATCATGGCCCCCACACCAACCATGGTGATGTCAAAGAGACGAAGATCCCGAGCCAACTCGGTCACCGCATTTGACTGTGCAGTGCCGCGATCTTGGGTCGCTGCAGGTGCCTCAGAGGAACTCATCGTAGCGCAGTGTACTGGTCTGAGGGCCTGATTCGCAGCAGGCACAAAAGAACCCGGCCCCGCGACAAATAAAGTTCATCGCAGGGCCGGGGCTTCGGGGGCTTGTGATGAGGCGATTCAGCCCCAGTCTTGGAGTAGCAGGAGAAGATCAACGGTGCCGATCTCATTGTCTTCATCGCCATCAATATCGTAGCGCCAAGTTTGCGTGCCCCATACAGAGAGCAATGTGATGAGATCTATGTGATCAACCACAGTCGAGCCGTCGTTGTCGGCCTCGAACCCATCAGGGATCCAGTTTTGATCAGCATCGAGTACATCACCGAGCACGATTTCATCCCAGTCATCAACACCATTTCCGTTCCAGTCCCCGGGATATGGTTCGCAAGAATTTTCCCCGAGGCCACTGCACGTGGTAATCGTGCCCTGACCTTCACGGATCTCATCATTGGTTGCAAACCAAGAGCGGAATGGGGTGATGTTGATCCCAGCACCCAAAAGTATGGCAGCGCCATCGTCGCACTCTTCGCCATCAAGATGCCCATCTACCAGACAGTTGTCAAATGATGGGAGTGGATATGACCAGTCGATGTGGAGGGCTTTACCTATTCCCGCATGATTACCTACAAACGCGCAGTGAGTGAACTCAGGACCAAGTCCACAGTCCCAGATCTTGATCCCGCCACCTCTACAAGCTGTGTTGTCGAAGATTGATGAATCTTCCATGGTCATATTAGACCCGCCCTTGAGGTTGATGCCGCCGCCCTGTTCTGCCCAATTGGAATGTAAGCGGATGCCGCTCAGTTCGACATCGGCCACATGAACCATGTACATGCCTCCGCCAAAGCCGTCGTAGGATTCTCCAGAAGCGATGTTTCCAGAGATCGTGCCACCATCCCAAGTCAGTGCACCATAATAAATCGCAATACCACCACCGCTAATATTGGAGGTGTTGTTGATGAGTGATGTGTCGAACGCAAACAATCGATCATTTGAGCCCTCATCGTGCTCCACATAAAGCCCGCCACCACGCACTCCAGACACATTGTTCACAAAGGTTGTGCCATCAGTAAATGTGAGCACCATGTCGTTCTCGTGATACACATCACTGTCATCAAGGTATGGAGCAGTGAAAAGACCTCCGCCGTAATCAATAGCATCATTCGCTTCGATGGTGACGCCAGCGAGACCCACCGAGCCCAATCCAACCGCATAGATGCCACCACCATAAATCGCCGCAGTGTTATTACTGCACGAGCCGCCATCCCAATCAACCACACTGTCATTGACATGGAGACCACCACCATCAAGATTGGCGACACCATCTGCCATATCAACATCCGCCAACACACATATCGCATTGTCAAACACACCCATGATGCCACCGCGCTGCGCGGAACCACCTTCAATCGTTGTTGAGCTGGCGTTCAATATGGCATCCTGACCAGAAACCCAGACCACACCACCATTGCCACTTGCTTGGCCCGTGTGTAGCCTGCATTGCTGATCAAATTGGGGCTGGCCATCAAGAATGGCGACAACGCCGCCATCGACTGCGGTGCTGTCTCCGATTTCACAATCACTAAATTGTGGGGTGGCATCTGCGGATATATGCAGGCTGCCTCCCGTAGATGACGCTGTGCCCTGGTTCATGTCGAGACTCTCAAAGTCACCATTGGACTGAGCAGCAAAGAAGATCTGGCCGCCACGAGCGTTCGATGTGTTGCGCGACAATTGACTTCGAGGAGACCCTCCAAATCCAATGAATGGCTCAACGGCAGGCGAAGCACCACCTTCCACATACATAGCTCCACCATCTCCGCTTGATCGACAGCCAGTCACGCTGACAGCCTTGAAAATCGGTGTGCCACCTGATGCGACATAAATGCCACCACCTTGTGCTGCATCGACGCCTGCATCAACATCTGTCATCGTTGTACCTGTGATCTGAGGGTTCGCCGCATCCACCCGAATAAATCCGCCGGTTTGTGCTGCGTCAGCATCTGTCAAATCGCTATTTGTCATCAGACCACTAGAATTGTCGGCGTAATAAAGGTGCCCACCATCATTGGCATTGTTGGCATCGAGCGTCATATTGTTCAAACTTGAAAGACCAGATGCTGCAGAGTGGACAGCACCACCCGATACGCTCGCCGAAGAATTATCGATCACACCATCACTCATGATGATCGTGGCATTCTCAACATATGCACCACCACCCCGAGTGGCAGAGCCGCCTCCTAAGGTGGTTGATGTTGCCGTGATGGTTGATCCACCAATTGCCCAGAGGTGCCCACCATCGCCAGTGGCTTGATTGTTTGAAAGCGTCATCGCGATCAGAATGACCTCAGAAGCATCTTCTGCAGAAACGGCGCCGCCATCCATGGTGACATCACACTGCTGCATCGTGCATGATGACACTGTGACGGTCGGCCCATCAAAAGCACTGATCGCTCCACCTGTCATGGCCTGACAGCCATTAAAGGTCGCTCCCGCAGAGGTACTGGTGATTGTGTGATCTGCAGCACCACTGAGGAATATGGCACCTCCGCGATCACCAGCCAAAGAGTTGGCAAATGTTGTGTCACCAGATACATCTAGAGGGTTCGCGATGTTGCTCAGAAGGCCAGAGGCCATACAAATATCACCACCATCCTCAGTGGCTGAGTTATCTGCAAATGCACTATCTACAACAGTAATTGTTCCAACTACTGCAGCTGGGTCATTGGTCTCGCCACAAATCCCGCCACCGGAACCTGCATGGCTATTGATCAAACTGCAGTTGTTCAATGTCATGGTGTTGACATCTACTGATGCAATCGCGCCGCCACAGCCAAGGTCCGCCCCACAATTATCAAAGACAACGTTTGACAGATCAACTACTGAACCCAATTCGCCGTGAAGACCGCCACCGTCACTGGTCGTGGTATCACAGTTGGTCATATCAATGTTGTTCAGTGTGAGCGTTGCGTTTTCACCAACACTCAATGCGCCACCATGATCTGTTGATGTGTGGCCTGACAAATCCATGACTGATTCACCATCAAACGCCCAGCTCAATTGGTTGCCAAGACGAATAGCGCCACCACGACCCCCGGCGGTGCCATTCTGCATGGTCACGGTTGTTGCACTAATCGTCAATTGCAGGGGAGTTGAAACACCAGCATCAACAAAGTGAAGATGGCCACCATCCCCACCAGACTGATTGCCCGTAAGGGAAGTTGAGCCAAGCAACGAAATTGCTCCAGCGGCATCCGAAGACACCGCGCCACCATGGCCAGTTGCTGTGTTATTTGTAATGGTTGAGTTATCAATAAGCAGGACACCCGCAGTTTCCAGCCAGGCAACACCGCCCGCATCACCAGAGGTATTTCCTGTAATCGTGACCCCATCAAATGTTGCTTGTGCAGTGCCAATGATTGAAACTACGCCACCGTTTCCAGAAGTCGTCGAGCAGCCCTGCACAGTCGCCGAACCACTCACATCCAACACACCACCAGACTCAACATGGAAGGCTCCGCCGTGACGTGCAGCTCCGCCATTGGTGTGACTTCCACCAGTTAACGTGGCGGTCGCACCATCATTGATATACACAAAGCCACCATCGCCAACAGTGGCGGTGCAATCTTGCATCGCAAGATTGGTCAAAGTACATGTGGTTCCAGCACCCAACCACAAGCCGCCGCCATTACTGGCATCACAGTTCTGGATATCAGTAATCGGACCACTGCCTGTGATGGTTCCAGAACCAATACGGACAGCACCGCCATTGGCACCAGCGGTTCCATTCTGCAGCGGCATATCCACAATCGATACAGAGGCATTATCACCAAATCGAAGAATGCCACCATCTGCACCCGCAGACATTGCTCCTGTTGGTTGTTGCCAATTGACATTTGCAAAGGTTGCACCATCACCCATCCGCAGCAACCCACCGTCATTTCCAGCGTTGATATCGCCAGTAAAACTTGTATGAGAGTTTGCCGAGAAAGCGGCATTATCACCAAGGCGAATAGCACCACCGTCACCGCCTGCGGAGACAGTGCCATCAAGCACCATGTCGAGCGCGAGTGTGATGTTGTTACCACCCCAAATCACACCACCGTCGCTGGTGGCGGTCGAGGCAAGCACATCGATCCAGCCAGTTGAACCGCTATCGAGGTTGAGTATGCCCTGATTCCAGGCCAGTGTGCCGCCATTTAACGCGGAGCCACCACCGAACTGAAGGCCATCGGCCCACTGCACACCGCTGACTTCGTCTATTGGGCTAGATGCCTCCATGAAGAGGTGACCACCACGTCCTGCTGATGCTGTGTTATCAACCAACTCACAAATGGCATCTAGAACCAACATTGCAGTGTCTGCAGACTCAACATAAATTCCGCCGCCATCAGTTCCGGCTGAATTGCCATTGCCAACGACGCCGATTTCAACATCACTGAGTGTAAATAATGGCTGCTTGTCATCGATCCTATCGATGTAGATGCCACCACCATTCTCTCCAGATTGGCATCCTTGAATACTGCCGTTCACCATGGTGACGTTTGCGCTCTTGACGAGATACACACCACCACCGTGCACATCAGCCTGGTTATTTGAGATGACACAGGTATCACCCGAAACCGAAGACGCTTGCAGCGTTGCAAACGATCCATCATTTACCACAAGGCCTCCACCAGAACCTTCGGTGGTGTTGGCGTCAATCTCTACACCCAGGAGTATTGCGGTCTCGCCTTCACCAGAGAATTCTTCTACATACACACCGCCGCCAAAGAATTCGGCATGATTGCCTGAAATCAACGTATCTACCAGTGTGACATCACCGTCGAGCAGGCGGACGCCACCACCTGTACCTTCACCGTCTTCTTCAAATGCGAGATTTTCAGTAGCGTTGTTGTTGCGAATTTTGCTGTTGATCACATATGGGCTAGCACCACCATCGATCACCAGCCCACTATTAAGATTTGCATCGATATGGCAATTATCAATATGCAATTTTGTGGGAGTGCCAGATACAAACACGCCACCAAAGTGATTATTGCCTTGCTCGCCAATCCCATTAGTAATGGTGACACACTCCAGCCAGACCTCTGAACCTGATCGGGCCGCAACTACCGCACCTTGGTCTCCCCCTTGAATCACAACCCCAGAGGCATCGCCATCAGCAGCCAGACCAATGATGCTCACATTGCGGCCCAGCACATCAATGGTCGAGAGTTCTTGATAGGTGCCTGGCAACAACTCAACGACTGTTCGATCAAAGAAGCCCATGTTGTTGACAATGTTTGAAACTGAGTCACCATCTTCCAACAACTCAAGGTTGGCAGGTTCACAGTCGACAAGATCATTGAGCCCAAAGTCGACCATCACTGGTGAGCCTGATGGATACGGTGGGTTGTCGACCAACTCTGGAGTTGAGGCGTCGCAAAGGGCAGTGCCCCGAAGTTCAACCGCGCCATCTTGGACGAAGATCCCATCAACCTCACTAGTATCTGCTGGAGATGATGGGTCCGCTTCGTTTCCTGAAATGGTGCATACGCGTATTCGAGTAGTGCCTGAGGCCTGGAAAATGCCAGCGCCATCGCTGCCGCTTACTGTGGTGTTGTTGTTGCTCACCACTGAGTTTCTGATCAACATCTCAGGTGTATCGATATACAAACCTGCCCCCTGGGTGTCCGCGAGATTGCCTTCTATTTGACAACTGTCGATGACAATGCCTGTTGTACGCCCAGATCCCCGTGGGCTGCCCCCACTCCGCGTTTCCGCAAACAAGCCGCCACCCAAGTCGAAGGAGGTATTTCCTGTCATGTTGCAGTTGAAGAACTTCTGGATCTGACCACCACTACCTAACGAAAGACCTCCGCCTGCAAAATCCGCGGTGTTATTGGCAAATTCAATGGCGTTGGCATTCAGCACCGTATTTCCAGAGAACTGCGTCCAAAGACCACCGCCATCATCAGCGCTGTTGTTAGACAGTATTGAACCATCCTGAATAACAACAGTGCGTGGGCTACCACTAATCCACAGGCCTCCACCCTGACCAAGATTTGTGGAGTCCCATGTATTACCGGTGGCTGTGATCTCCAAAGAGATTGATGCGTCATCAAAGCCCTGAATCGCTAAACCACCGCCGCTAGATCGGTATTGATTGTTTGTGATGGTGGCATTTGAAAGCACAAATGACCCGCCCGTGCCATCAGCATCAACCCACATACCACCCCCCCCGCCCAAAGTGGCTACGTTGAGGCTAACCACAGGGTCGATCATTGTGACCGTGGCATTGTCATTGAGGTTGTTCAAGAACAAGCCGCCACCTGTTGCGGCGGTGGATACATTCTGTTGCGCTTGCAAAGAAAACATACCAACCACTGCATCACTTCCAATATTGCTGATCGCCAATCCGCCCCCGTTCTGGGTAGCTTGGTTCTGTACAACATCCAGATTGGTCGCATTCAGATTCAGATTGCTTCCAATAGCCTGCAATGAGACACCGCCACCGTTTCCACTGGCTTGATTTTCGCTCACCACAAGATCACGCAATGAGATATTGAGACTATTGCCTGCTGTTTGCACAGCAATGCCACCTCCATCTTCGCCAGCTGTGTTTGATCTCACCGTGAGATCACGTAGACGGACCGTTGCATTGTCATTAAGTCCTTCAAACCAGATCGCGCCGCCATCTGATCCACTAGCTACATTTTCCTCGAGTGTCACTGGGGCAGGTGCATCATCTACTGTCTGTCCGATACGGACAATTGCGCCGTCTCCAAGAGTGCCAATGTGGATCGCGCCGCCACCGCCACCTGCGGCGTTTCCAACGCTGTCTCCACCAAACACTGTGTCAATCACAGTGACATCTGCGAGGCCATTGATACCCGCAAGAGAAATGGCTCCACCATCACCGCCTGCTGTCTGTACCTCGAATGTGCAATTTGCAATATTGACCGAACCATCTGCCAGGCTTCCAAGCCACAACATGCCCCCGTCGCCACCTAGTGTCTGATTTTCGGTGGTCACATTGAGATTCGTGAGTTCAACAAAACTCACGCCTGATGCTGCGCCGCGAAGTGCAATCGCGCCTCCATGACTAAGAGATTGATTTCCGGCAAATGCCACTCCACCAACATCATTCACATTAAGACTAAAGATCAAAGAATCAGCAACCTGATCGACAAAGATTGCCCCGCCCTCGCCGCCGCCCGAACTGTTGTTTGCAAATTCAGAGAATGCAAATGGGTCCTCAGTGGCATTCTCCCCAAGTTGTACAGTGGTGCCGGTATTGGAGGGGCCAAGATGCAACACGCCACCATCGCCAGATGCTGTGTTCGAGGTGCACAACACATCACCAAACCAGACTTCCCCAGCATCTACCAATTGATCGATCAAAACCGCGCCGCCACCAATGGCGCCTCCAGAGTTATTGCTAAAGACCACATTGTTTCCAGCAGAGCCGTCAAAGAAAAACTGGCAGTTACTGCCCGCTCCTTCAACGCTAATGGCGCCGCCGCCGCCTGTATTCCCTGAATTATTGGTAAATGCAACCTCTGTGTTTGCTGGCCGCACATCAAGAATAAAGTTGTCTCCTGCAGACTCCACTGCAATAGCACCACCCTGATTGTCTGCAGAGTTTCCTGAGAATGTCACATCATTATCGATGTCTACAGTCATTGCAGAACCAGAAGACAAGCCCTGCAGAAGTACTGCGCCACCTTTGCCCCCACCTTGGGCGGAATTATTATTCCAAAGCACATCATCACAACCAAAGAGCATTGGTCCCACCGAAGGACCGATGAAGAGTGCGCCACCATCATCCGACTGGTTACTGCTGATCGTCGAGGTTGCAGTCACACCCTCCACATCAACTGCAAGGTTGGAGCCTGCTGCCGATAGATACACCACCCCTCCAGAACCATTGTTTGCTGTGTTGAAAGTTGCGATGACATCATTAATATCGAGCACCGCATCATCTCCCAGTGGGCCCATCGCCACACTGCCGCCATTGCCTGTAATAGCCTGATTGGCATCGAATTCACAGTTCGTGATGGTCACTAGAGCGTCATCACCAAGTGTGCCCATCGCCACACTGCCACCGCTGCCCCCAGCCTCATTGGTATTGAATTCACAGTTCGTAACGGTCACTGTCGCGTCATCTCCAAGTGTGCCCATCACCACACTGCCACCACTGCCCCCAGCCTCATTGGTATCAAACGCACAGTTCGTGACTGTCACTAGAGCGTCATCTCCAAGTGTGCCCATCGCGACACTGCCACCATTGCCTCCAATAGCCTGGTTGGCATTGAACTCGCAGTTCGTGATGGTCAATTGTGCGCCGGTGTCATAGAGGTCATTGCCAATTCGAAGGCTTCCCCCATCATCAGCCGCATCATTCCCCTGAAAGAGGACTCCCTGTAGGTTGATTAACAGTTTGTCATCGGGACCACCACTTGCCTCCCCAAGGCAATCACCCAACCGAATAGCTCCACCATGCCCTTCTTCAAAAGTGCCGTTGATAGCGACATTGCTGTCAAAAATAACTCTTGGCGCCGGATCCACTGCTTCAACCGTCAATATCTCAATGTCTTGCGCAGCTGGTCCCTGAATGTCTGATAGATAGATTGCGCCGCCAGCACCTAGTGCGGCTGTGTTGTCTTCAAAGCGAATCACACTATCTTCATCAATGGCGTTGATAGTCATGTGGTCCAATGTGCCTCCCCGAAGTGCGATCGCGCCACCATGACGTCCAGCATTGTTGCCCTCGAAGACCACACTGGCAATATCTGGTGCAAAACTAAAGACAGGTGTTTGAATCTCAAGAACAATGCCGTCTCCAGCATTGCCGATGTCGATCGCGCCACCACTACCAAAGCCAGCGTTATTACCAACAAAATGAGTACCGCTTTGGTACTTATCAGAACGGGTTTCATTCAACCCATCACCAGTGATCTCAATAATGACGTTGTCTTCCACAAATCCAATATTGGAGTTGGTGGTGGAACCAAGACTGATTGCTCCACCACCAGCTGCTGATGTGTTATTGAGAAAGAGAGAGTTTTCAATCTCAAACCTGGCACCGGTTTCTACTTCTCGACATCGAAGTGCGCCGCCAGCAGCACTCGGGAAGTTGGTGCCGCTACTGCACTCTTCAAAAGTTGATGAAGTAATATTGATGGTGGTATTGTTGGTGATACGTTCAGCAAAGAGTGCTGCACCCTCGCTATTTGATGCCTCACATGATTCAAAAATGGTAGTGTCGACCTCTAGGCCACCACGAAGCTCAGCGGTAATCACATCGGAGTAAATGGTGACCGCAGCACCACCATCATTATTGACCTGACACTCCTTGAAGTGGCAGTTGATCAAACGTAGGGGGTCTTCATTTGTGGTGTGATCAGTGACGACAACCGCGCCGTCTGCACAACTCCAGAACCAACAATTATTAAAGGCTGGGGATCCAGTGTCCACCACAATAGGTCTGTCGGTGGAATACAAGACGAAGTACAGATCCTGAAATGTGGTGTGTCCAACCTCGGTTGGATCATTGACTTCAAATACGGTCGCAGTGGTTCCTGTTCCATCGCCTGTGCCAGAAGTGATCACTACTTTTTGGCCCGCGGGAAACACTTGAATCGTGACGTCGTTCTCCAGCGCACATGCATTAGTGCCAAAGGGAAGGTTGATTCTGGGATAGGTATTGGTTCCCGCCTCGATCGCGTCTGGGAGTTCGATTGAGTCTGTAATCGAAGTCGAGTCGATCACAATAATGTCGTCATCTTCGAGGGCGAATGCGCAAACCTCCCATAGCGTGCCGTCCGTAGGCACGAAGTAAGTCGCCGCTTGTGCCAAAGAGCACATAACAGTGACAAGTGCGAGCGCAAACGCTCTTGTGTGAGATTGCATCATCAACTCTCCCAATCAAAGGGGACGTACCGTTTCAATAAAGGCACGCCACAAGCACCAAAGCCAAAAATGTGGAAGTTGGTCACCGGTTGACCAACCCCGAAGCCACATCACAAAACGACCGGCGGACACACTTTAGAGCAGCGTTTCCTTGAGTTGAAGGGCCCTAAGCAACACTTCATAAACCGTTTGAACGTTCCCACCACGAGGCACCCCACAGCATGAGTTTCCATGAGCCCAGAAGTGAGTCTTTTGATTTATAAACCATTGCTAATAATGGGTTTGTGATTTATGAGGCGTTTCTAGCGAACCCATAACCATCGATCGTGTAGGGGACAGGGGGGCAATTTGCATTAGTGAATTGGCAGGTTATCCACATGCTATTCAGGTGGTGTGGTTCTCTACGCCCTCAGTTTATTGGTGTGTTGTGGCGTAGTTGTGGGGGGTAGGGGGTGCACTTGGTCGCTGTTGGGAAAGGGCAGGGTCAAAACAGGGCGTTTACTAGTTCCTCGACACCCTGACCACATGTGGCCACAGTCTCGTGAATCGCACGACCGCTTGCAATATCAAGCAGTTCCCGAACAAGTTTGGCTTCTCCGGAAAAGTCTGCCTTGTTGACTACAAACAAGTCGGCGATCTCCAGAATGCCCGCCTTATCCATCTGAACAGCATCACCCATGCCTGGCACGACCACCACGATTGTTGTGTCGACATGTGTCCTAATAGCCACATCACTTTGCCCAGCACCCACCGTCTCAACAATGACGCGGTCGTAGCCCGCGCCACCAAGTAACTCAATGATGTCAGGAAGGTGCTGATAATCCTCACCAATAACAGCTAAGGATCGATAGAAAACGGATTCATCAACTGAGTTGAAGTCAACCCGAAGCCGATCCCCAAGCAACGCCCCGCTTGTCAGGGGACTCATTGGATCAAATGCCACCACAGCCAAACGCTCACCCTTCTGATGCAGGGTGGATGCCATTGCAGCAACCAGGGTGCTCTTGCCAGCACCTGGCGAACCAGTCAATCCGATGACCCGGTCTGGTCGGCGGCGAGGAAGATCCACATTGTGTCCTTGCATCAAGCGGCTGATTGCGCGGGCCAAACGAGCAGTCCCAGAAGCAGTGCTAGCTGATGGCTCCAAAGGCTGAACAGAATCGCGTACTGACTCAATAACATCTGAGATGCTGGTGCCGGTGTGGAAAACCCCATGGACGCCAGAATCAAGCATTCCCTGAACATCCTCTTGTGGAATAATCCCACCAACGTTGATTCGAACATCGGGTCGACCCACATCACCACAGGCTTCGATCAGTTTCGGCACCAAGACATTGTGTGAATTGCTCATCATGGAGGCAGCGATGCAATCAACATCCTCATCCCTGGCGGCAATTGCCAGGCTCCGAGGGGTCTGCCAAAGCCCCGAATAAATCACATGCACACCACTATCACGCAAAGCCCGAGCAATCAGCTTGACCCCACGGTCGTGTCCATCAAGCCCCATCTTGCCAAGCAGCACACGGGGGCGGTGAGGAAGATCCCCACATCGATCGACTTTCTCAAGAATGGTCGTTGGTTCGGTAGTTGGATTCGGCATGTGTTGGAGCTCGCTAACAGGGCACTGCAGGCCCGGTCGTGAGGCCCAGATTCTAGCACAGCTATACTTGGAAACTCATGACGCAGAACCCCGCTGCTCGCCTAGAGAAAGCCTTTTCAGCCGCTATTGAAGGGGCCCTTGGCAAATCGTTTGCTGGCACCGATCCTGTGATTCGTGCCGCCACTAAACCAACCTTGGGTGATTTTCAGTGCAATGCCGCTATGGGTCTTGCTAAACGGGTGGGACAAACTCCACAAGCACTTGCTGAGTTAATTATTGAGCATCTGAACGCAGATGATCTCATTGAATCAACTGAGATCGCTGGCCCAGGATTCATCAATATCCACCTTCGGACTGATGCGCTTGCGGATGCGTTGATAGCAATAGACAGCCCAGCGCTTGGTGTGTCACCAAGCGACCCATCAGAAGTGATTGTGATTGATCTGTGTGGAGTCAATGTCGCCAAGCAGATGCATGTGGGACATCTTCGATCGACCATCATTGGAGATGCGCTCGCACGAGTACTTGAGCGTGTTGGCCACGACGTCCGACGAGAAAACCATCTTGGTGATTGGGGTCTCCCGATCGCCATGGTGTTGGATCGACTGCACGCCGATGGAACTGCTCTTTCCTCTATGAGTCTCAGTGATCTTGATGAGGCCTATCGCCGTGCTCAGAGCGCCGCGCGAGGAGATGAGGCGGGGTGGAAATCAGGAGTAGCCAAACATGTCGGCCCACACCGTTTGTTTGAGTTAGAAGCACAAAATGCATCCGCCAACGATGTTCGTACACGTGCTGGAGAGTTGTTGGTTGCATTGCAGGATGGTGATTCCACACTTACTGAACAATGGCACCAAATCATTGATGTGACTCTTTCGGCAATGTACGAAGCACTTGAGTTGATGAACATCAAAATGGGTTCCGAAAACAATCGTGGCGAATCCTTTTATCGTGACAAACTTGTGGGTGTCTTAGAGATATTTGAACAACGCAATGCTTGCCGTGAGGATGATGGTGCCATTGTTGTGGACTTTGACAACCGTGAACGGCCGATGTTGATCCGCAAGAGCGATGGTGGTTACCTGTATGCAACCACAGATCTCGCGGCTATTCGATGTCGAACCCAAGATACTGGTGCAAGTCGTTGTATTTATGTCGTTGACGCTCGGCAACGAGATCACTTCCGTGATGTCTTTGATGCTGCTGCTCAAGTTGGGTGGGATAAAAACTCAAGCGGGCAATCAGTTGAATTCGTCCACACGCCATTTGGTTCTGTCTTGGGGGCTGACAAGAAACCACTCAAGACCCGTAGTGGATCCAACGCCACCCTCGCAAGCCTGCTTTATGAAGCCATCGCACGTGGCACTCATGAAGTACAACAGCGATCAAACGATCCTAAATCACCAACCCATGAGCTCAACGAGCAGGAACTCAGGGAAATTGGCCAAGCAGTTGGTATTGGCGCTATTAAATACGCCGATCTGAGCAATGACCTTTCAAGAGATTATGTCTTTGATTTAGACAGGATGGTCTCCTTTGAAGGGGACACAGGTCCCTACCTCCAATATGCCAACGCTCGAATCCAGTCCATACTTCGGAAAGCTGGTTCGTTTGATAACGCCGCTCCACTCTGTGTAGATGCCTTTGAAGAACGACAGCTTGGATTGATGTTGCTGCGATGGAACAGTGTGGTACATGAAACCGCCCGAACATTAGAACCCCATCGCATCGCTGGATATCTCAGGTCAGTCGCCGAGACTTTCAACCGCTTCTATCAGTCATGCCCAATACTCGGAGCAGAAACGGATGCAATACGAGTGAGCCGGCTTCGTTTGGCTCATCTCACCGGGCGGATCTTAGAGGATGGTCTTGACATCCTTGGAATCGCAACACCAGATCGTATGTGACTGTAAAAACTGAGATTGAGAGAGATTAACTGTGAGTGATACCCCCCAAGACCATCCGCGCGTATTGACCACCCAATGGTGGCTCGGCACTGCATGCTTGATTGGTGCCAGTGTCTTTTCTGGCCTCCTTGTTCTCAAGCGGCTTGGATTGATTGACCAATCACTCCCTGGTTGTGGTCCAGAAAGTGCTTGTGACCAAATCACCAATGGGCCATTTGGCAGCATCCCATGGCTTCAGTGGCCAGTTTCATTCGTTGGTCTGGCGTGGTTTCTTGGTCTCTTGTTGGTGTGGATACTTGGGCGTGGGGGCTTATCTTCCGCTGGCCGTTGGTTGATTCGTGCTGGCGCCTTGGGAAGTCTTGGTTTTGTCTTGATCATGGTCGCCAAGGGTGCAATCTGCCCATATTGCCTTGGTGCACATCTATGCAACTTTGGATTCTGGTTGTGTGTAGAAATAGGGCGTCGTACGGTTGTGGTTGGAACCGTGCCAAATTGGGGAGTTGGATTTGCAGTTGTCACCTTGATTCTTGCAGGTGGCAAGATGATGAATACTTCAATACAACAAGAAATGGCTGAGCGCGCCGAAGATGAAATGGTCAAAAAGATCATCGCCAACTCAACGCCTGCTCAATCTGATTCATCAACAACGTCTCTACAAGAGCAAAAAAGTGTTCAAGGAAATAGTGATGGCTCTGTTGTGGAACAGGGGCGGAATACCAGTGGACTTCTTCAGGGCCGCTGGCGCATGGGTCCTGCTGATGCGCCGGTGCAGGTCGTCATGTTTAGTGATTATGGGTGCCCTGACTGTCGATCTTATGAAGCACAAATGCAACGTATTCTCGACCAAAGAGATGATGTTTCATTGGTGGTCAAACACTTCCCAATGTCAACTGACTGCAACCCAAACCTGAGAACCAACATGCACGCCAACGCATGCTGGGCCGCCCGTGCCGCTGAAACAGCTGGCATACTTGGGGGTGAAGATGCTTTTTGGGAGTGGCATGACTGGCTGTTCTTTCATGAAGGTAAGTTTGCAAATGGACAACTTCCACAGCTTGTTGAAGATATGGGGTTTGATCGAAGGGAATTCACCCAGATCATGACCAGTGATGAGACTCTTATTCCTGTTCAAGAAGACATTGCAGATGGAAGTGAACTTGGGCTGTTTTTTACACCTATGATCTTTATTAATGGTGTTGAGTTGAAATGGTGGGCAATTCCCTCACGTTTAGAGCCTGCTGTCAATCGTGTGGCTGATGCTATTGCTGCTGGTTCGGTTGAAGCGCAGGTTCGTCCACCTCTTGTTGGTATTGAACGCTACATCGACGATTGGCAAGGGAATCGTCGGATGAATGTACCTGCTCGAAGTCTTGACCTTGTGCGTCAATCGGAAGATGACTCCGCACCACAAGTCACACTCTTTACAGATTTTACCAGCCAAGGTACTTCGGAG
Organism: Phycisphaerales bacterium; assembly: GCA_022446905.1. Taxonomy (GTDB): domain Bacteria; phylum Planctomycetota; class Phycisphaerae; order Phycisphaerales; family SM1A02; genus UBA12567. Next base: position 76,060 of record JAKVBT010000001.1, read on the forward strand.
GTTTTGGGGGGTATTCGAGCGTGGGAAGTTGAACATGGTCCTTTAACATTAGACCTTCGAATGTACCCGTTCGATAAAAACTGTAATCCATCACTACCTGCGAGGATCAAAGACAGGCCGGGTGCGTGTCTTGGCGCTCGCGCCTATCTCGCTGCTGGTGTCATTGGTGGACCTGAAGGCGCCGCCGCAATTGCCGACTGGATATTTGACCAGGGCCCAGCGCTTGGATTACAAGAAATAACTGAGCCAGACATTGTCGCAGAGGTATCCAATCTTGGAATGGACCCAGCAAACTTCCGTGATGCAATGTATGGCCAAGAAGTCAATAGACTCCTACAGGAAGATCTGCAGGCTTATAAACGGATTGGCGCACGTAGAGTTCCAACACTGTTTATTGATGGACGTGAGGCACCTCGTTTTATGGCTGAAGGAAACAATATCGTGGTGGAGTTGCTCAACGAGGCCGCTAAGGAGCGGAGGTAGGGCGCGCCATAACCTTCATGATCCTCCCAGTTCGCTGGTAGGGAACTGCGAACACTGCCGCGTAGATTTCTCCATCTGGTCCAGTACCAAAACTGGATATTGGTCCACCATTATCTGGTGACATTCGTCGAGTCTGTACCGTTCCGTCTTTGTTGAACCGGAGACCCCATAGGTTTCCGCTCATGTAATCCGCATAGAAGTAAATGCCATTCAGTGTTGGTTGTTGATCCCCGCGGTACGTCTCTCCACCAGTAATTGACCCGCCTTCACGGCGACCATACTCCGCAACAGGATTAATGAGTGATTTTCCTTCTGAAGACTGTGATTTATCAAACAGGTGGGTTCCCTCATGGATGCGCCACCCATAATTTCCACCCCGCTCAATAACATCTACCTCTTCCCACGCATTCTGTCCAACATCGCCTGCGATCAAACGACCAGTTACTTGATCAAATGACATCCGCCAAACATTGCGTAAACCCCAAGCCCATATTTCACCACGAGCATTCGGTTGACCAACGAGTGGGTTGTCGTTCGGAATCTCATACAAACGACCATCCTGATTCGTTCTTGGGTTGATTCGAATAATGGTTCCAAGCAAGTTCGATACATCCTGGCCGTTGTTTTGTGGGTCATTCGCACTACCTCCATCACCAATAGATAGATATAGCATTCCATCTGGCCCAAACAAAACCGTTCCACCGTTGTGATTACCCCATGGTTGGTCTACTTCTAGTATCACGATTTCTGTTTCTGGATCAACAGAACGACCATCCTCGGAAGCTGTAAATCGCGACAACCTTCCTCGCCTCGGTTTCTTCATAGATCGCCAGGTATATAAATGCTTGTTCGTTGACCACTGGGGATCAAATGCGAGTGAAAGCAAACCCTCCTCACTATTTCTGGTTGTTAAGCGGCCTCGAAGATCTAGAAGTATTTCATCTTTACCACCATCTTTCATAGATGCCATCAACACACGCCCACCACGCTCAACGATGATCAACTCATCATGATTAGTAGGTGTTGACAAAATTTGGATTGGCTCTCGATAGGTTCTCCCTGGAAGCGCATTCACAAATGTCACATCGCAAATTGGTTCTGGTGTTGTTATCACCTCTTCTGCGTAAATCGATGTAGTCAAAATCAGCATTAGTGGAATAGATAAGTTCATAATTGGATTGTAGATTGCTCTAGATTTCAAAGTAAGAAAGATCCAAAAACGGGCCATATCCAAAGAATTACCAACGCCATCAATGCAAATCGACGGTGGCATCTTTTGCTCATAGTCAACATCAACAATGCAGCCACCTCGACAAATACAACCCATACCAAATTTTGTTTTTGTGTAACAACCGGGGTTAATGGAAATTTGTCAAGCAACAAAACAGTCATCCAAAGAGCGTCTGAAGACCACTCCAACAGTGTGGCAACAATGGTGTTTAATATTGGGATTTTGTATGCCAATATGTACAAGTATCCAAACACAAGAAGTGGGGACATTAGGGGTAGAAGAATAATCGTTCCCGGAATACCTATTGGACTGAAATTTCCAAAGTGATATAAGGCTATTGGGCTTGCAATAAGCCACGCTACCCAAGTCACACGAAGTGTTTGGTGCGTGGTAGAAGAGATCAACAAAGGGTCTTCTGTGTGCTGAACGGACAATATTAATATCAACGCCGCAACAACTGAAAAGCTCAACTGAAATCCTGGGTGTAATACAACACTTGGATCGTTCAAAAGAAATCCAACAATGGCAACGCAAAGCAGTGAAAGGGGTGGAATCCGCCAGCGTGCACTAGCCCATATAAACCCAAGTATCACCATGAATCCAGCACGTGCCAGTGGGATTCTTATCTCGGCGGTGAAGAGCATCGCAAACACAACAATGACAGCAAATATCATTTGCCATTGAGTTGGCACACAAAGAACACGAAAAATTATAAGCGTTGTGGCAACGAGAATTGATAAATGAAGACCGCTAACAGCTAACAGGTGTGCTGTACCAGTGTTTCGAAATGGAAGTGATATTTTATTCCAGTTTTCATCTCGAATTCCAAGTGTGATGGCTTTGATTAAAGATCTATTATTTGGATGAAATAATTGTGTGCTTTCAAAAGCATTCCGAAACTTGTTCTTTATTTCCAAAATTGATTGTGGAATAAAACCCCAATTTTTAATTACTTTTATGTGATCAATGTTAAATACATCTATTCGAAGTTCTGCCTGTCGCCAACCTTCAACCACACGACCGCGCCCATAAATTTCAAGGTGTTCATTTGATGACCATTTTGATTTGAAACCAATTGGTTTTACTCTTGCAATACCACTTACATTCATCCATTCGTTGTGAATTGATGATTTGTTGCGTGCTTGTGTAACACGTGTTGTGAGAACACCAAACTTATTGACGTACATCAAAGATGCTCGAATGTGTACTGGGCTCACCTCATCCTTTTCAAGCATGTGTTTAATGTGGTTCGCATTATCAATTATCAGCCTCGTTTTTGAATATCCAGTCATGGCACAGATTGCTGCTGTGGAAAGCAATATCCAATGGCGTTTATCGTGTTGTGGGGATAAGACCACCATTTGAATTATCCCAAGCGATAAAGCAATCCAGAACCACCACGGCAATGAGTTTGTATTCGCAATAAGAGCCCCAAAAATAAAGAGCATCGCGAAATCAACCGCGAGTGGGCGATGTTGCATCGATTTACTGTCATCGATTTCGTTGATATAGGGTCTATTTGACGCTAAATGGCGCCACTAAATTTGGTTGGTACGCTATGTCGATGGCCAGAATCATTGGACACAACCAAGCAATTGAGACACTGCAGATAGCCAGTGAAACTCAGCGGCTACACCATGCCTGGATTATCTCTGGTCCACTTGGTGTTGGGAAATGCACTCTGGCTAAGGAAATGGGGAGGGTGCTTCTTGATCCAGAAGTCTCAAATCATTCTCTTGGTAAAGAAGATTTGTTGACAGAAGAAACCAACACAAATCATGGTGTTGGGTATCACCCAGATCTCCATATTGTCCACCGATCCCTCGCTGCCCATAGCAGTAACCCCCAACTTCGAGAACGTAAACAGATAAATATTCCGATTGACTTGCTTCGAGAAACCATGATTGGTGGTCGAACATCCGACAATCGAATGCATGAAGCTAAGGCATATTTAACAGCTTCAGTGGGTGGATCAAAAGTATTTATTGTCGATGAATCAGAGCGGCTTGATCTTGCCGGACAAAATGCTCTTCTGAAGACACTTGAGGAGCCACCTAGAAATACTTATTTCTTTCTTATTACAGCACGTCCAGAAAGGTTGCTTCCAACAATCTTAAGTCGATGTCAACACCTTCGGCTTGCACCGTTGACACAACATGAGATGTTGGATTGGGCAGTCCATCGTGGTCTTGATCCACAATCTTCAAATGTAATGAAGGCAATTGAATTCTCAGAAGGCTCGCCGGGGCTTGCTGAACTTGCAATTCAGCGTGAAATGACGGGTTGGATTGATTCCATTCACTCCCTTATGACTCAACTTCATCAAGGTCAGTGGACCATTGATTCATCAAATATCTGTATTGATTTTGTCGAATCATGGGCTGATTCTGTCATCAAAGACAATCCAAAGGCGAGTAAGGATGGTGCAAACCGAGATGGTATTGAAATGTTGCTTCGAATCTTGACAACACAAATTCGGCGTCAGATGCGTATCACTCAAGAAAGAAGTGAATTTTTGTATTGGTGTCAGTTGATTGATCGAATTGCAGAAACAGAATCCCAGGTATCTGCTGGCCTCAACTTGAAACATGTTCTTGAGGCGTTGGTGGTTGAGTGGCAAGAACCTGTCGTTTGTTGAATCCACCAATGGTGTTCGATGCCCGCTGACGACACCAGATTATCAAGATAGCACCAATTAAAACCATTCCAATACTTAGTAGTTGTCCTCGTTGTAATCCAAATACAAGTGGAACACCTTCGTCTGCTTGTCTAAACAGCTCGGTGAATACTCGTAGTGTTCCATAGGACAATAAGAACCACCCAGAAACAATTCCTGGTTTTCGTGGTCGCCACCAAACAAGTATTAAGATGGTTAATAGGACTGGACCTTCCGCAATCGCTTGAATCAATTGGGATGGCCACCAGGCAGTTAACTGAGGAACAATTGTTTCAATAGTAATCTTGTCACCATCTCGTATTGCCTCTACAACTTGTTGCCGTAATGTCTGATCACCACCAATATGAGTACTTAGTGAACTCACATCAATGTGCTCCATCATTACCTCTTCTGGGTATTTCACACTCCACCAAGGGGGGTTCGTTTGCATTGCGTTTGGAATGGATTTACCCCAAAGTTCACCGTTAATGAAGTTTGCAAACCTTCCAAGCATTAGTCCTGGTGGAACAATGAAAGCTGCAACATCAAGTAGATGAAGTCCTGGGAGACGATGTCGGTGAGCAAATAGCAATAGGGCGATTGTGACGCCAATCATTCCTCCATGACTAGCCATTCCGCCTCGCGGAAGATTCAGGAGTTCCCACCATGGTGGACTTGATGAAAATTCGATGAGTAAGGATGGGTCGTAAAAAATCACATATCCAAGTCGGCCACCAATCAAAACGCCTGCGATGATGAAGATCATTAGATCTCCAACAGCCGCTGCAGGAATGATTGACCGACCTGTATTTACGAGCCACCTGATCATCATCCAGGCGATCAAGAATCCTGTGAGATAAGCCAAGCCATACCATCGAATGGCAAAAGAGCCAGATAGTGAAAAAATGACTGGGTCAAGCTGATGCAAGTAGGATTCGGCTAATAGTCCTGCAGTCATCATGATTCGCCGGTTACCTCTCCTGAATATAGGGTTGTACCACGAATACCAACCAAATGACCCTCCTGAAGGATTTCTATGTCACAACCAATAGTCAATCTCCATGACACTCTGCTGCACCTATACCAGGGTGGTTCTTTAGACCAACAGCAGACGGTTGAGATATTTGAATCCATGATGATTGGTCGTGTAGATGTGATTCAGATTTCCTCATTATTGTCATTAATGGCTAGTAGGATGCCAACGGTAGATGAATTGGTTGGGGCCGCACGTGTCATGCGAAGACATGTCATTCCAATTCCTACGACAATTTCACCAGATCATTTGTTAGATACAGCGGGTACTGGTGGTGCTCCCAAGACATTTAATGTCTCAACTGTAGCTGCAATCGTTTCTGCCGCTGGTGGTGTTCCGACTGCTAAGCATGGAAATCGTTCCCGAACTGGTCGTGGATCAGCTGAAGTGTTACACCAACTCGGGGTCAATATTGATGCAGAACCAGAAGTACAAGCACAGTGCCTTGATCAAGTTGGAATTTGTTTCTGTTTCGCAATTCATCATCATCCAGCCACAAAATATGTTGTGCCCGTAAGACGCCAACTTGCATTTCCAACCATTTTCAACCTTCTTGGTCCACTTACCAACCCGGCTGGAGCATCAAGACAATTAATGGGTATTTGGGATGGTAAGTATGGTCATTTGGTAGCCGAGGCACTGGCTCAATTAGGAACAATCAATGCCATGGTGGTACATGCTCATGATGGGCTTGATGAGCTTTCTATTTCAGCACCAACCAGAATCTGGCATGTGACAGATGGCCAGATAAAGCAATCTGATGTTTCTCCAGAATCTGTGGGTTTGATGCCTGCTGATCTAAAATCAGTCACTGTGAATGATTTGGATGATGCTGCTCATCGAATTAGGCAAATTTTAAACGGTACAGAACAAGGACCACCACGAGATATGGTGCTAATGAATTCAGCAGCTGCACTTCTTGTTGGTGGTTTAGTCAAATCTCTGAAAGATGGTGTAGCACTTGCTCGAGAGATCATTGACTCTGGAAAGGCCGAAGAAACCCTTGAGCAGCTGTCAGAAGTCAGTCATTAATGCTGTGTTTAGTGTTACAAAGAGAACTATTCCTCTCTCTCTAGTAGATGTTGGTTCATTTTGTAGATAACCACCACCCCGATAGACCACAAACCACTACCAAACAACAACATCGGCGACCAAATTTCAAACGAACAACCTGTCGTTTTGGTTGTCAATTTATTTCATTTCTATTGTCAATCAACACACACAAATGACATTTGAAACCAATAAGGCCCCAAACCACTGGTTATTGACAATCCTTAGGAAGACAAAACAACACCAACTGACAGCTTATTCACCAACTGTCACGTGGCGAGATACGTCACTCTTCGTTGAGCAGTACCGATTCAATTTGGAAGATGTCCTGATCAAGACGAATATCATCAGAACGCTTTCCATTAATTGTCTTTACCGCATGCATCACAGTGGTGTGGTCTCGACCACCAAAGTAACCACCAATTTCACCAAGGCTGAAACGAGTGTGCTTTCGGGCTAGATACATGCCAATCTGTCGAGGTAAGGACACACTTTTATGTCGTCGCTTCGAGAGTAGTTCGGTCAACTTAAGGCCATAGAAACCAGAGACAGTGTCCAAAATGTCTTGAATTGTCATTTTGGAAGTCCCATCCGCTTGGATGTGTGAACCAAGAGCCTGTTTCGCGAGCGTCAGGTTAATAACTTGACCATCCAACATTGCCATGGTTTGGATCTTGGTGATCGCACCTTCAATTTCCCGAATATTGGTGTCGAATCGGGCAGCGATATAGCCAGCAACATCCTCAGGAAGATCCAAAGACCTCAATTGAGCCTTTGAGCGGACGATCGCCACTCGGGTTTCATAACAGGGCCGCTCAATATTGGCTACGAGACCACAGGAAAATCGACTGGTTAATCGTTCTTCTAAATCTGGGATCTCATGTGGAGGAGCATCTGAGCTAATCACAATCTGACGCCCAGCTTGATAAAGCGTATTAAAGGTGTGGAAAAACTCTTCCTGGCTAGGACCACGATTAGAAAGGTCATGAATATCGTCGATGACCAATAAATCATAATTTCGGAAACGATTTCTAAACGACTTCATCTCACCATTTTGAACCGATTCATGGAACTGATTCATAAATGAATTACAGGATGTGTAGAAGATCCTCATGGAAGGATCATTCTGCATTGCTGATTGACAAACCGCCTGTAAGAGGTGTGTCTTACCAAGACCAACACCACCATGAACAAAGAATGGGTTATAGGCAGTCGCTGGTGATTTAGCGACGGCCATTGCGGCAGCATGTGCAAGTCGATTATCAGGTCCTACAACAAACGAATCAAAGGTGTAATCTGGCGAAAGAACCATATCCCCACCATTATTCGAATCGGTTGAGATAGATATACCACTGCGAACAACAGGGCTTGGATCAATTTGTTCAACATCACCAACAAACTCAACACCCAATAATTTCCCTGTTTTTGCCTGAACAGCTTCTACAAAAAAGTCATTGCAGTTTCTTTGAAGGTATTTCAGTTGAACTGGTTCACGCACCAACATGCGGATGGTGCCAGCATCCATATCTACAAGTTCAATTTCATTGAACCAGTGGCGGCATACGCTTGGGTGTTGTTCCCAAACATACGTCAACACATGAGACATGAGCTTTGAATCCACCAGCGGCATCCTTCACACGCTCCTCGCCCAAGCGGGTTCGTTGACTCTGCCAGAGCAGGCACCGAATCCCACAGACCCTTCTCCAAGACCAGAATTTAAGGGTCAACCACTCATCCGTCAATAGGTTCCTCGTGAGGACGAGCAGCTTCAACCTGCTGCTCGTATCGAGCACGGGTGCGGCGATGGTCCATCAACATATGAACCCGCTCAAATTCTTCCCCACCAATGGTGGATTCCAAAATTTGCCGCGCCTGCTCAATTGGGGTTCTACGGGTTCCATGAATGAGCACAACATGCTCAGCCTCCCACACCTTAAGAAGCTCTGGGAGGTCTTGGACGTGAAGGTGCTTGCCGATTGCGGCCCGAGATCGATGATCTGGGTCATAGAAGGTGCATTCAGCGATCACCACACGGGATTTGCAAAACTCATCACGAAAGAGGGTTGCGCACGACTCTGTGTCGCCCGTATAGGCCACCAAGGGGATTTCTAATTGCATGGTGATGTCCTCACCACGCTCTCGTCGTTCTCGCAGAGTGGATTGGGATTCACCAGCAAGGTCAGGTCGTAATTTGCTTCGATACTCAATTGCCGCAAACCCAAGTGAAGCAGCTGCATGGCTTGTTTCCAGGGCTCGAAGCTTGATATTGGGCTTTAAATCCACTTCTTCGAGATCTTCCAAACCATGGATCTGAAAGGGGGTCTCTTGGTGCTCAATAGGCACCCAGGAAGCCATCATGTTGATTAGGGGCCGCTCTAATCGCTTGGGGCAAACACACTTTCCAACCCCCATTTTTTGAAACACCCGTTGGCTGAACCAATAAGGGAGACCGCCCACATGGTCCATATGACCATGGCTGATGGCGACAAGGGGTGAAGAAAGGGCGATTCTCGGACACGAGCCCATATCAAATACGACATCAAGCTCGGGAATCTGAATAACCGTGCCTTCTCCGGCAATGCTGGTGCCTTGAATCCGCCATGGATGGCAGTAGAGAAAGCCAAGCACCTCTTTGAGGCGGGGGCGACTGGGAATCATCGTGGGACCTCTCGCAAAGCCGCTTTCACGGCATTCCGGATACATGTGAACGACGCATGGTACCGAGAACCCAATGGGATGACATGTGGATGAACTGTGAATCATTTGGTTTGACCGAAGTCGCCACCTAAAGCAACCGATCAAAGTCTCATGGGACGAGGAAAGCACATAGACCTCCAAAAGGCCATGGTTGAAACCTGTATTGCCTATGAAAATCTCGAGGCTGCAGCTAATGCCGCTCTGCCAAACACACCTACTTTGGCGGCGATGCACCAGGCAATGAATCAGGATCCAGCACTTGCAGCACTCATGGTGGACCTGTTGGAGGGCCTCAATAAGAAAGCCCGATCCAACACACACCAAGTTGAGTCGATTCGTCAGCAGATTGCACGACTGCTGAAATAATCAGAACTTGCGATCAATCACACCATCAGCAATTCGGTGAAGTGTTGATGTAGCCGCGTTGTCTGGAAGTGGTTCTAGTTGACGACGCGCTGTTTTTACAAGTTCTCGTGCAGTGTCAAGTGCTGAATCAACCCAACCCTCATCACGAAGACGCTGTCGTAGTTGTGCGTGGCAACGATCCCTGACCAATGCTGAGAGTGTTCGTCGATCATCCTCACCGCTTTGTTGGAGCGCTCGAATAAATGGGAGGGTTAATGTTCCAACATCAAGATCTCGACCAACCGATTTTCCAACCTCAAATTGTTCCCCCGTTAAATCAAGAAGATCATCAGTGATTTGAAAAGCCACCCCAAGATTCAAACCGAAACTATGCATGGCAGATCTAATTTTTGGTTCGTCACAAACCAACATAGCGCCAACTTCACAACATGTTGCAATCAACGAGGCCGTTTTCCTTTCGACAATAGATAAATACACAGATTCATCAATTGTCAAATCATCACGGTGATACAACTGGACAATTTCTCCCTCACACAACAAATTGGTTGTTTTGCCAAGCAGTACATTGAGGTCAGGTTGACCAACTGTCGAACACAAGTGAAATGCATTTGAGATTAGATAGTCACCAAGCATGACAGCTACCTCGTTGCCATGGATGCTATTAACAGTCGGGCCATTGCGGCGGACTACAGATTCATCAAGCACATCATCATGCACAAGAGTTGCAAGGTGAATCATCTCTGTAACTGCAGCCACAATTCGATGTGCTTCAGTAATGTCCTTAGATCCAGATTCACGGCTAACAGCCAACCCTGAAAGCAAGACCAATGTGGGCCTCAGCATCTTCCCGTGGTATCGGGCAACATGTGTTCCCAAATCAGTGACAGGCGACCACTCACTAGTGAGTTGGTTTTCAAAAATTGATGTCACACGGGCCAATTCACTGGTCAATACACCAGATAGTGTTTCATCAATCCCATGGGCGTCAATGATGCTCATATATCTAACTGGTCAACGGATACCAACGATGTATGCAATCCAACCCTCACAAGCTTCCCCTTGTTCGGTAGCTGTCCATTCACCATTTCCCTCATCAGTATCTTCATCAGTGCCTTCCCAATACACAACGGTCTTTTGGTACCCAGCTTCAAATAACATTTCTCGAATCTCAGGAATAGTCCAGAGCCGCCACTCATATGTAAATGCTTTATCAATTCGTGTTCCATCTGGAAATGAGAAGTGAATGTAGTTCACAACATCACCTGTGATTGGGTTGTAAGAGGATTGGTCCCACGTATATGTGAATCCATCGAGATCCCGATCTTCCTCCATTTCAACAAACGAATCACTTCCACCATAAGCATCAAGAATGATGACACCATCATCTTTAAGTGTGTTTAAGGTTGTTTTGAAGTAATCAATCAATTCCGACCGCTGTTTAAAGATGTAGTACGAGAAGTTGTGGGCTAACAAACAGTCGACAAGTTCTGTTTTGGTGTTTCGAACATCTCCCTGCAAGAGATTTAATCGACTTTGCTGTGGTTCAGAGAGACGATTTGGAAGATGTTGTTGGGCCCAATCAAGAACTGATTGCTCCCAATCAACACCAATAGCGGTGTGATCCATATGATCCTTCACCCACTCCATGGCCACTGCAGCTGTCCCACAAAAATCTTCGCGGATCGATTGGCATTTACCACCGCGCTGTTCTGTCCAGATCTGTTTAATGATGTCAACCTCATTTGAGGCATCTTGTACAGACAGCTCATACAACTCATGAAGATCTGCAGATTCAGCGGTTCGTCGCCCTTTTTTGCGTCTAGATTGATTGGTAGGCATGGTGGTGTTGCTCATAGACAGGCAGTGTAGGAGGGAGTGCAGTTGGATGGGTGTGGAATATCAATAGGTGTCTTTGACATCGTAGATTCGGATCGTCTCAAACCTAGGCTTCCACTTGTTTACCAGTTCCAGGTGGGAAGGGTCAATGAGATATTGTTCATACCCTGCTTGTGTTTGGAAACCAACACATAGAGCGACGTCATAATCACTATCAACCCCCGCTCGGCCGATGTCAAAGTGCTTACCACACCAATAGGAATCCACCTGATTGATTGTTGGGAGCAGTCGATTGCAATCAGCCAAAAGTTCATTTATGCCTTCAGGCTGCTGGAGTTTGATGAGCACAACATGGTTGAGTGGCGATGTGTTTGGGCGATCCGAATTGGATGTCTGGCATCCCATTAAGGTGCCCAATATGGCCAATAACAGGGTGGTAGGTCTCATGAATCCTCAAATCCTCAGTTGGTTGGTTGCAGTAGTCTCATGGTTGAAATGATGATTAAGACTGTAGAAGCACGATGCTCAGAACGGGTGGAAGAAGCCAGATTGATTGCATCCCAATTTGGGGGAGATTGTGTCACAGGTCCATTGCAAAATGGGGAGTATCGGATCGTACTCTTTTCAGATCGAGAGGAATTGTGGGATTACACAACCCGCAAGCATGGATTTCCACTTAGTTTTCAATCAATCGATCGCCGCATTGGTGCTGGCAATCTTTCAAAGAAGCAGCCAATTGCGAAAGCAGTTGGAGCACAAGCAAATCATATTGTCGATGCAACCGCAGGCCTTGGGCATGATGCCTGTTTACTTGCATGTATGGGCTGGCAGGTTGATGCCATAGAACGGGATCCGTTTGTTGCCTGCCTACTCAATTTGGCGGTGGCGGATGCTAATCGTGTTGAGGATCTTGCTAAAACGCTGCAAGCGAAACTCAGGGTTCAATGTGGGCAAGCAGAGGATTTTCTAGCGCAACAAACTCAATTGGATGTGGTGTATCTGGACCCAATGTTTGAAATGGAGCGAGGTTCAGCACTTCCGCGTAAGCCAGCACAGGTGCTCCAGGCCTTGGTTGGTCAACAATCTGTAGAAGGAGTAACACTTCTCCAGGTTGCCAAAGCACGTGCTCGCCGTGTAGTTGTGAAGCGGCCACGGAAGGGCCCACCACTTGGTGATGCGCCAAATCTCAGCTTTAAAGGACGACAGGTGCGTTATGACGTGTACCTCAGTTCTGGTGATGCTCCAAGAACGCCCTAATCTCGCTAGATTATTCTTCGTTGTTCGAGTTCAATAGAGGACCAGTGGAGGAGTCATTCATGGACCAAATTCCAAACAGCCCCAATGGAGATCTCGCTGCTCGACGGGCATGGTTGATTTTTGGTGTCATGCTGGTGATCTTCTTGCTTGGATTGTCGATTGTCTCATTNTGGGGCGGGCCCTTTGAGTCCACCAGCGTTTGGCAGCACAACGCTTCACCCACCTTTCCAGACTGAATTTCCCTCAACATAGGTCTGTAAAGTGTGTTCTGAAAATTGAAATGTTTGATTGTGAGTATCCTGTAGCGTTGCTGGGCGGTTCGAGGGTTGACCCCATCGAATAGGAATGGTGCTGTGGACTGGATACATCGACTCAAACTAGGTGGAATGACATGGTGTTTTGTTGCCAGCGCGGTTGTCCATGCCGGGACATGGCATGTGGACGACGATGGAATCGACTACCAAGATCCTGATTTCTCCTCTATCCAATCCGCAATTGATGCAGCATCTGATGGTGATCAGATATTTGTCTATGCAGGCTTCTACTCATTGACGAGTGGTGAAAGTGGTGCAGTAATCGAATTGAGTGGTAAGTCCCTGGAGTTAACTGCTGTTGGTGTTGTTGATGTTTCAGGTCAAGGGGAGCGTCGGTGTCTTCAATCCACAACGGGTTCGCAACACCAAACCATTATCTCTGGAATGAACTTCATAGATGGTTATTCGGGATTTGGTGGCGGAGTGTATTGCGACCAAAGTAGTCCAGTTTTTATCAACTGCTCGATTACAAATTGCAAAGCACAAACAGGTGGTGGGGGGTTGTACCTATCAGACTCGATGGCGGAGCTTCATAACTGCGACATCATTGACAACTCGGTGATTGGTGCTGGCTTCGTTGAGGGTGGTGGTCTATACACCGGAAATGGTTCACCAACGCTATTTGGTTGTTTGATTCAAGGCAATACAGCTGAAGGTTCTATCGTCGCTAAGGGCGGAGGAATTCGTGTGGCGTCCGGCGATCTCACACTTTTGGCGTCACAAATAGAGTTCAATGTGGCCACCGCAGACCTTGTTACTGCAGGCGGGGGTTTATCGACAGACTTTGGACGGACAACAGGTGTTGATCTTGTGTTTTGTGAGAATACGCCAGACCATCAAAATGGACTGGTGTCACCAGCAAGTGGAAATGTATATGCGTTTTCCTGCCAAGATAGTGACGCCAATGGTCTTCCTGATGAAGCAAATCAAGTAGGGGATGGTGTGCACCTTGTTCCGAGTGAATTTGCAACTATTCGACAAGCCATTCAAATAGCTGGGGAGGGTGATGAGATTGTTGTAGCACCGGGGAATTACTTAGGTACTGGTGATTCCATTATTGATACTCAAGGAAAGCACGTCACAATCCGCTCACAAGGTGGGGCTGAAATAACACTACTGAATGGATTTACATCCAGAAGAATTTTTTCAGCAACGCACGGTGAATCCCATCGACTCAGAATAGAAGGATTCACTTTGATACAAGGTTTCCACCCACAATTTGGCGGGGGGGTGTACTGCCAACATAGTCACCCATATTTCATTGATTGTGTGCTTGATTCAAATTGGAGTGGGTATGACGGTGGTGGTATCTATTGTGACCAATCCAAATTGACACTAGATGGATGCACGTTTCAAAACAACACAGCAGGATCAAATGGCGGAGCTGTTCGGTGTGAATCGAGCACCCCACGATTTATCAACACGGTATTTAGTGGAAATGAAAGTGGTAATGACGGCGGGGCTATTGAGGTTGATGAAGACAGCAGCCCCCTCTTTGTGTCATGCCAGTTTGAAGACAACTCCACAAACAATGGATTTAGTGGCGGAGCTATGCGATCATTTGGAAATCCAATTCTGATTGACACAATCCTGTGTGAAAACGATCCCAATGACATCGAGGGATCTTGGACAAATGCCATGTCAAACACATCATGGCCCAACTGCAGTGATTGCAATGATGATGGAATTCCTGATGTCGATCAGATTGGACTTTTACTTTCAGATCACGACAACGATGGCCGTCCAGATCAATGTGAAGGTGATTGTGATGATGATGGGATCCCTGATCCAATTGAAATATTTGACGGTACACAGCAGGACTTGAATGGCGATGGGCTTCCTGATGATTGCGCTGCTGAATGGGTGGACTGTGATGGGGATGGTTTAGTCGATCTACAGGCTTGCCTTGAGCAGTTGGTCGCAGACTGCAACGAAAATCTTATTCCAGACAGTTGTGAAATAAACTCCGGTGAAACAACAGACTGCAATGGCAATGGGCAGATTGACAGTTGTGATCTTGTAAACAACCCTGATCTTGACTGCAATGGCAATGGCATTCTAGATGCGTGTGAGGTTGACCTAGAATTTGATTGTGATCAGAGTGGAGTTCCTGATGTTTGTGAAATCGCAGATGGGACACTTCAAGACACCGATGGCGATGGTCTGCCTGACATCTGCCGCTGTATCGGAGATGTGTTGCAAGATGATGTGGTTGATGTGGCAGATCTCATGCACGTGATCAACAATCTTGGTGAAGCTGGTGGAACAGCAGACACCGATTGGAACGGCGTTGTTGATGTGATCGATGTGCTTCTTGTGATTCACCACTGGGGTGCGTGCGAAGTTTAAATATCGCACTGATCACCCCAAATGGAGCCGATCGGGATCGAACCGACGACTTCCTGCTTGCAAAGCAGGCGCTCTCCCAGCTGAGCTACGGCCCCTGAGGGACTTCACAGGATACAAGCCGGCTGAGAAATGTGTGGTTGTAAATAAAAGCGATCTGTGCCATCAAGCCCACACAATGGTTTCAGAGGCCATTCAAGGTCTGTGAACGAGGTTGGGTGGTAGGTGTCACGACTAAACCACGGAGAAATGACATCACCTTTGGGTCATCCCATGCATGCGCTCCTTGAATACTTCGAATGATGATGCCACCAGGCATGATGATCCATGTCATGGGAATGCTGTCGGTTGCCAGCCCACCGCGAATCAGACTCGGGTCAATGGTGTGGAAGGTGTCATGATCAAATGGCTTGGCATTCAACCAAGAGTGAAGGTGGTTCTGTGTTTCAAAACTAGCCACGTAGACATCTGCCACATCCTGTACTTGCCTTTGTAAGCGAATCAGGCTTGGAAGTTCAGCCACACATGGTGGACACCAGGTCGCAAAGAGATTTAAGACAATGGGCCGTGCTGCAGAGGAGATGTCAATCTGAGAACCATCCAATGCGGTCAGTCGCACCTCTCCAAGAGGAAGGGTGAGACTATCTAAGTTGGCTGTTCCCAGACTTAGGTCTGGGGCATTTGAAGCCCAGATCAATTGTTGCGTCATAGGTAAACGCAAAACAAACCATGTCCCAACCACAATAGACAGAACGATCAGTGGCCCACGCCAATGGCGAGTCCATCTCACCGAAGGTGTTCTACTCACTGTGGAGGTGTGACAGAGACCAGATCGATGCGTTCTGGCTCAACTGTTGTGACTTGCCACTCTTGGTCCCAAATGAGTCGACCAACGATGCCAACCCTCTGCCCAAGCATGCCTCGAACATCAACATCTGAATCAGGTGAGAGGTAGGCCAAAGATCGACCAGAAAACGGATCTTGTAGGCGGTAGTAAATGGGGCGGTCAACACCATCAAATACTGGAGAAATGGTCAGTCTTCCACGAAGTACATAGTCTGGAGATTCATCAAGCAGCGACTTCTGTGCGTTTAATTCAGATCGTGATCGTTCAATTCGCTTCTTTGCAGAGGCGATATCAGCACGTGTTGCGTTCAGTGTCCGTGCAAGTTCGAGTTGGCGGAGTCGGAATGTTGCCAATTCGGCGATCTCTGGGTGTGCAGTCGATTCTGTGTCGACGACCTGCACATATCCGGCTCGAAGTTGTTCAACGGCCTTAGCATCAAGTCGATGGAGTGGGGTTGCGGTGATCGTCGCCTCAAGGGCTTCCCATTGTTTGTTCTGGTAGGCGGGCTCGGGGGCGGGCTCTTCAATTACAACAACCTCAGTTGATTCCGCTACAGGTTCAATGGCAGCAACCTCTTCCACAACAGGAGCTTGTTTGGATGCAATCCAGTCATCGCGAATCAGGGACCAATTATTCCAATTGCTCAACGGACTTGCTGGTTGTATTTGGACCCATGTTGGGGCGGTTGTATCACGCTGCTCAAACGCGGCAGACGCTGTAGCAGATGCGGGTTTCAACATAGAGGCGTTGATCCAAACTTCTGAAGCGGCTGGCAACGCGACTTGATGTACTTGATATTCACCACGACCAGTGGTCTCGGCGCTGGCAATCCCCGAGTTCAACACCTGAACTACATCTCCAGATTGCAACAGGCAGACCCAACCAAATGTCTCGCCCCAAGCATCAGAGTTTGGATTGGGAGCAAGAATCTCCAGTCGACCATTGGCGCGACCAGTGCCATCACTACGTAATTCAAATCGTCCGGATTCACTCGTGGGGTATCGGATGATGCCGACGGTATTGCGAAATGCGGGTCCCACAGCGGGTACACGAGCCCAGCCTGTGTCCATGGTTTCTGTGACCTGGATCGGCGTGCCAGCAGGTGCGGTCATAAAGGCGTAGTAGTCACTACCGGGGCCTGTCCTTATAGGGGTGGCCTCCATAGTGGTCATATACAGGCCCGGGCTGAGTTCAGCGGCGGTCTGCAGGCCAAATGAGGAACTGGCGATCAACAACACAGAAATGGATGTCAGCATGGCAATTGGATCTCCTGCCGGTGAGGCTATCGACCATGTTGGGGGTCGGCAACTAGGACCCCCGAAGTGGATGCACGGTGCACGAATGTGATGCCACCACCGTTACTATCTCGCGGCATGGTGCAGGTGGTCTCTGCTGCTGAGCATATTGATCAGGCTGTTGCTGAACTGGCATCAGGCCGGCCGGTTGTCATGCCCACAGAAACTGTTTATGGCCTAGCGGTTTCTACGTTTGATGTATCGGCGATTCGGCGTGTCTATGAGCTGAAGGGTCGTCCACAAAACAACCCTCTGATTGCCCATGTGGGCTCGGTGGCGGATGTGTGGCCGCTCATTGATGGCACCCACCCACTGGTCGAACCACTGGCCGACGCCTGCTGGCCGGGGCCACTCACGTTGGTATTGCCGGCGGCTCCAACAGTACCGCTTGAAGCGATTGGCGGCCGACCAACCATCGCAGTGCGAGTACCCAACCATCCAATTGCGCAGGCACTCCTTACTGCGTTTCCTGGCCCGTTATCCGCGCCTTCAGCGAATCGGAGCGGCTTGGTCTCACCCACTACAGCCGAACATGTGGCGCATGACTACATGGACATTGATGGGGCTGAAGATCTTCTTGTGCTCGATGGTGGGCCATGTGATGCGGGCATTGAGAGCACAGTTCTTGATTTAACTTGCGATCCGCCACGTATTCTGCGACTTGGCAGCGTCTCTTCCACAACGATCAGTGAGGTGGTTGGCCCCATAGCGGAGATCGCGGTGCCAAACCAACAAGCAAATGCCCCAGGGACTGCTCAGCGACACTATGCCCCACGCATTCCGGTGCAGGTGCACTCACCAACATCCCTCAAACACGACCTTTCTGATGCCATTGATTTGGTAGTGGTCATTGGGCCGACGGATTTATCTGTTGCTGCTCCACACCTGCATCTCCAGATTCCTGATGATGTCACTCTGGCTTCGCGAATGTTGTACAGATTAATTCGCCAAGCAGACCAATCGGGGGCGGATCGACTTGCAATTGTTCTTCCGCCGGCGGAAACCAAGTGGGCGGCGATTCGTGATCGTTTGGTTCGGGCTTCAGCCCCACCAATGCAATGATCACCGCAATGGGCCAGTGCAGATAATCAGGTCAGCTTGTGGGTTTGATTTGGAAGTTTCCAGGCCGCCACACTGTGGCTCCAGACTGATAGTGAGCACACGTGCAGATGGGGCGCGACGTTGAATCTGATTGACCGTGCCACCACTCCAATCACTATGAAAGCGTCCAACCAAAAGAATGACGGGTGGGCCATGGGCACCGAGGGCATCAATACTACTTCGTGCCATCGTGGCGTCCCACACCTGTTGCGCACGATAAAAAGACTCGACTACTTCCTGGTCTGCTTCGTTGCTTTCATCATGCCCGCCCATGAGTTCAAAGAAACGATCGCGATACTGTCCATCGATCGGGTGGTCGGGATGCGAAACTAGTTTTCGGCGGTCCATATCTAATTTGGCGAGGGACTCCCAACCAACCTTCCGCGCTTGTTTGACGTATCGACGTGGTGCATTTGCTGCAATGACCACAGAACCACGGTCGATGGCGGCGTCGATGCATGGCTGATACCAAGCCGCCCAACTTCCCCTGCCAGACCAGTCCGTCGAATGGGTGAGTGTCGCGAATGTCTCCGCATCAATGATGCCATCGCGGTAGTCCTCAATGAGGTGCTGTTCGTCTCGCTCAAGCATTTCCAGAGCCAGCGCCCCACGTCCGTTGCTGAGCAGATTCTCGGTCACCGCCAGTTGGACGGCGTGTCCCGTGGCGTCGTCATGCTGTTCACCGATAACCACAATGTCGGCCATTTGGAGGCGATCCATTGCCGCGGACCATGTCATAGGCTCACCCGTGCGACCATCCATGATGACCAGATCGGCCCGCACATTCACCTTGGAGGGGGCCAGAGGTGCTTTGACAGTGGCACATCCACCACTCAGGAGTATGGAGAACAGCAGTAGGCCGTGGATGGCATTCATGTCTACAGATAGCCTCGTCAAACAGCAGAAATCGCCACAATGGGGGGCCGATTGAGCAGTCATCGGCTTGTCGATACAATACCGCGTTCACGATTTAACAGGCACTTTCCGAGAAGAGAAGAGGTCTTGAACACCATGGCGGGTACGACTCAAAGCGGCAGTGGACTCGACACAGTCATCGGCGGACCAACCATCGATGCAAATGAAGCGTTGACACGCGCAGATTCATGTGAGGCTGAGGGCAATCGCATCGGAGCCATTGAAGTGCTCCGTGAAGCCGCTGGCTCAGGTGATGAGCGAGTGCTCTTTAAGCTTGCTTGGCTGTTGGATCTTTGTGGTGAGGAAGAGGAAGCTATTTCTCTCTACACAGAATGCATCTCAGGTGATCGGCCACTTGTAAATGCACTGCTCAACTTGGCTGTCATCTATGAGGACCAAGGGGATTTCAACTCAGCAGAAAAGTGTCTACAGCAGATTCTGACGACCAATCCGAATCACACCCGGGCTCGGCTCTTCATGCGTGATGTGAGAGCATCTAAGGATATGTTCTACGACGAGAGTGAAGCCCGTGATCTGGCCAAGCGCAATGCGTTGATGGACACACCAGTGACCGACTTCGAACTGTCTGTTCGGGCTCGCAACTGTTTGAAGAAGATGGAAATTCGCACACTCGGCGATCTTCTTAAGGTTTCAGAGTCTGAATTGCTGGCCTACAAGAACTTTGGTGAAACTTCGCTGGTGGAGATCAACGCCATGCTGTTGACCAAGGGGTTGCGATTGGGTCAGAATCTCGATTCCCATTATCAACGGGTTCGTGCTGATATCTATGAAGACCTCAGGGCTCAGGCACCCGAAGAGGTGCTGAACCGACCGATTTCACAGCTTGATTTCTCAGTGCGTGCTCGCAAAGCACTTCAGATGCTTGGTGTGCACACGGTTGGCGATCTCGCCACACGAACTGAGGCTGAACTCATGGGCATCAAAAACTTTGGCCAGACGAGTCTGGATGAGGTTCGTGAAAGGCTTGGCGCCCTGAATCTCTCGCTCCGCAACATCGAGTAGTGAGCATCATTGCACGGCGACCCAGAATTTGCTGGGTGGTGGTTTGCTGTGCCACCATCTCGGCGGTTGCCTCATGTGATCGTCGCGAAGTGCCATTGGCATCGTCAAGCACGAAGGCGCAACAGCAACGAATCTCGCGACCAGGCACATCCTTTGAGCGATCCGGCATTGACATACCTGATTCTGAGCCAGTGGTACGCGTCAAGATCCGCCACATCAAAGCCCGAACCCAGGTCATAGTGTCACCTCATCAGGGTTCGTTGACACTTGTGGATCCTGTCGCATCAAAGCAAGCAACAACTGGTCCGCTGAAGGTCACCCGTCGTCATGGCCGGTGGCAAGGTCTGCCATTGGCATTTTCGAAGGCTGACATGATTGATTTGCACAGCGATCATGCAATTAGTGTGTCGCAGTCCACTGGGAAAGTCCGTCAATACCCCGGCGTGATTCGACTGTTGGCCATTGGTGATAAAGATAGCCCTGACGCGTTCGTCGTTATCAACATCGTTCCTATGGAGCAGTACATTCCAGGGGTACTCGCTGGCGAGTTGTATGAGGGGTGGCATGATGCTGCATTTGAAGCGCAGGCAGTGGCCGCGCGTGGATTTGCTGTGTCTGAATGCCAGCAGCGTCGTGACCATGCGTGGGATGTCAGTGACACACAGGCTTCACAAGCGTATGTGGGCGTGCCCTCATGGTCACAGGCAGCACAGTGCGCTAAGCGGACCGAAGGTTTGCTACCAGTGTGGCGCGATCAAGTACTACCAGGGTATTTTTCCAGTTGCTGCGGTGGCCGTGCCGCTACTGCATCAGAGTCTATTGGCCCAAATCCGATTAATGCAGTTGCTCCACTTGATGGTCATGGCGCACCAGCACAATGCCAATCAAGTCCCATGTACACATGGACTCAGTCATGGAATGCCCAGTCACTTCGGAAAGCCATCCAATCGTGGGGACGGGCTCGACAGGATGATGCACTGGCCTCACTGAATCGCATTCAATCCATCACTGCTGTTTCACCAAACGCACATGGCAGGCCCACCAGACTTGAGATTCATACCACTGGAGACACAGCCACCATCGCATGCATTGACTTTCCACAGATTCTGGCCCAGAGCGGACTTGAGTCTTCGCGTTCAGGATGGGTGGAGGGTTCTGTTGATGCTGGCGATCTGCATGTGCAGGGACATGGCTTTGGCCATGGGGTTGGTTTGTGTCAGTATGGGGCGGAAGCCATGGCAGCCTCAGGCGCATCAGCCAAGTCGATCCTCCGATTTTATTACCCAGGCGTAGAAATCAAAAAGGCATGGTGACACGCCCGTCGCGCGTTTGCGGCGACGGGCGTGTTTGATCTCATAGCTGATCTGCGAGCAGTTCAGTGAAGGCTCTCATGTTGGGCGAACATATCTGAAGTGGCCGCAGGTTTGAATCCATCGAAGGGGTCAAACCCAGTCATGGGTGAACCCATCGCTGCTTGAGCGCGGGCTTCATATTCATGCTGCTGACCTTGTTCGGCCAAAGCTTGCAATGTTCCTTCTTGCACGGCACTCAACTCCGCCAACCGAGATTCGATCTGCCGGATGCTTTCGACATCCTGAGGCGATCGGAAGCGATGTAGTGTTTCTTGTTGTGATTCGGTCAAGGCGATCAGTCGGTCATTGCGTTCAATGGCATCAATCTGTCGATCAAGTTGCCATACCTGCGCCTGATACTGCGCGTGCTCGCGCTCGATTTGGTCTAAAAGGGAGGTCATTCGCTCATGTTGCTGTTGAAGCAGTTCGACTTGGCGTTGATCAGCAAGAAGTCGTTGTTGATAAGTTTGGTGGATGTCTCGGATTCGACGCCCTTCCTGGTATGCCACTTCAAGATCCACACCCGCATCCCCTTCAATAAGTGACACAATCTGAGTGCCTTGGGAACGAGCAGTCTCAACTTGTGCGGCCATGGCAGTGAGATCTGCCTTGGTCATGGCGACTACGCGACGTGCCACATCAGCGTCGTGATGTAGTTGTTCGAGTTGTGTTTCAATCTTGGCGACTTCGCCACGCACTTCCGCGATTCGATCGGGATATTCAGCAGCGAGATCATGCAGCCGCTGTCGCAGGGCGCGAGCTTCTTCTTGGTCAATAAAGTTATCAACAACGGTTCCAGCTTTGTCCTGAACAGTTTCAAAGGCGGCCGCAACGCGATCTGGGCCAACGAGAATGGTGATGCCACCAATGGCGACACCAGAGATAAGGGTCCAACGGAGAACGGTTTTGCAGATGCTCATGAATCAGTCCTTTCGCCACAAAATCCGTGGCAGCGGAGGATTGTTGGGCGGATAGGGCCCCCATTTTCACATTCCAAGGCAATCTTTTGAGAACCATGCAAAATCCAGCAGTGCCTTGTCCCAATATCCTGTGAACGGAGTCACTGCGCATGCATCAACTCACTACGACATTTGTCAGACGCCTTCGAGATCGTGATGAGGCGGCATGGTTTGAGTTATGGCAGGTCTTTGCACCTGTTCTCCGTGCCCAGTTGATGAAGTGGGGCCAAGGCCGCTTAGGGGCCGAAACAGTTCGAGATCTCAGCCAAGAGACGCTTGCGGCGCTGAGCAATTCAATTGACCGATTTGATCCTGGTCGAGGTGTGCGATTCAGCACTTGGTTGCTGGCCATTGCCCGGCACACCATGACTGATGAGTTTGATCGTCGCATGGCGCAGAAGCGTGGTTCTGGAAAGCGACCCACTTCGTTTGAAGATGATTGGATGGGCGGCATCTCCCATGCTGTGGACGAACGGTATGAGCAACGCATTTTCGAAGCCAAAGTATGTGCTGCGATTCGTCAAGCCGAATCAGATGGCGAGTTTCTCTGCTTTGAGATCTACCGTATGCGCGTGTTTGATGGACGTTCTGGCCGAGAGGTTGCTGAGCAGTTTGGTATCAGTCAACCAACTGTCAGCCGACATCTTCAAAAAGCCCGCAATCAACTGCGAACCCGTTTATCTGAAGTGGTGGCGACTTGGAGTTTTACACCGGAGGAGTTGGCAGAGGCGGAGTTAGCTGGGCTGTCCGATGATGATGCGTTGTTTGATGAAGCTTTGGCTGAAATTTGGCATCGAGCTGCAAGCGACAGTCATAACGACGGTGACAATTAGTTATGTGGTGGATCGTCATCATGGTGGTCGGGTTGTTCGTTGCGTGCACCGCAGCGGTAGCCATAGGGGTATTGCTGCGGCATCTGTTGTGGCCGATAGTGACCGGTGCTGTGCGCGCGATCTGCTTTGTTGGACAGGTCATCATTGAGTTGATTTGTGATCTGATCGCGGCCGCGTGGCATTTACTGGTAGCTACGCTGTCCCTTCCGGTCATTCTTGGACTGCTCATATTGGGTCGTTGGCAG
>JAKVBT010000001.1:99997-110197 GCA_022446905.1 Phycisphaerales bacterium
GCTGGGTGATTCGCCGAGCCATGGCGGATTATCACCAGCGCTATGAGTCCATCAATCAGATGTTGTCTGACGTTGATCATCTGGCAAGAGCTTCAGATCCTGGATTGGTCAAACCAGCGGACCTTCCCAGTTTTACTGGCGACATCACTTCTGAGTCGGCGGTGACTACACCAGAACCATCGGCGCGTGTTCATCATTCAAATGGCGAACGACCACGGATCAAGGTCACAGACTGGTGGACCGGCGGCTATCGCGTGCTCGATCCAGTGGCAGGAGCCAAGCCAACTTTGCAAAATGCGTTTACGGCTGCAGAACGCGCGCGCGAGATGCGGGTGCAGATTCGTCGTGAGGCTCGTGCCAGTAGGAAATCTGCTCGGCGTGCTTCGATTGCAGGTGTGTTTGCGTTCGTCATAGGGTGTGCAGTCTTTGTAGGGGGGTATTTCATCGCTGCTGACATATTGGAATCTTGGAGTAAGAGTGCGGTCGGGGCTCAGGCGGAGCACGCCTCTGTGACCTTGCCTTCAGGATCTGGTCGTGTATTGGTGCTCAATGACCACCCTAGTTGGACTGGTGGCGGTGTTGATTTGGCAGCGCAGTTAGAAGAGGCTGGATGGACAACGAGCATTGATGGTGTTGCAGAAGCCGGCTTCCGCCGCGCTTTGCCATCCAATGGCGTTGATTCTCACGAGTTTTATGACACGGCACGTGCCGCCCTGCTGGCGCTCAATCTCGATGCAGCAGCGATCTTGCGTGCATCTGGCGATGATGGGTCAGAGATGGAAGTTGTTGTTGTTACAAATGATGGTTTGATGGTCTGCCACCCATTCACTTCAGTGTCAGTCAGTGGCGAGGCTCAATTGTCCCCATGAACTCCACGCCAGCGACCAAATGATCCTTGGTCAAATCAGAGAAATGGCTCTGAGAGGACCACGAATGAACCTTTGCGTGATTCATAGCAGTTTCTTGATATGAGTCTTGGGTCACAGCCAAGCCCGTGAGATACTGAAGCCACAGGGAGAACCCATGAACTGTTTCACCCAAACTCACATGCTCAGTCTTGCGCTCATGATCATGGTCTCAGTAGCGAATGCGGAAACGCTTCGGGTACCCGAGGACTACCCGACCATTCAGGATGCCGCTGCTGCTTCCAATAATGGAGACATCATCGATCTGGCTCCTGGTACTTGGTACCAAAACGTCTGGGGTCTCTCGGGCGTCACACTTAAGGGACGCGATGGTGCCGACAAGACGATCATTGACGGAACGGGGTTCAATTGGAGTCCGATCGTCATGTACGGCGCACCTTGCACAATTGAAGGCATCACCTTTCGAAACGGTGTCGGATCGAACATTTTCGGTCTCGTCCGGGGCGGAGCTCTCTATGTGGAATTTTCATCAGCTACCGTGAAGAACTGCAGGTTCGAGAGCAACATCAGCAGCAGCAATGAGGCGGTCCAAACCTTTGGTGGCGCTATCTGCGGGTACTACTCTGATCTCTTCATCACCAACTGTGACTTTGACTCCAATGGTGCGGAAATTGGCGGTGCGATCCATATCACAACAGGTAATACGCTCGTAGTCGACAATTCACGCTTCAGAAAGAACAGCGCGTGGCAAGGTGGAGCCATCAGTGCTGAAAACACACCATTCACAATTACTTCTTGTTTGTTTCATGACAACCTGGCCGACTGGCAAGGTGGCGGGCTGTTTGTCCCGATGGACAACCCTGATGCCCCGGCGATTCCCGGTGTCATCGAGAACACCGATTTCATTCGCAATCATGCTTCTGAGTATGGATATGGCGCTGGTGGCGGGATGGCGATTCTCGGCAACCACGACATTTCCGTGAACGCCTGCTCATTTCAAGACAACTATGGCTACACCGGGGGCGGCATCTATGCAGGATGGCTGGCCAAGGGCGATGCCCCGCTGCCTGTCAGCAATTCACTTTTCTGCGGCAACTCATTTGCTGATTATTCAAATGAAGCCATCGAGGAAGATGGATCGAACAACTACAACATCAACTGCTGGTGTTCGGCCGATATCAATGCCGACGAAGTGATCAACGTCAATGACCTACTGATGCTGTTGGATGCCTGGGGCGGCTTCTACTACCCAGATCTTGATGCCAACAATGATGGCTTCTTTGACGTCAGCGACATTCTGGCCGTCGTGGAAGCCTGGGGACGGGACTGTTATGACAACTCCTGATCCCTCCTTTCATTACTCCGTGAATATCACTGATTGATTCAGTTGTTTTTCGTTATGCCGGCATATGGAACAGGCAAGGGTGTTGTTGTTGTCATGAATGGCGCTTTGGTGGTCTGCTCCCCCTTTGCTTCAGTGTCAGTGGATTGCCAAGTACAATTGTTTTTATGACCACCACGCCAAAAACCAAATCACCGGGTGCTCGACTTCGTGAATTGATGGCCAAGGGGGTCCTTGCTGCACCTGGGGCATTCACAGCACTGGTAGCGCGAGCAGTTCATGCTGCAGGCTTTGAGGCCGTTTATGTTTCTGGTGGAGCTACCGCCAACACAGCTGGCTATCCCGATGTGGGTCTTCTCAGTCTCACAGAAGTCTGTCGAACCATTCGGGAGGTGTCCTCGGCGAGCAAACTTCCAACCATTGTCGATGCAGATACTGGATACGGCGAAATTGAGATGGTGCGGCGGACGGTGGTGGAGTACGAGCGCGCTGGCGCTGCAGCCATGCACATTGAGGATCAAATGTTCCCCAAGCGCTGTGGACATCTCGATGGAAAGACGTTGATTCGTACTGAGGAGATGTGTCAGAAAATTCAGGCAGCTGCGGCGACCAAGTCCCCTGATTTTGTTTTGATTGCCCGCACTGATGCGCGGGGCATCGATGGTATTGATGCCGCTATCGAACGGGGGGCGGCCTATCGGCAAGCTGGTGCAGACATGATTTTCCCCGAAGGCCTTGCAAATGCCAATGAGTTTGCGACCTTTGCAGAGCAATGCCCAGGCCTGCTACTGGCGAACATGACTGAGTTTGGCAAGACAGAGATCATTCCACTGGATGCGTTTGGATCCATGGGGTATGACCTTGTAATCTTCCCTGTCACCATGCAGCGGATTGCGATGAAAGCTGTTGTGTCAGCGCTATCGACACTGCGTGAGGATGGGCATGTCGAGTCACTTCTTGACACGATGCAAACGCGACAAGAACTCTATGACCTGCTTGAGTACATGCCGGGCGAGGAGTGGAACCTCTCTTCGGAGTAGTTTCTGATCGCTGCGTAAGTGCTGATAACCCCTTCCTTAGAAGGCCTGAATCTGCTAGGATGGCGGGTCTGCTTGACGTTCTGGTGGAGCCCGGTGGTGCAGTCGTCAGCAGGTCCGAGAACATCTTGGTTTCGGACTGATAGAGAGGGATTTCATTCAAATGTCGAGCGTAACTGCGACGCCTCAGTCTGCTGATACCCGTGGCCTAGCTGGCCAGACCATCGGCGATACTTCCATTTGTTCGGTCAATCAGACCCAACTGATTTACCGCGGATATGAGATTGCTGATCTCGCCGCGCATGCCACATTCGAAGAGGTGGCGTTCTTGCTGCTTGTTGGCCATAAGCCATCGCCACAGGAACGTGCTGAATTTGATGCCATGCTGCGCTCAGAGCGATCTATCCCAGCCTCAGTGACTGAGGCCATTACCAAGATTGCAACAGACACCCCCGAAGCGCACCCCATGAGCGTGCTTCGTACCGCTGTATCTCTCCTTTCCCATGCGGATCCAGAGTGTGAAGACAACTCTGCTGAAGCGGAGTACCGCAAGTCATGTCGATTGCTTGCAAAGATTCCAACGTGCATCGGAACCCATCAGCGGGCGCTTGATGGCAATGCACCTGTTGAGCCCGACTCGAGTCTGAGCCACGCTGGGAATCTCCTTTGGTGCATGACTGGCATTCAGCCAGGCGAGGCGGCGACCAAGGTCATGGATGTGTCGTTGATTCTCTATGCCGAACACGATTTCAATGCATCAACGTTTACTGGTCGAGTCATTGCATCTACGAATTCCGATATGCACTCCGCCGTGTGCGGTGCGATTGGTGCGCTGAAGGGCAATCTTCACGGCGGCGCCAATGAAGCGGCTATGGACATGCTTGCGGACATCATGCGTGATACTTCAGGTGGCGACATGACCGTCGATGCTTGGATGCAACGAGCGTTTGATGAGAAGCGAAAATTGATGGGCTTTGGTCATCGTGTTTATAAGAATGGCGACCACCGAGCCGGCATTCTTCGCGAGTGGGGCCTGAAGTATGCCCAGAAGGAAAATGCAGATGCGCAGCAGTGGTTTGATTTGGGCGATCAAGTCCAAGCCATCATGCTGGAACAGAAGAACATCCATCCGAATGTGGACTTCCCATGTGGCATGACCTACTACGCCATGGGTATTCCTGTTCCGCAGTACACGCCCATCTTTGTTGCCTCGCGCATCACTGGGTGGTGTGCCCACATCATGGAACAGCACGCCAACAACCGGATTATCCGACCATTGGCTCAATACACGGGCCCGGAGCTCCAAAACTGGAGTGATTGATTTTTGACTTCATTTCTGCGGTCTCCCAACCGCAGCTTCCAAGTGGCAAGGGCGAGTTCAGGAAGAGTCTCGCCCTTGTCTTTTGGGGTTATCCATACATCACCTGGCATTGACCAAGGCGTAGTTCGACTTGGTCCGCGTAGAATGGCCGTTTGATCCGAAAAGGAGCATCAGCATGTCAGACGTCACGCATATCACGGTCATCGGCGCCGGAACCATGGGCAGCGGTATTTCATTGACCGCCGCCATGGCAGGCATCAACGTTTGTCAGGTCGATGTCTCCCAAGAGCAATTGGACCGCGCTCGGGGATACCACGAGAAGACCGTTGGCAGAAACGTCGCCAAGGAACGCATGACTCAGGACCAAGCCGATGCTGCACTAGGTTGTATTGGCTACGCCACCGAAACATGTATGGCCGACACATCACAGTTTGCCATTGAGGCAGCGACTGAGCATGAGGACCTGAAGAAGAAGATCTTCACGCAGATGGTGGAGACGTATTCAGACTCCTGTGTGCTGGCGACCAATACCTCCTCGATTTCGATCACCAGCATCGCCGACACAGTGGGGGCTGCAGCTGATCGAGTGATTGGGATGCACTTCTTCAATCCAGTCCCAGTGATGAAACTGGTCGAAGTCATCAAGTGCCCAGCCACCAGCCAGGACACCCTCGAACGGACCATGGCACTGAGCCAAGCCATGGGCAAGACGCCCATTGCCGCCAATGACTTCCCAGGCTTTGTCAGCAATCGTGTGCTGATGCCCATGATCAATGAAGCCTTCCATGCGTGGAATGATGGGGTGGCTGAGCCCGAGGCCATTGATGGCATCATGAAACTTGGGTGTGCATTCCCTATGGGGCCACTTCGCTTGGCGGACTTGATTGGACTGGATGTCTGCCGCGACATCATGCTGGTGTTGCATCACGGCTTAGGTCATCCAGACAAGTACAAGCCGTGCGACAAACTGGTGGAGCTCGTCGACGCCGGCCGCCTCGGTAACAAGACCGGGTGGGGGGTCTATGACTACCGAGAGGCCGCGGCGACGACGTAGTTGATTGACATGTCATCACCTGACTTGGTGGCACCAAACTAATGTCACACCAACTGGGTGGTCGATGATTTACTCGTGCCAACCGGGGCATACATTCTGACCATGATGTTGACGGCGTCCGGCGCTGGCGATGTGCCTGCGCCAAAGCCCAATGTCTGGGCTCAAATCAAGCGGACACCTGACCTTGAGCTCAAGCGAGATCCCACGCTTCCAGCGGACATCCGAAAGTTGTTTCGCGCCTTTGCTGAGAAGAAGCATGATGACCGGGCAATCCAAAAACTGGCAGTGCCGTGGATTCAGCAGGCCATCGTCAATCTGAGGGATGATGAGGTCAAGTGGAATGCCCATGGCGCTTCTCGGTTTTTGGGGGCCGCTCGGCATTTGGCGGTGCCCCAGCTCGAACTCGCGATGGTGGTCGGGGATGAGCAGCAACGGATGATGGTCTCCGAATTGTTGCTGAGGGCGAAGTCGGTTTCTGATCCCAAATCCTTAGCGGCATCATGGGTCTGGTTGATGCGTGATGGTGGTGATGGTTTGAGTGGACCGAATGGTGTGACTGCCTTTCGGGTGTTGGCTTCCTCTTCCCAAATGCTGCGGGCGGCCACCCCGGAACTGATCGAGCAACTCGGATCACGTGATCGACAGCTCCAAATAAACGCTGCCATTTTGTTGTGCTTGGTGGAAGAGGGTGATGACCATGCTGAACGCATTGTGGAAGTTCTGGCTCCACTGCTCGATGATGATGATCACATGGGCACGGCATCAACCGCGCTCTCTTCCTTGTCCTTTCTTGGCCTGCCGGCCATTGATCCACTGCGAGATCAACTCCACCTGCGTGATGAGCAGGGGACACGACTCACCAGGCACTTATTACATGTCATCGCTGGGCCACACACCCCCGACGCACGCCAGATGCCACTGTGGGAGCGGCGTGCTATCACCACATTGCGTGATGACCCAGCCCAGTCCTCAGCCTTCATTCGATTTATCAATGTCTATGAAAACGAAGACCTGTACGCCTCTCACCTTGGGGCAATGACTTCTTGGTGGTGCAGTCATGCTCGTCATCAACGCAGCAAAGCCTCCCAATCGGCCGCAGAAAGCATCGCCGTGTACACGCTCATCGGGGCCACCGAACGAGCGGCGAAAAGGCAGCTTGAGTACCGGATCGCGGCCATGCCACCAGAGGCCCGCAGGAAGCAGGAAGCCGAGATCCGTCGGTGGTTTGATGAGCTACTCGAGGAGTACGGTCCAGCGCAGCCAGATCCACCGGCCTTCCGTGACTTTGAAGACTGCTGCGGGCCAACTTTAGATGCCCGCCCGCTCCGCCGATCATCTGGAACATAGGGCAAAGGTCCCCGAACCTGATCTGGCCTCCTACAATCCACCGCTCATGAGCTCCCCGTCTGCGCGTCGTCTGTTGCCCTGGCCACTCAGCCTCCTTGAGAGCGTCTGGTTTGGCATTTTTCTAATGACGGTGCTCTTTATTTACGGCGCGATTGGCTCGGCCGGGGTGCCAACGAGCATCTCATTCTGGGAAGCCAGTGCGTGGTATCTCATTCGAGAACACCGCACGCTGGAAATGACCGAGTACGAGTGGTTCAATTGGTGGCCTTTCTACACCTTGGTCGGCTTGACCTGCCTGACTATGGCGGTGGTGACGATCCGCCGCATCCCAATGACGGTCATCAATGCAGGTGTCTGGATGATCCATAGTGGGATCATCATCATGTGTCTTGGATGCGTGATCTACTTCGGCACCAAACTCGAGGGTGATGTGGCAGTTGCGCGTGGTCGACTGATCATGGACATGCCGGGCCAAGGCTCGGTCGACATGCGGGCGATGCCTGGGAAGTCGATCTCCGCAGGCAACGCTACTGCCCCATGGGTGTTCAGCGTGACCAGCATCGATCCAAACTGGTCATTGCTCAGCGGCGAAGATGCGGGCAAGGAAGCCTATGCGGTGACAGTGCAGGTGCAGCCGCCGCAGGGTGAGCCCTTTATGCGGCAGGTCATTGCCGGCTATCCCGAATACACCGAAGACATCGTGCGCTCTGATGATCCCACACAGCCCATGGCTCGCGCGGTCAAGGTGCACGGCACCCCGTTGGTCGATGAAACACTGTCGATCACTTTGGAGCCTGATCGTCGAGACACCTTCTATCTACAAGCCAAGCCGGCCTTGTACCTGCGTGAAGTGACCACCAATGCACTGGGCGAGACGGTGCCGCTGACTCCGTGGTTTGAGCGGGCGATTGAGGGATTGCCCCGTTTCAACGATCGACTCAGCAGTGTGCAGCGTGTATGGATGCCTCCTGGAGCGCCGGTGCCAGTTGATCCAATTGTTTTGTCGATCCCGTCTGTGGACGCCAATGATCCGCTTGGGGATGCATCTGTGGAGGTCACCGATTACCTGCGCTACGCAGTGATGCAGACCAATCCAGTGCCAACACTGGACGGGCCGTACTCTCCATGGGCGGATGTGACCTTGTCAACGCCCGATGGGCGATCGCAATCCCACGAGGTCTATGCTGAAGGAAGTTATTCCACAGCGCCAATAGAACAACTGGACATCTCTTGGATTGATGAGGATGTCGATCTAGATGTGGCTTCTACAGCCCAACTTGAGATTCAGGTGCCCGAACACGAAGTATCGATGACTGTTCCCATCGAATCGCTTGGCGTCGACGACACCACAACACCATTTATCGAGATTGAAGGCACGCCGTTCTCTTATCGAGTGGAACGATTTGATAATGATCTGTTCATTGCAGGACGCGAGGTGTCACTCGCTCGGGTGAGCATTGATGATGGGACCCGCAAGTGGCAACGCTGGGTCTTTGATGATCCAGCGCTCAATGGCGATCTTCCTGCAACCAGCGACCACGCGCAGCATGATGGCGCTTCTGCTCCAGATGAGCGCATCAAGATGCGTTACATCCCTCCCGCAATCGGCACTGCAAATCTTCAGTTCATTGGCGGCCCAGAAGAAGAAGATTTGCGGTTGCTCGTCAGACTTCCAGGGATGGACCAACGTGTAGAGACAATCACCATTGGTCAGCCGCTGGAACTTGCTCGGGGCATTGCTTTAACGGTTGATGACTACAACCCGCGCGTGCGATTGGAAACTCGACCAGCCATTGTGCCCACGCAGCAGCGTGATCGGGCGGCTGCCAATCAATACAGCATGATGCGTGTGAATGTGCCGGGAAGTGAACGCACGGCCTGGTTGACTCATCACCACTATCCCTTCGCATCAGATCAAGATGCAGTGATTGGATTCCGTTATCAGCCAACGGCTGTGTCATTGCCCGATGGCCGCACCATTGAATTGATGTTTTCACGGCAAAGCGAACCACTTCCAGCAGCAATTTCACTTGATGGATTCAGAATCGCCTCTCATGTTGGTGGCTTCACTGGTAGCGTCAGTAGTGTGCTCAACTGGCACAGCCAGCTACGGTTCGAAGAGGGAGACGCCGTGTCCTTTGCGGAAGTCAGTGTCAACAACCCCAGTGAATTGGGCGGCCTGTGGTTCTTTCAGTCCCAGTGGGACCCACCTGATCCACAGGGCAACCGTGGCGGCGTGCCGTCTCTGGGCCGAAACTTCACCGTGCTAGGCGTAGGCAATCGCAATGGTGTCTGGACGATGCTTGCCGGTTGCGTACTGAGTGTGATTGGCATGATCTATGCCTTCTATATCAAGCCAATCATCAAGCGTCGATCTGCACTTCGGGCTTATGCGCAGGCTGGAGGTGCCACATGATTCGGATTGTGATCATGCTGTTGTTGTGCACTGTCGCAGCGCAGGCAGCGCCGGTAACACCTGAATCGGGGTCGGCACCAACGTTCTATGAAGCGGTTGATCTTTCGCCTCTGGATGAGGTCACAGTGTGGCAGGATGGTCGGCTCAAAAGCTTTGAGTCATTTGCCCGCGACACGATGAACTGGGTCAGTGGGCCGCGGCGGCCTGGCGGCCTCGAGCCACGGGTGGGCATGCTTGATTTGATGCTGCGTCCCGGTGTGTGGGCCGATCAGGACCTTTACTTTGTCAAAAACAAATTGGTGCGGGTAGAGATTGCCAGAGCCCTTCGAGACAGTCGGATGCGACCCGCGATTGCCAGCAATGAGCGGCTCGATCGGTTCATTGAATTTGGTCTAGCGCCGCGCGCCTTTCTTGAGCATCCCGAAGTGCAATCGCTGCTGGCATCAATGCGCACTGATGTGATGCGCTTTGCCAAGCCCGTGCAGGCAATCGATACAGCACTGATGGTGGCGCAGCCTGAAGTGATCCGTGCTGAGCTGATGCTCATTCCACCGACAGGCCCAGATGCAGTGCAGCGACCTTGGGCTCGCATTGGCGATGTAGTGCAACAAGACCCAGAATCTCCCGTCGCCTCGTCGTGGACGGCGCTCCAGGCGGCGTGGCTGACTGGGGACGCAGTTGGTGTGAACACCAATGCCGCAGCGTTGGCTTCCGCTCTTCGCAGCATCAATCCAGATGTGTATCCATCGACTCAGCGACTTCGTGCTGAGAGCATGTATTTCCAGTGGGGCGGGTTTACTTGGGGGTGGATCTTCTT
>JAKVBT010000001.1:110297-112016 GCA_022446905.1 Phycisphaerales bacterium
ATGTGGGTGGTATATCGCTGGAGTGGGGCATTTTGGTTTGGCTTGCTCTTGTATCTCTTTGCCTTTGGTCTTCAAACGGCTTCGGTCATCACCCGGGCTTATGTTTCTGGACGCTGGCCCAACACCAATATGTTTGAAGCGGTAACCACCAGTGCTTGGTATGCGTGTGTGTTTGCGCTCATCATGGAGTTCATTGTGCGACGCACACGCATGCGGGGGTTGTTCTTGCTGGGCGCGGCGATTTGTTCCATGGTGGCGTTGATGGCAGCGCATCTGGACCCAGTACATTTGAATCCAGCCATTGGCAACAAGATGCCAGTGTTGCACGATCTCTGGCTCCACATTCACACCAACGTGATCATCTTCTCGTATGTGTTGATCTTCCTCGCCGCGATGACTGCAGGCCTCTTCATTTTAAGACGCCTGTTCTGTGTTCTGACCGGCCGGGTGGATGTGGGCAATGACTACGCTCGTGCTGGCGGCGCTGGTTTCCTGATGGCACCAAGGCCAGACGGGTCAACCGCCATCACATCAACCTCAACCACCTTTGGGCAGGTCTTAGACGGGGCAACGATGGTGTTGGTGGAGCTGTCTTTCATTCTTCTTTGGGCGGGTTTGGTGATGGGCGCCATTTGGGCGGATCACTCCTGGGGCCGGCCGTGGGGGTGGGATCCCAAGGAGACATTTGCCCTCAACACGTTCATCATCTTTGCGATCCTGATTCACGTTCGCATGAAGGTGAAGGACAAGGGTTTGTGGACGGCTTGGTTAGCAGTGATTGGGTGCATTGTGATGATCTTCAATTGGGTCATTATCAACTTCACCATCAGTGGACTGCATTCCTATGCCTAGCAGCGCGCAGGCCCGATCATCACGCACGCGTGAGATCATGGAGTCGTGCGGAGCGTTGATGACTGGAGATCACTTTGTCTACGCCTCAGGCGAGCATGGTGATGGATGGATTGCCAAGGACCTGGTCAATCTCGATCCCAAGCGACCACAGGAATTAAGCGCGATGCTCGCAGAGGCAGTGCGCGCGGCGGGGGTTGATCCGGAAGTGGTGTGCGCCCCTGCGATTGGCGGGGTGATTTGCGGGCAGTACACCGCCAACGCGCTTGGCTGTGCCAGCATCTTTGCTGAACGCACAGACGACCGCCAAGCTTTTGCGCTTCGTCGACGGTATGACGAGGTTGTCGCTGGCAAGCGGGTGCTCTTAGTCGACGACATCATCAACACGGGGTATTCCACAGGTTTGGTGAAAGCATCTGTTGAGGATGCGGGCGGCATCGTGGTGGGGGTGGCGACCTGGATTAACCGCGGCAATGTTGGCGCTGAGGATTTTGGTGTGGAGCACTTCATCTGTCTTGATGAAGTGGTACTGCCATCTATTCCCGCGGAGTCATGTCCACACTGCGCCGCGAGCGTCCCAGTGAATATCGACTACGCCCATGGGCGTGAGTATGTGGCTGGGAAGAACGGGTAGTCACACCGAACTCAAGAGAAATCGCATGGACCCCAATTGGCGAGGACTAAGAGAAGATCAGAAAGTCCAATGGTGGTGCCGCCATCTGGGTCTGAACTGCATTCAAGTGACTCTCCCCAGTTGTCCATCAGCTCAATGAGATCGGTGGCGTCAACGCGGTTGTCCGCGTCAACATCACCAGTGCATCCAGCTTGTGGTTCACAGATGCAGTCATTGCACACAGTGCTGACACCCGT
>JAKVBT010000010.1 GCA_022446905.1 Phycisphaerales bacterium
TAAAACAGCCGGACACGGTTCCTGTTCATTCCAATCTGCAGGCCTTCCTTGAACGACTTCGCTCGGCAGATGTTGAGGTGCTCGATCTCCAGCCACATCTCCAAGCAGTATCTGATTCTGGTCAGCAGGGGTACCTCAAAACTGATACCCACTGGTCGCCTGTTGGTTTACAGCGTGCGGCTGACCTTATCTCAGGATGGTTGATAGACCAAGGCGTCGCTGCGCCAAACAATGTGGCTCCAGCGATGGTCGAGAAAGAGGTTCAATTGCGTGGCGATCTCGTGCAGATGAGAGATGGTGGTGATGGCCCCTCGACGGAAGTCACCACGGTCATGATCCCTGAATTAGCCTGGGGCCCAGTAAGCCGCGACTCACCGGTTGTGTTGCTTGGGGACAGCCATGCACTTGTCTATTCAACTGGCGACGACATGCATGCAACGGACGCGGGTTTGGCTGAGCATATTTCTGCGCAGCTTGGTCATGGCGTTGATCGAGTCGCGGTTCGAGGATCAGGTGCGACAGCGACTCGCATTGAACTATTACGTCGGCGGGATCAGTTGAAGGGTAAGAAGGCAGTTGTGTGGGTGTTTGCCGCGCGAGATTTGACGGAATCGGATGGCTGGCGGCAGGTGCCCGTGATTTCAGCAAAGCCCAAGTCTTAGAGGTATATCGTTCGTATGCGTGTGATTGCCATGATTCCAGCTCGCATGGGCAGCCAACGGCTCGCTAAGAAGAACCTGCGCGAACTCGATGGTGTGTCTCTGATTGCTCGTGCCATCCGGCGTTGTCGATCTGCCGGCTGTTTTGATGAGATCTGGGTGAATTCAGAACATCCGGACTTTGGACCCATTGCGGAAGCTGAGGGTGTTTATTTTCATCAGCGGCCCGAACACCTCGGAAGTCACACAGCAACCAGTGAGGACTTCGTGGAGGAGTTCCTCCAGATGCATGAGTGTGAGTGGCTCATTCAAGTGCACAGCATTGCCCCACTTGTAACTGTCGCTGAGGTTCAGAGTTTCATTGAACGTATTGAGCAAGAAGATTTGGATGTGCTGCTCTCATGTGAACCCATCCAGATTGAGTGTGCAATGAATGGGCAGCCTGTGAACTTTTCGTTTGATCAGAAGACCAATTCACAGGAACTCAGCCCAATTCAGCGCATTTCATGGAGCCTTTCAGCCTGGCGGAGTGCATCTTTTTTGAGCGCCCGGAAGGCAGGTCGCTGCGCTACCTATGCTGGACGGGTTGGGTTTCATGAACTTGGGCCAATGGCAGCCCATGTCATCAAAACGCAGCGTGATCTGGATATTGCCGAAGCCCTTTTAGGCATTGTGGAGCAGGGTGGTCAGAAGACGATCTGAAAGACATCATGAGTGCCTTTAAATAGCCTATTTATTGGACCACGCATTGCGGGAAAGACAAAAAAACTGGGTGTGTGGGCGCAGCCGTTTTTCTGCAGTATCCTCCCGGATCCAAAGAATCGGCTCTGGTGCAGCCGATGGTCGGAAGAGGTCAGCTAAGGGGTTTTGAATGAGTTTCTACAGTCAATACCAAAGCCGGTTGTGTGAAGTGCTCGCGGGGCTGGAGGTTACAGACCGGCACGGTCATGTTGTCGATACAGAGCGTGGCTTTGATGAATTGTCTCGTGTGACCTCCACGATTCAGCAGCACAATCGTTGTGTCTACTTTGCTGGCAATGGGGCCAGTGCAGCGATGGCTGGACACATGGCCTTGGACTTCGCGAAGAATGGACGGGTCCGTGCCCATTGCTTCAATGATTCTGCCTCAGTAACGGCGCTGGGAAATGACCTTGGGTTTGATCACGTTTTCGACCAACCAATCCGTTGGCATGGGCGGTCTGGTGACCTGCTGGCTGTAATCTCCAGCAGTGGCAGTTCGCGAAATGTGCTCAACGCCGTTGAGGTGGCGCGTGATTTGGATATGACTGTGGTGACGCTTACGGGACTCAAGCCAGAGAATCCCTGTCGCCAGTTGGGCGATCTCAATCTCTATGTTGATGCCAAGTCTTATGGCATCGTGGAATGCGCCCACCAAGTTCTGCTGCATGCGTGGCTGGATCGATTCCTTGGTCATGCAGAATGGGCCATGTCGGAAGCGCAGAACATGCGCATTGCAGACTGAGCAGCCCCATGGATCATGCCGGACTGCTCTCAATAGCAGTGGAGGCCGCTCAATCAGCGGCCTCGGTTTTGTCGGAGCATTGGTCCACAGATGCAGGCATCTGTGGCGGGGTAGGCAAGGACATCAAGACGCAGGCAGACCTCGCTGCTGAGCAGTGTCTGCTTGAGCACCTCCGTCCAACTGGCCTGTCGATATTGAGTGAAGAACAGGGGGCAGACGACAGTTTCGATCTCGATGCTGGAGGTTGGATCATTGATCCGCTTGATGGCACGATGAATTTCACCCGTGGCATACCCATTACGGCAGTCTCGGTCGGATTCTGGCAGCATGGCCAGCCTGTGCTGGGTGTGGTGGTGGATATTGATCGTCAGCTCACCTTTCAGGGCATTGTGGGTCAGGGGGCAACATGTCAAGGCAAGCCCATTGGTGTCTCTGATGTTCAAGATCCATCAGATGCCATTTTGGCAACGGGATTTCCTCGCGCGCGCGCGTACGACCGCACATCGCTGCAGGCATCATTAGAAAGGATTCAATCCTTTAAGAAGGTACGGATGGTTGGCTCAGCGACTATGTCACTGGCATGGACTGCCTGTGGCATGATGGATCTCTATCACGAGGAAGACATTTTCCTGTGGGATGTTGCTGCTGGTTTGGCGTTGGTGCGTGCAGCTGGTGGTAGGGCACATTGGACGCCACCATCTACGGACTGGAAGACAACGGTGTATGCCGGAACAGCCGGGCTCGTGCATGATGCCGTCTCAGTCAATCCAGACTGCTGATTTCAACTTGGAAATGGATCAGGTATTGGCTCCCCGGGGTCTGGTGGCGGGAACGGATCTGGCGAATTGGGATCAGGCTCAATGTTTGGAATGGGTTCCCCGGGGTCATGCCCAGGTTCAGGTTCAGGGAATGGATCTTCAGTTGAGATTGGCTCATTGGCCAAATCAGGATCGGGGCCAGTTGCATCATCTGGTGTTGGCTCGTGAAACGGCACCGTTTGTGGCCTCCGAGGAACAAGCCGCTTCATGGCATTGGGCTGGCCAGCCAAGGCATTTTGACATTCCGTGCGACCCAGAAAGCGGCACACTTGCTCATTGAAGTGCTCATCTAACTGCATCACAGCCAGTTTGGCCTTGAATAGCGCTTCTTCGTGCCGGGGCCAGTTTGTGCTTTGTTGAAGTCGCTTGCGTAAATCCGCCACGGTGCGGCCGCCGTCAGCAACTCTTGTTGCTTGCCGAAGCGTCTGCATCAAGCTTCTGCGTTCTGCTTGCCAATCTGCAATTAACTGGTCGCGCGCCGCCTTGTCCTCTGTATCTGGCGCTTCCCATGCGCGAAGTGCTGCGAGAAGGGCGCTAGTAATTCGAGACAAGCCAGCGAGTCGTTCCGCATGGTTTAGTTGATCACGAAGTGAGCGCGCTTGGTCAGCGCTCAACAGATCCACAATCTCCAGCGTGGTGGCATCAGTGCGGTCACGTACGGCCTGTTGAAGTGAGAGTCGCTGAGTGGCAAGATCCAGCGCGTCATCAAAGCGCAAGTTCATGCACAGTGTTCTGAAGGTGCTGGGGTAGTTGCGTTCAAATGCAGCCCGCTCAGCCAGAAGTGGGTCGAGTTGTACTTCCCAATTCGCCAACGCAGTCTGGACCCCCTGAGTCTGACTGATCACTTCCCCCTCAGCCATATCATTTATGATCTGGTAGAGGTCATTGCGTTCGCCTTTGAGTTGTCCTCGTGGGAGCAAATTGCGGCGGCGGACCAATCGTTTGAGAGTCTCCCAGTCAGCCTGATCCTCATCTTCAAGAAATGCCTGCATGCCAGTTTCAAAGTCTGCAGCAAGAAGGTCTCTGGCACTGCCAAATTGTGCGGAGGTCTCAAAGCACTGGCGAAGGTAGCTGTCGCCAGAAGGCTTGTTGGCGGTCAGGGCATCAATTGCGGCGTGCTGGGCTTGTAAGAGTTCCTGCCATGACTGGTCATAATCATGAAGCAGCAGTTCAATGATCGCCTGTGATTCCCGGTCCTCAATATCAAGGGTCTCGATGATGACGGCTGCGTCACGGACGGTCCAGGCCGGATGCTCACCAGCACAGACCATTGAACTCACCAGAAGCATCAGCGCCAGTGGTGGTAACAATTGGTGCATCATGCTGACCTTGAACTCCATGTGTTGCTCCGATACGAGCATAGTGCGCCCGTGTTGCGAATTCTTGAGGTCCCTTGTGCGACAGTGCCATCAGCCGTTGCACTTTTCCCAGATGAAGCTGCCTGCAATGCTGAGAATCGCCATTTTGGAGCCCTGACGCAGCATTTGAGGCTCCAGAAGTCAGGCTCCGCCCGGTATCATGTGCACCGCGTCCGGTTTGGGCGTCAGGGTACTCCAGGCCAATAGACATGCAACTCCCAATTTGGACCAATACAGCGACGCTCGATGGCTTCATCGACGGTATTACGACCACAGCAGCCCCAGGTGATGCGGAGGTCGCACTGATCGGCTCGAAGCCACTCCCTCTTGATGAGATGCCCGCTCTGCGGGGCATCTTTCGCTGCGGGGTCGGCACGGACAATATCCCCTTCGAAACCTGCCAAGCGCGTGGGATTGAGGTCTGTCTCCCCTCTGAGGGGACTGTGGACATTATTCATGCGGAGACTGCCAATTTTGCGGTCCAGCGGGTCCTTGAAATGCTCTATC
This sequence comes from Phycisphaerales bacterium, assembly GCA_022446905.1. GTDB lineage: Bacteria > Planctomycetota > Phycisphaerae > Phycisphaerales > SM1A02 > UBA12567. Next base: position 4,826 of record JAKVBT010000010.1, read on the forward strand.
GCGATCTCGGGGATGTCGAGTCATGGATCAAGGCACCTCGTCCCTTCCTCGGGACACGGCGGGTGCTGGTGGTCGGCACTGGCAAGATTGGCTCTCAGGTTGCAGCGAAACTCAATGGGCTCGTTGAGGTCGTTACCTACGACGCAGCTACGAACGCGCCCGACGACCTGGCACTTTTGTTGCCAACGGTGGACTGTGTAACGCTGCACGTACCACTCAATGATCAGACAAGAGGCTGGGTGGATGCTGCATGGTTATCCCAACTCAAAGATGGGGCAGCATTGGTCAACACCGCCAGAGGGCACGTGGTCGATGAAGCAGCGCTGCTGACCGAAATCGAATCCGGTCGGCTTGTAGCTGCATTTGATGTCTATTGGCAAGAGCCCTATCACGGTCCGTTGCGCGCATTCCATCCAGACCGCTTTCTGATGAGCCCACATGTCGCCAGCACCTGCAGCACATTCTTAGAGCGACTGGCTGATGACTTCCGTGCCTTTCTCAATACATTGTCATCTCAGGGCGTGCCAGCATGACAACTGCTTCACGCAAAGCAGAGTTGGAGGCTCACGCGGACACAGGTGCAGGGGCTGATCCGGCACTAGTGCGTTGTGGCATCATCGGATTTGGCAAGATGGGTCGGATACGAGCGCAATCCATTGAGGCAAGCGGCCGAGGAACTGTTGATCTGATCTACGATCCCCATCTTGGGGGTGAGACGCCATACAAAGCAACCTCAGATCCAGAAGGTGTCATAGGCGACTCAGATGTAGATGCTGTGTTCATCTGTACTCCGAACTTCGAGAACAAGCCATTGACTATTGCATCGCTCCGTGCGGGCAAGCATGTCTTTTGCGAAAAGCCGCCAGCATTTACGGCCGCTGATGTTGAAGAGATCATTGAGGCGGAGCAGTCCAGTGGTTGCAAGTTGATGTACGGATTCAACCATCGGCATCATGAAAGCATCAAGACGGCCAAGGCCGCAGTTGATTCGGGTGAATTTGGTCGTTTGCTATGGATGCGGGGCCGCTATGGCAAGAGCGTAGATGATTCGTTTTTTGCGACATGGCGAGCTGATAAGTCCCTTGCTGGCGGCGGCATTCTGCTCGACCAGGGCATTCATATGCTTGACTTGATGCTGTACTTTGCAGGGGATTTTGACGATGTGCAGGCCATGGTGTCATCGCTGTTTTGGAATCTTGACGGCATTGAAGACAATGTGTTTGCAAACTTTCGAAACTCGCAGACCGGTGTCGTTGCCTCATTGCACTCGACCATGACGCAGTGGCGTCACTTGTTCTCGCTGGAAATCTTCTTGTCAGGGGGACACATGGTGCTCAACGGTCTCAAGACATCAAGTAATTCTTATGGGGAAGAAGCGCTTACTTTGGAGCGAAACGCCATTGCAGGGCCAGCAGTTCATTGGCAGGACACACAGCGTATTGTGTATGACGTGGATACCTCCTGGGATTCTGAGGCAGAACACTTTCTGAGTTGTGTATCTGAGGATCGGCCGATTACTCAAGGGTGCTCAAACGATGCCTTGCGGGTAATGCGTTTGATTGGCAAAGTCTATGATCACAGCCACTGAACGGATTCAGTTTCTTGTCCGGCGGATCTATCATCGTGCTCGTCGCGATGTTGCTTCAGCCATGCACCCATTTGGTGCGAAGGCCGATATTGAATTCTGGAATCAACTTCGAGATCGGCACAAGGGCAGGGCAGGCTTTGTCATTGGATGTGGCCCGAGCCTCTGTGCTTCCGATCTGGATATGCTCCGAGACGAAGTGACGCTGGCCTCCAACCGCATCAATCTTGCGTTTGATCAAACTGATTGGCGGCCAGATTACTTTGCCATTAGTGACTGGGTGCTCTTTCCCAAAATCAAGCGACATCTGGCCAGCCAGTACGACCTCATCCTTGGGGGGCCTGATATGCCGCGTCGCTTGCATGGCACACGCATGGTTCGTTGGCACTGGCTGGGCCAGCCGGTGGGGCAGCCAAATGGTGATGGCAACGTTTGTTTTTCGGGCAATGCCAGTGAAGGGATCTGGTCAGGTGGCACCATTAGTTTTGATTTGATGCAGATTGCTGCGCACCTCGGTTGCAATCCGATTGTTCTTATTGGCTGTGACCATCAGTACGAAGGGGAAGATGGCATTGACCCACGTAGTCTCATGGAAGCGCCGGATGTGCAGAACCACTTTGATGACAATTATCGCGTGCCGGGTGAGCGTGTGCGTCCAGCTTGTTTGAATCTCATGACTCGCGCCTTTCGCCATGCGCAGGCTTGGTCGGAGGCCAATGGAGTTCAAATTTTGAATGCGACCCGGGGCGGGTACTTAGACATTTTCCCGAGAGTCTCACTCGAAGACATACTCAGTCTGCAGACTACTGATTCTGCGATGTGATTTGAGGCAATTGGCGATTGCCGCGTGCTTCCTTGGCCCGAGTTCGACCCACAATTTTCTTCAGCGTAGCCCAGTCCATCAAGATTCGCTGCGCCTGTTCTTCCTGGAGTTGCCGCTGAATCTTGTCTGCTGCATGAGCTTTGGGTGCTGAGTTGCGGTCTGATCGCGTGCGGTTAACGATGACCTCGACACCTTGGTAGTTTCGGTAGGCATCAATCCGATCACTTAGTTGAGCCTTACGCCATGCTTGGTGTGATGCTAAGAGTGACTCTAGGTCAGCGATTTCAGCAGCAGTTGCTTTTTCTGTGATCAGTTTCTTGACAGCATGCTCGAGTACTGTCTCCCGAAGCAAAGCTTTATACACCATGGTTTGATAGTGGTGGCGGATTCGACTGGCAGCCACCTGATCTAATGCTTGAGCAATGGACTCTACTGCAGCATAGGTCGTATCTCTAACGGCGCGTTGCCCTTGTAGCCGGGCTTGTAGGGCGTTGACGATCTTGCGTGTTGTTTCTGGATCGCCTTCATCGGTCATCTCTTGCAGCAACTCGTTTCCAGCAGCAAAGTCACGGGTTTTCAGTCGCTGATCAATATCAACTTTCCAGCGATCAATGACAGGCTGGGCCGCCTTACTTTGAGCCTGGTCAAGAGATGGTGACAGTTGATTGATGAAGTCTTCAAGGTGAAGTCCTTCGCCTGCGAGTGTGTCGCCTGCAAGTGCTCGGCGCCGTGCGAGATCGGATTGCACATCTGGCCATCGCTGTAGTTCTTCTTTCGTCAGAATGACTTCAAGGCAGTCCTGAATGTGCTCTGCCAGGGCAGCTCTGTCCATACGCATTTGCGTGTGTGTTGCCGTGTTGGTGGCGGGGTCCATGCGCTCCGTCGTTGCCAGTACATAGGAAGCGCGATCCAGCGTTTGTTGGGCAGCTTGCCTTTTCTCGCGAGCGGCTTCAAGATCAGATACAGAACTATTGGATGATCGGGTGACTTTGTAATTCTGTCGAGTCTCCTGACTTTGCTTCCGAGCCTCGTCCAAAGCTGCCCGTGCTGCGCGATACTCAGGCGTGCTGATCTCAAGTGCCAGTTGCTGTCCCTCAATAAAGCGGTAGTGAGCCCTTGTCCAATCGCGGTCGTAATCTTCCAGCAAAGTGATGATGACGCGTTGCCGGTCGCGATCGGTGATGTCGAGGCCTTCGATAATGCGGGCGGCGTCTTGTACGAAAAAATCACGCTGATGTGGACTGCGTGCAATCGCCTCTGGCAGGCAAAGTAAAGCGGTATTTATGGCAATCATGATGGCCAGCGAAATTCGATAACGCAGCGTCCAAACACAAAGTGAGTGCATGATTTGTCTGCTTACCCGGGGCATCACGTCATGGTATCGCGACACTCTCAGTCAGTCGAGCCTGCGACCGTCACTGAATCTGCACTCCACGTGTCCGTTCTGCGGTACTAGATGGCTGGTGCGGATTCCATCAGGCCATCTGACCACAAGCGCATCGTTTGGCTTGAGTGGTGTGGCAAACTGAATCTCTGCTGCTGAACATCCCTGAAAGTCACTAGTGGGGAGCATCCATCGATGCTGGAGGCCTTGAGGCCCAGAAAGCGTGATATGCGCGCCCAGGCCACGTGGGTTCATGCTGTCAATTCGATCGTCATAGAGTGAGACTAATAGACACTTGTCTTGAGCAACATTGTTCTCGACAATCTGAATCGCCCCCCAACGTGGTGCAACGACGAAATCCAGATCACCATCGTCATCAAGATCTCCAAATGCCGCTGCGCGGTGCTCATTTGGCGTAGAAGCCCAACTTCGATTCTGTGTTTTTTGCGGCGTGAAGCGATGCTGTTCACGACTCATGATCAATGGAACTTGCTTCCATGTGCTGTTCATGGAATCGACAGTGGCATTTGGGTAGACATGGCCGTTGAGTATGATCAGGTCTTCGTCTCCATCGGCATCAAAGTCGATGAACCGTGATGTCCAGCCAAGACTGGTTCGGCTTGGCGCCCCAATGGCCATGGCGTTGGTTCGATCAGCAAAGAAGCCAGATTCACTGATCAGCAGTGTGTTTGTATCACTTGAGAAATTGGATGTGAATACATCTGGAGTGCCGTTGCCATCAACATCGCCAATCGCCATGCCCATGGTGGCTTGCGCAGCACCAGACATATTGGTGGCAAAGCCTCGCTCGTGTCCGACATCACGTACCTGAAGCGGCACAATGGACTCTATGACGAGCAATTGGTTGGACATGCCGTCATTGCCCACCAGAATCTCCGGCTGGCCATCACGTTCGAGGTCAATAATGATGGCATTGAGACCGTAAGACGCCGTTATGTCGTTCAGTCCTGAACTACTGGAGACGTCCTCAAATGTTCCATCGCCTTGGTTGAGCAGCAGTCGATCTGATTGGGCAGGCAGCCCAGTAGGGCCAGCGATTACATCTTCTCCGCGGAAGGGAGTTGGGGGCACTGGGGGGGCATCAAAATTCCATGCAACGTAACGCGTTACATAGAGGTCCAGATCGCCATCGCCGTCGAGATCGCCCGGGGCAGCGCCAGTTGACCATCCATCAACATCGATGCCAGATTGAAGGGTAATGTCTGTAAAACGCCCGTCCCCTTCGTTGCGCAGAAGTCGATCTGCGCCAATACAGGTGATGTACAGATCATCATCTCCGTCACCTTCCAAGTCGAAGGCAGTTGCGGAGGTTCCCCAGGCTCGAAGGTTGATGCCAGCGTGCTCTGTGCCATCACGAAATGACACATTGCCTGTTTCGTTTTGTTGATTCAGATAGAGGCGCACCCCTGGGCCATGATGCGGTGATTCCAGCGTGGCGCCATCGATCACGAGCAAGTCGAGGTCATCATCTTCATCTGCGTGAAACAACGTGACGCCAGGGCCATTGACTTCAACGATTTGGGTAGGAATTGGTGCCCCACAGGTTGCATGATGTTGCAATCCATAGCGTTCCGTCACATCACGCAGTATCCAAGAGGGTGCTGGTTCCGATGGTGCTTGATCACAAGATGTGCACAAGCAGAGGCATATGATGGTTACAGTTCGTGTCATCGTGGTCGCACCCGTTGTGCATCTAGCCGTGATCGTGTTTGGAACCCAATCATTTCCGCAGCGTCGGCTTCATCCATGCGATTGAGCCGACGCAGGATCCTCGCCAAGTTGAAATAGGCTTCGTACAGGTCTGGATCAAGTGTGACTGCTTCCTGGAGCAAGGCAGCGGCCTCATTGAGTGGACCTCCTTGAGCTTGCACGACCTCAGCGCGCCGCGCCAGTGCTTTGCCAACACCATCTTGTCGTTCAGGAAGATGGCGTTGGAGTTCAATGGCACGGATAAAGTGGAGGTCGGCTGTCTGAAGGTCACCACGTTCAAGCGCAATAACGCCAAGGGCGAAGTGAGAATCCCCTTCTTGCGGTTGCATCTGGAGATGTTGGTGAAATGCTTGCTCGCTCCCGTGGGCATTGCCGGTGTGGTATCTGGCCCATCCGAGAAAGTGCATGGCGGGGGGGTAGGCCGGGGATGCCAGAGCAGCTTGCTCAAACCACTTCTCAGCGAGGCCATACCGCCGCTCCCAGTGGTGTGAGAGCCCCATGAGAAAGAGGGCTCTGCTGTCCTCTTCTCCAGCGTCAATGGCTTGGCGTAGGCGGATTCGGGCAGGCCCAGGCTGGCCAGAGCGGATGAGCTCAAAGTGAGCCTGCCAGGGCTGCTCCAGAGGTGGGGTGGGTACTGTCTCGTCGGCTGTGCGGTGGCAGGCCCCAAGCAGGGTCAGGAAGCCCACAGCCATCACCAAAAATGCCTTCCAGCGGCCAATTTGTCGTGATAGAGTGGGTTCGGGTGGGGCGAGCCCGTCTGAATGGACGAGGGAGTAGGCCAGCATGGCGCATATCAGGATAGCCCTGCTCGTTGTCGGCTTGTCGGCATCCTCTGCCAGTATCGCCATGGGACAGTCGCTCCAGCCACGCATGGGCGATCCACTGGCCAATCTGACGCCAGGCCAGTGGGATGCCTTCCTCCTTGGAAGTGATGCCTACCAACGCAATATCTCTGTGGAAGAGGGGCTCGGGCCGGTCTTCAATCAGAGTTCCTGCGCCTCCTGTCACAACAACCCAGTGGGCGGTGCAGGGGCTCAGCAGGTCACTCGATTTGGTCTTCTTGACAAGAAGGGCGGCTTCGATCCACTAGCCCACTTGGGTGGGTCGCTATTCAATGCAAATGCGATTGATGACTCCTGCATGGACGAGATTCCAGCGATGGCCAACGTAACCAGTTTGCGAGTTACGCCTGGAGCTTTGGGCTACGGTCTGATTGAGGCGATCCCAGATGCGCAGATTGTCGCGATCTCCGACGGGCAGGCCCCCTCAGTGCGTGGAGAGGTGCGCTGGGTTGAGCCATTGGAGTCACCAGGAACAAGCATCGTTGGCCGCTTTGGCTGGAAAGCACAAATTGGAACGATTCTGAGCTTCAGCGCAGATGCAGCAAATCAGGAACTCGGATTTACAACTCGCCTGCTTCCCGATGACAATCCTCCGCGAGGGGATGAAAGCCTCCTGCTCCAGTGCGATGAAGTTCCCGACCCCGAGGATGTCCCGGATTCTCTTGGGGAGGAATATCTCGATCGCGTCACGATTTTCCAACGGCTTCTGGCTGCGCCTCCACAGACGCCAATGTCGGGCATGGCTGGAGAAGCCATATTCAACAATATTGGTTGTGCTGTGTGTCATGCGGGTCCCTACATCACCGATGATCGACCAGAACTTGAAGAAGTACTCCGTAGTCAAGAGATCAAGCCCTACAGCGACTTCTTGCTCCATGACATGGGGCAGGCTGCCGATGGCATTGGTGATGGGCCAGCCGGAGTCCGACAGTTACGCACGCCACCGCTATGGGGCGTTCGGACTCGTAATCCGATGTGGCATGACGGCCGTGTACTTGGCGGTACCTTTGAAGAACGGATTCGCGAAGTCATCGATTTACATGGTGCTGCTCTCAGCCAGGGGCAAGCCTCATCCCAGGCATTCGATGCACTGAGCAGCCTCGAACAGAGCCAGTTGGTCAACTTTCTCAATGCCCTCGGTCGCGCGGAGTTTGATACGACCGGGGATGGTCAGGTTGAAATTGACGATTTTTATAGTCCGCTACACGGGTGCCTTCCATGTCTGGGAAACGGCGTCACGGCAGACGATCCCTGTGCAGTACACGATGTGGATCGTGATGGCAATGTTGATCTCGATGATGTGGCCCTGTTTGCCTTAGCATTTGATGGCGGCTGGCTTGATTGCGATGAAGATGGTGTCGGCGATTTTGTCCAGATTGCGGCCAATGCCTCGCTCGACCAAGATCAAGATGGGGTTCTGGATCTGTGTGTGACTTGCCCGGAGGATGTCGACGGATCGGGTGATGTGGGGACAGATGATATTCTGGCCGTGATTGGTCAATGGGGACCATGTGCCCAAGGCTGTCCTGAGGACATCAATGGGGACTCCGTGGTCGGTGTGGATGATTTGTTGGCCGTAGTGGGAGCGTGGGGTCAGTGCGAGTGAACGCTCGATGACGAGGAACAACATGCGACAGAAACTCTTGATGGCAGCTTTGGTAGGCACCCTCCCCGGATCCATGACCTTCGGTCAGGGGTGGGTGGACTTTGATGATGAGACTGGCGTTCGTTTGCAATCAGATGCGGATGTCGGGGTGTCTGATTCACAGGAGAAAGACTACGCCGTTGGTGATCTTGACCGCGACGGGGATGACGATTTGATCTGTGTGCGCAAGGAACCGTTCACATCGACCGGGCGAGACATCAACATCCTGTTTATGAACGAGAACGGAGTGCTCGTGGATCGCACCGAGTCTTATGCCCGACAGTCTGATGTGTCTGGGGATCAGGGATTTCTCACCCCAACCAATGACCGTGATGTAGCCATTGTTGATGTCAATGGCGATGACTGGCCAGATGTCGTGACCGCCACAACCTTGACCGACAATGACGCAAAACATCTTTCACATCCTCGTGTGTACATCAATCTAGGTGAGGTTGACGGCCTCTGGCAGGGACTCCGATATGAAGATGCTCGCATCCCACAGATGCACCCAACTGCAGGTCCCAGGTTTTGTTCAGTAGCCGCCGGCGATATTGATGGTGACGGGGATATGGATCTGTACTTCGGTGATTACGACAGTGGAACCACCCAGATCTATGACTACAACAACAAACTCCTGATCAATGATGGCAATGGATACTTCGCGGATGAATCCGATTTGCGATTGACTGAAGAAATGCGGCTTTCCGCATTCGGTGCAGCCAGTGTGATGGCAGATATGAATGCCGATGGCGCTTTGGATATTGTCAAACAGACTTCGCTCAATCCACCACAGCACATAGCGGTGACATATAACAATCCGAACCAAGAGGGTGTATTCAACGGCTATCAAATTGTGGATGAGTTGGCGCCGTATTTTGTCTCCGTTGGCGACCTCAATGGTGACGGTCGTTTGGATATGGTGGTCACTGACGATGGCGTGGATACTTACTACCTGAACCAAGGCAATGGTGGAAATGGGCAGGCCCAGTTTGCACAGCGCGCATTTAGTTCAGTGACCAACGGATTTGGTGGCGATTCGTATCTGCCTGATTTGAACAATGACGGTCATCTCGATGTCATCATTACGGATGTGGATGTCGATATCGCTGGCTGCTCACGTGTTACCCACATCTTCCGGAATCGTGGCGAATCACCTGAGGTGACCTTTGAGCGCGAAGCCACTGGTATTTCTGATGCCATGCTGACTGGTGTCCACGATACAGCGATTATCGATATCAATGGGGATGGGTGGTTGGACATGGTGATGGGGCGATGCGATACCACCGAAGTGTGGATCAATCAGCCTCCGGTTGGATTGGTTTTTGCCTGGACCGGTGGTATACCGTCCTATCTCCCGCCGGGGATGCCAATGACCGTTGGTTTTGAAGTGCAGTCAATTGGTGGCGTGCAGATCGAAGCTGAGAGTGGTCAATTGTGGTTCCGTGTTGCCGGTGGTGCTTGGGTTGAGGTATTGCTCTCTGACCTTGGAGGTAATTTCTACAGCGGTGAACTGCCAGCGGTGGACTGCGCTGAGTCATTGGAGTTCTATGCCAGCGCCCGCACAGATGATGGAACCCAATACAACGATCCAGCTGTAGCCCCTGCTCAGGGATATGGCGCCGTTGGGGCAGACGGTGTTGAAACACTCGTACGCTTGGACTTTGAAGTGCCTGCTACAGGTTGGTCCGTTTGGAATGATGACTCACTCGAGACCGGGGGATGGGAGCAGGTAGATCCGATTGGGACGCTCTTTGGCACGACTCCATCTCAGCCTGAGGATGATGCGACCAATGGTGCTGATGCGGTGCAGTGTTGGATCACGGAGAACGGTTCCGTTGGGGGAAGTGTGGGTGAAGCGGATGTTGATGGCGGTCCAACGGTGCTCACTTCAAGCCTCATCGATCTTGAGGGAACCGATGGCGATGTCTCCTACGCACGCTGGTTCTTTGATAGTGAGAGTGAGGACCAACTTTTCACTGAAATCAGCAATGACGATGGTGTGACCTGGGCCGCCGTTGAGACTACAGGTGGTACGAATAGTGCCTGGGAGATCACCACCTTCCGCATCAGTGACTTTGTTGAACCCAGTGCGCAGATGAGGATTCGCTGGGTGGTAGAAGACGGATTCAGCCCATCAGTTGTGGAAGCTGGAATCGACAATTTGCAGGTTGATGTCCTGATCTGTGATGAAGAGGTGCCGTGTCTTGGTGACGCTACTGGGGATGGGCAGGTCAGTGTGGACGATGTCCTTCTCGTGCTTGGTGAATTTGGTCAAGCAACGGATGGTGCTGCAGACATTGATGGTGATGGTGTCGTCACCGTGAATGATTTATTGGCCATCATTGCTGCGTGGGGGCCGTGTCCCTGATCCTGCCTGAATCGCGTTGGTCTGCGGGCCGAAACCAGATGTTGCGAAAGCGGACAGGCTCGGCCGTCGAGGCGTGATCTTGTAAGAGCAGTGGTTGGGGTGATGATCCCTCGTCCTCACTGGCGCCAGTCTGAGTTGTCATCGCAACATCATCGTGTATGAGCACGCCATTCCAGTAGACAGTCAATCGTGCATCGGTCTTTTTGATTCCATTTGTCCAAATGGGCGCCGTGTAGTGGATGTCATAGGATTGCCAAGTGCCTGGTTGGTTTGAAGCATTGACGTCCGGTGCGCGATATGCGTAGATCGATCCTGCCTCATCATCAGGTAAGGGCCCGAGATAATCTGGTCCTGGTGAGTTGAGGATCTGCAACTCGTATCGAGAAGCAATCTTGACGCCGCTATTACCGTTGCGCTGTCTCCATCGAGATCCGCCAGGAGGGCTGAGCCATTCCACGTGATAGTGACCACTCCCAAGTGGGTGTGCAGACACAAGGTCGCCAGTTCCAGCCGCGACGATCAAATCCTCGCCTTGGACCTTCCAGCGGCACGGCCCCCCGCGCGCCATGACCAGTTGACTGGTATCTGTTCCATCCCAGAGCGTCATGACCTCTGGTAGCAGCGCAGTTGTGGTGGGTTCAGCGAGGGCGGGGGGCATGTGGTGAGTACTGCCGCTCTCATTGGAAGGGGCGCACCCAGTCATCATGATGCCGCAAAGCCCAGCTCTGGTCAGCGTCCACTTCATCTAGAGTTTTCCAGCAACGATAAAAAGTTGATGTCGTATCGACACGAACCATGCAATACAAGATCAGCTGCAATTTCGCCGAGCACAGGTTGAAACTTAAACCCATGCCCGCTCAGGCCAGAAATGATGACAACATTGGAGGCGGATGGATGTTGGCCGATGCGAAAGTGACCATCCTCTGAGTTGGCATACATGCAGGTATGCACCGCCGTTACGGGTCCTGCGGCGTCGGGAAGCAGGCGTTCCAGATGTGGTGCCACGTCATTTTCATCACCAAGCCGTACTTGCTTGGCCTCTTCATCATCAGGATCAACTGTAGGGCCTGGCCAGTGGCGAGCAGCTTTGAATCCTAGTGGGCCAGGGAGTTCAGGAATTCTCGGAAAGCCGTAAAGCAGCGATTGGTCACCAAGTTCAATCGCCCAGAGTGGTAGTTTGGGAGCATCGACGGTTGCATGGGCTGCAGTCTGAAACCACGCGAGCACCTGTCGTGAAGGACGGATATGTACCCGAGGCAACTGGGCTAGCGTATTGGTCCAGGCGCCTGCGCACAGGACCAGAGCATCAACATGTAGGGTGCCTTGATTGGTGTCAATCCGAACACTGTCTGGCTTAGCAGACCAGTGGTGGACCTGAACGCCACAGCGAAGATCAGCGCCAGCGCCGCGCGCTATAGCGGCATAGGCATCAATCGCTCGCTCAGGAATCATGATGCCTGCCAGCGGTTCAAAAAGTCCGAGCATGTCTGATGGCAGACGAAAAATTGGCCATCGGCGTTGTACTTCCTGTGCTGTCAGTGGTTCGTGCTCGACCCCATGTAGTTTGGCCGCTTCGATCGAACGTGGAACTAAATCTGCGTCCGGTGTAGACAGATAGAGTCCGCCACTTGGGTAGAAGATTGGGTCAGTGACCTGTTCATTCAAAGCCATCCACTTGTCACGGGCTGCCAGGAGCATCGGTACATAGTTTGGATGTTCGTAATAGGCGACCCGGAATCCTCTTGATTGGTGGGCACTTCCGCCCCGAGTGTGTCCAATCTGATACTGCTCGAGTCCAATGACATTCGCGCCCTGCTGGGCTAACTCGGCGCAGGCGGAAATCCCGGCACAGCCAAGTCCGATGACGGCGATGCGTGGGGGCATGCGTCTAGGGTACGACCTGCATTGTTCTCGTGGGGCGTACCATGCGTTTATGTCCTTGGCCCGCCGTCTCTGTCTGCTGGTGCTCTATGGTTCCCTGGTGCTTCTGATCCCGTGGTCAGGATGCTGCTGTGTGGGTTGGCCCGCCCCAGAGATCAACGAAGGAACTCAGGGAGTGGCGATGTTCGATCTGGAGAGTCCCTATCTGGTGGTTCAGGTTGGTTGTACCGCGGCAGGTTTGTTCGCGGGTGTTCTGCTTCTCTCAGGTGTCGTCTTGCTCCACAAGGGGCAATTACGTAATGCGGCGGTTACAGAGGCAGCGCGCCGTGCAGGATGGTCACTGGTGGTTGGGTGGACTGCGGTGACGGTGCTCCTGACACTGGGTCTGCTGTGGAGACTTCTTGGAACCGCGATGGCAGAAGCCGTGCCTGTGGACTGGCCAGTGCTTGGGACGACGGCGATTTTCTTGATCTGGATTGGCCTCGTGCTCTTTTGTGGTGCGGTTCTTCGTCGAGAACCACCGGCGACGCCTTGGGATGAGCCAAGGGGGTCGGCACGAAATCAGGCAGGCTGATTGCGCCACGGACCTTTGATGGCGATTGTCACACCGGGCCTTTGCAGATTCACAAAGAGTGTCCGCCCATCTGGGCTGAAACAGCAACCCGCAAACTCGGCTGTGCCAGCCATGTGTCTGGCGATTGGATACACCTGGCCTTGAGGGGTTATGCCGAGTAGGTAGTCGTGTTTAGGACCATCTTCACAGACGATGAGATCACCACCTGGGGACTGGGTGATGTTGTCCGCATTTTCAAGCACACTTGCGTCGTCCGGTTGCAGGAACAACTCAAGCCTGCCTGGTGTGTCACGCTCTGCCGTGGTGCCTTCAATGCCGGGGGGAGCGGGCACATAACGCCACAATTGGCCTGCTTTAGCTCGTCCACCAGTGGTGCAGGCAAAGAACACCTCGCCCTTGCCATGCCACATGCCTTCTGCTCTGGCAAATCGTGCAGCACCTTTTTCAAAGCCCTGATAGCGCAGCGAATCGTCGGCGCTGTCGGCTTCTTCAATATCAAGCCACTCTACAGCGTGTTGTTGGCCAACATGTATCGGTGGTACACCTTCCCAGTCACGTGTATCAGCTGACGGAAGGCCAGCCAGTGCGAGCGCTTGGAGCCGGCCACCTTCGTTCAAGCGATCTGGGTGTTCCGGTAGATAGCGATACAGCAACCCATCCTCGATGTCCTCGGTCATATAGACGATGCCGGTGTCTGGGTTGACCCCAACAGCTTCGTGTCGGAAACGTCCCATCGGTTTGATCGGTTCTGGCGTCACCAGACCGCTGTTGAGATGTGCAGGCACTTCGAAGCAGTATCCGTGTGGTTTGGTCCAAGGTGGTCCGTGTTCCGGTCCAGCTGTTGTTTCCTCACATGTGATCCAAGTGCCGCGAGGTGTTGGCCCTCCGGCACAGTTGTAATCAGTGCCGGCCAAGATCAGACGATCTGTCAACAGCTCATTGTTGGCGGTGTCGTACACCAGTCGAGTGCATCCGCCACGACATGGGAAGGGCGTTCCAAGTGGGGTGCGCCCGGGGTCGTATATTTTACTTTGGTCGACCAGACCGATCAGATCATGGTTGGGTCCGAACGGCCCAACAGTCTTGTGGCCGTGGGTGATTTCGTGATTTCGAATCAGGACAGTGGTTCCACGTGGACCTGGAAAGGCAGCCATGCCATCATGTTGGCCGGGAACGATCAGTCCATCTGACATGGTTGCACCTGTGCTCGAGAATGTGTGGCAAGAAAAACCCGGAGGTAATTCAAGCAGGCCACCTGGCTCAGGCTGCAGCGGGCCAAGCGCCTCGGTCGTGGTCAACAGGGAGGCGTGAGCACTTCGTGACCAGAAGCGATGCAGGCCAGCAAAGGCCAGTGAAACACCTGCGGTCAGCCGCAGAAAGGTTCGACGATCAACAGATTGCATCAGTACAGGATACGACTGGATGTTGCTGATCGAGACACATCTTAAGTAAGGATTGAGTTACATCTGAACTCGGTGGCAATCAAGCGTGACCAGGGGCATCCTCATGGGGCTTGGCAAAGAATAAGAGGCCCAGAGCACCTGTGATGACCACGCCGGCCATGGCAATGAAAGCGGCTTCGTAACCGCCGAATGCGTCTGTAAGCCACCCGGTCAATACGGGACTAATGAGACCACTGATCGAAAAGAAGGTCACCATGACTCCGGTTGCCCCTGCAGCCTGCGCTGGGAATAGATCAGTGCAGATCGAGTAGTAGGGGGCGTTGGCGGCCATCGACAAGCCCACACCTGCACCAAGCAGGATGACAGCGCCTGTCTGCGACTCGAGAAATGCCAATGGCACAAAGCACAAAGCGCCAGCCAGTTGGAATGGCCAGATCAGATGGATTCGGGCAGAACGGATCCGTCCGCTGCGGATAAATCGTCGATCTGACCACCAGCCGATCAGTGGAATGAGTAGACATGAGAGACCCCAAGGCAGCGTGCTGAGCCATCCAATGGTCGTGAGTTTGACGTGATAGGTCTGTTGGAAATAACCGGGGATCCAAGTGATCCCAAACCAGAGGACGTACCCAAATGCAAAGAATGACCAAGAGGTCGCCAGAAGGGTCGGATTCTTGAGTAGGGCCCAAAAACTTCTTGTGGGAGATTGGTGTATCGACTGCGATCGTGGAGGTTGTCGATAGATCAGTGGTAGCACGCAGCCGATGAGGAGGCTGCCCACCGCGAGTGTCACGAACGCCCAGCGCCAGTCCATCCATTCGATCAAGTGTGACAGCAGTGGTCCGCCCAGTAGGAGTGCTGCCGGGACGCCCAGAACCATCAGGGCAACGCCTCGCCCGGCCAGACGTGATGGGAGCCAGTCGGCGACAGCTCGGTTCATCGCAGGGAAGTTGACACCCTCTCCAACTCCGAGCACGACTCGCATGATTAGGAAGACCAGCCAGATGCCGGTGAGGCCAAGCACGCCCATGGCAGCTGACCACACGATCAGGCCCATGGTCCAGATCAGTCGTGTGCCATAGCGGTCAAGAAGCCAGCCGCTGAGGCCATTGACTGCAAGGGCGCCGAATGCGAACAAGGATATTGCCAGCCCGAACTGCGTATTGTTGAGTTCAAAGGCCTCTTTGATCGGTTCGATCGCAAATGAAATGACAACCCGGTCAAGATAATTGACCAAGCAGAGCATGAATGCCAAGCCAATGATCATCCAGGCTCGATTGCTGGTGGGAGTAGAATCAGCCATCGGGGCTTCATCGGGTCAGATCGTGCGTATGGCTTGAGAAATGGCCTTCCTGGAGTGCCCGCCCTGAGGGCTGCCTGAGGGACTGAACAGGCGGAATCGCGCGGCTTCAGTGGGTTTTCCGTTGCTCATTGGTCCAAGGGCAGTACCTTGGAACTGCAGTGGAGCAAAGTCGGAGGAGATAGACATGACTCGTCTCTTTTTGGTCGGTGTGGCCTCCAGCATGATGGCCATGCCCGTGTATGCGGGCCCTGTATTTGAAGAACCACCTGGTGATGCAGGGGATTCTCTGTCCACTGCTTCCGCAGTGACGGTGTCCAATGGGAGCAGTGTCACAGCGGTCAAGGGCGAGTTGAAGGGTAATTCTGCACTCTCGGGGGAGGGTGGAGACTTTGTAGATCTGTATCAGATTTTCATCGAAGGGCCAGCCCAATTTTCAGCAGAAATGATGCTGCTCGATGGCAACACACTTGATGATCCATGCATGTATCTCTTGGATAGTCAAGGTCGGGGTCTCGTCGCGATGAATGATCGCAATGGTGACAATCCATTTCCTCGTCTGACTGCTGGTAATGGCAGTGGTGGCTTTCTGTTTGACGGCCCTGGCATCTTCTATCTCGCAGTGACATCCGCGCCAGTGGAAATGCTCGTATCACTCCAAGGCGAAGACCTCTTCCCAGTGTTTGAAATGGGACTTCCGCAGAATCAGACTGGTCCAGTGTTTGCCAATCCCGAATGGGCAGCAGGCGAACTGGGTGGATGGACCTCACCAGTAGATCCTGAAAACATTGGACGCTATGAGATTATGCTGACCGGCGTGGGATCGATTCCTGCACCGGGAGCACTTGCAGCACTTGCTCTGCTGGGCCTTTCCGGGAAACGCCGCCGTCGCTGAACAGGTTCAGCGTGGCGTATCACTCGGGGCCTCATTGATCCGCTGGAGATCCCACTTAATTCGACGCGCCTTGGCACTCTGTTCACCGAGTGCTTTGATCATGAGTGCGTGTGCTTCTTGAAGTCGTTCTTGGGCGGCTTGTCGCTCACCACGCGCTTCCAGCAGAAGTCCCTCAAGCCTCATGATGGTCGCCTTCGATGCAGGTGACTGCGATCTCTCGTGCAGGGAAACAAGCCGTTCGGGGATCTGCTCAAGGCGACCTTCTTGGATCAACAATTCGATTTCGATCAAATTTGCATCCCGAATTGAGGGATGAGTGGGGGCAAGTCGATCGCCTCGCAACTCTGAGGCAGCATGAAAGTGGGCACGAGCAGCAGATGTGTCCAGACGTGCGAGAGCCAAGCGAGACAAGGCTGCTTCGGTGCTTGCTTCTGAAAGGGTATTTCCCTGCAGTCTTTTAGTGGCCAGCGCACGGGTTAGTGCAGCCTGTGCTTCTTCATGGCGACCCATACGGCGAAGGCATTCGCCAATGTTGTGCTGCAGTGAGGCCACTCGCCAATCACGGTTGGGATCAGAACCATCTTGTTCGAAAATGTCCAGAGCTTCCTGCAGCGGTCCAATGGCAGATTCTGGATCGTCCACCATGTTGCTCACAGCCATGCTATTGAGTAGGTTGGCAAGTGCTGCGCGCCGGCGTGTGCGTGTGCGAACATCATTGGCGGTATCAACTAATTGTCGTGTCCGCTCTAGGGCGAGGTTAAAAAGTGCTTCGGCAGCTTGATCGTCACCTGCATTTCGCGTCGCTGCGGCCAAGTGCATGGTGGTTTCAGCAGTGAGCTCTCCATCAGGATCTATTGCTTGTCGGTGTTGAAGCGCCGCAGCATAGGCATCACGGGATGCTTCATAATCCGCCAATTTGTAGAGCAGGCGTCCTCGCGCGTGAAGCAGCCTACCGGCACGAGTCGATGGGGAACTCGGGTCGAGATCGATGGTGTCTTCTGCTGCCGCCAGCGCCGCTGCAGATTCATCCCACCGTCCCGCACCAATGTGGTTTTCTGCAAGATCAAGCCGTATAGAGGCCGCAATTTGTGGGTAGTCCCCAAGGTCTGATTCAAGAATGTTCAGCCAGCGGTCAAGCATGTCCCCGATGCTCGCTGCAGCGAGGGGTTGTGTGAAGTTCTCGGCATCTGCGCTACCGAGCACCTCTGAGACCATGCCGACCGTTCCGGTTAGTCGTTTATTGGCTTCGGTGGCCCGATCCCACAAGATGTACATGGTGGTAGCGAAGGCAAACAGCATGATGATTCCGATCGCCCCGGCGCTCATGGGTAGCCAATGTCTGCAGAGGAATTTGCCAGCGACGTACCAAGCATCATCACGTCGTGCTTCAATAGGCTCACCAGCGAGCCAGTGACGAAGATCTCGAGCGAGTTCAGCCGGACTTTGGTATCGACGATCGGGATCGCGATCGAGGGCTCGCAAGAGAATGGTCTCGCAGTCACGGCTCAGTGAGGGGTTCATACTTCGAGGGGGCCTGATCGCACAGGTTGAGATTGCTTGTATGACATCGTTGAGTCCGCCATCAAGTTGCAGGGGTCGCGATCCGACCATGGCTTCATAAAGCATCACGCCAATCGCAAACACATCGGTGCGCACATCAATCAGATCGGGATCGCCCGAAACTTGCTCGGGAGAGGCATACGCGAAGGTCCCCATGAACTCACCTGCAGCAGTCACTTCGAGCTTGGACGAGTCCCAATCGCCAGCCTCCACTGGTTTGGCGAGTCCGAAATCGAGGATGTGAGGCTGTCCATCCTCATCGACCAAAATGTTGTCGGGTTTGAGGTCACGGTGAATAACCCCTCTTTGATGTGCCGCGACAACGGCATCACATACTTGTGCAAGTAGCGCAGCGGAAAGTTGGGTGCGAGTGCTTGAGTGGCCGCGAGCATGGTTTGCAAGCCATTTGTCGAGTGTCACTCCGTCGATAAATTCCATGGCCAGCCAGGCTCGGCCATCATCTGACACGCCACTGTCGTACACCGTGACGATTCCTGGGTGATTCAGTGCGGCGACCATTTCAACTTCACGTTCAAAACGCACCAGTTGTCGATCGGAGGCGAAAGCGCCTCGAAGCAAGACCTTGAGTGCAACAGGTCTACGAGTTGCCGTCTGTTTAGCGAGAAAGACTGCCCCCTGTGCGCCCCGACTCAGTTCGTGTTCAACTTCGTAGCCAGCAGCAGCAGGCATGGCGACAAGTGAACTCTGCCCCAAATCGCCTGCAGCATGGGCATCGGCAAACTCTTGAAGGAAGCGATCCTCACTATTTGTTTGGTCTGATGACAGGGTTGCTTCAGGGTCGGGGGAGCCACTTTGAGTACGCAGTGTTGTCAGTTCAGCTGCAACGCTGCCATCATGGTCACACTCTCGAAGGTATCGACTGATATCAGCAGACATCGTGCCCCCGCGAGCGATGGCGGCCAGTTCATCCTTCGTTGGTCGTGCAGGCTTAGAATCTGTCACGGACCATCCTCGTCATACACGGACTCAAGTTGTTCAACGACCTCACGTAGCTTTTTAGTGATTCGACTGCGTGCGAGGTATACATCGTTGGCGCTCATGTCGAGTGCTTCGCTGGTTTCCTCAACTGTGCGCTTGTGGAAGACCAGCATTTCAAATGCTTGAATGCTGCGTGCGGAGAGATTCGATGTTGCTTGCAAATCTGCCAATGCCGCTCTCAGAATGACCATGCGGCGCTCGGTTGCCCAAAGATCTTCCATCTCGGCTTCGGTCGGAGTGGTCAAGATTGCGGATTCCCCTCGAGCCTCCTTCCGGACGCCTCTCTTGCGGTGGATATCTGCGATCTTGGTCCGAGCAATCGCCAGGATCCAAGTTCTCAATCGACCTCGCTCACGGTCGTATCGACCGTCTCGGTATTCGCCCAAGACGCGGACCATGGTTTCTTGGGCGACATCGGCTGCATCCGCATCAGTCAAGCCCAATCGACGAGCCATGCCTGTCACAATTGGTCGATAGCGTCGATCGACGGTGGTCCACGCAGCATCGTCATCTGGCTGCCCAAGGCCTTCAAGCAGCATTGTGGTCGTGCGTGTGACGTCGAGCATGGACGCAGGGTAGTTGGTTGCTCGCCTGACAGTCAGACAATGCGATTCAATCGGGCGGGGGAGCCTGCAAAATGCCGCTTGCCCGCGGGTACGAGCCCAACACTCGCAGTGTCATACACAGTGACGTGGCCTTTTCAATCGCCTGAGCCATGGAAGGCTCATCTCGATGCGCGTCCGCATCAATGAAGAACGTGTATTCCCAGTTGTCTCGTCCACTTGGTCTTTTGTCGATGTGACTGAGGTTGATGCCTCCATCACGAAAGGTCGCCAGTACATCAACCAAAGCGCCCGGATCATGGCGGGTGACAAACATGATCGAAGTGCGATCTTCTCCGGTCGGTACGGGCTCTTGTGATCCAATCACCAGGAACCGGGTGAGATTTCCCGGCTTATCGCCAATGTGATCAGCGAGCACTGGAACGTCATACAGTTGGCCGGCCAGTCGCGAGCCAATGGCAGCAGTGCCGCTCTCGCTCGCAGCCAGCTCAACTGCAGCAGCAGATGAACTGGTCGGAATTCGAGGTAGATCAGGGAAGTGATTCTGTAGCCATTTTCGGCACTGAGCCAGTGCCTGGGGCTTGCTTGCAATGCGTTGGACATCGGACTGGGCACATTTGGCCATCAAGCAGTGTGTGACTTCCACCATAGATTCTGCGCAGACCTGCGCAGGATGTTCAACAAAGGCATCGAGCGTATCAATAACACCACCAACGATTGAGTTTTCGTAGGGCACGACACCGTAGTGTGATCTGCCCGTGGCGACCGCATGAAATACGGCGTCAATGTCAGATGCTTCGGCGACCTCCACAGAGGAGCCAAAGTGTCGAACGGCAGCGATATGGCTGAACGATCCCGGTGGACCGAGGAAGGCGACGCAAAGCGGCTGCTCAATGGCAAAGCTGCCTGACATCAGTTCGCGCCATATGGCCTCGATGGCTTGGTCCGGAAGCGGCCCCTTGTTGAGCGATTTGACTCGATCTAGTACGGCCCGCTCTCGGTGGGGGGCGTAGGTCGGAGTATCTGAGGTGCGTTTGGCTTGCCCGACCGCTTCAACAATCCGAGCGCGTTCACTGAAGAGTTTGACGAGTTCTGTATCAAGAAGGTCGATACGCTTGCGTAGTGACTCGAGGTCAGGATGGTTGGGCTGCGTCACGACAATACCTTATCGCAGGGGGGCATCATCAAGTTCGTGGCTTGGGTGACCAATGAAAGAAGGCTCACCAAGTATGGCGAACCTTCTTTGCTTGAAGCTTCTAATGCAATGTTGGTTTCTGAATCAATTTGATGACTGTGGTGGGCTAGGGATATAGACCCAGTCATAATCCATGATGTATCGGTCGCCGTTCCCACCTTGCGTGGATGTGAGCCTGATGTATAAGTTGCCGGTATTTGGCTCAAGTAGCCGAGCGACAGATGAGTAGGGAATATAAGGCTCAAAAACGTCATTCTCAACGGGGTCATCGCCGAAATCTGTTTGTACGAACGGCTGGAAACCTTCCCATCGCCCACTCTGGAAATTAAACACTTCGCAGGTGAGAAAGGACAGCGTGTATGGCCCGTTTCGCTGGGTTCCAATGAGAAACGTGCTTGCAAGGTCAAAGCGCCCATCAGTCGTCATAGTGACCATGATGTCAATTGCTAAGCCAGGTTGCAGGTTGTTGAACGTACCTGGGTGATCGAAATCAACATTGACTTGCCCAGCCGGTCGATATGAGGCACGGATTCTTGCCGTATCACCGTCATCTGGCTCCATTAGACTGAAGCGATTCCCATCTTGCAACTCGCCTGTGATGATGTCGAGTGCAATGATGCGGCCCCATTCACCCTCTGCAAAGTCTTCGGGGATATCGGTGATTAGACCCCGAACCAGATTGCCCAATTGGGGCATGCGCCCCATGTTGGCTGGCGCATCGTCTACAGTGCTGAGATCCCAAGTGTAGGGGGCACCAGGGGAGCCGCTGCCGCCATAGCCAGTGGGGAAGCCAGGGCCAAGACCGCCAGCATCGCTGCCGTTGTAGAAGGTGGCAGTGCCATACATGCGTGCATGCAAGTCAGCGGCCAAGAGTGACTCGCCGTACAACTGTTGGCACACACCTTGGGTTGCTGCAGCCACACCTGTAATTTGGGCTGCAGCGGCGACCGAGCCATCAAGCCGGCTGCCAAAGTCGTTGGTATAGCTCTGCTGGCGGCCATTCAGGGTCAGCGTGACTTCTCGGGTCAGTGCGTCTTCTGTATGGCTTGCTGGCACCGCCAGCAAGGTCAGGTTGGCATTGCCGCCAGTTGTAGTGACACCGCCACCCCATGCGGAAATGTTGACAGTGCCGGGAGTGAAGCCAGTCGTATCGGTGCCGTAGTTCGATGACCACCAGCGGATGTAATCGTCCTCCGCAGCTGGTGCCACACCACCAACGATGATGATGCCTGCATCCTCAGTGGTGATACCCACTGCTTGCTGACGATCGCCAGCGGGGACAATGACGGTGATCCCAGCAGCACGTGCCAACTGGACCAGTGTCAGTACGCCCGGATCGTTGAGGACCAGTCCATCGGCACTAATTGCCTGCCAAGCCAGCAACAGAACATCACCTGCTTGGAGGGTATCCAGTGCGCCCATGAAAGCATCTTCGAGGCGGTTGCCAGTGGTCGACTCAGTGGGGAAGAACATGGTTGTGGCTTGGTGGGCCATGCCAGTGACGCCAAAGCCATTGTCCGTTGCTGCAATCACGCCCAAGACGGCTGTGCAGCGGGCTGCCTGTGTTTCTGCCAGCGGCCCCTCAAGTGGCATGTCTACGCCACTCTCAAGCACCACATTGCCAAGGTCACGGTGAACGGCCCCGATGGTTGTCCCATTGACATCGCGTTCCTGAAGCCACGCAGTCTCGCCAAGCACTGCTACCGTGACACCTCGACCGAAAGCGCCTACTTGGCCGCCAAGCGTGTCAGCAAGATACTGCGATGCGGTTGCGGCGCTTTCCCACGGATCGACACCACTTCCAGTTGGGTCTTGGTCCCATGGATACAAGGCGAGGCCATCACCACTGTAGTAGGGGCCTGGCAAGAGGCCGTAGATGTTCTGGTGTGGGGCAATGCACGAAGGATCAGCGGAATAATCCCATTGGCTGTTGTCGGACCATGAGAATGGTGCCCAGACTAAGTCGCGAATGAGAGAATCATCCTGCACAGGTGTTTGGTCAGGTCCGGCAATCCAGCGATCATCGAAGGATTGGTTCAAGGCCTGGCGATTCATGTGCAACTGCAGGTTGAAGAAGTCTGGATCATCCTGCTCAACGACGTTGGGGTAGCAGATATCTCTTGCCCGAGAAGCCATGTGTGGGGTCCATTGCCCACTGAGCGGTGGAAGAGCTTCGGGGATATCGCCCATGCCTGGCGGGTACCCCATGTGGCCCCAGTTGACCCACTCAAGATCGGTATACAGGTTGCCATCAGCTGCAGCGTCCTTGTCCTCAAGAAGCGTGCTGATGACGCGCATACAGCAGTCATAGTCCTGACAGCCGATGAGCGTTGACTCATCGTCAGCAATTGCAGCCCATGCGCTGCGGCCGCTGTAGTTGCCAGCCACATTGCACTGTCCAGCAGATGAGAAGATGCCAGCGCAACGAGGCATGAACTGATAGAGGCGACCTGAGCGATCGCGAATCTCTTCGTAATCCAGCCATTCTTGTGTTGGAGCTGTCGCGGGGAAAGTAATGATTGGTGGGAGCGGTGGATCGATCGGGTTCGACAGATCATTGTTGCGTGCCAGTGGGTGGAATCGATTCTGCGCAGTTGTATCTGCCACCTCACAGGTCGCGTTGTTGGCTAGCGCAGGTCGAACGTAGGCTGGCAGTGTTGCATCGAGATAGGGATTGAGTTGAACGTTGCGGGGATCTGGGTTGTACTCGCCCGGCTCAAGATCATCATTGGCGGGGCTGACGCTTGCATAGATGGGCACGAGGTAGGGCGTTACACCAGTGCAGGTTCGCGTGTCAAAGAATAGGCCGCTGCCTTGGCCATCCACGACAAGATCAAGTGCCACCTGAACACAAAGTGGGTCCCAGGAAGTGCCTTGGCCAATGCCAATTCCATCTGGGCAACACCCGGGAAGAATGGCTTCGACTGCAGCGCAGCATGCAGCATCGTTGCAGCCAGCGCCGGTGTAGACCGCTTGCGTTCCAGCCAGTGTGTTGGTCAGTGGTACGGAGGGGTATTCAGCGGAGTGGGGGAAGTAGCACGAGCCACGTAATGGATCTACCGGGTCGCCAAGTTCATAGGGATATCCATAAGACCAGTCATGCGGCGGCACCAGATCACCCGGGTGGGGTGCATTGCCATCACCGTAGTAGTTCCAGATGGTTGTTCCTGTGGTGGTCAGTTGCAGATAGCGATTGTTGATGCGTCCAAAGGCAGTGTCGTCATTTGAGGGAGGGGTGCCAATTCGGAAGAACTTGGAATCATCGGTCCACCGGTTGCGGCCGAAGTCCCAGGGGTACATCTGATCTGGTGGTGGCGCGGAATCTGCGGCAGAACCAATGCACTGGAATGCGAAGACATACGGATCAGCTGTTGGGATGATTGGCCAGTCGCCCCATGCCAAAGGGTCGCCAACCTGTTGTGGTAGCCCATAGGCGCCGTAGTACTCTAGTCCTGTAGGTGGGTATCCATGCCGGATACACGGACCGTAGTTTGGAACCATGTAGTTCGGGACGAAATTCGGATCAATATCTTCTGGAAATGGCGCCGGAATCATCTGGCTTCGGATGCTGAAGGCGTCAAACCAAGTGGCATTATTGTTGTTTTGTGGTCGCATGCCCATGATCATGCGGAACTGATCAAGGCCTGTTGCCGGCGTACCGATCACCGCTAGGTTTGGCTGGAAGCCTTCATCCCACCACAGTTCTGGGTCCCACCCAGTCCAATCTGAGTACGTTCCTGCATACTCCCAGAATGGGACGAGCCACTCTGCAGGATCAGGTTCAGCCAACACTGGTGGAGGTGTAAACCACTGGATCCACAATGGCCGCCAATTGCCGCCATGGACGGAGTGGCCCTCCGCGCCAATGAAGCTTGGATTGGCCATGTTGGCCTGCCAGCATGATCGCCCATGTTGGTCGTTGGCATTTCCGCCGGTGCAACTGTCAGCGCATGCCGTTTGAGTTGTGACTACATAGGCACCGAACGTAGAACAACCACCGAGGATCTCTGTGGCATCTCTTTGGCCAGTGTCACAATCAATGATCCCGGGATCGATCCCACAGAAAATACTGCCACCAAATCGAATGTTGGGCAGGCCTTCAGGCACCCAATAGCCGCCTGCTTCGAGGCATCGCTGACACGCTGTTGCCTCGTCACTGTTGCTGCTTGCTCGCGCGTTGACAATCATGGGTGGATTCATCATGGCCGGCGGTGTGTCAAAGTCCTGCCATTGCCACAGCGGTGCCGAGGGGTCTCTGTCCATGGTGGCAATTTGAGCCGCGCTGAGATTGTTCCAGTACCCAAACCCCGGGCGCATTAATTCAGGTTCCACGTCGGGTTGTAAGAAAATAGGGTTTGGTCCTGGGCAGAAGGTCTTATCCCACACTGCGAGGGTGCCATCCCACACCCATCCACCTGGATCGCTCGGGGTTTCAGTGATCGCATTGATGCAGCAGGTGCCGGTGATCAGCGGGCATGCTTCACAATTGAAGTAGGCGTAGAAATTGAGTGATGTTCCGGGGATTGCTCCTTGGAAATCCCCATCGCCATCAATACATTCCACGATGAAGTTGTCTTCGCCACCTCGAGTGCCTGGTATGCAACAGGCACCATAGGCCATGATGGTGCTATCTAGACAATCAGTCCCACAGTTTTGGATTCCATACACACCTTGAATCACGCTGATGCTTGTTTCATCGTTGTTCAATGTGTCGCAGATATCAGCCGTAGTCTGCCCTTCATCGCCAAGGCAGGACTTTCGCCAGATTTCGTCCCCACTGGGGAAAGTGCCGTCAGGGTCGACCAATTGGAAGATGCAGCAGATCACCAGATCAGCGCCGCGCACGTTGTTGCGGTTCATGAACTCACGATTGTGTCGCCTGGCAATCTCGTGGGCCCGATCTGTGGAGTCGCGGAACCGTTCCTCCTGGAGCAGTGCCGATGCAATATCTACATCCTTTGGGGTTGGAAGGGCGCCCTGCTCCAAGCGTTCTGCGTAGTTTTCATACCACCGCACGCGTTCGCGATGTGCCTCTGAGTCGATGGACCAGTAATCCTCAGACTGCGCAGGTGGATCGACGGGTGTGGCGTCTGTAGTCGGGCGAGGACGTTTCTTGTTGTAGTCAAGGACCGCCTCGGGCAATTGATGCACCTCAACAATCGATGCATACTCGATGGCTTGGTCACTTGTGAGGTGTTTGCGAGCAGCGTCCAATGCGCGTGGTGTTCCATCAGCCCAGAAGGTCGCTGCGATATCTGCAACTGGCTGGTCACTCCGGTTGGCGATGGAGTATCGGATTCGGTCTACTTTGGTATCAGGTACAGAGACGGCAGGCGTCAGTCTTAGGCCAAAAGCCTCAATCGCTCGGTTCGTTGAGGACACATCCAATCCATTGAGTGAAAGCAAGGTTCCATTTGGCAGAAGGCGCGCGCGATACTCGTCTTGAAACTTGAGTTTGATCCGTTTGGGTTTGTTGCTTTGCGCCGGGGCAATGGCCTGGCGATTGCTGTCTCGTTCTGTTGCATGGGCGACATGCTGATCAGATGCGAGGACTTCGTGGCTACCTGGGCGTGCAGCCAAGACGGCGCCACTGGCAGTCAGGGAAAGAACGGTCAGGGCTGTAGCCCGTCGGACAAATTGTGAGGCCATGGTATGAATCTCTCGTCTCTGGTCAGAGCAATACATGCTCCTCTGGTAGCCCATTGGGCTTAGTCTCAAATCCCCTCAAACTGGCACGCAACAACCCTGCCCACCTGTTCGCACAGACACCTCTCTCTGATGCCCTGAAATGAGCAGGAATACAGGATGATGGAGTGTACCGGCAGAATTGGCATGGGGTCATTTTTTAGGGTCTAGAGGCAGGTGCTGGAGTGGGACTTCCCAAGAAATGACACGCGGCCCGGCTTTGACAGCCGGGCCGCGTGAGCAAAATTGAGGTGTTGGGGTCAGTCCTCAGCAGGTCCAGCGGTCGCAGGAACGATGGGGGCTACCTCTGTTTCTGCCTGTGCCTCTGAATCTGGGATGACCACGGGGGGTCGCTCGGCTCCACGGGCTTCAGCGGCCTCGGCTGCAGCGGCCTGCAAGGTCGCCAAATCGTCCTCTTCGGTGATCGGCGGCGTGCCGAGATGCTCGACCTCCATATCAACATAGGATTTGAATCCAGTGCCAGCTGGAATCAGGTGTCCAAGCAGGACGTTCTCCTTGAGTCCCCGCAGATCGTCCACAGCACCCTTGAGCGATGCCTCGGTCAGCACCTTGGTGGTCTCTTGGAACGAGGCGCTGGAAAGGAAAGATTCAGACTGGAGAGAGGCTTTGGTGATGCCCAGCAGCAGGGTTTGGCCTGTCGCGGTCTGGCCTCGCTTGCTCTTGGCCTTGGCCTTTCCTTCGGCCTCTGCCAATGCGTTGGCTTCCTTGACTTCATTGCGGTCAATCAGATCGCCAACGACCAGTGAGGTATCGCCAGCATCCGTAATGCGGACTTTGCTGGCCACATCCTGATTGCGGCCTCGGAAGAAGTGTCGGTCAACGACCTCTTCTGGCAGGAGACCAGTGTCACCAGCACGCTTGACGAGAACCTTGGAGAGCATGCACGCAAGAATTGTTTCGATGTGCTTGTCTGAGATCGGCACGCCCTGCGCCCGATACACATTCTGGACTTCGTCCAACATGTAATTGAACACAGCTTCCTCACCGCGAATGTCGAGAATCTCCTGTGGCACAAGCGGACCTTCGGTCAGTGGGTCGCCTGCCTCGACATAGTCGCCAGCATGGACCAACAGGTGCTTGCCCTGTGGAACGTGGTGATCAATCTCTTCGCCAACATCGGAAATGACACGCACGGTCATCTTGTTCTTGCGGACATCGTCATGAAGTTCAACGTGACCAGATACTGTGGACATGATTGCCGGATCTTTCGGGACCCGGGCTTCGAAGATCTCGGTGACACGGGGAAGACCGCCGACGATATCGGCACTACCTGCTACATCCTTGGGCTGACGCGCCAGCATCTCACCCTGCTTGATCTCCTGGCCTTCGGAGACCTCAATACGGCATTTGGCCGGCAGGTGGTGGAAGTCAAGGATGTTGCCATCCTTATCTTCAATCAAGATCTGCGGGTGCATCTCACCGGTGTGTTCGATGACGATCAATTCGGGTGCATCAGCGCCCTTGGGCTGCTCACTTCGAATGGTTTTGCCAAGTTCAATGTCTCGGAATCGCACCACGCCAGTTTCCTCGGCGAGGATTGGTGTGAGGTGCGGATTCCACTCGACCAGAACTTGGCCCTTGGTGACGGTTGCTCCTTCATCGAAGTGAATGATGCCGCCATACGGGACCTTGTACTTCTCAAGTTCGCGGCCACGGCCATCAAGCACGGCGATTTCACCTTGCCGTTTGAGTGCGATCAATCGATCGGTGCCGTCAATGTCCACATGTACATGGCGACAATCACGCAGTTTGATGGTGCCACCATGGCCTGCGCGATATGACGTTTCGGTCAGGCTTCGCGAAGCGATGCCGCCGGTGTGGAATGTTCGCATGGTGAGCTGGGTGCCCGGCTCGCCGATCGACTGTGCGGCAATCGTGCCAACGGCAAGACCGCCTTCGACCCTGTCTCCGGTTGACATGTCCTGGCCGTAACAACAGGCGCATACGCCCTGATCGGCATCGCATGTCAGCGGGCTACGCACTTGTACGGAGTCGATGCCAAGTTGCTCGATCTTTGCTCCAACCGCTTCGGTGATCAGTTCATTTTCCTTGACGATCACTTCGTCGGTCAGCGGATTGACGATGCTCTGTCGGCTGGTCCGTCCGCGAACAATCTCGCGGAGTGGGACGTCGACTTCCTCGCCCTTGTAGATGGCACGTTTACTGATGCCACGACGTGTGCCACAGTCATACCGAGTGATGACGACCGCTTGGGCCACGTCATAGAGCTTGCGAGTGAGGTAGCCAGAGTCGGCCGTCTTAAGCGCTGTATCCGCCAGGCCCTTACGAGCACCGTGGGTTGAGGAGAAGTACTCAAGCACATTGAGCCCTTCGCGGAAGTTGGCGCGAATGGGCGTTTCGATGATCTCACCACTGGGCTTGGCCATCAGACCACGCATCCCAGCGAGCTGCTGCATTTGGCTGACGTTGCCTCGAGCGCCCGAGGTGGACATCAGATACACCGGATTCAGGTACTTGTCGCCGCTTTCCTGGTCGATATCGACTTCTTGCAGTGTCTGACTGTTGCGACGATCGTTCTTCAGGGTCTCAACCAGCGACTTGGTTAGTTCTTCGCGGCAGTGCGCCCAGATGTCCAGCAACTGATTGTGCCGTTCCCGCTCAGTAATTGCACCAGCATGGAAGGCTTTCTCAATCCGATCAACTTTCTTTTGTGCATCCTTGAGCAGGTCAGCCTTATTGGATGGGATGCGTAAATCGGTAATCGCGATGGAGAGGCCCGATGTGGTAGCTGTACGGAAGCCAATGTCCTTGAGCGCATCGAGCAAGGTCAAGGTGTCATCCCGGCCACAGAGTTGGAACGTGTCATCAATCACGCGGCTGCAGCCACGCTTGCCAAGTTCGCAGTTATAGAAGGGCATGCCATCAGGCAGGATCGAGGCAAATCGCAGTCGCCCGACGGTGGTGATGACGCGGCCATTGTTGTCGATGGCTTCGGTAGGCCCTTTTTCTGACTTGACCTGCTCGGTGAATCGCTTCAGCCGGACCACGATTGGCTCGTGGAGGTCGATCTGACCATGTTCGAGGGCCAGCAACGCTTCAGGGAGATCGCGGAAGGCGTTCAGCTCAGGAACCGGTTTCATCATCTCCTGGTTCATGTGCGTGAGGAAGTACACACCCATGATGATGTCCTGTGACGGCGACACAATCGGGTTGCCGTTGGCAGGTGAGAAGATGTTGTGGGTCGAAAGCATGAGGACATGCGCCTCAACCTGCGCCTCGATGGACAGGGGTAGGTGGACCGCCATCTGGTCACCATCGAAGTCGGCGTTGTAGCCGGTGCAGACCAGTGGGTGCAAGGTGATTGCGTTCCCTTCGACCAGCACTGGTTCGAATGCTTGAATGCCCATTCGGTGCAGTGTCGGGGCACGATTGAGCAGGACGGGATGTTGGTAAATCACCTGCTCAAGGATGTCCCAGACTTCAGGATCGCGACGTTCAAGCATGCGTTTGGCAGACTTGATGGTGTCAGCGAGGCCGTGTTCTTTGAGCCGACGAATAATGAACGGCTGGAATAGTTCCAGTGCGATCTTTTTGGGCAAGCCGCATTGGTGCAACTTGAGATTGGGGCCTACGACGATGACGGATCGTGCCGAGTAATCAACACGCTTGCCAAGTAGGTTTTCGCGGAAGCGACCCTGCTTGCCCTTGATCATGTCGGTCAAGGACTTGAGTGGACGGTTGCTGCTGCCCAGTACCGGGCGTCGGCAGCGATCATTGTCAAAGAGGGCATCAACCGCCTGCTGGAGCATGCGCTTCTCATTGCGAATGATGACCTCTGGAGCATTGAGATCCATCAACTTCTTGAGGCGGTTGTTTCGGTTGATGATGCGCCGATAGAGATCGTTCAGATCGCTTGTCGCAAAGTTTCCGGACTCCAGAAGCACCAGTGGACGCAGGTCCGGGGGGATCACCGGAATGACATCCAACACCATCCACGTGAGTTCGTTTCCGCTGTTACGGATCTGCTCGACGATCTTGAGTCGCTTGGCCAAATCCTTGATCTTCTGCTTTGATCGGGTCTTGTCCAGATCTTCACGAATTTCAGCAGCAGTAGCGTGCAAGTCGAGTCGCTGCAGCAGTTCGATGACTGCTTCGGCGCCCATCATGCCCTTGAATGCACCTGGGCCGTACTCGCGCTGCATTTCGCGGAAGGCGTCCTCGTCGAGGACCTGCTTGTATTCCAGTTCAGTATCGCCCGGATCAACAATGACGTAGTCCTGGAAGTAGATGACCTTTTCAAGGTCAGCTGTTTTCATCTTCAGGAGTGTGCCCAATCGACTTGGAAGGGCTTTGAAGAACCAGATGTGCACGATGGGCGCAGCAAGATTGATGTGGCCCATGCGCTTACGGCGGACTCTGGAGTGCGTAACTTTGACGCCACAGCGATCACAGATGATGCCTTTGAACTTGGTTCCTTTGTACTTGCCACAGGCGCACTCGTAGTCACGCTCTGGACCAAAGATCCGCTCACAGAACAGACCGTCCTTTTCAGGTCGGTACGTTCGGTAGTTAATGGTCTCGGGCTTCTTGACTTCGCCGAAGCTCCAACTCCGAATGTCATTGGGGCTCGCCAAGGTGATCTTGACGGAATGGAAGTCGTTTACGCGATCAAAGACGTTCTCGGTCATCGGGTGACATCCCTCTCAGGTCCGAGTAAATGGTTCAACTGGTGTACGCTCAGAACAACGGGCCGATTTCGTCCTCGGCCTTCTCCAACTCAATGTTCATGCCGAGCCCTCGAATCTCATGACAGAGGACATCGAACACGACCGGCATGCCGGCTTCAAGCGTGTTCGTGCCCTTGACCATTGAGTCGTAAATCTTGGTGCGGCCTTCAACATCATCACTTTTGACTGTGAGCAACTCTTGCAGCACATGGGCTGCTCCGTAGCCTTCCAGTGCCCAGACTTCCATCTCACCGAATCGTTGCCCACCGGTTCGGGCCTTGCCGCCCAGTGGCTGCTGGGTGATGAGGCTGTACGGGCCGGTTGCTCTGGCATGGATCTTGTCGTCGACCAGATGGTGGAGTTTGAGCATGTACATGTAGCCTACGGAGGTCGGCTGATTAAATGCCTCGCCTGTGCGGCCGTCATAGAGTTGGGCCTTGGCGCCGTATGGAACGCGCGCAAGGTGCTCGTCTCGTCCGCCGGGATCGGCGGTTCCAGATTCAAAGTCAGCCAGACGCTGCTCGACATGTGCATTGGCTTCATCGATGCATCCAAGGACTTCGCCCTCAGTAGCACCATCAAAGACGGGAGTGATGGCCTGGAAGCCAAGTACCTTGGCAGCCCAGCCCAGGTGCAGTTCAAGCAGCTGTCCCACATTCATCCGGCTCGGCACGCCAAGCGGATTCAGCAAGATGTCGACTGGACGACCGTCTTCCATAAACGGCATGTCCTCTTCAGGCACGATGCGGGCGACCACGCCCTTATTGCCGTGTCGGCCAGCCATCTTGTCACCAACTGAAATCTGACGTCGGTTGGCTGTGTAGACCTTGACCATTTCCAGCACGCCGCTTTGCAGTTCGTCGCCGCGTTTCATGTGGGCCAGACGACGTTCACGTTCTTCCTGTTGGGCCGCGATACGGGGCCAGAACTGACTCTTGATTCGGATGGCTTCGGCACGAACTTCTTTAGAGCCCTTGACCCACTTGTCGTTGAATGTGTCAATCTGCTCGAGAATGACCTCCGGGATGTCTGAGGCGCCAACCTTCTGGCGAGTGGTTGGGTCGACCATTTCAGAACCGACCGCAGCATTCATCATGGCGACCATTTCACAGAAGAGCGTCACGATCTTCTGATTCATCTCATCACCGAAGGCTTGCATTTCTTCCTTCAGGCGGGACTTTTGCTCATCGCTGAGGTGCATGCGGCGACTGAAGTGCCGTGTGCCAATGACGATGCCGCTGCTGCCTGCAGGGACCTCCAGCGAGTCGTTTTTGACGTCCTCGCCGGCGCGTCCAAAGATCGCGTGCAGCAGTTTTTCTTCCGGTGTGAGTTCGGATTTGCTCTTGGGGCTGACCTTGCCGACCAAGATGTCGCCAGGACCAACGCGAGCACCTTCGCGAATGATTCCATGCTCATTCAGATTGCGAAGTTGTTTCTCTGAGACATTCGGGATGTCATCAGTAAATTCCTCACGGCCGAGTTTGGTGTCTCGAACTTCCACATCAAAGGACTCGATGTGAATGGAGGTGAATCTGTCGTCCTTGACAAGACGTTCAGATACAACCATGGCGTCTTCGAAGTTGTAGCCATCGAAGGTATTGAAGGCCACGAGGACGTTTGCGCCGATGGCAAGTTGCCCCATCGATGTTGAGGCGCCATCAGCCAGAATCTGACCTTCCTTCACCTTGTCGCCCAGTTGCACAACCGGCTTCTGGGTTTGGCAAGTGCGCTCATTCAGTTGGCGATATCGCTGCAGTAGGTACTCGTCAGCATTGTCGATGACAATGTGGTTGGCATCCACAGAGGTGACAACGCCACCACGACGGGCCTTGATAACCATGCCAGAGTGCTCGCCGGCAATCTGCTCCATGCCGGTGCCTACCAGCGGCGGGTCGATCTTGATCAGTGGCACTGCTTGTCGCTGCATGTTGGAGCCCATGAGGGCGCGGTTAGCGTCGTCATGCTCCAAGAACGGAATCAGGGAAGCCGAGACACCAACGATCTGCTTGGGGCTGACATCGACATATTGCACTTGCCCGGAGGGCACGGTGGTCAGGTCGCCTGCAACACGGGCCAGAGACTGTTTGCCCGCGATCGCTCCGTCGGTTACGGCGTCAGCGGTAGCGAGCACACTGCGCATCTCTTGGTCAGCTCGGAGGTATTCGATATCGCCAGTCTGCTTGCCGTCTTCAATACGCTGGTACGGAGTCATGATGAATCCGTACTCGTCCACATGCGCAAAGATGCCCAGCGATGCAATCAGACCGATGTTTGTGCCTTCGGGCGTTTCGATCGGGCAGATTCGACCATAGTGAGAAATGTGGACGTCGCGGACTTCAAATCCAGCACGCTTTCGGTTGAGGCCACCAGGTCCGAGTGCAGAAAGGCGTCGTTCGTGCACGAGCATGGACAGTGGGTTGGTTTGGTCAACGACCTGTGAAAGTTCGCTGCGGCCAAAGAAGAAATCAATCGCAGAACTGATTGACTTGGAGTTGACCAAGTCAGCGATCTTCTTCAGCTCTTCTGGATCCTTCGTGCTCATGCGCTCCTGTACGGTGCGGCGCAGTTTGAGGAAGCCCTTACGCATTTCTTCAATGGCCAATTCATCGAGTGTGCGAAGACGTCGATTGCCGAGGTGGTCGATATCGTCAACGTGCGCCATGTTGCGCTTGCTGCGCAGATCAAGGATGTACTTGACCACCGCCATGAAGTCTTCGCCGCGGAGGTGCATGATGTCCTCTGGGACATCCATGTCAAACTTTCTATTGATGCGGAATCGACCGACCTTGCCAAGGCGGTAACGGTTGTCGTCGAAGAACTTCTCCTTGAACAGGGAGCGGGCCTTGTCACGCTGTGGGGGGTTGCCGGGTCGAAGTCTGCTGTAGATCCGCAGAAGAGCCGCTTCGTGTTCGGTCGCGTCGGCAAGGAAGTCCAGACGCTCCATTGCCAGCGTGTTGAGGATCAGGGGATCTTCGGGGTTCTGAACGACCCGAAGAGACTTGATCGGGGAGGACTGAATGGCCTCCAGCGCATCGCCAATGGGGGCGCCAACTCGGCACAGTTCTTCGCCTTCTTCGCTGAGAATGAGATCGGCGGAGTAGTGCTCTGGGGTCAGTTTGGCGACCGGGACATCCGTGACGTCGTAGAACGACTCAAGAATCTTCTCAGTGCTGCCAAAGGCCTCGTCAAGAGCTCGCAGGAACACCGTGGCTGCAATCTTGGGCGACTGGTCGATCTTCATCGCCAGTACGTCCTTCTTGGTCACTTCCAGTTCGATCCAGGAACCACGTTCCGGAATAATGCGTGCCGAGTGCAGTGGGCGGTCGCCAAGATCCTGCACGATCCCAAAGTCGATTCCCGGGCTGCGGTGTAACTGGCTGACAATCACCCGCTCAGAACCATTCACGATGAACTCACCGCCGCCGAGCATGATGGGTACTTCGCCGAGGTAGATCTCTTCTTCAGGAATCTCGGAGACACCCTCTCGGATGAAACGAACACCAATACGCAGTGGCCGACCATAGGTCAGGCGCAACTCCTTGCACTCCTCAGGCGTATACCTAGGCTTCTCTAGTTCGTAGTACTGGTATTCGACGCGCATGGTGCCGTCGAATGATTCGATGGGAAAGACTTCCCGAAGCAGGCTCTCAAGCCCAAGATGAGGATCGCGCTTGCGGGGATCCTTCTCGAGCTGGACGAATCGCTCGTACGCGATTCGCTGGACCTCAGTCAGGGCTGGAACTGGAATCGCGTCGCCGCGCTTCGAGAAATTGCGCACTGCCATCGACGTCATGCGGTCACCTCTGTGCGAAAATGCATGTCTCACCATTGGGGACGCCTTCGACAGGCAAGATCGAGGGGGTACCCCGGGTGGAACTCATAGATTTGTGGGTGTCAAGAACTCGGCCGAGCCAAGCAGTGTAAGGGGCCCGCAGCAGAATCTCAACACAAGTTGGGAGCAAAACTCGCGCCTTCGCCGATGAAAGTTGATTCGCTCAGGCTTCCTATCAAGACAGCGGCCCGCTCAGAATAGCATAAGTGGATAAATGGCAATGATTTAAGTCGCATTCTGGGGCCCTGCCATTTGCACAGGGACCATCGGATGCCAGTCCGTTCGAGCGTCTTGGAGCGCCGGAAAGCGTTGTCGCCAGGATGCTTGCGCCTGAAGGTCCAGATTAGCTGACAGGATGGTTGCTTCCGGCCCAGCCTCCGCGATGACTGTGCCGTCGGCCGAAATGATCATCGAGTCGCCACAGTAGTCAGCGTTGGGGTCAGCACCAGTCCGATTGCAGGCCAGAACCGCGGTTTGGTTCTCGATGGCTCGGGCTTGGGCCAGAGCCTTCCAGTGAGCAGCTCGCTTGGCAGGCCAGTTTGCCATGACAACGAGGACCTCTGCGCCAGCAAACGTCGCTGCCCGAAACACCTCTGGAAATCGGAGGTCGTAGCAAATCAGTGGGCAGATGGTCGCTCCGGCGACTTCCGGAAAGAGAGTCAGGGCCGTGCCTGGGGCATAGGCCTGGGCTTCTTTCATTGGTGAAAAAGGGTGTAGTTTGGTCATCTGACCCATGATCTGTCCGTTGGGGGCCGCAAGGCCAGCCACATTGCTTGCCTTGCCACTAGGGCTCATCTCAGCCCAGCCATGAAGCACCCAACACGCACACCGCTGGGCAAGTCGGGCTGCCCATTGGTCTGATTGGGTGCCTGTGGTGCGATCAACAGCCATGCTGAATCCAACATCGCCGAGTTCCGGGAGCACAATAAGACCACCGGGCGGTATCGAAGCCTTGTCAATCATGGCTTCGACCGTGGCCCAGTTGGCGGGAGGGTTCTCCCACGCGATGTCGAACTGGACGAGATGGACTCGCACGGTGAAGGGCGACCGACGGGATTTGAACCCGCGACATCCTGGACCACAACCAGGTGCTCTACCCCTGAGCTACGGTCGCCAAAGGGAAGGGCGATAGCGTACCGCGCCCACGTCTGAATGACTATGCACGGGGGTGAAACCAATGTGTTGGAGTTGGCGAATTCACCTCCGTCATGACGATGGGTGAGATACCATTGGCGGTTTGGCCTTTCTTGGCCAACAAGAGGGCCTTCACTGGAGTCTCATCATGTCCACGGCTACTTCGCATCCCATGCTTGCGTTCGGCACGACTGTCTATGCCAACCAGTCAACCGCTTGGCTGATTGAAGAAGCAATTCGACGTGGAGAGGGTGAGTTGGCCGCCAATGGGGCCTTGGCTGTTGACACCGGGGCGCGAACCGGTCGAAGCCCGAAGGACAAGTTTCTAGAGGACACTCCTGGCATTCACAGCGACATTGATTGGGGCGCTGTGAACCGGCCTATTTCCCCAGAGCAATTTGCTGAACTGGAAGAACTAGCCAAGGCACATCTTGATCA
Source organism: Phycisphaerales bacterium (assembly GCA_022446905.1). GTDB lineage: Bacteria > Planctomycetota > Phycisphaerae > Phycisphaerales > SM1A02 > UBA12567. The sequence goes on from JAKVBT010000010.1 coordinate 41,372, forward strand.
GCGTGAATCGCTCTTTCGATTCGATGGGTATTGCGGCGCTGATGGGGACTATCGACTGAACGTCAGTGTGGTAACCGAGTTTGCCTGGCATAGCCTGTTTGCCTCGACCTTGTTCATCAAGGCTGATGCTGAGACGCGAGCCAACTTCGATCCTGATTGGACCATCATCAACGCGGCCACATTAAAGATTGATGACTGGGAAGCCCGGGGGCTCAATGGCCCGATGGCGATTATCCAATCGCTTGAGCAGAAGAAGGTCATCATCATTGGTACTGAATATGCCGGCGAGATGAAAAAGGCGATCTTCTACGCCATGAACTACGACATGCCAGATGCCGGTGTGTTTCCGATGCACTGTTCCGCCAATGTCTGCAAGGATGATCCGGCCAATGTGGCCTTGTTCTTCGGGCTTTCTGGTACGGGCAAGACAACGCTTTCAGCTGACCCAGATCGGCCGCTCATCGGGGATGATGAGCATGGTTGGTCTGAGAAAGGCGTGTTCAATTTCGAGGGTGGGTGCTATGCCAAGTGCATCAACTTGTCACATGCTGGGGAGCCACAGATCTGGAATGCCATCCGCTTTGGATCTGTGCTTGAGAACACCGTCATCGATCCAGAAACCCGGATACCGGATTACGACCTCGATACAAAGACAGAGAACACGCGGGTGACCTATCCGGTCACATTTATTCCAGGGGCCTGTATTCCCTCTATGGCTGGCCATCCCAAGAATGTCATCTTCTTGACGGCAGATGCTTCTGGCGTGTTGCCGCCAGTGGCCAAGTTGACCCGCGAACAGGCGATGTACTACTTCGTCAATGGTTATACGTCCAAATTGGCGGGCACAGAGGCAGGTGTCACCGAGCCCACACCGAATTTCAGCCCCTGCTTTGGTGGACCATTCTTGCCACGACCACCAATGGTGTATGCAGACTGGCTGGATCGTCGAGTGCAGGAGCATGCTGCAAATGTCTGGCTGATCAACACTGGCTGGACTGGCGGTCCATTTGGTGTTGGCGAACGCTTCCGTTTGGCCTGGACCCGAGCCATTGTCCGAGCCATTCTCGATGGCAGCCTCGCAGAGGCCGATTGGACTGTTGATCCACTCTTCAATCTGCATATGCCAGATCGCTGCCATGGTGTGCCTGCTGAGGTGCTGCAGCCGCGAAATACTTGGCGGGACCCAGCGGATTGGGCTCGGGCAGCCAAGGAACTAGCATCCATGTTCCGGGCCAATGACGCCAAGTACACGCTTTCCGATGAAGTTCGAGCTGCTGGCCCAGCGATCTAAGGGCTCACCTCTGCGAGCAATGTGACCATGGCCCAATGGAGGCTGCTCGGCACTGAGAGTGGCTGATTGTTGCATATAAAGTGACGTCCGATAAGAAGAGTCGCTTGGCGGCTCAAACGGTCCAATTTTTCAATAAGTGTCGATTTTGCGGAGTCTTCCTGAAAGAACGGTGAGTCTCTGTGAACTGTCCCTCTCGATGGCCCGACCTAGTTGGCGGAACGCCCACCTCCATTTATCTCTCCCCTGGGCCACTGAGGAATGAACCTGCCATGACCATGTTTGACAAGGACGTACTAACCACTGGCGAAGTCGCCAAGATCTGCAATGTTGCCGCTCGAACCGTGAGCAAATGGTTCGACTCAGGCCAGTTGGAGGGATATCGCATTCCCGGTTCAAAGGACCGGCGTATCCCAGTTGCCAACCTGCAACAGTTCATGAAGTCCCACGGCATTCCGCTTGATGGGCTTATGACTGGAGCCACCAGAGTGCTCATTTGTGACTCTGATGAAGCTGTCTGCGAGACACTATGCGGTGTCTTGTCGGAGGAATCTAACTGTGATGTCCGCACAGCCAAGTCGATGTTTGACTTCGGGGTGCAATGTGAGCGTTTCCGCCCGCATGTCGTACTTGTGGATACCAGTCAGCCTGCATTTGATGCCAACAGTTTTATGGAGTCGATCCGCTCCAATGAAGAATTGACCCACTGCAAAGTGGTGGCCATGAGTGGGACCGCCACGGATGGACAGGCGATCTCGTTGACGCGAATGGGCTTTGATGCCTCACTGCGGAAGCCGTTCACTGTTCGTCAGGCCTTGGAGTGCGTGCAGTCGGCTGCGGCAGTCATCTAGGCATCCGCCAATCCATATGATCTGAGACGTTTCAGACAGAGGGTCGCCAACCGGCGACCCTTTGTCGTACGCACAGATTGGGCAGTACTGGCTTACAGGTTTGGGAACTACCATGCGGGCGTGCATCTGGCAGTCCCGAGATTCGAACCGATCGTTGGCGATGTCGAAGGCAACGCTGAGCGAATACTGACATTGGCCTCAGCGACCAGTGCTGCAGGCGGTGATGTGCTGGTAACTCCGGAGTTGTCCTTGTGCGGCTATCCGCCGCGCGACATGTTGCTGCGCTCTGGCTTTGTCGCTGCATGCGAACGGGCCGTTGATCGCGTCGCAGTAGCGGCGCCATCCGGGTTGTTGATTTTGATTGGGACACCGGTCTTGCGCTCCAATGGCCAGCGATGCAATGCCATGGTGGCGATTCGGGATGGTCAACGAGTCGGCATAGCTCACAAGCGGTTGTTGCCGATGTACGACGTCTTTGATGAAACACGGTGGTTTGTCCCTGGAACGGAGGCATGTGTGGTGGCGCATGCGGGCCGGCGGGTTGGGGTGCTGGTTTGTGAAGATCTTTGGCAAAGTGGAGATGCGCAGGTTGATGGCCATTGGACGAGTGACCCTGTAGAGGAGGTTGTGAAGGCAGGGTGCGACGTCATGGTGGCGGCATCTGCCAGTCCGGTGGTAGTTGGTAAATACCCAAGGCAATGCGCGCGTGTGGCCGAGGTCGCTGGTCAGTGGGGGATGCCTGTGATATCGGTGAACCAAGCTGGGGCAAACGACGACTTAGTTTTTGATGGGTCAGCAGTCGTTGGAATGCCCAGTGGTTGTGCAACCCAGTATCGAGCGCCATTTGCCCATGAAGAACATTGCACGATGATCGATCTGTCATCTCTGCAAGCCACAGCATTGCAGGATGAGTCCAGTGATGCTTGCCGCTGTTCTGCGCTTATTGAAGGTGTCCGTTGCTATATCGATCGGGTTGGCGCGCCGGGTGTTCTGGTGGGACTCAGTGGAGGGATTGACTCAGCGGTCACCGCAGCTGTGGCTGCGGCGGCTATTGGCCCTGAGCGTGTTCAGGGCGTGAGCATGCCATCACGCTATTCAGAAACACGTAGTGCAGATGATGCAGATGCGCTCGTGCAAGCCATTGGCATGCGGACATTGGTGCAGATTCCAATTGCCGAGATGCACGCGTGTGTACGACACGCCTTGGGTGAGGTGGTCGACATGCAGGATGGAGATATTGCGGATCAAAATGTGCAGGCCAGAGCTCGTGGTCTCCTTTTGATGGCTATGTCCAACGCGACTGGGCAACTTGTGCTTGCCACGGGCAACAAATCTGAACTCGCTGTTGGCTATGCGACGCTCTACGGGGATATGTGTGGAGCGGTGGCTGTGCTTGGTGATGTGCTCAAGACGCAGGTCTACAGCATGGCGCATTGGATGAATAGTCATTACGCAGACATTGGGTTCGTTGCACCGCCGATTCCCAAGAGCACTATTGACCGACCGCCAACGGCAGAACTGGCTCCGGATCAATGCGATCAGGATTCACTTCCGCCCTATGCAGAGTTGGATGCCATCATCGAGGCGGTCGTTGAACAAGATTGTGGCATTGAAGAGGCTGTCAAAAGAACCGGTTTGTCTGCGGAGTTGGTGTCACGGTGGATGGCGGCCCTAGATCGTCATGAGTTCAAGCGAGCGCAGGCAGCAGTCATTTTGAAGACCTCACGGCGTGCCTTTGGAAAGGGGCGTCGCTGGCCGATCGTGGGGCGGTAGGATGGCGTGATGCCGATACGCCGTCTTGCCGAGCACGTCATCAATCAGATTGCTGCGGGTGAAGTGGTCGAGCGGCCTGCTAGTGTCGCCAAAGAAGTCATTGAGAATGCGATTGATGCGGGGGCTACTCGCATCGATGTCCGCATCGAGGGTGGTGGCATTGATCTCCTAGAAGTGCTCGACGACGGCGGTGGTATGCCGGCCCATGAACTTCCATTGGCTGTCGCGCCGCACGCTACAAGCAAAGTGGATTCCGCTGAAGACTTGCAGCACATCGCCACGATGGGTTTTCGTGGCGAGGCCCTCGCTTCTATTGGTTCAGTGGCACGGCTTGAAATACGCAGTCGAATCGCAAGTGATGATTCTGGTTCGATGATCGTTGTCGATCATGGGGCGGTTGAGGAAGTTCAACCCGTGGCCTGCCCCACAGGGACTCGTGTAACGATGCGTGGATTGTTCGCGCGTGTGCCTGCGCGCCGTCGATTTTTGAAGCGGCCACAAGCAGAAACATCTCGGGTGCGACGTGTGGTGCGTGATCTTGCTGTGGCCAACCCTGAGGTCGCGTTTCGCTTGGTGTCTCAAGAACGCACTATGCTTGATTTGCCAGCAACGAATCAGCGGGGTCGATTCATTGCAGCGATGGGCTCTGAGTTGACTGATGAGTTGTTGGAAGTGGATCAGGAGCGGGAAGGCATTCGCGTTCTTGGATTGGTTGGCAGCCCTGCAACTGCTCGCCCGACCTCTGCTCATCAGGTGATCTGCCTCAATGGCCGACCATTGATCGATCGTTCGATTCGCCATGCCATCAAGGAGGCCTATCGCGGACTGATTGAATCGTCTCGACATCCAACCGTAGCTCTTCTGCTTGAAGTACCCCCAGATCGTGTGGATGTGAACGTGCATCCTGCAAAGACAGAAGTTCGATTCCGCGATGACCGCCTTGTGTATTCAATTGTTCGACGTGGTATAGAAGCAGCCTTGGCTAAGGCAGATCTCACACCAGCCATGCGCCCTACAGGTGGCGATGGGCCTTGGGCACCTCCGGCAGAACGGGCTTTGTTTGGCCCCCGAGATCGAACTTCTACGCAGAGTAAGAGCAGCCCCTCGACGCAGCGCTTTGATGTGCCAGCAGCCCGGGCGGCCATGGGTACTGGTACGCAAGCACCTGAATATCCAGTCGAGGTGATCGAAGCGGCGCAGCCCGTAGTGCAAATCCATCAGACCTTTCTCGTCACACAAGATGCTGAGGGATTGCTGATCATTGATCAGCACGCGCTCCACGAGCGTGTGATGTTTGAGAAGCTCATGGACCGTTTAGATGCTGGGCCACTCCCTTCGCAGCGACTGCTCATGCCTGAGATGGTCGAAGCAAGTTCAGAGGCCATCGAGGCAGTGGATTCGATTGGCCCGCTCATCGAGCGTCTTGGATTTGATCTCACAGCAGCGGGACCTGATGTGGTGGCTGTGCATGCTGTGCCCTCTCTGCTGACGGAGCGTCGTGTGAGTATTGGAGGCTTTGTTTCCGATTTGCTTGAACGTGCCGGAGAACTCGGCAGTATGACTGACACCGAGACAGCGGCCCGTGAGGTTTTGGACATGATGGCCTGCAAGGCGGCCATTAAGGCTGGAGATGCATTAACCCATCGGGAAATGGCAGACTTAGTCAGTATGCGTGAGCGTGTAGAACGATCGAGCAATTGTCCACATGGGCGTCCGACCACGTTGCGCTTATCTATTGACGAGTTAGAACGTCGATTCGGAAGACGATGATCTTCATCCGCCGCTGACAGGTGGGATTAGTGACAGTTCGTCATTTGGTTGCAGCATATAACCGGTGGTCACGTATTGATCTTGAATAGCCGTGGCGAGCACTGCACGCATCGTCAAGATGATGTCGTGTTGTTCGCTAAGGAGGTCCATGGCTGTCCTCACAGTTGCTGCTTCTGGAAGTTCCAGTCGCTCTGTTCGATACCCGATTCGATCAGCGAGCACCGCCCAATAGCGAACCGTGATGTGCATGCACGGGTCGTTCATGGCCATGGGGTAAATCGTAAATCCGTACCTGCACGGATGACTTCATCTCGTGGTAGTTCCACGATTCCGTGTGTTCCAGCGGCATGCGATAAATCTCCACTACCTTGCCAGTGGGGGATGGCAACTTTAGAGTCGCTGGTACGTCGTGAGGCCCGGAAAGCAGTCCGTCGCACATTGCCTTTTAGATCATGTTGAAGTGAGACTTTCTGCCACAGTGGGCCGGCAGGCTGATGAAGAAGTTGCCGCAGGATCGGCGCAAGAAACAGTGTGCCACATACAAGTGCCGATACAGGGTTGCCTGGAAGACACACGATCACACGATGGTCAAGCCGTCCAATCCGAACGGGTTTGCCGGGTTGCATGGCTACGCCAGTGATAGTCCATTGGCATCCTGCTGCAGTAAGCGATTCGGCGACATGGTCTGCCCGTCCTGCGCTGATGCCACCAGTCGTAACGAGGACTTCAGCATCAGCGGCCTGCATGGCAGCGCGTGATTGTTCGGGTGTGTCTACAAGATGCTCGGTGCGCGTGATCACCCCACCACAACGACTGACTATTTCAGCGATCATCGGCCTGTTGGAATTTCTGATTTGGTGCGTGGCAGGCAGCACGCCTTCCGATACCACTTCGTCACCACTGGTCAGGATATGGACGCGTGGTTGTTGTTGAACAACGAGGTTTTGCACGCCGACCATGGCTGCAAGGCCAAGTTCCGCAGTCCCGAGCAGGGTGCCAGCCTCCACAATCGTGGTTCCACTAGTTGCATCGGCTGCCTGTCGATGAATGTTGGCATGGAGCGAGGGGGGCGAATCCATGTGAAATGTGACTGGGTTTTTCCGATCACTGAGTTCGTATGGAATGACGGCATCAAACGGCTCTGGTACAGCGGCCCCAGTGGCGATCTCGATGCATGCGTCATTTGGGGGGATGTCTTGCAGCCTGTGACCAGCCTGCACTCCTGCATGTACGGGCATGCAGTGCCGCCAAGCGTGTGTGCACACGGCATATCCGTCCATGGCTGCGCGGTGAAATGGAGGAAGATCACGATCTGCGATGATCGGCTCAGCCAATACCCTGCCTGTGGCCTGATCAGTCGCTGTGGCTTGAGATGATGCAGTGGGACTGATGTCGTTCAGGATCTGTGTGAGCGCTTCGTCATACTGAGGGAGTGTGACCATGCCTGCTCAGTGCTCGTCGGTTGGCATGATCATCGGAATGGTGGTTTCGCCGGTTGCGAGCATGTGGAGTAAGTATTGACGGCACATGCCACAACTGGAACCGCAGCACCACTCGATTTCAATGTCTTCCAGAGTGGTCTGTGTGCGCGTGTCGGCCCACTCCTTGATGGTCTCAAAAGGGACATCGTGACAGACGCAGCGATTCACAGTGACGACTGGATGCGAACGCTTGGATGGAAGGAGTGGGTCAGACATCAGTAGAGAGAACTTCACCTCGGATCATAGGCCCGCGCGTCATCACTGAGAAATCCATTGCGTGGCCATTCCAGTTGACTGGTCATCCAGTTGGGTAAATCATCCCAGAGTTGGCCACGAAATGGATGGCGTCGCCTAGCGATATGTCCATCTACCCAAGCGACATGGGTGACGCCATCAGGAAATGCTTGTCCTCCAGCATAGGCAGTTTCCATGCCACCAATATTGACCGGGCTACGCATAAATTTGTTGACCCCACCAAGCCGTCCGCCGAGCCCAAAGAGCGCAGTTGTGCCAGCACGTCTGCATTGTGCTCGCGTCAACCAACCAAGTCCACCTAGGTTTGGTTTCTCAATCACGAGATCCCATGCTCCCATGCCGGGCTGAGCAGTCCATGGCGAGGCGGCCTCAGCGGCGATAAATGCCACGTTGTAGTTGTAGCCGGTGACTGGATCGCCGTTCCAGCCGGCATGCTGATCTTGAGCAAGTGGGCATTGCAGAATGCCACGAGGATCAGTGGTGTCTGTCAATGCCCAGACTGGCCCTGGTTGCACCGTGCCATCTGGACGTTTCCACCAATCCCAAGCGCGTACATCGCCGGATTGGGCATCGTTGTTCAATCCATGTAAGAGTCCCGGCGGAAACATGCCCGATCGTTCGACGCTGAAGAGCGTCGCAGCGCGCGCGAGTTGTCGTAGATTCGATCCAGTATGCAGGTGCATGGCCTCTCGGTTGGTATGTCTCAAGCCTGGCAGGAGTATGGATACCAGTAGGGTCAGTATGGCGATGACGCAGGTCATTTCAATAATGGTCCAGCCGCGTCTCATGTCCAATCCACCAGCAGCATTAGCAAGTCATCGACGCTGACTATGCCATCGTTGTTGAGATCGGCAGGGCTGGAGGTACTGCCCCAGGCAGCAAGCAGCATCAAGAGGTCATCAACCCCAACGACTCCGTCGCCACTGAGATCACTCTGATGGAATGGTCCAGCATCAACAACCGCATCGATTTCCACTGCCAGCAAGGCATCATCACTCACATCAATGCGAATCCACATCACTTCATCAAGTCCGAGTGGCTGCAAGTCAATACCGACGCCTCCAGCGCTGGTGTCATAGATTGTGAGGAGTTCGCTCCAATTCAAGCCAATGGCATCGGATGGCAGTATGGCTGGATCCATGCCGCGTGTCGGATCCGTTGCGCTCGTGCCTGGCATCTCGTCATAGGGGCCTGCATCAAGCCAGGCCAAAGTCGGCCAAGGTGCATCGGCTTGGGCGTCTGGCACTTCAATCCAATCCACTCCATTGGAACTGACTGACACGGTCCCACCATCACCACCGAAGAAGCCGTCGCAGACGCCTGTTGGATACGCGCCATCTACACATGCAGGGTTGCCAAAAATGATGAAGTCAATGCCGTGGGCATTCACAGGGTCATCCTTGATCGGTTCATCAAATCCAAGTATCAAGGCGCCACCGGCGCCAATCGAGACAATTTGATCTGGCATCCATGCGGGTGAAAATGGGGACACGACGGTTGGCCACTGTGTGCCATGGCCGGTCATGGTGGCCGGTGGCCCTAGGGTGGTCTCTGGCTGGTCATAGCCAGGGCTGCCACCAATACCACTGTCAAACAAGATCACAGCATCCGCCCAAGGATTTGCGGTGACTAAGGTGCATGCCAGGAGCAAAGTTGCCATGGAAGAACCTCCAAACCACCCAGTCGCGGGGTGGTGCTCCGATCGCAGCAAGCTTGGCACGCACGTTTGAGTTGGCTGACAGGTCTCCGCACATGGAGCAGTGTGAAGGTGTCCTAGCAGCCCGTGAGCGCGCAAGGGCGGTGGCTGGCTGCGAGCAGGTCTTCCGGCTCCGGGACCATTCCGTCGGCCTTCCCATCCCAGCCATAATTGGTGGGACAGTGGTATTCCGATCGGCGGGGGCGTGCAGCATGGCTGCCTAAGCCCATCCCGTTACGGCGGCGCGTCCGCGGCGGTCTTTCACCGCACTTCCCTTGGCACCGCAGCCGAGGCCATCCTACTGGATCACAGACCGCATGTGATCCCCTCAGGCCACGCATTCTGGTCCTGATTGGCTTGTCGAAGGCCCTCATGCGGGCTATCCTCGCCCGCTCGAAAGTCCACAGCTCAGGGCGTAACGTGATGCGTGGGGTGGACTGATTGACTTGGAGTTCCGCGAGATGTTGAATCGCATTCGAATCGGCGTGCAGTCGTCGGTCCTCTTGGTTGTTCTCTCCCTCTGCTTGGCCGGTCGGGCCAACGCAGAAACACCTATGCCTGTGCTGCTGGATGACTTCATCCACTACAGCTTGACAGCACAGGTGGAGTTGGCCAAAGCCAATGGGGAGGCCCTGCTCGGCGGGGGACTCTCCGATGCCGATCTCGCCTCGTACATCGATGATGACCCGCAACTCGCGGACCGACTGCTGTTGGCGCTGCGTTGGGCTCGTGAAGTTCCGGATTTGGAGCCGATTGCGGCCGCCATTGAGTCGCATGTTGAGAAGGGACGATTGGATCTGGCTCGCGATCAGGCCCGGATCAATGAAGCCATCACCATGCTTGATGGGACCCGCCGCGCACGGATGTTGGCCCATGAGCGCCTTCTTGCTGCAGGTGAACAGGCTGTTCCTGCCATGTTGGTTTCACTGGCGAATCCAGAGACCGATTCGGCAACTAAACTCAGTTTGCGTCAGACGCTCCCTGCACTTGGTCGTGAAGCGGTGGCCCCTCTAGCAGTTGCACTGCCGCATCTAGGTGAACAAGAACAACTGGTTGCCATCGCAACGCTTGGCGACATCGGTTATCCACATGCTGCTCCAGCGCTGGTGACATTGATCAGGCAGGATGACACCAAGGCCATGGTGCATCAAGCGGCCCTGCAGACATTGGAGCGATTGGGGTACACCAATCCACGGGAAGTCAATCTTGCAGATCTGGAATCTGCGCTGGCTCTGGAATACCTGCAGGAAATGGGACATCTGCAAGCAAACCCGGTCATGGTGCGGCTCGCCGATGGCACGATTGAAAATCGTCAAAACATTTGGCAGTGGTCGCCTGAACTTGGATTGAGTGCTGTCAGCGTGTCTGAAGACCTCTATTGGCCGGTCATGGCGATTCGCCATGCTGACACTGCTAGGAAGTCAGCGCCTGAGAGTCGTGAAGCACGTGCGACGTTCGTCGCAGGCAATCTTCGCCTTGAAAACCGCCTTGGTGATCAGGAAGAAGTCCTTCCGCTACCGGATGCAGAGTATTCCCCCAACTTCCATGCCACCATTCATGGCCCAGCAGTGGCACGTGATGTGCTCTTGATCGCCATTGATCAAGACGATCGTGCCTTGGCTCGTGATGCATTGGCAGCTTTGGGCCGTACTGGCGGTGCCGAGACCTTGGTCAGTGGAGAAGTACGTGAACCGGTGACCGAAGCACTGATGCATTCAGATCGATCCATTCAGTATGACGCGGCGCTGGTCGTTGCCCGTGCCATGCCTGCGTATCCCTTCCCTGGAAGCAACCGTGTCGTGCCGCTCTTGGGCGCTGCGGTCAATGGAGGGACTGGGGTTCGAGCCGCGGTGCTAGCCCCTGAAGGCGATCGCCGATGGTCTGCGGTGGAGCGATTGCAGCGTCTTGGATTTGATGTTGCAAGTAGCGACGAGGATTTGGCTCAGCTCGCAACGAGTGGGAATGCCAGCGGATTTGACCTGATCTACCTCGATTCAAGTACAGCCTCACTCAGTGGTGATGACTTGGTCTCAGCTGCGGCAGCCTTGGGCGTGCCCACGGTGGTAGTGGTTTCGGAAGCTCAACTCAATGAGAGCCGAGCCAACTTTGAGACAATTCCTGCTGCGGCGCCGCTGCTGGCAGGGGCGGATGATGCAGCCCTTGTATCGGTTATTGAGTCGCTTCAGGTTGGTGATCGGATGGACGAAGCACAGGTTGGTGCCTACTCCCGCGATGCCTTGCAAGCGCTTCGGGATCTTGCTCAGGTTCGCCCAGGTGGACTGAATGTTTCCGATGCACTTCCTGCGATGATCGAAGCGTTCAATGCTTCTTCGGGCGGCCGTCAGTTGGTTATTGCCGATGTGTTGGCGAGCATCGATCAGGGTGATGCGCAGCGGGCGCTGATCAATGGAGCCCTGCGTTCAACCGATGGTTCGCAACAGATTTCGCTCATGGATTTTGCTGCCTCTTCAGTGCGTCGATTTGGAGATCTCGCAACAGATCGACAAGCAGCAGACCTCAAGCGTTTCCTGACAACCGCTCGTGGGCAAGTGGCTGAAGCAGCCGCCCGGCTCTACGGATCTATGAATCGTCACGGTGGCACCCAGTCCTCGCCAACGGCAACCACCAAAGCGGGCTCCTGAACTGGCACGCTTTGGCCTTGGAATCGGCTGATATCCTGCTCTCGCTTGGCCGCCCTAGCTCAGTTGGTAGAGCGGAGCTTTCGTAAAGCTCAGGTCAGGGGTTCGAGTCCCCTGGGTGGCTCTTGATATGACGCCGCGCAGCCTTGCGCGGCGTTGTTGATTCAGCAGGTTCATGCAGAACTCGACCGCCATCATGAAAGTTGCTTGTGGACCCGTGCTTCAGATCCAACTGTTCTACCGAATTGGGTCGGTTTGCATCCCCGACGCTACTATCCAGCCATGAACATTGGGCGGGGAGGTCGCTCGATGGTCCCCAACCCAGGAGTAGATGTAATGGCAGTGCAACGATTCGTTGGTGGTGTAGTCCTCTTTGGTGCGATGCTGGGTATGCCATCGATATCCGCAGCCCAAGAACAGACTGAGGCGCCAGCATCATCATCAGCGGCAACGACAGCGGAAAGGCCGACCGCTGAGAGCATCATTGAACGTTTTATCGATCAGACTGGTGGACGTCAGGCATGGGAGTCAATCACCAGTTTGCGAGGGATGGGGCATGTGGAGGTGCTTGGCACGCCAGTTACTGGCTACATCACCATTGATCAGACCGAAGATGATTTTCGCATGTCTGTGGAGATCCCTGGGGCTGGCTCACGGGTGACACTCCGAGTTGGTGAGCAGGCTTGGTCCATTGGTCCTGATGGGCAGGGGATTGCGGTCACCGGGGACCAACTGAAACAACTCGTGCGTGAGCGCGATTTCAATCCGCTGGTCAACGCAGCCGACCATTACTCCGTGCTTGAACTGATGGGTGTGGAGCAGGTTGAGGACAGCCAGGCTTGGAAGATTCGATGTGTGGCGAAGAATAATCCTGATGCGCAGGAGATTCGGTTTTTTGATATTGCCACCGGGATGCAAGTCAAAGTCATTGAGCAATCAAAAGGCGCCACGATTCCAACGGAAATTTACCTGGCCGATTACCGGCAGGTCGGATCGATCAAAATCGCATGTTCCACCAATATCGGCACGCTCCGGCAACGCATGCTGATCACAATGGATGCGATGCAGGTTAATGCTGCTGTGCCGTCTTGTTTGTTTGAGCCCCCAGCCTCAGTCATTGATCCGACGAATCGGCCCAGTGCCGCCGGTCCTGGTTAAGGCAAATGACCTTAGAGGTCGTTTTGCATCCATCTTGGCTGCAACTGGTAACGCTACTGTCTCCCCACATGATCTGAGTCATTGCTGCAGGCGGTCGACTGCCTGGTCTCAGGGAATGTGACCGATGCCATGAGACAGGGCCGGCACAGTTGTGCCGGCCCTGCCGTCAAGCACGATAGAAATAGCTTCGGTCGCCTATGGAGTGCATCCATAGTTGGCGATGGCCTCGAGCAGATCGTCGACGTCATAGCCGTTGTTGAAGCCGCTGATGATTTCAAGAATGTCATCGACATCCGTGTCACCATCACCGTCGGCATCGCCCGGGCAGGTGCTGTCGCACTCATCCGGAACGCCGTTGCCGTCTGCATCCTCGCTCGTTCCATTCGCGATATCACACGCGTCCGGAATGCGGTTGAGGTTGCAGTCCAGTTCACCTTGATAGGTGATGCTTCCGCCCACAGCTTCCTGCCAGACGTCATCAGCCGTATCGCGGCCTTGGAACAGGGCGTCAACCATCATCTCCGATGAGAGATCTAGGGTTGTCAGTCGTGCGATCCACACGCCGTCGCGTTCTGAGCAATCCTGAGCGGTGAAGCTACTTGCCTCGCCGGCTGGATCTGTCGGGAGGATGAACCAGACACCATTGTCTGCGGTCATGTCGCCACCATTCTCAAAGTTTGTCCAGTCGATACCGACTTGATTGAGATTGTTGGCGTCATATGGGTTGCCGCTTGAATCAATGGCACCGATGCCCACACGACTATCCCATTCTAATGAAGGAACAGTTGGGTAGAACGCAGGATTGACGTCCAGTGTGGTTGGCCCACCGTAGCTGCTCTGGTAGAACGAAGTGCTGCTAGTGATGGTCTTCAACTGATCGTCATTGCCAGCGACAGCATCCAGTCGCCAGCCATCGGGCGTCACGAGGTACACATCAACCGTGTAGTGCGGTTGATCCACTTCGATGAGATCGACGCCAACGACATTCCAAGCGATGGCGATGTCGTCACCACCACCCGAGTCGCATGGGTTATTGGCACAAGTGGTGCCATCGCCCTGGTAATCGCCGCCAACATCCGAGCATTGTGCCTCATTCAAATTGGGGTAGCAGTTTGTGTCAACACAGCAGGCGCCGGTTGCGGGGGTGCCGCATGGATCTGCATCGCAGTTAGTGTCGTCACCCTGATACTCACCGTCGTTGGCATCGCATTCGCCTTCTTCGAGGGTGTAGCAGGTTCCCGTGATACAGCAGGCGCCAGTCGCCGGTGTTTCGCAGGGGTTCGGTGAGCAGGACACGTTGTCACCCTGATAGGAGCCACCGCCATTGGCACAATCCTGTGCGCTTAAGACTTCACAGGATTCGCCGAAGCAGCAAGCACCGGTGGACGGGTTACTGAGATCGGCATCGATGGTGAGGGTTCCTGCACCAGTAGCTGCCTGCCATCCACCAATGCGGATGTAGTAGGAACTGCCGGCGGACACAGCCAGATTATCAATCTGGGAGTGATAGTCCTGACAACCGGAGCTATCTCCATAATCGCCGTTACAGGCAATTTGCGTGAGATTGTTGCAGTTGCTTCCCTCGTAAATCACCATCGACGTGTCATAGGATGACGTGTCGCAGGTGTAGAAGGTTGCAGTGCCGTCGGCTTCAGGTGTCCAGACGAACCAGACATCCGGGCTGCCTAGCCAATCAAGATAGGTATCGGCGCACTGGCTGTCGTCAGGATCGCCGTACCCGCTGTCAGAGGCACTTGAGGTATCAAATGGGTGCGAACCCTCACCGACGCTGATCGCATCGCCGCAGGTATCTCCGTCACTGCCACCGCCGCCATCACAGGGATCGCCTGAGCAGTCAGTTCCGTCGCCCAAGTAGGTGCCACCAGCAGTACTGCACTCACTCTGAGTTGTCACAGAGCAACTCGTGCCTACGCAGCACCCACCAGTGGGATCGCCATCGCACACGCAGTCGCCGCCGTCACAGTCGAAGGCGTCGCAGTTGAGATAGATCGGGACGCCGTTATAGCTGTAGCTACCGTCGTCGCAATAGCCATCGCCGACCCAGTCCGCCGGGCAGCAGTTGCCATTGCAGTCTTCGATTTCACCAGAGGGGCAATCGCCGCCGCCGCCGCCGCCACCAGCGCACACGTCATCACGCATCGTCGAGAAGCCGGAGCGGTCGATTCGTGTGCCATAGTTCTCACACGAGTAGGAGCAGTGGGTCACAACACCCACGATTTCGTTGTTGTACAAAATCGAGGAGCCGGAGTTTCCGAAGGTGACATCAAGGTTGTAGTAGATGGCTGTGGAGTCTGATCCAAGCATGGGGCCGTCACAGAACTGTTGAGTCTGTGAGCGGGTGCATTCCGAATCAACCCCGTATCCGTTGACCGTTAAAGTCCCAGAGGAGGGTACGTTTCCAATGCTGACAAAGGCGCCATAGCGTTCAACAGGCAATTCGCCACTGCTATTGGTGCCGAGTTTGAGCGCCGCATAGTCGCTGCCTACGCCGGCATCTACACCGTCATAATTCGTGACTGGGAATTGGTCAGCGACTGGAGGTTGGTTGGTGCTGCAGTCACTGTTGGATGAGGGCACGTTGAATTGGGCAACAAGGCCCGAAGTCATGCAGTGCCCGGCACTGACTAAACATGACTCCTCGTTGTACAGCGTGGCGCTGCAGCCAACGGGCATGAGTCGACAGAAACGATTATCTGAAGATGGCACGCGATCATCGCTAGAGCAGATGCCACAGCTGTCTCCGCGGCTCTCATGTACAGGCTCCCATGTGGCCGTATCAATGGAAATCGCATTGCGCCCCTTTGGTTGGGCGACCAGTTCCACCCGAACAGCCTGACCGTTGAAGTAGGCGGATGATTTGCCCCACATCATCAGTGCTTTCGAGTCCAGTTCCTGAACTTCACCATCCTGAAGGCTGGTGATGCGAATGAATGAACCAGTCGACAGGCGGGTTGAGCCAAAGTGCAGTCGCACCCAGGCTGCGTTGGGGACGCGGACCAGTTCATCAAAGACCACTGCTGGCCCTCTGGTCTGGTTCAGCAGTTCATCAGATGACACGCCAATCCAGCGGTGTTGTCCGACGGGGAAATCAAGTGTTGATTGGTCCTGTTGTCCCAAAGCGGGTGACAGGACGAGCAATAACGCGGCCGCTGTAGCAGCTCGCCTCAACATATGCAGCATTTGATTCATCTCCTTCTGGGGGGTTCCCACCCACATGGAGCGTACAGCATGGGCCGGGGATCACAAGATCTCATCTGTGGTATTTTTAGCCCATTGGCCTTGCCAAGCATGCAAAGGAGGTCTTCCGGCCCATGTTGCTCATGACAGTCAGCTCATCGCCAAGCCCTTATCTAGAGGTCCTAGGCAGGTTGCATCCGCTCCTGCTGCACTTTCCGATCGCATTTGTACTAGCCGCAGCATCCATTGAATTGGTGTGGTGGCTTGTTGGGCGGCGGGACGCCAGATCCCCGTCCGGTGGGTTCTGTCTGTGGGCTGGCCTCATTATGGGGGGGCTGGCGACTTGGGCTGGATGGCTGCTCGCGGATCATCAGACCTTGACCGGTAGCGACCTCTTTTGGCATCGCTGGACAGCGATCGCAGCGATGGGCTTCTTGGTCTTGGCAGCCATCGCCTGGATACTGCGCAAATGGGACAGTGCTCGCTGGGTCACACCCCAGCTCGGACTACTCCTGCTCTCTGCTGTACTGATCTGTGTGAGTGGACATATCGGCGCTGAGATGGTCTGGGGTGATGATTGGGTGTTCAAGCCACTCTCGAAGAGTCAAGCAACATCCGCGCCCACTGAAACACCAAAGGCCGATCCGTCACCCGAGTCTGAGTCAGCATCCGGACCGATTCAGCAGCCAAGCACGCCATCTGCTGCATCTCCGCCATCTTTGGCCGACGCCAAAAAGACATCAGATGCTGATCACACGCAGGTTACGTGGGCCATGATTGAGCCCATTTTTGAAGCGCATTGTGCCAAGTGCCATGGCCCGAAGCGGCAGAAGGGTGATTTGCAGTTGATCCCTTGGAGTGCCATCTTCGAGTTCGAGCCAGCGGCCTGGGCCGTCCGGCCCGGAAATGTCAAAGACAGTTGGGTGCATCAGCGGATTGTGTTGCCGCCGGATCATGAAGATGCGATGCCCCCTGAGGGGAAAGCTGATCCGCTGAGTGCTGAACAGATCACCATGATCGATCATTGGATTCAGCAGGGCGCGCCTGGGCCCAATGGTCAGGTGCCTCAAGTCACAGGAGCAGATGGATGATGACGCGACTGGTGTGTTCAATCGTGGTGCTGCCGCTGATGCTGGGAGGGTGCGGACCAGACGAGAATGACAGAATGAGTCGATATCGAGCTGGGCAGGAGCATATGCGGACCAAGAGCAATGAAGCCAAGGCACTCATGCGTGACTCAAATGCAATGATGCGTGAAAAGTTCCAGAATGCGAATCGGAGCAATCCCTAGCGTGGCTGTCTTGTTGCAGATTCAGACGTCAGGGCGTGGCTTTCAAGAAGTCACCCATGAGATTGCGGAGGTTGTTCGCTCCAGCGGCGTTCAGGAAGGCGTATGCGTTGTATTTGTACAACACACTTCGGCGAGCCTGACCATTCAAGAGAATGCTGACCCCAGCGCACGGCGTGATTTAGAAGCATGGCTGGAACGAACGATTCGTGAAGATGATTCACATTGGACGCATGTTGATGAAGGGCCTGATGACATGCCATCTCATGTGCGATCCATGTTGACCGATGTTTCACTTTCAATCCCAGTCATGGAGGCGCGTCTGGCGCTGGGTACATGGCAGGGGATCTATCTGTGTGAACATCGTCAACAACCGCATTCTCGTCGACTGGCAGTTGCAGTAGTCCCGACAGGAGGTTCATAATGCAACAGCGATTTGTTATGCGCATGCTGCTCTTTATTGGAATACTGGTCTTGCTAAATCTTGTATTTGCGGGCGCTGGTGTGCACGAGCACATCGATGTGGTTGGAAGCGTCATCCTGACGCTTGTGATCGCCGTGATCATGGTGTTTCTTGGACGATGGGTGAAATCTCGTCGAGGCGGCCAATCATAGCGCTAGGGCAGATTGCTGAGCGGATCTGCAGCTAGTGCTTTGTTGTATATGGTCAAGACTTCAGCAGATGCAAGGCCTAGAGGCGATCGATCAACTCATGCAAGTCACGCTTGACTCCCTCGCGGGCATGGGGGCCAAGTTCTTCCATCATCTCGACCAGGGCAGCAAAGCGCTTCACGGTGGGATTTTCAAGCGCGTGTCTAGACGTTCGGGCCACCACTCGTGCGCCTGGGGGCACTGCTTTGGCTTGCTTGTGATTCTGGCCTGGGCGGCGACCACGTGTGGCGTGGATGCCAAACTTCTTAAACGCCTTATTGATAGTCAGGGTTGAGCAGCCCAACTGCTTGGCAATCTGGGCCTGTGTTCGACCGTCTTGCTCGTACAGCTTTCGCAGTACGGATGCGTCATGCCAAAGTTTGGCATCGGCGTCGCGATCGCGGGCAGTTGGCATTCGGCTAATTACCCGACGTGACGGTGGAGGATTCTGTTCAAGGTCATCATTCATAATCAGTCGTCTCCTCTGCTGCGATTGGTAGTGGATGATTTCCACTTGATGTTGCAGCCGATGGAAGGTTCTTGGGATTGTGAGATCGCTCCGTCACTCAGTAACGCATCAATTGCTGCGCGAAGATCTGATCCATTGACCGGAGTGTCGTTGCCTGGTCGGCTGTCATCCAGTTGGCCACGATAGACCAGTTGTTCATGGGCGTCATAGAGAAAGAAGTCAGGGGTGCATGCCGCATCAAAGGATCGGGCGACATCCTGAGAAGCGTCGTAGAGATAAGGCCAGGTGATGCCATAAGACTTGGCAAAGGAGACCATCTTCTCTGGGGCATCATCGGGGTAGGTCTCAACGTCATTGCTATTAATGCCAACGATGCCGATGCCTCGAGAACCATAATCCCGGCCCAGCGCTGCGAGTTCGTCGGCAATATGTACAACAAAGGGGCAGTGGTTGCACATGAACACCACCAATGTGCCGCTCGTCCCCCGAATGGAATGTGCATCATGCGTTATCCCAGATCCATTGGGCAGTGAGAAGTCAGGCATCGTGGTGCCCAAAGGCACCATCGTGGACGGTGTGCGAACCATGTAGAACTCCAGTAGAAGGTGAGTCAGTTCATTCTACAGGCCGATGTGGCGTTGGTACTATGGGTTTCTTTCATTGATAGTGGATTCAAGTGCAAGGACATATCAATTCATGAAGATTCACGAGTATCAAGCCAGAGAATTGCTCGCTACGGCCAATATTCCAGTGCCCAACGGCTCGATGGTTACCAGTGTTGAAGACGCGGTGCAGGTAGGTGAGCGCCTTGCGGCAGATTCGCCACCGGTCATGGTGGTCAAGGCCCAAGTGCATGCTGGTGGTCGTGGCAAAGCTGGATTTGTCAAAGTCGTGAAGTCAGTTGATGAAATTCGTGAGGCTGCCAGCTTCATGCTTGGCAATCGCATGGTGTCCCCACAAACACCGCCCGATGGTCTGGCTGTTGATCGACTCTTGGTGGCTGAAGGCGTCGATATTGATCGGGAGATCTATCTGGCCATTACCACTGACAGGACCAGACGAACCAATACCCTCATTGCATCCGCAGAGGGTGGTGTGGAAATTGAACAAGTTGCCGAGGAGCGTCCTGAGGCTATTCTCAAAGTTCCAATGCACCCCATTGATGGTCTCTCTGACTATCAAGCGCGTGATTTGGCCTTTGAGCTTGGCTTGCAAGGCAAGCAGGTGCGTCAGTTCGTGTCGATAGCGCTCCAATTGGCAGATTTGTTTGTGCGTACAGATGCATCACTGGCGGAGATCAATCCCTTAGTGATTACCCCAGCCACTGAAGCGCATCCAGATGGTCAGGTTGTTGCGATTGATGCCAAGTTCAATTTTGATGACAACGCGATGTTCCGCCAGCAAGCGATCGCAGAACTATTTGACCCTACGGAAGAAGACCCAGATGAAATGCGAGCTCGTGATGCAGGCTTGAGCTTTGTGGCACTTGATGGCAACATTGGTTGTCTGGTCAATGGTGCTGGGCTGGCGATGAGCACCATGGACATCATTAAGTTGCATGGTGGAGATCCGGCCAACTTCCTTGATGTTGGGGGTGATGCCAGCCAAGAAGCTGTGACTGAAGCCTTTCGCATCATCCTGGCAGAGGACAAGGTCAAAGGGGTGCTCGTCAACATCTTTGGCGGCATCATGCAATGTGACCGGATCGCACGCGCTATTGTGGCCGCAGCTGAGGAAGTAGGTTTCCAGGTCCCGCTGGTTGTCCGCCTTGAGGGCACCAATGTGGAAGAAGCTCGAGCGGTCCTAGAGCAGGCCGAAGCGCGCATGCCCACGATGCGGACTGCTACTGATCTAGATGATGCGGCTCGCAAGGTGTGTGAATCCGTCGCGTAATTCAATCTGATGTCGTTTGACAAGGATGCGAACTTGTCAACATTCAAGCAAGGTGTTGGAGAGCCCGTTCCAGATTGGAATTGAGTGAGGCTGATCTGATTGTGGATAATTGGTCAGGCACGGATTTGCTACTACAGTGCTTCACGTCATGAAGACGACACCGGCGAACCCATCTCTTGATCGCATCGAGTCGATCGATGTGCTGCGTGGTGTGGCAGTCCTTGGCATCCTCCTGATGAACATTAGGACCTTCGCACTTCCGAGTGACGCCTACTCTATGCCCAATATCGCAGGCGCAGAGTCGTCCTTCGACCTGATGGTGTTCTTCACGGGGCATGTGCTCGCTGACATGAAGTTCATGGCCATCTTTTCCTTGTTGTTTGGTGCTGGGGTCGTGATCTTTACTTCGCGTCTCGAGTCGAGAACTGGTCGGAGTGGAGGCATGCACTACCGCCGCATGGTGTGGTTGCTGCTGATTGGTCTGTGTCATGCATGGTTGCTCTGGTACGGGGACATATTGGTGGCCTACGCGTTGTGTGGCATGATTGCCTTTCCCCTCCGGCATATGCGCGGCCGCTGGTTGTTTGTATTGGGATCGATCCTATTATTCATCGGAATGATTATTCCATGGGGCTTGCTTTCACTTGTAGAACTGGAAGGGCCGAAGGCAATGGCCGAAATGGCCAGTGAACTGGCAGTGACACCAGAATCCCTCGAGTATGAACGAGCGGCATGGACTGGATCCTGGGCAGACCAGTGGGAGTTGCGCTCCGCATTGGCGGGGATGATCGAGTCCATTGGCTTTTTGGTGTTTGTTATGTGGCGAACGATTGGACTCATGCTGCTGGGAATGGCCTGCATGCGTTGGAAACTGTTCTCACCTGAGTTCTCTCGCCGCATTTTGCTGGGCTTGCTGATTGGTGGCTTGTTGATTGGCCCGTGGATGACCTGGCAAGGTGTGGTTGCGAATCGCGCCGTGGACTGGAGCCCTGTCGATGTGATGTTCCGCAATGCTGGCTGGAATTACTGGGGAAGTCTGGCCACAGCAGCTGCGTGGGTGGGGCTGGTGCTGTGGTGGTGTCAGTCCGGGGTACTGGCTGTCTGTCGTCGCTGGTTGGCAGCGGTTGGTCGGATGGCGCTGACCAATTATCTGGCTCAATCCATACTTTGTGCACTGCTCTTCTACGGCTATGGAGTCGGCCTCTATGGTCAATTCGGATACGCCAGCCAATTGCTCTTTGTGCTTGGGATTTGGGTCATCCAATTGGCGTGGTCGCCATGGTGGCTCAGCCGCTTCCGATTCGGTCCGATGGAGTGGCTGTGGCGCTCACTGACTTACTGGAAACTCCAGCCGCTCAGGCGTGAACGAGTACACTCCGAGCCGTGAATACGTCCGTCTCTCCATCCCTTGGAGTGCTTTGCACCGATTTCTACGTCAACCACCGCATGGCGTTGACGCTTGATGTGCCGCGCCGCCGCGAAGCAGTGCTTGACCTCTTCGATCGCATCCGTAAGCAGATGCCTGAGTTGGATCGATTCCGGCGCTACGAAGAAGAACTGGCACTTGAATCACCTGAGATCGATGGGCGCTATGCCTGGGTCGCCTTGCAACGCACCAGTGTGCGTAGTGGTTGGGTCAATCCAGATGATCTGACTGCTCCCTACGAATTGCATCGACTGTTACTTGAAACTGCGCCTTGGTTCCTCTCAATCACGCCGCTCGATGTTGAAGCAATTGAATTGGTCTTTGGCTTTGATTTGGAAGCAGCAGGGAATCGACACGAGATCATCTATGATGCTCTGCTTCAGGGATGTCCGCTTGCGGAGGTCATCAGTCAGGATCGTGAACATCTTGCCGATGTACAGCCCTTCCTTGCACTATCGCTGGATGAGCGTGATCGCACCCAGGCCTGTGTGGAAATCAAGGCACGTGGACAGGTTCGTGACGGACGTCGAAGCGATCGCCCAGAACCGCTGAGTGTCTACCTGACGCTTCGTCGAAATGGTCCATTTCGTGATCTCAAAGAAATGCCCGATGTCTTCGGAGTGCTGGCTGGCCATGCCGAACGCATGGTGGAAGACAGAGTTATCCCGAGCATTTTGATGCCGTTGCATGCTCGCATCGTGCGTGGTTGATGGCCAAACTCATCTGCCGATCATGTTGTGTACTTGCTGTGGATCTTCGACCTGACGTGTCAGACAGCTGAGCCGGGTTGTTTCCATTGCAACTGCTGCAGCCAGTGTCGTGCGTGGGATTGCACGCCCTTGGGCAAGGCGTTGAAGATGCCAGGCCGCTAGCGCTCCAGCGGTTGTCCCTTCCTCTTGGGGGGGAGCTTCTTTGGCATCGCCAGCAGGATCGGTCCAAGACACGCCGCTGTCAGTGACGATGATTCGCCCGCCCTCACCAAGCAAGACTGCTCGACGAATCCATGACCCGCCTCCGTCACTGACGTTGATGGATGCAGCCTGATCTGTGCCGAAGCGCATCGCCGCCGCAATGTGGCCACTGAGTTCAGCGGCGGGATCTGCAGAGACCGGATGAGGGCCAGCATGGGATGCCCAGACCTCGTCTGGTTCGCCAATCAAGTGCGTCACCATGTCGACGGCATCCAGTAGCAGTGCATTGACCGAGGTCTGATAGTCGCCTGCGGTGGCAGAAACATGAATGCACTGAATCGATCCGAAATCTTCCAAGGCCGATTCCACGGTGGGCCATGTCCGTCCAGCACGCAGCAGCGGAATGAACTGCGCTGGCATGCCACCATCGGGCTCTTGAATTAACTCAGCCAAGGCCCCAGGTGGTGGGGCAGATGTTGCCACGGGTTTCTGCACCGTGCGCAGAATGCTTCGTGTATCTGCATCAAGCGCACGCGGTGCGGCGATCCAAACAACATCGCATTCAGCGGTCAGGACGGTGCGGAGGTCCGCTGAGACGGGTAGGCCGAGGGTGTCAGCGAGAAGCACAGCCCCATTTGGGTCGCCACATCCAATAGAAGCAGCCTCTAGCCCATTGGAGGACAGTGTTCTTTGCAAAAGGGGAGCCTGGTCGGCAGCAGCCCAGATGGACACTTTGGTCATGGGCGGAGCGTACGCGATGTCGTGTCAGCCGTCGAGGCTACAATGCTGGTGTGGACAGGCGATCGCGGCAACTCTCGTTGCTGAGGAAAGTCCGGACACGACAGGACACGGTGGTGGGTAACGCCCACCGGCTTTCGTCGAGCTAGGGAAAGTGCCACAGAAAGCAAACCGCCCGCTTTGGCGGGTAAGGGTGAAAGGGTGCGGTAAGAGCGCACCGCTCGGTTGGTGACAACCGGGGCATGGCAAACCCCACCGCGTGCAAGCGCAAGCAGTCCTCGCGGGATACCTCGGTATCCCGGCCCGTTGTCCGCGGGATGAGGACGGGTCGCGTGCAGGAGGCCGCCGGCAACGACGGTCCCAGATGAATGGTCGCCTCCCCGCGCCACCGTCGATGACCGTGGCAAGGGAGACAGAATCCGGCTTATGTCCATGGACGAACGGCGGGGCGGGCGAAAGCCCGCCTCGCCGGCTTGTGGCGTTATGAGTTCTACTCGCCGCGTCCCCGAAGTGTCACCGGGAGCTCCATGGTCTCCTCATCGCGAATGATCGTGAGCACCACTTCGTCGCCAGGGTCATGGGCACGAAGCCGATCCATGAGGTCGCGACCACCCTCGAGAGTCGTGTCATCCCACGAAATAATGAGATCACCCTCGAGCAAGCCTGCAGCATGTGCGCTGGTTCCATCAATCACAGCGTCGACTAGAACGCCAGACCGTGTGGAAGCCGAGTAGGAAGGCATGATTCCCAGTCGCACCCTGGCTCCTGTTCGACGTGCTTGCGTACCAGTTGTGGTATCGACCCATGTCAGACGATCTGGATCGTGCATGACTTCATCCAAGATGGCTTCGGATAAATCGATGATGTCAAGCGTGCCTTCTGGATTGACTCGCCACGCTAGATCTTCAGGGGTGTGATAGTCGTCATGGATACCGGTGAAGAAGAACAGTACTGGAACGCCTTCACGGAAAAAGTTGCTGTGATCTGACGGGCCCAGCCCACTTGGTGTTGCTGAAACCTTCAGGCCCGAGGGCTCTACCAGTCGGGGAAGCATTTCGTCAAACTCTTCGGCAGTACCAGTTCCATTGAGGGCCACTTGGCTTCCTCGCACACGTCCCATCATGTCGAAGTTAAACATGAAGTTGACATCATCCAGATCCATGGTTGGGTTGGTCACAAAATATTGTGAACCATGCAGCCCTGCTTCTTCGCCGCCGAAGCCAATGAACATTGCAGATCGCCGAGGCTGGGTGCCCAGTCCTGATGTGCGGGACAATCGATCAGCAAGCACCAGCATGGTTGCGATACCTGAGGCATTGTCATCAGCGCCAGGATGAATGCGATTGTCATTGGGTGTTCGAGAACCGGTGTATCCCTTCCCGAGATGGTCATAGTGGCCGCCGATGATGACCCATTCGTCGGCGAGGTCGCCTTGGCCAGGAATGACGCCGCCGACATTGTGGGTGCGGTAGACCCGATCAGTTACTTCGGTCGAGACTGTGATTGGACGATCATCACGGCCGAACACAACCCCTGACTCCCCTTGGTTAGCCGACGCTTGCATTGATTCCAGTGATGTATCACCATGGGTACTGGTGAGTATGTCTTCTGCTGCTTCAGAACTGATATGCAGAATCGGAATCTCCAGCATGGGCCGGAAACCAGCGGAAGATTCTGGAGACTCCAGGCCACTGCGACCATCTTGAGCACCAATTGGATTCACCAATAAAATCGCGGCGGCGCCGCGATTGCTCACGGCGTCCATCTTTGTCCGCATCGTGCTGTGGGATGAGAAGCCACTGTTGGACCACTGGCTGCGCCCTTCCTCATTGAGGGGTTCGTATCGAAGCAGGATGGCGATGTGTCCAGTGAGGTCGTCATCTTCTTGAAACGAGGAGTATCCGTTTGGCCCATCGTCAACGCCGTAACCGACGAACGCTACTGGGGCTGTCAGTGTGCCACTGCCACTGTTGGCTAGGACATCAAAGTCTTCGCCGCGACGCATCATCACATCATCAAGCGTCAAATCAGCACGCTGTACTTCGATGCCGTTACGAAGTGAGAAGGTGAATGGTTGAAGCCATGCATCGGGGGACTTTTGGTCGCCAAAAGCAGGCTGTAGGCCAGCGCGGTCCATGTACCAGATCATGTATTCAGCAGCAAGTTCATCACCACGTGTGCCGGGTTGGCGTCCACCCAGCCACGGATTCGCCAGCGTCTGAATGTGCTGGTACCAGATGGCTGCATCGGGATGAAGACCATCAAAATATGCGCCGATGTTGAACTCATCCGGACCCCATTCGGGTTCGAAGTCGGTGACCCCACCTTCTGCGGGCACGATGACACCAGAAGGGGCATTCTCTTGGGCAAGCACAGAGACTGGCGTGGAGAGCAGAACACAGCACAACAGACAACGCATAGGGGACTCCTTGAGACGCGAAACACCGCGCGAATTCCCATGGTATGTGGCGCTGGTGTTACATGTCGTTTGGCCTAGAACCACCAGCTGGTAAAGAGTCCGGCTCCAAGGCCTGCGAAAAAGCCAGCAGCGAGATCATCCAGCAACACACCCCAACCCCTGGGCACTTGTTGAAGTGTCCCGATTGGGGGCGGTTTGGCTATATCAAGTAGCCGAAAGAGCACAAAGGCAATCACTGTGGTCCAGATCACGTTCGGCCAGGCACAGGCCTCGGGTGCTATTGCCAGAGCAATCAGCAGGCACAGGGACATGCCGGATACTTCGTCAATGACGACTGCCCCGGGATCGGTTTGACCAAAATGGACCGCATACCACGGGGCGAGCATGACACAGAGGATGCCCGCGAAAACGGTCAGGGCAGCAAGCATCAGGAGGGTTGGAGTCGGACCGGATGAAGCCATCGCCATGGTCAATGCCACTGGAGGCAGCGACCCCCACGT
Source organism: Phycisphaerales bacterium (assembly GCA_022446905.1). Taxonomy (GTDB): domain Bacteria; phylum Planctomycetota; class Phycisphaerae; order Phycisphaerales; family SM1A02; genus UBA12567. Next base: position 67,776 of record JAKVBT010000010.1, read on the forward strand.
GCCAGGGGCTGGACGAAGCAGGCCCAAACCGCCTGCTGTCGACAGCAGCAGGCGGGTCATACGGGGTCCTTCTGACGCATCAGTTGTGGGATGGCCATGGCATATGGAATGCCAGAAAGGACGGTCACCAGCACCGTGATCCAGATCAAAGTCTGAATGGCCCAGGCGGACCATTCGTGCATGGCTGGGGGGGCGACGGCAATCAAACCCAGCACGATTGGAATAACAGTAGCTTGCAACACCATCTTGGCCTTGCCAGTCCAGGATGCCCCAAAGGCGATTCCGGCTGACTCTGCCACGCCTCGTGCACTGGTCACAAAGAGTTCCCGCCCGAGCATGATCACCACCATCCAAGGCATCACCCCCGTGGCATTGGTGATCCAATGCCCTGATTGAGTCCATTCAGGAACTTCAAATCGTGCCCCAGACATCATCACGAAGGCGCCAATCACGAGCAGTTTGTCGCAAAAAGGATCCATGACCCGACCAAAAGCGGACACAACCTGCCAGCGTCGGGCGAGGTATCCGTCCAGAAAGTCGGTGATGGCAGCAACGATGAAGAGGCCAGTTGCAATCCATAGCCAGAAAACGCCCTGATTGGGGCTGTGGTAGTTGCTCACAGCAATGAAGAACATCACAGCCATGAGCCCACGAATCATGGTCAGCAGATTCGGGAGTTGAGCATGGCGGCCCGTGGTCATAGGAGCGATCCTACCCGGAGGTGAGATCGGATCGGTCCAAACCGGATTGCAAGGAGTTGTGGCCCCTCCGGCGGGGGAGTCCAGAGGGCTTCAGGGGGCTTCAAGAAGGGCTTCTGCTTGCTCAAGTGATCACGGCAACCTATTCTCCGCATCTTTCAGAAGGGTCCTGTTTCCCTCTGCTTGCCCCCAGCCAACAAGGCCTCGGATGCCCACCATCCTTCCCTACATCGCCACAGCTGCCTCAGCTATTGGACTTCTGCTGGTATTGGCCAGCACTCAGCGGGTATTCCGACTGATTGGTTCAGCAGTCGGGTTGGCTGGACTGGCGTGGCTGCTGTGGTTGGCCTCATCCTTAGGCGATGGCATTGGGGATGTGGCTACTGAAGTCTTCTTCTTAGTTTTTGCAGCGCTTGCTGTGACCTCAGCGGTGCGTATGGTCAGTGGGGTCAAGCCGGTGTACTCGGCACTCTTTTTCGTGCTGGTCATCATGGCTGTATGCGGCATGCTGGTAGTCCTTGAGGCATTCTTTATTGCCTTCTCACTTGTGATTGTCTATGCGGGGGCCATCCTGATCACTTACATGTTTGTGTTGATGCTGGCTCAGCAAGCTTCAGACACTGAACATGAATCAGAGATTCCACAGTACGACCGCGCCCCACGCGATCCTGTATCCGGTGTGATCGTGGCCGCAATCTTTATGAGCATCATCGTCACGGCCGTCTTCCCAGCTATTTCACAAATGACGCCTGCCAGTGCAGCCGATCGAGCGCAATCACAGGCGGATCTTTTGGCACGGCTTCCCCGGCAATGGGCCTCGAGTGTTGACGGAGCGCCAGAGGATGTGGTCTGGCCCAAGACAACGCAGGAGGCGATGGGTGCAATCAAGGTTGGTGTGGACGGTCTGGTCTTCCAAGGCGTAACCAGTAGCGGTCAGACTTTCAATGCGCCAATCGATCGCCTTCCCGGGAATACCCAGCATGTGGGCTGGTCATTGGTGGCATCATTCCCTGCCAGTTTGGAACTGGCCGGCGTGATTTTGCTTATGGCCATGTTTGGCGCTGTGGTACTTGCTCGTCGGCAGGTTGAACACGCGGATGAAGCTTTGGCAGCCTCTGTTGGTGATACGCATGCAGGCTTTGAGGACGATAGTCCAGAGGCTGGGCTATGACCATGGTGGCCACAGCTATGGCGGGAGGATCACTTGCGCAGTACCTCATTATCAGCGGGGTATTGATGTCGATCGGTCTGGCCGGATTTTTGACCCGTCGCAACCTCATTGTGATGTTCCTGTGTACAGAATTAATGTTCCAGGGCGTTGTCATTGCCATGGTGGCCTTCAGTCGATGGCACTGGGAGGTATCTGGGCAGGTCTTTGTCATCTTTATTTTGACCGTAGCGGCAGCTGAGGCTGCCTTGGCCTTGGCGCTAGTCGTGTTGTTGTACCGCCGCCGTGACACTCTAGATGCAGAAGCTTGGACGGAGTTGCGCGAATGACTGTCTCGATGTTGAACATCCTGCAGTCAGCAGTCGGTGTGCCGGCTGTTCCGATGGACCAAGTCGTGGTAGCCACTGATTTGCGATGGGCCGGCATCATCCTGCTGCTGCCACTGCTGTCGCTATTGCTGTGCGGATTGTGTGCTGCGATGCGGGTCAAATCCAAACTTCCCGCATGGTGCACCGTGGCCTGCTTGGCAGGTTCGTTTGTGCTTTCCGTGCTGCTCTATGTGAACTACAACCCACCAGGTGAAGTGATTCCGCTGCTTTCTTGGATGAACTTGAGTTGGGGCGATGGGGCTTTGAACTCGTTCTCTGCCAACTTCGCGCTCTATATCGATTCATTGTCGCTGTTGTGGATCATGTTCGTGACTGGTTTAGGCACGTTGATCGCGTATTACGCCAGTGAATACATGGAGCCCGACCTTGGCAAGGGCTATGCGCGGTTCTTTGCGGGTGTCAGCGTCTTTCTCTTTGCCATGTTGGCGCTGGTGCTCAGTGACAACTTGGTCATGTTGTATCTGGGGTGGGAAGGTGTCGGCTTCGCCTCCTACTGGCTGATTGGCTACTACTACACCCGACCTGCTGCAGTCGCTGCTGCCAAGAAGGCCTTTATCGTCAACCGCATTGGTGACCTTGGTCTTGCTTTGGCCGTCTACCTGATCTGGACGACGTTCGGTACGGTGCAGTACGACGAGTTAATGACGGTGCTCGAATCACACAGTTGGCGTGCCGAGTTTGAGGGATGGACCATTTCGGCCATCCCATTCCTGCTGATGCTTGCAGCATTTGGCAAGTCGGCCCAATTGCCCTTGTATGTCTGGCTGCCCGATGCCATGGAAGGCCCCACGCCAGTGTCGGCACTCATCCATGCTGCAACGATGGTCACTGCTGGCATTTACTTGGTGGCTCGTACCTACCCGCTTTTCTTGTTGGAGCCAGTGTCGCTGCATGTGGTGGCTTGGGTGGGTGGCTTGACGGCGTTGTTAGCGGCCACGATCGGCATGGCGCAATACGACATCAAGCGCATCATGGCTTACTCCACGGTGTCGCAGTTGGGATATATGTTCCTTGGACTTGGTGTTCTGACCACCTATGGGGCGGCATACCACGTATTCACGCACGCGTTCTTTAAGGCAGTGTTGTTCCTTACGTGTGGCGCGATTATGCACGGTTTTGCCGGGCAGTTGGATCTTCGAAAACTATCTGGACTCCGCCACATGAAGGGCTGGCGCATTACATCATGGACGATGTTGATTGGCTGTCTCTGTTTGGCTGGGTTCCCGTTGACCAGTGGGTACTTCTCGAAGGACGCCATTCTGGCCGAAGCTTTTGTGACACAAGGCCCAGGATTTGAGATCCTTGGGTGGATCGCTATTTTGACTGCGGGCTTGACGGCGTATTACACCTTCCGAGTGTGGTTCCGGGTCTGCGCAGGACCTGTGTCATATGAGCCCGGTGATGAGTTGCATGACGATCATGGAGATCATGGGCATGGTGATTTTCACCCGCACGCGCCACGCTTCGCCATCAATTCAGTACTCGTGGTGATTGCCGTTGGCGCTTTGGTAGCTGCGACTCCGTACTTCATGAGCAACAAGGCCGACGCCAATATTGCTGGAGGTTGGGTCGCCGACATGGTGCATGACTCCACCGCCCGGGCTGGTCTGCCTGGGTTGGCTGAGTCGCAGCATCCTCATTCTGAAGAGGTATCGCATGGGGCACATGAACATCCCACGCTCTTTGGCATGGATCCACACAAGGCGATGTACTTTGTGTCTGGAGCTGTTGGGCTGATTGGCATTCTGCTTGCGGCCTATTTGCATCTTTGGAAACGCAAATCTGCCGATGCCCTGCGTGGATGGCTATTGGCCCGCGGATGGATTGCGTGGTTGCCGCGTGCGATGGAACGCAAGTGGTATGTGGATGAGCTCTACCACGCACTTGTCCGAGCGCCACTCTGGATTCTGGGGCACATTTGCTACGCCTTTGATCGCTTCATTATTGATGCAGTAATTGTCGACGGAACTGCTCGAGTTCCACGACTGATAGCGCGATGGCTGCAGCCCTTGCAGAGCGGTGCGGTTCAGTCACATGCGGTCGTGATGATTGGTGGTGTGGGCATCATCGTGCTCTTATTGGCACTGTGTTTGCGATTTGAGTGGCTGGGAGTTGTTCTCTGATGCTTGGCTGGCTTCTGATACTGCTTCCGCTTTTGACCGCTGTCATCATCATGGCATCGCCCGCTCGTTTTTCTCGGCTCGTGGCGATGCTTGGTTCGCTGGCGACATTGGGGATCGCCATGGTGGCGGCCATTGACTTTGATGGATGGGGGACCGGTCGCTGGGGTTTAGAGTCTTCGATCACATTCCTTCCGGAATTGGGTGTCACGCTGGAGATTGGGGCCGATTCGGTATCGATGTTGCTCATGCTCCTGACGGCATTGTTGATGCCTCTTGCTGTCTTAGGTTCTTGGACTGCTGTTGTTGACCGGACTCGTGAGTACTTCGGGTGGCTCATGGTGCTCGCCTCCGCTATGACTGGGGTGTTCCTTGCGCGCGATCTGCTTTTGTTCTACATCTGTTTCGAGTTCACCTTGATTCCGATGTTCTTCCTCATTGCGATTTATGGCAGTACCAATCGCGCCTTTGCCAGTGTCAAGTTCTTCATTTACACGTTCCTCGGGTCCTTGCTGGCATTGGTCGGTTTTCTCTATGTCGCTTGGTCGCTCGCATCGCATCAGGGGGAGTGGTCATTCTCGATTCCAGATCTGGTGCACTTTGCCCAGACCGGTCTGACAAGTTCTGAGCAGGTATGGGTTTTGGCGGCGTTGATGGCAGGATTTGCAGTCAAGATTCCGCTCTTCCCAGTCCACACTTGGTTGCCTCTTGCCCACACCGAAGCGCCCACGGCCGGTTCCGTCTTGTTGGCTGGCGTGCTGTTGAAGTTGGGGACCTATGGTCTCTATCGATTCGCTTTGCCCATGGTGCCTGAGGCAGTGGTTGAGTTTGCCCCAGTACTTGCAATACTTGCAATCGTTGGGATCCTCTATGGCGCGCTCATTTGTTGGGTGCAGACGGATGTCAAGAAACTCGTCGCCTACTCATCAGTCAGCCACTTGGGTTTCTGTGTGTTGGGCTTGCTTGCACTTAATCCGCTGGGCCTCCAAGGATCCGTGCTCTACATGATCAACCATGGGCTCTCGACCGGCGCGTTGTTCTTCCTGATTGGCATGATGTACGAGCGGTATCACACGCGGGATATGAATGTGATTGGTGGCTTGGCATCCAAGATGCCAATCTGGTCATGCTTTATGGTGTTCTTTGTTCTCGCATCGGTGGGTCTTCCTGGCTTGAACGGTTTCGTGAGCGAGTTCCTTTGCCTGATTGGCACATTTGCCGCCGGTGACACTGGGGCTTATCCAGGCGTTCTTGGGCCATGGTTTGCGGCCTTTGCAGCAATTGGAATGATTCTGGCTGCGATGTATCTACTGATCATGGTCGGCAAAGTCGTTTTCGGTTCGCTTCGAGAACCCGCCGGCGTGCACGCGCATGATGTGCTGCCGGCAGATCTGAACGCACGGGAGATTGTCGTGTTGGCACCTCTGGCCATCGGCTGTGTGGTGCTTGGTATCCAGCCTGACTTTGTCATGCATGCGATGGAAGGATCCATCGCAGAGACCCTCGCTATGTATCCAGACCTCGTCCCTGAATCGATGCACGCGATGGGAATCAAGGGAGTCACGCCATGATCGACCGACTCTGGTTTTTGATGCCTGAATTGATTGTGCTCGGTGGAGCTGTGCTGTGCGCTATTCTTGGGGTCTCTCGCAAGGTCGGAGTGCGCAATCTCCTACCAGTGTTTGCCGGGTGGACACTCATTATCGCTGGTGTGGTTGCATGGCTCTTTGTCTATGTTCCATCTACAGAGCTCGCAGCTGTGGCCACGGAGGTTCCACTTCCATGGTTAGGCCGCTGGGTCGTGATCATGTCTGCAGTGGTTGGCTTGATGCTGGTCTTTGTGCAAGCGGGCCTAGTTGATCGGGTATATGAGGCTGCTGTTGCAGCAGGGCGTGTAGCGTTTGATCCACTGCGTACGACTCGCGGCGAATACTGGGTGTTCTTCCTGCTCAGTGTCGGCGGTCTCATGCTGACTAGCGGCGCATCTGACCTCGTTTGGCTCTTCTTGGCGCTTGAGCTGACCTCGTTGCCGACCTATGTGATGGTGGCGATCGGCCGTGTGGATCGGCGGAGCCAAGAAGCCGGGATGAAGTACTTCTTCCTAGGGGCTTTGGCGAGTGCTGTGTTCCTCTATGGCTTTGCCATGCTGTACGGCGCGACTGGAACGATGTCTTTGGTTGACATTCGGACGGTTCTGGCGGAGCAGGTGGCCGAGACCGGTTCAATGAATCCGCTCGCAACCATAGGACTGATGGTGGCGGTGTTGGGCATTGCGTTCAAACTGGCTGCGGCACCGCTGCACTTGTATGCCGCTGATGTCTACGAGGGTGCAGCTGCGCCGGTCACGGCATTCCTCGGCTTTGTGCCAAAGGCTGCGGGGGTCATCGCCTTGATGCTCCTCTTGTCGGTCACAGGTTGGCAGGAAGATGGCCAACTTCCACAAGTGCTTGTGATTTTATTGTGGGTCATGGCGGTGCTGACCATGACGCTTGGCAATATTGGTGCATTGCTCCAGACACGTATCAAACGCATGTTGGCGTACAGTTCGATCGCCCACAGTGGCTACTTGCTCATCGGGATTCTGGCGGGGCCTGGGGCGGGATATACCGCGGTGCTGATTTATTTGGTGGCCTATGGCTTGAGTAATACCGCGACCTTTTCAGTTCTTGCCGGTCTGCGGCGCAGTGGACAAGAAGTTGAATTCTTGGATGATCTCGCAGGGCTGCGCGAACGTCATCCGATCATGGCTTGGGGGATGGCGATCTCTGCTGGATCGCTTCTCGGGTTCCCACCGCTGCTTGGGTTCTGGGCCAAACTGCTGCTATTTATGGCTGGTATTGCATCGGGGCAGTTGGTGCTGGTCATCATCGCGGGTGTCAATAGCGCCATCAGCGCCTGGTACTACTTGAAGATCATGGCTATTCCATTGGTTGGCACACCCAAATCTGATGCAGCCTCGATTGAGCGTGTGGATGTCCCTGGTGCTCGATTTGCGTTGGTTCTCATCAGTGGCGCTTTGTTGGTCATGCCAGTGGCCTTGTCTGACATGATCGCTGACGCCGAGGCAGCGTTGCGTGAGCCAGACAAGATGCAAACGGTGGATGAAGATTCTGGCCATGCAGGTGGATCTGCGATCAAGCAAGAACAGCCTTCTCTGCAATCCTGATTGAATGCAGGTGCAGGATCAGCCTGTGAGGTAATCCTCCTGCGGTGTTATGAGGCAGTAGGTGTCGGCGGTGGGGTGGTCGATGCCAGTCGAGGTCGAGCCAGCGCCTGAATGATGAGGCCTAAGACAACCAATCCCATCCAGCCAAATGCCAGGCCTGATCCGGCAGATGGATTTGATGTCCAACCAGGAAGCAGGCCAGCCATTGCCAGAAGTCGTGGGCCAGCAGCGAGCATCATGAGACTTCCACCACACGCTGTCAGGAGCACGGCTGCCGTTGTGCTTGCAAAGGTGGCGAGTATCAAGCCAAGCAAGGCACCAACTGCTGCAGCAATCATGATGGCCAAACGTGGATCAGGAGGAACGGCTTGCCAAGCCTCTCGAAAGGGTGTGAGTTCTTCGTGCTCGAGCCATTTGCCGGGGTCTGCAAGTGATGTGGCTGGGGGGAGCGACACCTCAGTGATGGTGGCCTCAAGGTCCTGCACGTCCTTCTCGGTTGGGCTGCCGAGCCCAAGCATGGCGATGCTTGGCGGATGGGGTACCTGTGCATCGGTGCATGCTGAAACCGCCCAAGTACCCATACATGCCATCAGTGCCAGGGAGGCTGCGAGCAGTCCACCTGAAAGAAGTCGATAGGCAAGTAGAGCCACACATGCCACGACGATCCCACCAGCAAGCGGAGCGGCCCATGGGGGGCCAATCCCTGTCTCCTGCCAGATGACCCACCCAACTAGCCCACCCAGTGCCAGGCCCATCGCGCCGACAGCTGGGCGGAGGATCCAACCACCGGTGGCCCACAGGACAATGCCGGTGATCAGAGCGGCAATGGTCCACGACAACTCTTGTAATTGTGGATCAGTGATGGCCAGAAGGGGGGGCATCTCCAACGCTATCGGTCCATCTGTGCTTTGGAATCAAGACAAGGCTGATTCAGCACCTTGCCGGTGCCGGCTGCGGGGGGCTACCCTCCCTCGATGCACGATTGGACAAGGATGGCTGGGATGAGCAGCCTGGCGATCGTGGTAGGAAGCGGAGTGAACATGGCTGACCAAACTTCGCGGGAAGCTCAAAGGCATCGAGCGACACCCAATCGTTTGGCCAATGAAACCAGCCCCTACCTCCTGCAACATCAGTGGAACCCAGTGGATTGGTATCCCTGGGGCGAGGAAGCATTTGAGGCTGCCAGAACACAGGACAAGCCCATCTTCCTCAGCGTGGGGTACTCGACCTGTTACTGGTGTCATGTCATGGAACGAGAGTCCTTTGAGGACCCGGCGGTCGCAGAAGTGCTGAATGCCTATTTCATTCCCGTCAAAGTAGATCGTGAAGAACGCCCCGATGTTGACGATGTCTATATGACCGCAGTTCAGATCATGACTGGGCAAGGTGGATGGCCGATGTCTGTGTGGCTGCACCCAGATAGCCTCAAGCCATTCTTTGGCGGCACCTACTTCCCGCCAGACGACTATGGACAACGACCAGGTTTCACCTCTGTCTTAAAGGGGTTGCACTCGGCTTGGATGCAGCGTCGCGATGAAGTTGCGCTGGCATCAGAGCGACTCGGAGAACAAGTCCAAAAACAGATGGCGGCTCAGCCACAGTTTGTGCCGCTGCAGGCGGGCATTGTGGATACGGCAGTTTCGCAAGTGCAGGCGTCGTATGACCCAACCCACGGTGGGTATGGAACCGCTCCGAAATTCCCCATGCCCGTTCATCTTGACATGTTGCTTGAGGCCGGCTGGGATCGTGCTGAGATTCGGGAGTCGATGAAACACACCCTTGATCGCATGGCGATTGGTGGGATGTACGATCAGATTGCAGGCGGCTTTCACCGCTACAGCACTGATGAAAAATGGCTCGTGCCACACTTTGAGAAAATGTTGTATGACAACGGCATGCTTGCTTCGGTGTATGCCGAGTCAGCAGACCGGACTGGGGATGCATTCCATGCGGCCATTGCTGCGGACATACTGGACTATGTGTTGGCCGAAATGGTTGATGACTCAGGAGCATTCTGGTCGGCGCAGGATGCAGAGTCCAATGCCCGAGAAGGCGAGTCCTACCTGTGGGTTCCCGAGCAGGTACAGGAGGCTCTGGAGGCCAAGGGACTTGAAACGGAAGTTGAACTCGCTCTGCGTGCCTATGGTCTGGACGGGGGCACCAACTTCCGTGATCCTCACCATCCAGATGCTGCGCCAGCGAATGTGCTGTTCTTGTCTGGACGTCCAGAGGTCATAGCCGCCGAAGCAAACATGGATAGTGTTGAGTTTCAACAGCGCATCAAGGCAATCAACAAGGCCCTCAAGGCTGTGCGTGATCAGCGGGACCAACCTGCAACGGATGACAAAATTCTCGCGGGTTGGAACGGACTCATGATCGGTGGCATGGCCGATGTTGGGCGTTTGCAGGACAAGCAGCGCTTTTTGGACGCAGCCCGCCGGGCAGTAGACGCGATTGCTCAGACGATGTGGTCAGAATCAACCGGACTTCGTCGCACCGCACGTGCAGGGCGTGTCTCGACCATTGACGCATTCCTAGAAGATTATGCATTTCTCATTCGAGGGGTGCTGCGGTTGTACCGAGCAACTGGTGATTCTCAGGATCTTGCATGGGCCATCGATCTGATGGACCAGGCGCGGACGCGGTTCTGGGACGAACAACATGGGTGGTATGACGCGCCAGCCAATGCCCCGGATCTCTTTGTTCGTGGACGATCGCTGTATGACGGTGCCATCCCATGTGGCACGTCGGTCATGCTGGACAATCAGCGATGGCTCTTTGAATTGACTGGCGAATCACGGTGGTTGGATGAAGCTGAAGAGACGCTAAGGCCGATTGCATGGACACTCAATCAAGCGCCTCGAGGTTCAGGGCAGGCGATTGCGACCCTTGCCCAACTTCAACGGGTGGCGCCGGAGCGGTTTGGAGGTGTTGAGCAGGCTGCGGAGCAGGGGCCAGTCTCCGTTTCTGCTGCTGCTGAGCATTCTGCACAGGGTATGTCTGTGGTGTTGACCTTTGATATTGCGCCGCCATGGCATGTGGTTTTGCCTGGCCAAGGAAGTGATGAATTGCTGCCCATGCGTATCGAGTCACTCACGCCAGAGGTGCATGCAAGCGTGCATTGGCCTGAAGGGACACGCTTCGAATTTCCGACGGGAACTTTTGTCGGCTTGAAAGACCGGGCAACTATTCAAGTTCACTTGACGTGGATCGCAGAGGTCAATCCTTCATCTGTTGATCTCTCGATCACATGGCAGGCCTGTAATGACAGTGTGTGCCGGCAGCCTGAGACGCGACGAATGCGGCTGATCATTCCTGAGGAATCTGTTCATGACTGACCGAGTGTTGGACATCGCATTGTTGTCCACTGGTGGCACCATCGAAAAAACGTATGACCCATTGCATGGTGTGCTCTCCAATGAGGTCAGCGTTCTGGAAGTTCTCCTTGCTGGTTTGGAACTCGAGGGGGTTTCTCTCAGGCATGTCGAGTTGATGAAAAAAGACAGTCTGGATATGACAGATAAGGACCACGGCGTCATTGCAGCCACGGCGCTGGCAGAAGCCTCCACAAGCGACGGGGTCATCGTGGTGCACGGCACAGATCGTCTGGCCAACACCGGGGATGCCATCTATGACGCTTGTGGGGGGGCTCCACCTGTGCCCATCGTGCTGACCGGAGCCATGCGTCCCTGGATTCTCCGGAACAGCGATGCTCAACAAAATTTGACAGAAGCACTCATCGCAGTGCAGTTACTGGCCCCCGGGGTATTCGTTTGTATGCATAATCACGTCCTTGCCTTTCCAGGTGTCGTCAAGGACGTCGCCAACCTTCGCTTTGTCTCAACCCGTTCAGCAGGAGCCTGACCCGTGTCATCCAAGTATCGAACAGCGCCGCTGGCCACCCCAGGCATGCCTGGTGGCATTCCATACATCATTGGAAATGAGGCTGCGGAGCGGTTCAGCTTCTACGGAATGAAGGGGATTCTGGTCGTCTTCATGACGAGCTATCTCTATCTGTTGCAGGGCTCGCTCAGCAACGAGCCGATTTCCGATGCCAAGGCGATCGCGTGGTACCACGAATTCACCTTCTGGGTCTATCTGACGCCATTGTTCGGTGCCTTGCTCAGTGACATCCTCTTCGGCAAGTACTGGACAATTCTGTCTCTGAGCATTGTCTATTGCCTTGGTCATGGTGCATTGGCCTTCATGGGAACCAATGAGAGCATCGATCCGGCCTGGATGCTCGGTCTTGGCCTGGGATTGATCGCCGTAGGAGCCGGTGGCATCAAGCCGTGTGTGTCGGCCCATGTCGGTGATCAGTTCGGCGAGACGAACAAGGGGCTTGTGACCAAGGTCTTCATGTGGTTCTACTTCTCCATCAATGTTGGAGCGTTCACATCCACCTTGTTGACTCCTTGGCTGCTGGAGTGGTATGGCCCGCACTGGGCATTCGGTGTTCCCGGTGTGTTGATGCTGTTTGCCACGTTCTTCTTCTGGTGCGGTCGAAACAAGTTCATCCATGTGCCGGCCGGTGGCCTGAAGTGGTTCAAGGAAACGTTCAGTTGGGTAGGCATTAGTGCACTTCTCAAACTGAGCATCATCTACGTGTTCATCGCGGTTTTCTGGGCGCTCTTTGACCAAACCGGTTCGTCCTGGGTTCTTCAGGCGGAAGACATGGAGCGTGAATGGCTGGGTACGACTTGGCTTCCATCTCAGATTCAGGCGGTGAATCCAATCATGATTCTGGTCCTGATACCCATCTTCTCGATGTTGGTGTATCCCACGGTCACTCGGGTATTTCACTTGACGCCGATCCGGAAGATCTCCATCGGTCTTTTCATCATGGTGATCGGCTTCGCGATCATCGCAATCATCCAGCAGTGGATTGATGCCGGAGAGAAGCCCAGCATCGGATGGCAGATTCTGGCCTATGCCATCATCACAGCGGCTGAAGTGATGATCTCCATCACATGTCTCGAGTTCTCCTATACCCAGGCACCACGAACCATGAAGTCGATCGTCATGGCGTTCTTCATGTGCAGTGTTGCCGCTGGAAACCTCTTCGTGGCAACGGTGGCTCAGTTCATTCAGGTTGATACGCTCGGCGATGCGCCCAAGATGCTCGCCAAGAGCTATTCGGCATCAGAGGCCCAGGCGGATGGATCCAAAGATCCAACGGTAACGGAAGCGACACGTCAAGCTCAGGCATCGGAGCAGGGCTATGCGTATGAAGGCTTCCCGAATGACCATTTCGCGCTGGTACTGCCTGGCTTCGATGGCTCGCTTGGTTCTGCGGACGATGTAAAGATGGGCTTCTCACCTGAAGGTGCCATGACCGGATTCATCAGTGGTGAAGATGAGATCATTAGAGAAGGCATCGATGAGATCGGACGATATTGGCTGGCCAATGGTCGTCTTCCTTCTACGGAGGACGGTGAAAAGCTGGTGGCGAATCTGAAGGATCAATGGGGACAGCCCTTGAGTTATCTGTATCAGAACAGGGTCCAATTCACCGTGTCGAGCAGTGGTCCCGACAAGGCATGGCTCAGCGAACTGGATATCCGAGCGGAAGTCAGTGTCAAGGAGTCGGCCGCCGAGTCTGACGAGGACAAGACCAGGCCATTAACATGGCTTGAGAATCGTAAGCGTGAGATCAGTCTCTCGGAACAGACGAAGGCTGCCAGTTGGAGGCCTGACCCCGGGAATGTCGAAGGCTTCGGCCGAACCGTCAAATGGGATATCGGCGGAGGACTCAAGCTCTCAGGTGCTTCCTACTTCTGGTTCTACACGTGGCTCATGCTTGGCACCGCCATTCTGTTCGTGCCAGTGGTGCTTCTCTACAAGCCACGTACCTACCTGCAGCAAGAAGATTGATGCTCTTCGCTACTTGGCTGCAGCGTTCGTTTCAGCAGGATCGGGCTTCGATGGCCTCATACCTCTAATGCGAACCACGTGCTGACCTGGATCCAGTAGTAGAAATGGTCGCATCGGATCAGTAGTTCGTCGTGCAAAGAGCGGCTGATGATTGATTCGGACGATCATGCGAAGATCGCTTGTGTCTTGCCAGTGCAGCCCTTCCGGCATCGTCAGGAGGAAGTTCCCCTGGTGGTCATGCGCAGCAGAGATTGAGCTGTTGGCCAGCAAGAGGGTGCGATAGGAGTTGATGCCAGTGGGCATCCACACAGCCATGCACTGGTTGGCTGGATCATAGAAGACGATCTCTTCTACAAATGGTGGCGTGAGCCCATGGACATTGCTGCGGTTGGCTGTGGCTCGGAATGGATCAAATCTCGTAGCGCCTGCCATGATGCTGATTTGTTTAGCTTCACCAGCGAGTGTGGTTGGAGATTCTCCATCCATGGCGACTAATTGGAGAAGGCCTGAGGGATTGAGTCGCCAAACATACAACATGTTTGACCGCTTACTCCACTCAGGCAGCAACCATTCCGATCCACTCGCGGGCACTTTGAACTGGGCACCATTTGGGAATCTCACAGCAAGATCAAAGGCGTCGCTGCCACTTGGTCTTGTGCACCAAGCGAGTCGCCCAGAGGCTCCCAATGAGGCCAGGGCATTGACTTGATTGTCTTTGACAAGCCAATTCAAATCGCCCGTTCGCCAGTCCACTTTGCCAATCCAGCGGGCGCCGCCATTTTGGGGTGCCTCAACTAGAAAGCCCTCATCATCGGCGCTGTCGCCAAGCAAGAGTGGGGCGGGGAGTTGCTTGATCGAACGAACGCCAGCCTGACCAGGAAGAATCTCCCAGATCTGTACGGCGGTTGATTCTGGAATCCTGGCGCCAGGGAGCGCCAGTCGCGTCGCATTGCTGGGGGCGGCGCCGATGCTTGAAGCAATGAACCGACCATCAGGGCTGATCAGCGGCATAATGCTGCTGTCCCACTCGACAGCGCCGATATTCCACGTCTCTCCACGAAAGCTGGCGGCTTCAATCTGATCGCCATGCTGATTGATTGCAGCAATCTGATTCAGTTCTCGGACTTGCTGCTCATTTAGCTTTGTGCGTCGAGGCCATTCCGATTTACTACAGCCGATGGAAATCACCACGGCAGTTAAGGTTATTGATCCAACACTAGCGAACTTAATCATGGCTTTTCTGGCTGATCTTGTTGCTCATGTGGATCCAACATGATTAATTCTGGCTGGAAGCGATCAATCTCAGTTTGTACAGGATCGCGATCAGGAAGTGTGACACGGCGAGTTGGAGGCGTGCTCGATTTTCCAGAAAGTCTGCGGTGCACGTTGAGGTCAATGGCCTTTTCGCTCTCCGCGATTTGATCTGCAAGTGGACGGGCGATGGCATCGAGACGTTCAAGATCTTGAACATTGAAATTTGTGTAATTATCAACGGGGCGGTGAACCACAGTCGGCGTGATAAAGACAATGAGTTCTGTACGTTCGAGGTCCTCATCGTTGAACTCAAACAAAGCGCCAAGCAGCGGGATATCCGCGAGAAGAGGAATTCGGTTCCTCGTAATCGACTCGGTTTCCTTCAGCAGGCCACCAAGGACGACGGTTTGGCCATCAAGCAGCACGGTGTGGGTGGTCACTTGTTTGCGACCAAAGATGGCTGTGTTTGTGCTTCCAACGGAATAATTCGGATTGACGACGTTGGAGATTTCGACACTGACTGTCAAGTCGACAGCGCCTTCTTCTGTGATTCGTGGCCGGACATTCAGAAACACACCAATATTTTTGTACTCAATCGTTGTTGACGTATTCAGGCCACCAGAAGCTGCTTCGACAGTGCCAGTCGCAATAGGAAACTCTTCGCCAGAGAAGAAGACGGCTTCCTCATTATCTGCGGTAAAGACTCGCGGTTCTTGAATAATGCGTGTATTCGTAATCGTGTTAAGAGCCTCAATGATGACATCGACAGAAAAGCCACCCAGATTAAAGGTAGAGGGTCCTTGGTTCTGTGCTCCAAACAAGTTCAACAAGAATTCTTGCGCGGTGAAGGTCACGCCGACACTACCATTAACAATTGCGCCTTGGTTGGCGGCGCCAGGCCAATTGCCGAATTTCATGCCAAGATTCAGGGCGTCGTCAAGGTCAACTTCAACCACGGTTGCAGAGAGCATGACCTGCCGGCGAGGTTGGTCAAATGCTTCGATGAGTTTGCGCATTGATTCTTGGTAAGCCGGTGGCGCGAGAATCGCGAGCGCATTCTGACGCACGATCGGCACAATGCGAACTTTTCCAATCAGGGCTGATTCTGGAGCCTGCTCTTGGTCTCCACTGGCATTGCCCCACGGGAACTGCAGATCCTGACTGGTTGAGGAGTTGTCTGGGCCAGTGATATTCACGCCGCCACTGTCGCCGCTTGCAGAGAAGCCTTCTGCGGATAACCCCGTATCGGGACGGGGTAGAGAGGCTCGGCCGCTGCCTGCTTGGGCAAGCAGAATATTGAGTTCTTCCGTCAGCGATACAGCATCTGCATATTTCAGTGGAATGATCTCAGGTAGGCCTGCATCGGAGGGGGCATCGATGCGTTCGATGATGCTCTCAATAAATGCAAAACTCTGTTCTGTCTTAGAGAGCACCAGAAGGGCATTGCGATCAGGGAAGGCTTCAATCTGATAGACGCCAGCAATGCCGACGGTGGCGTCTGTGCGTTGACTTTGTTGGTTGCCACCACCACGGTTGGTTCGTGAGCCGGTGTTACTTGAAGAACTTGTTCCTCCAGCACCAAGCACACTGATCAGCAGGTCCTTGACCTTGATTGGATCGGTGTGGCGAAGCACGAACAGGCGTGATGTGCCTTCAGGTCGAGGAAGGTCCCACTCAGTTTCAATGAGTATGCCAATGTCATCAATGGTTTCTGCTTCGCCTTGCACAGTGACCGTGTTCTGCTGTTCATTAACGGTCAGGCGCATTGGAGCCTCAGTAGGCCCTTGGACGTTGGTGTTGTTGGCTGGGGTCGTGCCGCCTCGGTTGGTGCGGTTGTTTCTGGACTGATTGCTTGTTCCGCCAGTACGGGTCGTTCCAGACTGTTCAAAGAGATCAAGAATGTTGGCCTCAATTTCGCGAGCGTCGGCATAACGCAAGCGGAAGGTCTCAATTCTGGGTTGCAGCCAGGTTCGATCCAGATCAGTGATGATCGATTCGATCTGTTGACACAGTCCGATGTCGCCAAGCACCATGAGTTGATTTGAAAGTGCGTCTTCCTTCATCTTGGCCCATTGGTCGGGGAAGAACTCGGAGATGTCATCCTTGATCTGGCCAGCGGCAGCACGCTCGAGTTGAAAGATCTTGAAGACCAAGACCCCGCGTTCCTGGCGATCAGCAAGGGACTCACTGGCAGGGATGACTTCGATTTCACCGAGTTGCGTTGTCATTTCATCGAGGGGGCCAATAAAGATCACGCGTTCACGCTCGATGATGCCGATCTCGTTGAGACGTAAATAGGTCAGGATGAAGTCAAGTGCTTCCTGCCTTGGCATTGGCTGATCAGCAACAATGTTGAACTCCTTTCGCGAGGTCGAAGTGTCATTGCCGATTGGCATGACTACTTTGCCTGTTTCCAAGGCGATGAGTTCAATCAGTTCGTCAAGTTTGACATCTTTGAAGGCCAGAACGACAGGCTCGTCCTTGACCGCGCGTCGGGCATTGGGAACGCCATTGGTGGTCCAGAGGACCGGCGCTGGCTCAGGCATATCTTCTGAGGTGTCAGACCCTTCATTGCTCTGAGTCACGGGATCGCTGTCCGATGCAGCGGATTCTTCCTCAACTTGATCATCTTCCTGGGCTGCGGGCTCATCAGGCGAGGGAATTTCAGCTTCTTCAGGTTCAAGCTCGACCGTGGCCGGTTCTGTGGGTTCAGGTTCCACGATTGGCGGCTCGGAGGGCTCAGGGCGACCCTGTTGGGCGAGCGCCATGTCGGGGGTAGCGAGCAGCACGACAGCTGCCAGTGCGATCACGATCTTGAACATGGGTTTGAAGTACACAGGCCTTCCTTTTGGTTCAGCTTGGGGTACAACGCGGCTGATCGGTGTGTATTCCGTGCCGGACGGGCGAATTTGCACACTCATGGCTGGGTGCCTTTTGTTGGCCGCCCTTCTGGGGAGGACTTAATCGGAGATTCAGTAGGCAACGAGAAGACTTCTGCCAGGCCGCTCTCGGAATAGACTTTTCCGGGGGCCTCGAAAAGTTCCACTTCAAACGGTCCGCCGCCACGCCACATCACGTCGATGTGACTGGGCGGATCAATGGCGATGACCTCAATTTCATCCATTTCTTGCCCCAGTGGGATCACCATGAGACCCTCATCGGCTCGAAAGATGGCATCAGATCCATAGATGGCGATGAGATCGGGTCCGCCATAGCGACGTGGTCGAGGGTCAGGGGGTGGAGGCGGTGGAGGTGGTGGCTCGATTTCACAGGTCTCGGCGCTACATTGCGTGTCTTTGCCAATAAACCGACCACCGCGATCGCGGCAGATGTCCCGTTTGAGAATGCGGCACTCATCTTCGATACAGCATGCTCCAATTGGTTCTGGCGGCTTGGGGCGTGGAGGAGCGGGAGGTTCGAAGAAGAACGAACGGCCATGGATTCGATTCAGATCCGTTCGGTGAGCGACATCGTGGGCAGCGACCAAGCGGTCATAGGCCGCGTCATCGAGGTTATCGCCACCCCCGACCACCCGAAGAGAACCAAGCGCTGGCAGCAGGAGCCAGCAGCCAATCACAAATAACAGGATGCTGGCGGCGAGGCTCACGCCAAGTGGGCCTTGGAGTTGATCACGGTCGATCATCGGCGTCGCCCCTCGTTGATCCATGCTTCAAGGGTGAGTTCAATATCAAGCGATCGTCCGCCATCTTTCCCGCGCTTTATTCGCGCAGATGTGATGCCTTCCAGATTGGCGGAGTTTTCCAAGGCACCAATTGCTTCATAGGCCACTTCGTCATCGGCGCTAAAGGTCACGGTCACCTTGATCCGTTCGACGCCTTGTAGCGCTCCGCCGCCCACTTTGACCGCACTGGAAGATTCCGTGAGGTTGTACTTCCGGATACCACTGTCGGCCATGATCTTTGTGATGGCCTCGAGCATGTCCTGAGATTCATTGCTGCGAGACGCCGGCGATGACATCGGTCCGTAGGCAATCACGGCTGCGCGCTGTGCAGTGGCGGTATTGGCTGCTTGATCAATCCGATCTACCTGAGCCACAATCTGATTTGCCTCATCGCTCCAGTGAGCCGCAATGGGACTGATCGTAGAGGACCAGATGAGAAACAGCAGCAGGGCAATGCCAATGACGGCCACGAGTCGAATCGACCGTGACATCTGCATGAACTCAGCACGCACTCGCTCGATGACACGCTCTTGGGTCATGGCTCGTCCTCTCTAGGGAGCGATCGCAAGTGCGTGAAGAGTCTTCGGAAGTAGTCTTTCAAGGCCGCATCAGTTTCAGGGTCGAGGTTCCTCGATCGCGCTGCTGAGACGCTATTGATCTTTGCTTTGGTTTCCGCTCGTGTCAGGGTGGCGATCTGTTCGTCCGTCAGAATCTCAGGGACAGCACCCATGTCACCTGCTGAAAGGTCGCCTGAAAGCACATTGCTATCACTGACGCTCAACGATCCAGTGTCGCTAGCGGTTGAACTACCCCCAAGGCTTGAACCCCCACTAAACACACTGACGCCATTGGACGGCTTCCCGCCACCTGAAGACGGACCTGTAGCAATGCTGGGCGTTGTGATTGGTGTTGTGGGCGCTGCTGGCAGTGATGGGCGAGTGGTAGCGGGTCTAGGTGATGAACTACTGCTGCCAGAATCGTTTGCACTTGGTGCGGAGGCTGTTGTGGTTGCGGGGGGCTTCGCGGAGGCGGCAGCCTCATCTGGGTGCACCGGGACCCATTTTGCAGCCAAGCTTGGTCGAGGATCAGGGCCACCATCGGAGGTCTTGGGGAGTTTGTGTCTTCGCTGTTGCAAAGTCCACGCTGCAAAGTCCTGATCTTCTGAGTAGCGGGGCCGATAGGTCGGCCGTGACACCGAAGCCGACATGGTGAACTCGCGTTCGCCGAGATTCGATCTCGCGCCCCATTCGACACTGACATCACGGAAGACGCCTGAGACCTGCATGAGGTCCTTCATGTTCGCAATGAGGTCAGCTGCGGATTGGCCATCAAAAGCAGTCGCAGAACCGCCGACCCGCACCGGTTCGCCACTTGCCATTCGGATGCTGTCAAGTTTGACGCCAAGGGGTGTGGCAGCAGCAATATCTGAGATCAGTTTCGTCACGGGGATCGAACTGGATGAGAGCTGACCATAAAGTTGCTGGCGCTGCTCCACCATCGCTGCTTGGTCGACCACAGTGTTGAGGTCGCCGGTTGTGATTCGGAGAATCGCCAGTTGGAGGCCGCTGATAATGATGGGGCCAAGAATGACGACTACGATTAGTGCGGCGACAAGCCCAATAGCAGTTCGCCTTTCTGACAGATGGTCAATTGCCTGTTCAGTTCTGGTTGGTGTGATTTCTGGAAGTGAAGGTCGAAGGGCTGAGGCTGTTGCGAGTTCTCCGGTGGCTGCCAATGCGCATCCAAGTGCAATTCCAAAGTGACGCCACTCGAGTTGGGCTGCTTGCGGACAGCGTTGCTTGAGGTTCTGTTGCACGCTCTCTGGGAGGGCCAGTCCAATATCTGCAGACTGGTTCAATTCCAAGCCATCTCCTAATGACCTTGATTCATCAGGCGACCAGCCTGCTTGTAGTGCAGACTCAAGAACAAAGCGACGGATGCTTGCTTCATCACCAGAATCAAGGCGGGTGGTTCGCGCTGTTGCTCTGCCAAGGCCAGCGAGCACCAATGCAGCGCTTCCCTCATTGCGGTCATGCCAGATCAGTGGGAGGTCCGGCCGTGCATCGCCAAGCAGGGCAAGCAGCCCAATGACGTCGGGGATCGCCAGCAAGTCTTGTGACTCCGCCATCGGGAGTTGAATAGATCGTTCTAGAGGCCATGCGACGGCGACTCCAAACTGCTGGTCATCATTCTTCCCAGGTTGCATGGCTACAGCGATTCGGTGCAAGGGGACCGAGTCGTCAAATGCCTCGTGGGCTTCTTGGGCAAGTTGATGTTCAAGTGTCGCGGGGTCGCCATGCCCGAGCATGATGGTACGTGTCAGTGTGGCTTCTGCAGGCACCACAATGCGGACCGTATTGGGGGCAGCGGCAGCACAGATCTCCCGAGCGGTTTGCGGG
The DNA here is from genome assembly GCA_022446905.1 of Phycisphaerales bacterium. Taxonomy (GTDB): domain Bacteria; phylum Planctomycetota; class Phycisphaerae; order Phycisphaerales; family SM1A02; genus UBA12567. The sequence continues at coordinate 88,526 of JAKVBT010000010.1, forward strand.
TCAAGCGAGTCCGCCTCCAGAATCTCAATGCCCTGGGCGGCTCTTCTAAAGTGCAGGCGACGCCAAGCCCCATCTGTCCAGTGCAGGATGGTCAGGGCGTCGCTGGGGGTCGCAGCGGGGTCAGAACTGTGCCGGCTCATTGGTGCTGGAGGATATCCGAAACGGGCTTTTTGACACGATCAGGGGAGGGGACCGCCCCCACCTCAGGGTTTGCCAGAACTCAGTCCTCGCGGTATTCCAGAATCCTGATCGGCAGAGTGGAACGATCAACCACAAGGTTGATTTCACGGGACTCGCCAGTTGCTTCACTATGGCCTCGGCTGGAGATGGAGTAGACGTTGCTGTGGGTGCTGAACATCTGCAGTAACTGCTGCATGGCGGAGGCATCCATGCCAGGGAGGTCCCAGAGGTCCACGGGGCTCACCAGCCCCCCGGCCCGCCCGGCCCGGAGGGCCAGCAGGCTGTCAACCATGCGTTCGCTGCCAACAAACATCTCGTAGAGGGTGGCCGCAGGAACCGTATTGAGGTTCATTCTGCCCCAATCCGATCGGTGTCCCGGTCGCATCGTCGTCTCAGACAGGATGATGGCCACTTCATCAGGGCTAAAGGTGATCTCTTGAGAATCGTCGTCGGTCTGGCCATTGGCTGTGGACGTTTCGCCGAGGCTGGAGGCCAGAGTCAGTGGGTCAAATCCCTCTGTGGCTCCTTGGGACACAAGCCAGAGGGCTTTCTCTTCGGGAAGTTGTAGGCCGAAATGATCAAATCGCTCTATGAGTTCAGCGGTATCAGTGGCCATCAGCCAGATGCGGGGCATGCCACTGAGGGTGGCGCCATCCAGGCGTGATCGGACGGTCAGCCGGCCGGACCATCCAGCATCAAGGCTGCCGGACTGATCATCCCAGGGCAAGACCTCATCGCCATCATCTTCTTCTGCATCCAGTCTGGCGTTCAGATTGAAGTCCTCCCCTCGAATGTCATCGGGCTCAATCCCTGCAACCAGCTCAAGTTCGGCCACACTCTGCATGGGGCCGTTGCGTGGTTCATATCGCGCATCGAGTGACAGGTAGTACTCACGCTCAACGCCAAATTCACTGGGCTCATCATCTTCATCAATCCAATCCTCAATGGCGGCGAATACGCCCCACGCCAGTGGGCCAAACATAATGTCGATGTAGCCACGTTGGGGACCGTTGACGTTGAGCTTGGAGTGTTCATCCATCGGACCTGCAAACGGACGAGTGGCGTCGCCGGCTCGATGCTGAATGATCCAGTCGCCTCCTGGAACTTCGCCAAAGTGCACTGCCTCCAAGTCTGCGGACAATGCCAACGCATCCCCTGGCACAGGATTGGCGGTGTGATAAGCGAGCCGAGCGATGGTGGCTTCCGCACCTGCTCGAGCAGCCCACCTCGCGCGAATGCGCTCATGCGTATCTCGACCGATCGTTGCCATGCGCATGGTCCACACCTGCATGGTCGACACCAGCAGTGCGGTGATGACCAACCCCCACAACACGGCAACGATTGCTGTTCCATGACGCTGGCTCATCGGGGTCCACCTTGGCCGCTTCCGCCCTGAAGTGTGGCGCTGCTGCCATCATTGCTGATGATGACTTGGCCCTCTGGGGTATCGATGACCATGCCACCTTGGCCCGAACTGCCTGCCTGCCCTGGCCCTCCTGTCAGGCTGCCGTCTCCAGCAGTCTCACGCTCCATCGGTGGAGGAGAGGCTGCGGCGACCGCTGCGATGAAGGCATCCTCTTGATCACTATCAACGCCAAATCGCTCCATCAGTTCCCATGCCATTTTGGAGTCAGCGACGTCGATAGGCATGGTGCTTCGGTCTAGCGGCACGACTGTGCGCAAAGTAGCGACGGGGTGATCGGCGGTTGACTCGCCTGGTGGCGCTCCTGTGGCTTCGACAGTCACACGCAGTGCCCAAGGGAGTCCATCGCGGTCGCTATCCCACTGTGTATGCCAGACACGACCATCCCACGCTTCGATGGACATTCCGATGATGCCTTCAGCAGCCGGCATCACCAATCCACCGCCGCGGGGGTAGGCATCGGGCATGGCATCACGCCGCTGAAGCAGCACCGAACCGAGATCGTCATCCTCAATTCGGTATTGAGTCTCGAATTCGAGTCCATCGCCGTTGTATTCGATATCTCGTGTTGCTTGCAGGCGATTATTGAAGACCAGTATGTCGTCACGGTCGACGGGAGAACCATCGAGTGTTGTTGAGCGGTCTTCGACCAGGACTCTCGTGTAATAGAGATCTGTGCGCCGTAGTACAGACACGAGATCTCGTCGCAGGATGCTCAGGGCGGCATCTGCTCTGAGGTGTGCTTCAATGCGGCCACGTACGGCATTTCGACTCTTGACGATCTGTTGCATCGCCAGACCCATGGCTGCAAGCAAAAGTGCCATCAGTACTGCAGCCAAGATCAGTTCGATCATGGTGAAGCCGCGGCGTCGAGTTCGGCGTGCGTTGCGGTTCACTCGCTAACACTCCCCTCGGGGCTAGATTCTTCGTCCCAGGTTCGCGCTTCTCGATCAAGTTCTTCCAGTGGTCGCCAGTCAAGTGGGTCGTCAGGGTCACCTTGGCGTGGGGCTATGAGGGTGTCCACTTCAACGCTGTTGAGGCCGCGCCGGTCTTGCCAACTCACAACCGCTTTGACATTCCAAGCTTCCCACTCATTGGTCTTGCGAATTTCCACTGCCCACTGATACTGATCGAAGGGGACCTCATAGGTGCCCTCGGTTGGCTCAGAGACTTGATATTCGCGTGGTCCGGTCGCTAATACCAAGGCAAGTGTTTCGTCTGCGAGCCATGACGCGACGAGTCGACGCTCGCCAGCTTGCTCGGCGAGCAGGCTCTGGCTGGCAAGCGACATCGTGACGGCCAAGCCGATCGCCAGCATGAGCGCAGCGAGCATCACGTCAAGCAGCGCGACTCCATGTCGAGTGGCTCGGGGGCGGGACATCACCAGTCCTCCTGCCAGCGGCCAGTGTTATCCAGATCTTCGGTGGCCCGGACGGTGTCATTGCGTAGCAGGCCGCCTGATCCACCACTGATCGTAGGTCGCCATGCAGTTGGTGCCAAAGTCAGTACCACTTCCTGTGGAAGCCGCGTATCCGTACTGCGAACGGTCACCTGCATGAGGGGTCGTGGCTGACCAGGAATGCTGGTCAATGGGCGGTCAGACGGGTCCATTTGATCGCCATCAAGCACAAACTCAAGTGCTGATACATCGACGCTTGCCGGCAGCCTAACCTCTTGTACAGAAAGATCCGGTACCCATTCAGCGGGCGCAGTTTCATCAGTGCGCCGGCGAAGCATCAAGCGCAGACTGTTCCGGTCTGGATTGCTGCTGATGCCCACGGGGTCTTCGGCAAACTCACTGCGGACCGCATACATAAGCAGGAGATCGCCAATCTCTTCCACGGCCAGTTCAAACCGTCGGCCTTCCGTTCCAGAAAAACGAACCAGCACCACCGTCGCGAGCAACGCCATCATGACGGTGACGAGGATGACTTCAATCAGGGTGAAAGCGCGCCGCTGAGGCATTGCAATCTACTGCGTGAGATCCGCGTTGATGCCCTCGCCTCCAGCAGCTCGGTCGGCACCGTAGGAGACAATGTCAAAGTCGGCATTGACAACGCCTGGAACCTCCACGAAGAAGGGCTCCTTCCACGGGTCAATGACGTCAGAGGCTTTGGACAGGTACGGCCCTTGAGGGCCGCCACCATTGTCCGGGCGTTTGGTCAGGAGCTCAAGGTTGAATCCCGGCTCGGGCAGTGGTTGTCCGACATCAATCAGGTAGAGCGTCAGCGCCTGGCTAATTTTGGAGGCCTGCGTTTTTGCGATTTCAGCTTGGCCGCGACCGAACATGCCACTCATCCGGGTGACTAGGACCGCCATAAGCAGCGCGATCACGGTCACCATCACAATGACTTCGACGAGCGTAAAAGCGCGTCGGGCGTGTCGGAGGTTGCGGCGTCGAGTGGTGTGCATTTGAAAACTCCTGGAATCAGTGATCATTAACCTGCGATCTTCTGCAGGTCGAGCAGTGGCAACAGAATGGCCACCATGACAAAGCCCCCAAGGGCAGCCATGATGACGATAAGAAGTGGGGGAAACGCCTTGGTAAAGACTTTGATACTTGCATTGACCTGGCGATCAAAGGCCGTGGCGGCATGTCCGAGCATTTCTTCGAGCCGCCCGGATCTTTCGCCGAGGTTGACGACTTGGATCAGAAGTGGCGGAAAAAGGCCGGAGCGTTCCAGCGGATCGGCTAGTGGTTTGCCTTGGGTGACCTGTGCTTGAACTTCGTCAATTGCGGACATCATCGCTGCATTGGCAAGGGTGTCTCTGGTAATCCGCAAGCAGTCAAGGAGGGGAAGTCCAGCTGCGGCCAAGGTGCCCATGGTTCGCGTGAACCGGGCAACGGCGACATCACGATTCAGGCGGCCGGCCAATGGCAGGCGCAACTTCATCGAGTCCCATTTCAGTCGGTTCTCTGGTGCTGCTACCCAGAAACGCCAGCCAGCGACAGCGGCAATGACCGCTGCAATCACGGCCAGCCACCAGTTCTTAATGAGATCGGCAATGCCCAGCAGGATTTCCGTAGGCATGGGCAGTTCCGTTACGCCAGCTGCTTGCAAGGGCTCGAGCAGACTGGGGATCAACACGGTGACCAGCACGGTGGCGCTGAGCACAATCAGTACGAGCACAATCATTGGGTAGAACGCGGCACCGACGATTTCGCGACGCAGTTCAAGGCTCCGGTCCAGCAATTCAGCGAGCTGATGCAGGACTACGCTTGTTTGTCCTGAAGCATCTGCAGCGCGCAGCATGCCAACGATCAAATCATCAAACGGGGGCCCGTAGTCTTGCGCTGCCTTGTGCAACTGTTCGCCTGCTTCCACTCGCTCAATGAGATGGTCAAGTACGGATGGGGCACCTTTGCCAGTAGCCTGCCTGCGAATCGTATGCAGTGCTTGGACCAGGGGAAGTCCGGCTTCAAGCGCAGTAGCTAATTCACGGATCAGTGTTGCGACATCCGCCCGCTTCATTGTTGGCCGCGTGCGTCGCTGTCGGACGACTCGACTTGATGCTGTGGGTATGGCCGGGGCGGCCGTCTTTGCGGCGAGCATCAGTGAGGTGGCGGTTTCGCCGCGCTGCAACAACTGCTGCATCGCATCAGCTCGGCTTGAAGCCTCGATGGATCCACTGCGGGACTTGCCCGTCGGCGTGACGGCCTGGTACTCAAAGCGCGGCATGACTACTGATAGGTCTCCTCAGCGTCCTGTGTGGCCCGCAAAACTTCGGGAATTGTGGTTACGCCTTCAATTGCTCGTTGAATGCCAGCTTGTCGCATGCTGCGGAATGACTCAGGGAGATGCTGTGACAGGTCATTGACTGATGCGCCAGAACTCACAGCCTGCCGCAGTTGCGGACTCATCACCACCAGTTCATGGAAGGCAATTCGACCTCGATAGCCACTCTGATTGCACTTATCACAGCCTGCGCCAATCCAGACTTGGCCATTAAATGCATCGCGTTCGGACTCGCGAATGCGAGAAGCGATTTCTTCGGGCATCGGGACCTGTGTGCGGCAATGTTCACAGATACGTCGCCCCAGTCGTTGGGCGAGCAGACCTTCCAAGACAGATGCCACAAGGAAAGGTTCGGCGCCCATGTCAACAAGCCGGCCGATTGAACTGACCGCGTCATTGGTGTGTAGCGTGGAGAGAATAAGGTGTCCTGTGAGGGCGGAACGAATGGCAATGTCTGCAGTTTCGCCATCACGAATTTCGCCTACGAGAACGACATCTGGGTCCTGTCGCAGAATCGATCGGAGGCCGCTGGCAAACGTGAGGCCTCGTTTGGGGTTGACTGGGATCTGATTGATTCCAGCTAACTCGTACTCGACGGGGTCTTCAATCGTGATGATCTTTTTGCTTGGATCGAAGATGCGGGTGAGTGAGGCATATAGGGTGGTTGTCTTACCTGAGCCGGTTGGACCCGTATTGAGCACGATGCCATGTGGTTTGCCAAGAAGGCGATCCATGGCCACCTGCGTTTCTTTATCCATGCCCAACGCATCAAAATCAAGCCGTAACTGGCTCTTGTCAAGAATACGCATGACCACAGATTCGCCATACAAAGTCGGCACGGTCGAAACACGAATGTCAATCTTGCGACCTTCATAGCGCAGGGAGATCTTGCCGTCCTGTGGGACGTATCGTTCCGCGATATTCATGCCGGACATGATCTTGATTCGTCCGATCAGCGCAGGTTGCAGGTGTTTGGGTGGGGGCGGCTGCTTGTGCAGCATGCCATCGATTCGATAGCGGACTGTGAGTTCATTCTCAAAGGGCTCAATATGCACGTCACTGGTCCGCGATTGGATAGCTTCAATCAGCAGGAGATTGACGAGATTGACCAGAGTTGGCTCTTCGGCCATCCTGTGAATGTCGTCAGTCTCAAAGGCATCAAGGTTGTGATCGAGGCTTTCTTCGTCCTCCTCGCGTTCCCCACCAAGCAGGTCTGCCATCTTGGATGCGGTGGTGCCGTAATGGGTGCGGAGAAGTTCAGCGAAGAGTGCTGGTTCCATGCCCTCGCGTTCAACAGGCCGGCTGGTTCGGACTGCAACTTCATCTGCAGCTGCCGTATCAAGCGGGTCGTACATCGCCAGTACCAGTTGCTGCCCGCGTAATCCAATCGGAACGACGCGCAATCGAACCGCAATATCAGGCTCGAGTAATGCAACCGCAGCAGCGTCTGCTTCAACCGGTTTCTCGTGCCAAGTCAACCCAAGCAAATCAGCGTGTTGACGAATAGCTGCGGCTTCTTCGTCAAGCGTCCGAGCCGCGGAGAGCGTTGCTTCCACCGGCTCGGTCGAGTCTTCAAACTGGACTGAGGTGTCATCGCGATCCATCAGTCAGTCATCTCCACCGCGACCTGCGCCAGGGCCAGGCTGACTCGGAGCGCCCAATCCACTTGGGCGACTCGGAGGTGTTTGCTTGTCCTTAATACGCTTGTCAGGCTTCTGGACAGTGCCAGAAGCGCGGATGCCGCCGCCGGGCCCTTCAGTTCTGTCACCGCGTGGTGGCCCGGTTGGCCGAGGCATGAATCGTGCAGCGCCGTCAATGGTTCCGAAGCACTCTTGGCCAAGCAGATCGCGGAGTATGTCTGCATACTTTCGGCCTAATTCGCCGCGCTGCTGGTACATCTCGCGGGTGGGGTCATCGAGGCGAACCAGCGCTTCGCCTTTGATGCGGCGGTTCTTATTCTCGATGCGATTTCTTTCACGCCTTGGTTCCCAGTCGCGAGTGGTCACAAGCAGTTCCTCATTCATAGCTGCCAGTGCTAGGAGGTAATCAGCTTGTATCTCGGCGGCAGAAGTGGCGATCTCGGGTGAATCCTGAACACAGGCTGTATTCAGAGCAGCATCGAACAGGCGTTCAACAGGCGTTCGTCGGTAGATTCGTCCGTAGCCCCTCTTCAGTGCTTCCTTGCGGAATCGTCCCGCGTTGTCTCCCATGAGTGGCGACAACTGTTCGATTGACTCATCAATGGAATCGCGAACCGCGATGCGACTTTTAAGTTGGCGGCGTTCATCCTCAATATTTGTCAGGCCACCGGACTGACTCTTGATCTTCTCGATCAAGTCAAAGCCGCCAGCATGTGCTTCAAAACGCTCGGTCAGACGCGTGTCAAGCACGACTTCCCACTCCTGCACAGCAGTCTCCAGTTGACTGCCTGGTTGCGGTTCGAGTGAAAGGTCTCTCAGCACATGGTGGATGTTCGTGCTCTCTCCGGAGAGAATGCCTTGCGGCAATAGTTTTTCGCGTTGCAGGCGTCGGTAGAAAGCAGTCCATGCACGCTGCTGATCTGGATCAAGAATGACCCGGATATTTTCAACCAACTCGCGACCCAGCACATCGCGGCGAATAGACCAATCCTGAATGGGGGCCAACACCGCTTCAACGATGGTGTCCTGATCGCTATTGGCAGTGTCAATGGTCTCAGCTACCACCGTCACTGCATCTTCCATGTCTTCAAGCCCGGCATTGAAGTCCCGCTCGTAGTCTTCAAAGATGATCTCTGAGATGACCTGTTGTTCGTCGGTGAGGTCGAGCCCTTCAATGAACAAGAGCAGGTCTCTACTGAAGTACTCCGGCTTCATAATTGAGGGGAGACTGGAAATGCCCTGGCCGAAGACGCTCGACGTCATCGCCAGGACTGCGGTGACGATCACGGCGGTCAAGATGGTTGCAAAGCGAGTCATGCGGAGGGCTCTCCTCTGGGGGGTCCAGATACCAACGCGTCGGAGTTACGAATAATGCGAACGAATCGGTCCTTATTCCAATGCCGATGAGGGCCGATTCTACTGCCAGATGGGCATTCAGTCGGTCCAATCATGCCCTTCAGCATCCTGAGACCGGTGAAATCAGTTAGCCAGCAGCAGACTGGGAGGTTGTTCGTTGCTCGATCCGCTTCTCCGAGACCGTCTGGACGAGCCGGTCGATGAAGATCCCAGGCGTGTGGATGCTGTCTGGGTCAAGCGTCCCGACAGGGACAATCTCCTCGACTTCGGCCACAGTCACCTCGCCGCACATGGCTACAGCGGGGTTGAAATTGCGGGCGGTCATTCGGTAGATCAAATTGCCCGCTTCATCGGCCTTCCATGCCTTCACCAATGCTAGATCTGCTCGAATGCCGCGCTCGAGGATATGGGTCAGACCATCAAAGTCGCGGTGCTCCTTGCCCTCTGCGACCACCGTGCCCACACCAGTACGGGTGTAGAACCCAGGTATTCCAGCACCCCCAGCTCGCATGCGTTCAGCGAGTGTGCCCTGCGGCGTGAATTCGATCTCTAATTCTTCAGCGAGATACTGGCGAGCAAATTCGGCATTCTCTCCCACATAGGAGCTGACCATCTTCTTGATCTGGTGCGATTGCAGCAGGAGGCCCAAGCCCCAATCATCCACGCCGGCATTATTTGAAACAGCGGTCAGATTGGTTACCTCGGAGTCTCTTAAGGCGATGATCAGTTGTTCTGGAATGCCGCACAGGCCAAACCCGCCAACAGCGACAGTCATTCCATCTGAGACCAGTCCTGCTAGAGCTTCTGCTGGTGTGCCAGCAATCTTATTTGCCATGCTACTATTGCGACCTATTCTCAATTTTTGGTGAGATGTATTGGCCTCATGGCCGAAGAAAGAGACCCCCATGTCAGCAGCCTCGACTACGCACGATAGCGTGATGTCACGACTCCGGACCGAAACGCGCCCAGCCCATGACCGAATTGAGTCCGTGCCATTCAGCATGATGATGCAGGAGGGCAAGCTTCCTCAATCGCGATTCGCGGCCCAGATGGCCTGCTGGTTGACGGTCCACAGTCAATTGGAGGATGCCATTGCGGCCTCTGAAACGCCTGCGTGCAATGTGGTTTGGCAGAGTGCTATGGCGCGGACCAGCCACCTTCGACATGATCTCGCATGTCACGGCGATGTAGACATGACTGCCTCAGCGGCAACCGCAACGATGGGTGTTGTGACTTGGATAGCGACACTTGCAGATCAGGATCCGGAGGCACTGCTTGGGCCGCTCTATGTCCTTGAGGGTTCAAAACTGGGAGGCACCATTCTCCGCAAGTGTCTCGATGAAGCCTATCAATGTGGACCTGAGGCGCTGAGTTACTTCTGGGCATCTGGAACCTCACCCATGCCTGACTTCAAGGCCTTCAAGGAACGCATGGAGTCCGCGCTGCCGACCAAGGAGCAACAGGATCGTGTGGTGGCAGCTGCATCAGAGATGTTCGATCGGCTGACCGATGTGCTTTCCGGACTTATTGAGGGGTTGGATACGGAGACAGGAAGATTCCTCGACGAGCCGGCGGCATCATCCAAGGGTGGATGCCCCCTTGGGTTTGGATGAGCCTTCCGCGACAGAACACCTTGGTTCTGGCATTGCTGATCGGCTTGGCAACCTTGCCAGATGCGTTGGTGCCCATTGCACTCAAGTCGGCGGTGGTCGATCGATGGGGAGTCAGTCTCTCTACCGCTGTCCTGTTTGCGGGCGTAGCCCTGCTCGGTGCTGTGCTGGTGCTGCCGCTCATTCAGTTCTTGGATCGGTCACGATCGCCTGGGTGGACCATTGCGTGGGCTTCGATCGTCAATGCGATCGTCTTGGCAATCATGGCAGCGCCAGTCAGTCTGGGCACTGCGATGGTGCTGAGGCTGATTGCTGGCGGCATGGACATGATCACCTTGGCAGTGCTTCTTGGGTTGTTAGAGCGTGGTGACCCAACGCGCAGTGGGCATCGCTTTGGCCCAGCATCACTGGCCCTCATGCTTGGTCTTTCCTTGGGCTTTGCGCTTGGCGGCGCGGTCGCCAAAGCAATGGGCGGCCAGATCTTTCTGCTCAGTGCGGCCTTCTCAGTGCTCCTTGCGGTAGCCGCGGGTGGTTCTAGGGGATTGCTTAGTACAGTCACTGCGTTACCCATGATGGCCCGCAATCGGGTGCGGTACTGGCCCGCCCTGGCCTTTCATTTTGCAGATCGTGGTGTTTCAGCAATCTTGGCGGTGCCGCTGACGCTCTTTCTGATTGAAGAAGCTGGCGTTGGTGAGCGCATTGTGGGGTTGGCAATGTCCATGGTCTTGTTGTGCATTGCGCTTGGCGCGTGGCCGGCAGGCGTGTTGGCCGATCGCCTGGGCCCATTGCCAGTGCGCATTCTTGGTGTTACTGGTTATGCCATGGGTTTTGCAGCTTTGGCCGGCGCGCCAGCTTTCCCAGAGTGGGGCATTCTGGCCATTCTCGTCTTTCTTGGTGTCTTTGGTGCTGGTTTGGCGCCCTCGATGTATGTCTTGGCAGCGCGCCGTAATGGTGGAGCGATTGATATGGGTGGGGTCAATGCGGCTGGTGCAGCGGGATATCTCGTGGGTACGCTGGTGAGCGGTGCAGTGATGTACTGGCGTGAGACAACAACTGATGCCAGTGGTATTCAATTGTTGTTGCTCGGTGGAGCCACTGTGTATTTGCTGATCAACATGCCTGCGATTGCTGCATTGGCGGGCTGGCGGGTGCGTAGTGGCCTCAGCGGTATTTAATCCATTTGAGTAACTCCCAGGGTGTGGGAGGCTTGCCCTGCATCAGTACTCCAATACGGAAGATGCGCCCGGCGGCCCAGATCATGCCTGCTGCGCAGATGCCCGACCATGCCAACATTGCCAGTGCCTCGAGGATCGGCATCGGCTCAGGCGACGCTGCGATACGGAGGACCATGATGAACGGTGAGATCGGAGGGATCAAGCTTGTCACCACGGCAACGTTGCCATTGGGCGCTTCTGTGACCACCGTCATTAGCAGCATTGGCAGGATCAGGATCATCATCGCCGGTCCCATGAGTGATTGTGCCTCTGTGATGTCGCTGACCGCAGCCCCAATGCCCGCCATGATGGCTGCAATCATCAAATAGGCGACGATGAAGAATCCACCAGCAACGAGCAAATCTCGGATGCTCACGAGGTCGATGGCGGCGAAAAGCGAAAGCAGAAGGACTGCCACGATGAGATACATGCTGAGCATGACACCTGAGACTGCTGCAAACCCAACGATTTTGCCAGTTAACAGTTGGGTGGGGCTGGCAGCGCTGAGCAGTACTTCCATGACTTTGGTTGATTTCTCCTCGATGGTGCTCATCAGCAGGTAATTGCCCCCTGTGAATGTCACCATCCACATGAGGATCATGAATCCGATGGGTACGACATAGCGAGTCAGATCAGACTCTGATCGCTCATCGCCCTTAGTGCCGATGCGCATGGTGGATACGCTCGGGCGATCAATAGCTGCACGGACTGCACTTGGTGACATGCCCATGTGAACCAGACGTGTGTCGACGACACCTTGTCGCAATGCCGACTTGAGCAAATCCATGTGGCTTGGCGGCGCTTTGGGGGCGAACCAAAGACTTGCACGCCCGCCACCTGGGGCATCGGGCTTCAGTGTGCCTGGCTCAATGGCCATGGCCGCAACCCAGGTGCCTTCTCTGATGCCAGTCTTAATCTTCTCAAGTTGATCCTTCGGGACTGGCTTGACGGTCAGGCCAGAGGTATCTGGACGCTCAGTTTGCATTTTCTGAGCCGAGGCGTTTTGGACGACATCATTGAGTACATCATCCGTGAGCCCCTGAGTTTGAACCGCCTTGGCCAACGCATTTGAGTCTGGAACTGGTGGTGGGGCCAACGCGGCTTCAATGGACTCAACGAGTTCTGCGTTTCCGCCGATGACAGCGATAGGTCCTTTCAGTGGAGGAATGGTCGGCTTGAGAAAGACCTCAGCCGCCATCGCAACCAAAATCAGCGCAATTGGGACGACCACCGAACCGATGAAAAATGCTTTGGTGAGTACCGTGTGACGGAATTCACGGGCAGCAATGGTGAGCACCTTGCTCATGACATGGCCTCACTGCCCACAAGTTGTCCAAAGATGTCCTCGAGCAAGGGTTGGCGGATTGAGACGCTCTTGACCTCGGGCCACTCAATGGCCTGTCGCATGATGTGGCGCAGATCGACATGCTCATCGACATGCAGTTCGACACGGCGCGGGTCATCGGTATCAAGCGCAACTCGGGTGCCTTCGATGTGGTCCAAGTCACCAGTGCAGTCCCGTTCGACGACCACAATATGTTGTCGGTACCGCGATCGGATCGTTTCAATGTCATCGTCAAGCAGTTTGATGCCTTGGTTGATCAGGAAGATCCGATCACACAGTTGTTCCGCCTGATGGAGCACATGCGTCGAAAACACGATGGTGCGTCCCTCTTTGTGCAGGCGCTCAATAACATTGGATATCAGAGCTGCATTGATGGGATCGAGGCCGGAAAATGGCTCGTCCAGCACGATGAGCTTTGGATCATGAAGAATTGTGGCGACAAACTGAATTTTCTGCTGCTGGCCCTTTGACAACTCTTCACATCGTCGGCCCAAGGCTTCAGGGAGTTCTAACAACTCAAGCCATGAGGATGCTGCATGGTCGGCATCGCTTGGGTCCATGCCTTTGAGCCGTCCGACATAGCGAAGAAAGGCACGCACGCGCATGCGCCGATAGAGGCCGCGTTCCTCAGGGAGGTAGCCGATTTGGTCTTTGGCATCTAGGGCGGTTCGTCCAAGCACAGAGACCTTGCCATGATCTGGATAAATAATCGACATGATCATGCGAATGGTGGTGCTCTTGCCTGCGCCATTCGGACCGAGAAAACCAATCAGGCTTCCCTGAGGGACCTCAAGGTCAAGGTTGTCGACAGCCGTAACATCCCCAAAGCATTTGGTGACGCCTTGAATAGAGATAGCAGGGGCATCAGGCATCAGGTTTTGCTGGCTTCTTCGTGGTCTCAGGTCCCGAAGTGGATGTCTTCGCGGAAGGGGCAAACACATCTGGGCGAAGTGGCTCAAGGCTAATGTGATCAAAGCTCATCTGCAGACGCACACCAGCGTGGTTGATCGACACGACTCGAAAGAGCTTCAGTGGTCCAATAGGCTTCCACTGCTTAAAGCGAATGGTGATATCAGCGGCATCCACATCACCCATGCGAACGCCATGAAGCAGATGCGTGGTTCGGTCGAAGAAGAGATGGTGGATGCGATCCTCGACATCAACCATTTTGACTTCCCAGACGTGGTGTCCATCAAACTCGGCGGGGCCAATGTTCTTAAAGGTGCTGGCACGTTGAGGCAGCGTGAGAGCCAATTCGAACCAATTCGCCTGTCTCCGTCTTGAGCCAACTTGCTCAAGGCTGAGTGTGCTGGTGGTTGTATGGCCTTCGATTTCCAAGACCTCCCACCCAGTTGTGCCGTCGCTGCCAAACTGACTCGTGCCTAGATTTGGGAAAGTCATTTCGAATCGACAGCGGTCACCGTCTGCCACCCACCATGCAAATGAGCCAGCCTCAGACTCTCCGGGCATGATGATTTGCCCTCGCGCGTGCATGGCCTCAATGTCACGGATTGCAGTTTCACCACCAACGGCACGGATAAAGCGATTGAGAATCACCGGCCCAGTGGGCATATCCGGTTGGGTCTCAGGTGAAGCCGATTGGGCAATCAGGATCAAGATGGAAAGGAGGAGGCTCACGGTCGTCGGGGCATCATACGCATGGGCCAGCGTCGTAATGTCAAGAGCAGGGCTTTATCCAATCATCCGGATGAGCGGTTGAAGCATTGCCCTCGTGGCGCTATGGTGCGTGCCATGACAGCTCGCATTCTCTCTGCAGTCGCCAACCGCCCCCTTGTGCTTGATGGTGCGATGGGCTCGACGCTCCAGTCCATTGAATTGGATATTGCCACCGACTACCTCGGACATGAAAATTGCGTGGATCTGCTTGTCCGATCCCGCCCGGAGCTCATTCAGTCCATTCATGAGTCATTCCTCGCAGTTGGCGCAGATGCGGTGGAGACCAACACATTTGGTGCGAACCCCTTGGTCCTTGCTGAGTTCGACGCCGAGGTGGTGGATTGGGCTGAAGATCTCAATTGTGAAGCAGCCCAAGTCGCGCGAGCGGCGTGTGATGCTCATGCAGGAGCCGACTCGCCTCGCTTTGTCATTGGATCCATGGGGCCAGGAACCCGACTGATTTCATTGGGACAGGTCAGTTGGGAGGAGATGCGTGAGTCGTACGCCATTCAGGCGAAAGGGCTTCTCCGTGGTGGTGTCGATGCTTTTTTGATTGAAACCGCTCAAGACCTGCTCCAAGTGAAATGCGCTATCAATGGTTGCCTTCAATCATTAGATGCTGCAGGGAGAAGTCCCTCAGATGTTCCGATTCTTGTGAGCCTCACAATCGAACAGACTGGGACCATGCTGCTTGGAACCAACATTGCAGCGGCGGTGGCAGCGCTACGTAGATTTCCTATTGCTTCGCTTGGCCTGAACTGCGCAACTGGTCCCCGGGAGATGCTCCCACATATGGAATACCTGTCTCAGCACTGGGATCGATTGATCTCATGCATCCCGAATGCAGGCTTGCCGGTGCTTGTAGAAGGGCAGACCCAGTTTCCACTTGGTCCAGAGGCTATGGCTGAGACTGTGACCGATGTGGTGGGTGATCTTGGTGTCGACATTGTGGGGGGGTGCTGCGGTACTGGGGTTGGCCACATTGAGGCCATCGTCAAGGGGATATGTGCTGTATCCCGTGCAGATCGCAGCGTGTCACTCCCCGCGCCCAGTTGCGCCAGTCTTTATACGCCGATGGACTATCGACAGGAGCAATCCTTTTTCATCGTTGGAGAGCGTATGAATGCGTCCGGATCGCGACGCTTCAAGAAGCTTTTAGAGACAGATCAGCACGACGAGATGATCTCTTTAGCTCGCCAGCAGGTGCGAGAAGGTGCCAACTGTCTCGACATCAATGTCGACTATGCGGGTCGTGACAACGCCGATGACATGTCGCGGCTAGTCAGTGCCTGCGCTCGTCAGGTCGATGCGCCTCTGATGATTGATTCGACGCAGATTGAGACGATTGAGGCTGGTTTGCGCGTTGCTGGCGGCAAGTGCATCATCAATTCTGCAAATTTTGAGGATGGTGAAGAGAAGTTTGATCGATTGTGCGTTGCAGCGAGGACCTTTGGGGCAGCACTGGTTATTGGCACCATTGATGAAGATGCGGAGGAGGCGATGGCTCGGACCGCAGATCGCAAGTTCGCCATTACTCATCGCGCGATTGAACGGGCAACACGTGTGCATGATTTGCCCATTGAGGATATTTTCATCGACCCATTGGTACTTCCAGTGTCGACTGGAATGGATACCGATCGTCGCAGTTGCTTAGAGTTGGTTGAGGGCGTGCGCCGTATCAGCGACGCTTGGCCGGATGTGCAGATTACATGCGGACTCTCGAATGCTTCATTTGGTCTCAAGCCCACTGCGCGAGTGGTGTTGAATTCGGTCCTGATGTGGGAACTTCTTGATGCAGGATTGACAAGTGCAATTCTGCATGCGTCGAAGATTCAGCCCATGAACCGCATTGAGGCAACTCGAAAGCAGGCAGCGCTGGACGTGATCTACGACCGCAGGGCGTTGACGCGGGGCGGGACGGGTCTTCCTGCTGGGATTACGGATGAGACATTTGATCCACTGCAAGCTTTCATTGCGCTCTTTGAGGGTGATGAACGTCAAGAGAAGAATCAAGAGGCAGTGAATCGTTCCATCGAAGAAACTCTGCGTGCGCACATTGTGGAAGGCGAGAAGCGTGACCTCGAAACGCATCTTGACACTGCGATGGGGCAGTACAAGCCCATTGAGATCATCAATGACCATCTGCTTGAGGGCATGAAGACAGTCGGTGAACTGTTTGGGTCGGGCCAGATGCAATTGCCCTTTGTTTTGCAGTCTGCGGAAGTCATGAAAAAGGCAGTGACCCACCTAGAACCTCACATGGAAAAGTTGGATGGTTCGTCGAAGGGAAGACTGGTGCTTGCGACAGTTCGTGGCGATGTGCATGACATTGGTAAAAATCTCGTTGACATTATTTTGACCAACAACGGATGGACTGTAGAGAACATCGGGATCAAACAATCCATTGAGAACATTGCGCAAGCATGGCGACGGACCGGCGCAGATGCGATTGGCATGTCCGGACTACTCGTCAAAAGTGTGATGGTCATGGAAGAGAATCTCAAGGCGCTCAATGACATGGGCATTGATACCCCTGTGCTACTTGGTGGTGCTGCCTTGTCACGGCACTACTGCGAATCTCATCTTCGAGAGGTCTATGGTGGCCGGGTCTATTACGGGAAAGATGCCTTTGAAGGTCTCCGGCTCTGCGATGCATTGGTCGAAGGCCAACGGGATTCACTTGATGCAGAAATTGAACGGCGGCTCGCCTCTCGTGCAGCGATGGCAGAGCGTGTCGAGTCAATGGAATCCTCAGAACGATCTGAGGGTGATGTGGCAACATTGGATGGTGTGCGAAGTGACGTTGAGTTTTTGAAGCAGTTGCCAACAGCGCCATTCTTCGGAAGCCGTTTGATTGATGAAATACCGCTTGATCAGATCTACCCATTCGTCAATAAGACTGCTTTGTTCAGGGGGCAGTGGGGCTTCCGTCGTGGACAGCGCAGTAAGGGTGAGTTTCAGCGTCAGTTGCAAGAAGAAGCGTCACCAGTATTCGAGCGATTGAAGGCAAGTTTGCGTGACGATGGAATCTTGCAGCCACAGGTGGTGTACGGGTGGTTTGCCTGTGCGGCAGAAGGGGATGACCTGGTGATCTTTGGCGAGGATGAGCAAGAGTGTGAGCGGCTCTCTTTCCCTCGGCAGCGTAACCGTCGGCGTCTGTGCATTAGCGACTATTTTCGCAGCATTGACCACACAGATCGCGATGTGATTGGCATGACGTGTGTGACGATGGGGTCTGCTGTGTCTGAGTTAGCTCGGGAGTTGTTTGAGCGTAACGAGTACACCGAATATCTCTACGTTCATGGAATGGGTGTTGAGTGTGCTGAGGCCTTGGCGGAGTTGTGGCATCAGCGCATGCGACAAGAGTTGGGTGTTGCTACCGCTGATAGCCCTCATGTGTCGGAGTTGTTTCAGCAGAAATATCGTGGTAGTCGGTATTCATTTGGGTATCCCGCCTGTCCTGATATGTCGGATCAAACCAAACTCTTCCGCCTGCTTGAGCCGGAGCGTATTGGTTGTCAACTGACGGAAAACTGGCAGATTGATCCTGAGCAGAGTACTTCGGCCATTATCGTGCATCATCCGGAAGCGAAGTACTTCAACGTGTGATGCCGCGTTATCAGATCAACCCTCAAAAAAGAAACAGCCCTTGCCGATCACGGCAAGGGCTGTCTTGAATCTTAGTCGGCCCGTGGTTCAGGCCGTCGAATCAGCGGGTCTTGGCCCGAGCTTCGTTCACGTTGATTGCGCGGCCGTCGATGTCAAAGCCGTTAAGAGCTTCGATGGCCTTTTGGCCGTCACCATCGCCCATTTCAACAAAGCCGAATCCGCGGGAGCGGCCGGTGTCACGATCCATAACGACATTAGCGGCCACAACCTGGCCGTGCTGGGAGAACATCTCAACGAGGTCATTATCGCGGATGCGCCAAGGCAGATTTCCAACAAAGAGCTTCACGGTAGATCCCCAATACAGAACAGAGCCTCACAGAAAGAAAGAACTACTCGATGCCCGTCTGTGACGCCGGGCGGTCGATCCTCGGCCAACGTGACCGCCCCGTATTGTACCTGAAGCCGCCTGTCTTCTGGGGCATCTGCAACCACCCTTATCCCGGGCTGGCTTGGAACCTCAGTAATCCCTCGTTCTACGGCAGTGATCGCGGAATATGGCCTCAGAAACGCCATATGAGCCTGAGAATGGTGTGGATATTTCTGGCCGAATTCAAACTGGCGGGGTGTCGCTCGGATTTGGGACATCGTGCACATGGGTCCGCTTGCCCGCCCAAAGGCTCAGTATCTCGACACCGACTTGGGCTCCGATGCCTGCTGCGATGGCGAACTGACTGGAGCCTCCGCCAAGGAGTCCAGCGACATACAGGCCATCCTCAATGCGGTACACCCCATCATGTTCAAGCATGATGCGATCCGCCTTTCCCCCTCGCGGATGCCGTATCGGGGGGTCAGGTAGTCCTTGCAATTCCCATCGCTTATATCCCGTTGCCATCACGATGACCCGTGAAGTCATGATGCGATCATCTTGGAGATGCAATGTCCAATGGTCAGCAGCACGCTTGGCCGCCACCACGCTGCCCTGGTGGAATGTAGCGATCTGATACTGATCAACTTGACGGCGCATGTGTTCGAGGGTCTCGGTTCCAGAAGCTCCGATGGCGACTCCGGGCGCATTGTAGAGCTGGGCTTTGGATAGATCGCTCTGCCCATCATCAATGATGTGCACGCGCCTCTTGCCAAACCAAGATTTATTGACCGCAGAACAAATCGTCATAGCGCAGGTGAGGCCACCAACGCCGCCACCAATGATTATGACGTCCACGGGTTTCATGGAATGAGTCGCTTTCGAAGAAGTTCAGACATATTCATGTGAGTGAATCAATGCCGGGAAGGTCATCAATGCTGTAACTGTTCTTCTCCCGGGTGTACTGTTCAAGACGCTCCGGGCCCCAATCTGCAGCGCAGTCAGTCAGCTTGGTCCGATGCGAGACAAAGTCATATATCGGAACACCAAAGCCACATGAATCGCATACGCGAGTCAGTTCAATGCAGATTACAGTTCGCGCGCCAGGTAGGTCAGGGAAGCGGGATCGCCACTCTGGAAACGCAGGATTGTTCGGCTCAATGACTGAGCCTTGCCCATGGAGGCGGATGATATTTGGCTCCTCTCCATAGGAGCAGAACATGATGCAGATCCGGCCATTCTCACGTAGGTGGGCAACAGTTTCGATGCCACTACCCCAATAGTCGAGATAGGCGACGGTTCGATCATCAACGACGATGAAGGAGCCTTCCACGCCCTTTGGAGAGAGGTTGATGTGACCATCGCTTCCACTCGGGGCGGTTGCGACAAAGAACATCTTCTGCGATTCGATGAACTGCTTTTGCGTTGGTGAAAGTGTTGAATCAGACATGGCGTCCTTGCAGGGGGTATGTGATCGCGCGTGTGGCCCACAGTATGAGCCACTTCGATGCACATTGCAGGCCACCTGTATCAGGAAAGTGGACGGTTGGCTCAGCACCGCGGCCGAATGGCCATGTAGCCGCTTCAGTCTGCAATCGCTTATCCAGGGAGTCTGCTCCTTGCCCTGACCAGTAGGGCAGGACGTGTCAGGATCAGAATGCGAGGCGACTCAGCATGAGCCCCATGCGGCAATCACTGCCAGCAAGTCATTGGTGCCAACGATGCCATCGCCATCAACGTCAGCCTTGCTTTGAGAAGATCCCCAATCAGCAATGACATGGAGTAGATCATCGGTTCCAACAAAGCCATCGCCATCAATGTCCGCATCGCAAGGTTCGGGATCTGTGCAATCGATGCCACGCGCAACAAGTTGCACTCCTTCAATGTGCCAGCCTGAGTACTCATTGAAGAAGTCGTCGATGCTGTCAAAGGAGAAGGTTACGGTCGCAGAATCTCCAGCAATGGTGTCAATTTCAAGTGTGCGGTTCGTCCAGCCGCCCTCCGGAGCGCGTTCTACTTCAACCCCATTGATGGTGACCAATGCAAAGTCGTAAGAGGAGTTGCTCTCGGTTTGTAGATGGCTGCAGTAGGAAAGTTCGTAGGGGCCTGTCAATCCGGCAAGGGAGATGGCTGGAGAAGTCAGCAAGCCGGACACACTGCTGTTGGTGTCGTAGTGACACTGACTGTCCTGGCCGAAGTACATCACGCCGCCATCTCCACAGTCACTTGGACCCACGCACGCAGTGCTTGCTGCATGCCAAAGGCCGCTGGCAGACCATCCAGATGGCAGGCCATTTTCGAAGTCGGCTGCAAAGATGATGGTCTCAGTTAGTTCGCCAATGAGCAGGGTGAACTGTGTGTCCGGAGCATCAAGTGGGGACGTCACAACACTGCCCGCTTTGCTGTTTGCTTCGATGTACCACTGGACATCATCGCCACAGGCAAATCCAGGGATCTCGGCGCTGTACATATCATTGCCTATCGCCGACACGGCCGCATCTATTTCTTCGCCATTACGTGTCAGCACGACACGGACACTATTGGGGTCTGGGTCTTCATCTCCTGCTACGACACTGAATGTCAGGGTGAATGGTGAGGCAGGCAGTACCGCCTCCGGCACATCAGTCATGATGCTGATATTGAGAATATTTGGAATACACACGCCCAATGGGTTGGCTAGTGCGTATTGCAAATCTGGATGTTCAATCGCCGTGCCATTGTTGTAGCCGCCGTCGCTGTAGCACCCCGCATGAGTGTGGATCCCAATAGCCATGCCTGTCACTTCGTCGAGAACAGGCGAGCCACTATTGCCTCCAGTGGTATCCGTCTGATAGCCAACATTCCACCCGCTGTTGTGCATGTAGGGACCGGTGTGCGTTTTCTGCACGCCGTACCAAGTTGGGCTTACCGGAGCACTCGTTGAGCCATAGCCAGTGATCGTGATGTCACGGCCGTCTACAGCCGGTGCTGCATTGGCCAATACATGCGTGACGCCCTGGACTTCAAAGGCAGTAAGGCCAGTTTCCGTATTCGGGAAGCAGCCGTAGTAGCACCAGTCATCTCCAACACCATCGTCAGTGAACTGGATAGAAACTGGATCTACCGGATACTGATCTTCAGGGCCAGGGTGATTCCAACTGCCATCACCGTTGCTGAGTGGAACATTAAATTCCATGATTTCGGCATAGCCGGAGCCGTTGACGCAATGGCCTGCAGTGAGAAACTGTCGTGCGGGATCATCAATCAGCCATCCGGTGCATCCAATGGGTGCGACACGGCCGCTGCGGTCGTCATAACTGAGGACTCGGTCATCCGTTCCGTAGCAGATTGAGCGGTCATCAAATACCCCGACCATTGAAAGGCTGCGGTCCACTGTGAGGTGAGATGGATTGGCATCAGGTGGCATGATGAGTTCGATAAGTACGTGTGGTCCGTTAAACCACGCGCTGTGATGACTCCACTGGGCAAGCGATTTGGCTGTGTGGTGCTGGGTGGCACCATCGGCTAGTGAGGTCAGCCGCAGCACTGTGCCTGGAGAGAGGTTCGTGCGGCCAAACCGCAATTGCATGGATGAGGCTGAAACATCGCTAATGACACGACTGAAGACAGTTTCCATGGCTGTAGAGTTATTGTGCAGCATGCCACTGTTGACCTGCAGAACTCTGTCTGACAGCGTTGGTGGCGCCGTCTGCGCTGTAGCGATTGAGGCAGTGAGCAGGGCAGTTGCGGCGACAGTGTGCGGGATCATGGATCTCTCCTGAGGCGTCATCGAATCGACACGATGAGGTAGGTCGTGATTCGTTGGTTTGGCCGGATCAGTTCCGATTTGGATGCCTAAAGACTAACGATGCGAGAGTTTCGGTCCAAGGGCAAACCATAAAACAGAAATCTGTCCTTGCTCTGGGCTCAGCCAACCTTCTCAGACATGAAAGTGGCAACTTGATCTAGGGCGATTCGCTCCTGCGCTTGTGTATCACGATGCCTCACGGTGACGGCTTGATCTGAGGCTGTGTCGCCATCGATGGTGAAGCAGAATGGACAGCCGGCTTCATCCATGCGTGCATAGCGTTTGCCAATGCTCTGTTTGACATCTGTGACGACATCCCAGCGTTCACGAAGTTCAGACCAGAGTTGATGCGCGATTTCTGGCATGCCATCCTTGCCTACCAATGGGAATACAGCAGCCTGAATTGGTGCGATCTTTGGATGGAAGGCCATGTAGACCTTGCTTGCGCGATCAGGATCTGGTGTGTAGGCCTCACACAGCAGGGCAAGGGTCCCTCGGCTCAGTCCAGCGCTGGGTTCAATGACGTGGGGAAGGTAGCGCTCATTTTTCGCTTGGTCGAAATAGGCAAGCTTCTTTTTGCTGAATTCCTGATGGCGGCTCAGGTCGTAATTCCCTCGATGGGCGACGCCTTCTAGTTCGCCAAACCCTGGATGCGTGAACGGGAATCGGTATTCAATGTCGAATGTGCCGCATCCTTCCTTGGCGTAGTGCGCAAGTTCATCATCGTCATGTTTACGCATCATGATGTTCGCCCCGGTTAGTCCAATCGATTGCCACCACGAGGAACGAACATCACACCAGAACTCGAACCATTTTTCGGCATCATCCTCATGGCAGAACCACTCAATCTCCATCTGTTCAAACTCGCGTGATCGGAAGATAAAGTTGCGTGGTGTGACCTCGTTCCGAAAGGCCTTGCCAATCTGGGCGATGCCAAAGGGCACTTTGACGCGCATCGTGTCGACTACGTTATTGAAATTTAGGAAGATGCCTTGGGCGGTTTCTGGACGGAGATAAACCTTGCTGTCTTCATTTCGAATAGCGCCAGTTGTGGTGTCAAACATGAGATTGAACTGGCGAGGCTCAGTCAGTGTTCCGGCATTCTTGGTGTCCGGTCCGACTGTCACTGCCAACTCTTCAGCCGAGAGTGCTGTCAGTTGACACGTATCGACGTCATCTGGGGACAGTGCTTTCTTGACGTATTTTTCCAGTTTCTTCTGCGCGGCCGCTAGTGAATCTTCATCCCCGTCAACATAGGCGTAGATTTGCCCGCTGCGATCACCTTTGAGGCCAAGACACATGAGATGATCGGCCCGATAGCGGGCCTTTGTCTCACGGCAGTCCACCATCGGGTCGTTGAAGCCGCCGACATGGCCAGAGGCCTCCCATACTTTGGCATTCTGAATGATTGCCGAGTCGAGCCCGACAATGCTTACTTCATTACCGTCTGGACCGAGTGGTGGGCGTTGCACCATGTCCCGCCACCACAAGTCGCGCAGGTTGTTCTTGAGTGCAGTCCCAAGCGGTCCGTAGTCCCAAAAACCGTTGATGCCACCGTAGATCTCGCTGGCTGGGTAAATGAAGCCGCGTCGTTTGCACAGCGACACAAGTTCATGCATGGAATACGTCTGTGTTGATTCGGACATGTTGGCAGGATGGTAGCGGCGTCTGGATCAGTTGCTCGGCACTTCGGAGGCGGTCGTTGCCTTGGTCGCCAGACGCACCGCTAGTGAGATGGCTGCCTTCATCGATGAAGCGTCGGCTTGCCCGCGTCCGGCGATATCAAAGGCTGTGCCGTGGTCGGGGCTGGTGCGAATAAAGGGCAGTCCCACGGTCCAGTTGACTGCCGTGCCTTGTCCGAGCAGTTTGAGCGGGATCAGTCCCTGGTCGTGGTACATCGCCACGACGAGGTCGAACTCACCGCCAATCGCTCGTCGAAAGAGGGTGTCTGCTGGGAATGGGCCTTCCACCTGAATGCCTTGGTCCCGTGCCATATCGATGGCTGGAATGATGACCTTTTGCTCCTCCCAGCCAAGTACACCGCCTTCGCCTGCATGTGGGTTGAGTCCGCACACGGCCAATCTCGGCTTGTCAATGCCGAGTAGACGGCAGGCTTGATCGCCACGGTCGATCGCATCCACAACACGCCCAATGGAGAGCATGTCGCGCACCGTCATGAGTGGGACATGCACGGTCGCTAGTGCAACTCGCAGGTGTGGAGATTCAAATACCATCGTTACTTGTTTGGCTTTGGCACGGTGGGCGAGTAGTTCTGTATGGCCCGGCCAGTTGAATCCAGCGAGTGACCAAGCTTCTTTGCAGATTGGTGCAGTGATGATCGCATCAAGTCTTCTTGGGTCCACTTCTGGCCTGAGGGCATCTGCGATGGCGTGTTCAACCCAGCGTTTTGAGTCGGCGCCCTGGCGGCTGCAATGGCTGTGGATCGGTGGAGTTGCGGCGTCATGGTTGCTGTCATCAAGTACAACAGGTGTGTCTGAAAGCGGACGATTTTGGTATTCATTAGCGCATGCGCGATACCAGTCGGCCCGCAGGCCCAGTGTGTCACACGCCATCGACAGCAGCGGGGCGGCCCCGTAGACAATCATTCGGGCAGAGGCACGCAGCGCTGGGTCAGCAAGGCATTGCGCGACGATCTCCGGGCCGATGCCACCGGGGTCGCCAAGAGTCAGGCCTATGAGCGGTCGTGTGTCTTGCGGTTTGGTCATAAAATCATATCGTAGGGCACGCTGATGGTCGGACCGACAGATAATTTAGCACGGGCTGCCGCTGAACTGATTCATGCAGGGCGAACAACCAGCATCGTCGATGCCATCGCCATGGCGCGAGCAGAGTCCGAGCACACCACATCACCTTCAGTGGCCACGGTGCGGAAGCATTTGGAGTCACTCCAGCAAGCCTCCATGGGTATGCAGGCATGGCACGCAGCACGGGTGCGACGTTTGGAGTTGATCGAAGAGTTGCTGCAGACGCTGGCCTACTTGGCTCCGGATTGCTCGCTCTATGTGACCGGTCGTGCTGCTGAAGGGCATGTGGATGGCACAGCGGCGGCGACCATTCGGGTTGTTGGTGTAGAGCAAGCACCAGCATTGATGGATGATTTGGAATCACACGGCACGGTCCCTGTGCAGGTCAGTAGTCTGCAGACATCCATGGGGTCGATGGCCGTGGCGCATATTCAGGACAGCCTGCTTGACGTGGATCTCCTGTTCTTACCGAATCAGCCAAATTCACACGCAGCTAGGCGTGTGACCGACGGCCGCCCAGTTGCGATCGTCGGTCTTCAAGCCTTTAGTGAATTGCTTGCGGCATGTCGATCAGCAGGCGTCGCATGATCCAATCAAGATGAGTAGATCATTGGCGATGCATCGTTGCGCTAAGTAATGCTGAAAATCAGCCCAAACCGCCCTTGAGGTCTACTCCACTACCAAATTTGGCACGAAGTTTGGCGACTGTGGGATCATCCTTGCGCAAGGGTGCTGAGGCGTCATCGCCTGCATCGCCGCTGGCCTGCTTGATACTGAGGGATACACGTTGCTTGTCGGCATCGATAGAGAGGATCTTGACTTCAACCACTTCGCCCTCACGCACCACTTGATTGGGACGGGAGACCCGCTTGTGTGCAAGTTCTGAGATATGTACCAGGCCCTCAATGCCATCAGCAATTTTGACAAAGGCCCCAAATGCTGCCAAGCGAGTCACTGTTCCTGTAACCACAGCGCCTTCCGAGAGAGTGCTTGAAGCGGCCGAGAATGGATCAGTGACGAGTTGCTTCATCCCCAATCCAATGCGTGGTGGATCGGCACCCATGTCGACTTTGAGGACTTGCACACGGACGGCATCGCCTTCCTTGACCAGATCGCCTGGTGATTTGACGCGGTCCCAGGACATATCAGATACATGCACCAGTCCATCGAGGCCGCCGATGTCAATGAAGACTCCGTACTGCTGCACACTGGTGACTACGCCGTCAAAAGTTTGCCCCTTCTCCAGCGTGCCCAGTAGTTGTTGAGCCTGTTCCTTGCGCTGTTCATGAAGGACGCTCTTACGACTGAGAATCATTCGTTCCCGCTGGCGATCCAATTCCATCACCTGACAGGGCAGTTTTTTTCCATGAAAGTCACTTAGGTCAGCGACATGTCGGAGGTCGACCTGTCCGGCAGGCATAAATGCTTTGTGGCCTGACACGTCCATTTCCAAGCCACCTTTGTTGGAGCCAGTGCACATGGCTTCGATGACTTGCCCCTCGGCGATGTCGTTCCACTTCGCCTTAGAAATCGCGCCTTTGCGCGACAAGATGAGCATGCCGTCGTCCACTTCGCGTCGCTCAATGGTGAATGTGTGTCGGCTGCCAAGTGCAGGTGGGTTGTCGAATGCAGTGATGGAACATACACCACTGGTCCTTGGGTCGAACTCCACATACACATCGTCCCCACGGATCTGTCGGACCGTGCCTTCTCGCTGGGGCCGCCCACCGCGTGTTTGCGAAGGCTGTGTGGCTGGTCCGCTGTCAACATCTCCGAGAGACATCTGCCCGAGGGCGGCTTCAATCTCAGCTTCAAGTGACGGGTCGAGAGGGCTTTGTTCGTTAGGGGCTGCGCTCATGTCGCAGGGTTCCTCTTGGCAGGGCCGGACTGGGTCAGCAAGGATAGTGGGGTCGATACCTCAACAGCATCTGCGAGCAGCACATCATCGTCGATCGTAGTGGCAATTGCACGGACGATTTGTCCACGACGCAGTGGCCCCTTGACCGACAGCATCGCATATTGATCACATCGTCCGAGCCAACGATTTGGACGATGTGGGTCGGTTTGCTCTGGGATCACGCGGAGGGTGTGGCCAATGAGGTTGCGGCGGTAGGTTTGAGACCATCCATCCGGAGCACCCTCCAGAGCCATCAGCCTCCGCACGCGCTCACGCCGAGTAGCCATAGGAAGAGTCTTGGATTGCCACCGAGCGGCTGCTGTTCCAGGATGGGGGCTGTAGGGGAAGACGTGCAGATGGAGAAAGCAGACCTGTCGAACAACCTCGAGGGTTTGTTCAAAGGCAGCATCATCTTCGCCGGGGAAGCCACAAATGATGTCCGTGGTCAAGGCTGGAGGGATACCGCACGATGATTGCAAGCGACTCGTGACCTGTTCGATCATGTCGAGGTACTCGCCTACGCGGTACTGGCGATTCATGCGCTTGAGTACCTCATCTGAGCCTGATTGCAGGGGCAGATGGAGATGACCGGTGACAATTTCGCGGTGCGTGACCATCGCGTCCAGCAGTGTTTCAGTCACATCGCCTGGCTCCAATGAACTAAGTCGCAGTCGGGCAAGCCCAGGGACATTGGCTACGGCGTCAATCAGTTCGGCTAGGGGTTCTGCATCGGGGTTGGTTTGCTTGCGGCGAAGTGCTGTCTCATGTCCATAGGCCCCGAGAAAAATGCCAGCAAGGACTACTTCCTGATGGCCGAGTTGGACCAACTGGTCAACTTCTTGAACCACGGTGGCAATCGATTTGGTTCGCAGCCTTGGTCGGGTCCGGGGAATGATGCAGAAGGTGCACCAAGCATCACAGCCGTCTTGGACTCTCACTTCGGCGCGGGTGTGCTGAGCAGGGGCATTTGGAAGTACTGCCAGCGGAAGTGGGGTCAATGATCGCTGCGGTGGTTCAGTGCGGAGAGATGCTGATTGGCCAAGCCATTTATCTACCCATTGTCCTACGGCTTCCACCATGGGTTCATCATGGCCAATAGCGCTGGCGACACCTGGTGCTAAAGACTGCAGGGTCTCATGCTCAGTTCCCACAAGGCAGCCGGTGACCAGCACGGTGGGATCGTGGCCAGCTTCGCGTGCGGCGCGACGGATGACCTGTCGCGATTTGGCCGCCGCTCGTTTGGTCACCGTACAGGTATGAACGACCTCCAGATCAGCCGGCTTGCCCCTTGCGGCTGGGGCCATGCCTCTGGAACGGAGGGCGTCACACAACTCACGGCGTTCGGCATGATTGACTCTGCAGCCAAGCACCCGCACACGGTACGTCCGCGGTCCCTCTGCCTTCGTCGCTCCTTGATGAGGCATATCGCCACCCATCCTAGGGCTTCAGGGCCCTGACTGGTCATGGAACAGGGTGGCTCCATCGGGGTATGATCCTCGGCTCGCAGGGCTTGGCAGGAGTGGGAGTGGATCCGCTCATTGCTGTGGCACGAATTAAGAGTTGGGCATCAGGATCGACAGGACATCCGCATGGCAACCGCAAACGCAGCATGGGGCATTGAGATTGGGGCCTATGCCGTCAAAGCGCTCCGACTTGAGCGAACTGGTGATGAGGTCGAAGTATCCGACTATGCGGTGATTCCGCACAAGCGTGTGCTTTGTACCCCAGACATCAATGTTCCAGAAGTTGTGCGTCTGACGCTTGGGCAGTTAATCAGTCAGAAGCAGCTCGATAACGAACTGGTCGTCATGTCCATACCAGGGCATTCTTCTCTGGTTCGTTTTGCCAAACTGCCGCCAGTTGAGCCTAAGAAGATTCCAGACATCGTCAAGTTTGAGGCTGTTCAACAGATTCCATTCCCGATCGATGAGGTTGAGTGGGATTATCAGGTCTTTCAGGACGAGTCATCGCCGGAAGTGGAAGTTGGTCTGTTTGCAGTGACTCGCGAAAAGATTTCGGAGTTGCTTGATCTCTATGGTGAGGTCGGTTTGAGTCCCGAGGTCTTTACCCTGAGTCCATTGGCATTGTTCAATGCCATGCATTACGACTGCCAACTTGCGACGGACAGCAAACCAATCGTGTTTATTGACATCGGGACCACTGCAACCGACGTGGTCATTGCTCAGGGCGATCGATGTTGGATTCGTACATTCCCAATTGGTGGCAATCATTTCACCGCTGCGATTGCTGATGCATTCAATATTTCGCATTCGAAAGCTGAGCGGCTGAAGCGAGAAGCGCATACCAGTAAATACGCAAAGCAAATCATGACTTCCCTTCGCGGTGTCTTCCGAGATCTGCTGGGCGATTTGCAACGATCTCTCGGTTACTTTGCCAATACCCACCCAGATACTCCGCTCACAGACATGATTGGGGTTGGTTCGACCTTCCGGATCCCGGGCTTGCGGAAGTTTATTGGCATGCAATTGGAGGTCAATGTTCAGCGTCTGGATGAGTTCCAGCGCATTCGGGTGCAGGGCAAGGGCGCTGCCGGGTTTGCGGAGCACAACGTCAATCTTGCGACGGCTTATGGATTGGCTTTGCAGGGCGTTGGCTTGCCTTGCATCTCCGCGAATCTTGTGCCAGGGACCATTCGCCGTGAACAACTCTGGCGTCGCAAGACTAAGTGGTTTGTTGCAGCTGCGGCCGTTGCGGTGGCTGCTGGGGCATCGACTTTTATTCGACCCATCAGTGAAAGTGCAGCGATCGAGTCAGTGCCCAAGAGTGTCACCGCTGCCATTAAAGATGCAGATCGTACGAAGTCAGAGTATGAAAAGGTCAAGCAGGCATTTAGCCAAAATGCATTGGCTCCACACGTGCTTGCCCTCTTGGATGGTCGCGACATCTGGCCTTGGATTCTCCATGACGCGTCAACGAGTTTGCGGCAGGCTTCGCCGCAAGCTGTTTTGTTCGGTGGCGATCTTGAGGCAATTGCGGCCATGGACCCCAGTGAGCGTAAGTTGATTGAAATGACAGATCTCCGCGGGCAGTACGACGGAGAGGGTCAGAATGGTCCAAAGATCACGGTCACGATGATGGTGGAGTTGACCCATGCCGAACCAGTGAAGTTGGTGCAGGACAAGGTTGTTGGCTGGCTCCGCAGCCAAGCGGAAGACGCCGCATCTGGCCGGCCATACCGAATTATCAGCGCCAAGACGGATCGCTCTGAATTGACCACGCGTGAAGTTGGTCAGCCAAACGTCGGGGACACTCCAGGAAGTGGTGGCGGTGGCGGCCTTGGTGGCGGCGGTGGTCTTGGTGGTGGCGGCGGCCTCGGTGGTGGCGGCGGCCTTGGTGGTGGTGGCGGCCTCGGTGGCGGTGGGGGTCTTGGTGGTGGTGGTGCTCCGCCCTCGCCTGGCGGTAAGCCCGGTGGTGGTGGTGGTGACAAAGGCGCTTTGGATGCATTGGCACCACTGCCTGAGCCAGAGGGCCATTATCCAGAAGCAAAAACAACCACGATCTACACGCTGCCAGTGATCTTTGAAGTGGAACTGATGTCCGGTGAGGGGGCCTCTTTGGCAACTCGCCGATGGCGGCCGACCAGTGGTGGCAATGAGGTGGTGTCATGAACGGTCAAGCAGTAATGGCTTGGTGCAAGGCCAACATCATCATTGTGATTTGTTGCGTAGTCATTCTTGGGGCTTTAATAGCGGGCCCCATTGTGTCCAATGGGTTCAATGAAGAGATCAGGGATGACGTCAAGAAGCAATTGAAGAAGGTCAAGGACATCGACCGTGCTGGCCGGGCCAAGTTTTCATGGCCGGATGATCCCGCAGGTAATCAGGCATTGATTACCAAGGACCATGTCAAGGCCTACCAAGAAGTCGCTGATCAGATTGCTGCTCAATCGGATGCATTGACTGAAGTAGCCATCAAAGCCAATCAGGGTGATCAAGCGGTCGTGATGCCAGAGCTCTTCCCTATGCCAGCAGATCGTCAGCGTGATCTTGAGGTATTGCCTCCAGAGTTGTACAGCCGGATCTCTGCTGGATACGACCAGATTTTGGCAACATTGAGTGCGGGAACACCAATTCCGCAAGACGAAGTACTCAAGAAGTTGATTGCCAAGAGGGTTGATTTTCTAGATCGCAACTTGCGTTTGAAAGAGAATGAGCAACTGGATGACAGTCAGCAAGAAGCGGTGCGCGAGTATCTCTCTGCTGAGCGACTCAGTATGTATGTGGATCATGCTTCAGGGATCGGGGTGTATCTCTCTCGGGATACTTTGCAGCCACCGACCTACCTGTCCACGGATCGCCCTAGCCTTGATGAGATGTTTCAATGGCAATGGCGACTCTGGGTGCTGGAGCGAATAGCTGGCGTGGTTAAGGAGGTGAATGGTTCAGACAATGCCATCCTTGCTCCGATTCATGCCATTAACCAACTTGATATCCGGGGCCTGATGGAGACGGTCACGCCAGCTGCGTCCGAAAGGGACATGCTGGCAGTCAAGGGCGCTGGAGGTGCTGGCAAGGGTCAGGATGGTGGCCAAGGCGTGCCACGAGCGGGGACCACTGATGCCACGGTTTCAATCACTGGCCGAATTACCAATGAGATGCATGACGTTGTCATGGTGGATCTTGATCTTGTTGTTTCCCTTGATCGAGTCGACGCGGTGCTTGATGCATTTGATCGCCCAGGTGTCATGACCGTGGTTGATCTCGCGATGCAGCAGCTAGATGTCTTATCCCGGTTGAAGGAAGGGTATTACTTTGGTGATGCTGCGGTCGTGCGACTAGTGCTTACCGTTGAGACGCTCTGGTTGCGTGACTGGACGGCTGCATTCATGCCGAATGAAGTCAGAGTCAAACTCGGGCTACCTGAACTGGATGAATCACAGGAGCAGGAGGCTGGTCAGCGATAGCGAAGTTCGTCGCGACTGGAGAACGTCATGAAAGACAAGATTCTAGCCATGATGGAAAAGTGGGTCGAGTTCATCGTCCTTGGTGCTGTGATCATTGTGTTTGCGGTCTACCTATCGATGCAGTTCGTCGGTGATCCAAATGCTGGGACGATTGACAAGAACACGCATGTTTCGCCAGGCGATGTGACTGCAACGCTTGAACAGAGGGTCGACCAACTCAAGAAGGATCTCCGTGCTTCTCAAGTTGAGGGACGTCCGGATCCTCGAAATCTGGTAGATGACTACCAAGATCGTGCTGCAAAGTCTGCAGTGCCCGCCAACTTTCAAACATTTGCTCAGGGAACGCGAGGCACAGTCACAGGTGACCGCTCTGTCGGCCAAGAGTTAACGGCTGTCTATGTGCCACCAGTGCCGGCTCCAGAGCAGCCCCTGGTGTACCAGAGTTTTGACACGTTGGCAGCAGCGGCGATCGAAGCACATGAGTCACTCGCTGAGAAACACAAGGCGGCTCCATTTGACACTCATTGGATGACTGTTTCTGCAGAATTTGATGCAGCAGAGTTGCTGAATCGCTTGGGTCAGACTGGTCCTAATGGTGAATTGCCCATGTCAGAGCGCTGGTATGAGGGGCGTATCGATATTCTCGATATTGTTGTTGAGAGACGACAGCAGCAAGCGGATGGAACATGGTCCGATCCCGAAGTGTTGCCGCTTCTGCCAGGGCAGCTGAGTTACCGGGCTGAGATCGCTGGCGAGGAGATTGGAGCATCGCAAGGGCGTGAACTGCTTGAGTCAGTGCGGACGAGCCCGAATCAACGACTCGTTGTGCAGCCAGAGTTCCTTGAAACAGATCATGCCCTCTGGGAAGACCCTGAAGCCACCGCTGCCCGTATCGCGCGTGGTGGTTCAGCAGATCCCTGTGACTTGTTGCTCGCTGCTTTGAAGCGTGAACAGAAAATAGAGGCCGAACTGAAGAGCTTGGGCGCAGGAGATGGGGATGGCGGGAATTCGCCTGGTCGTCCAGGCGGTAGCGGCGGCGGCTTTGGCGGCGGTGCCCCTGGTGGTGGCGGTGGACTTGGCGGCGGCTTTGGTGGTGGCGCCCCTGGTGGTGGCGGCGGGCTTGGTGGTGGTTTTGGCGGTGGCGCCCCTGGTGGTGGCGGCGGACTTGGTGGCGGCTTTGGTGGTGGTGCACGCCCTGGGGGCCAACCTGGCAGTGGCCCAGGTGGTGAAGACAAGGACAAGATCATTCGCCGGCTCAAGCAACAGTTGCGTGTTGTTGGGAATCAGATCAGTCGACTGCGAACTGAGTGTCCCGTTGAAGTTACGTTGGAGAATGAAGGGGCTTTGGAGGTGAGCTCTGGATTTGAAGTCGCGGGCAAGTTGTGGGTGTGGGCTCATGATGTCACTGCCGAGCCTGGGCAGGTCTACGACTATCGGATCGGTGTGCGTATCTTTAATCCAACATTCGCACGCCGAATGAGCATGCCTGAGCAGCAGCGGCATCTTGCAGAGCAATTAACACTTGCATCAGACTTCAGTGACTGGTCGCAGCCGATTCGAGTTGATCGGCCAACGCGGTTTTTTGTCAGCAGCGCTGCAGGAAGTCGTGCGGATGCGAAAGGCGGCGCTTTAGGCCACGGGATGGCAAGGCTTGAACTCTATCGTTTCTATGACGGTGTATGGCATCAGGGTGATCAGGTCGTTCAGCCTGGGGACCCGATTGGAACCACACAGATCATCAAGGCGACCATGCAGGAAGAAGATGGTCTGGAACAGGGTGGCGATGATTCTGATGAGCAGGATGCTGATCAGGAGGTCAGCTTTGCAACTGGTTGGTACATCATCGATATTCTCAATGACCCATTTTCCGTGGCAGACCCTTTGACCAATCGGCCCGGGGCAATGCTGCTGATTGGTGGGATGGGCGGTGACGGCATTGCTCAAGTCCGCACGGTTGAGGCAGATAGATCTCGCCCCCGACCGGTGGATGCGGAAGAAGTCGGCCTCGGGGGCTGAAATCACGGAATTGCTGCCTTTGGCACGGTTGACAGGCCTTGGGGGTCTGGTATCCTTTGCGGCTCGCGCCCTTTTGGCGTGGCTTGTTCTTTCTGCTCTTTGACAAGTGATGATTTGATTGATCGGTCGACTTGGCACGGACCACCCCGGAACGTGCATTACAAGTCGATCTGATATTGATCGGTCGACTTGGCACGGACCACCTTGGAACGTGCATTAACAAGTCGATCTGATGTCGAGACGAGTGTTGAGGCTAACGATGGCGACCGATCCGGTCTTCTATATGGATCGGTGTTCATTCAGCCCTGCCAAAGCGTCGAATATCTGCTCGGAGTGATTCGAGTAGGTGGTTCGGAGTCGAGGTCGGGATGGCATGAGCAAGCCAACAAGGGCTCACGGTGAATGTCTTGGCGTCCAGAGGCGATGAAGGACGTTGGAACCTGCGATAAGCCTCGGGGAGCCGGTAACCAGGCTGTGATCCGAGGATTTCCGAATGGGGAAACCCGGCCCATTAGGGTCACCTGTATCTGAATGCATAGGATGCAGGAGCAAACCCGGTGAACTGAAACATCTCAGTAACCGGAGGAAAGGAAAGCAAAAGCGACTCCGTAAGTAGCGGCGAGCGAAAGCGGATAAACCAATAGCTGCATGAATCATCTGGAAAGGTGAACCACAGAAGGTGATAGTCCTGTACGGCAGTAGTTGGGGAGCCCTAGAGTAGCGCGGTGCTCGTGAAACTCCGCGTGAACATGGGGGGTCCACCCTCCAAGGCTAAGTACTCCTGGACGACCGATAGTGAACCAGTAAGGTGACTGAATGATGAAAAGCACCCCGATAAGGGGAGTGAAAAGTACCTGAAACCGTGTGCCTACAAGCTGTGGGAGCCGACTTCGGTCGGTGACCGCGTGCCTTTTGCATAATGAGCCTGCGAGTTACTCTCTGTGGCAAGGTTAAGTCGAATCACGACGGAGCCGAAGGGAAACCGAGTCCGAAATGGGCGTCGAGTCGCAGGGGGTAGACGCGAAACTGGGTGATCTACCCATGGGCAGGTTGAAGGAGGGGTAAGACCCTCTGGAGGACCGAACGCACCTACGTTGAAAAGTGGGGCGATGACCTGTGGGGAGGAGTTAAAGTCTAATCAAACCCAGAGATATCTCGTTCTCTCCGAAATAGCTTTAGGGCTAGCCTCGCGTTACAGCATGTGGGGGTAGAGCTACTGGATGGAGCTGGGGGGCCTATCGCCTACCCACTCCAACCAAACTCCGAATACCACATGTCTTTGTCGCGGGAGTCAGTCCGCGGGAGATAATTTCCGCGGTCGAAAGGGAAACAGCCCAGACCGTCAGTTAAGGTCCCAGATCGAATCTCAGTTTCTAAGGAAGTCGAATTGCAGTGACAGCCAGGATGTTGGCTTAGAAGCAGCCACCATTTAAAGAGTGCGTAACAGCTCACTGGTCGAGGAATTCGGCGCCGATAATGATCGGGAATAAGATTCGAACCGAAACTGCGGGTTCTAATAGAACGGTAGGAGAGCGTTCCTGTCAGCGTTGAAGGCATCCCGGAAGGGTTGCTGGAGCGGCAGCAAGTGAATATGTAGGATTGAGTAACGATAAATGGAGTGAGAATCTCCATCGCCGAAAACCTAAGGTTTCCTGGGGAAGGTAAATCCGCCCAGGGTTAGGCGGGACCTAAGGCGAGGCCGAAAGGCGTAGTCGATGGACAGCAGGTTAATATTCCTGCCCCACCATGTAAGGTTGATCCAGCGTGACGGATCTTGAAGTTCAACGGGACAGTGAAGCGTCCAGGCCCTTGTGGCCGGTGTTGGGTGGATAGGTTCCAAGAAAAGCCGTCTGGTGACGAACATGGTGCCCGTACTAAAACTGACACAGGTAGGTGTGGCGAAAAGCCTCAGGCGCTCGAGAAAACGGTTGTGAAGGAACTAGGCAAATTGACCCCGTACGTTCGCAATAAGGGGGCCCTATCCATTTGGAAGGGCGCAGAGAAAAGGCTCTGGCGACTGTTTATCAAAAACACAGCACTGTGCGAACACGCAAGTGGACGTATACAGTGTGACTCCTGCTCGGTGCCGGAATGTTAAGGAAGTAGGTTAGCTCACGCGAAGCTTATGACCGAAGCACCGGTAAACAGCGGCCGTAACTATGACGGTCCTAAGGTAGCGAAGTTCCTTGTCGGGTAAGTTCCGACGTGCATGAATGGCGTAACGACTGGAGCACTGTCTCCACAACCGACTCGGTGAAATAGTAGTGGCGGTGAAGATGCCGCCTACCCGCAGCAAGACGGAAAGACCCCGTGGACCTTTACTGCAGGCATATATTGGTCACGGACCTGTATTGCGTAGGATAGGTGGGAGGCTTTGAAGCTGAGTTTTCGGACTTGGTGGAGCCATTCTTGAAATACCACCCTGTGCTAGTTTGTGGCCTAACCCCGATTCCCATGAAGCTGGGCGGGGGACCATGTATGCTGGGCGGTTTGACTGGGGCGGTCTCCTCCCAAAAGGTAACGGAGGAGCGCAATGGTTGGTTCAGCGCGGATGGAAACCGCGTGTTGAATGTAAGAGTACAAGCCAGCTTTACTGTGAGTCATACAGGACAAACAGTCTCGAAAGAGGGCTCTAGTGATCCTGCAATCCCGTGTGGAAGGGTTGTAGCTCAACGGATAAAAGGTACCCCGGGGATAACAGGCTTATCGCTCCCGAGCGTCCATAGCGGCGGAGCGGTTTGGCACCTCGATGTCGGCTCATCGCATCCTGGGGCTGAAGGTGGTCCCAAGGGTTGGGCTGTTCGCCCATTAAAGCGGTACGCGAGCTGGGTTCAGACCGGCGTGAGCCAGGTCGGTCCCTATCTGCTGTGGGCGTTGCATTATTGAAAGGATCTTTTCCTAGTACGAGAGGATTGGAAAGGACTCACCCCTGGTGTGCCAGTTGGACCGCTCGGTCCATCGCTGGGTAGCTAAGTGAGGCAGGGATAACCGCTGAAAGCATCTAAGCGGGAAGCCCCCCTAAAGATGAGTAATGCATGTTCTTTAGAATGAGAGACCCCCGGAAGACTACCGGGTTAATAGGCTGCATGTGTACGCATAGAAATATGTTTAGCAAAGCAGTACTAACGGTCAAAGGTCTTGTCATGCCGACTTTGTTTCAATGTTTCATTGAACAAGTCCGGTCAAACGAATTTCGTTATTGACAGATCGCGCACTCAAATTTTAAGTACCAGTGCAAACGGAAGTTTGCAACAGTATGGTGAATGTAGTTGTTACTACAGTATGAGCGAAGGGTCTGACCTCAGAAGCAAAACATTAGTTTTGCGCACAGGTCTGACCCTAGCGAATTTAACATGAACAAGTGTGTTCTTCGTCTTTTAGCGAAGGCGAAGAACTTTTCGTGAAAAGCTTCTTAGCAGAATCTTTTTGCTTTGTTGGTGAATATATGTCAAGGGATACACCTGATCCCATCCCGAACTCAGAAGTTAAGTCTTGACAGCCGATGATACTGCTCAGCGGGAAAGTAGGTTATTGCCAGCTTTTTGAAGGCCCCATCCGAAAGGATGGGGCTTTTTCAATTGGGTTTGAAACTTGGAATTCTTCATGCGTGAGCATTCTGATTACTGTAATGTGCTCCGCACTCGGGGCATTGCACATTCTTGAAAATCATCGAGTAGAGAGCACTAGCAAGTGAAATGTTGTTATAAACTTTTTAAACACAGTTTTCGCCTTTAAAATCCTACTTTTTTATATTGCTTTTGCACGACTGCTGGCAAGCCGGCGTAGAAGGACTTATAAACACCAGTGGATTGTTTATACTTAACTGTTTTAACTGAGATTTTTGAAAAGCTTAGGAAAATGCGGTCTTTTTTACTGCATTAAACTAAAATTCTTCATACAGTAAGTACTTGAGAAAGAGAGTTGTGCCTTGCGCGCGGTGCGGTTGGCACGCAGTACACCACAGTTTCTGGCGGGATTATGAGGAGAGAAGAGAGTATGAAAACTCAAAATGCTTTAGGACTAGGCATTGCGACTTCACTAATTTTTAGTGGCGCTGCAATGGCTGACTTCTATGGACTTGATTACGCAATTGTTGCAAATGATGCAGTTGAAGGGGAATCAAACTGGACAGTGCGAATCTATGCTGTTATGGACGATGGCGAGAGACTCGATGCTGTTGCAGGAGACACTAACAATAACAAGACAT
Organism: Phycisphaerales bacterium; assembly: GCA_022446905.1. Taxonomy (GTDB): domain Bacteria; phylum Planctomycetota; class Phycisphaerae; order Phycisphaerales; family SM1A02; genus UBA12567. The sequence continues at coordinate 126,277 of JAKVBT010000010.1, forward strand.
TAACTACGTCTACTTCCTTTTATCAAAACTCTCTTGGCGGTCCCATGTCGACAAACATTAACTCGGCACTGTTTCCTTTGGCACCGAGTTTAGAGTTTGACAGTTGGGTTACGATTGGTTCAGAAGACAATATAGACAACGCTCTGAATAGCATTGGAATTGATTGGACAAACTTTGAAAATGGTGGGGACTTGTCTACAGATAACGGAACATGGTATATCACGCCAAAAGATCCACAGGGTTTAGCAGTACCATTTACAAATCAAAATGGAGATTCATTTATAGGTACTCTTGTTGCTCAAGTTACTGTATTTGGCTCTGATGCACTCGTCCATATGGGTGCGATTTTCCAAGGTAAAGATGTAAATGGTTTGACCTGGGGACCAACTTTTGCAGAAATTGATATTGAACAACCAAGCATTATTGACTGTAACAACAACGGTGTTGCTGATGATCAAGACATTGCAAATGGAACATCATCTGACTGTAATGGTAATGGTACGCCTGATGAGTGTGAACTTGATAATGGCGACTGTAACGAAAACGGCGTTCTTGATGAATGCGAAAAATTCGATGACTGTAACGAAAACGGCGTTCCAGATGAGTGCGAAGAGTTTGGTGATTGTAATGACAATGGTATTCCAGACGAATGCGAAGATCTTCAAGACTGGGATGGCAACGGCGTTGCTGATGCTTGTGAAGGCTTAGTAGCGTATAACACGACTAGTGATATTGGCTACGACAATCTTGAAGATGCTATCAACGACTCTAATGATGGTGACATCGTTTGGGTTGATGCTGCGTATGCAGACTCGCTTTCCGATGTGAACTTCCATGGTAGGGCAGTTAATCTTGAAGCCAAAGGAAATCAAGAAAGTAGTTTCACTGCTGAGGTTCACTTGGCAGATGGTGCCACATTTAAAACTGGTAATTACACAGATATGGCTGGATTGAGAAATGGTACGAGTGGTACTTCCACATTGACTAGTGATTTATACATTCACAGTGATGATGTCATAGTTAACAGAGATACTACCCTGAATCTAGATGCTGGCAATCATATAGGCATCGGTCCAATGCAATTGAGGATGAATAGTGAACTCTCACTAGATGCAGAAACTTGCACGCTCGGTGGGCCTACTGACTGTGCTAATGGATCTACTATTTATGCAACTATGGATGTTTCACAGCAAGGTGCAATGGTTGGAACATTTGACTTGTTCGGGTCAATGACCAATGAAGGTCAATTGTGGGCGACTGACGATATCCTTATAACTGATTTACTAACGAATGATGCAAACATTACAATTTACAGAGGCGTTCTTTATGTCCTAGGGGAATTGGTTAATAATGGCTCAATCTTCGGTGAAGTAGATCAAGGGCCTGGTCTTCGCGGTGGCGACGGACCAGCAGAAGGTGATGGTATGCGAGTTGCTGGTAACTACACAGTAGGTGAAGATGCGAGCATCATCATGCCGCATCCATACTGGAATATCTCTGTTGGTGGCAATCTTGATATTGCAATCACTAACAGTGATAACTTCATCATGAATGAAGCAACGTTGACACTCAATAGTGTTGGCGATGATGCTCAACTAGTTGAAGTACTCGGTGCTGATTACGGATCAATCGAAGAAGCACTCGATCCTTCATACGGTTGCACATTCCCAATAGGAAATGTAAATGTTGGTAGTGGCGCGCATGTCGTTCTTGTAGACAATCGTGATAACGATTGTGAAGGCGACTTGGCTGAAGTGATGTATGCTGAAATGCTCATCGTAGAGCCAGGTGCTACGCTCGATACAAATGGTCACATCATCTATGTTGCTGACTATGACAACCAAGGCACAATTATTGGTGAAGATGACATTATCATCATCGACCCACCGGTTCTTGGTGATCTTACTGGCGATGGTATAGTAGGTATTGATGACCTGCTAGTTGTCATCAGTCTTTGGGGACCATGTGATGGATGCGATGCGGACTTTGATAACAACGGAGATGTTGGCATCGATGACCTGCTTGTAGTTATTGCAAACTGGTCTTAATTCATTTAACTTTTATTAGTTAGATACACTGGCCCGCCAATTGGCGGGTCAGTTTTTTGTTACGTATCCCTTTAATGTATACTTAAGCCAGATGTATAAGCACAGACAGGTTGGTTATTTGATTCGCATTGTCTTTATCATTTCAACTCTTATACTTTTGACTAACATTTTTTTTACCAGACAACTTGCGCCCCCATTTGTTGAATATCTAATGTACGGTAGCATTCTCATTTTGCTTATGTGTGGCTGGATTTTTGGAAGTTTGACTGTCACGGTTGATGAGGATGAGATTAAGCATTGGTTTGGGCCAGGTTTTTGGAGAAAAACATATCAGATGTCAAATGTCGTTTCAGCTAAACCTGTAGTGAACAAGTGGTGGTGGGGCTGGGGTATTAGACTTACTCCTCATGGATGGCTTTATAATGTCTCAGGTCTTGACGCCGTTGAATTAGAGCTAGCTTCTGGTAAAAGAGTCAGAGTGGGAACTGATGAGCCAGAAGAGTTTTCAGAGGCAGTCAAATCCTATTTGAATTAATTTTTAGACCTATAAAATCAATTTTTGGTGCCGAAAAAAAAAGTTTCAACTAATAACCACTTTTAAAATCGCTTCTTAGGAATCTGTGTCTTAGAATGATTCTTGGAAGTTGATTGTATAAAAA
>JAKVBT010000011.1 GCA_022446905.1 Phycisphaerales bacterium
GTCATATGGTTGTCGTAACTGATTGTTGCATTTACTTGAAATACAGATGAGATGATCTCGGTGTTGATAGTCGACTGGGGCGGTCCATCACTGACAATCACTCCGTTGTCCATGATGATTATCTGTTCGAAGTGGGTCATCGCCATTGAAAGATCATGAAGCACAGCAATGACCGTCTTATTATCAAATTGCTGTAACTTACTAATGAGCGCAAGTAGATCATATTGATGCTCAATGTCAAGTCCGTTCATGGGCTCATCAAGCAGAAGAATGTCAGTTTGCTGCGCAAGTAGTGTCGCAATGCGTACCCTCTGGCGCTCGCCACCAGATAGTTGTTCAATGGGTCTATCAGAGAGGTCATCTAACCGACAGGTTGATATGGCGTCCTGTACTACTAGGCGATCGAGCACTGGATTGCGGCTTCTGTAAGACCGATGGGGATGTCTGCCGAGAGACACATGCTCCCGTACCGATAGCATTGGTGGTACTGAGGATGATTGAGAGAGCAGTCCAATCTTTTTGGCAAGCGACAGTTTTGATTGTGCTTGAAGATTAGCGCCATCCACCTGAACGAATCCTGAATTTGGCTTGAGCACTCCGCAGAGGGCGCGTAAGAGTGTTGACTTTCCGCAGCCGTTGGGGCCGATGATGGCGACGCTAGAACCTTGCTCAATGTGTACATTGACTTGCTGTAAAACTTCTTTTGTCCCGAGATTGACACATAGGCTGTGTGTGCTGATGCTCATTTAAGCCACCTCGCTCGATACAGCAGGTATATGAAGTAGGGGCCACCAATGAGTCCTGTGATCACGCCGACTGGAATCTCGGCGGGGGCGAGTGTTAGGCGAGCGGCAATATCCGACCAAAGCAAAAGCGATCCACCAGCGATTGCCGAAACGGGAATCAGCCCATAGTTACTGCCTAAGAAGATGCGAACCAAGTGCGGTACAACAAGGCCAATAAAGCCAACAAGCCCTGCGACACTCGCAGCTGCCCCAGCAAGCAGTGCAGCAGCAGCAAATGCAATAAGCCGTACTCGTTCAACTGGTACGCCCATCGTGCTCGCAGAATCATCTCCGAGCTCCATGACTGCAAGGCGTGACCGGAGCCAAAGCGCAACAACAATGCCAACTATGGAATAGGGCCAGAGCATTTCTACATGCCCCCAGCCACGTCCATTAAAAGAACCTGATGTCCAGAAAATCAGTGCGGGAATACGGTCTGCGAACGCAGTCATGAGGAGGCCAATAAAAGCGCCTAAAACTGCGTTCACCGCTACTCCAGCGAGAATCATGCGCATTGGGGAGGAGCCGATGCCAGGTTGCCAAGACACAACATAAACAACAATGGCGGCAGCAAGTGCTCCGACAAACGCCACAAGCGGTAATACAATCGCAAGTGATGGGACGAGGGCTAGCACGATGGTTGCGCCAAGGCCCGCTCCTGCGGTGACTCCAATGAGTCCAGGATCGGCAAGCGGATTTCGCGTGACGGCCTGCAGAAGAGCGCCAGATACCGCGAGATTACAACCCACGAGTACTGCAGCAATCGCTCTTGGAAGACGTGATTCTGCCACAATGATCTGGTGGGTTTCTACTGTGTCCCCGGTAAACATGTCGACCACTGATTGAAGTGGTATGTCTACGGCACCATGTGTGATAGAGACAATGATGCCTGCAATTACAGTTGCCAAAAGAATGACCGTCGTGGCAACAACCCGTTTATATTGCTGTCGCTCCCGGGAAGAAACAGAAAGCTGAGTTGTTACTGAGAGTGGGAGATTCACTGGGTTTGAGATCTAGAATTGGAGATTGCAATACTGATTTCGCTCATTGCGGAATCCAAATCTGATCCGGATCGCATTGCAAAGAGGTCATCAGAAAGGAAATAGACATGCCCTTCCTTAATGGCCCGTAGTGAACTCCATAGCGGGTCCCCCTCAAACATAGCACGAGAAGTATCTCTTGGCCCGTGGAAGAGCACCAAGAGAAGATCTGGATCAAAGTCAATTACGCTCTCCATGGAAAGTGGAGCAAGGCCTTTATATACGGTGTGTGATGTAAGCCCCGGGGGTCCCAATTGTCCGCCGCAGTGATGCACAAGATCTCCCAGATAGCTTTCTTGCATAAATGCATAGAAGGAGTGTGGAGTTCCAAATAAAGCAAGTACATCTTTTTTCTGTGTGCTATTCGAAGGGGCGAGTGCGTTTAGATTGGCCTGTATTTCAGCCACTCTTCTTTCCGCATTTAATTCACGATTAGACAACTCGCCAAGCATCATGATGGACTCAAATACTGATTGGATTGAATCAATATCAACTATGACGACTTCTGCCCCTGTAGATTTGGAAATGCTTGGGAGGAACTGGGCATACGTGCTACCACTGATGATCAAGTCAGGAGCTGATGAAACGAGTTGTTCAAGATTGGGTCCTGCACTGTGGTCAATCTGAACGGTGGGCAAGCCCCTCCAAGATTCGGGGCTTTGACCACTCAATCCTGGGACACAGACTGGTGTTACGCCCAGAGCGATGAGTTGATCTGCAGCAAATGGCAAGAGCGTCGCGATGCGAATCTCCTGAGATTCGCCTGTTGTGGTCTTTGATATTGCTTGGTCAGGAGTGAGCAGGTCGCCAGGTTTAGATGTAGCTTTCAGAAAATACAGTCCGATGACTGCAAGAATTGCTATGCAGACGCCGAGCGCGGGGACAAGTGCTCTTGGTCTGTTCTGATCAGAAGTTTGGTGAGATTTCTGCATCACAGCTAACCTCTTTGTTGGCGGATCTCTTGAAAAAGAAATGCCGGCGCAACCCTTGGGGTCGACCAGGATTGCGCCGGCATCTTTGAAGTAGCGTGATATGCGGGTGGGTACCCGTTCGTCGCTACTCTCGGCGTCGCCTGCTGCTCAATGCAGCAAGGCCAAGAAGCGCCAGAGCGCCTGGCGCTGGAACGGCGGTCAGAATATCGAGGCTGGCCATATCAAGACTGATATGGGAACCTTCGGACTCGTACATCAGACCGATAGAGCGGATATCTGCGCCAATGCCAGACAGGTCCCAGTTCCAAGAGACGTTGACACTGTCGCCCATGTTTGGAATCTCCTGTGAGAAGTTCACAGACTCCGAACCAAACAACATGCCACTGTCGCCCTCTTCAGTGCCATCAGTCCATACCAACATCATTGACGTGTAGTCAATAAGTGTTCCTACGGTTGCAAGATTCAGAGTGACGGCAAGTGCATCAGCATCTGTATAGGCATAGGTGTGGATGTTCAGGCTACCGCCCATGGCGTATAGATTTCCTGAGCCTGCAATGATTGCACCCTCAGCGAAGTTAAAGAGCATGGCATTCCCTGACGGGAACATCTCGTTGTTGGGCATATTGGGCCCGTCGACGTATCCATTGGCTGCAGTGAAATCATCCCAATGGTAGTAATCAGCGCCGTCTGTGCCGCGCCAATCTGGGACGTCCTCTGCATACCAAGTGCCGGCAGAAGCGGTGCCAGCGAAGGCAACAGCAACTGTCGTCAGAATTGCACCCTTTGCAAGGTTCATTTTGATCTCCTCTTCTTCCTCATTCTTCAATAAGAATGTTGTTTAATGGCCTATTGGCCCCAATAAGAAATTAAAGACAACAGATCGTCGACTTCGACAATGCCATTGCCATCGATATCAGTTACGCAACATGGGCATCGCCCAAAGTCAGCAAGTAGAAGCAATAAGTCCTCAATGCCAACAGTGCCATCACCATCGACATCTCCAGGGTTGCCAGATGGCTCGTTGATTGTGGCTTCAATGATCAGCGTTGCCGCGGATACAGCGCCCAAGTCGACCAGAGTGTTTTCCTTCATGATCCAATTCGGATAACTGCCAGAGCCATCTTGGCTCCCGCCATGCAGTGATGTGATCATAAATTCAAGTAGGCCATTGGCCAGCCCAGTGCGCAGATAGCACTGAATATCTGGATCATTGACATCCACCTCGAAAATGACTTCACTGAATTGTGGGATAGCCTCACCTGGTTCAACAAGATCTGACTGCCCAAATGCAAATGAATTTGGAATGAATCCATCTGTGAGCGAATTGGATATGTCGCGTAGTTGTCCTTGATCATTGAGATCTGCTGCAAAGCAGTTTCTCGTGCCAACACCAGGTACGCCGTATGGACCATCTTCTCCGAATGACCAGCCGTCATATTTGTTTCGGAAATCTACGGCTGATAGAAGCGTGGGGCGGCCAGGATCTTCATCCGCGGGGCCATCGATTTCATGTGAAGCCGGATCGTCTGGAGTGGGGTCATAGATAATGTCGTCGTCCAGAACTGCAATGCGCACTGTGCAGCTTGTAACGGTGTAGTTTGAGGCCGCCCAACCCGAGTCAATGGAGTCCTCGGTGCCCCAGCCATAGAGCGTCTGCCCGTAGCGATTGTCAATTGAACCAGAGCCATAGCCGCTAAATGTTGGAGCTGCTGCTCGAGTACCGGGCGTGATGTTGTATGGATACATCCAACGATCAAACGTCGGTGGGGACAATGAAACGGTCGCTGAGGTGGACTGAGCGGCGATCAGTATCAGGCTGGCTAAAGGCATTAGGGGACTCGATTTACAGTGCTTAAAATCAGGCCTTATGGATCTCTTAGAGCGGGAAGGATAGCCTTTTGAGACTGAGACTCAATAGCGCTTTCTCGGATATAGGGAAAATTATTGCGATTGAGTCTCAATCGCGCGTTTTTGCGCTCTCAGCGTGGATCTTGTCGCATCTCAAAGCTGACTTTGAGCGCCTTTGATGGCTTGCTGGATCGCCTATTTCATGGCTGGTCTGAATGCACCACAGCCCTGGATATCTGGGGTTGTGGGGTTTGCGTGTCGGTTTGGGGCACAACTGCGGAAGCAGTCTGGCGATCCTGTTCAGTGCGTGTTGGCCAGGGCAGCAGTGACCGCGGCGACTCGACGCCCGACGCGTTCCACAGATGCCTGTAATCCATCATCAATCATGACATCCGAGTTGGCCAGTTGCTCGTGAATGCCTGGCACCGCGACTTGTTCTGGGATGACCATGGTTCCGATTCCCGAAAGGACAGTCCGCAAATGCACTAATCCCTTGAGTCCGCCCAGCCGACCGGGTGAGCACGAGAGCAGGCCGGCGACTTTGTTGTTGAAAGCGTCGAGTCGGGCATAGCCATCCTGAGGTCGGCTGACCCAGTCGATCAGATTCTTCAGGGCTGCAGTCATCGATCCGTTGTATTCCGGTGATGCAATCAAAAAACCATCATGGGTGCGGAACAACTCCTTGAGGGCAAGGGCCTCATCGGGCATTCCGGATGCTTCTTCGAGGTCGTGGTCATACACCGGCAAGGGGTAATCACGCAGGCGGAGTGTAGTTACCTCTGCGCCAGCATCACTCGCGGCCTGTGCTGCCAGTGCAACCAACCGGTGATTCCAAGACTCGGATCGAAGACTGCCACTGAATGCCAAAATACGAGGTGTTGTGCTCATAGTGAAGCATCATAGACGCTGTGCTCGATCGCCATGAAGCATGGCCAGCTGCTGTGCCATGAATCACAAGGAAGTCGACTCAGTTCCGCGGGCAAGTACTTCAGGCTGCATTCAACAGCGGAGGATCGTCGGCATTGTCAGACTCACCCTCGGCTGAGTCGCTTAAGCCCATCGCGAAGTACAGCACCCCCGCATTTGCGGGGGTGCTGAAGGAAGGGAAGAAATTTATGGTGTTATCAAGTGCTACCTTTCAGAAACGCATTCAATGATGAGTGATCCTGTCCCAGCGCTGTTGCCGTCCCATCCTCCAACACGGATGAGGTAACTTTCGCCCTGTGTGACTGATGTCTCCAGATACGATGTGAATCCAGTGCAAGTATCACCATTGCATGCAATCTGCTTCTTTTGAGAACAGGTGCCATCGTAAACGACGATGTCTGTGTCAAAGGTAGCGACATCGCATGTGCTTACCGAGAGCATGCCAGTGCATGTGGCTTCATACGAAAACCAAACATCAGCATTCATAATCCCTAGATACGTATTGGGGCATAGTGCATCTGAATATACATCGGAGCTCACAGTGGCATCGAGTGTTGAGAATGCAGTGGTGCCATTGGTCACTGGTGTTGCATCAACGCATTCATCGTTGTACTCAGCGATGGAGCAATCCGTCGTTTCACAGTCAGTATCAGCGCCTCGAAAACTACCTCCGATTGACTTGCAAACATCTGACAAGAGAACTTCGCAAGCGACTTCATTTACGCCTGGTATGCAGCACGCTCCGAGATCTGGACAATCGGCCATGCTGCAATACGTTCCAGGCCCATTCCATGATCCTTTGACTGATTTACAGCCCGCAATATCAGTCCACTCACATCCGCCGATGGGGAGGCAGCATGCCCCAGGTTCGGTGCATTCTGATCCCCAATGTTCAAGCACAGTGAGTAGATCATCCATGTTGTAATTGAATGACCAGCCCTCAATAACCATCAAGAGGTCAGCAATATCGACCAGACTGTCATCATTTACGTCACCCTGACATTCAGCGTCAGGTATACCAACTACGAGGCGGATGATCGGTTGAGTAGTGCTACCGTTGTAGAACTGTAGATATGTACCGCGATAAAGGCTGAGCAACAAGTACTCGTCCGTCCATGTGCCTCCATTGAACCCAAGTGACAGCGGTGTGGAGAAGTAACCGCCGCTTGAGCCAGCGCTGCCCGTAAAGCTTGGATAGCTCCAGCCTTGTTGAGCACTGTTGTAACCGTGGGACCCGTTACTAGACCACTTGCCACGCAAACTACACGTGGTTGATCCACCGGTATGGCGGCCCTCAAAGGACGCGGAAAGCAAAGTGCTGCCCGGATCCAGCGTGGGCATGGCGAACATCCATGAGGCAATCTTTGTTCCGGACATGCAGTATCCGCCCATTGTCTCGCATGGTCCGACGGGGATCATGGACTCATTACTAGTGAATGAGTCAAGATCACAACAATCTCCGTGTGTGTAGTTTGCGTACAGCCGGCCAGATGCAATTGGGTCAATGAGGATGACCTTTTCAGCAGCTTGCGCAGTTGTTGATGTGATTAGAAATAGGAACGAAGTGATGACAAAAGTGATTTGGTAAAGCATGGTTCTCTCTTCGGGATATTTACCCAGCATCAATGAGATGCGTAGTAGTTTGAAATTGATTAGGCAAGATCAGCGACCTGCTAGGAGCAAGGTCCCCATGCTTCTAGGACCGCAAGCATGTCATTAATGTTGACAAAGCCATCGCCATCTAGATCGCCGTCGCACACCTGGGTGCAAGTGCCGAATTCAGCCAATACGAGAAGCAAATCTTTGATGTTGACCTCGCCACTGCTATCAGCATCTCCATTGCAGAGGGTGTCATTGACATCGATCAACAATGTTGCGTGTGGATCAAGTACTCCGACCATTCCAGAATAATCTGCTGAAACGCTAACAACTAAGCGGCCGGTAGTTGTGTTTGCTTCTGAAACTTCTTCAGTAGAGAGCGGGTATTCCGATTGCACTAGTGGAGCAGGCTGCGCAAACGTGTCGCCTTGGCCGTACAGTTCTTCTGCATCAGCAAGATTGATCCACTGTAGTCCTGGCTTCATTCCAATCTTGAAGAGTCTGCCTTCTTGGCTCCATCCGTGATCACCACCAGTCGCTCGGAGCGTCATCGCATTGATCACTGCATCTTCAGGAATCTCAGAGAGGTCAAAGTTCCAGAGTGAGATCCGCTTACCCCCATACTGGTAAGTCTGGGTATTGAGTGTGCACAAGCCACCACACATAATGGATGGATTGTGATTCCAATAGGTATTGAAGCAACCAGTGCTGCTCCCCCCCCAACTGATCATGGCAGCTTGTGATGGAGCAATCTCGATTGTGGCAGCGCTTGTGGTCGCTAAAGGCGCTACGCATAAAAAGATGGCGCTACAAAGCGTCGGCAAAACTGTTGTTGACATCAGTCCTATCTCCCTGATTCCGGTCAGCCGTTGACTGGAATCGTCTTGGTCCCTGTTGGGGGACATGAGGAAACACGCATGCCACATCAGAGAGATCTCTGGGCCCATCAACCATTGATGGGCTTGTGGCATTCTGAGAGACTTAGTTGACCCGACATCAAGGCAGAGATCAAGCCTTCAGTCAGTCATATTTGTTTAAAATTCCCCCTTTATGCCCTGTCAGCAGGGAGTGCATGCTTGAGAAGGTGTGCGCATGCACCCTCAAGCTCATAGTTGGCTCGCGAGGGGATTTGCTGCCGTTGGTGGAGAGCTGCTGAGGGCAACAACTAGTTCGGCGGCTCTGCATAGACCAGTTGAAATTGCTCGCAGAGGACAGGCATGTCCATCGTGGGGACATAACCCATAGGTATGAGCTTTCTCTTGAAGTACTCCCAGTGTGTCTCTCGCCAGTGGCGAAGTACTTCTTCATCCGGAAGGTCTAAGGGATGGTGCTCTCCTTCAAGGCGGGCAAAATCAGCCGGCACATCCTGATATGCCATCTGCGCAATATGCGTTGTTTCGATGACACAACGTGGGTGACCTTTGCCATCGAGAATGACGGTCAAGGTGCCCGGAGTGAGATCAGAATTCATGTCGTGTTGCCACTCATAGAGCGATAAGCACGTGGCTGTTTTTGTTTCAGACAGTACAAGGCCAAGAAGAACGTCGGCTATTTCAGGGGAGTCACCGAATGTGTCAATGATGATGGACGCTTGATTAGCATCAGCGTGCTTGCCACTTGCAAGGAATCGATGGATGAACCCTTGTGTTTCATTCAATTGAATCGTTGCCTCAGCCAGGAAAGAGGCAGAGCAGTCACATTGCAAAGAGTGCAATATTCCTCATGAAATCTACCCCTTGTCAGGAGCAGATTTCTGTCTGCAACGAGCAATGTACTGTGGACGTGATGTTGGCCGCAGCAGCTCACTCTGTTACGCGAGTGCTGAGTCCAGCAGATTCGCTCCAACTCAAGCCATGCCGAATACCATTGAGTGACATGTTTTGAAATGTGGTGGTGAGTGTCTTTGGAGTGACCACTTGAGTCATTTGTGTGCTCATGGTCAGTCCACCGAAGCGGCTTCCCTCATGTGATGAGATCACAGTTACTGTGTCGCCTTCTGTGGTGATGGAGTCAATCTTTCCATGAATCACCGTGCCATGCTCATCGAGATACATCGTTGCAATGTGGTCGTTGACTGGATCCCAGTACATCAGGTAAAGATCCGTTTCTATGGTGGTGCCGTCTTTTTGCGTAAGCGTTCGCGCCTGCTTAAGCACGTGACCATCTGCAATGAATGAGATTTCTCTGTGAAGAGTTGAGCCATCGGGCAGTTCCCGCTTCCAAGTGCCCGCCAAGTTGGTGGTCTTCATGAGGTCTCCGCCAGGATTGGCTCGGGCACTCTGGGTCACCCACGGTTCGCGGGTGTTCTCGGCCATCACGGTCTGTGTTCGTGTATTCAGCCCTGTGTATTTCACGATATTGCTATAGGTAGTGCTTTTGCCTTGAGATAGTTCGGTGTACTCCCAGTGGATGGAGTCTCCGTCGATTCCCTTGAGAGTTGAGGTGCCGGTGTACGGCTTGCCCATGTCAAACCCGGAGCTGCATGCCATGGGCGCGTTGTTTTCCTCGCTCCAAGACATGAGACCAGTGCCAGTTGAGATCACACGCCCATTTTCGGTGACCATTCGTTGGCTGTGGTACAGGGTTTGATCTTCTGGGGAATAGATCAAGGTGTTGGTGCTGGTGTAGCGGATGCCCGCAGGAATACCAACCCACATTTCCTTGGTCACGCCGTTGTCGACCCACGTGCCAGTAGCACCGCGGTCAAGATGCCAATTCACGAATTCGTTCATTGACTGTGGCATGGCCAAAGTCTGTGCAGCAGCACTGTGTGATACGGCAACCATGAGAAGCAGCGCGAGGCTGCAAAGAGAGAAGGGGTTTTGCTTGTGCTTTGGCATGACTGTTCTCGTGTTCCTTGTGGACTGTGCCTCAAACAGATTGAACTGAGAGCACCATAGCGAGTCAGAGATCTTCGCAATGTGTATCTAGAAAAGCACCCCCGAAATTTCGGAGGTGCTTGGGAGTTCTGGGTTGTGATGAGGGTTTATGAGCAGGGGCCCCAGGAATTCAGAAGAGTTAACACATCAACCACAGTAATACTTTCGTCTCGGTCTAAGTCCTCGCGATCATCTGATCCAAGGCCACTATCCCACCCAGCAATGCAGATCACCAAATCATCAGCATCGATATCACCGTCTTCATCAATGTCGCCAGGGCAACACCATTGGCCGAGATTCAGCGAGCCGCCATCGGTGTAACTCCCGGAGATCTCAGTATTGGCCTCATGATCGCACATCTGTGTTGATGACAGCGTGAGGTTAACTCCCGTTTCCGCCAGAATGCAACTTGTGCTGTATGCGTTTAGAGTTGTGTTCCCACTAAATGAGCAATCTGAGATGGTGGCTGTGTCGGTCAGATCAAGATCTCTCAGGAATATGCATCCTCGTTTTAGATCAACATTGTCCGTGAATGAACAATTATTCAGCACAAAATCGCCATACCTACGTTCAATGAGTTGGCCGTCTAAGCTCGATGATGCAGGCTTATTACTGGAGAATTGGCAATTAGAAATTTCTGAGGATTCGACGCCGTTGTACATAATCACAACCGAACCACTCGTATTAGTCCACTCATTGTCGGCAAAGATGGAGTTGTTAATTTCGATGGATACGCCTCGGCTGTGAACGGCACTCCCTTTCTTGGCGGAGCACCCAGTGAATTCCGCATTGTCGATCAGTAGCGTCGAATAGTTTGCGAAGATAGCGCCACCGGATGACTCTGATGAGCATCCTGAAAATTGACAGTTGGTGACTGTTGCATTGATAGGTGCAGAAGTAGAGGCGCCCTGAATGCATAGAGCACCACCTTTAGCAGCGGCGCCGATAGCGTGGCAGCTTTCAAAAATGCAGTTCGCAAGTTCGAATGTTTCGACATCGTCTGCCAGTAAATAAATGCCACCACCATCTTCGGCAGTGCAGTCGACAAACGTAACCCCCTCCAGAGAGACGCCTGAGAAGCGGTAGTTGAATCCGCCTGCGGAGTCATCCCCATCAATCTGAAACATGCCATCTTCAACATCTGGATTAATGGTCACATTGAGTCTGCTTGGGATCTCGACAACCCAGCCATCACCATCGGTGTCTGTGTAGGTAGTGCCATCTGCAACTGCAATAATGTCACCATCGGAAGCGGCATCGACGGCATCCTGAATGTGCTGGTAGTCCGCCGTGCCGTCTGTGTTGACCGTCAATGTCGTGGCAGATGCAGTCATGCAAGGAATGGCAGTTGTGAAAGCCAATGTGTATTTCAATGTTCGATTCAACATGTCATTGCTCAATTTCTTAGCAATAAGCTCACCAGCACGTACAGCCTTCTAGGGCGCTCAGTTGTCGGCGTGAAACCAGATTTCCGTATTTTTTCAAGATCGCCGGTTCTCACGTAGATATTCAAAATGCAGTAGTTGCTTGCTCTTGACAGTCAAACTGCCGTGCCTCCGAGGATGCTGTGAGATGATCGGGGAATTGGCCGGATGCTACGGAGAGGGGGCTTGGCGTTTGATTGTGGCCTGATAGCCGTAGCGTTGATAGCTTGAGTAGTGGTCTGGGACTGAGACGATGACGAGATAGACCTCAGTGTCTTTGGCAGTGACCTCTACTGTGCCGCTTCCTTGTAAGGAGTCGGTCATATTGAGTGTGAAGTAAGACGGTCCGTCTTCACCGATGACGACGATCCGGCCCATGAAGTGGGAGGGGGCACCTTCAGTGCCGGATGCATTGCCTTCAATGGACATGGTGTACTGCGCAGCATGACTGTTGTTGATGCGGATGACGTTGTAAGCCCAGCCGCGTGGCGCATGGCAGTCAGGGTCCACTGGTGGAGAGTCGATGCACGGCTCAAAGGTCCATTGGTCGTCAATCTCCACATCGGTGATCTCGGCGATGTAGGGGTGGGCATTGTCTGGATCGCCGACCCACTTCGCTTCTGCAATTGCTCGCTCAACCTGTTCCGGCGTCAGGTAATCAAGACCACCAGTGTTGCGACCTGCCCAGTCGGCAAACATCGTTCGAAAAGAATCGCTGCCAATTTGTTCTGACAAATACTGCTGGGGGCTGAGATCTGTGCCAGCGTAGAACCCATTGGTGATCGTGGCAGGATTGACATCTGCTTCCTGCACGAGGTAGTGCAGAAGGGTGTGCATGCCGTACTGACGAACCTGGTAGTACCAATCTGTTGGATCGCCCGGTGCTTCGTTGTTGAAGCTGTGCCAGAGCGCCAGTTGCGGATTGGCTGTGATGGCGGCTGCCTCGATAAACGCGTTCACATCACCTGGCATGTTCCATGCGGCATACCACTGAGCGCTACTTTCGATATACCACTGGCTGTCGCCTGCATAGGCGAACCCCGGTGAACTGGCTTGGTACTGGAAGATGTGAAAGCCTTCGTGGTACGTGTTGGCAGGGTCGGTGTTGAGCCCTGCTGGCAGTGTGAGAAACGGCATGCCGTTGCTGTCGGTGCCTTGTCCGTTTACCCAGCCATTGGGGAAGTCATCGTTTTCGCCGTGGTGTACGTAGATGTTGTAATAAAAGCATGATTCTGGATTAGGTGGGTCGCGCATGCCGAGATTTAGAAGGCAATCATCGCGCACGGCGTTGAACTGCTCGAACATGATCGGAGCATCGTTGCTATGGTCGAATTGCGGGGCCCACCAGATGGCGAAGATTCCATCAGTGACTACGACTGGGGGGTCTGGTAGTTCAAAGGTGTTGTTGAGCACGTATGAAAGAGCACACTTGCCCCAGTCGGAGATAACCATGAGCAGATCCGATACGCCCACAACGCAGTCGTGGTTGAGATCACCCGTGCCACCAAGTTGATCCCATTGTTCAATCACAGTTAGCAGATCATCTGTATTGACAAACCCATTGTCGTTGGTGTCAGCGGGGCAGTCGCAAGGATTCTCTTGCGGCTCAACTGTGAGCGTCGCTAGGCCAGGACCACCTTCATTCGGTGAGTAGCCGCCGATGCGAAAGAGGTACTCGACTCCTGCACTTGCAATGAAACTGACCTCAGAGTGATAGACCTGACATGAAGGATCATTTTCTGTATCGCCGTTACAGGCGACATAGGTCAGATCCTCACAGGAACACTGCAGATTGGCATACACCATGATGCTGGTATCAAATGATCCTGGGGCGCAGGTCGACAGGGTGATCAGGCCATCTTCATCAGGGCTGTAGCACATCCAGATATCCCGGCTCATCTCGCCCATGTAAATACAATTACCTTCGACAGGAAGTGTCCCGTCTTCATAGGTAGATGTGTTAAAGATGCTGCTGCCTGGCTGGATAGCAATGGCTGTATCACATTCATCGCCGGCGAAGCCAGTGAAGGGACTACTCAGTGCAAGGGCCAGCGTGGTGGGGGTCAGGATCATGCAGGGCTTTACCATACAGCACAGACCATTGAGAGATCCATGGCTTTTTCTCAGTAGAGGACTTTGCGGCACCGAGAGAGCACTCTAGAAAAACGCCTCCGCAGACATCCGCGGAGGCGTTGGAGATCGGGGACTGTATCGAGTGCTCTTTGTAGAGAAGTCACGTACATACAGTGCTGTTTGCGGCAGACTCTATTTCATCTTGATCCATCGTGAAATCGTGGTGTCCAATTCTTCGCCACGAAGAAGTTGAACGGATCGTTCAAGCCCTTTGTCGCTATGCGTGTCAACCATGGTGTACTGCCGTACAAAACCATCTACGTTAAAGACGGTGACCACCCAGGTCATCGTGTCTTTGGTGGCGTTGACGCAAAATCCGGTAGCGGCTGATCGACCATACTCTTCTGACAGCACCACTTCTTGCCATTCAAGCCGATTCGTCCGCTCGTTCCAGCTGGTAAAGCCAATCATGTTTTGCATGGGCGCATTGCCAATGGACTTGGATGAGAAGTGCATGACTTTGCGCGGTTCGGACCAGTTTGCTTGGAAACTGAGAATGGGCTCGCGATAATCAGGTGACTGCATCTGAAACTCACCCATGTAGCGGTCCATGTATTCCCACCAGTTTTGCTCAGTGGGCGGGGCGGCAACAGCGAGACTATTGGTCAGGCCGAGTAAGGCGATGAGCGCGAAGATGGGAAACAGTCGGCAATGGAACATGTGCGGTCCTTTCAGTGGGGCGGCCGATTTCAAAATGGCGGTGCCAGTGGTTGAATTCTACCGAGAGGAAGGTTGGTGTGAGCGCTGTCCATGCTGTTCCAGAGAGCGTAAACCTGTGAATAAATAAGGGGTTTGTGATCGGGTACGATCAGCGGCATTGGGACCATCTATGAAGGGTCTCAGAGAAGTGCGGGTCAGTTAATCCATGGCATTTGAGAGGAATCGCGTGATGAGTATCACATCAGATCATTCTGATGGTCAGTCGCAAGGATTAGACCAAAGTGGGCGTGCGCTGGGCGCTTATCGACTGGTACGGCTAATCGGCCGTGGTGGCATGGGTGAAGTGTATGAAGCTGTTGATACACGGCTCGATCGCACGATTGCTATCAAGTTATTGCGTGGAGAGGTGGTTAAAGATGCCACTCGCAAGGCTCGCTTTGAGCGAGAAGCCAAAGCACTGGCAGCACTCAAGCATCCGGGAATTGTCACGATTTACGCCATTGAGACGATTGAGGATCTCACGTTGATTGCGATGGAGTTTGTCCAAGGGCGGACCTTGACAGAACTGCTTAAGGAGGACTCCAGACTGTCGGTTGATCGAGTTATTGAACTGGCTTTGCCAATTGCAGATGCGCTTTCTGCCGCACACAAGCAAGGGATCTTGCATCGTGATGTGAAACCGGACAACATCATTGTGGGCTCAGACAATTCAGTGACAGTGCTGGACTTTGGCCTGTCCAAGTTGGCCTCTCCGCTCTTGCAGGACTTCGGCGACGATGCGGAGACCCAGTTGGCCGATGGCACAGTCGAGGGACGCATTCTCGGCACCGTGCAATACATGTCTCCAGAACAAGCCCAAGGCATGGAAACAACCACTTCAACAGATGTGTTCTCACTAGGCGTGGTCCTCTATGAAATGGCCACTGGCACGCCTCCGTTTGAAGGCAACACCACACTGTCTCGGCTTTCGAGCATGCTCAAGGATGAGCCGCAACAGATTCGTGATTTAAATGCTCAAATTCCAGAGGCCCTTGAACGTGTAGTGCGACGTTGTCTTACGAAGGATCCAGATCGTCGCTGGCAAACCGCTACTGATGTGCGCAACGAACTTGAAATCATTCGGGACCAAGACCATGCGGAGATCATGGAGCACAACTCTGCCAGTCGAAAGATCAATGTGGTGGCGGCGATTCTTTTGCTGGTGGTTGCGGTTGCTGCATACTGGGCTGGAAGTCGAACTGCTGGACCAGAAGGGTTGCAGGGGATGGATTCCCAGGAGATGGGTTCCATTCTGGGAAGCAGTGCTCATAAAAGCGATTCAGTATCCATCATGGCGCCTCCAGGACATGAAGTGCTGGATATGCAATTGTCACCTGATGGACGCACCTTGGCTATGCGTACGGTGCCAACAGATAAATCTGGCTTTGCAAGCCATGTGCGATCGATTCAGGCGACCTATTTTCTTCGCGCCCTTGACACATTTGAAACTGCGCAGGTCCCCCAATCTTCTGGAAGCGTCACCGGTCGCTTTTCCCCTGATGGATTGGTGTTCGTCTTTGCTACAGCTTTGGACCGGAGCGGTGATGATCTGAACATGATGCGCATGGAGGTGGGATCCAATGTGCGACCAGTGCAAATCGGCACTGTGCCTCAGACGACAATGGGTGTGCAGGTGAATGATGGCGTGGCTTCTGTTGCCCGAGGATTCTGCTGGTTGAATAAGGACACATTGGTTTTGGCGACCGATGGAGATCCTGTCGTCAAAATGATCGATGCACGCAATGGAGATGAGATTGATTCAACGCCGCTGAAGTTTGAAGATGGGCAACGTGTAATCCGAATGCTTGGACCAGTGAACGAGGACTCTATTCTCCTTGGGACCGATCGCTATGCAGACGGGCGGTATTTACAAGAGATCCATTGGGCCAATGTGCGTACCGGGGAGACGGGGCTGCTTATCACGCGGGCATCGAATGCAGAGATCGCAACAGATCGAACGTTGGTGTTCTCGCGAGGGGATACGTTGTATGCCGTTTCTTGGGATAAAGAAACGCTTCAAGTGATTGGTGATGAACGCCCTGTGCTGTCACAACTGCGTACGCTTAACACGTGGGACAGTGCCCAGTTTCAGCTCAGTCGTGATGGTGCGATCACATTCCTTCCAGGTGGCATGCAGGGCTCATCCCGCACACTTTGGCGAAAACCAGTTGAAGGTCCAGCCGAGCAGTTGCCTCTCGATGCAGGTGCTTATGAAGAAGGCATCGCCGTATCTGGTGATGGCGAAACAATATTGCTGACGACCACCAATCTTGCTGATGGAATGTGGAGTGTGTCAAAGGCGACGCTCAGTCCGCCTCGAATGCGCTCGTTCATCGAGGATTCTGGGCGTGATGTCTTCCATCCAGTATGCGCCAGTAATGGGACATCTGGAGCGGCCATGACCCACACATCATGGCCAAGTCGTCAGACAAGCCTCATTAGCTTTGACACCTCAGGTGGTGGACAGCCACAAACGCTTGCTGAAGGTGACTTCATGCAGTTAAAGCCATTGGCGATCAGGGGAGATGAAGTAGTTTTTTCCAGATCAGATGCTGGTGAGACCAGAGGCACACTCGAGGCCGTCTCTACAGAGGCCGGTAGTGATGCGCGTGTATTGGTAGAAGAGAGAACGGAGTACATTCAAGGCTCATTTAGTCCTGATGGGGGTGTATTTGCATGGATCAGTACGGAGACTGGCCGCCCAGAGGCCTATGTCGCAGCGTGGACGAATGAGGGGCTTGGCCGTGTGCAACTTGTGTCCGATGGCGCCGTAGATGCTCTTGGTTGGGTGCATGAGGGTGGAGGGCTGACAAGTTTGCGCATGCTGAACGATGATCGAGAACTCTCTCGGGCGGTGTCGCTCTCTGGCAGCCGAGTGCAAGTGGGGCCACTGGAAGCAACGGGCCGCGCGGTGGATTCAAGTTCAGTATTTCTGTCTATCGATCTCGATGGAAATATTTACACCGTGCGTAAAGGTGTAAACGAAGTTCCGGCCGATCGGGTGCAGATGATTACAAACTGGACATCCCGTCTTGAATAGCCAAGCTTTGTTTCATGTGCTGTAGTTCAGCGCTTAGGGGCAGGGGCCTCCAAATTCCAGCATTTGGTTGGCTGGTGCATTGTCGGTTGCCATTCTTACTGGCGCCTTCGTGCTTGTGATGTGTTTTGATACGTCACACTGATATAATGGATCGCCTGAAGGAGTTGTGCTGATGCCATGTCTTTTTGTCATTGTGGGTCCAGATGAAGGCCTTTTGTATCCCCTCGATACTGAGAAGCCAACAACTATTGGCCGTGGCGACGACGCGGTTCTGCAGTTGGTTGATGAGCGTGCCTCGCGGATTCACTGCAAGGTAGAGCCGACGTCCGTCGTTTCAAACGACTTTGGCCTATCCGTTACCCAATGGATCGTGAGTGATGCTGGAAGCAGTAATGGCACGCGAATCGGAACGGAGGTCATCGAAGGACAGTGCACCTTGGCAGACGGTGATACGATTTTGCTCGGCAAGTCGGCCATCGTCTACCTACAGGAATCCTTGACAGATGCAGGTGCGGCTCGAACTCGGTGCGAGGAACTCAACATTCAGATTTCTGATGAAGTAATGGGTATGCCATTGAGTTCGCCAGCGCAGGAGCGCACGCTTCAGGATGGCTAGAGTGTGGATTAGGGGTGGATGGATTCGATGTGCCACATGTGATGATGGGTGAGGCGTAGCCTTCGGTCACATGCTTGGTCTAATGAACAAGCAATGGTGGATTCTGTGAATGGCGCAGGGCATTACGCTTGGGCCTTGCGTTGTTGAATCTCTTCAAGTCGCATTGGCATAGAGTCAATCAGTTGAAATACATGGGTCTCAGCATGGTGACAGGCATGCGGGACGAGTCAATTGCATGGTCTGACTTGGCTATTACGGTTTCGGGGACTGTCACACTCGACATCATGCGACAGTGCCAGCCCATGATCGGCGTATACAAGGCCAGCATCTTGTCGTGCATTGGCGCGAAGTTACTGCTTCGCACGCGATACAAGTTGTTGCCAAATATCATCGCTGATGATGAGATTGTGCCCGAGTACGTGCCCTGGTGCCGCGGCGCCGGGCCGATCATCACCAAGGCGCAGTGGCTGCTTGATGACTCGCGACGAATCGCAGCTCATCAGCAAGGTCTCCGTCGAGCTCTCGGGACTTATAAGGGACACGACTTCGCTGGCGAGTGCGCCAAGGCGATCGTGGAGACAGTTCGGTCCGGCCCCGTCAAGGGTGTCTGACGGGTTTCACCCGGTCCACGATTCCAGCAATTGCAGAAGATCCTGGACATCGGTGTCGCCTTCCTGATCGACGTCCGTGATACACCACTGACGCAAGTCTTCGACGACTTCACACGGGCCCCACCCGTTGAGCAGGTCAATCAGGTCGGCGGCATCGACACTGCCGTCGAGATTCACATCGCCTGGTATCTCGGGTGCCAGATCGACACTGATGGCGCGGTCCTCCCGGACCACGGTCACGGACATGCCATCGGGCGGCACGGTGCTGATCAGTTCATCATCGATTGTCAGGACTGGTCCACCAGTCTCGATGAAGGGGAGGCGAAGCCCGATGTGGGAGGCGTTTGGAATGAACGCGTTGTCCTGTAAATCGAGCACGAGGGGAACCCCGCATGTCAGCGTCCCGGCGTCGAGCATCGGCCAGTCCTGATAGCTCGGCGGTCCCCACAGTCCTAGGTACACGCGATCCAAAGACCCCACATCGCCTCCGCCCTCACGAGGCATGCACGTCAGGTGTCCGAAGACTTCAAGCCTGTCGATCGGATTCCCGTCGTCAATAGAGGACCCGCCGAAGACCGAGATCGACCGCGCGGACATGTCGGTCGTGACAGCGATGCGACCGAGGTAGATGGCCACCTTGCCGTCTTCCATGTCGATCGATCGGGCGACGAGATTGGCGCCATCCTGGAGGTCGACCCGCTGGTTCCAGTCCGGGGCCCCAGGCGCTGCGACGATCGAGCCCATGCAGGTGAGCACATCGTCTTGCGCGAGATACACCGCGCCTTGATGGCCGAGTGCCAGGGTCGTCCCTTCGTCCATCACGATTCTCGTTCCTGGCCACCCACCGCCAGAACCACCAAGATAGGCGCCGTCACCGGCCGGGCCGATGTTCAGATCAGCATGGATGTTCACGGTTGATCCGGACTCGCAATGGATGGCTGCATATTCATCGCCTCCGACGGCGGCGAGTGCACCGATCGTCATCGGCGAGTAAATTTCGTGTGGGTCGGGGCCGGCATCGAGTACAAGGGTGGCATCTTCGGCATCGGTGTCTCCGCCGATCCGAAGCGTTGTCCCATCTGTCCAGAGGCTCTCGAGTCGGTTGGTGTGCAACGTGCCGCCTTCTAGGTCAAGCCGGCTGCCACCGTACACCTGCATTTCGTCGAATCGCAGCGTGGCATCCTGGGACACTCGAACGACAGCCGGATTGTTGACCATGAGGCTTCCGCCCGACATGCTGCTATCAACCTGAAGCAGATGGTCGCCATTCTGCATGATGACGCTGCCTGCCACGTCCATGGCGTAGGTGGGGTTGTCCCAGTCGTCGGGGTTACCGTCTGGAGATGAGACGATGATCGTCCCGGTCGCGTCCCCATTGGGGAATCCCATTGACACCGCATCACAAGTGAGCGTGCCGGACTCGATCCTGCACAGCCCATCTCCGAACAATCCCACCACCAAGTTCGGCGAGACGGTGCAGGTTGGCGTGTGATCCTGGACAGCGTCGTCGCCGGACAAGACGAGCGTGCCGGAACTCCCTGCGTTGCGGCCCAGCGTCAGCCCATCTGCCGCCGCCAGAATGCTGTTTCCGGTCAACGTCATCGTGGCGGTGTGGTCAAGCCCCACGGTAATCCACTCTCGGGAGAGTGATGTCTGGACATTCGGATCCAGGCTGGCCAACACAAGGTGTAGCCCATCTCCATTGACGCTTCCTTCCACCGTGAAGTCGAGATTCGACGGCTGATTGAATGAAGCGCCAGCTGTCATGCGGAGTTCAATGGAATCTCCGGGGTCGGCACTGGCATGCTGCGCAATCGTCTCATCAGTTGGTTGCAGCCCGAACAAACCACCATTGATTGCCAGTGTGCCATCGACCAATGCAACATGCTCGAGATGCGCGACCAGATTGTTCGTCTGGACGGTTCCCCCGACGATCTCCAGTTGGCACGTGTCAAAGAAATTTGGAGTGACATGGATCGATTGTGCCTGGACTTCCCCACCCGCAGCGATCAGGCGGGAAGACCCGTCCGACCACTCGTCGTCAAGGATCCTGATCGTGCCGTCACAGTCAAGGGAGGCGTTGGATTCAATGCCCAACTGCTGTGTCGAGTCATCTTGGGAGAGGTCGCCGATGAAGACATTTCCACCTGCGTACATAGTGGACTCGCCCGAGAGCGTCATACCGCCATCCAGGATGTCAAGCCCTCCACTGATGTCTAGGTCTCCTGCCGAGTGCAGCGCCGCGTTCGCATCCATGGTGAGTGCTCCATAGACCTGTACGGAACTGGCGAGACACACCAGATCGTTTGCCAGGAGCGCTTGGCCGCCGCCATCGACCCGAAACCACTCGGTTTCAAGATTGAACTCCAGAGGACTGGTTCCAAAGAAAATTGGATTAGCAGTGGCGTGCACCCGCACGCCGGCGATTGCCGCGTGCCAGTGTTCACTCGAGGCGGGTGCCCAAATGGTGTATCCGTTGCCTATGGCGGGCTGCTTGTAGGCGGCCCACCTGTTTTCGTCTGGAAACACGCCGCCATCCCACGCGGCAGCGTCCCATGAGTTATTGCTGGCCCAGGTCCAAGTGGCGTCAGCACCACCGGTGGCAACCGCTGGCGGCAACATCATCGGGCAGCAGGCGGTTAGGGCGATCTGGATCTGAGTGAGTCTGAGCATGCAATCTCTCCAATGGTGGGGCCGTAGGCCAACTTACAATGGCTATCCAGCCGATTTCAACCATAACTCACAAATGGTATACGGGGTACAGCCGAATCACGCATGCCGAATTGCCAAGCCGGTCTTGAATGGGAAGCACCCGCGTTGACGGCGTACCGATCGGCAGTCCGAGGTCAAGGCAGCGGTTCTGCCAGACACCTAGGTCATGTGTAGCGACGTCTTCGCTCGCGATCCACAGCACGATCAGCAGCCCTGCGTGCAGAATGCCCTTGTCCTTGGAGAGTTTGCTGACGTCGGCGCGCACGGTCCCAAGCAATTCGTTCGTCCAGGCCGCGTTGGGGCCTTCGGGGGTGTGCTGCGCGACGGTCTTGACTTCGAGCCAGAACGCTTCTTCAAGCGGAACAGCGTGGGGGTTGCATGTCGTCAAAGGGTGTTGAGTTCGTCAAGTCAAAGTTTCAGGATTTCTTCGGTCACATGCTTGGTCTAATGAACAAGCAATGGTGGATTCTGTGAATGGCGCAGGGCATTACGCGTGGTCCTTGCGTTGTTGAATCTCTTCAAGTCGCATTGGCATAGAGTCAATCAGTTGAAATACATGGGTCGCGACTGGTGCAGCGGTGTATTGCTGTTTAATGGTGCCATCTTTGCCAATAAGCATGGCGCAGCATCCATTCTCCATCATGTGGATTGCATAGGCATGCATCTTTGAGTTCAGGTCATGGATATGCTGCAGCGTGTGGACTTCAGTGCTGGAGTGAAGGTTGATCACCAGGAGATCTCTCTCAAGTGCTTCACGGGATTCAGATCGAAGGCGGAGGTCCTCACCCATGAATTCGGCATTGGACACCAACAAGATGCGGTGCTTCCATTGCAGCGATTGAAGCCAGCGTGGGGGTTGCATGTCGTCAAAGGGTGTTGAGTTCGTCAAGTCAAAGTTTCAGGATTTCTTCGGTCGAGGCTTTGGTCGACTGAAGATCAGCATGTCGCTGCTGCTGGTACTCGTATTGATCTTATAGCCATCCACATTGAATTTCTTGAGGTCATTGGCAGTCTTGGGTCGGCACTCAGACATCCATCTCGCCATAAGACCTCGAGCTTGTTTAGCAAAGAATGAGACGAACTTTTCTCGTCCTCCATCACGCTGCAAGAACTTGACGCCAACAACGGATATGCCAAGGTTCTTGAGATCAACAGCTTTCGAGTACTCGTCACTTGCGAGATTGACCAGTGTGTGTGCTTTGGAACTGCTGATGTCTTTCTTGAGCACCTTAGTGATTGAGCTGCCCCAGAATTCATAGAGGTTTTTGCCGTGTGAGGTTTTGAGAGCGGTGCCCATTTCGAGGCGATAGGGCTGTATGACATCGAGTGGTCGAAGCAATCCGTATAGGCCACTCAAAATCCGAATATGGGTCTGGGCCCATGCGAGACCCTTCTTGTCAAGAGTAGAAGCTTCAAAGCCTTGGTAGACATCGCCACTGAAACAGATTGCAGCGGGTCCTCGCTCATTGTTGCGATTGCCAAAGGCCTCCCATCGCGATGCATTCAGCGTCGATAAGTTGTCTGATATGGACATCAGTGCGCCCAATTTCTTAGTAGAGAAGGTGCGCAGTGTCTCTGCCAGTTCTTTGGTGCTGGCAGAAAAACGAGGGCGTGATGTCGGGACTGGCACATCGGTTGAACCCATGTGCATGGATTTGGCAGGGGACAAAATAGCCATCATGGTGCTCATGGCGCAAAGCCTATGGCACTGTGGTGGGAGTATCAACAATTGTGCCGTGAGCCTTAGATCTCACATTCCTCAATAAGGAAGCGCTTTAGTAGCTCAATGGCGGCGATGGCAAGTGGGCTAGGAGTGCTTGGCCGGGCTTGGGCAGAGATATCTTGGCGACAGCCCATTCTGGGATTAGGATGACTTCGAGGCCTGTCTCGGAGGCAGCTCATTGGCGGAGTGGGTGACAGATATGAAGCTATTGAGTAGCGCGTGTGTCGTTTGCTCCGCTGTGAGTCTTGGGGCGTTTGCCAACATCCCATCTGATGTAGTTGTCGATCCAGGATCTGTTGCCAACCTGACCGTAGCAGTGACCGTCTCTGGTGATCTCGGAGATGAGACAAGTACCGATTCGAAAATCGTATCTTCAGGTGGCGGTGGAGCGATTGCCTTTAGCCCGGATCAGGAACCATTCACCAGCGTAGGGCTCAATCAATTGCAGTTCCTTCTTGGCAATGCCAGTTTGAACTTTGAGTTTTTCTGCCAGACCATCTTTGGCTGTCAGGATCTCACCATCACACTGACTGATCTCAGCATCACATTGGCGACGCCAACTGGCGGGAGCTTCACTGAAACGGGCCGTGCGGAGTTCTATTCGCCATGGCGTTTGCAAGCCAATTATGTGCTTACCAGTGATCTAGTGGATTCAAGTGGTGTTATTGACACGACGACGGATGTCGGATTCGGAGCCACATTCAATGCCGCTGGTGGTGTCGTTTTTATTCATGAACTTGCGCTTGGGCAGATCTCAGGTGATCTTCCCAATGATTTGGGTCTGGTGGTGACCTTCCAAGCTTCAGCAGATCTTGGCGGCACCACTATGAGTGGATTTTATGAACCATGGGAGCCTGAACCCCCCAAAGCATGTGGTGATGGGGGGCCGTGTGGTGATGTGCATGGGCCTGGGTGTGATGATGTTGATTGCTGCGTGGCTGTGTGTGAGTGGGACTACGCTTGTTGTGAGTTTGGTTGGAGCCCGGCATGTGCGGTGTATGCCGTTGAGATGTGTGGTGCAACGCCAGGAAATGACAATTGTGAATCAGCCTATGACATCGGGCTGGAACGAGTTCCGTTTACGACGATTAACTCGAATACTGACGGGCAGCCGCTGATTACGGAGTGCGCGACAGCGCCATCGGGCCAGAACTTCGTGCATGATGTGTGGTTCCGGCATGTGCCACAGGCCAGCAACGGTGTCTTGGTGTCGACATGTGGACATGCAGGGTTCGATACGCGATTGGCGGTGTATACGCAGTGTGATGGCCAACTGCTTGCGTGCAATGATGATGCAGATGGGTGTTCCGGTGGTTCCAGCCGTGTGGCTTTCTTTGCTGAGCAAGGGGAAACGTATTTGATACGTGTTGGCGGCGCCTCAGGTTGGGGTAGTGGTGAAATCGATGTCGCTTGGGGTGATGTCAACGGATATCCAACATCGATCGCGGTTAAGTGGGCAGAATCTGAAGGTGGCAATGGTCACTGGTATGCGATGTACTCGCTTGGTAGCAATGCCAACTTCGCAGATGCGTCGGCTGCTGCAACGCAATTTGGAGGCATGCTTGCCACGATTACATCTCCAGAAGAACAGGCGTTCATCAACGCTTCTATGCCAGCGACATTGGTCGGTGGCAACACAGCCATTGGTTTGATTCAGGATCCAGACGGGGCGGAGCCAGGCGGAGGTTGGCAATGGGTGACCGGTGAGCCCCTGGATTGGACCAACTGGCGCGTTGGCGAGCCCAATGATGCCGGCGGCGAAGACTATGGAATGATGTTCCCCGATGGCACGTGGAATGACGGTCCCAATGTCTTTGGGCATGTCTTGATTGAGTTCGATGAAGATCCAGAGCTCGACACGGTGACATGGGATGTCAATGCTGGTGGCAATGGACACTCGTATGAAAGTGTGATTGTGCCGCAGTTGGTGTCCTGGGAACAGGCCAAAATCTATGCNGAGAATCGTGGGGGTCAGTTGGTGTCTCTGGAAACAGAGGACGAAGCCAACTGGGTATTTGAGCATTTGACTGCGTTTACATCGCTTTGGTCCATGACTGCTTACAACGGTGGTCCATGGGTTGGGATGTTCCGAAATGCTGACGGCTGGTGGTGGCTTTCTGAGACAGCATTTGACTGGGACGGGTGGGTGCCAGGTGAGCCAAATGGCACAGGAGATCGTGCCTGTTGGTATGGATCAAGCCGCTTCTATGACACTTGTGCGGACTGTCCTTTCGTCAGTGGTGATCTGTATGGCTCTGCGGAACTGGTGGATGTCTTTGGGCAGCAGCGGCTCAAGCTTGTTGCAGATTCATTTGCAGGTTCATGGGGTACTTGGATTGCAGATCCGATTGCAGAGTCTGTGGTCGCATTTGAGGCGAGTTTCCGATTCAGCTTCAAGAATGAGAACGGTGGACCAGGTGATGGGTTCTCTTTTCTCTGGGGTGATTTTTCCGATACCAGTGGCAGTCGTGTCGAGGGTGGAGAGTGGGGAGTTAACGCCTTTATTGCTGATGGTCAGGGTTTGGCTGTCGGTGTGCAGCCTTATCCGGCTGCAGGGACCAATGGTGTCAAGGGTCTCTGGGGCGCTTCCGAGTTTGCATTTGCTGGCGTGGACTTTTCGTCAATCACCTACAGCGACTATGAAACTGCAGTTGATCCAGTGAACATGGCGACCATGACGATCACCTGGTCGATTGAATCCGGTGTTGCGGTTGCTGTGGCGTTTCCATGGAATGACCCAGTTGTCATCTGGTCTGATC
Source organism: Phycisphaerales bacterium (assembly GCA_022446905.1). Taxonomy (GTDB): domain Bacteria; phylum Planctomycetota; class Phycisphaerae; order Phycisphaerales; family SM1A02; genus UBA12567. The sequence continues at coordinate 25,728 of JAKVBT010000011.1, forward strand.
AGGGCACATCATTGCTGCCGGATGCTGCTGTAGACCAGTGGCAGTTTGGCTTTGCCGCCCGCAACGGGGCCATTGATATGGATGTGCTACTTGGTGATATCACCATTGGCTATGAGTTCACTCCTGATGGTGACCAGCACAATGGTGGACCTCGCAACACCTTTGACGATACCTATGATGAGAATCTAAGACGCGCGTTGATTATTGAGTATGCGGATGACAATTCATGTCCCGCAGACCTCAATGGCAATGGCACAGTTGACGTCGATGATCTTTTGGCCGTGATTGCTGAGTTTGGCGCTGATTGCACGTTAGGTGGTAACTGTGACGCTGATATTGATCAAGATCTGGATGTAGACGTCGACGATCTTTTGATCGTGATCTCGGCATTCGGACCATGTAGCGGATAGGCTCTTGCAATCTTGGAGCCCTGATGGATCAAGAAGAACTAATCGCCTATCTCGCCTTCATTGTTTCGGTGTTTGCATTGATGAACCCGCTTGCAGCGGTTCCGATTTTCCTTGGCCTGACAGCAGACATTGATCCGGAAGTGCGTCGCCGCATTCCATTGAAGACAGCAGTTGCAGCCTTTGTCATCATGGTGGTCGCGTTCATTGCGGGCGAGACTATTCTCTTGATGTTCTCCGTCAGTATTCCAGCGCTGCGGATTGCAGGTGGTATCGTCATTCTCTCTATGGGATGGTCGATGTTGCAGGCCAGAACCAGTCGTACGCGGCAGACTGCAGAAGAGGCAGAGGAAGGGGTCTGCCGGAGTTCGATTGCGATTATTCCCATGGCTATGCCAGTAACAGCAGGTCCGGGCGCCATTAGTTTGATGGTGGTCGCCGCGTCCTATCCCAATCCCATCGAAGGCCGTATTGCCATCATCATTGCAGTACTGTTGGTCTGTGTACTGCTCTGGCTGTTCCTGAAGACGGCCACTGGCATCTCAAAGATTTTTGGGAAGACCGGCATGAATGTGGTGACTCGGATGATGGGGCTCTTGATGCTCGGGGTGGGGGTCGAGTTCATGGCAAGGGGTATCGGTGAGATGTTCCCAGGTCTGCTGGTCACAGCGCAGACTGCGGCAGGATCCTGAGCGAACACACTGAGGTAATCCAGTAGCGATGTGGGTGGTTTTACGACCATTTGTGATTCTGAAGGCCTTGCTTATCAGGGGATGAGCAGGATCGGTAGAGATCATGTTCAATACCCAGCACGATGGAATACCTCGGAGAAATGTCAGCTTTGGCGTCAGCGGCTTTGTGGGTCGTGACTGGTTTGGCGTTTGCAGCTGCTGGCCGGAAAGTCGGAGCTACGGTGGTCAATGTCACGCGCATCTGGTTGGCGCTGATTTGTCTTGTGGTGCTGCATTTTGCGTTGTACGGGTACGTTGTCCCTGATCTGACAATCTCAGCATGGATTTGGCTTTCCATTTCTGGGGTACTTGGATTGGCCATTGGCGACCAGTTCCTCTATCGCTCTTTGGTTGATGCTGGCCCGCGAACAGCCACGCTTGTGATGGCGACGGTGCCGGGGATCACTGCAGTGATCGCTTGGCCAGTACTTGGCCAATCCATCAGTCTGTGGGGAATGGTCGGCATGGCGGTAACGCTCGGTGGCGTTCTTTTGGTCATTGGTCAACAGCCCCGCGCTACTGGACGTGTCTATTCGCAGATGCGCCGTGGAGTTATCCTGGCTTTCTTGGCATCTATCTGCCAGTCAGTTGGTCTCGTGACTTCAAAAATGGGAATGGGTGATCCAGGAACGGCTGACGCCGTCGATCCCTGGACGGCCAGTTTGGTGCGAATCGCAGTGGCAACGCCATTTGCCACGGCGATGCTTATAGCAACGATGCGTTTCATGCACGACCAGTGGTCATCCGTCAAATCCATCCCGCGTGCTTGGAAACCAATTGTGTTGGGTGCAATCTGTGGACCGTTTCTTGGTGTTGGCACCGCATTGGTTGCGGTCAACTACATCGATGCAGGTATTGCAGCCACCTTGATGGCGACTTCGCCTGTCATGATTCTGCCATGTGCTTGGCTGATTGAAGGGGAGCATTTTGATCCGCGAGCACTATGGGGTGCTGCGATTGCTGTTCTTGGTGTGGGCATTCTGATGGCCCACTTGCCCTAAATAAAATGAAAGCAAATGGTGATTTAATGCCGCAGTATCTGTTTATTGATACTTGTCCATGTGAATCAAGCTAGGGGCACTCGCCCCAGGCACTGATCACAATCAGAACATCATCCACATCGGTGTCTTTATCACCATCGAGATCGCCATTGCCACTGGTCCCGAAGGCTGCAAGTAGTTGCAACAAGTCGTCGATGTCAACGGTTCCATTGGCATCGAGATCACCTGTACAGGATGGCTTGTCAGGGCATGGATCCGACATGCATGCTTCATCTTGAAACCACTCGCCGCCGGCAAAGAGGCAGTCGATGAACGGAATCGTCTCACATTGGAATTCAATGCAGCATACGCCTTCAGGCATGCATTTGGAGCAATCACTTGTGAGGTCTCCAGCATAGTTTCCGTTGAGCGTGCTGCAGTAATGTTCGGTGACATTCGTCAGGCAGTTTCCATCTGGTAGACAGCAGGCACCACTTGGGTTGCACATCTCAACATCCTCGAGTAGATCGCAGGGGTCGAGCCAAAATATGCCACCACTCCATTCACAAGCGTCGTGTTCCCAGTTTTCTTCGCAGTAATCACCAAAGCAACATGATCCGTAATACGTGAAGCACCATGGTGCGTCTATTGCACAGCTTGATCCGTCACCAAAGAATTCGCCGCCCCACGAATAGCAATCTACTTCCAGCACGGAATCCCAGCAATCGTTACCACCGAAGCAACATGCCCCGATGCTGTTTTGACAATACCACCCTTCGTCGTCACAACTCGATAAGACACCTAGGAACTCTCCGCCAATTGAGGTGCATTCATTTTCGTTGTAGCCTTCGAAACACTCGTACCAACCGTCATTTAGACAACAGGCGCCAACCGAGCAGTCAGCTGTATCGCAGTTGGTGCCTTCGCCCATCCAGACCCCACCAAAAAGCAGTTCGCAGGTGTCGAAGTTAGGAGCGTCAATGCACCCGTTGGGGAAGCAGCACGCCCCTTGGCCCAAAGCGGTAGCCGTTACATAGATCAGGCTGATCAGGCACACGATTTTAGTGAGATTCACTGCCGCCCTCCTCAAGGTCTCAAAGCCTGATGATCACCTGATACCCGTCCATTGCAAGCATCAATTACCACGCACCACTACGAATGTCACCTTGGCAGTCTTAGATCGCCCTGTGGTCGATGGCTTGTCACAGCTCATATTGGCCGCACGGTTAGGGGCAGGGGCCCCAAAGTGAGATGATCAGCAGCAGGTCGTCGACATCAGTGATGCCGTCAGCATTGATATCGCCATCGCCCTCAGTGCTATCCCAGCCCGCTAGAACAGTGAGCAGGTCGTCAACACCGACATCACCACTTTGATCGAGGTCGCCTTGGCATCCGCAAGCATGCTGGATACCCGACCAAGCGAAAACGGCGCCATCGGTTGGCTGATAAAGCGCACCAACAGTAGCCAGATCGCCCTCTAGGTCACATGCCCATCCGAATTCCGATTCATTGGCGGGATTCGGTGGGGTTAGCGTCATTCTGTGCATCCACGATGGCGCTGTAAGCACGTCAGCGCGGCCCGAGTCAACAGCGTCGATATTGGCATAGCGGGATCCAACCAATAGGTCATCTCCTGAAAGTGCGATCGACACGCCAAACTGTGCGCCGACTTGCGGTTCTGGAGGTGGAAGTTGTGTGAACGACCATCCATCAAAGACTTCTTCCATGACCCAGACGCTGCCTGCATCGATGCCGTAGGTGTCGTCTCGGTAGGCCCCAGCTGCCATACGTGATCCGTCGAGGGCAACGGAAAACCCAAAGTAATCTTCAGGGGTGCCCGTGGTCTGCATCGTCATAAACCATGAACTCGACCAAGTTGAGCCAAGCCGCTGCCAAAGTCTGATCATGCCTCGTCCGTCGTACGCCCATGGAGATCCACCCAAGATGCGCAATCCATCTGCATCAAGACCTAATCCGAGTTGATGTCCTATGGCAGTTTCTGATGAAACAAGTTTTGCAGCATGGGTCCAACTTCCATCAGCATTTTGATCAAAGACATGGATTGAGCCAGAGGAGTTTCCCTGATCATCATCAAGTGGCGCGCCGACAGCGCAAAATCCATCGCCTAGCGCTACTGTTCGTCCAAAGACGTCCTCCGCCCCTGGGTCTGGAGGGAGCAGTTTGGTCGGATTTGACCACGTTCCTACATCACTTCTCGTGAACACATAGGCAGCACCGGAGTTGCTGCCAAAGGCGTCGTTAAACCATGCACCTGCGACAAGGGTATCTCCCTCTAGGTCGACATCAACACCGAGCATGTCGCCCCAATCAGCATCGTCTGCGATCAGCTTCGCCTCTAAAGTCCATTGTCCAGCCTCCAGACGATAGACATAGACGGCGCCACTGGCCCAAGCAACACCGGTATCAAGCGGGGCTCCAACGGCAAGTAACTCACCATCCAATGCTACGGCGCTACCGAGCAAGGCTTCGCTTCCTAGGTTGCCTGGAAGGGTGATGGCCATTTCACATGGTTCGGCGCTGATAAATGAATTGACTAGCAGCGCGAAAGTCAGACCAGTCCACAGTTGAGTCACTCGCATGGACCCCATGCGCTTAGAACCATGAGTAAGTCGTCAACTCCAATCGCGCCGTCACCATCGACATCGTAAGGACTGTCTGTAGATGACCAATCGCCCAATAGGCTGAGTATTTCATCGACACCAACAATGCCGTCGCCGGTTCCCTTGGGGTAAATATCCGCAGTGCACTCTGCTAAATCGATGAAATCAGTCCAATCGACTTCAATGACCTCATCTGGCGGGGCAACAAATAGCACTGACTCAGCAAACTCAAGTCTGTCATCGATCACGACAAAGTCAATCGTGACAAAGTGCACCGGCTCAGGCGCAGGTGGCAGTGGGGGTTGGCCCAGCGTAAATCCAATCGCCGTAGTTGGTCCGCTATACAGTTGCCACCCATCTTCGCCGCACCAGCCATCTCGCAGATTCGTCAGTTCAAAGCCAGCAACATCAAACTGAAAGGCCAGCATAGATTGGTCGCATGTCCAGAGTAGCTCTGCTGAGCCGGAGCCATCTGCAAAGATCTCATAGTCACCCCAAGTCAGGGTGCAGGCAGCGCTGATCTGCCCATTGCAGATTAAACACAATGTCGATACCGCGATGATTGAAGCGTTCAATATCTGCATCATGACCATCCTTCTTTACTGGTTCTCAGATCCTCAATGATTCATTAGAAGGGGAGTAATCGTCGGGGTCAATAGTTGCCCGCTGAAGCCGCTGTATTTCAAGGCTGAGACGCTCTCTGAGGTCATTTTAGGGCGACACGCTTGTTGGCTGATGGCGATTCTTCTGGCAAGCAAGCCAACGATCAGGGTTGGGTATGGCTCATGCGTGAAGTTGATGCAAGTGTCAAGTGGGGCGACTCAGGATGCATGCTGCTTGATGATCAAAAAATATAGTGTGCGCGCACCACGTACTCTGAAAGAGGACGCCATACGATCGATGCGCACGATCCGATCACAGCACGCATGGCTTCAGGTGGTTTCAGTTAGGGGCAGGCGCCCCAGCGATCCAGGAGCATGAGGAGATCANTCANCTCAACTGCTTGATCNCCGTCNATGTCGGCCTCGCAGGGTTGTCCGCAGATCGCGCATCCTGTGCCGACGCCAGCCCATGACCCACCGAGTTGATCACACTGCGCTTCTGTGATTGTGTCACAACCGGAGTTCAAGCAGCAGGCGCCAAGCGGGTCGCCGCAATCATCATTGCTATGGGTAGCACACGTGGCATCTGGGCCGAGCCAGGTCCCATACATGGAATGGCATAACAGTTCATTGGACAAGATGCAGTCAGATCCAAAACAGCAGACACCAATGTCTGGATTGGCGATGAGACCTACCGTGTGATATCGGCCAGCAGCAATCTGTGCAAAGTGTTCATTGGTTGGTGTGCCGGGCGTAGCCTGAGTATTACCATAGAGCGTCGCATTCCCATTGAGCGAAAGACCAATGGCGTGAAAATTACCAGCGGCGATGGTCACGAAAGGATCTCCGAAGCCTTCATCGAAGGTTTCGTCACATGCACAGAGTGGGGTGGAGCCCCATGCCAGGGCGGTGCCGTCCGGAAGGTGGCCCATCGACCAACCGTCCCCTGCAACTACGCGAACGAACCGATAGGGACTGCCATCCTCCTGAGTCGGGATGTCACACTGTTGGGTTTGGTTTTTGCCCCAGGCGATTGCTGTTCCATCTTCGCGCAAGCCAATGACATGCGACTCCCCAGCATCAATTTGAACAAACCGACCGCTCGGCACGAGGTCTTGGCCGTAGATGTTGGAGCCCCAATGAAAGGCTTGTCCTACTCGGTTCAGTGCAAGTGTGTACTGTTGTCCAGCATCGACGTAGCTAAATGTTTGGCCTAGTGCACTGGTGTTGCACTCCCCATTTCGGTTGTCGCCCCATGCAAAAATAGTTCCATCAGCGCGAAGACCAACCGCATGCCAAGAACCCGCTGCCAGCTGCACGAACGATTCGTCTGTTGGCGCATCGCATTGACCATATTCATTGTCACCCCAAGCGAGGGCCTTGCCCTCTGGTGTCAGCCCCATGCTGAACATGTTTCCAGCGGCGACCTGAGTAAACAATTGTCCTGAAGGCACATCACATTGCCCCTCTGTGTTGCGTCCCCAGGCCACGGCTGCGGTCTGGGCGAATGCGGGGCTGGTCATGAGCAAGATGGCGAAAGAACCAATACATCGTGATCGCATAGGTCGTCCTTCTCATTGGTGAATACGCAAGTTCAGAGTCAGACAGCGCACGGCACGACTGCTCATGGAACTGGGGATTGTACGCTCAGGACGCGATGAGAAAAGTGCAATGTTCAGTTTGCCCGGTTTGTGCCGGTTGGGGCGTCGCCATTCTTGAGGTGTTGCCGATGAGCATGCAAATCCACCAGGGATATCAGGTTCAATGGCGGCATAGCGACGTTGGAGGGGTCGACAGAAGGAGTTATTCCAATGAAACTGCAAGGCGCGATACCGAGCGTTCTGCTGACCTGCTGCATGGCAGCATCTCCGCAGACTCTCCGGGCGGAGTGTTGTTTTGGGGACATCACTGGAGATGGCGAGGTCAACGTAAATGAAATATTGTCGATTCTGATGTCATGGGGTCCATGCCCGGATCAGGGTCAAGCATGCCCGAGCGATGTTGATCAAAGCGGTGACGTTGATGTTGAAGATCTTCTTGCTGTTGCAGCGAGTTGGGGCCCTTGTGAGATCGCTCAAGACATGGAACCCTGTGTGGGCGAATTCATTGAGATTACCTGCTGGGGTACTTTTCACGGTTCCAACAACAACTCTCGGTATCACGAAATGGTTGAGGGGCGAACCGTCATCACGACGGAAGCCATGGTGGCATACAACAACTTGCGTGCTTTTATAGATCTGCCTCCCGTGGGCTATGAAGAGATTGGTCAATGGGCTTTTGATCAGGCGCTGACCAACAACAGTCAGGCCTGGGGCGATGATCTCAAGGGTGTCGGGCTGTACTACGCCATGCAGGGCGCCAAGGTCGGCTGGATAACTGACGAAGCGTATGACCCACAGATCCTTGCTGACATTCAGCGCACAGCGCGAACAGAGTGCAATCCGATTGTCATGAAGTCACTTGTGATGGACATGGTGCGTTCCTATGGAATGGAAGGGTATGCCGACTACCTCGAAGACAATGGCATGGATGATGCTTTCATCAACACACTGAAGATGGAACCACACTACGCCGGATGGATGCATGGAAGAACCCACGGATTTCGTTCAATCGAGGGGGTTGCGATTAACCATGACCTGAATCACCTGACAGTGTTGAGTTGGGATCAGACAGAACCTTTTATGAACGACACCTTTGATTGGCCACAGTGGAATGCGCTGCTGGTGTCAGATTCTGGAGTCATTGAGTATTTCCAGAGCATGGTGGTTCTTGGAGATCCAGTTGGTCTCAATATGGAGTAGTGAAGGGACTGCCTATCACGCAAGGAGGCCCACAGCACCCCCGATACATCGGGGGTGCTGTCATAATCGGGATGTGGCATGTGCCTGAGTATTAGGGCTGAAGATAGGGGGCGCGAGTCGTTGTGAAGGGCTCAAGCATTTGTGATTCAAGGCGACTCTTGAGAAGAGCGATGGTTTCAGCCTGAGCCGGATCGCCTGCGATGTTATGCATCTCTTCGGGATCCGTATGCAGGTCAAAGAACTCCCACGATTCCAGATCGGGAAAGTACATCAATTTCCAGCGATCAGTTCTGATGCCAATATGTGCAGCGACCGCGTGCGGCATCGGCTCGTAGTACTCATAGAAGACAGCATCGCGCCATGTGGCATGATCACCAGTGAGCAGTGGGGTAAGACTGGCTCCTGCCATTGGCACAGCATCCATTGGGGGCTTAGCGCCACTGATTTCGACAAAAGTCGGAGCGAAATCCAAGTTCTGAACCAGTTCTTTGATGCGCGTGCCTGGTTCAATCACGCTAGGCCAGCGCATCAGGAGTGGTACTTTTAGTGATGGTTCATACATGAACCGCTTGTCGTACCAGCCGTGTTCACCAAGAAAGAACCCTTGATCGCTTGTGTAGATTACGAGGGTGTTGTCAGAGAGGCCAGATGTGTCAAGCCAGTCAAGCACACGGCCAACGTTGTCATCGACTGATGCAATGCAGCGGAGATAGTCCTTGATGTAGCGCTGATATCGAAGTTCTTTTTGTGCTGTGGCGGCCTCATCGGGATCTTCTATTTGTTGAATATGCTCCATGGAAGCTGCATAGGCTGCATTGCGTGGTGCATAGGCGTCGTTCCAATCAGCGCGTTGCTGGTCAGACATGCGAGCTAGAACATCGTGCATCCACTTGTCCGGCCCTGCATCTTCAACATCTCCATGTTTGGCATCTATCTTGAGGTCGTAAAAGTCGAAGGTGTGATCGGCAATCGTCATTTCTTGTAACTGGGCAGCAGGTCGGCCAGCCCAGGTATCCAGCAGTGTGCTTGGAACTGGTATCTCAGTGTCGTCAAGACTGTGTAGATACTCTGGCCCGGGCATCCAGTTGCGATGCGGTGCCTTGTGTTGCAGCATCAACAAGAAAGGGCGATCTGGATGGCGTTGGTGATTCAGCCAATCCAGTGCTAGATCGGTCGTGATGTCGGTCACATACCCATCAATGCGTCTGCGTCCAGACTCTGAGCGAAAGTCCGGCGCGTAATAGTGGCCCTGACCGGGAAGGACTTCCCAGTGATCAAAACCAGCCGGATCACTGCGAAGATGCCATTTGCCGATCATCGCTGTTTGATAGCCAACTTCCTGAAGCATGGAAGGAAATGTAGGGATGGTCGGATCGAGTCTTGTTGCGTTGTCGATAATTCCATTCTGATGGCTATGCAGTCCTGTGAGCACGACCGCACGTGCGGGAGCGCAGATGCCGTTGGTACAGAAGGCGTTGTCGAATACAGCGCCTTCGGCGGCGATCCGATCGATGTTTGGCGTTTGTGTGATTTTGGATCCGTGTGCACTGACTGCTTCGGCTGAGTGATCATCGCTGTAAATGAAGATGATGTTGGGTCGTGCAGCAGTTATGCCTACAGTCTCAGGAACAGTGATTGGTTTGCCACTATCGATGTCAATTGATGTTTGCGCACCACGGTCCGTCATCCATACGCGCATACGCTCGATCATGTCGGCAGTGACTTCTGGTTGCTCCGATGAAAGGTTGTGCTGCTCCCCGATGTCATTCGCAAGGTCATAAAGTTCAACGCGCGGGCCGTCATGAAACAGAATGAGTTTCCAGTCATCATGTCGGATAGACGTAAATGGTTCGATGCCGGCACCATCTGCGTGTACTTGATGGGGCTGATTCCATCCGATCGTGCGCGGTGTTTGGTCATCGCCTCGAAAGGCGGCACGTAGGTCGATTCCGTCCGTTAAGTGCTTCGGGGGTGGGCTGATGCCAGCCGCAGCGAGAAAGGTTGGATATAAATCATGGGTGACAGCCATGGCCTCCGGTCGACTGCCCGGTGTGGTCAGTCCGGGCCAGCGCACAATCCAAGGAACGCGTGTGCCGCCCTCGTAGGCAGAGGATTTGCCGCTGCGTAGAGGGGTATTTCGGTCCTTGGGACGCCCGGCGCGCCCAGAGACGCCGCCATTGTCACTGGTGAAGATCACAATGGTGTCATCTGCGATCCCGTTGGCTTCCAATCTGGCAAGGAGGTCACCCACGGCATTATCGACCGACTCGACCATCGTGGCATAGGCTGCTTCACGACCTTCGAGGCCCGGGTAGTGTTCCAATAGGCGATCGTTGGCCATGACAGGTGTATGTACGGCATAGGGCGCAAAGTTCATGAAGAAGGGGGTGTCATCTTTTGCGGCGCGATCAATCTCAGCGCAAGCCTGTTCGCTGAGTGCTTCGGTGAGGTAAATCTTTTGGCCGTGATAGGATTCGAGGCCCGGCACATCCCACACACTTTTTTCCCCTGGCTTATTGCGTTTACCAGCATGACTGAAGTTGTGCGTGCCGAGGTAGGAGGAAGGAGCGCCGCTTCCGTGTCCAGCAATGTTGACCTCAAATCCAAGGTTCTTGGGGTCACTGCCAGCGGTGTCGTGAGCACCAAAGTGAGCTTTGCCGACGTGAATTGTTCGATATCCAGCGTCTTGCAATAGTTCTGTCAGGTGGTGTGGTGATGGTTGCAGCCCATCGGTGTTCCATGCAGGTGGACGAAGCCGAGGGTGTTTTCTGGAGTTGTCTTTGCCTTTGCGCAGTGTCCAAAAAGTTGTTCGGTGACGCGCAGGTGTCTGGCCAGTCAGCAAACTGACACGAGATGGTGTGCATACTGGCCCACTAGAATATGCATTGGTCAGTACAGCCCCATCGGCAGCGAGGCGTTCAATATGAGGTGTTCGCCACGCATCGTGATATGGCGCTGACTCGAGGTGCATGCGTACCGCGGTATCCTGCCATCCAAGATCATCGACGTGGATCAGCAGGATATTTGGTTGAGTGGTGGCAAACGTCAGCGTGAGCAGTGTTGTGATCATCCGCTGATGGTACTACCCGCGAGCAATGTGACGCGGTGGTCAATTGCAGGTCACCTCCAGCCAAAAGCGTCAGGATTTCATGTCACTCGGTCATGTCGACTCGTTGAAAAGTGTGTTGGACGTCTTCAGCACTCGCCAAATGCGGCGATCAGCACAAGAAGATCATCCACCGTAATCATGCCGTCGCCATTCAAATCATGGTCGTCATTTGCGGTGCCGAAAACAGCCAGCAGGCTGAGTAGGTCATCGATATCAACTGCGCCACTTTCATCATAGTCACCAGCGCACGTGGTGCAGGTGTTGGATGTGCATTCCACGCCTTCGCCGAGGAAGTCATACCCTGCATTGTTGCAACTGTATTCCGGAACGAATACGCAATTTCCATTGGTCATGCAGCAAGCTCCCCAGACGTTGGGTATGTCCAGTTGCAATGAAAGTCTGGCAGGATTCGTTCCAGTGTTATAAATAGTCACTGTGTTGCTTGTTGCGACGTAGTATCGGAATGCAATCTTGCCGGTTTTTCTCGCGGACTCTACGGCACTGGATGACAAACCGATTGAAAGCGATCCGCCCCAGACATATTGACTGGATTGCCAATCCGGGGCATTGATGACCGACATGGCGGAGGTTGTGTTCAATGAGCCGCTCATGGCCTTCAGTCCCAAGGTCGCAGATCCGCCCTGGTCGCTGTACTGCGTCTCGCCTTTAAAGGTGGCAGAAACGATGGTGGCGTCTTCTGGGATGCCCGATAGATCAAAAGTCCAGAACGCATTGCGCCGTGATTGAATACAACTACCTGCGTAACTTTGGCAAGTCCTCGTACTTGTGGTTGCTCCATTGAAGTTAGACAGACTTCCGAAACTGCAACAATTGGTCGATCCGAGTGATGCAGTCTGATCCCACTCAATGTCCATTGTGTAGGTGCCTCCAATGACAGCGTTTCCAAATGTCAGTGATGAGGCGATGGCAATGCTTAAAAGGAATTGGTTTTTCATCGATTATCCAATCTGTAGTTGTAGGTTTGTTGTAAGAATGATTCAGCAATTGCCAAATGCAGCGATCAGCACAAGAAGATCATCTACTGTGATCATGCCGTCGCCATTTAAATCATGGTCGTCATTTGCGGTGCCGAAAACAGCCAGCAGGCTGAGTAGGTCATCGATATCAACTGCGCCACTTTCGTCATAGTCACCAGCGCACGTGGTGCAGGTGTTGGATGTGCATTCCACGCCTTCGCCAAGAAAGGTAAATCCGACGTTCTCGCAGCTCAATTGCTCAGCTTCAAAGCACACTCCATTGCTGGCACAGCAGGCGCCCATCCCGACCGAGGTGTTGATCAGTAAGTGGGTCCGCCCAGTGCCGTAGTTGGTGAGCGTCATTGGTGATTCGACGTTTGTTCGGGCGACTACTAAGAGATACTGCTGATCAGTGGATTGCAGGACGCTGGTAGGAATGGGAAAAGAGTAAGTAGAACTTCCCGGCCAGTTGATTGGCATCAATAAATCTGGCGTGGACATAGCATCGTTGACATCTGCGACAGTCATTTGTGCAGCGTTATGCCAGTGAAGATAGATATGACCTGATCCATAGGCCCCACTTCGTTGGCCTGTTACTGCAATGTCGGTTACTAATGATCTGTCCAGTGAAGATGGGATTTCGAAAAGCCATGCGCCTTTCTTGCTGTCACCCATGCAGTACCCACCCATGTAGGTGCAGTCTTCGATAATGATCGAGGTCGGATTCGAACTCATGGAGTACGTTCCGCAACACGATCCCCAGTTGCTTGATGGGGTGGTTTGGCCTGAATGAATTGCGTGAACGGTATGGCTCGCCGCCTGCAGTCCCGCAGTTAGTGAGAGGCAAAGTGCAATAGCACCAAGTTGAATAGGCATGTGATTGACTCCAATCGTGGGAGTAATGGGACAGCGGAGCGCGTCGTCACGGAGGCTCCTTCGGTATGACAATGTGGCATTTGCGCAAACTCCGGTCATGGGAGATCGAGGCTCTCGGGCAAGTCGTCACGGACGTCCGAAACCTGTATGGCTTGAACCTATCAGGGCTCGCAGGATTGAGCAAGACCTGTTGGTCTAAGTTGGTCAGATCTTGAAAACAAAGGCCATTGGTGGGCCAGTAGATGTTCTGGTGACCGATTTAGGCGTCGACGTGATCAAGCAGGAAGCGTGCCCAGCCACGGGTCTTGCGTTCTGTTGGGCCATCAGATTCGGCCATCAGCCAGTCACGCACCGGTACATGGAATCCAGTTTTCTTGCGATGGCGAATCGCATCGGGCATGCGTTGATCAGGTAGTGAGGCTAGATCAAGTTTGGTCAGTCTGGTTGGTCCAGCGACAATGTCGGCTAGGGATGCAAGCAGCACTCGGTCAACCAGTGGGACACGAATTTCAAGACTGTGTGCCATGCCGGCCCAGTCCGCATCGCGCAGTAATTGACCGCGCATATACCAGTTCATTTCCAGTGCAGCGACTTGTCCTTCTAAGGTTGAGATGTCTGCAGCGTCATCGCGAAGTCGTGCCCTGAGATTGAGCCGCTCCCAGCCGACGCGAACGATGTCGGGATCAAGTACTGAAGGGAGTTCCCAGGGCAGGTAGAGCCCGCGGCGCAAGAGGTACGCATCACCAGTGTTGGTTCCGAGTTCGAAGAGGCTCGCGTATTTGGGTGAGGTCATGCGTGAAATGAGCGGTCCCGCAACTCGGCGCATCATGCCGCCGGCTATGGCGGCACCCGGCAACCGCCCGACCGTCCGAACGACTTTTGGGATGGTTGTGAAACTTGGGTATCCCTGTAGAAACTCGTCACCGCCAGTACCTGAGATGGTGGTCTTGAGTCCTGCGCTCACAGCAGCGCGTGATACGAAGTAGGTATTGGTGCCATCGACGCTCGGCTGATCCATGGCATGCAGCAAGCGGTCACGCTCACCGGCAAATTCAGCTTGCCCAATCTCAATGCTCTGATGTTCAGTCCCGTAGGCCTTGGCTACCGCCTCAGCAAGCCCACGCTCGTCGCGATCAGTGCCGCGGTAAATGTCAAAGCCAAGTGTCACTGTCTTGAGATGCTCGTGTCCTGTCATCGCGGCGAGTGCAATGAGGGTGGTCGAATCGACCCCAGCTGAGAGGAAGAACCCAACTGGTACATCGGCTACTAGATGGTGCGCAATCGTGTCATCCATTGCTTCTCGGAGCCGGGCACGTCTTTCCTCCAGCGCTACTGGAGCAGCGTCGTGTTGTTTGCGCAAAAGGTCTGCGATATCAAAGAACCGTCGAATGTCTGGTTCGCCACCAAGCTCCACAGTCAATGTATGGCCTGCTGGAAGGGCTTCAATCGCAGCGCGGATCGTGAATGGATCAGGCACATAGCCCAGCAGAAGGAAACCGACCTGGCCAGCCGGATCGAGTTGGCGGGACACCGCGCCGCCGGCGAGCAGTGCCTTGATGCTGGAGGCAAAGCGAAGTACGCCCCTGTCATTGGAAAAATAGAAGGGCTTGATGCCATGAGGATCTCGCGCGGCAAAGAGGCGTTTGCGTTTTTCGTCCCAGATCGCAAACGCATACATGCCCCGAAGGCGCTCGGTCATAGCTTCGCCGTCGACAGCGTAGAGCCCGAGGAGCACTTCAGTATCACTTCCTGTGCGAACGTGATAGCCCTTAGATGCCAAGTAGCGCTGCAGTTCTTTGTAGTTGTAGATCTCGCCGTTGTACGTGATGGTGAGGTCGTGCTCGACATCTCGCATGGGCTGAGCGCCAGTGGTAGTTGGATCAATGATCGCAAGTCGGCGATGTGCCAGGCCAATGGGGCTATGCTCAGAGTGCCACTGGCCGCTTCCGTCTGGTCCACGCGGTGTCATCGCATCGTTGATGCGCGATAACTCGGCCTGATCGACCTCCTGTGAACTGCTATATGCGTAGATGCCAGCGATGCCGCACATGGTTAGGCCGCTTCTCCCTGCGAGCCTCAATGGTACCGAACGTATTGGAACTGAGTATCAGTGCCGTCGTCGACGGCGTGTGGCCAGCATGGGGGCCAGCGTCCACAAGCTCGCAGCGGTCGGTACAAATGCGAATCCGCCGTTGAACCCAACGGTTGTACCAGCACTGAGATCAACGGCATAGCGCACTTGGAGCGTCTGCCAATTGTCAATGAAGACTGTGCCGTTGCCGGTGTCATATGTGGATGCCGATCCGCTCTGTCCAGCCGAGAATGAGAATGGATTGTCAAAGAGGCTGGCCACAAGTGTGTCATCGACAACCACGCTCCAAAGCGGTTCGGTGTCAGTCTCAACCATCGCATCCTCGCCGCCGATATTGAGTGATTGAGAAGCCAACCACTCGCTCAAGGGAGGGGGTAGGGTGGATAAGGTCATTGAGAAGGCGACCTCCACCTGGAGATCTTCGGTGCCACTATTGGAGAATTGCATGATGGTGGCCAACTGCAAGTCCTCGATAGGAGATGCAACCATAGTGGTTGAGACTGTGAGCTCCTCATGAATGTATTGGTGAGTCCAGTAGGTGCTTCCATCTGGAAGCGCAAGACCATTGAGTGTGGTTGAGGTACTTGCGCCGTTGGACCCTGCGATGTCCAGTACGCCGACTAAGTCGGCCAAAGAAGTTGCTGTTGTACAAAGTCCTAGGATCAATGCGCTTGCAATGTGTTGCGTCTTCATGATCTTCGTCTCGATGGTGCCAGGCACCACAACAGCGCCACCATGAGCGATGCTGGAGGTGCAGGAATCGTGCTATAGGCCGCTAAGAGGTGCAGGGTGGTCGTATCACCTGGGGTCAGCATGAACCTGGCCCAGACTGACAAACCCGCGGGGTCAATGGCTTGAACCGTGGTCATCGAAGCAGCGGAGTCTGTCGCGACTCCAAATGGTCCATTGGCGGTGAGTGCGTAGACAGCATCAAAGTTGCTTGTTGCAACGGTCGAGTCAATCTTTGCTTGGACTAAAGGATCCTCTCCGACCGTTTCCAATGTTGCGGCTCCATCGAACTGCAAATTGGTGACTGCTAGGCTGCATGCCAGTGATAGGAGCGAATCACCTGGTGCCAGTGCGGATTGCAAGGAGGTTCCGGTCACAAATGACTGAGTCGTGGCGCCAAGGTTGGTCACCGACAAGATCGTGTCGATCATCTGTTCTTGGCCGTTGGTGACGGTCGTCGTCCAAGTGAGGTGCCAGGCTGTAGAGAGCAATGAGCCGGTATAGACGGTGCTGGCCTCGTCAATATTGGTCCACTCGCCCAGCATCGACAGTTCGGCTGCGACAGGGTCATCTGGGGCTGAACTGGCCTGCCAATAGAATTCCGCCGGAATGGGTCCGCCAGCAATGGCAGTGGGGGCGAGCCAGCACATGGCCAAAAACACCACGACCCACCTTCGAAGCATGGGGCTGTTGCTGTGCTGTTTTGAAATCGTTGTTCTTGGCATGAATGGTGATCTAGGCCGAGTGGAGTCCGTCTAAGAAGATTCGAAAACAACTGACCCGTCGCCGAGTCCTCTTTGAGCGTCTGGCCGATTTCGCGCTCAAGCGGGGCATACAAATCGTCCAGACCAACTAAACAGAGGGCCTCTGATGGCGCCTCGCCAATTCAGTCATCGGGCTGCCGGGGTGCGATCTTGAGCGACAACGAGGTCAATTCAGGTGCCTCCTCGCCCAGCCATCCTTGGAGCGAGGCCTGTTGGCGGTGGGTGTGGGGGGGCAATGGACCGAACTGCCTATTGTGGATCTGCAGGTCCTAATTTGGACCACCCTTGGTCTGGCAAGCCCGACGGTTGTTCCCGCCAGGGCAATAGGCGATATCAAGCCAATGGGGGCGTTTTTGTGCCTTTGTGCCATGGTGGGCACGACTTGGCAAAGAAAAATCAAAAGTGCGCTAGATCAGGACTCACAAACTGGTGGCCCATGCATAGTGGGTTGTGAGAGGTGTGACGCTTCGAAAGAAGCAAGCCTCTCAGGGATTGAATCGTTTGACGCCTCGTGACGAGCGTCAATGACCTGAGCACACAACTGGAATGGACACAAGGAGCCGGCCATGACCGCCGCACTCGCTATCGCTCTGCTCTTGACGAGCCCTGCCTCGACAACATCGAACGCCTCAGAGGCCAACGTCGCCAAGACCGCGACTGTCAGCCTCGCCGCCGGCGACGCCCTGGGCATGCAGATGCATGACAACCACGGCAGTTCCTCGGTGCTGGCAAGCCGACAGGCCGCACAGGCCGCTCAGGCTGCCCCTAGCTGGAACACTCCAGCACATACCACTCGCGTTGCGAGTCTCTCCGTTCGATGACACTTCGGCCGCGGGTGAGTTCACTCACCGCCAGCGGCCCTGACAACCGGAAACAGGCATCGGGTTAAACCCCGGAACGCGTGTTCCCACCGCAGGATTGAAACAATGAACTCCGCCTTCCAAATGGCCGCTCCAGCGGTCGCCGCCATCTCTACGCTCTCAATGCTCTCGAGCTCCGCCACTGCTGGCATGGTCTGGACCGCCAACCAGCTCGCAGACGGCCAAGTTCGTTTCTCGGTCGGCGACACTGAGGGTGATATCGCTGCTGAATACGCCATCAACTTGTCCGACATCTCCGTCGACCGTGGTATTCGGGCGACGCTCTTTGCTGATCCATCCACAGGCATGCAGCACTTGGGCCTGACCTGGGTTGATGCTGATGGGAACCCTCAGTCCACCAGCCTGGAGCAGCATGGTGTGGTGCCTGCTGACTGGTCCACCAGCCGCGCTAAGTTCAGTTACCGCGCTCAAGAGATCTTGGCCGGTCGTGGCAATGCCATGAACGACAACGTCGTTGGCCAGTTCGACATCAATCCGCTTTCCAACGTGGCCGCTCGCACAGAGCTCTTCTCGGTTGTCGGAACCGATGATGATCAGGCTGATGCTAGTCAGATGCTGGCTGGGGATGCTGATGCCAGTGAGCGTGTGGACGTACTCGACCTCTTGCACGTGCTCAGCAACTTTGGTCGTGATTGTCAGGACATGACCCCTTGCGAAGGCGATGCTGATGGCAACGCCGTAGTTGACATCGACGACATTCTGGAAGTGATTCAGCACCTCGGTGACACCGCAGTGGCTACGGACAATGGCCCCAAGCGTCTTCTTTTCTGGCAGCCTGTAGGCGGTTCTTTCCACTCTGCTGAAAATCATGTGCATCCCCAGATCTACAACGACGAAGATGGCTGGCAGGCCAACGTCAACCATCGCATCGGCCCAGTTGTTGATGAGATCGGTGCTGGCACTTTCGATATGTTCATGTGGAACGTGGCCGGTTACTGGTATGACCATGATCAGACGTGGCCTTCCGGTGGTACCCAGTCCATGATCTTTGAGCAGGTCGAAAAGGCCCGTCAGCAGCGACCCGGTTTGGTCGACTACACCCCCTTCGCAGAGTTTGCTCATGAAAACGACATCGATCTGTACGGCTACATCGGTGTTCCTCGCTGCTGGGATCCCAGCGATCAGCCTCGCGGCGGATTCGTTCCCCAGGTTGACCACGGTCTTTCTGACAACCTCAACCGCTTCTATGGAGAACTCTTTGAGCATGGCTTTAAAGGCATTGGTCACGATGCTGCAGTCGAACTGCCAGAGGACAGCCCTTGGTTGAGCGACATGGCGCCTGAGTTGCAGCGTCGCGGCATGGAAGTCTTCATCGAAGCATGCCCCCGTCGAAGTCGCCCTTGGTTGCTGGGTATGAGTGTTGTGGCTGAACAGCGCATCTGGGACCGTCAGCCAGGGACCTCCCCTGAGACATACTTCACCGAAGAGGAAATCGTCGCTGCTGGCGGCCGTGCCATCCACGTCATCACCTGGCCTTTGGGAATGGCCCCCAATGATGATGGCTACGACCCCGACTTCAACTACAACCAGTGGCGTTATGACATCTCGCTCCAACTGCTTCAGGAAGGCAAGACGGTTGGTGTCGGACTCCGCGGACTGCAACTGGCCGGATTCGATATCCAGGCATTGGTCGACGCGTCACGCGACTGAATAGAGGCAGTCAAGCACGTTCAATCCCGTGCATCAGGTCTGCGGCCCGGCGAGGACTCCATCCTCTGCCGGGTCGTTTGACGTTGGCTGCTCATCCCAGGCTGGATCCCAGTACAGCGGGTCCCAAGGCTCAGTTGGATCGGTTTGCCCCATGGCACCAAACATCATCGCAAACCGCCCACTGAGGCGCATTGCAAACCAAGCTCCAAGCAATGCCATCATGCCATTCCACATGAAGAGGCCGGCCTCTCCCCGTGAAAATGCGATGGTCTGTCCCAGTGCGCAGCCGATTGGAATCATGACAAAGGGTCGATGCAGTGCCCAGCGCACACGCTCATCCAAAAAGCGAACAATCAGTCCAATGCCAATGGCATAAACCGGTAGTGCAATAAAAGGGAAGTCATGGGCAATGTGCCCGATGATCCCCGGGCCGACATTGAAGACGTCGCCCGACCCTTTGTTACGGATGGAGCCGTGGTGGACCATGTCCTTTGCCAGTGGATAGGGCTTGTTTGCCCAGATGTTTCGTGGGACCGGCATCGCCACGAAGAACTTGATCTGATGCAGGAAGTTGTAGGGATACGCGCTTCCGTAGGTCTCAAGTGCCCACATACTCAGAGGCCCTGAATTTTGACCAGAGAGTACGGCAGTCAACGCAGCTGAAAAGTCCTCGGCCCGCATTTGTGAAATGGCGGCGAGGCGATCCACCAGAGTCTGGCGTTCATAATTGCCGCCCTCACGCCGAGTGGCGGTGTAGACCGAGAGCAGCACAAGGCCAGCGACGGCTGCGATGGTTACGCGGCGAATAAGCAATCCCATCGGGAGGCCACGCCAGTAGCCGTAGTAGAGGCCCCAAGCGAAAGCAAGCGGAATGCCGACGACACCTCGGCGGCCAAATGACTGATATGACACAAAAGCAATTGCAGCCAGCAGGATGATGCCGGCGATGGCCATCAGCATTGGATTACGGAAGTTACGTGACCAAGCCCAAGCCGCGGAGGCAGCAGCAGCTGCCAAGACGCCGGCCGCGGCTTGTGAGGCAAGAATGCCGATCAGTGGAATCCACATCAGCACAAACTTTAAGAAGCCGCCGATGGCCAGTAAAACGATCGATAGGAAGATCCAGCCACCAGCGCCGCCGTCCCAGTCACCTTTACCAGGTGTTCTCGCTCGTCTGAGCAGTGCCCACTCGCGTTTGTAGGACCATTCAAAAAGGATCAAGAAAATCGTAGCGACAAACGCAAAGATGACTGGTGTTCCCACCTTGTCAGCCGGTTCAAGGTCGCCGTACATACTGAAGGCGAGGCCAAGAATACTGCTGGTGAGTTGGAAGATTGTGAAGCCACCAAGGAACACCGTGTGGATGCTGAGAAGTTCGACTTGACGACGCATCGCCAATCGCAGGATGCGAGCGACGATCCAGCAGATAAGGCAGACGAGATAGAAGGCAACGAGGAATCGCATGGCGGGCGTTTGTGCCTCAAATCATAGGGCTCGAGGCAGGGTCAGATTACGCCTTTCGATGAATAGCAAGTATGGTTCGATCATCCTGAGCAGGTAGGCCGGGGCGGAAACCCTCGCAGTCCTCGCGAAGGTGCTGGAGCAACTCGGGCAGGGGTCGGTTTCGGCCAGCAACGAGTAAGTCAACCAGTCGATCCTGACCATACATCGTGCCATCATCCAGCATGGCTTCAATGATCCCGTCTGTGGGTATGGCGAGTAGGTCACCTGGCTCTATGTGGATCGGGATGGTTTCAGTAGCCATCAGGGTGTCGATGACTCCAAGCGGGGGGACGTCGGCTTCGAGCACGGTGACTGCGCCATTGTCGCGAATCAGGAGCATTGGGCCATGTCCCGCAGCAATTGAATCGATGACTCCAGTATCGGCATGCAAGCGACCAAACCAAGCGGTTACGAACTGCATCGGTGAGGTGTCCTGCCACAGTTGGTGATTCAGTTGGGTCACCATATTGAGCAGTGGGGCATCCAGTCGAACGGCCATGCGTAGCATGGATCGCACCTGAGTTACTGAAATGGCCGGTCCAATCCCATGTCCGGTTGCATCACCGACCATCAAGGTTGCGCCACCCTCTACCTCGACGACATCAAAGGCATCGCCACCGGTCTCCTCAGCCGGCATGCTCCAACCGTGAATTTCCCAGTTCTCAAACGCCGGAAACTCGCTTGGAAAGGTGGCACTTTGAATCTCTCGCGCTAGATCAAGATCACGCTGCAGTTTGACCAGCTCCAGACGGTCCTCCAGCAGGCGTGCGCGACGCATTGCTACGGCAGACTGTGCGGCCAGCGCGGTTGCAATGCGTTCGCATTCTTGGCCAAAGGGTTCGCCCCGTCGGTTAAGCACTTGCGCGACGCCGACGAGTTGATCGACGTCCGCAGCGACTAGCGGAATGGTCAAAATGCTGCGGGTTCGGTATCCCGTCTTTTCATCAATGCCTCGATAGAAGCGTTCGTCGGCATAGGCATCAGGAATGTTGATGATGGAGCGCTCTGCCCCAGCGGTGCCGGCAATGCCTTTTCCCAGCGGCACTCGGATATCACCAAGGTCTTCCATGAGCGATCCATCGGGCCCATGCCCGGCAACAGCTACGAGTTCATCATCATTCTTGCGGTACTCAAAAACAGTTGCTCGCTCGGCGTCGAGAATGTCCCGCAGGCAGTCTGCCACTCTTGAGATGACGGCCTGTGAATCGTCGGTGCTTCCCAGTACACGACAGACTTCCAGAATGCGATCCACTTGTTCTGGTGAAATGTCAGGCACAACCAACTCCTGTAGGCACGATGTCTGTGCAGATTACTTGTCTGTCAGGTTGATTGCCTGAGGTATTTCATCTGCCGTATCAATGACGCGTCGGTAGAGATCAAGTCGATCCTGATTGGATTCCAGTTTGGATAGGGCGACCAATGCTGCGTTGGCAGCCTTTTGGTTGCCGGCTCGAATCGCAGCAGCCAGATCGATAGAGGCTTGAGCGAGTTCTTCAGAAGGTGGTTCGGTCATCAGCGTCCAAACATCCACGATGGCATCCCGGCCAACGACTTTGACCGGGCCGATTTCCAAGAGTGACTGCTGTTGGCTCAATTGCGATTTGGTTGTGCCGTCGAGCAGGATGTTGGTGCCGAACTGTTTGTTCGCCGATTCCAGCCGAGCTGCAAGATTGGCGACATCGCCGATCACGGTGTAGTCATTCAACTCAGGTGGTGCTCCACAGTCGCCAACAATGGCCTCGCCAGTGGCAATGCCGATCCTCAATCCAAGGTGTGTTTCTCCGGCTGGAAACGATTTGTTTAAATCGGCCATGAACCGTTGGCAGGAGATAGCAGCTCGCGCTGCTAATGCGGCTTGGTCTGCTTGGGTGCCAAACGCCGACCAGAATGCAAGGAATCCATCGCCGAGAAACTTGTTGAGGTAGGCACCATGGTCCGTGACTCGACGGGTTAATCCCGCCATCGCATTGTTGAGCAGCGCTACAGTTTCTTCGCTGTCCAATTGTTCGCTGATGGTTGTGAAACCTGCGAGGTCACCAAACATCACGCAGACTTCACGCCGTACACCACGCATGCTCAACGCATCTGGGTCGCGGGCGAGTTCATCGACCAAAATATCTGGAACACGGGCTCGGAACTGTCGATTGATTCTGCGTTTCTCTCGCTGTACCACGACAGCTCGGGCGGCAGTGCCGCCTGCCCAAGACATGGTGATGCCTACGAGCGGTGCAGCGAGCGGCATCAAGATGTGAGCTTGTGCAAACAGGAGGCTCGTTGCTCCAATCCACCCACCAGCGATTAGTAGAGTGCTGATAGTGGTTGGCCAAGCGGTCAGAGTCGCGGTCAGCAGTGCGATGATTAATCCCAAGGCAGCCGCCATGATGCTTGACCACCATGCTGGGAATTCACTGAGGGTGCGTTGTTGCAGCACCATGTCCGCCATTGCAGCGTGCACCATCACTCCTGGAGTTCGAGCCCCAGCAGCTGTGGGAACAAAGTCCGCTGTGGTTCCAGTGCCAGTCCAGCCAATGAATACCAAGTGGTCATTGACATGCTCTCGCAGCGACGCTTCTACAGCTGCGATTCGCGCAGCAGTATCTGCAGCAGCACGACGAGCCAATCGCCAGTCGAGCATGCGCTGCATCATGGATCGGGTTGTGAGGTCGGCGCCTACCAGTGCTTCTTCAAGTGCTGCAGTGGAATAAACATCGCCCAGTGCAAACGAAATTTCTTCTTCAATTAGCGCCTGAGTATCTGCAGACATGAGGTCCTGCCCCTCATCAATAGAGATGGCGAGGGCAGGAAGGAGGTCAGCGGAGGCCGACTTTTGCAGTGTGCTTTGCGCTTTATGAAGTTCACGTGAGCGGCCGAGCATGACGACCTCGCCGATGGACAAGTGTCCAGCAAATCGTTCATCTTCTGATTTTCGGTGAAGATCTGGCCAGTAGATTCCATGTTCACCACGGGGCCAAGAGACTGTGATGGCCTTGTCTAGCAAAGCAAACTGCAGGTTGCCCATCAGCAGCGTATCCGCTGTCATGTCAATTTCTTCAGAAGGAATGTTGAGATAGCGTGCGGCTGCGGCCAAGCCAAGTGGAAGGATTGCTTCTTTATGTCCAATAGGCTGGCTCGCATGAATGCGACGTACTCCGCCATCTTGGTCGCGCCGGACAATATTCACGTAGCCAATACCAGCACTATCTTGGGCAAACGACGGCAGCGGAAAGCGATCAGCAACTGTTGGCGGCTGTGATCGACTGACCACAAGGTTGCCATGAATCACCTGCCTGCCCTGCATCTGCAGTAGGGCTGCGTCTATGGTTGGCTGCAACGCACCTCCGCGATTCCCAGCCAAGGCGTACAGTTGTTCTGTTGTAGCGCCTTCATTGGCTAAATCATGAATGGCGCGGCGCCTTAAGAGGTGCATGACAGTGTTCGCCGCAGCCAAATCAGATTTGGTCATCGAGGTGGTGTTATCACCTGGGGTCCAAGAAAGATCGGTGCGTAGGTTTTGCAATGCGGCGTTCAAACCTTCTGCGGTGCCGCCCGCTTCGTCCCATCGTGTCTGCAATTCATCCGGCATCAGCAGCGCGCCGAGCACCACAGTGTGATCAATGGTGTCGGCCAATTGCATGTCATGGTGAATTTGTGCGTGTGGAGGGGTTGGTGAGACAGTCGGTTGCTGCGGGTCTGCGAGATCCAGATCTACCGCGATGGTTCTTGCACCGGCACGTTGCAATTCGCTGATGGCGTGGGCAAGGTCGGTGCGTGGCCAAGGCCAACGGCCAAGCCTTTCGAGCGCCCGATCATCGATATCGACCATGACGATGCGGTCGTCCATGGGAGCCACATCCTGAGGAAAGGTGCGCTGGACATAGTCCAGCAATTGGTCGCTCCAGGTCGTAAAGACGCCGGCTCGATCAAGCAAAACGACCAAGAGCGTCATCACAACGCTGGCCGACAGGATGCGGGTATCAGTCTGAATGCTCAATGCGCCACAAGCGTATCAGGCCCCTGTGGTGCTTCGCAAAGTTCTCAAGATCAGGGGCAGAATGGGCAGTCGTCGCCTGTCTCAACGTTCCCGCCGTAGTTCGGGTCCTGGAGCCCATATCCATATGGGGTGAGACCTTGCTGTTCGTTGTAGATCAGACCTTCAATAGCCTGGGCAAATGCTGCTCGGCACACCTCGATCTGGTTGCCGTCCCCATCAAATGTCTGCATGCAGAAGGTGTTGATCGATGCGGCCATCACACTGAGATCTTCCGAGTTGGAAAATGGCTGGCCCGACCAATTTTGATCGCCATAGTCGAGTATGCGCTGATAAGCGTTTGCAAGCGATGACTCGCCTGTGGGCAGCGGAGCACCCCAAGGAACATGGAGCATCGTCATGCCATCGTGTTCATGTAGGTAGTTAGACCGGCTTGGGTCATAAAATCCGGTGTGGGCATAGAGGCCATTTTCGAAGTTGGCCGCAATGCGATGCCCATGTGGGTTGTATGGATCGACATGGGTCGGCACATTCTCAAAGTGAAAGTCCCAGTAGAGGGCTGTCGCAACTGCCCCACGGTCCTCAGGCAGAAGGATGCCATTTGCAAATGTCCGATCTGTAATTGGATTGACTCCGCCATGCTCTTGGTCGAAGTACCACGAGTATCCAGGCATACCGAAGTAGTTGTCATCTTCGTAGACCAGATCCTCAAGAATCTCCTCGTTGATCTCCTGCTGCTGGTCCGCCAATAGGATGCGAGTCGATTGATTGATCGGGTCTGAATTCGAGACTGCCTGGGTGGTCTGGTCGGACGCGTCCTGGAGATCCTGAGCCTCTGCCGCGATCAGCGGAGGCGGGCCCGCGGTCTGGAATGCTTCAGCACTGGCTGGATCAGGAGAAGCCTGTGTCGAGATGGCATTGCCCGACATCAGGTGTTGCACCTTGCTGCCGTAGTACTTCATCGCGATTGCCTTCATGGCGTTGGTTCGTGCACCAACGACCCGGGTGCCCTTGAGCGCGCTATGCGATACCGCCATGCCGGTACCCCGAACAGCCAGCGCGCCTGAAGGAGTGAGTACCGAGAAGTCATTGGTGAGTCCCACTTGGCCGACTTGGAGGTCGGCACGTCCACGATTGACCTGAATTGCAGTGCGAAGCACGTCGCCAGCATGGACAATCTCCGGAAGTGAAACCCGGGATCCGCTGTCGATGAGCACATTGGCATTGAGGCCAACTCGCAGCAGCATCCACGACCGGAGTCCTGTGCGAATGATGGCACCAGGTTTGATGATGTCATCTTTGCTGGCTTTCTTCCAAGGCGCTTCAGGATTGGCACGCCATTGCACTCGCCCGGTGACATCCATGACCACGGCGCGGAGCACCTTAATCTCGTCTTTCTCGAGGGGCTTGACGGACTCAAGGGCGACTTGTTTGAGCATCTCAAGGCGGCGCTGCGCCCCTTGGCTCTGTAGGCCAGGTGCTGGGGCGAGGCTTTCCTGAGTGGTATTGGTTTCAACTGGGGCGTTGTCCTGAGCAACAGCCAGCGATACAGGGCTGCTGGCCAGAGCAGCGATGAGCATGGGAATCATGGAGATGCGTGCAATCATGGTGCAACCTCGATGGCATCTGTTGCCGTTGGTGTCGGAGCAGGTGATGCTGTCTGATCCGAGGCGGGCGTGCCTTGCGGGCCCCCCGCGTTGATGGCCTCCTTGGAAGCCGGTGGCGTACTGGGCCTCTTTGCTGCTTGATCACGGGCAGCCAAGGCCATATCCAACCACTGTTGCTGCTCCGTAGCGGCAATCAGGGCTAAAAACTCAGACCCGGTGAGGGCCTCGTTCTCCGTTATGCCTGGAAGTAGCCCCATGTGAACCAGTTCTCGGGTGGAATATCGAGGAATTTTCCCCATAAGCCGCATGGACAGACCACCCTGCACATCCAGTATGTGGCAGACGCATACAGCGATCATGCCGACGCGGGCGGATTCTTTGGCCTGGAGTTTGATGTCTTTCTTGAGCCATCCCCTGCGTTGTGCGGCTTCTAGCCGTTGATTCCAGTCCGCTGGTGGCGGGGATTCTTGCACGAGCAGCAGGAGTCCATGCAGGGCATCGTCATTGGTGGTCACAGATTGTGATTCGAGCGTATCCCAGAAGTCCAATGAATCGTCACTGGTTGGCCACTGAACGACGGCTGACTTTTCCACAGTGCTACGTTCCGTGAGTCCGCAACCAACAAGTGATATGAGAAGTCCAATTGAAACAAGTAGGCGGAATTCAGAACGCATAGCTGATTCCTCCATAGACGAATTGGCGAACTTGATCAGCGAACGTATCTGCCGGATTGCCGCGGTTGGGTATGAAGAGGCCATACCGGAAATTGAAACTCACATCGCTGGTAATCCGCCAGTCAAGGCGTATGTCCGTTTCCCACCCGATCCAGCGCTGATTCGTTGTTGGTACCGAGGCTGGCGAGCCAACGGTGGTCTTGCCAAAGAGGAAGACATCGAGACCAATTCGGAGGTCATTGGGCCGCTTTGGATTGATGGGTATGGCGGTGCTCCCGCCAATTCGAGCCATGAGCAAGTTCGTGATGTTTGGTGCCAGTGCGAGGCCAGTATTGATGTACCCAAGACTGTTGAATGCTCGATCATTCGACCCCGTCTGGTTTCCGCCAAGGGTGTTGGCACTTGCGAGGCGGTCGCCATCTCCGGTACCGAAGGCCAGTGTGCATTCGATTCGTGAAAGTGAATCATCACGTGCCATGTAGACCATATTGAGTACGCCCGCCCATGCCTCAATGGACTCTTCAGTTTGAATCCACGCAGTGCCAGCTGGATTGATAAATGGCGTAGATAGGCCATTGCCGTTCTCATACACCATTTCAAGGGAATACAAAAACTGGTTGCCGATTGAGCCGTTGGATCCAAATGACAGGTAGTTGGAGTCGTAGTGATACTCAACAGGGATGAGGGGTGGGCCAGGCCCAGGGTTGACCAACACCAAGCGATCATCATTGTGGTCACGCTGCATGAAGTAGGACACAAATGGAGAGATTTCAGGGGTGAGTTCGTATTCGGCACGGACTGCGTAGGCGCGTCGATGTGTATCGGTGTCGTAATTGGGTCGTGAAATGTCGAAGTCGTACAGTCCACTGCGTGCACTGGTGCCGACCAGTCCTTCGATAGAGAGCTTGTCCCAGCTCAGTCGCATCTTGGCAGCGTAGAGATCGTTGCTCCAGACAAGGCCTGAGTTCCAGTTGACGAATTGTCTGCCGACTCGGATGTTGAAGTCAAAGTCGCCCTTGGCGCCTTCCGTAGCCTGTTGCCAGTTGGCTAGATCGAATTCGTACCAGTATCGGTTTCCGATGGGGTCGAGAAGATCACTCTCGGTGTCGCTGTTGTAATAGTCGCTGTAAAGAAATCTGAGGTTGCCAAAGAACCGATGTCCTCCGGCAATCGTCGCCTGCATGTACGCATTGGCTTCATATTGTCGCAGGCCGTAGGGCTCACGCTGGGCATTGTCCAGTTTTGCCCAGCCAAGACGAATGGATGCGCCATAGTCAAAGGTCATTTGCTCACCGAGGGTCTGTCCTCGGTGTTCATCAAGCCTGCGCTGAATCTCGGCATCGAGCATCTGCTGTTCGAGCCGATTGATCAGGGCCGTTTCGCGGTCTTGTGCCATTGCGGGCCCGGTCGCCCAGCCCAGCATCGCGCCCACCATCAGTAGGGCGACAAGCAGACATTTTCTGGTCGTGGATCGGTGACTGTCCAATCGCCACTCCTTGGCTTCGAAGCCGGTTTGCAGGGTCAATCGGTAGGGCCGAACTTCTGTGCCGAAGTCTACCTTCATTCGCTGAATGTGATGGCAAGAGAGGCCAAGGTATGGCACGATGGGGTCATGCAAGTGGTCATAACAGGCATCGGCGACGCTTTCAGTGCACACCATCATGGTTCCAGCTGCGTTGTGCTCGCCCCAGGGGGACATGTGGCCATCGACTGTCCTGGATCGGTCATGGCCATGTACCGCCAAGCCGCTGAGACCAGTGGCCTGACTCTGGGCGTGGAGAAGATTGACGACTTGGTGTTGACTCACCTGCATGGTGATCACAGCAATGGGTTGGAGGCCTTTGCCTTTGCTCGCCGTTATCTCTATCAGCCATCGACACGACCGAGGTTGCATGCACTCCCGGAGGTGCTCGCTCGGGTTTGGGACAAGCTTGCTCCAGCCATGGATGGAGCCACCCGTGCTGAGAGTGCGATGAGCACCTTGGAGGACTACTTCGAGCCATGTCCCATCGAGCCTGGTGTGCCCGTTGAGGTTGCAGGGCTCAAGATGGAAGTTCGGCGCACAGCCCATTCTGTCCCGACAGCGGGGGTCCTGATGCGATCAGGGTCTGGGACACTGGGTTGGTCGGGTGATACGGAATTTGAAATGGCCCATATTGACTGGCTTGGACAGGCCGACTGCATCGTGCATGAATGCGGAGAGCACTTCAAGCACACACATTGGGCCGAGTTGGATTCTCTAAGCGAGGCCGTCAAGGAGAAGATCCGGCTCATCCACCTGCCCGATGGCACTGAGGTGCCTGATGGTCCAATGCGTCCGCTGCGAGAGGGCGAAGTGTTGGACATGAAGAACTGCTGACAAGGCTCCAACCTCCTACAATAGGTCACTATTCCCCCGGATTCTTTGGGGCATCATGGAGTCTGAGATGGAGCAGTGCATGGCCAGAGATACGACAGCCGCATCGAGTTCCGAAGGATGGTCCGCATTCGTACAGCGGCATGTTGGACCAGATGCCCAGGACATCGCATCGATGCTTGATTCGATCGGCTTCGATTCGTTGGGGGACATGATGGGGGCGGCGATGCCTGCTTCGATCGTGACCGAATCGCCTGGCGATATTTCTGCCAAAGATCCGCAGGAAGCACTTTCTGACCTGCGTGAGATTGCCGCCAAGAATCAGGTGCTTCGAAGTTGTATCGGAATGGGCTATCACGATGTCATCGTGCCTCCGGTGATCCAACGATCCATCCTTGAGAATCCATGCTGGTATACCCAATACACGCCCTATCAATCTGAGATTGCGCAGGGTCGCCTAGAGGCTTTGCTTACGTATCAGACGATGATCTGCGATCTCACCGCTTTGCCTGTAGCCAATGCGTCACTGCTTGATGAAGGCACGGCTGCTGCAGAGGCAATGATCATGTGTCGTCAGATCGCCAAAGATGATCGTCGTCGCTTTGTCGTATCCGACCGCTGTCATCCGCAGACCTTGGAGGTATTGCGAGGTCGCTGCGCACCGCTGGGCATCGAACTGGTGGTGTGTGATCCCATGTCAGCAGAAGCCAATCTGGAGACTGCCTGCGGGGTCATGGTTCAGGCCCCAGACACCTACGGAAGTGTTACTGACTGGACGGAGCTGGCCAAGACAGCGAAGGCGGCCGGTGCAATTGCGGTGATGGCTGCTGATCTATTGTCATTGACGCTGCTGACACCACCAGGTGAATGCGGGTTTGACATTGCTATTGGATCAACTCAACGATTCGGGGTGCCGATGGGATTTGGTGGTCCACACGCAGCTTATATCGCGGCTCGTCAGGAGTATGTGCGACGACTTCCAGGGCGGATCATTGGTGTCTCGCGGGACAGCAGTGGTGAGCGTGCGCTTCGAATGGCGATCCAGACCCGTGAACAACACATCAAACGTGATCGCGCCACAAGCAATATCTGTACGGCGCAGGTCTTGTTGGCGATTATGGCTGGAATGTATGCGGTGTGGCATGGGCCTGAGGGGCTGCGCCGTATCGCTTCTCGGGTGCGTTCACACGCGTCTCGACTCGCCAGTGCGCTCGAGCATGCCGGGCTTTGTATTGAGCCTGGCAATCGATTTGACACAGTTGTCATTCACGCGACATCTTGCGAGGACGCGCAGGCCATCGTGGATCGTGCTTGCGTAGCGGGGTACAACCTACGTCTGTATGAGTCAGGCATGTCAGTCGGTGTCGCCTTCGATGAAACGACTACCGAGGCTGATGTTTCCACAGTGCTCTCGGCGTGTGCACCAGGGGCTTCCTTGATGAGTGCCGAGGATACGGAGTATCCAGAGGCACTTGCTCGCACAAGTGGGTATCTCGCAGATCCCGTATTCGGTCGCTGTCGTAGTGAAACAGAGATGCTTCGTTTTATTACACAGTTGCAAAATCGAGATCTTTCGCTCGCGCACTCGATGATTCCTCTGGGATCATGCACCATGAAGCTCAATGCCACTGCTGAAATGATGCCGGTCAGTTGGCCGGAGTTCTCGCGTATGCACCCCTTTGCTCCTGCGGATCAGACGCAGGGTTATCGCGAGATGATGGCGACGCTGGAACAGCGTCTGGAATCACTGACAGGGTTTGACCGCGTGTCACTTCAGCCCAATGCTGGTTCCCAAGGTGAGTATGCGGGTTTGCTGGTGATTCGAGCCTGGCATCACAGCCGCGGTGATACTGATCGCGATGTCTGTCTAATTCCGATGTCGGCACATGGAACGAATCCTGCCAGTGCGGTTGCTGCAGGTTTCAAAGTCGTGCCAGTTGCATGCGACGACAGTGACATCTCCATTGAGGACCTGAAAGCCAAACTGACGGCGCATGAAGGTCGTGTTGGCGCCATCATGGTTACTTACCCGTCAACGCACGGGGTCTTTGAAGACTCGATTGGTGAGATCTGCAGTCTCGTACATCAGGCCGGTGGGCAGGTCTATCTCGATGGAGCCAATCTCAATGCGATGCTTGGACATGCACGGCCGGGCGAAATTGGGGCTGATGTTTGCCACCTGAATCTGCACAAGACATTTTGTATTCCACACGGTGGAGGTGGTCCTGGCGTGGGGCCAATTGGTGTGGCTGCGCACCTGTCGCCGTTCCTTCCCGGACACTGTGTGGAGTTGCCAGCGTCTGCCGGTGATCATGCCATTGACGCAGTTGCAGCAGCGCCATGGGGCAGTGCAAGCATTTTGCCAATCTCATGGATGTACATCGAAATGATGGGCGACTCAGGCTTGAGGCATGCCTCTAGTGTGGCTGTGCTTTCAGCAAATTACATGGCCAGTCGACTGGAGGATCATTATCCGGTTCTCTATCGCAATGAGCACGGTCTGTGTGCCCATGAGTTCATCCTCGACCTCCGGTCCTTTGACAAATCAGCTGGGATTAAGCCAGACGATGTAGCGAAACGACTGATGGACTATGGATTCCATGCACCGACCATGTCGTGGCCGGTTCCAGGAACGCTGATGATCGAGCCGACCGAAAGCGAATCACATGCTGAACTGGATCGCTACTGCGATGCGCTGATTGCGATCCGTGCCGAGATCGCGGCCGTCGAGTCTGGAACTGCTGATCGCGAAGACAATGTGTTGCGTCACGCACCGCATTCCATGCGAGCCATCTCGGCTGATGAGTGGACGCATCCCTACAGCCGTACTGAGGCAGCTTGGCCAGCGGAATGGCTCCGAGAGCGTAAGTTCTGGCCACCAGTTGGTCGAGTAGACAACCCGTTTGGGGATCGAAATCTCGTGTGCACCTGCGCGGGTATGGATCAGCACACGTCGAGCTGATCACTCGCTGGGTTCAGCACCAGTCAGAATGCGAAGGCGTATCGTCTCATCCATGCCAGTGATTTCACAGCGCAGCGTCTCGAGGTCAACCGGGTCAATGTCGAGGATGACATAGGACACATCTCCCTGACTTTGCAGATACTCAGCGTGAATATTCGCTTGAGCGTCGGCGATCTTGGCATGTAATGCGCTGAGAACACCAGGCACATTTCGGTGGAAGTGGAGTAATCGCAGGTGGTCTGGATTTTGGCTTGGCAGATCTACTTCCGGAACATTGACCGCGGATGTGGTTGTGCCAGTCGTGGCATAACGTGAGATCTTCTGGGCCACATCCAAGGCAATCTGTGCTTGCGCTTCTTCAGTACTACCGCCAATATGCGGGGTCATGATGACATTCGGAAGGCCTGCCAATGGGCACTCGAAGGACTCTTCAGCGCCCTTAGGTTCTGCTGGGTAGACATCCAATGCGGCGCCGGCGATGTGTGCATTGCGGATGGAATCAGCTAAGGCATCGAGGTCGACCACAGTACCCCGAGCGTTGTTGATGAGTGTGGCGTGGGCCTGCATTCGATCCAGTTCCGATGCGCCAATCATGTGCCGGGTAGTTGCTGTGGCTGGGACGTGCAGTGTTACAACATCAGCACGCTCGAGCAATTCACCGAGGTGTTCGCATGGTTCCGCATTGCCCAGTGCCATCCGCGGAGCGATGTCGAAGTAGATGACCCGCATGCCAATTGCTTCAGCAAGCACTGATACCTGAGACCCAATATGCCCGTAGCCCACGATGCCGAGTGTTCGACCCCTTACTTCATGCGCTCCGGCGGCACTCTTATTCCAGCGGCCTTGATGCAAACTCATCGATCGATCGAACAGTCTGCGATGGAGGGCGATGATCTCCGCAATTGTCATCTCAGCAACGCTGCGTGTATTTGAGAAGGGCGAGTTGAACACGACAACACCTGCTTTGGCGGCAGCGGTCACCTCGACCTGATTGGTCCCGA
Organism: Phycisphaerales bacterium; assembly: GCA_022446905.1. Classification (GTDB taxonomy): domain Bacteria; phylum Planctomycetota; class Phycisphaerae; order Phycisphaerales; family SM1A02; genus UBA12567. The sequence goes on from JAKVBT010000011.1 coordinate 59,039, forward strand.
TGCAGAAACAACCCACACCCTCCAGTGCATCTGCGGCTTCGATGACTTCGGTTGTCACGATCGATTTGGAACGGATGCCCAGATAGCGTACGCCTTTAAGGGCGCTGCTCAGGTCATCGCCGGTCAGCGCCCCATCGTGCCGAGCGACTGATAGTCCGGATCGCTTCAGCGCAGCATCGGCATCTGGGTGAATGTGTTCCAGCAGCAGAACGTCATTGGTGGGCACAGAAGACTCCGCTCTCAGTTGGCCATGAGCCGGTCACACGCCTTTCCGGCATCATCAGCCAAGGCTGTGGCATCAATTGGAGAGCCTACGGCCAACTGCATCCACGCGTCAGGTGTGAGGCAGCCGATGGAGCAGATCCGGCGTGTTTCTGTTGCCAAATCTCGCTCATGTACATGGCGACGAACCTGATGGCTGATCATGTGTCCAAGGGCATAGTCCGCCAAGTACAGCGGATAGCCGACCATGTGCTGATAGGCACCCAAGGTCGCGTATGGATCAGCACCGAGAAGCGGTTGGTAATGGGTGGTCCAGAGTTCCTCGGCCACTCGAAGCACAGTGGCTCGGAGGGCCTCTGCATCGGCATCTGGATTGGCATACAGCCATCGCCAGACATGTAGTTCAAGCAGCGCGGACCCCGCGATTTGACAGGCTGTCAGCATGGTCTCACAGGTGGCGTAGTCTGCTTGTTTCTCGACGTCTTCATCAAGGCCAAGCACTTCGCCGGCCAGGGCCTGATACAGGAAGGCAAATGCCTCAGTGCACGCTGTGTTGGGAACTCCACGAAGCGCTGGCCGGGGCACGTAGTGCGTCGAACACAACTGCTCAAGATTGTGTCCTAGTTCGTGCATGGCAGTGTCAAAGCCATCCCATCCAAGTTCGCAGTCCAGACTGTTGGTGCGCAGCCAGGCGCCATACTCCGGTAGTTGCGGTCGCATGGCATGTCCAGCCCCGCGGGCAATTTCGACTTGTACCTGATTGCCGAGGAAATCAGCGTCGCCCTCTGAATAGCCAAGCCCCTTGAGAATCTTAGGAAGTGCAAGTTGCAGTCCTCGATGATCGCCAAAGCGACGACGCACCATGGCATCTAATTCAGCGACGGGTTTGGCTGGGGCCAATTGGTCAAAGTAAATGTCATGTGCTTCAAGCGGGCGCCCGACACGCTGTTCAACCATCGCAGCGAGTTTCTTGCGTGTCGGCGACTCCAGCAGATCCAGAAGAAGTCGCTCGACTTGTTCTTCTGGAATCTCGCGTTGCATATCGAACTTACGAGCGATGGCTGTCGGGTACTCATCATGGTGTTCGTCGTAGGCCTGGGCTACGCGATACATATCAAGCCAGCGTTCGTAACGCTTGAGACCGATGATCGATTCTGGATCGCTGCCTGCAACGCTATTGGTGGTCGGATCCCAGTCGCCATTGTCTTGCCCAGCCATGATTGACTCCGGAAGAGTCCCATCGACATGACGTCGCATGACCCACATCAGGGCTCGCTGGCGTTCCAAGCCATTGGCATCCGCATATCCACCCCGCACTTCTTCACGAATCAACCAGTGCGCGAGCAGTTTTCGATCAGCCTCAAATGGTCGTGTGCCATCAGAAAGTGTCAAGCTGCCGACGGGCACGTGAAAGTCAGCGACGAAGCGATCAGCCCGGTGTCCAAGTTCGCGGGCAAAGTCAGCAGTTTCCGCTGGAATACGAGCGCCAAATTGGCGTGCCAATCGCACTGCAGCCCATTGGTCGGAGGACCAGTTTTCGCCATGCTCGAGCATTGTCTTGAGATCAGGCCGGTCAAGATTCAAGAGCGCGACAAATGCAATCTTCTGTCGATACAACTGGTCAGCAAGGTCTGGAGACGGATCAAAGGTGGCCAGAACGTCGTCGATCTCATCGAGTCGTTCGCCTCTGAGGTCTGACCAGCGACGCAGTGTGCGATGCATTTCGTACAAATGTCCACCAATCTGCTCCATGGCTTTTTCGAGGCGATCCACAAGCATGGCGAGTCGGTCTGGATCGTTGATGAAGTGTTTGAGGCAGAACTCATGCATCTCGGACTCATTGCCGTCATCTGAAGTCCATCGCGCTTGGACTCGATTCAAGCCAGCTTCGGCTCGGGCTCGGCATCCCTCGCCGTGCATTTGGATCAGTTCGTCAATAGTGCACAAGGTGGCAGTAGTCATTGGCACATACTCCTCTCTTTAGCCCCGTATTCTAATGAGCGTGGGCGGTAGCGTCTCGGGCTTATACTGAGCTCCATGCTTCAGATTGGATTTCGTATGGGAACGGCTGGCTTGTTGCTTACAGCGATGCTGGGAGTCAGCCAGTTTGGATGCGCCAACCAGACTCGGACGAAGACGGTGTTGCAAGAAGGAGATGTCGCGCTTGGTGCAGTAGACAATGGTCGAACCGTCAGAGTTCGCAATGGGCAACTGATTCTCGTCAATCTTCCTGAGAATCCCACGTCGGGTCGTACTTGGCAGTTGGTGCGCGAGCCGGATCAAATGGTGGTTATGCCGGACGGCGAACGTCTCGATTCCAATCATCAATCGGTGGCCGAGGACGCGCTGGTGCAAACGCAGGAATTGCGATTCAAAGCAACGGGTCCAGGCGAGACGATTTTATCTCTAGCCTATGTTCGTCCTGGTATGGGTTTGTATGTCAGCGACGACCGCTGGATGATTCGCATCGAAGTCGATTAGTCCTTTGGCGCGGATTCAGTGCGGGAGTCACGATGCACCATCGAATCAAGCATGGTGCCGATCAGCGCTGTGCTTTGAGCATCGGTGCCGCTTGAACTACTTTCGCCAACGACCATGACTCGAGGGGTAATTTCGATGTTCCGTTCACCGATCACTTTCAGTAATTCGATCAGGGCAGCGTTGCCGGACCCGATTTCCTCTGCCAGCTTTCTGAACAGTTCAGCTTGGGCATCGGCTTGAATTCTGATCGCCTCGGCTTCAGCCTGGGCTTCGATCAGACGTTTTTCCTTGCCCTGTTCTGCAATCTGAACTGCATAGGTCGCTGTGGCTAGATTGGCTTCTTCCTCGGCTTCCTGCTGTGTGCGTCGCAGTGCCTTCTGTTCTTCAGCAGCGCGCTGCTGCTCCTGGAAGGTTTGTTGTTCCTGTAAAGCAATCTCGCGATCGGTCTGGGTCTTGAGCAGGGCACCCAATGAAGTTTCATCGCCAATTTGTCCGATGCGAACTGCACGCACAGTGACTCCGACGTTGGCCATTTCATCAAGGATCATGTCAGTGCTGGATGATTCTTGTTGGCTTCGCTGCTGCACATAGTCGAGGGCTTTGACGTTCTCTGCGTTGTTGCGGAAGATCGCGCGAACCACTGAGGCGAGGTAACGCTGCAACTTTTCTTGATCGCCACCGAATTCAGCGACAACCTGAGGGGCATCGTCTGGGCGAATCTGGTACTCAATGCGAACATCAACAGGGAATGTGAATCCGTCAGAGGTTCGTACCTCAATTTCGCGATCATCTTTGCCAGTACCCGTCTCTGGACCGATGCCGTAGCGAATGATCTGCTGTTCTGTAGACACCATTGTGACTTCATAAGCCTTGGTGTTGAGATACAACTTGTCGGGATGCAGAGGTTGCCGCCAAATGCCACGATTGCCGCGGTCAACGATGGCTGCTGTGACACCATCTGTTGATTCCACACTGTCACCGACGTTTGATTTGACGACTCCAACGGTGGCTTTGGGAATATTGGTGGCGGTGACCAATTCGACATCAAATAGTCGCGTGTTCATGCGGTAATTGCCCGGGCGTAGGACTGTGGCCTGAGGTCCACGGTGTCCACCACCCTCGCCAAGGAAGTAGTCAGCTCTTTGCATCTGCTTGGGGTCATCCCATTCATCAGCAAATGCATGTGTGGCTGGAAGTGGCTGGCCGTCCAGTGCCGTCAAGAGGCCGACTTGATCGGATCCAACCTGGACGATGGGCTCAAGTTCGACGTCATATAGCCCGGGCCACAGCCAGAAATGCCAGCCTGGTCCCAAGATCTTGGCCTGAGGTCCCTTTTCGCCATTGGTTGCAAGGATCTGACCCGGAGGAAGTTCTGGTCCATAATGTTTCACAACAATTCCGATTTCATTGTCGCTGACGTGGCGCACGGAACTGCCAAGCACAAAGAGGAACAGCACCACCAGCGCTGCGAGTGCGCCGGAGATTCGAGCCGTTGTATTGGGTGAAGTGAATGCCCAGCTGCAAATGGCGATGGCTGCGACAAGTCCGATGAATAGCACAATGAACGTCATGATTCGGCTCCAGTTTGAAGCATGGGCGCATCACGGTGAATCGGTGACACCATGGGTACGCAATCTTCTTGGGAAAAGGCCAATCCTGATTTTAGCGAACACTGTTGATGCTTGGGCACCAGAGCGGATCGGTCGCCTGATCGGCCCATCGACGCATATTGGCGAGTGCTTCAAAGGGCTCTACGGCCACATGGCCGTCTGGGGCGGCAATGAGGACTCGTCCATTGTGCCTGGCTGAGAGGAAGCCGCCGGTGATCGCCGGATCGGTTTCAGCGGTGGGCATGATGAACTCGCCGGTATCGGTGGTTGCCCACTGTGGCTGACTGGAACCTGCCGCGGGTTTGTATGGGGTTTCGAGCCGCCAGAAACCTTCAAGGATGTCAGTCTCGGTGCCGCCGCCACGCCTTCCTCGGGAAGATGCAAAGGCAATGAGGTCTGCGGGTCTTCGCAGCATACTGACGGTGTCGGCAGCCAATGGCGGGGCAGAAGGATCCTGTGAATGAATGAACTGGTCGAGCATCCAGACATCACAGTCGCCGGACTGTCGACCGCCCAAATAATCAGCATTCAAGCCAAAAGAGGAGTGCAGTGTTGCCATGTAGACCGCTGCACTTGGATCCGAGGTGTTGGTGAGTTGTTGCTGCCAGAACTGGTGCAAATCATTGACCCACAAGGTGTCGACTGGGTTATCTAAATGCGAAATCAATCGCCACATCCAGCGACGTCGTGCTACGTCTGGAATGGTCGTTCCATTCCATTGCAATGGCGCTTCATGGCTAGGTAATTCGTCGCCTGAATCAACTTGCCCAATGATCAGTTGGCCATCATGATCAAAGCTCCATGATCGCCATGCGCCAATCAATGACCGCGCCGCACTTCGTTCCAGAGTGGTTGCGGCAGATCGTGACAAGGCATTCGCGCTGGGCAGGACGATCGCCACAAGTAAGGCCAGGATCCCGATGACAACCATCAGTTCCATGAGCGTGAAGCCCTTGTGCGGTGCATGATTTTGGCGAGTGCTCACAATCAAATTCCGACTTTTTGCCCACAGGCAAAGCCATAGTGCTGCAATTGATACGCAGTCTCAACAGTATACCCAGCATTTGAGGCTCGGCTGCTCCGTTGGAAAAGAGCCCAGAGAGGGCGTCCCGCTACAACAGCAACGCCCCCAGTGAGAAGCCAGCAACTGCCGCCACCAGCGCGATGATGCCAATGGACATGGGGGTTAAACGTGATTCAGTTGTGCCGGCATCGGTCACCTCAACTGTGGGATTGAGCACGTTTTTGAGATCATCGCTGAGTTCACCGGCGTTTCGATGACGCTGGTTCCGGTCGTGGCTCGTGGCTCGGGTAGCGATCCTTTTGATCTGATCTGCGAGCGATGAGTCCAATCCCTCGCACCAGACCTGAAGAATCCGGCCGAGGTCGAATACATCACAACGAGCATCAAGATAGGCAGCCGCCATGGCCAAACGTTCTGGTGCGCGGCCAGCTGCTTCTCGAATGGTCTCAGCTGCAGGGCTTCCAGGAACCGCAGAGGCGAGTGTTTGTAATAGTCCAGGGCTTGTCAAACAGACATCGTTGTCATCCGATACAAGTATCCGCGATGCATCGATTCGGCCATGCACCAAGCCATGTTGATGCAGCTCCTGCAACGCTTCGCACGCTTGTGCTAACAACCCCAAGCGGTGGCGCAGTTGCCCTAGATTTGTGGCAGGCGCTGAGGCAAGAGGGGAGCCGTCAGCGCGGCGGATCAAGAAGAAAGCCTCGGGCCCACGCCCAAGATCAACCGTGCCAGCTTCAAGCACTCGTGGAAGACCAGGGTGGTCGAGTCGGAGAAGGGCTTCGGCATGAATTACCACGCGCCGCGCATCTTCTAAGGTGAGACGTTGATGGGCAAGAAGCAAGGTAGAAGGTTGCTCTCCCTCCTCACGGACAGTTGACCATCGTTCAAAGAGACTGTCATCGGGAAGCCGTCCTTCAAGCCGACAGGTGCCAATACGCCCTCCAGTACCTGTGTGGAGATCGACGTGCCCCTGTTCACCAGATCCGGTGAATGTATGCGTGGCTTGGGTCTTGGTCAGGGCGTCTTCTGCTGAGGCGTAGTGGTTCAGAAGTTGTTGCACTTCGTGGCGTAGATCATCATCACTGCCACAGGCGGAGTCAACGTAGTCTTGTCGGCTCGCCGGAGGCCGATCCATCGCCTCAGCAAAGATCTGGTCGGCTTGATGCTGATCACGAGCAGTCATGGCAGGGGAGCACATCTCCGGGGTGTCGCTGGGCATCCTCTGGCACTTTTGGCAAACAAGAGATGCGGCGATCCGCCGTCAGGGTACCGAGGAAGCGGTTTCATGCCAAGAAATCACCCCACGTGGCCTGTGCCCAGAGGACTGAACCCCCCTCATGAACTCCTAAAGCCGCTCCTAAGGGCGTGGAACGCGAACTTGGCTGAATCGAGGCGATTTCTCGAACAGGAGGCATTCGGTGGTCGAAATGGACGGAGACGGGCCTGTGGTGGCCCGTAGCTGTCCGGATCCTCATCAAATCGTCTGAAGTCACTGTCAGAGAAGGATTTGAATGAAATTTGGAGAGTTGATCTGGCATTGCGTTTTGAGGTTAGGGACCATACAGGGCTGTACCCAAGCAGTCGGTGTAATCCGCATGACCCGAACTGTGGAGCAGGGCAGTGGTCTTTCGTCGGGATTGACTGCAGCCATATCGCGGTTGTGACCGCATCTTTAGTGGAAGCGCCTCAGATCAGGGAAGGGGCGTCCCGTGGAGCTCATGCGTGTTTGGCATTAATGGACGAGTAGGAATTGCCGTAGTGGTGGCAGGTGTGACGTCTTTGGCGTCAGCCAAGACGATCCTCGTGCCTGAGGCTGCCATCACCATCCAGCATGCCATCGATGCATCTTCAGCTGGCGATACTGTTTCAATTGCCCCGGGCATCTGGCGGGAGACAATCGATCTTCGTGGTCGGTCCATTTTGCTCAAGGGACGCGAAGGGGCAGAAAAAACAATTGTTAATGGGACGGGGCTTGGGGACAGTGTGATTCGCTGCGTGACAGCTGAAGGTCCTGGGACGGTCATTGAGGGATTGACCATCACCGGTGGATCTGGGCATGAAGGTTTGAGCAAAGCTGGACTCACCCTCGGGGGTGGCATCTTGGCGCTTGGCTCTTCGCCGACTTTCCGTGCATGCATTGTGACGGGCAATAGGGCCACATTGAACGGCGGCGGTGCTTATGTCGGGGCCTCAAGTCGAATTCGATTCGATGGCTGCACCTTTGTTGGCAACGAGGCCGAAAAGGGTGGTGGGGTGTTGTGCGCTTCAAGCAAGCCGGTGTTCATTAACTGTACTTTTGAAAACAACGAGGCGCGGTACGCTGGCGGTGCACTGCATGCATCAGTCGACAGTGAACCGATCTTGCGCTCCTGCGCTATGGTTGGCAATCAAGCGGCATTCAATGGCGGCGCTGTCTGCTCGATGCGATCAGCAGGTGCTGTGTTGGACACCACCTTTACTCGAAATCGAGCGGGATATCAGGGTGGAGCAATCTACTTTGGCTTCCGTACGACCATGACAGCTGATGCATGTGTGTTTCATGGCCCAAGTGATGACGTCGCTGGTGGCGGACATGTCGCTCGTGTGGATCTGCGATCTGGGAGTTGTGATTTGGGCGGTGGGGTGTGTGTGACAGCCGAGCAAGAAGACTGTGAACGGGCTGGCGGCATCTACGGGGGTGATGGGACGTCTTGTCTTCCGGTGACTGACCGTCAAATGGCCCTTCGTGAGGGCGACTTCAATCAGGATGGCAAGATTGACCGCACTGACATGGCGATTCTCCTCCTGCTTTGGCGGTAGCGTCTCAGGGATTTCGAATGAGCGTGTCGATGATCGTCGAAACGCTTGCCAGTGGCAGCGAATCAGGTAAGTCAATGGGATGGCTCGACCACATCAGTGGTGACTCTGGGGTGTCACATCGCCCATGGCTGCCCTGCACAAGGTTTGGATCCTGAGGAATCACATTAAGCAGGGAACGCATCCCCAGTTTGCGTTTCAGTAGTTTCCATGCAATCGCCAAGCGTGGGAAGGTGATGTTTGGATCTATGAATAACTCTCGGGGGTCGTATCCAGGTTTGCGGTGGATATCAACGGTGGTCTGGTAGTCCGGGGCCTCATTGGAGGAATGCCACCAGTCATGTCTGAACCACGCATGCTGCTGAGCGACCAAGACAATATCGCCACTGCGGGGGTGCTGCAGTCCCGATGCTTCCAGTGATTCACCGTGTAAAACCTGATCGACACCATCCAACTGGTTCACACAGTCCAACACGGCTGCGGTGTCTGATTCATGTGCGATGTAAATGTGCGCAATCTGATGGTCAGTGACAGCAAATGCCCGGCTTGCACCAGCATCCAAATGAAGATGTCCACATTCGTGTCGCAATGCCAGCAGTCCGGCATCGCGCAGCGCGACATTAGGGGCACACGATTGGTGCACGGGTACGATGGCGTACTCGTTTACTACAAGAATGCGCCGCCCCCGAGCCATCAGATCCTCAATCAATGAAGCTGCGACATCGTCAAGCAAAGCAGATTGGCTGATCATGCGCGGGTCTTCGGGGCCAAACTTCTGAAGTCCGTAGTCGAGGTGAGGCAGGTAGGCCAGTAGGAGTGTGGGATCAAACTGTTGGTCAACATGTCTCACTGCATTGGCAATCCACGCACTGCTTGAGATGTCTGCAGCTGGACCCCAGAATTTGAACAGCGGAAACTGGCCCTGTGCTTGCTGTAGATCATCTCTGAGCGATGCCGGATGAGTCCAGATGTCTGGGATCTTTTGGCCATCTGCGGGGTACATCGGTCGTGGTGTGATCGTGACATCGACTCCTGCGTACATGGCATACCACCAGAAGCAGTTAGCGCATGTGAATGACGGATCTATGCGTTTCAACTGAGTCCAAATCTTTTCCCCATGCACCAGATGGTTGGATTGTTGCCAGAACTTCGTTTCTGCACGCTCGCGATCATGCCAGCCGTTCCCGACGATGCCATGACGATCGGGCAATGCTCCGGTGAGCATCGTCGATTGGCTGGTGCAAGTGACGGCTGGGAGTGTTGGAGCGAGATCGCAACAATTCCCAGAGTCCATCAGGGCGCTGAGGCGGGGCATGTGCTTGAGCTGCTTTGGCGTGAGTGCAACCAGATTGATGACGGCGATTCGGTGCATGATGCTTTAGGATCCCCGGCCGTAGCGTTGTGCGCCAAGTGTGATTGCTGCGAGCACCATGCACAACGCAGCCCATTCTGGATGTCCAGCAGACAGCAAGATGGCGCTATCAAGCACTGGAAGGCCAGCGATCGCCCAGCACACAGCCTCGCTGCGTCGTCCCATGATGCAGCGTCGCCGAACGGCTGGTATCCAGCCCGCCAGAAGCACCAACAAACCGGCGCCGACCGCTTCCCAGTGCGGTGTTTGTAACGTCAAGGCGATTGGAAACAGACCAAGCGAGGCAACACTCAGCCAGTATCCACCAATTTCCAGACGCTGCTCACCTCCACGTTCACCACGTCCGGTCGCTGTGATCCCGATTGTCCAGCAAGCAACAGCAGCAGCGGCCCACCAAACAATCACAGGCACGGTGTCGTGCAGAACCGTTGCCGCAAGTAACGGCACGCAGAACCGACATCCAGCCATCAGGATGAGCGCAGTGGTGGCTGACCGACGATGCAGCAATTGGTAGAGGATCACCAGCACAGCCAATGCTGAAACGGAAATGCCCGCGTCAATCCAACAGTCTTTGCAGCAGACCACTACGGCCAATTGCGCCGCCCACCCGGTGAAAAGCATGGCCAGGCCGAGGATCAAAGCAGCTTTGGCGCCAACTGTTCCCCGGGCAACGGGGCGGTTGGACCCACAAGCGCGATCAAATGCAACATCTCCACCATCGTTGATAGCCATACCGCCGAGATAAATCAGTGTGATGCACAGCGCTGTCCAGCACAGCATCTGAAAGTCGTGTGCCTGCCATAAATCGACCGAAAGCGCTGCGCCGAGTACCACATTTGACCATGCAGTGGGAAGATTTGCGGCGCGGAAAGTCAACCACCAATTACGAAATGAAGTCACCATCCCACCTCATGCATGACCTGGATCGTCCATTCAAGTTCGCGGCGAATTTCATCCTGCAGGGTGGCACATCGATACGATTCCGGAAGCACATCCCAGGCATAAGTCTCGACTTCTACAGGGGGTCGTTGGTCAGTCGCTGCCACGGCGTGCAGCAGTCTACCGATCCACGCCTGTGTCGTTTTCAGATCGCCAAAGGACGTGCGATGTACTGGCACATGGAAGTGGGTTCTCCAAAGACCTACATGAGGACATTGCTGCGCCTCTGATAAGTCATTGAATATCTTGCGCCCAGATTCTGAATCAACAAGGGTCTGATGCATCCACCGATCTTCATCGAGGGCCAGCATGGCTGCAATTCCTGCCGGCGTATCCGCCTCTGGGGCTGATGACACCTGCACTCGGCCAATCTGGATGCCGGCTTGAGTCAAGCAGTCGACTGCTTCCTCTGGCGATTCGTCTTCAACTGCGAGATGACAGGCATCCAAGCACACGCGAAGAGATCCATCAGCGACAGCGCGTTCGAGCGGTGTCTTTGCTACGAACTCAGTAAGGGATCGAACTGTGGGGATGATGCAGCGAGGTTCTGGTTCGATGGCCAATGCCAGTGTGCGATCGTGTGCTCGGCCCAATTCGTGCAGTGCCTCACAGGCTTCATGCAGCATGCTTACCGCACGATTGAGATCGACTTGGTGAGAAGGCCAGCCGACAGGGACAGTTGTCAGGCAAAGATCGCAGCCAGGTGAACTGAGTGCGATCATCGCTTCGGCCGCTCTCAAAGTCGATGCCAGCCGCGCGGGTTGATCCCAGGCAGGCTGATACACCGCATCCTTGACGTGTTTCTGGTGAAAGTCACCAACTGGAAAGGCATTGAATCCGAGCAGAGATGTGCCCAAGCGTTGGAGGCACTCCGCCAGTGGTTGCACTGCAGCGGCTGGGTTTTCTTTCAGCATTGTGTCGGGAAGCCACAGTCCGACAGGAGTGTCTGTTGGGAGCCCGTTCGACATCAACTCGAGCGTGTGGACGAGTTCCGCAATTGATCTTGTCGGCAGCACATTGGTGCACCATCCCGGTTGCGCCTCAGTCATCGAGATGGAAGTTCGGTGATCGGCTCAGAAACGTAATTGGGTTGGTAAAAGTTACCTTTTCGACCATGGAGGCTGGATGTCGACGGCGTTTCATTTCCATCCGTGCCTTGGGGACTGCCAATGGGTCAGAGTCACCCCAATCACCTGCTGAATTCATCCAGATGCGATCGGTGCCCCATCGTTCCAGAATGTCCACAGCACGCTGGGGGGTGCATTTGGTGTCCGGGTACAACGTCATCCCTGCCCAGAATCCACGATCCAGTACCGCGCCGACGGTGTGCTCCTCAACATGGTCAATCAGTACGCGGTCTGGATTGATGCCACTTTCGGCGACCGCATCCATGATGAGCAGTGTGCCTTTCAGTTTGTCTTCAAGATGTGGGGTGTGCACAAGAACTAATTCATTTCGCGCTTTGGCTAAATCAAGGTGTTCACCAAGAATTGTCAATTCGTTTTTGGTGTTCTTGTTGAGGCCGATTTCGCCAATGCCCAGAACATTGCCTGCATCTAAAAACTCTGGGATGATCGACATGACTTCGCGGGCGAAGCCAACATCCTGCGCCTCTTTTGGATTGATGCACAACCAGCAATGGTGATTGATGCCGTAGTTCGCTGCTCTTTTGGGCTCTGTGTCGGTCAGTTGTCTGTAGTAATCGCGAAAGCCGTCGACACTACAACGGTCGTACCCTGCCCAGAAGGCGGGTTCGGTGATGGCCACGCAGCCAGCTTGCGCCATACGGCGATAGTCATCGGTTGTCCGAGACACCATGTGGATGTGTGGATCGATGTACTTCATGCGTCGGCTTGCGGTGGAGCTCCATGAGCACCCTGGATTGGAGTTTGCTCCATTGGTTCAGTTGTCTGGTCACTTAAGAGCAACTGAATGCGTCTAGTCCGGTCATCCTGTCCGTCAATCAATAGCGCAATGCCACGACGAAGGTGGGTGATTCGGAAATCATCCTCTTCGCTTCCGTTGGCCCGGTCGAGTCGATCCAAGAAGGCAGCGAGATCGAGCAGTTTGGCTCGATGTTCGAGGAAGTATTCATCGACTACCTCAGTGTGGTTCAGTGCATCAGATGGAGAGGCGCACATGCTGCGATCATCCTACTCGCCCACGCGCGAGGCCATCGGCGCCACGTTGCACTACAAGTCGGATGGCCTGCCGCATCAGGGACTCATCAATTACATCAACCTCAGCTGGCTGCCCTGGTTCCCCGACCAGCGTGATTGCCAACTGCCCGCCAAGGTGTTCACGGAACCGCTCAATACCCAGAAGCAGTCGATCTTCATCGCCAAGGGCGTCACATTGCAGTGGAAATCCGAGGGCCTCAAAACAGGCTGCAATTCTCCGAGTCAGTTCACTGTGCGCTCCACGAAGGAGTTGCCCGTACTGCAGATCAATCAGTAATCCGATTGCGACTGCATCACCATGCGACAGACGGAAACCAGTCATGAGCTCCAGTTGGTGGGCAGACCAGTGCCCAAAATCAAGTGGGCGTGCCCTGTGCGATTCAAACGGATCACCACCTTGCACAATATGGGCAACATGAAGATCTGCCGTGGTATTGACGATGTCTTCCATGGCATCTAAATCGCGCCCACGAAGCATTAATGATCGCTGTTCGATTGTATCCAGCAAGTCTGGAGCTTTGAGCAGTGCCACTTTGACAGCTTCACTGAGGCCAGCTCGCCAATCGGTTTCCGAAAGACTCGTCAAGAGTAGCGAGTCATTGATAACCGCTAGTGGAGGCGCAAAAGTTCCGATCAGGTTTTTGGCTCCCAATGCGTTGATGCCATTCTTGACGCCTACGCCAGCATCAGCCTGTGCAAGCGTCGTTGAAGGGCAGCGAACGATTCGAACTCCCCGGTGGGCGGTGGCTGCGGCAAGTCCGACCGCATCGAGCATAGCGCCTCCGCCGATGGCGAGCACAACGCTGCGCCGACAGATGCCACGTTCATGAATAGATCGAATGACTGAATCGACGACGCCTCGATCATTTTTTGCACGCTCACCTCCTGGGACCACCATGGGCTCACTCACGCATGCAATGTCCGGTTGATGCGCCGCCATCCAATCTGCAACTACGCTCTTCAGCTCCGGCTGAGCTGTGCAGAGTCCCTCATCAAGGACAGCCAGCACCCGAGTTGGACCATCGGCGGCAATGAGCTGGGCCATGGCCTCACCGTGAGCTCCAAATGTGTCGCGACAGCACAACACACGATGGGTCCATTGGACCGAAAATGATCCACTTGAAGGGAGTTCAAACACTTGGTGCTCCAGGGCGATATCAGCAGCCCGCCACAGTGCTCATCATACGGTCTGATGGGTGAGTTTCATTCAAGGAAAGAACGAATTCAGTCGTTCCAAGCGGCCAGTGCTGCTTCCAGAATGTCGACACATCGTTCGAGGATCTGCTGTTCCAGTACGTAGGCCATACGAACCTCATTCTTGCCCAGTCCTGCTGTCTGGTAGAAGCCAGCAAGAGGCGCCATGCACATCGTCTCGCCGTTCAAGTCAAAGTCAGTCAGCATCCACCGACAAAATGTGTCAGCATCCTCGACCGGCAGTGCAATCGCCAAATAGAAGGCGCCCTCAGGTGTAGGGGCATCAAGCCCAATGCGTCTCAGGCCGGCGACGAGTACATCACGTCGTGCCTTGTACTCAGCCTTCACTTCTTCAAACCACGATTCAGGCACTTCAAGCGCAGCCATTGCTGCATATTGATCGACTGTCGCTGGGGAGAGTCGGGCCTGGCCAAAACGAAGTACAGCCTCGCGGATCTCCTGATTGCGAGTGACGATCCAACCAATACGAGCACCACAGGCACTGTAGCGCTTTGACACCGAGTCGATGACGATGCCCAGTTCATCAGCCGCTGGTTGGTCGAGCAGTGAGGGGGCGCGTGGCCCATAGCAATCTTCGTAGACAAACTCCCGGTACACCTCATCGCAAATGAAGAAGACATCTTTCGCAGCGCAGATTTCAGCAATGCGTTCAAGATGTTCTGCGGAAATGACTGAACCGGTCGGGTTGCCAGGGGTCGGCAATACGATGGCACGGGTTTTTCCTGTGATCGCAGCCTCGATGCGGTCTGGATCAATGGCGTACTGTTCCTTGGGATAGGTTGTTACTGGAGAGACCTCAACACCGAGCATGTGGGCATAGCCTGCGTAATTGGTGTAGTACGGTTCGCACACGAGGATCTCATCGCCGGGATCTGTAACGGCGGCCAAAGCGAAGAGCAACGCTTCTGAGCCACCAGTGGTGACCACGATGTCTTCTGCATCTACAGGTCGTTGGATTCCAGGTCGGGCTCCATACCAGGCTGCCAACTCCCGGCGATAGTTTCGAAAACCATCGCTTGGTGCATAGGCCAGCACCTCGTCCTGATAGCGGCGGTAAGCCTCGTTGATGACCTCAGGTGTCTGAATGTCGGGCTGCCCAATGTTCAGATAGTGCACAACCAGCCCACGATCCTCGGCTTGTGCGGCCAAGCTTCCCAATGCTCTGATCGGTGACGCAGGCGCCTCACTGCCTCGGCGAGAGAGTGTGCAGGTCGACATGGTGTGGTCTCCTTTACTGCCAGAAGCAGGTCCGCGGGGCTGGATTCTAGGTGCGGGGGAGGATCATAGCACCGCGTGATTGCGGGCCAACCTATACTCCGCAGTCGCCCGTGAGGGCGATCTTGACTGATCGTCACGTTACCCATGGAGATATCCAATGATTCGTTCCTTGTCCGTATTTACCGCCATCGCCTTGACGGTGACAGCCACAGCACAAACAACCAACGGCGGCGACGCCGATCCCATGGTCAAACTCCGTGCACTCGAGACCATGAACGAAACTGCAGCATCGAATCTCAGTAGCTCTCTTGAGCATGAGAAGGAATTGCGGGAGTACATCAAGAGCAATGGACTCGAGTCAGCCTGTGCAAGTGGCAATTCGACTGAAGGAGCACCTTCTCCTGACGATCACGACAATGCCATGTCGTTTGACAAGGCCCTTGAGATTGCCATCAAGCATGAGCAGATTGCTCCGAGCAATACAGATGTAGGCGCAGAGATTGTGGATCGTGAAACCACCGCATACATGGGCCTCGCGCGCACGACTTGGGGAAAGTTGCAGGCATCAATGGCTTCTGTTGAACATATGAGTGAGTGCTTAAAGGCAAACGGTAAGTTTGAGCATTACCGTGGCTGGTCCAATGATCAGGCTCATACTCGCCAGCAAGAGATGGATGCGCTCAATGCCAAGATCTCTCAGGAGAATCAAGCGAAAGCTGCTTCACAGCAGGAGCAATTCCGCAAGGAGGATGCGGCTTTTACCGCTGCGATGGCCAAGCGCCATCAGCAGTTCTTGAACACCATGTGGAATCAGCACAAATTCGAGTCAAATCAAGCACTCAAGGCCTATAAGTACTCCAGCAAGTACGGCCAGGGGAGCTACTACAATTCGTATGGTGGTGATCGCCCCAGTGGATATGGCGGTGGGTGGGGCGGCTGGTGATGTTCTCTTCCTGAGCCCAGTCTCAATCAGATATGAAGACCGCCGCGATCAGTCGCGGCGGTCTTTTATTTTGTTCGTTTGATCTCTGCAAATGCGTTGTGCGAGTGGATCGATTCGTAATTTTCGCTCTGCACGTGATACCACGTGATGCGCTGATCCCCCTCGAGCATCATGGCGAGATCGCGGACGATGTCCTCGACAAATTTGGGGTTCTCGTAAGCTTGTTCCGTTACCACTTTCTCATCAACACGCTTGAGAACGCTGTACACCGGAGCGCTCGCAGCTGATTCAATGTGCTCAACCAATTCCTCAATCCATACCATTTCATTGGTTCGGATTGCAGCGGTGATCAGACACCGCTGGTTGTGCGCGCCGTAAGCTGAAATCTCCTTGGAGCACGGACACAGACTGGTGGCTGGTGCGGATACCTGAAGCGTGAACATGTGATCAGAGGCAGTCGAATCACATGTCATATCGACGATGTAGTTCATGAGTCCGGGGCGTCCGGATGCAGGGGCCTTCTTCTCAATGAAGTATGTGAATCGCACAGAGATCTTAGATGAAGAGGCATCTAGTTCTTTGCAGAGCGCCTGTCCAAGCTCGATGATGCGATCGGGCGTCATGCCCGATCGAGTGTCATTGAGCATCTCCAGAAAGCGGCTCATGTGTGTTCCCTTGCGCTCAGCCGGAAGGGAGACGTACATGTCGATGGTGGCGTCCACTGTTTCATGTCCGCCATCGATGGTGGGCACCACGATCGGGTATCGGACGTCCTTGACACCCACCTGATCAATCGCAATACGACGATCGTCATCACGGCCCTGTACATCGGGGATAGATGCCAAGTGGGGCATAGGTTCCGGGGGGCATTGACAGTTGGAATTCACGTGAGGCTCCTCGCTCGAGACCCTCATTCTAACGCCGCCGCGGCGTCGCCCCACAGGCGAATCTGAGTGATGTTCCGTTTGTGCGGTCTGGCCGGCTCTTGGAGCATCCCAGCCTCTGAGGCTGGCCAAAGACTGGCCTCCAAGTTGTCGACAACGAGTCCTAGGGCCGGCTTTGACTTCCGGCCGTTGAAACTGCCATGATGATTCGATTCTTCCAGACCCATGTTCAGCCACACAGCCCGAGGCGATCGGTTTTGTATGCCGTCATCATGGCCTGCGTCGCCATCCTGGCAGCTCGTTCTTGGCTCAATGCCGGACCGGCTGCGTCGTATGCAGGAGAAATCAACATCAAGTCAACTGGTCCGCTGGCGGCCGGTTTGTTGACCCAGATTGAGCGGGTGGATGTTCGTCATGACGATCATGATCACTGGGATCTGGTGTTCGATGTCAGGTGGACTTGTCCAGACAATCGGATTGGCATTGAGTCAACCACCGGGTCATTTGTCATCTGGTGCGCCGAGCAGCCAAGTCGGCGTTTGGAGATTCCCTGCCATCTGATGGCCTCAGTGACACCAGGGCACCCGGTGACCTGTCAATTGACCACAGTGTGGGATGATCTTGATGCCACACATGAAACTCTTCGCCGAGCTGCTCCAGGCATGCTTCGCACGATGTACTACCCACACCAAACGGTGCTTGCTGGTCGATCAGGCCACGCTCATGACTCAAGGATTGGCCGTGTTGGTCATCAGTCCTCACGGCCGAAGGTTGGGTCGAAGCCATTTGCTTCTCTGAATGCACCAGCAAGTTCTTTGCCGAGGTAAAAGTGCGCAATGCGTCGCTCGACACGCATGAAGTCGACCAGCATCAGGCCGTCAACTACGTTTGAGAAAGCAGCATCGACATTGAAGGCTGCAATGAGCCGCGCGTCGAGTTTCAGATATTGTCGAACAAGGACGGGAACTGGACGATGATCCTGTTCGATGTCTTGGACCAGTTCATCCACGTCTTCGATGCTCTTGCATCCGGCCAATAGCGCCTCAAAGTCAACGCCAGGCGCCTCTCCGGCTTGATAGGGGGTTCTCGCAGTTGTGACCTTGGCGAGTTCCTGATCGAACCTGGTCCGTAGTAGGTAGTCAGTAATCAGTCGTTTCGATCGTGCGTGGTATTCCTCACTGATACTCACAACACCAAAGGCATGTCGATAACGACGTTCGAGTGCAGCAAAAGTTGAGATGCCGCGCCACAGGAGCATGAGCGGCTTAAAGGTTCGTTGGTACTCAGGGCGGATAAAGGAACGTCCAAGTTCCAGAGATGGCCCAAGATGATCGAGCAGTCGCTCGTCGTAATCAAACAGGGTGCGTGTGTACAAGCCGTCTAGCCCGTGCGCGGGAAGGATTTTGTCGGTCAATCCAACTCGATAGGCACCGACGATTTCTTTGTTGCTCCGACTCCACACAAAAAGGTGATGGTAGTGAGGGTCGTAGATGTCGAGATCAAGGTCATTGCCCGACCCCTCGCCGACTGCCCGGAAGGAGATCTCGCGGAGCCGTCCAATCTCCTCAAGAAGTCCAGACATCTCGTCTGCGCTCGAAATGTAAACCTCAAAGTCGCCACTTGAGCAGAGTATTGAGTCGGCCCCAAGTGACTGGACCTCCCGAGCAAGTCGCTCGTTGCTCGAAGGACTTGTTGCAGTTGGTTGATCTACGTCAGTGTGTTGGAGATTGGTATTGCTGTGCATGATCTTGTCTGCGGCGTCTGCCATCATGTAGACGCGACTGCGAAGGTAGCCGATTGCAGCGTCTCGGTCCTTGATTAACCCGAGAGTTTTTGCTGGGATCGGTCGTCCAATACGAATGGGGATCGTGCGATTCCAAATGGCTCCGAAAGCTCTTGAAATCAAGAAAGTGCGCAGGCGGCTCGAGATGAGGCCTGCCATTTGGAACCACCAGGGATTGTGTCCACCAAAGTGCATAGGCACGATGGTGGCCTTGGCTCTGCGAGCCAGCAGGATGGTGCTGAGGCTCCATGCGGGGTCGAGAATCTCTTTGGATTGCCAAGTGCGATGCGAAACCGTCCCTGACGGAAATATGCCTAAGGCATGACCGTCTTGCAGCCACTCCATGGCTTCTCGCAGTGCGTTTTGATTCGTGGCGGCCGAACTGGGTGACTCAGTTAGATCAACGGTGATGTAGCGACGATTCAGCAGAGGAAAAACACTGAGTGCTTTGTTCACAAACTGTTTGGAATCCGCACGTACCGTTTGCATCAACACCGATTGCAGCAGGCCATCTGCCATGCCGTAGGGGTGATTCGACACAATCAGCACTGGCCCCTCTGTGGGGATGTGTTCCAATTCACCATCAGGGAGGTCAAACGTGATGTTGGACGCATCGAGGCAGCCTTGCTCGGGGCATTTTCCTTTGGCCTCGTACTCAATGCCGCCCTTATAAGATCCATCTGGCCACTTCAGCCCCATGACGACCTTCACGATTGGCCAGATCGCCCACCGGAACAAAAACCGCCACACCGCATTGCCCTGCGGAGGGGGAACGTACATGTGGGGAAGCAGGCTTGGACGATCACTCACGCAGGCAGGGTAGTGTGCTAACGGGAGCAATGGCGTGGGCTTTGAGCGGAACCGCTGAGGTTCAATTTGATACCATGGCCATTATGTTTATGACGCTGCTGACCAATGGGCTTTGGATGTTGTTCCTGCTGATCGTCTGCATCCTCTTCTTTGCTGGAACAGATGCTTATCGCAGTGAACTGGAGTCCATTGACGTCCCTGATGCAGACTGATCAGGTGGCCGACTGATTGCCCGCTCCTGCCGCGTCGGATCAGAATGGGATCTCATCATCATTGACTACGGGCGCCATGGGCGGCTCGCTTGATTTCTCAGCCGCATTGGATTCTGGCATGGTGGCGATGCCCGCCGGTTTGGGTGAACCACCGGTCACATATTCGTAGATTGTGTTGCGATCGCCAAAGCCGTCGCGGCCTTCCTCAATTCCAATGCGTGCGGAGACATTCTTGCCAATGCACTCTTTGGCCGTCAATCGTCCAGATTGGTATTGCTTGTCAAGCCCAGCTGCTTCGCAGAACATTCGGATTTTGAAGACAGCTGCGGGTACGGATACCAGATAGTCCCACACACGCGCTTCATATCCCTCTGGGTGAGCGACCTGAAGGGTCAGGGCAATCATGTCATTGCCCTTCTGGCTGGTCCGTTCTTCAGCTTCGATCACTTTGGCGTCATAAGTCCCTTCTGGGAGCAATTCAAAGGAAGCACGCTGAGAACCGTCGGAGGGGTTGAATTCCATGCCCCAATGGTAGCAGGAGGGCCTATAAACCCGCTGCAGGGCCACCAAAGGTCACGCTCCTTGTGAATTGAAATTGCATCCTGGCTGGTCTGCGTTCATACTGCAGGACGCGGTGGGCCGCGACACCATGGTTGGCTCAATAACCATTTTGACGGGACTCACGACCGTACTGATCGGGGGTGATGTCGTGCCAGCAGCGCCGATGCGGCACGGCCTGGCCGAAATCGCGCATCGCATTAAACATGAAGATTGCCGGCTGACGATCATTGGTGATTCGAATTCGCTTCGTGAGAAGAACCCACGAATGCTCGGTGGCATGATGCGGACATGGAACCCAGATCACTGGGCGGGGCGTGTGTCTCCGGGCACCAATTCCAGTAACGAGGGCATTCGCATCAATTGTTCTGAGACCGGACTGATTACAACTGGTCGACCAGTTTGGGATGCTGGTTCTGATGATCCGCAAGTGTGGAGCAATGGGCAGGACGGGTTCATTCCGACCCGTGGCTGGGACATTGTGACGGATGGAACCGGCATGGGGCAATACGCGCCCTATACCCAGTCTCGACTCACCCGAATGGATGAGTACATCGGCGGTGACTGGACGGCCAACACCCCGATGAAGGCGCGGCTCATATTTGCCCATGATCAACAAGGCACCGATCCACTGCGCTACGTGGCCAGTAGGGATGGTGTTTACGGCGATTCGCAGTCCTTTGCGCCGCGGGACTCCAGCGCCGACCGTCCGTGGATTGACTGGGTTGACGTCGATGTGCCCACCGGTACTGGTCAGGTCATGGCCGAGGTGCGCACTCCAGAAGGGTGGACGCCAGGCTTCCCTGGGAGTGACCCATGGCCGTGCCCTCAGAATTGCACGGCTGATCAGCGTTTCTATCACGTGACACAGGTGTTTTGGCGCACTGATGTGGCAGGGTTGCAAATCGACTCAATTTCGGAAGGTGGATTTACTGTTGAAGATCACCTGCCAGAATCGGGTCACTATGACGATGCGGCTTTACAAGCCTATCTCAACGCTACCCGGCAACCAAACGTCTTTGTGATTCTGCTTGGGCAGAACATGACTACGGCGCAGGCCAATGACATTGAGGGACTGTGGCGTTCTAAGTTGGAGGCTGTCATTGATCGCTATCGCGCAGCGACTCTCGCCAATGATCCAGCAGCCGACCCGCGATTTCTCTTGCTGTCCCCGTGGCAGACAGGCGCAGTAGGGCGATTTGTGCGGATTTCCAATGTCATGTATGAGATCTCGATGGAGCGAAGTGATGTTGGTTTTATCAACCTTCTCGCCCTTGGTCGGTCACCTATTGAAAATCGAGTGAGGGGTTTTCTTGAGCCCTCAGGAGTGCACTTTGACAGTGATGCTGGGGCCGACTATTTCACAGGATTGATCTGGGATCAGATTGAACGTGAGTTGGCTGGGCATCAGGACTTGGTGGTCCCGGGAGATCTCGACTCGATCGAGAACCTTGTACTTGACGACGAAGATGCACTTTGGCTGCATGCTGGCACCTTTGTTGGCCCCATTGAATTCGAAGGAGCGAATGTTCAAGTAAGTGGATGGGGTGACTATGAGACCACGATTGTTAACGGTGCGGGCTGGGAGTCGACTATCCGAGTTCATCCTCAGGCCAGTGCGTCCATGACACGAGTCGCTATAGAGGGTGGTGAGGGGACCGCGATTGGTTCGGAGAATGAACGCCGAGGTGGTGGCATCTGGATTGATGAAGGTCAATTGCATCTTGATGACGTGCAGGTTGAAGGGGGCGCAACAACTTGGGGCGGTGCTGTGGCGATGCGTGACGGCATATTGAACATCGTTGACAGCCAGATTATGAACGCCTTTGCGACCATTGGCGGTGGGCTCATGCATATCGATGGTGGCACAACGGAAATGAGTGATGTTGTACTGCTCTTTGGTGGCGCTTCCTATGGCGGGGGCATGATGTTGGCTGCTGGTAACGTCACGATGGATGAAGTCAATATGGAGTACGGACAGGCAGTCTCTCGAGGAGGTGCCATTGCTCAGACCGGTGGGGTGTTGTCAATTCGCCAGAGTCAGATCAGTAGTGCTCAGGCCCCACAGGATGCCGGACTATGGCTCAATGCAGGGGAATCTGCACTGGTCGATGTGCGTATCAGTGGGCATGTCGCGGACCAGTCTGCTGGGGGCATCGGCATTGAGCAGGCGCTTGTCTACTTGGCCTCAACCTCAATCTGCAATAACCAACCCGACAACATCACAGGCCAGTGGGTTGATCTCGGACAGAATGAGCTCTTGTCATATTGCACCTGTAGCGGTGATTTGGATGGATCCAACGATGTAGGTGTCGACGATCTGTTGATTGTCGTAGCTGAATGGGGACCGTGCCCGGAAGGCTGTCTCGGTGATGTAGACAATTCCGGCTCTGTTGGTACAGACGACATCTTGACCATACTCTCGGTGTGGGGTCCCTGTCTCTAAGGTCTCATCCGCCAATATTGACGGCTTGCTATCCTCACCATCGCCATGAGGATTGTCGAGTACTTACATCGCGTTGACTTTGTTTATGGTGGTCCTCCACGCGCGGTGGTTGATCTGTGCCGTGTTCTGCATCGTCGAGGGCATGATGTCACTCTGGCCACGACGGTGACTCGCGATGTGCCGCAGCAGTGGATCGATGCGGATGAGGGGCCGCGCATTCTCCAGGTGCCAGTGCCCGCTCTTCCAGGGCGGTTCTTCCGTCCAGGTCAGCTTGGCGAGTTGCGGCAGGCTGTTCGCGCCGCTGACGTCATGCAATTGCATGGAGTGTGGGAACGCGCGAATATCCAGATCTCGGGCATGGCTCGTCGCGTTGGAACCCCATATGTCGTCAGTCTGCGCGGCATGTTGGATGATTGGTGTATGGCCCAGCGTGGACTCAAGAAGCGGATGTATTTGGGGCTTGGTGGCCGCAAGGTGCTCGAGGGTGCAGCTTTTGTGCACTGCACTGCTGAAGGAGAGTTGGAGCAATCACGCAAGTGGTTCCCGAGAGGTCAAGGTCGGGTGATTCCGAACTTGATGGACCTTGAGGTGTTTGAGACATTGCGCGGTCCAGAGCCTGCTCAAAAACGATGGCCACAACTCAAGGATGAAGGTCCACACCTCCTTTTCCTGAGTCGATTGCATGTCAAAAAGGGTATTGAGCACCTGCTCGCCGCCATGCCACGGTTGATAGATGCATTTCCGAATCTGCAGCTCTATATGGCAGGGCCAGGTGATGATGACTATGTGGAGTCGCTCAAGCAATTGGCTTGTTCACATGGCGTTGATGGGTGTACACACTTTACAGGTCAGATCGGGGGCGATGAGAAGTGGTCGCTGTATGAAGCCTGCGACTTGTTTGTGCTACCGAGCAGTCAGGAAAATTTTGGCTTCGTTCAGTTTGAAGCACTTGCTTGTGGTACAGCCGTCATGACCACCAAGCTCGTTGATACATGGCGTGAAGTTGTTGACAGTGGTGGTGGGATTGCTGTCGAGCAGTCAGCGGACGCAATTGTCGAAGGCATTGCTCCATTGCTTGCTGATCGAGCGAAGCTCAAATCCATGGGCAACGCGGGTCGTCAGTGGGTGTTTGATCACATGTCAACAGATTCTATTGCTTCGCAACTTGAAGCGATGTATCAGGATGCCGCGAACGGTTGATGGGGTGAACACACGCGCTCCACTGGCATTGCATGATCGGCCACTGCTGCGTCTGATTACGTTGTGTGCGCTGTATCTGACACAAGGCCTTCCCTATGGATTTATGTTTCTCACGCTGAGCGGGGTGTTGGCGCGTGAGGGGATGTCTCCTGGTGATATCGGCGACCTCTTGAAGTATGCGACCCTTCCTTGGGCATTTAAGTGGATTGCGGGCCCGATCATCGATGGATTTGGTCTCCCTTCAATGGGCCGACGGCGGCCTTGGATTTTGCTTGCTCAGTCTGGCATGGTCCTGTCACTTGTGGTCCTTTCCTTTGGGCCTGACCCACTGACCCATCATGGCTTTCTAGCCACTGGACTCTTTTGCATGTCGGCCTGTTCCGCGCTGCAAGATGTTTCAGTCGATGCGCTGGCCGTAGACATGCTGCGTGACTCTGAACGTGGACGTGCAAATGGATTCATGTATGGCAGTTCCTATATGGGCAATGCGCTTGGCGGCGCCGGGATGGGCACGATTGTCGCAGTGGGTGGATTGCGGGTTGGATTCTTAGTGATTGCGCTCGTGGTTACCTTTGTGATGCTGTTGCCGTTGTTCATCCGAGAGCGCAGTTCAGAACGACTATTGCCGTGGACCCGAGGCGAGGCTTCACTGCAGAGCCCTGATGTTGCAGATTCATTGGTGACGGCGGTGATGCGCCTGACTCGCGCCTTTTCATTGCGATCAAGTATCGCCCTGGCGCTTCTGACACTGACGATTTCAATTTCTAATGGGATGTTGACCGGATTCTCTTCGGTTCTAATCATTCAGGATCTTGGTTGGTCAGTCGAAAAGAATGCTACTTGGGGCGGGTTTGCAACATGGATGGGTCTGATTGGATCCATCGGTGGTGGTCTGCTCGCTGATCGAATTGGTGCTCGACGTTTGGCTGTGATGGCCGGGTCGATGCTCGCAATCCTGACACTGATCTTTGCTGATGCTCAGACCTTGTGGCGATATGACAGCTTCATCATCGCGCACATGTTCTTTGATGCTTTGTTGTCAGGTATTTTATATGTCTCATTGTTCTCATTGTGTATGAAGGTGTCGTGGCCACTTGTTGCAGCGACGCAGTTCACGGCCTACATGGCCATGATGAATTTTTCACGGACCATTGGTCAAGATTTGACAGGTCGAATTGAAGATATGGTGACCATAAGCGGCGCCTATGCCCTTGCGGCCGTGCTTCAGGCAGCGCCTCTATTGTTCTTGATCTTCATTGATCCTGATCAAACCCGGCGCGTGCTTGGCGACCGGGAGTCACAAACCGATACCTCAGGATGAGCCGTCGCGCATGCGGTCGAGACTCTCAGGGAATGGGTAGGTAGCAAAGGCGCCAGTTGGGGCCTTATGCCACATTGCCAATGAGGGGTAAACATCGCCGCGATATCCAGCGTTGTATATCGTGCGCAGAATGGCCTCGAATGCCGGCTCCTCGCCATTTTGATCAATGAGCCGGTTGGAGTGCGCGCCCAAAAAAGACACACTGGCGGTTGGCTGACGATCATGTCGGTGTTGCAGCATTTTCGCAATTGTGCGAAAGCCCTTTTCGAGGTCGTCAAGTGTGAAGTGCGCTTGGCCACGTGGTCGCAGAATGGCAAGGACCAGAATACTGTCGAGGTCAAACTTGAGGATGTACGGTTCGCGGTCCCCGCGGCCGTGTAGAGAAGCGGACTCTTGGAACACACGCGCGTAGGAGGTCGCTGACTCCACGGTCCATTGACTGGTAGTTACCAGTTCAAGTAGCGTTCCAATAATTCCGTGAGAGTTGTCAGTGTCGTTGATGCCGCACACAACGGTGCGGTACCGACCAGCAAGCACATCACGGAGCAGGCTCTGTCCCCATTGAATGCGAATCTCCCCGCCACCCACTGTCGCTTCGCGTGGGTCATGTGATGGAAGAATGATGATCCGATCACTGCGGCGATCTGCTTCCATGAGGCTGTCGCCATCACCCTGATAGAGGCGGGGGCGGTGGGTATCGGTAGTGGTCATGGTGTGTCTCCGTGACTGGGGGATCAATGGTGCCATCGGCCGGAACCGATGAAGGGAGCATACCGCCCCGGAGCCTTCAGGCAGATAGGCTGCCCCATAGTCGTGCAGTCCAAGGCCAAGAGGTGCTCAGGAGTTGACCATGGACGGGATTTGGCATCGCTCCGCTGCGGTGGTCAGGGCCATTGCTGCTGAGGCCTACTGATTCGTGAGCCTGGGGGATTCTGCTCCTTGTGATACTGGTTCCATTGGCCGGATCTGTAATCGTGAGTTACCTTGTCGCAGGAGTCTGAGAAGCGACCCATGGATCACCCGCACATGAATCAGCGATCACGCCTGTATCCAACCATGCCGATGTGGGCCAAGGCACTTGTGCCAATCCTATTGCTGCTTTCACTCATCCTCAATGTCATCGCACTACTACCAGGCGTCCCGTTTATGGAGATTGTCGGTGAGGTGCTGCCCGGCCCATATTCGATTCTCAGGGTCATTCAGTTGTTGTGGGAGCATCAACTGTACCCACTGGTGATCTTGGTGATTGGTTTTTCAGTCCTCTTCCCTCCGATCAAACTGACGTTGGCAACCGTATCGATGATGTGTCATATGACACCACGTGGACGTGAACGCCTGTTGGGCGCGATTGGACACTTGGGCCGCTGGAGTCTGCTCGATGTATTCGTGTCGCTGCTGATTCTGCTGGTACTTGGCAAACAGGGTCTCACGGGTGTGACCGTGAAGTACGGCCTTTACTGCTTTACAGGTGCCATCATCCTCAGCATGGTGGCAGGAACAGTGCTTCATGAGATCGTGCGCAAGCAAAACCCAAAGCCAACATTGGTCTTGGGGCATATTCGGCCGGCAATTATTTATGCGGGATGGCAGGGCGTGGTGTCGACGGTGCTTTGTATCGGATCCGTTATTGTCATCGGCCGGGCTTTTTTCTATCCGCTCTTCCATGTAAACCAGTTTGGCCTAGTCAGCAATACTTGGTCGCTCAAGGCTGGCATCGACTACCTCTTTGATGGTCATCTGTCGCTGTTTGCAGTAGTGATGGTTTTGTTTCTGATTATTGCGCCACTTCTGACCATCTTGCTGCTTCTCATTTCGCTTTATGTGCCTTTGCCCAACACCTACCGCAGACGTACTTATCTTTGGACTCGATATGTGAGCGAATGGTGCATGCTGGATGTATTTGCGCTTGCGATGATGCTTTATCTATCAGAGCAGAACAATTTTGTGCAACTCACCTTGCTCAACGGACTCTGGTATCTCTTTGGTGCGGTTGTGGTCTTTATGGTCAGCTTGCTGTGGGCAGAGTATGTATCCAGAAGAGCAACATTAAGGCGGATTGCCACACTGAATGATCCTGTGACATTCGTCGGCGGCGCAGCGAAAAAAACAGATGAAGATCCATGAGTCTGCAATCAGAACTTTCGGATGTCTCCAGCAGATTGTCGGATACGCTCTGCGACGTTGCTCCGGTTGATCCCGTAACCCATATATACGATCCGACCAGATATGCAGTGATGGCTCATCGGGCCTTCCTCGCCTATGCTCGAATCGGCATCGATGCATTGCTGCTTGGGATGAATCCAGGCCCATGGGGTATGGCGCAAACTGGTGTGCCCTTTGGAGAAGTTGCAGCAGTAAGAGAATTTCTCGGTATCAACGCCGAGATTGGCCGCCCGGATTACGAGCATCCGAAACGACCGGTCACGGGTCTTTTCTGCACACGAAGCGAGGTGAGTGGCCGGCGACTCTGGGGTTGGGCGCAGTCTAATTTTGGTACTTGTGACGCCTTCTTTGAGCACTACTTCGTGTGGAACTGGTGTCCACTGGCATTTCTTGAGGAGTCGGGACGCAATCGGACTCCAGACAAATTGCCGCCTAGCACGCGGCAAGCGATTGAAGATGCCTGTGATCAGGCGATTATCGATGTTGTTGATCTACTTCAGCCCCGAAGTGTGGTCGGCGTTGGCGCATTCGCCAGCAAAAGAGCTCGGCGTGCATTGGCCCAGCGCGATCTTCCCGTGCATCAGATTCTGCATCCCAGTCCAGCAAGCCCGGCTGCCAATCGAGGGTGGCAACCACAGATTGAAGCGCAATTGGAATCCTTGGGATTGCCGGCATCAGCTGGTGTCAAGAGTTGAGTCGTGACCTATCGAACGACGGTGGAGACCTGTTTGCCGTCGACGATGACACCAACACAATGGGTCGTCCACTCGAATGGATCGCCATCCCAAAGTGCGATATCAGCATCTTTGCCAGGCTCTAGGGAGCCAACTCGATCGTCAACGCCAAGTAGCCGCGCC
Source organism: Phycisphaerales bacterium (assembly GCA_022446905.1). Taxonomy (GTDB): domain Bacteria; phylum Planctomycetota; class Phycisphaerae; order Phycisphaerales; family SM1A02; genus UBA12567. The sequence continues at coordinate 87,276 of JAKVBT010000011.1, forward strand.
GAATCAAGGGTGCATGCACGTAGGGCGCGTTCACGACCTAAGCCATGCGCCGCGGCCTGAGCGGCCTCAAAGACCAGCACGCGAACCTTGGGTACATACGACTCATATCCTGTTTGCATGGCAATGGGAATGCCGGCATCGGCGAGTTTGGCAGCGGTGGTGAATGACGCATTTTCCATTTCACCGTACATGCGAATCAATTGAGGATGCACGATGACAGGCACACCAGCCTCCTTGATTTCATCCATGACCCGATACGCTTCACTACCACCATCGATGACGATCTTGATGTCGAATTCTTTAGCCAGGCGGAGGGCATTCATGATGTCGTGCGTTCGATGCGCGTGAATCAGTAGCGGCATGTCTCCATTGAGTGCTGAGGCCAGCGCCTCCAGCTGGAGATTGCGCTTTGGAAAATCCTCTGGTTCATCTTTGTCATCACTGTCTGTGACAGCAGCATGTTTGCGGGCGTACTCCTGGGCTTCGATGAGCCGTTGTCGAAGCATGGCCATGCTTTTTGAGCGGTTTCCTGGACTCTTGTCTTGTGATTTCAATCCGCTTTCACCAAGCGTGCATGCGATCATGGCATCCGGGACAATCACTACTTCGTTGATCGTGTCACCGTACGTTTTGCAGATCATGGTGCGTCCCGAAACTAGTTCGCCTGGTGCATGACCTGTATGTACGGTGGTTGTTCCAAACTGACGAACCCATTCAACCAAACGCTCACGGGGATTGAAGGCATCGATCGCGCGTAGTTCAGGTTGAATTGGCTTGGACCGCTCAAGCATGTCTTGGTCATGGGGGATGTTGTATTGTCCAGTCAGCCCAACCGTGCCTCGGGCATCGACCAAGCCAGGGGTTGCAACGGCGCAGCGAATGACCTTCTCCTGTCCGGTGGGCTTGATATCAGCAGCAGTGCCGACTTTGACGATGTGTCCATCACGAATGACGATGCAACCGTTTTTGATGGGGGGACTGGATACTGGGTGTACGACATCGGCGTAGACGATCGTGCTTGAACTCGTGGCGGCCATAATTTGTGCCGCGAGCAAAACGGTGGACATCATCATTGGCCACCTCCATGGACATGTTCTTCACAACACATATAGGGCCGTTCTGCATTGCCCGCGCCCCAGCCTCCCTGAGCAAACAGGAGGTCCTCTGACTCCTTGATGTCAAAAACCCGATCACCTTCCACCCAAGTCCCGCGAATCTTGGTGAAGTTGGAGAACGGGTCGCCACTGAGCCAAACCAGATCAGCGTCCTTCCCGACTTCAAGCGACCCGATTCGGTCTCCCAGATCGAGCATCTCGGCGGCGTTGATGGTGACACTGCGAAGGGCTGTCTCGCGGTCGAGTCCCGCTCGCATGCCCAGTGCGGGGCTGCGCAGGAAGTAGCGTGAGTCGGTAATCCAATCGTCGGTGTGGTATGCAATGCTCACACCTGCCTCAGTAAGCACCTTCCCGGTTTTGAAGTCGATGTCGATGGCTTCTTGTTTGCCACCGGGTGAGTCGATGACAATAATGGAGCAAGGAACATCAGCCTCTGCGATTTCCTCAGCCACCTTCCATCCGTCGCTGACATGGTGAAGTACAAGCCGGAAATTGAATTCTTCAGCCAGCCGCAGGACAGTCATGATGTCGTCGTGGCGATGGGTGTGATGATGGATAACTCGCGTGCCATCTAGCGCCTCTGCCAGTGTCTCAAGTGCAAGATCACGTGGAGGAAGTTTGTCCATATCGTCTCCCGCGCGTTTGATCTGATTGGCATACTCCTGAGCTTCGATGAGTCGTTGTCGCACTAATGCCGCTGACTTGCCTCGCGTACCTGGAAAGGGAGGTCCGTTCTGTGGATTGGTGCCATTAGCCATTTTCAGTCCACCAGCAATCTGTGCATCGGGTAGGCGAATGAGGCGTCCGTCGATCGTATTGGCATTACGTAGTTTGACGTAGACGGTTTGGCCGCTACACAGATGGCCGCTTCCAGGCATGATGTTGAGTGTTGTCAGACCACCGGCGACTGCGCGGCGGAATCCAGGATCTTGCACGTCGATGGCATCAAGTATGCGTGTTTCGGGCTGCATGGGTGATGAACGGTCGCCGCCGCCCCAGCCCCCGATGTGGCTGTGTGTGCAGATCAGCCCAGGCATCACCATGCCTCCTTCCAGATCAACAATCTGGTACTGGGTATTGCTTGGTGCAGCAAAGTCAGCAGCGGGGCCTACGGACATGATGCGTCCATTTTCGACGTAGATGTGTCCGTCTTCAATATCTGGCCCGGTGACTGGAATCACAGTGCCATTGGTAAAGAGTATGTTTGACGGCGTGGCCATGAGTAGTGCACAGATCAAACTCGTGAGCATGGTGTGTCCTTCCGATCATTATCAGATGCCAAGCAAGTGTACCGTTGGTCATTTGATGGAGGTCATCACAGTTGGTTTGTCAGTCTGCCGCTGGGGACTCGGGGTGGGGCCTTGCAAGGGTCAGACTCAGCATGATGCCAAGTGCCGCCACAAGACCCTGCAGGGCAAATGCCGATGCAATCCCGTTACTCCGAGCAGATCGAATCTCCAAAGCCAGGGCTGGATTGCGAGATTCCAACCCCTTGATGGCGTGCACATTTCCCTGAATCGCCTGCATCGCGTCAACATCCCCTGAGTGATGCTTTTTGAGATCAAGCGTCATTGGCGCAAGCATGAAACTGACCGCCAGCACACATGCCACGATGCCAAGGCTCGCGCCAAACTGCCTGCCCGTCTGCACCAAACCACTGACTTCGCCGCGGTTTGCTTGTGGGGCACGTGACAGGATGTCTGTGTTTGCAGGTGTGGTGGCGATGGTCGACCCAATGCCCACAAGAACCATGCCGCAAGCAAGTACAACATAGGAGTGCATCATGATGCCGACCGTCTCGACGGCCAGCCCGATTGTCGCTCCGGTCATTCCAGCGATCATCGGCGGACCAGCACCACTGCGGTCGTACCACTTNCCTGCTGATCGGATGACTAGCAGGACTGGAAGCAGCAGTGGAAGGGCGGCAACTCCCGCTCGCAAAGGCGTGAAGCCGAGGACTTCCTGCAGGTAGATGGCACCAAAGACGGATTGTGACGCCATGATCAGTGAACCGATCGCCAGGACAAGTGTTTGGCCAAGCAGTGGTTTCGGGGCAAGAAGCCTGATGTTTAGGACAGGTTGGGTAGTGCGTGCACAGTGGATGAGACATGCGACCGTACACACCAGACCAATAACGGTCAGCAGTGGTGGCAGCCAGCCGACGCCACCTGGTGGTTGGGCGATCCACTCGAGCCCCAACACCAATACCGGCATCCCCAAAAGCAGCAGGATGATGCCTAGGACATCGATGCTGCGGGCGACGGCACGAAACACAGGCAGGCCCAGCCCAATGGTCAGTAAGAGTGCAGTGAGTGCCACCGGAAGATTGAGCAGGAAGATCCAGTGCCAATCCAGCAAGGCAATGATGCTGCCGCCAATGATTGGCCCAGCGAGAAGAAAAAGGAGCGCCACTCCGAAATACATTGCCATGGTTACGCCGCGTTTGTTTTCCGGTGCCGAGGAGATAACCATGGCAGTCGATGCCGGTTGCATCATTCCTGCAGCAATTCCCTGCACAGCACGAGCGGCGATCAGCCATGCGGCGCTCTGGGCGATGCCGCACAACAGTGAGGCAGCTGCAAAAAGCAGCATCGCGAAACGAAACACACGCAATCGACCAAAGCGGTCGGCAATCCGGCCACCGAGTGCAAGTGACGAGGCGAACGCGAGCAGAAATCCGTTGACGATCCAAGCGGCGGAGCTGGTGGTCAGATTCAGGTCGACTTGGATTGTCGGTAGTGCAACTCCAACTACGGTTGCATCGAGAAAGATCATCGAAAGCGATCCAGTCATCGCGATCAGTGTGCGGGTCGGATGAGGCGCTGCGATTTTGAGCAGATCGTCGGCCATTCATTGAATGCTGACTACTCAGCCACGCTTGGTCAAGCCGGAATGTGGTCCATGGGTTGACATGGGGTCGGCCTTGCCGGACAGTGGCCTCAGGAGGTATTTGTCATGATGAGTTTGGTGATTCCGTGTCTGGTTGCCGGGGTGGGCGTCTTTGTCGTATCGGCTTTGATCTGGATGGTTGTACGCTGGCATGACAGAGACATACAGCAACTGCCTGATGAGCAGTCTTTTGTGGACGCAATGAAGGTGCAAGGGCTTTGTCCGGGGCTCTATATGTGGCCGCACCATGGTGGTGACAAGCAGGTACTTCAATCACCGGGGTTTCAGGAGCGGTGGAAGAAGGGCCCGTGGGGGGTGATCACGATCTGTCCGCGGAGCCCGAACTACCTTCGCAATCTGATTGGCTCTCTGCTGATCAATATCGCAGTGGCCTTTGGGGTGGGGATGTCGGTAGGGCTCGTCTTAGGCGGGGTGCAGCTTGGGGCTGGGGTGTTGGTCTCCTGCACGGCGTGCCAGATTCTGCTTCCGACCTTCATTCTGGGAAGCATGGCCTACTGCTTGGGGGGCCTAGGCACGGATCTCTTTCTAGGCAAACCGAGTCGTTTCATCGGGACGAGCCTCTTAGATGGCATGATCTACGCTGGTGTCCAGGCGGGGCTACTGTTTCTGCTATGGCCTGGCTTGGAGTAGGGGGCGATTTGCGCGATCAGGGCAAATCGATGCAATATCTTGCGCATACAACGAAAAAGACGGGCATATTGCCATTTTAAGCAGTGATTCGGTAGATTTAAGGCCCAATCCCGTCTCTAGGCATGATAGATGCAGGTCCAGTAGCGGCAAGCGGTTGCTTGCAAACCCTCGGGCCGACTCATCCTTCCCATTATAATGGATCAAGATGTCCATTTAGCTCTACCTTGCTTTGGGGGGTGACGCGCATGCTTTCAACAACTGCTGAATACGCTCTACGGATGATGGTGCTTCTGGCAGGAAGCAAGGGTCATTCGACCACCTGTGGCGCGCTGAGCAAGGCTGGTCACATTCCTCAGCAGTATGCCTCCAAGGTGCTCAACACGCTTCGTCGAGCAGGCATGGTGAAGGGCCAACGCGGGAGATATGGGGGGTTTGTGCTTGGATGCGATCCCACACAAGCGACGCTGCTTGATGTGGTCAATGCCATTGATCCTGTGCAGCGAACGGAGAAATCTCCTGGCCATCAAGGAAGCCCAGTGCTTGTATTGATCGATCAACAAATCGACCGCGCGATTGGGCAAATGGAGAAGGCCCTCGGCGAGACGACATTGAGTGACCTCGTAGGCCCGAATCTGTCAACGCCCATCAGTGATGACAGTTCTGTCGTAAGTGCTCGAATGTCATTGGGCGAGTCTGTACCGGATTGAATCGCTGATTGACCTACGGCTCAATTCCTTTGTTTGTGGTACCAATCTGGGGAACCTCTGCTGAGCCAACAAGTTGAATATACGAAGCGAACCGTAGTGGTATGGTGTGCTCGTAGGTCGGTACAAGGTCTATAGCGGACTGGTCTCTTGCCTGTGAAGAAGGATATGACGACTCATGCGTAACCGTGATGCTTTTCAATTGCTCCACGATCCACGTCGAAACAAGGGCACAGCCTTTTCAGATGAAGAGCGACAGACTTTGCACATTGAAGGGCTCATACCTCCGGTCGTGGAGACGATGGACCTTCAGGTAGAACGTGTGATTGCGCAAATGGACGCTGCCTCAGACGATCTGCATCGCTACACGCTCCTTCGCAGTGTTCAGGATCGTGAAAACCACCTCTTTTACAAAGTCCTCATTAGTGATCCAGAGCGATTCTTGCCAATTGTTTATACGCCGACTGTAGGTGATGCCTGCATGAAGTTCGGACACATTCTGCGACGCTCGCGCGGGTTGTATCTGCCGTTGACTGCNAAGGGGCGAATTTCTGAGTTGCTTGACAATTGGTTTGAAGAGGATGTGCGTTTCATTGTGGTGACGGACGGATCTCGCATTCTTGGCTTGGGCGACCTTGGTGCGAGCGGGATGGGTATTCCAATCGGGAAGCTCGCTCTCTACACCGCCTGCGCCGGGATCCCGCCAGAGTTGACTTTGCCCATCACACTTGATGTCGGCACTGATAATGAAGATTTCCTCAAAGACCCAATGTATGCAGGTCTACGGCAAAACCGTCCCGACAATGAAACCTACTACGCATTCATAGATGAGTTCGTACACAGTGTGCACAAGAAGTGGCCGCATTGTTGTATTCAGTTCGAGGACTTCAACATCATCCATGCAGAACCAATTCTGGAGAAGTACCGGAATCAGGTGACCTGTTTCAACGACGATATTCAGGGCACGGCAAGCATGACTGTGGGGGGCATGCTGGCGGCTTGTCGGGCGAAGAGCGAGAAGATTTCTAAGCAGCGCATCTTGTTCCTTGGCGCTGGATCAGCAGGCACGGGCATTGCCGAACAAATCGTCGAGGCGATGGTTGGTGAAGATGGGGTATCACGTGATGAAGCCATCGCCAACGTGCGCATGATGGATATCAAGGGTCTTTTGACAAAGAATCGTGATGACCTCTTGCCCTTCCAGCAGGCATTTGCAGCCGATGCGCCAGACTGCAGTGACTTTCTAGAACAGGTCAAGTCGTTCAAGCCCACCGGCATCGTTGGTGTGTCCACAGCGACTGGGGCCTTCAATGAAGCAATCTGTCGTGAGATGGCGCGCCTCAATGCAAGGCCGATGATTATGCCATTGTCAAACCCTACCTCGCGCAGTGAATGTACTGCGGAACAGGCTTATGCCTGGACGGAGGGCAAATGCCTCTTCAGCAGTGGCAGTCCGATGCCAGAAGTCATGCATCGTGGTCGAAGCATCAAGCCAGCTCAAGGCAACAACGTGTATGTCTTTCCAGCCATGGGCATGGCCATTCTTGCAACTGGGGCGACGCGGGTACCGCAAGAGGCATTCTTGACCGCGGCGCGGAATCTTGCCGAACAAGTTTCTCAGGATCTGCTCGATGATGGCATTTTGTATCCGCCGCGAGAGAACATCCGCGCTGTGGAGTTGAAGATTGCTGCTGAGGTGGCCAAGAAGATCGCCGACATGGGCCTGAATCGACACGAGAGCAAGGACTGGGCCGCAACGGTTGCCGAACTCTGTTACGACCCGACGTACGGGTAGTGCACCTTGAGTGCATGCGATCTTCCGTGCAGAGGCGATGCGCATCGTCAACTGTAGGTTCTGTTCAGTTGAATCTATCTCAGTTGTAGTTCAACGACTGCCCTTGAGGGGATCGTTTCGGTTTGGCTTGCCGCCGACCCATATGCTTGAAGCGTCCACAATGAATAGCCCATCGTCGTTGCGATCGTGTACCAGGCCCTCAATGAGAACAAATTTGGATTCCTCAAGACCGCCCATTCCTCTGGCGGTGGCCCGAAGTGGCCGTCCTGAGGTGTCAACGAGACGCACTGTCGCCATGCCGCCGCGGAGATCATCGGCGTCCTCGCAGCAGTAATCCCAGGGGACGGCGCAGTGATCCTTATCTCCCTTAAGTTCACATGAGACTAGGGCGGAGTCGGTGGCTACAAAGATGGCGTTGCCGCTGACAAAGGGCTCGACTTTGCCACCGACCCGACCAAGAAAGCGAACGGTGTCACCTTTCTTCGCTGTCTTCTTGACCTCGGATATTCCTGGCGCATCTGCCGGACGGGTCGGAGTAAACACCCCGACAGGAGGTGTCACCGAAGCAACGTCTTTCTTTTTGGACGGTGGGGTAGTTTCACTAGATTCACCACAGCCAGTGGAGATCGTGAGTGTAAAGATGATGAGTAATCTGAGAATCATGGAAACTCCTTGTAGGACTGTATCTATTCACCAGCGCGAAGGGCTTCGGGAATGGGCCGGCGAAGACATCGCCATGCGGGCACAACTGCTCCAATAACCCCCAAGAGCAGTCCAGCCGCCAGCCCGAGGGACAGGACCGTTGCGTTGATGGAGATCCCGAATACCCCCATCGAAAATCGGATAACGAATTGGTCAAGCAGCACCAAACTGATCGCGCAGGCGATCAGTGAGCCAATCGCACTTGCCAGCACGGATTCCTGCACCAGCGACCATAAGATGGCTGCTCTTGAATACCCCAATGTCTGCAATGAACCAATTTCGCGTACGCGGCTGGCAAAGGCTGCATACATCGTGTTGAGCCCGCCCGTGATACCACCAATGGCGATGAGGATCGCGGTGACGATGACCAGCAGCCGCACTGGGCGATAGAAGGCGCTCAATTGGGCGTAGTACTCGGGCTCAGCGATAGCCGCGAGTTCCAGATCAAGTCTGGTTGCGGCGAAGGCCTCTAGGTCCCCCAATTCCGCTTGGTCCATTCGAAGAATGACGGTGGAGAGACTGTCGCGTTGCGCCGTGACCAGCAAGTCGGTCAGTGCGGTCCAGAACTCGCCTTCGATGACACCTCCATCAGCCTCCATGAGGCCAACGACTTCATATGGCTCACCATCTAATGAAAAGGTCATTCCGAGAATTGATTCAGGTGGTTCAAAGCCAAGAGCTCGTGCCGCCAATCGACCAGCAACCAATTCGCTGCGGCCAGGTTGTGGTGCTCTGCCTCGGACCAGGCGAGTGTCATCATGCACCAGCCATGCCTCCGGGGCGACTCCACGAATGACTGCAAGTCGCCCTGGTGTTCCTGCCTCTGTCACCAGTGGCATGGCAAGATGTATTTCGGGTGAGACGGCATCGATCCCAGCTCGGCGTAGTAGTCCAGGCACACTGGCAGCGACGATGCCGGCTGATCGCATGGCAATTTCACTGCGTTCAATGCTCTCTTCGCTGCCACTTCCAATAAGCATGACGGTGTCAGGTGAACCACTCACCCGCATCGCTTGTTGCATACCCTGGGTAAAGCCAGCAGCGATAAGGACCAGTAAGACAACCAGTACGCTTCCTCCAACACTGAGCATCAGGCGCAGCGGAGATCGACCAAGGTTGCGAACGGCGTATTCGAATGGGAGTAGTCGCATGGGCTGTGCTCCTAAACCGCTCGAAAGCTTGCTGCAATGTCTCGGCGTGCCAGTCGAATGGCTGGAACGACCCCCGCAAGAAATCCAAGTGTGAGTGCGGCAGCAACTCCAAGCAGCGGGGCAGTCCATCCCCCAGCAATCTCCATGTTGAGACCTTCCATAGTCAGGCTGAAGTTGCCAACACGCACCGTGGTCAGGGCCGCTGCAGCACCAAGGAGGCCTCCAACCAGTCCAATGATCACTCCTTCAAGCATTACCATCCAGCCGATCAGAGGCCCAGTGAATCCCAGCGTTTGCAAAACGGCGTGATCCCGGACACGATCGCGCACAGCAAGCACAATGGCATTGGCAATCAATGCAAAGACTGCAGCTAGGGCGCCCCAGGCCAAAACGCCAGCAAAGTCGACCAAATCGACGATGTCCCGCGCAGCACGGCCGACAAAGGCCCGCTCGGGACGAGTCGCAGTTGGATGTTCATCGTGTGTAAACAAGGCATCGATGTCAGAGGCAATCGCTTCGAGTTGTTTTGGGTCATCGACCAAAACGTTAAATTGGGTTACTAGTGCCCCAGTGCCGCCACGTCGCGCTGCCTCCTGTAAGAATGGGAGGTGAACCCACGCAATATTGCGGTCCTGTGGGTGGTCTGTATTGAGAATGCCCGCGACATAGACAGTGAGTCCAGCAGCGCTGAAGCGATCGCCCACACGCAGTCCGCGCCGCGCTGCCAGTGCCTCGCCGACGATTGCCGCATCCCCGCGGCTCTGCCAGTGGTCGACAGTGCCACCGATGATCTGTGTTTCACCAGTCACTGCTGTATTGAAGTCATCACGGGGGACGCCACGGAATGTGACGACGTCAAGTGAAGCCCGGCAGTTGGAGACGTGTATCTGCATCGGCACCACATCTGTTACACCGTCGAGTTGTTCGATGCGATCTCCATAGAACTGTGGAAGCCGGCTCGAAAAGGGGCAGAAGCGATTTTCCCGGTAGACCACGAGGGTGGTGTCGCCAGCTTGAACTTGGGTGGCAGTGTGCACACCTTCACGCATCGCCTCAACTACCACGAAGAGAAACATGGCTACAGCAATGCCGACGATGGTCAAGCCACTACGAATCGGACTGCGCAGGATCTGTCGCAGGACAGTTGGAATGACGCGTAGCAATCTCATGGTCGCTCACTCCCGACGGCCTGCTCTACTAGGCGGCCCTTCTCCAGATGAAGCACCGTGTCGGCCCACTCAGTCGTGCGTGGATCGTGGGTGACCATGACGATGGTGCGGCCCTGTTCGCTGTTCAGTTGGGCGAGCAGTTCCATGACGGAGGTGGCGCTTTGACGGTCAAGGTCGCCTGTTGGTTCGTCAGCGAGCAGAATGGTCGGTTCGGTGACGATGGCCCGCGCGATTGCAACACGCTGTTCCTGTCCGCCGCTGAGTTGTCGTGGGTAATGCTCATGTCGATCTTCGATACCGACAGCCTCAAGAGCAGTTGCAACCCGGTCGTGCCGCTCGCTGCGAGAGAGTGATTGCAGCAACAGCGGCAGTTCGACATTCTCATAGGCTGTTAGTACGGGAATGAGGTTGTACAGCTGGAAGATGTAGCCCACGTGGGCACTGCGCCAGTTGGCAAGTGCGCGCCGAGGCAGATTATGAACCGGTTTCCCCGCAACTGAAAGTGTGCCTGCGGTTGGACGATCAATCCCAGCGAGTAGATTCAGCAGCGTGGTCTTGCCAGATCCAGACGGTCCCATGAGCGCTACAAAGCCACCGGACTCAATGTCGAGATCCAGATCACGCAGTGGCGTGATCTCCTCATTTCCACGGCGGTAGGTGCGTGTCAATTGTCGGCATTCAATCAAAGCCATGTTCATGATCCTCCCGGGCTGTGACGCACCATCGTGCCTTCCGCGACATCACTGGTGATGATTCGGTCGCCTGGACTCAGCCCAGTGACTACTTCACGCCAGCCTTCCACAGATGTCCCACCGAGGGTGACAGTTTTTCGCATCGCACGATTGCCATCGTTGATGATGAGGACAGTGTCGTTGTCTCGGATCGCGTTGTTGGGAATAAACACACGATTGACCGTGTGGAGTTTCTTGTCATCCTGTGCAGCCTGTGGCTGGAGTATGCGGACTCGGGCCAACATGTCAGGTTTAAGCAGGTCCATGGGCTCATGAATGCGCACCTTGGCTTCTACGGTGTTCTTCTGTACATCTGCTCGATGGACAAAGCGACTGACTTCTCCGCTGAAGACTCGATCTGGAAGCACATCGACGATGATCTCTGCTGGATGTCCGACACCAACACCTGCGGCATCGGCCAATGGCACATCCGCTCGCACTTGCAGTTTCATCGGATCGTAGAGGTGGACAATATGGGAGGAGTGCTCACCATTGCCAAAGAGGATCACCGATCCGGGAGATGTAAGCCGTTCGATGACAACGCCGTCAATGGGGGAGCGCACCACTGTTCGATCCAGCGCGAGTTGTGCACGCTCTAATTCGGCGGCTGTGACTGCCATGCCAGCCCGAGCCGATGCGATGTCTGCGTCAAGAATGTGACGCTGCGCTTCGAGGCGTGCAATGCCCGCATCTGCAGCCTCAATGGCCATTTGAAGACGAGCGACAGGCCCGGCGGCGACAGCACCCTCATCCACTAATGCCGACTTGCGTCGGTACTCATCCTGCAACGCGCGGCGATTGGCGTGAGCGGCAGTGATTTCTGGATCAATTGCTGTGCGCGCAGCTTCGGCAGTGGCAAGGGTCTGCAACGAAACCTGTCGATCTGCTTTTGCCCGGTTTCGAGCAATGCGCGCATCATCTGCAACAAGCTGCGCTACTGGCTGGCCGACGGTGACCCGATCGCCTTCAAGTACCAGTATCTCCTCGACGACACCTTCAACCAGCGCGCCGGCGTAGACGCTGAAGGGATCTGCTTCGACCCATCCTGGGGCCTGAATGACACGTCCGTCTACCCCCTCTTCGGCGCTTGTTGGGGCATCTGTCTGTACGGAACGCACAACAACAGTAACTGCTTGGACCTCTGTGGCTGGACGCAGGGCCTGCCAACCAACCGTAATCAGTACACCGGCCATCGCCAAGAGGATGAGCATCGGCAGTCCGAAGCGGGTCATCCATCGTCGATGAGGACGTGGAATGCTGGTACTCATGATGCACCCCCATCAAGCACGACTCCCTGAGTCATGGCATCGGGTAGTGGGGTAAAGACGCCACCTACGGAGCGGCGGAGTTCCACCAGCGAAACTGCTTCAGAAAGGCGTTGCGTGACCAGTGTGCGCTGGGTGGCAATATGTTGCTCCTGAGCCAGTAGAAGTACTGTCAGGTCCACTACACCTTCGCTGTAGGCGGCGCGGCTGCGAATCAAGGCACCGGTCGCCGCACTGAGCACCCCACGTTCAGTGATCTCAGCTTGAGCAGCGGCCTGTCGCCACTTGCTTGCCGCATCACGGACAGAGAATTCAATGTGATTGGCAAGGTCCAGCCACTGCATGCGCGCCCATTCGATTCTCGCGGCGGCTTTGGCCACCGCCGGGTCGCCGTTATCCAAGATTGGAATGGTGATCGATGCCCCGGGCATTACTGCTTTGCGATCCATGAAACTCCGTTGCCACCCGAAAGTAAAACGAACTTCCGGCAACTTTCTTGTGCCGGCCAGTGCCAGACCGGCAACCTCTTTCTCGACTGCAGCTTGAGCAGCTGCGAGATCGAGTCGTTGGGTGGCCGCAAGCTCACATAGCCAAATGTCATCTTGTTCCTGTGGTGGAGTGATACCGACTGGTTCAGCTGCGGACCAGTCGGTGTGATGTCCTGGCCAGCCGATGTCAAGTAGTAGCGCCAGTTTGGCCTGCTCGAGTTCACGTTCTGCTGCAACTAGATTCGAGCGAGCGTTCTGCGCATCCACTTCAGATCGATCGAGATCCAATTTCGATGCTTCGCCAACGTCGTTCCGACGTTGGATGAGTGCAAAGGTTTGCTCTGTGATGTCAAGATTCTCCGCATCGAGTGTCACCAGCGCCTGTGCGGCGAGCACTTTGGCATGGCTTGTGGACACGCGGGCTGCCAAGTCGATGGTCGTTGATGAAGCGGTGAGGATCGTCTGTTGAAGGGAAGCCTCTGCTACAGCGATGCGATCTGGTCGGGTCCAGAGCCAGGTCAATGCTTGCAGACCCTGAACGATTGCTGGACTTCCAGAAAGTCCATCAGTTGCCATACCGATACCGAAAGCGATGGTTGGGTTGGGAAGGACTTGAGCCTGTCCAAGATCGGCGCGATGTTCTGCAATGCGAGCCAGTTCGCTACGCAATTCAGGTTCATTTTGCAATGCAACAATGATGGCGGTTTCCGCAGTGAGTGACGTAGCGCCATCCCAAGCAATGCTCGGAGAGTCGACCGGTTGTGCCCAGATTTCAGCAACACCGGTATGCAATCGTGCAGCAGAGAGTGTGGCAGCTTGGTGAATATCTGCTGCAGGGTCAAGGGAGGCGCAGCTAGACAGCAAGAGCGGAACAGTAGACCAAGCAGGTGCTCGCATACGCCGTCGCAGCGGCGCCTTAGGGGGGGTATTCATAGCAAGAGTCCAAACAGATCAGAACGTGACAGCACCGCTAGAAACAGCGGTGAGCATGAGACGCCTTCTGGTGTTCAGACCTGCAGGATGATGAAATGGTGCAGCGGAGGTGCCGAAGCACTCCAAGGACCGGGGGGAGGCCGGTTGGGGTGTGCACAATTGATCGATGCGGTCTCATCGACGAGCATCGGAGTCCAAGATGCCAACTCGATTGGCATGCCCAGAACATCAATTGGAGGTGTCCAGTCGTTGACAGTCACTGGTGCCTTGATGCAGCATGTGCCACCGCAGGTCTTGGATTCCTTTGGAGCAGAATCGGTGTCACTCTGTTGACAAGAGGCAGTTGAGCCACAGCAACTCATCATGGCTGGAGTGTCATCCGTTGTTGGGCTGGCAACACTGCGGACCACACAACAGCACAGCGGCATCGCCGCTGCCAGAAGCAGCAGGATGGAACGCGTGATGAGTCCATGTCGTGGCCGTCGCATAACTCTCAAGGCTACGAGCGCAAATCCCCTCATGCAAGGGTGAGGACACGAATACTCTCGGTACTGGATTTAGTGCTTCCTAAAGGGTGTTTTTTTCGGTCACATGCGCCTGGCTGGAGCTAAGAGGCGCGCTCGGTCTGCGGCATCAGGTGCTTGTGTGCTGTCTGAGCAAGTTCATTTGCTGTTGTCAGCGGGCATGGCAGGCACTTCCGTCACTGCACCACCGACCACCATGATGCCTGTGCCATCAGCTCCGGATCCAAGTAATACGCGCGGTGATTCCTTGGCATCCATTACAGCCAGGCCACCGTCTCCCTTGACGTCCGTGCCTAATGCAATGCGGCTTACCCCTTGAGCATCAAGAACAGCCAGCCCAACACCGCCATCCTGCTCATCGGTACCCATGACAATCCGTGGTTGACCGTCCTTCAGGATGGTGAGCCCCTCAAGCGTCAATTCCTTTGTCACCTCCACATTCATGCCGATCGCCACGGTTGCTAGTAGCCCAAGGCCGAGTCCAGCAATAGCAATTCTTTGACGGCGGAGCGATGTTTCCAATTGGGTGATTCTGTCTGAAGTCTTCATGGAGATACCTTTCTGTGGGGGCCCTAGTAACCATAGTGATGAGTGAGCCATCATACTGACTTGCAGGTGTGCGAAAATTGCCCGGGTGTTCAAAGACAGAGCATGGCCAGTTATTCACACTGGGTGATGATGAAATCATCAAAGATGATTCGTTCATCCTTGGTGGTTGACCAACTGTCGTTGCTGCCGCCGAAAAAGGTGCTGAAGTAAAAGCCGTCAATTGCGAAAGTTTCGACATCACGGAACCGCATCTGGGTTTCTGACATCGCCAGTTGTCCATCGAGCCAGCACGTGATTCGACCATTGTGTTGGCCGGGACTATTCATCTCGATTTCATGGACGACTTCCTGCCAGTGGCCTGGAATGAAATGGGCAGGATCTATTCCGACTGTCCAAGGAAAGTCTTGCCCGTAGTGCTCTGGCTGATCGGGGTGATAGACATACTGGACCGCAGCGCCATCGGCACGCCACATCATCCGTCCACTCCATCCGTCCGTGCCGTCAGGCGCTCCGCCGCCGGTATTGCCTTGGCCTCCAATAAGGCCGGGTAGTTTCCCACCTTTGACAAAGTCAAATGGTGTCTCAAACTTCAATCGATAGGACACTCGCAGGCAGTCGAAACTCTGGTCAAACATGAGTTTCCACTGAGCGCCGGTTGCTGTTGTTCCGTAGGTGGCTTCCGGATAGTCCACCGCCAACGCGTGGGAGCCATCATCGGTCTGCACAATATGCACTCGGCCATCTTCTACACCTTGTGACCATGACGGTGCATTCCAGTCCTTTTCAAGCATGTCCTCGGTGTAGAGCCCAACGGGCTGATGTTCAAAATCCATTTGGAAGATGGGTATTCCATGTTGACTAGGGCAGGGGCCCCAATGCTGCAGGAGTTGTGTGAGATCAGCCAAGTCAACGGCCATTGATTGATTGAGGTCTTCTGGGCATGGGTTTGTGCAATCGCCCCAAGCTTGCAGGAGGCGTAGTACATCTGGCACGCCAACGATCTGGTCACCGTTGAGGTCCTGGTGACACGCGGAAGCAGAACTCCAGTGCAAGAGGGCACATGCAGCGCCAATCTGCATAATCAAGGAGGTCTTCATGCTGAGACGTGTACTGTCATTTTGATCAAGATGTTCAAACTCCAATTGGAATGAGCAGTTGGCCATGCTGATCGTTCGGTCTATAGGGGATATGTCTGTTCAATCAGAGAAAGTTTGCACGATCTCTTCCAATCGAGATGCCGATCCATGGGACGCTCATGCCATGACGATAAGGGAAAGCATTTTGGTTTTGGCGGTTTTTCTAACTGCTGTGATTGCAACTCCAACTTTCGCTCAGGTGCCGCCTGATCAGGTTCCTGTGCGGCTGCCAGATAATTATGACCCAGCGCAGCCAGCACCTTTGATTGTTGCTTTGCATGGATACACGGGCTCTGGAGACAATCCATCATCCAGCCTCTTTAACATTTGGCCGAAAGCATCAACGAAGGGCTTTTTGTACGTTTCACCGACTGGTAGTCAAGATTGGTTGGGCAACAACTTCTGGAATGCGACTGATGCATGCTGTGATTTTTTTAATACCGGCGTTGATCATGTTGGATATTTGAAAGAAATGATTGAGTCGATCCAGAGTTCGTACAACGTCGATCCTCATGCGATTCACCTGATTGGTCATAGCAATGGTGGTTTTATGTGTCACGCGATGGCGTGCGAGCATCCGGAGTTGATTGCATCGATTACTGCGGTCGCGGGCAGCGGCTATGCCGACCCTCTTGACTGCCCTGCGGGAGAAACCGTTCATGTACTTCAGGTGCATGGCACTGCAGATGATGTCATTGAATATGACGGTGGATCGATTTGGGGTGTTTCGTATCCGGGTGCTTGGGACACTGTGGAGGACTGGGCGCTGCGAAATGGATGCGGCGCTCTTGAATCGACTGTTCTGCGGACGATTAATGTCGATGGGGCAGTCAGTGGAGAAGAAACACTTGTGCGAATGGCCCGCGATTGTGATGCTGGGGGCTCAGCGGAACTCTGGGCCTTAGAAGGCTCGTCACACGGTCCGTCGATGACCAACGTCGGCCGCGAAGCGATTCTTCAGTACATGCTTGATCATTCAGGCTTGGATGAATCGGATTGCCCGGGCGATGTCACTGGTGACCGGCTTGTCACCGTGGAGGATCTCCTGAGAGTGCTTGAGGCCTTTGGTCAGACCGGCGATTTCCCAGAAGATCTGAACCAGAATCAAATTGTGGACATTAACGATCTCATGTCTTGCATTGATGTTTTTGGGACTGGATGTTGAGCACTCGGTTGGCGCATGAGTGTCCTGTTGGTCCTTCGGGCGATGAAGTTTGGTTCCTTCAGCCTGCAGGTGGCATACCGGCAACGCGCCGCCAAGCGCTGATCTGTCCACAGTGAAACATTGGGTGCCCGATCAACATGAAGGCTGCAACCTGTTCAAGCGTGTCGAATCGGCTTGCAAATGGTGTCTCTTTTGCAGACTTGCTTAATACGTCTGGTGAGCACTGCGCCACATAATTCGCAGCCAATTGCATGCGGCTCTCAAAGTGGATGATGGCCGCTTCCTTAGGAAGATAGCGGTCGGTGCAGTCAACACATTCAGCGCCATGTTGGTACAGCTCGGCTTCTTCTTCAGTGAGGTTGATCTCACCACCGAGTAAGTGCACGCAATAGCCTGCGTAGTAGGCCACATGACCGAGAATGAACGCGGGATGATTGATGGTGGTGCCGAGTCGGTCGGCAAAACGATCTGCATCAATATCGACGCACAACGTCTTGGCAAAACCGGTGATGAATGTGGCTGGGGCAGCGACGGTAGACGTGGTGGTGTCGATTGGCATGCAGTTCTCTCCTCGCAAGTGATTCTGCAGGATAGCGGTGCGATGTGACGTGGGTATACTGCCATCCGTTGCTGGCTCAAGCCAGCGGAGTTCGTCACCTCACCGATTTGAACAAAGGCGCTCGACATGATGAAGCAGTGGACCTTGGGTACATGTGGTCTTTTGCTGGGCGCATTGGTTGTTGGAGGTATTGCCGTGGCAAGTACAAGCGAATCTGATCGTCCGATGACACCTGATGCCGCGATTGCGGAACTCATGGCTGGCAATGCCAGGTACGCTGAGGGCCACATGCAATCACACAACCTCCCGGCTGCGCGCGAGGGGCTGGCAGCGGGGCAGGCACCCTTTGCTGGCATCATTCGTTGTGCTGATTCCCGCGTAGCGCCGGAAATTGTGTTTGACCAGCCGCTTGGTGATTTGTTTGTCTGCGGAGTTGCTGGCAATATTCCAACAAGCGAGATCATCGCCAGCATGGAATTTGCTGTTGCAGTACTTGGCACCAAGGCCATTGTGGTCATGGGACATTCTGCATGTGGCGCTGTTGATGCAGCGATTCAACATCGGCACGACACATCAGCGCTGCCCGGCACGCTGCCTGGCTTGATTGATCAGATCATTGTGCCGTGCACGAACAACAGTGATCCAGACGATCCTGGAGCACTTGCGGCTGCGATTGCCTGCAACGCCCATCAGGGCATTGATGGCCTGATGCGTGGTTCACAGATTTTGTCAGATGGCGTGAAGAAGGGTGACCTCAAGATTGTCGCCGGCGTGCAGGATCTGGCCAGCGGTCGATTCACCTTGGTTGAAGGCCACTGATTGATCTCAGGATTCGCACGGGCCCCAGTGGCTGAGTAGGAGCAGCAGGTCGGGGATGCCCACGGTGCCATCGGCGTCGAGGTCGCCGAATCCGCCCATGGTGTCCCAGCCTTCAATCATCAGTTCGAGGTCATTTAGGCCGACCATGCCGTCCGTGTTGAGGTCGCCATCGCACGTGGCAGCACCGCTCTCGCGCTCAATGACTCCCGATGTTGGACTTTGCCATGCACTGTCATCTGCTTCACGTCCTTGCAGAAAGGCCTCCATGGTCACAGTCGAATCCAGGCCGAAGACCGTCAGGCGACCAATTCGGACGCCATTGCGGATTTGTCCAGTCGAACTATCCATGAACTCGCTTGAGGTGCCTTGGGGCTGATCGGAGAGGATGAACCAGCTTGCATTGCTGGACTCAAGTCCAGAGCCCGCTTCAAAGTTCGTGAAATCAAAACCGATCGATTGGACCGCATCAGCGCCTGCGCCGTCGCATCCCTGATCAATGCACCCAATGCCGAAACGACTGTCCCATTCCAGATCATCGACCAATGGGTAGAAGGCATCGTTGACTTCCTTGGATAGATTGCCTCCAAAGTCGTTTTCTTGGTAGAAGCTCCCAGTTGTGGAGATCGACAATGCCTGTTGCGGATTCCCCGCAACAGCATCCAATCGATAGCCCGTTGGCAACTCGATGTAGACATCAACGGTCCAGTGGGGGGTACTGGAATCCACCAAGTTGTCGCCAAGATGGTGCCAGCGAACGACAGGTTGCACTTCTGAGCAAGGAAACTCATCACATGTGGTGCCGTCGCCGAGGAAGGTGCCATCGCTGGCAAGGCACTGGTCACGGTTGAGTTCCGTGCATGTTCCCAAGCAGCAGGCGCC
This sequence comes from Phycisphaerales bacterium, assembly GCA_022446905.1. Classification (GTDB taxonomy): domain Bacteria; phylum Planctomycetota; class Phycisphaerae; order Phycisphaerales; family SM1A02; genus UBA12567. The sequence goes on from JAKVBT010000011.1 coordinate 106,500, forward strand.
GAAGGGCACTTCCACACAAGGATCGTTGTTGCAGTTGGTGTTGCCGCCGAGAAACTCGCCATTGAGCAATTGACAGTCGCCCTCGAACATGATGGAGCATGTTTCATCCACGCAGCAAGCGCCATCGACGCCACAAGCGTCGAGCAGGATGTTGTCACCGAAATCCCAGTCATCCGCACTCGGGTCGTTGTCCTCGATCTGATCTGGCGAATTGCCACACAGGGTGTTGGCAGTCAACTCAGGGGTGGCATCGGCTGCCGACCAAAGACCACCACCAAAGCCAAACTCATTGGCTCCAGAAGCGTCATTGCTTGACACCGTGCAGTTATCCATGATCAAGCCGCTGCCCGATGCAACGTAAATGCCACCACCGACTCCCAATGTCGTGTTGAGCGAGATTGTGGATTGAATCAATGTGGTTGGAGAGTCTGTCGAATCGCACCAGATGCCACCGCCACCGAGTCCGCCGCTGCTGTTGTTGGTGATTATCAGGTTAGATAGTGTTGGTTCTGATGCCCCAGCGATGCACAGGCCACCACCTTTGGAGCTGTTGTGGGTTGTGAGGTTATGTGTCACATCACAGGCTTCAATCGTCGGGCTGCTGGAGAAACAAGCAATGCCGCCGCCGGAGTAAAGCGCACGGTTGCCGGTAATGATGCAATCGCGAATGAGTGGATTGCTCTGGGACACACAGAGGATGCCACCGCCAGCATTCCAAGGAATTGTGGCGTTGCCGTTGGTAATGGTGAATCCTTCAATAATGGTGCTATTGGTTTCTTCGTTGTTGCAATAGACACCGTGGTGTTCATGATTGCCATCGATGATGGTTTCACTGGCAGCGCCAGTGGCTCTGATGGTGATGGCTTTGCCATCAGGATTAATGATCCCAAATCCGCTTGGGCTGACATCACTGTAGTGGCCTGGTGCCACCAGAATCTCATCACCTTCGTCCGCTGCCGCAATGGCCTCGTGGATGGTTGTAAAGTCCGCTAAGGCATTGTCATCGACGGTGATGATGTCACCCGTTGCGGTGCTCGTCATGACCACCGTCGCCCACCACCATCTATTCAACTGCATGCCCATGACCTGCTCCTGATCGCAATGAACGGCATTTCGGGCGCCGGAATCGCCCTGATCCCACAGGGTACTCGCAATTGAGCATCAAGCCATCGGGAATCCCAGTTGGCCTACGACTCGGGCCCACCACCCCCCCTCAAGATCCTCACGAAGCAGTGAGGCGAAAGTACTCAGCGATGCAAAGTGCGTTTATCCTGCGTGGCTGACATGAGACAACTGATCGAAGGGAGTTCGGTGTGATAGGTAGACAAGGTCTGTATGGCATTCTGTCCATTTTGATCGTCGCCAGCATGGTGACCGCACGCTCTATTGATGAAGCACTCATCGCAGCAGGCGACAATCGCGCTGAGGTTGAACAGGCTCTCAGCATGGCGCCAGTAGAGCAGAAGTCAGCTATGACTTGGCTGGTCGAGCACATGCCAGAAGATGATCTGCGGACGCTTGATGCGTCATTCCTGCTTGAGAATGTTGACCTGTCCTACCGGGCGTGGGTTGAATCTCCGTGGCATGACGAAGTTCCCGAGCAGGTCTTTTTAGAAGCCATTCTTCCGTATGCCAGTGTCAATGAGCGGCGGGATGCATGGCGAAGACCTTTTCGTGAGATGTGTCTGCCCATGGTGGCGAAGGCGAACTCACCGGGCCAAGCCGCCACCATGTTGAATCAGCAGGTCTTCCCTGCAGTTGGTGTGAAGTATTCAACCAAGCGCCCCAAAGCTGACCAGTCACCATTTGAATCAATGGATGCTGGCATGGCATCGTGCACCGGTCTCTCGGTACTGCTTATCGACGCGTGCCGAAGTGTGGGTGTGCCAGCACGTTTTGTGGGCACGCCACTTTGGACCAATGGCAGCGGGAATCACTCATGGGTCGAAGTCTGGGATAACGGTCAGTGGCACTTTACTGGTGCTGCAGAACCAACTGGTGATGCACTCAACAAAGGGTGGTTTACCGGGCAGGCCTCTGGGGCGATTGAGGGGCATCCTGAGCACGGTGTCTATGCCGCGACTTGGCGTGAAGTCCCGCTGCACTTTCCTATGTCATGGCGTCCCCATGACACCACCGTGGGTGGTATCGATGTGACGAGTCGCTATGCAGGTACTGAACCCGATGTGCCCGCTGGATTTGCCCGCATGCACATCCAAGTTGTTGGAACCAGTGGTGAGCGACGTGCGTTGCCCGTTCGGGTTATGAGTTCCGCAGGCGAGACCCTCATCGAAGGGATGTCACGAGATGAGCGCTTTGATGCCAACGACCACCTCAATGGCGTTGTTCCACAGGGCGCGGTGCTGATGGTGGTGTGTGATGAGTCACAGCAAGAGGTCGTAGTCGAAGAAGCGGATCATGTAGTCACACTGCATGTGCCAGAGGATCAAGCGCTTTCGCGAGCCCGAGCCGATGAGATTCGCGAGCGTGCGGTTACCGCTTGGCGACAGCGCGAGAATGATGTTGCGGAAACGGCACTTTCTGAGGGGCAAGTTATGCGCGATGGCAAGACCATGAAGTTCACCTGGAGAACCCATGGCACGCGACCGCAGACAGGGCGAAGCCTCTTTATCTCACTTCACGGCGGTGGTGGCACAACGGCAGAAGTCAACGATCAGCAGTGGGAGAATCAGGGCTCGATGTATTCGGATGTCAAAGAGGGGATTTATGTTGCTCCGAGAGCTCCGACCAATTCTTGGAATTTGTGGCATCAAGCGCATGTCGATGGTCTGCTCGACGAGATCATTCAGACAATGGTGTTGACTCAGGATGTCGATCCTGATCGGGTCTATTTAATCGGATACAGCGCTGGAGGTGACGGGGTGTATCAACTTGCCCCACGCATGGCCGACCGATTTGCTGCCGCCGGCGCATTTGCTGGCCACCCCAATGAAACGGTGCATGATGGGCTACGAAATTTGCCTTTCACCATTCACATGGGTGGCCAAGATTCAGCCTACAAACGTAACGAAGTGGCTAGGCAATGGAAGGATCAGTTGGCAGAAGCGCAGCGCCATGATCCCAATGGTTATCCGCATGTTGTAAAGATCCACGAAGAGTTGGGCCACTGGATGAAGAATCGGGAGAATGCATCACTTGATTGGATGCAGTCCCAAATTCGACGTCGTAATCCTGAACGGGTCGTCTGGAAGCAGGATGATGTTTTGAGCGACCGGTTCTACTGGTTGAAAGTAGACGAGCCAGTGGCGCGAGATCGCAAGGTGGTTGAGATGGGGGGGAATGTCATCACCATCATCGAGCCTGGAGCACCAGGAACACTACGCATTCGGCTCGATGATCAGATGCTCGATTTGCGACGCCCGGTCCGCGTGCAGTATCAGGATGGAACGGTGATCTTCAATGACATCGTGCCTCGGCAGCGACGGGTTATTGAAGAAACGCTGGCCGAACGCGGCGATGTGCGTGGCGTGTACTTTGGCGAAATTGTGCTCGAAATGCCGCCTTCTGCTCCCTGATGCACCTGATTTTTCGGTGCAAAACGACCATGCTTTATTCAGCAGGCCTCTTGAAGGTCTCGTTGCTATCGCAGTGGGACTAGGATGCGCTTCTTATGCAAGTTAACAACCGTCCGTTTCTTATTTGGCTTATCTGGCTCGGCCTCATTGAGGGCACCTCAACCTTGGTGCTTTTTCTGGTGGCGATGCCACTGAAGTACGGGTACGACATGCCCATGGCGGTGTCGGTCGTGGGCCCAATACACGGCGTGTTGTTCCTTGGGCTCATAGCGATGTTCTGGATCGGACGGAGTGAGGTTCCACTTTCAACCAAGTTGATGTGGTGGGGCATGGTCGGGGCTGTGGTCCCACTGATGCCCTTTTTCATCGATGTGAAGTTGTATGAACTGCTCAAGCAGGATTCTGAATCTGGAACTTGAGGTCTTGTTGTCCTGATGTAGGCGTTGTTGGCTTCTTCGGCGTCTCGGGGTGTTGCAACAAGTCGTTACTATGCAAAGTCCATCAGAAAGAGGAGTTCGCACATGATTTTTACGCATGTCTTTGCCATGATCATCGCCTTTTCCGCCGTCGCCTCAGACGTTGCCGAGCCACCCAAGCCGCCGCAAGTCACCGACGAGGTTCGGATCGCGCAGGCGTATCTCCTTCCGAATTGTCCGATCAGCAACAAGGCAGTAGGAAGTATGGATGCTGCTGCTACCCGCTCCATTGATGGTCGCTCCGTCATGGTGTGTTGTCCTCCATGCTTTGAGCGATATGAACGCACCCCTGAGAAGTACAAAGACAAGATTGATCAGCAGGTCACCGAGACGCAACTGGCGACCTATCCGCTCACAACCTGCCTTGCGAGTGGTCGGCCCATCGACGTCAAGGGCACGCCTACCAATGCGGTGTATGGCAATCGCTTGATGCGTTTCTGTTGTGGGGGCTGCGCCAACTATGTGATCAAGGATCCAACTCGCTTGTCTAAGGCGATGAAGACGCTTGATACAGCGGTGATCGCCAAGCAGGGGCCAACCTACACGTCCAAGACGTGCCCGATCTCAGGCGAGGAACTTGGCGATGATGCCGTCGATGTCGTGGTCGGTGGTTCGATGATCCGAGTCTGTTGCGACAGTTGTCGCAACAAGATTGTGCGATCGCCACGGATGGTCGTCGATCTTGTTATTGGCTGTGGTACTCAACAGACTGACGAAACCAAGGATGATCCTCAGATTTGACTTGGGGGTAGGTATACCTGCGTGTAGGCTCTGACAGCCGACGCGTGGGAGAGGCGTCTTGTCGGCCATGGGGTGGGCCACCGGTTTGGTGAAGCCCTGTCCCAGAATCAGGAGTCTCAGTCAATGTTGGCCATGATCATTGGGGTTGCTGCAGCGATTGGGGCAGCGCCCATGGTGAGTGAGTCCTCAGTACAGCCGCCGGATGTAACGGCCTTTGGTGGTGTTGCTGTCACGATTGATCATCAGCGTGTGGGTGAGGTGCGTTCCGGTGAGATCTGGAGGGCCGCATTGCCGACTGGCTCAGGGCAGACATTGCTTCTTGAACTCGAACGCTTCGAGGTCTTTACAGAAGATGCAAGTCTGGTGGTTGCTTCTGTGATAGATGATCGTGTGATCGAGCGCCCGGCGGCGAGGCCTGATGTGGTGTTCTTGCGCGGGCGTGTTGTTGGAGATACATCCTCCCGGGCCTTTCTAGCCCTTGGCCCCTCGTGTGTGAATGGCTATGTCGACCATGGTGATTCCAAATGGGTGCTCGCGCAACCCCCTGATCAACGATGGACAGCGGTCTACGACCTCAATGCGATTGATCCTGAAGAGATGCGGTGGGTGGAGTCGACTTGCGTGACACCAGCCATGCCAGGACTCCACGTGGAGTCAACTGTGCCAGGATCAGCACATCGCGGCATCAATTGTCCACCAAGTTTGCGCATGGCCATTGAGACGGACTGGCAGTTCACCAGCCTATTTGGTGGTGACACTACAGCCAGCGCCGCATATGCATCGACGCTGATCGGCGCCGTGTCGAGCATCTATCTCGAACAGCTCGACTTTGCTGTGCAGATCTGTTACCTCCGACTCTGGGACACGTCCTCTGATCCGTGGTCGACTGATGATTCTGGATCGCGACTGGGCGAATTTGCCAGCCACTGGAATAGCCAGATGGATCATGTTGATCGCCATCTTGCCCACATGCTCAGTGGACAGGGCCTTGGCGGGGGTGTTGCCTACGTCGGTGTGGTCTGCACGAGCAGCGGATACGCAGTGTCCGGCAATCTGTCAGGCTCGTTCCCTTTGCCAATTGAGGATCACAGCAATAACAACTGGGATCTCATGGTGGTGGCGCATGAGACTGGACACAACTGTGGGACCGGTCATACACACGACTACAACCCACCGATCGATGGATGTGGCAACGGGGACTGTGCTGATGCCTGGGGTGGCACGATCATGAGTTACTGCCACCTCTGCAGTGGTGGAATCTCCAACATGGTCATGGACTTTCATCCACAGATTCAGACCACGATCGAGAACTACATGGCGAACATCTCTTGTGAACTCGGTGGTGACGGTAGTCCGCCGGTGGCTAATCTTGATCGAGTGCAGGCGGTCTTTGCCGAATCGCTAGAGATCGATGTGCTGCTGAATGACTACACGAATGATTGTTCGGATGTGATGCTGCTTGATTACGACACAGTGAGTTCGGCCGGCGGCGCGATCGAGTTGGTTGACAGCGATATCGGTCGTTTGCGTTACTCGTCACCGTCTGAGCCAGTCAACATCGATGGATTCTTCTACGAGATTTTAGACGGTAGTGGGCAGGATGATCGTGGTGGTGTGCTCATTGACTTCATCCTGCCTCGGCCAGCGGATACTCCGACCTCTATCGCAGTTGGCACGACGGTGCGTTATTACGATCTGGAGCCACTCAGCGCCCTGCCAGACTTTGACGAACTGACACCGATCGGAGATGAGGTGCTTGCTGACATCAACTTACCCTCGACTGGTGGGATTTTTGCTGGCTCTGGGTTATCTGATGATGTGGGTGCTGTCTTTGAAGGCTTGATTGAAGTGCCGATTACAGCGACCTACACCCTTTATGTGGAATCTGATGATGGATCTCGTCTCTTGATCGGTGATGACGAAGTTGTCAACAACGACGGTCTGCATGCCATGAACGAAGAGTCCGGAACCATGCTGCTAGCCGCGGGTCTGCATCATGTTCGGGTCGAGTTTTTTGAGCGTGGTGGAGGGGCTGGTGTCATTGTTCGTATTGAAGGTGGGGGCCTGAGTAAGCAGGTGATTCCAGCCGAGCGGTGGTGGCATGATGTGTCTGTACTCGGGGATGCCACAGGTGATGGCATTGTCGACATTGAAGACATCTTGGCTGTGATTAGCGCCTTTGGTCCATGTCAGGATCCGTGCATGGCTGACTTTGATGACAACGGTGTTGTTGACATCGAAGACATGTTGACTGTGATCGCTAACTTCCAAGGATGACTGATGGGGTGGCTTGGCGCGTTGCTCGCGATAAGTGTCGCTGACGATCCAACCGCAAGATCACTTCAGGCGATCGCGTTCAGTGACCCAGCCATTCATACCATCGGAGGTACTTGGCTGCGAAGACGCAAACCACCAGCCCAATGATGCCTCCGAGGATGGAGAGCCAGATGGAGGTGAATTCTCCAAGCCATAGGGCGCCTCCAAATGCACCAATTACAGCCCAGAGCATGTACCAGAGTGCCTTCAAGATTTTCATAGTCAGTCAATCACTCCGTTTGAATCCAGAACTACTTCATAGGACCATCGTTCTGCAGGCGGCATGAGCCATCATAAGGCTTGCAGCACACTACCATCGTGCCTGATGTATTCAGTCTCTCATCGGCACCACTGGATTGAAAGCAGCGCTCCACGGCTTTGTTGTGCTCCTGCGCTGGTCGTGGTGTGTCTGATTGTGGGACTTGCAACGACTTGCGTGGCTGAGGTCATTGAAGATTTGATGTACGAATCGCCGGGCTCTACTGATCCGCACATCGATCTGTATCTCCCCCCTCAGGGTCTGTTGCTCGATACACCAACGGTGCTCTACGTACACGGTGGTGCATGGGTCTCCGGAGACAAGTCAGAGGATGCAGCCATTTTCCATGTTCTGGCAGATGCGGGCTATGCGGTGCTTTCTGCCAACTACACGCTGACCACACCTGAGCATGCGGGGTATCCACAGGCGATGTATGACATGAAGGCAGTGGTGCGTTGGATTCGTACTGAGGGCACTCAATATGGACTGTCTCCAACTGTCGTGGCAACTGGACCATCCGTGGGTGGATACTTCACGCAGTTCCTTGCCACGACCCAAGGGGCAGCGCACTTTGAGCCATTGCCCCCGCCGCCGGGTGGTTACGCCATACAAGCTGGAATTTCGTTCTGGGGCCTTTCTGATCTTCAGCAGCAAGCGGAGATGATGGGCAGTAGTGGCCCACTGGCATGGTTCATGGGCGGACACTATGACCAGGACACTGAGCATCTGTACATCGAGGCATCGCCGCTGCACTACACCGATGATGAAGATGCGCCGATGCACCTTGTGCATGGACTTGATGACCCCTGGTATCCATGGCGGCAATCATTTTGGATGCACGAGGCACTTACGCAAGTCGGTGTGTTCTGTGGTCAGGAGTACTTTGCCGCGGGTCATGGCTATGAGGCCTATGGGGGTGCTTTGGCAGCTGCAGACACCATGTTGGAGATGATTCCGACCCTGCTTGCAGCTGGGCGCACTCCAGACATTACCCAGGATGGACTCGTTGATATCGACGATGTGCTGGTGGTGGTGCAGCATTGGGGTGGATGCCCGAATCTTCCAGTGGACTGTCCTGCCGATTTGGACGCTGATGGTGTGATCGGCATTGATGACCTTCTTGCGGTCCTTGCAGCCTTTGGCGGCGGCTGAATATCTGTAGATCTGTCCTTTTCGCATACTGATGATTGAACCTGCCTGATGTGTAGGTCACTATGGGGACCGAATTGGAAGATCACTATGAATGTCTCACCCTTCTTGTTCTTCACGTGCCTTTGTCTCCCATCTGCTATGGCCGATGTGTTGGAGGTTCCATCCGAGTATCCAACAATTCAAGCCGCCATTGCAGCGGCGACGGATGGTGACACGATTGCCATTGCTGCAGGTACTTATTCTGCCGTGGGTCTTCATGTGAATGGTTTGGCAATTACGCTCGAGGGTGAGACTGCAATGGACGGCTCACCCGCTGTCATCCTGGATGGACAGCAGTCGGGCACCGTGCTGATGTGTCAAAGTGGTGAAGACAATACGACGGTCTTGCGAAACCTGATGGTGATCAATGGCAGCGCCAGCAACGGCGGTGGTGTGATGATTGCCAGTGGGAGTAGCCCGCGATTTGAGAACTGTGCATTTATGAACAACACCGCCATTCAAGGTGGCGGTGCGATCTATATCGACCGAAGTTCGCCAATATTTTCCAATTGCGTGATCAGGGATAACGCAGCCGAACGCGGGGGTGGCGTCTATTGCATTGACAATGCGAATCCAGAGTTTTTGAATTGCCGCTTCGAATCCAATCAAGGAGGCGTTGATGGTGGCGGGCTCTACAACATTCTGAGTTGTACTCCTGTGCTGACCGACTGCGAGTTCATCAGCAATCAAGTGTCTGGTGGGCAGTTTGCTTTTGGAGGTGGCATCTACAACCGTAATGAAAGCCAGCCACAATTGACCAATTGCCTCTTTCGTGACAATCAGGCCACAGCGGTGTTCTCATCTGGTGGGGCGATTGCCAATACCGACAGTAGCCCAGTGCTGATCGACTGCGTGCTCGATTCCAACAGCACCGGCGGCGCTGGTGGCGGCATGTCAAACACTGGCGCCGGTTGTGAGCCCGTGTTGAGTGGCTGTGAGATTGCCGGCAATACAGCGACCAATGGCGGTGGCTTGTCCTTCTACAGTGATGCGACGGCAGAGGTCGTTGACTGTGTGATCTCTGCCAATACTGCGACCAATGGTGGTGGCGTGCTCAACTTCAGTGGGATCGATCCGGTCGTATCTGGCACGCTGGTATGCGGGAACGATCCAAATCAGATTGATGGAACCTGGGTGGATAGCGGCGGCAATGAGATTGCCAATGACTGCCCCAGTGAGTGTCCAGATGTCAGCGGTGACGGCTTCGTCGGTGTTGATGACTTGCTTGCGGTTGTGGCTGCTTGGGGCACGGATAATGCCGCAGCCGATGTGGATGGTGACGGGCTGGTCGGCACGGATGATCTGTTGGCCGTGATTGGGCAATGGGGCCCGTGTGTGTGATCCGGCATTGCTTGCGTGTGTGAAGCTGCTCAGTCCGAATTGACTACAGCGATGCATTCCACTTCGATGCGCGCACCAAGGGCGAGGCCATTGGCACCAAGTGCGCTGCGGGCGGGGTAGCGGCCGCTGAAGTAGGTCTTGTAGATCTCATTAAACGTGCTCCACTCGGAGATGTCAGCGAGCATCACGGTGCACTTGACCACATCTGCAAGCGAAGCGCCGTGGGCTTCAAGCGTCATGCGGATGTTGTCCATGGTTTGGCGCGACTCGGCTTCAATGCCTCCAGGGACCAATGCATCAGTCCCAGGTTTCACCCCAACCATGCCGGAGAGATAGAGCGTGTCATTGACTCGAACGGCTTCTGAGAATGGGAGCCCGTCCGGGAGCACGGTGCCTGGGTTGAGGAATGTGACAGATGCACCTTTGTGATGGGCGCAACTCATGGTTCCAGCAAGCACCAAGAGTGAAGGCAGTACAAGTCGAATCATGGGAATCTCCGATCACGCTATTGCATGTTGGATCGAATGAACACATAAATAAACGTACCACCGATCAGGACCAGTGGGATGCAGAGGCCCATGGTGACACACCAGTAGTTGAACTTCTGCAGTGTCTTAGTTGCCGCGCAGGTCCGGCTGTTCGTGCGGCTCAGTTCATTAACGAGTATCAGTATGACGACCCCCATCACCGTGGCAGGTATCTGCACGCCCCCCCAGATCATGGGTGGGAACAAGAGCGCCATCCCAGCAGTGCCTCCCTGGAATCCGGGTGCCAGCAGATACACAAGCAGTGAAATCAAAAATACGGCATTGGCAATGCCCAGTGTCAGCAGCGTCATTGAGAGGACACAAGTCGCCTTGGACCATCTATTGAGGCTGAGGCGCCAGGCCCATGCAAAGCGTTTGAGGAACTTGGGGGCTTTGTATTCGAGTTGCCCACACTCTGGGCAGCACTGGTCCATTTGCAAACTGGTGCGGTCATACCCACATCGGCAATACATCGGATTGGATGCGGGATCTTGAATCGTCGATCAACTCCTGCGCGAGATGGTAGTGCGGGAAGTCAGTAGTGGCCAAAGCGGGTCAAGCGGATCGAAGCCTCGGCATTCAGCTTGGGAAGGAAATGACGTCGCTACTTTCGCAGTTTGAACGACTTGTCTTTGGAGTTTGCCTTGTTTTCGTTCCAGTCCCACATCAAGATCTTTCCTACCAGCAACAGTCCAAGAATGGACAGGGGTATGTAGGAATACTGTTTGATGGACCAGTCCAGTATTCCCGCGAGCAGTGCGAGCACGCACAGGATTCCCAGGAGGACAAGCAGCAGACTCCATATTGCGTTGAGTTTCATATCTCATTTCCTTTCTGCTGAAAGCGGGTGAAGGGGATCGAACCCTCGACATTCAGCTTGGGAATATTGCGTTTCGGAGCTGAGGTGTACCCAAGTTACTCATTGGCTTGAGTATACAAGCGACTCGGTACTATCCGAATTCCACAAGAACATTCCCCGATCACCGATTATTCAACCGAATGATCGGATAGTAGTGGTCTACAGGTGTTCTACTAGAAATGCATGGCGTGGAATTAAATTAAATCTAGAAGCAGGGGGCTTTTGATGCAGGTCGGTTCGATCATAATGAACCCCGATCTAACGCCGTTTCTAGCGCTTTAATAGCTTCAGATTGGATTAGGTTATTCCCTCTAGCATGATCAATTGCACTCTTGCCGTTTGCATCAGTTGCGGCAACATCGGCGCCTCTGCCGATTAAGTTTAAAATCACCAATGTTCTAACATCTGCAATGAGATCAGGATCATTGTTTGCTTGTATGAGACCCATGCGTTCTATTGGGTCTTTTACATCTACCCATCCGCCAAACACCGAAAGATCGAGCCACCAATCATCGGTGTATATTTCGTCTCTAGGCATCAATTTCCACAATCCATTAACGGACAGACTAATCTTTTTACAAACGAGGATTAGTTGTTGGTCGACATCTATCTCTATTTCATCCCGAACACCGAATTCCAGCCTTATTGCATGAATGTCTTCAGTCGAGTTAGTTGGAATACCGTCTCTGTATGCGAATGGAGCACATGACATGCCAATCTTTTGAATCTTCTCCAGGGCGGCGTTAGGAAGTCCAAGTAAGGATGCAATCTGGTCCAGACATTTATATTTAGCCTCATCAATGTGACCGTCAAGAGTTCCGCACAACATCGCATCGCGAATTATGACTGCTCGATCGCCTATAGAATGACTAAGTATTGGTCGAATTTCTTCCAAAGTCATACTCTCTGCTTCAGCAACATCTTTCGGCTCAATACTGAGCCGTTCACTCACAGTACGTACCCACTCCGACTTTGCTGCGCTTGGATTGTCGCCGGCTTTAGCCATATGAATAACTAGAGCAATATGTGCTCTACGTGCGTCACATGTTTCTGATTTAGTGCTCATATTCGTACCCTGTAGATAAGGAAATTTAGATGCTCTCAACAGGCTAACTCTATGAAGTGATTGCATGTTCTCCTGAAAGCGGGTGAAGGGGATCGAACCCTCGACATTCAGCTTGGGAAGCTGATGAAATCTGCGTTTGAGAGCTCACCAGAGGGGGAGTGTAGCCCCGCGCGTAGCGCAGAGGATGCAGCGCTGCTGCGGTTGCTGGCAGCCTGGTCCTCGCTGCCTCAGCCGATGCGTGAGCAACTGGCGAAACTCGCAGAGGTGATGGGCTTGCCAGGAGAACACTAGGCGTGGATGTGGAAACAGAAACCTCAAGCAATGGCTCCTGTGGGGGGCTTTCGTATCCAGGTGTTTCTCAGTGGATCTTGAGTTGGCTAATCAGGTAGATTGATGCCACAGAGAGGCCGGGTGGCCTGGGAGGTTGCAAGATGTTGACTCGATTGATTGCGTCGGTGAGTGCCTGGACATTTCCTCGATCGTGTTCCCAAGATAGAAATGAGTCATTCAGTTTAGGTGTAGGCCTTGGTGGCTTCTTCGTTGTTGCGGTGCTGGCATTGACGCCAATGACAACCCCCGCATGGGCAAACTGCTTTGGTGATCTGACAGGGCCTGTCGGAATACCTGACGGGACAGTTGGGATCGAAGACCTTCAAGCAGTGACTTCCTCTTGGAACCACTATC
>JAKVBT010000012.1 GCA_022446905.1 Phycisphaerales bacterium
ACTCTGCTGCCCGACTCATCAAATGGTCCACTCAGTAATGGCGCAGTCTCGGATGCCCGCGCTTCCTGCAACGGGCCGGCAGGCCTAGACTCATACTTCAAAGGAGCAGAACTCAAGCCCGCGAGTACCACCGCACAAGGCCATATGTGAAACGCAATCGTAGCGGCAGACTTTCTCATCCAAAATCCTCGCAGATCCGGCGAGTCTACAGCGTGCCCCCAGACCACCAACGAGAAATCAAGCCGTTTTTTAGCTATTCGCAGGGCCCATAGGCTCCGACGACCAGGAGCACATCATTGACATCCACCAGGCCATTGCCATCAGCGTCACCAGCAGGATCAGTCGTCCCAAAGGCACCAATCACCGCCAAGACATCGTCAACGCCGACTTCGCCATCGCCATTGAGATCTCCGGCACAAGAATCTTCATCGACGCAGTCAGCCTTGGACAAAATCACACCATCAAAGCCAGCCTCAACGACCGAGCCTGCGCCTTCGTCACTGACGATCACGCGAATCTGGAAGGCCTCAATGCCAAATAGACCTGAAGTGTCCAAATCAAACCCGGCTTGAATCCACCCCCCAGACGTGCCTTCTCCTGATGGACCGACTACCTCGAGATCAGACCAAACAGTGGAACCATCCGCCGACCATTGAATCGACATGATGTCTTCGTTGGGCGCTGCGCCGCTGTCATTCGAGAACCAACGCCAATAGGTCAGTTGCCATTGGTCACCTGGGACATCGAACATCGGCGAGGTCAAGATCGTGTCGCCCGAATCGACGTCAGAGTTGCCATCGACATTATCTGTGAGCCAGCACTGACCGCTGCCATCACCATCCGCTGGAGGATCACCGCGGTCACCACCACCAATGGGCACACCGCGATTCCATTGACCGTCTACAGCGCTTCCACTGACGGTCCAACCGGGATTGGTTTCACCATCATCATCAAACGCCACCTCGAGACTCGATACAACTATCGACGTCAAGACATCCACCGGCGCAGTAAATGGATACGTCATCGCCGTCCCAAGCTCACTCTGAACGTAGAGGTAATACTCGGGCATATCGTCACAGGTAAACGATGGAAGCACGGCCTCAAACGCATCGCCGCCGAGATAGGTCAATGGGACCTCTGCATAGGCTCCACCATCTGCGCGATAGCGGAGTACAGCTGTGCCGATATCTGGATTTTCACTCCGTGCTGTGATTGTGACTGCAAAGGCTGTCGGATCAGTCGTCGACACCGTGGTCGGATGCCCTTCTGGAAGGGCAATTGAAAGCGGTGTCCCTGCATCCTGAATGAGTACCAAGGCGGCCTCGAAATTTTCTTCCGCACAAGGCACAATCTCGCTTGGGGGCGGATCGAAACCAGAAGAATCACCCGATGCAGGACGCAATTCGATGCAATAAGCCATCGCGCCGTAGGTGTCGTAGGGCCAATCGATCAGTGTGCCACTGGCGCAGTACAGAATATTGCACGGATTATCGTGCACATAGTTCTGGCCGTGCACACTAAAGATCGCATCCGACATGAGACCACCAAGCGCATGTAATTCATCAAAGTCTGGCGGCGGAACCGTTGTATACCCACGTGGCTCCAGAATCAGTTGCGAGAATGAATGGAAGTCAATCTGAGCACGGATATTGCCATGACTCAGGCAGTAGTCNGCCAATGCCTGCACTTCAGGCTCGCTCATGGATGACGGACCCACATAGACATCACTGCACGGATCGGTGCTTGTACTCTCGCCGCCGTTCCAATCACTGCCCCAGTTGCGATTGAGGTCGACACCATCACATGCTCCGCCATTGACTCGCCGATTCTTGCGCCAGAATCGGTAGCCACCTGGCGCATAGGTGTATTCGTATCCATCTGGATTGATAATCGGAATCACGATCACTTCGACACGATCCAGCAGCATCGTGACCATGGGATCAACTCCGTAGGCATCGGCCAACATGTCAGCGATGTACATCGTGGTCATTGGAGAAATCCACTCACGCGCATGCTGACATCCATTGAAGAGCACCGCTGGCTTATCCCCACCACCTGCATTGATCACCACGCCACGGATATCGCGACCTTCATGGCTCTGCCCAATATTGATCTGCGTCACGATGTCAGCATGATCGCCAGAGATCTGGTCCAGTCGGTCCATGAACTCATCGACCGTTCGGAAGTCGAGATAGAACGAGTCAAGACCTCGCGCGGCTGCCTGCTGCCTGATCTGGAGGCGTTCGACATTGCGATGGAACTGATGTGCAGAAAGGTCTTCGATGATCGTTGAATAGGTCAACCCAAGCGAGTCAAGCCACGCAACATCATCTTGATTGACAACCCAGGGACCAAGACCAGGTGCTGGTCGACATGCCAGCCCATCCAGGCCCTGATCGAGCAGTAGATTGACTACGGCCTCATCGGGCACATCTAACTGCAGCACCTTCAGCCCCACATAGTCCGCCGGATCGGGCATGGGCACGGCCGACATAGCAGCCGTCGTTGTCATCAAGAGAATTGCAGAGATCGATCGAATCACAGCGTGCTCCTCTCCCCCACACGATTGCCCCACGCCATCGGTCCGAGCAGTATGACACGCCTTTGGCCCGTTCAGGCCTGCGAATTGGACAAAAAGTCGACCCTTTAAGCCTGAGGCGGGTTCAGCAACGCGCAAGGGCCCCCATGGGATCCCATGGTGGCAGCACCGTGGGCTCGGCCTGTAAGGCCTGCTGCAACTGCTCAGGCAGTCGACTGCGGTGCGCTGCGATCTCGAACACATACTCGTCAAACCAGTTGTCGTTCATCAACTGAAAGCCCTTGCGGCCAACACCCTGATCGCCCCATGAGTTCTCCACACGCCACCGCTGCGTTCGCCCGTCGAGCACATCGACGCCAGTAAACAGCATCGCATGTGTCATAGCTGAGTGGTGGTAGTGCAGTCGATCGCTCTTATCAAGTCCCTCGGCAGCGCCATATAGAGCGTCGTAATCAAATAACTCTGAATCCCACAAACCAACCTGCCTTTGGAACTGCTTGCCGACATCACAGCCGAACCACACGGGCTCGCCATCTTGGAGCGTCTCAATTGCCGCCTGCTTCATAGTCTTCATATCGACGTTGAGGTACACGACCTGAGCGCCGCCTACCACATTTCCGAGGTACTCCACTGTGTAGGTCTTGCCGAATGGATGTTCTGGCCGAGGATCATGCACGAGACACACAAATTCATCCAATGGCAGATCGATGTAGCGCTCGGCAAATTCCACCGGAGTCATCACACCCTCGCGATGGAATGCCCGATCCTTGTCGTTGTACTGCCAGAGAAATGAAGTGGGAGGCTCACCAAGGTGCGTGCAAAGCACACGCCAGATCGTCGACAACTGAGTGTCTTTCATTGCCCTTGCCTCTTCGGCACTTGCTCCACCATCAAGAGCTGTTCTCAGGTCACGCGCGAAGCGTCGCAAGAATCCCTTGCACACCGCATTCATACGAGCCGTATTCGAAGACGACTGTGACTCTGGCATCATGTCCTTGGGCACGAGCCCGTGCCGCTTGACGAGGCTGACAAACATGTTCCACTGGCCGCCATCATCAAGGGGATAGTCGAGCAGGAATCCAACATGCCGATCGTTGAGTGGTCGCGTTGCCGTATCAATGATGCACTCAAGAAACCAGTTGGCCCGTTCAAACTTGTCCCAGAAGAGCGTGTAATTCTGACTGAATTCAAACTTTTTGAGGTTGAGACGATCCATTACGCCAGCGCGAAAGAGATTCAGCGCGGCAAACATCCAGCAGCGACCCGACTTTTTCTGATTCGTCACCGACCAGTCGTCAAGCCAGGTGCTGAAGGACCAGTCTGCGGAGGCCACCACATCTCGATTGAGCGCGGCATCATCGGCCCCCACCTTGGTCACCGCATTGCGCGCAAGTCGGTAGGCAGGTTCATGCTCAAGGTCATGTCGCAGGCCGCCAATGAATTCATCGGTCAGCGTTCCAGTCATTGTTGTCATGGTGTCCATACAAACGATGGTAGAGACATCACCATGCATCGGGACTGCCCATCAGCCCAAAAAGAAGCGTGGGGCCGACGCATCGGCCCCACACATCCCGGTATGCCGGTCCACGATGGACCGGAAATAGACTGATTAACTCTTGTCCTCGTCGCGAACCTCGTATTCCGCGTCAATGACATCATCAGTTGCCTCGGCACTTGCTGCGGCTTCGCCTGAATCAGCGGATTCAGCCTCAGCAGTACCGGCGGCCTCATAAGCAGCCTTGCCGAGTTCTTGGGCGACCTGACCAACCTGATTGAGGGCAGCCTCGATGGCCGCCTTGTCATCACCTTTGACCTTCTCCTCGAGGTTGCTGACGGCCGACTCGATGTTGCCGCGGACATCCGCACCAACCTTGTCGCCGTGTTCCTCAAGTTGCTTGCGGGTCGCATACACAACCTGCTCGGCTTGGTTCTTGACTTCAATCAGTTCACGCTTGGCCTTGTCTTCGGCTGCGTGTGACTCGGCATCGGACTTCATCTGTTCGATTTCATCCTTTGACATGCCGCTGGAGCCCGTGATCTCGATGTTCTGGGTTTTGCCGGTCGCCTTATCGGTGGCAGACACCTTCAAAATGCCGTTGGCATCGATCGCAAATTCCACTTCAATCTGCGGCATGCCGCGCGGAGCCGATGGAATGTCCATCAGATCGAACTTGCCAAGCGTACGGTTGTCATTGGCAAACTCACGCTCACCCTGCAACACATGAATGGTCACAGAGGTCTGATTGTCAGCAGCAGTCGAGAAGGTCTCCTTGCGTGAAGTGGGGATCGTGGTGTTCTTCTCGATCAAACGCGTCATCAACCCGCCAAGCGTCTCGACACCGAGNCTCAGAGGCGTCACATCCAGCAGCAAGACGTCCTTGACGTCACCCTGAAGCACGCCACCTTGAATGGCAGCACCAATGGCCACGACTTCATCGGGGTTGATGGATTTATCAAGTTCCGCGGTTCCGAAGATCTGCTTGGCGATCTCCTGCACCTTTGGAATTCTGGTACTGCCACCGACCATCACAACATCACTGACATCACTGTTGGACAGCCCAGCATCCTTCAGCGCCGTCTTGCACGGCCCTTCCAGTCGCTTGAACAGATCTGCAGCGAGTTCCTCGAACTTTGCCCGAGTCAACGTGATTTGGAGGTGCTTTGGCCCATTCTGATCTGCTGTGATAAACGGCAGATTGACCGAAGTTTCAAGTTGTTGGGATAGTTCACACTTGGCCTTCTCAGCAGCTTCTTTGAGACGCTGCAAAGCCATGGGATCGTTGCGAATATCAATGCCCTCGGTCTTGCGGAACTCATCCGCAAGGAAGTCGATCAGTGCCTGGTCAAAGTCATCACCGCCAAGGTGGCCATCGCCACTGGTACTGAGGACTTCGAAGACACCGTCGCCGATGTCGAGTACCGAGACATCAAACGTACCGCCACCGAGATCGAAGACCGCGATCTTGGTATTGGTCTTCTTTTCCAGCCCGTAGGCCAGCGCCGCGGCGGTCGGCTCATTAATGATGCGCTCCACCTTGAGACCGGCGATCTCGCCTGCATCCTTGGTGGCTTGCCGCTGGGCATCGTTGAAGTAGGCTGGCACGGTGATGACCGCACTATCAACCTTTTCGCCCAGATAGTCTTCGGCAATCCGCTTCAATTCTCGAAGCAGCATCGCGGAGATCTCTGGCGGGGTGTATTCCTTGTTGTCGCTACCGGCTTGAACCTTGACGAGTTCATCGGCGCCGCCAGTAACAGCGTACGGCACCAGCTTCTCTTCATTTTGGACCTCGTTATGACGGCGGCCCATAAATCGTTTGATCGAGAAGACGGTGTTTTTGGGATTCGTCACCTGCTGATGGCGGGCGGGTTCGCCCACAAGCCGATCACCCTTATCGGTGAACGCGATGACACTTGGGGTCGTCCGATTGCCGGACGAGTTAATCAGGACCTTGGGCGTGTCGCCTTCCATGACGGCAACGCATGAATTGGTGGTCCCGAGATCGATTCCAATAATCTTGCTCATGGTGTAATCCTTCCTGGGTCGGCAGCATCTGGCTGCACGCCCCTGTTCAGACCGGCTTCTGAGAACACCGGCTGAACACCTGCTCCTGTCGCAAGCGGCGTGCCGAAATCAGATCCGTTTGGGATAGAAAAACCCACTTTTTGGCCCGCCGTTGGGGGCCATCACCCCCTGAATGACTGCCAGATTGGCCGGAGGGCAGCCCGAGACGGTTTGAGGGCTTACGCCACCCTCCTATCGGCATGCACAACAGCCTCGACGATCCCACCGCTGAAAGCACTCCCGCACACACCATGTTCCAAATTGCGAGCCCTCTAGGCAGTCACTGCAAGACCTCAAGCTCATCCCCTGAGACGACCTCATCGCGATGCGATCGATCACCCCTGCCCCCAAAGCCTGCCCACAGCCGCTCTCAAATTTGCATTGAACATCGAGCATCTTCAATCTTCACCTGACCTTGGGGGTCTTGCAGTCACCGGCCCCAGCAAGCCAATTGGTTCAACGAAGCATGGACTGAGTACCAATGCAAGGTTGCACCACTCCGGTTGGTGATTCAGACAACTCTGAGTTTGAACACCTCAGTAGCAGTTACCAAACCACAATCATTGAACGATAGATTTCACAATGGCGCACAATCTGCTAGCGTTTCATTGTGTTTGTATGCCTCTTAACCAATCAAGACGTCGACGACCCTTCGATCAGCGAGTATGACTGGGCATGCGATCCACGCCCCTACTTGCCAGAAGCTGATTGGCACACGGTCGAACTTGGCGATAAAGCAGATTCGCCGCGCGAAGTGCGGGATCTCATCAAACATGGTGTCGACGGGCGTCCAATCGACGTGTTCTTTAATTTGTGTGACGGCGGAGCAGACCAGGATGACCGCCCTGGCATTGAAGTCATCCGTGTGCTTGAGCGTGCGAATGCTGCATTTACTGGTGCGACCAGCAAGTGCTTTGAGCCAACTCGAAGTCAAATCAAAAGGGCTTGCAAGCGGTGTGATATTGAGACTCCCAAAGGCATCGTGGTTCACACGCAGGCTGATGTGCACCGAGCGGCCAAACGCCTGCGTTTCCCGCTCTTTGTCAAACACCACAATAGTTATGCGAGCATCGATATCAGTCGCCGCTCCAGAGTGCTCTCCAAATCCGGCCTCATGATTCAAGCAAAAAAGTTCATTGCGCGCCACGGCGCAGCGATGATTGAGGAATACATCGATGGCGAAGAGTGCACTGTGCTCGTCGCCGAGAACCCGCGCGATCCTGAACGCCCCATCGTCTACCCACCAGTGCAGTATGACTTTCCTGCGGGAGATGATTTTAAGACGGAAGATCTTAAGTGGGAAACCTTCGAGGGCCTTGGCACCCGGCGGGTCACTAACACCAAACTGGTCGGGCGACTGCGCCGCGAGGCTGCCGACCTTTTTGTCGAGATGGGGGCTGCGGGATATGCACGCATTGATGTGCGTGTGAACGAGGATGGCGTGCCATACGTCTTGGAGATCAATGCCAACTGTGGCATCTTCTATCCGAAGCATGCGTACGCCAGTGCCGACGACTGCATTGCCCTAGATTCTGGTGGTCATCCACGATTTGTGCGTCGGCTCATTGCTGTAGCAAAGGCCAGACAAAGACGCAATGCGTCATACCTCAGTCGGAAAACTAGGCGACTGCAGACAACCTAACTCAAGCAAGTTGCGAAGCGGCTAGTTCAGCACCTAGATGCTATTGCTGTCGCTTGCAGGTGACATCAACTGTCTCTCCTGGTTGCCCATTTTCAAAACTCGTCCAACTGACCTCGATGTGATCCTGATCCACGAATCGGAATTCAACGGCGCCCATATACATGGCGTCGGGGCTTGCCAGGTTACTGACATCGACCGTGGCGAAAGCAACCCGTTCGGGCGTAATCGCCTCTGCGACGAGGAGAGGCTGGTTCTGCGCTGCGCAGTAGTGCTTACAAAGAAGCTGGTCTCCATCAAGATGGAAGACCGTCATCATTTCGTGCGGCTGTCCCGCAAAAACTGTTTCCACCACAGCGCTGTCAGCTGCAATGGTTTCATAGGTCACTTCGACCGGGGGCCACTCTGGATTCTCGTACGTACTGAGCCAAGTTCCTTCCAAGGCACGGAATCGTTCCATGTCTGAGGGCTCCGCCTTAGCTGGAGTTGGTGACCATCCACCAAGATTCTGCTGAGTTTTCTGAGATGCACAGGATGCCATGAACAGCACACAGCACCATAAGCCTGTCATCTTCCACATTGTCGACATGCCCAACCCTCCTGCATGGAAAGAAAACGCGCTGACCACAGCCTCCAGAAGTGGCCCGCATCTTCAAGGCCCATCCTATAGGTACTCAGACCGATTGGTGATGGCTGTCAAACTACCCGGGAAGCAGTTTGCCAATTCATGCCATCATGATTTCCGACATGGCAGGCAAGCACTGAGTAATGAACCACACAACCTCTTCTTGTTGCTGCACGTACGATGGACGAATGCTCCACATCGGGCCCAAGACGCTGCAAAGCAAGGTACTCCTTGCCCCAATGGCAGGACACTGCGATTTGCCATTCCGGCTGCTGTGCCGGCAACTTGGCGGCGTTGGCCTCGCCAGCACTGATCTTTTAAATGTGCACAGTCTGCTGCGCGGGTCCCCCAAAGCGATGAAACTGGCGGCAACGTGCGCCGATGACAACCCACTGTGCATGCAGGTATATGGCAATAGCGCCGATCCACTCCCGGAAGCAGGCCTCTGGGCCGTAGATCACGGCGCGTCCATCGTCGATATCAATATGGGTTGTCCGGTTGACAAGGTGGCCAAAAAGCACGGCGGGTCATTGCTGCTATGTGATGTAGAGGACACTGTGCGTCTGGCAGAGCGGATGGTGGAGACGATCACCCCTAGGACAGGCGTGCCTGTGACAGCAAAGATTCGGCTCGGCTGGGATGATGATCGCATCGTCGGTCCCGATCTGGCGCGCCGACTTGAGCAAGTGGGTATCGCTGCAATCACGGTGCATGGCCGAACGACCGAGCAATTCTTCAAAGGCACGGTTCGACTTGGCGGCATTCGCGAAGTCGTCGAAGCGGTCGATGCCATTCCAGTGATTGGTAATGGCGATATCCGATGCGCTGAAGATGCTGCGCAGATGATGGCGATGACCGGCTGCGACGGTGTCATGGTGGCTCGCGGGGCACTCGGGCGGCCGTGGATATTCAGAGAGATCGATGCCAGACTGTCGGGGCAACCGATCCCCGATCCACCATCCCGACTGGAATGGCTGGGCATCATTGAGCGCCATTTGGATCTCATCCTCGAGTATCAGGATGAACGCGCGGTTCTCCACCGCCTGCGCAATGGCATCAGTCGATATGCCAAGGGCATGCATGGAGTCAAACGGCTCAAGGATTCTGTACGCGTCGCGACGTGTGCTGATGACATCCGCAGTGCCCTACGCATGGTTGGCACACCATCCCCGCCCACCTCACAGGCCGTGATGGCCTGAGATGACCGTGGGTGCTTAGCCAGTGACCACGCTGCTCATCTTGAAGATTGGCAGCAGCAGCGCCATGGCGACAGCGCCAACGAGAATGCCCATGCCGACAATAAGGACAGGCTCAATCATTGACGTCGCCTTCTTGATGCCAGATTCCAGATCATCATCGCACTGCGTAGCGATCTTCTCCATCACCTCGGGCAGCTTGGCACTGCGCTCACCTGACGACATCATCGATGCCACACTCGGCGGAATCCAGCGGCAGTCTGTGGCAGCACCAGTCATGGGACGACCGTCGCGAACACGATGCTCCATGTCATCCCACAAGCGGTCAAAAACCACATTGTTGGTCACCCCACGACAAATACGAATGACATCAATCAAGCCAACCCCGCCAGCAAGCAAGGTGCTCATTGTCCGTGATGCACGGGCCAAATACACCGTGATGGTGAGTCGACCAATCACCGGCGTTGACAACTTGGCCCAATCAAGCGCCTTCTGCCCAGATCGAGTTCGCCGCCAGAGCGCCACCCCAACCAGGATGGCAGCCACCGCCGGCACCCAGTACATCCATCCATAACGCAAACCATCACCAATGGCCATCATGATGCGTGTTGCAGGGGGAAGGTCCGCACCACGCTGCTGATAGATCGCTGCAAACTTAGGAAGTACAGCTACCAGCATGAACATCGTGATCAATAGTGCACTGCCAAACATGATTGCTGGATAGGTTGCGGCACCACGGACTTGTTTACGAGTCTTCTCTTCTCGTACGAGATACTCGCCAAGACGTGTGAGCATGAGTGCCATGGTGCCACTGGCCTCGGAAGCGCGGACCAGACTGACAACAATCGGTGTAAAAATGCGTGGCCAGCGGGCCAAACTGCTCGACAACGGTGTGCCGCCGCAGACGTCATGGTGGATTTCTCCGACAAGGTCAGAGAACTCCTTGCGACGACCCTGGAGACGGCACGACTCCAAGGCTTCCGGCAGCGGCACACCGGTGTCGAGCATGACACCGAGTTGTTGACAGAACACAGCCACATCCTCACGTCGAACCCGACGCGCAGCAACACCCCGACGGATTTCCTCGGCATCAAAATCGGGCATGGCGTGACTGGCCGTCTGGACAGCCGTGACCAACAGACCATCCCCACGCAGCATGGCGGCGATCTCTTCAGGCGATGTTCCTGAAAGTGTTCCAGTGACCACTTCCCCTTCTTGGGAGCGGGCGCGATAGGAAAACGTATGCTTAGCAGAAGTGGTCGTCATGAGATTGCTGCGTACAGGACTTCTTCAGGGGTTGTCAGCCCCGCAGCGACCTTTTCCATGCCATCATCGCGCAAGGTTCGGAAGCCACCATCAGTCAGGAGCGCACGCAAGGCCTGCAAAGGTGCACCTGAAGCAATAGCTTCGAGCAGCGCTGCATCTGGCACAAGCAATTCAAAGACCCCGACACGGCCGGCGTATCCCGTTCCTCTGCAGCGGCCACATCCAGTGCCACGCCACAGTTTTCCGGGATCCCCGCCGGCCGCCTTGATCGCCGCGGCAGCACGCTCATCAGGCTCCGCCGGAGCCTTGCAGTGCGGGCAGATCTTCCGCACTAAACGCTGCGCCAAGACGCCGCGAAGCGTCGCTGCCACGAGGTAGGGCTCAACGCCGAGATTCACCAACCGCGTCACGGCACTTGGCGCGTCATTGGTGTGCAGCGTCGAGAACACGAGATGTCCAGTTAGCGCGGCCTGTGTCACAATGCCCGCTGTTTCATTATCACGCACTTCGCCAACCATGATGATGTCAGGATCTTGACGCAGCATGGCTCGAAGAGCGCCTGCAAATGTGAATCCAGCTCGCGTGTTGACCTGCGCCTGATTGACACCTGGCAACCGCGCTTCGACTGGGTCTTCAATCGTTGACAGATTGCGATCATCAGCGCTAATTGAGCCCAGCACGCTATAGAGCGTTGTCGACTTACCAGATCCCGTTGGACCAGTCACCAGAACCACACCATTTGGAGCTTCGACAATCTCTTGCCATGCTTCCAGCATGCGTCCACTGAAGCCCAATTGCTCAAGACCAAGACGGCTGTTGCGGCTGTCAATAATACGGATGACTACTTTTTCGCCATGCTTGCCGGGCATGGTCGACACACGCAAGTCGATTGGCCGTCCATCCATCATCACATTGAAGTCGCCATCCTGTGGCACTCGACGTTCAGAAATGTCGAGGTTGGACATGATCTTGATACGACTGGCGATCGCTGCATGCATGCGATGCGGAGGCGAAAGTTTCTCATACAACCGACCATCAACGCGATAGCGAACGCGAAGCTTGTTGTCGTCTGGTTCGATATGGATGTCTGAGGCGCCCTCTTGAACAGCCGTGTAGATGATGTAGTTCACCAACTTGACTACTGGGCCGTGACCAGCAACTTCTTCCAAGTCTGCCAGTTCCGTCGCCTGCCGCTCAATGACTGAGAAGTCTTCATCGGCGATGTCTTCATAAATGTCATCAATGACAAAGACATTGGCTGATGGCAACCAACTGCGAATCGCAGATTCAATCTCAGCCTTCGTTGCTGCAACAAGTTCAACCTGATGATCAGTCAAACGCGCAATTTCTTCAGCCAAAATCAAGTTGCTTGGCTCAATCACCGCCACAGTCAGCACGCCACGCACCAAGAACAGCGGTAGAACGCGATGCTCTTCGATGAATTCACGCGGCAACAGATCAATGACTGTCGGATCAGCCGTACGCGCTACATGTCGGACATATGGAACGCCATAACTTTCAGCTAGGGTCTCTACGACTTCATCTTCAGTCGCCATCTCTAGCCGCTGCAACACTTCGCCAAGCAAATGAGCATTGTCGTTTTCGCGTTGCCACTCGAGTGCCCGCTCAAGATCAGCCACCGAGATAATGCCACGATCAACGAGCCTCTGCCCCAGTGGGCTCTCGTTGGCGAGCTTCATTCCACCTTGTGTCCAGCGGTCACTCATGCCACTTGCCCCTTAGCGAACGACTTCGCCGCAGATTCCAGCGTGTTATGTACTGGCACGCGTCGGTTGAGACGTGTTACCTCCACAGCGGCTGCAGGCTGTCCCCCACCGAGCACTAGCCGAAAGTGACCTCCAAAACCCTGCACATGATCGTTCATCCACAGCAGCGCTTCGAGACCCGCAGAATCCACTCGCTCACATTCACGCAGGTCAGCAATTAATCGAATGCCAGAAGTCATCTGCTCTTCGCATCGTCTCCGCAGAACATCGACATCGTCCGAGACGAGCTCGCCTGCAATCTGCACCACGGTGCCACTTCGATGTGATTCCCATTGCAATTTCATGCTGCGTCCTCCATCGGCGTGAGATTGGTTTGTCGATGTGTATCCGCCAGTGCTTCCCACTCAGAGAAGTCCAATGCGAGGAAGGTCTCGACCAGAGCTGGATCAAATTGTGCTCCAGCATTGGCCCGAATAATCTCGAGCACTTTTGCACGATCCATCGCTGTCCGATACGTTCGTGTTGAACACATCGCATCAAAAGCATCTGCCAAGGCAATCAGCCGAGCACAAAGTGGGATGTCTTCTCCGGACAAACCCTCGGGATACCCTTTCCCATCCCAACGCTCGTGGTGATGCTTAACACCTGGCAGGATGTCATCAAAATTGGGGATGTCCTTGAGAATCGTCCAGCCGATTTCTGGATGGCGTCGAACTTGATCAACTTCATGTTGTTCCAGTGCACCAGGCTTACAAAGCACCGTTTCTGGAACACCAATCTTGCCAACATCATGTACCAGCCCGGCGATGTGCATCCGCTGCACATCCTGGGCGCCCAGCCCGATCGCCTCAGCCAGTTGTCGAGTTAGACAAGCAACTCGTCGCGAGTGACCGCAGGTGTACCGGTCCTTGGCATCAATGGAAGCTGTAATTGCTTCGAGTGTTCCAAGGAACATTGAATTGACATCCTCGAACAGACCAGCGTTCTCGAGATGAAGTCCAATGTGGGCTGCCGCTGCGGCTAACAACTTGATATCAACCGAAGATGGCGTTTCATCCGGCCCCTGCTTATCTCCTGCTACGAGCAATCCGATCACCCGACCATTGCGCCCAATGGCGTGAGCGACGCCGGCTGTGCCTAGCGAATCGAGTTCAGGATCGTCACCACGAACTGGACCAGCCATCAAAGGGCTATCAAGGTTCTCACGCCCGGCAATACTTGCCAACAGTGTGCGTAGTGCAGCACGATCACGCGGCGCATCGCCGGACACAATCAGCCTTCCATCGCCTGCACCTTCGCGGTCAATGTAGGCTGCTACCCAAGCATACGGCAGCGTATGCAACAACTCCTGACAAACCTGTGCAGCAAATCGATGCGGACGCGACTCCACCGACATCTTGTCAGTAATCGAATACAGCAGATTGATCTCTTCCCAAGTCTCAGCCAATTCCCGACCAACTTGCTCAAGTGTCTGCTCGCGTCGATGCCGCGCTTGGCGATCAGCCCACAGACGACTAAAGAGCGACCCCAATCGTGGCACTTCACTGGTCTCGGGTAGTGACATTCGACGCAGTCTTTCACGACAGACGCGGCCATCGAGGCCAATTGCTTGGCACATGGCTGACAAGTGCTCACTGTCCAACAATTCACGTGTAGGAATCAGTGCACATGTAAAACCGACCGTCGAGCGTCGCTCTTGAAGCAGGGCCGGAGCAGCCCAAAGCCCAGGAACAAGTTCAACAGCCGTAGGTCGTGCCTGCTCATTCCAAGCCGAGGCAGCCTCCATCAACGATCGCTTGACGAGGGTCGGTGCTTGCAACAAATCAGCCAGCCAGTCCCGATCACTTCGCCGACTAGTCAATGCGCCATCTGCGGAGCATGAGACCAGCAACAGACCGAGTTCACGCAGCATGGTCTGCAGTTCAGTGCAGTGCGTACGAACCTGATTGCGGGAGAGTGTCCTCACGCTGCACGCTCCATAATGTCTGTATCAATACCCAGAACCCGACGAACCTGTTCAAGAATGGTTCGGGGACTAAATGGCTTATTGACCACTTTGCGAACATTCGAGAGTGATGCAGCCTCACTTCCCAAGGCGTATCCACGCGCAGTGAGAATGATCACCGGAATATCAGCGGTTGCTGCATCACTGAGTAGTGACCTGCACAACTCAATGCCATTGACATATGGCATTTGAAGATCTGTGATCACGAGGTCTGGTTGTGCTGAAGCAAGCTGGTGCATGGCATCCTCGCCATCGACTGCTGTATCCACAATAAAGCCGCTATTTCGAAGCTTGAGAGACAGCACATGGAGAATGTGGGACTCATCATCAACAACAAGAATTCGTCGGGACATCATGCCACCTCATGCCGCCAGTTTGGCGGGGGTCTGAGCCATAGGCACCGTGAACCAGAATCGCGAACCCATTCCAATCGTGGACTCCAAGCCGATCTGGCCTCTGTGCACAGTTTCAATAATGTGGCGACAGAGATTCAGGCCCAGCCCGGTACCCTTCGCCACGCGCTTGTAATTCTCAACGCGGTAGAACTTTTCAAAGACGTGCTCAGCATCTGCTGGAGCAATTCCAAGGCCGGTGTCGGATACCGCCACATGCACTGAACGCGTCAAAGTGTCGCTATCGACTGAGACGGTCACCCGCCCACCTTCTGGGGTGTACTTGACAGCGTTGGACAGCAGATTGACCACTACCTGACAAAGCATGTCCGCATCGCCGTCAACTGTTGCACCCAGTGGTGCAATCTCGGTATGCAGATCAATCCGTCGCGAACGGGCCTGAGGCTCCATCGTCCTGACAGCGGATTCGACGAGTTCACGAATGTCAACCTCAGAGCGGTCAATCTCAATGATGCCCGCCTCAATACGACTGATGTTCAGCATATTGTCGACCAGTCGTGACAGCCGTTCTGTTTCTGCTTGAATGATCTCGTAGAACTCCCGTCGCGTAGCCTCGTCATTTGCTTCACCATCAACCAGCAACTCGACATAGGCCTGCATTGATGACAGCGGCGTACGCAACTCATGGCTCGCCTTAGAGACAAACTCACTCTTCAACTGAGAGATTTCTCGCTCTCGACTGAGGTCGTGAAGCACTGTGACAACTGCAGCAGTACGACCGCGATCATCCGGCACGCAAGCCGACACGATCTCGCAGGCTGATTCACCACGAGCACCATGCAATGTGAGTTCGCAACGCCGAGGATCAACACCGACACCGGCTTCGAGCGTCTCCTGCATGATTCGTCGAACCATTGAGTCGTCAATGACCTCTGCCATCGGCTTTCCAACAGCATCCGCCGGGTGACAACCAAGCATCGCGCCAGCAGCCGCATTGACAAGTGTGATTTCACGGAATGCATTACAGACAACGACCGCTTCGTCCATCACGCCAAGGACCGCCTCGGCCTGTCGCTGACCGCCGATGGCCATCTTGGCGTTGATTTCGAGTTCACGTTGACGCGTCCGCCATGCAGCCTCTGCCTGACGATGCCGCACTTGATATTCCATCATTGTGCGCAGAACACTTCGCAACCATCGCGGTCCCTGTCCTGAGGGCGTTGACCCATGATCTTCTAATTCAGCGCGAAGCCTCATCATGGCACGGTTCATAGACATAAACGACACAGCCGCCACCATGGAGGTGAACAACACAGCACCAATGACCACCAGCCACGGATCAGCCGTAAGGCCGATGACGTTGGCGGCGAACATGGTCGCCAGTCCGCTGGTCAGCGAGAGGGCGCCAAGCGCCACACCGCCGAGGATGGATCGCATCAGAGTCTGCATGCCGACCTCGTGCCGGCCAGGGGTGCGGTCCGTCAGGGACCTTGGGTGCCGTACACCCCTGACACGCTTGCACCATCGGCTGAGCCAGAGGCCCACTTAACCGCGATCTCACGTGCTTTTTCACTTCCGGAAAAATCCCCCGCTCGATGCCGCACGGAAGACAGCACCGCCCATATCTCCGGTTGG
The DNA here is from genome assembly GCA_022446905.1 of Phycisphaerales bacterium. Classification (GTDB taxonomy): domain Bacteria; phylum Planctomycetota; class Phycisphaerae; order Phycisphaerales; family SM1A02; genus UBA12567. The sequence goes on from JAKVBT010000012.1 coordinate 16,551, forward strand.
TCCGGGAACTGCTCCGATAACCGCTCAAGTCGAGTTTCTGCGTCTTGAAGGCGGCCATCCTGCCGCTCCACCAAGGCCCTGAAGAGCTCACGCTCGTATGGGCATGCATCGAGTTGCTCCAACTTGTCAGCAGAGGACTGGAGACTATTCCAATCGCCGATATCCCACGCGAGTAAGCCAAACTCACGCCAGATGCCTGCATCATCCGGGGAATCCGCGCAAATCAACTTGAACATCGATCTGGCTTCCACAGAACGGCCACTGGCCATGAGTGCTCGGACCTGCAATCGGCGGAGTGCAGGAGAAAGTTCTCCCCATTGATCCTGAATGTACTCCAGGCGATTGAGACACTCCCCCCACTGCCCAGCACCAAAAGTCATGTGCGCCAAGTCGTGCATCATGCCGCGATCCTCAGGCGCCAACAGCAATGCCGCCTCGCAGTGACTCACCGCCGCGTCGTGATTGCCACGCAGCATCTCACAATGTCCCTGTAGGTGGCGGAGGCCCGCGTGATGTTCAAAATGGTCCATCCGCGATGAGATCACCTCATGCGCTTCGTTTACCTGACCTGCAGCAATGAGCGATTCAGCCCATGCCAGCACAAACTGAGGGCGACCCGGATCGGCCTCAGATGCTTTTGAAAAATGCTCAACGGCCATGTCGTCCTTTGACCAACGTTCGTAGAGGACTCCCAGGTAGTAATGAACCTCGCTGCCCTCTTCACCAAGTGTGATCGCTTGCTCGAAACTACGGCGAGCCTCATCAAGCCGATGTTGCTCGACCAGAATGCGCCCAAGAAGCACATACCAAGCTGGCTCTTTGGGAAAGCGGTCAATAGCAGACGTCATCAGCATCCGCGCTCGCTCCAACTGCCCCGTTTCAAATGCTGACACCGCCTGCTCGTGAACCATGCGGGCATTGACAGCATCCATGCGTGAATACGCTTGCCGTCGCATTTCCTTGCCATGCTGACTTGGGCCGCCACAGGCGGAGAGCAGAACCACAACGCCAAGAAGTAATGATGTTGCCAGTCGATTCATTGGCGATCCTCCCCGAATGAACCGGCATTCAGACCCCCAGTTAAGGTCACTGGCTCAATGTACTGATTGGACATTCCTGTTGCCTCAGGTTCTTGCGGCGGCTCCGGGGGCAACACAGGCTGAGGCACGGGACGCTCCTGCTGATCAAAGTTTTCAACTGGCGCAATTGGATCTAATCGTCCTGCAGGAACGAGATTCATTTCGCGGTCTAGCAGTCGCTTGTTGATGCTCTTTTCCCAATGCTCCTTGCGATCTCCAGTCAGTTGTTCACGGAACCGATGCAACTCAGGCTGGCTCATATCCTGACGGAGTGATGCGTTGGCGTAATACAACGCAAGATCTAACTCGCCATTGCGATAAGCCTCAAGCGCATCTCTGTTGTAGTTCGCCGTGACTTGATCCCTGCTCCAAGGCAGCAGACCGCTGCGAACACCCATACGAACGGTATCCATGATCTCAAGGCTTTCCTCGCCAATCTCATAGAGCTGCTCGTCCTTGATGACTGTAGGTGTCAAAAGAAAGATAATTTCAACACGGTCAATCCCGTCATCCTGACCACGAAACATCTGGCCTGCGATAGGAATGTCACCAAGAAGTGGAACCTGCCGACGCGTCACAACGCTCTTCTCTTGAAAGAACCCGCCAAGCACGATGGTTTCTCCGTTACGCACCCGCACATTGGTAATGATGTCATTGGTGGTCTTATCAACCAGTGTGACGGGGGCTCCATTTAAGCCAAGCGCATCACGCTGCACCGCATCCGAGAGACTTGGATGCAGTTCCATACGAATCATGTCATTGGGGGCAATAAACGGCCGGAAACTTAACTCAATACCTGTCGGAAGAAACTCCTGACCCTGTGTGGTTGATGTATCTGTCTGCGTCGAAGTCAAGTAACCAACATCTCGGCCAACATGAATCTTTGCACGCTGTCGATTTAGGCACATGACTTTCGGACGAGCCAATACCGATGTATCCGTCACATCATCGAGGGCGCGGAGGAAAATCGCAAAGCCATCCTTAATGATGCCCAATGAAAAAGTACTATCACCACTACCGCCAATCGTGCCACGCCCAGCAATGGCATTGTCAGATCTGATCTGGCCGGATTGCAGACCATTGACAGCACTCAGTGGACTCACCGGCTCGTTACCACCGAGCAATCCTGCAATCGGAGTAGTGACATCCATGAAGTCAAGACTTGTCACAAAGGAGAAGTCAATGCCAAACGCATTATTCTCCTGGATCGCAGCCTGCAAAATGGCCGCCTCGACTTGAACCTGGGTGGGCGGCACATCAAGATCTTTGATGGTCGAAGCGATGTCATCAAGCACCTCGGCAAAGTCCGTCACTACCAACCGGGCACTAAAGGCCCAAGAGTCACCACCTGCCAATGTCTCGTCGACGGCAAAACCTGGAACGACATCGCCCAAGGCTGTCACAGATCCGCGATCTGAGAGCATTGGCTCGACAATGGTCAGACCATTAGCCGCTGATATGTAATGAAGTTCAAAGACACGGGTTTCAGGTCGACGCCGCGCCTCGATGATCGCGTCCACATCGGCCCGCGGGTGCACATAGATAAAGTTGCCTTCTTCAATGGATGCGCATCCTCCAACATCGAGTACCGCCTTGAGTGCCTCATCAAAGGTGACGTCATAGAGATTCACACTCACACTGCTAGTGACATCAGGCCCTGCCAGAATGTTTCGCTGTGAGACCTCTGAAAGCATCTCCAGCATTTGCGTGAGTGGAATGTCACGGGCATTCAAGTTGAAGGTGCCGTAATCGGTCGCCTCAACATCACTGTCACCTTCAGTTGCAACCCGGGGGCTCTCCCCAACTGTGGCAGCCTCATCGAAAGAAGCTGGAGCTTCGGTTGCAGCAGCAACTTCGGCATCAGAGGGACTGGGTGGCGTGGTCGTGGGAGCGACCTCGCCCGAGTTATCGGGCGTAGTGACAGCGGCTTCCTGCGCATAGCTGGAAGACGCAAACGCAACGACAACAGTCAGCAGTAAGCGCATCGCGGTTCGGTATCGGTCCATTGTTCCTCATGCCTTCTCCCTTCTCCTTATCGGTCGTTGGTGGCATTCATGCTCAGCCGGTATCTGGCATCGCTGCATTCCAAAATGACGCCACGGTCGACAATTTCAACCACAGTAAATACAAGCCCGGAATCACTGGGAATCGACTCCCCAGGCCGCCTCGTGCGGCCGTCAATAACGGCGAGCGTGGGCGGCATTGCTGCTTCTAGTCGCATTGCCTTCAATGACTGGCGTGGATCAATCGCCGTTGAAGTTGAGGCCAACGGCTCATCCTCGCCATGCACTTCAGTTTTGGGGAACCAGGTATCACTTACTTGAAATGGATCACGCACTGGCGTTGACGGAAGAAGCACTTCCACTGGAGACTCAGGGTGCGCTGTTTCGTGAGGATCAGCCATTGCCAATTCCACAGATCCTTCAGCCAGCGCGGTGCGCGGTATCTGCTTGATGACAATCAGACGGGTCCAGAAAAGAAGCGCTACTGCCAATAACGTGCACAGAAGCCCAAATCGCTTGCGATCAGCAGTTAAACGCACCCCGAATCGTCGCAATTGCAAGAGCATGTTGTTCATCTGCCGGTCTCCTTTTCGTTGATCGGCGCGTAGACCAGATCTAGGGACAAAGACGCCTCCAATGCGCAGCGTGCGCGATCAGGGTCTGTGTCCTCGCCAAGATTGATGTCCAGACCGGACACCCGCACCAACCTCGGCAGATTTTCCACTCGATCCAACACCGTCCAAATCGAATTGAAGTCGGCATCCAGATCCATGCGCAGTGGCAGCAACTCAAATTGGGCAGACCCCTTCTGCGGTCGATCCACGACTGCAAATGTTTGATCGAACACACGTTGACCATCCACAGGCAGCGACAGTGATTGCATCAGCCCAGCAACATCTGCAATCGCGGGAATCTGACGACATTTTTCATCACGGGTACGCCGAGCGACAGCCAAACGTTCGGTCGCAGTAGTCAACTCTGCTTCTGCAGTGCCCAATCCAGACACCTTTGAGGCAAGTTCTGCTGCCCGAATCTGGCGAGAAGTGCCTTCCTGCCAATTGGGCCAGGCCGACCACCACACCAGGGCGATAGCCGCAGCCACAGACAGCGAGAGCGCCCAACGTTGTGCACGTACCTGCGTCATGGAAGGTTTCCTCCCATTGTCTGATCTTTCATCAACGCCCACGATGGGCTATTGGGTGGCTGCTCGGCATCTCGCACCATCCATGGCCGATCGAGATCAACAGAAAACACCAGGGTGAAACCCCGAGCACTTCGCCCGCGCACTACACGCGATCGGCTGCCCTCAAGTCGGACCGACTCAAATGGAGCAAGTCCCTCTAAGCGTCTTGCCAGTGTGGCCACAGCCTCATCAGTAACTGCGAATCCAGCAATCTGACCTTGCAACCTTCGACTTGCAGCATCTTCACCTACAAGACGATCGCGGTCGACATAACTCAGATTCACAGAGTCGAGCGTTGCATCTTCGGGCAGTGCACGCACCAGACCAGCCATCAATGATGACACCGGCACGGGGAGCGCAACTTCGTGATACTCATCCATCGCCGCTTCAATCGCGACAGCGGCATCATTGCACTCGGTCGTCTGTGATTCAAGCGATAACGCCCGCTCTGCCAATGCTTCGAGTCTGACCAGTTCAGTACCGGCCTGCTCAAAGCGAATTCGAGACCAGGTTGTCAGTGCTCCAGCAACCAGAAGTACAGAAACGCAGATCGTCACCGTTCTTCGCAGCCGCTGGCCAGCCTGCGCACGCGCACGAATGGCCTCTGGCATCAAATTCAATGGATGCTGCATCATGCTGCCATCCTTTGACTCTGACGACGCGGCGACTTGCCACGCAAACTCAACCCAGCCACAGCGGCCCAACCACTGATCGGACCACAGGATCCAGCGGTCTGAGCACGAATGTCCGCTGCCAGTGATTGCAGCGTCCCAGATTGATCATCCTCACGGACTGTCAATCGACAGGAACTGGCGAGCGCCTCTGCCAGCCCAGGCTCACCGGCATGGCATCCCGACAAAACAAGGTATTCCGGGCGAGTCCCTCGAATTGACACGCTGTAATGGCGCAAACAGAGCATGGCGTCGCGCGCCAACTCTGAAACCACACTGCGAGTTGCAGCAGTCAACGCTGCATCCGTAGTCGCATCCATGGTCGTTTCGCCTTCGAGGCGTGCCCAACGAAGTTCGCGTGCGGCCTGCTCATCTAAGTCCAAATGCTCTGCTACTGCTGCATCGAAGTGCCGACCGCCAATAGCCAGTGACTTACAAAAAGTTGTTCGATGGCCGGACAGCATCAGCAAGGTCGACCCGGTAGGTCCAACATCAAGCACAACTCGTGCTGACTGTTGATCCGCGTCGCGACGATACCGTTGACTAAACAATCGGCCCAATCCGCCAAAGTCGGTATCGACAGCAACTGGACGCAATCCAGCCTCGAGGATGGCCTCTAGCCGTGCACCAAGCCGCTCCGTCGATGCCGCCACAAGGAGTACTTCCTGTCGACTGCCTTCACTCATGCCCACCGGTAGCCAATCACATTGCAACTGATCACGTGCAATTCCAAATCGATCTGAGGCTTCCCAGACCACTGCTTCCTTCAACTCGGCTTCTGGCATCTGCGGGAATCGGGTCAGTTGAGTCCAAACCTCACTACGTGGCAAACAGACCACACAACGCCGCCCCGTAAATCCCCCATTGATAAATGCAGTTCGAATGGCGTCTGCTGTGTGGACCTCAGAAGCCTGAGCCGCTGGAACCCAGCCGGCTCCTGTCACACGCAAGCCGTCACGCTGATCACGGACTTGCAACATGCGAATACCGTCTTCATCAAAGGCGATGCCCAGATGACCCGTGCTTGATCGTGGGTTTCCAGTCAAGAATCGCATCGCGTGCTCCTAGGACACCTTCTCAACAGACATCCGACCAGTGACCGGCGCGAGGTTGACCCGCCAAATCACATCACCATCAGACAACTCAATGGACACTGCACCGGCACCCAAACCAGGCGCACTGACAGTGCCGCCTAATCGATCAAATGTCACGTCCCGACCCCCTGAAGCCACACTAACAGCCGATACGGCAACCTCGGTAAACCGTTCATCAGCCACAAAGTCGACAATGAAGTCACCGCCACCACGACGTGTCTTCCAAGGATCATCTGAGTACTGCGCGGTTGCTTCATCGAAGGGATCCGCAAAGCTCGAATCCGTAACGTCAATCAAACACCATCCGCGGCCATCAGCATAGAAATGCAATCGTCGATACTGCTGACTCGCCACCGCGTCGCACTGCGCCCATGACACATCAGACACCAATTGCTGAACAGCAGCCTGTACTTCAAGCCCACCGCGATCTGCCAAATGTGGCACAATCAGCGCACCAGAAATGCCCATGATCACCACCGTGATCAGCACTTCTAGAAGGGAAAAACCCCTTCGAATCAGATGGTTGGCTGGATACATCAACGCTTCACGGGCTCCTTCACGCTGACCTTGATGGAGCCTTTCTTGAGCTCACTGCGGAGGCCCTTCACCTCAGTAGTGAGTTGCTCAAGCAGGCTGATCATGGCTCGGCGCTGCTCATTAGCCAGTGCTGCAGCTGAACCAGCACCCCGCTGTGGAGCCTTGGGGACGGTCTGGGCCTGGGCTGATGCCACTACAGATGGCGGATCTGCTGCCAAACGGACACCAAGATCAACCGTTAGCAGTACAGCAACCACAGTCAGCATCATGGAGAGGTAGGTTTCACGATTCATTGGTTTCATTCGCAGCCTCCTTGCGCCACCTTTGCCATCGGCGTGGCCAAGGGGGGGTCTGGAGTCGAACCGGGTGAAGAAAGAAGAGATTCAGGGCGAAGGCCTTGGCACAGTCATACGCAAAGGTCCGAGAACGCAACTCGGACACCGGTCCCCTCGACCGGTGTCCGAGATATGTGTTTCCGGACGTGATGGTGTATCTCCACCATCGTGAGGGCAAATCACCAAGCTGCGACTGCCGCGATGTCCTGAGCATCTCCGCCGTCACCATCGCCATCGACATCGCCCGAGCCACTGTACGCAAGGGTCAAGCTGCCACTGGCGTAACTTTCCGTGAATCCTGCGGGCCATGTCACGGTTGCACTACGAATGTAGCCACCATTGTTCAAATCGGTGGACCATGTCGCATCGGCCGGATAGGCACCATTTTGCGAGTAGTACAACTCAATCTGACTGCGCATGGACTGCAACTGAGTCCGGGCTGAACTGATTGAGGCGTCATCGGCGGCATTGGTGAATTGCGGGACCACAATTGCGGCCAGAATGCCGAGAATCACGACAACAATAAGGATTTCGATGAGCGTAAAGCCACTGCGGGCACTGCGAGTTCGATAGGTCATTTTCACATCAAGCTCCACACCAGTGATCCAGCAACCCACGCGGTCGTTGGCATGCACCAGACTGAGAATCGGGTCTGCTCAAACAATCGACATGGCACCCTTGACGATTCACTCAGGAGCCCATCTTGGCCTCATTTTCCATACCCTCAGACACTGTCCCCACCGGCATAGCCCGTACAGATCCACCTTACGCTCCCCGACCAAGCCCCGTACCATTCCCACCCATGCGAATCAGCGCCTTCACATTCCTGCGTAATGGGGTACAACTGGCCTACCCCTTTGTTGAGAGCATTCGCTCCGCACTGCCCCTTGTCGACGAGTACATCGTGGCCTTGGGACCAAGTGATGACGGAACTCGCGAGGCCATTGAAGCCATCGATGACCCGCGGATTCGAATCATCGATACACAGTGGAATGGCGCTACAGGACGGGGCTTTGTCTACGGACAACAGAAGATGATTGGCCTCTTCAACACTACCGGCGACTGGTCGCTCTACCTCGAAGGTGATGAAGTACTCCACGAGCGCGATATTGATGCCATCCGTGACCTTGCCGAACGTGCTGATCGCCAGCCCCATGTCGAGGCCATCGCATTTCAATACCACCACTTCTACGGCACACCTGAACTTGTCGCCACTGGCCCCGCGTGGTATCGCGTCGAGCCTCGGATGATTCGCAACCATGACATCCGAGTCATCTCGCCCGGGGGCCTGTACTTCATCGTGCTCGACCAGAACAAGAAAGGCCGGTATCCCCGGGCTGTCGAGACCGATGCAACAATTCATCACTATGGCTGGGTACGGCCCATCGATTCTCATCACCGCAAGGCCAAGCAGGTCAGTGGATATTGGGGGACACCCCGAGAAAAAGCCAACCCCTATGAGAATGTCGACGCCTCAATCCTGAAACCCTTCGAAGGGTCACATCCCGCGATCATGTCGGAGTGGCTCTCAAGTACAGCAAACACAGTATTCACGCCGAATCCAGACTATCAACTGACCAAACGAGATCGTCGTCAGCGCATCAAGCGATCAATTGAGAAAGTCACCGGTTTAGATCTGTGCAAACGACACCACCGTCGTGTCAAGATCTCTCAGTGATCCGCATATGCCACTTTTGCCCAACGGCATTCGAAATCGGCACGCTGTTTTGCTGTAAAAAATAACTCTGCCCAACTAGATTCCAGCAGCGCAGTTCGGAACTCAGTGTCCTGAGCAATCAAGCGCTGCACACGCTCATACTGTGCACGACCAGCTCGTTCGCTTGACTGATTGGCACGACCAACGCGTGGCACTGACAAACCCATGACTGAACTCAATGCTTCAGCCTTGCACCCATCGTCAAGGTGCGTTGACAAAATCATTGTTTTAAATCGACCACGATCGTAGATCGACCAACCTCTTTCCGAATCAAATCCGTCAACATGAGGACGAATGTGAGTGACTGGAGTGAACTCATGGTCCCACCAAGACCAGACACCAAACTGCGGAAAGTGCGATTGAAACACCTGCATCCAATCATCATCCGAGAGCATGGCGGGGTCAATCTTGCGCCAAGAGCGCAACCACCTCTGAATGCCGAAGTACAGCCAAGAAACAGTGGTGGCAACCGGATCACGAACGAGCGAAATGGTCGTGTACTCAACCGATGAGTCAGTCAGAAGCTTGTGCAATGGCCACTGAGTAGGTTCGGAGTGCTGCACCATTCCACCTGCGAGAATCGACGTCACCGGTTCAAACTTCGTGGTGAAATGGCACGGTCGCAGTACATGCGTATGGAAGACCTCAACATTGGGCAATTCGTGCAAAGCCTGCTCGACACTTCGTGAAGCTGTCTTTGGATGGCTATATACAATTACTGGCCGCCGGCCCAGCCGAATCGCCTCTCGCAGGCGGCGATCTTCCCGTTTTACTTTGCGCCAATGATTCCAACGCCGATCAAGGCGAGGAAAACGCACTGAGGTAGTTACGCCAAATACACGGGCCATGTTTGGATTGTAGAGTCATTTGATCACCCCAAGATCTTGCGTCTCCATGGTAGAATCAGCATTCCCTTAGGAGTGGCCCATGGTCCGAATCAAACCATTTGAAGCCATTCGTCCCCCTGCCCCCCAGGCACCTCGTGTGTCCTCTCCGCCTTATGACGTGATCGACACCTCGGAGGCAAGGGCATTGGCGGACGGCAATCCGGATTCATTTCTACATGTGATTCGTCCGGAGATCGATCTACCCGACGACACCAACCCGTATGACGACTCGGTGTATCAGGCAGCAGCTGCTGGCCTGCAACAACTGATGACAAACGGAGCCTTGGCACGCGATAACGCGCCGGGCTTATTCCTTTACCGCCAAACTTGGAATGGCCGTAGTCAAACTGGACTGGTGTGCTGTTGCCACGTCGATGACTACCGAAAGGATGTTATCCGTAAACACGAGAAGACCAGGGCCGACAAAGAGGATGACCGAACACGACATGTGTTGTCACTGGACGCCCACACTGGGCCAGTGTTTTTGACCTATCGAGACCAATCACAGATTGACACGGCCGTCGCCGATGACTCAACCCACCGACCGCTGTACCACTTTGTCACTCCAGATGGAGTGACACACACCGCGTGGTCCATTCGCGACCCTCATAAATACGTGAACCTATTTGAATCAGTGCCTTTGGCCTATGTCGCAGATGGCCACCATCGCAGCGCCAGTGCTGAGCGAGCTGCTGCGGAACACCAGAGTGGCAACAATAATCACGATGGCACGGAAGAATACAATTGGTTCCTGTCGGTCTTGTTTCCTGCAAGCCAGTTGAGCATTCTTCCATATAACAGGTTTGTGGGTGATCTCAACGGGCACACCGAAAGCGAATTGGTCGAAGCACTACGACGCATTGGTGAACTTCTACCAACGGATGAGCCAATGCCTGATCGGCCAGGAAGTTTTGGGGTGCATCTCGGTGGTCAGTGGTACACACTCTGCCTCGATGAAGGCAGCATCGATTGGGCAGACCCCATTGGCTCATTGGATGTGTCCTTACTTCAGGACCGCGTGCTCGGCCCCTTGCTTGGCATCCAAGACCCAAGAGTTGACAGTCGAATCAAGTTCATCGGTGGCATTCGAGGAATTGAAGCACTTGAATGTGCCACGGAGCAGGGCGGCATTGCATTCGCCATGACACCAACCAGCATTGATCAGTTGCTTAGCGTTGCCGATGCCGGGCAGTGCATGCCGCCTAAGTCAACATGGTTTGAGCCTAAGTTACGCAGTGGTCTCTTTATCCACGCTCTTGATACTCGCGCTGCAGTGGTGTCATGAGCCCCCAAACACTCTAAACGGAGCACATCATGCAGGCCCATGCCATCATCGATGACTCGCCAATGTCCGCTGTCACCGAAACCACTTCGATTCTGATCGCTGACGCATTCAGTCCGCAAGGCATTGCGCACCTAGAGTCTTTGGGCTGCCGTGTCCTCTTGGATGCTGCCCTTGATGGCGATGCCTTGATCGATGCTATCGGAGAAAAACAACCTGATGTTGTCATCGTGCGCTCGACCAAACTCCCATCAGAGGTCTTCGCTGCTGCCGAAACACTAAGTCTCGTCGTTCGCGCTGGTGCTGGATATGACACCATCGATGTCGCCGCTGCATCTGCACGCGGTATTTCAGTTGCAAACTGTCCGGGCATGAATGCCATTGCCGTTGCAGAACTGGCATGGGGGTTGATCTTGTCTTGCGATCGCCGAATCCCTGACCAGACAGCCGACCTTCGCAATGGAGTTTGGGCGAAAAAGGAATACGCCAAAGCATCTGGTCTCTTTGGCAGAACGCTGGGGATCGTTGGCCTCGGTCGCATCGGACAGGAAATTGCCACACGAGGTCGTGCCTTTGGCATGAAGGTGGTGGCCTGGAGCAGATCACTGACGCAGGAACGTGCCGATGCAATTGGTGTGGGGTATTGCGAATCGCTGAACAATCTTGCCAAAATGAGCGATGTCGTATCGGTCAATGTGGCCGCCCTTTCAGACACGGCGAAACTGATCGATGACGCATTCTTTGATGCGATGAAGCCAGGATCAACCATCGTCAACACAAGCCGCGGAAGCGTCATTGATCATGAGGCTCTCGCATCTGCCATTCAAGACAAGCAGATTCGCGCTGGCCTTGATGTGTTTCAGAATGAACCAAAAGGTGGCGATCAGTCTTTTGAGAACGGGATCGTGTCCAAACCTGGGGTGTATGGCACGCATCATGTTGGCGCTTCGACCAATCAAGCCCAGGAAGCCATTGCCTCTGAGGCAGTTCGAATTGTAGAAACCTGGATGAACTCAGGCGAAGTACCTAATTGCGTCAACATCGCATCATCGACAGCAGCATCTACTTTGCTAACAATTCGACACCTCAACCAGCCAGGGGTATTGGCTCATGTCTTCGAGATTCTGGGGAGTTCGAAGACCAATGTCGAAGAAATGGAAAATGTTGTCTATGAAGGCGCTACGGCTGCATGCGCTCGAATCCAGATCAGCGGCACCCTGGGAACCACTGACCTCGAACACATTAATGATCACAGCGCTGTCTTGAGTGTTTCCACATCCCCCATTACGGCTTCTTGAGTTGCAGGAACGATCCCATATGACGCCTTCCACGACGATCGAATCGATAACACGATCCACCCTGAACTTCTCCGCCGGGCCGGCGATACTCCCGGAGTGCGTACTTCAACAGGCATCGAAGGATGTACTCGAGCTTGATGGCACAGGCATTAGTGTTCTTGAGCACAGCCACCGCAGTCCCTCCATCGATCGTGTCTTTGAAGAAGCCGAAGCGAGTTGTCGTGCAGTTGGCGATATACCAGACAGCTTCAAGGTGCTTTTTCTGCAAGGCGGGGCCTCAATGCAGTTTGGCATGCTTCCGCTCAACTTTCTTCCAGACGGCCGCACTGCCGACTACGTAGATACGGGCTCTTGGACGAGCAAAGCCATCAAAGATGCATCGTGTGTTGGGCAGGTACACACTGCATGGTCTGGGAAGGATGGCGGATATCGGCACATCCCTGATCGAACCGAAATCAAGTGGTCCGATGACCCTGCTTATGCCTGCTACTGCACGAACAACACAATCTATGGCACGCGATGGAATACACCCCCGTCATCCAAAGCGCCCCTCATTGCTGATATGAGCAGTGACATCTTCAGTCGCCCAATTGACTGGAGTGCACATTCCATGGTCTATGCCGGTGCCCAAAAGAACATTGGCCCAGCTGGAGTCACGGTGGTAATCATCCACGAAGATCTACTAGCACAGTGCAACGCCAATCTTCCCACAATGCTCCGATATGACATCCATGCAGACAAGGGGTCCCGGTACAACACACCACCTGTTTTCGCTGTGTACTGCGCCGGACTTGTCTTTAAGTGGATTCTCGACTGTGGCGGTCTTGCGGCAATGGAACGCCATAATGAAGACAAAGCGGGCATCATCTACAACGCAATCGATGACTCTGATGGCTTCTACACCCCACACGCTGATTCAGATTGCCGTAGCACAATGAATATTCCATTTACAACACCTTCGCCTGAACTCGACGCTAAGTTCATTGCTGAAGCAACTGCACAAGATATGCACAATCTGAAGGGACACCGAAGTGTTGGAGGAATTCGGGCATCGATTTACAATGCCTTCCCAGAACAAGGCTGCATCCGACTTGGAAATTTCATGGCCGAGTTTGCCACAGCACATCGAAAAGCCTGACCTAGATCAGCAATGATGCCCGATCAAGGACCCCCGACACGTAGGTCCTACCAAATAGATGCACATGATTGAGCAAGTGCAGTAGTTGGCCCGCCGCCATCCGCTCCTTCCTCGCAGGCTCATCACCCCGACACTCAAGCCAGGAACGCTCAAACTCCGCGGGCACACCTCCGAAAAGAGCAGCCATTGCCATATCCACCATTGGATCGGCCACGATGCAAGCCGGATCAATCAACGCAACAGATCCATCAGGCATCACATGCATGTTGCCACGCCACAGATCTCCATGCGTCAGCGACGGGCCAGGATCATGGGGGATTCGGCGAGGCAGTTGATCGACCGCTCGCTCTACCAGCGCAATCTGTCCTCGTGTCAAGTAACCGCCATCACGACAACTACGAATCAGTGGCTCGAGGCAGTACACAATGAGCCATCGACACCAATCACCATCGCGACCACCCTTAAACCGAGTGTGACCAATATAGAAATCCACGTCGGTTCCATAAGTGTCCTCGACTTGATAAGCATGCATATCTGCCAGATCTCTCCCCGCTCTAGCCCAATCTCCATCGCTTCCTTCGGGAAGAAATTCCATGACCAATACACTGACATCATCTAGATCAACAAGCCCAATGACCTCAGGAACACGCATTGTTCGCGTTGAAGCAATCGTGTTCAGGCCCACATGTTCGCAGGCCAGCCTGTCCCGGTGTCTCGATCCATAAACCAACTTACAAACCACACGAGTGCCATCATCAAGCGTGACCATCCTGACCTCCTGGAGATCATCTCCAGAAAGCGGAAGGATTGACTTTGGTGGCCTAAGCGATAGCGTGCGCAATGCTTCCGCAACAGGAGTCACGACTGCAGTCCGTGTCTTTCCACCAATTCATCAAGCAAATGTTGAATAGCGACATCTAGAAGATCGAAGACCTTCTGAAAACCGTCCTCACCGCCGTAGTAAGGATCCGGCACATCGCGTACTCGGCTGGGGTGATGCTGCAACATAAGCGCGATCCTCGCCGTTCCATGACCAAGATTGATGACATCATTGTAATTTGACTGATCCATGCACAACACGTGATCAAACTCGTTTAAATCTTGTGCATCAATCTGCCTCGCCGCTCCATCGACCACGACTCCTTTTGATGCTGCGGTACTGCGCATCCGATCGTCCGGTTGCTGACCACGGTGCCATCCGCCAGTACCTGCCGAGTCGATATGAAAGTGGCCTATTAGATTGCGCGATGTTGCATGGTGACGAAAGAGGCATTCAGCCATTGGGCTGCGACAAATATTGCCCATGCATACAAAGAGCACGCTGACCTCTGAAGCACTGGTCATGAATCGGATTGACGCGCTTTCATGGCTCGCCTCCCCATCACGATTCCTGCAACAGCGACTCCACCGAAGATCGCAATGAATACCAGATAGATGCCCATGACCCGAAGTTCATGAGTCAATGAGAGCGCTGCCAACGCCACTCCAATAGATGCAAGCACCGCCTCAATAGACCACATCCCAATGACGGCCAGTTTGACAGTGCCCAGACTTCGTTTCAATATGTGGTGGAGGTGATTTGCATCTGGCGAAGATGCGGGAAGCCCTTGCACTTTGCGGCGGAAGATGGCTAGCACCGTATCGACGATTGGCAATCCGAAGACGATCAGGCCCGCCAAAACAAAGTGCGTCTGGCCCATCTCGCCCAGCATGAGCACAATGGTGACGCAGGTGTACCCCAACAACAAACTCCCCGTGTCTCCCAAAAAAATCTGGGCTGGGTTGAAGTTGTACACAAGAAAGGCCAGTGTGGCCCCAATGACAGCCATGCACAGACTCGTCCTCGCGCCTGCAAGTGTGATCCCTTCACTCTCCAGAATATGCTGAGACAAGGTTGACTCGATCTGGCCCAAACTTGAAGTTGTTAGATGCAGGGTCATCAGAAGTGAGATCATCAGCAGACCACCAGCAATAATCATGGTGGTGCCACTAAGCAAGCCATCGAGCCCATCAATGAGGTTTGAAGCATTGCACCCGCCGAGCACAAAAACAGCCACTAGGCCAACGCCCACCCACTCGGTGATATTCACGTACCACACCGCACCTGCGATCGACACATCAAACCCAATCTGTCCGTGTCCAGTGAAATAGGCAAGAAAGGCTGCCGCAGTCTGCGTGCCAATACCGCCGTAGAGTGACATCAACCCTGCTGCGACCAATAAACCTACAGTTTTAAACCACGGATCAAGCCCCCAGACATCATCGATGAAACCTGTTGCAGTGACTGCCATCATTGCCACCACAACCGATATAGGAACGGGCCTAAAAGAGATCGGCGCATCAATGGTGTAACTCACAGCAATCCCGACAATCAGCCCAACAAAGACTGCAATGCCACCGAGATAGGCGATGGGACGGCTATGCAGTTTTCTCGCATCATCAGGCCGATCAACGACATTTGTCGCAATTGCAATGGAACGAATAACAGGCGTTGCCACAAGTGTCGCAGCCCAAGCTGCCACAAGCACTGGCAGATAACTAGCCATGAGGCCCCAAAGAGACCAATCCCCCACCGGAGTCACAACCGTAGCAATCACTGCACAGACACTCCAAGAAGCCCTGTAGATGGACGTGTGGTTTCAGCCACGCGACACAGCTCCAATGCTGAAGAACACTCGCAAGACAATCAGTCTTGATCGTCCTCCTCTTCCTGACCGTAGCTTGCCATGACCTCGTAGTTACGACGGAAGTAGCCGCCAATTGCCTGGCGCGGCCGATTCAGCACCGCGCCAAGGAATTCGGCCGAAGCCTCATTCAACTCACGCGCAAGCCGGGCGATCAGGCCACGTTCCTCTTGATTGGCACGAACCACAAGTATGGCCGCATCGGAACGCATCGCAACTTGTGTCGCATCTGATGCCGCCACTGCTGGCGCGACGTCAATCAATACGTAATCAAAGCGTGTACGCAGTTCAGCAAGCACACCTGCGAGTCGTTCATCATCAAGCCGCTCAGGAAGACGACAAGAGACTGTGCCAGCAGGAACAACCGCAACCT
This sequence comes from Phycisphaerales bacterium, assembly GCA_022446905.1. GTDB lineage: Bacteria > Planctomycetota > Phycisphaerae > Phycisphaerales > SM1A02 > UBA12567. The sequence goes on from JAKVBT010000012.1 coordinate 32,832, forward strand.
TCGAAGCAGTCTTAATAGCTGCCTCATCAATCGTTGAAGAACCCGCCAAGAGATCACCTAACCCAGTTGCATCATTGGATAGGCCAAACATCTCACCTGCATATGGTCGTCTAAAGTTTGCATCAACCATACAGACGGAATGCCCCTTCGCCACTATCGCCAAGGCGAGATTGCCACACAGAGTGGTGGTGCCTGCGCCGGGCATTCCACCAGCAACCATCAGCGTAGAGTGCCCCTGATGTGACATCCCTCGCAACACCACTGTCGCCAGTTGCCTGACGGACTCGGCAGTCACACCCGACGGATGCTCAGCGAGAATCAACTCCGCATCCTCGGGTTCGGCTGGATCATCATCAATATCAGCTACTGCACCCAACACAGTGACACCTGGAATGACTGCGAGGTCCGCGATCGACCGGACACGCTTCTCCGTCAACTCCCTCAAGAAGATCCAACCGAGATACCCCGCAAAACACACAAGGACCCCACCAGGTATCACAATCTCAGCCCGTGGGAAACTTGGCTCGCGCGGCAATTCTGCAGGTCCAACCTGTCGTACCCGCGAGGCATCTGATCGCAGTTTCATCAAGCGGAGTGCTCGGAGCAATTGAGCAGACTCATCACGCTGCAGTTCCAAGTTCTCACGCTGTGTCTTGAAATACTGGTATTGAGATGTGTCCGCTGCAAGGTCCCTGAGCAGACCATCCTTAGCCTCAAGTTCATTTTCTAAAGAGGAAATGACTTTCTCAAGCCGTTCTCTCTCTGAAGACAATGTCCTCATCCTTGCTGTCAGATTACGCTGCAGCAACTCCTCTTCTTTGAGCCGAATCTGCTCAGTGAGCCCGCGCACCTGGCGCTCAATTTGTCGCACCTGAGGCGTGTCTTCATTGAACTTCTCACGAAGTGAACGTTCTTCAGCTCGAAGAATCTCAAGTCGATTGAACTGCTGAACGAGGGTTGGGTCCATATGCGCCTCAACCTCGTCCTCCTCTGTGGGCTCCATTGTCCCTTCAACCTTCATGGCCGTTTGCTGATACTGGGTCTTGGCAGAAGTCAACAACCTTTGCGATTCTGCCAATGATGTTGCGAGCGCTTCGACTTCCAAAGCAGCCTGAGAGAATCGAGGATCGTCCAGTGTGGTAATACCCTTTTCCACAATGAATGAATTGATCTGCTCGCCAATATCCTGCAATGCAAGCAAGACCAGTCGCTCTTGCTCACGAAAGACTGTTTCATTAGAGGCGAACTGCTGATCATCAAGCCGCTTTAACTTACGAATGTAGGATGCAGCCACAGCATCCAGCACAACTGGCACATCCGTAGCAACATGCCAAGACCAACGAATGGCAAAGAGATTGGTTCCACGAAGAACTGGCGTGCGAAGCGTATCCTCCAATTCGTCGACAGCCTGAGCCACCTGAGGCTGGCCAGTCGTTGGGTCAATAAACCACGTCTGCATCCAGTTGGTAGCAACTACCGCGGGGCTCTCCAATGCGGTAGAGAGAACATCACGTTGCATCAGCAACGCTGTCTGCGTTCGTGCCACACGCTCCACTTCTTCATCCTTCAGCGCTTCGGCCGTACCAATGTCTGTAGATTCCGCTAGGCCAGGACGTACTTCAAACAACACCTCTGAGGAGAACAGCGGATACAAACGCCCAAAAAGTAAGAACGCCGCAGCACCTACAAAGCCTCCGATGATCAGCGAGGCAAGAAGGCCGACAATGTGTTGCCGCACCACACGCACTGGGTCGATTGTGGGCCGCCGCTGCGGCGCCGCCATGGGGCGAGAGCGTTGGCCGGGCGGGATTGGTGCGGTACTCATTGCTGATTCCTCATGCGGGTGAAGGGTCTCATGACTCAGCGCCCTGCGTCAAGCGACTTGCGAACTTCCTCAATCTGCTGCTGCATCGGTTGATCTGAGGCAAGATGATCAGCCTGAAGGAGGTGGTCTCTTGCCTCGTCAAACCGCCCTTCTGCAACAAGAATACGAGCCATGTGAAGATGCCCGGAGGCACTTGGCTGCTGACGGATCGATTGTGATACCTGATCTTTACCCTGAGCCTGCAAACCGGCATTCCAAGCAGTCCATCCTGCAGTGTCCAGAACTCGAGAATCTCGAGGCTGCAGCGAAATAGCCTTCTCCATATAGGGCATCGCGTCCTTTGCCCGATCCAGCCGGTCTGTCATGAGTTCCGCCAAATTCAACATAGATTCAATGTCGTTGGGATTGAGCCCCAACAGGGTCTGGCGAGCAATCGCGGCTTTCTCGTAGCGACCGGTTAACTCATGAATGGTCGCCATGGTGTCGACAAATGATGGGTTCCGAGGCGACAACTGAACCGCTTGTGCCGCATACACCTCTGCCTCCTCGGGCTTCTGCATAGTCGTTGCCAGAAGATAGGCGTAGTTATTGAGCGCAGTTGGGTCATTTGGTGACAGTTCAACTAATCGGAAGAAGGCATCGGCTGCTGCAGGCGCATCATCATTCCGCAAGTGCAATGAACCCAGGTACTGGAGATCGATAATGAGTTGCTTATCGTTTGCCTTCGCGATGGCCTCATTTTGATACTGGATTGCCAATGTCAAATCTTCTGGTTGGCCACGAAGACCATAAAATCTTGCGAGGCCGCGATGATCCCATTTGGTCTTGTTGCCAGCAGTTACCTCCTCAACTATTGCCACAGCGTCACTGTCAGATCCACTGGGGTAGAGAGCATACAAGTCCTCATACCAACTGATGAGAGTCACCGGAAATTCTGCATCCGCTGCAATTGATTGATCGTATGCAGCGCGTGCTTCACGCAATGATTCGCGGCTTCGTGAGGCCAGCCCAAGACCCGACTCCGCACGAGCTCTCAACCCAATGAGACGTCCACTTTCGGGGAATTCTGCACGATGATTGGCAATCGCGGCCATAGCCGCTTCATAGTCCCACTCACGAGTCGTCAAAGTCGCATTTGTAAGCGCCATGAGTCGCCGCCTGGTTGGCTCCAAATCCCAAGCGCTGATGTACGCCGTTGTCGCATCCTTAATACTTTCTGGATAATTCACAAGAAAGTCTCCAAGCAAGCCATGCCAGTAAGGATCTCGTGGCGACTGCGCAATCGCAGAGCGAATCGTATTGATGGCCCTCGTTGGAGCACCTGCCGCCTGATGCGTATTTACCAAAGCTCGTCGAACGTCCCGATTTCCAGGCTGACGCCTCAAAAAGGCCTCAAGGTCGAGAACCGCCCGGCGGGGTTCACCCATCGCAACGAGTACTTCAGCGCGAGACGTCACGAGATCCGGATCTTGACTCGCCACTTCCATCCCAGCATCTGCATAACGCAGTGCTTCTTCAAGTAATGCGCGATTCAGCGTTCTAGCATGCTCACGGATCAACGACTGAATCATCGCTGCGTATGGGGCTGCTCGCGTAGGCTCAATCTGACTGGCTCGGTCTAAAGCCTCGCGGTAATTCTTGGCTGCTGTAGCAACGCCTTCCGCATTACCTTGAGCCTCCGCCTGTTGTCCGCGCTGCAAGGCCACACCAGCAGTCAAATTCGCAACCTGATAGTTGTCTGGATTCTCTTCTTCCAGGTCTTGAAGCAGGCTTTCTGCCTCGTCAAGTTGCCTGAGTTGTAAGAGGCAATCGACAATTCGAAGGCGGGCATCCAAGTCACCAATCTTTTCCGCAACACCACGAAGGTATGGAAGCGCCTCATCACACTCCCCTGACTCATGTAGGGCGAATGCAAGTTGGGTATCGATATCCAGAAGTTTCGGATTCTGTGACTCTCTGTACTTGAGAAGGATCTTCTTCGCGTCCCATCCACGATCTGAATTCGAAAGCAATGAGGCGGCCCGAAGCACATTCGGCACAAACTCGTCATCACTTTGATTTGCATCAAGGAATCGGGTCAGTCGCGGAAGCATCTCTTCACGTCGACCAACCTCACGCAGCAAGGTGGCATGCTGAAGAGCCCGCAACATTGTCGGATCATCTTCATCGCCCAATGCATCGACAATCTGTTCAATCGCGTCCAGCCACTCTAACTTCAGTGTGTTGAGTAATTCGGCCTGCCTTCTGGAGTCCAGCGCTAACCACTCACGCCCAGTAAACCTTGGACGACCAACTGAATCGAGCATCAATGAGAATTCCGGCTCATAGGATGCGAGGAGCCCTGCATACCACATAGAAGCCGCCGGGTCATCTGGGGAAGCAAGCCAATCACGCTTCCGCTCAGCCAATGCCTTTTGCTTGGAGCCATACGCGGCCTCAATCTGCAACCATTGATTGCGCAAATCCATATCCTGTGGCGCACGAGCAGATGCTTCTGCAAGCAAGATCACTGCGCGGCTTGGATCTCCTCCTTGCATAAGGTGCATCGCAGTGAGTTGCCGCAGAGATTCCAAGTCGGATGGGTCGCGCCGTACCGCTGTATCAAGAGCGATCTTGGCCTCCTCTAAATCACCAGCACCGCGCATTGAACGGCCAAGGGTGATCCAAGTTTGATTCCGCCAAGGCGCCTCCTCAGTCGCTCGGCGAGCTGCTGTTGCTGCTGATTCATACAGCCCCTGCGCTTGCTCCGATCGTCCTTCGAACTCCGCAACTTCGGCTTGACGCAGATACCAACGCGCCTCAGCCAGATTGCCACCAGCTTGGTCGACATCGCTCTCGCGAGCAAACTCCACCAGCATTTCAGCCTCATCAAACTTCTGTTCTTTAAGCAGGTCCTCAAACACAATCGCAAATGCGCCAGTATTGCTCTTTGACAAGGCCATCACGTCTGCAGACATCTCCTCCGCCGCAGCTCTCGCCCTTGCGACAATTTCGAGATTCTCTGCTGCCGACTTAGGATCTGATGTCTGCTCAGCCGCCATCAATTCACGCGACTCTGCTAACACTATTAAACCGGCATAGATCGTCACCAGCTTGTCATCATCCGACAGGTTTCTTGACTCCACCATTGCTGACACACGAGAAACTGGATCTGGATTTTCGAGAGTTAGTTTGACGTTCTTCAACAAATCACTATCAGGCGATAGTGAAAGAGCATGATTCAACGTAACCAGCGCTTCCTCTATTCGATCCAACTTGGCTTGAGTCAGAGCCAGTGCAGACAAAAGGCGAACATCGTCGGGGTGCTCTAGGGCAAACGACTGAAGCAGGTCAAGCGCTGCAGAAATTTGACCTTCTCGATCCAGAAGATCGGCCTGAGCAATTGCCTTCAAGATCGGATCACGAATTTCATCTGGCTGGGGCGCTTGGCCTCCGCTCGATTCCAGAGCCACACGTACAGATTCTTCAACTCGAGCCACATCAGGGTTTGATTCGCGGACTGAAGACGGAATTGCCTCAAGGATCACCAAGGCCTCTTCATAATCGCGCATTCGAACATACAAGGAAGCCAATAAGAGACGATTTTGTGAGAGTCGAGGCGCCGCCGCTATCGCTTGCTTCAATCGCTCTGCCGCCAGCCCAGGCTGGCCGATCTGCTCCAGCGAGTCAGCTGCAATTCGATAGATCTCTGCTGGCAAGGTATTGGTTCGCCGAATGGCCTCCTCCAGCGCACGTACTGTTTTGGAGTACTCACCATTCTGATACGCAATACGTCCGTCTGCGACGAGAATGAGAGGATGCTCCTGATCTCCATCAAGCAATCCAACGAGCACATCTCGCGCCTCACTTGAGGCTGCCGCCAGTTCTGCCGAATCAGCCTCTGATCGGCGGTCAATAAGTACCTCTAGGATCTCATTTGCTGCTCGGACTCGGCTCGCAGCCTGCAAGAACGAGTTCATAGACACAGGGAGTGTCTCGCCGTCCAACACCTCCTGAGCCCACTTCGCTGATTCTTCGAGATCGCCAACTTCGCGGGAAGTACTGGCCAAGCGCACCATCATGTCAAAATCACGAGGATGAATCTCTAACCATGCTTGCATGATGGCCTGAGAACGCTCATCGCCATTATCCAAATCGATCATTTCAAGAAACTGCAACAAGTCGAGCACATGATGCCGCGAGATTGAGCTCAGCTGACCTTGCACAATGGCCTCTGCTTGTTCGAGTCGATCATTGAGTTGAACAAGTGCAGACTCGATGTCCTCCCGACCACGGGCGTCGGCGAGCAACTCATGAATGTATAGATGGCGGATCACTGCCAGAAGGGTCGCAACTCCTTCGGGATTCGAATCGATGGCGCGATCATAGGTCTCCTGAGCCATCTCAAGATTGATGCTTTCCTGCCTCGTGTTGCCCTGTAATCCCAACCTTCGAGCGACGGCCATGCGACCGAATGCAAGGTGGGCCATTCCTTCATCGCTGTTTGGCTCTAACTCGACATAGCGCGTAAGTTCCGCTTCGCCGGGAAAACGAACATGACCAGTTTCATCGACATCTCCAAGGAAGTCGTTCTCCCCCATGCGCATCTTGGCCACGCCATTCAAGAACAACAGACGATTGCCCAGCGGCGTACCCTCAGCACGATGTCGACTCAGTATCTCTGTCTGTCGTTCCAGCCCCGCCCACAGTTGTGACTGACCAGTGTTCCATGCAGCCTGATGCCATTCTTCCATTGCCTCCTCAAACGCAACGTCGTTCGACGGCACCAGATTGGCCCTCTGCCCTAAGGCATGGAGGTACTCCGGATACAACTCAGCAGCACGCTCTCGACTCTCTGGAATGTAGACACGATACGCATTCACTCGCTTCTGATGCGCCTCTGCGTTTCCCGGCTCATGTTTCAAAGCCCGGCCATAGTGCTTTAGGGCACTGAGGTACTTGCCCTCTTCAACGCGTGCATCACCAGCCGCCAAATTGCGAGATACCCCGCTCTGGATCTGTAGATATACCAGCCCTGCTCCAATGCCAAAAAGTATGACTGCGCTGAGGCCAATAATGCTCAAGAGCCGCTTATTTACCTGACGCTTCTTTGACTTGCGACCCTTACGGGATTTCTTGGTGCTCATGTTCTTTAGGGTTCCGTTGATACAACTTGCTGGCTCTGCACATCAGGCCAGTCGGGCAGCAGCCGCATCACATGCGGCAGCATAGGCGCGAGAAATTCCGACGAGTACTCCACAAACTCCTCAGTACCGAAAGATTGATCGCCAGTCGCGACCAATTGAATCTTGCAGTAGTAAGCATATTTTTCTCCACCAGTGAATGCAGTCATCTTGACCCCACTGGGGGAAGCACACCAGCGACCATTGGCGACAAAAAAGTAGCCAGCATGTATACGGCCGTCTGGATTCTTAGGATCTCTAAACTCGATGTGTCGATACAGTTGTGGGCCAACCGGCAGATGGATGCGCTGCGATTCGCCAGTCAGTGGGTCTTCCAATAAAACATGCGGCACCGCTTGACCATTAATTTGATGGCGATCATCTACTAACCAGTCAGATGCCACCATTTCAAATGGTCGATTCTCCGGGGCAGGTGATTGCTGCACCTTTCCCCCTGCCTCAATGCACCGATCTGGCACATGAGGAACTGAATCGACCTGGCCGGTGTAATACGCCACGTGAAACTGCACTGGAGGGAGTTCCGGACGATCCTGATTGACATAGATACGACTGATATAACTCTTCGTGCCCAACTGTTCAGTTGTCGCAGTATCAAGTTGAAGATCCTGAACCATCTGCCAAGAACCAAGTGTTGACGGCGTCAAGGAGATTGGATGCCGAAGAGCGATTGGCTCGCTGCGTAAATGCACATTGAGCCACGATGCGACGGCCTGAAAGGCAGCGCCGCCAATGACTAGCAGGACTACTGAACTGATAAAGACCGTAGACAGGCGACCTGCAAACCGAATCTCAAGGGGTTGATCATCCGCGGCGGTGGACTCAACATCATCTTCTTCAACCAGAACAACATGTTTGAGAACCCACATGACTCCGAGGTAAATGAAGAAGGCGGGGATCAACCAGAGCATGCCAATCATCGAATGAAAGTCGCCTGCGGCAAATCCCGAGTCATAAGTTGCCAGGATGCCAAGTGTCATGACCCGAAATATGTTGATGATGATGGCTGTCGGTATGGCCGCCAGCACAAGAAGCACACGCTGCCACAAAGTGTCTAGCCCGCTCCAAGCCATTGCAACACCGAGCGCAAGAAAGGCCACAAGCATGCGCATGCCACTGCATGCTTCTGCGACATTGACTGGAACATCTCGACCATCGTCAAATATGTGAATGGTGTGCCCATCGCGAGAAACGTCAAAACCAATCATGGCGAGACCAAACTCGGCGCCATGAGTGGCAATGCCCTGAAGCCGAAACGTCAGCACTTCAAGCAAGCCCTGCGAGATCGTCTGGCTAAAGATCACCAAATACGCCACTGGAAACCACAGCCACCGCATCGCACGCCAACCACAAAATGCAAGTACCAAGCCAAAGATCACAAGGCCAACACCAGCGCCTTGGAAATTGTGATGCCGAGCCCATACCGGCCCAAGAGAAACAAGACTGAACCAAGCAATACCCATCAATACAAGCAGAAGGCCAATGAAACTTGGCCTAAACGGCTCTGCCAGAATCCTCCTGCGACTGACCCAGACAAACCACCCGGCAATGAATGGGATGACCAGCGTGTGACCCCAGTCCGCCTGAAACTCGATTGCAAACCTCACCTGCCGCTCAAGAAAGATCCAAAAGACAGCAATGAAGACCACTAGCAAGATCAAACCATGCGCAAAGAAACGCTGAGGCGTAATGGCTCTTGCCATCTCCTGAGGAATCGGCGGAATGCTGAGCGGATCGGTCATCGAATCGTTGCAGCGAACACTGTTGTCTGTATGAGCCACATCACGCTATTAACGGAAGTTCACTGGAGGCGCGCCGAACACGTCATTACCAAAGTTGCGGTCCAGAAGGAACCCAAATCCATAGTTCATCCTGAACCCATTTCGGAACACGGCCAGTGGATACGCAAACCAATTTGTCCCGACGAGAATGTGATCATTGGGTTTTAGCACTACATCTGGCTCTGTGCGGCGGCGAATGGCACCAAGATCCAGACGAATGGTTGCCTCTCGGCCCTCATCAAGCTGCCGCACAAGATCAACACGATCTGGAATAGCCAAACTGCTCAGCCCGCCCGCCATGGCGATGACGCGGCTCAGGGTGATCCTGTCCGTTGATGGCAGCGCATATGCATTTGGCTGACGCACTTCACCACTGATGTACACCAGACCCACCTCAGGACCATCTACATAAATCTGATCACTCGGACGAATGATGAGATTGAGATCCATATCACCGTGCGAAAGGCGCTTGTATGGAACCTCAATGACCCGTTCGACAATCAGATCCCCAGCATTCAGCTCATCTCCATCACCACTTTTGCTCGGCCCAACTGAAGCATGCCGGCGCTGCACCCAACGATTCTGATCTGGGAGGAAGACATATGGGGTTGACTCTTCATGGTGTCCCATTCCATGCGCAGCGTTCCCTGCGACATGCGGAAGTCTCACGGCCGCAGGCGTGAGATCTTCTATGTCAATAGGCGGCGCAGCGGAATCTTCCCATGCGCCTGGACTCGGAGCAGGGGCCACTTCAGTAGATCCACTCTGTTTTTCCGCCGGCACAGAGGGGGCATCCTGCAATTGATTAATCAGTGACTCAATATCAACAGGCGCCTCACTTGACGCCCTCTTTGTCTCTGATGCTGGACGATCACCACGCCTCATTTCATGCCAGGGTGGATGCAGATCACGATCCACTGCCACCTGCCGGACGACATAAATCCTCCTTGTCGACAGGGGCACTCCTCCTGCCATCGCAAGTGCATCCAGCAATCGCAGATTCGGATCCTGCAATGTGAACCGACCAGGCTGGTTGATATGCCCATAAAGGGTGTATGTCAGCGCCCCACCTTCCATCAGGTTGACATTCACCGTCGGATTGGACATGACATTCTTCGAGAGTTGAGCAACAATCTCTTCATGAAGTTCCGGAATGGTGTAGCCCGCTGCGGGTATCGCCCCAAGCGTAGGTATCTGCAACTCCCCTGCCGGATCAACTCGACCAGTGAATGGGAAGAACTGCCCTGGGGTATACAACTCGTAAATCTGAACCTCGATGACATCACCCGGGTGGAGCCGGTATCCAAGATCACTTGGCAAAAGATCTTCGCGCGTCACTGAGGTGGTTTTGCCCCACGGATCCGCTGCGGGCTCGATGGCTGCAATACGATCAAGGACTGGCATGGTGACCGGAGTCGTACCGAAATAGCCCGTCTTCGAGGGGTCGAAGAAGCTATTGACTTGACAGCCAGCGGAACCCAGTACCGTCAGGCCAAGCAGAGCAGAGAGCACGCGCCATGATCGCTTCGGCTTGGGGGCTCGGTTGAACTTGGGTCTCACGCTGAGGCTCTCCACACTCGTTCCGCCCAGGGCCAGTATGCGGACTGTACCCCACTAAAGCAGTCCAGACGGGCCATTATCGACCTTAAGGCACCCGTGCGCTCACATTCAGTGCCAATCTGGTGTCCGCCTCTCCAGTATCCAAACGCTTTGGCACCCCCATGGGTGCGCGCGGACCGCTGAATTTCCCTGAGATTTCTCAACGCACAGCCTCGATATCATGTCGTGATGTCCAAGTCGCCCGGTTTGAAGAGCGTGACCCAGCGGCATCCCCGCCCTTTGGGGGGTGACACAGCCCGTGGGCATCGGCAGGAGGCGATTTTCAGTCTGTCCGATCAAGTGCTTTCGAATACGGCACAGCAGTCCCTACTGCATGGGCGGAAGCCATCGTGGATCAGAGCACCAATGCCCGGTGGCGATGCCTATCTCCGAACCAAAGAAACTATTGAGGCCAATCAGCTCCACACCGTCTGCCAGGAAGCTTCCTGCCCCAACATCGGTGAATGCTGGGCCCGTGGCACCGCCACGATCATGATTTTGGGTGATGTGTGTACTCGATCGTGTGGATTCTGCAATGTCAAAACAGGCAGACCTCCAATGACCGATTTGGATGAGCCAAGAAGAGTCGCCAACGCACTGTCAGGAACTGACTTGCAGCACATTGTCATCACCTCTGTCGACCGTGATGACCTCCCAGATGGTGGGGCTGCAATTTGGGCAGAGACAATTGAGCGTGTACACCATGCATGCCCCGGCATGACTGTCGAAGTGTTGACTGGAGACTTTCAAGGCGATCTTGATGCCTTGCAACTGGTCATGGACGCCAAACCCGAAATCTTGGCCCACAACGTTGAGACCGTTCCTCGCATGCACCCCGCGGTCCGCCCCCAAGCCCGATATGAGCGATCGCTGCAGGTTTTGACTCACATCCATGAAGGCGGACTGGTTGCCAAGACCAGCCTGATGGTCGGTATTGGCGAACGAGATGACGAACTCGAAGCGACCATTCATGACATCGCAGATGTCAGTAGCACCGACATCTTGACCATCGGTCAATACCTGCAACCCACCCGCAACCACCTCCCGATTCACCGCTGGGTACCCCCATCAACCTTTGATCACTGGAAACAGGTTGGCCTCCATGCGGGATTTCGTGTGGTTGAGTCTGGGCCGCTGGTGCGGAGTTCTTACCACGCCGATGCTCAAGCACGCTTGGCCGAGGTCTCGACCGGACTCGCTGGGCCCCCGACTTCAATGCCCAATTGAAGCATCGAATTCCTCCCACTTCCTCCCTATAGGTGCGATGATTTCAATGCTTTGCAGGCAAGCGCCTCGCAGGGGTGATCTGATCGCGCATCGCCAAGCCAAAGCCCCAAACGACTGCACGGCCTTGAATCAAGGCCGTGCAGTCGGAGAGAGAGGAGAGAGAGTCGTGTGAGGGGATGCAAAGTGCATCCAATAGGGACAACCCTGATGGGCAGTCTGGCCTTTCGGACTTCCCCGAAGAAATGTAGGATTGTGCCAAATCGCCCACTTAGAGCCCTGGAATGCCCCCAAACGCCTTGCCCAAACCGACTGACCAGTCTGAATCCCCAGTCCCGCCCACGAGCATTGCTCCGCTGGAGACGTGGAAGGACCGGTTTTTCTCATTCCGAGCGCTCGCCCTGATTCTGATTGCCATTGGGGCTGCAGCCCTCACAGGCTTGGTAGCGCTCTACTTTCGGCAGGCCGACATTTACGGCTCAGACATGTTTCTGCAGCTGCACGGCATGGACACGATTCTGGGGGTATCCCTTCCTGGAGGCACTGGAGTCTGGTTGTCTGCGGCGCTAGTCATCGTGGCCATGGTGGCGATCATCGTCCTGCGCGACACATTCTTCCCGGGAACCGAAGGGACCGGCATCCCACAAGCCATTGCCTGCTTGAAAGTGCCCGACTCTGGGTTTCGCAAGTACATGCTGTCGATCCGGATCGCGATTGGCAAAATCATCCTGCTCACCATGGGTCTGTTTGGAGGCATGACCATTGGCCGCGAGGGTCCCTCTGTGCATGTTGGGGCCTGCCTCATGTACCTGGTCACCAAAGTCCGCCGTTTCCCTGATCATCTCGTGCAACGCGGGCTCATTCTTGCAGGGGGTGGTGCAGGTATTGCAGCAGCCTTTAACGCGCCCATTGCCGGAATGATCTTTGCCTTCGAAGAGATCGGAAGGTCATTTGAGAAGAACAACGCAGCCACCATTGTCCGCACGGTGCTCATCGCATCATTGGTGGTCATTGCGAGCCTTGGCTGGGACTACCTGTTCTACGGGCAGGTCACTCATGAGTTTGGCTTTGAACCACTGCACTGGCTCTGCGCCGCGATCATCGGCGTCATCGGTGGGTTCTTGGGTGGTTTTTTTGCACTCTTGGTAGTCCGTGGTACGCCCATCGTGACACGCTGCCTCAGACGTGCACGCTGGCTGACGGCAGCAGGACTCGGCTTAGCACTGGCCATCACTGGCATCCTGTCACAGGGACAAAGCTATGGCAGTGGTTACCCCCAAGCGCGGGCCATCCTGATCTACCGGGACACTGATTACTACCAGACCTTAGGGGTATCCCACGACGCCGACCAAGAGGCGATTCGCATGGCCTATGAAAATCTGGCCCATGCACAGACACTGCTGGATGACAAAGGTCACGTGATCGAGCGAACGCTTGAAATCGAAGGTGCGTATAAGACACTCAGCGATCCAAATGAACGAGCCTATTACGACCGGTGGGTCGTCGATCAGGGGGACTACCCATGGTGGTATGCCCCTGCGAAGGCAACGGGCTCCTTTTTCAGCCTGATCAGCGGCATTCCCGGGGGCTTGTTCGACCCCAGCCTCTCAGTTGGCGCTGGCCTAGGCGATATCTGCGCGGACGTCTGCCATGACTTCTTTGGCGGCATTCGGCCACAGTTTGTCATTCTTTTATTCATGGTGGCCTATTTTGCAGGAGTCGTTCAGAGCCCGATTACGGTCTTTGTGATCATGATTGAAATGACCGACGCACGGTACGCGACGTTGCCGCTGATGATGACTGCCATCATCGCGTATGAATGCTCATCGCTGGTCTGCAAAACCGCGATCTATGAAGCATTAGCTGAGATCTTCCTCGGGAATGTGAAGAAGCGTGCACAAGCCAAGGGCGAACAGGTGCCAAGTGGGTAGGCCGCCCTACCCTGACTACTGATACGACCAACACAATCGTTAGTTCAATCAAGGGCTTGCAAATTGCGCGAACCTGTGATGGGGGTCATCGCGTAACAGGCTCCGCGGCGTGTTTGCCGCCCGCAGAGCACCACATGGTTGAACAAAAGCCCCAATCGGATCTCGATCTGTATTTTCGCGACATCGGTCGAATTGAATTACTTGAACAGGCTGAAGAACGACGCTTAGCGTGGCGCATCATCAACGATGCATGCCCCTCGGCCAAGTCACACATGATTCAAGCCAACCTTCGCCTGGTTGTCAGCATCGCCAAGAGGTATGCCGCCCGCGGTGTATCCATGGCTGATTTAATCAACGAGGGCAACTTAGGTCTGATTCGAGCCGTTGAGCGATTCGACCCGGCCCTAGGCCATCGATTCTCGACCTATGCCACCTGGTGGATCCGCAAGACGATCAAACAAACGCTGGAAGCAGTTGGTCATCCCATGCACATCCCTGCATACATGCAGCGGCGGATGGCCGCATGGAGTGAAACTCTACAGAGATTGCAAAACGAACTTGGGCGAGCGCCAACCCCCAAGGAAATGGCGGCAGCCATGCATGTCCCAAGATGCAAACTTGACCTCATTCACCGCACAATGGCTGCAACACGATCCAACCTCCGTTGGCATGCTGATCGCGAAGGCAGCCTGCAAAGCGCCGCTGGTCATCACCCAGATGTTTCCAGTGAACCGGTTGATGCGGATATCGAACAATCTGACGACTTGGCGAAAGTCGCAGAGATACTCCAATCCCTTGATGACATTCAGGCCAAGGTCGTACGGATGCGGTTTGGCTTAGATGGCCAAACGCCACGCACTTTGCATGAAACGAGTCTTGAAGTTGGGCTGACGCGTGAGCGCGTACGTCAAATTGAACATCGCACACTGACACAGATCCGGCACGCTTTCAACTATCGGTCACGCCGAGCGGGCTGAGTGTGCCGTCACGAATCGTGTGCCACTGGCCCGCGAGCGATTGGCACAGTGGCCGCATTCCACAGTGCCATCAACATCATGCCAAGCATGATCAGTTGAATTCCAAATAGCAGCCCTGGTGCCCACAGCGCATCTGAGGGATACCACGCCAGCAGCAAAATGCCCAACAGCAGTCCGGCACAACCACTGAGGACTTGCAGTCCCGGGGCAACCGTTGATCGCCAAGGCACACCAAGAAGATCACTGAGACCACGAAGGAGCGAGAAGATGGCTAACACAAGTGTCATTGCTTGAAGACCTTCAAAAGGCCAGATCAATAGCAGCGCACCCAATATGAGCAGCAACATCCCAGAGAGCGCTGTAGAACCACGATGCTCGCCACCACCAGCACCACTGCGAATCAAACCCAAGACACCGATCAGGACACACAGAACACCGAGAAGAACATCAACCCAGAGACTCGCTACCCCAGCAAAAACAATGGCAAGAAAGCCACCGATCAGGCAGATGATGCCCTCTATGAGAAGAACCTGACGTCCCTGCCGCAGCAAGTTCAGGACTTCACCAGGGGTCGGGGACATCGGGCTGGTCGCGGAAGATGTTGATTCGGTCATGTCATGTGCTCCAAGAACAGTTCGTATCAACTTGGCATGCTACCGCTGAGAAGAACAACACGGGACCCAATCCGAAGATGGATCCCGTGTGCATGAGCGAGTCGTTGGTGGAGCGGGAGGAAGGAGCTTCCATTGGAGAGGTCGCGCCGCGACTCGCTCGGAAGCGTGCGACCGAGAGAGGAGATCAGGCAGTACGCACCTCAATTCGACGGGCCTTGGCTGGCACGACCTTGGGCAAGGTCACCTGAAGGACGCCATCGCTGTAGTCAGCAACGATGTCCTCGGCTGAGATTCCCGATCCGATTCTGAAGGATCGGTGGAAGTCAGCAATACCATATTCCTGATGGCGGACTCGGCCGAGATCGAGATAGCGATCTTCGACAGTTGCATCAATAGTCAGCATTTTGTCTTCGACTGAGATCTCAATCCCGTCGAGCGATACGCCAGGCATGTCTGCAACGACGAGATACCGGTCTTCGGTCTCATAGACATCAACTGGAGCGCGATAACTCTGTGGTCGTTTGATGGCAGATTCAGAAACGCATGTGCCAGTCGTGCAGCTATTGATTTGCTTGTTGGTAGTGTTCGTAGTCATCTCATGTACTCCTGTACAGTTTGATTGCTTGAGGATGTTTTGGGTTTGATTTCACCGTTGAGTGATGGCAACCCGATGCGTGCGGCACAAATCAGACTTGGGAAGTTCGATGGCGAGAATGCCGTTCTCAAGACTGGCTTCAATGGTTTCATCTCCGACGCCTTCCGGAAGGCGAAATGATCGCTCGAAACGAACCGCTGATCGCTCGCGGCGGATCGTTTCTGCGTTGTCAATGAGTTCCACGTTGCGGGTGCCTTCGATGGTCAGAATACGATCGGTGATACTGACTTCTAGATCCTTTGCGGAAACGCCTGGCATCTCAGCTTCAACAATGACAGTGTCATCACGCTCGATAACGTTGATGGCGGGGTTGGCACGCATAGAATCGAGGAAGTGCGGATGGGGAAGCATGGCGCCGAGCGAAGGCGTGGCGACACGGTCAAAGAGACGATCCAGTTCATTCCGGAGATTGGATACCGCGTTTGATGCGGGTGTGAGCATTGTTCGAGTAGTCATGGCTGTGCTCCTATTGTTCTGCCAGGCTTGGCTGCCTAGCAATTGAATTCTGTGGTCCAGGCGGCGCTTGCCGCCTCTATCAATGAGGTCGCAACTGGCGTGCCAACAGCAATGTGTGCTGATTCGCTTCCCTAACCGACTTGAGTCAACCTTCGACTGCCACATGCAACAACTGGGTGCCAGCTTGGCAAGTCGCGTCAAGCCACTGAACTGCACAAAAAGGGCGCCGGGACGGAAGAGCCCGTCCCGACGCCCGGCGGTTGCCCACCGAAGGATTCTGTTCATGCATCATGCTGCTTGGCAGACTGTCAATGCATCTGCAATGGACATCTTGGGAAGCACTAGTTTGAGGATCCCACCAGCCATGCTGGCGGAGATATCACGCACATCGATGTCCTGACCGACGTTGAATTCTCGTCGCCAGATCTTGTTAAAGGACTTTTCGCGAAGCAAGGATCGCTTACTTCCGGCATAGAAACCAGATCGTGAGCAGACGGCTTCGATGATGAGTTTGCCATCCTGAATGGTCACATCAACATCTTCACTGACGGCTCCTGGGACTTCAGCCTCGAGGATGTAGGTGCCGCCATCATCAAAGATGTCGACCTTCATTGGGGCCACCTCACTCGCAGGTGCATTGCCGAGCATGGCGGAGCTATAGGTTCCCAAACCATCCATTGGGCTGTTGACCTGTGTAGCAAACAGGCCAGTTTGCATGCCGGAGAACTCACTTCCGGCGATCCCGGAGACGCTGCCGCTGATCGTGTTGAACGCTTGCAGGTTGTTGAAGAGGGAGTTGATGGCCACCACATTCAAGATTGGCAGGCCGATGATCTGCAGTTGCTGACGAATCAGAGTCGGGTTGACCAGTGCCTGAGCAGCCCACTGACCGGCCAGATGCAGGTTGCGCTGTGCGACGATGAGCAGGGCCTTGGCCAGGATCATGTCCTGCATGGCGATCTTGATGAACTTCTGAGTCGTCCATTGGCAGGAACCAGCGATTCGATTGAGTTTGGTGACGAAAATCGGATCGATGGAGTTCAATTTTGACACGGCCTGTGTCAGCGTCGGGTCGATGGCATCAAACTGATTGAACATTGGGGTGGAGAACTGTCCATAGGTGGTGTCTGCACCGGACCAGATGTCGCTTCCAGCAAAGCAGTTGGTGGTCGGACTCACGCCAGTTTGAGCGTCCAGCCCGAAGCTGCCATTGCGGCTGTAGCCGTTGCGGCTGAAGCCTTTGGTTTCTGTATAGACGGTGCGATCGATGTTGTTTTTGACCTGTACTTTGATTGACATTTTCGAATTCCTTTAAGGCTGTGGAACCGATCAGGAATCCGACGCAGGTCCGCACCAGCGCGAACGTTCGTCGGGGTCCTGAGTTCCGGATGATGTGTCGGTACGAGCAGCGATCGACGATCGATCCGCGTCCGCCCGTGCCGTCACCATGCGGCCTGCAGCAATACCGCCCAAGCCGTCAGTACCGTGGGCTTTGGTGGCGCTTGTCGCGTCATCCGTTTGCCCAAGAGGGATCAAGATGTGCACCAAGCCATTCTTGGCGCGGATGACCTGAATCCGCCCACGTGGACGGCGATGCAGTGTGAGTCGAGTGGTGATCTTGTCGATACCCAACTGCACTTCTGCATCCCGGTCGCGAGAGGACTCAATGGTCAGGATTCGCCCATGCAAGCGAACCGAAATGTCCTCATTCTGGGTCACGGAAAGTCCCGTCATGATCATGAGCCACTGGTCGGGCAGCATCCGGCACTGCAGGCCGGGATCTTGAAGCAGATTTGCCCAGGTGTTCGGCGTCGTGTCGATGTACGTGCTGTTGATCATGACGGGACTCCGTGGCCCTTTGAGGGCCGTGCCCTCACTGTGAGGGCGAGGAGTCAAGTCACAACTGGCGTACCCAAATCTGGCACAGCCCTGAGATTCACAGATAACAATCAAAATGCAGCGTTCAACGTGCATCAGTGCACATTCGCTGCTGAACATGCTGGCACTTCATCCTCTGGTGACCGCATCCGATATGCCTGGACCGCCTGCCAAGCAAAGTGCCCACGCGCTTATTGGGATGGCGTCAACGCAGGCCTGCTTCGCAAGAACAGCGATTCCAATGCATATGCAGGGCTCCTGCCACGCTGGCAGCAGATTGTCAGGGTCGACAGGCACCCTCAATCACATCAATGCCGTCCATGCCATCAATCACAGTCCGAAGCCCCTCTGCCCCCAACACGCAGGCCGCTGATGCCAACGCATCTGCCAAGGCCGCCGTGGGCGCAATGACCGTGATGTCTTGATGGCGACCAACCCATTGGCCAGTCCTCGGGTCCAATAGATGTGACCAGGCACCATCCTCAACATCAATGTGCTGTTGCTGGAAGCCAGAGGTCGCCACGCCACAGTGTTGAAGCATCCACACCTGCGATAAACCCAAACGCCCGACACGCCACCCATCACTGCCCGGCGGCGGTGCGCCAAGTGACATGTCGCCACCGATGTCCACCATTGCTTGCAACACATTGTGATCTGCCAACACATGAATCGCCTGGTCTGCGGCCCACCCCTTTCCAATGCCTCCGAAATCCAACCAAGGAATAGGCGCACGTAGTCGAATACGGGATGCTGGGATGTCCACTTCCAAAGTGCCCACGGAAGACGGCCCAAAGGGCTTCGGGGCCGTTGCGACCGAACGCCACCCCCGCCAGGCATCGGTGGCGCGACCGCATCGCACATCAAAAGCCCCACCGGTCCACTCCCGGACTGATTCTGCCACAGCAAGCGGCTCGATCAATGTGTCACTGACAGCAATCCACGTGTCGACTGGAGCATCACGTAAGACGATGACCTCGGAGTCCGTGCGATAGTCACTCAGAACGTCTTCAATGGCTGCAATGCGACTGAAGGCCGCCTCAGCTGCCCTGCGAGCAATTTGCTCATTGGTCGAATAGAGCACGATCCGGGCTTCCGTTCCCATGCGTACGCGGCGATACTCAAATCGCTGCTGAGACCCCATACAGCCGGCTGTAGTCAGCGTGATCAGCAGTACTATGGCTGAGATCATGTTCGAGCTACCTATCACGCTTGCGGCACTCCTTCTAGGCACCGATGCCACCTATACGCAGCCTGTACCCGGGACCTCACTCAGTATCACCATGATGCGCGTCTCGTGCGCGGAGGACAGTCCTCCTATCTGGATTGCCCGCGATGAAATCTGCTGGGATCACTATGACGCATTGGTGTACCAACTGGACGTGCCGAAGGATCAGACACCCGAAGATGGGGGCGTCACGCGACCGACCAAGCCGTATCTCATGGCCGATCGCGGCTGGGGCCATGCGGGCTACCCGGCACTGAGTGTGAATCACACAGGTGCTGAAGCCTTCTGCAAATGGTTGACAGCCAAAACCGGACGCCCTTGGCGTCTTCCAACCGAGTCAGAGTGGATGGCCTTATGCGCCCGCAGTGGAGTCACCGCTGAGACCCTTCAGGAGCATGCCTGGGTCAAGGACAATGCCAAACGCAAAACACACCCCATCGGAACCAAGGCCTCCGATGCCAATGGCCTCAATGACTTTCATGGCAATGTGGCCGAGTGGGTCACGACCCAAGATGGCAAACATGTTCTGATGGGCACTACCTTTCTAGATACATCCAATGATGCATTATGTGATGCACGACGCATCCCAGTAGCTGAGTGGAACGACACCGACCCACAAATTCCCAAGAGCATTTGGTGGCTTTCTGACGCGCCATTTGCGGGTTTCCGTGTCGTCTGTGACACTTTGCCCAAGGACGGGGATGCTGATGGTCAAGAGCAGGAGACGGAAACACCATGACAGAGCAATCTCACAATCAGGAAGTGTCGCGCCGAAAGTTTGTGGCTGCTGGCAGCATGACCATGGGCGCTCTAGCAGCCACTGCACCCATGTCCATGGCTTGGGCCGCAGGTGATGATCGCATTCGTGTGGGCTTGATTGGATGCGGAGGACGAGGCACCGGCGCCGCCAGCCAAGCGCTTCGAGCTGATGATGGGGTCGTCCTGTACGCCATGGGCGATGCATTTTCTGATCGACTACAGACCAGCCACAATCACCTCAGCAATCAGTTCAATGAACGAGTAGATGTTCCTGAGCCGCGACGCTTTGTTGGTTTTGATGCGTATCAGCAGGTCATCGACAGCGGTGTCGATGTTGTGATTCTCACGACACCTCCCCACTTCCGACCAGATCACTTTGAGGCTGCGGTTGCTGGCGGGAAACACATCTTCATGGAGAAGCCGATGGCGGTTGACGGACCTGGCGTGCGCAAAGTGCTTGAGCACGCACAACAGGCACGAGCCAAGGGCCTTCATGTCATGGGCGGTTTTTGCTGGAGGTATAACCACCCAAACCGCGAGTGCTATCAGCGCATTCATGACGGGGCGATTGGCGACGTGGTGTCGGCGCACTCGACCTACCTCACTGCCCCCCTTGGCACCAAGCCACGCCAGGACGGCTGGTCCGACATGGAATGGCAACTGCGCAATTGGCAGCACTTCAATTGGCTAAGCGGCGATCACATTGCAGAGCAGGCCTGTCATGCAATCGACAAAATCAACTGGGCAAAGAACGGCCAGAGGCCAACTAAAGCCATCGCGCTTGGCGGGCGACAGATGCGTGAAACGCCCGAGTCTGGCAATGTCTACGACCACTTCTCGGTGATGTACGTCTACGAAGATGGCTCACGCTGTTTCCATGACTGCCGCCAGATGCCTGGGTGCTGGAACGACAATACCGAGTACCTGATCGGCACCAAAGGCAACTGCTATGTGAACTCCTGGGGCCCCACCCAGATCATCGAAGGTCCCAATGCCTGGGAATACGAAGGGCCCAATCCGAACATGTATCAAGTCGAGCATGATGAGCTCTTCCAAGCCATTCGGGGAAATCGTGATCGCATTGATGACACCGAAGACATGATGACCAGCACACTGATGTCCATCATGGGTCGCATGAGTGCATACAGCGGGCAGCAGGTAACTTGGAATGATGCGATTGAAAGCACTGACCGCCTTGGTCCAGCGACTTATGAAATGGGCGAACTGCCAGTGATCTCTGTCTCGGTGCCAGGCCGTGCCGGATCCTGGGATGAATGGAATGGAACCGCAACATGAACATTGACCGCCGCACGTTTCTAAACACAAGCGTCGCTGGCGCACTCGCGGCACCCTCTATTGCCCATGCCGCATTTGCATCGGGGACAGAACGACTCGGGGTTGGCGTGATTGGCTGCGGAGGGCGTGGCACCGGCGCCGCTTTTAATGCTGTCGCTGCATCCTCAGACGTTGACATCGTTGCCCTTGGCGATGTCTACAGCGACCGACTGAATGGAAGTCGGGGCCACATGCAGAAACTTGAAAATCGCTTGAAAGTCACTGATGGCGATTGTTTTACTGGCTGGGATGCCTATCAGCAGGTCATTGCTCATCCAGAAGTAGATCTGGTCATCCTAGCGACGCCACCACATTTCCGGCCCATGCATTTTCATCACGCTGTTGCCAATGGCAAACATGTCTTTATGGAAAAGCCGGTTGCCGTTGACCCTGCAGGCGTGCGCAAAGTCATCGCCGCAGCTGCCGTTGCTGACGCAAAGAACCTATCAGTCGTCGCTGGCACACAGCGGCGACATGAAGCCTGCTATTTGGAAACCATGCGCCGTATTCGGGATGGGGAGATTGGCGAACCCGTGTCTGCAACTTGCTATTGGAATCAAGGTGGCCTGTGGTCGAATGATCGACAGACAAATTGGACTGACATGGATTGGCAATTGCGCAACTGGCTGTATTTCACATGGCTCAGCGGCGACCACATTACTGAACAGCATGTCCATAATCTGGATGCCGTGAACTGGGCATTGGGCGCCCACCCACGATCCGCAACCGGAGTCGGAGGACGACAGACGCGCATCGATCCACGTTTTGGCCATGGGTTTGATCACTTTGCGATTGACTACGAATATCCCGGTGGCGTGCATGCAATGAGCATGTGCCGACAAGCTGATGGATGCGCTGGACGCGTGGAAGAGATTGTGCAAGGCACCAAGGGACGCAGTGTGACTAGCAGTGGACGTGCACGATTTGAGGGAGGGCCGACTTGGAGTTACCAAGACGAAAATCCAAACCCCTATGTCGTTGAGCACCGGAATCTCCAAGCAAGCATTCGTGAACAAGGGCCCCGCTTCAACGAAGGCCGGCGAATTGCTGAATCGACCCTGACTGCAATCATGGGTCGCATGAGTGCCTACAGTGGTAAGACGATCACTTGGGAAGAGGCGATGCAAGCTGATCTGGACTTGACACCACCTGCATATGCTTTTGGCGATCTAGATACCCCGATGATTGCTCGACCTGGCACCACGAGCATGACTGACACCCTTTGGCCAAACCAGCAGGAGATTGCATGATGAGCATGGACCGGCGCACATTTGTTGCTACTGGCCTGGCCGGCGCTGTTGGCGCCCTGGCGCATGCCAAGCAAGAGAACGATCCGTATCCACCAGACTTTCCACCTGATGGCCCCCAGGATGCGCCTCAAAAGCCCACAGGGCCCACTGATGCTCCGCAGTCCAAACGTGCTCCATGGGAACGCTCTACAGCGGACCCATTCACCCTCGATTATGCGCCCCACTTCGGGCTGTTTCATCACCACGCTGGTGGTGATCCGATCGACCAGATTGACTTCATGGCAGAGGCTGGCTTCCGGTCCATCGAAGACAACGGCATGCGAGGCCGCAGCGAGGATGACCAGCGACGCATTGCCAATGCACTAGCACGACATGACATGCGCATGGGCGTCTTTGTCATGAACATGGATGGAGCCTGGCGGCCCAGTTTGACTACGGGAGATGCAGGTGAACGCGCCCTCTTCGTGCAAAATGCCCGTGACTCTATTGAGGTCGCCAAACGAGTCAACGCAAAATGGATGACTGTCGTACCAGGGATGGTGACAGATGATCTCGATGAAGAGGCCCAAATGCGTCATGTCGTTGAGTCACTGAAACAAGCAGCCGATGTGCTCGAGCCACACGGACTCGTCATGGTCTGCGAGCCGCTGAACTGGCGCGACCACCATGGGCTGTATCTCCGATACACGCCACAAGCCGCGGAGATTATGAAACGGGTCGATTCTCCCTCCTGCATGATTCTGCAGGACCTCTATCACCAGCAGGCCACCGAGGGCAATCTCATCGATCACATGAATAGCGCCTGGGACTACATCCCGTATTTCCAAGTTGGCGACAACCCCGGTCGACGCGAACCGGGAACTGGCGAGATCAACTACGCCAACGTCTTCAAGCACATGCATGAACGAGGCTACACGGGCATCGTCGGCATGGAGCACGGAAAGAGCATGGGCGGTAAGGAAGGCGAGATCAAGTTGATCGAAGCCTACCGCACTGTTGACCCTTCATAGTCAACTTGCCCGAGACGATCGGCCTCCTGGATAGAACGCGAGCAGCAAACCAAGACAAACAACCGCTGCATACATTGGGACCGAGAACAGCATCGACCAATCCATACTGCTGCTCCCGTCTGTATTTGCGATCTTGGCCATTTCACCAATGAGGCCTGCGACGTAACTGCCAACGATGATGCCGATGCCGACAATGACCAGATTGAAGAGGTTCTGCGCACTGGCCTTGACATCATCCGTGCATTCCTCGTCCACGACCATGAACGCTACAAAGATGAAGCACCCGAAGCAGAGACCGTGCAGTGCTACGCCCGCAATCAAGAGACCGATTTCCGCAATGCCTGTCACACTATGAATCCACTCAATTTGTGAGAAGAGGAACATACGCAGTGCGTACGCAGCCAAGCCAATAGCCAGCAATGACTTTCGAGACCAGATGCCCGCAACCAGTGGTATCAGAAAGAGGACAAGGATCTCACTCATCTGACCAATGGTCATCAGGCCGCCCCCTCCAACTCCAAACACGCTATTGATCGCTTCAATAGCCCCCTCGCCCTGCTTCTGGTATTCACCTAAGAATTCAGATGTATAGACAAAGTAGAACTGGTGAATCATGCTGACTGGCACTGCCAAGAGGAACAGTGTCAACAGCGGGTTCTTTCTAACTTCTTGAATGGCTTCGGCGGTTGCTGAAGCTTGTTCGCCCTCTTGAGGTGGCGTCCCTGGCAATGTAAAGCAGTAGACACCCATTACCACACCAAGCAAAGCGCTGAGCTTAAAGGCATCTTGCATGCCCATGGCCCACTCGTCTTGGGGATAGGAATGCAGCAGCCATTGCCCGATGCCAATTCCGACAACAATCCAACCAACCGTGCCCCAAACACGAACGAGTCCAAAGTCACGGTCACGGTTTGGCATGTGATGAAATGCCAATGAATTGGTGAGCGCAATCGTTGGCGCATAGATAAGTGAGTACAGAATGGAGATGCCGAAGAACACCCAATAGGACTCAATGGCGGCCAACTGCCAAACCACGATGGCACCAATCAAGTGACTGATGCCAAGGTACTTTTCCGTATTGAACCAGCGATCAGCAATCTGCCCGGCAATAAACGGGCCAAGAATGGCGCCCACCCCGCCAGCCATGAACATCCACCCAATCTGACCAGGCTCAAATCCCCGATAGTCCTTCAAGAATGGATAGAGCAGTGGAAGCCATGCCCCCCAGATCGCGTACTGCAGGAACATCATGAATGAAAGACGAGACCCAAGACCCAAACCCATCTTGGGCGGATCTTGGAAGCGGGGTTGATTGGTCAGTGTTGTCATGACCGAAAGGTATAGCAGATCGCCCTCAATTCGGCAGGTACCATGCACCCATGACACGCATCGTCGACCTCCGCAGCGACACAGTGACGCAACCCACTGAAGCCATGAAGGCCGCCATGATGGCTGCTCCGCTTGGGGATGACGTCCTTGGGGATGAGCCGACCGTCATGGCTTTGCAGGACCGCTGCGCCGCCCTCTTTGGCAAAGAAGCAGCGTGCTTTGTGCCCTCAGGGTCCATGGCCAACCAAACTGCCATTTACGCCCATACCCGACATGGCCAAGAGATCATCTGTCATGAAGACAGTCACATCTACTGCTACGAAGCAGGCGCCTGGGCGGCGATGTCAGGATGTTCCATTGCGATGCTCCGCGGGCCACGCGGTCAGTTCACTGCTGTGGATGTAGCGAATGCCATTCGCATGGATGATCACCACTTCCCCATCAGTCGTCTTCTGGTGGTTGAGAACACACAGAATCGTGGCGGCGGCGCTATCTGGCCACAGGACCAACTACACGCGGTCACTTCTGAAGCTCGCCGGCACGGGCTCCGTTGCCATCTGGATGGCGCCAGAATCTGGAACGCCTGCGCGGCTACGGGCATCAGCCCAGATTCCTGGGCCGCGCCATTCGACACCATTTCAGCTTGCTTTTCGAAAGGACTCGGCTGCCCGGTCGGCTCCATTGTCTGTGGTGATGCCGAAACCATCGCACGGGTACACCGAGCCCGAAAGATGTTTGGCGGCACCATGCGGCAGAGCGGCATTCTTGCTGCCGCAGCCTTGTATGCGCTGGATCATCATCTTGACCGACTTCAGGATGATCATGCCCATGCCAAAATGCTGGCCAACACGCTCGCTGCTTGTCCTGGCGTCTCCATTGAACCTTCAGAGGTGGAGACCAATATTGTGTATTTCGATGTGCAATCCGACGCTTCAGCCATTGCCACAGCACTTCAGGAGCGAGGCGTTCATATCCTCGACACCGGACCACGGACACTTCGGGCAGTCACCAGCCTGGCAGTGTCCTTGGAGGATGTAGAGCATGCCTGCTCCATCTTCCAAGCACACTTTTGCAAGGAGCCTGTGACATGAGTGCCAACTACATGGACCTTCCCAGCGGGCCGAATCCCCCGGAAGTGCTCAATGCCGTCATTGAAATCCCTCCGGGTAGCGCCAACAAGTATGAATACGACAAGACACTGAATGTCTTTCGACTCGACCGCACGCTCTTTAGCCCTGTGCATTACCCAGGGGCCTATGGCTTCGTCCCCCGCACATTGGCGGAAGATGGTGACCCACTTGACATTCTCGTCATGTTGGAGGGGCACTGTTTCACCGGCGCGTTGGTGGAAGTGCGTCCCCTCGGCGTGCTGGAAATGAAAGATGACAAGGGATTGGATCACAAGATCCTTGCAGTGCCGACCAATGATCCGCGCAAGGTAGAGATGCACGGGCTACAAAATGTTCCGAGACACACACTGCGCGAAATCGACTACTTCTTCCATATCTACAAAGAACTGGAAGGCAAGGAAACCGATACCTACGGATGGCAGGATCGCGTGGAAGCGTTCCGAATCATTGAGGAATCGATTGCAAGCTATGGCTGATAGCAAGTCTCGCCCATCGAATCGATGACAGCGAGTAGATCCGGCAACCCAACATGCAGGTCACGCTTGGCTGGTGCGACATCGGCTCGTGAGAATCGACTCCCAATCTTGAGCGGCCCCCACGCGTGCAATACGGCAATGAGGTCCATCACATCGACTTGTTGATCCTCGGTAATGTCGCAGATGCAAGACTGCATTGGCCCGTCGGCATCGCCGAGGTAAAAGTAACCGCACTCCTGAACTACACCGCCGCCCAGATCCGTCAAACAACCCAGCCCGATCTCGATGCCGTCATGAACTCCAGATACATCACAGTCATCCCATGCATGCACTGACTGACATATGTCACCTGCTGCAGACAGATCTGTTTGCGCAAAGTTGGCCGGGATACCGAGCCCGTCAGATGGGCCGACAATCGCCGTGACTACAGGCACCTCGAGCCAGATGGCTTCGAAGGCCCCATCCGGATGCAAGACCAGCTGCACGCTGACCGAATCACTTGAACTGGCACCCGCACCGGAATACATCGGAACATCAAGCCATGTCACCGCTGTCGATCCACCGGGACCTGTTCCCAAAAGCACCTGCCCTCCACTAGATGGATCTAGATCCGTGCGATAGGCCGCGATACCCGGGATCATGAAGTGATCGACCGGCAAAGCTTCGTAGCCGCCGCCCGCAGTGCCGAATGTCACATACCCATTATCACTGACATACATCTCATTAAAGGTGTTTCCGGCAAATGGGAATGAGAAACCGATATCGACAAGCAGCGATGTTTCGTCCTGCAGCCCAAGGTTGGTGCCGCCGAGCGGATCAATCTGGAACTCAAGCGCGGGCGTCGAACAGACTGTCCAGTACGAACTGGCTCCCTGCCCTACCCAGCGGACCTGCTGGTTAATCAGATCGCAGTCCAAACTGTAGTGCTCAACACCCCATCGTGGTTCGCCAGGAATGGTGAGCTCGCACTGATCAGCCACATCATTTTCATTGCAATCTGCAAACGGCGTCGCAGCCTGGGGATCGCAGTTCAAAGCATCGGACAGATCTGTTTCTCTGAAGAAGGGCGGAACGCCCAATCCCACAGATACGCCAACTACAGCATTGTCAACATCTACCAGATCCCAAGTCGTTTCAAATGCACCATTGGGATGCAAGACCAGTTGCACACGGTTCAGTCGAGTGGGCTGTTGCCACAAGGGAAGGTCCATCCAAGTCACAACGACAGAGTTGGCTGGGCCGATACCGACGCGCACATCACCTGAGACAGAAGGGTCCAGGTCGGTAAAGAGGGCGCTGATGCGCATCATCGAGAAGTGGGCTGACAAAGAGGGAATGTAGTTCGTATCAAAGGTATCGAACGTGATATAGCCATTGCTTCCAATGCGAATATTGTCCCACCACTGACCCGCAAATGGGAATGAAAATGGCATGGGGTACTCCACCGAGTCATCATCCGCCATGCTGAGCACCGTGTGATTGGTTGGATCAATCCAGGCACCAGTTCCAGAAATGGTGCAGTAGCCCCATGCACTGGACGCATCCACAGGCGGCACCCATCGCCCCCCCAATCCACCAAGGTCGAGATCTTCAACGAAATATTCGCTCATCAGATCAACGGCATGAGCAAATCCACAGGTGTCAATGACCCCGTCGTTATCACAATCCAACAGTGGGTCCACCAAGATTTGACACCAGTCGAGGACGCCGTCTGCATCACAGTCAAGGAGCGGATCAACTGCTATTTCACAAGAGTCGATGAGACCATTGAGATCGCAATCAATCGCCGGATCGTATGCCTGACAAACATCCAATACGCCGTCGCCATTGCAGTCCAGCGTTGGATCATCGCCGAGCTCACAACTATCAACGAGACCATTCTCGTCACAGTCAAGCGCCGGATCGTATGCCTGACAAACATCCAATACACCGTCGCCATTGCAATCCAGTGTTGGATCTTCATCGAACTCACAGGTGTCAATGAGTCCATTTCCATCGCAGTCATAGTTGTACCACTGAGAGTTAACCTGACAAACGTCCAATTCGCCATCGGCATTGCAGTCAAGTGATGGGTCCGTTGCCATTTCGCAACTGTCAAGATTGCCATTGGCGTCACAGTCGAACAAAGGCCCTTCATACGCGACTTGACAGGCATCATGCCAGCCATCGCCGTCACAATCCACCTCTGCACCCAGCAGCAGTACTTCCATCAGATCGAATCGAAAGTCTTCATTGCAATCGCCATTGCGATCACTGGCAATGACATCAAGATTGAACGCGCGGCCCTGCCCATCGCTCGACATCGGCGCTCCGGTCCAGACCGAAATGACATCGGTGTCCCATTCTTGAACAACCGCCAGGCCAATGGCTACGGAATGGCCAGCAGCGGAATGTGGATCTCCGAAAGCCACGATCTGCTGCTCTGGCCAATCGAGATCCGACTCCCCATCGCCACCGCTAAAGGACATGATGGCGCCCTGCACCAAGCCATTTGGATCACGCCAACCTGGCGCCCCGAGCAAAATGAGTCCACGAGATGCTTGCTCATCGCCATTGACGGTGATATCCAAGCCAACCACCGATGAGCCCGCTTGATCCCAGCTCTGCCCACCACCCATGGTCAACTTGGTTCCATCCATGAAGCTTCCACCGGACTCGATGGGGTCGTACAACCAGGCAGCGCCAGCCTGTGATCCAAGTTCATTGTCACCGGGAGACCCAACCAAGAGCGCCATCCCTTGTGAAGTGTGCACAAGATCGACCGCAGCGCCATAGCGTGCCCACGCATGAGGCATTTCAGAAGTCAGTGACTGCTGAAACTGCCACTGGCCGTCGTACCACTCAAAGACTTCAACCATGCCTTGGCTGCCGCTATACCTCGGAGCGCCAACGATGACATAGCCGTTCTCGATATCAACTGCCGTTCCAAAGCGTGCCCCCGCCTGTGGCGCATGGGAGACAAGCACAGTACTTGGCGCAAACGAACCTTCGATTTCCGCAATGGTCCAGGTCCAAGCCTGACCCACAGTCATGACCTCTACATCATCATCCTCTGAAGCATCAAGGTCTGCACCCCAGGCCCCCGCAACAATCAGACCGTCGTCAATAGCTACATCACACCCCAGATAATCACCCGGATGGATGCCCGGTGCTTCCAACATCAGGTCGGTACGGATGCTGCTGGGAAGCACATCATCAGTAAGGTCAACAACCCAAACACTGCCGTGATCATCACCATAGCGCCAAGCCCCAACAACGAGAATGCCATCATCAATCGCTACTGCATCACCAAATCGGGCGCCAGCCTCGGGTATTTCTGGACGAACAGTCGAGACATGTGTCCACTGCCAGGGCATGCCCTCCAGTGAGGCTTCTGTAGCAGTTCGCATATAGACATCGACGGCACCACTCTGGGGGCCATCGTGCGCATCGCCTGGCCGACCCACCACCGCCAAATGGCCATCTACAGCCACATCAGCGCCGTGCCCTGCCATGACAGATGAACCGCTCCAATCACTGATTTGTGTGAAGAAGTCCGTAGGTGCCGTGACTGCAAAGGCGGGTTGCCCCAGCAGAACTGTGATAAGAACACTTGATCTGAAAGGCATCTGGCCCTCCCACGTGCTGACTATGGGCCGACATAGGCAATGGTGAACCACAGTGGCGGCGGAGCCTGAAAATCACTCACTCCTTGTCCGCACAAACCGAATTTACCGCCATTTCAGGAGCTCTGCCAGCGTTACCGCCCTCAGACCCTCAAGGAAGGCGATACCAGCCAGCCATCACCGAATCGACCTGCCCATCGCCGTCTGAATCGATCGGGAAGCACAACAGATCTTCGATAGCGTCGTCCGGGCATCCACCCCAAGCCTGAATGACCCCAATGAGCTCAGACGAGTCGATCATTCCATCGCCTTCGAGCATGCCATCAGAGGCTTCTGGCAGGAAGTCCGCTCGGAACGCATTGGCATCACCGGCATGTACAGGGCCCCAGTGCGACAGAACGGCAAGGAGATCCTGTAGATCGACCTGACCATCCCAGCCGGCAACATCACTCGGACACCACCATTGGCTATAGCAGTCGTGGTCACAAGTGTCGGCACGGCCATTGCCATTTGAGTCCGGCAGATTCTCCGCATGATCTGGAATGCCATTGAAGTTGCAGTCAGCACTTCGCATCGAGCCACGAGCGTTCCCGTCACATTCATCAGGCCGACCATTGCCATCCAGATCGACGCTGGTGCCATTGGCGATATCACAAGAGTCCGGCACACCATTGACCTGACAGTCGCAGTAGTCCGGGTCATATTGATCGGAATCACTGCAGTCAACCGTGCCATCATTGGCACGAACTAAGTCAAGAATGTCATTCACACCAGTGTTGTTGCAGTCTTCGTACGCCGCTGCATATTGGATCACAGCACCGGTATCCACATTGGTGCCTTGTATCCCTGGAGCTCCAACATAAATCATGTTTCCATTGGCAACCGAATCTGCCGTTGCCGCCACAACGCGCCCAAAGTCATCACCTTCACTTGGGTTTCGGCTTGCAAGGCGGCCGATTTCCTTCCAATCATCATCCACCAGTGTCCAAGCCCAGACATATCCAACTTCATCGCCATCAATATCTTTGGCGCGAGGTGCCCCAGCAATGATGGTTTCTCCGTCGGCTGCCAGTTCGATGGACTCACCAAAACGCTCAGCAGAATCAGCAACAGGTGTCGAGAACCTAGACACAAACGAAACAGTGTTGTCAACAGCAACTTCATACAGCCGTACAGCGCCGGTGCGAGGGTCATCATTCAGCGCCCCCGGCGCAGATATCAGCACGCGAGCTGTGCCGTCATCGAGCACATGCAAGTCAATCGATTCGCCAAAGTACGCATGGCCCAACTCACCATGGTCAGCAATGAGCCCAGCCTCTGTCCATTCATCACCTGACCGGCGATAGAAGAAGACAGCCCCAGCATCCCACGCTGTGTCACCGTCGTTCCAGAATGGGGCCCCGACAGCAAGCAAGTCGCCCTCGACCGCCAGTGAGGCCCCGAAGCCACTTCGCCAAGACAATCCCTCGGGCCGTAAAATTGGCTCACCCTCAGTCCACTGGTCCAAGGTGTTCCGGTAGAACACATTGACCTGCATACCAGCCGGAGCTTGGACATTTCCGTTGCCCGGATCACCTAAAAGCAGAACATCATTTTCCAAGGCAACCGAAGTTCCAGCGTTCGCAGATGGGAAACCCTCCTCCGAAACGAGATACGCCTCTTCATCCCAGACATTGGGGCCTTGGGTCCAGACTTGGACGTATCCACTGGCCATGGCAATGCGACGCTCTGGACCAAGTGGCAAAGTGTCATCCAGATCAGTATCCACAGCCTTTGCACTAAATCCAGAATCTGCCGAAATCAGATTCTGGGTCCACACCAGTTCTTGCGCCTCAGTGTCGTATTCATACGTCGTCGCCCGCATCACAGTGCCGTCCACTGTTGACAACGTGACGAACAAACTCCCATCATCGCTCACCGTAATTTTGTCACCAATCTGATCGCCTGCTTCAGCACCAGGCGTCAGGATTCGATCATCTTCGGCGATCAAACCACAGACCTTCACCCCATTGATTGGAGCGTCATCACAGGAGGTCCCCTCCCCACGGTAGGTGCCACCTGCAGACCAGCAGTTCAACTGTTCATGATCGGGAAGCATGATGCACTCGCCAAAATCATCACCAAGACAGCAGGCGCCATAGGTGAACACGGTGCCCGTCCCGAGCAAAAGCTGCGCTGCGCCCTCGACGTTTGGCTGATAGGGACCAAATGCATCCAAATCTGTATCCCAACCATCACCTGGGGCTGTCGGGGAACTCAGTGGATCAGTGACTAGGGAGTAGAACTCCGCACCAGTCAATGGTGCGCCTGTGACCTCAAGAGCCAAGCCCTGCAAGGCTGCAGCTGCTCCAGCCACAATCGGTGCGGCCGAAGATGTGCCCCCAAATTCCGTCGTGTAAAACTGTTCACGGCCAATGCCTGCTTGAGGGACAAGATCGCCATAGCCGAGTGTGGCCACTTCCGAGCCCCATCCCTGCAACTTCACTTGAGACCCAAAGCAACTGAAGTCAAGTCGATCATGCCGATCGTCAGGAGTGCCCGCGCCAATCATGAACTGTCCTGTCGGCCCGTTCGCACTGATCCAACTCCGGTGGTACTCAAATTCTGGACCGTCGTAATTGAACGCATTATTCCCTGCGGATGAAATCACAATGACTCCAGCAGACACTGCCGCCTGCGCCGCGAGATAGTTGTCCAGCGTGGTCATTTCCATATTGACGGTCGGACAGCAACCTGAGTTCTCGCCCGAAGAACAGCAGAATGGGTAACAGGGCTGGAAGGCACAATCTTCTAGGTCCGAAAGGCCGTACCATGGGGACACGGATCCCATGGTGCAATACACAATGGTGCCTTGTGGAAGATTAGTTGCCGCATCTGCAAGGCCATTGGCCCACTGCCCAGCCCAGAAGTATCCAGTTGCTTCCGGGGCCATTCCACCCATGCCATACTCGCCAGCATGGTTGGGATCGGCACTCTCCTTGGCCAGCACAATCCCAAGACCGGCAGAGCCATGGTCGTCAGGCACAATGCCTGTACGAGGCGTGACGTAGCAAAGGTCTTCATGCAATATGTCATACCCCGCCGGATCGATGTATCCAAGCGTCACATTGCCACCCAAAATCCCTGGGGCGCCATCCTCATCTGGATCAATGACGCCAGGGACAAGCCGTGCGCCAATGATGCCCAATCCACCAGACACATCATTATTGTCGCGATACCCCTGTAGGTCCCTGTAGTCCGGTGTGGTCGGCGCATAGTCCGTATCACCACACCATGCCTCAAAACGAACTGGAGGCATGTCGACATGAAGCCATGCCTGTTCCACAAGATCCGATGCGTTGAGCGTCTGGGCAACCAGCAAACGATGCTCTGCTGGCACATGTACCCGGAACATGCCGGCAAGGTCTGCTTGGGCTTTTGTAGTCCGCTGTAGGCCCACCACCTGTAATCGATTGAGATCGGCTTCGCTCACCGATGTGATCACTGGCTCCAATGTCGCGCCATAGTTTTGAAGCACGACTGCAAGATCATGGACATCACGACCAGCCAGACTGACCAACTTGCCAGCGCGAATCCGAGCTCGGACGCCATCGTGAAACTTCACGCTTGCCGTCACCATGGACAGATCCTCAACTGGAGCAACAACCGCCATCTTCTGAACTGGGTTGCGAGCCTCGACGATTCCAGACCATCCAAATGGGGCTACCAGCCCAAGGATCACTACGGCACGACCAATATGCTTCATCGAATCTCGCTCCAAGTGCGTTGGCTCACACGGAACCCCGAAATGACGTCTTCCTGCTATTCGCCCCATCAAGATGATGGGATGCCACCAGCCCATTGAACCGCCGAATATACGGCCCTGCCAGTGATTTGAAGACTATATCTCATCCTGAGAGGGGCTGACATAGGCTCTCTTGGTCAATCCCATCGCTTCGACCGCTCCTGCTTACGCTGCCCGCGTCGTTGTTTGGCCTCAAGACGCCGTGCCCGGCTCGCTTTGGTGGGTTTGGTCGCCCGCCGAACCTTGACTGGCCGCAAGGCCTCTGCCAGAAGCGTGGCCAGCCGCGTCCGGGCTTCAGCCATATTTCGCCCTTGTTGTCGGTGCCGCCCACACATGACCTGAAGGCACTGATCGGCAGTCAACCGGTGTCCCAGCCGCCGATGGATCATCCCCAGACGCACCGGACCGAGAATGCCTGCTGCTTGGGCGAGGTCGAGCTGGAGGGTCACACGTGTTTGGACACGATTGAGCCGCTGCCCCCCAGGCCCCGAGGCGGTGGAGGTATGTACCTGGAGACACCGTCCTGGAATCGTGACTCTTTGATTGATGATCAGATCATCCATTGGCCTGCAATCACCTGTAGTCTGTCTCGACGTGCCGCGCCCCAACTCCGCGCGACCGCCATCGATATGGACTGTAGCCGCTCAACCACCCTGCGTATCACCGGAACAGCGGGCCTGATTGATGTCCTCCAAGAGGAGGTCATCGCATTGGGCCTGTCCTGCGATGCAGTCGATGCCACTGCAGTTGAAGTTCAAGGTTCGCTGCTGGACGCCATGCGGCTGAATCTCCATTTGACCACTGCGATGTCTGTACGTGCGTTGGTCGAGCGCTTCCCATGCGACGACCCCGACACGCTGTACCGACACATCAACAACCTCCCCTGGGATGACATGATCCCTGCCGATGGATATCTCACGGTGACATCCAGTGTGCGGCATCCCTCCATCTCCAACACCATGTTCGCCAATGTGCGGGTGAAGGACGCCATCGTCGATCGCATTCGAAAAGTGCATGGCGCTCGACCTGATTCAGGATCTGACCCACGCGGTGTCGTGGTGTACCTCCACTGGTCCGGATCAACAGCATCAATCTGGCTTGATACATCTGGCCGGAAACTGTCCGATCGCGGCTATCGCCGCATGCCTCACCGAGCGCCGATGCGCGAGACGATCGCTGCAGCCATTCTTCGGAAGGCACATTGGACTGGTGACACACCACTGGTCGTGCCAATGTGCGGCAGTGGCACGATTGCGATTGAAGCAGCGCTCATGGCCTCCGGACGACCGCCAGGGCTACTCCGCACAACCCCCTTTGGCTTTGAACATCTGATTGGATTCGACCGCGCACAGTGGCAGGCCATCCGCGCCGAAGCCACGCCTTCAAAATCCCGCCGCCGACAACCACTTCCCCAAATCATTGCCAACGACATCGACCCTGAAGCGTTGCAAGCAATCGAACGAAACGCTCAGACTGCTGGCTGCGCGCAGCACATTGCATGTTCCGTATGTGATTTCCGTGACACCCCGTTGCCTTCATCGCCCGGAACCATCGTGTATCACCCAGGGTATGGACTGCGACTTGGAGAAGATGAGTCGCTCGAACCGCTATATAAGCACATCGGTGATCATATGAAGCAACAGTGCGGCGGTTGGCAAGGGTGGGTGTTTACAGGAAACCTTGAATTGGCTAAACGCATCGGACTACGACCATCGTGTCGAATTCCAGTGCGACATGCCAATTTGGAGGCTCGCCTACTTGGTTTCGAACTCTGGCAGGGGTCTGACGACCCAGCCTCGCAAGGGGCCGCCTCATGAAACTCCTGCTCATCATGCTCACGGTGGTCGTAACGCCAACCACCCCAGTCCAGCAATCCTCTCCAAACGTCACGGTCATTGGCGCAAGCGCCTCGGCTGGTTGGGGTGTCGTCGTGCAACAATCAACCAATGCCGATCAGAAACCGCGACTTCATCATCGACATATCCACCTTGGAGATGTCCTTGACGCCATCATCACACCAGCCTCTTCCAGTGTGCAGTCGCATGCCACCAGTCTATTTTTCCAAGCTCCAAGAATGCACGGCGATGCCCAAGTCAGCGCTGTCCTGGCTGATGACAGTGACGTTGTAGTGGCGCTGGACTTTCTGTTCTGGCACACCTATGGAAACATCATGGAGCAAGATGGACAGGATGTGACACCACGAATGAAGAACCTGGAAGTTGGCCTGGCACAACTTGACCGCATTGAAGCGCCAGTGATCGTTGGCGACATCCCCGATATGCGTGAAGCCACCAAAGCCTGGCCGTTCCCATTGCTTCAATCGAATCAAGTCCCAAGCAAGGAAGCGATTCAAGCAATCAATAAACGTATTGCTGCATGGGCCGCAGCACGACCATTGGTCACGGTCATTCCGTTGCACGACATCACCAAGCAGGTGCGCAACAGCAAGACTGTCATGCTCGGGGGCCGAACATGGCCAATCACAGCACGCTTTGTCCAAGCAGATGGTCTGCACCCGACGTCGCACGGGCTGTTTGCACTCGCCGTGCTCGCCGCCGACGCAACTGCGGCTGCATCGGATGAAATCGAGCCGCCTTCACCTGATCTCTCTGCTGAAGACGTGCTTGAAGCACTCCAACCAGCCATCGCCGCGCAGGATCGTCAATGACATCGTCATCCGCCAACAAACTCGGGTTCAACATCCGTCAAACCGGGGCAGCTGGCCTACTGGCGATCGCTTGGCTCACACTTCCAGCCATTCTGGGATTTACCTTGCTTGCTTCACTGGGCAATGTTTCATCTTGGCTCACAGGATTGGGCCCCGCGGGTCCATTGATCTTCGCCTGCCTCTTTGCCGCAACCAGTGGGTGTGGAGTATTGCCGACCTATGCACAAGCTGTGTTGGCCGGTTGGGCCTTTGGCGCCGGCATCGGACTGGTAGCCTCACTGGCAGGCTTTGTTGGCGGCGCGCTGCTTGGATGGGCGATCGCCTCGGCAGTCTCAGGCGATCGCATCGTTCACCTGATTGACCGCCATCCTCATGGCAAGATCATTCGCCGCAGTATTGTGGAGCGCGGGTTCTGGCAAACCGGCGGACTGGTCGCCCTGCTTCGGCTACCCCCGAACTCACCCTTTGCTTTGACGAATCTGGTCATGGCCGCTGCCAGAGTACCGCTGCTGACTTATCTCGCTGGCACCGCTGTGGGCATGCTGCC
Source organism: Phycisphaerales bacterium (assembly GCA_022446905.1). GTDB lineage: Bacteria > Planctomycetota > Phycisphaerae > Phycisphaerales > SM1A02 > UBA12567. The sequence continues at coordinate 70,070 of JAKVBT010000012.1, forward strand.
TCGAACAGCCATCGTCGTACTCATGTCGGCGGCAGCAGCAGCGCATGGTGAGGACCTCCAAGCCTTTGTCACCGAAGGACCAGGGATTTGGATGCTGATTGGGGGCATTGTCGTTCTGTTGGCGGCGCTCGCATTGCTCAGCGCGATTGGAAAACGAGCGGTGGCGAAATTTACATGAAGTCACTGCGCTAGCAGCTACTTCCCCATGCAGACAGCAGCATCAGCACGTCATTGACATCAACTGTTCCAGAACCATCGATGTCTGCGTCGCAACCGCTGCATGGACCCCATGTCGCGATGAGTTCCAAAAGATCATTGATGCCGACTTGTCCATCGCCATCCACATCCTCAGCACAACCGGCAGTGTCGTCGGGGACATGCGTCCATGCGGAAGGTGGAATAACCTGCCGCGGCAAACCTGGCCCTTCGAAACGAGCGAAGAGTCCAGCACCACCTGTTCGTTCAAAGAACTCGATGCGTATGGCATGACGGCCAGCCATCAGACCAATCGTGCCTGAGCGTTCCTGCATGCCGTGCGTACCATCGTTGTCGACGATTTGCGTATCCCCAATCCAGAGCGATGACCCATCATCTGATTCTGTCGAGAATTCATAGAGACCAGAAGCTGCGACCTGCACGAAGCCAGTAAAGACAGCACCGACCAGATCACTCCGCCCACTGGTGGCAAATGCACCATTCGTACTTGGGTAACTGATGTTCTCCAACACATCCTGGTAATAGGAAGAGAGATCATCAAAGTTGGGCAGTTGTGTCGGAGCTTCAAGGTCGTAGTAGGACACACCTACACCAATCTCGATGTCGCTTGGATCGTCGGCCTGACGTAATCCCACAACATCGATTGTGACCGTGGCAGACTGGCCCGTTGTCAGGGTGTAGATAAACGAATCCACTCCGCCATACCCCAGCGGCGGTTGGTACTCCAATCGATCAAACTCAAATGTGCCGCCGGGAATCAACGTCACCGAACCACCCTGGGTGGAAGTGCTATCAAAACTGTCGATCTCAGGGACGAATCCGCCCTCACAATCACCCGCGGCATCGTTTGTCAACACATCAATAATCACCGAGCTGTCCTGCAGAGTCGTCGCCCAGTCATCCACCGCTTCTTCCAGGGTCGCCTGCAGTGGGCACGAGTCTTCCATTTCATCGAGATACGCCAAAATGACTTCACGAACCTGAGGATGGAAGTTCAACTGAATATTGGCCAAGCCACCTTCACAAATGTGGCAGTAGGACATGATGGTTCCGTTTTCCGCACCGGTGCAGTCGCCATTGCCACAGTCATCCAGTGTCGGCCAGAAACCATCGTGCGTATGCAGTGTGCCAAAATTGTGGCCAAGCTCGTGAGCAAAGACCATCAAGTCCCAGTTGTTGGGGTTGTTGTCTTCAAGCGGCTGCGGAAACCAACCATCCAGATGGGCAGACACGCCGTATCCATAGTTGGTGTTGCATAGAACGCTAAGCCACGCCACACCTCCGTAACTAGGCATGCACCCGCTGAGCAGATGTGCCACCGTGCGATCGACATCATCCATGTTGGTCGTCCACTCAGCGCGAAGCTGGTCAAGCAGACTGTCGTCGCAGTAGTACGGATCGTTATCACTGGCCCAAGTTCGCAGAAAGCCGATCTGAAAACGAACGTTGAGATTGTTGGTGTAGATCTCACTGATACCCCCGCACAGAGTGACGGCATAGGCAGCAGCTGCATCCGCATCGCCGGCAAACTCGTCGATCTCCGCAAACTCCCTGTCAGTATCAATGGCGATCGTGGCCACTCGGCAAGGCGGGTCACCAACGACACCGCGTGTTGATCGATGCACCGGAGGCAACTGTCCATCCACGAGCCGAACCTCACATGGCGAAGTCGATGTGAATCCGCTGGGCAATTCGGCTGACGATGTGACTTTGACTGCGCCATCTGCATCTGTCGAGATCACATGAAGGGACTGCGCGTTTTGGATAAATCCATTGGTGCCATAACTGGATGTCGCAACGTAGACCTGACTTCCTGACTGCCCTTCGATGTGCCCACGCCACAGCCGTAGCCCTCCGAGATCGGGGTCCCGTGTTGTGTCGCCGTCCACCACCACGAGTGTGGCATCCGGAGCAATGACCGAGAACTCTTCAAGGTCGAGTTGATGGACAGCACCATCAGGCAACACCAGAGTCCATTGCCCGTGCTCCAACTCGGTTGATCGCAGATCACTCCAGAGTGGTGCCTCCATCGGGGCCAGCAGGCCTCCGGTCATCAGCATCGCCGTCAACATGAGCATTGATCCTCCAACGGCCGCATCCCCTGTGACTGGCCCTGATATCTCAGTGGAACACAATTCCTGCAAAACGCAAGTGCTATCAACCCATCAGTGCGGCTGAAATCCACAGAACAGGTCTGCAAGCCCCATGCGGTCTTGCAGCGAGGCTTTATAAGAACAGGACGCCGATTGAAACCGGCGTCCTGCTTGGACTCATCAAGAAGGTCACTGAGTCTGCTTGGCAGATCAGCTCCCTGGCCGCGGCGGCGGGCCACCACCGGGTCCACCACCACCACCACCACGCTGTTGCTGGAAGTAGGTGCGGATGGCCGAGCGCTCTTCCTCACTAATTTCACCATCACCATTACTGTCAAATCGTTCCATGAACTGGCGACGCATGGCCTCTCGATCACCTGATCGATTCCAATCCATACCTGCTCGATCTTGACCGCGCTGGCGCTCGTTCATGCCACGAACTTCAGCGGCAAGCTCGTCTCCCAATAGTGCACGGAGTTCCTCAATCAACTCCCTGTCCTGTTCGTCACGAGCGTCATAAGCAATTCGAATCGGATCATCTTCGCCGCGGCCCCAACCCCACTGGGTTTCCTCGCCGTTCTGCCGATCAATCGCACGCTGCACAAACTGAATCTCTCGCGCCTCATCATTTTGGCGAACCGCCTTAAGCACGCTCTCGTTTTCATCCGCCATGATCACTACCGCTCGGCCTTGGAGTGCCTTGATATCAGCAATCAACTGCTCTTCAAGATCCTCGAGTTGTAAGGCTGATTCGATGGCACGCTCAGACCTGGAGGTCTGGAACACCCGACCGTATCCACGCCGGAGTGCTTCCAAACGGAACGCTGCGCCATCAGCCTCGCCCATCGATTCGGCAGCTTCCTCAATTGCCACGTCGTTGACGTCACGAATGCGCTCGGCAAGATTCTGCCGTTGCTTGAGCACCCGCATCAACGCTTCATAATCTTGTGACTTCATGGATTCAAACATTTTCCAAATCGCCGTCTCGTCGTAGTTTCGTCGCTTTAGCAACGCATCATCGACGTCGAGTTCCCACGCCAGGAGAATGTCCTCCAAAGCCGCCGCCCGGACTGGATCGAGTTCGACCGCAGTTGCATCTGCAATGGGTCGCAGATCGGTGGACTCGCCTTGCAGTCGGCCCTCTGGGAGGAGTCGGATACGGCGAATCCAACGGTCTACCACATCCCAATTCTTCAACTGCTCTTCCGCGAGAATTGCCTCGAGCGCTCCACCCATCTCACGCCGCATGCTGCGGCGAGCGTTGGCGAAAGTCTTGAGTACCGCGATCTGCTCGTCGAGCAGCGTCTGCATCTCTTCAGATTCCATTTGTTCATCGCGAACCGCTCGCCAGTCGTCTCGCATTTCACGCATACGCTCACGCATGGCCTCTCGTGCTTCCTGCACCTCAGCTTCATCACGTGGCTCGGCATTCTCATCGTCGCCGTTCTGCTGCGCAGCTGCCCGCATCTCACGCATCTCGGAACGCATGGCTTCCATACGCTCTCGCACCTCTGACATGCGATCTTCTTCAGCTTCGGCAACGCCAGATGCCTCGGACATGTCGCGAAGTGCAAACTGTGTTTCTTCCACAGCGACACGGAAGTTGGCGTCGTAGTCGTCCAACAACATTTCAACAACTTCGCTTTGGCGATCATCAAGTTGCAGTGCCTCAATGATCATCAGACTGTCGCGCGTCAGATAGTCTGGCTTGAACAAGGTGCTACTGACACGACCCATTGGTCCGCCCAGCACACCATCAGACATGCTTCCCCATGACCCCCCGGGCCGACCACCACCGCGACCTTGCCGGTCACCTTGGCCCTCGCCACGCCCTGGACGACCCGCTCGCTCGCCACCGCGTCGTCCACGCTCACCCTGACGAGCGCCGCGTTCTCCACGGGGACCACGATCTGGTTGAGCGCCGCGTTCTCCGCGAGGACCACGATCTGGTTGGGCGCCGCGTTCTCCGCGGGGACCACGATCTGGCTGGGCCTGTGGATCGCCATTGCCCTGCGGTGGCACTGGTTGCGCAACTGCAGATGCTGCGCCAAGCACAGCTGCTCCAATCCAGACCCCAAGGGACCTTCGCCAACAATATGTTCGATCCAAAGCCATTCCTGATCTCCTTCGGCACCAGCCTGCCTTGCGAGGGCACCCACTGTGCCAATCAAGGTCATCCTGCCATACGGGTCTGATGAAAGTCATATCCCTGTGAATCCGATTGGATATGCGCCTGATCGGGCATCGTATGGCAACATGCCGCCTGAAGCCCCTCTTCTTCCCCAAAGGAGCCCATTCATCTTGGACATCGACCTTGCTGGCTGCGTCAACGGCGATGAAGCGGCGTGGCAGCAGTTTTGTGATCAGACAGTCCGGCTTGTGGCGGCCTCGATCCGGCGGGTGTGCCCCAGCGGGCAGACCCCCGGGGGGCTTGAGGTTGAGGACCTGATTCAGGCGGTCTACCTCAAGTTGCTCCGTCATGATTACAGGCTCCTCAGAGGCTTTGATCCAAGCAAATCCTCGATGTCGACCTGGATCACGCTGATTGCCCGCAGTGTGACCATTGACGCCCTTCGTAAACGGAATCTGGATGCGAGACCCCTCAATGAGGACATTCATGCTCCTGAATCAGTTCATCCCAGCCAAGTCTCAGCACCTGATATTCCTGCCGGCCTGCTGACACCGCGCCAGATGCTCGTCCTCACGCTGCTCTACGAAGATGCACTTGAGGTTTCCGACGCTGCACGCGTGCTTGATGTCAAACCCCAAACCATTCGGAGCACCAAACACAAGGCGATTGAACGCCTGCGAGCCCACTTTGAGGCCAGAGATCGCGGGGATATGAACGACCCAACCTCCGTAGAACACAGGGAGCACCCATGACCGCACCTGAACACGATTTTGATGAGCTAGACCCGCGTATCGCTCAATGGCTTGCTCAGCGTTCATCCGCTGATGCATTGGCAGATATGCAGTGGGATGGGCTCGCTGAGTGGGTTGATGCCCCCTGCGAGAACGCGGATGTGGAATCTCTGCTTTGTCATGATGCAGAGGCCCGGAAGGCGGCAATTGACATTCGGCTTGGCCGGTTGGCTTCAGCCAATGAGATTGACCCGGCACTGCGCAACCAGTTGTACAGGCTGAATCGATTTGAGCCTGCCATTGCTGGACGTATTGGGAACTGGTCCATGGCTGCTGCTGCAGCCGTTCTGCTAGCGCTGTGTGGCTACTGGCTCGGATCACTTGCCCCGACAAGTGCAGTTGATCAAGACACCTTGGTGGCTTCTGTGCTGGGCTTCGATGCAAACTCCCCCGACGCTACGTTCTACGATTTCACCTTTGGACTTGCGGAAACGAGCACGCCATGACCCGAACCATGTTGACAGCACTGCTGGCCTTGTCGGTCATCTTTAATGTGTTCTTTGTGATTGGCGCCATGACGCACTCACCTGAATACCAGAGCAACCGCCGCCTTCAACGGATGACGCGAGAGCTTGAGCTTGATGCCCGTCAGTCTGATCGACTCGCCGAACTACGCACCTCCTTCGGCAACCAAAATGCCGTACTGCAGGGGGACCTGCACCACATTCGCATGCAGATTGCACAAGAACTCGATGGCGACGCGCCGGATCTTGACCTTGTGCGAGACTTGATGGAACAGGAGGCCGAACTTGCCGCAACGCGTCGTGCATCTGCGGCGCAGCACTTCAGTGACTTCATTGATCTGCTTTCGCCACCACAACGACATGCACTGGGCCGTCGCTTAGCAGCAGATCGAAAGCCCCGCACTCTCCCGCCAGAGGTGGCGTCAGGCTTTGATGAAGATGGAAACGGCACATTGAGTGAAGAAGAACATGCCCGGGCCCGAGCTGAAATGCGGCGCCGGCATGAACAACGGCGACACCGGCGAGAACAGGCCAGAGAACGTTTTGACACCAACGAGAATGGCACGCTGGACGCAGAAGAACGCGAAGCAATGCGGGCCTGGCTGCTTGAACAGGGCTTTGAAGTGTCGGAGGCCTTTGATCGGCCCCGAAGTCGCCCAAACGAGAAGGGACGACGCGATCGTGATAAACGCGGACAGGGCAAACACCGTGATCGCCGTCCGCAAGCGCATCCGGATGGGCTCGACCAACCAGTTGCATCGCCCGATCAACCTCTCTGACAGCGCCATTGATCAATCACTAGACTGGCGTTCATGTCCAATTTACAGAACCAAATGACACGCCTGGAGCAATGCTGATGGGGTGGGTCTATCTGTCAATCGCGATCGCATTTGAAGTGGCCGCTGCCACCACCATGAAGATGTCTGACGGCTTGACTCGATTCTGGCCGTCCGTACTCATGCTTGTGTTCTATCTGTTGTGCTTCCTGGCGATGATTAAATCGCTTGAATACCTACAAGTCGGCGTGATGTATGCCATCTGGGCAGGTGCTGGCACTGCGGCTGTCGCCATCATCGGGGTGATGCTCTTTGGCGACACCATGCCAGCAGTCAAGATTGCCGGCATCGGTTTGATCATTCTGGGGGTCGCCATGGTGAATTTGGGCGGCACTCGCGCTTCGGACAGCCCACACGCTGAATCCAGCGAAACAACAGAACTGCAGTAGACGCAATTCTGTGTTGGCCACCGGCCACTTCACCACGACCCACCCAGCAGCCCGAACCGACTCAGTCAGCCGATGGCCCTTGAGCATCTCTCTGACGGGCCTTGGCTCGCAGGTAGAGCCGCCTTGCCTCGGGCATAACTGCTTGTAATTCTTTGATCCGGCTTCCTGGATTCGGGTGCGTGGACAGAAACTCCAAGCGGGTTCCACCCTCCTCTTCCATGCGCTGCCAAAGTCCAATCGATGTGCGCGGGTCATATCCAGCATTGGCCGCGATCAATAACCCAAGTTCATCTGCTTCGGACTCATGCAATCGACTGTATGGCAATGCCAAGCCCACTTGGGTTCCAAGGCCCATGGCCAATAGCACTGCTGTACGCGTTGTGCCATCTTCATTCCGAGTCGCCGCATCCCCAATCATGATGCCCCCACCAATGAGCACTGCCTGACTCATGCGTTCACCGGCGTGCTCGGCCAGCACATGCGCCACCTCATGACCAATGACCACCGCAAGCGCATCATCACTCTCAGCGACACGAATCATGCCGGTATGAACACCAATGCGCCCACCTGGAACAGCAAAGGCATTGGGTGTGTCATCTTGAAACACAACGATTTCCCAGTCTTTGGGAATTGGTGCACCTGGATACAACGTTCGCGCCGAGACAATGACACGCTCTCCAATCTCTCGAACACGATCGACCTCTTCACCAGACTCGAGAACTGTGCGATCAACGAGGATCTGGCTAAAAGTTTCCTGCCCAAGCTGGCTCATCTGGCGATCAGGCATGAGATCCAGTCGCTGGCGTCCAGTTCCCGGCACGGCAGAACAAGCGCTGACACACAGCACAAGCAGCAAACTGCCGCACATTCGAATCGACGGAAAAACAAACATCAACTGCATCGTAGCTGCATGACCCCCCCACATCTGCAAGAGTGCAGATGATGCCGCAAACACACTTTTTCAGCGCTGCGCAAGCCAGTACGCATTCACAACATGGCCGCTCAGACTGGAGGTGAATTCAAGTCCGCCGGTTGCACTGCACGACGATCAGCCCGCGCTTGTACCCAGCGAGCAAGTCGATTGACTGTCAAACCCTGAATCAAGATCGATCCAATCACCACAATAATGGTGCCCACCAAAGCGTGACTTCGAAGGGTAGATTCATCACCAAGCGTCATGATGGTCGTAGGCACGGCGATAGCCATCGCGATTGAAACCCCCCCACGCATACCACACCAGGTCATCAATACAATCTCGTCAAAAGTCACGGTCGTTCGAGAAACCAAACTTGCCAGTGACCAAGGGATCACCAGGGCGATAAAGCGAGAAAGCACGACTACTGGGAGCACCAGCAAACTCCACCTGAATGTGCTCCAGTCAACACTCACGGTTAACAGTTCCAGACCAATAAGCAGGAACAACATCGCGGTCAATGCTTGTTCGACCATGCCCCAGAAGCCAACTGCAAGGCTTGAATCAGGCGCATTTTTCAGTTCAGGAACGCGGCCGATGACCAAACCCGCCACAACACAAGCCAGTGGGCATGATGTGTAAAGCAGTGGTGCCACTGCCCCAGCGACCAACACGACCGCAAGCATTAGTAGCACAAGCAACGAGGGCCGCTGCACCGTACGCATCATGATCGCACCAATGCCACCGAGGATCAGACCAAGCACGATCGCCCCGATGGTTTCGATCAAAAACCCGATGTACCAAGCACCCCCGACTGGAGCCACGGAGTCTCCAGTCATGAACGCAAGCAGAAAGAGAAACAACATGATGGACACGCCGTCATTGAAAAGTGATTCACCGATGATCACGCTCTTCACTCGACCTGGCGTGGATGTTCGTTTCAACAGACTCAGTACAGCAACAGGATCTGTTGGTGCCAGAATGACACCCCAAAGCAAAATGTTGATGAAGGCGACTTCGTAGCCAGCAAGTGACAACAAGGACATAAAACCAAGACCCGTGCCCAAGGCCGTCAACACGACGCCGATCGTCGCCATCCAGGCAATGAAACCAACCCGGCTGGTCACAGTCTTGGGCTCAATCTGAATCGCTGCTGCAAACAGCAACACACCGAGGAGAATCCCCTGCCCAGCGCTGCCACTGCCATGACCGGCGACCAGCAGCCGATCGAAGTGCAGGGAATTCACCAGCTGGACAGCCCAGGCGTCGTTGACCCAACCAAGCCAGTTGATGACCTGCAAGGCGATGGCCACAATCAGGCCAGCAAGCATGACTCCGATAGCGCTCGGTAGCCTGACAAGCCGTTCACTTCCCCACGCCGCCACAGCGGTGAAGACGACCACAATTGTCAGCAGAGTGAATCCGTCCAATAGTGTCGTTCCTAAGCCTGCAAAAAGAAGTTAGCCACCGGCGTTCACAACTGCCTGAGGCGTCAGCCTGAAAGGATACGAGTATCCGTAGGTCCACTGTGGGCTGGCAAGTCTGACAACCTCGAGATCACTCCACTGCGCGAGGTCGCCCGAATCACCTAAAGGTGATGGCTCTGGCAACTTGAATCGCTCATAATGGGGGCATGCTGGTCAGCACTTGGATCTGCCTCACATCTCTAAGCCTAACGCCCGTGCCAATGGTGCTGGATGGACAGTTTGATGATTGGCCAGCCAGAGCTCAACAACCCGTGACTGGCTGCGGCACTACCGACCATGTATTTCTCCGAGTCGCAATCGGTGGCAAGCCAGTCAATCTTCAGGGACTTGACCGACCCCGAACACTTTTACTGGATTGGGATCAGAACCCGAAGACTGGCAACGAACAGGGTCATGATGCTGCCATCGTGTTCAGTCCGGCAAGTCAGCAAGGCAGAGGAGTCTCAGTTGGACCGGCTGATGCGCCGCACGCTTCCTGGGATACGCTTGGACTGACTTTTGCCCCAACCACTGCATCGAATCAGTTTGAGGTGCGGTTGCCTCGGACGCTGATCCTTGATGGACAAACACACACCGCTGGCGACTCTATCCGCTGGACCTTTGATAACACGCAAGGCATTGCCCAGACAGCACCCAAGCAACCTGCCCCACCACCAGCTCTTGCAACTCCATTACCACCACCTGCAAATGACGCGATGCGGGTCGTTGCGTGGAATCTGGAATTCGGCAATGTGCTCCACCAACGCGAACAGGTCATTCGACTCCTAGCGGCGATGCAACCTCATGTCGTCCTGCTGCAGGAAGTGGAATCGAGTCAGCGTGCAGCTGACCTGCTACGTGTGTTCCGCGAAGCGATGCCAAACACCCAATGGACATTGCGTCTGGGCCCAAGCGGAGGGCGCATCCGCAGCGGAATTGCCACCCGTCTCCCAGCATGGGATGTCCCTACCTTTGAGCGCCTATCCCGGGCCGATTCGCCACGCTCAACAGTGCGCACCGCCGCCTTGGTCGTGCAAGGACCCGACCAACGACGGATGTTGTGCGTGTCAGCGCATTTGAAATGCTGCGGTGTCATTGGTGGGCCAGAGGACATGAAGCGCATTGGTGAAGTTCAGGCCATTCGTCGCGCGATGGATGCGGCGGTGTTGGATAACGCTGTGCCTTCTTTCCATGGCGTACTCATCGGAGGCGATCTCAACCTAGTTGGATCGACAATGCCGCTGGATCTCTTAATTCGTGGGGGTCAGGCCATGGTTGGGGGGCAAGGAGATTTGATCATTGCCAAAGCGATGCAGCCAGATGGCCTGGGCAGCCAGACTTGGCAAAAACCTGGGCAGGACTTTTCCCCTGGACGACTTGATTGGTTGGTCTATGGAGGGCTTGGACTAACCGCCCAGCGCGCATTGGTTCTAGACACCCTTGATCTCAGTGCGGACCAACTTGCAGCCATGCAACTGAAGCCCAGCGATACTGGTGTGGCATCAGATCACCTGCCGATTCTGGTTGACTTCACATACAAAGCAAAGCCTGCCCAGACCCCGCTTAAGTGACATTCTCAATAAATGAACTGAGGAACTTCCACGAAGCTAGGGCTACCAGAATGCAGAACACGCTACGCACGAGTTTTAGTGGCAACACATAGGTTAGTCGCGCCCCAATCCAACTCCCCAGAAAGCAAGTCGGAATCAACCAGACACCGATCGTCAGAGCCGTCCACCAGTGCACATCACCGATGTTGGGAACATTAGGAAGCGTGATGTTCTTGTAGGTCGCGCCCACCAGTGAAGTCACGCACATCACCGCTGCTGAACAGGCAATGCACTGCCTGAGTTGGCAACGGCACATCAGTTGGGTCAATGGCACCGTAATAAGGCCGCCACCAATGCCGAGCAGGCCAGCGCCGAATCCTGCTACGGAACCAACGACGGTGCCCCGTTTGATATTGACACGCTCAGGCCGACTGGTCCGTACCTCCCGCTGCTGTGACGTCTCGATCACACGCCTGAAGTTCACATAGAGCACATAGATAAGAAAGACGCCAAAGATCAATCGGAGTTCCTGATCTGGCATCCAGATACTCGCGGTCACCCCAAGGAGGATGCCAATCAAAGCTGCAGGCACAATGGCGCGAATGAGATCAAAGCGCAGACCGCCACACTTCCAATGCCGATACGCAGCAGGCGCGGCGACGAAAAAGGTGACGCTCATTGAGGCTGCTTGGGCCGTATGGATGTCCCTAGCCAGAATCAACACAATCGCTGGAGTATTGACCACAGCGCCCCCGATCCCCAACAGGCCCCCAAGCATGCCCGATCCGAGGCCAATGCCTGCAAGCACGAGAATCTCCCAGACCGGAATGGACCAAATTGTTTCCTCGAGCCAACCCATGCGTTGATAGTAGTGACCCCCGCAGGGGCCTGAATGGTCTTGCGTATCATTCGCCTCCATGCGTGTCATCCGAGCCGATCTCCTGCTGTTGATCGTCGCCCTCATTTGGGGCGTCGGATTCGTTGTGCAGCGCACGGCGATGGAGGCTGTGGGCCCCATGACATTTACTGGCCTGCGATTTCTGATCGGCGCAGCGGTGCTCTTGCCGTTCATCTCATGGGGACGAGTGCTGATTGTCGATCAAACACGGCGATCGGACCCAAAAGCATATTGGAGTGTCATGCTCATCGCTGCCCTGGCCATGGCCGCCGGAGGCATTCTGCAGCAAGCTGGACTCGTGCATACTTCTGCTGGTGTCGCAGGTTTCATCACTGGCCTCTATGTCATCATCGTTCCACTGCTTGGCCTCTTCATCGGCTATCTCGTCCGAGCAACCACTTGGATTGCCGCCGGTGTTGCCACAGCAGGGCTCTATCTTCTAAGTGTGCAAGGTCAACACGCAGTCAATCCTGGTGATTGGCTGGTGCTGGGAGGTACCGTCGGCTGGTCGATTCAACTGCTCGCTATTGGTTGGCTTGCAAAACGGGGCAATCCAGTCACCATCACAGCAATCATGGCGTTGATTGCAGGAGCCGTCACAATCGCCATCGCCCTGCCTGTTGAGCAACCATCTCTCACTGCCATTCGAGCGGTCACTCTGGAACTGTTGTACAGCGGCCCACTGGCAGTGGGCGTGGCCTTCCTGCTGCAAGTCGTTGCCCAACGTGACGCTCCCCCGGCTCACACCGCTGTACTTATTGCGATGGAGTCAGTCTTTGGGGCCTTAGCTGGATGGCTCTACCTCAATGAACTACTGACCCGAGGTCAGATCGTTGGTTGCGTGCTGATGTTTGTCGGCATCGTGCTAGCACAGTTAAAGCCGCCACGATCCCTTGAATCTCAGCCCACAGATGACCCAGTCACCCCTCTTCGTCCCGGAAGCGAGTGACAATTTCACGCACTCGACGGGTTAATCGCATCTTGGCATGACGAATGGCCGACGCAGTCATGCCCGTTTCCGCAGCAACCTGTTCCACCGGCACGCCCCGCACTCCATACAACTCAAAGGAGCGCCACGTACGATCCTCCACTTCCTCACGCGCTTCAGCCATGGCCCGCTGCAGAATCTGCTCGGTCCATTGCCGATCCCACGCTGCATCAAGATCACACTCCACCGGAGGCTCAACCGTGTCAGCAAATCCTGTCGTGGGCCGTTTGCGGCGATGCCGTGCGCGAATGGCATTGAGCGTCACCCGCTTTAAATATCCGCGAAATCGCCCACGCTTGGGGTCGTACTCAAACCGTTCTGCTACACGGAAGAATCCCAATAACACATCTTGAAGCACATCATCCGCTTCCTGTGCTGGCAATCCCGCATTCCGGGCAAACCCAGCAATCACGCGGGAGTACTTCTCGGCAAACTCATTCCACCCGACTTCTCGATCAACTGTCCCATCGGCCTTGAGCTTCATGAAGATGCTCGCCCGGGTGGCATACAGCGGATCGCCACGTCCGCCTTTGACTTCAGATGGCGGCGCAGGTTCTACAGGTTTTGGCTCAACAGCATCGGACGCTTCTGATGTCTCATCAGCAGACTCATCTTCAGTCGCTTCACCCTCAAATCGGACCAAGAGTTTCCACGGCCCGATCATCAAGATGTCTCGATCTGCAACAGATACGTCTTCCTCCTCCTCCAGACGCATCATGTTCACCGAGGTGCCACAACGAGAACCAAGATCCGATACCAACACCTTCCCATCAGCACAATGAATACGCGCATGGCTTCGTGACACACTCGGATCATTGAGTTGCACAGTGGATGTTGGCGCCCTACCAATAAGACAACCCTCCGCATCAATCGGCAACGTCACACGCGCGAAAGAATCGGGGCCGGACACGGCAATCAACTCAATGGTCTGCGCAACACTGTCTGGCGTGTTCGTCATACTGAGATCATACGAGAGGCAGGCGGCCGACTGAAATAGGAGACCAGAATGTTCATGCCCAGTGCCGCCATGAAGGCCAATGGCAAGTTGTAGACCTCAATTCGCCTGCCGCCAATGGTCACCACATTGTCCATCTGCATCTTCCACAGCAAGGCCACCACAAAGCCGGTAGACAAGCCAGCGACGCATCCAGCGGCCGTCGCCCGCCTCCAGAACAGGGCCAGAAGAATCTGCGGCCCAAATGACGCTCCAAGAATCGCCCACCCATAGGTCAAGACATAGTCGTAAATGGTCACTTGTCGATCGAGCACGAGTGCGACTGCAGCAATCCCCAGAATCGCGACAGTGATGCGGTTGACTAGGGTGTGCCGTCTCTGTGAAGACGACCACAGGCGTGACCACACATCATTGGCCACCGCTGATGATGCCACGACCAACTGACTGTCTGCGGTCGAACAGATCGCCGCGAAGATAGCAGCCAAGATCAGTCCCCCAAAAACTGCCGGCGCCAAATTGATGGCTGCTGCAACCAACGCATACTCACCATCTCCTGCATGTGACAATGTGGCGGCCCATGCTTCGCCTCCCTCAGCAAAGGACCGCACCAGAATGCCCGTCGTCACGGCGCCCGCCAGCACCAGCATCGCCCAAGCAATCGAAATCACACCGCCAGCAGTAGCATCCTTTGCCTTTCGCAGTGCAAGAAAACGTACCAACACGTGTGGCTGACCGAAGTAGCCAAAGTTGATGCCAAGTGCGCCCGAACCGAGGAGAAAACCGATCAACGCACTTCCCGTCAGGTTCGGCCAGAAACTCAACAACTGTGGATCCGCCTGCCCGAGGTTGGCTCGCACCTGATCCAATGATGGTCCGTTGCTCAGCATCCACAGTGGAAAGATCACCAGTACGCCGACCATGAGCAAGCCCTGCAGCAAGTCGGTCCAACAGGCTGCCCGAAATCCGCCGAGTGTGACATAGAACAACACAATCGCAGCGCCAATGAGCACACCACCTTGGTATGAGATTGACTCAAACGTGACATCAAATGCTTTGCCTGCGGCTGCAAATTGAGCAGCGCAGTACAGCATCATCGCGGTCAAGATCACCAGCACACTGATGAGCCGGATTATTGGAAGACGTTCACCAAAGTGGCGGGAGAGGAAATCCGGAAGCGTCACTGCACCAACGGCCGCGCCGGCCGTTCGCAATCGACTCGCTATGACAAACCAGTTGACCAAGAAACCAAAGAACACACCTGGCAAAATCCAGAATGCTGACACCCCTGACTGGAATGCCCACCCCACCAAGCCAATCGTCACCCACCCAGATTCACTTGATGCAGAGGCAGACAGTGCCCCGACCCAGGGACCAAGTGATCTCCCCGCGAGAAAGTACTCCTCATCACTTTCAGAAGCGCGACGCGATGTCAGCAGCCCCACGACGATGACCAGCAGCGTGTATCCGACAAATGCGATTGTGAATGTCAGCATCGGCTTACATCGTAAACGCAGGTCATCCCAGGCGATGCGGCCGTTACCATGGAGTCATGTCCGAATCCGACCAACAACGCTGGGATCGACGCTTCCTTGCCCTGGCCGATCACATTGCCACTTGGAGCAAGGACCCCTCCCGAGGGGTTGGCGCAGTGATTGTTGCTGCAGATCGGCGCATCTGCGCTACGGGCTACAACGGACTTCCAGCAGGCGTTGAGGATCGGCCCGAACGACTGGAGCGGCCTGCCAAGTACGACTTGATCTGCCATGCTGAGGTCAATGCCATCGTCCAGTGCGCCCGCCACGGTGTGTCTTCAGTTGGAACCACCATCTATACCTCCTTCTTCCCCTGTAACACCTGCACGCTAGCCGTGATCCAGGCTGGGATCAGTCGGGTGGTTTCATGGAGACCAGGTCAAGGCGATGAACATTGGGAGCAGAGCATCGCAACCTCGCGATCCCTTCTGAGCGAAGCTGGTGTTCAATGGTGCGAATTGGAACGCCGGCAGGGCGAGGCATGAGATTCACAAACCCCCACATGGCCGCCCAACACGGCCTGATGCCCAAGGCGTCATAGGTTGTTCAAGCAGCGAGGCAGCCTCCCCACACACTCTGGCCTGCACTGACCTCCTGAAACTGGGCCAAATTGACTCATTTCAGCCCTTTCATGGCCAATTCGCCTGACTTGATCAGTTGATCTGAATCAAGCTCCCACAAATTCCGAAAGAGGTCATGGCTGGCCAAGATCATCCCCCACAACCCACTCTGGGCCAGCAGGGAGTCTCTCAAGATGCATGTTCTCATCTTCTCCAACGGAAGCAAAGCCCTGTATCGCGGCCGCCGGGCCGGAGGATGCGTGCTGGTGAAATTTCAGGGGGAACGATTCTGGTGGTGGATGCCCGAGGATCTCATTGAACGCTGCGTGCGTATCCGGGAACGCATGCCAAAGGCTGCCTGAGCACCAGTTCGCCAACACCTATTTGACAGTAGACTCCGATGTCGCCATGGCGCCGCTGCAGGGCGCCTCAACACGCATCGGAGATTGATCTCATGCTTACGACCACGCTTCTGGCCGCAGCCATATTGGCCGCGACCGAGAACCCTGGACCAAAGCCGAATGGCCCCATGAACCGAGTCCACCGTTGTCATGCCTTGATCGGCGGCACAGTGGTTTCTGAGCCAGGCACTCGCATTGAAGACGCCACCATCATTGTCCGCAATGGCCGCATCGAAGCCCTTGGCACAGATGTGCCCATTCCACCTGATGCGCGCATCTGGCCCATGCAAGGACAGTTCATTTATGCAGGACTGATTGAGCCTGCTGCGACAGTCAGCGTCGAGGAACTCCCCAGTGGTGTTGGCGCTCACTGGAATGAAGAGATTCGTCCACAACTTGATCTTGGCAAAATCAGTGGACTCGCAGCCATGAGCGATGGTCAACGCGCGAAGTGGCGTGATGCGGGATACACCACTGCTGCGGTGTATCCAGACGATGGCATTCTCCGCGGCACCGGCACGATTGTCACTCTGCCCGAAGATCCGATGCACCAACGCACGCTGGATGGACGTCCAGCGTTGGCCGCTGCCTTCGACCGAGGCGGTTGGGGCAGTGGTACAGGTCCCGGATCACTCATGGGGTCGATTGCCCTGATGCGACAGACCTTGCACGACGCCCGCTGGTACGAAGCGGCGCGCACGACTGCCGCCGCCAATGGCTTGGAACCCCCGGCTCGACAGGACGACTTGGCCGCGCTCGTCCCTGTGATGCATGGCACGCAGCATCTCATGGTCGATGTGCGCGATCACAAGGAAGCCATGCGTGCCGGCGCGCTTGCCAATGAGTGTGATATTGAATTGGTTGTGCTTGGAGAAGGTGATGAGTTTCGCGATCTCTCCGGCATTCAGTCGCTTGCCTGCCCGGTCATCGTGCAAGTCGACTACCCAGAAGCCCCACGCCTGGCATCCATCGATCAAGCTATCCGCGTACCGCTACGCACCCTGCAGTCTTGGGAGCAATCTCCCACCAATCTTCGACGACTGCGCGATCATGGCATCTTCACTTGCGTGACGACTACTGGATTAGACAATCCCGCCGATGTCCGCAGCGCCCTCAGGCAAGCCATACATGCGGGTCTAACCGCAGACGAAGCCTTGGCCGCAGTCACCGTGCACCCCGCTGAACTATTAGACATAGATCATCAGGCTGGGCGTATCGCCCCAGGCATGCTTGCCAATCTGGTGATCTGTGACGGCGAACTGTTCGACGAAGACACCACCATCGACGAAACCTGGGTAGGCGGCTGGCGCGACGATCATAAACGTGAACCCCTTGTCACACTCAAAGGCAAGGGACAGATGCATATTGGATCCGCTCAAGCCGAAGCGACCATTGATACCTCTGCCAAGAAGCTCAGCGTCACCCTCGATGATGGCACCACATTAAAGACGAAAAAAGTGGACATCACTGGACACCGCGTTCAGGCGTCAATGGATGGTCGCATCCTTGATGAGACTGGATGGCTGCGAATATCTGGTGTCATTCGTGATGATGAACTGCTTGGTCGCGCAGTGCGCGCTGATGGCAGCACCATGCCAATGCGACTGGTGGTGTCCTCTGAAGCCACTGAAACCGAAGACTCCGATGATGACGGAACCGAGGACACAGCTGACGCAGAGACCGCCACGGAAGTTGACCCGGTCGCTGGCACCTGGAATGGGAGTATCGACTTCGGACAGGAGTTCAGCCCACCCATGACAATGACGCTGACCCGGGATGGTGATTCCATCAGCGGCAGCATGCGGATGATGGAACGGGATATGTCCCTGAGCGATGGCGCCTATGACGCCAACTCGGGCACGATCTCATTTGCAGGCACACGCAACGAATTTGGACAGTTCGCGCTAGAGATTTCAATCGATGGCAATCTCATGACCGGCACTGCGAACAGCCGCAGGGGCGAAGCGACCTTTACAGCCAGCCGCGAAGGAGACTCAGATGGCAGCAGCGGCGATTCCACTGCTCAAGATGAAACCGCAGCGGAGCGCTGGGCCAACATCCCAGATCACATTCCTTATCCACTTGGCGCTCGTGGACGACACACAACGGTAGCTCCAGAGGATGTTCGGTTCGAACATGCCACGCTCTGGACGGCAGATGAGGCTGGCATCATTGAAGACGGCTGCTTGATTGTGCAGGACGGCCGACTGTCATACGTCGGACCAATGGCAACGGCGCCAACATCTGACAGCATTCGAACTGTCGACGCCACTGGCTGGCATATCACCCCTGGACTAATCGACTGCCACAGCCACACCGGCATTGATGGCGGTGTCAATGAATGGAACGGAGCATCCACGGCTGAAGTTGGTATCGGCGATGTGGTCTCCGGTGACGACATGGATTGGTATCGCCAACTTGCCGGTGGACTGACCGCAGCAAATCAACTGCACGGATCAGCCAATCCCATCGGCGGCCGCAACCGTGTGATCAAACTCCGGTGGGGCCAACCAGCTCGCGGATTCCCAATTGAAGGTGCTACCAAGGGCATCAAGTTCGCGCTGGGTGAGAATGTCAAGCGAAGTTCAGGACGGTACCCCGACACCCGCATGGGGGTCGAGGCGTTCATGCGTGACCGCTTGACAGCTGCTCGCTCCTATGACCAAGCGTGGGATCGCTGGAACGCGCTCAATGACGAGGAAAAGGCCACACGCATTCCGCCACGACGTGATATCGAACTCGACACCCTGGCCGAGGTCTTGCGTGGAGAACGACTCATCCACTGCCACTCCTACCGCCAAGATGAAATCTTGGCCTTGCTGCGCACCTGCGAGCACTTCGACATCACCATTGGCACCCTGCAACACATCCTCGAGGGATATAAGGTCGCCGATGACATCGCTCGCCATGGCGCCGGTGCTAGTTCATTCAGTGACTGGTGGGCTTACAAAGTCGAAGTCATGGACGCCATTCCTTGGAACGGTGCCATCATGCATGAACAAGGCGTGCTGGTCTCGTTCAACTCGGACGATGCTGAACTGGCCACACGCATGAATGATGAGGCCGCCAAAGCCGTGCGCTATGGCAATCTCCCGCCCAATGAAGCATTGAAATTCGTCACATTGAACCCCGCCCGTCAATTGGACATCCATCAACGGACTGGGTCTTTGGTCACTGGCAAGGATGCTGATCTTGCTGTGTGGAATGCCGACCCACTGAGTTCCTACAGTCTGTGCATGCAGACATGGATCGACGGCGGCAAGTACTACGACCGCGAAGAAGACACACTGCTGGCAGCGCGTGATGCGGCCGAGCGAACACGACTGGTCGAACTGGTATTGCGCGACAATCTTGGCAAGCCGCCAGCACCGACGCCCGATGAAGAATCAGAGCCTGCTTGGGCAAAATCACCCTACGACCGCATCGACGATCACCGTGGCTGCTGTGGCATCCCGGCAAACTTTGATGAACTGCACCAGCATGAACACGATCATGCGCATGACCACGCTCACTGAGGACACCGCCACATGAAACTCCACTGTCTGACATCGCTGATCGTGATCATCGTGCTCACCGTGCCTGCCCTTGGTCAATCACGCCAAGTTCCAGGCAAGGGCGCTTCGACCCCCGTGCTCTTGATCAACACGACCGTGCACCCCGTGACATCACCCCCATTAACAAACGGCTGGATCGCATTTGAAGACGGCCGGATCACACTCATGGGCAGTGGTGACGCTCCCACCATCGATGGCGCAGACGTCATTGATCTGGAGGGACAGCACGTGTATCCAGGAATGATTGCCGCCGATTCCATTCTCGGTCTGGTCGAGACTGGACAGGTGGAGGTCACACACGATCATGATGAATTCGGTTCCTTCACTCCAGAATCTCGAGCCGTCGTCGCGCTCAATCCAGACAGTGATTTGATTCCAGTCACACGCCATGCAGGGGTGCTTACGGCATTGGTCACGCCGGATGGCGGGCGGATGCCCGGCCAAGCCGCCATCATTCGCTTGGATGGTTGGGACTGGGAAGACATGGCAGTTGAACCCATGGCCGGCATGGTCATCGAGTGGCCGCGCATCGATCGCAGTGGCGGCTGGGGTCGCGGCGGTCGTGAGAACGACGGGGCAGACAAACAGATTGTTGAGTTAGATGACTATCTGACTGAGGCTGAAGCCTATTTGGCTGCCTGCGATGCCGACCCCACGCTGCCGCCGGACAGCCGATACGAAGCCATGCGGGACATGCTCGCTGGCAGCGCTCCGACCATCATCAAAGCATCGACTGCAGGCCAGATTGCCACAGCTGTGGCATGGGCCAAACATCGCGGACTGGACCCGGTGATTCTCGGTGGCGAGGAAGCTGATGAAGTGGCCGATCTGCTTGTCCGTGAAGACGTTCCTGTCATTGTCCGTGGCGTGCACCGCTACCCATCGGCGCGACACCGAAGCCCAAGCGAGCCACATGAGCTTCCCGCCCGTCTGCGAGATCTCGGCGTGACCTTCTGTATCGCCCCCAGAGATCGGCCCGCGCACCTACGCAACCTGCCTCACCACGCTGCAACCGCAGTAGCCAACGGACTGACTCCCGAAGAAGGACTGCGTTCAATCACCATCAACCCGGCGGTGATTCTGGGCATTGATGATCGACTGGGCAGCCTTGAACCGGGAAAATCCGCCACATTGCTCGTCACGACTGGCGATCCACTTCAGATTCGAACGGAAGTGCAGAGAGCATGGATCGACGGACGTCCGGTCGATTTGTCCACTCGGCAGACCCAACTCCGTGACAAATATTGGCAGAAGTACCAAGGAATGTGAGTGACTTTCCAACGGCGATCCCTATGATCGGCCCCGGAGAAGGTCCAGTTGACTGAGGCGTGCGCCTCACAATTGGCTTAGAGGGAAGTGTGGTCGCGCCGGAGAACCAGGCGCTAGTCCACCGCGGTGCCGCCGCCGTACGATCCCCACGCCTTGCGTGGAGACTCAATCAGGGTCACTGTCCAACGGATGGGAAGACGATTGAGCTAGGGATCACAGCCGGAAGACCTGCCTGACTCCCGTTCCCAGCCTGCCATGCACAGGCAAAAGGAATCCTGCTGATGCGTTTTGTCTCCATACTCGTTGTGCTCTTGTTCGCCTCCCGTGGAACCGCAGATCTGGTGCTCGATATCACATCCAGCGTGGGCAGCGGTGACCAGACGGCCTATGCGGTCTTGGACTTCTCTGCCACTGAATCGCCTGCATATGCCTTTGCGTATTCGTGGACTGGCGAGGCAAGCGTGCATGACATGCTGCTGGCCCTGCAAACCACTGGACTGGGTTACGAATGGACCGCATGGGGCACTGCCATCTTTGCCGACAACTTTTCATATGGCGATGCAAGCGGCGATGCCAGTTTCTACTGGGCCCACTCCATTGGCACAGTCACCGATGGTGGACCGAACTGGTATTCCGCATCTGCTGGCGTCGAGTCAACACCCCTCTTTAGCGGCATGATCTCGGGCTGGTACAACGGCTTCAATGATGACTTTTCGACCATCCCACCAGAGTTGCCATTGATTCCAGCACCTGCCAGTTTGTTCATGCTGATGCCATTGCTCATGGCGCGTCGCCGCCGCGAACGCTGAACACGCGTCCATTGCAACCGCACATTGACAGCCGGGGCCACCTCTGCGAGGGTGGCGCCGATGGCTGCCTCTGGATTACATGAGTTCATGAATGTAAAGAGCGTGGTGATTGCTGACGCTCACTGATGCTGGCAAGGGCACAAGATCAATCGTCGCGCTGCGCCTCGAGTTCACGACGCAATCGCTCATTCTCAATCTCAGCACGCAGCCGCTCATTGTCGGCCTCGAGTTGATCAGTACGATCATTCGTCTGATGCACCGGGTTATTCGCACGTGCCTGCGCTTCTTTTCGAGCACGCTCTTTGTCCATTTCATTACCGATGAGGTATCCACCAAGCGCGCCAGCGCCTGCACCAATCAAGGTCCCCTTGGTATTGCCGCCGATGGCCTGACCCATCAAGGCCCCGCCACCAGCTCCAATCAAGGCTCCGGACTTGGCAGAATTGTCACAGCCGGTGGCTGCTGCGGCCGCCACAGCCAAGGTCATCGCAACAAAGGTGTTGGTTCGCATCTCTCATCCTCCTGCAGGTGGTTTGAACGGATTGACACCACAGTATTGGCCACCTCCTGGGGGTCCGTCAACCAAGCTGCCTGAGAATGCTTGGATTCCGGGCGGAGATGTGCCACACTGTGAAACCGATGGCGGGCTGTCGACCGCCAGATGGAGGAGGTGAGCCTTGAAACAGATGTTGGTCCTTGTATTACCCACACTCCTCTGTGGGGTCGCTTCGGCGGGTGATTTCTCCCTGACCCCAAATTGCGCACTGAGCAGCGACCTTTCCAGTTCGACATCCATGAGCGGCACGCTGATTGGTGATTGGGATTCTGAAGCCAATCCTGAGGGCACTCAAACGCGTCCGGGAGTTTGGGGTGGCAGTGGCAATAACCCCATTCCATTAGATCTTTCGATCACCGTCGCTGGCATGTTTGACAGTGTGCCAGAAGGCAGCTTCGAGTTAACGATTGATTCCAAAATGCAGGCGGCCACCATGACTGGCCTGCAATGCAACATCCTTGGCGAAGAACTCGCGATGGCCAGCATTGTTGCCACCATGGCATTTGACACCTTCCGGACCTTTGATCCCGATTCTCTGTATCTCGGTGTACCGATCGATCTGCCACTGAGTGATGCCAACTTTACATCGGCAACATTGACTCAGACTACAGCAGGTGTCGGAACTGCGATTCCAGTTGATGGACAGGACGATGTGCATGAGGTAGTCATCACCATTCCGGCGCAGATCGATTTGCTTGTGGTTTCTGAGTCCTTTGGCGAGGTCCCTGTCCAACTCCCACTGCCCATCTTGGTTGAAGGGCTGCATCAGCTCGAAGATGGACAAACTCGTTTCACCGCCACGGTGACAGTTGATATTGATGAAGTGATTGATCTGCCTGCGGAACCACTTCCCACACTGCCGCTGGAATTGCCCACCGTGCTCCCCCCCGGCGAGTTGGCCGGCGTCTTGCTTAATCTGACCCCGACCACCGCCGCCGGATTGGTCGCGATCAATGGAGAACTGGAAGCCATTGCGGAAAACACGCTGCCTGGCGACGTCAATGGAGACGGCGTCGTGGGCACTGATGACTTGCTCGCCATTCTGTCAGCGTGGGGCAATTGCCAAAGCTGCCCGGAAGACCTCACCAATGATGGCGTCGTTGGCGTCGATGATCTTCTCTTAGTTGTATCCGCTTGGACCTGATCATCCTGCTACAGGACACGGCCCCCAGCCCCCAAGCATGACCAACAAATCCGCGGTATCCACTATTCCGTTTTGATCAAGATCCGCTGAACACAGTTCCTCGCCGCATGGACCCCAACTGCCCATCAAGAGCAGCAGATCTTCGACTGCGACTTGGCCATCCTCATCAAGGTCGGCTGGACATGTGGCAGAGACTTCTCCCTGACTGTCATCAATATCGAAATCCATAGGGCTCAGCTGATCATCTAGCGTCACTCGATGACATTCCAGTGGAGTTGACACCCCAAACCGATCGCCGATGTGTACCGACACCGGCTGGCTCACCTCAAGCATCGCCAACCCAGGCATTGCCTCTGTTCGCAAGACCGCAGTACCTCCACTGCGGACTTCAAATCCAACACGACGTGCATCGCCTGAAATGCGCACGCCAAGCGTATCCAGACGTTCGATACGCACTCCATCATGACTGACATGGCCCGCCAGTTCGCCATCGCGAATAACCATCAGATGTGCTTCCTGCGACACAGGATCTATCTGCACCTTGAGTTCATCACCGTTCTTGCACATCACTGTCGCAGCTGTCCAAGTTCCAAATCGACTTCCAAGTCCAAAGTCGATCCCATCTTCAGGAAGCACAAAGTCCATTGACAGGGTCCACTGCGCTCCAACATCCTTCAGCGGCAAGGTCACGATTTCCGCTGGCAGGGCTGATGGTGCCATGGCATCCATTGGCCTCCAAGAACCCATCCCATCAACAAACATCCCATCGATGGTGATCAAGAAGTTCACAGACCCACTGTCTTGGCCAACGCTCGTGGCTACAAGATCAAGATTCGGACAGACGCCGAGAGCAAAATCGCCCACACGTGTCATCATTGGCAGCGGCACCCAGGAGCGGCTCGTCGCCACTTTGGCTCGACGATTCTCCACCTCATCACCTGCATCAAGCCGCTGGCGGATTGATAACTGCCCTGGCCCAAGATTGCAGATCCAAGTACGGGCCAGCAGCGTGTGGTCGGCGCACATGCCATCAACCAATGGAAGATCAAGGGTCGCAATCGTCTCGCCCATCTGCACTTCACGCTGCACATGCCACACGGAACCCACGCCGGGCGCCTGCGCAATGAGATCACTCTGCCCCGTTGTTCTCGACAATGCTTCTACTGTGGTTCCAGTGCCAGGGGTCATCTCCAAAGTCTGACCACGCAAGAGATCGATTCCACCTGGCGATGTGAGCAGGCCTTGACTGATTTGCACATCCTCTGGCAGTGGGATAGACCAGATGCCTTTCTGCTCGGGCGCCCCATAGCGCCCTTGCAACACATGCGAACCCATGATCGCAATCGGAGACTCTTCAGAAGCTCCCTCTGTCATTCGAGCGAGGGTCGCAAAGTGTCGCCGATCCGTACTCAACAAGATTCGCGCATGACTCTCGTCATACATGCCGCCCTCTCGGTTCACACGCGCCAAGACTGGCCCGTCAGACTCTGGGCGATGGGCAACCAAACATGAACACGTAGTCTGTCGCTGACCATCATCCGATGGCGCTCCATATTGCCGCCCCCAACGACGAATAAAATGAAGTCCCTCTGAGAGATCATCAGGAATCGTGACCGACATCACCGCGGTCGAGACGTTGTCGCCTCCGATGAGCACTTCATCAGGACCTGCGCCAGGACATGCTGCCCAGAATTGATTGACATTGAGACTCGAAACACCATCCTCACTGGGCTCACCATGCATCCCGGAATGCATCGTCCATTGGTCAGGGTTGAGCCAATCAGACCAATCATCACATGCAAAGAGTTTGACATCTGCTTGTGCACCATCGCCTATGGCTAAGAGCACACCTCGCGGCGTCCATGCTGCCGCATGCGCGTGTTGTCGCTCAGCGCCGAGAAACTCGTGCAACAGCAGTGGGCCTTCAAAACGCCACGGGCGATCGGTTACATCGTCGCGCACCGCCTTCAGCAGAAAACACTGACCGCCTCGAGCTGGGGCCTGTGAACGATGGTTCTGGTAGTCGACGTAGGGAATAAATGCCTCCGCCATGGGTCCATCGCTTGGCACTGGATAGTAGTTCTGCATCGAAGACAGCCACCCTCGTGGCCATCCCAAGCATGCTGTGCCTCCCCCAACGCGAGGACCATCTGATACATGTTCCAAGACCCACTCATCACCACGGTGTTGCAATGCAAAGACACTGATGCCTTCCGGAACCCAAGTATTGCCGATGCGCGCAGATCGCTCACAGTGCAGCAATACGCAGCCGGGCAACATGCATCCTGATCGCACCGCAAACGCTTCATGCTCACGCCGCAAAGGATGATGGGCCAGCAGGTCCATCTTCTCCCCCGAATCGTCGACACGTTTGAGATTCCACTCAAAGTCTGGCTCATCGAGATCGCCGGTGAAGAACGACAAGCGAAGTACCTGATGGTTAATCGCAAGCAGTGCTGGAGTGCGACCATCGCGGGCCACACCTGAGATCAACACTCGAATCGAGCCTGGTGCTTCCCACACATGTGACCAGTCGGGCATGGAGCACACCGCTCGCTTGGGACCCCATCGCGGAGCGTCCTCTTCGACCAGCGTGCCGTCAGCAGATTGTGCGGGCAATGGCCGATCTACACGCACCTTGGGCAAATCACCCGTTTGCGCACCGTCAAAGACCGCTTGGCTCGGTGCTGTTGCCACAATCATCGCGATGGTTGCACACACAAACATAGGTCCCTGAGCCTACTCGACACTCAGCCCTGACGGAAACGGTCTCTCTGGGAATTGCCGCCTTCCAGTGCATGAACGCACTTTGGCTATCGAACACCCATTCGAGCACTCAAAAAGGCGATTCCGCATGAAAGACGAACGCCCCGGTCTGACCGGGGCGTTCGCATGAACATCAGCACAAAAGGATGGGATCAAACACAGGGACCCCAACTACCGACCAATGCCAGAAGGTCATTGACATCGGTATCACCATCACCATCGACATCGCCTTCATCACCACTCCCGAAAGCGGCAATACAGGCAAGAATGTCGTTGACGTTGACCTCGCCGTCCCCATCCAAGTCACCTGGGCACGGCGCATCATCGCAGTCTGCCTTCGACAGCGACACTGCATCCAACGCTGCTTCAACCACAGAGCCATTGGTAGAACCATCAGACGTTGTGACTCGAAGCCGCATCGCTGCAGTGGGCTCAAACCCGCTGACGGCAGAGAGTGTGTGACACACGTCATACCAACCGCCTGACACTTCTGGGCCCTCTGGCCCGACCACTTCGAGGGGCAACCAAGAGGCGCCATTGTCGATTGAAATCTCAACAACCAGTGTGTCGGTATATGGCGCAGCGCCGTAGTCATTGCTGAACCAACGGGCGTAGCACAGTTGCAAACCAGGCTCGGATGCGTCCATCGCTGGCGAGGTCACATAGACGGTGCCGTCATCAACGTCACTATTGCACGAATTGGCAGAACTGTTGTCAGTCAGCCAGCAGGCATTGTTACCGTCATAGTCTGTCGGCGGATCACCACGGTTGCAGTTGACCGGCGTGCCATGTGTCCACGCACCATCTGCGGCGCTACCGCCGGCAACATAGCCACCCTCGGTGGCGAAGTCTTCATCCGCGATCACAATGGGCGGACCATTGGCAGCGGTGACAACATGTACACCTGATGGTGCATCTCCGGGCCAATACACGGTCTGACCCGTAGTCGTATCTGCTGCAAAGAAGTAATCCAGCGCCTCACCACATGGCGTGGCGGGGAAAGCACCGCTGAGGTCATCACCATCAGGAGTCAGTGGCACCTGATCGAAGCTGCCACCTTGTCCAACAAACATCCGTCCCGAACCGTCCTGATACTGACCGGACAGATTCGCGACGCTAACACGTACCGTCGATGTTCCGTTTGGTGAAACATAATCAGGCAAACCATCCGGAGCTGTGATCGACA
This sequence comes from Phycisphaerales bacterium, assembly GCA_022446905.1. GTDB lineage: Bacteria > Planctomycetota > Phycisphaerae > Phycisphaerales > SM1A02 > UBA12567. The sequence goes on from JAKVBT010000012.1 coordinate 97,537, forward strand.
GGAGTGCCAACTCTGGCGCATCGAGACCGTGGATTCCAAAGCCGTACGCGATGTCGGCGTAGTGTGGTGATCCATTGTCGATATTGCCGTCATCATCATCGAGTGTGATGAAGTCAATCACGATTGAGTCATTGATGCTCGTGCCACTGTGCAGCGGCATACTGTTGATGGCCAGATCACGAATAACCTGCGTCGCATCCAATGGATGCGAGATTTCAAGGCTTCCCCATACATCCCAGACACAGCCGGAGATGAGCTGGCCGCATGGGTGAATGGCACTACCACAACTCGAGCAACTACTTGCGGAGTACTGACAGTTGTTGTCGGCATTGCGGATACCGTTGTTGCAGTCGCTCGAATAGAAACCGCGAGCCAACTGGCTGTCACCAGTCAGGATCACACCCATCACGTCGCCCATGCCTTCGCCGTATTCACCCTGCCCAGATCCGGCCTCGGCAACTAGGTGATGTCCGTACTCGTGGTGCACCACGACGGAGAATGCAGTGTTGTTGCATCCACCGCCATTTTGGTAGAAGTTGATTGATGCATAGTCATAGAACGCGTTGCATGAGCTTGAGATGTTGCAGTTGATCGGCCAGAAAGTCTGTGTGCCAATCGTTGGATAGGAGGGGTTCGATGCCAAGACCAGATCGCGAATGCGGTTGGCTTCGCGATAGGCATTGGTTTGGGCCGTTACCAATTCAGATGGCGAACTGTTATAGGTGATCGTGACCACATCGCCTGAGCTGCCATTGGTAGAAGCAGAGGTCGTAGAACCAGCCTCATTGTTGACCGAGAACCACTGACCGCCAAGCGAACCACCAAACGAGGTATTTCCACCACTGTGAGGATGGGTGAAGTTTCCGCTGGCATCGGCATACACGGTGTTGCCATTGGCCGTGACTGCGGCGTAGGGCAAAGGCGTGACAAATTCCGGATCACAGGCATCTGCCCGAGTCGTCGACGTGGTATTGCCTCGAACGGTGCCAGTGACCTCGCCCATCGCGGCTATCACCATCGCACCAAGACGCGTCTGCGTCGGCTGGCACGACAGAATCATGTTCTCGTCATGCAACACGGTGCCGGTTTCAGCTTCAACGACAAAGCGACGCTTCTGATAGGTATCTGGGTCAGTGCGATCACCAGCAACGGCGACAAACTCAAGTCCCATGACCGGGCTGTGGCTGTCCATGTCATAGCCAGCAAACACAACTGTGCGCGGGGCAGATTCAACCACCGCACGATCATCACCAAGAAGGGCCTGGGCCATTTGAGTCATACGAGCATCAGCTGTCAGTGAGGGTGACAAGCTCGAAACTTCAAAGTTGCCCAGATCGCGGAGATCAGCAGCGGCCATCACTGCGCCATGATCACTGCTATTGCGAGTCAGCACGCACAGGCGTCCGCCAAAGACCGGCACATCATCGATCTGCTGGTTGTAGTAGACGCCGGTGAAGCGGAAGGTTCCGCTTTCTCGATCGTACATGAGGGGCTGTTCCACAACGCCGCTTGGAATCACGCCGCCTGGTTTCAGGTTGTCGGCTGCCACATTCCAAATGCTGGAGTACTGATCGATGAATCGATCAGCTGTACCTGTGGCCGATCCACCGGTCGCAAGGATCTTGCCGTAGATTCGATCGATCCGCTGATCCGGGCCTCGATGGACTCGGACACCTGGGACATCACGCATCAGAACCCGAACCGTCGACAGGGTGTCTTCATTGGTCCCTGGCGTGTCAATGTCATCCTGCAAGCCTGCCATGGCTACCGTCGTAGCCACCAGTACCGCACTCGCGGTCAATCGTTTCATGGAGTACTCCTCACTACTCGTTGAACTTACTAATCAGTCAATCCAGCACCCCGCACCGGGGCTGCTCTCCAAAGTGTATTTCGTATCTGAGCGTCGCTGGGATCCTCCAAACATAACGCTCGTTGATCAATGGGACCACTACATTCCCAAGAGCGTGCTATGGTCACCCCCCACATGGCCTCCAGACCCACTGCACGCCAAGCCAGCCTGCTGGCTGCTGAATTCCCCCTGATCCTCGGAATCGCCCTCACCCTGCTTTTTTGGCTCGTTTTCCCAAATTGGTTCGTTGCCCCGGAGGCCTCCCCGGCCCGCAGCAGCATCCTCTTCGGAGGGCTTTTTCTGAGCATCCTGTGGTGTGCCTTCTCGGTGGTGCGCCATGCTGACTGTCTGGCGATCTTGTTGGGCGAGCCCCTGGGGACCATCATTCTGACCTTGGCGGTCATTGGCATCGAGGTCACGATGATCGCCACGGTCATGCTGACCGGCGAAGCCAACCCCGAGCTTGGCCGCGACACCATGTTTGCGGTGCTCATGCTGGTGATGAATGGCTTGGTTGGCATCACCCTGCTTGTTGGCGGACTGCGGCATCATGAGCAAGTCTTCAACTTCCGCGGGGCCAACGCCTATTTGTCGGTCATTATCCCACTGGCCGTGCTCGGCTTGATCCTCCCGCGATACTCCGCAGCAACCAGTGACGCTTCCGCCTCTCTGCTGCTGTCGATCTTTCTGATCGCGATGTGTGTGGTGCTCTATGTGGTCTTTCTTGGCGTACAAACACTGCGGCACCGCAAACACTTCACGCAGCCTGATGCTGAGGATGAAGACCATGCCCACGATGTGCCAGGCGTGCTGCGGTCCGTTCCATTTCATGCCGTTCTACTGGTCGCCACCATGGTGCCGGTGGTACTGCTGAGCAAAAAACTCGCGGTGCTCATGGATGTTGGCGTTGAAACACTCAATGCCCCGCCGGCCATCGCAGGTGTTGTTGTCGCCGTGCTCGTGCTGACGCCCGAAGGCGTTGCCGCAATTCGCTCTGCGATGCACAACCAACTGCAGCGTGGCATCAATATCTGTCTTGGATCAGCGCTTGCGACGATTGGCCTGACCATTCCTGCCGTCATTCTGGTGGGCATGATTACGGGGCTGGGCGTGCAACTGGGCCTTCCCCGCCAAGAAGAACTGCTGCTCATGATGACCTTGCTGCTGAGCACCGTGACCTTCGCCAGTGGACGAACTGGCATCTTGCAGGGGGTGGTGCATCTGGTGGTCTGTTTGGCCTGGCTGACCTTGATCTTCGATTGAGTCGACGCGGCGCAAGGCCAATCGTGTGAGCCGATCAACCCACAGCCACACAGCCCTGCCAGTATGATCCCCCCTTCACCGATCGTCGTTGATCGGGCATCCCTCGGAGCCACAGGCCAACTATGAAACTCGGTATTCCACGAGAAGTTGGTCCAGACGAGCGCCGTGTGGCCATGGTCCCCGAGACCATCAGCCGACTGCAGAAAGCAGGTTTTGAGGTCGTCGTCGAAGCCCACGCGGGCATTGCGGCGGACTGTCCTGATGCTGCGTACCAAGAAGCAGGCGCTACGCTCACCGAGGACACCGCGGACGTCTTTGGCTGCGATGTCGTAGCGATGATCGGCCCACCCACTGAGGCGCAGGTTGGACTATTCCAATCGGGCGCGACGCTGCTCACCATGATGTCCCCGGCTGACAACGATGGACTGCTGAAGTCACTTGCCGACGCTTCGGTCACCACGATTGCCATGGACTGCGTGCCACGCATTAGTCGCGCCCAGAAATTGGACGTCCTCAGCGCGATGGCCAATATCGCCGGCTACCGCGCCATCATTGAAGCCGCCAACCACTTTGGTCGCTTCTTTGCTGGGCAGATGACCGCTGCTGGCCGTGTTGAGCCCGCCAAGGTCTTGGTCATCGGTGGCGGCGTGGCCGGCTTGGCCGCTGTCACTGCCGCCAAAGGTCTTGGCGCGATTGTGCGGGCCTTTGACACACGCCTGGCCGTCAAAGAACAAGTTGAGAGTCTTGGCGCTGAATTCTTGGTGCTGGACTTTGAGGAAACTGGCGAAGGCGAAGGCGGATACGCCAAAGTCATGAGCGAGTCCTTCCTCGAAGCCGAAATGAAGATGTTTGCCGAACAGGCCATTGATGTCGACATCATCGTCTGCACGGCCATCATTCCAGGTCGAGATGCACCCACACTGATTACCTCCGGCATGGTGGAGACCATGAAGGAGGGTTCAGTCATTGTGGATCTCGCGGCCGAGCGGGGTGGCAACTGCGCCTTGACGGAACCAGGTGAAGTCATTCGCCATCAAGGCGTGACCATCATTGGCCACACCGATCTCCCTAGTCGCATGGCTTCTCTATCGAGTCGGCTCTATGGCAATGCCATGGCAGCCATGCTCGATGAAATGGGCGGCGGCGAAGACTTCCAGGTGGACCTGGACAACGAGATTGTCCGTGGCGCGATGGTCACCAACGATGGTGCCGTCACGTGGCCCCCACCTCCACCCAAAGAACCTTCGACTGGGATTGACTACTCCAAGGACTTTGGCAAACGCCCTGAAGGCGGGCCATCTGTTGACGCGTCTGCAGGGGAATCCAGCGGTGTCGCTCGCTCCTTCTGGACGGCCCTTGGCGCGCTGGCTGGCTTCTTGTTGTTGTTGGTCATCGGCCTGTGGGCGCCCGAATCCTTCACCAAGCACTTTACGGTCTTCGTGCTGGCCTGCTTTGTGGGCTGGCAGGTCGTATGGAGTGTGACCCCCGCGCTGCACACGCCACTGATGAGCGTGACCAATGCCATCAGCGGCATCATCATCCTTGGCGGCATCTTGCACTTGTCGGTGGACTCATCGACTGCTGCGATTGTGCTTGGCGGCATTGCCGTGTTCTTTGCAACCATCAATATCGCCGGTGGCTTCTTGGTCACTCGGCGCATGCTGGCGATGTTCAGGAGATAGCCGGTGGATGCCATGACTTGCACCATGACGATGCTGGCTGCCGCCGACGATGGATCGGGCGGATCCCTGTCGACGATCGCCTATCTCGTCGCTGGCGTGCTGTTCATTCTGAGCCTTGGCGGATTGTCTCGTCAGGAAACAGCTTCGCGTGGCACGTGGTACGGCATCATCGGTATGGCACTGGCCCTCCTGGTGGCCATTGTTGGACCCGAGGTCGATCGCTACGTCGTGCTTGGCGTGGCGATGATTCCAGCAGCCATCATTGGTGGCGTGCTGGCCATCCGGGTGCAGATGACCGAGATGCCGCAGTTGGTGGCCATGCTGCACTCCTTTGTCGGAGCGGCCGCAGTGCTGGTTGGCTTTGCCTCGTATGTGCATCCGCATGCCGGACTGCAAACCGTTGGCGAAGCGATGGTGCACGAGATTGAGGTGTACATCGGCATTTGCGTAGGCGCCATCACCTTTACAGGCTCGATCATTGCAGCGCTCAAACTGCATGGCAAGATGTCTGGCAAGCCGCTGATGTTGCCTGGCCGGCACCTGCTCAACCTGGTGGCGCTGATCATCACCGTTCTACTGGGCATTTGGTTTGTGTCCTCAGCAGTCGATGTCGAAGCCAACGCCATCGTCGTCGATACCCGGGGTGTCATGTTGTTGGTGCTGGCCACCATCCTGACGGGCCTGCTGGGCGTGCACATGGTGATGGCCATTGGCGGCGCGGACATGCCCGTCGTGGTATCGATGTTGAACTCGTATTCCGGCTGGGCGGCAGCCGCGGCTGGCTTCATGCTCGGCAATGATTTGCTCATCATCACTGGCGCCCTGGTTGGCAGCAGTGGTGCGATTCTCTCGTACATCATGTGTCGCGGGATGAATCGCTCCTTTGTCAGCGTCATCCTTGGCGGCTTTGGCGCTGCTGAGGGCACCGTTGCTTCTGGCGGCGGCGAAACCACCGGTGAAGTCATTGAGATTTCTGCCGACGACACCATTGGACACATGCAGTCGGCCAAACGGGTGGTCATTGTGCCTGGCTACGGCATGGCGGTAGCGCAAGCGCAGCATGTATTGGCCGATGTCACCAAGCAGCTACGTGATGCAGGCGTCGATGTTCGCTTTGCGATTCACCCCGTCGCTGGTCGGCTTCCAGGCCACATGAATGTGCTGCTTGCGGAAGCTGGCGTTCCATATGACATCGTGCTGGAGATGGACGAGATCAACGACGATCTGCCTGATACAGATGTCGTGCTGGTGATTGGCGCCAACGACATTGTCAATCCAGCAGCCGAAACCGATCCCACCAGCCCCATTGCTGGCATGCCGGTCCTTCAAGTCTGGAAGAGCGGGCTGGTCGTGGTGATGAAACGTGGCATGGCCACTGGCTATGCCGGCGTTGGCAATCCGTTGTTCTTCAACGAGAACACCCGCATGCTCTTTGGCGATGCCAAAGCCAGCGTCGATGCGATGCTGGCCGCGATGAAGCGTTGATCGCCACGCACACGTGAATCGACATCACAAGGCCACAGGCTGACGCAGCAGCACCACGCAGGTCATCCCGGGCATGGGCCCCATGTCTCAAGCACGATCAGCAAGTCTGCAAGCCCCACGATGCCATCGCCATCAAGATTGATGACATCGGTCTGCTGACCCCACAACGAGAGAATCACCATGAGGTCATCTTGATTGACTTCGCCGACACTTCCCCCAACATCCGCATCGCAGTCTTCACATGTGCTGCTCACGTGATTACTACCGTCATCGTCCCAGAAGCACGAGATCTGGTTGGGCACATTGGCG
>JAKVBT010000013.1:0-88937 GCA_022446905.1 Phycisphaerales bacterium
AAACAAACCGAATACGCGCGACCGCAACCGAAGAACTGCGTGAGTTGTCCAGCGATCAAATCCGTACTGAAGCAACAGCGCTTGTCAGACGCAGCCACATTCGAGATCAGGTCAGCGCCATCTTTGGAGGACTGGTCGGCGATGGGTGGACCAGCACCTTCTGGGCGGCCATCTTCATGTTCCTTACGATTCTGGTGATCGCTACTGGGGTCGGCAACGGGATTGAGCGTGCGTGCCGCATCCTGATGCCATTATTGATCTTGAGCATTGTGGGCTTAGTGATCTACGGGATCTTCCAACCTGGATTTGGCCGCGCAGTCTCATTTGTCTTCAGTCCCGATCCAACCTCTTTGGAGGCCCGTGGTGTTTTGGAGGCATTGGGCCATGCCTTCTTCACACTTTCACTGGGCATGGGCGCAATGATGACCTACGGGTCCTACCAACGCCGTGCGAGTGGTGGCTTGCTGGGCGAGTCGGTGGCAATCGCCGTGCTTGATACGGCCATTGCGTTATTAGCCTGCTTGATGATGTTCCCAATCATCTTCTCGTACGGTCAAGACCCCTCTGGAGGCCCCGGCTTGGTCTTTATGAGCATGCCGCTGGCATTCGCTGAAATGGGCAAATTCGGCATGCTGCTGGGCATCGTCTTCTTCGGCTTGCTGGTCTTTGCCGCTTTGACCAGCGCTATTTCACTTCTTGAAGTCGTTGCCTCCTATCTCATTGACGCCCACGAATGGACCAGAGCCCGCGCTGCGTGGACGATGGGCAGCGTCATCATGGTCTTCGGAATCATTACTGCTTTTTCATCGAGCAAGGGCTTCCTGATGGCGTCTTGGCTCCCTGGATACGGCCAATCCTTCTTTGACACGATGGATGTCCTATCGAGCAATTGGATGCTCCCATTGGGTGGACTCTTCATTGCCATCTATGCCGGCTGGATCATGCCCGAACGACTCCGTGACGCGGAGATCTCGGATATGAATGGTTTGATTGCCAGCAGCTGGCTGGTCTTGGTTCGGTTTGTAGCACCGGTCATGGTTGTTATCGTCCTCTTGGACAAGATCGGCCTGATCGACGTGAACGAAATCGCCTTCCAACTCATGCACTGATCACGACATCACCGGAGTGGAGAAATCCATGGAAACGCTCAACAGCGCAGTGGAAACAATCAACGGCTTTATCTGGACGAACTGGATGCTCTACATCCTGCTGGGCACCGGTGTGCTCTTCACCTTCTGGAGTGGATTCTGCCAATTCAAGTCGTTAACTCACGGAGTTGCCGTCACTACAGGCAAGTATGACGACCCTGAAGACCCAGGCGCGATCAGCCATTTCCAAGCCCTGTCTGCTGCCCTCTCGGCCACCGTCGGCCTTGGCAATATTGGTGGTGTGGCCATTGCAATTGCGCTCGGTGGTCCAGGCGCAGTCTTCTGGATGTGGATTATTGGCATTGTGGGTATGGCGCTCAAGAGCATGGAAGTTACTCAGTCCATGTTGTTCCGCGATACGGACGACCCCGACAATCCGCACGGCGGCCCAATGTTTGTCGTTGCGCGGGGCATGAAGCGATGGGGCCTTGGCACACTTGGACAATTCATCGGTGTCTTGTTCTGTCTGACACTGCTCATTTCTGCTGTGACTGGTGGCAACATGTTCCAGGCTTGGAATGTGGGAGATATCACCCGAGAAACCACTGCTATTCCGACGTGGACGACTGGCCTGATTCTGGCCGTGGTGGTCGCGATGGTCATCATCGGCGGCATCAAGCGCATCGGCAGCGTGGCAGGTGTGTTGGTTCCGTTCATGTGCATTCTCTATGTCGTCATCGTGCTCGTTGTATTGGCATTCAACATTGGCGCTATCCCGGATGTCTTTGCATCCATCTTTACATGTGCCTTCAATCCATCTGAAGCCAGCGGCGCCTTTATTGGAGGCGCCACAGGAACTGCATTCCTCTGGGGCATGAAACGGGCACTGTTTTCCAGCGAATCTGGGCAAGGCTCTTCCCCAATTGCGCACTCTGCGGCCCAAACCAAAGAGCCCGTCAGCGAAGGTGTGGTTGCTGGCCTCGAACCATTTATCGACACGATTATCGTCTGCACACTGACAGCAGTGGTGATTCTCTCCACTGGTGCGTTGACTAGAGGAGCTGGTATCGAAGGTGCTGATGCGACATTTGCAAATACCCCCGCAGTCTCATTGCACGAGTATGAAGAGGATGGTGCAACCCAGCGAAGCTGGACAGTTGGAGAACCAACCGAATTCCTCATTGACAAGGAGACGGTTGTCATGGGCCGCACTCTGCTCCCAGAGCGGACACAGCGCGGCATTGAACTGGGTGGCCAGTGGAGAGATGGAGACTCTGTCTTTGTCATCGCTCAGGGTGGTGGCGACAATGAGGCCACGGCATCGAACCGAGTCATGATGGCTGGCAACATCATCATCCCCGCTGAGAAAACCACTGCGCCGTACATTCGATGGAAGTTGGTTCCAAGCGATAAATCCAGCGTCGCCCACTGGCAGGACATGGCATCCAATGGAGAGATGCCGACATTGGTCGAACCCGCTTTGTACGAGGACTACAAAGGAGCCACGCTGACAGCTCATGCCATCAATCGCCAGTTTCCGGGCGTTGGCAACTGGCTCATTCTGATTGCATCTTGGCTGTTCGCCATCAGCACCATGATTTCTTGGTCCTATTACGGCGAGCAAGGCATCATCTTCCTACTTGGGGAATGGGCCGTCAGTGCATACAAGATCGTCTATTGCCTTTTGATCGTGGTCGCAACCTCCGGAATCGTCACATCGACCACGGAGATTGGCAATCTCTCCGATCTTGGCACTGGCATGATGTTGTGGGTCAACATTCCCATCATGCTCATCTTCTCAGTCATTGCGATGAGTGCTTGGCACAACTACTTCAAGCGACTCAAAGCTGGCGAGATTGGACCCAATAGCCCAAGTGGAGATGATGGGAACGGCTGAAGTGCCATGTCACCCGGCTGATTTAGCAGACGCGCTTGCGAAGGGGCTAGATGCGCTTGAAAGTGCGTATGCAACGGAACAAGCCGTCACTGGACTCGATGCACTTGATGAGGTTGCCTTGCACCCACTGCTTGCTGAGGTACTGACCAAAGCGGGCTATGGTGTGCACCGGGAACAGCGCTACATCTCACAACGCTCGAAGCGAAAAGCCTCCGCGGGCCGCCGATGTGATCTCGTAATCACTCCAGAGGGCCGAGCACTCCAAGATCCCGAAGCGTCAAAGACGCTCTTTGAAGATCCGAACGCAACACCGCTGAGTGAAGCCTATTGGCTTGAAGTCAAAACGGTCGCCCAGTTCACATCCTCTGGACCCAACCGTGCTTGGGCAAGTGAACTGCTTAGTACTGTGTCCAAAGATGTAGCCAAACTGGCACGCGACCAACGCATCTTTCATGCTGGACTACTCATCCTATTGTGGACGGCTGATATTGAAACGGCGCAACACGATCTCAGCGTGTGGGAGGAGCGATGCCTCTTGCGCAACCTTCCAATTGGAATGCCTGCACAGCGCCACATCAAGATTCAGGACCGACTTGGAAATGCCTGCGGCGTTATCAGCCTCTACCCGGTGCGCCACTCGTCACCGCGACCTATTGGCCAACCAGATCAGTGATCGCGTGCACACACTCATCGGCGAACCGATGCCCCTTGTACTGCGCCAAATTCTGACGGAGCCCCTGTCGCTGAGCAGCCATCCGCCGCGAATCGTCGATCAGCCACATGGCCTGATCTACCAACGGGCCGGGGCCTCGGCAATATGGCACGAACTCTGGCACGATTCGTTGTCCTGCAATCAGGTTGGGAAGCAAGCGGTGCTTGCTGCGAATCAACACCTTTGCCGCCAAATAGGTTGGCGTCGACACTTTGTAGACACCGATCATCGGGGCACACTGCCGCATCAGGTCGAGTGTCACCGTCCCTGAGACCGCCACATTGAAGTCCGCCCATGTAATGGCCTCATCACGCATACCAGTGACCATGCTCAGTCCATGAGGAAACTCGCCGAGGAAGCGCTGCACACGCTCAGCGGCAAGATCCGATGCTGCCACAATAAGACCGGCGGCACCACTGTGTCGCTGTCGAAACTGCTCAAAGAAATCAGCCATCAGACCAAGATTGCGACGAACCTCCTGAGTTCGCGATCCTGGAAAGAGCGCAACCCGAGGTGCTCCTTGAGGAAGACCGTGCAATCTTGACTTGAGGTCATCAATGTCGACCTCACGATTGATCGCAGGATGGCCCACGAAACGACAGTTCACACCACGTTGACCGAACCAATCCGGCTCAAAGGGAAGTAGACACAAGACGAGATCCGTAAGCCGACGAAGTTTCTTCACGCGCCACCCCCCCCACGCCCACATCTGCGGGGCGGCGAGATGAACAACCTTGGCACCGATCTTTTTGCTGGTGGCGCAGAGCGGGAAATTCGCAGCTGGTGAATCCACTGGCACATGCAGCATCAGCCGACAGTTCTTCATCCATCGCTGGATGGCCTTGACTTGCCCACGAACTTCACGCGCTTTGAGCAAGGCCCCAAGGCCCATGGCTCCATCTGCCGATGTCTCTCCAGCCATCTTCGCCCCGGCCGCGGCCATCTTCGGGCCACCCCAGGCATAAACATCCCAATCACTACGGGCGGCTCGAATTGCCTTGATCACCGGGGCTGCCAACGCATCGCCACTGGGCTCAAAGGCCGTGAACAAAACGGCTGGCTTGGATGAGGGGCTGTCAGCCATGGGATGCGCAGGATACGGCCGCTTGCCCATGCATGCTGATGCTCCCGTCGCAGTGGTATCATGCCTCGTTCTGGTGTCTCCGGGCTCGACACACCCAACCTCCGAGGAGCTCGTCTTGACATGGCCATGCGAACCCATACTTGTGGTGACCTCAGACTCAACGATAAAGACCAGACCGCAACACTGTGTGGCTGGGTCAACACCTTTCGAGATCAGGGGCGAGGCCTTGTCTTCATTGATCTGCGAGATCGCAAGGGACTGACACAGATCGTCTTTGATCAGGAGGACTGTGATTCAGCAGTCATGGATCTCGCCCGATCACTTCGGCGCGAAGACGTCGTAGCTGTAACTGGCGTTGTCGAGACCCGCGCTGGCGGAGCCAATCAGAAATTGCCTACTGGCGAAATCGAGATTCGTGGGACAAGCCTCAAGGTCTTCTCGCGAGCATCCAATCCACCCATCCTCCCTGACGACCATGACGCAGACCGAATCTCTGAAGAAGTTCGACTACGCCATCGCTACATCGATCTTCGGCGGCCCACCATGCAGCAGGCGCTGCAGGTACGTCATGACCTCGCTGCCTTGGCACGCGACTACTTCCACAACATGGGATTTCTCGAAGTTGAAACCCCACTGCTGATCAAGAGCACACCGGAGGGTGCTCGGGACTTCGTGGTCCCCTCACGCATCTACCCAGGAAAGTGGTACGCCCTGCCACAAAGTCCACAGATCTTCAAACAAATTCTGATGATCGCCGGGTGTGACCGCTATATGCAGATCTGCAAGTGCCTGCGCGATGAAGATCCACGTGCGGACCGTCAGGCTGAATTCACACAAATTGACCTTGAGATGTCCTTTGTTGACCGAGATGAAGTGCTGCGAATCATGACCGGCTTCATTCGGCGCGTGTTCAAGCACATCGTCGGGGTTGATCTTGGACAGATCCCCCAAATGCCATGGCAAGAAGCAATTGACGTATGGGGCTCAGATCGACCTGACTTGCGAATCGACCTTCCCCTTCAGGATGTGACAGACATCGCTGCGAAGACCGACTTCAAGGTCTTCCAAGAAGCACTGAAGAAGGACAAAGGGGTCGTCAAGGCCATCAGAATTCCAGATTCCTCCAAGGAACTAACCCGCAAGATGCTTGATGCGTTGCAGGAGACGGCGAAGTTGCACGGTGCTGGGGGTATGCCGTGGACGAAAGTCACTGAGAATGGCCTTGAAGGTGGGATTGCTAAATTCCTTGGTAGTGTTGAAGAAGACTTCTGTGCCGAACTTGGGGCTGAGCCTGGCGACACCATCCTGATGAGCTGTGACCGCTGGCTGACAGCCTGTGAGTCCCTTGGACAGGTACGACTTCACGTAGCCAATGTCCTCAATCGAATTGACACCTCATTGTGGCGTGCACTCTGGGTTGTAGATTTTCCCATGTTCCGCTGGAGCGATACCAAAGATCGCTGGCTGGCAGAACATCATCCGTTCACAGCGCCGAATGAAGAGTGTTTGGAAATGCTCGAGTCTGACCCAGGTTCGGTCGTCTCAGCAGGCTATGACATGGTGCTCAATGGCTCTGAGATTGGCGGCGGATCTTTGAGAATCCACGACCCGGAAATCCAAGATCGGGTCTTCAAGATCCTTGGTCTGACTGAAGATGAAATGCGAGTCAAATTTGGCTTCCTCTTAGATGCGCTCAAACAAGGTGCACCACCTCATGGCGGCGTCGCCTTTGGTTTTGACCGGCTCGTCATGCTGCTCACCGGCACAGACAACATTCGTGATGTCATCGCCTTCCCGAAGACGCAAAACGGCAGTGATTTGATGACTGAAGCCCCAGGGCCGATTGACCAGGAACAGCTCGAAGAACTCCAAATCACCGTCGAAACTGCGGATGAATCCGATTGACCTTGGACAACATGCCGCTCTGATCAACTCAGTGCAGTAGGCTCCCCGCATGAAAGCAACCACGATCCTGACGATTCTGATCGTTGCCGCGATGATTCTCGGCGCTCTTGTCGGCGAATTCGTGCTATACGACCCGACAGGCGCAACTGATCTTTCAGGGTGGAAGCGATTCGGTGACCTCATTCTGATACGCCCACTGAAGATGCTCGTGATTCCCCTAGTGCTCTTCAGTGTGGTCGCTGGCATCACTCGAATTGGCGATCCCCGAAAACTTGGAACCGTTGGCGGCGCCACGCTTTTGTACTACTTCGTCACGATGTTGATCGCTGTCACCATCGGCGCCTTGCTCGTGACCGCGATCCAACCGGGCGACCTCCCACAGGAGGTCCGTGACTCCGTCCGTCAGACGGGCGAGTCCGCATTCATGGCCAATGAAACATTGCAGAAACGCGTCTCTGGGAACATGAGCGAATCTGGCGCTTGGACGAACCTGCTCTATCAGATGATCCCATCCAATGTGATTGAAGAGATGTCTGCAAGCCGACCGCTTGGCATCATCCTTTTCAGTATTGGACTGGGACTTGCCCTTGCCGCCGGAGGCAACCGGACCCGCGCCGCTCGTGACTTTTTCAACGCCGGATTTGAGGGTCTGATGATCTTCGTGCAGTGGATCATTTGGCTGACACCCCCTGGGGTGTTCTTTCTGGTCGCATGGACCGTCGGTCGGATCGGACTGCACAATCTGACGGGCCCCTTGGGCGCTTACATGGGAACGGTCGTGCTCGGCCTGCTGATTCATGGCCTGATCATTCTGCCGCTGATTCTGCTGCTGACCACACGGATCAACCCATGGCGTTTTATGACGAAGATGAAGCCTGCACTGCTCACTGCGTTTGGAACCGACTCAAGCAGCGCGACATTGCCTGTCACGCTGGAAACCTCGATTGACCAGGGTGGATGCTCCGAGAAATCCAGCAACTTCGTGCTGCCGCTGGGCTCGACGATCAACATGGATGGAACGGCGCTCTATGAGGCCGTCGCAGTGGTTTTCTTGTTCCAGCTCTATGGCATCGACCTTGGCGGGGCCGAATTGGTCTTGGTGATTCTCACCGCGACCTTGGCAGCTGTTGGTGCAGCAGGAATCCCATCAGCCGGTTTGGTCACCATGGTCATCGTCATTGGCGCTGTCAATGGCAGCCTGGAATCCACTGGTGGACCGCTGCTTCCAGTCGCAGCCATTGGCGTGATTCTCGGTGTTGACAGAATCTTGGATATGTGCCGTACGACCGTCAATGTGTGGGGAGATGCTGTCGGAGCGCGCATCATGACGCGGCTGGCACCGGATGATCCGGCTGATCAGTAGCCCTACTCCTGCTCAGCCAGCCAACGTTCGGCATCCAGTGCGGCCCGGCACCCCATACCAGCAGCAGTAATGGCCTGACGATAGATGGAATCGGCGACATCCCCGGCAGCAAAGACACCGTCGATGTTGGTGGCGCTGGAAGGACCATCCAGTCGTACATACTGCTTGTCATCCAAGGCCACGCCACTGTCCTTCAAGAAGGCTGTCGCTGGCGTATGTCCGATGGCGATGAACAGGCCACCCACTGGCAGCGTGGATACATCGCCAGTCACGGTATCAGTCAATTCGATGGACTCGATTTTGTCCTGACCGATGACATCACTGACAGCCTTGTTCCAGCACACTTCAATTTTCTCATGCTCGAGAACACGGGCCTGCATCGCCTTGGAGGCGCGAAGTTCGTCACGACGATGGATGATGTAGACCTTGGAAGCAAACTTAGCAAGGTATGAGGCCTCCTCCATCGCGCTGTCGCCACCACCAACCACCGCCAGTGGCTGATCACGAAAAACTGGGAGTGCCCCATCACACACGGCACACGCACTGACACCACCGCCAGATGTTGCTAGGCGTAGTTCGTTCTCCAAACCGATCCAGTTGGCAGTGGCCCCAGTCGCAAGGATCACGGTCTCGGCCTTAACGACATCACCTTCACTTGTTGTCAATGCAAATGGCCGACTTGAGAAATCGCAATGCGTTACATCGACCATGCGGCTTCTGGTCTCAAAACGCTCCGCCTGCTTCTGCAAACTGGCCATGAGATCGGGGCCTGTGACACCTTCTGGAAATCCTGGGTAATTCTCGACCTCGGTTGTCAACATCAACTGTCCCCCGGGCAAGACAGGCGCTGGATTGGAACGTGGAACTCCAATCAGACAGAGTGGTTGTAGCTCCGCCCTGGCTGCATAGATGGCAGCAGTCCAACCAGCAGGGCCACTGCCAATGATCACAACACGTTCTACGGATGTCTCAGACACAGGACGGCTCCCTTGGATTGAGTCGGTTTCCTAGATCAAATGAGGTCAGGGGGCAGCCTTCAGGTGCTCGCGAACAAGTGTCTGTGGTGGTGGCCAGAGCACCAAATCACCTCCGGACTCCACATCCAGATGGCGTGCAGCAAGGCCATCTACTCCATCACGGCCCACGCTGTAAAGAAGGCCCATCCCCGGTTCAATCCAAACACGTGTTCTTCCAACATCAATTGACTTACGCACTTTTGGTACGCGATACACAAACCCGCGGTAGTCGAGATCGTGAATGTCCTTGTCATGATCCTTCGAGCCAGTAATGCCGTAGATAAACCGCATGTCTGCAGGGTAGACATCACGGTCCTGCACATAACTGGCAAGGGCTGCTGATGTTGCCGTTGCATTGACTGCGAGCACAAGATCATCGCGCAAATCGAACAACCCCTGCATGTCCTGAATCGCAACGAGCATCGCGGCAAATCGGGCCTGATTCATGATTTCAAACTGTGAGAGTTTGGCCAGAATCATCTGCCCCATATCTGAGGTTGGATTCACCCGCCAGCGGCGCCACCAGTCGTCATACACCTGATCTAATCGATCAAGACTCGACCTTAAAGCATCGTGTCCATCACGCAAAGACTCCCATCGACGTCGAGCTCCAAATCGAGAGAGCGGCTCTGCATTAGCCTGAAGCTCGGTATAAACCCGCGGAAACTTCTCCGCATCTGCACCATAAATTTCATCAAATGCATTTTCCAGAAACGTGCGACATACCAGACGATCATGCTCTGGAATAAAGAGCCTAGCTCGATCGGGGCGAACCGCGGGCATGTCCTTCAGGCTGATCCGGCGAAGAAGTTCTGCGGGCATCTGATCCTGATTGCGATACATCACATCGCGCAGAACCTCCAGCATCCCAATGAGCCTGTCCATGGCCCATGATTTCTCATCAAGAAACTCTCGATCAGCTAACAGGCGCATCAGAAAAACGCCATCGATGAGAAGATCCACACCTTGCTCTACCTCACCCGCATCGATCATCCGATTGGCTTCAACAACGATCCACTGGAGAAGTCGGTCGATCTGTTTCAGGTAGATAAACTGAGGACGGATGATCTGGTCCGAATCCCCGAGGTCGACTAAGAGGCCAGCCGCAATCTCATCGGATGTCATTGCTTCACGGCCATACGCGAGTCCGAACTTAATTCGATCTGAAGCCTCTGCGACTGCTTCAGCCAAACCGTCTTGACTGGCAGACCAAGCGGTGGCCTGTTCCCACGAATCCATACCGGGCCAGAGATTCTGGTACGAAGCAGCGGCACGATCTGGCATCGGCTCCAGGCGTTGCAGGGGCCCAGAGAGCACTGCCCATGCTTTCTCTTCGTCTGGCCCACGCACCGAACGATGATCGTTCAATGTGGATGCCAGTTCCGCAGGCGTGGTCGCAGCCTCGGATGCACACGGAAATCCAAGCACGCATGTCAGCAGAAGCGGGATGATTCGTGTCATCAGCATGAAAAAGTCTCCGTCAGTCGCTCGAGTGTAGCACCCCCCGTAAGCATCCGCCCAGACTCAGAACTGCCGAATTGCTGCTCCTTCGGCCAGCCATGGTGGGTGGTGACTATACTTTTGCCCCTCGCCGTGGCCTGCTCAACCTCCCGTCTCGGAAGGCAGTCGTGCGGCTCAGATGCTCTGAAACGGTAGGCAGGCCATGACGCTCGAGACCGATCTGCTCAGTTCACGAATCGACGCGTCTCTGGAGACAACCTCCCGGGTGCGTGACTGCTTGCCTCAGATTGAGTCAGCGACGCATCACATGATCGAAGCTCTCCAACGCGGTGGCACAGTGTGGACCGCCGGCAATGGTGGCTCCGCCGCTCAAGCCATGCACATTTCAGAAGAGCTGGTTGGACGTTACCGGAGAACCCGACGTGGCCTGTCAGCAGCAAGCCTTGTTGCAGATCCAACCGCTCTGACATGCATTGCAAACGACTTCGGATTCGAGCACGTCTTTTCACGACAGGTCGAGGGGCTCGCAAGATCTGGAGACCTATTACTGGTCCTTTCAACCTCTGGAAATAGTGACAACATCGTCAATGCACTGCAGGTGGCTCGTCAGCAAGGCGTATCGACGATCGGTCTTCTCGGTGGGGATGGTGGACAGTGCAAGCCATTGTGTGACGTTTCGATCTGCATTCCCAACAACGATTCCGCCCTCATTCAAGATGCGCATCAATTGGTTCTGCACCTGATCTGTGAAGCTATTGACGCTTGGGCAGAGGAGACTGACAAACGCCATGAGTGATGCGCATCAGCCCGGAACCGCTTCGCCCAACAACATGGCCGGACTAATTGGACTCTGGCTCGTTCGCGTCGTGGTGCCACTTTGGATCACAGTCGGAGCGACGACCAAACTGGTCAGCCGCAGCCCAAAGCTACTCCCAGATCATCTCCGGGGCATGCTTCTGGACGCAGGCATAGACCTTCACTTCGCCCTCGCAGCCTTCATCACCATTGAGTTCGCAGCAGTCGCGCTGATGGTCTGCATTCCACGCCTGGCCCGCCCAATCGCTGCCTCAATGCTGATCGTGTTCTGCCTTGTCCTGCTGTGGGAGATGTTCAATGGCAACATGACCAATTGTGGCTGCCTGGGCAATGTCACCCCGCCGCCATGGGCCATGCTAGCTATCGACGCATTCCTTCTGGTATTGATCGCAGCCCTACCTGTTCGACCAATCCGCAAAGCAACTGCTCGCAGTGCATGGGCTCTGGCAAGTTTCCTGGCACTTGGACTCGGCGTGCTGACATTTACTCGCGTTCAGAGCATCGCATCAGGAACGGCCATCACAATTCCATCCCCTCAGCAGACCACGCCTACCGAACCTGCACTCAACCAAGATCCACAAATGCAAAATGCAACGACCGAGCCAACCACCACGATATCCCTACCAGCGTATTACGCGCTTGATACGGATCAGTGGGTTGACCAGCCGCTTCAAGACATCGAGCTTTTTCAGTGGATCCCAGGCTTGATGAACCGCGTAGGCACTGGACAGCATTACATCGTGTTGTACAGTCGCACCTGCGAACATTGTCAGGAGTTGCTGCTCGAGCACTTTTCAATGGCGCTTCCAGCCCCCACTACTCTGATCGCGATTCCCGAGCGAACTGACGGTTTCAACACTGAAGGTGAACTTGAGAATCCATGTATCGATTGTGCAGAAATGGAATTACCTGTGGGTGTTGACTGGCTCATGACACCGCCGATTGTCGTGGCAGTAGATGAAGGCCGCGTCGTGTGCGCACAGGAAGCCGAAGATACCTTTGACCCTCAGTGCTTACCTTGGCACGGATTCTGAATCACTCATGACACACGCCCTTATGACCGATCAACTTCAAGCCGTACTCGATCATCTTGACCTCAATCGGGACGAACGCATCCAACGGCTTGACTCCCTTCTGAGGCTTCCGAGCATCAGTACGGATCCTGCGCATAACGCTGATGTACGTGCAGCGGCGGAATGTTGTGCTGAAATGCTCAATGCATCTGGCATCGCAACTGAAATCCGCAACACAACCGGCCACCCAATGGTCGTTGGACACGCCGATGGCCCTGAAGGAGCGCCGCATGTCCTGTACTACGGTCACTACGACGTGCAGCCACCGGATCCTCTTGAACTTTGGGACAGCGGCCCGTTTGAGCCCGTCATTATTGAAGGCGAGAACGGCCCCAAGATCGTGGCTCGTGGTGCTGCTGATGACAAAGGTCAATTGATGATGTTCGTCGAGGCTCTTCGCGCCTGGCATGACATCCATGGATCATTTCCGATTCGAATCACTGTTCTGCTTGAAGGCGAAGAAGAAAGCGGAAGTCCTAGTCTCGACCCGTTCCTGAAGGCCAATGCAGACGAACTTCGACCAGATGTCTGCATCGTCTCTGATACAGGTATGTGGGATCCCAAGACACCTGCAATCACCACCATGCTGCGCGGGCTTGTCTATCTCGACGTCACCTTGCACGGCCCTTCCCACGATCTGCACTCCGGCATGTATGGCGGCGCGGTCGTCAATCCCTTGAATGAACTGGCGCAGATCCTAGGATCACTGCATGATGCTGATGGACGTGTCACCATTCCTGGGTTCTACGATGATGTTCTTGAAACTGACAGCGAGCAGTTAGCACAATGGGATTCACTTGATTTTGATGAAGCTGCCTTTCTTGGCAGCGCTGGGCTGAAAAAGAGCACAGGTGAAGTTGGACGAACCGTACTGGAACGCATCTGGTCGCGGCCAACACTGGATATCAACGGAATTACTGGCGGCTACGGCGGGGAAGGTGCCAAGACAGTGATCGCTGCCGAAGCGAGTGCGAAGTTCAGTTGCCGACTCGTTGCCAATCAATGCCCGGAGACCATTGAACGCAACCTGAAGGACTGGCTCGAGGCACGCACACCCGAAGGGTGCCACTGGACGATCCACGGACATGGTTGCAATCCTGCAATTCACGTCCCATCCGAATCTCCTTGGCTGGCAGCAGCCCAGCAAGGCTTGGAAAAGATCTGGAATCAACCCGGCATGCTGATTGGATGTGGTGGCTCTATTCCCGTCGTGGGTTCCTTCCAGACCATCCTCGGCGCCGATTCTCTGCTTATTGGATTCGGACTCGATGATGACCGGGTGCACTCGCCCAATGAGAAATTCGATCTGTCCTGCTACCACGGCGGCACAAGATCTCACGCAGCGGTCATGGCTGCCATCGCCGGAGTTTCAGGCGGGTGATTCGGTGCTGCCTGTGCCTCTGCGTGGCACTGCTTGGACTGCACTCAACAAGTGCTGCTGCGCCGAGCCTGACACTTCGCAGCCTTGGACCCGGCAACTTGGCCCGATTTGACTCAGCTACAGCCCTGCAAATTGATATTGATCCTACGGGACTTCCATCCGAAACCTACCTCTTGCAATGGCGTTTGCCAACACCTGATGGTGACCCACTGCTGATTCAACGGCGCATTCCACTGGCGGAAATGCCGACGACGGCGTGGCTCTATGGCATGCTCCCCCACCATGGGCAATCCCTTGGCCAGGTTCAGTTGCGCACACTGGACGATGATCAAGCATTGGCCTCAATAGAACTCGGCAGTCCCGCCGCTGCTGGTCCAGAAGCCTCAGATACACACTTGATCCTGGTGGTGGGCCCCAGTCTTGCTGGATTGGATCACTATCAGCAGGGTATCGGTGGACCAATCTGGTCGGTCGGTCCGACAACTGTCAAAAACATGACAGCCGAAGACCTCCCCGACCGACCTGAAGGCCTACAGGCCATCGACACCATCGTGTGGACTGGGAACACTGATGGACTTGACGGTGCTCGTCGCAATGCACTCAGGCAATGGATTGACTCTGGCGGCCATCTCATTGTTTCGTTGCCAGATAGCGGAGATCCATGGCAACTCACTCAACAAACCGGACCACTTGCCGATGTGATGACGATCCGCGGACAAACATCGGAAGTGAGCGCACCGATCTGGGCAGATTTGATTTCATCCGAGCCACTTCTTGGTGTTCCAGGTCGCCAGAGCATCCGCACCATTGAGCCAACTGAACGCAGCATGTGGCAGTCAATGCTTGAACTTCCAAGCGGTCAGCCTGTAGCTGCCGCCAGAGCCGTGGGACTTGGCCGATTGACCGTTGTAGGCATCGATGTCACCTCACCCTCCTTTGATGCAATGCGTACCACACAGAGCACAGTTCCAACTGCGATACCAGATGCGGCAACCTTCTGGAATCCCTTGCTTGGTCGCCGCGACGATGCGCCTACAGCCGCGTTTCAAATGGCCAGTGGAGCAGCGATCAGCAGCCCTATTGCTAGCCGTCAGATGACGGTGAACGACCAAATGATCGCCCAGCAGATTGCCAGTACCACCAATGCAGGCGGCAGATTGATGCTCGTGATGTTTCTGCTTGTGATTTACTGGTTGGTGGCGGTTCCCGGGGTGTGGATGCTCACCAAGAATGCAGGACGCCGGGATTTCGCTTGGCCAGGCTTTCTGGTGGTTGGCCTTGGTGCTGCAGGTCTCACGACCCTGTGGTCGATGAGCGGGCAATTTGAACCGCCTCGCATCAGCCATCTGACAGTGGTTGATCAGGTTGCAGGCCATCCCAATCAACACGTGCAATCCTGGATGAACCTCACTATGCAGGGCAGTAGCGTGCATCAGGTAGAGGTCGAATCCGACGATGATCAACGTCCAACCATGTACCACTGGGAAGCCAAGGGGCCATCTGAACTTGGATTTGCCAGCGTACGCACACTTGAACGCGCGATCGACACACCATGGCTGATGCCTATCCAAGCACGAGACACATCTACAGGCCTTCGGCTTGACTGGACTGGGGTCATTGACCCATTGATCTGGACAGGGATGCTGCGCATTGAGCAGCCCATTTCTCTAACGCGAGGCGCCAATGATCAGCCTCAATTGAGTGGTCGTGTACAGAGTGAGCTTTCACAACCACTGGAGGACGTGTCGGTTGTGCTGATTGAAGCAACGCACCAGCCACGGCGCTGGCCGCCACCTCCTTGGAATGGCATGACAGAGGCGGGTTTCATGCCAGTTCGTGGGGCTTGGTGGAAGTTGCCGGAAAGTTGGGCGCCAGGCGCATCACTCGACCTCAGCACACTTGTCAATACTGATGGAGACATGGATCTCGCCGCCCAGATCGCTGCAGTGTCAGAGTCACTTTCCATTGGAATCTGGAGCACAGCAGATTCAACCAGAGTCTCGGAGCGCTTACTGATGCGACTGCTTGAAATGGCAAGTCTTGCCACACTCTGGCCCCCACCGCCCTGGCGTGGCGAGACAGATGCCACGGAATCAACACATATCTCGATGAAGCGACCCTTTGGCATTGAACTTGATCTGGGCCCCCATCTGGCGAGTCCTGTGTTGTTGATCATGGGCGTGGTCAAACAAACGAACCTACCAGTGTCCGTTCAGGTTGACGGACGCGACGTTCAGGACACCACAGGTGATGTCTTGCTCCGCTGGCGAGTACCACTCTCCGACCAGCCCATCATCACGACCTTTGGGCCGTGATGGCACGAGCAAGCCTGTTATAAGAGACGCATCGTGGCCATGATCGAGACCATCAAATTGACCCGGAAGTATGGCGATCTCGTCGCGCTGGACAATCTTGACCTGCAGGTTGAGTCGGGGTCGTGCTTCGGCTTCATTGGACCCAATGGCGCCGGAAAAACAACCACAATCCGGATTCTGGCAACACTACTCAAGCCGACCTGGGGCGAGGCACGAATCGATGGCTTGACCATCGGATACCAGAACGCACTGATTCGACCAATCATCGGATATGTCCCCGATTTCATCGGCACCTACGATGACATGCTTGTATCTGAATATCTTGAGTTCTTCGCAGCCTGCTATGACCTTCACGGCTCAAAGCGACGTCAGGTGGTGGCAGATGTGCTTGATCTCACTGATTTGCACCACAAGGTTGATGCCCAAGTTGCTGGACTCAGCCGAGGCATGAGCCAACGCCTCTCAATTGCACGCGTCTTACTTCATGACCCACGCGTTCTGCTGATGGATGAACCGGCATCTGGACTGGATCCACGTGCCCGGATTGAGATACGAGAACTCCTACGTGAGCTACGCAGAATTGGAAAGACCATCCTGATTTCATCTCACATCCTCAGCGAACTGGCCGAATTGTGCGACAGCGTTGGCATCATTGAACAGGGAAAGTTGCTGTTCTCTGGATCAACCAGCGAAGCAATACGGCGCGCTGACAGTGGGCTTCATTATGAAATCATGGTGTCAGATCGCGCTCGAGAAGCTGGACAATTGCTGTCCGAACTGCGGGGCGTCAAGAAAGTCACGTTGACACCCCGTGGAGATACCAAGGTGCTCATCGTCGAGTTAGATGGGCAACAGAAACTCGATCCAAGCGAAATCCCAGCTCGTTTGATTACAGCCGGATTCCGCTTGGTGGAGTTCAAACGGGGCGAGGTGGATCTTGAGACCGCGTTCATGAGGCTCACGGACGGAATCGTCAGTTAAGCCACCCGCGGCAAGCCTCGATAAGCGATACTTCCGACATGGATCGCCCCGCCCTTGACAACTTGCTTGTACTCGCTGATCGCAGCCGTCCAGAAGTTGATGTGACTTTCCGCGAAATCCAATCGGATCTGCCAACTTGGGCTCATGAAGTCACGATTCTTGATGCAGATGACAGCGAATTGCCTGCTGGTCTCGTCGCGGACCGGGCGATCGTCATCGGGGGTGATGGATCGATGATCGCGCAAGCACGACGCCTCGTCGGCCAAGACATCCCATTAATTGGAGTCAACTGTGGCCGCTTGGGGTTTCTCGCTGCCTTTGACCCCATGTCACTTCGACAGTTTGAAGCGAAAGTTTTTGGAGCGGCGCCACCAATGCAGCGTCATTTGCTCCTAACCGTAGAACATCACACCAGCGAGGGGCTCTCTGGTCGCTACCTCGCGGTCAATGATGCGGTGATTCGATCTGGGCCCCCATGGAGAATGCTTGAATTAGCAATGTTCATTGGCGGTGTTCCCGGGCCTCACCTCCGTGGCGACGGTCTCGTGATCGCCTCACCCACAGGCTCGACTGCCCACAACCTGTCTGCAGGCGGTCCAATCATCGGCCCTGGTGTCGACGCACTGGTCGTCTCACCGCTGGCGCCCCAATCGCTGGCCTTTCGTCCAACCGTATTGGCTGCCCAGGAAGGCGTTGAAGTGGAAGTCATCCACGGCAATACTGGAACCACCCTAATCCTCGATGGGCAGCAGGATGTCGCTCTGGCACCATCTGATCGGGTCACCGTACATCGGGCCGATCAGAGCATCGCCTTCGTGACCAGACCCGATGAGCCCTTCTGGCAGATTCTGCTGGACCGAATGCGATGGGCCGCGCCACCGGTATACCGCTGACCGCTCCACTACACTTCCATGCATGATCGACCTCAAGGCGCTCCGAGATGACCCGCAGCGATTCATTGACGGCGCGCGGGACAAAAACATCGACGTTGATATTGAGCAATTGCTCGAACTCGATGCTGCGCGTCGAGCGGCGTTGTCGACTCAGGAACAAACCCGCGCTGAACAGAAGCGCGTTTCCAAGGAGTTGGGCCCAAAAATTGGTGCGCTCAAGGGTCAGCTCAAGAGCGCTGACGAATCCACCAAAGCAAAACTCGAACGTGAGCTTGCCGAGTTGGAAGCAGTGCCTGGCGCACTCAAGAAGACAGTTCAGGAGGCCGAGGCGGCGGTTGCAGAACTCGACCAGCCGATGCGCGAATTGCTCCTACATATACCACTTCCGGCAGATGACGATGTTCCGCGCGGCGGAGGTGCTGAGGATAATGTTGAGATTCGCAGGTGGTCCACAGAAAGTTTCGACCCTGCAGCAACGTTTGAATCACAACGAGGCTTTCAACCAAAGACACATCTTGAACTTGTCAATGCGCACAATTTGGTCGACTTTGAGCGTGCGGTAAAGGTCGGCGGAACCCGGCACTACAGTCTTATTGGTGATGGCATGCGTCTGCACCAAGCCGTCCTTCGCATGGCCTTTGACATCATTACAGAGGAACATGACTTCACCCCAGTCTCGGTCCCAGTCATCGTGCGTGAAGAGTGCATGCTCGGCACCGGCTTTTTCCCAGAAGGGCGTGAGCAGGCGTATCACATCGAGGAGTCAAACCGGGGTGCCGGACAGGATTTGTACCTCACAGGTACCGGAGAAGTTGGACTCATGGGCCTGCACGCAGATGAGATTCTTGAAGAAGCTGACCTCCCCCTGCGACTCGCAACCCTATCGACTTGCTTCCGTCGTGAAGCTGGCGCTGCTGGGCGAGACACCGCAGGGCTCTATCGAATACACCAATTTGACAAAGTGGAACAAGTGGTCATCTGCCGCGCCGATGCAGATGAAGAACGGCAACATCATGCTGCCATGATTGCAGTCGCTGAGGAGATTTTGCAACGACTGGAACTGCCCTATCGGCTTCTGCAGTGCTGCACAGGAGACCTCGGGCCCAAGAACGCTGACATGATTGACATTGAGTGCTGGATGCCTGGACGCGGCATCTTGAATGACCAGCAGCAACCTGAAGGTGACTGGGGCGAAACACACAGTGCCTCAAGGTTGCACGACTTTCAGTGCCGTCGCCTCAACTTGAGATACCGAGACGCCGATCGCAAAACAGTATTTTGCTGGTCGCTCAATAACACCGTGCTTGCCAGCCCTCGCATCTTGGTACCTCTGCTAGAAATGCACCAACAATCAGATGGCAGCGTGGCCATCCCCGAAGCACTGCAACCATGGATGGGCAACCGCACGTCCATTGGCAGTAGTTAATCTGACTTACGAGGTCGCTTGAGTGATCTGGACGTCCTCGGCCTGGACTGTCAGCAACACATTTCCCCCAAGCTCAAAGCGACGTTGGTGCATCTTTTCATCGCCTACTGCTTCCGCCGCTGACTGCATCGCTGCACTTGACAGTCGATCAACATGATCCGTCAGTTCCACAGCTGCTGCATAAATTGCAGCTCGTCGAAGTGGTGAACTCACTGCAGATAATGCATTCCTAAACCATCGTCCATCTTCCGGCACTGGAACCGAATTTCGCAGTGCCTCAGCCGCAGCCTGCTGCAGTTCCGCCCCTGCAGCAACACGACGAGAAACGCCAGGACGCAGTGACTCAAGTACCGGCAGTACGTCCTGACGAAGACGACCACGCAATGAATCCGGCGACTCGTTGCCTGGATCGTCACACCAGTCGACTCCAGCAAGACCACACAAAGCCGCAGCCTCTTCCCGTTGGCATTGCAACATGGGCCGAATCAACGCAATCTCATCATCAAGTGGACGCGAGCAAGCCATGCCACCAAGGCCCACTGGGCCTGCCCCCCTGACCAGCGACAAGAGGATGGTTTCTAACTGGTCCTGGGCGTGGTGCCCAGTTGCCACCGCCTTGGCTTTCCATGCGCGTGCCATGGTGGCCAACGCCTCGTAGCGCATTGCACGGAGCTGGGTCGGTCGCCGATCTACATCAAGTGGTAAATGTGACTCTGCGACAGGGATGCCAATCCGCTCACCCAAGTCACGAACATGCGCAGCTTCTTGGTCGGCCTCCACACGCACATGGTGATTCACATGTCCAATAACCAAGGAGCCAAGATCACCACGTCTGACCAAAGCAGTCAGTGCCAACGCAAGCGCCAATGAATCCCGCCCGCCACTGACTGCAGCCAGAATCACATCATTGGATCCATAGCCAGCCTGCGCCATCACGACTCCAACCTGGGTCACCAGTGGATGTCGCCGCACATCAAGGGAAATCAGCCTTCCGTCGGTGTCAGACATCTGCCAACCAATGGCCTGCCCGTTGTGGTTCATCGAGATTGGTGGCCAGCAATCCTACCCAAGCTGGTGCCGGCCGAAGCGTCGTAATGTTGATGCTGTCGGCCGCGATGGTGTCAAATTCGACACCGATCGCCGTCTGCAACAAACGTGCGGGCAAGACCATGACACCATGGTAACGAGTCCCTTGCGGACTACATCAAGCGCGGAAACCCAGATGCTCCCATTGGCCTCGATCCGCCGAACCACGACATGCTTCCAGCCGCCGCCGATCAGGACAACCAATCAGACACGCATTTGTTGCAGTCTGTTCACCATCCTCAGGCCAACGATTAATGCTATCAACACCGTCATCACGATCCGTCATCAATACACGAATCATGTCCTCATCAACGTCATGACGACCCAACAGATCAGTGGCCCGAGCAAATCGCGCCAGACTGCTTGGGGTGGGCTGCTCAGCCTCGGAAGGAATGTGCCGAGCATCAAGACAATGATTGGTGCGCACCATGGGCTCGGACCGCATCTCACGCCGAACGGTCGTTAAAGCGCTGCACTCTAACTCGATGGCACCACCAGCATCTGCCACGAGAAATGTATGAGCCGCTGAACGTGGCGCAGACTGCACACGCAGCGCTGCGTCTTCTCTTGCCCTACACCGAATTGCACGATGCAACACATTGAGATAACCCACACCATCCTGCACACCATCAATCTGAATATTGGTAGTTCCTACCCATAAACCATGTTCATTCATGCCGATCAATGTCGGACCACCAGCAACCGTGACACTCCAAGTCTCTGGTTGTTCGGCAGGTAATCTGTGAACAGCAACGACCGTCTCAAGATCCAGCAGATGAAGATCCCACGTCTGCCCAACCAGCACCATGCCCGATTTGGTTCTATTCCCAGGCACGGCAACAGATGTACAGCCTTCGTCAGCCGGATTGTTGATTGGGCGGCAGCACACAAGATCACGCATATCGGTGTAGTTGGCCGCCGCATGGAGTACCTCCGGCGCGACATCTGCACCCTTGGCCGTCGCAACGAATTCCTCCCATCCCTTGAAATCCCACGACTCAAGACAATCGAGGCTCGCAGCACCATGGCGTAACAGATCCTCAACCGCCCCTTGGCCTTGCTCTTTAAAGAAATCATGCGCAACTTCTAAACGTCGCGCAATCATGGCCTCAATACGGTCACGCGCTGCGACTCCGAGCGCTTCGCCCATCTGAGTCGGCGTCCCTTCAACATCAAAGCAAGTCAGTTCAAGCTTCACACATCAATGCTAGCACACCACTGCATGGAGGCGATCCAATCGACATCGCCAGTGACCTGTACAGCTGCATCTGGATTCGTAGCATCGACATGAAGATCGCCCCCAGGAAGGTGGACCGCAATCGGCCCCTGGCATCGATCCGCATGATGGGCTGCAGCAGCAACCGCAGCAGCTCCTGTCGCGCATGCTCTTGTTGGGCCTGCGCCTCGCTCCCACGTACACATCTTGATTTCATTCGTAGATTGAATGACCGCAAGATGCACATTGACACCATCTTCAAACTGCGGCATCAGTTGCAGCGCATCAAAAGCATCTTCGAGAAAGCCCCCAGAGAATACATCATCAATAAAAATAACCGCATGTGGATTACCAACGACGATGTGATGCACTTCAACTTCCAGATCACGCACACGAAAGTCAAAAAAACCATGATCAATGGCAAGAGTTAGTGGCCCCCCGACGCGCCATCTGTGACTTGCAAGTCTGTGGACTTCCAGATCATGTTGCGCAACAGCCGAACGAATGGAAACAAGTGGGGCATCCTTATGTCGCATGGAAAGCAAGGCTGCCGCACATCTCAGTCCGTTTCCACACAACTCAGCTTGCGAACCATCTGCGTTGTAGATGGAAAAAGGAGTTGGCAAATCACCCCATGGGCCCAACGTGATGATGCCGTCTCCCCCTAGGCCTGTGTGCCGATTGCAGGCGATCTGCGCGAGTGTTTCTAGATTGAGATTGCACACATCGACTTGATCGAAAATGACATAGTCATTGCCAAGTCCATGCAGTCGAGAGCATGTCAGTTCGATAGTCACGTCTGAACAGAAGCTATGCCGGGTCGCCGAATCACCCCAAGGTCAACGAGCACGCCATCATGCCGATAGAAATCGACATTGAGTGTGTTCTCATCCACATAGGTCAGAACCAAACAATTCGCCCGAGTTGCATTCGCATAGTTCATATCACCCAGCCCCGGTCCAGCATGAGCCTTGTTCCGGTATTTTTGAGTGTGATAGTGGAAGTGAAACAGTGCCGTATACCCAGCATCAAACATCGCTTGGGGAGCTTCAAAGCGAAGATCATGCACTCGGAAACGTGGCGGGAACTCCAGAATTTCAAATCGCCCCTGCTCATCAAGTGCGACGACACCCCCATACTCCGTACCTTCATCGAGTCGATCACGCTCGGCATAATCAAAGAGATGGTGCCGGACATTTGCTATCTCCATGGCATCAAGCGCGATTGACATCGCTGCCAAATCACCCCACGTAAGCTTGTTGTGATGCGCGGCAAGGTCATGAGATGGCTCTTGCCCGGGCAAAAAGCCCCCATTTTGTTCCTTGTACTGAGGTCGCCCGGCAAGTCGGCTTTGCAAGCTGGCGAAGATCTCCATGTCCTCCGCTATCAACAGCTCAGGATGATGTCGGGCAGAAGCAACAGCAACTGGAAGATCACGTAACTCCAAGCAGCGACGCCGGTCGTGCGACAACTTAGTCGTGGCTTGCTGAGCATCCTGCCAGAAAATCTGCCGAGTTGGTTCGGTCAACTTGTGCACCCAAAGAAGTTCTTCCCGATTCCACGGAATGGTGCCAAAGTCGACTGCTGCCTCATGCACACTACGCAAGGTTGGATGTTCACTTCCCGTGGCGTTTTCAGCGATCACTAATTCGATCAATTCATTACGCGCGCCGAGGCGATGCAGCAAATCCCAGCATCGATAGCGCAAGCCATTCTCTGATGGCTTCACAGCACCCAAGAATGTGGTCCAGACTGCATCCACGGCACCAGATGGACCGAGCATGCGGGTCAGCGCCAGATACTCGGGACGCTGTACTTCGGGCAGATTGCCACTCCAAGGCCGACCCCAACTACTGACTAGAGCGACATCCAGTTCCTTCAGATCGTAGTCGGCTACAAACTGACACAGCGCCCGCAACCATGCATGATCCGTCACACGTGGCAAGCGTTGGCGAATGGTCCTTTTCAGTTTTGTCGGATCTTGCTGCAGCAGAAACCGCATGCCTTCCAACCGGGTTTCCGTGTCATAGCCGGGCCGGTAGACCAGTCCTTGCAACGCATCGATCGTGGCCTTCTCTGGTGCGTGCTGCGATGCCATAATCATGCGAAGCGACTCTTCATGAACCTTCCGACTATTGGAGGAGTCACGAAGCGAGGCCGCGGGGTCAGTCACGACGGTCTGACATGAGGCCAAGATCAGAGTCGCCAATATGGCCACAAAAGTACGATTCATGCCCGCATCCTACGTGGAAAGTCTTCTTGAATTGCCCGAGACCACACTGCTGGGGTAGGCTATAGACATGAATGCCGCCAAAAGTAATCAGGATTCCCTGCACGGCCGTGTGGAAGCCGTCCTTGAAGCTATTCGTCCGGCCATTCAGGCCGACGGCGGCGATGTTGAGTTGATCGATGTCACTACCGACGGAGTGGTCCAGATCCGCTTTCTGCAAGCCTGCATTGGATGCCCCTCGGCACAGATCACCCTCAAGCACGGTATTGAATCCAACCTCAAGGCCCAGGTAGCTGGTGTGACTGAGGTTGTTGCCGTCGATTGAGGTCCTTTGAGAGCCTCTCTGGGGTGGGACCTGGTCAATTCTCAATAGATCCCCTCGACAGACGTTGGTGCCGCCCTTCTGGCGCGGTATTCTGTGGAATGGTGGGTCGGGCGGGCCATCTCCCGCACGATGTCAGGACGGCGCCCAGTGTGGCAGGAGGGCCGAAGGATGCTCGTGATCACGAGAAGAGAAGGTGAAGAAGTAGTGATTGGTGACCCCACAAACCCTGTTGGGGTGGTGCGTGTTGCCTCAGTGAAGGGTGACCGGGTCCGTCTCGCAATGGACTTCCCGCGTGAGGTCGAAGTCCATCGACGCGAGGTGGCCGACCAAATCATGTCGGAGAAACCCCCAATCGCTGGCAAGATCCGCCCAGGCGGCTGATCCCCCCACCTCCGATCAATATCGCAATGCGGTGCGCTTCTGAGCCGAACGCTCTAGGCCATCAAATGGCTCAGTGCGGATGCATTGCGATCCAAACGGTCCTATCAAAGAAACACCCCCGCAGACTCAACTGCGGGGGTGTTCAATATTGCGTGGGCTGAACCGTATTGACCAGATCAGATCAAACGTCTGATGATCAGGTCAAGATCAGCGTCGACGACGTCGACCAGCGACGCCAGCGATGCCAAGCAGAGCCAGCGCACCAGGCGCTGGAATCCAGTTGAGCCCGTAGTTCTGGAAGGTCTCACCGTTGGCATCAGAACCTTGGATATTCAGCAAACCAGTCAGGTCAGCATAGCCATCGCCACTGCCACCGACGACGGTGAACTGTCCGATGAGTACGCGGCCGTCGATCGGGTTGCCCTGATCATCGGCTGGAGTGACAAACCAAGAACCGTTGTCGGTCTCAATTCCGCCGCCCGCTTCGAAGCCTGAAAAGTCAATGCCGATGTCCAACAAGTTGTTCGACCCATAAGGGTTGCCTGAGGCATCCAGTGCGCCGATGGTTACGAACGAGTCGTACTCAAGTGATGGCGCCAGTGGGTAGAACATCGGATTGTTACCAGTCGACAAGGCATTGCCATAGACGTTCTGATAGAACGACATGCTTGCATCGGCCAGGCCGATACTCAGAGTGCCCTGCGAGTTGCCGAACAAGGCGTCAATTCGAGTGCCTTCATCCACAACTGCATACATTTGGTAGGTAATGCCGTTTCCAGTGTCCCCGAGACTATCAATCTCGATTGACACAACATCTGCTGTAGCAGATGCGGCTGCGACAAAGGCGCTTGCAGCGCCAAGAACAATGAGGGTCTTCATTTCCGATCTTCTCCTCGTTGAGCCAACAAGAAGGCCCAACTCGTTGTTAGTCCACGGCGTGGCGACCGCAGCGTTCGGTTCTCCCAATGGCCCAACAATTCCATTTCCTTCCTTCTCCATGGCTCCAAGTCGCACCACCGACTCATCACCGTTCGAAATGGGGGCTCTGCTTCCGAGGGCAATGTACCCCAAGTCCTCCCCGGGTCAAGCCTGACTCTGGTGACAAAAGGTGCTGTTTTGACGGTTGTTCCGTTTCGAACGGCAGATCTTGCGCGATGCCTGAGAGGACCGATAGAACGGTGGTTTTTGCCATGCCAGCGAGGCTTTCCAGGGGTGGACCCAGCGCAAAGAGCCTCTAGGAACTCAGCGAAGCCTGAAATCTACATCTACCCAAACGCAGCTGCTAGCGGCTGGAGGATTTGAGTGGCTTCTAGGACAAGTCATTGCGAAAGAAGCACTTGCTGCTCACTGCATGCCAGACCAGGTTGCCCAATGCAGTCAATTCTGAATGAGGCTCCCTTCTGGGGCCCTTACTGCATCACTTCAACCCTGATTGCGGGGCCTAAAACGCCCCATACCCCTTCGCATGGCAAAAAGAACGCCCGCCGCTGTGTGGGGCACAGCGGCGGGCGGATGCTTTTTGAGCAAGGACTGGGCAGTGAACTATCCCGAGTTCAGACCAGTCCAGTCACCATCGAGCCCTCAGGCGCGACGACGACGACGACCGGCCAAACCAGCCAGCCCGAGAAGGGCAATGGCGCCTGGCGCGGGGATCGCATCAATGAAGATGCTGTGCTGCTCTTGGAAGGTGTTGCCACCGGAGCTGCCTTGGAAGCCTGCAGTAAAGTAGGCATCAGCAACGCCGTCAAGGTCACCGTAGATCGTCAACTGAGCAACGAGGACACGGCCGTCAACAGCTTCACCCTGCGCATCGGCAGGAGTGATGAAGAACGTACCGTTGTCGACTACACCAGAAGCGGGCAGGTTGCCACCGGCTTCCCAGTTGGACCAATCGATACCGATGTCCTGCAGGGAGTTATCGGAGCTGTAGAGAGCACCGATGGTGAAGTAGCTGTCCCATTCCATCGACGGGGCCAGCGGGAAGAAGGCCTGGTTGATGGATGTACTGGTGGGGCCACCGAGGGAGTTCTGGTAGCCAGTAGCACCATTCAGGTACTCGAGCTGAAGGCCATAACTCGAATTGCCGAAGACGGCATCGAGACGATCGCCAGAACCGTCGAACTCGGCATACACACGAGCGGTGTATGTACCGGCGACCACTCCGTCACCAGTCTGCTCGACAATGTCGTAGCTCAGACCAGTCATGGCGGCCATCGCAGAACCGGCGACCATAAGGCCAGCAGCGCCTGCGAGGATGGAAGTATTCGTGTTCATATCTTTGAACCTTTCTCTTCTCTATTCTTGAGGACCACAAATCTAGATCTAGATCTCGCTCCACCCGGCACACACCGGTCATCAGGGTCGCGTTCCCTGCCGTGGAGATCGATCAACAAGACCAGTCACGCACTGGTCGAAATAACTGCTTTAAGGGTGTCTGTGAGCACTGTGTGAGTCTGGCGAAAGCCGACTCCTCCTAAGTCCTTTGGCCCCCCGGGGACACCGAAGGATCTTTCTTCCCTATTCCTGACGCTCCGAAAAACGCCGTAAACACCACGACGACCATACCTTCCGTCGCCTTGAGGTCAAGGGGACATCAAGGTAGGTGCCCACTTTTTTACGGCCCCGGCGGATGGTGGATCCGTCCCAGGCCGCAATATTCCATTGATTCTTTCACACCAAAGATCCCTCACACTGGATTCAGAGCACCCTCGAGGCTGCCACGAAGCAGCCTAGGAGCCGCAGAATGGACCCTGACGGGCACAATCTCCCCAATCAGGGACTCAGCCGACTGCGTTGGCGGCACATCAAAGACCGTGATGAGGTCCCCTGGCGTTCTCCCAGAAAGTTGGGCTTGTGGCCCCACAGGTGTTTCCCAGCCCAGTTCTACCCGGCCAGCCGGGGCCTGCTGAGCCCCACCCGTCCCTAACTTCTCAACAAATACCTCATGGAGATGGCCAATCTCACGCTCATGCACGGTCCGGCTCACCTCGGACTGAATCGCCAACAAGGTATTGAGCCGTGACCGCTTCACCGCTTCAGGAACATCGTCCTCAAAGCGGTTGATCGCGGCCGTTCCCGGCCGTGGGGAGTACTTAAAGACGAAGTTGTTTTTAAAGGGCACCGATCTGATCAGATCACAAGTCTGATCAAAGTCTTCATCCGTTTCAGTAGGAAATCCAACAATGATGTCCCCTGCAATAGAAACATCTGGCATGGCCGAACACACACGATCAATGAACTCTCGATACTGACTCACCGAATAGCCACGATTCATGCGTGAGAGAATGCGATCGGATCCAGATTGGGCTGGCACATGCAGATACCGACAAATGCGGGGGCACTGCTGCATGACCTGCAGAATGTCGTCGCCAAAATCTCGTGGGTAGCTTGTGACAAATCGAAGCCGTTTGATTTCCGGCACTTCATCATGAATGCGAGCCAGAAGATCTGCGAAACTCGTCTTACGAGAACCGGGGCCTCCAGCTGTTCCGTTGCGGAATGCTGACAATCCAGGTCCAACCTGCGGCAGTTCGTCTCCACAGCTAGACACCGCCGCCCCATGCACGTAGACATAGTGGTTCACAGTCTGCCCAAGCAGGGTGATTTCAATCACACCCTGATCTGCCAAGGCTCGACACTCTTGGACAATGGCATCAGGTGGGCGGTGCACCTCTGCGCCACGGGTATTGGGAACCACACAGTAGGTACAGAATTTGTTGCACCCCCGTGTGATGCGCACATAGGCCGCTCGCCCACCAATCGCCCCACCATCTGGATCAAAAGCACGGGAGAGGTCCAACACTTCCAAGGAATCCTCTGCTGCAGACAAGGCTGCAGACCGCCTCGAGTTTGACCCCTGCAAAGCGACCCGGTCCGCAGCTTCGACGGCCTGACCCTTCAGAATGTTGTCTAGCAGCATGGGGAGATGATCGAGTTCGCCAGGACCACAGAGCAGATCAATCTCTGGCCGTCGCTGTAGAAGTCCAGAACCCTCTCGCTCAGCAAGACAGCCCAGCAAGCCAACAACTACTTCACGCCCCTTGTCTTTCTCCTGTCGCAAGCGACCCACGCGGCTGAACACTTTGTTTTCCGCTTGCTCCCGGACCGAACAGGTGTTGAATAGCACTACATCGGCAGTGCCAGGCTGATCGACAAACTGATAGCCAAGCGCCTGCAGGTGACCGGTGACCAACTCGCTATCGAGTTCGTTCATCTGGCACCCAAAGGTCTCCAAATAGATCGCTGGACCGATCGGCTGATTATGAATGGTTGGCGTCACCATGGAACCTCGCATGATAGAGGCCCTCGGTGTTGCTGCCACAGTCATTTGGAGGCCCCATAGCCGCATCGAGGTGGTATGGGAAGGCCTTCCGAGTTGATGACGACGAGGCCAGCAGACCGATATCTCCAGTGCATGCGTCCTCGAGCATTGCTTTTGGTCATTGTGACGGCCATGTTGGCGTTGGGCATCGTCGCGGTTCAATCCGCCGGCATGGTTGTGCCCCGGAGTGCCAGTTTCAGTGAACTGTTGACCAGTCGAACCACCCAATTGGGTTTGGCCGCCGTGATTGCCTTTCTGATCGCACGTCGCATCCCTCCTCGGTGGACGACCAATCAGTGGGTCGCCCGTGGGGCCATGGTCATTGCCGGCATCCTGCTCCTCTTGGTCTTTGTGCCCGGCATTGGGCGTGAGGTCAACGGAGCACGCCGGTGGATCGAGATCGGCCCCTTGGGCTTTCAGCCAAGCGAGGTGGCAAAATGGGCCGCCGTGCTTTGGGTCGCTGCATGGGGAGGTCAGCGCGGCGCGAAACTTGGCACATTCTGGAAAGGACTGGCCCCAGCCTTGCTCATTGTGGGCATCGCCAGCGGGCTTGTCCTGTTGGAAGATCTTGGGACCGCCCTGTTGATTGGTGCTGTGGCTGCAATTTTGCTGCTCGCTGCTGGAGCTCGCCTCTGGCATCTCATATTGATTGGCTTGCCGGCACTGGGGGTTGTTACTGCCGCGATCATCAGCACGCCTTACCGACTGACTCGCCTGCGAGCATTTCTCGACCCGTGGGCGGACCCATCGGGCGATGGATATCACGTCGTGCAGTCCATGACAGCCTTGGCTGGTGGTGGCATCGGTGGCCGCGGGCTCGGCAATGGAGTGCAGAAGTTTGGGTACTTGCCCGAGGACACGACCGATTTCATCTTCTCAGTGATCTGTGAGGAGTTTGGTGTTCTTGGTGGGATCGTGGTGGTATCTCTGCTGCTGGCCTTGGCATGGACTGGCTGGGCGATCATTCAAAGGCAATCTGCCCCGCACCGCCAATTGTTAGCCATGGGCATCATATTGACCGTCACACTTCAAGCGATCATGAATCTGATGGTGGTGACCGCCATGGCGCCTACCAAAGGCATCGCACTACCGCTGATCTCATCTGGTGGAACGGGGTGGATCATGACAGCATTCATGATCGGCCTGCTCGCATCGCTGGACAACGACCGCAACTCCTCACTCGACTGCGCACCGCGCACCATGCCACAAGCCGCCACATGACCACTCCCACTGTGGTGCTTGCAGGCGGCGGCTCCGGTGGACATATCAGTCCCGGATTGGCCATTGCCGAAGCCCTTCAAGATGTCGCCAATGATCTGGCTTCACACTTTGCGTGTTCAACACGACCCATCGATGCGCACATGCTCCGCACCGCTGATCGCACCTGGACCGCACTCCCAGCAGCACCTCCAACGATCCGGCCAATTGGAGCATGGAAGTTTGCCAGTGGATTTGTGCGGAGTACCAGCCGCGCACAAGAGATGTTCAAAGAGCACCACGTGCGCGCTGTCGTGCTGCTGGGCGGATACGTCTCTGTGCCGGTGGCCCACGCTGCTAGGAAGCGTGGTATTCCGACCATCCTGCTCAACCTTGATTGTGTCCCTGGCCGGGCCAATCGATGGCTACAACCACGCGCTGACACCGTCCTTTCGGCAGTACCAACCATCACTCCAATGGCAGAGACCACAACCGGCATGCCTATCCGTCGACAGGCGCAACCACCTGCACCGCCGGACCAATGTCGTCGAATGCTTGGTTTAGACCCCGATCGACCGACCCTCGTCATTACTGGCGCATCACAAGGTGCCACAACCATCAATCAGTTGGCCAGTGACATTGCACGGCACAAGAGGTCAATGCTGCAAGGCTGGCAAGTGATTCACATCACAGGACAACACATGGTTGACGACATGACCCATCAATGGGCTGACAGTGGCATACCAGCGGTTGTCGAGTCCTTCCGGAATGAGATGGGCATGGTCTGGGGTGCTGCAGATCTGGTCATCAGTCGGGCGGGGGCATGTTCGGTGGCGGAAATTACCTTTGCTGGTGTTCCTGCGATCTACCTGCCATACCCCCATCACCGCGATCAGCACCAACGGCATAATGCCACTGCAGCCGTAGAGGCTGGAGCAGCTGCCTTGGTCGAAGATCAGGTGGAACCCACTCGAACCCTGCCCGAATTGCTTCAGGTCCTTGAGCCCCTCCTGCGCGACGCGGCCCTGCTGCAACCCCTCCAGAAAGCGGCCCAAGACCGCTGCGGTGGCGATGCAGCCCATGCTGTGGCATCTCAGGTCATAAATTGCCTCAAGTAGGCCCCTGGCAGAGACTTGCGGTAGATTCCCATGGTTCTCTGAGAGGGTCGATATACACTGAGGGGACCCGATCTACGTGCCATTGGAGACGCTCACGCAGATCAAGCCGGAACAGCCAACATGAGTGGACCAAAGCCCAAGCCGCCCACCAAGTCGCCTCAGACGCCCCGCGTCCGGCGGCCATGTGTCGTATTGGCTCCGGCAGCACAGGTGCTTGATCGTGTCCTATTGGCCACGCTTGATGAACGTGGGTGGACACCCCGGCTGGAACATCACCCTGAAATGGCGATGGCAGAAGTCTGCCTACTGCGTCGTGAAGTGGTGCAACGATCGGCACATCTTGGAGACCCAGAGGATGTCCCCCCACTGATTGTCACCAACCCATCTGATCCACACACCACAG
Organism: Phycisphaerales bacterium; assembly: GCA_022446905.1. GTDB lineage: Bacteria > Planctomycetota > Phycisphaerae > Phycisphaerales > SM1A02 > UBA12567. The sequence goes on from JAKVBT010000013.1 coordinate 31,689, forward strand.
CGCTCATCGAAGCACTGGCTCAGCACCTTTCTGACATTCCGGTGTATGAAACCAATGACGATGGCATGCTGGTGATGGTGCATGGTGAGCCCACAACTCAGGCATCCGATCCAGTGGATCCACCGATGGTGGTCCATCCCGCGCGGCAGACAGAAGTCAATGACGATGAACTGTCTGCACTGCTGGGGGAACCATCGGCCACACCACACACTGGAGTGGATCCGTGAGCGCTACAGCACCACGTCGAAGACGTAGACGCGTCCTGACACTTGGGCCGGTTCCACCAATCAAGGGAAGCGGTATTGATTTGGTATCTGTTTCCTCAATTTTTGAAGCGCTTGGCCTGATCGCAAGCAGTCCTGCACGTCAACCCATCGAAGCAATCCTGATCGCGCCAAGTTCCCCCATGGCTTTGCTCGAGGTGGTGCGCCACGCTCAAGCCATTCGACGCGTGGATCCCACCGTACAGATCTGTTTGATCGGTGAAGATGGCGTCACACAGACCATCAAGGACCACATCGATCATCATCTCGATGAATCACTAACCGCCGAATCGTTACAAAGACAATTGGACGGCGCAGCCAAGGACGTACCTGCGGCACCACCTCCCACACTCAAGATCAAGCCCCCAGCACCGATCACATCCCAACAGGTCATCGGCGATACGGATCTTCTCGAAGCCCTACTCAGTGACCCAGAGCAACTCGTTCCACTCGCGATTCGGGCGATTGAACAACGGATGGGTGTGCCAGAAATCACCTTCACCCGCGAGGGAGGTGGCGGGCCATCGGCAGCACCGGTTCGGCGTGACATGACGACCTGGGGCCACCTTACTGGCGCTACTCCCTCGGCACTAGAACCTTGGTCGGCGTGGCTGGCCAAATGGCTGGCTGTGAATGACATGATCGCCAACCTGAAGGAAGATGCATGGCGTGATCCGCTGACAGGCGCGTGGAATCGCCGCGCTTTTGAACAGATCATGAAGACATCGATGGAGCAGGCTCGGACGCTTCGACGAGAACTAACTGTGTTTGTCTTCGACATTGATGGCTTCAAACCCTTCAACGATCGGTTTGGCCATGAAGCCGGCGACTCAATCCTCCGCGCCATGGTGGTCGTACTGTCATCAGTCATCCGCCAAGGCGACCATGTCTGCAGACTCGGCGGTGATGAATTCGCCGTGGTCTTCTCGGATCTTGGTGAGATTCGACAACCCGGATCACGTCACCCAGAAACTGTTGAAGGATTGGCGGCCAGAATTCAGAAGCAGATCAATGAATTGCACATTCCAGAACTTGGCGTTGAAGCACCAGGACAGCTGAGCATTTCAGGTGGACTGGCGACTTTCCCTTGGGATGGTGATGAACCCACATCGCTTCTGCGCATAGCGGATCATCGGGCGCTTCAGTCCAAACGTCGCGGCAAGAACTGTTTGACCATCGGTCCACGTCAAGATTGACGACCCTTGATCATGCGATCCTGAACCCAGCAACTTGTCTGCTCAAGCGCCACAAGATCAAGACCGTGCTCAAAACCAACTTCCTCACACAATTCAGCAATCGCTTCAGTGGCCACGTTGCCCGGAGATCCCGGCGCATAGGGGCAACCTCCAAGACCGGCGATGGCGGCATCAAATCGCCTCACGCCCAATTCAAGGCACCGACGGGCGACTTCGATCGCGCGACCTTGCGTATCGTGCAGGTGCATCACAATGCGATCGCGAGGACACAGGCCATCAACTGCTGACAACAGAGGCTCCATGTCTTCGGGGGATGCCGCTCCGATCGTGTCGCCAAGGTCAATTTCAATCGGCCCTAAGTCCATCAGGGCCGAAATGACTCGGCGGACCTGATCTGGGTGAGTCGGACCGTCATAAGGGCACCGAACTGCACAGCTGACGTATCCACGGACTGGTATTTCGGCGTGTCCAGCAGCCTCGATGACGGGTGCAAAACGCTCGATTGATCCAGCTATCGATGTATTGATGTTCTGCTGGCAAAAGGTCTCACTGGCAGCGGTAAAGACGGCGATCTTGTCAACTTTGGCCGCGATCGCCCGCTCCAAACCCTGTTGATTGGGCACCAAGGCTGAGTACTGAACCGATGGCTGGCGGGTGATTGAACTGAAGAGTTCCTTGGCATCAGCTAATTGCGGAATCCACTTGGGACTTACAAAGGCACTGGCTTCAATCTCCTGAAACCCAATCTGAGCCAATTGATTCACCAGGTCGACCTTGTCCGCAAGCGGAACGATGCGCTGCTCATTTTGGAGTCCATCTCGGGGACCGACTTCGGTAATCACGACCCGCTGGCTCACGACTCATCCCGATCATGCATTTCACGCCGCTGCGCACGAATGAAGAAGGTCAACATGGCCACGGCGACCACCAGCGTCAGCAGGCCACCGACGATCAAAAGCATCCACTCCGCAGCACTCATCGACATCGATTGTGCACTCAGCACTCTTCACCCTCCCGACAAAGTTCCAGCGGCACGGCCCATCGATGTGTTCCAGCTTGAAAATCGACCGAGGTTCCCGGCGCGGCATAGGCCCACTTCACCATCGCCAGGCACACGGATTGCGAACCACGCATGGGCGATGGTGCGCTCGAAGTCACCACCCCAATGGGCGCATCAGTCAAGTCCGCATCGCAGGCAAGCACATGACCACCTGCAACCGGAAGATGTTCACAGCCCATGGCTGCAAATCGCACGATTTGTTTGGGATGACCAAGATGCTCCATCCGAGCCACCACTTCTTGGCCCGGATAGCAGCCCTTGGTAAAGCTCACTCTTGAATTCAAAAGCCCCGTTTCATGCGGCAAACTGGTCAGCCCAAAGTCGACATGAAATAGTGGTGTCTTCGACTCCATTCTGGCCATATTCAAGGCGTACCAACCCAAAGGACGCACTGGATGCTGAAACTCTGTGTTGAGTAGTGATGTCCATACGCTCAAAGCATCCGTTTGGTCGACAAAGATCGAGACGCCTGGCACCACAAGCAATTCAGAGTGCATCACACGCACCGGTATTCCATTGACCGCTCCGGTCAGACTGCGGCCAACCTCTGGCACAGAAAGATTCCAAGTCTCAAGAAGAGCATTCACCTCGGCCCCATACAACTCCAATCGATGCGCCGTCGTTTCAATCTTGACCACCGCCTCTTCTGTAAAGATGCTGGAGTCAATCATGGATGCAACGCGATCTAGATCATGGACATCCATGTCCAACAGAACATCGTGGCCGACAATGGTCAGCCTGAGGTCCGATTGGATACGGCCCTTTCGATTGAGCAGAAAGGCGCTCACAACCTCACCGTCAGACAATCCGGTCACCTTGTTGGTGACCAGACGATCCATGAGTTCAATGGCATCAGCACCCGTAACCCGGATGGTTCCACGGTGTGGCGCATCCAGAATGCCTACCCCCCGCTGCAAGGCGGCATACTCCAACTCAACAGAGCCAAGCGTAGCCAGGATCTCACATGGTGCTGCCCCATCTCCCTCCGCATCACCCCAGGGAAGAAACTCTACTTCCAGTGGCGGTGGTGTTCCAACTGCAGCGCCAGGGCGTTCAGCAGCAGTTTGATCCAGCGTTTGGCTACGCCGCTGCTGCGCCAACTCAACAAGATGATCATGAATGGACATCGTGCACATGGTCGCTCAATTCACTCTGTCGTGTCGCCGCCGCCTGCACCAGCGCTCGAAACACATCAAGCCCCAATGCCCCATCCCCGGAACGTTCTGGATGCCACTGCACACCTAACCAGAAGGCGCGGGTTTCATCTCGTATGGCTTCAATGACCCCATCTGGTGCTTCCGCCACCACCGACAGATGACCTGCAGATGTCATGGCCTGATGATGGCGGCTATGTACCGATCCATCACCAAGTGCCCCCACAATGTCATGTTCGCTGCCACCGGCGTGCAAGTCTGCACTGGCATGATCATCGGGCAGATGCTGGTTGAGCACCCCGCCAGCCTCAAGGCCCATGAACTGCATCCCCAGACAGACACCGAGGACCGGAAGATTCACGTTTGCTGCGGCCCGCAGCAGCGCGAGGTCACGGGCCTGGCGATCGGGATCGATCATCTTGGCAGCCAAATGGGTCTTTTCCCCCCATGACTCCATGATGGGATCATCTCCACCTGTAAGCACCAACCCGTGACACATCCGCAAGGAGGCGACTGCTGCTGAGGGCTGACCAGCAAGAATCAAAGGAACCCCTCCTGCAGCCTCAACGGCCTGAATGTAAGAGGCTCCAACCATCAACCGCGATTCCTGCTGATCCGGCGCGATTCCAATGATGGGTCGATCTACTGGCACGACATTGGGTCCTTTCACTGCCTTGAAGGGTGCGTTATACTGGCCGATTCGTCGCGGAGGACGCCACGTAAGCCTCCGCTGCTGACAAAGTACCCATGACGAGGATTTTCTGACCGATGCCCCCCCAACCACAGACTCGATCACGACGCACCAAGATCGTTCTCCGAGACCACAAGGACAATCCTTGGGTCGATTACAAGAACGTCGATGAATTGCGTCGCATGATGACCCCAAACGGCAAGATCTACTCCCGCAAGCGGCTGGGGACCTCCGCTGTAGAGCAGCGACGCGTCGCTCAGGCCGTTAAGCGTGCCCGATTCATGGGCTTGCTCCCCTACACCAGCGGCACCCTCTAGTCAGCACAAGGCCAATTGGTCAACCGATACATCTTTCAACCACCGCGCAGTACAGCCTCGCGGTGGTTGTTGTTCCCACCTCAGGATGATGTTGAATCACTGCGAAGCCCAAGTAGGCAGCGACCCCACCGTAGGCATCTGGCCGTGAGAAGCCTCACTCTCAGTTGCCGCAGGCCTTCGTCACGTCGGTCAATGGAACGACCCCGCGCAATCCATCCAGCGGCCTCGTCAAGTCGGTGTTCTAACAAGGAGACCAATGCCAAGTTGTGGATCGATGCCATACAGTTTGGCTCATGCCGAAGCACGCGGCGGCTGGCGGCACGACCACCCTTGAGGTCACCGGCACGAAACCTTGCCTCTGCCAGATTGCGTAGCCGATCAAGTCCACCATCAGCATCATTGCGTACAAGGATGTCAAGCAGGCGTGCGGCATCGGACGCAAGATCGGCACGCAGCAAAAGTTCCGACAGTCGCGTGAGCATCTCCCGGCCGTGGACGGACTCAGTTATCTCCCGAGTGGACCCCATCCGTCTGGATGCAGAAGCCAGCAAGGTGCGGGCATCGCCTGTCTGACCGAGACGAAGCATGGCTTCACCCAAAGCTGCATCTACTGTGAAGTGATTTGGGTCTAGTCGACGCACCAACTGAAATGCCAAAGCCGCCTGTTGGTACTGGCCTCCACGCATTGCAAGACGACCAAACTGATAGTGCGCCGCGACATTCGTAGGGTCAAGTTGCATGACCCGCTGTAGGACCTCAATTGCAGACTTGTGCCGACCAGTCTGCTCCAACAACTCCGCATGGGCCAAAGCGACATCTGGATCGACAATCTGCGCAGGCTCAAGTCGGTCGAAGATGGCTAGTGCATCAGCCTCGCGGCCCAACTCGAGGTACACCGCCGCCAATCGCGCACAGGCGCGACCACGCTTTGGGCCATGACGAAGCGCCTCTTCGAGACACCACGCAGCCTTCTTCCACATCCCACGCATTGCCAAACTGATTCCCATCTCTTGGAGGCACAGTCCGGACGAGTGTTTTAGATAGGTCTCTGCCATGTAGAAATGCGTCTCGGCGTCTTCATGCCGCCCAGCAGCAGAGCACGCCTCAATCAACCCAGCCCAGGCGGTTTCGGAATCTGATTCCAACTTGGTCACAGCGATGAAATGGTCAATCGATCGTGACAGATCTCCGGTGCGACGCAATGCCGATGCCGCAGAGAGATGTGGCTCGACATCATCAGGTGCATGGTGAGTCGCCAATTCGAACGACTCGACCGCTTCAACATCGCGCCCAGTCAGTTCAAGGATGATGCCTAGCTGGTGATGCCAGTGTGGCTGCTCATCATCAATATCAAGGGCACGCCGGAGCGATGCCTCTGCCTCCGCCCAGCGGCCACTTTCAAAATGGTCCTGCGCGTTATTGGCGTGTTGTTCGGCGTCAATCCAATCAGCCATACGGCAATCCTTCTCAGGCCTCGCCTCGCCACACCGGCAACCCGAAGCGAGGACCAAGCCATTGTACCGCCCAAATACAGACTGATCGTGAGTGGATGGCGTAGACTGTGACTTGAGGCGACGCAAGACGACAAATGCACAGAATCGCATCCATTCTGATTCCACTGATGATCATCGGGAGTTGTGCCCCAAGCCCACCCGAGACACGAACCTCGGTGGCCATGGCTGACACAGCGCCTCCGCTGGACGATGTCACTGCCCGACGTCTGCAGATTAGTGCAGCACTGCTTTCCAGCGACGCGGACAACATTGAAAGCGACGTCCGTGTGTCTGCAGCCCGTGAACTGCTCGATTTGAACCGAGCCGAGGCTCGCGCGGTGCTTGATGAAGCACTTCGAAGCGGCCAGATTGAACCAACCCGAGCCGTTTTAGATGCCATGAGGCTTGGTTCGACCACACATGCAGCGTTGATTGACACGGTCATCGAGATCATGCCGGAGTTCGATCCCTCCCTGAGGGAAACAACCGGCGCCCTCTTGTCCCGATTCAGCCAGCGTTATCCCAAGGTGGTCGTTCGTGTGGGAGCACAAGCACTTGACCAGTCACAGCCGGCGGAGCGACGTCTGGCAGCCCTCGTTGCCCTCGGGGGATTCAGACACACCCCCGCCCCGGCTGCGGCCGAACTGATGACCATTCTGGATCGAGCCAACGAAGAACCGCCCATCATTGTTACTGAATCCATGACACAGCTCTCCCGGTTAACAGGACTACCGCCGAATGACAATCGCGAATTGTGGTTGACTTGGTGGCGGAACAACCGCAATCGACCAGCTGAACTTTGGCTGGAGGACATGGTGGAAGCACTGACTCGGCAGGTGGCCGAAACACAGCAAGCCCTCAATGCCAGTCGAGTCAGCGAGGCTCGGATGAGCAAGCGGTTGCTTGAGACGTACAGCGGTTTCTGGCCCTTGTTACCCGTGGAACGCCAACAAGAAGGTTTGCCAGCACTGCTTTCCGATGAATTGCCGGACGTCCGCGCCTTTGGCGTCGAGCGCCTGGCCATTCTGCTCCGCGATGGGCACGCCACAACAGATGGCCAACTCGCAGCACTAGAACTTCTCAGTGATGACCGCCCAGAGGTACGCACCCGAGTTGCAGCGTTGCTTGCAGAATTTGACCCAACGCTTGTCGCCGAAGCCATCCCACGAGCTCTGGTACGTGAAACCGACGCTGCTGTCTTGAATCAACTCTTGCTGCGGACCGTCAATCTTGAGCAGTTGGATATCGACGCAACCGTACTGGCATCCAGACTGGAAGACCCAACCACCAGCGAGGCAGCAGCTGCGGCTTTGTGGGCGATGGCCCGCCGCGATCAACTCAACGATGCCCAGCGTGAGTCCATCGCTCCGGCTGTTACGCAGGCCTGGCAAACAACCCGCACACCATCCATGGCAGCCCTTCTACTACTGGCAGCTCCAAATTCTTCTGACGGTGTGATGTCCCACCTCGATGATGAAGACCGCGCCTGGAAGGAACCCATTGCCGAAGCCATGCTTCGCTCGGGTCGCCATGAAGCACTTCTTGAAAGAGCAGATGATGAAGTGATCTATCCCTTCGCACTCTCCGCGACCGAACAACAGCCAACTGGGTCGACGCTTGCTCGCGTGCTTGCATTGACTCCGCCAGAGTCGCAGACGCGACGCTGGCATGAGTCTGTGCAGAGAGCTGCTGAGGCAGTGCCACTGCAGGATCGCCTCGAGGCTGACAATCTGCTCAACCAACACCCCTCGATCAACGAGACTGATCGCATCGCCTTACTCCAAGCGGCGATCAGCAGTGACACCGTTCCAGATTCACTGCGTGCAGATATGGTGGGACGTGCGGGACCCCTGGTACTGCGAACCGGAGACCCCCGAGTGGTCGTCTCCATGGTGGATGGGCTTCCAGAGTCAAGTGTGAGCCCCTCGCTGACAGATATGAAGTTTGAGGCAGCACTCCGAGGTCGACTCTTCGATGAAGCAGCTGGTGTCTATCCGGAACCCGTGGCTTGGGTGGCCGCCTTTGAGCGATTGGAAACCACCCAGCCCGAGGCGGCTGACCTAGTTCGCAGTGAGATCGTTCGACGATACGGTGAGGCACTCGATGGTGACCTTCGCAAGCGACTCGGTCTTGCGGCAGACCCGATGATGGGCGATGCCGATTCAGACACCCCATCAACGAACTGAATTCGGGCCATTGCCGGATCGATTGAACTGACGCCCTCGGGCGGATACGGTCCCCGTGAATCAGGAGACAACAGCAGATGGCCGCCAAGCGAACGACCAAGACCCGCAAAGAACATGATGCCATGGGCGAGATGACTGTTCCCGCCGATGTCCTGTATGGCGCCAGTACCCAGCGTGCCGTACTGAACTTTCCGATTTCCGGCGAGCCAGTTGGATGGGAGGTCATTTACTCCTTTGCGCTGCTCAAGCGCGCTGCCGCGAATACCAATCATGAACTCGGCCGATTGGACGCCCGCCGACGCAGATTGATTGTGAAAGCCTGTACCAAGATCATTGATGGCTTGGAGGATCCAGATACCCGCGATGACATGATGCGCCACTTCCCAGTGGATACGTATCAAACCGGTTCGGGAACATCAAGCAATATGAATGTGAACGAGGTGATTGCCAATATGGCGTGCCTCGATGTAGGTCGGAAGATCGGCGAGCAGGACCCGATCCATCCGAACAACCACGTCAACATGGGACAGTCATCCAATGACACGTTCCCCACTGCGATGGAGGTCGCCTCTGCGGTCCGAATCAAACGACTACTCCTGCCGAGTCTCAAAACGCTTGCGAAGACGCTGCACAGCAAAGCCAAGCAATTCGACTCCGTCGTCAAGATCGGACGCACGCATCTCCAAGATGCCACCCCCATTCGTCTGGGACAGGAGTTCAGTGGATATGCAGCCCAAGCGGACTACGCGATTCGTCGAGCCACCGATGCGCTAACTGCGCTATCCACCAATCTGCCCATCGGCGGCACGGCTGTAGGCACCGGCATCAATACGCACCCGAAGTTTGGCCGAACGGTTGCCAAGTACCTGTCCAAGGACACTGGCATTCGCTTCAAAGAGGCTGCCAACCACTTTGAAGCCCAAGCCGCCAAAGATAGCTGCGTTGAAGCACATGGATGCCTGCGGACCATTGGTGTCAGTCTCTCCAAGATTGCCACCGATATTCGTCTCATGGGCTGCGGACCGCGTGTGGGTATCTTCGAAATTGAACTGCCGGAACTGCAGCCCGGATCATCCATCATGCCGGGCAAGGTCAACCCTGTACTGGTTGAATCCGTCATGCAGGTGGCTATGCGTGTAGCGGGCAACGACGTGACGGTCACAATGGGCGGCTTTGGCGGAACAGGTTCAATGATGGAACTCAACGTCGCTATGCCAATGATGTCTCGCTGCATGCTTGAGAGCATCAGCCTGCTTGGACACGTCTCGGATCAATTTGCTCGTCATTGTGTGAAAGGCATCAAAGCCAATCGCAAGGTAATCAATCGGCATGTTGAAGCCAGTTTGATGCTCGGCACCGCCTTGGCACCAGTCATTGGCTACAACAAGGCCTCTGACATTGCCCATGCCTGTTTCCATTCAGGACAGACGATTCGAGAGTACTGCCTCGAACACGACATACTGCCCAAGGAACAGCTTGATGAACTGCTTGATGTTAGGTCGATGACCCACCCGAACTGACAGCATCAGCCTCGATTTCAACCACACTGCCATCGCCAAAGAGCGCTGATACCACCACCATCGTTGTTGCTGGTCGGATCTCACCCAGTAGCTCCCGATGAGCTCTTCCAACATCAGACGCGTGTGCCATGTCGGTGATGTAGATGCGCACGCGCACAACATCCGACAATGTAGACCCCGCCTCCTCTAACGCGCACTCAATCTTCTTCAGCACATGGATGGTCTGTTCATACCCGTCTCCAGGAGCATGAATTGCACCATCATCACCAGCTGCGACGGTTCCAGTGACATACACATGGCAACCAACACGCACCGCGCGCGAGTAGCCAACTTCTTCTTCCCAGATCGTGCCCGATGAGATGTGCTGCCGCTCCATGGATCACCTCCCATGCATAAAGAGCATCGTAAGTGGCACAATTGGCCAAGCTGGAAAACCGCGTGCCGCCATGATTCTGATCAAACCATCCCGCGGATCACGCCAAGGATCTTCAGACATGACCGACGCGATCTTCTCCCTGGCGTTGACACCCTCAACGATGTATCCACCCATCCCCCTGCCTTCGACAGCGACAGGCTCATCCAGATGGTCGATGAGCAGTTTCAGATCGTTGCGTTCTGCTCGCCCGAGTCGACACCGCCCCGAACCAGGACAATGGCCACGCAGGCATGGCACGATGATTCGGCTGCAGGTCGCAGTCAATTGATTTGCACGATTCAACAGTGCCAGCGGCGCCTCCCCCCAGTCATGGATCAAGACCGTGGCGGGCCCTCTGCCTGTGCCCTCGATATCCCACACTGGAACCGACACGCAAGCTTCCAATTCAAGGGTCCAGGTTTCAAACACCAAACCAGCCTCCCCGGGGTCCAGTGGACACCCCTGTGCCAACGCCTGACCGACCTGACCACCGGGCGGGCGGCCCGCAATCAAGTGAAGCAAGGCGACGCCAAGCACACACCAGAGGAGGATTGCCAGCAGTAGCAGCATCAAGAGCGGCATCCACCCATGGTACGCATACACTGCACGACCAATGAAGTCCAGCCTTCAGACAGGCCAGATCGCCCATGTCAACATTGTGGTCACACTCGATATGTGTCCTGCATTTGACGGCGTGGTCGTGCACCGGGTGTACTCAACTTGGTCGATGGCTCACCATATGGAACTTGCAGCGCGCAAGGTACTGGCACCGCACCTGGATGACGAGGAAGAGGGCATTGGTGGACACCTGTCCATTGACCATATGGCCCCAGCTCCAGTCGGCGCGCATGTGCGTGTGACTGCACAAGCAATTGAATTGGAAGATGGCCGACTGACCTGTGAAGTCACGGCCTGGGACGGTGATACGCTGCTCGGACGCGGGCGTCAGGTACAACGCGTGCTTCCCAAGACTGTCCTGAGCAAGATCATTGATCGCGCCGCACGGCGCCATGCAAATTCCAAGGAATGCACAGAATGACAGACGAACCACATCTGCTGACTGAAGTCGACGGGCATGTCGCCGTCATTCGCCTCAATCGTCCCAAGGTGCTCAATGCGCTGAACCTATCACTGATGCAGGATCTTGCAGGCCTGATGGAACAGTACGACGCAGATGCGCACATCCGAGTCATTCTTTTGGCTGGAGGCGAACGGGCATGGGCCGCCGGCGCCGACATTGGCGACATGGCTACTGCCACCCGTGCGGAGATGGAGCAGCGAGATCAGTTCACGCAATGGGAACGCATCAAAGCAATCAAGAAGCCGATCGTGGCCGCAGTAAGTGGGTTTGCACTTGGTGGCGGATGCGAGTTAATGATGCATTGTGACATCGTCATCTGCAGCGAGAACGCCAAGATCGGCCAGCCGGAAATCAACATCGGCGTAATGCCTGGAGCAGGCGGTACGCAGCGGCTCACGCGTGCTGTTGGCAAGGCTGTCGCCATGGATATCGTGCTTTCTGGCCGCTTCCTCTCCGCCAAAGAGGCGTTGAGTTATGGACTGGTCAGTCGCGTAGTCCCACGAGAGCACTGGCTCGATGAAGCGCGACGGGTTGCCAAGGATGTTGCCAAGAAGGCGCCCATCTCGCTGCGCCATGCCAAAGAGAGCGTCCTCAATGCCGAAGAGAAGACCTTGAGTGATGGGCTGGTGCGTGAGCGGCAGTTGTTCTACGACTTGTTCGATACTGAAGACCAGAAGGAAGGCATGGCGGCGTTTATTGAGAAGCGACGACCAACCTTCAGCGGAAAGTGAATCACCCATGACAACTACTACCGAGTTCACCTGCATCACCATGTCGTGCGACAATCATGTCGGCACCATCACCATCAACCGCCCCGACGTACTCAATGCCTTCAACGATGCATTTAGTGGTGAGTTCATTGCAGCGCTCAAACAAGCGGCACGCGATCCAGATGTTCGCGTAGTGGTGATCACCGGAGCTGGCCGCGCATTCAGCAGTGGTCAGGATCTGGGTGATCTAGAGGCCAAGTACGTGCCAGGGCATGTGCCGGCCCTCGGTGCCGATCTCAANAAGCGCTATGACCCTTGGGTCAAGCTGATCCGCACTATGGACAAGCCAGTGATTGCTGCNGTCAACGGTGTGGCTGCGGGCGCTGGCTGCAGTCTTGCCCTTGCTTGCGATATGCGTATTGCCTCAGAGCACGCCAAATTTATCGAGGTATTTGTCAATGTCGGCTTGGTGCCGGACTCAGGCAGCACTTGGACACTGCCAAGATTGGTTGGCATCGGGCGTGCTATGGAGTTATGCCTGACGGGCCGTCCGGTTAAGGCAGATGAAGCGCTGTCCATTGGCCTTGTCAATCAGGTCGTTCCTGCTGATGAACTCGAAGCTGCAACGGCCAAATTGGCAAACAAACTGGCCTCGCTACCAGGCAAGGCGCTCTCACTGACCAAACGCTTGTTAAATGAATCTCTAGAGCGACCCCTTATGGATCAACTTGAGGCTGAGTCCTTTGCACAGGAAACAGCAGGTCGTACCAAGGACCATTTCGAAGGCGTCACGGCCTTTCTCCAAAAACGCACTCCTGAGTTCACTGGTCAATAGGAACGAATCATGCACAAAGTAGGAATACTCGGCGCCGGCGCCATGGGCGCCGGCATTGCGCAAGTGGCAGCAACGGCTGGCTGGAGTGTTCAATTGATCGATGTTGATCTCGATACCGCAACACGGGCGATTGAAGGCGTCAGTGCACGACTCAAACGCAGCGTCGACAAGGGCCGAATCAATCAGGAAACAGCCACCGCGATCCAGAAACGCCTGCATGCTAGCACGGTGTCAGAGCTATCCGAATGTGACCTTTTCATTGAGGCCATCGTTGAAGATATGGACATCAAGGTCTCAGCGATGTTGCCAGTTGTTGAAGCCATTCCCAACTCTTCCATCATTGCCACCAACACTTCATCACTCTCGGTTTCGGAACTAGGCCAACGACTTGGACAAGCACATCGCACCTGCGGTATGCACTTCTTCAATCCCGCACCTGTGATGAGACTGGTAGAAGTAGTCAAGGGAAGTCGGACCAATCCAGAGAATGTTGATCGGGTCGCAGACATTGCCCTGTCATGGGGCAAGCAGGTCGCGCGATGCGCTGATACACCAGGCTTTATCGTCAATCGAGTTGCACGCCCCTACTACCTTGAAGCCTTTCGATGCCTCGAAGAGGGCATTGATGGCCCTGATGCCATTGATGATGTGATGAAGCGCCTCGGTGGCTTCCGTATGGGGCCCTTTGAGTTAACCGACTTCATCGGTCACGATGTCAACACGGCCACAACGCGCACCGTCTGGGAGCAGTGGAATCGACCCACGCGACTCACCCCCAGTTTTGCGCAGGAACAGTTGGTGGCTGAAGGCACGCTCGGTCGCAAGACTGGCTGTGGGGTCTACGACTGGTCTGGAGAAGCTCCAGTGGCTGTACTTGGGCCAGCGCAGGAGTGCTGCACGGTGAATGCGTCTGTAGTCTCGGCTGCTCGCCTGTTTGCTGAGGGTGTAGGGCAGTCCACTGCGTTCACGGACCGACAGAGCGTCGCTTTGACACGCATCCTTTCCGCAGTCATCAATGAAGCTTCGTGGGCGCTCCACGACGGCGTCGCTGATCAGGCGGATATCGACATCGCCATGCAAGCAGGCGTTAACTACCCGCACGGTCCCTTTGCTTGGGCTGAACACATTGGACTCGATCTGGTTGCAGAGACACTTGCTGTATTGAATACAACAACTGACGATGGGCGCTTTGTCACACCACCAGTGTCTAACTGAGGCCCCTCAGGGTTTCGAATCCCTGGGCAAGGAGCGGTACTCATTCAGCATCTCTCGCAACTGCTCCAAGTCATCTGGGCTTGCTTCAATCATCGCCCGCTCCTGCCAAGCAATGGCTTCGTCTATAGATCCCAGTTCAGCAAAGATCGATGCGATCACCTCAGCCCCTATGAGATCATCTGATTCTGTACTTTGACGAGCGTCAACCAACACCTCAACCAGTGACGGTCCAAGCGCCTCGATCATCCGCGGCTGTTCGAGGGCCAACATCCGCTTCGCAACCCGCAGTGCCTCATCAAGGCTTTCCCTTGCAGTGGCCAGTATCTCATCCTGCAACGGCAGAATCTCGTCGCTGCGATTTAGGGCGAGCAGCGCATCCGCCTTCAAAAGTGCTACAAGCACTAACTGATCTGGATCTGGATCTGCGCGTTGCACATTGCCAGCGGCCGATTCACTGATCAGATCAAGCGCCTCATGCGCGTAGCCACGCCGTAACTGAATATGACCCAACGTTGCGAGCGCGCGAGCACGCATCAGAGATGTTGGTCCCCGATGTTCACGCACGGACTCAACCACTTCAATCATGAGCGCATATGCAAAGTCGTTTTTTCCTGCTATCCCATACAGCTTTGCAACATCCAGCTGCATTTCATACAAGGCCTGGGAACCAGGATCCATGTCATCCTCCGCACGACCCAGCACATCCTGAGCAAGCGCCACACCCTCCTCGCTCATGTTGTTTTGGATCATGGCGTTAGATGACAACAACTGAAGTTGAAGTACTTGATTGTGACTTGGACCCACCAGTCGAGCAATCTGCTCGGTCACCTGATCCATCAGCGGAAGTCCTTCCTCGAGTTGGTCATCTTGAAGCAAGCCCACCGCAAGCAAAGCACGCGCGCGCAGAACATCGTGATGGTCCTCGTCGTGAATTTCCAGAAGATGTTCATAGGAGGCCCTCAGGGCCTGGGTCTTCATGACGCCAGTGATCATTCCCTTGGCCTGCTCAAGGTCAATCTCAATGGCTCTGAAGAGTGGATGATCTGCACCCACGCTCCTGAGATACCCCGCATGGGCCTGCTCAAGAAAGTCGCGGCCTATCTCCAACATGCCCTGATCGCCAACATTGGCACCCACAAACATGAGACCTCGGCCATACTGATGCAGATAGTCGAGGACCACAGTGTGGTCAGCACCTAAAACCAACTTGAGCTCCTCCAGCGCGTCTATGAACTCGTCGGGCTCATGACTACCCTTCTCTGTCAATACACGGAACACATCCACATAGGTCTTCATGGCCCGAGCTTGCACTGTGACAGGATGACGATCGCCAAGATGAATCTGCGCCGCCTTGGCCGCCTCCACAAGATGGTCATACCCCACCCTTTGCAATGATTCTTGAAGTTCCTCGTCCTGCGACAAAGCGCCATGCTTGATGAGAAGTCGCCCATGAACACCAACTGCCTCAATCGTTAACTCGTGGTGTTCTCCGTAATGACTTCGAGAGGCTTCCACCCACTGTTCGCTGAACTCCAAAGCCTCGCCAGTGCGGGTTAGAAACTCCAGAACCAAAGAGCGGGCACCCAAGACTTCGATCATGACAGGATCCGCATCGACCAGAACATCACGGGCACGATCGATTAAGTCCGCAGAAACTGCATCAGCGTCCTCAGCCCTTCCAAGTTCGGTCAGTAGACGAGACCGAATGCTCATCGCCTCAAGCACACGCTGATCTGAAACTCCATCACTCCTTTCAAAAAGAGTCGTCGCTGCTCTAAGTTGTTCGTCGGCACTGCCAAACATCTGCAACTCGTACATCACTTCCCCAATAGTTGCCCGTGTTTCAGCTGCCAGTTCTGGATGATCAATGAACTTTGCTTCAATGCCCTCAGCAGCCTCCAGCAAAACCTCCTGCATACTGAGGTCCCGGCCCTGTGCATTGCGAGGGCTCGTCATGCTCAGCACATCCTCTAGAAAGGACTGCTGCGCAGCGGCTTTGACAAGTTCAGCTTCGATTACGGCCTGGGATGCAAGTGCCCGCTCCTCTGCAGATCTGGCCTTAACCGCCAGCGCCACACTGACAATGGTCCCAATGATCAAGATGGCCGCAACGGTCACCGCGGCAAGGACAGCTGCTTTGTTTCGCCGAACCATCAGAGAAAGTTGATAGGACAGGCTCAGCGGCCGAGCTGAAATCGGTTCGCCTCGACTGAATCGCTCTAGATCCTGCCGTAGTTCCAAGGCCGATTGATAGCGATAGTCCGGGTCCTTGGCCATCGCCTTTGAAACGATGGTTTCGAGATCGCCACGTAAGAGTGGATTGATGACTGATAGCCGTGTTGCCGGTTGCTCTCGTACGACCTTGGCCGCCTCGTAGATCGGCATCGAACCCAAATCGTACGGCGTCTTGCCGCAGAGAAGTTCGTAAAGCATTACACCTAAGGCGTAGACATCACTACGCGTGTCAATAATGTCAGGATCGGCTTCACACTGCTCGGGACTCATGTACTGCAATGTTCCGACAAGCGCTCCAACATCGGTCTGCTGCGTGGTTACTGCCAAATCCGAATCGGTGGATCTGGCGACGCCAAAATCGATGACTTTTGGGTTGCCATTTCGATCCACCAGAACATTTCCAGGCTTGAGATCGCGGTGGATGATGCCCTTCTGATGACCATGGTGAACGGCATCACAAATCTGGATGAACAAGTTTATTTTTTCAGTAGAGCCAAGATCTTTGTCCGTGACAAATAACGTCAAGGGCTTGGCACCGGCAATGAATTCCATTGCGAAGAATGGTGCTCCACCTGTTCCGTCATCCCACGTGCCCGCTTCATATACCTGCGCAATGCCTGGATGATGGAGACGAGCGAGCACTTGAGATTCAAACTGGAAGCGCCGCAGTGCACTATTACTGGTCACCCCTCGCTTCATGACTTTGATTGCCACCTTGCGACGGGGGTTGTCCTGCAGCGCCTCATAGACCGTACCCATACCCCCACTTCCAATCACCCTGCGTATGGAGAAATGACCGATTGACTTGGGCATATCAATGGTCAAGACCGAAGGCACGGGCGTCTGAACGGTCGGTTGATTTCTGATGTTCTCAATTTCCTGCAACTCACTGACCGCCGCCGCGACCTGATCAATCATGCATTGATCGCCTCCAGCCATCTCCTCGATGACCTTGGAGCGTGCTTCACCCTCGTGCCGCATCGCTTCCTGAGCGATCTGACGAGCGCGATCGGACACCTCTACCACGGCATGAAACCTCCCTGCGGACAAGATACTCCACCTGCCGTCCTCGAAGACGGCACTTCCAACCCCGAAATGCCGTTGTCAACTTCCCAACTTTGAGATACCCCTCACTGAATATTCCCTTCGGGATGCCGATATGGCTTGGAGATACAATGCATTGTCCATGACACGCCGCGCCGCCATCGTTTCCGCCTGCCGAACTCCATTTGGTCGATATGGAGGTGGCCTTAGTGGGGTTCGTCCTGACGATCTTGCCGCGCATGTGATTCGCCATGCAGTAGAAACCGCTGGCATTGACCCCACATCGATCGATGACGTCTACATGGGGGCAGCCAACCAGGCAGGAGAAGACAATCGCAACGTCGCGCGCATGTCCGCCTTGCTGGCAGGCCTCCCGGTCACCGTCCCAGGAAGTACGGTTAATCGACTATGCGCCTCAGGCCTTGAAGCAGTCAACATTGCAGCCCGCATGATTGAAGCCGGTTCTGGAGATGTGTTTGTCGCCGGTGGCGTTGAAAGTATGAGTCGCGCCCCATTTGTCATGGCCAAGGGCGAGCGTGCATTTGATCGCAAACATGAAGTGCATGACACCACCATCGGTTGGCGATTCACCAATCCGGCGCTTGCCGCCATACACCATCCATATGGCATGGGTGAAACTGCCGAGAACGTGGCTCGAAAATATCAGATCACCCGTGAAGAACAAGATCGATTTGCACTACTCAGTCAACAGCGTTGGGCGTTGGCTCAGGAACTTGGACAGTTTGAGGAAGAATTGCGTCCCCTCGATATTCCACAACGCAAGGGGGATCCATTGACGGTCGATGTGGATGAACACCCACGACCTGGAACCACGCTTGAAGCCCTGGCCAAACTCCGACCCGCATTCGCCAAAGATGATCTTGGCACTGTGACTGCTGGCAACTCCAGCGGTGTCAATGATGGCGCCGCCGCATTGGTACTTATGGAAGCTGAGCGAGCCCATGCCGAAGGTCGAAATGTTCTCGCCTTGGTCGGACCATCTGCATCTGCTGGTGTTGATCCGGCCACGATGGGGATCGGCCCTGTTCCCGCGACACGCAAAGCCCTTGATCGCGCTGGCTTGACCTGCCAAGACATCGGGCTCTTTGAACTCAATGAGGCCTTTGCCGCGCAATCCATCGCCTGCGTCCGTGACCTTGATCTCGATGTTGATCGAGTCAATGTCAAGGGTGGTGCCATTGCCATCGGTCATCCACTAGGCGCCAGCGGTGCTCGGCTGGCAACCACGCTGATTCATGAAATGAATCGTCGTGGATCTGACCGTGGTGTGGCTACACTCTGTGTAGGAGTCGGCCAAGGGCTGGCCACCGTGTTTGAACTGCCGGGCTGACTAAACCCGGAATGCAGAGGATTCCACTATGAGTGGCGCCGCCAACCCAGTCGCCCCGGCCGAAATCACGATCGACGAGGATCCGGACCGTCTGGCCGAATTTGAACAACGCATTGCAGATGGCGTACTAATTGAGCCAGGCGACTGGATGCCAGAGGCCTATCGCCTGCTCCAACTGCGGATGGCAGAGCACCATGCGAATTCGGAAATCGTCGGAGCCCTACCAGAGGGCGAATGGATTACTCGCGCGCCGGGAATGCTGCGCAAACTAGCGTTGACTGCCAAGGTGCAGGACGAGGTGGGCCATGGCCAGATGCTCTACCGCGTGTCCCAAGAACTTGGCAAGAGCCGAGACGACATGCTTCGTGATCTGGTGACAGGTAAAACTAAGTATCACAACTGTTTTAACTATCCCTGTCCGACGTGGGCTGATATTGCCATGGTCCAGTGGCTGATCGATGGCGCTGCGATCATGAACCAGAAGACACTCGCAGATGGCGCCTATGGTCCATATGTTCGGACCATGAATCGGATCAACATGGAAGAGGCCTTCCACTTCAAGAGCGGTGAAGACATGGTGCTCACGCTGATGAGTGGCACTAAGGCGCAAAAGGCGATGACACAAGAGGCTTTTGATCGATGGTGGACCATTGCGCTAGCTTTCTTTGGGCCCCATGACAAGCCCGGCGCCGAGGACATGCCCGCTATGCGATGGCGTATGAAGATTGAACGCAACGACTCGCTCCGACAGCGATTCGTCAACCGCTTCGCCCCCGCGGCCATCGACCTTGGATTGGTCATCAATGTTGTGACTAAAAATGAACAAGGCCTTGTGACGTCTGCAACACCAGATGAGCAACTCGGCGTTGATGAGTCCACTGGTCAGTGGTCGTTCACAGAGCCCGACTGGGATGAATTCTGGAAGGTGATCCGCGGCCATGGACCATGCAACGCGCAGCGGCTGGCACTGAGACGATTCTCCTATGAGCAAGGCGCCTGGGTTCGCCGCGCCATTGCGCACGGAGCGGTGGTCACTCCACCGGCGGCCTGAATGTCGAAGATTCGCGAGCAAGCCCTCACATTTGGCGAGGAACTGCCTCCCCCAACGCCTGACACAATGCATTGGGTGGTCTATACCTGCAAAAAACCGGGGGCTCCATTCAAATGGGCCGGCTATGTCGATGCACCTGATGAAGCGCTCGCCCTGCAGTACGCGCGGGAGCACTATGGCCTCGATGAGGCATGTGTTGGACTCATCACGCACCGCCATGAGGACGCGATTGATAGTGAATATGCGCTGAAAAACCTAGAGCCCATCGATGCGTCTGGGACCGATGGCGATGAATGGACGGTGCTGACGCTGAATCGAAGAGGCGGCAATCACCAAACTGCTGGTGTCGTGCATGCACCCAATGCCAACACCGCGCTTGCCCGGGCCCAGGCATCGTTTGCCGGCTCCAAGGTCTGCAGCATTCGCGTTGTCAAGAGTAGTCAGGTTCTGGAAACCAACGAAGAAGAACTCCTGATCTGGCGCCACCACGACATGAGCTACAAACTCGCGCGTGGCTATAGCAAACAAGTACGTTCCAAATGGACACGCATTCGAGATGAACAAACCTATGAAGACTATCGGCAAGAAGACATCGCCGATCATTTCTGAGGCCACTTCAATGACCATGCAGGACATGCTGAATGATCTACTGGCGAATGTCGTCTTGATGCACACAGACGACAAATTGATGCTTGGCCATATGCAGAGTGACTGGACAGGACTCGCACCGATCCTCGAAGAAGACATTGCCGCTTCTGCCATGTCACAAGACGACCTGAGTCACGCCATGATTCTCATGGAGTGGCTATCTGAAAAGTATGGCTTAGATGTTGACTCTATTGGCTTTCGTCGCCGCGCCGAGGATTATCGCTGCTGCGATCTCGCAACTGTTCCAGATAATTTCGACTGGTCTGTATCGCTCGTCCGTCGCTGGCTTCTTGCAACATTCTCCTCAATTGGCATCGATCGACTCGCGACCACCGATGATGCTTCTCTCAGCGCTCGCTGTCGACGCATTCAAGATGAGCAGGCGATCCAACTCAAGTACCTATCCGCCTGGATGGTGCGATTGGGTTCGGGAACAGACGAGTCACGGGAACGTATGCAGACGGCCCTTGAGTTGTTGACTCCAGAAGCCGGCATGATGTTTGAGCCTCCCGATGCCACACTGTCTGACAAAGATGCCTGCTGCTCCGATCGCGATGATGTCTTCCAACAATGGATTGAAATTGTCAGCCCAACGCTACGCGATGCTGGACTGACCACCACTTTTGAACTTCCTGACAGACAGGCGACTGGTGGCCGTCGTGGAATCCATGCTGCGCACTTCATCGAGCAACTCGAAGAGATGACCGAGGTGATCGGCACCGATGCCGATGCATCATGGTGACCAAAGACGACATTCATGCCGCACTTGAATTGGTGCCTGACCCGGAACTGCCGGTCAGCATCGTAGAACTTGGGCTGGTTGAAGATGTCACCTGTGATGGCTCCAAAGCCATTATCGCGCTACTGCCAACATGGTCCGGATGCCCTGCACTCCCAATGATCGAGTCAGATGTACGACAAAGAGTCAGTGCACTCGACGGCATCGATGTGTGTGAGGTGCAATGGCGGTATGAACCAGCATGGACACCGGACCGCATCTCCGCTGATGGTCGCTCCAAACTCAAGGCACATGGAGTCACTACTCCCCAGGCTTGTGGGAGCAAGACGCTTCAGGCCGGGGTGTCCCTGACAACCTCAGCCATGAAATGCCCCTACTGTGGCTCAAATCAGACCAGGCTCGACAGTCCCTACGGGCCCACACGATGTCGGGCAATTTACTTCTGTGATGGATGCCGCAATCAGTTTGAGCACATGAAGCCACGGAGTACCAGCCTCTAAGGGTGAGTTTCTAGGCCCTTGCTGTCCGATAACGCTCGATTTGCTGCTTCTGGCCATCCAATAGCACACGCTGAGACCCCTTCTCCATAGGTGGTTCTGCATTGCTTACAGGAGCCAAAATCATGTCACAACGTTCCTTGCGAACCATCCTTGCGTGCTGCCCACTCTTTGCACTGACCGTCGTATCAAGCGTCGATGCACACCCTGCCGAAGAGCTTTTGCGAATCGAGCCCAACGTCGCCGGAAACGGAGATCAGTTCGGCCAGAGCATTGCAATTGCCGATGCCTTTCTTGTGATTGGCAGCCCTGGGGATGACGATGCTGGCAGCAATACTGGCACGGTCACCATCGTGTGGCCCGATCCTTTCACCGGGCTTCCCGCGAGCTCCAACCTCGTTACACCGGCGGGCATCAACGTCGATGCCTACTTTGGTATGAACGTGGCTGCCGATGGCAACACCTTTGCCGTCAGCGCCCCGCACGCCTTCAATGGGGCCATGTCTCCAGTCGGAAAGGTCTTTGTATTTACGGCTGACTCCGGTACTGGTGTGGTCACGATGCAGGCCAGCTTTCAACCTGCCGGCCTCTCCCCGTCAGATATGTATGGCTTTGACATCGACCTGGTTGGTGACACACTCGTCGTTGGTGCTCCGGGCAGGTCTGGCAATGAAGGCAGCATCTGGGTCTATGAACGCACTGCTGATGATTGGGACAGTGGCGTTGAATTTCAGTGTCCCCATGGAGAAGAAGGCAACCACTTCGGCTGGTCAGTTGCGATCAACCATGAAGATGAATCGAAGATGATCGTTGGTGCTCCCTGGGACTATGACGCAGGTACCGATTCTGGCCGAGTCTTTTATCTTGAGAAGGCCAGCACCGTGTGGCTGAACACTGCGGAGATTGACCAAGGTGATCTTGGTGTCACCACCATGAACCTTGGCTCGGAACTGGACTACGACGGTGATCACATGGCCATCGGCGAGCCTCTAAATGAGCGCATTCATGTCATGGGCTGGACCAGCAGCGTGCCGCTCTGGGGCCTTGTGGACACGATTGCTCCAACTACAACGGCATCGACAAACTACTTTGGTGAAGCCTTCGCTCTGGAAGGTGAACTGCTCGCAGCCGGCGTACGTTTCAGCAATCTCAATGGTGCCCATTCTGGCGCTGCCTACCTGTTCAGACTCACCGATAGCAATGAATGGGTACAACTTGCCGAGTTGGAAGATTCCATTGGCGCGGCCAGTTGGGCCATGGGCCGCGGCATTGCCATGCTTGGTGAAATTCTGCTCATCGGATCCAATGCTGCGGAATCGGACTCGGTTGCCAATGCGGGTGTCGCCTTAGGCTTCGATGTGTCCTCTACTCCAGGATGTCCCTCCGATGTGGTGATGACTGGTGAAGTAGATGATGCCGATGTGCTCGATCTGCTCTCTTCCTGGGGCCCTTGTGGGGGTGGATCATGTCCTGGAGACCATGATGACAATGGCATGATCGACGTTGTCGACTTGCTGATCTTGGTCGCCGATTGGGGCTCCTGCGGCTGACCGCAACCCCCATCTGACTCCCCACCGCCGGCGGATCGCTCCATGCGACCCGCCGGCGGTATCTGTTGGGGCCTGACCATCAAACTGCTTCAGCCCGACTGACGCCCCCGCTACCATGAGTGGTTCATGCCTGAAGCCAATCAACCAACTCGAGCGGAGCAGAACACCCCCTCCGAGGTCCCTCCACCGGGACATATTGATGGCCCATTTGATTCCAGATCCATTGATCTGGGTCGAATTGAATCCCTGCAAGTGCTTGATGAGCATGGGCAGGTTGAAGACGGGCTTGACCCCAAGTATGACGATGAGACCCTGCTCAAGGTGCATCGAGCCATGGTGCTAACCCGGGCCTTTGATGCCCGCATGCTTGCTATGCAACGTCAGGGGCAGATGGGCACCTTCGCACCCAATCTTGGGCAGGAAGCCTGCATGATCGGCCAAGTCTGGTCACTGGGTCCTGATGACTGGTTCGCCCCGTCCTACCGCTCATTTGGCGCCCAAATCTGGCGAGGTTGGTCGATGGAACACCTCATGAGGTTGTGGGCCGGGTACCACAGTGGCTTCCCTCCGCCAGACGGCGTGAAGGACTTGCCATTCTCCATTGTGATTGGTTCGCATGTACTTCCATCCGTGGGTTTGGCAATGGCAATGCGGCGTGCCCAAGACGCCCACTGCGCCGTTGTCAACTTCGGCGATGGTGCATTCTCACAGGGATCGGTGTCTGAAGCGCTGAATTTTGCCGCGGTCGAACAGGCCCCGATTGTCTTCGTATGCGAAAACAATGGCTGGGCCATTTCAACACCCATCGACAAGCAGTCGGGCAATGATGTGCTCGCGACCCGTGGACTCGGATTTGGCGTGCGTTCATTACGTGTGGACGGCAATGACATTCTTGCCATGATGATGGCTACCCAGGAGGCTTGTCGCCGTGCTCGCGAGGGCCAGGGGCCCACCCTCATCGAAGCAGTGACCTATCGCATGAGTTTGCACACGACCGCTGATGATCCGAGCGTCTATCGCGACGAGTCACTGGTTGACGCATGGAAGAACCGCTGTCCGATTGCCCGATTTGAAACCTACCTCGCCAACAGAAATCTACTCTCCTCCGAACAAGCCGATCAGGTTCGCGCTGCATGTGAACAAGAAGTTCTCGATGCCCGCACCCAGTTTCGTGAGACCGCCGTTGCTGAGCCACGTCAGATCTTTGACCATCTCTATGCTGAGATGCCCGATGAACTGGAAGAACAGCGACTTGAGTATCTGCGGCGTCTTGACCGCAAAGGAGTGAAGTGATGCCATCGATCACTATGGTCGAATCACTGAATCTTGCGCTTGATGAAGCACTCGCGCAGGACAACCGGGTCTGCCTGATGGGTCAGGATATTGGTGTCAATGGCGGTGTCTTTCGTGTCACCAAGGGATTGCAGGCTCGATATGGGAAAGACCGTGTGATGGATTCTCCACTGGCTGAGTGCGGCATCATCGGCACCGCCGTGGGCATGGCCATCTACGGCATGAAGCCAATCGCTGAAATTCAATTCTCTGGGTTCTCGCTGCAGGCATTCGACCAAATCGAACAGAACATGTCTCGATTACGCAACCGCACTCAAGGTCGATTTGAAATCAGCATGGTGATGCGTACGCCCTACGGCGGCGGGATCCGTGCAGTCGAACACCATAGTGAGTCACGGGAGACCTACTGGGCCCACACACCAGGACTGAAAGTGGTTATTCCTTCCGGGCCACGCAATGCCAGATCCTTGCTTGCCGCTGCGATCGCAGACCCTGACCCAGTCGTCTTCTATGAACCGAAGTCGATTTACCGAGCGTTCCGTGAAGATGTTCCAGAAGAACCTGAGACCATGCCTCTAGGCAAGGCCCAGGTTGTTCGCCCCGGCGAAGACATCACCATCATTTCATATGGCGCCATGATCAGACCAGTCCGCGAAGCCGTGGATGACCTGAGTGATCAGCACGGCATTGATGTCGAACTTATTGATCTGCTGACTATTTCCCCGATGGACACAACTACGCTGGTGGAGTCAGTCCGCAAAACCGGACGATGCATCGTCGTACACGAAGGCCACCGAACTTGCGGCATCGGCGCAGAAGTCGTTGCCCGACTCGCCGAACATGGCTCATTTGAATACCTTGTCGCGCCGCTGCGCAGACTGACGGCCCCTGACCTCCCCTTCCCCTACTTCCAAGTCGAACAGCACTTTCTTCCAGATCCCGACGACGTGGTTGAAACGGCTTGCGAGTTAATGAACTGGAACTGAGCGAACATGACCGCAGCAGTCCAACAAGAGTTTCGACTTCCTGATTTGGGTGAGGGTGTACACGAAGGCCGCATCATTCGCCTCCATGTTGTAGCAGGGCAGTCAGTCAACGAAGACGAACCGCTCATGGAAGTTGAAACTGACAAAGCGGCGGTTGAGATCCCATCACCAGTGACCGGCATTGTGACCACCGTGCACATCGAGTCGGGTCAACTGGTCCATGTTGGCGATGTGATGATCACCTTTGACGGTGATAGCGGCGCACCACCAGATGCCGCAAGAGAAACGCCAATGGCCACCGCCTCGGCAGCAGCCACATCGGTAAGCGCAACAACACCAAGTGCCACCTCACCGACCCGACGCAAACCCGCGTCTCCATCTGTGCGCCGCATGGCCAGAGAACTCGGACTGTCAGTCCAAGACATTGCAGGATCCGGCCCTGGTGGACGGATCACTCGGGCAGATGTAGAGCGCGCGTCAAATACACCTGCTGCAGAATCCCCAATGCCCACGGCTGCTGCTGTAGTCCCTGCGACTGCAACACCGACGCCGATCGGCACACCGCAACCACCACTGCATTCGGTCACCACTCCAGGCATGGAATTGGAAGGTCAGCGCGATCAAGATGCCTATGGCGAAATTGTGCGCCAGGATCTGTCACAAGCCCGTAAGACCATTGCCCAGGTCATGCAGATCTCATGGCAGACGATCCCGCACGTGACCGATTGCAATGATGCTGACATCACCAATCTTGAGGAGATGCGCCGCGGCTTTGTAGATCCAGAACGTCCAGACCGTAAAGTCACAACGCTCGCCTTTGTCATCCGAGCTATCTGTCGGGCGTTGCTCCGTCACCCCATTCTCAATGCAACAATTGATACGGATCGCCAAGAGGTGGTCTACCGCCAGTACATCAACATCGGGATCGGTGTTGAAACACCGCGTGGGTTGGTAGCGCCCGTCATTCGCAATGCCCATCTCATGGGTGCTGGCGATATCGCTGACCACCTTGCGGTGATCACGCACAATGCAAGATCGGGCCAGTTTGGTGTTGAAGACACCCGCGGCGCGACCTATGTGATCTCCAATGCCGGGGCCATGGGTCGAACCCGGTACTCGACGCCAATCATCATGCCTGGCACTGTGGCCTGTCTGGCGGTAGGTCGTGCACGCAAGATGCCATGGGTCGTAGATGATGAAATCGTGCCTCGGATCATTCTGCCGCTCAGCCACTCCATGGATCACCGACTGGTCGATGGGGGTCGCGAAATCCCCTTTATTGAGCACCTCATCGATGATCTCGAACACCCGATGCGATTTGCACTCTAGCGCAGCATCAATCGATGCAATTGAAGGCCCAATTGAAGCGTTCCTGCTATCGTGGACCGCTTGGGCATCTCTGCCCAAAGACCGAAAGGAAGAACCTTATGAACCGACTCATTACGACTGCTGCTGCATTTGCTTGCAGCCTATCAACGGTAACCATCGCGCAGAACAGCGCACCCACGCTGAGCATTGGCGACAAGGCGCCCGAGATCAAGGTTGCCAAGTTCTACAACGGAACGCCCGTCAACCAGTTCGCCCCCGGCAAGGCCTATGTCATGGAATTCTGGGCTACGTGGTGCGGACCTTGCATCGCGCAAATCCCGCATCTTGCCAAATTGCAGAAGACCTACGCTGATGCCGGCATCACTGTCATGAGCACTGCCGTCTGGCAACGGGAAAAGACCCAGGAAGATCAAGAAAAGGCGGTAGGTGATTTCGTCAAGTCCAAAGACGGCGCCATGGCTTACACGATCGCAATCGATGACAACGGCTGGATGGCTGAGCACTGGATGAAAGCTGCCGGCCAGAATGGCATTCCTGCAGCATTCCTTGTTGGCAAAACCGGAATCATTGAATGGATCGGCCATCCTGCAACCATCGACAGCGTGATGACCCAATATGTCGCCGGTGAATGGGATGCGCAGAAGGCCAAGGAAGAAATGGCCAAAGAACAGGAACGAGAACGACAGTTCATGGAAGTCATGATGCCGATTCGTCAGGCCATGATGAGCAATGATCGAGACGCAGTGCTCGCCGCATTTAAAACAGCCGACGAAAAGATGCCTAATGACACAACGATCATGGGCATGCAATTCGAGTATCTGATTACCGACACGACAACTTGTGATCAGGGCTATGCCATTGGCCGAAAGATGATGGAAAAGAACTGGGACAATCCGAATCTCTTGAATTCGATTGCTTGGACAGTGGCCGACGACCCTGATGTAGCCCATCGCGATCTTGATTTCGCCATGAAGGCCGCCAATCGAGGCGTCGAACTGACCGAATCCAAGGACGCTTCCATTCTTGACACACTTGCCCGCATCTACTGGGAGCAAGGTGTGCAAGCGAAAGCCAAAGCCATCGCTTGGCAAGAAAAAGCCGTGGCGGCTTCAGAGGTCGGCCCGATGAAAGACTCGCTGGAGGCCACACTGGCCGGATACACCGAGTCCGACTGACACAGCCCCCTCACGAGAATATTCCGAGCCCCTGTCCATATGGACAGGGGCTCGTTTCATCATGCGGGGAGCCGTCAATCCGAGTCCAATGCCTCTACAGTGTGTGCCATGGTGGTCGGAGAGTTCACTCAGGATGCCGACGTAGTTGTGATCGGCGCAGGGCCTGCGGGCTACAGTTGCGCCTTTGCAGCTGCAGAGGCTGGACACGAAGTCACACTGGTGGATCCAAACGCTACGCCCGGCGGACAATGTCTGACACAAGCATGTATTCCAAGCAAGGCCATGCTACATGTTGCGGCAAGTGCTGCCACAGCTACGAGTGCCGGTCTCACTGGCAACCCACTCACTATAGATCCCAGCTCGGTTGAGTCTTGGGTCAAACGATGTACGAACCGACTTGGCAAGGGTCTCGCAGGTGCTGCAGACCAACGGCGGATCACACAATTGCGAGGACAGGCGCGATTTCTCAGCAATCGAGAAATTCAAGTGGCTGGCGAAGAGGTAATTCGCCTGCGATTTAAGCGTGCCGTTGTTTGCACCGGGAGTCGTCCAAGCCCACACCCAGAATTATCAAATCACCAATCGGTGTGTACCCCCGAAGCCCTGGCTGTTGACCCTTCACTGGCTGTTGGACGCGTCGTCGTGGTTGGACACGATGTCGTCGCCGTCGAATCAGCCATCATGGCCCAAGCACTGGGTGCCAAAGTCAGCTTGCACACCAATGGATCCGTACTACTACCTGATATCCCCACAGAGTTGCGGGATGCAGTCCTGCAATTCAACCACATTGAAGTGGATACTGCAGCCTGGTCAACACCGCCGCAAGCAGATCTTGTTGTTGATGCCGCTAGAAGACAAGCAAACATTGAACACTTGGACCTCCATGTGACGGACGTTCAAGTCAAGGACAACTGGATCCTCACTGATGCTCACCTCAAGACACAAGCAGGTCGCATCTTGGCTGCTGGAGATTGTGCTGGGCCTCCCTTGTGGGCCGGAGCAGCCTTAGCGCAGGGACGGATAGCTGCAGAATCCATTGATGGCCAAGGGTACTGGGAACCCGCCAGTGTGCCACGCGTGCTCTTTGGTCCTGTAGAAATGAGTTGGTCAGGCGATGCAGCGGATGAAGCGGATGTTGGAACCATCAGCGTGCCGTGGTCATACAGCGGCCTCGCTGTTGCCAAAGGCGCCGCACAAGGACTGACCCATCTCCGCTGGGACCGCACTCATGGAACGATCATTGGGGCTGGCGCCGTCGGACGCGGCGCCGCTGAATTTGCGACAGCGGCAACCCTCGTTGTCGAACTGGGTGCGACGCTACAAGATCTTGCTGACATGGTTCCAGCGCACCCGACCTGTAGCGAGCTATTGCTTGAAGCGGCCCAACAAGCATTGTCGGAGTCATAGTGATGGAAGAAGGAAAGCCACTCTTTGGCCGCTTCATGCTCTTCTTGTTTGTATCGCAAGCGATGTTCATCGGAGGCATCGTGGCGCTCATGACTGCTAATCCAACGATTTCATCAAGCTTGATCAGTGTTGGGAGCCCTTTGATCATCCTGATAACGCTGCATTTGGCATTTCGCTGGCTATGGAACCGAATGACCTCTCCATTTCCACCACAAGAAATGCATCACACTGCAGAGCATCGCCATTTTCAGTCGTTTTCTTGGGGCTATGTCAATATGGGGCTGAGCATTCATGCTGCCGTAGATGACACATATCTCCATATGGAACCACTTCTGCTCTGGCGAGTGCTCGGCGCCAACTCAGCGAGCATCCCTTTTTCGTCTATGACACCAGCGGAGCGTGGACGAGGTGTCCGCATCAATGGCATGACCATGATGGGACCGAAGTGGTGTTTTCAAAAACTTGAGAAAAGCAAATAAGCAATCAGTCGCGACTGGTGCGCTTCGTCTCGTATAGAACATCGGGCACGCGCTGGCCCATTCGGGTGTCATCGGCTTCGGCAAGAGGCTCAACTTCGCTCTCAGTTGCTTGATGCCGCGCAGCCAGATACTGGTAGACATCAGTCCCTCTGGACTTCCAGCCGATCTCCTCGGCAGTGAGTTCCTTAATTTGCCTTGCCGGTGATCCAGCCCACAGCGTCCCAGCTGGGATCTCCGTTCGCTCCTTCACAAAAGCAAGCGCACCGACGATGCTGTTCTCCCCCACATGCACATCATCCATCAGTACTGCATTCATACCGATCAGAGCATTACGCCCGACTGTGCATCCATGCAGCACCGCACCGTGCCCTACATGACCATGTTCATGCACGATGACATCCTTACCTGGGAAACAGTGCACAACACAGGTGTCCTGAATGTTGCTTCCAGCCTCCATGATGAGCCGACCGATGTCACCACGAAGCACGGCACATGGACCCACTAGACATCTCGGGCCCACATGCACATCCCCAATCAGTACCGCAGACGGATGCACAAAGGCATCCGGGTGTACGACGGGTGTAATGCCTTCGTAACTGAAGCAGGGCATCAGCCCACAACCTCTTCAACTTGCGAAGGAACAAATGTCCGACTCGCAACCATGCGGAAGCGATCTGCCACAAATGCTGCATCGCACAAAGTGGCGTTGCCAGCAGGATTGGCACCTGAGACATGAAAGTCGCTAAATGCAGCGGACTGATTGATCCAGATCTGACCGGCAAGATTGCAGGAGGTTGCCACCCCCGCATCGGTCAGCGCCTCAACAGCCTTCTCCTGCACCTGCGGATCACCAGTCCACACACCCGCGGTCAATCCACCTTGTTGACGGGCCGAGTCAGCAGCAAGTTCGATGGACTCTGCAGTACTCGAGGTTCGCACGACATACACAATGGGGCCGAAGGCCTCCGAGCGCCACGATGGATCATCAGCTTCGACTTGCACAATCAGCGGCGTTGCCGTTCGCGCCGATGGAAATCTTTCATTTTCTATTGCTGATGAAGAACGGAGCACAGTATCTGCGTCACGTGAAATTGAACTGACCCTTGCAGCAGTAGCTTCTGACTGAATCGCACCGAGCACTTCCGCAGCACGGGCGGGGTCGGACACAAACCAATCAACCGCCTTGACAATCGCTCCAACAACTTCGTCGAATCCCAGCATCCCTTCCGGACCGCGAATTCCCGACTCGGGAATAAAGATATTTTGAGGTGTCGTACACATCTGACCGGAAAAGAGACAGAGTGAGAAAGCGATATTTCCTGTCACAGCCCGCAAATCTTCAACACCATCCAAAATGATCGAGTTCACGCCTGCCTTTTCGCTGTAGACCCGCGCCTGGGTTGCATTGGACTCAATCCAATCACCAAAGACATTGCCACCAGTGAAGTCCACGATGCGAATCTCATCGCGGATCACAAGATCCTGCGCCACTGGCTGCTCCACAGAATCGCATGCCAGAGTGACCAGATTGGGATCAAAGCCAGCGTCCCGCAACACTGCCCTGGCAGTCTCTACGGTAATTGCCAACGGCAACACAGCGCCGGGATGTGGCTTAACCATGACAGCATTCCCTGTCATGAGACTTGCAAACAAGCCGGGGTAGCCATTCCAAGTCGGGAAGGTTGAGCACCCGATGTTGGCAGCAATGCCACGTGGAACCACGCGCCAAGTCTTGTCGAGAGTCACGACTTCCGTCTTTGATACCTTCTTTGTCCAAGTCGCCTCACGCGGGCATCGGGTCATTTCACGCCAGGCGTATGCGACTGCTTCAAGACCTCGATCCTGCGCATGCGGACCACCTGCCTGAAATGCCATCATGAATCCTTGACCAGTGGTGTGCATGACAGCCAGCGCCATTTCAAAAGACTGCGCATTCAATCGGCTCAGAATTTCTAAACAAACTCCAGTGCGATCCTCAATCGATGCCCGCTTCCAGCTATCCATGGCACTGGTAGCTGCGGGAATGAGCACATCAAGATCGACCCGGGGATAACGGATTCCCGTTTCGATGCCATATGGCGACTGCTCGGTATCAACCCATTCAGTGACACCAGGCTGTTCCAGATCGAACTGACCTCCGAGTCGCGCTTTCCATGCAGCCATCCCCTCGTCTCGGGCGGTCTCGCCATAGATCCGCCCACTGGGCACCTCGGGATAAGCCGACCAGAAAGTGCGTGCGTCAATCGCTTCAAGAGCGCCGTTAAGCCTCTCACGATGTGTGTCCAGCCAATTCGTCGTCACGGGCATGTGCTCCTTCCGGGCGAGGCATTGTAGATCAAGCCGCCTAGGACCATCTGACGGCCGATACCAGCCCGTACTACAATCAAATCCGCCATCTATGATCGGGGCGGCATCGATCCGATGGCACCTGCAGCACAGTCCGGCACGTTGCGCAAAGAGATCACACTCTTTGGCGTCTTTGCAATTGCACTTGGCACCACTGTCAGTGGCGGCCTCTTTTTGCTTCCAGGCATCGCCTTTGAAAAGATCGGCCCAGCCATTCTGCTGGCCTATCTGCTGGCCGGACTGGTCGCCCTGCCCCCGCTGCTGTGCATGTCCGAGTTGGCCACAGCGATGCCTCGAGCAGGCGGATTCTACTTCTACGTCGATCGTGCCTTCGGACCGTTGGCCGGCACTGTCGCTGGTATCGGGACCTGGCTGACCCTGACGCTCAAAACTGCTTTCGCGCTGGTTGGCTCGGGCTACTACCTCGGCCTCTTCATGGATGATCCACCAGTCACCCTGATTGCGGCGGTCTTGGCAGTCGCCTTTGGCTTGCTCAATCTCATGGGCGCTGGCAAGGCAAGTTGGATGCAGTCAGCGTTGGTCATTGCTGTCTTGGCGATTCTCGCCTGGTTCATCGCCTTCGGTAGCCCGGAAATCAACACAACCCACTTCGAAGGACTCTGGTCCACCAGCGGAAGTGCTGTTGCCTCCATGATTGGCGTGGTTCTGATCTCATACATGGGACTGACCAAAGTGGCGAGTGTCGCTGAAGAAGTACGCAATCCTGAACGGAACATCCCGAAAGGCATTCTGCTTGCACTGGTTGCAGCCATTCTGATTTACATGGCCGCCCTGGCGATCATGATCGGAATCATTCCAGCTGATGAACTCTCCAGCACCTACACACCCGCCGCCGTCGCCGCTGAATACTTCTCGGGATCTGTCGGCACCATCGTGATTTCAATTGCTGCCATCGCATCCTTCCTTGCGGTAGCCAATGCTGGCATCTTGAGCGCGTCCCGCTATCCACTGGCTATGGGACGAGATCACATCTTCCCGAGTCTCTTCCGCAGGCTTGGGAAAATGGGTACTCCAGCCCCCGCGATCTTCCTCACTGTCGCACTGGTTGTGGTCGAAGTACTGCTCCTCGATCCTTTGGTTATTGCCAAGTATGCCGGCACAATCCAACTGGTGATCTTTGCTGCCTTGTGCGCCGCAGTGATCATCATGCGTGAAAGTCGGCTCAACTCCTATGACCCTGGTTTTCGCGTGCCCTTCTATCCTTGGATGCCGCTCATCGGCATCGTGCTTTCCCTCACAGCCGTTGTGCTGCTCGGGTGGATTCCTGTGCTCTTCACACTCGGGATGATCGTCATCGCAGTGATGTGGTTCCATTGGTATGCAGCACGTAGAAGTCGACGTTATGGCGCCATCTTTCATGTATTTGCGCGGCTCGGAGAAAATCGATTTGACCCATTGGATGTGGAACTTCGTGGCATCATCAAAGAGAAGGGCCTACGGGCAGCAGATCCTTTTGAACAAATCATCGCGCATGCCAGATTTATCGATGCAGATCAAAACGACGATTTTGAATCACTTATTCAGAAGGCCAGCGAGTCACTGGCGGGCGAAACCCGCCGCGGCACTGAGCACTTCATGGATGGCTTTCATGAAGGAACGCGTGTAGGCGCGACACCCGTTGCCGGGGGAGTGGCATTGCCACACATGCGCCTTGATGGACTCGATCGCTCTCACTTAGTGCTTGTGCGATGTCGGGAGGAATTGCAGATTGAATTGGGCAGCGGCGTCCCTGGAAGCCACTCAGTCATCGGCGTACACGCGATTTTCTTCATGGCCAGTCCAGAGTCAGATCCAACCCAACATCTGCGACTGCTTGCCAGCCTCGCTGGAGCAGTGGAACAAGATGGTTTCATGGATCACTGGCTCAGCGCGAATGGCCCCACCGAAATCAAGCATGCCCTCCTGCGAAGCGAATACAGCCTCACGCTCCGTATCGACCAGGACACGACCACACGCGTATGGCTCAACCAGTCCATTGCTGAACTCAAGTTGGCCGAAGGCATCCTGGTCGCGCTGGTGTATCGTGACGGCCAACGCCTGATCCCGACTGGACGTACGGTTCTAATGGAGAACGACCGCGTCATCCTGATCGGAGAACCCGAAGAGATCATGGCGCTGCGATCACAACTTCAACTCGACTCGCCCACTGGAACATCCCCGGAGACCATGTCATGACCCAAGATCCCGCAACTCACGCCGTCAGCGAAGCCCGTGATCGAATTCAGCACCAAGGCACCTGGGTGGTGATGCTTGATGGCATCCTTCTCATTCTGCTCGGCGTCTTTCTGGTCATCCCAGACGAGTCGGCCCATGATCTGATCATTCGTGGACTGGGCATTCTGTTGTGTGTTGCTGCCATCATGGTTGGTGCCAGATTGTGGACCAGCGCGATGTCGCGGCACATGGGGCCGCTGGCATGGCTGGCATGCATTGCCCCAGCTGTCATCGGGCTGATTCTGATCATCTGGCCGAGGGAATCTCTCGAGGCCATTGCAGTGACTGTGGGTGTGGTCGTTTTGCTTCGCGGCATCATTGAGACCGCGGTAGGACTATCAGTTCGGCCACAAAAAGGGTGGGAGTTTCTCAGCCTTCGAGGGGTCGTCACTATTGCTCTTGGGATCTTTTTCCTGGCATTCAGAAGCTGGGCGGCCTACCTGTTGTTGATCTTGCTTGGCATTGATTTGATCGCGCGTGGGGCCACAGGGGTGAGCACCGCTCGAGCACTACGCCGCGCCGATGGCAGCACCTCATGACTCAGGACAGCAGGCCCAAAGCCTCCAACTCCAAGCTGCTTCATGGGCTATAGGCCCAGTAGGCCCTGATGCACTTGCCTAGTGCGAGATCCCCTCTTGCACATAGCGTTTTCAGGCACCTCCCACCGATCCGCCAAGCAGATGGAGCAAACCCACGGATTCGACAGAATCCCCCCATATTGACCCCAAAATGCCGTTAGATGACACCATCAGGGGCTTCTAACGAAATCAGCCACCGGATTTCTCCCTTCTCAAGGTGGATTCGGTCACACACCACTAGGTTGACCCCATAGGTGGTTGTGCAGGCTAGCCATGACGCTGGTCGCCACTAATGACGAGGAGCCGTCCATGATCGACAGCACACCACTGATCAACATCCCAGCAGCCACGGTGCTGCACCGCATCAGCCCTGACCATCTGGCAATCCCTGAGGATCTGCCTGAGGCCGCCAAGACGGTGCTGACTCAACTACACCGCTGGGATACAGACACCATGGAACACTGCCTGCGAGTTGGCAAAATGTGTGAAGACTTTGGTCGCTGGCTGAATCTCGACCAAGACGAACTGGCACTTCTTCGCCTAGCCGCCTATGTGCACGACGCTGGCAAGCTCCGCGTTGGAACCGACATTCTGACAAAGGACGGTCGGCTGACTGACTATGAATACGACACCGTCAAGAAGCACGCGGAGTGGGGCGAGGTCATCCTTCGACGAGCAGGGTTTGACCAAAACGTTCTCGCAGTAGTGCGCGGGCATCACGAGCGTTGGGATGGTCACGGATATCCAGATGGTTTGAGTGCCACAGACATTCCACGCGCCGCCCGGATCATTGCACTGGTGGACACCTTGGACGCAATGTCCGCAAAGCGTAGTTACCACCGCCGACGAACCAACTTCCTTGCACTGGCTGAGATTCGACGATGCAGTGGCACGCAGTTTGACCCTGAACTCGCCACCACCTTCATTGATTTCGTCTGCCAGCAACTGACCTCAGATCGACGCGTCGCCTGACATCGAAGAGAATCACCGGTGCAGTACCATGCATGGTCATGCCCCGGTAGCTCAGTTGGATAGAGCAGGGCTTTCCTAAAGCTCAGGTCGTAGGTTCGAATCCTGCCCGGGGTGTTGTTGCCACCCATCGCAGCACACTCCACACAAGGCACAGTTCGAAGCGTCTCAGCATTCAAGCCAGGATGTATTCAGCAGCCAATGCCTGAAACTGTGCAACTTGCCTTGCCTGCCAAGCTGCATCGTGCCCAAGTTCGCTGGCCATAATCTCAGCAGTCGCCGCCGCACAGGCGGAAGCCGCGCGAGCATCAAGTAGCAAGGCTCTAGTCCGGCGTGCCAGTACATCTTCTACTGACCAAGCAAACTCATGTCGCACAGCATGCGCTACGACACCGCGTGGGTATGGCAGTCGTTCATTCAAAAGTTCATGCCCGCCATCAATTTCATCACACACACTGAGCACTTCCAACGCATCTGCACCGTACACACGAAGCCAGTTCTGCTCCGGCATCGCAGGGTCTGATCGATCCACCCAACCACGAAGGTGCAAAGACTCGGTCACACAAGGGTGATGTTCGAGACCTCCAACATCAATTGCATGGTCGAGCACGTCAGCAGCCATGCGCCGATAGGTAGTCCACTTGCCCCCGATGACTGAGACAAGCCCACCACGCGAGACGAGCACCTCATGTTCACGACTGATTTGCTTGGTTGCCTGACCCTCGTGCTTGACCAATGGCCGCAAACCTGCAAAAACGCTGAGGACATCACCTCGATTCGGATCACGCGCGAGATAACGCGCAGCGTTGCGCAATATGAAATCCACCTCCTCATCAGTCGCGCGAGGTTCTAGAACTGGCTCAGGGGCGTGCTCATCAGTCGTGCCCACCAAACACCGCTCATGCCAAGGAATGACAAACAAAATGCGCCCGTCATCTGTATGCGGCACCATGATGGCCGTCTCACCCTGTAGAAATGAACGGTCTAGTATCAGATGCACACCGCGACTTGGCTCCACGACCGAAAGAGCCTCAGGATCTTCCATCCGACGAATGCTGTTGCTGAAGACGCCAGTTGCATTGACAACAACCCTTGCCCCAACCTGATAGTGCTCCCCAGTCAACGCATCGGTCACGTGCACGCCATCTACATGCCCGGATGCATCATGACTGAGTCCAGTGACCGGGGTGTGATTGAGGGCCACCCCGCCATGATCAATCAGAGTGCGCACCAAGGTGACGCACATTCGTGCATCATCGAATTGACCATCGTGATACTCGGTACCGCCATCGAGCCCTTTAGATTCCAGATTTGGAATCAACTCCAATGTCCGTTTGGCGGAAAGCGAACGCGACTTGGCTAGATTTAATTTTCCCGCTAGCAGATCGTAGAGTTTGAGCCCGATGCCATAGAACGGACCTTCCCACCATTTGTAACGCGGCACAACAAACGCGAGATTGGTGACAAGGTGCGGGGCATTGTGATACAGAAGACCCCGCTCATGAAGGGCTTCCCGAACCAAAGATAGGTTGCCCTGTTGAAGATACCGCACGCCACCGTGCACTAGTTTGGTAGACCGACTGCTTGTTCCCTTGGCAAAATCCTCTTGCTCAAGAAGGAGCGTTCGATATCCGCGCGTTGCCGCATCTACGGCCGTTCCCAATCCACTGGCGCCACCACCGATGACGATGACATCAAATGATGTCTTGAATGCTTCGTGTAATGACTCACGTGTCATTATTGTCCTCGCGGGCCCATCCCTTCACACGCTCAACAGCGCGTGCCCATATAGCCAATTTGGAGGCACGATAGGCGGCATCCACATCAGGCTCAAAGCGGCGGTCGAGATGCCAATGACCCGCAGCATCTTCGGGGCCAAGAAAAGTTCCAGACCCAATCCCGGACATCGCCGCAGCCCCCCAAGCAGTAGTTTCCAACATCTTCGGGCGTAACACTGTGGTCCCAAGCACATCGGATTGGATCTGCATCAGGAGATCACTTGCCGCAGCACCACCATCTACTCGGAGTTCATGTAAGGACAAAGAGGCATCCCGTTCCATCGATTGCAATACATCCGCTACGCTCATCGCAATGCCTTCGAGGGTTGCACGCGCAATGTGCGCCGCAGTGGTCCCACGCGTCATCCCCATGATGGCTGCCCGACCCCATGAATCCCAATGTGGCGCACCAAGACCTGCAAACGCAGGCACCAACACGACACCGTCGGCGCTATCGACGCTGGCCGCGAGTTCATTGACCTGCGGTGCAGAATCGATGATGCCAAGTCCATCGCGAAGCCACTGAATGGTGGCACCACCCATAAAGACACTGCCCTCCAAGGCATAGTTCACAGTTCCATCGGGAAGCTGCCAGCCAACTGTGGTCAATAAACCACTCGTACTGGCCACCGATTCCTCCCCGGTATTCATCAAGAGAAAACAACCCGTGCCGTAGGTCGTCTTGGCATCTCCAGGCTGAAGACAACCCTGTCCAAATAATGCCGACTGCTGATCACCAATCATGCCGGTCACCTCAAGCCCTGATGCCATCTTCACAGCCCCAAAGCGGCCGGCGCAGGGGACCACCTCGGGCAGAATCGACTCTGGAATATCAAAGAGCCCAAGCAGATCTGGATCCCACTGGCCCCTGTTGATGTCGTACAACATGGTGCGTGCTGCATTGCTCGCATCCGTAGCATGCGTAGCCCCATCCGTCAGCGACCAGAGAAGCCAAGATTCGATCGTTCCAAAGGCCAGATGTCCCTCATCTGCTGCCGCTCGAGCCCCGTCGACGTGATCCAACATCCACTGAATCTTGCTGGCGGAGAAATACGGGTCAGGAATGAGCCCCGTCCGCTCCCGAATGAGCTGAACGATGGCCTCGTCCTGGGCGATCGACTCCATCATTGAGGCGGTGCGACGGTCCTGCCAAACAATCGCCCTGGAAATTGGCTTTCCGGACCGACGATCCCAGATCACCACGGTCTCGCGCTGGTTCGTCACCCCCAGTCCAGCAACCTGCTTAGGACCACCAATCTCCTCCAGAACAGTTCGAAGCGTCTCAAACTGACGATCACGGATCTCAGTGGCATCATGCTCTACCCAGCCAGCCTGTGGATAGTGCTGTTGGAACTCCTGCTGGGACACACACTTGACGTTCCCATCAAGATCAAATGCCACCGTTCTACAACTGCTTGTGCCTTCATCGAGTGCCAAAAGCAACCCCATCGGCCTCACCCTCCTCTATCCAGATCACCAGAGCCTACCAATTCACTATGCATGATTACGGGATCGCCAGTGGACAAGTCCACAACCCAAGGTCACGAAAGATCTTTGCAATGAGAACGATTCACGACTGGCATCATGCCCGCATACAAATACATACGCAATACCTTTGAATACATAGGCTTGCGAGTTATCTGTGCTAGTTGTGAGTGGTCTGTGGAGTGATCGTGGGCATCTTAAATGCACCACCGTTGATGCAAAATTTAGATTAATTTCAAGGAAGGAGGTTGTCGGCATCCGATAACGATTTGTAGGTGGTCATGCCACCCATTCCGGATCCAGACTTCCTTCTCTTCTCTTCCGTCACCTCCAGGCTTCGCGGCCTGGAGGTGATTTCTTTGAGCGGTGGCTCAAATACTTGAACGGCCAGGCAAGTCAGTGTGCCTGTGCTTGCACATACTGCTGCTGCTGCTCTGAATCCCACTGCGTCCATCGCTGCGCGCAGCCACCACAACAGAAACCAACTGCTCGCCCATCCGCCAGAGTGGCCTCAGGTGCGCCCGGTCCAACTGGCTGGCCCGAGAAGGGACAGGTGTCATTGATCATGCCAGTGGCTGGCAATGGCGTGGCTTGACCGCGAACGGCCGAACCGCATCCACCCATCATCAACATCATCATCACGCTTGCGCTCAAGACAACCCGTTTCATGTTCTCTAGTCCTTTATGTGTTCAGCGCCGATTCCCGGCGTGGACACATCCTACCCCAGCACGAAGCGCATCACCGTGACTTGGCTAGAGAGCCCTGCTGCTCAAGTGCCGCATAGGACTTTGCTCTGGGCTAGCACAATGAGAACAGATCTATGGAGCCTGCGGCACAGCATTGCCATTGATCGTGACCTCGGTTGGAACAGCCGGATTTCCAGTGGCGATAAAGCCAATTGTGACACTCTTCCCAGAACAAATGCGGTTGTTCCAGTCCTCATTCACCACACGCACCTGAGTGTCCTTCTGAGACACAAAGCGAGCGCCCCACACCTGATCGATGACGTAGTCCACATGAAACAATAATTCCCATCCAATCACACATTGCGGCTCGTCGTTATAGATTGTGATTGCTCCC
This sequence comes from Phycisphaerales bacterium, assembly GCA_022446905.1. Lineage (GTDB taxonomy): Bacteria > Planctomycetota > Phycisphaerae > Phycisphaerales > SM1A02 > UBA12567. The sequence goes on from JAKVBT010000013.1 coordinate 72,081, forward strand.
TGAAATCCACCATCCCAAGTCGATTCGACATCGAACGAAAAACTCAGCCCGTCGAACTGACACGCATCCAGAACGCCATTGCCATCAGCATCGCCATCGGCCAGTTCACATTGGTCAGGGATGAGGTTGAGATTGCAATCAGTATGGGTTCCCTGAATCACATCACATATGTCAGGAATCCCATTTCCATCACAGTCGGAGGGCTGCTGACACACATCGGGCACACCATCAGCATCACAGTCCAAGGCGCCCTCACTAATCTCTACGGCATCCGGAATGCCATTGGAATCACAATCAGGACCACATGACCCCCACGCCGACAGCGTGTACGTGAGATCAGAGACATCTACGACACCATCTTCGACGACATCGAAGGTCTCATCGGAAGTCCCCCACGCAGCAATCAAAGCCATCAGATCGACCACTGTGATCTGTCCATCGTCATCAAAATCTGCTGGACACTCTGTTGGATCAACTGACTGACCAAAGTCAACATCAGCCACTGCGTAGAAACCCTCGCCAACCGGATCTAGACGCTGCCAAATGACATAGATCACATGTTTGCCAGTGCGATGTGGGAGTATGGCATTGAATCGATACGCTGAGTCTTCAAGACTGACCGGGCCGATCGACAGCGCTTCCATATGCGCCCAATCCAGAGGCATGTTGGGGTCCCAATCCTCAGTCGTGATCCAGGCTCGATGCACGCTCGGATCATGCGGCGTCGTGGCATACCACACGAACTCGAATGGGCCTGGCTGCAGTTCGGTCGATGGCCAATCACTCCGTACTTGATCGAAGCCGGCATACTTCGCATTGCCAGCGCTAGCGAGTTGCCCGTCAGGAATTGTCTGCGAATAGTCGATCACGCGCTGTTGATCACTGGTCCCGGGGTGGAAGTTGACCAGTTCATTCCAGTCATACAGCGGCTGGGTCCCCCCGATCGCGATTGCATCAATCACTGCATCGGAAACCGGTTGCTCAGGCCCTTCCTGAAACGCGCTGTAGATTCGAGATGGCGGGTGAGACAGCGAGCCATGCCCAAATGCAAGCCCGGTGGGCACTGCCAAGACCAACAAGCACACGAGGTTTCGACTGATGCCGGACCGTTCCATGCGGACACCCTCCTGAAATGACCGCGCCAGCACAGCGCGGCCTCAAGAACAGATGTACGAAGGATCTACAGTAGGGATCGAGCAGGTCGCTGATTTCCCAAAAAATCGCATCGGATCAAGCCTAAGTGACTGATATGGCGATGCCCAAGGCCGCATGGGCAACTGCACCTCTGAAAACGCCATTAGACGTTGAAGAGAAAGTGCACGACATCGCCATCCTGCATGGAGTAGCCCTTGCCCTCACTGCGGAGTTTGCCTGCTTCCTTGATCGCTTTCTCATCACCCAGTTCAAACAGATCATCACAGTGATAGCACTCGGCGCGAATAAACCCACGCTGTAGATCACTATGAATCGCACCAGCGGCTTCTGGCGCAGAAGCACCATGCGGGATGGACCACGCACGAACCTCTTTTTCCCCAGCCGTATAGAAAGTCGATAAGCCAAGCAATTCATTGATCGCTGCAGCAAGCACACCAATAGCGGGCCGCTCAATGCCCATCGAAGCCAACATGTCGGCACGATCACTCTCATCGAGTTCTGCAATCTCAGACTCGATGGTTGCGCAGACCGTCACTACTGGCTCAGAACCAGCCACTTTTTGCACTGATGCAGCTGCAGCAGAGCCGCTACCAACGTCTTCCTCATCCACATTGGCCACCAGCATCACCGGCTTGGCCGTCATGAATCCATACGACTTGAGCACCGCAGCTTCGGCCTCGGCCCACTTTCCACTGCGCACTGGTTGTTCATCCTCGAGCAATGCTACGGTTTGTTCAAGCACTGCCAGGCGTAACTTGGCATCTGCTTCCCCACCACGAGCAGCCCGTCGCGCCCTGTCGATCGCACCTTCAGCCACGACCAAATCAGCCAAAATTAACTCCGCCCGCATTGATTCGACTTCAGATCCACCATCACCATTCCAACAATTGACCACTTGAGCCAACGCATCAACGCTTCTGATATGTGCCAAGACTTGATTCAGGCTTGATGCCCCGCCGCCGGATGGCACACCAGGAATATCAACAATCTGCACTGTCGCTGGGATCACCTTCTCCGGAGGTATAAATTCCGCAATACGTTCCAGACGAGCATCAGGCATTGGGGCAATGCCAAGGTTGGGCTTCATCCCACCAGCCTGTACTGGAACAGCATGGGCAGTGAGTGCCTGAAAAAGCGTGGTCTTGCCCACACCCTGCATTCCAATCAATCCACACTCCATCGCGTTAACGCTCCTACGAAAGTTCAAACATGGTAGTCGGCGAATCCATGAGATTCAGATGTCCAGCTTCAGCCAACACGCTGGGACAGAGCCCGGATAGGTGTTGCCGATTTGGCGCATCACCAAAGTCCATCCGTAATGACACACCAACAGTTGAGCACGCAATGGATCGGTCTAACGAGCGGACCCTGATGGTCCGGCCATGGTGGACTGGCAATAATTCACCCAGCCGCCATAGCCACCAGCCAGATTGATCGGCTGCCCACCGTTGCGAGCAATCAAACTGCATGCCGCAGCACTGCGAATCCCTGCAGCGCAATGCACGACGATAGGCCGATCGCTGGGCAACTCCTCAAGTCGGCCAAGTAGCCGCGTGTACGGAACCCGAATCGATCCTTCAACCGCACCACGTGCCACTTCGCCAGTGGTCCGCACATCCAAGACCACAGCACCTGCTTCCGTAGCACCAAGGAAATCAGCCGGGCCAATCTCTTCGATGGTGTCACCGCCACCGATCGAAGCCAGGGCCACCGTCAATGATGAAGGACTTGCCCATCCAACAACGCGATCAAGCCCAATGCGAATGCAACGCCTCACTGCTTCTTCTAACTGATCACGTTCAACAATCAGCACGATGTCTTCATCGGGCTGCACAAAGGAGCCTACAGAAGCAAGAAAGCCAACACCTCTGAGGGGATGCAAACTGCCCGCAAGATGGCCCGATCGATACTCCGACCACGAACGAGTGTCTACGACAGCACAGGTATTGGTGTTGATTGATGCCAGTTTCTCTGCCGTGAGTTGTTCCGGATTAGGCAACTGCGATAGCACTGGCACACCGTCCCGATTCAGTTGCTTCATACGAGCGAAGTAGTACGGTGGATCAGGCTGATCCTGAAGAATGAACTCAACAAAGGATTCAGAGTCACCACTGATCTGCAAGGCCCGATTAAAACGGCGCTCATAGCCAACGGTGCTTTGCGGAACTGCGCCAAGTGCCTTACCACAAGCACTGCCACTGCCATGTGCCGGCCAAACCTGAAGATGATCTTCATGCTTAAGGAAGTTGACTGCTGAAACTGCCAGTGCGCGAGCACCTTCTTCCTTGCTGTTATCAATGCCCGCAGCAGTCTCAAGTAGATCGGGTCGTCCCAGATCACCCACGAACACAAAGTCGCCGGTCACCAAGCCCATCGGCTCAGAAGCACCAGCCCCCAGATCTGTTACCTCGTAGCAAATATGTTCCGGTGTGTGCCCTGGTGTGTGCATAGCACGAAAGCGAATATGTCCGACCTGAAAAGTGTCCCCATCGTGAAGAAGACGATGGTGATATTGCCCGCCACCAACACGATCATGAAGCCAGCCGTAACTCCAGTCCGAGCCACCCTCCCCTGAGACATAGACCATGACATCGAGCTCTTCAGCGAGTTGCCGAGTTCCGGCGAGGAAATCAGCATGGATATGCGTTTCCGCTGCCGCCACAATGCGAAGGCCATTGGCTGCAGCAAGTTGGACATATCGATCGATATCCCGCTCCGGATCAAAGATGATGGCTTCTCCGGTTGCTTGACAGCCAATGAGATAACTCGCTTGGGCAAGAGAATCGTCGTAAATCAGGCGAAGAAGCATAAATGGCTCCTAGTCGTGGTGGCGCGTTGCCCCATTGGTGAAGTTCGAATTCTCATGGTACCCGCTAAAGATCGCTCTGAGATACCCACACGAAATACTGCACACAATCGAGCGAATGAAATCTGAGGATTGATCAGTTGCTGAACACCACGGCGTGATATCGAACTCAAGGCAAGGGAAGTATGCGCACCTGGTATCTGAAGGGCCGTCTGCCCAATAGTTGAGTGCTGACCTGTGCTGATTCGCAGTTAATGCGCATCCTGCCGCGGTGGCTTATAACCAGCAGCGATCAGTGCACTGATCTGACTGGCGTACCCCTGAAACGCCTTGCCAGCATGTTCCAACAGCGCGGTCCGCTGACGATTCACATCAGCAACGGCCAGTGCCCCACAGAGTGCTGCGGCATAACTACATGCCTTCTCCTGTGAAACCAACAGCTGAATCTCAAACGACCGCCCCGCAAGCAAGAGGCTCGCTGCTGTGCTGTTGGCCAGCGCATGGCGAGCACTCACCTCGATCAGCGGCAGACCCGTTGTATCCATTGGTACTGCTGGAGGATCATCCGCCAAAGCGAGTAACTCACGCCGGGTAGATGCAGCGGTATCAGCCACCTGGCTCAACAACGCCTTGACATCTTCAGGAGCATGTTTGAGTCCAAAGATCAGGGTGACATCGGATTCATCATGAAGCAATTGTGTAAGTAGGGCATATCCATGACCTAGCGTGATTGGCACAGCCTCAGAATGGGCAGCATCATCAAGTGGCCCTTTGAGAACCGGCGCGCAACCACTGTGATGAAGGGGCAACAACGAAACAGCCAGGATCAAGAGCGTCATCCGCACGATCGGAGGCTACCACGTGAGGCGTTTTCTCAGGTTTAGGAGCAGATGCCAGCAAATCGATCGATAGGGAATTCTCACTGGTAGATTCCAACATCATCGACGCTGACTGCAAGGAAGCCTGCAGATGGCTCTAAGCCGGGCAGATTCGGCCTCGATCACTGGAAGTTGGGAATCACAAACCGCTCTGGCCGGCCTCGAAGTGTGAGGTGCGGCTCTTGGAATGGCTGGCCTCTCACCGCGCAATAATTGCCCTACTCCACCGAAGTCCTGAACAGATCGCTGCCTTCATGCCGAATCGAGGCCGATCGGACCATCACGCGTCTCGGACGGACCCGAGCGCATCGCACCCCTCAAGATGAGACCAGACCCGTGCGAACCCTACTGATTGCTTTTGTGTGTGGCCCACTTGCATTGGGCATTTCCCAGGCGGACGTGCTCTTTGATCAGATTGGCAACAGTGATGGATCATCGCTGGCCGGTGACATCTATGGCAGCCAATCATTCATCCCTGAGTCCGATCTAACCGCCCCCATCGAAGCCGTTGACAATTTCACATTGAATGCAGACAGCCAGATTGATGCCATTGAGTTTGTTCTGGATGGCTGGAACGGCTTTGACGGACCAGACGGGGTGGTTTCCTGGACAGTAAATATCTACAGCGATCTTCAAGCCGCAGCTTCAAATCTCGTTGGTGACGTCTTGTCCCGCACAGTGGTTCCCGAGGTCAATCCGACATGGCAAGGTGCGGGCTGGCTGGTGAATCTACCGCTGGATGATGTCCTGGAATCAGGCGACTACCTTGTCGGTGTGCTCATGGCCAATCCCTATCCCGATCATGGTTGGGCAGGCGTTGCGACCAGCATGATCGGTGACCAATCGGCCTGGCAAATCAGCCCCGATGGCGAAGGCATCTACGTCTTTGTGCCGTACATCCAGACCACAGACAATCTTGCCTATCGGGTGCTTGGATCCACGATCCCCGCACCAGCAAGCGTATTCGGCCTGATCCCACTTCTGTTGGGGCGACGCAGGCGCAGTGCACGCTCCACCCTGCCACAATAGGGGCATGGCCAAGCGATCTCCCAATCTAGTGGCACAGGCGGCTGATCTGCCGCCAACGGAAGCTGAGGCACTGCTCAAGAAACACTTGCGGAAGCGGCCACGCGATTTTGCGGCGCTTGAAGCGCTCGCTGGGGTGCTTGCCAGCCAATCTCGACTTCCTGAAGTGGCCTCCAATCTAGTCAAGGCCGCCATGACGGATCGCGCCTCAGAGGGTTTGATCCTCAAAGCGTGTGAGGCTGCGCAGGCCATGCACGAAGCAGAGGCCGCACTTCATCTGGCTCATCGAGGCACCAAACGATATCCAAATTCCTGGTCACTCTGGTACATGCTTGGCAAGTCACAGATGGCCACGTCAGATGCCCCCAGTGCCGCAACCTCTCTTGAGCGAGCGCACAGCCTTGCTCCTGACAACATGAACGTACTGGCCGCGCTCGCTGATGCAGATCTTTCTCGAGGGGCCTTTCCCGTACCTGATCGACATGCCCGGGAACTACTGAACCGAGCACCACAAGAGGCTGTGCATCATGTGCGCCTTGGAACAGCCCACCGATTCAATGATCAACTCGATGATGCAGAGACCTGCTTTCGCCAAGCCATTGATCTGGATCCGACACTACAGACAGCACATGCTGGATTAGCGGAAACATTGGAATCCAAAGGAGACAGCCAAAGTGCCTCTGATCAGCTCGAACCACTTATCTCTGGCGGAATGCCCTCATTTACGGTCGTCTCTGCCTGGGCCAGAGTACAGCAACAACTTGGGCATTCGGATCGTGCCATTGAAGCGATGGAGCAGTACTTGGCTGCTGCACGCGGCACTCAAACGCATCGCAACAATGTGCTGATGCGACTTGGTCGCGCCTATGAAAAAGCTGGACGCCACAGCGATGCCTTTCGATGTTGGACACAGGGCAATCAGACGCACAAAGGGCGCTGGAATCCAGAGACACAAGAAGCACTCATTGAGCAAATGATGACAGCACTCAATGGCGGGCAGTTGGCATCACTGCCGCGTGCCGCGCCAGCTTCGATCACGCCAATTCTCGTCGTTGGGATGTATCGAAGCGGCACCACACTGACTGAGCAAATTTTGTCAGCGCATCCAGACATCGCGCCCGTAGGCGAAAGTCCGGCCATGCCACGTGCGGTTGAACATCTGGCTTCTGCACTAGGACCTTTAGATCAGTTTCCAGGGTCATTGGCTGGCGTCACTCGTGACCAACTCGAAGCTGCACGCGATGTGTACATCTCGGAAGTAACCTCATTTGCTGGCGATGCGCCGTACATCGTCGACAAACTTCCATTGAATTACCTGAATCTCGGCATCGCCTCACTGATTCTTCCGCAAGCGCGGGTGTTGCATTTGATGCGGGATCCACTTGATACCGCGCTCTCTTGCTACAGCCAGTCATTTGCATCACGGATGGCTTTCACTGCTGATCTAGATCACCTCGGCCGCGCACTGGTTCAAGAGCGACGCATCATGCGTCATTGGCATGAAGCAAGTGACTTGCCAATTCAAGATGTCAAGTACGAGGATATGGTGTCTACCCCGGAGACCGTACTACCCATCATGCTCGAGTTCATTGGCCTTCCATGGACTGATGCGTTGATGCGGTTCCATACCTCTACCCGAGTCGCCGCCACCCCAAGCATGGATCAAGTGCGTCGTCCCATTAATACATCCGCCATCGGTCGCGCTGCCCCCTTTGGTGAATTGCTCGACCCGCTTCGTCAGGCCCTCGGCGACTTAAGCTAGCAACGGCGACTCAGCCACTGCAAAGCCGCTGGCACCACCATCAGGGAAGCCACAAGACACGCCAAGCATCCAATGGCCATAAGACCGCCGAGGCTCGCAAGCCCTCGGTGAGCCGCCAGGAGCAGGCTTCCAAAGCCCACCATAGTCGTCAATCCAGTCAATAGCACCGCGCGCCGAGTTGAGCCATCCGATTCCCCATGCCGTGCGCGATGAATCATGTGAACCGCCCCGTCAACTCCCAGTCCAAACAGAACCGGCACGGCAAAGAAGTTGGCAAGGTTCAGGTGCAAACCCACCACCTCTGCCAGACCCAACGTCCACGCGGCGCCAATTGACAATGCCAAGACACAGATCAAAGGCTCACGCCAACCTCGTGACTCAATCAAGAGCAATAAGAGAACAAGTCCAGCGGCAACCACCGTCATCGTGCCGAAACCACGTCGCATATCGCCAATGGACTCCAAGTGTGTAATTGGCACTCCTGTCACGTTCTTATCTACACGTCGAATTGCCTCCACAAAACGAGTCATCGCTGCCTCATCCCATACATCTTCAGCAGGGTGGGCCATGACCAGTAGCGTCCCATCCGGAGCGATGGAGTCATTGCGAATCGATTCTGGCAATACCTCGCGTAATGTCATCGCCGCCCCCTCCTTGGCCGATGCCATCACCATTTGCGCATGCGCAACCCCCACCGCAACTTCGTCAGCCGTCATGCCACTGATAGCTGCCGCCAGCACATCCAAATCATCTGCTTCTTCAGGCTGACGGCTGCGAGCTGCTGCTGCCACAGCAGAAAGTGCCCGCACGGCCCGCTTCACTGCATCAGGACCTCCGGTCACTACTTGAGCTGGCACACACTCGACTAGGGCAGCACGTGCCCTCGCACGCGCTGCATCTGGTTCTGAAACGACATCGAGCACACTCCGTACTCGGCCAATCGCAGGCTCAGCCTGAGCACGCTGTATCAATCTTGCAACGTGCGCCTGGTCCTCTGCTTCCATGGCCGCAAACCAGGTTGGCGCGCCAGCATCTTCGGCAATCCGTCGCTCCCAGGCGCTTGCTGGGAGATCTGCCGCCTGCAAGGCCAGAAGATTCGTCTCGAACCGAAGTTGGCTGGCAAAGATCGCTGATACTCCTGCAGTCACTAGGGCAATCAAAAGCACCAGGCGTGGCCGACGCCCTGATCGAACTGAGGGCAATGCCTGATGCCCAGACCCGAGATAACGGTCAAAGACCACCAGGAGCGCAGGCAGCACAGTAGACATGGCCACCACGCTGAACCCGATACCCACTGCTGCAATGATTCCGAGTTCCTGCAATCCCCCAAAATCGGTTGCCAACGCAGAAAGAAAAACAGCCACACTCGTCAGCGCCGCGACCAAATTCGCTCTTCCAATCGTCTGCATGACCGTGCGAATAGCGTCATCCCGACCCAGCGCTGTGCGCAGCGACCAGTGACGAGAGACCACATGCACACCAAAGTCGAGACCAACACCAATCATGACCAACAAAAAGACAATGCTCAGCAGGGTCAGGCGACCCATCGCCAGCGCCACAAAGCCCCAAGTCCACCCAACAGCCATCGCAAAGGCCAGCACTGCAAGCAGCGGCCGTTTCCACTGACCAAGTAAAGCGATGACTAGTGCCGTTACGAGGACCATTGCGATCAAGGCTGCACGCGTCATATCGGCATTGCTCGTGCGCATCTCGTCGGCCTGAAGTACTGGCTTTCCAGTCAAACCAATGTCGATGTCAGGAAACTGAGCACGTGCCTGCTTGAGCACATTTCGGACCGCTGCAAGTGGCTCTTCAATGACTGCGAGGGTGCCGTAGTCCTTACCTGGAAGAATGCCGATGAAATGCAAACGGCCGGATGGAGAAGTGATATAGCGATCCGCGGTTGGCAGATCATCACCAACGATCAACTGAACTGCAGCAATGGCTCCAATCGCGATTCGCTGACGCGTTGCTTCATCTGGCCCCACCACATTCGTGACTTGCTGTAGGTCAGCCGCAATTGCCGCCATGACATCTAATGCGGTACGTTCTGAACCACCAAGCAGGCTGCATGCATCGACCAAGGCCGCAAGTTGATCCGCTGATGCAGACCATGAAATCAGTCGAGCCTGTTCTGCCACATCCACCCGAGCGACGACCTGAGGCAATTCCAGCGCGGCCAGTTTTGGCTCCATCCAATCAATGACTGTTCGCGCCGCCGCAGGATCATCCCCACTATCTACAACCACCCAGATTCGTTCTAGATCTCCAAAGCGTTCCTTGAACGCTTCATAGCGCTGCATGAAAGGACGATGGGGAGAAATGAGATGATCTGTGTCTGCATCGAGACGCACCCAGGCGGCACCAGCAATCGCCCCGCCGACTGCCATCAACGCACCCAACACCAGCACCCACCATGGGTGTCGAATGATCAGTCGAGCCAGCCAGTCGAACAAGCGTCGAGTCCTTTCAGCCTAAACCTCATATGGTTTAGCGCAGCAGGTCATTGAAAATGGACCGAATCAATTCTTCACGTCCTGAGTTCAATTCAGGGCGGCCGCTGTGCATTGCATGGTCTTCAAGTTGTTCAAGTGAAATCTCTTTCTGCTCAATGCGCTTGCCGAGTGCCCCATCCCAACTGCGGTATCGATCATGGAACATCTCATCAATACGACCATCAGCTCGAATCGCTGCAGCAATCTGCAAGCCGCGCGCAAAGGCATCCATCCCGGCGATGTGCGCATGAAAGAGATCGATTGGCTCAAAGGAACCGCGTCGACGCTTGGCATCAAAGTTGAGCCCGCCATGTGGGAGTCCGCCAACTTGCAATAGACAGCGCATCACCATGGTTGTGAGATACAGATCAGTTGGAAAATGATCCGTATCCCATCCAAGTTGAGGATGGCCCATATTGGCGTCAATCGAACCAAGCGAGCCCGCCGACGCCGCCACATCAAGTTCATGAGGCATGGAGTGGCCAGCCAGGGTCGCGTGATTGGTTTCGATATTCAAATCGAAATCATCGAGCAGATCGTATTGGCGCAAGAAGTTCAGACAGGTAGCTGCATCAAAGTCGTACTGGTGCGTTGTAGGCTCTTTCGGTTTTGGCTCAATAAAAAATGACCCTTCAAAGCCAATCTGCCGCGCGTACTGCACCGAAAGATGCAAGAACGACGCCAGATGATCGAGTTCACGTGACATATCAGTATTGAGCAGTGTGTCGTATCCCTCGCGACCACCCCAGAAGACATATCCCAGCCCGCCAAGGCGGTGGGTGGCATCGATCGCCGCACGCACTTGTGCTGCAGCATGGGCAAAGACATCAACACTAGGTGATGTCGCTGCCCCATGCACGTACATGGGATCAGCAAACAAACACGCCGTCCCCCACAGCAGTCGCTTTCCAGTTTCGGATTGCCTCTGGGCAAGATGATCTGTCACGAGTTCGAGATTGGCCCGAGATTCAGCCACCGTCGCACCCGCAGGGGCGACATCTCGATCATGAAAGCAATACCAATCGATCCCGACCTTCTCGAGAAACTCAAAGAACGCATCGACCCGACGGATGGCATTGTCCATCGTTTCAGTTCCGTCATCCCAAGGCATCACAGCAGTTCCAACGCCAAATGGATCCGCCAGAGTGTTGCGCATCGTGTGCCAGTAGGCTGAGGCAAAGCGGAGATGCTCGCGCATCGGCTTGCCTTCAACTTCGGCTTCCGCGTCATACCAACGGAAACTCAGTGGATTCTCTGAATCCAGACCTTCATAGACGATCTTCGGAACATCAGGAAAAAACTCATTCATGTGCATTCACCGCTTTAGAGCAACCCAACCGGCACCATCAGCTGCAACAACTGCATTGATGAACTTGACCCCACGAGCGCCCGCCCGCACATCCGGATAGTCAAAGGCAGCCCCGTCGTCACGTCCTGCGTGAATGGCCGCAGTCACGCCACGATAAATATTGCCGAATGCCTCAATAAATGCCTCGGGATGACCACCAGGAAGTCGCGCGGCCTGCTGTGCAGCTTCGCAAAGCCCAGCATCTGCAGTCCGAAGGACAACATCAGGACCATCCAGACTGGTATGCAGCAAACTATTGGGTGTTTCCTGTGCCCACTCCAAACCACCGGTCTCGCCCCACACCCGCAATCGCAGACCATTGCGGCATCCCGAACACACCTGCGATGCTGCAAGCACACCTGTTGCTCCATTATCAAATCGAAGCAGCACCGTCGTATCGTCATCAAGCGCACGGCCTGCGACATGCGTAACCACCTGGGCATTGATCTCGGCTACCTGCAATCCGGTGACATAGGACATGATGTTCTCGGCATGCGAACCGATGTCGCCCATTGCACCTCCGGCGCCGGCGCGAGATGGATCGGTCCGCCATCCAGCCTGCTTCTGACCGGACGTTTCAAGCGGTGTTGCCAACCACCCCTGCAAATACTCGACCATGACCTTACGCACCGCACCAATGGCACCCTGATTGATCATGTGGCGCGCCTGTTTGACCAGTGGATAACCCGTGTAGTTGTAGGCCACACCAAAGACACATCCTGTGACTTGCTGTAGTGCAGCCAGTTCGTCTGCCTGCGCATCGGTCACTACTAGAGGCTTGTCGCAGACCACATGGAAGCCAGCAGCCATAGCGGCCTTGGTGACTTCGAAATGCACATGGTTTGGCGTGACAATCACGACCACTTCTATGCGATCGTCCTCAGAACGCTGAGATTCCCCGTCGAGCATCTCCTGCCAACTGCCATAACAGCGATCCTCGGCAAGCCCCAGATCGCGTCCACTGGCTATTGATTTCTCCGGCGTCGAGGACAATGCACCTGCCACTAGGCACATGCTGTTGTCCAATCTTGAGGCCATCCGATGCACCTCTCCGATGAAGGCATCACGGCCCCCACCAACCATTCCCATTCGAATTGGACGATGCTGCATGAGACTGTTTCTCCTGTGGGAAGGCATCGTACTATCCACACTCCGATGGCTCGCCGGATAGCCTGAATGGGTCATGGCTGAACCGACACACGTCCTTGGCATCGACATCGGCACGGGTGGGTGCCGAACGCTGGTCATTGGGCTGTCCGATGGCAAGGTCACGGCCGCTGCGGATGCGTCCTACCCACTGAGCACCCCCGCACCTGGATGGTCTGAGCAGGACCCCGCTGACTGGTGGCAGGCCTGCTGCCAGTCCATCGCATCAGCGATGCAGCGTGCCAATATCGAGCCGAGCCATATCGCCTGCGTTGGACTCACCGGGCAGATGCATGGCCTGGTTGTTCTCGACAAGCATCATGAGGTGCTCCGACCGGCAATGCTGTGGAACGATGGACGCACTGAAGCAGAGTGCGCCGACATGGATCAGCGCATTGGCCGGGAACGCTTGATTCAAATCACTGGCAAGCCCGCACTGACCAGTTTTACTGCGCCAAAGTTGCTTTGGCTACGTGCGCATGAACCAGCGGTGTGGTCGCGCATTACTCAGGTCATGCTCCCCAAAGACGAGATTCGTCGACGTCTGACTGGAGTCTGCGCCATTGATGTCACCGACGCATCAGGAACCTCCATGCTTGATGTCTCAACACGCAACTGGTCGCATGAAGTACTAACACATCTTGATTTGGATCCATCATGGCTTCCCGATGTCCACGAAAGCCCAACGGTGGTCGGTGCCATCACTCCAAACGCTGCCAAGCAGACGGGACTAATGGCTGGCATTCCAGTAGTCGCTGGCGCGGGTGATCAGGCTGCAGCCGGACTTGCTTGCGGCATCGCGGACGATTCGGTGATCTCGGTCAATCTGGGCACCTCAGGTGTGATCTTTGCAGCCTGCCAAGATGCGCCAATTGACGTCAGCGGCAGCATGCACACTTTTTGTCATGCCGTACCTCATACCTGTCATCTCATGGGTTGCATGCTCAGCGCCGGCGGAAGTCTGCAGTGGTATCGAAACACGTTTTGTCCGGATCTGGACTATGACACCATCATCAATGAGGCGACATCTGTGGACATGGGCTGCGAAGGCCTGAGCTTTGCGCCCTATCTCACAGGCGAGCGCACACCTCACCAGGATGCCTCCCTGACCGGCGCGTTTCACGGCATTACCAATCGACACAGCCGTGCTCATTTTAGTAGAGCTGTACTTGAAGGCATTCTGCATGGACTGCTCGACAGCATTGACCTGGTGCAACAGATTGGCCGGCAACCCACACATGTTCGCATGACTGGCGGCGGCGCGCGAAGCGCCACATGGCGCCGAATGGCTGCTGACATTTTTGGACTACCAGTCACTACCGTTAACGTGACTGATGGCTCAGCCTATGGGGCTGGCATGCTGGCCATGGTCGCTGCGGGTCGCTATCCAGACGTCAGTGACTGCATGACAAACATCATTGAGGAAACGTCCAGCATCGATCCTCAAAACCATGATGTTGATCGACATACGGCCTGGATGCAGGCAGCACACCCTCGTAAGGATTGAAGCACCATGATTCGCATGCTCATCTTGTTGTGCGCCTCCATTTCCGTTGCAAGCACTGCTGTCCAAGGTGAACCTCTGATCGTGCAGCCATACCTGCAACACCCCACCCCCTCCTCCATCATTGTCGGTTTTGAAACAGCAACGAATACCAATGGCACAGTGGAATGGGGACCCACACAAGCGCTTGGCTCCTTCGCCAGCACCGCTGCCAAGCAATCGACTGCTGGGACGTACATCTACCACGCAACGCTCAAGGGACTGCAACCAGACACTCGGTATTGGTATCGCGTGCTGATCGATGGCTCGCCAACTGCCACTTGGCCCTTCATGAGCGCATCGGCACCTACCAGTGAGTCTCCGACCACCTTCGTCGCCATATCAGATGCACAAATGGGTGACGACAAGACCAAACTCACAGAGATCATCGAGGATGGGATCATCGCGTTCATGTATCAGGATTCAGGCGGCCAAGATCTCGATGTGTCGACTGACTTCATGATTATCCCAGGCGATCTTGTCAGCACTGGCAGCAACCACACACATTGGACGGACCATTTCTTCGCCCAAGCCGCTCCATTACTTCGACACGTTGCGCTGTTACCGGCGCTAGGCAATCATGAAGCCAACGCCGATTTGTACTTCGAATATTTCGAGTTGCCATCTGAAAGCGGAACTGAAAACTGGTACGTCACTGACTTCAGTAATGTGCGCGTGCTCACGCTTGACTCAAATATCGCTGGTGATGCTCAACTGCAGTGGGTTGATGAACAACTTGCTAATGCCGCGATGCAGTCGCATCTTGACTTTGTAGTCGCCCAACTCCACCATCCTCACGAATCTGAGCAGTGGCTTCCGGGCGAGTCCACCTTTACCACTGCTGTGGTGCGGCGCCTGGAAACATGGAGCACACAAACCGGTAAACCAAGCATCCACGTCTTTGGACACACACACGGGTATTCACGCGGACAGCGGCGGGACCATCGTCATCTCATGGTCAATGCCTCGACCGCCATGGGCAGCCTTGACTACTGGGACTTCTACCCCAACAACGACTACGAGGACTTCACTGTCAGTCGGGTCGACTATGGGTTTTGTGTCTTCAATACCGAAGCGGGCGACAACCCCCATTTACGACTTCGACGCATCAGTCGCGGCAACCCGTATATCCCACGCGACAATGAGCTCGTTGACACAATCACCATCCGCAAGTTCAATGATTCACCACAAACCCCAACTGGCATGAAACCCTCACTGAGGGATGCGCCATCCATTGGATGGGCAGTGCAGTTGGAAGCAAGTGCGTTTGAGGATCCTGATGGTGACGGTCCGCTGGCGAGCCATTGGCAAATCTCCACCAAGGCGGATGACTGGTCTGCACCTGTGATCAATGAACTCAAGAACCGCGAGAACTGGTATCGACCACGCAACGGCGAGTTCTGGTACTCCGAGAACTACGTCACAGACCCGACCATCAGCCGTGTTGATCTGCGGCAGGCAGCACCTGGATGTTCCACCTTGTACTGGCGTGTTCGCTACCGCGATGACGGCCTGCAGTGGAGCGCGTGGTCGGAACCGATGACATTCCGAACTGGGGCCTCCGACTTTGGCAATCAGGGCCCGACACCAGCAGACGGCCAGTCCAGCGTGTCACGACAACCGGAACTGCATTGGTCTCAATGTGATGGAGCCGATTCATGGGACGTCTATCTCGGCTTTGATCCCATGTTGACTGAAGTTGATTTGATGGCCGAGACCTTTGCCTCTTACCTCACGACCGCGCCGCTCCCTGAGCACACCACGATGTACTGGCGTGCGGATGCGCATCGCCAGGGCAAGGTGATTCCTGGCAAGGTGTGGTCATTCACCACGGGTCGCAGCTTCCCCACGCCATGGACCAGCGAATGGCGTTTTAACCAGCCCTGTGCTGCGGATACTGCGATGCTGCCCCCTGCCCGTGGCACCACACCGCTCTATCCAACGGGAATTCGGCACGGCACCGACTGGATGTGCCTGAACACATCCAGCGACACGAGCATTCCACCCATTGATCATGCGCCAACATCTTGTGTTGTCAGTCGTGGCATCTACGGTCAAGACTGCGGCTTTCGCACTTGGTGGAAAGCACCGGGGCATGGAGGTGATGTCAATCGCTGGACGCTCATCATGGATCTCTATGTCGAGCCTGGTCAGACTGGGCGAGTTCCGCTGATTCAAGGCAATGACCGCAATGCCAATGCGGCAGAAGTGTCCCTTGATGTGGATTCCTTGGGCTTCCATGTGCATGGCACAGGACTGGTTGGACCGAGCACCTGGAAGCCTGGCGAGTGGTTCCGCCTGGCGGTGCGTTGTGACTACAGCACACGTGAAGCAGCCGTCCATGTCAATGGCGTCGAAGTGGTCAGTGCTGACACCGTACGAGCACCAGACTGGATGTGGGGCGGACCCAGTGGCAAGTCAATCTGGTTCCTGACCGATGATGGTCCTGCCTCAGAGACAGGGCCCATTGCATGTAGTGCCATTGCGCTGGTTGATGACATGATGAGCGCAGATGATGTGGCCGCCCTTGGTCGGCCCGATGCCCGCGGCATCTTTGTCCGTGACAAAGAAGCATGCCCTGGCGATCTGGATGGCAACGGCAGGGTTGAAGTCGGCGATGTTCTTGAAGCGCTCTCGAGCTACCACACGATGTATGGCCCCCCCGATCTGCGAACCGTGCTTGAGTCACTTGGCCAGG
>JAKVBT010000013.1:89035-95966 GCA_022446905.1 Phycisphaerales bacterium
GGCTCATGCCCGGGCTCATGCGCACCGCGCGGCATCATGAGCATCGCACCGTTATCCGCCATCGCATTGGCCACTGCCGACTTGTCAGCCCCGTAGCGAGTGCCCGGAACATCAGTTAGGAAGAACTGCAGTAGATTCCGCGCTCGCGCGACTGCAATATCCGGCACCCCGGCCTGTGCAACAATGCGAATGGCCTTGCCATTTGGCGCCATCACCCGTGTCTCTTTGATGAAGCCTTCGCCACGTAGATCGATGTCTGCTGGATCAATGGGTTCGATACCAAATGACTGCTCCGACGAGTGCTCCAACACCTGCGGGGAAAACTCGGTTTTTGGCTCCACAAGTTGATACTGGTCAATTTCTTCAGGCGTCATCCAGTGGATGTCATCAGGTGGCGCAGCCTCAATAGTGAACCAGTAGAAGGCATCAGGAATCCCCATTTCCCTGCCGTACTCAAGATACAAATCATGCGCTTCATCATTGCGGTCAAGTGCATCCCCTGCTTCGCCCACACCACCCCAACTATGAACCCCAAGTCGAGCCCCGGGCTCGATCGATCGATGGGTACCAGAGAGAAAGAGGTCAACACCACCAGATGCAATCTCACCGTCAGCTGGCACGTGCGTGGCCAAGCCATGGTGGCGAATGAGCCTGGCAGCCCGCAAATTGGACTCATCATCCACACTGCCGGGCACATCCTGCAACACGATGGTGTCGACATCTGGATGCTCGATCAGCAGTTGCATGACTCGACTGGGGGTTGAAGAATCAATGGTGCCATAGGCCACGGCCTGATTCCCGTCCACTTCAAACCATAGCGGCGCTTCCCAATGAGCAAAGGCATCAAGCAATTCCTGCCTGCTAACCGATTGATCGCCGTTGCCATCTGCCTCATCAACCAATTCGGCATCACCGAATCGTTTGGCCTCAACCAGCGTGATGACATCATCACGATCGGTGTCATACATGGCAAAAATAGCGGCGACCTCCATGTGCACAAACAAGGGAGCCTCAAGACTGCGCACCGCCATCGCCTCTGACTGACTGAGCCGCCCATCTTGATTGTGATCGAGTTCGCCAGCCAGTGGCACCAAGTCTGCGGGAAGTTCGGACATGTCCAGCCAGGCATCCTGGTTGGTATTGAGGTCAGCCCACATCTGCTCAATCTCCATGCGATCCCATGCGGCTGTCAGGCGGGCCGCGGTCTGCAGTGCATCAACAGGCACACCCTCAGTCTCATCTTCATCAAGCATCAGACCAACCGCATCGGCGGCCTCAAATGGCTCGATGAATCCATCCTGATCCAAATCAAGCATGTCGGCAACGTCAATGCGATCACCATGCAGCACATCCGAAAGGAGATCAACGGCGCGCTCTAGTTCAGCCCGGCAGACTGCCGAACGAGGCCACCGGCTAGCAAATCCATGCAGCATGCCAGGTGCCATGAGTAGGTCAACTGCCACCCCCGCTTCCGACAGTGCCAATGCATACTGGAACGCTTCATCACGCAGCACGTCGAATTGCGCCGTCAACACAATGGTCCTGGGCAAATGCGTATGCGAATTGGCCCGGAGGGGACTCACACGCGGATCCGACCATTGTGAGCGGTCAGGCACATAGGCGTCATAGAACCAGTCCATATGGTCCGTGTGCAGAATGTAACCACGCGCCAAATCGCGCCGTGAGGCAGTCTCGGCCAAAGCATCGACCGCGGGATAGATCAGAAACTGAGCCCGCAGCGAATCCCCCAGCGCTGCTGCGGTTACTGCTGCGAGGTTTCCTCCAGCGCTTGCTCCACCGACGGCAACTTGATTGCGATGTACCTGGAGTTCATCACAGTGATCCAGTGACCAGCGGGTTACCGCCTCGCATGTGTTGACAGCAGCGGGGAATGGATACTGGGGGGCCAGTGGATAGTCAACCGACAACACCGCGCATTGGCCACGATGCGCGATCAACCGACAAATCGCATCGGACTGATCTAATGTGCCAAGTACCCAGCCACCTCCATGAAACCAGATCAGCAGTGGCAACACGGTCTCTGCGTCCGGGTGATAGAACCGACATGGCACATCGCCTGCTGGCGTCGACACCACACGATCCATGACCACCTCAATCTCCAAATCACACGGAGGGGGCACATAGTTGTTGAATTGTTGCTGCAGCGCCTCGGGCGACATCTGCAAAACAGCGTCTGGATCCACCTGCGATCCACGCACCACTGCAGCCTCGTCGGGATGCAGGGTTGGGCTCTGGCACAGGCAACACAAGACCATGGCAGTCAGCATGGAGTTCTCCTTGCGCATCGCTGAGCCACAAGACTTCAGCGAGCCACGCATCGATCAGCATGGCCCGGATGAAAGCACGGCCTTGGCAATGCCGACGCACGCTACCCGGATTTACCCTCCCTCGCCCACGAGAAACTTGGCCTCCTGCCACCATCATGCCCTCCCGGTAGAATGGTGTGTCTCATGCTACGACCCGTCCTGTACTGCAAATTGCATCAAGCGTGCGTGACTCAGGCCGATCCCGAGTACGTCGGCTCCATCACCATTGACGCAGACCTCCTTGCGGCCTGTGGCCTGCGGGTCAATGATCGTGTCCTGATTGCCAATTGTCGCAACGGTGCCCGCTTTGAGACGTACGTCTTCCGCGGCGAGCCTGGCAGTGGCATCATTGGCATTAACGGGGCTGCTGCCCTACTGACTGAGCCGGGCGACCGGGTCATCATCCTGCACTTTGCGCAGATGACTGAAGCGGAGTATGCCGAGCATCACCCCGCCGTACTCGTCATGAACGAGGACAACTCCATCGCTGAGACCTTGCAGTACGACCCCGATCCAGTACCCGATGCGGTCCAGTACGCTTCGAACGCCGCGCTATAAACAACAGAGCCCAACTTTGATGTACTGCTGAGCAACTCAAGCGGCGGCTGGGTGTGCCATCTGACAACATGACTTTCGACATTTTCACCCTCTGTTGCGGCTTCGTGGCCACCGCCTCATTTAGGCACATGAAACAGCCCCCGCCGCAACGCGACGGGGGCTGTCAAAGGGTTCACAAATGGCCTAAGACTCAGCCGGTGAAGTAGCCCAAGATGAGCAGGATGTCATCGACACCAACCTCACCATCTCCATTGAGATCTTGCGGGCATTCGCAGTTCTCGCCGTAGACAGACAAGATAGACAGAATGTCATCAACATTGACCAAGCCATCACCGGTCACATCACCTGGAACCGCCGGCTGGTCGTCGCACTCGATGGCAGAGATCAGCACACCGTCGACGCCGGCTTCAACCACCGATTGCGTATTGGTGCCGACATCACCTGCGGTGAACCGCAGTTGAATCTGATCGGCACTGCCCACGAGCTCGTTGACATCCCAGGTCACCAGTACCCAGCCGCCATCGACGTCATCGCCAGCAGGGCCGACTGTCTCGAGATTGGACCAGTTCAGCCCGTCTGTTGAGTACTCGACCAGAAGTGTGTCGGTGTATGGGTTGTCACCGTAGGAATTGTGGAACCAGCGGTAGTACGACAGAATATTGTCGCCTTCAGGCAAACTGATGACGCCGGAGGTCAATGTCGTCGTTCCTTCGTCAACATCGCTATTGCAATCGGAGGCCGAAGAATTGTCAGTGACCCAGCAGGCGCCGGATCCATCACCGTCATTACCAGGTGCGCCACGGAAGCTGCATGAAGACACTGGCACGCCACGTGTCCAGCCACCGTCGACTGCTGTAGTCGAAACGGTCCAAGTTCCATCAACCTCACCTGGATCGTCATAAGCCACGTTGATCGAGCCAACCAACCAGTTGAATGCATTGGCTGAGCCGCCACTTGGATAGGTCACAAGACCAGACTGCTGGCCCTGACAGGAGAGATAGAACTCCGGGTCATCACCGCAGGACATGCCAGGCACACTGGCTGACCAGTTAATGGGACCAGCTGGGTCCATACCTATGGTCATCCAACCACTGGAGGCGTCGGATCGATAATGAAGTTTGACCGATCCAAGCACGAGTTGATCTTCGCGCGGATCGATATTGACCTGCACGTCGATCTCTACCCCTGGGTCAATCTCATCTGGCACACTGCCTAGGAACGTGATCTGTGGTCCAAGGAAGGTCGCATCGAGGGCATCAGCGACGTTGAGCACACCCCCGGTAACCGTAATCCCTTGAAGGGCGGAAATCGGTCGGACCGTGGACGTGATGATCTCAATGATTTCCTCGGCCGAGGAATTGCCCATGACCGAGTACACCAGTCCAACCCCACCGGCGACATGCGGTGTCGCCATCGAGGTGCCGCTGTAGTAGGAGTAGTTGTTGCCAGGTGTCGTGCTGTTGACATCAACACCAGGGGCCCCAAGATCAACCTCAGTCGCGCTGTATTGACTAAACGAAGCAAGTTGTTCGTTGGAATCCGTAGCCGCTACAGAAAGAATATTGCTGCAGGTGTAAGCAGCTGGATATGACGCTCCGTTGTAGCCACCATTGCCAGCCGCTGCGACGAACACGTGTCCACAGAGGTCTCCAGCATTCTCAATCGCATCAAAGAGGCCTTGGGTATATCCACCGCCACCCCAGGAGTTGTTCGACACCTTGAAGCAGTTGGCAACGCAGTACTGCACAGCATCAATCGCACCCTGTGTGGAGCCACTGCCGCCTGAGGACAGGAACTGTGCACCAACGAGCCGACAACGCCAGTTCACGCCAGCGACACCGACGCCGTTATCTCCAACCCCGCCGATTGTTCCGCCGCAGTGCGTGCCATGGCCATTGCTATCCATGGGATCAGGTTCATAACTGTAGAAGTCGTAGCCGTGAACGTCATCGACATAGCCATTGCCATCATCATCCTGACCATTGCCGGCGATTTCACCAGGATTGGTCCAGATGTTGTCCACCAAATCAGGGTGGTTGTAGTCGATACCTGTATCGATCACAGCAATAACGAATTCTTGATCACCTTGATGTTCATCCCAAGCCTGCGGGGCCCGGATCTGATCCATGCCGTACAGCGTGTTGTACAAGGCGTCATTCGGGATGGTGTCAAATGCATGAACCACATAGATCGGCTCTGCGTAGAGCACCGGCCCGGCATGATGCTCGAGTCGTGAAAGTGCTTCACGAACACCGATTGGCGTTTCGATGACAGTCAGTCCTGGCACCAGCCAGTACTCAGTCTGCACCGAACCTTCAATATCTGTCAGGACGTCGGAACGCACTGATGTGGGCTTGGTCGTATCGAAACGCACGAAGATGCGATTCGGCACAAATTCATGTTGATCAACCGCATCAGGATCCGGCACTATTGACTGTTGATTGTCAAGTTCTGCCTGTACGTGTCCAATACCAGTGAGGGCAAGCAGCAAGCCTGCAGCCCCAAACATCGAAGCAATGTTCATTTGTGAATCTCTCCAAAGTTGGGTGTGCTGCTGACTGCCAACTGCACACTCCACCCACATTCGAAATCAAAGAATAGACCGTCTGAGGGCGTATGTGAAGCCCAAACTCCCACCAATCACCATCCTGCTGCAGCGTATGGGCCGCCGCACTCAGATCACCATCTGGCCCAACTCAGGACCTGCCCAGTCACTGGGGGCCCAAAGGGGATTGGACTCTAGGCAGGCCTTCCAAAGGCTCCAAATCACACGAATCCTTGCTGAGAGCCCCTCTAGGCCGATCTGAGCCCGAAAGTTGCTCACTCCAGCAACTGAAAATGACAACGTAAAACAAACATAAATAACGCCTTAGAGCAGTGGTTTACTACTTTGCATTTGGCCCAGAGACCCATAAGATGGCCCCGAGAGTGACGATCTGGGATCTGGCCTTTGGCTGAATACTAGTTCTGAGCTTGAAGGAAGAGACCTCAATTCAACCTGAGAAGAAAAGGGAGACGAGCAAATGAAACGAATTTTGATGATGGCAAGCGGATTTGCGTTGGCTACATCGACCGCTGGTATGGCCGATGTCCTGCAATTCGAAAGTTTTGAAAGTTATGAAACTGGCAGCCAGTACGAAGACACTGGCGATTCTGCAATCGATCACTGGCTTGAAAACAATGACGGCCAAGCAATCGTCGATGGCGACACATGGAGCAGTTGGTACACCTCCAATGGCGGTGTTGGACTGACTGATGGCGACTGGGTTGGCGTCACCTCATACACTGGTTCCACAGGTGGATTTACGGATGGCGATCAGGCCTTCCAGTGGACCGATGTCGATGGTGAAGTGGACATGATCTTTGACGCTGTTGCTGGTGCGACAACCATCACGCTTGATCTCTTCATCCTTTCCACTGGCTATGAAGGATCGAACCCCGTCGATTTCCTGAGTGTGAGTGCTGGATCATGGGATGGCGGCCTCTATATTGAAGGCGATGATCTGGAAGGGTATGGCTACTGGATGCAGCTCACCCTCACAGGCTCAAGCGATGCTGAGTTGGTGATCTCACTTTCGAATAACTCTGGCTCAGAAGGCATCTATATCGACAACATCGTGTGGTCCGGTGATGCGATTCCCGCGCCGGGCGCACTGGCCCTCCTTGGCCTGGCTGGCCTGGCGGGTCGTCGACGTCGCCGCTGATTGATCTGCTCAGAGTGAATTGAATTGGTCCCAGGGCCGCAGCGAATGCTGCGGCCCTGGTTATTTTTTGTGTGCTGCAGTTCACCCCTCCAAGCCATGCTCTATCGACCACAAAGCCTCGACACAACTGCGGCTTTGTGGGCTGCTACTGTGTGCCTTCTCTCGCGGGTGTAGCTCAGTGGTAGAGCGTCAGCTTCCCAAGCTGAATGTCGAGGGTTCGATCCCCTTCACCCGCTTTCAGCAGAAAGGAAATGAGATATGAAATTCAACGCAATATGGAGTCTGCTGCTTGTCCTCCTGGGAATCCTGTGCGTGCTCGCACTGCTCGCGGGAATACTGGAC
>JAKVBT010000014.1 GCA_022446905.1 Phycisphaerales bacterium
GCCACCAAATGTATGCAACAAGATATCGTCAATCGGATCCTTCCCACACATTGGTTTTCTAGCCTGAAACTCTTGGCCCACATATTTCAAATGCCTGTCAAGCTCTTGATCTGTTATGTAACTCGTTTGCCTACCGATAGTGCAAATCGCAGCATCGGCATTCTTTTTAGGAATTTGCTGAGTAAGCCATTTAAGATGTATGGCATTTATTCCCATCGATTTCCAATATGCAAACCATGTCCATATCTATACAACGAGTTGGCTGGCCCGCGGAACAGATCAAGATTATCTGATTTCAGCAGTTCAGTGCATTTCAATGACAACGATTCGAACCTCTTCACTCGCGCCCAATTATTTCTTCGCAGCACGGGAAGAAATATGTCATGCTGTGCAGGATATCAAATTCTGAAATCACGAGTCACAGACTGCATCGCCGCAAAACCACTTGTTCTCTGAATTGAGTCTCACATGCGTTTCATTCTTCTGTGCCTCATCGGCTTGTGTTTGGTTACAGGATGTGCCTCCCCTACGCTGAGCCACGAATCACATAAAGAATCTACTTCTATTCGAGTAGCGACCTACAACATCAAGCACGGCCGAGGCATGGACGGCAGGATTGATCTCGAACGCACCGCCGCCACACTGGCGTCGCTTGAGGCCGACATCATCGCGCTGCAGGAAGTAGACGATCAGGCACGTCGGAGCGGTGGCGTCGATCAGGCTTCCTGGCTGGCCCAGCGACTCGACATGCACGCGGCTTACGGCGCCTTTATGAACTTTCAAGGTGGACGCTACGGCCTGGCGATCCTCTCCCGTCGACCGATCCAGTCCCATGAATCATGGCGATTGCCTGATGGCCATGAACCGCGCGTCGCACTCGCCGCACGCCTCATGACAGACACAGGCGAGATGATTACTGCCATCGCAGTTCATTTTGACTGGGTCGACAACGATGGATTCCGATACCAACAAGCACGTGAGACCATCCGCGAGATCAAGTCTCTTGAGACGCCCTGGATCGTGTTCGGAGACTTCAACGATGTCCCGGACTCACGCACCATGCATGCCTTTAAGCAGATTGGCAGCGATGCCATCAAACCAAAGCATGCAGCAGCCACATTCCCCGCAGATCAACCGACCATTGAAATCGATTACATCATCGCAGGACCGCCGAAGGCCTGGTTGCCAGCAGCCGCGATAGTCATTCCAGAATCACGCACTTCAGACCACCGACCTGTGATCGCGGATCTCATCCTGAATGAAGGTCGAACAGTAAAGTCCATCAGATGAGATCGCGTCACGCTGTGCCATGGGAATGGAGGCACTCCCGTGACCAAATGGACCAGAATGAAACCACATGCAAGACCAGGTGCCACCATGGCACCTGGTCTCATTTCAGATATTCGGAGCGAACCTAGTTTCTACGGCGGCGGGTACCGACCATGGATGCTGCAGCAAGCAGCGCGAGCGCACCTGGGGCTGGCACGTTCATGTAAATCCGGGGGTTGTCCAGCCATGTAGTCTCACTAATGCCCGTCCATGTCTCACCTGTAATATCCATACCGGTGACGTTGGAAAGCACACTCGTGATGTCTGACATCGTGGCGACCTGAGCGCCACCACCGAGGCCATCGTTGATCATCCAACTCACACTGGTATCAAAAGCAAAGTCAAAAGAGTGCCAGATGCCTGGCACTGGGTCGGGATCGCTGCTTGCCGAAAGACGAACAGCTCCACTCAGAAATATCACGCTTGCTCGTTTGCCATCTTGCACCCTGTCAGCCATCCAGTCAAATGACACGCCACCGTTATTGACTGCTGCAGAGAAGTCACCGGTAAATTGCGTAGGGGCCTCAAATACGTAACCACCAGGAGTGATATCTGCAAACTCCAGATGCCCTGTGGGAACGCCGCCAGATGGAAGCCAATCGGGCGTGTAGTAAGAAGTCGAGCCGTTGACTGTATCGCGAACCTGCCAGCCATCTTGGTCAGTGTCATAGGAGCTGTAGGCCAGATTGATTGAAGCAGCACAAGGAACTGCCACAACGGCAAATACCCCGAGCACTGTGATGAGAGAAGTAGTGTGTCGCATGATGTAGGACCCTCCATGAGTTAGGCAAACCCCACTTTTTGATGCATATGGGGCTGCAGTCATGATGAATCCGTTGACACAACGTGTTTCTGTCAGCACATGACAGAAATTTGATCGCTTTCTATTTATATCTTGGCCGAGTTCGAGAAGAACACGTCAACACCCAACCAGTGTGTCGTAGATCACCGGATCGGTCGCCCCTTCGGTACCGAAGACCAGAATCCTGCTGTCCGCGGACAACCCGAGCCGGTTCGCCAGATGCTGATCGCCAATCGCCTCAGTGAAACCCGCCAAGCCCGCGACCGCGGATTCCCCGGCGACAATCGACTCCTCTTGCGCCAAACGTCGCATCAATGGGGCAACGGGCTCATCGGTCATCGTGAGAAAGTCCTCAACAGACCGCTCCAAGATCGGCCAGGCAATATGGGATACCTCGCCGCAGGAAAGGCCCGCCATCAGGCTTTCAGACTGAATATCAACACCGCGGATGCCCCCAGCACATGCACTTTCATAAAGACATGCTGCCGGCTCTGGTTCTACAACAATGAATCTGGGCTTCTTATCGCCAAGTCGACACCACATATCAAGACACACTGAGCCGGCCAACCCCCCACAACCTCCCTGAATAAACACATGGGTCGGTGGCTCGGCAAACGGCCACTGTTCCATCGCCTCACTAGACATGACCGTGTAGCCAGCCATGACCGTACGCGGAACTTCCAAATACCCTGGCCAAGACGTATCAGAGACCATCAACCAGCCATTGGCCTTTGCATCCTCCTGAGCCTGACGGACGGAATCATCGTAATTGCCCTTCACCCGCTGCACCTGAGCACCCAATGCTTCAACAGCTTGCTGCCGACCAGCACTGACCTGCTCATGCATGTACACCACACATCGACAACCACAGCGATCTGCTCCCCAGGCAACTGAACGACCATGATTCCCATCAGTTGCAGTAACGACTGTCACAGACGCTGTATGCCCAGAGTGCTCATCGACTTGATCCATTGCAATCTCGCGACCACATGCTTCACTGATGACCTTGCGCAACTCTGATTGCACGGCATAGGCACCACCTAAGGCCTTAAAACTGGCCAAATTGAACCGAGCACTTTCGTCCTTGTAGCAAAGCGCAGACACCCCGAACTCACCAGCCAACCCGTGCAAACTGCGCAGCGGGGTAGGCACATACCCCGACCACCCGGTAATGGTCTCCATCGCCTGATGTCGACACGGCGCTGGCAGGACATCCGAGATATGCACAGGACAAGACTGCCCAAGAAGCGCTTTGTCATTGTGCCAATGCTTTTGAATCGCCATGCGCAGCTCCCGCCAAGAAGATCAGTATTGGCGATACCCATCTGGAAATCAACATGGCAGCCAGTTGCCGAACTGGCGCCCGCCCATCAACCAGTGATCGGCTCCACCCTGATGATCTCACGGTCACGAATCCGAGGTGCGATCTGCTCGCCACTAATCAGATTCGGGTGCATGTCGAGGCCAAGTTCAGCAGGCGATTTGCCGACCCAACTGCTGGATTGACCTTGAATGCGAATCGTATGCGTACGCGGATCTACAGTAAGCACAGCAAAGAGCGCATCACGATATGGACAGGTGTATGAGATCGTTGGATGCGCCGCGTGAATCTCTTCGGCATAACTCTGGTGCCGGTAGTCCCCACCGACCCATTTGTAAGATGCTGAATTGACATGTACATAGGTGACATGCTGAACCCGGACAACCTCGTCAATGTGCGAATGACCATTGATTGCCAAAACAACCTTGTCCGCAGCCTCACCGAGGATCGACTGCAACAACTCCGCATTGTCCACCGCATAAGCACCCGCAAGCGGCTGATGGCTCGCCACAATGATCGGCCCATCTAAAGCTGCAAGTTGGGTTTTGAGCCATTCCACCTGTTCTTCTCCAACAAAGGTGGCATAGCCCCCCTTGTGGGTCGGTGACCCCGGATCATTTCCATCGAGCACCAATAGATGCAGTCCCCCAATGTCGCATGCGTAGTAGCGACCCGGCATGCCCCACTGCTCGATGCAATCGGATTTTGTGAAACCCGCATCAGTATCGTGATTGCCGATCACATGCAACGATTTCGCGTGCGCAGCATTGAAACGGTCGATGCAGCTGCTGTTCTTGGCACTTGGATATGCAAAGTCGCCAAGTTGCACAATGGCATCTGGCGTGCGCGTCGACATTGCCTGGACAAATGCTCCAAGTCGAGCATCGCCATCGTGCATGATGTCGTAATGCAGATCAGCAATCAGCCCAATCTCGACTGGCTTCACTAATGTCCGAACTGCCGCCAACGAGGCCGCCGGGAGTGCGAACGTCACAGATGCCGCTGCAGCCCGGTTCATAAATTCCCGACGGCTCAGCACGGATGATGCACATGTTCGTCCTGTTGAATCAGTCATCTACGCACCATATTGGAAAGGTCACACCCACTGGTGTTCGCACAGAACCAATCTGATCCAGCAGTACCAGAGAAGCGATATCAAATGCCCGCAGACTCACCACTGCGGCATTCCATGCACTGAACACACCGCGCGATAATTGACTCATGACCAGTCTCCATCATGCCCTCACCCGCACCTCAAGGCATTGCTGCTCGCAACCGATGACTTCCTTGAGTGTAAGTGTTTCACATGGAAGGTCAATCTTTGACGTCGGAGTTACTTAGTGCACTTACAAACCGCTGACTGGCCCTCCTTTGGCCACCATTCATTCTTCAAAAGCACTTTGTTGTTACGATTTTGCCGGATTGCATATGCCCATCGCAGACCACTTGACGCATCTGGAAGCATGCCTCGTGCCACCTATTGGATATCGTTTCACTCATGGCTCATCTTTCTGAAATCTTCCAAGACATCGTCGGCAAGGCCAATGTCCTGACCAAGGAGATGGATACGGCCTATTACCGCTCAGGCTTTCGCTATGGATTTGGCGAGGCCGCAGCGGTTGTGTTCCCAAACACACTGGTGCAGCAATGGCAGGTCCTGCAAGCTGCAGTGGATGCCCAGTGCGCCATCATTATGCAGGCCACCAAAACGGGGCTGACCGGAGGCTCCTCTCCCAGTGGCTTTGACTACGACCGCCCAGTCGTGATCATCAACACCAGCCGTCTGCGTGGTCTCAAACTGCTCAAGCATGGCACCCAAGCTTTGGCCTTTCCCGGCACGACGCTCTTTGAACTCAGTCAGGAACTCAAAAAGATCAACCGGGTGCCTCATTCGGTACTTGGCTCTACCACCATCGGCGCTACTGTCATCGGCGGCGTCGCGAATAATGCCGGCGGCGCTTTATGCAAACGCGGCTCTTCGTATACCGAGTTCGCGCTCTATGCACGCGTCAACCAACAGGGATCGCTTGAACTGGTTGACCACCTCGGCATCCAGCATCTCGGCGACACCCCCGAAGAGATCTTGCAACGCCTCGAGTCAGGTGATTTCACTGAGGATGACCTGATTGATGATGCCCGCGCCGCCTCTGACACAGATTATGTCAACCGCATTCGAGATCTCGAAGCCACGGTTCCTAACCGGTACAACGCCGACCCCAAACGCCTCTTCGAAGCCAGCGGCAGTGCTGGCAAGGTCGCCTGCTTTGCTGTTCGCGTAGACACCTTTGCAGCACCCAAGAAGAAGCAGGTCTTCATGCTTGGAACCAATGACCCAGCACACTTGGTCACACTGCGCCGTCACATCCTGAGTTCTTTTGAACACCTGCCTGAAATGTGTGAGTATCTGAATCGCAATACATTTACAGTCGCTCAGAAGTATGGCAAAGATGTGGCCCTGGCCATTAAGCATCTCGGCACGGATCGACTTCCGAAGGCCTATGCACTAAAGGCCAAGGCCGAGCATTTACTGCACAAGATCCCATTCCTTCCTCGATACCTGCCTGACATCTTCCTCTACTACGCGAGCAAGTTCTTTCCGCAGCACCTCCCAAAACGATTGCTCAAGCACAACAATGACTACGAACACATGCTGATTCTGGTCACGGCCGATGAGGCAATCGAAGAGTCCAGACGCTATCTCCAAGATGAGTGGAGTCGCATTGATGGCGTCGGCTTTTTTGAATGTTCTGAGCAAGAACAAGAGGCAGCTCTGCTCCATCGTTTCAGCGCTGCTGGCGCAGGTATCCGCTATCAAAATGTGCACCAAGGAAGCACCGAGGAAGTGCTGGCACTTGATATTGCACTTCTGAGCAATGACCAATCATGGGCCGAAGCACTGCCTGAAGAACTCACGCAGAACATGGTTCTGGAACTTTCCTATGGACACTACCTGTGCCACGTCTTTCACCATGTCTATATCTACCGCAAGGGCACTGATCTCGAACATATGAAGCGATTATTGCTGGAGCGACTTGAAGCGCGAGGAGCAAAGTTTCCTGCAGAGCACAACGTCGGCCATCTCTACGAGGCCGAGCAAGTCGTCAAAGACTTTCATCAACAACTCGACCCCACCAATACCTTCAATCCAGGCATTGGAAAGACCAGCAAATCACGCCGCTGAAGTGATCAAAGGCATTTGATGTTCTGATGTACCATCAGAGTGAGAGGCCGCAACGGTCCAACAGACGACTTTCAGACTGAGGATCCACAAGCATATGAACTCCACTACCAACATCTTTGGCGAAGATCCATTTGACGGCGAGACCTATACAAAAACACAAATTGATCAGGATGAGATTGATCGAAGCGCATTGGTATTGATCACCACCACCCCCACGATTGAGGGAAAACGAATCAACCAGTATCACGGAGTCGTCTTTGGTGAGTCAGCCTATGGCATTGGGATCGGGACCGGCATTGCTCAAGTATTCCAGGATGTGCTTGGCACGCGCGGAGACTCAACTGAACGACGTCTCGAGCAGGTCCGTCTTCGAGCCATGGCTCGCGCCAGCGATCAAGCCACAACACTGGGCGGCAATGCCATCGTGGGTGCTCGAGTCGACTACGAGTTTGGAGCGGGCATGGTCTTCGTCTGTGTCACTGGAACAGCCGTGTCTGCTGATCTCTAGCAGACACCAGCAAGCATATGGCACAAGTTAGCTCCCATATGCAATCAACCACACGGTCCCAAGCTGCAATCAACTGAAGCAAATCGTCAATTGACAGAATGCCATTGCGGCCGATGGCCACAGCGAGTTTGGCTGTAGCCGGTACAATCCTCGACACGGAGTGACCAGCATGCAGACATCACTGGACGGACGACGGGCGCTGGTATGTGGGGCCTCACAAGGCATCGGGCGAGCCTGCGCAGAAGCACTGGCTGCCCAAGGCGCCTCGGTCACCCTTCTGGCACGTCGACCTGAAGCCCTGCAAGAAGTGCTCGCTGCTCTGCCAGGCCAAGACCATCACTGTCTTGTCGCAGACTTGTCTGACTGGGCTGCTGCTGGCGAAGTAGTCCAAGCCCATATCGCGGATATCGGCCCAGTCCACATTCTCGTGCACAACAGCGGTGGGCCAAAGGCCGGCCCTGCTCACGAAGCGCCTCCAGAGGCATTCCTCGAAGGACTCACGCCCCACATCCTCGGCGGGCAGCGACTTGTTCAAGCCGTGCTCCCAGGCATGCGGAGCGCTGATTACGGACGCATCATCAATATCGTTTCCACCTCTGTTGTCACACCCATCAAAGGTCTGGGGGTCTCGAACGTTGTCCGCGGAGCCATCAATAACTGGATGCGCACACTTGCCTCTGAACTTGGGCCTGATGGGATCACCGTCAACAACATCTTGCCTGGGTATGTAGGCACCGATCGCCTGTCCTCACTGATGGAAGCTCGAGCGAGCCGCGAAGGAAGTACCCCAGCGGATGTGGCCGCCACCTGGCAAGCATCCATTCCAGTTGGGCGCTTTGCTGAACCCTCTGAAATCGGCAGCGTGTGCGCCTTTCTTGCCTCCCCTGCTGCGGCCTACATCAATGGCGTTAATCTCCCAGTCGACGGTGGTCGACTGGCATCGATGTAGTCATGACGCGTGCGCTTCACACGATCGGCGGTCAACAAGTCGATCCTGCCTCATCGGCGTGGCTAGAGATCATGGAGCCCGCTACCGGCGCCGCGTATGGAATGCTGGCCTCAGGCAATGCGACTGATGTCGAATCGGCAGTCAATGCCGCAGAAACTGCACTCCCGATTTGGACAGCCATGGGCCCGGGCGAACGTGCCGCCTGTATCCACCGGCTCGCCGATGCAGTCGAAGCAGAACTCGAATCACTCGCTCGCATGGAGAGCATCGACAACGGCAAACCAATCGCCTTGGCTCGCACGATGGACATCCCTCGGGCTGTGGCCAACCTCCGATTCTTTGCTGACGCAGCGCTGACCGATCGCCAAGAGGAGTACACCACCGGCGATGTCGCCATGAACACTGTGCTCCGCGATCCCATTGGCGTCGTTGGGGTGATCTCGCCATGGAATCTGCCGCTGTATTTGTTTACCTGGAAGATTGCACCGGCGCTGGCAGCTGGCAACACCGTGATCGCCAAACCCTCTGAACTCACGCCGGTCACAGCTACCAGGCTTGGAGAGCTCAGTGCCGAGTGTGGCATGCCCCCCGGAGTGCTAAACATCGTGCACGGCACTGGTGCTGCTGTGGGAGAAGCCATGGTGGCCCACCCACGTATCAAAGCCATTTCATTTACTGGCGGCACAGCGACCGGCGCGCGCATCTCTGCAGCGGCGGCACCACACTTCAAAAAACTCTCACTGGAACTGGGCGGCAAAAACCCCAACATCATCTTTGATGATGCTGATCTGGACACTGCCCTTGAGACCAGCCTTCGAAGTTCCTTTGCCAACCAAGGACAAATCTGCTTGTGTGGATCACGCATCCTCGCGCATCGAGCGGTGTTACCGCAGGTCGTAGACGCCATGGTGCATGGAGCTCAGCAACTTAGAATCGGTGACCCACTCGATGAGCAGACACAACAAGGCGCCCTTGTCTCATCGGACCATCGCGACAAAGTAGCCGCTTGCGTGGCACGCGCCAGCGACGAAGGCGGTCAGGTGCGATGCGGTGGGCGTCATGCAACCGATCTGCCAGAGCGCTGCGCGAACGGATATTTCTACGAACCAACCGTGATCACGGGCCTGCCGATTGATGCGCACACCAATATGGAAGAGATTTTTGGACCCGTCGTGACCATTACCCCATTTGATGATGAAGACCAAGCTATCGCCATGGCCAATGCCACAGACTATGGACTCTCTGCTTCGGTCTGGACAACAGATACAGACCGGGCTGCACGGGTCGCTCGCCGCATTGAAGCTGGCACTGTGTGGGTCAACTGCTGGCTGCTGCGCGATCTGCGAGTCCCATTTGGCGGCATCAAAAACAGTGGCGTCGGCCGCGAGGGCGGAGAAGAAGCCATGCGTTTTTTCACTGAAGCCAAGACCATCTGTACGGCAAGGAGTTCAGGGTGAGCAAAGCACATCATTCCCAACGAGCACCCCAACCAGTTGGCGATTACCCCCATGCCCGCCGCGCCGGGAATCTGCTCTTTCTCTCTGGCGTGGGGCCTCGCGTGCGTGGGTCCAATGACATTCCCGGTGTGACCCTCGATGACCATGGGCAGGTGACTGCTGTCGATATTGAAGCCCAATGTCGATCTTGCTTTGAAAATGTGCGGATGGTTCTGGAGGATGCCGGTGGCCAGTGGACGGATCTGGTCGATGTGCTCGTGTTTCTAACCAACATGGACCGCGACTTCAAAACCTACAACCGGATTTACGCTGAGTACTTTGCTGGCGATGGCAACCCCAATCCAACACGTACCACCATTGAGATCAACGCGCTACCGACACCGATTGCCGTCGAAGTCAAAGCCGTCGCTTACCTGAGCGATTAAATTGCAGTCGTTTCGTACTGACGGAGCACCGCTCGTACCGGTGATCCATCAAAGCCCATCAGTTTGAGAGGCTGCGCGTACAGGTCATATCGGCCTGGCGTTACATCAGCGAGCTTGAGCGTCTCGAGAATGGCCATCCCATTGGCCAAGCACCGCCCGTGCGCCGGAAGATCCTTTGAATCAATGATGTCGACACTTGGGCTATCGAGCCCAACCGTGATGACTCCGTGCTTGGCAAGATGATCGATGAGCTCAGGATCAAGCGCAGCAAAGTCCTCATTGAAAACATCAAGTCGATGAAATGTGCCGGTGTCAATCAGGATGCGAGGTGCATCGATCGGCGCCTCGCCAAGATCGCTGATCGTCACCCGAGCACGAGCAGCAGCCTGAATACGGATCACCCGACAAGGGCCGATGTAATGCTCTAGCGACATCTCGCCAACACCAGGATGGCCTGACCCGTAATGACACGGGCCGTCCGCATGTGTGCCAAGATGTACAGTGCTGTGGAGAGTCGAGAGCGTCACCGAATCACCGGCATCAAGCTCCATCAATACCTCTCGTGTGGGCGCAGTATCCCCGGGCCATACGGATGTGGATCCAGGAATAATGTCATGCGTGATGTCAATGAGATTCGAATCAGGCATGAGGCATCAGAACCGAGCGCGTATGGCCCATAGATCCGGGAAGGCCGGCTCATAGACTGTCTTCTTGAGGTACTCCACGCCTGGCGAGCCCCCGGTGCCGGTCTTGTCCCCAATCGTGCGACGCACCAACTGCACATGGCGATAACGCCACTCCTGCAGACCTTCGTCAATGTCAAGCATGGTCTCAAAGAGCATGTTCATATCCGGACGGTTGCGAGCGAGTTGCTCAAGCAAATCCTCAACAACTTCAGATGACTCCATCGGTGAGGCTGGGTCACGATCAAGGACTGCCGATGGAACATCCGCACCCTGTGTCACGAGGAAGTGATAGAAATCATCCACCAGAGAGGGAGCATTGAATCGAGCAAGCGCTGCATCACGACCATGCAGATGCTCAGGCATGTAGTCAAGTACCGCAGCCCGCTTCAGACCAAGTTTGAACTCAATCTCACGAAACTGCATCGATTGAAAACCAGATGATGTATCGAGCCGGCTTCGAAACGACTCGAAGGACTCTGGGGTCATGGTTTCAAGAATGTCAACCTGGCCAACCAACGTCTTGAGGATCATCCGCACCCGCTTCAATGCGGCAACAACACCCCACAGATCACCACCGCGAAAATTCCTGCCTGCCAGATCCAGCTCATGGAGCATCTCCTTGAACCAGAGTTCATGGACCTGATGAATGATGATGAACAACATTTCATCGTGCTCTGCCGGGCTCGATCGAGGCTTCTGCAAGTCAAGCAGACCCTCAATTTCAAGATAGGTGGCGTAATTCAAACCAGCTGATTCGGTTGCTTCACTCATAAGAACCTCAAATGGTACCGAGTATCCACAAGATCATCAGAATGACTCCAGCAATGAAGGCAAGGCTCATGCCCAGCACCCACCACTGCTGTCGCTGTGTCCGTCGTTTGACTTGTGCATATGGAATGGTGGTGAATGACACAAGGTTGTAGCGTGGGACATACCAGGTTGGAAACAACCGATTCAGTTGCTTGCCAATGCGCTGCCGAAGACGAAATATCCGTGAGCCAGTCTTGTCTCGCATCTCAATGAAGTTCTCTAAGGAGAACTCCGCGATGGCGGCGCCGTCAGGCTGCTGTGTGTGGTTATATGCGGCCAGGGCTTCGCCCTGATCAGCACAATCACGAAGCGTCGCAGCTAAGCGCAAGCAATCTTGAAAGGCCGCGTTCATTCCCTGACCAAAAAATGGCACGATCGCATGCGCCGCGTCGCCGATCAGCACCGTCGTGCTTCCGTGGTGATACTGCTCGCATCGCACCGTGCCAAGTGGCCCCACAGGATTGGCAAGGTAGTCCTCGACGAGATCTGGCATCAGCGGCACAGCATCGGCAAAGTTCTTCTTGAAGAAAGCCACAATGGCTTCTGGAGTAGCCACTTCTTCAAAGCTGTCTCGACCCTTGGTCGGCCAAAAACACGTGCAGGTAAATGACCCGTCCGCATTGGGCAGCCCAATCATCATGTAGTGCCCACGTGGCCAAATATGTAGCGCATGCTCTGGCAACTGCCATGCACCACCGGGACCGGCAGGTATGGTGAGTTCCTTGTAACTGCTCTGCACAAACTCCGTCCCAGCATCAACTGGAGTGGCAGCATGCATGGCCGCGCGAACCGCAGATCCTGCCCCATCAGCACCCACCAGCAGATCCGCTTCGGTGATTGCCGATACCCCATCAGCATCGGTCCATGTAACACTTCCCGTTTCAACGTTGATATCGGTGATCTGAACCTCAAATGAAACTCGCACATTTGAGCGGCTGCACGCTGCATCGAGCAGCATGCAATTCAACCCGCCACGTGATACAGAATTGATCGCTTGGCCCTCAATAACGCTATATGGCGAGAACGCCATGCGTCCATTGGTGTCATGCATCATGCGACCCCGCATCGGCACGACCGTCGCCAGTACCTCTCGCTTCAGACCTACCTGATCTAAGGCCTGCAGGCCACGGGCGGAAAGCGCGAGGTTGATGCTTCGTCCACCTTGATACCCAGCTGCGCGTGGGTCCCCTCGCCGCTCAAGAATGTGCACTTCATTTCCATCGTCGGCAAGCAAACAGGCGAGCAAGGGGCCGGCGAGGCCGCCACCAATGATCGTGATGCGCCGCTGCTGGCTCACGTGCCCAGTGTGCCAAAGGACTGGCCCATCAACACTGCAAAACGGTGACAGTCCTCGAACGTGTTGTACAGCGGCGTGGGCGCGACTCGAATGGTGTTGGGCGGGCGAAAGTCTGCAACCACACCCATCGATTCGATAGTCTCAAAGGCCTGCTGCGCATCTCCATCAACAGCAATCGATAGCTGGCATCCGTGCGCCTCGGCTTCTTGCGGTGTCGTGATCCGATAGCGACGATTCGGCACCGCTTCGAGTTGTTCACGCAAAAAGCGCGTCAACCGCAATGACCGTGATCGCAGCGACTCCATCCCCACTGCGTCAAAAAGATCAAGCGAAGCTCGCAGTGGCGCCATTGAGAGAATGGGAGGATTGCTGGTTTGCCAACTATCCGCTGAAGGAACTGGAACGAATGCGTCTTCCAAATGCATGCGGAAGCGTGTATCCGGATCATTGCCCCACCATCCAGCAAGCCTTGGAAGTGCTGTATTCGTGGCATGTCGCTCATGCACAAATGCGCCCGCAATCGCTCCAGGGCCAGCATTCAAATACTTGTAAGAACACCATGCCCCAAAGTCGACATTCCAATCATGCAGGCGTAGTGGAACATTGCCTGCGGCATGAGCGAGGTCAAAACCAACCATCGCCCCAACACGGTGCCCCGCTTCTGCGATGGCGGCCATGTCCAGGACCTGTCCTGTCAGAAAGTTCACGCCACCCATCATGATGGTGGCAAGAGAATCTCCCGCCTCTTCGATGGCAGCCAAGATGTCCCCCGTGTCGAGTACATCACTGCCTTGGCGAGGCCGCACCTGAATGATGTGCTCTTCGGGGCAGAGGCCACGCGCCTGCAGATGAGTCTGCAGACAGTAAATGTCCGATGGAAATGCAGGCATCTCCATGAGCAACTTCGTACGGCTTCCTTCAGGGCGATAGAAGCTGGTCAGCAACAAGTGGAGATTGATCGTGAGCGAATTCATCATCACTACTTCACATGGCTTGGCCCCAACGAGTCGGCTTCCCTGCTCCCGGAACACCTCGTGATAGGAGTACCAGGGCGTGCGCGCCTGAAGGTGCCCGGCCACACCAAGCCGCCGCCACTCATCCATAACCTCATTGACATAGTCAGTCGCAGTAAGAGGCAGCAGCCCAAGTGAATTGCCACACAGGTAGATCACATCTGAACCATCACTTTGCACCGGTACTGCAAAGCGGTCGCGCATGGATGCCACCGGATCATGCTCATCGAGGCGTCGGACTTCGGCCACATCAGCCAGTCCGCGGTGCGCAGTGGTCATGCCTTGCTCACCTGCTCGGCTGATGATTGCCCAAGATCCGCTGCAGTCATGCCTAGAAAGTCCAAGGCTGTACCTGCAAGCAATCGCTGCTTGGTCGCATCGTCTAGGTCCATCGCTTCAATGATCGATCCTGGGGGGATCTCACCTAATGGGAATGGATAGTCGGATCCCAAACAAACCCGATCGGCGCCAAAGCGACTGATCACGTAACCAAGTGAGTCCGGTCCGTGCAATGCAGAGTCCACATAGATACGGTTGAATACTTCGCTCGGCGGTGTGTTCGTACGGGTCTGGCAAAGATCAGGCCGTGCTTCGAACCCATGAACGATGCGGTCCACTGTCAGTGGGAAACTTCCACCACCATGGGCAAAGCCAAATCGCAGATTGGGCAATCGATCAAGCACCCCACCCATCGCCAATGAGCAGATCGCCAGCGTGGTCTCTGCAGGCATTCCCACCAACCAAGTCAGCCAGTGGTCCTTGGTGCGATTCTGCCCAAGCATCTTCCATGGATGAACAAAGACGCTCGCTCCCAAGTCCTGCGCTGCTTCAAAAACGGGAAAGAAGTCATCATCATCTAGATTGCGCTCGTTGATGTTTGAGCCAATCTGAATCCCTGGGAAACCCAGTTCATTGACACAACGCTCGAGTTCCTCAATAGCCAGATCAGTGGATTGCATCGGCACGGTGCCAAGCCCTATGAAGCGATTGGGGTGGCGACGAATCGTCTCAGCAATGTCATCATTGAGCAGACGCGAGAAATCGAGGGCGTCCTTGGCTTCTGCCCAGTACGAAAAGAGGACAGGAATGGTGCAGATGACTTGGGCATTGACACCACTGCGCTCCATGTCCCGCAGACGGGCGTCGGCGTCCCAACAATTCTCATCGATGATGCGAAAGACTGTGCCCCCAGAGTGCATCTCAGCCTTGCCGGGCTCGTGGTGGTTGAGTTGGATCCACTCTCCATATCCGTACCGGTCATGTAGATCTGGCCAGTCGCGCGGAAGAATGTGTGTGTGCATGTCAATCTTGAGCATGCGGCCCTCCCTTGGCATCAATCGCCTTCACGGACGATACGAACAACCGGCTCTGTCTCAAGCCGAGCCACTGGGGCTGGCTTGCCA
Source organism: Phycisphaerales bacterium (assembly GCA_022446905.1). Taxonomy (GTDB): domain Bacteria; phylum Planctomycetota; class Phycisphaerae; order Phycisphaerales; family SM1A02; genus UBA12567. The sequence continues at coordinate 15,182 of JAKVBT010000014.1, forward strand.
ATATGCGTGCCACAATTAGCACAGGTGGAACGCTCCTTGTCCGCCCAGAATGCCTCCATCGATGCAGCAAAGTGCTCAACGATGTCCTTGCAGTCAAACTCCTCATCCCAAACCAGTGCATCGCATTGGGGGCAGTAGAACTGTTGGTGCTCGGTCTCTCCGGCCGGACGATTGCGCTCGACCACAATGCCAATCGTCCCGGGTGGTCGCTGAGGGGCATGCGGGACATTCGGGGGAATAAAGAAGGTCTCGCCCTCTCGAATCACATGATGGACAGTCTTACCGTCCTCGATCGTGCTGACACAAACATCCCCCTTGAACTGGTAGAAGTACTCCTCCGAGTTCGTTTTGTGAAAATCATTGCGAGCGTTCGGGCCGCCAATGACCATTACAAAGAAGTCTTTCCCCCGATACAGGTACTTATTACTAACCGGCGGCTTGAGCTGATCGGCGTGCTCCTGGACCCATCGCTGGATGTTGATGGGAGAACGCACGGTGCTTGTAACGGCTGCTGCCATGGCCTGCTCCTTACGCATGTGCATGCCTGCACCCCCACTATATCCACCCAGTGCAGTGGCACGCCGGCTCATCATCGCCCCATGCTCTGGAATGCCCAGTGCCGATCTGGAATCTGATCTGTTCCCCAGCGGCCCCCACCTCCATCACCACGCGTCGCTACCATATGGCCTATGGATATTGGAACAAACGCACCGGATTTCACGCTCTACGCCCATGATGGAGAGACCGTCACGCTTAGCGATCACCGCGGCTCAACGGTCCTGCTTGCGTTCTACCCCGCCGCCTTCACTGGCGTGTGTGAGGAGGAACTCTGCAGCTTCCGTGACTCAATGGCCAACTTCAACGAGTTGAATGTCACCGTGTACGGCATCAGCGTTGATTCACGCTTTGCCAATGCCGCCTTTGCAGAGAAGAACAATCTGACCTTCCCGCTGCTGAGTGATTACAACCGCGAAGTCACTGACGCCTATGGCATCCGTTTTAAGGACCTCGCTGGCATGCCTGGATATGACGTCTCCAATCGGTGCGTCTTTATCATCGATGGCGAAGGGCGCGTAGCCTGGCAGTGGACTGCAGACAGCCTTGGTGACCAGCCGCCATGGGACGACGTTCGCGCCGCTGCGGAAGCAGCCTCCACGGTCAGCCAATAGATATCAGCATGAACACTCTGCGATCATCGCACCAATGGGCTGAATTGTCCGCTGGCATGACTGTCGCACATCTGCTCCCACTGACCTTCTAACATCCCGCTTATGCGCATCAAAACAACCGATGAGGATCTTGACCGAGCAGCTCGCAGTATCGAGTCCAATGCTGCGTTTCAGGAGACCATCAAACAACTGGCTGCCGGCAAAGCGCCTCATGACATGTTTCGCGCGATGGCTGCTTACCCACCATTTCTTGCCGCGATGGAGACCCTTGGAGAGAGCATCTATCCAGGTGGCTCCCTAGCACGCGACTTGAAGGAACTCATCATTCTCCAATCATCTATGGACAATGACTGCCAATTTTGCACTCACAGCCATATCGATATCGCCAGTCATCTCGGCATTGGAGAAGATGCACGAAGTCTTGTTCATGACCCAACATCACTCAGCCCTGCGTACCAAGTCGCGCTGACGTATGCCCGCGCCGTACGCAAAGATTCGAATCGAGTGCCTGATGCTTTGTTTGCCGATCTGCAATCTCACTTTCAGGACGCTGAAATTGTCGAACTGACCATGCTGGTGGGCTATATCAACATGCTGAACTGGTTTAACAACGTGATTCAGGTGGAGTATCGCGGCGAACTTTCCTAATACACACTGCACACATTCTTCATTGGTGACTCCCATGAACCCGATGCTTGAAACGACAGAAATGATTGATGTTGGCAACGGCCCGCACACTTTTGTGTGCCTGCATGGCTGGTGCTGCCGAACTGGGGACTTTGCCTTTCAGGCTGAGGGGCTCAGCGACATCGGTCGCATCTTCGTACTTGATTGGCAGCACCGACTTGCCAGCCGTGGAGAAACCTGCGACTGTCAAGCGATTTGCGATGACATCGCGCAGGCGATTACTGATGCGGGAATTGAGCGTCCAGTGCTGTGTGGTCACAGCCTCGGCGGATTCCTTGCTGCGCAGCTGGCGTATCAGCAAACCCTCCCACTCGCTGGACTGTTGATTCTCGACTCAGCACTGCCACTGCCGCCGAAGATCCGGGAGTTGTGGCAACAGGCTGCCCGCACACTTGAATCACAACCCTGGGATGAGGTGTTCCCCGGTATAGAAAGCCCGTTCTTCACAGACGATGAGGCCGGTGCTCTCCAGGACTCCATCATTCGCGGCATGAAACAACAATCCCACCCACTGGCCATCGATCTTCTAGACGAGATTTGCACTTATCCATGGGCCGACGAACTCGCCACCATCAATGTACCTACACACTTGGTTGCTTCTGAGTACGGGTGGTTGAACTTAGAAGGCTTGCAGGCTTTTGTCCCACACGCCACAGCAGAGCGCATTGTGGACAGTGGGCACTTCATCACAGTTTTTCATGGCGATCAGGTCAATACCATCATGCGTGAGTTTGCGCTACACTCGACGTGATCGCAGGAGCAAGGGATTCGGATTCCCATGATCAGGCTGCACATCAGCAGCGACGACGAGTCCTACTTCGTTCAGAAATAGCACCACGCTTGATCACGCATACCTTCATGCGACAGATGACATTACGGCATCTTTGCGATTTTCTCGAAACCCTCTCCACATGCAACGACAAGCCCATCGATCTCCGCTTCCGTCATAGGCGTGGACATCATGGCGCTGCATGTATTGATCATCACAAAACCTGCATCAAATAGATGGTCGAGCATGGCCTTGAGACGCCCAGCTTCTTGGGGCGACAGGTAGGCCTCGCGAAAATTGCGCGGCGGCTCGGGCTTCATGTGTACACGCAGAATTGAACCCCCACCCGTAACACAAGCCCGCGCTCCAGTGCGTTTGGCAGCCTCATCAATGCCTTGCATGGCTCGCGCAGCCAAACTATTGACATGATCAACCGCTGCTTGATCAAAGTGCGTCATGGCAATGTGCCCCGCCACCATGCTGATTGGATTGGCAGAAAATGTCCCAGAATGCGGGAGCAAGTATTTCTCAGCACTTGGATTCATCACATCCATCACATCGGCCCGACCAGCGAGCGCCCCAATGGGGAATCCGCCGCCCACCATCTTGCCCATCGCGGTGAGATCGCCCTCAACTCCGTACTTCATTTGCAATCCACCATAGGTAGAGCGGAAGGTGATGACTTCATCAAACAGCAAGAGTGAGCCGTTGTCCTTGGTCCACTCCCGAAGGGCCTTGAGATACTCCGGCTCCACCGGATTGAGTCCTACGCGATGCGGCATCAGGTCAAGCAGCACCCCAGCAATCTCACTTGCGTGCGCCTCCAAAATCGCAAGTGATCGCTCAATATCATTGAAGGGAAGAATAAGCACATCATTGAGTGCTGAGTCAGGGGTTCCGTGAGCCAGTGGCACACTGTTGGGTCGTTCAAGACTCCCCCAGGTGTCCGGGTTCGGCGCCTGGCTGACTTCGGCATAATCGTAGCCACCGTGATATGCGCCTTCGACCTTGGCAATGCGAGGTCGACCCGTAAAGGCACGGGCAGCCTTAATCGACACCATCACAGCCTCAGTGCCAGAATTCATAAAGCGGATCCGCTCAAAGCCAGAGCTGCGCGAACACATATGCTCGGCATGGGCGACCTCGCACTCAGTGGCCATCATGAAGGCGGAACCACGCTGCAGTTGTTCGGTCACTGCTTCCACAATGGGTTGATATGCATGACCATGAATCAACGAGGCCATGTTGTTGGAAAAGTCGATGCGGGTGACCCCATCGAGATCCGTCAGGCGACAACCTTCCCCATAGGCTGCATACGCTGGATAGGGCTTGCGCAGTACCGTGTTTCGGCTTACGCCGCCAGGCATAACTTGCTTCGCCCGATCAAAGAGATCAGCACTACGTGCCTGACTGGTGGATGTGCTGGACTGATCACTCATGAGATGGCCACCTTCTATGTCGCTGCTGCTAAAAGCGGCGCACCGGTGAGTGCCTGCACGGTCTCAAAAGACACTCCGGGACACAGTTCACATACCTGAAAACCGCCTGCAGTGACATCGATAACTGCCAAGTCAGTGTAAATGCGATCGACAACGCCCTGCCCAGTTAACGGGTAGGTACATGCGCTGACTAGTTTGGGATCACCGGACTTGGTGCAGTGCTGGGTAATGACAAAGACATTCTTCACGCCAGCGACCAAATCCATCGCGCCACCAACCGCGGGAATGGCATCTGGCTTTCCGGTCGACCAATTGGCCAGATCGCCGTTGCTTGCCACCTGCATCGCCCCAAGCACACTCAGGTCCAAATGACCCCCGCGAATCATTGCAAAGCTATCTGCGTGATGAAAATAAGCTGCGCCCGGATTGGCCGTCACATGACGCTTACCAGCATTGATCAGTTCGGGGTCGCCATGCCCCTCTGCTGGAGATGGGCCCATGCCCAGCAAACCATTTTCCGTGTGGTAGATAAAGGTCCGCCCTTCAGGAACAAACTTCGCAACCAATTCTGGAATACCAATGCCCAAGTTGACATAAGAGCCACTTGCGATGTCCTGCGCCAATCGCTTCGCCATTTGCTCACGAGTCCACCCCTGCACTTGCGTCTGAGCAGTCATGGATAACTCACTCCGGCAGCAATCAACTCCGATTCATGAGCTGGCTCGGGAACTTCCACAACCCGATCCACAAAGATGCCAGGCGTTATGACAATCTCTGGATCAATATCACCTGGCTGAATCACTCGCGCGGCCTGCACAATGGAGATAGTTGCGGCCATCGCCATAATCGGGGCAAAGTTGCGCGCCGTCTTGTTGTAGAGCACATTGCCATAGGTATCACTGGTAACACCCTTGACCAGTGCATAGTCAGCGGTCAAACCGTACTCAAGCAAATAGTCACGTCCATGGATAGCACGCACTTCCTTGCCTTCGGCCAGAGGGGTTCCAACGGCAGTTGGTGTATAGAACGCAGGCACGCCTGCGCCGCCAGCACGAATGCGTTCAGCAAGGGTGCCCTGTGGCACGAGTTCAAGTGCCGTAAAGCCCTCACGATAGAGCTCCGGAAAGACTGTTGAGTTGAGGGTCTTTGGAAAAGAACAAATGACCTTGGTTACTCGCCGGGCCTTGAGCAAAGCCGCAAGACCGACCTCCCCACTGCCTGTGTTGTTACTAATGACCGTGAGATCTGAAGCGCCTTGATCGATCAACGCATGAATGAGTTCGATGGGACTGCCAGCCTCGCCAAAGCCCCCGATCATGATGCTGGAGCCGTCGCTGATATCCGCAACCGCCTCAGCAGGGCTGGGCACCCGTTTGTCGATCATGAGCAGCCGCTTTGCCGAGGCATGGAACTGGCCAGTGAAGCCGGGGCCTTGCCTGATTCGGTAAATCGCGTGTAGTCAAAGAGTCCTGCCTCGTCAAAGAGGACACGATCTTCATAATCATCGAACCAGACTGCATCAGGGTTTCGACCAACGATGCAGACCTTGCCACGATCAGGAGCATCTAGCGCATTGCGCAGCAACTTGAAGATCACTACACCATTTTCGCTTCCTGGAAGACCTGGAATTGGCTCGTTTGTCACGGCATTGACTTCGGTCTTACCCTTGTAATGCGTGATCGAGAGTCGAGCATGATTCTCGATGCCCGAGAGACCCTTCTGGGATTCGTTGAGCGTCTGCCATGCTGTTTCAATCGGCACATTAAAGGCCTTGTAGGCGACGATATCCCGACCACAGAAGAAGTAGTGGTTCTCACCACCAACACGCTTGAACTCTCGCTGCAGGGTGCGAAGCGCGACTGCGTCGTCATTGATGTCCTTAATAATTGGCGACTGGTTTTCGACTGTAAGCCAGCCACGCGATACGAGTCCGGTCATGGCTCGACCGGTCTCAGGAATCCACTGCAGGAACCCTTGTTCATCTCTGATGTAATTGCCGTCATCGTCCTTGTCGAGAATCTCATCCGGATGCTCAAAGTGAAGCATGAAGTGCAGGCCGACTTGCGGATAGGTCTCGTGGAAGCGATCAAGCATCGCTAGGAAAGCGTCGTCGAAACGCTGCGGATAGAAGGCCATCTCCTTGGTGCCGATCCGGATCGACTCGATGCCTGCTTCTGCCAGTGCTCCGAGCCATGCAGCAAGCTTGGAGTTGTTAAGCACCATGGGGTCGCCACCGGAAAGCAAAATCTCGCGCAACTTCTCACGGCCGGTATCGGGATGCCGACCACCGTTGGCTCGAACTATCTCGTTGTGCTCATGGATGTACGCAACAATTTCTGGAATCTTTGCCAAGCCCTTCTTGGCCACTGTGCCATCGTGCCGCTCAACCTCCTTGCGAGCAATCAATTCCTCGCGGTAACAGAAGCGGCAATGTGCCGAGCAGGTCGACACCACATACATCAGGCCCATTTCGTACTTATGGAGAAGACCCTCCACTGGAGCAAAGTCCATCTGGTTACCTGGATCTTCTGAACCGGCCATATCGTTGGTCTCGTCAGGACTTGCCTTGACGATCCGCTGAATCGGCTTGCTCTTACGTGCGATCTCGTAGTAGTGCCGGGTGATCTTCACGGGCATCCGGTTTTCGACATCACGATCGCTGCCGCTAAGCACCTGAAGCTTGACCACCTCGTCCTCGCTGTAGAAGGACATCATGTCCTCTGGCGCCTTCTCATTAAAGAAGGGCTTGAGGCCATTGATGATCTCACGCTGGTGGCGGGTGTCCTCAACGGTGTCAAGGAAAGCCTGCTCACGCTCGGTCGGGATGTGCTTCAATTTCTCGGCCACGTGTAACTCCATATCCGTGCTGAATGACGGGCCGACGCCCTGCAGCGTCTGAACGAGAATTGTACACCGAGCCTGCCCGCTTTCCTCCTGAATCCAGTCCAGTTGAGGCAAGACCGACCATTCAAGACCCCATCATGGCTGCCCCTGGGGTGACGATCCTTGATCAGGGCAGAACGCCTCCTCTTTCATCATGCCCCTACCTGCCAACATGAGGTGCTCACTGGCGTACACTTCCGCCTCCATGCCCGCCGCAACGGCCCCAACTGAACCTATTGGCATCGCCATGATTCTGCTCTGGGCAGGGCTTATTGCTCTTGTCGGTGGCGTGGGTGTGGCCGCACCCTGGCTGGCTGCCCGCAGGGGCAACAAACAGATCATCGCCTATGGCAACAGTTTCGCTGGCGGGGTACTGCTCGCGGCAGGGCTCATCCACCTACTGGCCGATGCCAGCGACGGTTTCGCAGCCGCCTATCCCGACCTTGACTACCCAGCAGCCTATGCCGTGGCCACGCTGGCGTTCATTCTGGTGCTCGGCCTCGAGCGAGTTGTTCCGCGGGCTCTGAAAGCTGGCTCCGCCGGCGCTGACCCCGAAGCGGCAGCCATGATCGACGCCGGCCAAGGCAGTGGCCTGGCCCCCTATCTGCTGCTGATCACACTCTCAATTCACAGCCTGATTGCTGGCGTGACGCTGGGCATCTCTACCGCAGCCGGTGCTGTAGTACTGCTCATTGCCATCCTTGCCCACAAGGGGGCGGCAGGCTTTGCCCTTGGTTCAACTTTTCGCGAAGCAGCAATCCCACCACGCACACGCATCCCAGCACTCTTGGTCTTTGTTGGAAGTACACCCCTAGGTGTGATTCTCGGTGGCGTTGTGACCGAGACCATTGGTGCAGGTGGCGGTGCTGCCGAAGCGTGGTTCAAAGCTGTGGCCGCTGGCACATTCCTCTATATCGCGACACTTGACATCGTTCGCGAGGAGTTCTTCCCAGGAGGGACAAACCGTGGCCGCCGGTTGCTCTGGGCCATCGCAGGGGCTGGCCTGATGGCGCTGGTGGCGATCTGGGTGTGAGCTCATTGCCTGCCTTCGAATTCACACATCGATGGCAAGCTTGGCCCAAGAAATACAGCAACTGCAAAATGATTGAGAATTGATCTCAATCACACGCGCGCAGTTGGTCATCGACCATGATGCATGCCACGCCAGCGGCGATTAAGAAACTGAGACTGTGACTCAACAGCGATTGCGCCATTCATGCAATTCCCAATTGACCTTGACCGATTAAAGCGTAGATTGAATCGTTCGAACAGTTAGTCGCATTCAAAATGGAGACCGACATCATGCTTCAAATTTCTGATGGACAGTGTGGAAGCTGCAGGCACTTTGGCGATGGCATTCCGCAAGATCAACTTGTTCAAATTCGCATCAACGGCACTGCCGAACACGGCACAATCGGCGGATGCGACCTCGCCACAAATGCCACGATGCACCTCAAGGTGTCACCAATAGGTAGCTGTGATGGCTATGAGGCCGCAGAAGCAGCCTGATCCCCCACGCACTTGATGTTTCCGTACACGCCAGCCACCTTGGCTGGCGTGTTTTCATGCGCACACAATATCGAAGCGATCGAGATTCATAACCTTGTCCCAGGCTGTTACGAAATCATGGACAAAGTCATCCGAAGCATCATCACTGGCATAGACCTCGGCCAAAGCCCGTAATTCAGAGTTTGATCCGAAGACCAGATCCACACGCGTGGCAGTCCATTTGCAGTTGCCAGTTGATCGATCTCGACCCTCAAAAAGTTGTTGCGCCTCGTCAGTCGGCACCCACTGCGTCTGCATGTCTAACAGGTTGACAAAGAAGTCTTGCGTCAACATGCCAGGACGATCAGTCAGCACACCATGACAATGCTGTCCATGGTTCGCGCCAAGCACACGTAGACCACCAACGAGCACCGCCATTTCAGGGGCTGTCAAGGTCAACAGTTGAGCGCGATCAATGAGAAGTTCTTCTGCTGAACGCTGAAAACCAGGAGCAAGGTAGTTTCGAAAACCATCTGCTTTCAATTCCAATGGTTCAAAGGCTGCCGCATCGGTTTGTTCCTCTGTAGCATCAGTCCGCCCCGGCGTAAATGGCACAGCAATGTCATGCCCGGATCGAACTGCTGCAGCCTCTACCGCAGCGCAGCCACCAAGCACGATGACATCAGCCAATGAGACACGCTTTCCCTGACTTTGAGCATCATTGAATTGCTGCTGAACCTGCTGCAATACCGGCAGCACTTCAGCCAACTGCTTCGGTTGATTGACTTCCCAGTTGCACTGTGGGGCTAAGGCAATACGTCCCCCGTTGGCTCCGCCACGCTTGTCACTTCCACGGAATGAAGATGCAGCAGCCCAAGCCGTTGTAATCAACTGATGCTCCGCTATACCCACATCAAGTAAGGCCTGCTTGAGCCCCGCAATGTCAGCATCGTCAATCAACATATGATCAACTTCCGGCACAGGATCTTGCCAAATCAGCGTTTCACTTGGCACCTCGCCACCTAGATACCGAGTTGCCGGACCCATATCCCGATGAGTCAACTTAAACCATGCACGCGCAAAGGCATCAGCAAACTCATCCGGGTTTTCGTGAAAGCGCTTCGAGATTGGACCGTAAATGGGGTCCATGCGCATCGCCATATCAGCCGTGGTCATAATCGGCACGTGCTTGGCCGTCGCATCCTGAGCACCGGGAGCCATGCTTGACTCAGGCACATCGCGTGCCTGCCACTGCCAGGCACCACCAGGACCTTTTACGAGATCCCACTCGTAACCCAGAAGCATGTCGAAGTAGCCATTGTCCCATGTAATCGGATTGGGCGTCCACGCACCCTCAATCCCACTGCTGATCGCATCCTCACCGACGCCACTACCGTAGGACCCTCTCCAGCCCAATCCCTGCTCCGCAATACCAGCACCTTCGGGTTCACGCCCCACATACTGTTCTGCGGACGCAGCACCGTGACACTTGCCAAATGTATGACCACCGGCAGTCAATGCGACCGTCTCCTCATCATTCATAGCCATGCGCGCAAACGTCTCTCGGATGTCCCGACCTTCCGCAACAGGATCTGGTTCGCCATTGGGGCCTTCTGGATTGACGTAAATCAATCCCATTTGGACAGCCCCGTAGGGATTCTCTAACACACGATCACCTTCGTACCGCTTGTCACCAAGCCATGTGCTTTCAATACCCCAATCAATGTCCTGCTCGGGTTCCCAAATATCCCCCCGGCCACCAGCAAAGCCAAAAGTCTTCAACCCCATAGATTCCAATGCACAATTACCCGCCAATATCATGAGATCTGCCCATGAGATCTTGCGGCCATATTTCTGCTTGATCGGCCACAAAAGACGCCGAGCCTTGTCGAGATTGGCATTGTCAGGCCAACTGTTCAATGGCGCAAAGCGCTGGGTACCCGAGGCCCCCCCACCACGGCCATCAAATGTTCGGTAAGTACCAGCACTATGCCAGGCCATCCGAATAAACAGCGGACCGTAGTGACCATAGTCCGCTGGCCACCAATCCTGCGAATCTGTCATCAAGGCATAGAGATCCTCTTTGACAGCCGCCAAATCAAGGCTTTCAAAAGCCTCTGCGTAGTTGAAACCAGCAACCATGGGATTGGACAGCGCTGAGTTCTGTCGAAGGACGCCGAGATTGAGTTGCCCAGGCCACCAATCACGGTTGGTCATGGCCTTGTGCATCTGGCCGCTGGCAAACGGACACTGACTTGCTTGCACTGACATGGGTTGGACCTTTCACTTCTTGCGACTGCCCAACAGAGCGCCGCTGGGAAGTTCAAAATGGGGCTTGACAACGAGTCGAGGTATTCCTGCTCGAGCCCTCGAAGCAGCGAGCGATGGAGCCTACCAAAACAACCACATATGTACCCACTGAATCCTGCGATGCCAGGACATCTTGCGCCACTTGTGCACCTCAGGCGTCTATCATGCCCAACTCCACGAGCGTGCTGAATCACTTCAACCGACCTCTCTTGAGCACATTCACCAGCCCCTGCATAACACTGATGACGACCGACGATTCCAACCACATCCACGAATCCGGTTGGATTCGACCTGGCGCCGCTACCCAAGGGTGGCACGGACTGAACATCTTTTGCGTTGTCTCGATGCATCTCATCGCCGCCCTTGCCCTGATTCCAGGCACATTTAGTTGGTGGGCAGTTGGCATTTGCTTCTTCATGTTTTGGATCGTTGGCGGACTCGGGGTGTGCCTGGGCTACCACCGACTGCTTACCCATGGCAGTTTCAAAACCACACGGCCTGTGCGTTGGATCCTGACGATGTTTGGCACGCTGAGCTACCAGGGCTCACCACTGCAATGGGTCGGTACGCATCGCATTCATCATGCCCACTCCGATGATCATCATGATCCACACTCACCAGGTCATGGTTTTACCTGGTCACACATACTGTGGACTTTCTATCGCCACCCGGAGGGACTGGACCCAGAAGATTTCACCCATGATCTACGGCGGGATCCATCGATGGTCCGACTTGATCGCTACTTCTGGCTGCCACAGGCCGTGCTGGCCATCCTGCTAGTCATTGCCGGATGGCTGATCATGGGTACCTGGCAATACGGAGTTGGCTGGATGGCTTGGGGAGTGGGTATTCGATCAGTGGTGCTATTCCATGCCACCTGGTTTGTGAACTCAGCAGCCCACACCTGGGGCTACCGCAATTTCGAGACCACTGACGGTTCACGGAATAACTGGTGGGTGGCGCTACTTTCATTTGGTGAGGGCTGGCATAACAACCACCACGCCCAGCAGCGATCCGCCGCCCATGGGATGCGGAGGTGGGAAGTTGATCCAACCTGGTGGACCATCTTGCTGCTCAAGAAACTTGGTCTTGCTTGGGACATCGTGCACCCAAAACTGCCTACACCCCCTACGCAGCCCAACGCCTCAGCCTGACCCAATTCAGGTTGAGCCAAGCCAGAACACCCGGCGGTCACCCTTAGCTTGAACGAAGGCCAATGCAGCGTAGATGCAAGCGGCCAAATTACCTAGCAAGCACAAGGCGATCAGCCACCCGATCGCTACGCCACGTCGGGATTCTCGAGCAAAGATCCAGCAGGCAAAGAGAATAAATCCGAGATAGAGATCGACCAGCGTCAATTGGAACCATGGACTTGGAAACAGCACTGCTGCTTCCGCCATGAAGGACCCTGCCACAAGGGCATAGACGATGACCGACACCATCAGGATGACGCCTGCGATGAGGAAAGCCACAGGCCGATTCATGGGCGCACTCCTTGCGTTGAACACTTTCTGTACACGATCTGGTTGACATCGACCAAGCCGGAACGAAATGCTGCTGCGCAACCCAGCAGATAAAATTGCCAGGTTCGCCGGAAGCGTTCGCCATATCGATCGCTAATGGTGTCCCAGCCATCTTCAAATCGCTGGTACCAAGCAAGCAGCGTGCGATCATAGTCCCCAGAAATACGCTCCCACGAATTGATTCGCATTGATGTGCCGCGAGCAGAAAGCTCCTGTACCCGTGGTAAACATCCGTCAGGAAAGATGTGTCTGACAAGCCAGAGAATGTATTGATCCAGTCGCCGATCAGAGGTCTTTGAAATGGTGTCACCAACAATGGCCTGCAATGCAAAACACCCGCCTGGAAGTAGCCAGCGATCGATATCCCGATACCAACGAGGCAAATTGCGCCGACCCACGGCTTCAATCATCTCAATAGAAACGATGCGATCGAAACGACCATCAAAAGTGCGATAGTCCTGCAGCAGAATCTCAACGGGGAGATCTACACACTTGGCACGGGCATAGGCGGCCTGTTCTGCTGATACAGTCAATCCAGTGACTTCGACCTGATGATGTGTCGCAGCATGGTGGGCAAAATTACCCCAGCCGCATCCCACATCCAAGACACGCATCCCCGGCTCAAGTTCAAGCTTGGTGCAAAGCACCTCCAACTTGTTCCGCTGGGCCTGCTCCAGATCCGCAGCATCCTTCCAATAGCCACATGTATAACTCATGCTGGAATCCAACATGATCTCAAAGAGATCATTACCAAGGTCATAATGAGCTTCGCCAATACGATAGGCACGAGCTCCAGCCTGCTGGTCAATAAAGCGCGCCTTTGCAGCAGCAGCAAGTAGCCGCCACCAATTCAAGAATGAGATCTTCGGCGGCGGACCTGACATGATCACGTGAAGAAAGTCATCAAGATGGGCAACAGTCCAATCCCCATTGATCCACGACTCCCCCAAGCCATAGATGCCATCACGCCTCCAGCGACTTTGCGCCTCTGGCGATTGGAGCACCTCAAAGACATCGCCAGATGCCACATGAGATGAGCTCTCTGTCGCGGCTTTTTGTGTCTGATAGGTAGACATGATTAGGAGGCTTCCTTGCTTGAACTCTGTCGTGTTGCCAGTGAGATCAACTTACGTCGAATCGTGTGCCAAACAGACAAACGGGGAGCGGGAATGGTACGGGGATGCCCCGGTGCAGGTTTCTGGCGTGGCCTAATACCAGCCCGCAATCTGAGCAACAATGCCTGCCAGTGAATCCGAGCCATGACCAGTGTGATCGAAAGAGGCATGTAAAGCAGCGCCGCGAATAGGCGACCAGTGGTCATCCGAGCCCCATTGCCACGAAGATCCGCATGAAAAACCAATTCGCCACTTTGCACAAGAGAAATTGAAACTTCATATCGCGTTCCAGTGGAAAGCAGCTTCAATTTATACACCCCACCATCGCTAAGAAACGGCGACACATAGAACTGTTTGGGAAACTCAAAGGTCGTCCAATCCCCTGATCGCTCCATGGCTGATGCAACATAGTGGTGCACTTCACCAAAAGTGTTTCGCACTTCACACACCAGAGCGACGACATCATCACCAGAACTACAAACATAGAAGTTGACTGGATTAAATACGTAGCCACAAACTCGTGGCATGGTCATCAGTACAATCTGCATCTCTGACGCATCAATGGCCTCAGATGCAAGCAACTTCTCCACTTGATTCCGTGCAGTAGCGCCATCCTCATCACGCGTTTTGATGCTCAGCAAGCCCGGTCGGTCAATGCCTAGCAGCCTTGAACCGGAAAGTGGGTCGCCACTGCTTGGCAAATGAAGACCGACCCAAAACAGCCGATACCCAAATGATCGATGAACCGGGCAAAACCGTTCATGGAGGGTCTTTCCAACATAGAGCACCGCACTCACCAGACCACCCCCAATCGACGAGCAACCCGACAGGCTGAGAGCACAGCATCTTCATGAAATCCATAACGCATATAACTGCCGCAATAGTGGGTATTGAGCGCACCATCGAGTTGGTCGATGGCCTGCTGCGCACGCATCGTGGCCGGCGTGAAGCATGGATGAGCATAGGTGGTCTCATACAGGACTTGGTCCACATCAATGCCACTTCGGCTGTTCAGTGTCACAAAATAATCACGAGTAGATTGAATGCCTTGCAGGCGATTCATGTGATAGGTGATTGGGACCGGATCTTGGATGGTCGCGCCTGCGGGACGCCGATAGTTCCAGGATGCCCAGTTACGTCGATTGCGCGGCATAACAGATTCGTCTGTATGCAAAATTGTACTGCTTCGGTGGTACTCAAATGCGCCCAATGCAGCCCGCTCTTCTTGGGATGGATCTTTCAGCAAATTCTGGGCCGTATCTGCATGAGTCGCGAAAACCACATGATCAAATGTCTCAGTATGACCATCTACAAATACGATCGTCGCGCCCCCGCCTGATCGCTCAACCTGACCAATACCTTCATTCAATCGGATCGTTCCGGAAAACTTGGACTGGAATGCCTGCACATAGACCTTGCTTCCCCCCACGATAGTTTGCCACTGAGGAAAGTTAGACACCTTGAGCAATCCATGGTTGTAAAAGAACTGAAGAAAACTCATCGCCGGAAACTCAAGCATCGATTCATCTGGGCTTGACCAAACGGACGCCGCCAATGGAATCAGACATTGGTCGGTAAATACACGACCAACCCCAATCCGCTTCAGAAAATCACCCAGCGTCTCATGAGATGCTTTCGCTTCCAATACCAACGCGATCCCCGCACCGTTGAATTTGCGCCAGTCCATCAACATCTGCCAGCATGAAGGGCGCAGGAGATTCTCCGGCATGCGTATGAACTGTCTCCAGGATGGACCAACCCAACCAAACTCCGATCCAGCTGAGGAAAATCCAAAAGACATGTCACTATCGCGCCGGGCAACTCCCCACTGGTCAAGCAGGCGATAGAAATTGGGATAGTTGACTGGATTACACACGATAAATCCGGTGTCTACCGGGATTTTCTTATGTCCATCGACAACCATGCGCGTGTTGGTATGGCCCCCCAATCGTGACCTAGCTTCGATGATCGTTACATCATGATGCTGACTAAGCAGCCAGGCCGAAGACAAGCCCGCCACCCCACCGCCAACCACTGCGATCTTCATTGGTTTTACTTTTTCTTCCATATCCGTCGCAGGATGCAGGCATAGAGCGGCATTGGGATAATACGAAAGAGAGAAATAACCCAACTAAATGGCGCTGGAAATGCGACATCTCGCTTTCCGCGCTCAAGAGCGCGGCGAATGCGGCTCGCCGCATCACTTGCTTCTATGAGACATGGCATTCGAAAGTCATTCTTGTCAGTCAATGGCGTCCGCACAAACCCCGGATTGATGACGGTGACTGCGATGGATTCATGCTCAAGATGAAATCGCAGGCTTTGGAGGAAGTGGATGAGTGCGGCTTTACTGGCGCCATAGGCTGATGCAGTTGGCAATGCTCTATATCCGGCAAGTGATGCCACCCCAACAATGTGTCCATGCCCCTGGGCTTTCATGCCGGGAAGTACGGCTTCAATGCAATGAAGCACACCTCCATAGTTGATCTGCATCAGGTCTTGATATTGGCGACTGTCAAACTGAAGCGGTTCAGATGGAATGTGTGTACCGGCATTGGCAATCAGCACATCGATACCACCCCAATTCTGGGAAATCGCTGCTGCAATCTCAGCCATCGCATCAGCATCCGTGACATCGCCAGCATAGGCCTGGGCCTGACCTCCAGCGGAGCAAATCTCACCAACGACTTCTTCTAGCACATCTGTGCGTCTGCTGGTTATTGCTAAATGCGCACCGCATGATGCGAGTTCCTTTGCAAGCGCCCGCCCAATGCCCGTGCTCGCACCCGTAATCCAGACCCGAGCGCCCTTCCATACAACCTTTCGGTGCGATCGCTTCATGAGACTGTGTACTCGGGAAGATACCTGATAGCTGACGAGCATCCAACGCGGCGCCGTCCTTCAATGCGAAAGAGCATTCTACTGGCCCGCGATTACCATTCGGCACTCAAGCAAGTCGTTGCCTCCAGGACCAAGTGCTCCACGGCACAAATGCATCGCGCCGCAGGCATCATGAAATACCTTCGAATCATGCCAATACATCATCCCAGTTCTGTCAGCAATCACCCCAAGCATTGAGCACGATGAGGAGATCATCCACTCCAACGGTGCCACTCTCATCTACATCGCCCAAACCAGACCCGCCCCAGTGGGCAATAAGAGTCAGCAAATCATCTACCCCCACGACACCACTGGCATCGATATCACCGATGCACTCTTCCAGACTGAAGTAGATATCTGGCACACGATCCGCACGGTAGCCCGGCCGCAGTCCTGGACACGTTTCATAATTCAAAATATCAAGGTGCCATACTTCATTTCCCTTGGGATCAACTTCATACATGCCAGACAATTGCGTCGAGGTAACCAGCGTATTGCCATTGGCAAGGCGATCCGCATCGCCGGTTGATGGACAGTAGATCGGCGTCTCCCACGACCAGACCACCTTCGCACTAACGGGCGGATCGCCCTCCAATGCGATTTCTACAGCTCGCGAGTATCCGTCGGCACCCACTGGCTCACCACCTCGTCGATTGCCGTTATCAAAGAGAAGCAGATTCCCATTCTCAAGCAACATTGGTGAGTGTTGATACGAGAATAAGTCATCACCCACAGTGACATCGCCAGATGGCAGTTCCATTCCGATGTTGAAGGCAATCTCGCCTGTGTCATAGTCAATCGCTGTGATACGACTGAGATGCCGTACTGAGATCCAGATGCGACCGTCACTGGGCTCAATGTGAGCATCGTTAATGTGCGTCCAGTCATTCCAGTGGTTCGTTTGAAAAACATCGTAATCATCTGTACTAAAGTGATCGAATGTCGACCAATCAAAGACGATTTCATTTGTGACCGGATTCATCTCAACAATGCGATCTCCTTGCCAAGTGCGGCTCACACCATCCTGCGTCACCTCCCGATAGTCACGCACAACCATCAATACTCCACCCCAAGGCGTTTCAGAAGCGCAGTGATGCACTCGAAAGTCATCGGAATCCGGTGACTTCCAAATCACTTGGCCCATTAAGTCAAGCATGGCAGCTTGCCCACCCCCGACACAGAGCAAACGTCCGTCGGAAATGATCCGAGCATCTGACACTCGCGCCGGCGTATCGACCAGCAACTGCAACTCTCCATTGAGGTCATACCCGACAATGGATTGACAGTGATTGAACAGGGTCAGGCCCATGGCTGGATCACTAACGCCAAAATTGGCTTCTACCAAAATCGGGAAGCCCACTGGAATCGTACGAATGGAGAATTCCGATACCTCCGACCAGTTATCCGGAACACCATTCAAATAGGCACGTGTCCGCCAAATCAGTGCGTCCCCAAACTCCAACCCCTCGTCAATGACTGCACTTGTAGATGACGTGATCTCTGAATAGAGCGGACTTGTGAATGGATCGCCCGATCCGCCAGCCAGCCCGATCTGCAATTCGTATTGATCCGCCTGTGGCACCGCCATCCACTTCAGGTGCGCAATGGTTGTCTGTAATTCTGCTCCCGAAGGGGGAACCAAGCCCTGTGCTACCACCCCAGCGCTGGGAATAACTACCTGGAGCACGAAGAGCACTTGCATCAATCTCAGAAACATTGGAACGATCTCCTCTGGCCTATCCCAGGCTCCGTGGTCAAAATCCACCAATAAGATGGCGCCGGGCTGCAAGAACAGCCTCTGGTTGCAGAACATGCGCCCACAAGCCACTGGCGGATGCAGATTTATCCAATTTTGACTGAGTATGATCGAATAACTAACAACTGCATTTCGAACTTGACTCGAGACATGACATCACTACGGCGCCTCCGTCCCTGAGCCACCATAGCGCAGCGCCCATTTGCACTTTTACTCTCAACTCAGATCTGGCTTACCAAATCGTCTCAGACTGGTCATATGGCGGGCAGCAGCAGCGACGGCACTCTCGACAGCAAACGAAAATCTAGGGGGCCTGTGGATCGATTTCGCTGACCCCAAGCCGGTCATGAATCCGATCCAAGATCGATTGGAGCGCTTCACGCCTCATGGCAGCAAGCGATGGAGTCTGATCATCGAGCAGTTCTTGCTTCTCAAGGACTGACACCGCTTCATCCAACTGACCAGTCGCCTCTAAAGCAAGACCACGAAGGATGCGCCATTGTCGAGCCATATCACCGCGCGGACCGAATTGCATCACGACCGCCTCAGCTTGATCGATTGTTTCCAGCGCTGCCGCCGCCCGAGGGGTCGCAGTGATTTCATCTTCTAGAAGGTCGAATAGCAATTGAATCTCTGCCAATCTTCCACTAGCTAACAACAAGGCAAACCCTTCCACCATCAACGGAGAGCGGTCGTCCACTGGAATGAGATTCAAGACAAAGGCCAAATCTGTGGCCTGCTTGTTTTGATCAAGCATCAGAATTGAGGGGTCACCAATAAATTGTTCACAGACAGCCCGCGCCTGATCAAGAATCTCCGCCTCACCCAACATGACAGCAACTTCCCAAGCCGAACCAAGCGTGTCTCGACTCTTTCGCCCAAGCGTACGCTCTTTGGCGGCAAGTACATCCATCGCAAGCGTGGTCGCCTCCGAAACGCGGCCATTGGCCATCAAAGCCATAGCTTCGGTCAGCTGCGCATCCAGCAGTCCGGGGGTGTCAGGTTGCATCCATTTGGATAACTCACCGGTGGTCTCCGCTGCCACAGCAAGGGCCTCTGCAGGCGCATTGCAGTTGAGATACGCATTGACCAAAACCAGACGAAAATAGGCGACATGCATGGCATGAGTTGCATTGGCCGGCGTGCCAACAGTATCCCAATCGAGCAGGAGTCGACTGTGATCAAGCACTTCCTTCCAAGGTGTTTCGACGGTCCATTGCACACCCTCCCACACAGGTGGGGTGATCAGAGAGGTAATGCCATCGATCAGCGCCTGTGATCGAGTTGCCTGCCGCTCAGCCTCACGCAGCGCCGTGGTCTGGGCGGTTGCCAACCAGGCAAGCAATACCGTGCTGATGACAAGAAGTGTCGCCAAGGCGATCGTCAGTATGCCAACCGCCCGGTGCCGCTTGTAGAGCAACTTGAGTTGGTATGTCAGCGTTGGCTTTCGCGCCGCGATCGGTTCGCCTTCCAGATACCGTCGAATGTCCTGCTTCAGCTCAAGCGCTGACTGATATCGACGATCACGATCCTTCTCAAGGGCCTTCAGGCAAACCGTCTCAAGATCGCCACGAATCAAGCGAATGATTGTGCTTGGCTTGGCGGGATTCTGCTCACACACCAGCCGGGCAGCCTCATGCACAGGGCATCCCGAGACGTTGTACGGCACCTGATCAGTCAAGAGCTGATAGAGCACCACGCCAAGCGCATACACATCACTCCGCGAATCGATGTCGTGTGGATCAGCAGCACACTGCTCAGGCGACATGTATTGCAGCGTTCCAACTAACTCCCCAGCATTCGTTTGCAAGGTATGGATGGCCATGTCGCTATCGGTCGATCGCGCCACACCAAAGTCAATAATCTTAGGATCACCTTGACTCGTTACCAAAATGTTTCCTGGCTTTAGATCGCGGTGGATGATCCCCTTCTGATGACCATGATGGGCGCCATCACAGATCTGCTCGAACAATTCGAGACGATCCTCCACACCCAGTTGCTTATCGTGGCAATACTGAGTGATGGTCTTGGCCCCGACGAGATACTCCATGGCAAACCAGGGCGTGTCCTCGCCATCGACATCCATACCAGCCTCATAGACCTGCGCAATACAGGGATGCCGAAGCCGGGCTAAGACTTCCGCCTCATAGCGGAATCGCCTCAAGGCGTGCGGCGATGCCATCCCCGCCTTCATCACTTTCAGCGCAACTGTTCGCTTCGGGTGCTCTTGAATCGCCTTGTAGACAGTGCCCATGCCCCCGGAGCCGATGACCATCTTGATGGTGAAATGCCCCAGCCGACTACCGATTCGCGAAGGCCCAGATGCCGCCGCTGGGCTTGCTGCAGGCGATGACGCCTGGCCCGAATCACGCAAAGTCGGCTCATCATCCGACTCCCAATCATGATCTTGATCATCAATCATTCAGCGGCCACAGGATAGCAGCCATCGGACAGCCCCTGCCGATCACTGTATTGCAGGCTGCGCCGACGCATGAGTACCAATGCAAACCAACCCCCTGCAGATGCAGGGGGTTGGTTTGATGAAAGGAACAGTGGGATTCAGCAGGTCGCAGGCTGAGTCATGACAGACACGCCCAGTCGCTTTCGGCACTGCTTGACGACGACCAGACCAATACCAATCAGGGTCGCACATACGGCCATCACGCCAAGTGGAAAGGCAAATGATGGTGTGGCCAGCGTGCCGCACTCAAGACAGAGTGTCGCCGCATCCATCGCAATTTGATTCTCAGATCCGCACAGAGTGCAACATGCTTGCATGTGACTTTCTCCAATTCAAATGGTGTACTTTCAAAGGCTCTCTCAAATCATCGCCAATGACAGACTCAGTGGCAATCTCCAAAATCAGCCAACAGCTCCAGTAGGTCTTCTATATCAACTGCGCCGTTGTCATCCAGATCAGCATCGCATTCGTCACAAGGGCCCCACACCCCAAGCATCGCCAGCAGATCATTGATGTCGACCACATGGTCATCATTGACATCACCATGGCAATGCTCTTCGCCTGCGAGATGTTCTTCAACCCACTCAACGGCAGCTTCGTGATCGTCTTCGCTGGCTTCGTTGTTAAATACGATCCAGAAGTGCTCTGAAGATTCCACCGCACTGTCTGTGCAATACAACTCCAGTTCGACCAAGTAAACACCAACGTGCGGATCTCCTGAGCCACTACTCAAGAAGAACCCGATGTGGCGATGAAGACCACCATCAGGTTGCACAGCGAGGTCAAATCCATCAACGGGGTCATTGCCGATGACGAAGGACAGTGACGCATAATTGATCGTCATGTCCTCATCAAGGCCACCGTCAAAACCGTCTCCATTCCATCGAGTGAGACCGGCAGGCGCATTCCAACCAACTCGCGCGTTGGGACTGAAGGTGCCCGGGAATGCCTCCCAGCCAGGCTCGTCACTGAAGCCTGGAACGCCGGACTCGCCCAACTCGGATTCAAACACACGCATGCCAGGCTCTACATCATCCTCGTCAATCAGACCGGTCACGATGTGGCCTTCTTCAACGCCGACAAAGACATCACCAGCATGGCCTTCATGCGGATCACCAGCCATGACCTGATTTGCGGGCAACACACCCACCATCAGCGCCAGGGCGACCGCTCCACCCAAAGACCGTGATCCGATGAACAAATTCGTACGAGATTGCAAAAGACTCATCACTCCTCCTTCATTGATGCAATTAAGCAACTAAAAGCTGAACCCTGATACTTTCGGATCCAGTCGGTTTTGATCTGGCCGCGCAAAGAGCTCAAGAAAACTGAGCACCTGCACATGACCATCAACAAATCCATACACAGCACGTGCCTGCTTGGATTTGGGTTCCCCTGACACAATGTTGGTTTCCACCTGATTGGATGCAAGGACCGCAGGTGCGTCTGGATGCGCATCGCTGATCCACCAGTTTTCGACATGCACATGATCAGCGCCGGCATAGTCGCCATAGGCCGCCATGTGCATCAAATGCACTGTCTTGGATGGGCTCTTCAGCCGGCTTAATCGATCAACAACATCCAGTGGATCAAGCGCGGCATCTGGCGAGTGCGTTCGAGATAGATAGTTATTCCAGCCGTAACTGGTGCGCCGAAATCGATTCGTTGTTCCCTCAACAGGCACGTCCCAATGCGGACTCAGGTCCAGTGGCGAGCGGACGATCTGATCAATGTCCACGTACTCTGAGATCAAATTCAGCCAGGCAATGTCCTGATTCTCCAAACCACCATGAGCAAGCCCGGCGTCAGCAAACATGCCATCGGACGCCAATGCGTACTGGTAATGGGCCATTTGCAGTGAGCGGAGATTGCTCATATCTACAGAAACCTGAGACCGCCTTGACATCGATTGCATTGATGGCAGCAGAAAGCCGGTGAGCATGGCCAGGATGGCGACCACAACAACCAGTTCAATGAGCGAGAAACCGCCTGCATGACGGTCCCTTGCTACAGGCGCCGTCGGGGCTTGAGGCGCATTGCATTGGCAAGTTCCAAACAGTCGCATTTGAGGATCCAAGCCCTTCCAAAGCCCTATGGACAAACCACTTCAGGCAGGTAGAGTAGTGCTGTTGGCATTCTATTGTCAATAACTAATGACAACGAAATGTCATTTTGTATGATCTTGACGGCACCTGGGCCATCCCATCTACTGGAGACTTCTCGTGACCCTGCAACGCACCACCAAGCAACTTCAGGCGGTCCAAGCTGCCTTCGAAACGGCCGGCCGGCCGCTATCGATCGAGGAGTTGCACGCGCTGGCTGCCGAGCAAGTCACCTCACTTGGAGTGCGCACCGTGTACCGCGCCGTTCGACGGCTCCAGGAGCTGGGAGATGTAGTGGCGGTCAGCGTGCCCGGAGGCAGTGACCGATATGAATTGGCCACGGTGGCATCCCACCACCACCACCACTTCCACTGCACAGCCTGTGACCGGTTCTTTGATATCCACGGTTGCCCAGGGGGACTACACAAACTCGTCCCCGAAGGGTTCCAATTGGAACACCACGAATTGACGCTTTCTGGACTGTGCGATTCCTGCGCGTGAGATGTTGAACCGCGCCACGCTCAGGAACATCAACTATCGATCTCGATTCAGAAGATTCAGCGATCAAGTGGCATCACGATCCACAGCAGGATGTACACCAACAGACCAGGAAACGCCACCGAAAGAAGCGACAGCACAACGTAGACGATGCGCAGCTTTGTGGCATCCCAGCCAAAGTAGTTGGCAAGCCCACCACAGACTCCAGCGATCATCCGATTGTCCTGAGTTCGATGAAGTTTCACGCCACCACGGTAGCAGATGCCTCCGGTTTTGACCGCACAAGTCCAGAACCTGAGAACCTGAAGCAATCAGAAGGTCCAGCTATCCAAGACCATTAAGAGATCAGATACGCCGACCAACCCATCACCATCGATATCTTCAACACCCCCCTGCTGTCCCCAGGCACCGATCACCAGCAGAATGTCATTCACACCGACAACACCATCACCATCGATATCCGCAGGGTTCTGTGCTGCCGCATCCAATCCACCCGAATCACAGTGCATCAGACCATTGCGTAGGCCAGTCAGAACTTCCCATGAGCCATCCCCTGTGACATCGGGGATCACGGCCACTGCATCAACCGGACTCGGCATCAACTCCGTATGCAGAACTGCCCCCTGCGTACCATCCAGCACATACAAAGCGTTATCAGTGAACAATGTGCCCACAACGACATCTTCAACACCATCACCAGTGATATCCGGTATCGCCGAAGCTACAGATGCCGCGTCAATCGTTGGGCTTGACCAAATCAACTCTCCGGTACGGCCACTGTACACACGGGCATCATTGTCATAGTGCTCGGGAATCACATCCGGATGCCCGTCCCCGTTGACATCACCAATTGACTGCAAGCCTGCAAGTAGTCCTGTACCCGCGCGCCAGTAGGCTTCAGTCCCATTCGAGGCGTCAATGCCGTAGACATCGCCTGTCCAGAAGTCGCCGATCATGACATCATCAATACCGTCACCTGTGACATCACCAATTGGTGCCAGACCCCAGACAGATCCCCCGTCGACTGGAAAGCTCCAGAGGATCGCGCCTGTCAGACCGTCGATCGCAACCGCGCGCCCCTCTGTTTCATCGGCATTGGATGCCCCAGCAACCACGTCATCAAGACCATCACCATTGACATCCGCCACACCAGTGATCGAGAACACTGGCCCGCCGAGCGGACGCTGCCAAATCAACATGCCTGAATCCCCACTAATGCAATAGGCCCTATTCGGACCGGTATCTGATCCGTCATCCCCGGCGCAGGCCAATACGTCAACAACCCCGTCGCCGTTGTAGTCGCGCCGGCCATCGACCTGATACACCCAGCCGCCATCGCCCACCAGATTTGTGTTGTAAGTCCAGATGACCTCGCCGCTGATCCCAGACAGAGCACGCACCAACCTTGCGCCTCCAGTGGCTCCAAAGACCACGTCCTGTACACCATCACCATCCAAATCTGACACAACATTCAGACCCTTATTGGAGTACACGGAACCATTGCCCACATCATGAGCCCATAACGCATCACCTGTTCCATGCGCATTGCCATTGAGGCAACGCACAACAGCGTCCTCACTGCAGACGATGACCTCAGTTCGACCATCGCCACTGACATCTTCAATTGCTGTCATCGCCTTGAGACTCTGATCCCAATCTTCCGGAACCTGCCAACTCCACAAACGATTCCCGAGCGGAAGTTCAGCAATGATCCCACTACCACTGACCGAAAGAACGGATGTTGGCTCATTGACCGCATTGCTCGACACTTCGACCGTTGCGTTCACCAGAGCCTCTTCTTCAGGCAGAAACCAGATACCCAGATGACCCACGGCGCCTGGTTCGATTGAAAGCGGCAGTAAGTCGTGCACGCTGATGCGGTCACTACTGCTCATTGCAGCATCGATCACCAAGGGTTCTGCACCCTGGTTGGTCACAGGGACAAGCCAACGCGTTGATGCGCCAACACGCACTGCACCAAATGCGTGCTCTGTGGCCCCAAAGGCGATCGTGGGTGATGGTTCATAGGCAAAGCCTTCAATCGTGACGGGCGTTTGGGGGTGGACCGGATCATCACTAACAATTGTCGCTGTTGCCGCCAACTGGCCAAACTGCGCAGGCGACCAACCAATCGGCAAAGTGCGTGCCTGACCAACTGGAATCGTCATCGGAAGCAGCGTGCCGATGGATAATGTGCTTGAATCGCCTTGGGAGGCTTCAAACTCAACTGACTGAATCGTCAGCGGCGCATCTCCCACATTTGCTACAGAAAGATCCCATGTCGCCAGTTCTCCCACAATGACAAAGGGAAAGACATGAGAATCACTCCCAATGAGAATCTCTGGTGCGCCAGCCCCTGCAAGATCGATCTTGTAAAGCCTGTCTGTCACCCAGCCATCGCCATTGTCGCACACCCAAAGATAGTCCCCGTCCCAGACCACGCCTGCAGGATCGACACCTGTAGTGGGGTAGGTGTCTAGAACCGCTCCGGTATTGGGGTCAACGGCGTGCACAACATCGCCCCAGTAGTCCGCGATCCACAACACGCCGTCACCTACTGCAATATCCCAAGGCTGATCATCCGGAGCATCAAACTCGTGCTCAACACCCCCGTCTGAATTGATTCGATAGACATGGCCTGGATCTTCGTAGTATCGCGCCACCCAGAAATCACCTGAATCCCAGGCAATGCCTGACATGTAGTGATCGGGGAGATCGATCGATTCAAGGATGTTGCCGTTCCAATCAAGTCGCAATGCTTGTGCTGGTGTCGAGCTGCTTCCTGCATGGTCCGTGGTCCACAGGTAAGTGCCATCAAAGGTGAGACCAAAAGCATCGTCATGATCGCCATCAAAAAGCAGTGTCACATCGCCATTTTCAGGATCAATCCGGTGTACCTGCTGTCCATCGGCTCCATAAATACCGCAGTACAGATGAGTGCCATCCCAAGCCAACCCGGAAGCACCCTCTGGGATCGGATAGCTGGCAACAATGGTCCAATCAGCCAAGGTCCCGCCAGCAATCAACGCCGGCAGCACAGTGCCACACAGCAATAGTGAAAATCCACTCTGTCGCATGCCACAATTGGAACACACAGATCATGCACGAACAAGCGTGGATGTAGGAATCCCACACCCAAGCTGCTTCGCGGCCTCCTACGGGCCACATGCGGCCCATAAATCTGAGAAGTGTCAGTGCACAAAATGTGAAAAGTGCTGACGTGACGGGTCGAGTCACGCCAGCACTTCTCATCGGAACAAAATTACTTGCGTCGACGTGAGCCCGCGAGCATCGCGAACCCGAACAACGCCAAGGCGCCTGGCGCTGGAATCGCTGAGAATCGCAAATCGACAGTGGCCGTATCCAGACTGATATTGCTGGTCACAGAATTCCAGATCAATCCAACTTCGCGAATATCGGCATCAATGAAAGAGAGATCAAATGACCAACTCACATTATCACTGTATCCATTCTGGCCCGGACCAAACTCAAACTCTTCGCTGTAGTTCAAGTTGTAACCCATGCCGGGAAAGATCATGCCTTGCTCGCCATTGGCAGCAGTCCAGGCGAGCATCGCTCCTGTAAAGTCGATCTGCGTGCCCAGTGTGGCAAAATTGAAGACCACATCGGTGATGTCACTTTCTGAATATGCATAGGTATGGATATTCAACGCGCCGGCATAACCATAGATGTTGTCACCTCCCGAGATAATGGCGCCATCACCAAAGTTGAAGAGCAATGCATTACCAGAAGGAAACGGTTCGTTATTGGGCAAGTTGGGACCTTCGGCGTAACCGTTGGCAGAGGTGAAATCCTCCCAGTTGTAGTAACTGGTGTTGTCTTCGCCACGCCACGAAGGCGCATCTTCAACAACGTACGCCGCCATCGCCAAACTAGTTGTAACGGCCGCTGCAGCGGCTCCCGCGAGCATTGAGACTCGAAACATGATCAATCTTCCTCCAGATGCTCCTGCCTGATAAGCAATGGGCATCTTCCTAGGCCCTCGATAGAGGGTGTTCAAGGGAGCACTATTGGCCCCAGTTCGAAATGAGCGACAACAGATCATCCACCTCCACAAATCCGTTGCCATCAATATCAGTCACACAACATGGGCAGCGCCCAAAATCCGCAAGCAGCATCAGCAGGTCCTCAATGCCAACAAAGCCATCTCCATCGACATCACCCAGCACCCCCGATGGCTCAGCAATAGTGACATCCATGGTCAGCGTGGCGGCTGAGACGAGTCCCAAGTCAACCAAAGCATTTTCCTTGAGAATCCAATCTGGATAACTTCCAGATCCATCCTGACTGCCGGTATGCAGTGAAGTCACCATGAATTCGATAAGCCCGTCTGCCAATCCAGTGCGGAGGTAGCATTGCACGTCAGGGTCATTCACATCTACGTCGAAAACGAGGTTGCTGAATTGGGGGATCAATTCTCCCGGCGATGCTAAATCTGTCTGTCCAATCGCAAATTCATTTGGCACAAATCCCTCCGCTAGTGAATTTGAGATGTCCCGAAGCAAACCGCTCTGGTCAAAGTCAGCAGCGAATGCATTTCGTGAATCACGGGCAATGTCTCCAAAGGGCCCGTCCTCGCCAAATGACCACCCGTCATACCCACCCCGAAAGCCAACACCAGAAAGAAGCGTGGGACGTCCTGCATCAGCATCAGCCTGTCCATCAGGTTCATGGGTTGCTGGATCATCCAACGTGGGATCGAAGATGATGTCATCAGATGCAAGCGCCACCGTTACAACACAGCTGGTCACCTCATAAGACGATGGCGACCATCCTGATTGCACAATGCTGTCAGTGCCCCAGCCCAATAACGCCTGCCCATCCCGGTCATCAAAGACCTGCTCTCCGTAGGCACTAAAGGTAGGGGCAACTCCCCGTGTGCCTGGTGTTACGTTGAAGGGGTAGACCCACCGATCAAAAAGCGGGGCTGAAACTGTTGTGCCTGTTGCCGAGGAAACAGATAACATCAGTGTTGCCAAAAACATGCATGTATCCTCAAGTAGATCTCAGGCCTCAGTCATACGACCAATACAGGCCGCTTGCCCATTGAACTGCGAATCCTAACTTATTGAGAATTGATCGCAACAACTCTTGTCAAGAATTTATTCTTGGCAAGAGTCTTGCCTATTTTGCGACTCGGTCTCAATAAGCGCTCTGATGGCCCGACCATGACAATGGATGATTACGGCACCAAAAGGCTCATGTGGCGGAGCACGTGGTCAACGATCTGGCCCAGTTCCCTCGGAAGCGGAGGTTGGCTGTGCCACAGCCACCGCCTCAAGCACCGCCTTTGGAAACTCCTCAGCCATGCTGAAGTCAAATGGGAACTTCTGGGTAATGAACACCGCTGTGAGATCTTGCCTCGGGTCGATCAGAAAATAGGTGCTTGCGGCCCCACCCCACGTCCAGCGACCACCGCCGCGCATACCACGAGAAGTCTGCACAGGTGGTTCCAAACCAAATCCAAGACCAAAACGCTGCGGTCCATCTATTGATGGACTGAGATGGTTCTGCGTCATAAAGGCCACAGTGGCGGGTTTCAAAATACGCACACCATCAAGTTCGCCCCCACGCTCCATCGCCTGCATGAAACGCGTGTAGTCGCTCAGGGTTGACCAGAGACCACCGCCGCCAGAAGGGAAGCGTGGCTTGAGTGCCCGATCGGCTTCCGCCGCATAATGCGCTTGATCAATTTGCAGTTCACCGTCAACTCGCGTCACGATATGCATGCGATGCAAGTCTGCCGGAGGCTCAAAGGCCGTGTCGACCATGCCGAGGGGCTCAAAGATCTCCGCCTCTAAGTACTCCTGGAAAGGTTGTTCAGCGACAACCTCAACCACCCGACCAAGTACATCGGTGTTGACCCCATAGGTAAATTGCTCGCCTGGATCATGCAACAAAGGAAGTTGAGCCATCCCGGCCCCAGCTTTTTCCAGCGTGCCAGACTGCCGGAACACGGTTTCATAAGCATGCTTGTATTCAGGTGGACATGAAAAATCGTACGCGAGGCCACTGGTATGGGTCAGCAGATCCCGAATGGTGATCCCGCGACTTGGCGACCGCGATGCCTCTTCCAAACCGACTCGTACCTCAGTGAATTCAGGTATGTACCGCGACACCGGATCATCGATGCCAAGCTGTCCCTGTTCAACCAACTGCATGATCGCAGCAGACGTGATCGCCTTGGTCATTGAGTAAATACGCACTACCTGATCGGTTCTCAACTCATCCTCAGCCATTGGCGTTCGATGGCCATACGCCTCTAGAAAGATGGTCCTGCCCCCCTGCGTCACCTGCGCAGCACATCCCAGTACACGGTTTTGTTCAACCAGCGATCTCATCCAGTCGGCCAGAGGCGCTAGGGGCTCAGCACGAACCACCGCCGGTATCAAGACCAACGCAAGGAAGAGCACAGGCACAAATTGTCGAATTCTTTGCATGACCCTGAGCCTACCAGACCCAAGTCAATGGCGCGAAAGGCTCACTCTGGACTAACCATTGGCGGCACGCCAAGCCACTTTGCAAGAAGGCCCTCACTGCGTTCCAGCACGATTCGTGCCACCGCTGCGACGCCAAGCGTGCCAATACCGACAAACACCATCAGTAAGGAGATTGGAGGCATGATGAACATGCACACCGCGGCAAGGACGCCCTCCCCAATTAATACCACCATCAGCACATAGGGCAGATTCAGGCGGCAGGCTCGAATGATCTTAAGTATCAACACAGCACCCACCATCGTATCCAGCCGCTCTGTCAATCGCCGGACAATTGCCCCAGTTGAAATGGTGCCGCACTGCGGCACACCACCCATTGACCAGAACGAGGTGCCCAAAAAGCCAACTCAGATGCATGGAGTAACAGCCGCGGTGCTGTGCTGGCTTCTCCGTACAACGTGTCACCGAGAATGGGACATCCAAGACCAGAGGCCATGTGCACACGCAATTGATGGCGACGCCCAGTGATTGGCTTCAGTTGCACCAATGTCCGCCCGAACGATCGACCAAGCACTCTCCACAATGTCCGCGATGGACGTCCGGCGGCATCGACTTGTTGCCTGACATGATGAGATTCATCCTTGGCCAGCGGAAGGTCAATCGCTCCCGAGGCTCCTTCAACCTCACCATCCACGACAGCCACATACTGCTTGCCAACCTTGCGCTGCTCAAATTGCTTCATTAATGAACGCCGGGCAGGACGACTTCGGGCAATCACCAACAAACCACTGGTCTCCATATCCAAGCGGTGGGTAATCAGCCCACCACTTGAACCAACTGCAGACGGAAAGACTTCCTGCAATCGCGCCTCAATAGAGTCCTCGCCACCCTCTCCAGTACCACACACCGTGCGGAGGCCTGCAGGCTTCTCCAACACAGCCCACCACTGATCCAGATGCCAAACACTCAACAGCGGATGCATACCCACCACACTCAACGGCTTACCAACACATCACGCAAGGTGCGCAAAGCGCGATCGACATCCATGGCATCAAGAGCCAGTGGTGGTTTTATCTTGATCACGTTGTGCTGTGGGCCATCGGTACTCAACAGAATGCCCGCGTGCTTGGCAGCATTCACTACCTGATGGGCCTCCGCCGCCGCAGGTTGCTTGGTGTTTCGATCCCGCACCAGTTCAATTCCGACAAACAGTCCCTGCCCACGCACATCCCCAATCAGGTCACAGTCCTCCCGCAACGCATGCAAGCCCTCCATCAAACGCTGGCCCAGCACTTGCGCCCTTTCCATCAAACCTTCAGAGTCAATCACATCAAGCACTGCCAAGCCGACTGCAGCTGATACCGGATTGCCACCAAAGGTGCTGAAGTACTCCATGCCATTGGCAAACGCATTCGCGATAGCCCGGGTTGTGACCACCGCGCCAATCGGATGTCCATTGCCCATTGGCTTGCCAAGCACCACCATGTCAGGCAGCACGGGTTCCTTCTCAAACCCCCACATCGAAGTGCCTACTCTTCCAAAGCCAACTTGCACTTCATCGGCCACATAGAGCCCCCCCGCAGCACGCACATGCGCAACTGTCTCTTGAAGATACCCTGATGGAAGTGGAATCTGACCACCGCAGGAAAGCATTGATTCAGCAAAAAAAGCCGCTATTGAACGACCGCTTTCGACCGCGTGAGCGATCACAGCACCAGCCTCTGATGCATATCTGTGACCAGCATCCTCCCCAGACCAGTCGCCTCGATACACATCAGGCATGGGCGCAACATGGACCCATTCTGGACACCCCGCTCCACCTAAGCCATTGAACTTGTAGGGACTCATGGCCACGCAATTTCCAGTGTTGCCGTGATACGCGCCGTCAATGACCAAGACATCCTGATGTCCAGTAACCACCCGAGCTATTCGAAGAGCCAATTCATTCGCTTCGCTTCCCGAATTCACAAAGAAGCACGTATCGAGCCCCTTGGGCAAGGTTGATGTCAATCGCTCTGCATACTCCAAAACAGTTTCATGTAAATAGCGCGTATTCGTGTTCAATGTGTAAGCCTGCCTAGCCATGGCCTCTACGACCCGTGGGTGACTATGCCCTACATGGCAGACGTTGTTGACCAAATCGAGGTACACGCGGTCATCTGCATCAATCAGATACGCACCACGGCCCTGCGTGATGTGCAGCGGCTGGTCATAGCCCAGTGACAATGACCGCCCCAAACAGGCGCGACGATCTAAGAGGCTGTCGGCACTGGTTGCCGAAGGACTCGTTCTTGACTGGCCAGAGCACCACAGCATGCCAAGATCGCGTGGAGCAAAGGACATCAATTTCTCCAGCGCTTGCGATGTTGACTCCACATGCTCAAACCAAGTCGGATGCGAAGGATCTTTCTGTTGGCGCGATGCTGCTATGCAAAGGCTCATAGCCAACCGCGCCGCCACCAGGACCGGCAAGGCTTTTTTCTCCTGCATATTCAATGCACGCGTGGCTTCATAGGCTTGCACCAACACGCCCGCTCGCTGCACATCGACCCCATCCTGCTGTACTGCATAAGCCATCGTGATTGCTAGATCCTGCACAAATGCACCAGCAAGGACATCGCCAAAATCTACGATGCCCACAACCGCATCACCATCGACCAAGACATTCTCATCGTTGAAGTCGCCATGGAGAACTCCGCGAGGACAACCATCAAGATCGATTGCCGCCATTGCCTGCATCGCCGCGTCAACTCCGCGACGGGTACTTGAGGAAGGCATCAGCCCGATGCTCGGGCGGTGCTGGCAGGCTGTGGCGAGATCCCACGCATGAGTGCGCTGGGCCGCTTGTGCACCAAGATCTACCTGATGCATCTGCGCCAACGTCGCACCGATAGAGCAGAGCAGGGCATCGGTTGTGGGCGATGTGCGCCACATGCTCCCTGGAAGTCGCGGATAGAGCCGGGCAGTCATAGACTGACCGTCCCACTGACATGCGACAGAATCACTCCCGTCGAGCGCGGGGACTGCTTGGACCACAGGCAAGCCCGCCGCACTCCAACGCCCTAGGAGCTCTTGCTCCAATTGCACCAAGTCATCGGCAACTGGGGTCAGCTTGAGGACAGATACCCCATTGGTGGCATTGAAATTCTCACCGGGAAGACGCGTCCAATGACCATCCTCTCCCCAGTACTGCAACGCCAGCGCTGCCGCATCATGGGCTTCCCGCTCTGTGCGTGCACACGAATTCATGGACGCAGCGTAGCAGGAGAACGATGCTATCCTCGGAATGTGCTACCACTGATTTTATCCCTGCTGTGCTGCCTCACACCTCTGGCTCCTTCAGAACCAGAACCTGTTGTGATCACACCCCCCAAGGCCGAGCCGCCAGTACTGGTATGCAAGGACGGCGAATCCATCTGGAGATACACAGCGTATGAGGTCCAAGGTTGGCGTGTTCTTATCGATGTTGATCTGTCAGCCGATCAAAAGTTGGTCGCCGACCTCCTTGCGATCCTTAACGAGCGCCTGACATTCCTGCTCGAGGTTGTGCCGACTCAGCGACACGCCTTACTTCAATCAATCCCCATCTGGGTCAGCAACGAACCCACCTATCCCCTACGGCCAGGAGAACGTGGTGTCATTCCATTTCATCGCAGCCCAACATGGCTGCGCAATCACGGCCTGAATCCGCAAATGGGCCCAGGCGTACACATCATTAACCCACGACCAGTGCTCTATGAGCATCGCGTCTTTCAGCATGCACCCGAAACCATGCTGCACGAGTTGGCCCATGCCTACCACAATCTCGAACTCGGACTCGATCATCCGCTGATTCAAGATGCCTACAAGAATGCCATGCAATTAAGGCTCTATGACGCTGTTCCTTCACGCAGCAACCCGGAAGTCAAAGCACGGGCGTATGCGGCGACGAACCATGAAGAATATTTTGCCGAATTGACCGAAGCATGGTTTGGTCGAAACGACTGGTATCCACGCAACCGGGATGAACTGAAACAGCATGACCCGATCGGGTACGAGATGATTGAAACAGTCTGGAATCTTCCCCTCGGGCCAAGACTTCCATCACCCCCCTGACACCGCATCACCCATGATCTGGGTCGATGACCATTCGCGAAACCACGCCAAGCGTTACCCTCCTCTGTCATGGCCCAAGGAAGCCGACTGGTCATCTACGCCGCCTTAGTAGGCAACGGACTAATTTCGATTACGAAATTTGCCGCTGCTGGTATTACTGGCTCCGCTGCCATGATGTCCGAGGGCATCCACTCGGTGGTCGATACTGGCAATCAGGTATTACTGCTCTACGGCATGAAACGTGCCGAACGCCCCGCCAATGAACGGTTCCCATTCGGACATGGCAAAGAAGTGTATTTCTGGTGCTTTGTCGTCGCGATCATGATCTTCGCACTTGGCGCCGGAGTCTCACTCTACGAAGGCGTCCACCGCACGCTCCACCCTGAACCGGTAACCAATCCAATCGTGAATTATGTGGTGCTCACTGCAGCCATGATCTTTGAGGGTGCCGCGTGGTACTTCGCCTGGAGAGAATTCAAAAAGAGCATGCGGGGCAGGGGTATTCGCGAGACGATCCGCGCCTCAAAGGACCCCACTACCTTCGTGGTGCTCTTTGAAGACTCTGCAGCCATGCTGGGTCTGCTCGTTGCCCTGATTGGTCTGATACTGAGTCAAGCGCTCGAGTTGCCAGTTCTTGACGGGGTGGCCTCGATCGGCATTGGTCTCATTCTGGCCGTCACCGCCATCATGCTGGCGATCCGCACCAAATCTTTGCTCATTGGCGAGTCGGCAGACCCCAATATCGTTGCTGATGTGCGACGCCGAGCTGCAAGCATTAATGCCGTCGAAGCCGTCAATCAAGTCCTCACCCTGCATATGGGGCCACATCACGTCCTATTAACAGTGACACTGGACTTTCAGAATGACTTGCCTGCTGGAGATATGGAGCAAGCCATAGATCGACTCACTCGAGAGATCAAAGAGTGCCACCAAGACATCACCCACGTCTTTATTGAGGCCGAATCCAAACGGGCTGAATCATGACTCAACCAACGAATGCATCACCCGCAACACGCGATCAACAGATTGCCATGATCAAAGTCCATCTGGGTGCTGGGCGTGCCAATGATGCCATGCAGCTGCTTGCACCGCTTACCAAGCCCAACAGCAAAGATGCTGAGGCATGGGCACTACGAGCCATGCTTGCTGAACAGATCAATCATCCGCTTGAGATGGAAGCATCAGCGCGACGCTCGTTTGAATTACAACCATCGCCACATGCATTGACTTCCATAGCCACTGCGCTAGGGATTCTTGGAAGAACCGATGATGCGATCAATTGCTGCAATCAAGCAAGAGAAATGGTCAATGACCCACTGCCCATAGACCTTCTGCAAGGCAAGTTGCTCGAGGAAGCTGGCCGCTATGCCCAGGCAGAAGCACTCATTGAGCCGACTCGACTTGCGATGTCCAAGCAGAAGGATCCCTTGTTGCCAGGTGCCCACTACGAATGGGGCAAATTGCTGATGCATCGCGGCGATCTGAAAGATGCCATTCACTTGATTGACACTGAACTGATCCCATCAGTACAAGAAGATTCCCGCCGCGCTCAAGCGCTCTATCTCCGCGCCAAGGTCTGTGACCGAGCAGGCCAATATGACGATGCATGGGAATCCGCCACAACCGCCAATCAGATCGGGCGGCTCCGGTACAACCCGGAAGGACATGCCGCTCAGGTCGATGGGATCATGCAACGATGGTCACCTGCTTTGATCGATCGCTTCCCAATCAGCACCTGCCTCACTGATGTGCCGGTGTTTATTACTGGAATGCCTCGAAGTGGCACCAGTCTGGTTGAACAGATCATTCATGCCCACCCCAAAGGTGCCGGCGTCGGGGAGTTGGACACGCTCCAGCACTTTGCACGCCAACTTGGGCAAGCGTATGACCCCAGCAAACCACCCCCAGAGTGTTTTGGCCCATTCCAAGAACAAGCACTCACACGTGCTGCCAATCACTACGTTGCCCAGATCACTGCCATGTCGCCACCGCAGTCTGAACGCATTGTCAACAAAGCAATCGGCACTGAACGGCTCGTTGGACTCTATTCAAGGCTGTTCCCCTCTACACGCATCATTCACACTGTCCGCGACCCACGAGATGAGGCTGTCAGCTGTTATCTGGCTGGATTCAACAATCGCACCTATGGCTGGACAACCGAATTGGCTTGGATTGCCCATGCCCAACGTCAGTCTTCACGGATGATGGCCTTCTGGTCGCAACTCCTTGACATTCCCATTCTGGAACTGTCCTATGACGCAGTCGTGCGGCAACCTGATGTCGAGATGCCTAGGCTTATTGAGTTCCTTGGTCTGGAATGGGACCCCGCGTGCAGTGACTTCCACACTTCCACACGCACCGTTCGCACACTCAGCTACGATCAAGTCAACCAGCCGCTCTACGACAGTAGTGTCGGCCGATGGCGACACTATGAGCGGCATCTGGAGGGCATTGAGTGGGAGCCCCAAGGCTCCTGATTTGCCTGGCCGAACCCCTTGGCCTACCCCAGAATCTGACCAGCACAGTGACTTCGAAGGCCTCCCAAAGGCACGAATGCAGCCACTATTGCCCTTGAGCCGATATGGTGACATTGGCGTGGATGGCCACAGCCAGAAGGAGCAGGCATGCTCGAGTGGGTCAATCAATGGAAGCGCTCGATGATGGGATGGGTTGGATTGGCCGCCATCGCCTCTGGGCTGCTGATCGGAGGTATTGATCCAAACCTCCGCTACATCGGCATCGTGCTGGGCACCGCCCTCTTAATCTTGGCCATGCCCAAACGAGTTTGGTCGCAATGGCGCACCTGGTGGCAGGACTGACCAAACCAGTCAAACTGCTGCACACATGCCCTCAAGAACAGCATTGAAACGTGCAGATGGCCGCATGGCAGACGAGGCCTTGCCGACGTCTGGCTGGTAGTACCCACCAATCTCCTGGGGCACTCCCTGGCAATCAACCAGTTCTGACAGGATGATGTCTTCCGCATCGGCAAGTTCTGTAGCCAACGGCTTAAAGCGTGTAGACAGTGCTTCATCCTGACTCTGGCTTGCAAGGGCTTCAGCCCAGTAACGCGCCATCCAATAGTGCGTCGCACGATTATCTGGCTCGCCGACACGTCGTGAAGGAGCTTTATTATTCATCAGGTATTGCGTCGTCGCCTCATCCAAAGCCGTCGCAAGTACACGAGCCACAGGCATGTCATGGCGATCAGCGAGATGTTCTAAAGAGGCTGCTAATGCGAGGAACTCCCCGAGCGAATCCCAGCGCAGATGGTTTTCCTTTTCAAACTGCTGCACATGCTTGGGAGCGCTACCGCCAGCACCCGTCTCAAAGAGGCCCCCGCCATTCATAAGCGGCACAATCGACAACATTTTGGCGCTCGTGCCGACTTCCAAAATTGGAAACAAGTCAGTCAAGTAGTCCCGCAGCACATTTCCGGTCACTGAAATGGTGTCCTCACCACGTCGAATACGCTCAACTGAGAAGCGTGTCGCGACCATCGGTGAGAGTATGTGCAGTTCTAACCCCTCCGTATCGAGCGTCTGTAGATGTGCCTCGATCTTCTCAATAAGTTGTCGATCATGGGGACGCTCGGCATCAAGCCAGAACACAGCCGGCACTCCCGTGGCTCTCGCACGGGCACAGGCTAATTCCACCCAGTTGCGAATAGGCGCATCCTTGGTTTGACATGCTCGCCAGATGTCCCCGGCTTCCACATCGTGTGAGAACAGCACAGTGCCATCTTCAGCAACGACCTGTATACGGCCAGCACGATCGACCTCAAAGGTCTTGTCATGTGACCCATACTCTTCGGCCTTCCGAGCCATAAGCCCGACATTTGGAACACTGCCCATGGTGGCTGGGTCATAAGCACCGTGCGCCAGACAATCCTCAATGACCGCCTCATATACACCGGCATAACTACTGTCCGGGATGACTGCCAATGTGTCCTGGGTATCGCCCGCCGCGTCCCACATCTTGCCACCAATACGAATCATGGCTGGCATGGATGCATCAATGATGACATCGCTTGGCACATGAAGGTTCGTGATGCCCCGATCTGAATCCACCATTGCAAGTCCAGGGCCTTGCGCATACACCGCATCGATTGCTGAGTTGATCTCGGCCTGCTGTTCTGCAGGCAACTCATTGAGCCGATTCAACAGGTTCCCGAGACCGTCATTGACATCCACCCCCAATTGCTCAAACACTTCATTGAACTGATCAAAAACCGGTTGGAAGAAGACACGCACAGCATGACCAAAGAGAATTGGATCCGACACTTTCATCATGGTTGCCTTCAAGTGCAACGAGAAGAGAACGCCCTCATCACGTGCTCGCTGCACCTGACTGGCCAAAAAAGCCCTCAATGCTGCAATGCTCATGTAACTCCCATCGAGGACCTCACCGGCTTCAAGAGCAAGATCATCTTTGAGAACGGTTGTTTCACCATTGGCCACATGCTCGATGCGCACCACCGTCGCTTCAGTCAGTGTCACTGACTTCTCATTGTGACGAAAGTCACCAGCTTTCATGGTTGAAACACGAGTCTGACATTGGTCAGACCACGCCCCCATGCGATGTGGGTGTGCACGGGCATAGGCCTTGACCGCCTTCGGAGCTCGCCTGTCTGAGTTGCCTTCACGAAGCACTGGGTTGACCGCAGAGCCTTTTACAGAGTCGTAGATCGCCTTGATGGCGCGAGATTCATCAGAGTCAGGCTCATCTGGATAGTCAGGTAGCCCGTATCCCTGTGACTGCAACTCAGCAATGGCCGCCTTCAACTGGGGAATCGATGCTGAGATATTTGGCAATTTGATGATGTTGGCTGCTGGCTCCTGCACCATGTCACCCAATTCCGCCAATGCATCATCGACGCGTTGCGCTGGAGTGAGCTGATCTGAGAAATGCGCAAGTAGGCGGCCCGCAAGAGAGATGTCCCGAGTCTCAACCTTGATTCCAGTCCCAGCCGTCATCGCCTGAATCACTGGCAGAAAACTGCAGGTTGCCAAGGCCGGCGCCTCGTCGGTGTGGGTATAGATGATCGTGGGTGCATCAGCCATCACATGTCTATCCTGCTTGGTGCCTTCAATGGCAATGATTGGGAACAGCCTGGAAACCGACCATTCTATCGAATCAGCGATCACCAATGCTGCGATTTAGGACCATCGAGCAGTAGGATCAGTTTCTGATGCAGTCCGGACCAAGTCTTTTGAATATCCGCATGATCTGGGCATTGGGCACGCTTCTAACGCTGGCCACCCCTGCGTGGTCGCAGCGGGGAGATCGCCCTGGGGAAACCCAACCATCCCTGCCAGACCAACTGCACATCCCAGCAGCGTTGCCACAGAGCCCCGCCCAAGCCCTTTCCACTTTTCGTGTTCATGAGGGCCTGCGCATCGAGCTGGTGGCCGCTGAACCGCTTGTCCATGCACCAGTCTGTATGGACCTCGATCCCGCTGGCCAACTCTGGGTTGTTGAAATGAGCGGGTACATGACCGATCCAGAGGGATCAAAGGAACTCGAGCCCTTAGGTCGCATCGTCACACTCACAGACGAGAACAGCGATGGAATCATGGACCGACGTCAGGTCTTTCTTGAGGGCCTAGTCCTTCCCCGCGGTGTTGCCGTGGTAGACGACGGCGTGCTGGTGATCGCACCACCGCATCTGATTTATGCAACCGACGAAGATGGCGACGGACGAGCAGACCACACACAGGTACTCGACGATACTTTTGCTGGTCTTGACAATCCGGAGCATGCTGGCAACGGTTTGCGACGTGGCTTCGATGGCTGGCTGCATATGTCCCAGCACCCATGGGAATATCGCTGGCGCGATGGCCAACTCAACCGACGGCGAGTTCCCAATCACGGCCAGTGGGGAACGACCAGTGATGCCTGGGGGCGTTGGTATGTCAATACCAACTCATACCCGCTCATCACGGATCTCATCCCCAAACACATCGCCTCTCATAACCCAGCGCAACAAGACCGCAAAGGCATCAGCATCCCCGTGCCTGCCGACCAAGCCGTGCATTCAATCCGCGTGAACCCAGGTGTCAATCGCGGATATGCACCTGAGACCTTACGAGATGACTTTCACCTCAAGAACTACACCGCTGCCTGCAGCCCCGAGGTCTATGACGCTGACCAACTCGGCAATGCCTTCCGTGGAGATGTCTTTATCTGTGAACCAGCTGGAAACACGGTCGAACATTTGAACATGATTGCAGGTGCAGGCACCCCTGGGGAAGCGCGAGTTGACCCTACTGTTGGCGCGATCGTGGCCTCGACAGACGAGCGATTCCGGCCAGTCGCCCTGCTCACCGGTTCGGATGGAGCCCTCTACATTGCAGACTTCTATCGAGGCATTCTGCAACACAAAGTCTACATGACCTCGTTTTTACGCCAACAAGTCATCGATCGAGGACTCGACGCGCCTATTGATGCTGGAAGGATTTGGCGGATCGTTCCGGACGACACCACTTCGCGCAGTCTACCCAACCTGACCAATGACACGACCGAAGCACTCATCACGAGACTGCATGATGACAATGCCACAATTCGACGCTTGGCACAACAGCTTCTGGTCGCCCAAGCAGACCCAAATTCCATAGCCCCTCTTCATGACCTTGCTGGAAATGCAAACAGTTTCCCGCTAGCCCGCGCTCATGCGCTATGGACGCTTCACCTGATGGATGCACTCGAAGTTGATCTGCTGCGACGTACCTTGATTGATGACTTCCAACCACTTCGAATCCAAGCCATGCGCATTGCCGCTGACTACGCGCATGAAAAACGAAT
This sequence comes from Phycisphaerales bacterium, assembly GCA_022446905.1. Classification (GTDB taxonomy): domain Bacteria; phylum Planctomycetota; class Phycisphaerae; order Phycisphaerales; family SM1A02; genus UBA12567. The sequence goes on from JAKVBT010000014.1 coordinate 55,619, forward strand.
TCGAGACATGTTGAGTAGTGCAATGCTGCACAAAACCCCAGAAGTACGACGCGAAGCCGCCGCTGCGCTCGTCCAACAATGCCCAAAGGTGATTGACGACATAGCGACTGCCCTAGCTACCTACCCATCCGACGATGTGCTTCGTACAGCGGCTGTGTCTGGCTTGTCCGGCTATGAGGTCGAACTGCTCGACGCACTGCTTTGGACATCACCACCCCTGAATAACAAGTCCTATTCCATGGTGCGATCGATCGCTCGAACCGCAGCACGCTCTTCTGCAGATGGCTCAACACTTCACCTCATGGAACTGCTCGCAGCCATTCCCGCAGACCAGAACGCCTTGGCTACTCAAATAGCAATGGGGATGACAGATGCATACGCGCTCAAACAAGCAACACCGCGGCAAATTCACCTTTCCCAAGAACCATTTGATTGGACACAACGACTGCAAGATGAACCAGATTTGGCTGGAGGGCTTCTTCGCCTAATTGATGCCCACACCACCTGGCCAACGCGCCCCGGATACACGCCGCAACTGGACGTGGCCACTTACTCCCCGAAAGTCAGGGCACAAATGCAAAAGGGTGCCGAGTTGTATGCCTCGTGTGCAGGATGCCATCAACAAGATGGACGGGGAGTGCGCAGCTTCTATCCCCCACTTGCACAATCACCAATTGTCAATGGCCCAGCCGAGCCACTTTTATCGGTTTTGTTGCATGGACTTGAAGGACCGATTGAACGTAACGGCACCCAATACAACTTCCCTATGCCGCCAGCCCCAGTCGTTAGCGACGAGGACGTGGCAGCACTAGCAACCTATATACGCTTATCTTGGAACAACACCGGCCTTCCAATCAGCGCTGCTGATGTAACGCGCGTACGCACTGCAACTAAAGGACAAAATGGACCGTGGTCCATTCAATCACTGCACGAACGCTGGGAATAGGTTCACTCTGCACAATCAGGGTGCCTACTCAAAGAGGCATAGCGCCGATGAGTGGATCTCGCTTTCGCATACTCACTACCACCAGACCAGTTTGTGAGAAGAGAAAGTAGATCAACAAGACCGATCTGCCCGTCAAGATTGATTCCCCGAAACAACTACTCGCACTTTCCCACTGCACATTGAGTTCACAAGCCAATGCCATAAACGTGGCCTATTCATGCGTTCATCACGCGAGGTCGACAAATCCTCTGGGGCAACTGGCAATACTCTTGGCCACCCACTGAAGTCTGACCCCAAACGAAGTCGGCTTGTGGGGCACAGGCGTGGAAAGCTGGCCAATATCGAGGCAAATCCTGACGGGCCAATCAAACCCCCAATCGTCCCTTCGAGGAGTGGGTCTTTGATGGTATCGTCATGGCATGGGTCGGCCAAAAACAGTCCTTCTGTTTGTTCTGACTGCCACTGTCATGGCTGCAGCGTCATCAGCCCAGACGATTGAGTATGGACGCGATATCCGACCCATCCTGTCCGATCGCTGTTTCCCATGCCATGGCCCCGATGAAGCTGCACGCAAAGCCCGTTTACGCCTCGATACTTTTGAATATGCCACCGCAGAACGCCGCCGGGGCAAGGTAGCCATTGCAGCTGGGGACTCTGAACGATCACAGGTATGGCATCGCATTTCAACCAATGACCCACTTGATCAAATGCCTCCACCTGATTCTGGCAAGGCGCCTCTGACGAAGGATGAACAGAGGCTTATCCGGCTGTGGATCGAACAAGGTGCTCCCTATCAGACACACTGGTCATTTAGCTCCCTTCAAACACCTCCCATTCCTGTCGTGCATGATCCGACCTGGAGCAGAACACCCGTCGACTACTTTGTGCTGGCCGACCACGAGCAGGCGGGCACCCTGCCCACACCCGAAGTCGACCCGGCAACCCTGTGCAGACGCATCTATTTGGACTTAACCGGACTGCCACCGTCCGTCGAAGAACTTGATGCATTCCTCGCCGACCAGGCACCTGATGCTTACGAACAAATGGTCGATCGTCTTCTGAGCCGCGAACCATGGCGCACACGCTATGCCGAGCATATGGCAACACCTTGGCTGGATCTCGCTCGCTACGCAGACACCATTGGTATTCATACTGATGCAGGACGCAGCATTTGGCTGTGGCGGGACTGGGTCATTCACGCATTCCGAGACAACATGCCACTGGATCAGTTCATCATTGAGCAACTCGCCGGAGATCTGATTCCAGAAGCAACCACTGAACAGAAGATTGCCAGTGGCTTCAATCGCTGCCACGTTATTAGTGATGAGGGTGGGGCTATCGATGATGAACTGCTCTTTACGTATGCAGTTGATCGAACCAATACTTATGGCACAGCCTTTCTCGGGCTAACCGTGGGCTGTGCTCAGTGCCACGACCACAAATACGACCCGTTCACCATGGAGGACTACTACGGACTCCTTGCCTTCTTCAACAGCAACAATGAGCCCGGCCTCTACTCCCAACTCCCGAATCCGATCCGTGCCCACGAGCCTGAGTTGCAGATCATCAGTGATGAACAATCTGATGAACTCGCTCAACTCAAAGCTCATGTAGAGCAGCTGACAGCAGATCAAAGCACCCACACTCTTGAAGAGTCGAATCAACTGACCGCCTTTCGAGATGAACTGCACCAAAGTGGCGGATGGAATTGGTCTACGCCGCCGATCAGCACTGCCAAAAGTCGACATGGCGCAACGCTGAGCATGCAGGAAGATCATTCAATTCTGGCGTCCGGTGACAATCCGGATGTTGATTCGTATGACATCACCATGCATACGGATCGCACGAACCTCCGTGCTCTCCTTCTGGAGGTGATGCAGCATGAATCGCTCCCTCATGGCCGAGCGGGACGCGCTGGCAATGGCAACATGATTCTGAGCGGCATCGAAGCTAAAGCAGTCTCGACTGTTGACCCCTCGATGAGTATCCCAATCCGATTCCACTGGGCATGGGCTGACATTGAGCAATCCAATGAGGACTACCAAGTCACCGGCGCACTTAACCCGGACAATGGGAAAATGTGGGCCATCGACGCCCACCGCCAATCAGCTGACCGCGTAGCTCTCTTTCTCGCAGATGCGCCATTTGGGTTTGAGGGCGGAACGGAACTGACCGTCACGCTGCACTTCCACTCGCCCTACCCACAGCATGCACCAGGTCATGTTCGATTGTCATTTGGATCGGCCAAAGATAGTGATCTGTCGAGACTGCCAATGGCCGCATCGGGCTGGTATATCGTCGGACCCTTCGCGACTAAAGACGGCGATGAAGCTTATGAAACAGTATTTGGACCAGAGTCTTCGACACCTATTGATTACGAAGCGCGCTATCGTGGTCAAACTTGGCGGTATGCCCCTGGAGTCAAAGAAGACGAATTAGTAACGCTTGCCCAAGGAGTTGGCGCTGAGTTTGTCGCGCGTGAACTCTACGCCCCCACACCACGCACCTTGCAATTTGCAATGGGCAGCGACGACGGCCTTCAGGTCTACCACAATGGTCGCCTAGTTCATGAAAATAGGATCGATCGCGGCGTTGCGCGAGATCAGGATCAATTCACCATCGACGTGCCTGCTGGCCGCAGCACCATGGTGTGCAAGTTTGTGAACACAGGCGCTCAGGGTGGCATGTTCCACCGACTTGAACTTCCAGACCGAGAATTGCGGGGCGATGTTCTTGCCATGGTGCTCCCCAAGCGATCCGTCCCCGAACACTTATCGGCAAGAGCCACTGCTGCTTGGCGTCTGGCTTACTCCCCTCGGTATCGCGCCTTAAATGAGCAGATCACAGAAGCAGAAGGTGCCCAGGAGACCATCTTGGCCTCTGCCCCACGAACCATGGTCATGGAGGAACTGCCTGAGGCAAGAGCGACCTATGTCATGCGGCGCGGCCATTACGACGACCCCGATCTGGAACGCATGGTGGATCGTAATGTCCCAGGAGTGCTCGGTCGTCTGCAAAGCGGCGATCACAACCGCCTTGATCTGGCAGAGTGGACTGTTGGCAATGACAACCCCATCACTGCTCGGGTGTTTGTCAATCGACTGTGGCAGCAAGTGTTCGGCGCAGGACTTGCGGAAACAGTCGAAGACTTGGGCATGCAAGGTAGTTGGCCACGAAACCGCGCCTTGCTTGACTGGCTTGCTGCTGATTTACGAACCGATTGGGATTTGCAGCGTACGCTGCGTCATATTGTCCTCAGCGCCACCTATCGACAAGCCTCCAGCGCCAATGGAGATGCGGGCCTGCGGGCCTATCCAAGACAACGTCTTGGCGCGGAACAAATTCGAGATCAAGCTTTATTTGTATCCGGACTACTTGTAGAAAAAACGGGCGGTGTTTCGGTCAAGCCGTATCAGCCAGATGGGCTGTGGCAGGAAGTCGCCATGCCGCAGTCGAATACACGTACTTTCGAACAGGGCAGTGGCGATGATCTCTGGCGACGAAGTCTCTACACCTACTGGAAACGTGCTGCACCTCCCCCATCTCTTATGACCTTTGATGCCCCAACACGCGAGTTTTGCACCGCTCGTCGCATCGCTACCAATACACCACTACAGGCCCTGGTTCTCTGGAATGACCCCCAGTTTGTAGAAACCGCACGTGGCGCCGCAGTACAAGCCATGCAGGCAAGCACCAATGATCAAGAGCGAGCGATGTTCCTCTATCGAGCGTGCACTGGGAAAACACCAAGTGCAGAAGTGGCCAATGCCATGACCAGTGCGGTAGCACACTGGCACCAGCGGTATGCTGAAGCTCCCAATGATGCCCAAGCGCTGCTGGCGGTAGGCGAGTCTTCCATCGGCAAGAATGTGGACCCTGCCCAACTGGCCGCTTGGACCATGGCCGCCTCTGGAGTGCTCTCCAGCGATGCCGCCATTGTGAAGGACTAATTGAGATGCCAAAGCGCCCCCATGACCGACCTGCTGCCGACCCACTGGAGGAGTATCTCCGCAATGTGACCCGGCGCCGTTTCTTCGGCTCGATGGCTACCACCATGACCGGAGGTCTCGGCTTGACAGCCTTGGGATCACTCCTCAACCCCACCGCCACGGGCGCTCCAACCACCGACGGTTTACAACTTCCAGCGATCCCACATTTCGCACCGAAGGCCAAGCGTGTGATCTACATGCACATGGAAGGCGCTCCAAGCCAACTCGATCTCTTTGATTACAAACCCAACCTGCAGCGGCGGTTCGACGAAGACCTGCCAGACTCCGTGCGCATGGGCCAGCGGATCACGACGATGACTACCGGCCAAGCACGATTCCCAGTCGCGCCTTCGATCTTTGAATTCAAACGATTTGAGAACAACGAGAACGGCGTCATGCTTTCGGAGTTGCTGCCACACACCGCTGAAATGGCCGGTGAAATCTGCTTCATCCGATCGATGCATACTCAGGCGATCAACCACGAACCGGGTATCACTTTTTTCCAGACCGGACACGAACTTCCAGGTCGCCCATCATTTGGCTCATGGATGAGTTACGGGCTCGGCAGTGAGAATGAGGATCTGCCGAGCTTCGTCGTATTGATCACACAAGGCATTGGCAATATGCAGGCCCTGAGCGCGAGGTTCTGGGGCAGTGGATTCTTGCCCAGTGAACACCAAGGCTGCATGCTGCGCAGTGGGCAAGATCCGGTGCTGTATCTCCGTGACCCGGAAGGTGTAAGCCGCGCCGACAGACGCCGCATGCTTGACCTTGCTGCCGCCATCAATCGCGAGGAGTACGAACGCAGTGGCGATGCAGAAGCCATGGCTCGGATTGCGCAGCATGAAATGGCTTTTCGCATGCAGATGTCCGTCCCTGAACTCACCGATATCAGTGGCGAGTCTGAAACAACACTCGAAATGTACGGGCCTGACGTCCGCACGCCCGGCACGTTTGCCGCGAACTGCCTGCAGGCACGTCGCCTCGCCGAACGAGGTGTCCGGTTCATCCAACTCTACATGCGTGGCTGGGATCAACATGGAAATCTCCCAGGCGAGATCCGCCAGCAATGCCAAGCAGTCGACCAAGGACAAGCTGCACTACTTAAAGATCTCAAACAGCGCGGCATGCTTGATGACACACTTGTGCTTTGGGGAGGCGAATTCGGACGGACGGTGTACAGTCAGGGCACACTGACTACGACAAACTATGGGCGTGATCACCATCCACGGTGTTTTACCATTTGGCTTGCAGGCGGCGGCATTAAGCCAGGCATCACCTACGGCCAAACCGATGATTACTCATACAACATCGTTAAAAACCCAGTGAGCGTGCATGATCTTCATGCCACCATGATGCACCAAATGGGTATCGATCATACGAAACTGACCTATCGCCACCAAGGCCGTGACTTCCGACTGACCGACGTCGCTGGCAAAGTCATCACACCTATTCTTTCCTAGGAATTGGCTGACGTGATCCATGCACTCGCCCTCACTGTGCTCCTCACGCCATCAACGGATGGCATGGTCTGGGTTCCCCCAGGCACTGTGACGATGGGCAGCAATCATCCAAGCGCACGTGCAGATGAACGGCCTGCGCATCGTGTCGATGTAGATGGTTTCTGGATGGACGAAACCGAAGTCACCAACGCGCAGTTCCGTACTTTTGTCGAGGCCACGGGGTACGTCACAACAGCAGAACGGCCGGTTGACTGGAACATCCTGGCAGCGCAACTCCCGCCTGATACGCCTCGGCCTCCGAAGGACAAACTAGTCCCAGCCTCGGCTGTCTTTGTACCCCCACCCCGTCCAGTCTCACCAGAGCAGTATCTGGGGTGGTGGCAATGGACTCCAGAGGCGAACTGGCGACACCCGGAAGGCCCAGAAAGTTCGATCGATGGACGTGATGACCACCCCGTAGTTCATATTTCTTGGGATGACGCTGTGGCCTACGCTACATGGGCTGGCAAGGAACTACCGACCGAAGCGCAATGGGAACGCGCCGCACGATTTGATCACGACGGCGCTGTCTATGCGTGGGGTAATTCTCTGTTACCCGGAGGTAAACATCAGGCCAATCTGTGGCAAGGCGACTTTCCATACCACAACAAGGTCGAAGACGGGCACCGAACCGCTGCGCCTACTCGTTCATTCCCACCAAATACCCTTGGACTGTATGAACTGTGTGGCAATGTCTGGGAATGGACTGCTGACTCCTACCGACCAGACACCTATCAGGGGCGAAATACCAATCGAACGGCATGTCAGAATCCAATCGGCCCCGCTCATGCATTTGACCCACGACTTCCTCAGGCCAAAGATGTGCGTGTCCAGAAAGGCGGATCCTTTCTTTGCCACGTGTCCTACTGCAGCAGTTACCGCCCAAGCGCTAAAATGGGCGCCACTCCGGACAGCACATTCAATCACACAGGGTTTCGATGTGTAAAGCAGGGCCTACCACCGAAGGTGCTCAACCCCTGACATCACCCCGATCCCGGATTGCAACACTTCGCCGGCCGCTTCCCCTCAGCAAGTGCCTCGCCAGTTGAACCGTACTGCACACGATTCTTCTCTGAAATACGCTTGGCATTTCGACAAGTTGCCTGGTGGAAAACCTTGCTTCGCTTTGAGGCGACAAACGCCCCAGCAACATCTCCGACAGGCTCTGGCGTTGGTTTGGGAGAAGCGCTCGGCGTGGCACGTGGCTGGGCTGAAGCTGAAAGTGCTGAACGCATCGACTTGGGACGCCATGCATCTGCTATGACGGCATTGCCCGCTCCCTCTTTGGGGACCAAATCAATTGCGATTGGATAGTGATCAGAGGCGTATCCCTTTGGGGGATCCTCCTCCATCCAGTTGTATTGTTCTGCAGAAGTCCCCAATACAAATCCACTATTGGGAACCAACTCACCAAGCGCCGCCTGATTGAGAAGAACAAAGTCAATGAGACGATCAGAGGTATGCGTCTTGCGCAGCGGCGAGTTATCTCGATGCTCAAGATCCGTCGTGCGGAGCGTGTGGGCATCAACAAGACCACCACGGAAGTAAGACTGCATCGACCGATCCCATGGTTGCGCATTGAAATCACCAAGCACTGCAATGTTGACACCTGGATCACGCTTGGTGAGCTCATCAACGAAGGACAGGATCTGCACCGCTTCTGCTTCACGCAGCCATCTTGCGCGACCGGCCTTGTGATGCACAATAAACAAGGCCATCTCATAGCCCTCAGGCGTCCGCACCTTGGCATACAGCGGACTGCGCTGAAACTTGATGTCATTGCGATCGACATCTGATGGCAACTCATCCCAACCTTCGCTGGTTGGACCAGCAGGCTGGAGTCGGGTATTGGGCCAGACTGCAGACTCGGTAACTGGAAATCGACTCAATAGGCCCTGCTCAATGCCGCGGTAATACCCGACATCCTTGGACACAACAAAGTCATAGCCCATATCAGATAGATATTGATCCCTAAATTCCTCCAGCGCTTTCTGAGATTCCACTTCCTGCACGGCAAGAATGTCGGCATCGACGGCTCGTATAGCAGCTGCGAGTTGTTCACAACGTTGCGTTGATGTTGGCCCCGGATTATCACCGAAGTCATCGTACTCACCTTCAAGTGATGGATCGTTCACCTCATCGAAGTAATTGAGCATGTTGTAAGAGGCCAGCCGAATCGTGCCCTCAGGCGCAAGCGGCGCCTCGGTCAGACCGAACCGGTGGTGCGGCGAGGGTGCCGCCAATACCAGCATCAACGTCATTAAGTGAATCATCATGACGGCATGGTAGAACACACTGCCTCCCTCTGAGGCGTACCATAGGCCCATGGTTCCCCTCCTCGCAGCTGTTTCCATCCTGCTCACCATGTCCACTAGCGACCTGAATACCGACGCCCCCGAACTACCCGAAAGCCCCAAGTCGGCCAAATGGTTGCATTACCCAGGCGATGCAAACCGTGACCCTGGTCGAGCTCGCCGAGTCGTGCTGCTGGCAGGCGATGAGGAGTACCGATCCGAAGAGGCGATGCCCATGATCGCTCGATTGCTCAATCAACACGGATTTGAAACGATCGTGCTGCTCAGCCAAGACCCCCAAACCAGCCAAATCGATCCAGACCAGCGACATTACATCCCCGGAATGCACCTGATCGATGGGGCAGATCTCGTAATCATGCAACTGCGATTCCGGGAACTTCCCGATGCCGATATGAAACACCTTGTCGACTATGTTGATTCGGGCAAGCCGCTGACTGGAATTCGAACCAGCACACACGCCTTCGCCTACAGGCAAGAAAGCACTTCCCCCTACCGTGACTGGTCATGGGATCGCAATGGCGGCTTTGGCCGCAATGTGCTTGGCGAAACTTGGGTTGCCCACCATGGCCGCCATGGGGCCGAGGCCACTCGCGGTGTGGTCGATGGGAATAATGCAGCGCACCCGGTATTGCGCGGAGTTGAAGATGTCTTTGGAACAACAGACGTCTATGCAATCCGAGAACTACCGGACGACAGTGTGGTGCTCTTGCGTGGTGCGATTCTCACAGGCATGTCTCCCAGCGATAAGCCGGTTGAGGATGCTCGCAATAACCCAATGCATCCAATTGCGTGGCTGCGCATGCGACCGATGCCGAATGGTCCCCCGCAACGAATCTTTGTGAGCACCATGGGCGCTGCCCATGACTGGTCATCCGAAGATTTGCGACGATTGCTTACCAATGCGACGCTCTGGCAACTTGGCGAATCTGCATCCATTCCTGAAGATGGGCTTGAGGCTCCGATCATCGGCCACTGGAACCCTACGCCGTTCGGCTTTGGCACTGCACGCACAGGCTTTCGTGTGGATGAGATTTACGCTGGACATCCCCCACCGGATGATGCCTCACCACCCCCGCCATCTACCAAATAATCCACTTACATAGTCAATACGACCAACTGGTGCGGAATCCCCAAATCACGCTGGTATCGATGCCGGCCACCGTGTCGCGAAGCACCTGAATCACCGGACCGGCATCAAATGAGTTGGTGAGATCCACCCGCCAATACCACTCAAGAAGGTATTGCTCGCCGGGAACAAGTGGAAGTCCCACTTCCGCACGACCGATCTCTGTGATCTTGGCGTACTCAAAGGCGAAGCCAACATGATGGTGACGAAGCCCAAAGGGCTCATCAATCGCAAAGCCGGTTGAAAAGGCGAAGTTAGAACGCGTCGCTTGTTTTTCACCCCAGCCAAGCCGACCAAAGATTGACACATTGTCCGCAATCCGCTGGTCCATATTGAGACAGATGCCCCAACCATTGGCGTTGCCTGGGCCAGCAGGATTCTCCATGGTGTTGTACCACGGCGTAATTCGCCAATGCCCTAATCGCTCAGTTCCCCCAATCTCGGGACGTACCGTCAAGTCCAACTCCGCTGTCGTAAAGAGTTGGTTGGCAGCGAGCCCATCAAAGCCCTTGGTATTACCAGCGCTGTCAGCATTCATAACACCACCACGCAGTGCTACATCCTCACTCAATTTCCATTTCAGATTGCCACCAAATGCATAATTTGGAAATGGCATTACGATCTGCTCATTAAAGTTTTCAGCCAAAAATCCCGTAACTGGGTTGTAGGCAATGGTGTTTTGGTCAAAGAAGATCTGATCTTCGTACTTGCCAATACTCAGCGTGAGCGACTTTTCAAAGAAAGTCTGCTGCCAGTACAGCATGTACAAGGCCATGCGATCAGCGACCAGAATGTTGTTGATGTAGTCAGGGTTGCCTAGCGCTTCTCCGAGGTAGGGATAGGTCGAGTCGCCAAGCCCAGTGTTTCCACCAGCCTCATAGACAATCTGGCCATAATCATCATCGTCATGCCACAGTCGCCAATGACCTGCCCAGCCATACCAGATCGTCGACCGTGCTGAGGGATAATTGGGTCGCACCTTGGTTGCATGCTGGTACGTCCAGCCCGCATATGGCTGAAAGGTCAGATCGATTGGATCGAGTAGTTTGGTCCGCAAAGAAGCCACAACATCATTGAGCGGCGCAAATGGCCCACTGCCCAGTTCATCGGTCGGACGTAGTACAGAACGGGACGCCGGATGGTGCTCGACTGGATTGAGTTCTGGATGGATCGGATCCATCTTGGCCGCCGTGATATGGCCCTTCGCACCATCTGTAGCCGCTGAAGCTGCGGACACAGACACAATGGCAACTACGAGAAGCAACAGGATGCGCATCAGTAACTCCTAAGCCAACTTCTGGACTCGAATCGCCCATGGTAGCTTGCCACCAGCGGGGACAGATGTCTCCAAGCCACAAGTTCAATCTCCAGACCTCTGATTACTGATTCAAGGCCTCCAGCAGGCTCGCATGCGTGGTAACGTCTTCTATATGAGCAAGCGCAAGTCACGCAAAAACACTGGACACGCAGATGTCCCCCCCACTCCCGACTCAGCAGCCGGGGTCGCTGCGGCACGGAACCTTCTGGAGCAGTTGAGACAAGAAGATGCTGAGACTGCGTTGTGGGGCGCCTTGCAAAAAGCACTGATGGCTGCTGGCGCTGCTCCACGTGACATCATGCCACTGATCATGGGCCGCCATCTCGATGGGGTGGACACCCTGCTTGCCAGACTTTCTGGGGACGCCCCCCCGGAAGATCCGGAACCGGAACGCATACGACCTGACATCCCCTCAACTACGTTGCGAGCGGCGATGAAGGCCTTTCGACGGCGACTCAAGCTCACAAAACTCGACCATGAGTCGCGACTTGGCGTTGGCCCACTCACCGGTGGCAAAGCAGCTGCATTCGACTCCATCCTGCCCCCCCACGAGTTTTCAGATGAGGTCTGGAAGACCCTCGTAGAGGATGGCCAACTGGTCAGCACCGGCCGTGGGTTCTACAAACTCCCTGAATAGCCCACCTCACAGGCCGTGTTGGCCTGAGATGACCGCGGGTGCTTAGCCAGCTGCCTGGCCTTTCCAGCAGGCCTCCCTGTGCACTGTGACCCTTCAGCAGGGACCCCTCAATAATTTTCCATCAATCTTGCCCTCTTTAAGAGCTGGTTGTCGCATGTCTTTCTAAGGCGGTGGTTCGTTCGGAACCGAGCCGATTATGCGGCTCATTCACTTTTTTCCATCCTTGCTCACACACCCCCGAATCACCGTCATAAGTGGGCTGCAAGAGATCCACACCCTGATCGTGGGAGCACAACTGAGAGATCCATCCCATGGACCACGCACATCTGAAAATCGTCGCACTCGGCACCGTACTCGGGCTCTCCAGTACCGCCTTGGCCGCCTTCCCCTCCTTTGATGACCTCGCTACCGGAACGACCTACGCGGCCGGCGACAGTTTTATCTCTGATGGCATTGCCGTCCAGATGTACCCATTCCAGTACGCGGACGGCTCCTGGACCAGTGGAGGCGATGCAACCGTATCTGCCGCACTCTGGGCCCACGGCGCTAATAATGAACTCAATACCAACAACATCAATGCCCGCTACAACTTTGAAGGGTCGATTGGAACCCAAACACAAGTCGCGTTGCTCTTTGGCGAATACGGCGGCAACATCAATTTTGCCATCAATGGTGACCAGCACAACATCAACAACTTCATAGATATCAACGGCGCTGTGATCGGGGGCTGCACGGTGTCAGTCGTCTCGGGTGGATTCGGTGGCGATGCCGGCGAACTCGTCGTGCTCGGCGAGATCCGTAGCATGGTCATCGGAGGGCAGGAATTGGCCGTGGACATCCCTGGGGATGACGAATGCGAACCCGCATTTGAAGATCTTCCTCTTGACATGGTGTACGTTGTCGGTGACACATTCACTAGTGGCGGACTGCCGGCAGAGGTCGTCCCATTCATTTTTATTGACGGCACTGCGTGGCCAAGCGGACACGTCCGCGTTGAAAACTGGAATCTGGCATGTGGAACGGGCCAGGAGTTGTTTACAAACAACGCCAACGTGGCATTCAACTTCGCCTCAGTAAGCCCTGTCGACGAACTGGCGTTCGAGTTCGGTGAATATGGCGGCAACATCAATGTCGAAATCAACGGCGACTTCCGAAATGTCGCCGACTACCGCGATCTCGATGGCGCCGTCATTGGCGGAATCACGTTCAATGTCGTCTCTGGTGGCTGGGGCAATGACTGTGGCCGAGTCGAGTGTGACGGTGTCATCAATACCATGACGCTCGGTGGCCAGGAACACTTCATCGACTGCCTCGAGTTCAACTCGCTGCAAATCGACGATTGTGAACCCTCCTACGAAGACCTACCCCTTGGCAGCACCTATTACGGTGGCAACTCGTTCGCCACGGCGGACTACGGATATGAAGTCCAACACTTCACCTGGAGCCACGGTGTGAATACCTACTCCGGTTACGTCGCGGTGGAGAATGGCGGAATGTCCTGCTCAGCTGATCAAGAGCTGCGCTACAACAACGCCACCACGTTGATCAAGCGGCTCGATGGCCATTTGATGAAGGATGTCTCCTTCAAGTTCGGGGAACATGGCGGCAACATCAACCTTGAAATCAATGGCGATTTCCGCAACTTCGACAACATGATCGACATTGACGGACTCGTCATCGGCGGTGTGGCTGTCAGCATTGACTGGGGTGGCGCCGGCGCCGACTGTGGCCAGGTCAGTCTCAACGGCGATCTTGAATACCTCCGAATTGGCGGGCAAGAGTTCTGGGTTGACTGCTTCGCAGCCGACTTCACCGAACCCCCAGTGCTCGGTGATATTGATGGTGACGGCGATGCAGACATCAATGACCTACTCGCCCTACTGGCAGCATGGGGATCATCCAACGCCAATGCTGATCTCAATGGCGATGGCACGGTCGATATCAATGATCTACTTGTCATGCTCTCAGCACTTTGATTTGATAAATTGTTCGTCGGACTGGCAATCCGCGAATCAGCAGCACAACAGATGCGTCCCCGGCTACCGCCGGGGACGTGTCATTTACAGAGATGCCAACACCCTCAAAACCATGAAGTACTTATCAACTCCCCAAAGACGCTTCAGCCTCTTCGGCCTCTTGGCGGGTATACAACCGCCAATAATGCCCCTTTGCAGAAAGCAATTCACTGTGAGTCCCTTGCTCCACAATGCGACCGTCGTCAATCACAAGAATTACATTTGCGGCGCGAATCGTAGAGAGTCGATGCGCGATCACAAAGGCGATTCGTCCTTTGAGCACCGTATCGATAGCGGCTTGGATCAACTGTTCCGTTTCGGTATCAACTGAACTGGTCGCCTCATCCATGATGAAGATCTGCGGATCCGCCAAGACAGCCCGAGCCAGCGCGATCAACTGACGCTGTCCAACTGACAAACGAATCCCCCCTTCGCCCACTTCCGCCTCATATCCACCATCATGTCCTTGGATGAATTGGTGTGCATTGACCATTGTGGCTGCACGCTCTACATCTAGATCGGTTGCGTCGAGACGCCCATAGCGGATGTTGTCCCGAATCGTCCCAGAAAAAAGATGGGGCGTCTGAAGGACAACTCCAAGCTGCGACTGATACCAGTGCAAACTGCGGTGTCGGTATTCGACGCCATCTAGGAGAATGTCACCGCGCTTGGGCTCATAGAACCGAGCTGCAAGCGAAGCGATGGTGGTCTTACCCCCGCCCGTGGCGCCGACCAGCGCAATCGTCTGCCCCTCTTCTACACGCATGTTGAAGTCGAGTAGGACTGGCTCCGCTGGTTTGTACCAAAAGTCCACATGCTTGAACTCAATCGTGGTGATGTCAGAACGACCGCCATCCTCAGGCCCACCAGCTGGCGCACGCCGGATGGCTTCTACGACATCGGGCGTGTCACGAATCTCAGGCACAGTGTCGATCAGCGACTGAATCCGTTCTGCCGCAGCCTGCGCCGCCTGCAAATCTGTGATTCTTGCTGCAATTTCCTGGATCGGCATCGAGAAGAGGACTGCAAACTGCATAAAAGCAATGAGATCGCCCAAAGATAACGAGGAGCCTTCCTGTAGCTGAAGACCCCCCTTCCACAGTGCCATACCGACACCAACAGCGCCCAATGAAATGATGCATGGCAAATACACCGCACTCTGCAATGAATTCCGAATGGTGTACCTCTTCAAATCACCCGACTGCACCTGAAACTCAGCAAGACTTTCTTCTTCCCGAGACAAGGCCCGTGTCGTCCGGACACCCATCAGCCCCTCGTTATACACCCCGGTAATGATTGAATTGGTTCTCCGTACAAGGCGGCTGCTTCGCAGCAGTTTGCGTTGGAAGTACCAACTCACCAGAGACAGCGGAGGCACAATCACCAAAACCCACAGGGCCAACTGCCAATCCAAAATAAACATGGCAATCGAAATCCCAACGAGGAAGCTGCTCCCCCATGACAGATCAAGGAGAAACCATGGCAGCAAACTACTGATCTTGGTGCAGTCACTGGTCAGTCGGGAGACCAGCCATCCCGTCGGTCTAGTGTCATAAAAGGAGAAGGGCAATTCCTGTAGCCGACCAAATCCCTTCGCTCGCAAGTCGTAGGCAACTGCTGTCGAGAGATGGCCCGCGGCGCGAATAAAGAGCCAGACCAATGCCGAAAAGATTGTGACGAGAATGACATAGAGTGCTGCGTACCACATGAACGCCGCATCAGTCCGCCCGGCAACTGCTTCATCGATCAGCCATGCATTGCTAATTGGAAGCATCGTCTCGACACCCGCGAGAACTAGACCACTGCACACCATCGTCCAAAACCAGATTCGATGAGGTCGTGCATGGCGAAGGATCCTTCGCCACAAACCCCAGTTGAACTTCCCGCCAGCGTATTCCTCTTCCTGAATGAACGGAGACTGACTCATCAGGCAGCTCCCTCTTCAGTCGACTCGATGGTGGTCTGGATATCCCACAACCGCCGATACATCCCCTCTTCAGTGACAAGCGACTCATGCGTCCCCTGCTGAATGATTCGGCCTTCATCCAACACAATGATGTCGTCCGCCGCGGTGAGCGTTGATAATCGGTGGGCGATGACGATCGTGGTCTGCCGCCCGTGACGATCCCGCATGGCCTCAAGAATAAAACGTTCGGTCCGTGTATCGACAGCGCTCAACGCATCATCAAGAACCAAAATGTCTGGTTGCTGCAGAAGGGCCCGAGCAATGGCGACACGTTGCCGCTGTCCACCAGACAGGGTCAGCCCCCGCTCACCAACGACAGTTTCATAGCCTTCTTCAAACTCAAGAATGGAGTCATGGATACATGCGACACGTGTCGCGACATGAACTTCTTCATCGCTGGCCGTCCGCCGCGACAACGCAATGTTGTCATGGATGGACCGCGAATAAAGAAATGGATCCTGCATGACGACCGCCATTCGTCGCCGATGTTCCTGTCGATCGAGCGACTTGATGTCTACGCCATCAACGACAATCGTTCCTGCATCAGTGTCATAGAATCTCAGCAGTAGATTTATGAGCGTACTCTTGCCGCTCCCCGAAGGACCCACAATCGCAAGTGTGCTTCCAGCATTAATACGGAAGTTCATATTGTGCACGACCGGCGTTTCACCGTGAGCAAAGTCCACATCATGAAACTCGATTAATCCAGGATGCTGCACCGAAGGCGGGCTTAGCACGCCCGTGACTTGTTCAACAGGCGAATCTAGAATCTCATGAATTCGATCAACCGCCACAATCGCCTTGCCTAGTTCAGCCAAGAGTCGACCCATCATGCGAACTGGCCACACATACATCGACACAGCAGCAATAAAGAAGTAGTACGTTCCAATCTCCAATGTCCCAACTGCAACCCAGTAGCCGCCGAGAATGAAAACCAAAGCCTTCTGAAGAAAGCACAACTCGTCTGAGGCTGACCAGAACCAGGACAAAATCGCATAGAGGCGATAGTCCAGACGCCGATGCTCGTCATTCCGCTCTTGAAACTTATCGCATTCAAATTCCTGCCGAGCAAATGCTCGCACAACACGAATGCCTGTGAGATTCTCGTTCACACAGGCAGTGAGTCGCCCCTCGGCTTCATCCTTTTCGCGAAACACAGACTTAACGCGACCAAAGAAATAGACCGCTGATCCGATGATTAGCGGCAGAACCACCACGCTTGCAAGAGTCATTCGCACATCCATCAACAACATGATGGGAAGTGGAATGATCATCATCGCAATGGCCCTGCCAATCTCGATCACTTGCATTGCGAGGAAGTTTCGGAGTGTGTCTACATCTGACGTGCAACGCTGCAGGATGTCGCCAGTTTCTGCCTGGTCATACCACCGACACGGCAATTGATTGAGATGATTGTGCAATCGGTCACGCAATCGGCAGACAACTGACTCAGCAGCAATCGCAACCCACCGACCTCGAAAGTAGGTAGCTATGGCGGCAAGGGTCGTTAGGCCGATGACGGCGAGAGCTGCGACCCACAAGTTTTCAGCCAAAAATGCACGTCCGCCGAGCGCCCAAAGACCAACACGCTCAGGAAGTGACCCCTCCCGGACATCATCCGTAAGCACCGCGTCAAGCACAACCTGCGGCACAATCGGCACGGCATACAACAACATCGAGGCAACGATGAGCGACAGAAGCGCCCCGGCGTAGCGAAGGCGCTGACCTTCAAGCAGCGTCCAGATAGTGTGCAGACGATCAAACATGAGCCTCAGACCAACACAGGGGTAATCGGCATGGTACCCAATTGATTGAATACCACCTCATGCTGTTTGTGTGTTTCAACTGACATATTCCAAACATCACCTTCTTTGAAGTTTCACATATCGATGAGCCGACAATGTCAAAAGCCCAAGGGAGCACTATCCGATGAATGACACACAATGCTGTACAGAAAACAAGGGCAAGTGCTGCCACATCTGCAAAGCTCTATTTGGTGTGGCACTCATCGCCATCCTGACTTGCATGTCAATGGCGCTGTGGAAGGCTGCTTGGGCTATTGAAGCGCTCGCGCCTGCCGGATAAACAAAAGCGCTTTTCATTCAATCTCTCTGGAGCCCTTCCCTTTTCTTTCCATGGAAACGGGAAGGGCCCTCACATATGCAGAAACGATAAAGCGCAAACGCCAAACTGCTGGTACCACAAATTATGGGGCAACACACTCGATAAGTGCAAAATCAGAACCGTGTGTGTTTAATGACCTTCTGAATGCGCTCAGGCACGCCTCGCAGGACCTGTTCCACGGACTCGTTCTTCTGCTTTGCCTCGAATACCAGTCGCGCCAAATGACGATCGCGCTCCCCGGCCCACTTCGTGAAGTGCTGTTCAAGTTCATGACGATTGAATCTCGAAAGCGGGTCATCCAGACCTGTTTGCGCCACAGCCCAATCGACCAAGCCCCGACCAGACGTATCAAAACGATATAACTTCAAGGTCGCTTCGATACGCACTGCAATTGACTGAAATGGATCTGTGCATGGATCCGGCAGCCCAAGCATCAATGCCTCGACCCGCTTCTTGGCCGCCGGACCAAGTAGTTCGTCATCGCCAACTCGATCGGCATCAGCAAACGCCTGAGCCGCCTCTCCGGCACCTTCTTGCGTCGTCTCCTCGACACGCTCCAGTACAGCAGCTGCAGTATGAAGCGTTTTGATCCCCGCGTTTGGGAAACGCACTGTGACCGCCCACTCCAACTCCCCTTTGACCCGGCTTGGCTCCGCGCGCGACACCATGCCGACTCCCCACTCGGGTTTAGCCGTCAGTCTGACGCGGTCACCAAATGACCACGGCGCTTCGTGAGCGGATGATCGCCCTGCCACCAGTGGCAACTCCTACATAGACATCGTTCGCATAATGCCGGAAGCATCTGGCCTCAACAGCGGCAATGCGAACACGGTCAGCGTAGCCCGATGCCGAGCCTCACGCAAGAACCGATGCCCAAATCAAACCAGTCCTTGATCAATCATGGCATTGGCCACCTTACGGAAACCAGCAATATTGGCTCCGTGACGATAATCGTTGCCAAATCCATAGCTCTCTGCCGCAGAAAGACAGGCTCCATGAATCTCACACATGATGCCTCGCAATTGACGATCTACTTCTTCCGACGACCAACGCTGTCGCTGACTAGCCTGCGCCATTTCCAGCGCTGAAACTGCAACGCCACCCGCGTTTGCGGCTTTGCCTGGGCCAAGAAGCACGCCAGCGTCAACCAAGGTGTCCTGCGCATCTGGTGTCGTGGGCATATTGGCACCTTCACTGACCAATTTCACACCAGCCTCAATCAGATGCTCTGCATCGGTCACATTGATTTCGTTTTGGGTCGCAGAGGGGAAAGCTGCGTCTGCCTCTACACACCACATGGCGTGGTGGTCCGCAGTTGACTCCGTCGGCGACCAATGCGCACCAGAGAAATGCTGAGCGTACTCGGCAATGCGGCCCCGTCGCTCATTCTTCAATTCCATCACAAATGCCAACTTCTCTTCATCAATGCCATCGGGATCATAGATCCAACCACTCGAGTCACTCAATGTGATTGGCTTGGCACCCATTTCGATGAGTTTGCGACAGGCATATTGAGCAACGTTGCCTGAACCGGAAACTAAGCAGCGCATGCCCTCCAGTGACATCCCGGCCTTCTGGGCCATTTCAGCTGCAAAGTACACAGCCCCATAGCCGGTCGCTTCAGGTCGCAGAAGACTTCCACCCCAGCCTGGAGAACGGCCAGTCAAGACGCCTGTAAATGTGTTGGTAATACGCTTGTATTGGCCGAACAGATAACCGATTTCACGCCCACCAACACCAATGTCTCCAGCTGGGACGTCTGTGTTATGCCCAACATGCCTGAACAACTCGGTCATAAACGACTGACAGAATCGCATGACTTCCGCGTTGCTTCGACCACGTGGATCGAAGTCGCTGCCGCCCTTGCCCCCACCAATTGGCTGGCCAGTCAAACTGTTCTTAAAGATCTGTTCAAACGCAAGGAACTTGAGGATGCTCAACGTGACCGAAGGATGAAATCTCAAACCACCCTTGTATGGTCCAATGGCCGAATTGAAGCCAACACGAAAGCCGCGGTTCACGTGCACAGTGCCATCATCTGCCTGCCACGGAACTCGGAATTGAATAACCCGCTCAGGCTCCAGAATCCGCTCGATGATGCGCTGATCACGATATTCGGGATGTCGATCGAGCACAGGCTCGAGCGAGGCCACCACCTCTTGCACAGCCTGAATGAACTCCGGCTGATTTGGATCTCGCTGCTTGACGATGTCCAGATAGGACTGGGTGAATACTGACACACCTCGGGCATCGGCCACGGTCGTACCACTCATGAGACGGGATCCTCTCCACAATCGCATCATCCTCAGTGGACCCACAACGCTGTGAGGCTGCACCTGGGCTGATCCCCGCATGGTATCGATCCAGAGGGAAATCAGCGTATCCTTCTGGTCAACATGGATGATTCGAACCCACTGGACCAGCAGCCCATCGAAATTCCACCGGAATTGCAGGCCCTGCGCGACCGGCTTGATGAAATCGATCATGCCTTTCTCGATCTGCTTGCCCAAAGGCATCAGACAGTGGCAAAGGTCGCTGCCATCAAACGAACCAGCGGCGTGCCAATTCGCGATGACCATCGTGAGACCACTTTGCTGGATGATCGTCGGTCCAGAGCCAGTTCCAGCGGGCTCGATCCCGATGTGATTGAAAGCCTCTTCCGACTTGTGCTCTGGGCCAGCCGCAATCGCCAGGCCAACCTGCTTGCAGCCGTCCCAACGGACTTAAGAGCCTGTCGCATCGCCGTCATCGGGGCTAAAGGGGGCATGGGCAGGCTATTGGTTGATCTCTTCACGTCATTTGGCCATGAGGTTCTGCAGGTCGACCGCGATACCACACTGACCATCACCGAAGCTGCCACCAATGCAGATGTCACCGTTCTGGCGGTCAACATCGAACAGACCGAAACTGTGGCCAAGATCGCAGGCCCACATGTTCGTCCCGATGGACTGCTGACGGATGTCACCAGCACCAAGCGGCGACCCGTCGAGGCCATGCTCTCTGCCACCGAAGCGAGCGTCATTGGCACCCACCCGCTCTTTGGGCCCTCTGTACATAGTTTGCAGGGCCAGCGCATGGCCATCACACCTGGTCGACTCGTCCCAGGAAGCAACTGGCTTCAGTGGCTCTGTCAAATGTACCGCGGGGCTGGGATGATGCTGCTTGAAACCACACCGGAGGATCACGACCGAGTCATGTCTGTGGTTCAGGTGCTTACCCACTTTTCCACCGAAGTGCTTGGACGAACCATGCAGAAACTCGGCGTATCGATTGACGAGACGCTGGCATTTACCAGCCCGATCTATCACCTTGAACTGCTGATGACTGCTCGCCACTTCGCCCAATCGCCAGATCTCTACGGCGCCATCGAGATGTCAAATCCCAATACACCACAGGTCGTAGATGCTTTCCGGGCAGCAGCAGAAGAATTCGAGAGTCTGCTGCTTGCAAACGACCAGGATGCCTTCAGCGAGACCTTCCAAGAAGTCACGAACTTCTTTGGCCCCTTCGCTGACACGGCGCTCCGAGAATCGACCTATCTCATTGATCGCATGGTTGAACGCAGCTAATTCAGGATGTCGATACTTCGACGACATCATCGCCGCAAACTACTGGATCAACCATTTCCAGATGCATGGCTGCAGATCTTGCATCGCGATGTGCCAATGATACGAATGCTCACCGATGCTGAGCAACAACGGATGCGAGAGATCATGATGATCCTCATTGATGAGAAGTACTGGGAAGGCGGCGGAGGACTGAAGGTCACCGAGTACATGCGTGTGATCGTGGCTTCACAAGCGGCTATTCCACTTCTGAATCTCGATCTCACAGACTACTACCACAACGTGCGCACCTTTATCTTGTATCCAGGTGCCTACGTCCAGAACCAAGAACATGTTGGCAGCGATGGGCTCGTCCATAGTGGCACAACCAACCTTGGCGAAGCGTGGTACAACGGGCCGGTCATTCTGTCTTGGCAAGCAGTCGAACAGGCAGCCCGACAACCCGGCCGCGGTGAAAATGTAGTCTTCCATGAACTGGCCCACGCGGTCGACATGCTCTCTGGAATGACCAATGGAACACCGTCACTACGGAGTGCCAACGACTACGAAAAGTGGAATAACATCATGTCCCAGACCTTTGATCAGGTCCGTACTGGCTACAGACACGGGCAGCGTGATGTGATCAGACCCTACGGGGTGACCAATGTGGCCGAGTTCTTCGCCGTCACCACCGAGCTGTTTTTCGACGCTCCACTGGCACTTCAACAGGCCCACCCATCGGTTTATACGCAGTACCAGAGCTTCTGGGGCCAGGACCCTGCCGCCCGATGGCCTGCCCCACAAAATCATGGCCCCACTAGCTAGGACTAGGCCAGCCTGGGGCCTTCCTTAGAAACGCCTCACAGAATTGCGTGTTCTATGAGCCAACTGAGCCGAAAAAGACCCTAGGAGGCCCAATTGAAACACTCTTCAAGAGACCCGTAGAATCCTGCGAACTCCCTCCAAGATCGGTCCGTAGCCGCATCTGAAGAGGTCGAAATCCCGCCTGCAGGGTCGCAGGGGGATTCGGCCACACACGCTGGAGGTAATGATGACCACTGCACCGCCCTCACCCCGGGCATTTCAGACAAATGGATTGGAGCACGGAACCATGACCACCGAGGCAAGCGTCGGACAGATTGCCCAACAGGTTCAGGAGGCCAGCGAGCCGTTCCAGCGACTTGTGCGTGAGATGCATGAAGTGGTCGTCGGACAAGACGAACTGCTCCATCGCATGCTCGTGGCCATTCTTGCCAATGGACATCTATTGATTGAAGGCGTGCCTGGCCTTGCCAAGACGCTTGCTGTCTCCAGTTTGGCCAAGGGGATTGACACACAATTCCACCGCATCCAATTCACACCGGACATGTTGCCAGCCGATGTGATCGGCACCCTGATCTACCGCCCGACGGAGGGCGACTTTGTTGTGAATCAAGGTCCCATCTTTAGCAACATCGTGCTGGCTGATGAGATCAACCGAGCTCCAGCCAAGGTCCAGAGCGCTTTGCTGGAAGCCATGCAGGAACGCCAAGTCACCATTGGAAAGGAAACCCACCCACTGCCTGATCCGTTCCTTGTCTTAGCTACACAAAACCCGATCGAACAGGAAGGAACTTACCCACTCCCAGAAGCACAAGTCGATCGGTTCTTGATGAAAGTTGTTGTGACCTATCCAACCCCGGACCAAGAGTTCGACATCCTCAATCGCATGGCCACAACAGGGGCAGCACCCACTGTTTCGGCCGTCATGAAACCAGAGTCAATTCTTGCTGCACGACGAGTGGTCGACAGCATCTATCTTGATGAGAAGGTCGGACGCTACATCGTGGACATCGTGGTTGCGACTCGTGAACCTGAGAAGATCTCCCAGAATCTGAACTCGCTGGTTGAGTTTGGCGCATCGCCTCGTGCCACTTTGGCACTGTCGCTCGCGGCCAAAGCATCTGCCTTCCTCGATGGCCGGGGCTATGTCGTACCACAGGACGTCAAGAACTTGGCTACCGACGTTCTCCGACACCGTGTCGCGACCACTTATGAAGCGGAAGCGGAAGAGAAAAACTCTGATGATGTTGTACGAACGATTCTGGACCACGTCCCTGTCCCCTGATCTCGAATACACACACGCATGATTCCGATCGAACTGCTCAAGAAGATTCGGCGCATCGAAATCGCCACATCCCGACTGGCCAGTGAACAACTGGCAGGCCAATATCACTCGGCATTCAAGGGACATGGCATCGAATTCGAGGAAGTGCGCCTCTACCAACCAGGCGACGATGTTCGTTCGATCGACTGGAATGTCACTGCCCGTGCTGGCGAGCCCCACATCAAGATCTTTCGCGAGGAGCGGGAACTGACGGTCATGTTGATCGTGGATATGAGCGCTTCTCAGGGATTTGGGACCAACGAGCAAACGAAGCGTGAGCTGATCACAGAGGTGTGTGCCACGCTCGCCTTCTCCGCAATTCGAAACAATGACAAGGTTGGCCTCTTAGCATTTTCTGACCAAATTGAGAAGTTTGTCCCGCCGCGCAAAGGTACGCAGCACGTTCTGCGGGTCATTCGCGAGCTACTTGCTCATCAGCCAGTTGGACGCGGCACCGATATCGCCGCAGCCTTGGAGTTTTTCCGTCACGTACAGAAGCGACGATGCACGGCCTTCCTCGTTAGCGATTTCCAAGATGACGGTTGGGAGCAGGCCATCCGCGTCGTTCGCCGCAAACACGATCTGGTAGCAATCGACGTCAACGATCCACATGAAATGGAACTCCCTGACATCGGCCTTGTAGACATGCGCGATGCTGAAACTGGGGCATTGGTCACACTGGATACATCGAGCCGCCATGTTCGAGCAGCGTGGGCTGCTGAAATGGCCGCTGCTTCTGACCGACGCATTGGTTGGATGCGCAGGCACAAAATTGACCGTCTTGAATTAGGAACTGGAGCATCATTCGTTGAAGCAATCCGTGCCTTCTTCCGCCGTCGCGAAGCGAGAATGGAACACTGATGCGCCTATATGCCGCCATCACATTGACTGCACTGAGTTCAGGCTGCGTTCCTATAGATAGCGTGAATGCACCCAGCGAAGTAACGAGTGCATCGACTAAGGGCCCTGTGAACTTGACCGTTTCGGTTGATCCCGGAGAAGCGCAGGCAGGCCAGCAGATCCGCATTCTGCTGACGGCTCGGACCGAAGCTGGTGTGACACTGGCATCACCACTTCTGAACACCCCGCAGCAGTTGGGGCCATTTCACATCCTTGCACAATCTGACATGCGAGAAATCCCGCTTGATGATGGAGGCAGATCTTGGTCTCAGGAATTACTTGTAGATACTTTTGAGCCGGGACAACATGACATCCCCGCCTTCGATGTGAGCTTTGCAGATACGCGAACTGAACCCCCCACAACAGTACACATCAGTTCTGAAGCCATCAGCGTACAGATTTCCTCACTTCATGAAGATATTTCGCAAGCTTCGATCAAGGACATTCGGGGCTGGATCATGCTTCCTCGTGATGCATGGTGGCCCTGGATCGTTGGTGCTGGCGTACTTGGGGGAATCGGTCTCTGGTTCGCCAGTCGTGGGCGCACCGCTCGTCTAGTTCCCCCACCACCTACTGCCGCGGAACTGGCCCGAGCATCCCTGGCCGATCTGCGTGTTGCAGGACTGCTGGAACGCGGTGATAGCGATGGATTTTATGTGCGGCTCAGCAACATCGTCCGCAAGTACATAGAAGGGCGTTTTGGACTCCATGCGCCGCGCAAGACTACCAACGAGTTCCTACATCACGCAGGGGCTGACGCACATCTGAGCGAAACACAACAACAACAATTGGGTGCCTTTCTACAAATCTCAGATCTAGTGAAGTTTGCCAAGCATGCGCCACCGGTGGACCAAGGGCACCTCGCCTTGCAGCAGGCAGAGTCATTTATTGATGACACGGAAGAAGTCAATGCACTCACTGAGCACCGAAGTGATTTGGAGGCCGCACCATGCTGATGGCCCCTCCCGACATGCTCTGGTGGCTGCTTGTCTTGGTTCCACTAATCCCCTTGATCTGGTGGCGCACCATGAACCGACGGCGTCGCCTTGCAGTGCCATGGTCAACCCTCACTCCAGCCGAAGGCACTCGACGGGGACTTACGGCGCGAACGCGGTGGATTCTCCCAAGCCTGCGGACACTAGCAATCATCATGTTGGCAATCTGTCTTGTGGGACCAATCAAGGGTGATCAGTACACCAGCAAGGCGGTTGAAGGCGTCGCCATTGAACTGGTCATTGACCGATCAGGATCCATGCGGGCCATGGATATGGAGATTGGCGGACGACAGTTTGAACGGCTTGATGTGGTCAAATCAGTCGCCGCGGATTTTGTGCTCGGCGAGGCAGCACTGCCCGGTCGCGAACACGACCTCATCGGCCTGATCACTTTCGGCACTTTCGCTGATTCCATTTGTCCAATGACACTGGACTACCGCACGCTGACTGAAGCGCTTGAGCAAGTCACACCGGCCAGCGGTGAAGAAGGCGCGAATACATCCATCGGCGATGCTGTTGCATTGGCGACGAGCCGGCTAGCAGATCTTGAAGATCGCCATGATCTTGACACCGATGACATTCGCAGCAAAGTCATTGTTCTTTTGACCGACGGTGAAGATACCTCTAGCGAGATACACCCACTGGAAGCGGCTGAGATTGCAGAAGCACTTGGTGTGCGCATCTACACCATCGGCGTTGGTCGCAATGGCATCGTGCCCATCGCGGTCGAAGACCGACGAGGCCGTACGCATGTGGAACACCGACGCAGCCACCTTGACGAAACGGTTCTTCGCGAGATGGCCAACATGACAGGTGGGGCTTTCTTCCGCGCCCAAGACACCCAATCACTCAGTCGAATTTACGCGGCGATTGACGAGCTAGAGCGTGCCGAGATCTCTGAGGAACAGTTTTACCGCTTTACCGACCTGGCCGTCGCTGGCGTCACACTGGGCACCTGGAAGATTCCAGCCCTTCTCATACTTCCTCTCATCCTCTTGTTGATTGAAACCGTATTGGCAACGACCCGCTACCGGACCATCCCCTGACGGAGAAATCGTGGATCTTCACTTCGACCAACTTGATGCACTGAACTGGCTCTGGGCTGTGGCCGCAGCAGCATTGCTGTTTGTCTATGCAGCAGGCGCACGCAAACGAGCGATGGCACGATTGGCGACTACTAATTTACGAGGTCGGTTTGCTAAAGCAATTGGGCCAACCCGGCGCCGTATGCGAAGTGTGCTCATTGTGGGCGCAATGCTGGCGATTGTGGCAGCATTGCTTGATCCACGTCTTGGCCTACGCTTTCATCAAGTCGCCCAACGTAATATTGACGTCATCTTTGCACTGGACGCATCACAATCTATGCTCGCAGAAGATCTCCGACCAAATCGCCTAGAACGTGGCAAGCAGTACATTGAGGAAGTCGTTGAACGCGCTGCTGGGGATCGCTTTGGCCTGGTCGTTTTTGGTGGAGTGCCATCTATCAAAGTCCCACTCACCCGTGACGCTCGTGCACTGCACCTCGGACTTGATGAAGTGACCGTTCAGCGTGGGCGGCGTGGTGGATCTATGCTCGGAGACGCAATTCGCGTTGCCCAGCGGGCACTAGAATCGGGCGATGAAGGATTCAAAGCCATTGTGCTTCTGAGTGATGGCGAAGACATGGATTCGTATCCCTCTGAAGCCGCGGCGGCCGCCGCCAAGAATGGCATCTCCATCTGGACAGTCGGTCTTGGCAACGCCGCAGAAGGTGCTCGTATTCCTATCGAAGTTGATGGTGAGCGACTGTTCCTCACACACGAAGGCCAGGAAGTCTGGTCAAAGATGCAACCTTCCATTCTGCAGCAAATCGCAGATGCTGCGGGGGGAAGATTCATTCCCGCAGGCACTGCTAACCTTGATCTCGCCGCCATCTATGAAGATGTGATTGCCCCAGCCTCGGGCCGACGCATCGAAGCCTCTCGGACAGAAGAGGGAATTCCACGCTATCGGTGGCTGGTTGGACTGGCCATTGCGCTCTTGGCCATTGAGTCCAGTCTTGGCCTTCGCAAACCACGTTCCGGACAAGCCATTGCATGGACTGCCACGGGAACGTCTGCGAGTATTCAGACATCACCGCGAAGGAAGGCCGCCTGATGATCGTCACGCTCTTGAGCATGTTGCTGGCAACGGTTGCACCAACAGCAGTTCAACCTGCCCCACTTCCACAGTGGTCAAGTCCAAGTGCTGCCATGGCTGCCGGTCGTGATGCCTTTGAATCCGGACAATGGGCCCAAGCAGCCCAGGCCCTCGCTCAGGCAAATGCACTACTGAAACAGCCAGACCCACTGGTGTCTTACGATCAAGGGGTAGCCGCATATCGCGCTGGCGACCTTCATGCCGCTGGTGCTGCGTTCAAGCATGCCATGAACAGCAGTGACCCTGAAGTGGCCTCTGCGGCAGCGTACAACCTTGGCAATACGGCTTGGCGGATGGCTGATCAAGCAACCGATACCTCAGAAGGCGGACGCACTCCCAATTTGGACGCCGCGAAACAACATCTTGAAGAAGCACTTGCACATTATCGATCCGCGATTGCGCGCGACCCTCAAGATCTGGATGCGCAGGCCAATGGTGAACTGACATGGCGTCGCATTCGGGAAGTTGAACAGCAGCAACAGCAAAACCAAGAACAAGAGCAGAACCAGGATCAACAGCAACAGTCCCAAGATCAGCAGCAGAACCAGGATCAACAGCAACAGTCCCAAGACCAGCAGCAGAACCAGGATCAACAGCAACAGTCCCAAGA
>JAKVBT010000015.1:0-6925 GCA_022446905.1 Phycisphaerales bacterium
CTGTACACCACTGCGCCAGCAATCGCGGTGTTTGCCCGAACCAATATGCTCGACACCGTGTCCAATGTGCCTTATGCCGAAGCGCCGCGATGGCTGCACACTTGGGAAGACACAGGTCTGGTCGCCTGGCGCGATCGAAACAATGATGGCGTGATTCAATATGCCCCAGGCGCTGCCTTTGAAGGCAAGCCGGTGTTTGTAGCCCCGCCTGCGGAAGCAACTGCCGGCCGTGGGCCAGCGGGACAACGCCTCTTGAGCAATGAGCCAGCACCAGGTGAGAACGAGTTGTATGTGGACCGTGACATCATGGTGCTTGCCAACCCCGAAATTGCCGGTCTGCCCGATTGGGTGATCGCACTGGTGGCCGCTGGCGGCCTAGCCGCAGCGCTGTCAACTGCCGCGGGATTGTTGATGGTCATCTCTAGTGCTGTCAGCCATGATCTGGTGAAGCGGGTCATTCGACCAGAGATCACCGAACGTGGGGAATTACGCGCGGCGCGACTGGCCGCAGGTGGTGCTGTGATCGGCGCGGGCTTGCTCGGTATCTGGCCGCCGGACTATGTCGCTGCAGTGGTGGCCTTTGCCTTTGGACTGGCTGCGAGTTCGTTCTTCCCAGCTCTGTTGCTGGGGATCTTCTGGAAACGGTTTAATGCAGCAGGTGCGATCACTGGCATGGTCTGTGGTATCGGACTGACCGCGGGCTACATCCTGTGGTTCAAGTTCCTCGGCGGCCAGAAGGCCGATTGGTGGTTTGGGATTTCGCCCGAAGGCATTGGCTCCATTGGGATGCTGGTCAACTTTGCCGTGGCTATTCCTGTGGCCCTGTGGACGGCGCCACCACCAGAGGATGTCCGACGTCTTGTCGAGCACATCCGTACACCAGGCTGAACCCATCCGTTTCGAGTCCCCGGATACCATCGCCATTCATGATCAAGCGCTGCTTTCTGGGGTCGGACACACATCTGCTGCATGCGGTGGCCGATCACCTCATAACGCACGCTCGAGTCGGTGACGAAGTCAATCTCGCAGGTCATCTGGTGGTGCTTCCAACGGCTCGTGCGCGGCGACGCCTAGAGTCGCTTCTGCTGGACAGAACGGCGGGGCTGTACTTGACGCCACCAGATATCGTGACGCCCTCGGCCATGATTGAACGGTTGGTAGTGCCCCAACAGGCCATTGCCTCAGAAGTCGCCACCCGCTACGCATGGTGGTGTGCTGCTAAAGCATTAGACCCCAATGGCATCGCTGCACTTACTGGACATGATGGTGACATGTCCGTGATCGAGCAGTGGTCCTTGATGGAACGGGTCCGCCGCGTTTGCAAGGAACTTGCGCAGGCAGATCTCACCCCACGCATTGTTGTTGATCGCTGTGAAGCAGAGGGCCTGACGATCGACCCCGATGTCTGGCGCGCCATCATCCAATGGCATGCCGATGCCATGGCAATCTTGGAGCAGTGGCACCTGCAAGATCGAGATGCCTGTATTCATCAAGCGCTCGATGATGGGCACCTCAATACGCATGGAATGCATGCGATCACAGTTATCTCAGCCGACCCCGGACTTCGTTTAGAGCGCTGCCTTGAGCAACTTGCACAGGCCGGAATAGACATCACAGTCGCAATTCATGGCACATCCGAGGACATCGAGCCGTACGTCACAGCATTTGGTGGCGTCGATGTCGACCACTGGTCCACGTGTCATATTGATATCCCGAGCGATGTGCTGACAGCCTGTCCAAGTGAAGATGATCAAGCCGCTTCAGTGCTGGATTTCTTGGCGCAACTCGGGGCGCAACCAGCGTCATGTGTGCGCGTGGTTGCCCCTGATGAAGCGCTGCAGCGGGTCATGCTCACCGCATCGCGGAGCGAAGGTCTTCCGATGGATGGCCACGCCGGCAGACCGATGAGCAGCGGTTGGCTTGGCGGACTGTTCGCACTTTTAGAACAATGCGCGCTGCATCAATCAGCTGCTCGTTATGGCGATTTACTGCGCCATCCCGCTGTGGAGGCATGGATGCAGCGGGCCGGCATGAGCCATCCCATCAACATCTGGGATGCCGCATGGGCTGCCCACACACCAAGAGATTTGACNTGCTTTGCCGATGTCGCAACTGATTCGAGCACCACACAACTGCTCCAGCAACTCGAGCNGTTGACGAAGTGGATGCGTTCTTCGATCGAAGTCAGTGACTGGGCAGATCGTCTGGTGCGATTTTTGGTGGACCTTTTGGATGGTGCCGAAGTCGATGAGCAGGTTGCCGCAGAACTGACCATCCTGCATGGGCTNTTCACAGACCTTTATGAAATGCCGCCAGATATTGGTGCTGTCGATGCCGCCACAGCACTCCGCATGGTCATGTCGATTCTTGAAACCACACCGATGCCAACAGAGCCGTCAACGGGCGGGGTCGAACTGATCGGCTGGCTCGATGCTCATCTCGATGACGCGCCGCATCTGGTGGTTATGGGCATGAACGGCGGCATTATTCCTGCGGCCATGCAGTTGGAACCCTGGCTCCCAGAGCGACACCGCGAGCTGCTGGGTTTGGATTGCCCACGCCGTCGAGCAGCGCGGGATGCCTACCTCTTGACGGCCATGCTCCAGAGCGGCCGGTCAATCCAGTTGACATCTGCGCAGCGACATCGCGATGGAACACCAATGACACCAAGCAGCCTATTGCTGCGTGAGCAAGGACCTGCGCTGGCATCGCGGATGCTGGCCTTTGTGGGCGAAGATGATCACAACGACGCGCCGACACTGGCAAGCCGTCAGCCCGCAGGCGCCATTGAAGATGCATTTGATCCTCACCCCATGCCCGAAGGTGATCCAGTTATTCGTTCAATGTCGGTAACGGCATTCAAAGACTACATCCAAGACCCGTATGGGTTCATGCTGAAACGGGATACTCGGATTCGAACGGAGTACACCGAAACCACTTTCGAACTTGATGCAATGAAGTTCGGCAGTCTGATTCATGATGCTTTGGAGATCTGGGGGCGTGAAGAAGTTGTTGCGGGTGTGGCAACTATCGATGAAACGCGCATCGAAGCGGATCTCCATGCCGCACTTGATCAGATCGTGGCGAAACAGTTTGGAAGCAACCCGCTTCATGTGGTTCGACTGCAATGTGAAATGGCGCGGACTCGACTGTCTGCCTTCGCGCATCAACAAGCGATTCGCGCCGCAGAAGGATGGAAGATCTTTGGGGTTGAGTACTACTTTGGATGGGGCGATGAGGCGCATGCGCCTGCCGTGCTGTTCCCTGATACACAAGGATTGCCGCTCACCGGTCGGATTGACCGAATCGATGTGCATGATTCATTTGGCTATCAGGCACTTGACTACAAGACATCCGCATCTGGCGATGGTCCACTCAAGGCACACGGGACCGCGCAAAAAGGATGGTCTGATTTGCAACTGCCGCTGTATCGCGTGCTTTTGCGATCGATTGGTGTCGAAGTACCTTGCGCTGGACTTGGCTATGTCACGCTGCCACCGAAAGCAGTTGATTGCCGGTTTGAGTTAGCTAAATGGTCGGAGGTTGACCTCGAGGATGCGGAAGGGGTGGCAGCAGACATTGTGCAGGCGATTGTGGATGGCCGGCTGTGTGAAGTGGTGGAGGCGGAATGGACATGAATCCGCCGGGAACACTCATTACGGCCAATGCGGGCTGCGGCAAGACATTTTCTCTTGCGAATCGGGTGCTTGGTTGGTTGGTGCTGCAGTACCGAGCATCTGGCAATGCGGGCGTGCGCGAGATATTGGCCGCGACATTTACTCGCAAAGCAGCCGGCGAGATTCAACAACGCATTCTTCGACATTTGGCATTTGGCGCAACAGATCCAGATCGCTTGCAGATCTACCGTGAAACCATAGACATAGAACCACCGCCAACAGGGGATGAACTTCTAGAGGTGTTGGGGCAAGTCGCCAAAGACATTGACCGCATGCAGGTCAATACCCTGGATGGTGTGTTCCACAACCTCGCTCGGGCAGTGCCAGAAGCAGTGGGCTTGCCTCAAGGGTGGACCATTGCGGATCAGCCGGCAATGGCAGCCCTGCAACGAGAGACCATCGATGCGTGGTTGCAGTCATGTGATGATGCTCAGATCAGCGCTTTGGCGGAAGCTGCGGAGGGTGAAGTTCTGCGCGGAGCCATGCATCGGGCAGTGCGCAAAGCCATCTGGGGCGAAAGCCGAAGTGACGGACTGATTGATCTGTGGCGACGCTCTACATTGGTACCTGCCCAGGTAGATCCATGGGAATGGTTCGCCAACCTGCAGGATGATCACATTTGTCCTGACTGCGCACGCCTGCCAGAGGCTGCACTTGCCGAAGCAGCGTGTGTGTTGCGAGCGACTGATGTTCCCGTGACCAAAGCGGGTACGCCGCACAAGAGTTGGATCAAAGCGCGTGATCGAGTCGCTGACAAGGCGGATACTGGACGCTGGTCGGAGTTACTCACAGATTCATTTGTCGGACCAGCCATCGAAGGCGGGAAATTCTCGTCTCAGCAGATGCCGGCCTCGATGACCAAAGCTATAAGGCCCTTGGTCGCCCATGCCCGACAGCTTCTGGTTGATCGGTTGCGTGTTCGCCATCGTGTGTGGCGTGCTTTGTTGTCGGCGCTGTCAAGTGAGTGGGCCCAGCAGCAGCGAAGCGCTGGTCTGTACGCCTTTGCAGATGTGGCTGACCGGCTTGCACGGGCAGACCTCCTGACTCCATCGGGCTTGGAGACACTTGCCTGGCGACTGGATTCACGCATTCGCGATGTGGCGCTGGATGAGTTTCAGGACACTTCCATCGAGCAGGCCCGCGTGCTGGCACCGCTGGTTGAAGAACTTTTGTCTGGTGAAGGGGCGTGGGAGGTGCCGCGGCACCTGCTCGTCGTGGCCGATCGCAAACAATCTATTTATGGATGGCGGGGCGGTACTCCAGAACTGATCAACTGGCTCATCGATCGCGGTGGACCAGCGCTCCAGCAGGACACACTTGGTTTGTCCAGACGCTCTTCACCAGTGCTCATGGACTTCATCAATCTGTGCTTCCAAGATCTCGATACCAATATCGCGCTGTTGGGAGAAGCGCAACGTAGACCTCAGCCCCCAGCAGCATTGGTCCAAGCATGTGGACTTGACCCAGAGGTCGCAACGAGCAATGCAGTGGATCTTGTGCGGGCGCGATGGGTGTACTCGCTTCACGCCTCGGCTTTCACCCCAGAAGAGCGACCAGGGCAGGTGTGTGCGTGGTCGTCGACCAAAGATGATCTCATTGAGACCATTGTCAAAATTGTTCGTCGCCGGTTGCGGGTGACAGACTCGATTGGCGTGCTCTGCCCGTCCAATGAAAATGTTCGNGCGGTGTCTGAGGCGCTGCGTGAAGNAGGAGTATCTGTGAGTCAAGAGGGGCGGGGAGATGTGGAGGCCATACCTGCAGCGCGTGTGCTGCTGGACATGCTCCGACTTGGGCAGCATCCGACGCATAGTCTGGCGGCCTACCACGTTTCGCATTCACCACTGGGACGTTGTGTGGATCTTCCGCCCATTGAGACCCTCGATGATGCGCCACAACGTATTGCTGCTGCATCCCACGCGATTCGATCACGCATTTCATCATGTGGTTTGGTTGATGCGCTGAGTGGTTGGGTCGAGTCGATCGCAGCAGATATCTCCAATCGTGAAATCGCTGCGCTGCGACATGTCGTAATGCTTGCTGCTGATTGGGATGATGGCCGACCACGACCATGTACTGATTTTGTAGAACATGTGCTGGAATGTGGCGTCGGTGATGCGGCTGGCGGCAATGTTCGTGTTATGACACTGCACGCCTCCAAAGGGCTGGAGTTTGGTGAAGTCGTGCTTGGGTGGTTAGATGACAAGTTTGTCAAAGAAGAACCACCTGTTGTGCAAGGGTGGTCAAGCGAACCGCTGGGTGCCGTATCCGCCGTGGCTCCGGGCGTGTCGGCTGCTGAGCGAGCGCACGCGCCAATTCTGCATGCATTCCATGAACAGGCTTATGCAGGAGATCTCGCCGATCGGTTGTCTCTTTTGTACGTCGGGCTGACCCGCGCGAAGCAAGGTTTGCATGTGGTATTTCGGCCGGGCGAAAAAGAGCTTGATGCAACGCTTTCGCCTTCGACGTTGCTGCGCGCAGCAATTCCGGAACTTGATCAAGCATTGTCTGATGTAGATGACACGCATCCGGTGCCTGTCTGGCAATCACCGGGATCGAATCAACCGGACAAGATCGAGACTCCTACAGCTTCCAAATCATCATTGCCCAGTGCAGTGACACTACAGACTGAAGATCCAGCGGAACGCGTTACACCGTCGACCCATGAGACACCGCTTGAGATGCGTATGCAGCTACTTCCTGGGCGTGCGCGACGTCATGGCGTGATTCTGCACGAGTTGTTCCGAGCAGTGCAGTGGTTGGATGATGGAAAGCCGGATCAAGCTGCTATCGACCAGGCATTTGCAGAAGCAGCTATTCAGTTGGGTCGTCCAGTGCCAGTAGATCAGCAGCGCGCCTTGCTAGAGCGATTTGATCAAGCCTTAGACGGAAATGTAGGACAGGCGCTGCGCCGCGAAGCGCATGCAGCGTGGGGCGATTTGGCGCTGGAGGTACTGCCGGAGCATCCACTCTTAGCAACGCTCGATGATGGTGTGATCCGGGGCCGGATTGATCGCTTGGTCTTGGGTCGAGATGCAGATGGCCGGGTCGTCCATGCGTTGATTTTGGATTACAAGTCAGGGGGTGTATCTGATGACGACCAACTGCAGGCACTCTATGGCGAGCAGATGCATCGATACGCACAGGGCGTGGCAGCGACATGGGGGCTCCCAGAGAGTCAGGTAGAAACCAGACTGATCCACGTGGCCTGATCGCGGATAGGCTTGGGCGATGCAGCCCCTATTCTTGGT
>JAKVBT010000015.1:7024-9366 GCA_022446905.1 Phycisphaerales bacterium
GACAGAACCGTTGGACCAAACGGCACTGGACTGGCTGTCCGGTCGGGCCGAGCTTGTGTGCGCAGCGCCAGGGGAGGACGCTTTCGAGCAAAGCCTGAAACACGCCGTGGGGTTGGTGGTGCGCACCTACACAGTGGTTGATGCAGCCTTGCTTGATCGGGCGCCGAACTTGCAAGTGGTGGCTCGGGCTGGTGTTGGGCTCGACAATATCGATCTTGACGCATGCGCGCAGCGGGACATCACAGTGGTCAATACTCCACAAGCCAATCGGCAGGCTGTTGTGGAATATGTGGTGAGTGTGCTCGGCCATACGCTTCGACCGTTACCTGTGTCGTTGACTTCGGGTGTAGATTTGCCCAGTTGGCGAGCACACCGCCAAGCAGGAACGGTCGCTCGCGAAATGAGCGAATGCACCTTGGGCATTCTCGGATTGGGCGCCATCGGCCGGCGGGTGGCTGCGGTTGCTGCTTCCATTGGGATGCGAGTGCAGCATCATGATCTGCTGGACATTCCCGATTCGGAGGCCGCAGGTAGTACCGCAGTGTCGATGGAGGTGCTGCTCAAGAGCAGCGACATCCTGTCGATTCATGTGGATGGTCGGGCCAGTAACCGGGGGATACTCGACGCCGCAGCACTTGAAGCATGCCGTGCGGATGTGCTGCTGATCAATACTGCACGTGGGTTTGTCATTGATGAACTGGCACTGGCTGCCCTGCTGCGAGCTCGTCCTGAAATGCAAGCGGTGCTGGATGTCCATGCCACTGAGCCGATTGATACAGACAACCCGCTGCTGGGCCTGCCCAATGTGTGGCTGCTCCCACATTTGGCCTCGCGGACCCAAGCGGCGCAGCGGGCCATGTCAGAAGTGGTACATCAGGCGTGGAATGTGGTCTCAGCGTGCCAAGAGGCTAGGCCATCGAACTGACCAGACGGCCGCCAGATCACGAATTGAGTGACTTCAAGGCTCTTTGGGGGCTCTGTGTGGTTCCACAGGATCAAGGCACATGGCAGGGCCAAGGGGCGTTGGGGGTTGTCCAGTAGGGCGGGGTGCTGCTACCCTGATCGACCTTGTGGCAGGACTCGGAGGGCATTCGGCCCCCGAGCGGAACGCAATCCAGGGCAGCATGCTGGCTTGGGCAGTCCAGAGAGGCGATCAGTGAATACGACTCAGACTCAGAAAGCGAAGTGGATGATCCGGGGCGGAATGTGCATCGGTCTGGCCGTCGTGCTTGGTGGTTGTTACCCAAGTAGCCTGAGTAAAGAAGAGGTCCAGATTGGGTATCACATGTCACCAGCCCTGGACTCTGTTGGCAAGCGCAACGTCGATATGTGGTACGACGACATGATTGTCTATGACATCAATGGCCGCATGTTTGTGAATGACTGGCGATCATTTTGGATGACAGACTCGCCTTCGATCCTCTCTCCGCAGCCAATTGTCAATACCACCGCTGAGTAGCACTCGGCCCTGAGCACACCCCAAGCCCTGTAACTCCATGCGCTGGCCATCCTGGCGTGTTGGTGACTCTTGGATATCATGCTGTCCACCATTGATCAGGAGGCTCATGGTCAACCATGCCATTTACCATTGATCACATCACCGCTCGAAGCGTGCTCGACAGTCGTGGTAATCCAACTGTGGAGTGTGAAGTCGGCTTGGCTGGTGGGGGCTTTGGTCGAGCAATGGTCCCCAGTGGCGCCAGTACAGGTGAGCATGAAGCGGTTGAACTGCGTGATGGTGGTGAGGCTTGGGGCGGCAAGGGCGTCGAACAGGCCGTAGCGAATGTCCATGAAGAAATTACACCCCAACTGCTGGGCTTAGATGCGCGCGATCAGGAAGGCATTGATGGCCTGCTGATTGAACTCGACGGCACTCCGAATAAGTCATGCCTTGGGGCCAATGCCATGCTTTCGGTTTCGATGGCTGTCGCCAAAGCAGCTTCGACCCAGGCCGAATTGCCGTTGTTCCGCTATCTCGGTGGGGCTGGGGCACATGTCCTGCCAGCGCCCATGATGAACATTCTCAACGGCGGCAAGCATGCTGACAACACTGTGGACTTCCAAGAGTTCATGATTCAGCCAGTGGGCTTTGAACAATATGAAGAGGCGCTTCGAGCCGGTGTCGAGATCTACCACCACCTCAAGTCTGTCTTGCATGATCGTGGCCTGTCCACCGCTGTAGGTGATGAGGGAGGGTTCGCGCCCAATCTCAAGTCCAACGAGGAGGCGCTGGAAGTGATCGCGGCGGCAGTTGAACGATCCGAATGGACCCTTGGTGAAGAGATTGTCATCTGTCTGGATCCTGCAACCAGCGAAATGGTGTCCGAAGCTGCCAAGCGCGG
>JAKVBT010000015.1:9464-43413 GCA_022446905.1 Phycisphaerales bacterium
AGCGCCATGCCATACTGTCAATTCGCGCTGGCGGAACAGTCAATGCCATCACACTTGGCTTGTGTCGCGTAGCGACCTGACATGCGACGGCACATCCAATGGAGTTGCCGCGCATCGCCAATCGAGTTGGATCAACATCACTCCTATTTGTCTGCGCATGTTCAATCCAACCGCAGACATCACTGACAATGGTGGCTTCAGATGGCGTTCCGCCACTGCGACCATAGCCGCGGTATTCCGGGAGCAGTACATGTACACCCCGCGCGGTCCAATCGCGAGCGCGCTCGAGGTAGTCGTCGATCAACTCTGCATTGCCGTGGGTTATCACCAACAGTGGGGCGATGCCTTCTGTTTTGGCGGGAAGAAACCATGCTTCAATGACGTTTCCATCCTCAGTGGACTTTGTCCAAGCTTCAACTCCAGCTGGTGTGCTGCTGGTTGCCCGATCATTGGCGAGCCAGCGTGGGAAAATCAGCCGATTTTGCAGCAGCCAAGCGGCTCCTACCCCAAGGACCCAAAGTCCCAGCAGCACCAACAGCACTCGCGCGCCTCTGCGGATGAGCCGCTTTGGGAGACTGCGTTGACTCATGCTGAAGCTCCTACGCGGACTCGGGGATCAATCCATGCATACAAGACATCAACTGCTAAGTTGAATAAGACGAGCAGGGCTGAATAGGTCAGAACAACACCCATGATCATGGTGACATCCTTGCTGAGGACGGCATCGACAAAGTGCATGCCCAAGCCCGGCACTGCAAACACCTTCTCCACAACAAATGATCCAGTAAGCGCTGCTGCTGTTGCAGGTCCGAGGTAGGAAAGTACTGGGAGCATCGCATTGGGAAGGACGTGATGCAGCACCACAGTGTGCTCAGACACACCTTTGGCTCGGACGGTGCGAACATAGTCAGCCTGAAGTTGTTCAATGACACCCTGTCTGGTGAGCCGGGCAATCCAAGCAGCAAATGGAAGACTTAGCGCTATAGCGGGGAGCACGACATGCGCAAACGATCCCCAACCGCCAATAGGGAACCAGTCCAGCCACACACCGCCGACCAGCATCAACGCCGCAGCAATCACAAAGGCTGGAATGCTCACTCCAATAATGGTCAGTCCACTGGTAAGCCCATCAATAAGACGACCTGGCCGCAGTCCTCCGAGCGTGCCGGCGGTGATTCCCAGAATCAGCGCCAATAAAATCGCGGCGATACCAACCGTCATCGAAACCGGGAGTTGGTCACCAATAAGTTCGCCTACCGTCCAGTTCTCATGTCGCAGGCTGGGGCCAAAATCAAAGACCGCTCCCTGCTGATTGCCTAACAGCCAGTTCACTCCACTGATATCACCCAGATAGGACCAGTAGAAGGTCCAAGGGTCATCCAGATTCCATTGTGCCTGCATCGCCGCTTCAACTGCGGGCGCTGGCCGTCGCCCCTCTGACTGCTCAAGCGGATTTCCGGGAATGACCCACACCAATACAAAAGTCAGGGTGTATACCGCCAAGAGAATCAGCGGAAGTTGGGCCAATCGCCACAGTACCAGCTTCTGCATCGGTGTCATGGCGCATCACTTTCAGGTGCTGGCGACACCATGGTGATATCAGCAACGTATTGCACCAGTCGTGGATGCTTTGTCATCCCTTGCAGTTTCCATGGGTCGTACATAGAGACATCAACTAGCTGGCAAATTGGGATCAGCGGAAGGTGTTCTTGGAACAAGTCCTCTTCGATACGAGCCATGGATTGCAGGCGCGCTTGCTGATCGGCCATCATCTTTGCTTCATTCAGCCGTGTTTCGATGTCAGGATGTTTGAAACCTCGGTCGTTGTTCCCATCGTCACCACGAAACATGTTGAGCCACGTGGTTGGATCTCCCCAATCCCCATACCAACCACCTCGCGCGACCATGAAGTTTCCTTCACGCAGATCAGCGCCAAAAAACTTACTGTCTTGACCCTTGAGATGGACATCCACTCCGAGATTTCGTATCCACTGATCGCGCAATCCGGTGCACAGCCGTTGATATCGCGGGGAGTAGGTTGAGTACATCAAGTCTACGACTGGGAAAGTGTCACCCTCGCCGTTGATTAAACGGCCATCAGAGTCATAGGTCCATCCTGCTGCTGCCAACTCTTCTTTGGCGCGCGCGATGTCAAAGCTGATTCCGCCTTGTGGGTTGTAGTGTTCAATTGAACCGGCCGGGGTAAACATGCCAGTCACCCGATCACCGAGACCACTGACCATATCAACTAGGGTCTGTTTATCAGTGGCTGCAGCAAAGGCGCGACGCACGCCAGCATCGTGAAATGGATTGGGTCGACCATCACCGAGGGTTGGGCGACAATTGAAGCCGACGTACTCCGTGCCGTAGGCCAGTTTGGCGTGTGTGGATCTGGTCAGCAGATCTGGGTCCTGCTCGTCTGAGACGCGTCGGGCTTCAACTAACTCCCGACGCATATCCGCCGACACACCAGTAAGCCAATCGACTTCGCCACTGCGATAGGCGAGGAGGGCTGTCGTAGGGTCCGGGTAAGAACGCACGAGCACAGACTGAATCGGGGCGTCTGCGCCGTCCTTTCTGTGTGGATGACGTACGAGGCGCAGATCGCGCCGGTAACGCCAGCGATCCAGACTAAACGGTCCATTGCTAATCAGCGTGCCTGGCCGGGCCCAGTGATGATCAGCCTCAATGCGGCCAGTCTTTGAATTGAGTTCGACAAACTGTCGATCCGACCATGATGGTGGCTGCATCAGGTGCCAACCATGGATGAGATCTGGGTTCTCAGGCCACCCTTCAACGGCAGGTCGATACACGGGCATGAGTGGCGCGAAGGCGACCAGATCAAGCAGATAGGGCACCGGATGTGCCAGAGTGATCTGCAAGCGATGATCATCAAGAGCGACCAGACCCACGGTGTCCGCAAATCGGCGATCGGTTTCCTGTATCAGCGCTTCTGCATCATCACGTGTTGGATCAAAGTTCTGCAGGGCGTTGGCGCGCCAAGTAAAAAAGGCTTCGCCGCCATCAATTGCATGTAGAAGATCGGTGTAGTCAGCGGCTGTGTCTGGCATCAACAGGCGCTTCCAAGACCAGAGGAAGTCGTGGGCGGTGACTGGTGCGCCATTGGACCATCGAGCCTCGGGGTCAAGGTCGAAGGTCCATGTGCGACCATCCTGGGATACCGTCCAGCCAGTTGCAACCGCAGGATGGCAAGAGAAATCGGTGGTGTCCCACTTGGTGAGCCCTTCAAACAACGCGTAGCCCATCCGCATATCCGCCAACCAACTCATCCGTTGCGGATCAAGCGTAAAGATCTCACTATCCGATGCAAGGACGAGATCAGCCGCGGTGTCATCCTGATCGCTCGATAGCAGTGCCATGAGTACCAATAGCAGCACAGCGGGTGGGATCAGCAGTTTGGACATGCACCTGCAGCGTACCGTGAATGCGTACGTGTCAGCGGATTACGGTGTCACTGATAGCGTGGCTTGGCAACGATGTCCGACCAGACCTGCTGGGCCGACTCCAGCGTTGATCGCTGGTTATTGGTGAGGACACCCTCGTAGGCAGTCGTCTCCATGACCTGATCATTTGTCAGGCGGCTGTCCATCAACGCCATCAGGACCTCAGCCTTGTGCAAGGCCAATTCAGTCGATTGGGCAAGCCGTGGGTCCATTCGCAAGTTGTCCCACTGCTCAAGCACACTGCCGTGCAAATTAGCCAGTGCCGGCACCGTGATGACGGCGAGGCCTTTCTGGCGATCAAACATGGTGCGATCTAGATATTGATCCCGAATGCCGCCGGTCGCAGGCTCAACGGCCAGAATCAGGGTCGGCTCTCCAGACTTGATGCGTGCAATCACTTCGGTGAGCAATCGACCCTGGAGTGTCTGGGCACTGCTGGAGAGCAGATCTCGTCCTTCTTCCACCTTGCGTGTGTTTCGGATTGCACTACCGAAGGTCACGAAGGCCTGTCGCTGGACTGCCCAAGAGGGTTCTGTTGCAGCAGCGATTGCTAAAGACTGCAGGGCAGCTTCCAACGTGGCTGAAGACACATTTGCATTGGCGATCAGATCCCGAAGCGCCGCGGTAGCCCAGAGTCGGGTGGACATCTCAGCACCATTTTGCACATCAAGATGCTCGGCTATGAAGGCCGCCGCAGCATCAGTTCCCAGGTAACCGGCAATCTGCATGGAGGCGGTATTGGACGGTCCCTGACCTGCACTCATGTTGGATCGCAGTTTGGGGATCAGAATCTCGCTGTAGATCTCACGAAAAGAGGGTGAGACTCTTGCTGCAGTCGGGCCTTTCAGTGGCCCGATGAGTTTGGCTCGGGCAGAACTGAAAGCAGAAGGATCCTCAAGCGTGAGTGCCTGACCGTGAAGATCGACATACTGCTGGATGGAAGTAGTGTCATCTGAGGAGAATTCATGCTGGGTGCTCAATCGAGAGAGACTGGTGGGCGCAGCGGCTGCGGCAGTCGCCAGCAGGAGCGATGTCAGGGAAAGCACCCAAGTTGACCGTTTGAAACACCGTTGCATCAAAGAATCCTGTGTCATCCCTCTTCACCGCGGCCGCGGATATTTCGTCCTGATCGGCCGTCTCAGAACCGCGACCGTACCACATGCTCCAACAGCCTCGCAACACCTCACAGAAGACCCTGGTGGCGACCCCCGTGGCGGGCGTCTACCATCATCCTGTGGCCGGCGGGCAAAGCCGTCCAGATTGAGGGAATGGTAGTCGACTGACCATGCAGATTCCGATGCCAATGATGCTCAAAGCGACCCTCGTGGCCCTGTCAACCCTGACAGGTGCCGTCATGGGTCAGGAAGCCACCTCGCCAGCACCCGAGGTCATCGCCAAGATTGATCAGCGGCTGGCCACGGTGTTGACTCGTTATGCACGAACCGTGATGGGTACCAACCCACTCTCAGTGCAGGGCATTCAGGCGGCTACCGCGCTGCTGCAGGATGCAGTCAGGCTGGATCCACAGCAGGATCAAGCTTGGAGGATCTTGCAAGAACTGGCCATGATGACGGATCGCCCAGATCTAGTGACCGAGGCTACTTCGGCCCTACTGCGACTGCGACCGGAGAACTCAGCGGCTCGTTTAGAGCGGCTCCTTGTGGCACTGGATCAGGCGCATACGGTGGATGACCGTGATCGGCTGGTGCGGAGCATGTTGTCCGGCGATCACCTGGCCTTAATTGGCGCTGATGTTGGTTCTCGATTGGCGCTTCGTATGGCATTGCTCGAGCGACGTGCTGGCAATCTCACACTTTTCCAACAGTGGCTTCAGCGCGCAGTAGCTTTGGATCCAACCAATCAAGATGCAGTCAGTTTGATGGCTGGACTTGAGAGCGATCTAGCCAATCAGAATCCCGAAGCTTGGACCAGCATTCTGATTCAGTTGTTAATGCTTAACCCAATCGACTCTGGAGTCTCTACAGAGTTGGGCTTCTACTTGCTTGATCATGGCGCTTACGCGGCAGGGGCGCGATTATTCTCGATGTCCCGAGCCATTGAGTTTGCTGCTGGGCGAGACAGTGGAAGCGACTTAGATGCGGATCTCATCATGTCATTGTGGGCTGCAGGAGACGATGCAGGTGCGCGCCAGGTTCTTGAAGAAAGACAAGCAACGCTTAATGAACTCTTTCGCAAGATTGCCATGGATGGAGACCCCTCCGGTCGCAATGCGGTTGAAATCAGCCGCTTGACTGGCCCGATGAGTCCAAAGTTGGCCATGATCAACGCCCTGATGACCACAGAGGATCCAGATCCAGCCGCGATGACCGATGCGATTGATGAACTTTCCACGGCGATCGATCATCGCGATCGGGCCCGCGAAACCGATGGTGTGGATCCTGAAGGTCGTGTCCATAACTACCGGCGACTGCTCGCGATTCTGGCGCTGGTCGATGCTTCACCGGGCACCATTGAACAGGCCCGTGCACGTGTTGAGCAGTTGGACCCACTTACACCTGATCAACAAGCTTTGTTCGATGCATTGACTGGCAAGGACCACGATGGACGCGACCCGAAGGAAATCCTGACCGAGCAAGCATCGTCTTCTCCAGTGGCTCGTATCGGTCTAGCACAACTGCTTCAGCAGGATGGTCAANTGCGTGAAGCCGGCAAGGAATGGTTGGCGGCTTGGAAGTCAGGGCCCGGCACCATGCTTGGTGTGTATGCNTCTCGCCAACTTCGGGCGCTGCTTAAGACTCCGTTGGAGTTGAATGATGTCGCCCGAAAGTTGACGAGCATGATTGACGCATTGCCATCGGCTCTATTCCGATTGCCTGAAGAACCCACCTTGGCTGTTTCGATGACCATTGAGCCGCGACACCGAACAGTTGACCCCTATGAGCCAATGGTCTTGGACATCACAATCTTTAATCACACGCCTGATCCGCTCGCCATTGACCCTCATGGCCCGATTGAAGATCTCCTTATTTTAAATTTGCGTGCCATGGTGCCCTATCTGAGCAATGTGCCTTCCATACCTGTGCTGGTCGATATCGACCGCGCTCTTCGCATTGATCCGCATGCATCCATGGCATTTGCATTCGATGTCCAAACAACATGGGTTGGTGATTTATTAAGCAACAACCCACTGTATGGAGCTCAGATTGAGACGACCAGCATCTTGAATCCACGCATGGCGACGGCTTCCAGCACCAAGTCAGGCGTCCCTGTCAGCGGTCCTCTTGGCAGCACTGCAACTGCAGAGGACATGCGAATGAATGGCCAGCGCGTTTCAGAGTCATGGATTCGAGAGGTTTTAGAACGCGTGATGACGCGCGATTCCCACGAAGAACTTGTCGATATGGCGATGCTCTCGCATGTCTTGGCACATATGGACGCGGTGGAGAAAAAGATCGAGATACCTGCAGACCTTGCGGCTGAATGTGTCGCGGCGCTGGTGGATGCTTGGCCACGTCTGGACCCGCCATCACAAGCATGGCTGGCGTCCGCTTTGTCCTTCTCAGATCGCCTTGATCAACTTTGGTCGATGGTGGAGTCCAATGCAGACCCCACTGTGCAGCGGATTGTTCTCATGCGCTTGGTTGGCCGATTTGATAATCCAGGAGAAGCTGCTCAAGAGCCGGTGGTGGTTGCGGGGTTAACTTCGGACGATCCAGCAGTTCAGTCATTGGCCGAGTGGATCGAAGCCACCTTGCAATTGGCAGCTGAGCAGCAATTCCTTCTTCGCTCTGAAG
Source organism: Phycisphaerales bacterium (assembly GCA_022446905.1). Taxonomy (GTDB): domain Bacteria; phylum Planctomycetota; class Phycisphaerae; order Phycisphaerales; family SM1A02; genus UBA12567. The sequence goes on from JAKVBT010000015.1 coordinate 16,684, forward strand.
AAGATCCTTGAACCTAAAGAGCCTCAGTCAACATCCGGGTCGATGCCAAAGTCACGCACGGTAAAGAGTGAATCGAAGGCATATCCAGCCGATTCAATCTGCTCGCGTGCCCCTTGCAGCCGATCGACGACGGCAACAATGCGATCAATGGTCGCGCCAGTGGCAGCAATATCTGATGCGGCTTCCAATACCTGGCCGCCGGTTGTAGCTACATCTTCGAGTACCACAACGCGATCACCAGCACCGACAGCACCTTCAAACTGCTTAGCAGTTCCGTAGTCTTTCTTCTGATTGCGAATAAAGAGACATGGGAGATTTGTTGCCATGGAAGTTGCTGTTACCAATGGAATGCCGCCCAGTTCAGCACCTGCCAGCAGCGTGACATCATCACCAATGTGCTGGGCAAAGGCTTTCCCGAGTGCTGTGAGGACATCCGGCTGGGTCGAAAATCGGTACTTGTCGATGTACCAACTGCTGGTCCGGCCACTCCGGAGTGTGAATGTCCCGCGGAGCACGGAGGTCTCTGCGATTCTGGAAGCCAGTTCCTCGTGATTCATGATGGCAGGGTAGCGACGCAGTGGCGTTCGGGTCGATACGCTGACCGGCCATGGCCATTGCCTGCTCCCCATTACGATGTCAACCAATGCCGCAGCATCCCCTCGACGGAGGCCTCGGATGAGTTCCAAAATCGTTGCGCAGCGCACCATGATCGGGATGGAGATCCACGTGGAATTGGCTACGCGGACAAAGATGTTCTCACGTACCCCGAATGTGGCGCATCCAGATTGGTACGACGCGCCCCCTAATTCCCTCTGCGATCCTGTCTGCTTGGGTCTTCCAGGCGCGCTGCCGACTATGAACCACGAGGCGATTGACATGGCCATGCTGGTTGGGATGGCTTTGGGCTGTCGCATCCCTGATCAGTGCAGTTGGGACCGGAAGAACTACTTCTATCCCGACTTGCCCAAGGGATATCAGATTAGTCAGTATCAGCATCCGCTATGCGCGGAAGGCCAGATCGAGTTGCCGTTGAGTAGCGGTGAGCATGGTGTGATTCGGATTACTCGCGCGCATCTAGAGGAAGACACAGGCAAGACAGGTCATGAGTTGCCAGGCGGTCTACCAGCTGAAGGCTCCATCATTGACTACAACCGCTCAGGCACACCGCTGTTGGAGATCGTCACGGAACCGGATCTCACCAGCGCCGATGATGCTGAGATCTTCTGCCGGGAACTTCGCGCAATCTGCCGGGCACTTAGGGTGACTGAAGGCATTATGCAGCGTGGCCATATGCGTTTTGAGCCGAACATCAATGTCGTGCTGACTTTGGAAGATGGCCGAGAAGTTGCCACACCAATTGTGGAAGTTAAAAATCTCAACTCATTTCGTGCTGTGCACGGGGCCATTGAATATGAAGTGAAGAGACAGGTTGATCAGTGGAAAGAAGACGGTATTGAGATGGGGCCGGGCGCCAAGTCGACTCGAGGTTGGGACGATCTAGGCTGTCGAACCTTGCTACAACGAAGCAAAGAAGACGCCCACGACTACCGCTACTTCCCCGAGCCAGATCTGGTGCCATTAGAGGTAGACGATGCGTGGCGTGCTCGTATTCGGGAGCGACTTCCGGAGTTGCCATTAGCTCGTCGCCATCGCTATGTGGAGCAGTGGGGGTTGTCGAGCAAAGATGCTGCCGCATTGACGGAAGTTCCTGCTACAGCGATCTTCTATGACACTTGCGTTCACGAAGCGAACCGGTGCTGTGAACTTGATCCGGCTGGCGCAGCCTCGGCGGTGGCGAAGTGGCTTTTGAATGCTGGGGCAAGGCTTGCCAATGAGCAGGGCCGCGAGGTACATGAGATTGGTATTGAGCCTGAGCAGTTAGCGGGGCTCATTTTGCTTCGCGAAGGCGGCGATATTGGCTCGAGTAATGCTGACACACTCTTTGGGCGTTTGTGTTGTGAAGATGGTGATGCGCGGACTTTGGCAGAAGCGGGCAACTTGTTGCAAGTCAGCGATACTGGCGCGCTCGATGGCTGGATTGACCAAGCGGTGGCAGAGCAAGTGCAAGCGGCTGAGGATTTTGCTGGAGGCAAGGACGCTGCGGCAGGCCGTTTGATTGGTGCGGTCATGAAACTCAGCCGTGGGGGTGCGGATGCGGCCATGGTCCGTCAGCGGCTTGTCGAGCGATTGCGTGGGTAGGTAGAGGGGCTCGGGCCCTCACAGCGGGCATCGCATGTGTGGCAGCCGGGACTGGAAGGCCGAGGTGGGATTCGAACCCACGAATGACGGATTTGCAATCCGTTCCCTTAGTCCACTTGGGTACTCGGCCGAGTCGGAAAAGGATACACGCCAACCAAGCCTGAGGCGAGGACAGGGCGATGTGAGCGTGCTAGGCTGACATCATGTTTGCCGCAGCCATGCTGACCTTGTCTCTATTGGCTTCACCGGGCATTGCCACGGGGACGCCTCCGATTGCGCCATTGCTCCCGGATGGGTCCATTCTCAGTGGTGCCTCTGGGACCATGGTCCGCCCACGACCAGGTGACCCTTGGCACTTTCGAGTCGCTTCAAATCAGGCAGACACATCTGCACCCGTGCGCGATCTGGTGCTGATGCCCAGCCGCGCTTTGGAAGACATGGAACGAACCCAGGCCACCACTGGCTCTGATGCGGTCATGGTGGTGACTGGTGATGTCACTGTCTTTCAGGGTCGCAACTGGCTCATGCCCAGGCATGTTGAATTGCTTGCCGCACCAGCAATGCGTGAAGTCCCGACAGAAGTACCTGCTGACCCATCAGCTGAGGTGCAAGGCGAGCTCGCAGGCGACGGCATGCGATCTGGGGCTTCAGCAGGCGACAGTATTGCGGACATCGTGGCGGATTTACAGGACTCTGTTGAACTGCTCCCGCGCTCAGTCGACGATGGCACTGTGACGGAGGTGATGGAAGAAGTCACGCCAGATGGAACCCTTGTTTTGTCTCGTCGGGGAAGAATGCTGCGCGGTCCACATGGCGCCTGGATGTTTGTCTTCGATGCTGATGCTTGGGGGACCTCCGATGCCCCCGTCGTGTTGTTGCCATCACCAACCTTGACGGCACTCATCAAGGATGGTCGTCGTAAGGACTATCGTCAGCCAATCCACATTAGTGGTTCCATGACGACCTACCGTGGCCGGTCATTTCTAGTGCCCACGGCGTATTCAACGCTGTATCAGCGCCAAAATTTGAGTCGCTGACCAAGCATGCGATCGCAGCGCAGACACGCTGATCTCCGCGATCCAGGGATCGTGGTCCAATTACTGCTCGAGTCAGCGGTAGGGATGCTTCATTCAGTGCAGGCGCGAGCCATTGTCGTGGCTGCGGATGCACTTCCTGAAGGAACACCTGTGCCGGAAGACACCATCGTGGTAGTTCGTCGGGAGGGCGATGAACGATTGGCTGAAGGTCTCGGGGTGCCACCAGAACGTCGTCTCGAAGTGCCATCTGTCGAGTTGGACCGTCTGGGTCAAATCAAACTGGCCGCGCTTATAGCAGCATCGCGCCGCATGCTTGATCTGAAGGATCGCGCGATTTTTCTCAGTGGCCCATTTGGTGGACTGATCGACACCATGGTGGTGATGCACCTCGGCAGTGAGTGCGAACTCATTCGAGCAGCAGATCAGCCTGGCATTGATGAACACGTCAAGCGTGCGGTGTTTCAGCGCGTGCTCGACTTGGCACTGCATCTTGGTGCATACGGTCGTGAAGGACGGTCCATTGGCGCGCTCATGGTGGTGGGCGATACATCCGAAGTGCAGGAACGAAGCGAACAGATGATTCTGAATCCATTCCAAGGCTACGAGGCCAAAAAGCGCAATGTCATGGACCCGCTGATGACTGAGACCATCCGCGAGTACAGCCAACTTGATGGTGCCATTCTCATTCGGGGCAGTGGGGTGATCGAATCAGCGGGCACGCGCATTTTGGCCGCTGCCAAACACCCCCTTGAAGCAGGCCTTGGGGCACGGCATGCGGCGGCGGCGGGGATCACCGGGGCAACCAAGGCGATTGCTCTAACCGTCAGTTCTACAGATGGAACCGTCCGTGTATGGCGAGCAGGCCGCATGGTGGCCTCGCTTGAGCCCGGGCCACGGGACTAACTACTCCTATGGATGTCCAGCCCCGGGCGCGGTACGCTTCCGGGATGGCATACCCCACCGCAACGATTGAAACGACTCACGGCAGCTTGACCCTAGAACTCTGGGACGATGTGGCACCTCAACATGTGTCCAACTTCCAGAAACTGGCTCAGGACGGGTTCTATGACGGTCTTGATTTCCATCGCATCATCAGCGATTTCGTTATTCAAGGAGGTTGTCCGAATGGGGACGGGACCGGTGGTCCTGGATGGAATGTTGATGCGGAGTTCAATGACCGTGAGCACGTAGAAGGCGTGCTTTCAATGGCACGCTCCAGCGACCCAAATTCTGCAGGTAGCCAGTTCTTCATCTGCCTTGGACGCGATCATTGCAAGCATCTCGATGGGCAGTACACGGCCTTTGGTTGCGTGACAGACGGCATCGAAGTAGTTCGAGCCATTGGCAGTTTGCCGGTAGATGCACGAGACCGCCCCGAGGAGCCGGCCGGCATGGTCTCGGTCAAAGCCTGACCCGGGTCACATTTCTCAACCAGATCCATGCCGAGTACCCCTATCCTGTAGTCCGAGGGACTAGATGAGCAGGAGCGGAAGCCGTGTCTGAATCAGCGCACATCGTGGTTGTTGAGGATGAGCCGGAAATCGGCGAACTCATCGCGTTGCATCTCGCCAAAGCGGGGTATGCAACCTCGCATTTCGAAACGGGTGAAGACGCAGTGTCGATGATCAAGCGTTCGCCACCCGATCTTGTATTACTGGACATTATGTTGCCGGGCATGGATGGTTTGGAGGTCTGCCGTCGTATCAAGTGGAACGACAGTACAGAGTCAATTCCGATCATCATGGTTTCGGCCAAAGGCGAAGAGTCGGACATCGTGACAGGATTGGAATTGGGAGCCGACGATTACGTCGTCAAGCCATTTGGATCCAAGGAACTTATTGCGCGAGTACGTAACTGCCTGCGTCGCGCCACAGTGCCGGTTGGCGGGGGCAGGCCCGACAATGTGATGGAGTCTGCTGGCATTACTTTAGATTTGGGTCGACACCAAGTTCACGCTGGCAATGAAGAGATTGCATTGACGACGACGGAGTTTTCCATTCTTTCCATTCTGATGCGTCGCCCCGGTTTTGTTCGAACTCGTGACCAGATCATTGATGCCATTCACGGAGATCGCGTGGTCCTTTCTCGTCGGACCATCGATGTCCATATCACGGCGCTGCGACGTAAACTCGGTGACTACGGTCGAGCCATCGAGACGATTCGAGGTGTTGGCTACAGACTCGATGAGTACATGCGACTCGAGGATCAATGACGCCAACGCATTTTTCTCGACGTACTGCTCGGGCCATTTTAGTGGCGCAAGCGTGTGCGATGGTGACCATTGCTGTTCTTGTCTGGATGACGCAGGGTGTTGGCTGGCCACTTTGGGTCGTGTGCAATGTGCTGCTTTTTTCGATGGCGGCATCGTGGGCGTTGTCTCGTGCTACCGGGGGGAGTTTCGTAACACCAAACAAGCAAATAGAAGCAACCAGTGCGAATGTGAACCGCGACACAGAATCCGTTTTCGTGAGCGGCACCAATCATGACCTCGAAGTCATGCTGCGGGTAATGCGTACTGGTGTCATCATGCTTGGGGCGGACGGTTGCATTATCAATATGAACCGGGCAGCATGTGATTTGCTTGGCTATGAACCAAACGAGGTTCTTGGGCGGACTTGTGAGGACATTGAGTTGGATGGCGTGTTGTGCAGCCGTGCTGCAGCAACCTTGAAGCAGTGCCACCCAAAAAAAGCTGAACTAGCTCTCAGCGCAAGTCCTAGTCGCCGCATTCAAGTGCATTTCGAGCCGCTGAGTGATTCTTTAGGGATAGCGCGCGGGGTGATTATGTTGCTTGATGATCTGACTCATATCCGCCGCCTCGAGCAGATGCGATCCGATTTTGCTGCAAATGTATCTCATGAGCTACGCACGCCTATCACGTCAATTCAAGGTTATGCTGAATTGCTTTCACAAGAAATGGATGAAGGATCGCAGCGGGGCTATGCGGAAGTTATAGAACGGAACGTACGCCGTTTATCAGCAATTATTGAAGATCTGTTGGCGCTCTCAAGACTCGAAGATCCAGATCCGGGCCAATTGCCTGAGCACGAGATGTTTCGTATGGCAGTTTTGTTGTCGGATGTCATGCGTTCTGCAGCCGATGAAGCACATAGTCGTCAGATTAATTTTGAGATGAAGTGCGATGCCGACTTGCAGTGCATGGGCATTCGCCGGCTGCTGGAACAGGCAATTGGCAATCTGGTTGTGAATGCCATTCGTTACGGTCCGGAATCATCTACGGTGACCTTGTCGGCAATGAAAGAGACAGATCATCTTGTTCGGATTTCTGTTGCCGACTGCGGTTCTGGAATTGCCGATGAACATCTTGATCGCATCTTCGAGCGATTCTATCGGGTGGATCGTGGGCGCAGTAGGGAGGTCGGCGGCACGGGATTAGGTTTGGCGATTGTCAAACATATTGCCAGAGTGCATGGTGGCGAAGTAGAAGTGCAGAGCGGGCGGAGCACCGGCACCGTCTTCAGTATTGTGATCCCAGTGACGACTTGAACGACACTATCTGCAATATTGACGTATAGATTTGTGTCAGCAGCAGGATTAAAAGTCACCGCAGTCGCTGCTGGGGACTCTCTTCAATACCAAACTGCGACGCGTTCGATGGCGGCATCCAACTCATCGACGCTCGCAGGCTTGACCTGCTGTTTGCATTTCATGGCGGCCACAAGCACGGCATGAAAGCCTTCGAGTTGTTCGAGGTACAGCGCGTGCTCGGGGGAATCCGCAGCGGCAGGCTTTACCCGCTGCGCGAGGAAATAGGCTGCTGCGATGTGCTGGATGTCTTCCGCAGATCGTTCCTTTTCCATTGTCCAACGGACGGATTGATTAAAGGATTCCAGCGTGCCGATGCCATGCAAGGCGAGTAATTGCTGATCAGCCTTGCGAATTGAGGCCGCATTCTCACGCATGGTTGCGATTCTGGCTGGGTCATCGAAGATCCCACAAGGAACCTGACAATGTCCAAGCACTTGGGGCAGGAATAGTGATGGGCCGGCGATGGCGGCAGTAGCGGCAAAAATGGATGCGATGATGATGGCGCGACAGAGGTTCATGGTGTCTCTCCAATAGCGTTCAAGCAATGCGGTCAAATGTAGTTGTGCAGGCCTGACTCATCCAGTCGTTCCATCGTCCGGAAGGGTTGCCGTCAAGCAATTCGCCAGGTTCAAGGAAGTCATAGATGTCTGCGTAGACACGCACATCGGTGGGGTTGACTCGACGCGCAATCATGCGAGTCGTGAATTCAGTTGGATGCATGATGCCAGCAGCAGCGGTCACTTCGGCCAGTGCATCCATCGTGTTGCAGTGGAAATTCTTCACTCTTTCGGCCTTGTCTCCTACGACAAGTCCGCGGAACAGGTGTGGGTTCTGGGTCGCGACACCGACTGGGCAGGTGTTGGTGTGGCAGCGTTTGGCTTGAATGCAGCCGACTGCGAACATAAATGCGCGGGCGGCATTGCACCAATCGGCACCAATAGCCATGCGCTGAGCGATGTTGAATGCAGTAGCAACCTTACCACTTGCAGCAAGTTTGATCTTGTCGCGGATGCCCATGCCCACCAGCGCGTTTTGAGCGAAGAGCAATCCCTCTGTGAGCGGCACGCCCATGTGATCAACAAACTCGACAGGGCCAGCACCCGTGCCGCCTTCAGCACCATCAATCACGATGAAGTCAGGGTAAATCTCAGTTTCCAGGATTGCCTTGCAGACGGCGAGGAACTGGAATGGCCGTCCAATGCAGAGTTTGAAGCCAGCGGGCTTGCCACCACTGAGCTCTCGCAGTTTGCCGGTGAACTCAATCATTTCGATCGGTGTACTGAACGCTGTGTGATAGGCCGGCGAGATGCAGTCTTTGCCGACAGGCACTTTGCGAACGCGGGCGATCTCTTCATCAACTTTCGCCCCTGGAAGCACGCCTCCATGTCCGGCTTTGGCCCCTTGGGAGACTTTGATCTCGACCATCTTGATTTGATCCATCACTGCGGTTTCGGCAAAGCTCGCAGGATCGAATTGACCGTCTGTGTCTCGACATCCGAAGTAGCCGGTGCCGATCTCCCAAACAAGATCGCCTCCATGGTGTGTGTGGTAGGGGCTGACTCCACCTTCGCCAGTGTCGTGGTAGAAATTGCCCATCTTCGCCCCTTTGTTCAGTGCTAGAAGGGCATGTGGACTCAGCGCACCAAATGACATGGCCGAGATGTTGAGGAGCGAGGCTTTGTAGGGTTTGCTGCACTGGTGATTGCCAACTTCAACGGTGAAATGAAGCTCCTGCTTGGGCTTTGGGGCGATCGAGTGATTAATGAATTCATACTCGGTGCCGTAGACATCAAGATCAGTGCCGAAGGGTTTAATCTCCTCGATGCCTTTGGAGCGTTCGTAGACGGCGGTCCGGCGTGTGCGGGAATAGGGGCGTCCTTCTTCGTCATTTTCGACGAAGTACTGCATGATTTCCGGCCGGATGCTCTCACAGATAAATCGAATATGCCCAAGTAGCGGGTAGTTGCGGAGAATGCTGTGCCGTTCTTGTGTGAGATCCCACAAGCCCAACATCACCAACGCGAGTGAAGGAATGAGGCCAAAGAACCAGACCCAAGAATGAAGTACGCCGAAGATGGCGCAGGCTGCAGCGCACAGGACCATCCCAGCCCAGATCAATAGACTCGCAACGCGCATGTGTAATCCTCCAGCGGGAGCCATCTATCGGCTCGGTGAGAGGTTACACCATCATCATAGATGGAGTGATTAAAAGACAAGCAGCTCGGGTGGTCGCCCAAGCTGCTTGATATTTATTTCACAGTTGGAGTGAATCACTACTCAATCGTGAGTGTGCCGCTACCAGATCCTCCTTGCCATCCACCAATGCGGATGTAGTAGGCCTCTCCGGCAGTCACATCCAGTTCGATAGCCGAGAAGTACGACTGGCAACCATCGCCGTTGGACGAATCACCATTGCAGGCAATCTGATTGTCTCCATCGCCTTGATAAATTGCCATAGAGGTGTCGTAACTGTTCGGGTCACAGGTTGTGAATAGCAGCATGCCATTTGAATCCGGGACAAAGCGGAACCATATGTCTGGACTTCCAAACCAATCAAGGTAGGTCCCTGGGCACTGTGATTCATCTGGCTCTGGATCGCTGGGCGTCATGTCAACGGTGGAGAAGGCATTGCCGCCAAGGGAGGCGTTTAGTGCCGTTTGCCACTCGTCACCAGCACCCGCGATGGGACAGTCAACGTCATTGCATGTAATGCCTTCGCCTTGGTAGATGCCGCCACTGCTGCTGCAGTCAGCGGGCAAGAGAGAAGTACAGCTTCCATCTTCAAAACAGCAGGCGGCCGGGGCAGGGCAGTTGGTGGTTGAGCACAGTGAGCCATCACCGTTCCACGCACCATCCGAGGAAGTGCACGCAAGTTCAGCGACCTCTGCACATGCGCCATCTGGCCAGCAGCAAGCACCAGTTGGAGTGCAGTCAGCACCCCAGACACCGATGACTTGCAGGAGGTCATCGACCGTCACGCAGCAGTCGTCATTGACATCACCTTGTGGTCGGTATGTTCCGTCTCCACATTGACCATAGTTGCCAAGCATGACGAGCAGGTCATCAACGCCGACTAAGTAATTTCCATCGACGTCCTCTGGGCATGCACCAAGCGGCAAGTCGCAGGGGTTGACCGGCTCAGCTGGCGGCGCAGCGGTGTCCACACTGATTGAATCTGCGTAGCCTGGGCGGAACGTGCCAATGCTGACTGCAGAGGCCTCCGGTCCAACATTGGCATCGAAACGGAAGTTGTACAGGCTGGACCAGCGCAGCGCGTTTCCGTTCTCATTCTCTGCGTATGGGGTTGTGCTCCAAGTCAACGCATTACCTGCACGTTCTGCAGTCCAGTCGGTGCCGTCGTAGATCTCGCCGCTGTGGTAATCCACATCATGGAAGCCAATGTTTGTGACCATGGCAGATGCAGGAACAGGTACTGAGAAGGAGCCAGCACACGCATGACTGTTGTGGTTGTATACGGCATACTCATAATTCCACATGCCGCCTCCGAGGTCAGTTACTTTAGCGCCGACAATGAAGAAGCCATCGTCGGGCACGTAGGCTTCATCGATTTCGACACTGGGGTCTTCCGTGGCCCACTTGCGGATGGCTTGCTCTTCTACCTCAGTTCCACCAACCGAGGAAACGCTGTTGATGTCGTTGAACACAACCTCACGCCATGAAGCGTTGTTGGCATGATTACCTGCAGGGGCATCGTCAGTGCTGACGTAGTACGCCTCAAGGTAATAGGTGGCGCCAGCATTCACGGCGGGGTCAACGTCGGTATTGCGGATTTGGAGATTGCCTCGCACCGTCGAAGGCCCGGTGTTTGAAACATTAAATGGGTATGGGTATTGACCGGTGAATGCATTTACATCCGAACGAGGACCACTCGGGTTGGTATTCAGTCCTGCTCCATAGGTGTCGGCACATCCAATGCCGAGCGTGGAACAGTCAGTTGCCTGGCAGTCACCGCATCCAGGTTCACTTAGTGCGCAGAAGGAGTGCTTCAGCCAAGACATGCCGATCTGCTCGAAGCGCCCATCTTTGAGTCGATAGGCATTCTGGCCAATCAGCGGGGTGTTGTTCGTTCCCCCATACCACGCTGCTTCTTCGTCACCGTAGTTGCATGAGGTCGTGCTAATGGCGTATCCGCCAATGCCATCAACTGTGCCGTAGTAGGCGATGTCGTTGGCCACATAGAAAGCCACGACATCCGGACCAGAACTGGTTCCGGCAAAGCCAGCACCGGCGGCCCAGGCAGCCATAAGGCTCGTCACAGCACATTTCATAGAATTTTGCACGAGGGTTCCTCTCAACTATTGGGCAGAGACCGCCCCACAGCCTCCAACCTCTCCAAAATGGCGTTAAGCATTTCAAAGATACGCATCGGCGTGCTTGATGCAAGGCTTCAGTTGGGATCTGTCAGAAGGACCCAATTTTTGAGGGTCACAGCCCGTATGGTGCAGTGATGTTGATCCCATTGACTTGTATTTTGTCCGCTTCTTTGCCTGTATCGGTGCCGCCATCTGAGCAGCCCAATATTGTCGTCGTGTTGGCCGATGACCTTGGCTGGGGCGAAATTGGTTGCCAGGGGCAGAAGAAGATTCCAACACCCCATATCGACTCTATTGCCCAGGGCGGCATGCGCCTGACGGATTTCTGGTCGGGTAGCCCAGTATGTGCACCGTCCCGGTGCGTCTTGTTAACAGGGAAGCATCCCGGACACGCGGTGGTTCGCAACAATTGGGAAAACGGTGGATGGGAAGAAGGTGCGGCAGAAGGCCAGTACCCCTTGCCTGCCGAAGAGGTCACCATCGCAGAGGTTCTGAAAGATCGTGGCTATGACACGTGTGTGATCGGCAAGTGGGGTCTTGGTGGACCAGAGACCGAGGGGCATCCAAATCAACAAGGATTTGACCACTGGTTTGGATATCTCTGCCAGCGGCAGGCGCATAACTATTACCCAACACACCTGTGGCGCAATGCAGACAAGGTGATGCTGGAGGGCAACGATTGGTTTGCTTCGCACCAGAAGCGATCAGAACCATTGTCTGATGAGCAGTCCTATTACGACACCTATCAGCGGGCTACGTATGCCTCAGATCTCATGCGTGATGAAGCGGTTGAGTGGATCAATACACGTGACGAAGAGCCCTTCTTCCTGTACTACGCCAGTCCGATTCCCCATGTGGCGCTGCAGATACCAGAGGAACGGCTTGACCAGTTTCCTCGTGAATGGGATCAGGACCACTATCTCGGACAGAAGGGTTATGTGCCACACCCGCGACCGCGCGCCGCTTATGCAGCGATGATCGCGGGGCTGGATACTGAGATCGGTTCCTTGATGCGCGCATTAGAAGAAGGTGGTCATGCAGACAACACTCTGGTGATTATTACCAGCGATAACGGTCCGACCTATGCCGGCGGCGTGGACTATGACTTCTTTGACAGCAATGGTCCGTACCGGGGATTGAAAGGCAGTGTGTTTGAGGGTGGATTGCGCGTGCCGATGGTGGTGCGGTGGCCTGGCAAGGTTGCTCCAGGGACAACTAGTGAAGTGCCTGGCGGCTTTGAGGATCTGATGCCCACCTTGACGGAAGTGACAGGCGAGCGTGTGGAATCTGATGGACGATCATTGGTTGATGTGTTGACTAACCAAGCATCCACCATCGATCGACCATGGTTGTATCGGGAACTTGGCGGACAACAGGCTGTTCGCTGGGGGAAATGGAAAGGTGTGCGACGCCATCTCCGCAAAGGAGATCTGAAGATCGAGTTGTTTGATCTTGCCTCAGATCCCGGCGAGACGACCGATGTATCCACTCAGCACCCTGAGGTTACGGAGACCATTGAGGCGATCATGAGCACTGCACATCAGCCTTCAGAGATCTTCCCGTTGCCAGCAGTCGACAAGCCGGTTAAGAAGCAGCAATCTTCCTAAGGGCAAATCAACTTCCGGAAGCGCCACTCTTGATTTCATCAATGATGGTATTCATGGCTTTGGTCGTGTGTTCTTTGCCACCAAAGCCAATCTCCACCAGCTGGACGATCCCATCTGGACCAATGACCACCGTATGGGGAATACCACGCACTCCATACTTCTTGGCGACCTGATTCTTTTGGTCAAGCATGACATTGAGATCCCACTTGCTTCGCTCAAGAAACTGCTGGACCTTCGTCGCCGGCTCACCCATATCAACCGACCAGAGTACGACGTTGTCAGCGGCGCGGCTCTTGGCGATCTCCATCAGAATTGGAAGGCCTTGCTTGCACGGTCCACACCAGGTGGCCCAGAAGTCGAGGATGACCGTCTTGCCTTTGAGGGAGGCAAGTGAAACCATCTTGCCACTGAGATCGGGGAGTTCAAACTCGGGCGCGGCTTGGCCGACCATTGGGTGGCTTGGGCTTCCACCTCTACGGGAATCACCACCTGGCGGTGGGCCGGAGGCATCAGGCCCGCCAAATACCTCCATGAGTTGGTCATCGATGTTGTCAACCTTCTTCCAATCTGTGGGTGGAGCAAAGGTGAATAGTGCGGTGTTGTCATCTGCCTTCTTGAGCGTTTTCCAGTCGCGGTACTTGATGTTCAGTGTCATTTCTTGACTATCTGGCGACATGGCTGCTGGCATGGTGATTGAAATTTCTTCAACCCAAGGTGCGTTCTTGGCCCCAATGGTGAGGAGAATCTTGGGCGCAGGCATACCGGGGGGAAGATCAGCAGGAAAGAGCTGAAGGCGGTCAGCGCCACCTTCCTGCCCAACGTGCGTTACACGTCCAAAGCCCTCCAAGAAAGCCGCGCGGCTTTTGGGGCCAAGTAGATCGAGGACAGCACCGGCTGGACCGAGCATATTGAGGCGTGGATAGGCGTCTGCGTCAAAGGCCGCTGGAGCCTGCTGGGAATCCGACCAGGCTTTCTTTGCAGGCAAGTACTGCCACATCGTGGTGCCGTTAGAGACCATGTTGATCTCAGGCAGCCCCGGGATGCCCCCCTGATCGGCCGGGCTGTCATATCGGACAGCAAACCAATTGGGCTTCATCGCCGCCACGGCGATCTTCTGAGTCACGTCTTGCCCTGTATCTGGCATCGGCATGGACTGTGAGACGGTGGCCTGAGCCCCATCAATCTGCTCATACCACCCAAACATGCGATCGAGGGCAGGGGCCGCTTGGGGAGAGATATCAACGGCCAAGGCCGAAGATGTGGCAGCAGCAGTGACGAGGATGGCGAGGGGGCGCATGAGAAACTCCTGTAGTGTTGATTCGTAGGAGGATAGCCACGCGCGTACACTGCTGTGGGCTCGTGGCGGAATTGGCAGACGCAGCGGCCTTAAAAGCCGCAGTCCATTACGGACGTGTGGGTTCGAGTCCCACCGGGCCCATGTTTTGATGCCTTCCTGAACTAGCGACACACCCACCCGCAGCGAATGCGTGGTGGGTGTTGTTGGAGGATGCGCAGGGGACTGTGGATGGATTAAGAATGGATAGTCATTGGCGGAGCATGGCGGAGTAAGACGTAGTCCAGTCCTTCGATGCCAGATTCAAATGTAGCGGCCAGTGTTCGTAAGACGACATCATTGTTGCGGCGCTGCTGCTCTATAAAACGGCGTCTGCGATCCTCGGCCCAACGGTCGATGGTTGCCATGTCTTCGGGAGTTATTGGGACATCGACCTCCACCAGTTGTGCGGAGTACTTCCAGTGTCCAGGCGATACCTGTTCAAACAAGGTTTCAACCAAGATTGGAAACCTTCCGTTCTTGAAGGTGATCATGGGTTCCGAGCGAACCATGACGGCACGACTTTGAGCCACCCTCTGGCGAATTGGTTCAGGGGCTATTGGCGTTGAGATATTGCGAGTGGTCGTTGACCGAGAAGGTGTGCGGATGTCGATCATGGACATCTCCTGTGATGAGGGTGAATACCCAGCAAATCCATGGCTAGGCGATGTGACCACATCTTTGGATTTTGCTCCCTCGGCGGCAAGCTTTTTTAGCGAGGCTTCCGTCCGAGGGGTCTACCTGTAGGAGATATCCTTCTCATTCCTGCAATGTATATGGAACACACAACAAGTACGCCATCCGTGGGGGTCTTTAATCGAGGCTTTGTTGCGCTGTTGGTCACGATGGTGTGTGGGGCAATCAACGACAACCTTTTACGTGGGGCTCTGTTGATTGGTGTCGCAGCTCAAGGGCTGTGGGAAGGGCAACTTGGAAGTGGCGGCACGGGATGGGTCACAACCATGCTGTATCTGCCATTCATACTTCTATTGGGTTTGAGTGGACAACTTGCTGATCGACACCCCAAACGCACCATTATTGTGCTGACTCGGGTGGTGGAAGTGCTGCTGACATTGCTGGTGACTTTGACTCTTTGGATTGGGCATCTGCCTCTGATTTGCGTCGTGTTTACATTGCTGGCAGCTCAAAGTGCGTTCTTTAGTCCGGCTAAATATGGGTCGGTTCCTGAATTGGTTTCAGACACTGATCTGAGCCGCGCTAATGGCGTGCTTAGTTTGCTGACAAACGTCGCCATTGTGCTCGGCGTTGGTGCTGGCGGTGGCCTTCTTTATGTGTCTCCACTTTGGCTGGGCGTGACCATGGTCTTGATTGCTTGTATTGGATTGGCGAGCGCCCTATCGATTCCCCG
Organism: Phycisphaerales bacterium; assembly: GCA_022446905.1. Taxonomy (GTDB): domain Bacteria; phylum Planctomycetota; class Phycisphaerae; order Phycisphaerales; family SM1A02; genus UBA12567. The sequence goes on from JAKVBT010000015.1 coordinate 32,112, forward strand.
ACAGCATCAGCCACCGCAAATCAACATGATCCGCAAACGATTCTTAGCAGCACATTCGCAGGTGCTCGGGAAGATGAAGGGCACACCGTTGTTGGTNACAGCCCTGGCGTGGTGTTGGTTCTACGCAGTTGGTTCCATNCTGCTGGCGATCGTTCCCATGCTTCGTGAACCTCTCAATCTTTCTGGCACAGTTGCCGGAGCATTGCTTGCAGCGCCAGGCATCGGCATTGGTGTTGGTGGGCTGGTGGCAGGAATCGTGTCTGGGCGCCGCATTCGTTCAGGACTCATTCTGACAGGCGCATCTGGGATGACGATTTCACTAGCGCTGCTCGGCTTTATTACACCGTCCATTGCTGTTTCGCTCCCACTACTTATTGTTACGGGGATTTTTGCAGGTTGCTATGTGGTTCCTTTACTTGCCATGCTGCAACACATGCCAGAGCCAACATTCCGAGCTCGCACCGTTGGTACTGCAAATTTCATGACCTATGTTGCGATGTCAGTATCTGCAATAGCCTTCGCACTGGCAGCATCGGCAATAGGGGCTGAACCATCGACGTGGTTCCTTGTGTCTGCTGGCATGATGGTTCTTGTCACGATTTGGGTTTGGGCTCAGCGAAGAATTCTGGCCGCGGGTGCTGCCCCAAGCATGTTTGCGACTGTGCAAGGCCCGTCATCGTGATGCGTAACCCACAGCATGTGCTTTTCGATCTCGATGGCACTCTGATCGACTCTGTTCCAGATATTGCTCAGGCGGTCAATGGAATGCTGAGTGAATTTGCGAGGCCTGTTGAGACAGAAGAGCGCATTCGAAGTTGGGTTGGCCGTGGTTTGAATGTGCTGATTCATCGATCTCTTACTGGTGGCAAGGATCAATCAGATGATGAGGCACTGCATGCTAAAGCCGTCGCCTCTTTTCGTAAGCACTATGAGCACTGCTGCACACAGCGGACTCGAGCATTTGAGGGTGCCGTAGAGCTTCTTGCGTGGTTGCGCCATCGTGGTATTGGTGTCGCGGTCGTCACGAATAAGCCAACTTCATTTGCCATTCGAATTGTCCAAGCTCTTGAGTTGCCAGTGGATGTTGTGGTTGGCGCTGATCCGCATCGACCACTGAAGCCAGACCCCGCAGCCTTGCATGAAGCAGTGAAGCAGCTTGGAGGGGGCACTGCTTGGATGGTGGGGGACACCATCTTTGATTTAGAGGCAGCTCGCGCAGCTAGCATGCCGTTTGTCGGGGTGCAGCTTGAAGGAGATACTGGCCGTAAGATCGAGACTTTGACATCGCCAGAGGAGCCGGTCTTTGAATCCTACGGGGCGATGTTGAAGTGGCTGCAGAACGGAGCATAGATAGGACGGGGGGCATCATTGACTATGAATTTGCACACAATTGCAATGGGGATGACGACATGAGCGTGGAACTGACTTGGTTTGGACATAGTGCGGTTTTGGTGCAAGGCGCACAGCATGCTGTGCTTGTGGATCCTTTCATCACAGATAATCCCGCTGCCACTGTTGATCCTGGTGACATTACATGCACTCATGTCGCCCTGACGCATGGTCATGAGGATCATTTTGGCGATGCCATTGAGATTGCTAAGGCCAATGATGCCCCGTTGATCGGAGCGTATGAGATCACCAATTTTGTTTCCTCCCAAGGACATGAGAAAGTTGAGCCTGGGAATCCTGGCGGCAAGATTGAACTTGGAGATGGCAACTGGGTTGCATTCACGCAAGCCTTCCACTCATCGTCCTACCACGGCCAGTACATGGGGATGCCCTGTGGGCTGGTGATTCAAATTGATGGCAAGCGTATTTATCATCTCGGAGATACCGGCATCTTTAGCGACATGGCGCTGCTTGGCGAGATTTACCAGCCGGATGTGGCTCTGATTCCGATTGGCGATCGTTTCACCATGGGTCCGGAGTTGGCTTCACGTGCTGCTGACATGATTGGGGCAACGGTCTCCGTTCCGATTCACTATGGAACATGGCCACCGATTGAGGTTGATCCGGAACACTTTCAGTCGACCCGATCACGCGTGCAGATTCTGCAGCCAGGAGAGAGTATGACTGTCGGCTGATGGTTTAAGCCAAAGAGAGATGAGCATCATGACCACTTCAACACAGACACAGACAGAGACAGTTTGTTGGGACATTGTGACCCGAGCGGCGGCTATGGCCGCCAAGGCACACATTGGGCAAACTCGCCGCGATGGTTCGCCCTACTTTGCGCATCCAGCGCGGGTTGCTGCACTTCTGGCATGGGCCGGAGGCAATGAGCGTCTAATCGCAGCGGGGTTTCTCCATGATGTTATTGAGGATGGGCCCACCGACTACGACGACATCTTGGAGGCTTGTGGAGTCGATGTGGCCGATTGGGTTGCGCTTATGACTAAAGACATGCGTATGCGCGAAGATGTACGTGAGCCAGCCTATATCGATCAATTGAAACAGGGAGCGTGGCAAGCCCGCGCAATCAAACTCGCCGATCAGATTGATAATTGGCAGGATGGGTTATCTGATCAGGCATCACTTCCAAAGCGTCTTGAGAAAGCGCAGTGGGCAATTGCAATTGCCAAGGGCGACACGGGCCCAGTTAGTGCGGCACTACGTGAGCGACTGCAAGCGATGATCGCCGGCTACTGATTGCCGCGCTATTGCAACATAGGCTTGCAATGGCTTGTCACGAGATATCACTACTTCCATCATCGTGATCCGTCGTTTCTCCATCAGAACTGATGAGTCTTGGAGCAGTAGTGATATGTATGGGTGATTCAAGCGCATCGCCAGCGACGCCGAGTTCTCGGAGGCGTTCGCTTGATTTCAATAGGCGAGACTCAAACGAACCAACAGATTCGTTGTAAGCACGAACGGCTGATTCAAGCCGACTGCCGACTTTGGCGTGCAATCCTGAGAACTTCTGTAGTCGTTTGTAGAGTTCGCGTCCTGCTTCAGCAATTCGCTGGGCATCTGCAGCAAGTTGCTCCTGCCGCCAACCGTGCGCAATGGATTGCAGCAACGCCACCAGGAGCATCGGGGTCGCAATAAGGACTCGATCAGCCAATGCATCAGCGTGCATGGTTGGCTTGAGCTCCATTGCGGCCATGAGTGCTGACTCAATGGGAATGAACATGACGACGAGTTCGGGAGAGCCCTCCAGGCTGTCCCAATAGCTCTTTCTTGCTAGTTCCTTCCAGCGTGCTTCAAGTGCCTTGCAGTGCTCGGCTCGTCTGGCTTTCCGTTCGTCTGCATCCTCAATAGCGTCAAGGTAAGCATCAAGCGGGACCTTAGAGTCAACTGCAATGCGCCCACCATTTGGCAGGTTGATAACCATATCGGGCCGCTGCGCAGTGTCGTCGTCCCTGAGGGTGGTCTGCTCACTGAAATCACAGTGCTCCACCATGCCAGCAAGTTCTACAACGCGACGGAGTTGAACCTCACCCCAGCGACCTCTCTGGTCAGGCCTCCTCAGTGCGGTGGTCAACTTGTTTGTCTCTGCACTGAGTGAGCGATGAGAGTCAAGTACTTGCTTGAGTGTCTCGCCAATTTCGCCGAAGCCTTTTTGGCGCTCCTTGGTCATCTCGGCGACCAAACGCTCTTGTTTTTCCAGTTGTTCTCGAAGCGGTTTCATGCGCTCTGCGGCCTGCTGTATGAAACGCTCGCTATTGTCCTGAAGGGCTTTGCGACTGGAGGCCTCAAAGGTATCGAGCAACTGCTTGCGCATTTCTTCGATAATCGTCTTCTGTTCAGCCAGCCGCTGCTGGGTTCCTTTTTCTCGCTCTGCAAGGGTTGCGAGATTGCGTTCAGCTTCGGCATGTTGGCTGCGTTCAGACTCCAATTCGTTCTTAAGATCTGCGGCTTGTCTCTGCGCGGCGCGGAGTGATTCTTCCGTGCGGATCATGTTGGCGTCAGAATTGCCGCGGCGAGAGAGCCAGACCATCAGTGCTCCACACGCACCCCCAATGCCGATGCCCAGAATCAAAGTCAGTGTGTCCACGTATCCATCCTACCGGTGCTCAGCCCGTATGGTGCATGTATGTGGACAGCAAGCATAGTTCTCGCGTTGGCGACTGGTCACACAGCGGAAGTCCAATCGCCTTGGATTGAAAACTGGGACACAGTGCCTGATCGAACCTGGATTGGTGNCGATTGGTGGGCAAATCGACTTCAGGATTGGCAGATTGCCAGCGGCCGATTGCAATGCNGCGAATCGCGATCTCGGTTGTCGATGCGCACGGCGCAGTTGTTAACCCGATCAATCGCTGCTGAAAAAGGCAATGTCATGCTTGCTGTTGATCTCATTCCTCCGGGAGACCAATGGCCCCCAGGTGGACTTGCTGGATTTCTGATTGGTGGCGGGGGTTCACACGTGGATCATCGCTTGACGGCTCAAACACACCATGTGCCAGCTGAGGATGGTGGGCTTTTGGTCGTTGTTGACGACGCATATCAAGTGCAGGTCAGGTCATTTGCTGAGCCCATGGCTGGGCAAGGAAGTCAGTGGTCCATTTCAACAAAGGTGACAATTGACGAACTCAAGGAACTTCCTGGCACCTCTAGATTCGAGCCTACATCTTCAGCAGTTGATCTTGCGCCCTCAACTTCAGCTCGGCTGACTGTGCATTTGGAACAGGGCATACTGACTGCGAGGGCGCAGCACGCTGGCGGGGTTGCGCACTGGCGATCAAACGAGTCAATTGATTTGACCTTTCAAGAGGGTGCTGTGGCGCTGGTTTCACATGGCGGTCAAGGAGAACCGCCGATGGGCTTTGCCTTCGATCATCTGGCGATTGATGGTCGTGGAATTGAGACGCACCCAGAGCGTGCATGGGGACCAGTGTTAAACACCATGTATACCGTCGATGATGGTGTGTTGAAGTTGACGGCTCAATTGCCGCCGTTGAATTCTGATGTACAGGTTCATGCGGATCTCCAAGTGCAGGATGGCCAGTCGATGAAGGTGGTGGACCAAACGACAGTAGATCCTTATTCATGGACGGCTACGTTTCGAGTTGCGGATTGGGATGAAATGCAACAACGCTCGTACCAAGTGGTCGTGCATCTGCCACATGGTGATGGCCCAACACAACCAGTGTCCGGGCCGAGCGGGGTCATTGATGCGGCGCCAACAGATCCATCCTTTGTAGTGGCGGCGATGAACTGTCAGAAGGTCTATACAGGCGATCTGCAATGGAATCATGAAGGGCTTTGGCTGCCCCATTTGGAAACGGTGCAAGCAGTTACATCGCATGATCCAGATCTTCTGTTCTTTGCTGGTGATCAGATCTACGAAGGGGATCTCACACCTGTTGACATGAAGGCGCCGATGCTCGATTACCTCTACAAGTGGTATCGGTGGTGCTGGGCCTTTGGAGAATTAACTCGCGATACCCCTGCGGTGGTCATCCCAGACGACCACGATGTGTACCACGGAAACATTTGGGGTGCTGGTGGGCGTAAAGCTGCCAAGACCGAGACGCTGTCAGCCCAAGACAGCGGTGGCTATCGGATGCCACCAGCATTTGTAAATGCGGTCCATCGCACACAGACCTCGCACCTTCCGGATCCGCCCGACCCGGAGCCCATTGAGCAGGGCATTTCGGTGTACTTCACCGATCTGGATTGGGGTGGGGTGTCGTGCGCTGTCCTAGCTGATCGCATGTTCAAATCCTCTCCGTCTGTGATGGTGCCAGAAGGCGAGTTCCGCAATGGATGGCCACAATCAGAAGGATTTGACGCAGCAACACAGGCTGATGTGCCTGGAGCGCAGTTGCTTGGTGAGCGACAAGAACGCTTCCTCGATGTTTGGTCGAGTCGCTCTGATGACCGTTGGGCCAGTCTGGTTCTCAGCCAAACGCCGATGTGCAATCTGGCAACTTTGCCGCCGAAAGCGAAGTCTGGCGCAGCGCTGCCACGGGCGCGATTAGGTGGTTCTGGTGAGTATCTCGAGGGCTATACATTGGCTTCTGATGGAGATTCAAACGGGTGGCCTCAAACTCCGCGTGATCGAGCGGTATCCATGATGGCGCGGGCGGGCGCGATCCATGTTTGTGGTGATCAGCATCTTGGGGCGACCTTGGAATATGGCGTCGATTCTTTTGATGATGGTGTGTGGGCCTTCTCTGTTCCGGCAGTTTCCAACACATGGCCAAGGCGTTGGTTCCCACCTGTTTCTGGGGCCAATCGACAGCCAGGTGCGCCGCGATACACCGGGGAGTTTGTGGATGGCTTTGGCAATCGCATCCGAGTGCATGCAGTTGCTAATCCAGCCAGCAGTGGACGTCACCCGGCCAATCTGCATGATCGGATGCCCGGCTATGGCATCATTCGGTTGAACCGTGATCATGGAACTGCCACCATCGAGTGCTGGAAGCGGCCACAACTGGGTGTAGATGAGCCACCAAGTCAGTATCCAGGCTGGCCATTGACCTTCCCAATCCGTACGGATCGCGATTCAACGGGCTCAATGCAATAAGCGTTCAGCATTTGACGTAGCGATTCTCCGGTTGATGTGACAACAGTGGGCATCTCAATGCGACAGCGGGTACCCTGAAGGGCTCGCTATCTGGTTGAGGAACTCTTGGAGTCTGTCCTATGTCACTGTCTTGTTTCACTGCTCTGTCTTCACTAATCATCATTGCCTGTCCAGTGCCAACAGCACATGAGCCGTCTCATGCTGGAGAGGCTGGATCAGGGGCCTTGGAAGTTTCATTTGAGACTGCAAAGGCCACAGCCGGCCCGCTTGGTCGGGCGGTTCAACTGACCACTGGCAAAGAATTCGTCAAAGCCGGCGAGTCGTATATCTCGCCCGATGGCAGCAAAGTGATCTTTCAAGCGGTACCAGTGCCACCTCAAGGGCAGGATCCTGACGAGCACTATGGCATGTATCTGGGCGACTTAAAGCATGATCATGGCACTTGGACGCTGGAGAACATTCGCCGCATATCACCGGAGGGATCTGCAAACACCTGTGGGTGGTTCCACCCGACGGATTCCAATCGAGTGATCTTTGCAAGCACTGTGACCGAACCTGGTAAAGGTGAAGTTCCAGGCTATCAACGAAACAGTAAGAAGTACCGCTGGGCCTATCCGCCGCGCATGCGCATCGTCGAGGCTCGGATTGATGGGCCAATACCACCACCAATCACATTGCTCGAAGGTGATGAAGACTTTTATCAAGCGGAGTGTTCGATCAGTCCTGATGGTCGACACTTGTTGTACACGTCGCTTGAATCAGGCCAGGGAGATATTTACATTCGTGATCTCCAGACGGGGGAACGACATCTTGTCGTCGGCGCACCGGGCTACGATGGCGGTCCATTCTTCTCGCCCGATGGTCAGCGCATCACGTATCGAAGTGATCGCAATAAGGACAATCTGCTCCAGATCTTTGTGGGAGAGTTGGCCTTTGATGAGCATGGAACAATGATTGGTCTTGACGGCGAGTTTCAACTGACGAACAACGACCACGTTAACTGGGCTCCATTCTGGCATCCGGATGATGCTCGCTTGGTTTATGCCACGAGTGAAGCGGGGCATGACAACTACGAAGTGTTTGAAGTTCAAGCCGTACGAGGGGGAGGGGTTGGAAAGCCTGCTCAATATGGCACGGGCAAGCGGCGCGTCACCCAAGTGTCAGGCTTTGATGGTCTTCCAGCATTTAATCCAGATGGGTCACTGATGATCTGGACCAGTCAGCAGGGCAACGATGGAAGTCAGCTTTGGATTGCCCCGTTTGATGTGGCGGTCACTCACGGAACGGAAGCGGGCGAATGCCCTGTTGCGCATTGAAACTATCTCGCGGCCTGTCCCAACACTAGAGAAGTCCGCAGCAAAACTACAACACGATGAACTCTAGAGAAGAGGAAACAGAATCCATGATGCTTGAAGCCATGCTTATTGCCGGCGCCACTGCAGCTACGCCCCCAGCGTCTCAGGAAAGCGCATCGACCAACCCGCTCATCCCTCGAGAAGTGCTGTTTGGCAATCCGGAACGGTCGAGCGTGTCGATTAGTCCGGATGGCAGCATGTTGGCCTTTCGTGCGCCAGTTGACGGAGTGATGAATGCATGGGTGCAGCCGATCGACGGGGGGGAAGCTAGGGCACTGACCAACTTTACGGACCGCCCAATCAGCGGCCTGTCGTGGTCTTGGAATGGAGAACAGTTGCTTTTCAGCAAAGATGCTGGAGGTGATGAGAACTTCCATGTGTATGTCGTTGATGTCGCCGGGGGGGATCCTCGCGATCTCACGCCAATCGACGGCGTTCGTGCTGGCATCAGTGATGCATCGCGGGAGCGACCCGATGAGATTGTGGTCGCGATGAACGACCTCAACCCACAGTTCATGAGTACTTATCGCATCAACACCCGCACAGGTGAGCGGACACTCATTCAAGAGAATGATGGATACCTCGGGTTTATTCTTGATGACGATTGGAACGTTCGGGGCCGTTCAAAAATGAACGATGATGGCGCGATTGTGACGGAGTTGCGTGATATTGGCAGTGAAGAGTGGTATCCATTCATGACCATTCCCTCGGAGGAAATGTTGACAACGTCAATCCGCGGCTTTAATAAAAAAGGTGATCGGCTGTACGGGGCTTCTTCGATGGGTCGTGATAAAGCAGCGCTTGTGTGGTGGGAACCACGAAAGGGAGGCGATGAGGAGCCAACAGTCGTCTTTGAGTCTGACAAGGCCGATGTCGCTGGAGGGATTGGTAATCCAGACACTTATGAGCCAGAAGCAGTCGTGGTCAATTACCTGCGACCCGAGTGGCACATCCTGAGCGAGGATATTGCTGGTGACATCGCTGCGCTCAAGCAACTTGATCAAGGCGATTTCGGGATCACCAGCCGTACAAGAGACAATCGGACTTGGATTGTTGCCTACAACCGTGACAACGGGCCGCCTCGGTATTGGGTGTGGGATCGGGACACTCAGAAGGGCCGCTTCCTATTTACCACGTGGCCTGCGCTCGAGGGCATGCCATTGGCGGAAATGAAGGCGGTGGAGATTCCTACTCGCGATGGGCTCGTGATGCCCTCTTATCTCACTGTTCCCCAAGGTTCTGACGGCAAGAACCTCCCGCTGGTGCTCTTTGTGCATGGCGGCCCATGGGCGCGTGATGGGTGGGGGTACAACCCTTATCACCAGTGGCTCGCCAACCGTGGCTATGCGGTGCTCAGTCCGAACTTCCGAGGCTCGACCGGATTTGGCAAGAACTTTGTCAATGCTGGTAATCGTGAGTGGTATGGCAAGATGCAGGATGACTTAAACGACGCTGTCGATTGGGCCGTTGCGCAAGACATTGCTGATCCTAAACGCGTTGCCATCATGGGCGCCTCATATGGTGGTTATGCGACACTCGCCGGCTTGACACGTGATCCCGATAAGTTTGCCGCAGGTGTCGACATCGTTGGCCCATCACATGTCGGAACACTCATCAATTCTGTTCCGCCTTACTGGAAGCCCATGATGAAGATGTTTGATGAGCGTGTTGGCAGCTTCGATGAACCAGCCTTCCTCGATGCTATTTCACCACTGACGCATGTGGAGTACATCAGTAGGCCACTGTTGATTGGTCAGGGCGCCAACGATCCTCGAGTCAAGATTGCAGAGAGTGATCAGATCGTCGAGGCGATGAACAAGCGTGATCTGCCTGTGACCTACGTTGTATTTCCAGACGAGGGCCACGGTTTCAATAAGCCCACCAACAACATGGCATTCAATGCGGTCACAGAGCAGTTCTTAGCGGAGCATCTCGGTGGTCGAGCCGAGCCGGTAGGCGATGATCTGGCCCTGTCTACTGCGCAGGTTCGCGATAAGGGTGGCTTGGCCCTGGATGTCGAAACCTATGTTCCTGCTGCGAATGAGGATGAGCCTCCGGTAGTAGAAGCGGTTGCTGCGGATCAGCTGAGCCCCGAAGAGCGTCAGCAGGCTGATCTCATCATGGCTCAGTTAGATCAGCTTCCAGTTGATCAACTTCCCATGATCCGCGAGCAGATGTTGCAGCAGCGAGGCATGGCGCCAGCTGAGGCGATCAAACTCATCGACTACGTCATAGGCCTCGTAGACCAGAAGATTGAGCAGTCAACTAAGGAAACCGTAGACGGCTGAGCAGGCGGGATCCTGCCAGATTGTGCGTCTTGGGGACCGGACTCAACTATCCTCCAGTCATGCCGCGTGGATGGTTTACTGCGATTCGTGTTGCCGTAGTTGTGGCTGGGGTGGCGGTGATCCTCTCGCTTGTTCAGTGGCAGACGACACTTGTTACGGAAGTTGGACAGACTGGCCTCGATGGCCAGATAGCGCAGGTTGAGCGTGAACAAGTTGTTGTCTCGATGGAGTATCTGGACAGTGGCTATTGGCGTGTCGAGACTGCAGATGGCCAGCGTGGTGTTGTAGATGATGCGGACATTCGACGTTCACTTCCGGCATTACTTATAGAAGCAGATCTATTGTGGCTGCTCGTTGGCCTAGCGTTGGTTGGATGTGTGTATCCGCTCCAGGCGACCCGCTGGTGGCTGCTGATGCGTTGTCGAAAAATCGATTCCACATGGCTGCGAACACTTCGATTGGTGCTTGTCGGCGCGTTCTGCAACTTCTTCCTTCCGGGCACTGAGGGTGGTGATGTCGTAAAGGCGTGGGGCGCTGCTAAAGGAACTGATCGCCGTGTGGAAGCTGTCATGAGTGTGGTCTTTGATCGGATCACCGGGCTGGCAGGTCTTGTTCTGGTGGCTGCGATTGCTGGAATTTTTCTTGCTGAGTCTGAGCAGGCTCGAAATGTCGGTCTCTGGACAGGCTTGGGCATGGTGTTCGTGGTCATCTTTGGGGTGGCGGCCTTTTTTATCGCCGAGCGAGGCTGGCTTCGTTTGCCAGAAGTCGTGCGCTCGTTTGGAGGCGGTCTTCCTGGCCGGGCGATGGATGCAGCTCGCGCTTATGGACGCCACCCCGGCGCTGTTGTCCAAGCAACTGGCGTGTCCATGGTGGTGCAGGTGTGCTTGGCTGCCGCCGCGGGCTGTTGTGCTTGGGCCGTTGGAGCGGAACTCGATCTGGTGGTCGTGCTAACGATCATGCCGATCCTCTTTATCGCTGCTGCAGTGCCATTGTTCTGGCAAGGCGCGGGTGTCATGGAACTGGTGGGAATTATGTTGCTGGCCAGTCCTGAGGTAGCAACCAGCAGTCAGGTCATCGCCTTGCTCGTGCTCTACCGAGTGCTGGAATTCATCTGGGGGCTCGTTGGCTCGCTTTTGATGCTTGGAGGGGGTATTCAATTGCACCCAAGTGTCCCTGCGCCC
>JAKVBT010000015.1:43511-50076 GCA_022446905.1 Phycisphaerales bacterium
CAACATGCCGGACATGAATGCTGCCTTGGCGTATTCACAGTTGTCACGGCTTGATGCCATGATTGATCGACGCAGTGCGTTGGCGCAGCGATATCGTGAAGCTTTGGACTTGGTTCCCGGAATTAACCCGCTGCATGATGCGGGTTCAACTCTTCGTCACGCATGGCATCTGATGGTTGTTCGAGTAGATGAGTCGATTGCTGGAATTGACCGGGCAACATTGATGGACCGACTTAAGGAACGTCACATCGGCACGGGTATTCATTTCAGAGCTACGCATCAGCACCGTTGGTATCGGGATCACCCCGAGGCGTGGCGAGCGGCGGATGATCTGAAAGCAACTACCTGGAACAGCGACCGCATCTGCTCGCTCCCACTTTTTCCAGACATGACTGATGACGATATCAACGATGTGCTCACCGCCATCTGTGAAGTGGTTCCATCTGCATCAGGAGTCACAGCATGACGATGTCGCTTTCTATTGTCGTCCCTGTCTATAACGAAGTTGAGAACATCGACACGCTCGTGCATCAGATCATGGAACACTGCGCTCCCATGAACCGCCGGTGGGAGTTGATTCTCGTAGACGACGGAAGTCGGGATGGGTCCACTGAAAAGTTGGAGGCTGCAGCAGAGCGGCATCAAGGTCATATTCGTGCGGTCATCCTCAATCGGAACTATGGACAACACTCCGCCATCATGTGCGGATTTGGTCGTGCCCGCGGCGACATTGTGGTCACACTGGATGCTGATCTACAGAATCCGCCGTCAGAAATACCACGGCTGGTCGATGCGATTGAGCAGGGCAACGATGTTGTCGGGACGATCCGTCGCGATCGTCAGGACAGTTTCTTTAGGAGATTTGCTTCGGCTCGGATCAACTGGATGGTCAAAAAGGCGACCGGTGTTGCAATGCAGGACTATGGATGCATGCTGCGTGCCTACCGCCGCAGTGTGGTTGATGCCATGTTGCAGTGCCGCGAAAGAAGCACCTTTATTCCGGTGCTTGCCAATATGTTTGCCAAGCGAGCGACAGAGTTGGAAGTGAGTCATGCCGAACGAGCCGCTGGAGACTCCAAATACAGTCTTTGGAGACTCGTCAATCTACAGTTTGACTTGCTGACGAGTATGACCACAACACCACTCCGTATGCTTTCATGGTTTGGAGTTGCGGTGGCGATCGGCGGCTTTGGCTTTGGGTTGTTGTTGCTCATCGGGCGCTTTGTATTTGGTGCAGATTGGGCCGCAGAGGGTGTCTTCACGCTCTTTGCCGTGCTCTTTATATTCATCGGGGCACAGTTCGTGGGCATGGGTTTGCTTGGGGAGTATCTTGGTCGTGTTTATAGTGATGTCCGTGGGCGACCTCGCTACTTCGTTGACCATGTTGTCGGAGAAGGTCTTGAGGGATCTCCAGCCAGAGAAACAGCCCGGCAAGCAGCTCGGGAAAGGCAGGTTCAGTCATGAGTGTCGTGCTCTTTGCGTATCACGAAATCGGAGCAGCTGCGCTTGAGTCAATGCTTGAAGCAGGCATTGATGTGAAGGCCGTCTTCACGCATCGAGATGATCCCGCCGAAGGTGGCTGGTATCGAAGTGTGGCCCGAATGGCGGCATCTCGAGGGATTCCCGTTCATGCGCCAGAAAGTCCTAATCATCCACTTTGGGTTGAACGCATAAGCGATCTTGCGCCAGATGCATTGGTCTCGGCGCACTATCGGGGCATGCTGGGTTCTGAACTCTTGGCGATCTGTCCAGATCGCTGCTTCAACGTGCATGCGTCTCTACTACCTGCGTACCGGGGCCGATGCCCGATCAATTGGGTGTTGGTAAACGGCGAAAGCCAAACTGGCGTCACGCTGCATTGCATGACTTCAAGTCCTGATGCAGGTGACATTGTCGCCCAGAGGGCAGTTGACATTAGCGATGATGACACTGCCAAGACGTTGACCGATCGTCTGGTCGAAGCCACTGCATCGCTCGTTTCTGAGGCGCTTCCTGGAGCAATAAGTGGAGCTGCAAAAACAACACCTCAGGATCATGCGTCGGCGTCAACGATGCCCGGGCGGAGTGCTGAAGATGGCCTGATTGATTGGTCGGCGCCAGCTGAGCAGGTCCGCAATCTCATTCGTGCCGTTACGCACCCATGGCCTGGCGCATTTTCACATGCTGGCGATCAAACGGTATTGATTTGGGAGGCTACGGTGATGCCAGGTGCGCCGGGCGCGACACCTGGAACAGTGCTCTCATCTAGTCCGCTCACGATTGCATGTGGTCAGGACGCGATCCGTATTGATGCGGGCCAGGATCGTGATGGTGTGTGGACCAGCGGGGCCAATCTTGCAACTGATTTAAATCTCGTTGAAGGCATGCGATTAGGTCGATCGGACCCAGTTGCTCCGCCGCGCAAGCGATCGGTGCTCATCCTGGGCGTCAACGGGTTTATTGGCAGTCACTTGTCCGAACAACTATTGGCCAATGACTACGAGGTCTACGGGATGGACCTTCGTGACACCAATATTACCCATCTATTGGACCGTGACGGATTCCACTTCGTGGAGGGCGACATTGCAATCAACCGTCAGTGGGTTGAGTATCACGTCCGGAAGTGCGATGTCATTCTGCCATTGGTCGCCATTGCGACCCCCATCGAATATGTCCGCAATCCACTTCGGGTATTCCAGCTTGACTTCGAAGAAAATCTGCGAATTGTGCGCGATTGTGTTCGGTATGACAAGCGGATCATCTTCCCATCGACAAGTGAAGTCTATGGAATGTGCACCGATGAAGCCTTTGATGAAGACTCGTCATCTTTGGTACTTGGCCCGATCAACAAGCAGCGATGGATTTACTCTTGCAGCAAGCAGTTGCTTGATCGTGTGATTTGGGCGCATGGAGAGCACGACCAATTGGACTTCTCACTTTTCCGACCGTTTAACTGGATTGGCCCGCGGCTCGATTCGCTTGACTCAGCGCGTATTGGGTCGTCAAGAGCCATTACTCAACTTATTCTCAATCTTGTTGAGGGGACGCCAATTCAGTTGGTTGACGGAGGATTACAGAAGCGTTGCTTTACCGATGTGACAGAAGGGGTTGATTGCCTCTATCGACTGATTGAAAATCCAGGTGGCCATGCGACTGGAGCGATTGTCAATGTTGGTAATCCAGACAACGAAGCCAGCATTAAGGAACTCGCAGAGATGATTGTGGCCAGGTTTGACCAGCATCCATTGCGGCACCGTTTCCCTCCATTTGCAGGTTATCGAGTTGTGGAAAGCGGGAAGTACTACGGCAAGGGGTACCAGGACGTACAGCATCGGCGGCCTTCTATTCGCAATGCAAAAAGATTGCTCGACTGGACGCCTGTTGTGAGCACTGCTGATTCTGTCGCTCGAACAGTCGATTGGTTCATCGAAGATCATGTCCGCAACGCTGGGGTTGAGTGCCAGGCGACCGAGGCGACGTCGCCGGCATGAGACTTGGGTTGCGGATCGATGTGGATACCTTTCGCGGAACGCAGAGGGGGCTCCCGGTCCTTCGTCGCATCCTCGCGGATCGGGGAGTGCGTGCGTCGTTTTTTCTAACGGCAGGACCTGACAATATGGGCCGCCATCTTTGGCGCATGCTGCGGCCGAGCTTTGCTGCAAAGATGATGCGCAGTAAGGCTGCGAACATTTATGGATGGGACATTTTGCTCCGGGGCACACTATGGCCTGGGCCAGTGATTCATCGGCACTTCGCTGCTGGGTTTCGTGGCCTTGCAAATGACGGACATGAGATCGGCATGCACGCATGGGATCACCATCGCTGGCAGGTGTGGGGGCATCGAATGCAATTAGAGGACCTTTGCGATGAAGTGCGTCGCGGTCATGACGCAATCGCTGAAGCAATTGGTCATCCGCCGACCTGCACCGCGGCCCCCGGCTGGCGGTGCACTCAGGACATGTTGGCAGCGCGAGAGGGATTGAACTATCGCTATGCCAGCGACTGTCGTGGCCATGGGGTCTTTCAGCCGACACATGGACCACCTCAGATCTGCGTCAACCTGCCGACCTGGGATGAAGCAGTTGGGTCCAATGGTGTAGACGATGACAACTTCAACACGTATCTTCGTTCATGTATGAAGTTGGATGGCTTTGATGTGTTGACGATTCACGCCGAATCTGAAGGTGGCGTTAAGGCTTCGATGTTTGAGGCCTTTCTCGATAATTGGCTTGCTGAAGGGGGAGAAGTGACAACTTTGGGCGCGTTGGTCGACGATGCTTCGCCACTAGCCCATGCCAGCCTCGCGAAAGGAATGGTGTCCGGCCGATCGGGCTGGGTGGCAGTGCGGTCAGAGGAGAAGGCAGCATGAGGCGTTCATCATCCACGCGTTTGATGGAGTGCCATCCGGCGAGGTTCTGTGTGTGGGCTCTCTGCATAGCTTTCGTTGTGATCTACTTGATCGGACTGGCTTGGAGGCCTCTGGTTGTTCCGGATGAAGCTAGATATGCCGTCATTCCTTTGGAAATGATCCGTACCGGGGAATGGATCGTGCCGCATCTACTCGGAATTGAGTACTTCGAGAAGCCCGTGCTTGGGTACTGGATGACGGCGGTGTCGTTTCTTTTCTTTGGAGAAAATGCCTTCTCCCTTCGCCTTCCATCTGCCCTGATGACGGGAATCATGGCATGGATGTTGGTTTTGTTTGTCCGTCGCTGGACGGGGCGATGGGATCTTGCAGCTTTGGGCGGTCTCGTGCTTCTGACATCGCTTGAGCCTGCGGTGATTGGTACAACGGCGATTCTGGATGCGCCATTCAGTGGGTTGGTTGTGGCCACCATTGTCTGCTTCTATCTTGGAACTCGAGCAGTGGGGGGTCGTCGTTTCGGTTGGCTCATTGCATCTGGAGTTGCCTGTGGCTGCGCATTCTTGACCAAAGGTTTTCTTGCGTTTGCATTTCCGGTACTGGTGCTTGCTCCCTGGTTAGCCTGGGAAGGCAGGTGGCGAGATCTATTCACACTGCCTTGGATCCCACTGATCGCCACAGTCCTGACCGCATTGCCATGGTCACTGGCGGTGCATCAACACGCGACGGAGTACTGGGACTACTTTTTTTGGCATGAACACATCCACCGTTACACAGCCGGGGAAGCTGCGCAACATCCAGAGCCATGGTGGATGTTCGGATTCAGCCTTCTCGTAGGTTTGATCCCATGGATCTTTGC
The DNA here is from genome assembly GCA_022446905.1 of Phycisphaerales bacterium. Lineage (GTDB taxonomy): Bacteria > Planctomycetota > Phycisphaerae > Phycisphaerales > SM1A02 > UBA12567. The sequence continues at coordinate 48,713 of JAKVBT010000015.1, forward strand.
CTTGCCTTTGGTAGTTAGCGGCTTGCTGCGGAGGGGATTTGGATCACCAGAGAGTCGATTACTTGTCTGCTGGTTGGTGATACCGATTGTGTTCTTGTCATTCTCTTCAGGAAAGTTGCCAACGTACATCCTTCCGTGCTTTCCAGCAGCGGCAGCGTTGATCGCAGTCGGACTCGTAGAGCGATTCAAGCACCAGCCTGCGGCAGGCAGGGCTGCGGAGCGCCTTCCCGGCGGGGTTCTCATTGTGCTCGGAGTGCTTGCGATTGTCATCACTCCATGGGTCCCAATGCAGTATGCAGAAGGGGGGCCTTGGCTGGATGGCGGTACGTGGCGATTGGTGCTTGTTGGAGTTGCTCTCCTTTGGTGGGGACTAGCCGACTGGTGGTCGCTGACAGCAGCTCAACCACAGAGGCGGGTCGCCATTGGTGGACTTGCCGCGATGCTTGCATTTGTTGCTATTCCATTGGCGTTACCCACTGGCTGGATGATGACCAGCAAAGTGCCTATGCCTTTCCTATCTCAATGGGAAGATCTGGCCCGCAACAGCCGATCCTTGGTTGATTGTGACCTGATGCATGCTGCGCAGTTTGCATGGCCGGACACACAGGTCGACGTCTATGGGAGAGCAGGCGAACTGCAGTGGGGCATGAAAAAATTTGACCATACGTCTCGAGGACGACAGGTCTACCGAGAAGCCCTTCCAGAAGCGGTGGCAGATGCAACTCCAGAACGACCGTTGCTTATGGTGGCCAAGGTCCCATTGGTGCGGTTGAATTGGATTGAGCGTCTTGTCAATGCGGGACAGATCCCGCAGCCGGCTGTGCTGATTGAAGATGACATTTTGGTGGCAGTCTGGCCCGAAGAGGCTGCGCCCTTTAAGTAAATATGTAGCTCAAGACTGACTGCGAATGTGGTCGAGTCAGGCGATGAGTCGACTAGAGTCTCGGCGCTCAGGCAGGTCAGCTTCCCGGAAGCCCACGGTCGATCCGCTGCATTTCCTTGACCTTCTGGACGATCAGGTATTCGTACAGGGCCTGCAGCCGACAATAGGTAAAGCCAGCTCGCCCATCCAAGAATCCCAACTGGACGAGATACATGTATAAAAACTTCAGCAATGGCCGACACGGCATTCGGAAACTTAGGTTTTTCAACTCATATCGCCGTGTCATTGCGTCTGTAGAGAACAACTTAAAAAGTTGCATTGGGCGCTCTTTCAGCGATTTCATCGTTTCTTCAGCTTCGTAAGTCGCATACTTGTTGTGGCGTGCAATCCACTCTGTCAGACCCTTGCTGAAATTGAAGTGGAGAAAGTGCTCTTTGAGATATCCAACTTCTCCATCAACAGTTGGTATGGGGTTGGCCTT
>JAKVBT010000016.1:0-16449 GCA_022446905.1 Phycisphaerales bacterium
GCCAATGCTCCCTGCAAGAAGAGGGATGCGACGACTGCCGATGCGATCAGAAATAACCCCGGTCAGTGGGCATCCAACAAGCCACCCGACAGCGAGCATGACGGTGGCAAAGCTGGCTTGGTCGCTCGTAAATCCGCCTGTGGTTTCCATAAAGGTGTTGCCCCACATTGCGGCAACCACACTTAATGGCAGGTACAAGATGGCACAGATCAATCCAATCACCCATAGTTGCCAGCGGCTCAACACCATGCGGATGCCGTGAATGATGCCGAAGTCAACTTCATCCTCTTCTGTAAAGCGATCATGAAACCACTTGGGCCTTGGTGGAACGACCACCAAGATCACAACTGCAATAACTACTCCGCACCATCCAGCTACATGGACTACTTCACGCCAACCAAAAGCTGCTACTGCAGCAGACATTGGTGTTTGTCCAATGACTTCACCCAACATGCCAACGGCGGTCGTCATGCCTGCGATGAGCGCGAGGCGGCTTGGAGAAAACCACACGGTCGCCACATAAATTGCACCAATAAAAGCGAAAGCAGAACCAAAGCCTGCAAGGCCACGCGATAGTCCGACGGCAGCAAGTCCATGGGCGTCAGCAAAGACGAATGATCCAGCAGCGACAATGATGGCAGCGCCGATCAGGAGGAACTTGGTTCCAAATCGATCAAAGAGACCACCGACAATCAACTGCATTGGCGCATAGATCCACAGATAGAATGCGAGCGCCGAACTGAGTTCAATTGGAGTGGCGTTAAGCTGCTCGGAGAGATCAGTGAGAATGACACTAGGCATGACACGTACAAAGAACTCATAGAGAAAGAAGCTGGATGCAGCTGCCCAGAAAAACCAGCTGTACCAGCGTCCACGTTCCAGTCGATTGCTGAGGGAACTCATGCCATAGCCTTTTGACTTGGGAAGTGCTTCATGCTTCTCGCACCGTAGCACGAAGGGGAGTATGTTGAGGGGTATGAAGATCCTGCCAATGATGCTGGCGCTGCCGATGTTGCTGCTCAGTGGGACCACATATGCACAGGACTCGCCGGGTCATGGTGCTGACGATATGGCTTCCGAGTCGATTGACGTGTACGGATCGATGAAGGAAAAGCCCCACGGCTTATTGCTGAACTCCTATCAGTCCGCTGCGCTCGGTTTGAATGAGCAGCGGCTGCCCAACGCTCTGGGCCTTTTTCCAGTTGTTGATCACCCTGTTCATCTTGAGCCCATTTTCCCTACATTTGATCCCGGTAAGCCGATTGCAGATGTGCTCGCCGGAATCCGTAAGGCCTACACCGATCCCATAAGTCTGAGTTTTCAGCCAATGGCTGCATGGACATTCCAACACACGAGCAAGACTGCTGATGGGGGTGGGGGGCTGACCAAGTCAATCCTCTGGGAGGCGATCTCTAGTGTGCTCACGCTTTGGCAGGACCAAGGCAACTACGGCCAGGTTGTGTGTGTGTTGCAAAACAATGTTGGCGTTGGCAAGCCATTTCTCCCATTTATGGGGCCAGCAGTGGGTGATCCTGGTGTCGTGAACAACATATTGGTGAGCCAACATTTGACGACGGATCTTTATTGGCAGCAGTCGTTGTTCAATGATCAGCTTCGTGTGCGTGTCGGAAAGATCAGCATGGTGTCTTTCTTTGATCGCAATGCGGTGGCTTATGACCCAATCAATGGATTTATGTCGCAGGATCTCAACCAGTCGATGACAAATCCATTTCCAGCACGTGGATTTGGCGGTGTAGTGGCGTACGACTTTGGCAGTGATCTCACACTCCGTGTAGGAAGCATGAACTCTGCGAGCGCTGGATTTACCTCAGGATTTGATGGCTTGGCAGCCAACCGCCTGTTTAGCATCATTGAATTGGACTGCCGTATTTTCCCCGAATTGTGGGGCGTGAAGCGTCAAGGTCACTTGAGGTTCATGGGGTGGTACAACTCCATCCCAAATCCATTTGGGGCTGGCACGGTCTCAGGTTCTGGGGCCACATTCAATATGGATTTAGCGGTTGCAGATCATGCCACAGCTTTCTGTCGAGTCGGATGGGGAGAGTCGGATGTGACGCCGGCGAACTTCGCGGTCTCGACTGGATTCGGCGTATCAGCACCGTTCGGGATCAGCTCAAGCCAGACTGGCATTGCCGCGGAGTACATGAAAGTCACTGCTTGGGGGCGTCAGCCGACCAACAGCTATCTTGGCGGCAATGTGTCTTTGCCACCAGGCGACCACTATCTCTTAGAGTGGTACTGGCGCTTCCGCCTGACTGCAAACTCAGACTCTGGACCAGTGATTCAGGTTGTCAAAGATGCATCGGCTGGTGTCGATACCGCTGTGATCTGGGGCTGGAGAACAAGTGTCTCGTTTTGAGGTGCTAGATCAACAGTCGAATGGTCAGGCCACCAATGCACACCAAATAGGCTGTGCCTCCAGCCAAACCAGCGGAGGCAGCGAAGCTTCGATCGCCGAATCGTCGTGCCTGTCGGGCCATTGCAATGGCAATGCCCGACAGCGAGCTTCCCATCACGATAGTCAGCAGGAGCCCTAGGCCAACACCGATGACTGTGGCGGATTGGCTGGTCAGGCTGCTTAACACAGCAACTTGACTCGCCTGTTCCATACCTGCCTCCATCGTTCCGTGGCTGATACTCGGGATATGCTGGAGGTGGACTAGGAGGAGGGCAAGACCTCCAACAACAACCAAGAGCAGTCCCCAGGCTGCGCCGGCACACCAGGCGGCGCACTGCGATAATACTGCTCGATCAACCAAGCTCATGCACACATTCCTTCCAGGTTCGTGACGATGAAGTCCATCGGCATGAATCACCCGGGACTTCAGCAATCCTGGGACTCTGCTGTGAGGGTCCTAGAACAATGCAAGTGGTCCAGTGACGTACACTGGGCGGCCCAACTGGCTCAGCCGGCAGGCTTGGAGGACGCATGTACAGGCCAATGATGTTGGTATCCACCGTGACGCTGACAGTCGTTGCGTTTTCGCCAGACATGGGTCTTGTGGCCCCTGTGGGAGCGTCAATTGTTCAACAGCCAGCACCCATCCCAAAGCCGCTCCCGAGGCCCGATGTGCAGATTCCAACGGGATTCGACATTGATCTTTGGGCCGAACATCCATTAGTGCTTGATCCTGTCGCTATCTGCTTTGATGCTCAGAACCGTCTATACGTCGCAGAGACCCAACGTCAGGAACGAGGAGTTGAGGACAACCGCAGTTCCGACTACTGGCTGTTGGATGATCTGGCATCCCGGACCATTGATGATCGTCTGGCGTATATGAAGAAGTGGGCGCACCTTCGTGAAGGCGGTTTGGACTTCTATACCCGTTTTGCCGACGATGTCATTCAGTTGCATGATGATGATGGTGATGGAAGGCCTGATGCGCGGCGTCACTTTGCCGGTCCATTCAATGATGTGCTCGATGGAACCGGAGCTGGGCTTCTCGAGGTTGATGGTGATATCTGGTACACGATCATCCCCAAATTGTGGCGGCTTCGTGATCAGGACGATGATGGCGTCGCTGAGATACAGACCGTACTGCATGATGGATTTGGCGTTCGCTTTGCCTTGCGAGGTCATGATCTGCATGGACTGGCCAAAGGACCAGACGGTCGCATCTATTGGTCGGTAGGTGATCGTGGATATCACGTGACACAGCCGGATGGCAGTGTTCTTGCTGATCCACATAGTGGTGCGGTTTTCCGCTGTGAGCCCGATGGTAGTGATCTAGAAGTGTTCTACACCGGGCTACGGAACCCTCAAGAGTTGGCCTTTGACCAATATGGTCGTTTGTTTACCTGCGATAACAACTCCGATTCAGAAGATCGGGCACGTGTGGTGTATGTCATGGAAGGTGGACAAACTGGCTGGGATATGGCCTATCAGACCCTCGATGGCGACAATGATCGAGGGCCATGGGTGCAAGAAGGTCTTTGGAAAACTGCGCATGAAGGCCGGCCAGCATGGGCATTGCCGCCGCTGTCCTATATCGGTAGCGGTCCCTCTGGACTCACATTTCTTTCTGGAGTCGGTGTGCCGGATGAATACAAGAATCATTTCCTCATGTGTGACTTTCTTGGAAGTCCCCAGCACAGCAGCGTGCTGTCCTTTGCTGTCCAGCCGAAGGGGGCAGGCTTTGAAGTCGTCGATCTCCATCCGATGATTCAAGGTGTGCTCTGTACTGACGTAGAGGTTGGTTGGGATGGAGCCATCTATATCTCGGACTGGGTTCAAGGTTGGGGCAGTACGGAGACTGGTCGCATTTGGCGTGTAGCACATGCGGATGCCAATCCACCCGACATGGCGCAGGAGATTCAACGCATCGCAGCACAAGATTGGAGTGCCTGCGACACGCCGACGCTGATTGCACTGCTGAAGCATGCTGATGCACGCCTCCGTCAGCGTGCCCATTGGACACTCGCAGATCGTGGTTCATCAGTGATCGCGCCGCTGGCTGAGGTGATCTCAGGTGACGGATCAATACCCCGATTGCACGCACTGTGGGCGCTTGGCATCATTGATCGTCGCGAGGAAGGAAATAACGAGGCGTTGAAACTAATTCGTGATGTGCTCTGGGATGAGGACCCCGTGATTCGGGCATCTGCAGCACGCCTATTAGGAGATGCCCGTGATCAAATAGCCATTGATGATCTACGGCAATTGGTCTTTGACGAAGATCTTAGTGTTGCGGCAGAGGCCATGATGAGTTTGGGGAAACTCCAAGATGTGGACAGCATCGATGCGATTGCAGAAGTGCTCTGGTCTGTGCCAGAGGATCCATTTCTGCGTCATGCCTGTGTATTTGCGCTTGCAGAGATCGGCAATCGCGAACGGTTGATGGAACTACTCGGTGACACGATGCCGAATGTTCGACTCGGTGCTTTGCTTGCATTGCGTCGCATGGGTGATTCAGCAGTCGCTTTGGCACTCCATGATCCTGAACCATTTGTTGCAGCAGAAGCAGCACGTGCTATTCATGATGCTGAAATTGAATCAGCCATGCCTGCTTTGGCGGACATCGCGATGGGGCTACAAGTTCCAGAGACGCGTGAGGGCCGATCACTTGGCCGGCGTGCTGTGGAAGCGGCAGTTCGACGCGGCAGTCCGGTCGATGCACACGCTCTCGCTTTGATTGCGGCCGAAGCATCGAATGCCTTTATCGTGCGACTGGAAGCAGTCCGAGCGCTCCGCGATTGGGCAGAACCAGGCCAGCGCGATCGTGTCACCGGTCGCTATCGCAAGGTGTCAGCTCGAGACTCCGCTGCTGCCGGGAAAATGGTGTCAGCGGTGCTGCCGCGTCTGGCCACTGAGCCGGGTCAACTTGGCGAAGTGAGTCGCGCCGCCGCCAAGGCGTTAGGGGTTTCTATGGAGCCTTCAGGCCTTCTCAAGGTACTTACCGATGCTCAAGAGCCAGTTCCAACACGTGTTGACTGTGTGCAGTATCTCGTCGAGGAGGGCTCTTTGCGTAATGAGGCGTTGCATGCAGCGCTCAACAGTGGAGAATCGCATCTCATTGCGACAGCAGTGCAATACGATATTCCCGGCTTATCCCGTAGTGCTTTGGCACGCGACTTATTGGACTCAGACGATCCAGTGTTACAGCGCGCAGCCTTCCGGGTCCTCGCAGAGGTTGCAGGGCCATCTTCGCTCGCAGATCTAGAAGAACTGACAACAGAAGCCACACGCTTAGATTATCTCGAAGCGCAAACTCCCGGTGTATTGACTGATGCCAAGTGGACTGCAGCGGAGGTTGGCGGAGATCCAGAGCGCGGCAGTTGGCTGGTACAACATCACGCGTCTGCAGCATGTATTCGATGTCACATTGTGGCAGGCAAGGGTGGGATCGCCGGACCTTCTTTGGAAGATGTTGGAACTCGGCTGACTTCGTTTGAATTATTGGAGTCCATGCTTGATCCGCAGGCCGCGGTAACCGAGGGATATGGACCCATGTCGGCCATGCCCAGCATGCGCGAAACGTTGACTCCCCATGAAGTTCGTGACATCGTGGCCTACTTGCAGACATGCCAGGAGACGCAGCCATGATGATGCATCTCTTGAATCTGAGTTTGGCTCTTTTTCCGCCGCCTATGGTTGCTCTTGAGTCAGGTGATACCGTGACCATCGTCGGCGGCACTTCTGCGGAACGTATGCAGCACTTCCCTTGGTTTGAAGCGGGCCTTCGTGCTGCCTATCCAGAAACAAATTTACACGTCCGGAACTTTGGTTGGTCTGCAGATGAACTTGGCTTGCAGCCGCGCCCATACAAATTTGCAGGCATGGATGCTCACCTAGACCGCGTGAGCACAGATGTGCTGATTGCATGGTTTGGCATGAGCGAGTCATTTGCCGGTGGTGATGGTCTGATTGCCTTTGAGCAGAACTTAAACACATGGCTTGATCACCATGCATCGATGCGCATTGATGGAAAGCCAATGCACATTGTGTTGGTGTCGCCAATTGCGCATCAGCCAATGGGTGGACGCCTTCCAGATGGGATAGCGCACAATGTCAACCTTTCCCGCTACACCGACGCCATGCGTCGAGTCGCGCTGCGGCGAGGAATTCCATTTATAGATCTCTATCGACCGACGCGATTGGCATCATGTGAACTCACCATCAATGGCATTCACCTCAGTGATGAAGGGCACAAGCTTGCTGCGAGGGAGATGCTCGTTCGGCTGGGTATCGACCCGACGGGGATCGAACAGGCAACTCCAGAAATGCTGGATGCCATACGTGACAAGAACCGCTTGGTATTCGAGCGATATCGACCAATCAATACGGAGTATGTGTACGGACGCCGTCACACACCTTTTGGCGATGACAATTTTCCGCTCGAAATGCGGCGGTTGGAAACCTTGGCGATGGATGCTGACACGCGTTTGAATCAGGGTGATTGGTCTCTTCCTGAGTCGGATACTTGGGAAGGGTCTGCGCCAGAGATCAGCGTATCGGAGGGTGCTCTGTCACCCGAGGACCGGCCAGTCCCAACACCGTCAGAGCAACTTAATGCGTTCACACTTCCAGAAGGATGGTCAGTGAATTGCTTCGCCAGTGAACTCGAATTTCCAGAGTTAGCCAATCCTATTGCCATGAATTGGGATAGTGCTGGGCGTCTGTGGGTTGTTGTATCGCCGACGTATCCTCATGTTGAGCCAGGCGCCCGGCCAAACGACAAACTCATTGTGCTGGAAGACACAGACCGTGACGGCCGCGCTGATGCATTGACAGTGTTTGCGGATGGTCTGTATGTGCCGACTGGATTTGCAACCAATGGCGATGAGGCATGGGTCGTTAGTCAGCCAAATTTGCTGCATGTCATGGATACAAATGGTGATGGCATGGCGGATCGCCGTGAAATTGTGCTGCATGGGTTTGGCAGTGAGGACAGTCATCACTCGATGTCGGCCTTTGCACGCCCTCCTGATGGAAGTATGTACTTTCAAGAGGGCCTCTTTCATCACACACAGATTGAGTCGCCGTACGGAACGGCTCGACTCAAAGACGCGGGTGTGATGCGCTATGACCCTGATACAGGAGAAGTTGAAGTGGTGTCCTCATGGCCATTTGCCAATCCATGGGGCCATGTGTTTGATTCCTGGGGACGGAGCATCATTACTGACGGGACCAATGGCTTGGCCCGTCGGCTGACTCATATCGCAGGCCCGCATCCATATCCTGATCTAGATAAGGGACATGGTGATGTGCGAGGTGTTATCTCGATGACTCCGAGCGGGCGTCGGCCCGCAGGGGGCACGGAACTACTTGGTGGGCCGCACATACCTGAAGAACACCATGGTTGGCTGGTTCAACCTCAGAACATCGGCTTCCACGGTGTTCGTTGGTATGAACTGAGCAAACAAGACTCAGGATTCGCAGCGGAAGCACAGGTTCAGGATCTGCTGTCTTCTTCGGATCCGACCTGTCGTCCGGTCGACTTGGAAGTTGGGCCAGATGGGGCGATCTACGTGCTCGACTGGGCAAATCCCATTGTCGGGCACATGCAGTTCAGTGTTCGTGATCCCCGGCGTGATCATGCTCATGGGCGCATCTGGCGTATCACGCATGAGGCATCTCCACTGGCATCATGGAAGCCGATGGATCAGGAGTCTGTGGACTTACTGCTGCATCGATTGGAAGAAGGGCATCCATGGTCGGTGCGTCGCGCTCGTCTTGAGTTGCATCGCCGAGATGCTGCAGAAGTACTTCCGGCTGCGGTCGCATGGGCTGAATCAACTGCGTCAGAACGCATGCTGCTTGAAGCGTTGTGGTTACACCAAGCGATGGGTGTCGTGAATGAAGGGTTGCTTGACCGTCTTTTGGTAGCAGAAGACCCGCGGGCTCGAGCTGCCGCTGTTGCGGTGTTGCGAGCGTGGCGTCATGACATTGAGGTTCTCAATCGCCTACAGACAGCAGTGCTGGATGTCGACCCCGGCGTTCGCCTCGAAGCGGTGCTTGCCTTGGGCTACCTGAACGATCCTCGCGCAGTCGAATTGGTGGGCTTGCTGATGCGGCAGCCCATCGACAATGGCACCAAGGCAGTACTGCATCGAACGCTGCAAGCGCTAAAGCCACTGGGTACCCCTGGTGGTCCCGGGACTGAGTCATGGCGTTTGGAGCAACTCGATGACCATGCCTTGCTCCAAACACCACTTGACTACTTCTCGGCAGCAGAAAGGCTCAGTCGGTTAACAGTCACATTGGAAGATCGGGAGAAGGCAGTTGAGTGGTTGGCTGCGCGCAGTGGGCGGACCGTCGCCATGGAACTGTGGCATGCAAGTCAGGCATCGCGAGGTGCGGCTGCTGCGGAGTTGTTGGTCTCCTTATCTCCAGAGTCCCTTGTTGCAGTGGTGCCAGAGGCCGAAGTCTTGATTGCCCAAGGCGGCGGGGGGGAAGTGGCGCGTCAACTGGCTTGGGCGGTACTGATCCAGTCTCAGCCTTGGGATCAGGTGTGGGAGCAGGCACTTATCGAGCCGGGCGATACGGGCCTGATCGACTTCATCGGTGCTCTGCAGCGGTGGCCGCAAGTGGGCCAAATGCCTGAGATGAGTCGTGCGCTTCGTGAATTGATTGGACCACCTCCAGAGTCGCCTATGGAGCGGGCCACCGCCCACCGCATTCGTGTGGAACTCGATGGTCCTGCGACGCTGACCTTGGTCGAGGTAGAGGTCTTCAGCGATGGCATCAATGTGGCGCTTGGCCAGGCGTGTGCGCAGTCCACGCTTGCTCATGGCGGCACTGCGGATCGAGCTGTGGATGGTCTGACCAATGGTGATTGGATGGCAGGGCATTCCACGCACACGCTTGAGAATCAGCCAGATCCATGGTGGGAAGTCGATCTGGGGGCGGAGTATCCGATTGATCACATCGTCATCCACAACCGGACCAACCGTCCACATCACCTGCGTTTGGATGATTTCCGCATCATCGGTCTGAATGAGACGGGTCAACAGAATTGGTCGGTTGATGAGTTGTCTGCCCCGACATTTCAGATGAAACTCAAGCCGGGCGCAGGTTCTCAATGGCTGGCCAAACTGGCGGCCTTTGAAGCTTTAGCGCTGCTGGAGCCAGATCTAAAAACATTGCAGTTCTTGTCCGCGTGGTACGACATGTTGCCTGATGATGCGTCCCGGATGCGGTTGGCTCAGGCCATGTCAACGATTCCAGAGGATGTATGGCCGGACGAGTTGAAGCACCAGCGGGTTAAGCGCATTCGGATTGCTACCGTACCAGCCAAAATGATCTATGACCTGCGGAAGTTTGACGTAACAGCTGGTCAGCCAGTGGAGTTGGAACTCGTCAATGAGGACAACATGCCACATAACCTCATCGTGGGTCGGCCAGGTTCGCTGCGTCGCATCGGTCGGGCCGCTGATGCCCAGGGCATAGGCCCTGACGCGATGAAGCATGCCTATGTGCCAGAAGTCGAGGGCGTGTTGCATGCCTCTCCGCTTGTGGCGGAGGGGGCCACGGAGTATTTGCGGTTCATTGCGCCGCAAAGGCCTGGCCGCTATCCATATATCTGTACCTACCCTGGGCACTGGCAAATGATGAATGGGGTCATGAACGTCCGTCGGCGGTAGTGATGTGCTGCCAATCTGAAGACCCTGACAGTTCCTGAGCCGCATCTAAACACAATCCAAACGCCTCATCGTGATCATCCTCCGCTGACATCAGGGTCATAGCGACCCGCAGAGGAGGTCATCTCATGAAGACGCATGTCTTATCTATGGTTCTGGTTGGCGCCGCGTCGGCGCCGGCCCTGGCACAAGATGCCAAGGATGCCGAGATCGCGGAGTTGCGGTCGATGGTCCAAACGCTTCGTGGCGAAGTCGATGTGCTTCGTGCTGAAGATTCTGATCAGTGGCTCACCGAGCAACGCAGTGAGCACATTCGCACGGTAGTGAATGATGTGTTGGCTGATGCCGACACCCGCGCGAATCTTCAGGGCGACGGGGCGACCAGTGGCTACAACAAAGGCTTTTTTATTCGCTCCGCCGACGGCAATTGGAGCATGAAGATGAACGGGCAGATTCAGACTCGTTACATGTTCAATCACGCCGATGATCAGGTCAATGATTATGGTTTTGAGATTCGTCGCTTGAAGCTCAAGTTCTCAGGCAACATCGTAGACAAGACTTGGAAGTACAAGATTACGGTGATCAATCAACGTGACACTCAAGGCAACAACGGCAACAGCAACACGATGTATGTCGAAGATGCTTGGATCCAGAAGTCACTCGAGAATGACTGGTATGTCAAGGTTGGTCAGTTCAAGGCACCTTTCTTGCGTGAAGAGTTGGTGTCAAGTTCTGCTCAGTTGACTGTCGAGCGTTCGATGATCAATAACCAGTTCACCTATGGCTGGACACAAGGCATTGAGTTGGGCACCAAGAGCGACAACTTCTGGCTTCGTGGCATGTTCACTGATGGTCCAAATAGTGCCAATCGGCAGAGCCAAGGCCTCAATGATCAAATGTCTATCACTGCTCGTGCGGACTACATTCTGTCTGGTAGTTGGAGTGACTGGAAGACCATGACCGGATATGGCGCTGGTAGTGATATGAGTGCCATTATTGGTGCCGCATTCCAGTGGTACAACACGTCTGATCGAGCCAACAATGCCAATGAGTATGGTGGCGCGAGCGGGCAGCGAAGTTATGGATTCACCGTAGATGCATCCGTTGGCAATGACCAATGGACCGCTTACACAGCATTTGTGTGGGCAGATAACTCCAACGGCGGCTTCAATCCAGACACCAATCACTCATATGGTTGGGTTCTGCAAGGCGGCGTGATGGTTGCCGAGGATTGGCAGGTCTTTGGCCGATATGAAATTGGCGACATTCATGGTTACAGCGTTGGTAACGCCAGCTGGAACAACGGTTCAAACCCTGGTAACGGCCTCACCAATGATGGCATGCGTGCCGGACATAACAGCACATTGACTGTTGGCTTTAACAACTGGATTGCTGGCAAGAACCTCAAGTGGACGACGGACTTTGGCTATGCCTTCTCAGGTCTTAACAACGGTCAAGGTTTAAATGTCGCTGGCAACCCAGTTGCCATGGGCAGCCCAGATTACACGTCTTCGGGCAATGGTTGGCGTCCAGACAACAATGGTCGCTCTGGCCAATTCTTAGTCCGAACCCAGCTTCAGTTGCTGTTCTGACGTAAAGCGCTCTTACCCCCTTCGATAGTTTCGACTCTCCGAAATGAAGAAGGCTGACTCCAGCACCGCCCCGAGCTTCTCCTCGGGGCGGTGTGTGTTTTGTCATCAATAGGCACCATTTGTATTGGCACAAAGGCGTACCAGCACACAAGAAGCTTATTGGTGCTGTAGGTTTTGAGCGAGCACGATGTGTATCGCAGTCACACCGCTCACGAAGAGGAGTGACTTCGGCCGTTTCGCAAAAAGGCGATGAGGCGTTGCGATGTTGCATCGCCAGTACCAGATTGTTCGCCTGTAATAGTTGGCAGCAACGTGTTGGCGACTTTCTTGCCGAGTTCGACACCCCACTGATCAAACGAATCAATATTCCACATTGCTCCTTGCACGAATACGCGATGTTCATGTATGGCAATGAGCCGTCCAAGTGTCTGTGGCGTCAATTGATCATAGGCAAAGATTGTTGAAGGTCGCTGGCCAGGCATGACACGGTGCGGCGCCAGCCGTTTGATATCTTCATCACCATCTTCTGCGGCACGCATGTCGTTGGTAACTTCCGCGAGTGTCCGGCCACGGGCGAGGACCTCGGCTTGTGCGAGGCAATTGGCTACCAGCATGGCATGGCGTCCGTCATCGATATCGCCGATGGGTCGGCGGGCGATGAAGAAGTCCGCGGGCACGACCGTGGTTCCTTGATGCAGCATTTGGTGGAAGGAGTGCTGGCCATTGGTGCCAGCGGCGCCCCATACCACCATGGCAGTGCCAGATCCCACCGGCGAACCATCGAGTTGCACCTGCTTGCCATTGCTTTCCATCTCCAGCTGCTGCAGGTAGGCCGGTAGATGTCTGAGATGTTGGTCGTAGGGCAGTGATACTCGACTGGCACATCCCCAGAAATCGCGATACCAGCAGTCGAGTAGGCCGAGGTTGAGGGGGATGTTCTCCTCCGCCGGTGCGGTTCGAAAGTGCTCATCCATCTCAAACGCGCCCTGTAGAAGTGCATCAAAGGCAGAGGGGCCAATGGCGACCATGATGGACAGCCCAATGCTTGACCACATGGAATAGCGACCGCCAACCCAGTCCCAGAACGTGAACATCTTGTCTAGATCGATGCCAAAAGACTCGACCCGTGATGCATTCGTAGAAACCGCCACAAAGTGGCGAGCCACTGCTTGGTCTGACCCGAGCGCTTCTACCAACCACCGACGAGCCGCCTTGGCGTTGGCAAGTGTTTCTTGAGTGCCAAATGTCTTTGATGCAATGATAAAGAGCGTGGACTCGGGATCAAGATCTTCCAGTACATCATGCAAATGCGATGGATCCACATTCGAGACGAAGTAACTGCGTATCCCTCGCACATGGAATGGACGGAGCGCTTCGGTAGCCATCATCGGGCCGAGGTCAGATCCGCCAATGCCGATATTGACTACCGCATTTATCTTTTTGTCAGTCCAGCCAAGCCATGTGCCATCATGGATCGTGCTGACAAATGAACGCATGCGATCTAGTTGTGCACGGACTGCAGGCATGACATCCTGTCCATCAACACGCATCGATCGATCTGATTGATTGCGTAGTGCCACATGCATCACACTGCGACATTCTGTCGTGTTGATTGGATCGCCAGCGAACATCGCGTCGCGTCGGGCAAAGACATCTCGTTCCCTCGACCACTTTCGGAGGAGATCGAAGGTGTCAGCGGTGACCAAATGTCTTGAAAGATCGACCAAGAGGCCATCGTGCTCAAAGGTGCATGTGGCCGCCCGATCGTCGCGCTCAATCAGATCTCGAAGATCAAGATTGGCGATCTCATGTTGGTGCGCCGATAGTTGGTCATGAGTCTTCATGGCATCGCGTCCCACAATCGGAACCCTCCGAGAAAGGCATTGGCATTAACACCACGCTCACAGCGATCAGGAAGTTCGTCGAGTTTCTTGACATTTCCACCACCGATCACAACATAGTCAGGATCAATGGCGTTGACGAAACGGTCTACAACTTCAAAGACGCACGATTTCCACGCATCAAAGCCCATTCGTTTCAGGCCCGACTTCCCGGTGTAGTACTCGAAGCAGTGATCCCGAAAGGGCATGTGCCCGAGTTCAAGGGGGGTCAGCGTCCCATCTTCGATCATCGCGGAGCCCAGTCCGGTTCCGAGCCCAAGAAATAGCATCCGTCCACCGTGATAACTGCCAAGGGCCTGCATGGCCGCATCATTCATGATGCGTACCGGGCAACCAAAGGCCTCCTCGAAATCAAATCCGACCCACCCACCACCCAGATTAGAAGGGTTGAGCAGGGGCCGGCCGCCGACCACGGGCGACGGGTAGCCGATAGAGACCGCCTCCCAGGACCAGTCTGCACAGGTTTCCATGACCGTCTGCACCATGTCAGTCGCGGTGAGCTTCCGTCCGGACTTGACCTTGCGTCGCTTGGTTTCTCCAGAGCGAAGCATTTTGAGATTGGTCCCACCGACATCGATGCAGAGAATGTCCACGACGGGACGATAGCCGACAGCCATCCATGGGGAGTGGGCTCATCAGAGGAAACCTGTGATCCGCCGTGCTGCTATCGTGCGTGCTGGGTGGAGGATCTTCATGAAAGTCGCGTTGGCGGGAGATCACGCGGGGCTCGATTACAGACCGATGCTGGCATCGGTAGTGGAGTCGCTTGGCCACGAGGCGGTGCTGGTTGGTCCTGAGGTAGGTGACCGGGTTGATTTTCCGATTGCCGCAGAGGCACTGTGCCGGGAATTGATGGCTGGTCGGGTGCAGCGCGGCATTCTGCTGTGTGGCTCCGGAGCTGGGATGACCTTGGCGGCCAATCGTTTCCCAGGCGTTCGAGCAGCTACTGCTCACGACACCTATACCGCGCATCAGATGGTGGAACACGATGCCGCCAACGTCCTCACACTTGGAACTCGTGTGATTGGGGCGGAACCAGCCGCAGAGATTGCTCGCGCCTTTCTGCAGGCGGAGTTTCAACAAGTAGAGCGCTATCGACGAAGGCTCGGGCAGATCATCGACATTGAAAGGAACCGGACCGTGACCCCCTTGAATGCACTGAGTGAGGCAGGACAAGCTATTTGGCTGGATTACATTCGCCGCGACATCCTTGATGATGGGACATTGGCCCGATACATCTCAGACCTATGTGTGACCGGCCTGACAAGCAACCCCAGCATTTTCGACAAAGCAATCACCGGCACCGATTTGTACGACGCGGCTATTTCTGGAACCGATGCTGAGGCTGTGTTCTTTGATCTCGCTCTTGAAGATCTCACTCGAGCAGCGGACTTATTGCGGACAGCATGGGATGTCTCTGACGGGATGGACGGCTGTGTGTCACTAGAAGTCTCGCCGCTTCTTGCAGCTGACGCTCAGACAACGATCGAGCAAGGAACCGAGTTGTTCCACCGAGCCAATCGACCGAACCTTATGATCAAGGTTCCTGGGACTCCAGAAGCGCCAGAAGCAATCGAAGAGTTGATTTTCAGAGGCGTCAATATCAATGTCACGCTGCTGTTTGACGAGATTCAGTACCGCCGTGCTGCTGAGGCTTACATTGCAGGTATCCGCCGCCGCATCGAGGCTGGTTTAGATCCACATGTATTCTCAGTTGCGTCAGTATTTATCTCACGGTGGGATACGCCAACAGCAGAGCTGGTTGATCCATCGCTAGCCAATCGACTGGGTATTGCCTGTGGTGTGCGTTGCCATCGGGCATGTGAAGAAATCTTCGGCGAGGCATTTGCAGACTTGGCCGCAAAGGGCGCTCGCCGTCAAAAACTGCTCATGGCGAGCACAAGCACGAAAGATGCGTCACTTCCCGACACGCTCTACATTTCGTCGCTTGCAGCAGCAGATTCAATCAACACGATTCCAGAGCCGACGCTCTTGGCATTTGCTGACCACGGCGCAGTAGATGGTGTGCTTGGCCCCGATCATTGGACCCATGCGGACCAGGTCATTGCTGGATTCGAGGCTGCAGGTGTTGACGTTCGAGCGCTTGCAGAACGCTTGCAGGCTGAAGGTGCAGACGCTTTCGTGAAGGCATGGAAGAACATGCTGCAGGGCATCACCGAGAAAATCGGTCAACTGCAATCTACCTGACAAACGGCGGAGGAATCATCATGCAGATCGCCATGATCGGACTAGGTCGGATGGGGGCCGGGATGGTCAGGCGCCTGCTAACTGCTGGGCATGAGTGTCATGTTTGGGATGTCTCCGCTGATGCAATTGCCGCGCTTGAAGCAGAGGGAGCGATTGGAGCGACGACCATTGAAGTGCTCATGTCCCAGATGTCGACGCCCCGAGCAGTGTGGATGATGGTGCCTGCTGGCATCGTCGATCAAGTGATTGCTGATGTGACGCCACACATGGCCTCGGGCGACATACTGATCGATGGTGGAAACAGTATGTGGCAGGATGATCTGCAACGGCACGATGCACTGTCACAGCAAGGTATTCGCTATGTCGATGCGGGAGTCAGCGGAGGTGTATGGGGGCAAACCCGTGGTTATTGTCTGATGGTTGGCGGTGAGCCTGAAGCCGTGCGTCATCTTGAACCAGCACTGAAATCACTGGCGCCAGGTGTTGAGTCAGCGCCACGCACACCGGGATGTGCAGGAGATCCGTCGCCAGCCGAGCAAGGCTGGCTGCACTGTGGTCCGAGTGGCGCCGGGCATTTCGTCAAGATGGTGCATAACGGCATCGAATATGGCGCGATGGCGGCCTACGCTGAGGGGCTTGGTGTGCTA
>JAKVBT010000016.1:16546-49728 GCA_022446905.1 Phycisphaerales bacterium
CGCGAAGATGTTATTGCCCGGGCACGTGATGGCATTGAGCGGTTTGGCAGCGGCGATATTGATGAGTCTGTTTTTGCATCGCTTGCGGATCGGTTGCAGTATGTCGTGGGCGATTACGCTGATGTTGAGAGCTTTCGCCGCCTGCGTTCTGCGCTCGGAGAGGCAAAGCACCCACTGCACTACCTCGCAGTTCCACCAAGCACATTCGCGATGGTGGTTGGTCACTTGCGTGATGGTGGTTGCGCCGACGGCGGTTCAGTGGTGGTTGAAAAGCCGTTTGGTCGCGACTTGGAATCTGCCCAGTCGCTGAATGCAGCATTGCAGGATGTTTTTCCCGAGGACCGGATTTACCGCATCGATCACTATCTCGGTAAGGAAGCGCTCTTGAACTTGACGTATTTCCGATTCGGGAATCGCTTTCTTGAGCCAGTCTGGTCGCGCGAGCATGTGCGTTGTGTACAGATCACCATGGCGGAGGACTTTGGGGTCGATGGCCGTGGGGCTTTTTATGACGAAGCTGGAGCGCTTCGAGATGTACTTCAAAATCACATGCTGCAAATGATCTCTTTGTTAGCTATGGATCCACCTTCGGATGCAAGTGATGAGGCGCTGCGAGATGCCAAAGTCAGAGTCTTGCGCTCCATGCGGCCACTGGAGTCCAATGCCATTGTTCGTGGGCAATATCAAGGGTACCTTGACGAAGATGGCGTCAAAGCGGGGTCAGACACCGAGACCTATGTGGCGGCGAGGTTTTTTATCGATTCGTGGCGCTGGGCTGGTGTCCCATTCATCGTTCGAGTCGGGAAGCGCATGCCTGTAACGGCGACGGAGGTGCTCGTTGACCTCAGGCATCCACCACAAGAATTGTTTGAAGACACGACGACTTCTGAGCGCAACTACTTTAGGTTTCAATTCAAGCCCTTTACGACAATCAGTATTGGCGCTCGGGCAAAGAAACCTGGCGATGCAATGATTGGCGAACAGATTGAGATGATTGCTTTGCATCAAGAGCCAGATGAGATGACGGCCTATGAGCGTTTAATTGAAGATGCGATTGTGGGTCAGACAGGCTTGTTTGCTCGAGTCGACGAAGTCGAGGCAGCCTGGAAGATCGTCGGTCCGGCAATAGCTCAGCCCACCCCCCTGGTTCAATACGAGCCGGGAAGTTGGGGGCCCTCGACAGCGGATCGGCTCACGGGTGATTTAGAGCGGTGGCACAATCCACTGACGCCAGTAAAGCCAATTCAGGTAGTGCGATGATCGATGGCGTCAGCATCATGCCGTGTGGACTGACCTTGAAGCGTGTTGCAAAGGCCTCAGATATTGCAATCGCTGGGGCCCAGTGGCTGGCTGACACGATTGACCGGATAGTGACGTTGCGTGGTCGTTGCGTCTTGGCAGTCAGTGGTGGTCGGTCGCCTTGGCCCATGTTTGAACGGCTGGTCCAGACTTCTGGTGTGCCGTGGGAGCATGTGCATGTCATTCAGGTTGATGAGCGTGCCGCGCCAGATGGACACCAAGATCGAAATTGGACCTCGGCTGAGCGGGTGTTTAGCAGTGTGTTATCAGCGGAACATCTGCACCCCATGCCGGTCACCAGCGATGACCTAGTTGAGGTTGCAGAGGTCTATGCGCGGCTGATTGATCAACTATGTGATGGGGAAATTGACATTGTGCATTTGGGACTTGGCCCAGATGGACATACAGCCTCACTTTTTCCAGATGATCCGATTCTTGATGTCGTAGATCGGTCCATCGCTTGGACCACGCATGAACATATGGGCCGCCTTCGTATGAGTATGACCTTCCCCACATTGGCACGTGCAAGAAACCTCCTGTGGCAGATTGGTGGCGCTGACAAGCACACGATGCTGACTCGACTGCTTGAAGGAGATGCCAGCATTCCGGCAGGTCGTGTGCGTCGTGATCGTGCAATCATCCTTGCCGATGCTGAAGCGATTGGTGAACAGGTGTGAGTTGATCATGTCGCTTCGCAACAAGTTGGTCGTGTTGGTTCTGATCCCGCTTGCGCTGATCTTTGCAACGGTGATCATTATTCAATACCGATCTATGAGGACCTTGGCGATGACTGAAGCCAAGGGGCACACCCTATTATTGACACAGGCGACTGCGGGCGCCATTGAAGCAGATTTGGCGCGAATTGTTCACGTAACGCACACCGGCGCCGCTGCGTTGGAGTCTGCGCCGGAACTGAGTGGAGATCGCGTCTGGACGTTGTTGGCGCGTCTAGTTGAACAGGTTCCACTGGTCGACGGGGCTTCGATTGCCTATACGCCTGAGGCCGTCATTCCGGGCATGCCTGCCGCGCCCTATGTCTGGAATGCCAATGGCACCATTCGCCAAGAAGATCTTGCTGAGGCCTATGACTACACCATTAAAAACTGGTTTACGGAAGCAGTCGATGGCAACGCAGGTTGGACGGATCCTTATGAGGGCCCAGTTTTTGGTGGCCTACTAGTGTCCTATTCGGTGCCGGTGATTCGAAACGACCGCGTCGAAGCAGTGATTTCCGTGGATATTCCGTTGCTTCCTCTGCAATCCAGACTCAAGGTCGGCGAGTTCTCCAATACATCTGGTTTTTTGGTTGGTTCAGGGGACCGATTCATTTCCAACCCAGATCCAAAATTGATCATGCAGCCCGTGACAACGCATGATGGACCAGCCATGTTGGCGGAGGCGCCACCCGGCACACT
Source organism: Phycisphaerales bacterium (assembly GCA_022446905.1). Lineage (GTDB taxonomy): Bacteria > Planctomycetota > Phycisphaerae > Phycisphaerales > SM1A02 > UBA12567. Next base: position 19,261 of record JAKVBT010000016.1, read on the forward strand.
GATTCAGATGGATGATTGGCCAAATCAACAGCCACACATCGTTGCTTTTGAACCCATTCCAACTGCGGATTGGATGTTCGCCGCAGCCATCGAAGAGTCTCAAGTGCTTGGTCCAGTGCGTGCGCAACTGACATGGAATGTGTCAATGCTTGTGGCTGGTGGTCTGCTTGTGACATGCATTGTGTTGTTGACTGGCCTGCGACTCACTCGTGATTTACGCATGCTTGCTCTTGGCGTCTCAAAAGTGTCTGGCGGTGACCTTGCAGCCAGCATCGATCCCATGCGTCGCCATGACGAACTTGGAAAGTTGGCATTGGACTTCAATCGTATGACCAAGCAACTTGGGCGGACGGTTGACCGTGTGGCAAGTGAGCAGGCGGCGCGGCGGGCGATGGAGCGCGAGTTGGATGTGGCCCGTGAGATTCAGGAGGAGATGCTTCCCCATGAGTATCCCATGTTGGCAGATCATCCCGACGTTGATCTTCATGCAGTGAATCATCCTGCTCGATACGTGGCTGGCGATTTCTTCGATTACTGGGTTCGAGATGAGGTACTGACTATCGTGCTGGCTGATGTGGCTGGTTCTGGAATGCCAGCAGCTTTAGTCATGGTTCGAGCGATGACGTTGCTCCGTCAGTTTGACGATCCTGCCAGTGCATTGACCGCAGTGGTGTCGAGAACCAACGAAGCTTTGTGCAACGACAATGAGCGGCAGCTTTTTGTAACAGGTGTCATTGTCCGCATTAATCTGGCGACTTGGTCTTATCAATTGGTCTCCGCTGGTCACTTGCCGGCACTGCTTGGGGATGGCGAGGGGGAAGTCAAGCAAGAGGGCGATTCCACAGGGCCACTTTTAGGGGTCATTCCCGCTGCTACTTGGGAAGCCCGCCAGGGCGTTCTGGCGCCAGGGCACTGGTTAGCCCTCTATACCGATGGCATTACCGAGGCGACGGATGTCGCTGGCGAGGAACTTGGAGTAGGCCGACTCGCTGAAGCCTTGGCAGAGCTTGGTTCTGTAGAGTCTGAAGTGCTTTCAGAACAGGCGCTTAGCGCTGCCACGATGTGGCATGGTGGCCCAGTCAATGACGATTTAAGCGCGATGGTGCTCCGCAGGCCCAAATCTGCTTGAACGATTAAGAAGCCAGATCCCAAGAAAGCGGTGCTGCGAGTATGTTGTATCGCTTGTTTGGAAGATCTTCAAACCGCAAGAGGAGGGAACTCATGCGATTGGCCCCATCTGTATTGGTATCTGCGTGCTTGCTCGGCGCAGCCAATGGACTGCATGCGTCCACCGACGCGATTGTGCTTTATTCAGCTGGTATTGACGGCATTTTGAATGATGCCAAGGATGCTGGCTTCCATCAGGCATTGGTGCGTATGGAGGAGCACGAAATGAGTCTGCCGCCAGGTATTTCGCGGCGTGAAAGATTCGAATTTCAGACCATGGTGAAACTGCTTCTCAGTGAGTTGGATGTTCGTGTTGCGGTACGCCCCAACGCGCCACCTCATGAAAATCCATTCACGTTGACCATTCGCTCACATGGAAACGAGGGCGCTTCACCACAGTCCTTGATTTCAGCCGCTCATCAAGTAGCTGAGTACGCGCGGGTGCCTGCTGGCGTTCCAGATGCTCAGCACCCTGGTTTCCTCCGATACAACGATAATGATCCTGACCCACTAACTTGGATTGGTCTTGAGAAATCCAATGGTGTTGAGCAGGCGGTCCTATCGGTTGGAGCACCTCCAGAGGAATCATCTCTCGATTGGTCAGCATGTGGGCTTCCTTATGGAACAAAGGTCATCGGGGGCATGCTTATTGACTTCAATGAACTGCAGCCTCTCTTGGGCATGGCGATGATGGCTCAGCCGCAGGCCGGCGATCTTTTGAAGGCATGGGGCCTCATGGGGCCAGATGCACTTCGTATTCAAATGGCCATGGGACGGGATGGGGAACTCATGCATCTCGGAGGGCGCGTTTCCAATTGGACGAAGCACTTTGGGCAGTACGTCGTTGATGGTGGTGTGCGCTCATCAGATATTGACCGTATTCCGATGGATGCTGTGGCTGCTCAGGTCACACGTGTCAACATTCGGGCACTGCTCAACTCACTGATTGGTATTGGCGATTCAATGATGCCGCCTTTAGGTCGCGGACCAGATGGAAAGTCAGTCAAAGCATCAGAAATGGCGAGTGAGCAGATCAAAATGATGCTTGGTGTTAATCCAAAGACTGAGTTGATCGACTATCTCGGCGACGCTGTGGCTTTTTACCGCTCTCCATCAACAGGTGGCGGTGGTCTGATGAGCATGGTGATGTTGGTCGAAGCATCAAACCCTGATGGTTTGGCCACATCGATTGGACTGCTTGCGGCCCGAGCGAATTCGATGATGATGTCGATGACTGAGGGCTATGTAGCGATGTCTACCTGGACGCATCCAGATTGCGGCGAGGTTATTTCGCTGACCTTTCCTGGACTGCCGGTTCCTGTCGAAGTCTCGATGGCTGTCAAAGAAAACTGGTTAGTGGCGACACTTACGCCGCAGGCCATGATCGCCGCATGTCGTCAGTTTGATGCCCGGAGTTCTCTGCGCCAAGCCAGAAGTTTCCGCCAGAGTATCGGCATGGATGGCATTGGCGCAATGCAGATCAACTACTCGGATACGCCAGCTCAAATGGCTGATGGATACGGTTATATGGTTGGTCTTGCATCAGCCATCTCCAACTACAGTCGACCTAAAAATGGGCACACGCATTCTGCGGATTTAGTGGTTCCCACATTCGGAGATCTTGCTGATGATGCCCATCCATGTGCACTATTGGTCTCTGTAGATGGCGATGATGTTGTGTATCAAGGGACCGCTGATCCAAGCATCAATGTGCTTATGACCGGCATGATGGCGAACATAGATTCCAACTTGTTGTTGCCGATGAGCGCTGGTGTGGTGATGCCGGCAATTATGGAAGCTAGAAGCGCAGCGATGAGAGCACGCGAGATAAGTGATCGTCGGGCTCGCGAGGCTCATGATGGGCAAGTGCAGCACGGACACGATCATCATGACAAGCATGAACATATAGAACACTCGCACGTGGATCATCCACATGCTAAAGAGGGAGAGGAACAATGATGATGGACTTGATGTTGGCACTGAGTGCCGCAGCGATTTTACTAATCGTGATTGGTGGTGTTGCGCTAGTGCTGATCGTATTGGTGATCAGCATCTACAACTCGCTTGTCGCCCTTCGGAATCGGGTAAAAAACGGCTGGGCACAGATTGATGTACAGCTTAAGCGTCGGTACGACCTGATTCCCAATCTTGTCGAAACCGCCAAGGGCTATATGAAGCATGAGGCATCAACGCTTGAGGCTGTGACGAATGCCCGTAATCAGGCGATGTCTGCTGCGCAGGCAGTTGCATCGAACCCCACCGATGGAGGTGCGGTGAAGTCACTCGGTGGTGCTGAAAGTGCCCTTCGCGGTGCACTCGGCAATCTGACAGTCGCAATGGAGGCTTACCCCGATCTCAAGGCTAGCGCCAATATGATGCAGGTGCAAGAAGAGCTTACGACGACGGAGAACAAGGTGGCTTTTTCGCGCCAGGCTTATAACGATGGTGTGATGGTCTACAACACAAAGCGTGAGAGCTTTCCATCAAACATCATCGCGGGCATGTTTAACTTCTCTGAAGCATCTATGTTTGAGATCGAAGATGCTGCGGCCAAAGAGGCGCCAAAGGTTGAGTTCTGATTTCCTGAATCTTTCTGACAGCAAGATCGGATTCTTTTGTGAACTTCTTTGAGGCTCAGGACAAAGCTCATCGGAAGACAGGGCTATTGGTTTGGCTCTTAGTTGGCGGTCTCGCATCGATGACCGTTGGCATGTATGCCATTTTGATGTTGGTAGTGCATGTGCTTGGTGCTTATGACCAGATCAGGGCACAGCGTGCGACAGAGCGGGGCGAGTCATTTCGTGAAACGCGTTTTCAGGAATGGGCCGACCAGGAATCTTTGGTCTTATGGGATCTAGATGTCTTCCTGCTTGCATTTGGTCTCATGCTTGTGCTTGTTGGTGGAGGGTTTCTCTATCGCTACTTGCAACTCCGTGCTGGTGGGGAAGCTGTTGCAGAGATGATGGGGGGGAAGCGCATCGAACCGGACACTTCCAACGCGCATGAACAGCGTGCGCTCAATGTGGTCGAGGAGATGGCGATTGCTTCTGGTGTTCCGGTTCCGCCGGTGTACGAGATTCCCTCCGATGCAATCAATGCCTTTGCGGCGGGTCATACTGTGGATCAGGCAGCAATTGGTTTGACACGTGGAACCATCATGCTGCCGCGTGATGAGTTGCAGGGCATCGTAGCGCACGAATTCAGCCACATTTTCAACGGAGACATGCGATTGAATCTGCGTTTGATCGCAGTCATTAATGGCGTCATGGTCTTGGGCATTGCGGGTCTACTCTTGGCGAGAACAGTCGCTTACGGCATGCTCTTTGGCGGTGGTGGGCGAAGTAGTAATGACAAGGGCAATGGTGCGGCAATTGCCATTGGTTTGATGGTCGTCGGCTGGCTGATTGCTGCCATTGGCTTTATGGGCACGCTTGTGGCGCGGTTGATTCAGGCGGCGGTGTCGCGTCAGCGGGAGTTCCTTGCTGATGCTAGTGCCGTGCAATTCACGCGCAATCCAGATGGGATTGCAGGAGCGCTTGCCCGTATTCAGACTAAGCCCCAAAGAACACGCATTTCTGGAGAGGCCAGTCAATTTAACCACATGTTCTTTTCTCAGGCGGTGCCGGCTATGTTTGCGACACATCCCCCATTGGATGCTCGTATTGACCGGATCACAGGTGGGCAGCCCGTGCATGTACGAGATGTGAGTGTTTCTACAGAGCAACCTGCTGCGGAGGGGAGTTCCGCCAGCCGGGAATTTCATCCTCTGGTTGCTGGAGCTGTGGCAATCGGTCGAGTTCAACAAGCGATTGCATCGGCCGGAGATCTCGATGCTATTTCGATGGACTGGACTCGGCGTGTGTTGAATGCAATCCCTCAATCACTTCGTGATGCGGCTCACTCGCCTCAGTGTGTGCGTGCATTGATTGCTGCAATGCTCATTGAAGATGAGGGTACAGATGATGCCGAAGCAACAGGGTCCCAGCTGGCAGCTGTCGAGCAGCTCTTGCCCGCGGAGGAGGTTGCCCGAGTGGCGCAACTTCGTCCACTACTTGCATCTTTGGAGACATCCTGCCGTGTGCCGCTTCTAGACATGACCAGTCCAGCTGTGCATGCGCTTTCAGACACTCAATCACAAGATCTGACGAAGTTGGTTGATGCTCTCGTCTCAGCTGATCGCAAGATCAGCCGCTTCGAATGGGTGGTTGCCATGTTGGTTGATGCGATGATCGATCGATCTGGTGGGGCGCAACATCAAGCAAGCGCAACCATCAGATCAATGCATTCTTCCATTGTCTCGCTGTTGTCAATTGTGGCCATCACCGGATCTGCAGATCAGGTTTCTGCCATAGGTTCATTGCAAGCGGGCTGTAGTGCGATTGAGGTACCCGCGCCCCAGTCCATATCCAGCGTTTCATTGAAGCAGCTAGCTTCAGTGGTTCATGATCTTCGTACGCTTCGTTTCAATGAACGAAAGCGGCTGCTCGCAGCAGTTGTTGCCGTGGTGGATCATGATGGGAAAACTACATTGGCAGAAGCTGAGATGGTCCGGGCCGTGTCAGAAGTGATGGCCGTGCCGATGCCTCCAGTTGCTCCGGATGAGGCTGTCGCGGAGTCTGGCTGATCCGTTAAGTCGTTGCCCAATCAAGTCCGAGGTGCAGTCCTGTGCCAAGATCTTCCTGCCCGTCTTGGGTGACGACCACCATGTCCTCAAGTCGGAGACCGCCAACTGCGGGCCCGTAAAGACCTGGTTCAATTGTGATGACGTCTCCAGCAACCAGCGGTGGGCCGCCAATATCGAGCAGTGGGGGTTCATGCACCGCGAGCCCGACGCCATGTCCGGTGCCATGCACCATGGCGATGCGATCGGGGAGTGCATCATCCTCAGGTAGTCCAAGATGAAATCCGTGGGCCATGATGCGTTCGGTGGTGGCCTGATGCACCACCTCACCAGTCACCCCGGCGCGTGTGGCCGATTCTCCGGCCAATTTTGCCTCAGACACAGCGTCATACATGGATTGCACTAGCGGCGGTATGTCACCGTGGACAACGGTTCGGGTGCAGTCACCGTTGTAACGCGTTGATTTGCATCGGGGAAAGACATCGATGATGACTGGCTCACCAGTGCGCAGTGCGCTAGCGCCATGATGATGACAATCAGCCCCTTCGGAGCCACCTGCGACAATGCTCATTGGATTGTCGTACCCTCGAGTGAGTAGGTGTGTATCGATCAGAGCGCGTACGCGGTCAGATGTCAGTGTTCCGCCATCAAGTTGTAGTACACCAGCAGCATCAGGTGAGGCATTGGCGATGGTTTCACAAGCCATTGCAATTGCCGCTTGGGTTTCAGCCTGAGCGGAGCGAAGTGCATCAAGCTCCTCTGCATCTTTGGAACGTCGCTGAGCGACGCCAAGATCGTGGTCATATTCAATTGATATGCCACCTTTTTGGAGGGCGTCAATAAAGGACAGTGCGAGTGTGCGGTCGGATCTGACTGTTGAGATTTCATGTTGCCGCAATGCTTCAGCAACGGATTGGGCGACGGCGGTTTCACGGTCACCAGAGAGACCCTCATTGGGCGTGAAATCAGCAGGACATGCAATTTGGTCAGCGCGGGCGTGGGCTTTAGCTCGGTCCATTTCAATGTCACGAATGATGAGTAGCCGAGTTCCATCCATGTCAATCAGTGCAGCAGGATCTCCAGCACTGAAGCGAATCGCATGAAAGAGGGTGTCGTTATTCGATGGGATTCCAGCAATCAATACAGTCATGCCTCTACGGTAGCGAGAGAGATGCCAACTTGACACCGGAAGTTCATTGTTCTTCTGCTGCGCATGACAGCAGGCTCGCCGAAGCGAGCCTGCTGTGGTATCCACCGTCAGGAGACGGGTTTGATCAAAGAGCTATTCTCCGGTGGGTTGACCGAGGAATGGGAACATTGAACCTCCGCCACCAGCAGAAATGTCATCGGTGTTGTAGAGGTACTGAGCGTTCAGTGAGCGATCAATCAGTGAACTTGCTTCGGCAAGGTGGGCTCTTGAATAGGGGTCAAGATCCGCTCCTTTGCGTCGCATCGCACTGTCAATCGTCGCCTTGAGTTCACGAAGTTGCATGCGGCTGAGATTCGACACCGGTGCGGTGTAGAAGCCACTACCAGCGGGCATGCTCAGGTCGATGAGTCGCTTGAGGTGCTCACGTTGAGCATTGCGGCGGAGACTCGTGATGTAAGGGTTGCGTGCCGAGTACGAACCTTCTGGCCCACCATCGAGTTCCGTCCAGACGGAGTCGCGAACGATGGTGAGTACTTCTGGCACAGAGAGCACATCCTCACCTTCTATGGCCCTAAACTCGTTGTCATAGACTCGATTAAGGGTCTGAGGATTCAGGATGCCATTCATCGCCATAGCCTGGATGGCTGCAATACGATCGTGGATCGGATACGTCTCATCGGTGTAGATGCTCCTCATGCCGCCATCGTCCCACCACTTGTCGACACTCATACGACGCAGCAACTCAGGTGACAGACCATAGGCCTCGTCGAGCATCGTGTTTTCGAGCACGATCTGCATGGCACGTCGCTGCTGATCCGCTTCGATTGGAGCGATTGGATCATGATCACCTTCATCGCCCTTCTTGTAGCGATTCACATAGCTACCACCAATCCAGTTCGCAGCCACGTTGACTGCACCGAGTTGCTTGTTGAGCAACATGTCATACGCCTTGCGGGCTTCAGCCCAGCTTTCCCCTTCTTCAACCATCTCTTCAAGAATCTGTTCACGCAGGTGTTTGGCCAGGCCAATTTGCGAATCACAGTAGTTGAGTGGATTAGCGCCGTTGTCGAATCGACGGGCACGGGGATCAGGCCCCCATGTGTCCTCGTCAGTCGCGTAGACCAACATAGGGTCAGTGGCTCGAGCGAGCACCTTCTCAGGATGTCTGGCGGTATAGCCATACTCAATGGCCCAGTAGTCGTAGGGGCCAAGTGTCATCAGGGTCCAAGCACCTTGTGTCTCACCAAGTTGGTAGTTGATGTTGATGGGGAGGTAGTCCATCACCGATCCCGAACTCGCACCCGTAAATGAATCATCATTGACTTCGGCCAGGGTGTAGATCGTGCTTCCCTTGAAGTTGTGACGTAGGCCGAGGGTATGGCCGACTTCGTGCATAACAACTTCCATCAACAGCGGGCCGATGAATTCCTCAGGGACACCGTCGAGATACTGCTTGTCATCTTTGGTCGATGCGCTGTTCTTGGAGCTCTTGGGTGTTGAGTCCTTGCGATTGGCACCGTCATCATTCGATGCCACATCATCGTCATCAGACTGGCCATCCTCGTTTTTGACAAGATCATCCTCATCGATGTCCGCATCGCCACTGTCGTCGGAGTCTTGATCAGAAGCACTGCGTGCAGCTGTGAGCGTCATGCTCATGCTTCCTTCTGTCATCGTTCCGGCCATCTGGCCCTCATCAATAGTGAGCACCAATGGTGGGCCGCCACCGCTGTCTTCATCAGCGGGATTGAGTGTGAGGCGATTGTCGTTTGGCTCCCAAGATCCCACCAATTCGACCGTGCCAAACATGCCCATTTCAGCAGAACCTGCGACTTCGTTTTGCTTGTTCATGGACAGTTCAAGTGTGATGTCCATGGAATGCGCACTGCCGTCCGGTCCAGTCATTTCAATTGAACCATGCCAAATGCCAGAGACTGGATCATTGGGTCCAGCCCATGCTTCGCCGGGGGCGTCGAGGTTCATGATCAACTCAGGATTGAGTCGAATCATGGCGACTTCCATCGCCTTGCAAGCAGCGTGGCGGCAATTGCCATTGACCTGCGAGACGCGCCCAATCAGGCCGTCGTACTGTTCGTCTCCGATGAGATCGGTGTGGGAGGTTGGGGTTGCAAAGCCAGGAATCATGCCTGCGGCACGGAGTGCAGCTTCGCGCTTGACCTGACTGAGGAGTTCGGATCGTTCAGCACGATCGGCTAAGAGCACTTTGGGGTGCCAGTCGGGTCGTTCTGAAAGCCAGGTCAGTGCTTCTGGGCCCCAGCCTTCCAACGCGGTCTCGGGAACGAGATCCTTCCAAGTACGCGACCATCCGTTGATGAAGCCTTCATCCATCACGATGTCGGCATCGAGAATCTGTCCAGTCTTGGGGTGCACACGGCTCGGCCCAATGGCGAAGCCCATATCTGCGTTGGTCCAGAGGAAGAAGTTGTAGCGAGCGTCTTCAGGGTCCTTCTCCATGTGCGCGCCGGTATCAGCGTCCTGTTGGTAGACCTCGATGGCGTTCACAATGCCAACGTTCTCGAATGCTTTATTCCACTCCAGAATGCCGTCGCGCACCCAGCGGCGATACCGCACTGGGGTGGTGTGTTCGACATAGAAGACGATGGGCTCCTTTGGAGGGCTCATCTTGAGTTTTGGATCTGCCTTCTGGATATTCCACCGATTGATATAGCGAATCCACGGATCTTCCTTGGAGGCATCACCGATGTCGCGGTGCGCGGTTGTGAAGTACCCAACCCGTTCGTCAGCCACTCGTGGCTTATAACCCGTGTTTTCGGGAATCTCAGCGATGGAGTAGGCCACTGTGGCGAGACGCCCATTTCGCAGTGGCATCCCAAAAGCCAGTTCAATGTTGTTCGGGAAGGCCTTGGCTTTTTCGATCGTGGCCAAACGTGTGTTGGCACCAGAGGTGGCACCACCGAAGAACTTGGTGGACTGTTTGACCAAAAGATCGGTCATATCGATGACGGGTCCACCACCTGGGCCAATCGTTCGGATCGGAACATCGAGGATGACCTGATCGGTGAACACACGCTTGGTACCAGCCTTGGATTGCTTATCGCCAGTTGATCGTACGGCATAGTTGGGCTGAATCAGTGCCAGTCGCTTGCCGAAGCGCTTCCAATGGGCGTACATATCTCCTGCCTGAACACCAGCTTGTGGGATGCCACCGGCGATTGTGTAGGCAAAGAAGATGTTTTGGTTCGCAAAGTTCCTCGGGAGTTCCGCCATTACGTCACCAGTCTTGTGGTTGACATACAGCGTGTACATGCCCGGTTTACCGTCGACGGTCGAGATGACCTTCTTGTAGGTGTCTTTTACGACCGTGTCGAACTTAGGGAAATCAGAGGTATCGCCGCGAGTGGCAGCGACTCTGGTATCGATGGTGGTCGTGGGATCGATCGCGTCTGTTCCAAGCGCGATCGCGGCGACTCCCAAGCCGCCAATTGCGGCGAGTGTCAATGGCATACGCATGTTGTGTCTCCTGAACACTGGTGGATAGTTCCGCCCTTTGATGGACAGGGCCAATCCTACCCTCCAAACGGTGGGCGGAGTGGCTGTTTAGACCCCTACGGCCCCAATCTAGTGGATGTTCGAACCGGCTAGGTGGAGATGATCTGCTCTTCAGTGGGGTCCCAGCGGAGGACCTGATCGTCTTTCCATGCGTCTACGGCCATTTTGATGGCCACCATGGTCGAGCATCCCAGTTCCACGTTGCAGGCCAAGGGATGTCCAAGGCGGATGGCATCGAGGAAATTCTGCATGTGGTTTCGCCTCGCATCGGCGGCTAGGCGGGCCTTGGCTTGCCCAGGCTTAATTTTTGGCGCATTGCCTTGATCGGGACCACCATCGGGGCCGAATTGGTCGCTGTTGGCGGCGCGAAATGCCTCCCACCAAACTGACTGTTCAGTCAACTCGATGCTATCGCCGTCGGGTCGCAGGGTTGCATATTGACCTCGAATGGAGGTCGGCCATGTATCGTCATTCGTCATGACACTGGAAAGCACCACCGTGTGTTCGCTGGGATAATCGACCATCATGAAGAATGTGTCGGGAATATCCCGCTCATCCTTTTCGAGATAGCGTCCGCCGCTTGCAACGACTCGCTTGGGATAGGCGCCATTCAATCCTTCGATCGCTAGGAGGAGCGGGGCCAGCCGGTGATACAGGAGATCCGTTGCTAGGCCACCGTTGTAGGCCAGGTACTTACGGAATCGGAAGAAGTGATCTTCATTCCAGTTGATGCGTGGAGCGAGGCCATGTTCATGGCCGAGCCAGCGGTCCCACCAGACGTATCCGTCGGCACCACGGTCTTGATTGGGTCCAGCATCTGCATCAATCGGCCAGTTGAATTGACCACCCCGTGAGTTGCGGCAGTAGGCGCCTTGGCTCCAGACTGGTTTCCCGATACGACCTTCAGCGATGGCGCGCCGTGCTGCCCAGATACGTCCATCACTGGTGCCTTGCGGACCCACTTGCAGGGTCCGCCCCGTCCGCCGAACGGCATCTCGGCAGGCCAGAGCTTGGTCAATCGTGTGCGACAGAGGCTTTTCGCAGTAGACATCTTTTCCTGCCTCCATGGCTTCGATCGCGATCTTGGTGTGCCAATGGTCTGGTGTGGCGATTAGGACTGCATCAATGTCCGGGTCATCTAGTACTCGTTCATACTCCATAGTCGCGTGCGACTCGTTGAGTGAGGCCAGTTTGGCTGCGTGGTTAAGCCGTCTTCGATAGACATCGCAGACACGGCCGACTGAGATGTTCTCGGTATCAGCACTATTGACCAAGTGTTGAAGATGGCCAGTGCCCATGCCGCCGGTTCCTATGACAGCGATGTTCAGCCGGTCATTTGCCCCAAGTACACGCGTCCAGGACGAGGCGGTCGCAAACAGGGGGGTGACAGCAGCGGTCTTGATGATGGTGCGGCGGCTTAGGCTCATGACATGCTCCTTGTGTCGGGCTGATGCCAGACTACCGCCAAGTTGGCTAGGTCGTTTGTGATCTAGAGTCGTTTGCCGCTAACGCCAACGCACGCCCATTTGCTCGAAGAAGTCTTTGAGGTGAGCACGCTTTGGCACCTCAAAGAAACGCTCCATCTGGCCGCACCAGGTGCGACCGCTAGCCCCGCGATTGAGGTAGTACTCCCGCATCAGGTCGTCATAGGCATCACACTGAGCAAGAACTACATCATCTGATACGACACCGTTTTCATGCATGATGGTGTCTACGGGGAAGCGTGGTCGTGGCCAGGGTTCTTCGGCCGCGCGCCCGACGGTCATGCCGAATAGTGGCGAGACGTCTGTTGGCAGGCTCAAGATCTTCTGCACTGCACTGAGGTTATTTCGTATGCCCCCGATGTAGCAGGTGCCCCACCCGAGCGATTCAAAGGCAAGTGCCATGTTTTGTGCAAACAGCGATGCATCAATCACACTTAAAAGAAATGATTCAACATTCTGTTCACACGGAACGCCGCACCGATCTGCGAGCAGGCGATGCCGTCGCATGTCGGCGCAAATGACAAAAAAAGCACCACAGTCTCGAACTTTGTCTTGTCCGCCGCTGATTTCGATCATTGCAGTTCGGATCTCTATATCAGTCACGTGCACCAGCGAATAGGTCTGGATATTGCTGCTTGTCGCTGCTTTCTGTCCTGCGGCCACTGCTTGCTCAATGTCTGCTGCCGGCACGATTTCGTCGGTATAGGAACGGATGGAACGATGCTCCAGCATTTGTGCAATCACGGTCTTTTCAGTGGTCTTCATCAGCAGTGTTCCAGAGGTATGAGTTTGAGGGGTTGAATTTTGGGAACCACAACGGACGTGAGCCGTAGCGGAAGTAAGGTGGAAAGCCTTCGGGGAGGGGGCCATTTCAAATGTGCTTCAATCGTTGAGGAGACGGTCGAGATGAATACATTACTTGGAAACGCTATTTGGGCGATGTCTTTGATGGGTGTGGTTGGACTCAGCGACGCAGACATTGTGGTCGACGCATCTGGCGATGGTGACTATCTCACGATTCAAGAAGCCATTGATGCCGCATCTGAGGGTGAGATTATTCAAGTTCGGTCAGGTGTGTATACGGGAGCAGGGGAGTTCATTGCAGTGTGTGAAGACAAATTACTGAGCATCATTGGCGCTGGTGCTGAGCAGACCATCATTGATGGGGAGGGTGAGCGAGCAGGGTTCTCGTTTTCGAGCACGAATTCTGGCGATTTAACAAGCTTGATCGAAGGAGTAACAGTTCGAAACTGCGTACAGCAGTCGGGCATGGGCGGTGGGCTTCGCATCATTGGCCCAATGGTCGTTCGATCATGCACATTTGAAGACAATGGAACCTTTGATCTTCGAGCTGGCGCGATAAGTGTTGGTAGTGGGACGTTGATCGAATCATGTACGTTTCGCAACAACATTGGCATTTCAAGTGGAGCGGTGTATGCAAGGAATGCCACAATTCGAGATTGCACCTTTGAAGCGAATCAAGCGGACTACACCGGCGGGGCTATTTGGTCCAGTGGATTCTCGCCGCCTGGTCCGATGACTGTTGAAAACTGCATCTTTCGATTGAACACTGCTGGTACGGATGGCGGCGCTGTTCGTGTGTGCTGTGGAGCGTCGATGCAGATGACAGGCTGCACTTTTGAATTTAACTCATGCGAGAGTACGGGCGGCGCGGTCTACTTCCAGTCAGACGCATCTCTTGGATGCGCGATCAGCGATACTTTGATCAAAAACTGCAATGCCGATGATTCTGGTGGCGGAGTTTATTCAGGCATTGAAATTCAGTTAGATGGCCTGGACGTTTCTTTCTGTGATGCACCACTTGGGGCAGCTCTTCACATTAATGTTCCTTATGCCAGTACACCATCAGCATTATCCAACACGAATGTTTGGAAGTGCGGCTCAAACATAGATGGCGTTGTCTATGTTGAGTATGACGACGATGTCCTTTCGGGTTTGGTTGTTTCCGATTCTGTCTTCTGTGCCAATTCCATCGAAGACATCACTGGGGCATGGAGCGATGGGGGTGGAAACGAATGGACAGGCCCCGAGTGCCCGTGGGAGTGTGATGCAGATCTCAATGGCGACTTTGTTGTAGACGTCGATGATGTTTTGCTTGTCATTGCGCGTTATGGGTCAACTGGCGCTGACCCAAATGGTGACGGTGTTGTAGATGTCAACGACATTCTGCTTGTGATCGATCAGTGGGGGCCATGTTGATTCTGATCACTGGCGAATCAAGCGAGAAACGCACTGATTAAGAGCCGATCAGCTGGGCGTACAGTGCACGTGCTGTTGCGAGATCATCTGCGCCAACGAGGGCCCGTCCATCTGCAAATACTGTGAGGCGTGTGCCATCTGGGCAGTCCAGCCGAAGTGCGTGTTGGTCTTGAGCGACGTGGCCATGGGCCTGCCATCGAGTTGCGAGTTTCTCTAAATTGACCATCCCAGGGCGAGCCGGCCGGATCTGCACCGTGCTGCGACCACACAGTATCTCGGTGTGCGCCTGCCGTTTGCCCTCCAGCCATTCGAACTGCCGGCCGCTGCAACACGGGCAATCGTCGCGTGGACGGTCGGCCGTGACTCGCCTCGCCAGTCCATGCCAAGGATCAATGGAGTGGAGGCTGCGGTCGATGCCACTGGTCCCCGCGCAGATCAAGCGCATTGTCAGGGAGGCTTGGTGTGCAGTGACCGCCGCGACGGTGGGGCCGAGCACGCCGGCGGTGTCGCATGTCGGGAGGGTTCCAGATGGTGGGGGTTCTGGAAACAGGCAGCGGAGGCACGGTCCAGCTTCAGATGCAGGCCATGAGATCCTCCCATCTTGCCCCGAATGCTGCGGGAGTAAGGCTGTCACCAGGCCCTCTGTGCCAACTGCGCCTGCATAGACATAGGGAAGGCCGCGATGCACGGCAACATCGTTGAGTAGGTATCGCCCCTCAAGGTTGTCCAACCCGTCTACGAGGACATCAATGTCATTGGTCAGTTGAAGTGCAATGTCATGGCGAAAGTCATCTACGACAGGTTCGACATTCATCGTCGGGTTGATCGCTTTCAGACGAGCCGCAGCAGCGATAGCTTTTGGCCTCGCATGGTCCGCATCTTCTTGATCAAAGAGAACCTGCCGCTGCAGATTGGTTGGCTCGACTACATCACGGTCAATTAGTCGCAGATGACCAACGCCAGCTCTTGTGAGCAGGTCAGAGACTCCACATCCAAGCGCTCCACATCCAATGACCAGCACTCGAGCTTCGGCAAGGCGGGCTTGGCCCTCGGCACCAATTTCCGGGAGCAGCATTTGGCGGTGATAGCGGTCGTTACTCATGAGCGAACGATGCTACAGCGAGCAGCGATGAATTCGCTGCTCGCTGAGAAATTCTGGATTGAGAGCTGCTAACCGAGCCTGCAGAATCACCATGCGAAGTGGCTAAAGGCCTTATTGGCTTCAGCCATGCGGTGTGTCTGCTCACGCACAGTGCAGGCCTTACCTTCGCCATTGGCGGCGTCATAAAGCTCACGCGCAAGTCGGTCAGCCATGGGCTTGCCCTTGTCACCACGCACCGCAGTAATGATCCAACGGAATGCAAGGCTCTGTCGGCGTCGCTGGGTCACCGGCATTGGGACCTGATAGTTGGCACCGCCAACACGCTTGGATCGCACTTCAACATTAGGCTTGACGTTTTCAATCGCCTTTCGGAAGGCATCAATCGCCTTGTCAGGCATGCTTTCCCGCTTATCCTTGTCGATCCGCTTTTGCATCTTGTCAAGTGCGTCATAGACGACGCGCTGCGCTACAGCTTTCTTGCCGTCCACCATGACGCAATTAATGAATTTCGCGAGCACCTTGTCCCCGTGACGGGGATCAGGCTTGAGTTGTTGCTCTGAGTAGGTAATACGTCCGGCCATGTTCGGCCTCCTTTGGCTCATCTACCCAACATTGTGGGTCTTGTGTTCACCGTGGACGGGTGCGTCACACGATTACTTGCCAGCACCAGAGAAGTGGTGCATCGATTATCTGTGGGCTACTTCTTGCCGCGCTTAGTTCCGTACTTGGAGCGGCCCTTTGCCCGTCCATCAACACCAAGCGTGTCGAGGCTG
Organism: Phycisphaerales bacterium; assembly: GCA_022446905.1. Taxonomy (GTDB): domain Bacteria; phylum Planctomycetota; class Phycisphaerae; order Phycisphaerales; family SM1A02; genus UBA12567. The sequence continues at coordinate 35,309 of JAKVBT010000016.1, forward strand.
CCACGAACAACGTGGTATCGAACACCAGGAAGATCCCGCACTCGGCCACCACGCACAAGCACAATCGAGTGCTCCTGTAGGTTGTGACCTTCGCCACCGATGTAGGCGCTGATCTCCTTGCCGTTGGACAAACGAACACGAGCGACCTTTCGAAGCGCAGAGTTGGGCTTCTTGGGTGTCACGGTTCGGACCTGTAGGCACACACCTCGCTTTTGAGGGCAGGCGTCTAGGTCACGGACCTTCGACTTTGCCTTTGGACTTCGGCGGGGCTTGCGAACCAGTTGGTTGATCGTGGGCATAGGAACTCCAGAACACGCCACAATGGCGAGCCGAGCAGTGTATCAGGACTGCCGTCTTAGGCAAAGCAAAGGCATGCCCAAGGGCCAAGAGGGGGGCTTCAAGCAAGGCGGCATCAGCGAGTTGGCGATTGTTGGCCCTTAGCAGTAACGCAGCAGATATCGGACCTTCTCTGGCCTCAATGGGTCTTGGAACCCACGCGGAGAGTTGTGGATAAGTCGTGGATGAGAAGGCCACATCCGAAAACATGTTCGATTTCACACCCACCGGCCAAGGTTTTCCACAAGGCTCACTCTGAGGTCAATCTGAATAGACTGCTATGGAGCGATCAGCTACAGATGGCTCGATCAGCCCCAGTGCGAGGATGGGTAACCCCTTGTTCCAATTCGAATTGCATAGTGACGGGGCTTGTTTGGGGAACCCGGGGCCGGGTGGATGGGCCTGCATCGTGCGGAACCAAGACGGTGGCGAACAGGTGCTGGTTGGCGGCGCTACTTCGACGACGAACAATCGCATGGAATTGACTGCGGTTCTTGAAGGCCTGCGCTCATTGCCCGAAGGCGCGCATGCGCAACTACATGCCGATAGTCAATACGTCCTGAATGGACTAACTGAGTGGCTGGATAATTGGAAGCAGCGTGGATGGCGCACCAGTGGTCGCAAGCCAGTCAAGAACATCGACCTTTGGAAGGCGCTGGATCAAGAACGTGCGCGACTGCACATTGAATGTACATGGGTTGAAGGTCATGCTGGACACCCAGAGAACGAACGTTGTGACATGCTCGCCAAACAGCAGGCTGAGATGTATCAGGAGGATCTTCAGGCATGACCGTGCACCGCATCGAAGTTCGGCCTTCTTTGCACGCTGGGGATCCGGCAGGTCAGTCGGCGCTCGAGGCGATACACGCTATGCCGGGTGGTCAGCAACTGCGCGGCATTGCGACTGCAGCGGTGTATCTCATTGAGGCAGATCTCGATGTGAAGCAAGTGGAGCACATCGGACACACGCTGTTGGCACACCCTGTTAGCGATGAGTTGGTGATTGGGGCGTCTCCTATTCGGTCGACCTCAGTGATTGAAGTGCACCCGTTGCCCGGGGTCATGGACCCGGATGCCGACTCCATCGAGGCGGCGATTGAGCGCCTGCTTGGCATTGAGGTGCAGGTCCGGACCGGAAGACGGTACGACCTCGATGGAGTTGATGCGACAGTTGGCCGAGAACTGGCCTCCAAGTGTCTGGCAAACCCTCTGATTCATGATGTCCATATCGGCCCAGCGCATCCCGAGTCGTTTCCAATCGGTCATGCGCACGATATGTCCAGCAATGAAGTGCCGCTCTGTGATCTCAAAGATGATGCGCTGCTCCGATTGAGTCGAGAAGGGCACCTTTTCCTCAGTCTCGATGAAATGCATGCGTTGCAAGATCACTTCCGGGCACTGGGACGTGAGCCACGTGACATCGAATTGGAAACACTTGCACAAACGTGGTCAGAGCACTGTGTTCACAAGACACTCAAAGCCACCGTTGACTATGCAGGCGAATTGCCTGGGGGTGGTATTCCGTCAGCATCGATGATCGAGGATGGGACGCTCCGTATACCGAATTTACTGAAGTGCACGGTTGCAGCAGCGACGCATCAATTGATGGAGGAAGGATTAGACCAATGGTGCCTTTCTGTCTTTGTTGATAATGCCGGCATCGTGGGCTTCGATGAAGACACCGCCGTGTGTTTCAAGGTGGAGACCCACAACCACCCCTCTGCCTTAGAACCTTATGGTGGTGCAGCAACGGGGATTGGTGGATGTATTCGCGACGTCATCGGTACTGGTTTGGCGGCACGCCCAATTGCGGCAACAGATGTCTTCTGTGTCGGATCCCAGACCATGGAACACATCCCAGACGGCTGCTTGCATCCACGACGCATTCTGCATCGCGTCGTTGAGGGTGTTCGGGACTATGGCAACAGAATGGGTATCCCAACACTTGATGGAACGGTCTGGTTTGATAACCGCTACGTCGGCAATCCACTGGTGTTCTGTGGGTGTGTTGGGGTGATGCCTAGAGATTTGGTCAGCGGCGCACCACGCGCTGGTGACCGGATTATCGCGATGGGCGGGCGTACTGGACGCGATGGTGTGCATGGCGCCACGTTCTCTTCTGCGGAGTTGACTGATACACACGCCGATGAGTTTTCGCACGCAGTTCAGATTGGCAACGCCATTACGGAGAAGAAGGTGCTCGACGCCATCATGGCGGCCCGAGATCATGCATCCGGATGCTTGTTTACGGCGATCACCGACTGTGGTGCTGGAGGATTCAGTAGTGCTGTAGGTGAGATGGGTGAAGAACTTGGTGCTGTAGTCAATTTGGAACAGGCACCACTGAAGTACACGGGCCTGACGCCGACTGAAATCTGGATTAGTGAAGCACAGGAACGCATGGTGCTTGCTGTGTCTGCAGATCGATTGGAGGCGTTGGCCTCTATTTGCGAGGAACATGAAGTTGAGTGGTGCGATCTGGGTGAATTTGGGACACCACAGCGGGAGTTGATTCTTCGTTACGGCGGGTCGGAACTTGGGCGATTGTCCATGCAGTTCATGCACGAAGGATTGCCGGACCGCGTGCGGCAAGCGTCTTGGAATCCCACGGACGTCGAGGTTCCTGCAGAAGTATGTGAGAGCGACTTGTCGCAGATGCTTCACGCATTGATGTCTCATCCCAATATTGCATCAAAGAGATCAATCATTCGGCAGTACGACCACGAAGTGCAGGGGCGTACCATGATCAAGCCGCTTGTTGGACCAGACGGCGAAGGGCCTAGCGATGCGGCGGTCATTACGCCGGTTCGTGGAAGTACGCGGGGTTTGGCTATTGGATCTGGTCTTGCAACTGGTTTGGCTGCCGACCCCTACGACATGGTTCTTGCAGCAATCGATGAGTGCGTTCGCAATCTCGTGTGTGTAGGTGCTGATCCTGAGCAGATCGCCATTCTTGACAATTATTGCTGGCCTGGCTGTGAGGATGAAGAACGCATGGGTGAGTTGGTGCGTGCATCGGCGGCCTGTCTCCATGGAGGTTTGGCCTATCGGACTCCCTTTATCAGTGGGAAGGATTCGCTCAACAACCAATTCACGACCGAAGCGGGAGAGACCATTCGGATTCCACCAACCATGCTTATCAGTGGGTTTGGAATTGTCTCCGATGTCCGCCAATGTGTCACTATGGACGCGAAGGCCCCAGACAACCTGTTGGTGCTCGTGGGCGAAACGACTGACTGCATCGGTGGGAGTCATCTGCTCTTGATGAGTCAGGCGGCGCCTGGATCTCGCATGTTGCCAAGAACGGATCTCAAGGCCGGACCGGCTAATGCGCGAGTGGTCGCGGGACTGATTGCCGAGGGGTTGGTTCGCAGTGCGCATGATCCAAGTGAGGGTGGCGTGCTTGTCGCCGCTGCGGAGATGGCGTGTGCCGGCGGACTTGGTGTTGCACTGGACCCACAAGCGGTGCAGGGCAACCTTGACTCGCTGAGCGTGGCTTGCTTTGCAGAGACGCCCTCACGCTATCTACTTGAGGTGACAGAATCGAATCTGAAGCACATCATCGATCGTCTTGGAGAAACACCCTGCTCAGTGATAGGCCGCTTTACCGCCGACCCAGTCATGACAGCGGGTGATCGTCTGGACTTGCAGATTGAAACGTTGCAGCAAGCGTGGCTGACTGGGATGGAATGCTCATGACCACTGCGACCATGGACACATTGGAATACGCTGCGGACATGGCTGACCGACCTCGAGCACTGATCATGACTGCTGCAGGGATCAACTGCGACCATGAGTTGGCCGAGGCATTTGCGTTGGCTGGCGCTACCCCTGAGTTCATTCACTTGACGACGCTGATGAGCACGCCGGATTTGATTGATCAGTTTGACTTGGTTGGTCTCCCGGGGGGCTTTTCCTATGGCGACGCTATTGCTGCAGGGCGTATTGCGGCGGCACTAGTATCGAGTTCATTGATAGATCGTTTGCGGGCTGCAATTGATCGGGGCGTACCAATGATTGCACCATGCAACGGGTTTCAGATTGCTGTGCAGGCAGGTCTTCTTCCTGGGCCACGGGCCGGCGCTGGTGCGCGCACAGAGGCAGCGCTTTTGGAAAACGACTGCGGACGATTTATTGATCGGTGGGTCCGCGTCGAGTATCCCGCTTCACGTTGTGTCTGGACTCAGGGCATTACAGCGGACGATGAAGCCATGTTGCTTCCGGTGGCCCATGGAGAGGGTCGTTTCTATGGAGAAACCGATCTTTTGAAGTGGCTGTGGTCCGAATCATGTGTGGCTGTTCAATATCAGAGTGATGATGATCCAAATGGTTCAGTCGATCACATCGCTGGAATTTGTGACCACAGTGGTTTGGTGCTTGGCCTGATGCCTCATCCGGAGCGGTACTTGCATTGGACACAGCATCCGTTCTGGACCCGAATCAAGCCACGATCTGAATCAACGCCTGGCCTACAGATGTTCCAATCGGCAGTGACGCACGTGCTGAAGATGCGAGCAGGTACGCAGGCCTAGTTCATTTTGCCCACCTTCTATGGGGGAGTGTCTGTGCCTCCAATCGACCCGTTCTTTCTGACGCCTTCCGAGCCCCCATCCCCTGGAAATCGGACCTGTTCCAATTGCGGCTACGACTGTCGTGGTATTGGGCTGGCCCGTCCTTGTCCGGAGTGCGGTCATGAAGAAACTCCGGCGGAAGCACCACTTGCCGTTGATGCGCAAGAGTCATCTGGGCGAGCTCCAAGAGGTATCCATCCTGGTGGGTTGACCTGTCCTCGCTGTGGGACCTCAACACAGGGCCTGCCGATTGGCGCACTTTGTGCTGCGTGCGCTAAGGAGACCCCAGGTCGATCACAGCAGGTATCGCACGATGATGGATCTGTCCCGTGTGTGGTCTGTGGCTACGATCGGCGTGCGACTCCAGCCGCGATGGTCTGTCCTGAATGCGGCGCAGTCCCTGAGGCGGCAGTGGCATCGCAGTCCGTGCCAGGCGCAGTGTCTTCCCCGCTCTCAACACGCAGTGCACGCTCATTGACATCAAACAGGCTTCCTCCACAGGTGGCCATGTCATGGATGTTCCGCACCGGCACATCACTAGCGCTGGCTGCAACTTTGGGGCTGATTGCAGTCGGTGTACTCTCGATGACTGGTGTACTTGCGGAAGACTCCGATTACCGGGAGGTACTGTTGCTGGTGGCGCTTGCAGGTGCGTTCAGCGTCTGGCTTGTGACACCATCAACGCTTGATGTCGGGTTCAAGGGCTGGTTGGTGGCACGGTGGGCAGTTCGGCTCCTTACCCCGTGTTGGGTGGCTGGACTCTGGCTGTGGGATGTGTCTGGTCCAGTCTGGCAGCCGTGGACACTAGTTTTGGAACTGCTTGGCTTGATCGGCTTAATCGTGACCATGTTCGTGTATGAGACGATCTCGGTTGAACTGGAGTTGCGTGCGACGGCTCGTCGATTTGCAACCACAGGCTGGCTCTGGATGCCAGCAGCATTGTTGGCCTGGTTAGGTCCATTCCCTGAACGTACGCTGGTTCTTCCAGACAGTCCGGTCGGCATGATCGGGGCCATCTTTGTATTGATCGTTATTGGTCCCTGGTTCTGGATGCTGGGGCGAACTGCCAGATCACTGCAGGACATTCGGCGACTACGATCATGGACACGCCGTCACCATCGCGAAGCTGAAGCGCGGGTGGAAGCCCGTCGTGAACGCTTGGAACAAGCATCGGAACAACAACGCCCTTGAGGTACCATGCCCCCTCGGTGATCTGTGAGCTTCTTTTGAATTGCGAAAGGAACACGGTATGAGTCAGAACACCCTTCGATGTGGCGTGATCGGTGTTGGCCGAATGGGGCGTCATCATGCCCGTGTGTATGCGCAGATGCCGGATGCCGAGTTGATCGGTGTAGTTGATCGCGACCTCGGTCGAGCCAACGACATTGTTGAGGAGTGGGGAGGCGCCGCATGGGATTCGATCGACGAGATTATCAAAGCTGGAGTGGACGCGGTTACGATCGCAACACCCACTACGCATCACCGCGAGGCTGCCGAGCAATTACTCGAGGCCGGTGTTGCGTGTTTGATCGAGAAGCCCTTGGCGCCCAATGCTGATGATGCAGCCGCAATTGCGGAGGCAGCGGAGCGGGCAGGCGTTGCATTGCAAGTCGGCCATGTCGTTCGGTACGACCCAGTGATGCAAGCGATCAAGTCACTTGGCGAGATTCACCCACGCCATCTTGAATTGCACCGAATTAGTCCGATGACGTTTCGAAGTGTTGATGTTGGTGTTGTGCTCGACATGATGATCCACGATCTGGATCTATTGACCATGTTGGTTGGCATGGCTCCAGACTCCGTTGCGGCATCATCTGTGGCGGTCTTGGGTGAGGCTGAAGACGTTTGCAACGTCCGCATGACCTACACGCTTGATGAGGCGGGCCGTGAGTGTGTTGCAAACTTGACGGCTTCTCGTTTGGCAATGAAGACCGAACGGACACTGAGGATCATTAGTGAAGACATGTATGTTTCTGCAGACTTTGTGAATCGAAAGGTCAAGGTTGTACGCAAGTCATCCAACGCGGATCAGATTTCGGAGTTGCGTGATCGACTTGCCAGTGGTGAAGATTTAAGCAGTCTGAACTACCTCGATGTGATTGATTTCGAGGATTTGGAAGTGGACGACCGTGAGCCACTGCGTTTGCAGGCTGAAGACTTTCTTTCTGCAGTCCGCAACAGAACTCGTCCACAAATTGATGCTGAGGCAGGTTCTTTGGCCGTTCAGGTTGCCGAGCGAATCATCGAATCTGCTCGTGGCGGACAGTTGAGCCTGACTTGAGATGGCTGGTCAACGGGAGATTCATGACCACTGGTCACGCGAAGCGGGGCGCAAGGGCTATCGATCCCGGGCCGCATTTAAGTTGATACAGATCGACGATCGCAAACACATTTTTCGCCGCGGAGACCGTGTGCTTGATTTGGGCTGTGCCCCAGGCTCCTGGTTGCAGGTGATTTCTCAGCGTGTTGGACCCGGTGGTGCGGGCTGGGGGATCGACCTGCAGCCGATACAGGCAGGACTGCCTGACAACGTGACCGCACTTCAGGGCGATGCCCAGGCCCCCGTGGATGCAGGGGTTCCTCAAGATCTGGTGTTTGATGTCATCACCTCCGACATGATGCCGAATACAACCGGAAGCCGCGATACAGATCACTTTCGCAGCCTCGGGGTCTGTCAGCTGGCGTTCGATTTGTGTCCTGCCTGGCTGCGGCCAGGTGGTCATTTGGTCATGAAGATCCTCGAAGGGTCAGCGATGCCTCAACTGCTGGCCGATGTCCGTGACCGCTTTGACAAGGCCCGCCCATTCAAGCCAGAAGCCTCACGTCGGGAAAGCACCGAGATCTTCATCATTGGACAGGGGTATCAGGGGGCAAGAGAGGGCGAGCTGCGAGCGGGACCATCGACAGCCGGGGGGCCGCCGCCAGTGCCAGAAGGCTGGTGAATCATGGTCTTGGTCTCCAAGCACTCCGTGTGCCCTGTTACCCTGATCCAGCCTCGGGGCGCTATGCCGGTGCACAGCTGAGACGAACCCGAAGAACCTGATCCAGCTCGTACTGGCGGAGGGAAGGCCATGAATGATCGATGGGGCGTTGACGCCCACAACTCCGACATCAACCTGACAGCGGCAGATGCGGCTGTGTATCGCACGGCATTGCCCACGCATGGGGCTGATGATCCATCAACTGGCAAGTCGGGAACCACGCCGGGCAGTTTTGCGTTGGCGCCAGATATTGGTGGTCCCTTGATGTACGCCAGTCCAGATACGCCCGGGATGCCGCCGCCGAGCGATCGCACTGCATGGGACTTTCTTCCCGAGGGTTGGACGATTGTTGATCATCCTGAAGGCTGCCGCGGTCATGGATTGGGAGATCGCCACATCGTGGCAGTGCCACCTGGTCCATTTGAGCCAGTCACTCAACTTGAGCATGCGCGACTTGGCATGGTGACTTCTGCCATGCGCCGTGTTGCTGAGCGTGAACCTCATCTGACCCCCGAGCAGGTTCGCGACGAGGTGGCTGCAGGCCGCATGGTTATTCCCGCCAATCGACATCACCTGGCAGGAGAACTGGATCCCATGTGCATTGGTCGGGCCAGTTTGACCAAGGTCAACGCGAATATGGGCGCATCACCCGTGTCCAGTGGTACTGATGAGGAACTTGAGAAACTTGAGTGGGCAGTGCGATGGGGCGCAGACACAGTTATGGATCTGTCAACAGGTGGCGATCTTGATGCATGCCGTCAGGCCATCATCGGACACTCCACTGTTCCGATTGGGACTGTGCCTATCTACTCGATGATCATTGGTCGTAAGTTGGAAGATCTGGATCGCCAGACCATTCTTGAAAGCATTGAGCATCAGGCTGTGCAAGGTGTGGACTACATGACTGTGCATGCTGGCTTGCGACGAGCCCATGTTCCGATGGTGCGTGATCGACTCATCGGCATCGTGTCACGAGGGGGGTCCTTGCTGGCGAAGTGGATGATCCTGCACCAGGCCGAGAATCCGATGTATGAGGCGTGGGATGAGATTTGTCAGATTCTTCGTAAGCACGACGTCACATTCAGTATTGGTGATGGTTTGCGTCCTGGTGGACTTGCGGATGCAACTGATCAGGCACAACTTGGCGAATTGGAGACCATCGGCGAGTTAACTGAACGCGCATGGCGACATGGTGTACAGGTGATGGTCGAAGGCCCAGGCCATGTGCCTTTTGATCAGATTGAGTTCAACATGAAACTACAGCGTAGACGCTGTCATGGTGCGCCCTTCTACGTTCTGGGGCCGCTGGTAACGGACATGTTCCCAGGGTATGACCACATTACCTCCTGCATCGGCGCCACCTCAGCGGCTTGGCATGGTGCAGCCATGTTGTGCTATGTCACGCCGAAGGAGCATTTGGGTCTACCAAAGAAGGACGATGTCAAGCAGGGATGTGTGGCGTATCGCATCGCTGCACATGCTGCGGATGTCGCACTTGGCATTCCAGGCACACGTGATCGGGACGACGATTTAACCAGAGCTCGTGCTGCCCTGAATTGGAAGAAGCATTTTGACCTCTCCTTTGATCCAGATCTTGCCCGTGCCATGCATGACGAAGATCTCGATGTCGATACGGATTTCTGCGCCATGTGCGGTCATGACTGGTGTTCAGTTCGCATCAGTAAGGAAATTCAGGAGTTTGCCTCTGGCAAAGAGGCTGACTTTGCATGGGATAAGCCTGAGATCAGCGAGGCTTTAACTGAGGACCAACGCCAGATTCTGGAGCAGCGAGGTGTTCTTGATCCCAAGGAGATTCACCGCCTTGCGGCGAAGACCCGCCAGCGAGTTGGTGCGGAGCAGGGTCAGGCGGCCTGTCACAGTGAAGTCAGTGACGAACGAGATGCACAGGAAGTGCATCAGCAGGCGGGCCTTGCAACGGTACAACTGAACATGCGTGAAGTCACGGGTGTTCCAGACCATGACTCCCTAGTGTAGGATCGGTGTGCATGGACACAGCGATGGAGCAAAGGAGATCTGGTGGGTGGCATCTTCCGGTTCGCTATCCCACGCTCTATCTCTGGCTAGTCTTCCTATCGTCGCTGGACATCATTCTGACTCGGGTGATTCTGTTTTTTGGTGGGATAGAAGTCAATCCAATCGCTGACCTGATCATCCGAGAGTTTGGTGTCCCAGGCATGACTGTGTTTAAGTTCGTCATTGTTGCATTTGTCATCGTTGTCTCTGAATACGTTGGCTCACGCCGACGCCTTACTGGCCGCAATCTGGCCTTGGCAGCTGTGCTGATCAACTGTGTGCCTGTGTCTTGGTCGAGCATGCTGCTCGCCAATGTCGCATACGAAGGTCACCTGCTTGAACATGAGGTGTATCCAGAGGGTCGATATCAGGATGATGATGCCATGGATGGCTTCATCGGCAGATAGGATGCCACTGAGTCTGGTGGAGGAGACTGTATTGTCACGACGCAAGCGAATTGTGGTGCTCGGAGGCGGCTTTGGTGGCTCCTACCTCGCCAAGGAACTATCGCGGCGCAAGTACGGCCTTGATGTCGATGTCGTCATCATCGATCGGAACAACTATTTCATCTTTTATCCGCTTCTGATTGAGGCTGGGTGCGGATCGATTGAGCCAAGACACTGCACGGTTCCGATTCGCGAATTCTCGCCGAAGGCAGATTTGTTAATGGCTGAGATTGTCGGCCTTGATACCACCGCTTCTGAGGTGTCGTATCAGTTGATTGGTGATGATCAGACTAGGCAGTTGTCGTATGACCATTTGATTGTTGCGCTCGGTAGTGTGACCCGCATTCTTCCTGATCACATAGTGTCCGGCGTGCGAGAACATGCCTTCTTCATGAAACACATGTCCGACGCAGTTGCGATACGGGATCGTGCAGTTGAACTTCTTGAACTCGCCAATGCCATTGATGACGTAGAAGAGCGACGACGATTGCTCCACTTTGTCATCGTCGGAGGCAACGTGACGGGCATCGAGGTGATTGGCGAGTTGGAAGTCTTTGTGCGCGATGCCTCCGCCTACTACCACAACATCAGCGACGATGACATCACGTTCTCAATTTACGACCTCAGTCCCCGACTGCTTGCGGTACTTCCTGAAAAGTTGTCTGTGTGGGGCACTAAGAAATTGCGAGAGCGTGGCATTCGAATTCATACCGGCAAGTCGATTAAGGAAGTGCATGCCGATCATGTCATTGACAGCGATGACCAAAAAATTGGGTGTAGGACTGTCATCTGGACAGCCGGTATTGCCCCGCCGCCAATTCTCAAGGAACTCGATGGCCTGCCGCTCAATAAATTCGGCGGACTTGATTGTCAGTCTGACTATCGAGCGGTTGGAACAGAAAACATTTGGGGGCTAGGCGATTGTGCTTCAGTTCCCGGTCCTGATGGCAAGCCCATGCCGCCGCTGGCGCAGATTGCCATTCGGCAAGCGCCTCAAGTAGCAGCGAACATTGCGGCGGTTGAGCAAAGCCGGCCTACAAAGCCCGGACATGTGGCCCTGCAGGGCATACTTGTTCCACTGGGGCGGCATCGCGGTGTTGCCAGTCTCAAGGGCATCAGAGTGCATGGTTTCTTGGCCTGGTTTATGTGGCGATGCATCTACCTACTGAAGACTCCCAGATTTGGACGGCGCATGGCGGTATTGACCGACTGGGTGCTGAACGCGCTGTATCGAAAGGATTATGTGCAACTCGGCATGCGTCCTGAGGCGCATCGCGATATGTGCTCGAGCCATTCCGAGGGCGACGAAACGACTAATCAAGATTCAGGCGAATCTTGAGCACGTATACGCAGTCCGCGTGAGCCTTCTACAGGTCCATCAAAGCGTTCATCATCCCATGACCCATCGAGCGTATTGAGCCATTGTTTAGTGACGTGTGCCGCGTGCTGGCCACGCTGCAGAAGTGGATCGATGATCTGGGAAATGTCGTCGTTGGCATCCAGTAAGTGATGAACGACTCCGTGGGATGCAAGTGATTCAGCGCTGTGTAATCGTCCATTCATCACCATGGTGCGAGCGAGCCCATCAGCTGCTGGAATCAACACTGGAAGGGTCACGGCTGGAGAGATGCCGAGGGCGTGTACCGGATAGCCCAATCGTGCACCGCGCCGAGCGATCACCACATCTGCGGACATTGCCAATGCACAGCCACCGGCTACGGCTGCTCCTTGTACGTCGACCACGACAGTGGCAGAACAGCGTCGCAGTGCACGGCAGGCTTGAGACAGCGCTGCAATCAGGACATCAACACTGTCGGGGGCTTGTCGCATGAGATGAACATCGAAACCAGCACAGAAGGTGCAGCCACTTCCCTGAAGCAGGAGTACAGAGGCATCATTGGCTTCGCAGGCGACCTCCGTAATGCAATCAATCATGGCTGGATCAAGTGCATTGCGGCGTTCTGGCGCTTGCAGTGTGATCTGCACAAAATTTTGTGTTCGCTCAATCTTGATTAACGAGGTCATGTCACCACCAGACAAAAGATCAACCAGATAGTGGCAGCCACCATAACGACGGCGGTGTACCCAACTATGTCACGCGCCCGTACACCGGTTACAGCCAACAGGGGCAGTGCCCAGAAGGGTTGCAGCATGTTTGTGAGTTGATCTCCCCATGCCACACACATGGTCAATCGACCAGGAGCAACACCAGCATCCATTGCGGCCTGCAATGCAATAGGCCCTTGCACTGCCCATTGGCCGCCACCGCTGGGCACCATGAGATTGACCACGCCCGCGGAGACCATGGTCCAAATTCCCAGTGTGCCAGGTTCAGCCAGTGACAGCAGATTGTCGGTCATTGTCATGACCAGCCCGGAGGCCACCATCAGGCCCATGATGCCTGCGTACAGCGGAAATTGCACGATGATCCCGGCGCATCCAGCAGCCGCTCGCGCAGCACTGCGCATCAAGGTCTGTGGACTGTCGTGAAGAATGGCTGCTGCCCCGAGCAAGTACATGATGACTTCATCAAGGCCGAGCCGGTCGATGCCCAGAATCCATGTGCCGCGTACAGCAGCTGCGAGAAGACAGATGCCTAAGAGGAGCGTGACCCACCGTGTGTGATTCAGAATATCTGCGAATGTCGAGTCATCACGCTGGGGCAGTGTGCCGTCCTCGGGAGCATCAGTCAGGAAGCAATCGATGTTCTGAATTTTGATTCGATCAGTATCTCGTGGACACATGACGATCAACATCAGTGGAATCAAGACCAGCAGTCCGCCTGTGCCAAGGAGGTTGAGAGGAGAGAAGATGGTTTCCGATAGCGGGATCGATTGAATCTGACTGAGCGTTTGCTCAGGAAGCACACGCGCCGCCCCTAATTTGGTCGTCATGGCAAGTGGGGCCGTCCCTGAAAAACCACCGTGCCACACCAGGAGGCCCATGTAGCCCGCTGCAGCGAGCAGGGGGTAGTGCGCCTTGATGCCGCGTCGGTGCAGGCTGCGGCCAGTTTCGCGGGCAAGCACTGCGCCGCCAATGAGCCCCAAGCCCCAGTTGAGCAGTCCTAGGAGAGCTGCAACAAGACCAATCATGGCCGCCGCCGCAGGGGCAGTGCGTGGCCATGAAGCGATGCGCTGCAAGGCCCACCGGATAGGTCTGGAATCTGCCAACACATACCCGCCCAGCAAAATGAGGCACATTTGCATTGCGAAGCCAAGCAACTTCCACAGCCCCTTGTCGCTACGCCAAGTGTCCAGCAGTGTCATTGCACGCTGAGTCAAACTGTCATCAGAGGCGGGGTACGTCCCCCAGATGAGTGCAGCGACAAAGACGAAAGCTGTCAACAGCATTGCGATGACCAGTGGATCAGGGACCACTCGTCGAAAAGTCTTGGCGATGATGTCACCGAGTTGGCGGATCATGGCGCCGCAGCGTAGCAGAGGCTCAAGGAATGACTTGATATAAAAAGGCACCCCTTGCTGTCGAGCAGCAAGGGGTGCGAACGGGCGACCTGCCCGGTAAGGAGAGGATGTTTAGTCCGTGTGCCAATGTCCAGTCATGCGGTCAAAGATCACGGATCGAGTTGCAGGGGCTGCCTCATGGGATGGATTAGCAATGCCGATGTCGAGGAAGCCTGGCCAGCATTCTGTCTCTACGGTTCGAAGCAGCAAGCCCCCTTGTCGTATCAGCAGTGATGCAAGACCTGCTTCTGGAGGTTTGATCAGTCCAACAGGGCAGCGCAGCGCTTCGGCGGCATGATGTTGCAAAACTGCTGAGGCCATAGCAGGGGGAACTTCAGGATCACGGGTGCTGATGCGTACGTAATGAGAATGCACCTTAAACGCACTGTGCCCTCGAATATCACAATCAAGCAGTTCATCCTCAACACTCGCAGCTGTAGCAAAAGCATTGGTATCTCTTGTCTCAACAGGACCGTCAATAGCGACGAGCCAGCGCGGGTTGTGTTGCAGCAGTATGTTTGGAGTGGCCGGCCCAGTGAATGCGCACTGTCGATCTGAAGTCCACACCAGGTTGGAGCGGCGGCATACGAG
>JAKVBT010000017.1 GCA_022446905.1 Phycisphaerales bacterium
GCATCATCCAACTGACGACTGGAACAATCGATGAAGTGCAGTGGCACGCATCATTTGTTCACGAGCATCATGGCCGTTTCGCCGATGGCGCCGTCATGTGCTACCCAAGAGATCTTGGAACTGATGCTGGTTCGCTCCTGATGGCAGGCGCACCTGATGTACTGCAAGAGTGTGACCCACTTCTACGCTTACTTGCAACGACGTGGACCAACCTCGGCGACGACATTCAAAAACCCACAATTCTGAGCAGGGCCCTGATGGTCGATGTCGGCATGGCACTGATCGGCATTGTGAACGGGGCAGCCATCGCCAGCGCAGGTGGCATTTCACTTGATGACTTCATGCAACACACGAAGGATGTTGGGGCGATTCTCCCCACCGAGAAGATCAGACTCATCGAGGCCATTCGCTCTGGCAATACGCAGGAGACGCAAGCATCCATCAATGCGTGGGGGGAAGGTCAAAAGGCAGTCCGCTCGGTTGCACAATCCCTTGGAACTAATCTTGTACTTCAGAATGCTGTAGCGACTGTGTTTGAAGAAGCAGAGCAACTTGGATTAGGACAACAGGATCTGTCCGCGTTGGTCGAGTTCTTTGCTCCGAATCCAAGATCTTGACATCACCCCTCCCAGAAAGCACCTCTGTATGCACGGAGATGCTGTGCAAATGCATGGCATTCAGACAGTTCTTGGGAGTTCCTCCCATCGAGTTGTGTAGCGAGGCGAGCAATGCGACCGACGCATGGACCAACTAGATCGATCCACACCTTGGGCGGCAGGATACAACGTACCAGACCCCATCTTCATATTGATTTGATCCATCACCTGCATCAGCCTTACGTCTTGTTCACTATTTCGATCACTGAACAACGACCCCTGCACCTGACCAAATGTCATTTCTGAAAGCATGACACCTGATTTTTTGTATGCATAATTTGGCTTCCATAGTTGCCGCCCAAGACGTAGTGCTTCTTCCACAATGACAGGCGTGACACTCGTTGAGGGCAGCAGTCGTGCTGATGCTGATGCATTATGCTGGCGAAGATCTTCCCGGAAACGGTTTGTCTGAATGAACACGGAAATTCTTCCGGCAGCACCGCCTTCGCCGCGAAGCTTCTCTGCCGCACGAACGGCATGAGACGCTATCGCCTGTGACATATCCCACCACTGATCAACCACTTTCCCAAACGAGCAGGATCGGACCAAGGTTTTTCGTTGAATCCCGCCATCTTCAATGCCCTGGCACGCAATTCCCGAAAGCTCGATTGCGGTTTGCATCGCGGTGGCATTTAAGTGGCGCCGAATGTCTTCTGGTCTCGCAAGCGATAACTCGAGCGCTGTACGAATGCCAATACCATTCAACCGCTTGCTCCATCGCGATCCAATCCCCCATACTTCATCAACGGGACACGACGATAAAACACTTTTTCGATCCTCGTCTTTATTGGGAAAACTATAGGTCGAATCGACAAATGAGCCTTTCTTCGCAATTCGATTCGCGAGCTTAGCCAAGGTCTTCGTTGGCCCAATGCCTACTGAAATCGGAACTCCTGTCCACTGGAGAACAGATTTCCTGATCGTCCTACACAATTGATCTAGGTCGCGCCCTGCCATTGGATTGAGATCACAAAATACTTCGTCAATCGAGTAGATCTCGACATCAGGAACATAATGAAGAATCGAGTTGATGACACGGCGAGACATGTCTTCATACAACGCATAGTTCGATGATCTGACAACAATATTATTTGCTTTGATTACATCTCGACACTGGAATACAGGCTGTCCCATTTGAATGCCAAGTAACTTTGCTTCTTGCGAACGCGCAACTACACACCCATCGTTGTTCGAAAGCACAATGATCGGACGGCGTGTGAGACTCGGCTCGAATATCCGCTCACAATTTGCGTAGAAATTATTGCAGTCAGCTAAGGCGTACATCAGTGGTTCATGGCTGGTGAACAACCCAGGTCACCACACCCCATACGCACACTTCTGATTCTTCTGCAATTGATATGGATGAGTAGTCTGGATGCTCTGCCGCAAGAACAAAGCCATCTTCTGATTTACACAATCGCTTCACAGTGAATTCCCCATCCACGACAGCCACAATCACCATGTTGGGCTCAGGCATGATTGACCTGTCAACAATGAGCAGATCTCCATCATGAATACCCGCCCCTTCCATCGACCTCCCCCCCGCTCGCAGAAAGAAGGTTGCTGCAGGCCGAGCAATGAACTCCTCGTTGAGATCTAAGACACGCTCGACATAGTCATCCGCAGGCGATGGAAAGCCTGCCTCTACCGCTGAGGCCATCAGTGGTCGCCAAACCGGCCTTGCTGCAAAATTGGGCCTATGAACCTTGATCATGGCCGGATACCCTAACAGATACCAAACATCTGTGCTGGGCCTGCTGAAGTCGGCTCAGCATATGACTGCCGCGATTCACGCACGGTCACACCAGCACAGACAGGACAGCCAAAGTGATTGATCTGCTGAACATGCTCGGCGGCTGAAACGCATGCCAGCCGCACCTCCTACCCCTCACAACTCACCATCTTTACATAGCACAGCAACTTCCGTCATCACAATGGCGCTGCTTTGAGATATCGACAAAGTCGCCTTGATGTTTATGGTGCTGGGCCTGCAGAAAGAGTTGGACAGATAAACGCCTCTCCAGATCAACCACTTGCCTTATAAAATCAAACGCTAGACATGACTTGCTTTCGAGTATTGCCTTTGCTGATTTCCATTCTGCTGACATGCAGCGCCTGTAAATATGACCATGAAGCAATTGCACACGCTCAAGATCCACGGATGCAATCCAGAATGACGCTCTATCGACTTGATGGAGATCACTACCCAACGCATCCATTCACTGATAGAACAGATCAGTTGCATGGCTGGCAGATTCTCCAAAGCTGCCCAATCAATGACCCTGAAACACAGGTGACACTTTTGCATGCCCTTGACAAGGGGATTGATCAGGGCGGCGGCATACCCATCGACTGCTACAATCCTCGTCACGCGATTCGACTGGAAACAAAAACAACTACAACTGACTATCTGATCTGCTTTCAGTGCAATAACTATGCTGTCTGGGATGGGGACCAGGAAACAGGCGGCGGATTAATATCTCGTGCACCTCAAGCACTCTTCAATGAAGTGCTCGAGAACTGCATTCATGACAATTAACAACTGAACTATACTCACTCCCCCGCTGCTGGCATGTCCATATTGCAGCCTGGAGACTACGATGATCACGCTGTTACACCTCGTCTTTGCCCTCCAAGCAGATGTTGCGCCAGCACCTCAACTGCCACCACCCATGGCTGCCCCGCCAATGATCTTGGATCGGCTGGGTGAACATCGCCGCCCAATTCAAACCTCATCTCCTGAGGCGCGTGCTTGGTTCAACCAGGGAATGGCCCTGATGTATGGCTACAACTTTGACGGAGCCATTGCCTCATTTGTACAAGCAACGAAACATGATCCAGAGTGCGCAATGGCATGGTGGGGTATTGCTTATTCCAGCGGCCCTAACCAGAACAACCCCGAAATTATGCCGCCAAAGGATCAGTGGTCATACGCTGCCGCACAGCGCGCCTACGAACTCCGAGAGAACGAGCAGGGCGTAAACCGCAAACTGATTGAAGCAACGGTCCACCGCTATACCTACCCCGTACCCGATGACCTCAGCGAACAGAACGAAGCTTATTTAGAAGCCCTCCAGGAAGTTCACGACCAACACCCCATGGATCCAGATATTGCTACTTGGACAGCCGAAGCAATGATGGTGACCCAGCCATGGGAATACTGGAGCCCTGAAGGGGACCCGCTGGGCCGCACACCAATATTTCGTGGCATTCTTGAAGATGTCATGCGCAAACACCCCGATCACCCTGCTGCGAACCATTTATATATCCACACCATGGAGGCCTCCCCCTGGCCAGAGATTGCTGAACCTGCAGCCGATCGCCTGCTTACGCTGATCCCCGCTTCCGGACACCTTGTACATATGCCTTCGCACATATGGATGCAAACTGGTCGGTATGACGATGCGGCAGACTGCAATCGAAAAGCTGCAGCACTCGATGACGCTTGGTTTGAAAATGATCCAAATGCCACGGAATACCGTTTCTATATGGCACACAATCGGCACTTCCTAGCCTTCGCAGCAACGATGCAAGGACGTCGCCGTGAAGCAGTCGCCGCGGTTGAAGCCATCTCTCAAGAAGTACCCCCACAGCT
The DNA here is from genome assembly GCA_022446905.1 of Phycisphaerales bacterium. Lineage (GTDB taxonomy): Bacteria > Planctomycetota > Phycisphaerae > Phycisphaerales > SM1A02 > UBA12567. The sequence goes on from JAKVBT010000017.1 coordinate 4,252, forward strand.
CATGGAGTCACTCGCTCCCATTAGCGATGGTGTAGCCGCATCGAAATGGCATGTTTATGTCCGCTTTGGCATGTGGGATGAAATCCTTCAAGAGGGATCCCCTCCAGAATGGGCACTTATTAGTCATTGCCTTCATCACTATGCACGCGGGGTCGCCTATGCAAACACCGGACGCATTGAGGAGGCGAGAAGAGAACTCGGAGCGTTTGATCGAGCTGTTCAGAAAATTCCCAACGAAGATTGGATACTTGGAAATCAGCCCGCATCGGAAATCATGCCACTAGCCCGCCTTGTACTAGAAGGAGAAATCGAGTTTAAGGCCGGAAATCAGAGCAAAGGATTGTCTCTTCTTGCCAAAGCTGTTGAGCTAGAAGAAAAGCTGAAGTACGCCGAGCCAGTTGCTTGGATGATGCCAGCTCGACATGCCTATGGCGCCTTATTGATTTCAGCTGGCCAATATTCAAAGGCTGAGGAAATCTACCAACGAGATCTCGAGTTCTTCCCTGCCAATGGATGGGCTTTGCTGGGTATGCGTGATGCTTTACGTGGCCAAAAACGCTTTGAAGAAGCAAACCACATCGATCATGCCTTCCGTCGGGCTTGGAGAAGTGCCGATGTCATGCCGCCTGCATCCTGCTATTGCGGCACGGCGTTGAAAACTCCGCTTGAATAAGACACTTTCGATACCCCCAACATCCAAAAAGAATTGCATCTGCGATGGGGCGCTGTTCTATCGATAGTCAAAAGTTGCCAAGACGATCAAGGCGCAGCTGAAGATGCAGGAAGCCTGGGCGATGGGATCATGCTGGCTAATGCTGTCGCAATCGCCCGCGGGTTTCCCCACTCGCTGTTGGTCATGACAACCACACCAGACATTTGATCGGGGTAGAGAAGCATATATGTCCGTGTTTTCTCCTGGGCGCCGCTATGCGAAACGACCCGTCGGCCGGAGTGTGTTCGCACCCCAAATCCAAGTCCGTAGTGAGTCAGTTGACTCTGGTTTGGATTTTGATCCTTCGAGATCATCATCGAAGTCCATGCGAGTTCCTGAGTCTTCGTTTGTAAAAGTGAACCCTGGAGAAGACCAGCGGCAAACGCACCAAGATCGGCAACAGATGAAATGAATCCCCCCCCTCCAAGCTTCCAAGACACATCGGCATCTCTGGATTCAACGATTTCAGAATCCTGCCTGCGATACCCAGTAGCACGCCCTGGGATCTCAATCCATTGATAATCAGGTTGCAGCGTGGTCATACCAAGTGGCATTGCGATTCGCTCATTGACTTGATCCGCAAACTTTTGACCACCTGCCCGCTGAATCACGGCACTAAGCAAAATGTACCCATGCGTCGAGTAGGCAAAGTCCTCACCCGGAGTGTTGACTAGAGGGGACTCCTTAAATGTTTCTAAAGCCCCTATAACATCTGCATATGGATGGGGAATTTCAGGGTCGCTCGGCGAACGAATGACAGGGCCGTTGTGATAGTGAACGATTCCTGCAAGATGGCCCATCAATTGACGAGGTGATATCACAACCCCCTTGTCAGGAAACTCAGGCACAAGTTGCCGAACATCACTATCAAGATCAAGGGCCCCCTCTTCGTTTAATTGCAATCCAGCAACTGCTGTCAATGGTTTAGATATAGAAGCCCATCGAAAGAGGGTCTTGTGAGCATCTACTGGATCCCCTGCAGCAGAATCACTGAGACCTTCGGCAAGAAGAAGCCCAACCTTGCCATCAATGATGACCGCCGCTGCAGCTCCTATGAGTTCCTGCGACTTAACCTCACGACGAAAAACCTCTTCCAATTCAATGATCTGTTCGCCTGAAAGGGCCACACTCACCCGCTGGCGTGACGAGATGTCTTGGGATACGCCAATCGAAGAGAGCAAGAGGATGAACAACAAGATCTGGATGATGTTGTATGGACGCATAAAGGACAGCATACTCGCCCTCTTCACACTCATACACTCAATGCGGCAACTCACACTTCATCCGAATGCACAGATTGCATTTTCTACTTGATACCATAGTCATCTAAGACCACCTCTAGCCCTCTACATTTACCTCATAACCCAGTCTGACTCTGACCTTGAAACCACTTTCAATACATTTCTATGGATTGCTTGCAGTCGCAGTCCCGGCAGTCCTTCTATGTGCTGCATTGACCTATGTCTGGAATGTGCAGGCTACGAATTCAGCAGTTGTTGTTGCTGAAAAAACAATACGTGGTTCACATGACGTTATTGCTGAACATGTAGTCCGGCAGATGAGCATGGCCCCGCAGGCGGTCGCTCTGAATCAACACCTCATAGAAAATGGCATTTTAAACACCACGAATATTGCACATTGGCGTGAGACATTTGTAACGGAATTAGAAGATGGCTTTCCGGGATTAAGTGCTCTCGTATGGGCCGACAACCAAGGTCGAGCACTTTGGATTGGCCGTTACTCTGATGGCGGACTTTACTGGGCACTCAAAGACAACGGCAATCAAAGCCAAATGCTTGAGTGGCGTCTCAATGCAGACTACACAATGCCCCAAACACCTACTTCAGAGTTTGCTTACGACGTATTTACCCGCCCTTGGTATCAAAAGGTCACATCAAACAAAGCTGCAAGTTGGACACCCCCATTTGTATGGGCCGGTGGCGAGGACGTAACCGAACCTACCATTGGCGTCTCATATGGCCAGCCGATTCTTGATCCAAATGGGCAAGTCATCCAGGTAGTTGGTGCCGACTACTCGCTGAATGACCTCTCTCAATACCTCAGCGATATTGCAATGGCATCTCCAGCAATCACATTTCTTGTTGATAATCAAGACCGCCTTCTTGCGATATCAGATCCCAGCCAGTCGATCGTCATTGATGGTGAGATTGCCCGCCTAACGGATTTGCCCCAGTCAATGATTCAAGCTGCAATCAGATCCAGAGAATCAACTGGCGGCACGGACAATGAAAGTCCACTGAACAGAGTTCGTGAGTCTGATCAAGACTTCTTTCTCATGTCATCACCACTTGCAGGGTCACTTGATCTTGACTGGCATCTCGTTTCACTAGTGCCTACCACAGTCTTCTTAAATACAACTCATGCTGCTCTCCGATATGCAATCGCAATCAGCATCATTGGACTTCTTTTAGCGCTTTTAATTGGCCGGATTATGGCATCCAGAATATCTCGTCCAGTACAACGGCTTGCCGCTACCGCGAATCGAATTGAAAATGGCGATTATGCATTTACATCACCAGAGTTCAAAATATCTGAGCTGAATGATCTTCGCTCTGCAGTACATTCACTCGGTTCTGTCTTAGAGAACAGAGATCAACTTCTTCATGATCTCAAGATACTCAGCAGAAGAGAGAACTTACTTCGTCGCGAACTTGATCACCGAGTTAAAAACACGCTATTTCAAATCGCAGCACTCTGCTCAGAGGCCCAATCACGTGCTGCTGTTGACACCGGGGTATTAGAAGATCTGTCATCGAGAATACATGCATTTAGCGCAGTGCATGAACTACAAAATGGAACGAGCCAGAATGCCATTAGCCTCAATGAAATATTTGAGGTGGTTCTTGAGCCCCATATTCGTGCAAATTCTGACTGTGTTCGCATCGAAGGTCCCGCACTTCACATTTGTTCTCAAGCATCAATGACATTGGCCATGGTCATCAATGAGCTATCCATGAACTCACGAAAGTATGGCGCCCTCAAGGATCTACAAGGGAGCATTAATGTGCATTGGGAATGCCTGCCAAATAATAGATCTTGGAGCCAATGCAACATTCGCTGGACAGAACAAATCAAATGTTTGGAGTCAAAACCAGCCACTGCTGGTTTTGGGACGCTCTTTCTAGAAAACGCTATACCGCATGAACTTGGTGGCACTGTTCAATATGAAGTGGCTGGAAATGAAGTCAACTTCGCAGCTGACATTCAGCGAGAGCGGCTCCAGACCTCTGATGAGACGTCCGATCCTGCAGACTTTGATCAGACATAATCTCTGAGTAATTCGGCCATGTCACACTGTCGGCATCTCTATAGGCGGAGGAGTTTTTATTTGGGCTGGATGAGAGATGTCTACATCTAAAACCTTTGCCGACAAACTCACAAGTTCGGCATTGAAATTCGCCCTCTCACAAGGTCAAATATGAGATCAACTCTCAATGAAACCTGCCATGGAGCGAAGCACGAATGTGGCGAATCTGGATACTCAACGTAGCAATCGCGATTACATTTTCAACTGCAGCATTTGGCCAGCAGCAGTTCTATGACACAGTCAGTGTGAACGGTGTTACGCGGCAATATTTAGTCTATCTGCCGGCTAACTTTGAACCAGAAGAGAACCTTCCAGTCATGTTGCACTTTCATGGCGGAGGTGGATCTCCAGAGGTAGCCATTCAGTTTGAAGTCGACTATCGCCCTTTGGCAGATGCTGATCGCTTTATTGCCATCTACCCTGCTGCACTCCTTGACAATAAAGGATGCACATGCTGGAACAACGAAGGCCCTTATTCGAATGGAATTGACGAGCTCGGTTTTGCTGCGGCGATGATTGACGCCATCGCATCCGATTACAACGCGGACGAGGATCGAATATATGCAAGTGGGTTCTCGCTTGGCGGCAGCCTGATTTGGGACCTAACTTGCTATCTCGGCGATCGATTTGCTGCAGTTGCCGTAGTGGCTGCGAATATGTGGGAGTGGACGTATAGCGACTGTTCATCTGTTCCACCAACTGGCATGTGCCATATCCTCGGCACCAACGACTTTTATGCCCCCTACAATGGAAATCAATATTCCATTTCCGTTGCTCTACAAAATGCACACTGGGTATCAATCAACAACTCCGAAGTAACTCCAATCGAAACCCCACTTGGTGGTGGAGTCACGCAGTATCTTTGGAGTGAAGGAGATAACTGTCACACGGTGATGCACTATCGAAGGCAGGGAGGCGGACATGACTGGCCATCATTTGCTCGTCAGGCCATCTGGGATTTTGTCTCTACATATGACACCAACGGTCTTATCGATTGCAATACCAGTTCCTGTATTGGCGACATCAACAACGATGGCCTGGCCGGCGTTGACGATCTGCTGATCATCTTGGATGCGTATGAAACAAGCGATAACGGTGACTTGGATGAGGATGGTGATACAGATGTGAACGACATCCTGATTCTCATCGCCGCGTGGGGCCCTTGCCAATAACCCACACTACATTTCATGGACACCCGATAACACCCCCGTATAGATGGGGGTGTTTTTCTTGATTCGTAAACAGGACCTCGCAAGCAGTCCCTAACTGCTCTGGACAAAATGCTCGTTATGAGCATGCGGTGCCATCGTTCTGATAGTTGAGATTCTGAACCTGATAGAGAAACAACCGAATCAAAATGCAGTGAGCAGCCAGTTAACCTCGGCCTCAAACGGCCAGCCCTCCTGCTCCTGAAGTTCGCATCGCTTCACACCCAGATAGGCTTTCGATAGAACCGGCCCCATCGCTTCCATGAGCGTGACATCAGCCTCAAGATTATTGAGCGATGTTGTCAGGTCACGCGGAAGAACCGAGAGCCCCTGCTCAGCTAGGTCCTCATCAGTCAGCACATTGGGGTCGACGTCAGTCGAAGCCGGCAACGGAAGATCCTCCTCAAGACCATGCAGGCCAGCGGCGATGATTGCCCCAAGAGTCAGGTAGGGATTGGCTGCCTGATCGTTGGTCTTGAGCTCAATGTTCGTTGGACTTGGTGGCTCCAGGGAAGTCGGGACCCGCAGTGGCGCCTCCTTGTTGTCATACCCCCAGCACTGGATGGTTCCATTCCACATGCCCGGCTGCAGGCGTCTGTAGGAATTGTTGATCGGCGCCACAATTCCCATGAGCGCCGGCAGGTGGTAGAGCACACCAGAGAGGAAGCGACGCCCCGTTTCCGAAAGAAGGTGAGGTTGTTCAAGATCGGGAATGAGATTCTCACCATCACGATTGATGCTGAAATGCACATGGCAGCCCGTTCCCGCGAATTTCTCAAAGACAACCGGTAGAAAGGTAGCGGTCTTTCCGTGTCGCTCACTGATCTCGCGAGCCGTTTCCCGGAATACCAATTGTTGGTCAGCCGCGCCAAGTACATCCCGGTGCCGAATGACCATCTCTACCTGTCCGTGACCAGCCTCCGCATGACAAGCCTGGACGAATATTCCCTGAGCAATCAGGGTCTCGGCGAGTTCATCAAGAAGTTCACGATGAGCGTTCAGCCCCTCAATGCACGCGTAGTTGCTGTGATCACATGGCTGGATGGAACCGTCCTCGCCTTGAATCACAAGGTGGAACTCATTTTCAAACGAAGCCACCATCTCCATGCCGCGCTCAGCGAGTTTCTCAATCATCCGCTTGAGAAAGACGCGGGGACTGCAGGCCCAGGGCGCTCCGTCACGGGTCACGAAGTCAGTCATGACCTCCGCATGACCAGGTAGGTACGGGGGTAGTCGAAGCGTCGACCAGTCGGGCCGCGCCCAGACCTGACCGACGGGACTGAGTCCCGATTCCGGTGCGACATGATCCCACAGAAGCATGAGGCCCATGAGGCCTTCGGTAAAGGCCGGTCCTGAGGACGCAACTGAATCGATCGCATCAATGTGAATCGCTTCACCGCGAATCCGATTGCCCAGATCTGCCCATACGAATCGCACCCACTTGATGTCATGCTCCTCGAGCATGCTTTTCCACTCGAAACCCATCACTATCCTCCGTACAACTTGATTCGATTCTACTGAGCCTGCTCAGTCCTGATCAGAAAGCCTTTTTACAGCCAAGAGGACCTCCGCATACACGGAGGTATTTTTTAAGATGGCGGCGCACAGGTGTATTTGCATTCAGGGAATTCCGAAGTACATCAACAACAATATGTTGCATATATGGCTGGCTATGCAAAGCAGTCCATTAGCTTAGCGTTGGTATTGCTTAGAAAACTTCTTCTTGACGCCGCGCTTGTATCTCTTTGACTTGCTTCCATCTTGGCTCGAAGCCCTTGCAGCGCTACTCTTAGTTTTCTTAGATGTATTCGGTTTCTTAGATGTCCTCGATGAGCCATGTCGGGACTTCTTAGTGCCTTTGCAATTATCGGTGCTGGCCTCGCCACCTTCTCTCCATGAAGGCATATGCGTTGCATTGGGTTGTGAATTTGTTTTCCCACGCGATCGACGATGCTTCTTTTTGGCATATCGAGTGTCGCCACTACCGTACACGTCGTGATCACCATTGCGATCGAAGTTTTCAGATCTCTTAGTAGATCTATAAGGTTTCTTGGCGTACTTCTTCTTTGCGGAAGAGGTTCCACCATCGGATGATTTGCTGATTGGCCTAAAACTACGTCCCGTCTTTCGTGTATCTCTCTGCTTTGCAGTTGAGTTCTCTGATTTGCCAGAGCTCTCTGAACGTGTTTGTGGCAAAGGGTCCATTGACGGCAGATTTTCCGAAGCTGGAAGTCTCATTCGGGATCGTTTCTCGATCGATCGCAACATCTTTCTCTGACTTCTACAGCAGAAAGTGATCGCTTGCCCGCTCTCGCCTGCTCTGGCAGTTCTTCCAATTCGATGCACATAGGTTTCGGGGTCGATTGGCATATCAAAGTTAACAACATGTGTTATCGATTGGACATCAATTCCACGGGAAGCAATATCTGTCGCCACGAGTACTTGCACACTGCCTGACCGGAACTCCTGCATAATCGAGTTGCGAGCAGATTGCGATTTATTGGAATGCAATGCATCAGAGGCAAATCCATATTGTTTAAGCCGACGAGATAGCTTGTCAGCACTGTGCTTTGTTCTAGCAAAGACAAGTGCGCGATGCACAGATTCCTTGCGAAGCACATGGGTAAGCAACTGCACTTTCTGCGGCTGCTCAACCATAATGACGCGTTGCTTTATCGATTCAACAGGTGTGGACTCTGGCGCCGTTTCTACAACTACAGGGTCTCGCATCAAGTCGTTTGCAAGTATTCGAATACTCTTGGATATCGTGGCGGAGAATAGCAGCGTCTGCCGTTTCTTCTTGATCATCGCTTCTATATGACGTATGTCGGCAATGAATCCCATGTCAAGCATTCGGTCGGCTTCGTCAAGCACAAGTATTTCTACGGCGGATAGATCGATAATATTTTGTTGAATGAGGTCCTTCAGACGGCCTGGTGTTGCGATAAGCACATCTACACCATTCCGCATCGATCGAACCTGGTGGTACTGCTTGACGCCGCCAAATACAACAGCGTATTTCAACGACACATGGCTTCCGTATTCCTTGAAACTGACGTGTATCTGGTTTGCCAACTCACGAGTAGGGCATAGAACAAGCGCTCGTGGGGCAATTTCGCGATGATGGCGTTGATAGTTCTTCTTCTTGCGAGGGCGCAATTTGCGTGATTGTTGAGAAAGCAGATGAAGAATTGGCAAAGCAAATGCGCAAGTTTTACCAGTGCCTGTCCGTGCTGTTCCAAGCACATCCCTTCCTTCTAGTGCTGGAGGAATAGCGCCTGCCTGTATCTCAGTAGCGGCCGTGTAACCCTTGGTAGCGATAGCGCGAACAAGGGGATCAGCGAGCCGCAATGATGCGAAACTCATTTTGGGAATCTTCCGATGTTGTTGGGGCCTGCACAAGAAACATTGGACAGGCACACAGGGGAATTAGTCGGCAATCCATACCGATTACCGAGAACATAGATGACGCCTCCCCCTACAGCGTTGCCATTCATTTCAATGGATGACAGATCGCCTGCGCGCCAACTCGAAGAATGGAATCGTACTTGAAATTGAATTCGATGTACAGAGCGCAGTCATTCAATTGTTGATCTATATAAGGAAGTGATATCGGACACAAATACGTTTTAAACAACGCAATGCTGCTTTACGATCAAATACTCGACACCCACAATGAAGAATCGAAAACATTGCTCATGGAATGACTGTTCAGCTTCATGCATAGATGACAACGACAGCAAAAGTGTTGTCAATATCCAGGACCTGCTAAACATGCTTGGCATCTGGGGGCGATTGTCCTACGTAATCTCACAACAACCCACCACCCCCACCGCGCCTCTGTACCCACGGGTGTTTTTCTTGAGCCAAGCCATAATTCATACCGGCGAACTATGCCGTGTTGCCTATCTGCGTCCCCTGCTACTATCGAATGATCGCATCGCATTCAACGAATTCAACTCTAGTTGTCCCCGCCCTCAGTGTGGTAGAGGACATACTGACTGTGAAGCCAGGACGGTGGCGATCAGTCGCAAGAATCGTCACTGCATCAGCGCTTGCGGAATTGATAGCCTTGTTGCTTCTGGACAGTTCAACATTCTGGCCAATTTTGACGGTGCTTATTTTGTCGGCAAAGAATGTCGGCGTGACATGGCAGAAATCCTTGCATCGCATGATCGGAACATTCATCGGTTTCGCTCTTGCCATCATGTTGGTTGCGATCTTTCCGCAGACACCTGGCGCATTGCTGTGCACATTCGTCCCGATCTTTGTCATCTGTATTTATTGGTCTCAGACCAATGCAACTAATCCATATGCTTTTTTCATGGTCGTCGTCACAATGACGGTCATTGTGTCACCTGCGTGGCTCGACCCACTCATCGTTGGAGATCGAGGTGTCCATCGGTTTACTGAAACGATCATCGGAATATTTTGTGTGACATTTGCAAGTCGTGTGGTGTTTCCTGTCACCGCTGAAAAAGAGTTGAAGAAGTCGATTGAATCAAGTTTGGATCGAGCGAATCAACGATTTCAAGCTGTTCTTGAATTACTTGAAGGACATCCTCGGAACGTTGCAGCGATTGAATCTGAGTCGAGATCGAGTTTCAGTGAAAAGATTGATCTCCTCAATGCGGCCATCAGCGAGAGTCATCATGTTGATCACAATCGGGGACTCTGGATGGCACGTATCAACCTTTCAAATCGAGCTGCCATCCAATCTGAAATGCTTCTGCATCAATTGACTCCGGATGATCTACACAAGATCCCAGAACCATTCAAAGCCAAGATGATGAAGTGTGTGCATGTCATTCAGTCACATTGGCACGATGCAGGCCAAGATTTACTGAACGAGCGCATCCCTCAAATAGACCGTGAAGAAGTCAATCAGATGGCAGATGCGCTAGAAACTTCTCGAGGGCACGGCCAAGAGGCAATCAGGGTTAATGCAGTCACAACCGTAATTATGATGCTGCGGCAACTCGGCGAACTCGCCAACATCGTGCGCTATCAAGAGCAAGTCAAGCGTTCCATGACACTAAGTCAATACGGACTAATCGTGTCAGTGAAGCAGACGCTTGCAAATATCAATATGGATGCACTCAAATTGGCTGTTAAAGCGACGCTGTCAACCATGCTGGCGCTTGTGCTTGTCGCAACTCTTCGCTGGGAAGACGCCATGTTGACAACTGCAGTGACTGCAATCTTGGTCATTCAGCCAACAATGGGTGCTTCATGGTCAAAGTCTTTGCAACGTGTCATTGGATCCGCCATCGGCTGTACGTACGGAATCGCTGGACTTGCCATCGTCGGAGCCAATACCAATGATCTGACATGGATGCTGGTGTATTTAAGCATCGGCATTGGCATCGCTGCATGGCTGATGGCCGGGTCCTGGGAGACATCGTACGTTGGACTGCAAATTGGTCTTGCAGTATGCCTCGTGCTTGGGATCACAGGTCCGTCTGCGGACATTGTTTCAGGGATCGGTCGGGTTGCTGGAATTTTGTTTGGTCTATGCATTGCCCTAAGCGTTCTTCGTTTGTTGTGGCCTGTATGGGCTGGCAGCCAGGTGTGTTCGGCGATGGCAGGATCGTGTCGAGCAATGGCCCGATATCTCGAAGTTGGTCTTGGAAATCCAGAGGAAGAAAAACAAGTGAGGCCAAGCGGTGGCTGGAGCTATCTCATCCTTTCAGGCATCTCCAATGCATACAAGTATCGAGAGGAAGCCAGATACGAACGTGGGCTCTCAAGGGTGCATGCAGCACCAGGCCTCAACATGGGCGTTCGTTTACAGTCACTCTTGCCGAAAGTCGTGCTCCTTGTACAGGCTCGTGAACTTCGAGCCCTGCGCTCAGCCATCGTGCAGAATCCAGCAGTCTCAGCACTCCGCCATGCAATAGAGCAACGGATACAACTCATAGCTGACCTTGCCGAAGGAGGCGATGGACAGCCACAGCCTTTGCAGCCACTGGTAGATGCAGCCTATGCCGTCGCTGAGTCAGGACAACTGCATCAAAGCACTGCTGAATCACACGCCATTCAGGAGTTTCTGGGTTACTACAACGACATGATCGAAGATCTCGATGCACTCATCGATGATGCCAGACAATTGGCAGATCTCTTTAGCGAAGCAAAGGGAATACCTCGGCTCGCCTCATCGCTCAGTTGATCTTCAAATCGCCTGTGGCGTGAACGATGCTGGCAGCAGAAATCAAAACGTCAGCTCTACTTCGTATGCGATGAGCGCGTGCAGAAGCCAATGCTTGCTGAGCAGTAAGCAATTCTGGAAAGGTCTGAAGTCCGGTATCGAAGGCCATCTGCACCGCGTCGAGCTGCTCATCTGCGGCTTCTTCAACGGCCAGAGACCATTCATGCCGACGTGTTGCTGCTTCATAATCGAAGTAGGAATCCCAAACTTCGCCTGCAGCATCAAGCTGAGCCTGACGCATTCGCTCACGCGCTGCAGTCAATTCCGCTTTGGCTTTGCGAATCTCGTTTTGGCGGATCTCTCCATCAAAGAAGAGCCATGAACCTGAGATGCCCGTAGACCAATAGGTGTTCCACTGGCTACCGCTGCTTGGGGGCGTGAAATTGATAAATGGATCCAACTTGTAGTCGGTGTATTGATAACCAACCAAACCCACGAAATCGACTTGAGGATTGAGTGTTGCTTCAGCACCTTTGACCGCAGCTTGTGACGCTTGAACATCTGCTGCTGCTGCTGCCAAATCTGGACGGGCAGCCATCGCCATTGCTGTCAGGCCCTGCACGCCCAATTCAATGTCCGGCGGCAGCGGCCTGTCCGCATCCATCGTAAAGTCGACATTGGTACCTGGCTGAATACCCATGGAGACCAAGAGGTCTGTTCGAGCATCGTGAATAGCTGTATGCGCTACTTGCACTTCATAGCCTGCAAGCGCTTCTGCTTGTTTTGCCGAAAGGACTTCCGGAAGTGTCGCCAGGCCAAGCATCATTCTTTCTTCAAGGGACCTCATGACTGTTGAGGCAAGCGCAAAATCACTCTCTGCTGCATCAAGCAAGCCTTCAGCAGCTTCGAGCCTAAAGAAGCCAGACTGCACTGCATACACGACATCCTGAATCTCGCGATTAAATCGGAAGTTAGACGCAAGCAGCGCTCGAGCGGTCATCTCATCACCTGCTTCACGCCGACCAAAGTCAAGCAATGTCCAGGTCATGGTGATGCCAGGTCCGGCAATGAGGGAATCATCCCGGATGATGTTGTTGGGGCCACCAAAGGGTTCAAGATCACGCTCATACGCGACATCTGCCCAAGCTGTCAGATTGGGGTACCAGGATCCGCGTGAGATGCCAAACTCTGCTGCCGCTGCTCGAGCATCGGCCCATGCAATACGAGTATCAGGATTCGCAGCCAGCGCGATGTCCAATGTTGAAGCAAGCGTCAGGGATCCATCCACATCGATAAGTGCCACATTCTGCTGGGGAGCTGCTGGCACTGCAGGCATCTGCCCGGTGCCACTTGGCCACCATGTTGTTGACCAGGTTCGGTCAGGGGTGGCGGGGGCAAAATCATCTGGTGACCACTCCGCCAGTGGGTGCGGGCGGCCACAAGCTGAGATCAGACTGGGCAGCATCAGGAGGCATGCAATCCGTTGCATCATGATGAAAGTCTATCGGCAGACTCCCCTGCTCACGTGCACTCATCATGAATTACACTTCGCCCATGTGCTTGATGCCACCTGTCCAGAGGACCGTTTTCAGGCTGTTTCTCTGCGTTTCAATTCTCTTCATGGCGGGATGTGACCCACTGGTCAACATCGAAGGGGCATTTTTCCCCGCCTGGCTCATCTCTGGTGTCTCGGGCTTGATCGCGATGGTGCTCACCTGGTCGGTGCTCCGCAAAGTGGGTGTTGATCAGTTCATCTGGGCAAGACCATTCACCTATATCTGTTTGCTCATCATGTACACATGCCTGACATGGCTGGTGCTGTATGCCAACTGAACCTTCAACCGCCGGTCTGAAAAGACGAAAGCTGTTTGCAGCAAGCGTTTCGATCTTGGCCTGGTGTGGCGCTGCAGCAACATGTGTATTCACGGCATTGGAACTCGTGAATTACCCCAGAACATCAGACGCCTTTATTCGCGCCAATACAGTTGGTGTCGCTGCTCATGTCAGTGGCAACATCGTTGAACTCAATATCCGTGACAATCAGCGCGTATCAGCGGGTGACCTTTTGTTCATCGTTGACCCAAGACCCTATGAAGCATCTGCTGATCGACTTGAGGCAAAATTGGCACTGACTGATCTAGAAGTAGAGGCATTGCGGCAAGCTGTTGTTTCTGCTGAAGCCATGCTCAATGAAGCGCAGGCCGAAGAAGAGTATGCATCAGCGCATTTTGCCAGGTTGACACCACTGCTTGCTCAGAAGTTTGTCACACCTGATGAAGTACAAAAAGCTCAAAGCGTCGCTGAGGCCGCCAAAGGTCGCGTACTCGCTGCTGAAGCAGATCTGATTCGCGCTCAGCGCCTCGTTGGCGATGAAGCTGGACTCAATGTACGCAGACTCGAAGTGGAAGCCTCGCTGGCGGATGCTAAGTTACATGTTGACTACTGTTACGTTCGCGCACCAGTGAGTGGCTATGTATCAAATCTAAATATTGCACGTGGTGAATACGCCAACCAAGGTGCTCAATTATTCACAATCGTTGATGATTCCCGCTGGTATGTTCTGGCGAACTATCGCGAGACCCTTCTGCATCGCATCGAGCCAGGAATGGTCGCGGAGATCTGGCTTCTAGCATGTCCTGGCCAGACAATCCGAGGCGTAGTGCAAGGTGTTGGAAAGGCGATTTATCAGCCAGTGGGCGCATCAGTTGACGCCCTTCCCGACGTGCCTCCATCGCTTGACTGGGTTCGACTGGCTCAGCGTTTTCCCGTCCGGATCATCCTTGAAGAGCGACCTGATTGCAGCTTTCATAGTGGCGGCACCGCCACCGTTCGGATTCTTCCAGATGACCGCGTTGGCACCCCCCAGTCTGGCATCCTTGAGGAGCCCATTGCTTCGAACTAACTGAGGTGCGTTTGTGTGCCATCTTCTTTGCGAGTTGAGCAAGATTTGGCACAGAAGCAGACACCTCATCAGATGCCTTTCTTGCACAAGCCACCCCACAGCACCTCCGTATGCACGGGGGTGTTTTTCATGAGAATGATGTCAGCAAAGTGAGCTCTCAGGGAATGCTGCAGACTCAAATGTTCAAATGCTCTGGGTGAGCTTTGTGTAAAAAACTACTTTGATGGGTATCTGCAATGCCTACCCGAGTTCCAGTCGTAGAATAGATTCGTGAGGGGGGCAAAGACCGCCGGAGAGAAACGCTCCGGAAGGTTGAGAACAAGAGGAAATAAGCATGCGAGGATTGTTCATAGCAACTCCCGTGATCTTGAGCGCGGTCATCGCTGGTCCAACGACCCGAGGTGATCAAGGTTGTCCCTTCATCGGCAACGAGATTGTCACAAGTCATCCCTGCGATGATCAGTCCAATGAATTTTGGGCGTGGAATGTACTAACGCCTGTACCGGCAGCACTCAATCGAGTGATCTGGGATGGCAGTTTCACTGAAGCCACTTCTAGTTTGACCGGTCCGGGTAGCCGCTGGCTTGGACATGCTGGAGCATCTTCCTGGGGAGATGGGTCGCCCTGGCGACGCATCGAACAGGACATCGACGGAAATGGTCACCTCGTGATGCGAGCTGTCATCGGATACCACACCAGTTTTGTATACGGCCAGCCGTTCGGTGATGCCTTAGATGACACGGTCTTGCTTCGCACATGCGATTCAATGACGGTTCGTTTCCGAGCCCGCACGGTGGACCACGACTGCGGGAAGCGTTGCTGGGTGGAGATCGATCTTGGGCAGCGAACAGCCAGTGGCCAGTACGAGGAGATCCCAAGCAATGTCATCGAGGGTTATGGAACCCAGTTGTATATCCCCGACAGCGAACTCAATTCGGGCGACTGGATTCAGTGTGGCTTCGATCTGTCCCTTTTACCTGGAAACGATTACGTTGATATCACTCATTGGGCTCCACGCGTCGTCTTCGGCATAGAAGGCGACAGTCTTTCGAGTTCAATCGAACTACACATTGATGACATCGAGGTGAACCTGTCCGGGACAGGCCAGACCCCGCTGAACCTAGTCGACGGATCCTCTGCTGGTGGCTGCAATGGCGGCGGCGGTGCTGCTGACTTGTGGTGGACACTGATCACGGATGAGCACTACCTTGGTGGTGGGCAGGACGAGACTTCCCCCTTATCGAGTCCGCCATCGATTGGCCTGGCCGATACCAATGGTGATGGTCAAGTCAACGTACTCGATCTGTTGACGGTCATTGCCGACTGGGATTCAGATGCAGGCGATGGCGACGTCAATGGTGACGGTCTCACCAACGTACTAGATCTACTGGCGGTCATTGCAGACTGGGGAGCAGTCTGCCCTTAACTGCCCCGCTCAGCTTCGACTACAATGCCACATCTTTCCAAGCACCATTGATCTAGAAAATGATGCCACCCCTGTGGATCATCGATCCACTTGCACCCATTGAACATCTCTTTGGGAGATCCCCTTGGACCCAATCCTTGTCGCCACCTTCTACCAGTTCACGCCTCTAGAGGATTACGCAGCATTGCAGACACCTCTTGAGGCGTGCTGTGATGCCCATGATGTGCGAGGGATCATTCTTCTTGCCAGTGAGGGAATCAACTCGACGATCGCAGGACCACCATCGGGAGTCATGGCGGTGCTCGACATGCTGCGTGAAGATCCTCGGCTCGCCGCGTTGACATGGAAGGAGTCCTCTGCCAAGAAACAGCCGTTCCGAAAAATAAGGGTCCGACTGAAGAAGGAAATCGTGACGATGGGTGTTCCTGGGATTGACCCATGCACACTCGTTGGCACCTACGTCAAGCCAGAAGATTGGAATGCACTGATTAGCGATCCAGAGGTGATCGTGATCGATACGCGAAATGACTACGAAATAGAGATCGGCACCTTTCAAAGAGCGATCAACCCAGAGATTCAATCCTTCAACCAACTCCCGCAGTGGCTTGAAGAACACCTTGATGGCGCATCCCAACCACGTGTAGCGATGTTCTGCACTGGCGGCATTCGGTGCGAAAAGTCAACAGCACTGCTCAAGCAGACTGGCATCAAGGAGGTCTATCACCTTGAAGGGGGCATTCTGAAGTACCTCGAACAGATCCCCGAAGCGGAGAGTCTCTGGCAAGGGAAGTGTTTCGTCTTTGATGAGCGCGTTTCTGTTGGCCATGGCCTGCAGGTTGGTGAATACGAGCTTTGCCGAGCGTGCCGGCGCCCTATTCAAGAATCAGACAAGGAATCACCGCACTACCTCCGGGGCGTAAGTTGCCCTCAGTGCCACGATCAAACAACTGATGAACAGAAGTCCCGGTTTGCCCAACGACAGAAACAGATTGACTTAGCCAGATCCCGCGGCGAGACGCACCTGGCCTCCTGAAACAGCCAAGTACCCTCCGAGGCAATGCTAGGAGCAGGGCTGATTCAATAACGGGTGGACAAAAACGCAAACGATGCGATCGTGGCAGACAATCTATTGACAGTCAATGATGAGTGTGCCCGTTCCGCTGTTACCTGATTCCCATCCACCAACCCGGATCAAATACTCTTCGCCCGAGGTCACATCGACGAACAACTGCGATGTATAGCCACCACAACTGGCCTCGTAATCGCCGTTGCATGCGATTTGCGTCATGTTTGAACAAGTGCCTTGATAGACAACAATATCAGTATCAAAAGAAGCTGCGTTACATGTATTGACATCCAATATGCCGCTGCATGTCGCTGTATAGGAGAACCAGATGTCTGCATACATCTCGCCGAGGTAGGTACCTGAACACTGGGCATCGTTGTAGAAATCGCTACTTGTTGTAGCCTTGCCCGTTGAAAATGGAATGGCTCCATTTGTCACGACCTGCGCATCGACGCACTCATCATTGTATTCCTCAGTGCAGTCAATGAGAATACAGCTTGTGTTCGCACCGCGGAAGGATCCACCTTGGTCTATACAGATGTTCGACAACAGCACTTCACACATACCATCATCCCAACAACAGGCGCCCAACTGAGGGCAGCTTGAAACCGTGCAGGATGTGCTCGCGCCCCGCCAGTATCCCCCTACTTGATCGCATGCATCAGAATCAATGTAGTTGCATGATCCATCGCCTAGACAGCAGGCACCCGGAATGGAGCATGTTGAACCCCATTCTCCGATGACTGTCAAAAGATCTTCAATGTCGTAGGGTACGCCCCATTCTGAGATGACCAGCAACACGTCGGTCACATTGACGACTTCATCTCCGTTGAAATCACCCGGGGTGCATGGCTCATCTGAAAGCCCGTCGAAGAAGTTCCAGACTTCAACTGCAGCATTGATATCCATATTTCCCGATTGACCAGGCCAGTCATGACCACCACCGATCACGAGGTAGTACCAGAGCTCAAGATCATGCTGCGATGAACTGTAGACGTCCAGCCGAACCGTGCTGCCATCATTGGGATCGGTATCGGGAAGGAAGGTTCGCTCGAATTCGGTGGTGCCAAGTATGTTTGCCCACAGCGCCATGGTGTCTGGGATGGAATGATATGCACCCCAGCCGCCAGTATTACCCATATCTCCTTCAAAGAGCGTGACATCATCATCTGTCCCATTCAGTGACAGGATGGGTCGCAGCACATCTGGTTCGCAAGTGGTAAAGAGTGAATCCAGCATCATGCCAACGATCGGCGCAAAGGCAGCAAAGTTCTCTGACTCACGACAGGCAAGTTGAAAGCACATTTCAGCGCCATTAGAGAACCCAGTTACAAAGATTCGATCTGGCTCAATCCCATACAGACCTTGCAAGTGCAGCGCCAGGGCGGACAAGAATCCATCGTCATCGATGTTGAGATTCTGATGGAAGTCATAGTCCACATCCCAGAAGCGATTGCCCCATTGGTCTTGTGTTCCATTCGGGCAAGCCACGATGAATCCCCGCTCATCAGCGAGCTCAATCCAACCGTAGTTGTTGATCATGTCGTTGTTGTTGCCACTGTAGCCATGCAGGGCCAAGACCAAGGCGGGTGATTCAGACAACTGATCAGGAACATGAATTCGATACTGACGATCGAGTCCATCATGGGGAAATGTGATGTTCTGGCCGCTGGCAGATGCGGCTGAAAGTACACACAAAACGATTGGAGCAAGAATTCTCATCAGTGGAGAATATTCACTTCTGAGAGAAACGCCACAAGATTCCATAAAGTGAAGCTTTATTCATACCCCCACCAGCCCAGAGCACCTCTGTTGCACGGCGATGTGTTCTTGAGAGTGTGGCCCATTGCTTGTAAAGCGTGACACAGAATCATCTATTGAAACAAATCTTGACCTCAACTATGAGACCATCTCCGTTTGGAGCATATGTCCTGAGTCACTCTTCGCACTCACCCCAATTCTCCAAAATAATCAGCAAATCGAGCACGCCGCACGTGCCATCGCCATCACAGTCTGCGTGACCTGTTTCAGAGCCCCAGTGAAACAACACAGCACTGATGTCATCAACATCGACATTGGCATCGATGTGGGGGTTAATGTTCCCGAGACACTCACAGCGGTCGAGCTGGCCATTGACATCGAGGTCAGCGCTGCCAAGCAAGTTATCACACGCATCGCTGACTCCGTTCTGATCACAATCATGTGCTGGGCGCCAGCGAACTTCCCGAGATTCATCATCAAGCGTGACGTCGTAAAGAACCATCCCTACTCCGACGTCGACCGTATAGCGTGGTCCATAACCTTCACCACCCTGATCATGAAACGATAGCTCCATGCCAGTTTCCGGATGCACAGTCACGGTACTCCATCCATCAATGCCCCAAATAGCAGCGGCAAGTACACCATCCCCCAAATCAAGATCATTCAATTGGTCAAACTCACCAAACACGCTGGCCCAATTTTCGACCCAACCATCCACTAAGGTGAAATCCCACACCTCAATTTTTGCCGGCCATTCGCCATTCGTCAGATACGAGCCGCCGCTGGCAAACGCGACCCGATCATCATAAATAGAGACCATCTGACCGGAAAACCCATTGGCTTCCCCTCCAGGAAAGTCTGCGATGGGATTCCATGTGTCGAACTCATCGACTTCATACACCTCAACCAAGCCCTCGTCGTCAGTGTCATCATCGGCGCCAGACCAGCCAATAACCATCTGATCATCGTGCATATCAGTATCAACAGAAGACTGTTGGCCAAGTTCAATCGTCTGTTCAATAGCCCAGGCACCGTCTGACTGACGCCACATTCCCACAGCAGCAAAACCTGAGTCAGAATTGACCAAAGGAACCGCAGCCCATGTGGCCGTCATGGCTAGCCCATAGTGGGCGCACTGCCAGCCCTCAGGCATAACAAGACTTCCGGTCCGAGTCCAAGCACCATCGACTAACTCGATGATGTCTACATCCCCATCCACTGATTCGGAAGCAGTTGCGAGCACAATGTTATTGGCAACTGCAACAGAGGTGCCGAATTCGTCATAATCATCAACCCCGTACACGACTTGCTGTTCAGTCCAGGATCCACCACTCCATTGCCGAATCATCATCGCACCGCGGTAGTTGTCAGCGCTGTAATCGCCGACTACCAAGATGCTGCCATCAGTCGCGACCGTCCGGCCATGACGAATATCTCCATCGATGGCCTGCTCAATTGTTGAATCATCTGTACACAAATCATCGCCAAATGCAGGAATTGTGGCCGTTGACAAAATGAACGTACCAACTATGAATTGCAATGAGTTCATATCTGAGACTCCTTGGGATGCGTGATCCAGTAATACATCCGACATAGCGGACGCTCAATCGCGGTCTATCGGCACTTTGCAGAAAGCACATGGCAATCAACCATAGATTATTTTTCTCCTATGCCCTTTCTGCGGTTCTATGTGCTCCAAAAATACTTTATTGGTGACCATATCCCTGCCATGTAAAAGTTCAGTCATCACCACAACCAACCCCGAAATTTCAGCCTACGATCCAGCATCGTGTATCTCATTTAGATCAAGATTACACCTCGATCGCCAATCATCTCTGCAGTATGATGGGCGGAAAACCTATTGCATAGGAAATGCTGTCAATGTTTGGAAAACCACATTTCTGCACGTTCGCCATTCTCCTGACGTGCTCAAACGCTCTGGCCGGCCTTACCTGCTACTCCGGATTTTTTCTTGAGGTTGAGAGTTCAACCGGAGATACGGATTATCCCGTGTCAGTGGGCATGAGCTTTGGCCAGATTGCCATTGGTAGCGGCGGTGCAGAAGGAATTGGCGCAGTCGCCATCTTGAATTGGTCCGACTCAGACGATTCGTGCAACACCAATCTTGGCGATTGGGAATTCGAACATCAAATTTGGGGAGTGCAGGGGTCCGAGTTGGGAAAGTCGATTGCATTGCAATCAGGAAATCTCGCCGTTTTCATTCCAAGTGACTGGAATGGAAATAGTGCGATTCAGCTTTATCTGCGAGAGAATGTCAATGGCCAGTTTGAATGGCCGTGGCAAGCTTCATTCTCACCGACCGCTGGCTATACCTTTACCGGTCAATTAGAAATGGCTATGCCATGGATGGCCGCTGTCGAGGAAGATGGCCTTGGAAGTGCACGAATTCGCATTTTTAGGCGTGACGAGTCGGGATGGATAAACGTCACTTCAACGGCGGACATACCCCTGCCATCTGATATCACCATGACCACAGAGATCATTGCTGCTGGAACGCCCGATAGCACATTCAATAATGACTTTCCTGCACAGGGGGGAGCATGGGTTTGGCGACAAAGCCAAGGAGAATGGAATTTTGACGGCAAAGTGTCCCCGTCAATTCAAGCAACCAATCTTCGAGCGGGGCAGCAAGTAGCAGCATATAGCGACTACCTCGCACTGAGCTATGGAGGCATTGGCACACCACACCCTTCGCTTGTTGATTTCCTCGCCTATGACGCGAACACGCAGACGTGGGCACCATATTCGCCTCGAAGCAATGAGCCTCGAGGCGATTCAATTGGCAACGTCATCGATGACATGGTCATGAATGCGCAGGGACTCTACCTATCCGCAGCAGACACCAATACTGGGGAATCGGCCATTGGCTTGTTTGAGTTTGTCAACGAATTCGACATCACAGAAATTGAACGAACAAATGTAGGTGATGTATCTCGCTGTTTTGATTTGGCTGTTGATGGCAATTATGTAATTGCAGAAGGTGTGGCGAGCGGATTGCCAAATCGAAGTGTGTGGCTTGAGCCAGTACGAGACTGCAATAACAACGGCGAAGATGATCAATGTGACTTGTGCAGATACCCGGGATGGGATATCCAGAACACCGGCACACTTGACTACTGCGAGTGCCCTGGAGATATATGGGAATCCGGCGGAGCGCCTGCAGTGGACATGGACGATGCACTAGTACTGATGTTCAACTACTGGGGCCGTGTGGATGGCTTCGGTGATATTAATACGGATGGAGTAGCTGACGTACAAGATCTCTTAGTCATCTTGCAAAACTGGGGCCCCTGCTCTTAGTCGCACCCCGTAACTCACCTGATGCCAAGTCGCCTGCAGGTCAGAATCCAGTCTATCTGCATGCAGTTGATGGAATGAAATCAAACGTAGACCATCCCATCCATGATGGGACGAGCGGTTCGAATGACTCCTGCGGCGATGATGTTGTCCGGAGCTTTACCCTTGGGGTCAAGCCGAAGAGTGATATCAAGATGGCCGGAGGGATGCTCAATGATCACAGTTCTTCGTTCACCATCGACATGGACACCGATATCCGAGGCAACCGTACCCGGGCACTGGGCCGCAATGGCGATGGCAATACCCCCACTGACCGCATGGGCTTCGTGACAGTGCGCAGGAGTGAAATAACGCGAGCAGATATGCCCGCCCTCTGTGGCGACCGACATCAACGCGATCTTGGGAAGCACCTTGCCGGTAGCGTCACCAAGTCCCATGGCAAGCGACGCTTGCTGGCGAATGGATTCCAGACGGGTGAGCATTGGATGATCGGCATCAAGTTCTTCCGGTCGTTCATGACCTGATTCGCCGAGATCACTGGCATGCAGCAACACAGTTGGATTCACCGAGTCAACACAGGTGACCTCGACACCGTCGATGGTGTCACGCGGGG
>JAKVBT010000018.1 GCA_022446905.1 Phycisphaerales bacterium
GACCCCTACCTGTCTCGAGACCAGGGGTTTGCCCTGCAGTTCCTCGGTTGAGCCGAGGGATTTCACAAAGCACCTACTGGTCCGCCTACGTACTCTTTAAGCCCAGTGATTCCGATTAACGCTCGGGCCCTTCGTATTACCGCGGCTGCTGGCACGAAGTTAGCCGGCCCTTCCTTTGAGTCTGGTCATTGAGTTCCTAAACTCTGACAGTGGTTTACACTCCGAAAAGCTTCATCCCACACGCGGCATTGCTCCGTCACGCTTTCGCGCATTGCGGAATATTCGTTACTGCAGCCTCCCGTAGGAGTCCGGGCAGTGTCTCAGTCCCGATGCGGCGGGTCATGCTCTCACACCCGCTACCCGTCTAAGGCTTGGTGAGCCGTTACCTCACCAACAACCTGATAGGGCGTTCCCCGCTCCCAAGGTGGCCGAAGCCTTTGATCCGGAGATGTCATCAGGTATTACTCCCAGTTTCCCGGGGCTATCCCTGACCTTGGGGTACGTAGGAACGTATTCCTCGCCCTTTCGCCACTTCATGCACACCCGAAGGTGCTTTCATCGTTCGACTTGCATGTTTTAGCCATGCCGCCAGCGTTCAATCTGAGCCAGGATCAAACTCTTCAATTGAATGACATCGCCACACCCGAGGGCATGACGCTTCTTCGTCAGAAGAAAATGAAGCCTGGACGGTCCGATGCCCATACAAGATGGACATCGGCGGTCTTGCCGGGTTCCAGAGAACCCGACCCGGTGTCTGGCTGTTACACCGGTTGTTTTATGAATCATCACTACCTGTCAAACCCACCGAAGTGAATTCAACATTAGATCGTGTATCTGGAATGACTCGATCTGGCATCACAAGAATGTCCATTGGACGACGGGCTGTGAACTCGTCGCCCTGGTTCCACCATCGCGACAGACCGTGTGAAAGGCCTGCCGTTCCGGTGACATCCTCGCGGCGTCATCGACTGTCCACTTGTCAAGGAACAGAAACCGCCCAAATAGGCGGCAAGCCTCCCAAGATACCAGAACCCCACCCCCTGTCAACTGGTGTTGGCATGCAATCGGTGGGATTTCTAGTGCTCAGATCGAAGCACTGTGGGGCCATTGGAACGTCGATTGGGCTCTGTGACGGCCAACACAGCTACCGTGATTCGCAAAGCCCCTAGCCCCAGAAGCATACGGCATGCTAGGGACATGGTTCGCCCGGTGGTTAGCACATCGTCGACTACCACAACATGGCGGCCACAGACTTGCTTGGCCCCACCTGTGGCGACTCGCCACCCAGACTTTGTGGCCTGGAGCCGCCTGGCACGGGAAGCGCCGGCCTGAGGCCCCCCCCACCAGCGTTTTAACACGCGGGTCGTCGAACCACCTGCTGCGCGTGCTGCAGCATCACCAAGCATGCTTGCATGGTCCAATCCGCGGCGCCAACACCGCCAAGGTGGCATTGGAATGGATGTCCAAATCGCCTCTCTGGCGGCCGATGCTCCAAGTTCAACCCGCACGACGTGGCCAAGACGCTCTCCAAGTGGCCCCGCCAACTCCCACCACTTTCGATACTTGAGGCCAGCAACTAACCCCGCGAAGGCAGGTGTATATGAACCCAAACGCAAGAGTTCATTCCAAGGCGTGGCCGCATCCAGACACGCATGACAACGGTTCACCAAATCGCTGGCTTCATGCAAAGTCACTCCACATCGATGACACCATGGTCCCCTGACTCCAATCAGCTGACTGCGAATCCATGGTTCCGCAGCAGGCAGGCTTCGCCCTAAACAGAGCATGTTGTACCGACGAATGTGACGCCGAATCTGCTTCCATGAATATGGGGCCATTAAGTCCATGATCTTGCGTAAAGCAACCGAAGCCCAAATAGGGGCTCATTTTCTACTATGAGCAAGTCACCTGAAGTCCACTTGGACAGCCATGTGGTCAACCAGCAGTTTGTGACGATCGCTGCGCCTTCGTTGGCCCAAGGAGCCCCTGAAGAACAGCATGAGCTGCCACCTGAGCCTGAATCAATGCTGCCGGAAGCAGGCCGGCCACCTCTGTCTCGTGGAGCTTCTGTGCCTTTGCATATCTGGCGAGCAGGGTCACAGCTGGTGCGGCAGAGGTACTGAGCAGATCTAACGCTAAGGCCCGTCGCGCACCTGATTCAAGTGAGTTGGTCCACTGCAGCATTACATTCTCGGACATAGGAATCTCCATACGCTGTAGGTCGCTGTATGTGGACAATGAACCTTCCACCGCCCCCCTTTCGCCCCCCAAGCCCATTTCAGACTCAATTGAGATTTTTTGACCAAGTTTGAAAGAAACCGGCACACAGGGGATCGTCCTCTCATGCCCGAGCAGATGTGGCTTCTGGCAGCGAGAGGATGACGATGGTCATGAGACGGCTTGAGAAAGCAGCAAAGATCATGAAGACCTTTGAAGATCGATATGAATCGCTCTACACGAGCCTCAGGCCAGCCCTGTCGGCCAACGAGACTCAGCAGGTCCTCACGACTGCTTTACGCCACATCACCACGAATCAATTGACAACACACGGCACGGCTGGGATGGTGGAAGATCAGTTGATCAGCACAATTCGATCCATGTTGTCTGTTCGTATCCGTCGGCTGCAGATGGCAGCCATCAATCTGACTCAAGAAGATTCAACCCCGACACAACAGGGAACCACTGGCGATTGCGCCTGAAGGACAATGACACAATGACTAACAACACCCCAAAGCCAACCGATGATCAACTGATGGCAGAAGCCCGGTTGAGCAAGGAGCGTGTCCGCAAACGCCTCCAAGCGATCATTGACGAACACCTCGTCGATGATCCAGCTATGGCTGATGATGCCCTGCAATCTTCGCTCTTTGAAGAACTGCCGTGGAAGGACAGTTCACCATCGGGCGAATACGAGGCCATCACCTCCTAAGTTCCAACCACATCCCCTTTGCTCACAGCCGCGGCTCTTCCTGGTTGTGACACCTCACCGCACCTCGACCGCCGAGGTGCGTTGTCTTTGGTATCCAACCCATAACGCGTTTACATCACTCAGATGCCATGCGGCGGAGCACGGTATGCAAAATGCCACCATTGCGGATGTAATCCACCTCAACCGGCGTATCAACACGAAGGCGTGTCTTGAATTCTGTCACCTGTCCATCCACAGCAGTGGCTCGCACGTCAACTTCCATCCGTGGGGTGAATGCATCACCCCAGATGATGTCAAATGACTCTTCTCCAGTGAGCCCAAGCGCGTCAGCTGTCTGGCCATCGACGTACTCCAGCGGGACTACGCCCATGCCGACTAGATTGGACCTGTGAATACGCTCATACGACTCTGCGATGACGGCGCGAACACCCAGCAGGAAAGTGCCTTTCGCAGCCCAGTCGCGCGATGAGCCCATGCCATAGTCCTTGCCGGCAAGCACAATCAGCGGAATACCCGCTTCCTGATAGTGCTGTGAAGCCTCGAAGATTGAAGTGACTTCACCGGTAGTAAAATCAGTGGTCCATCCGCCTTCAGTCCCCGGCGCCAATTGATTGCGCACGCGGATATTGGCAAAAGTCCCGCGCGTCATCACAAGGTCATTACCGCGGCGTGAGCCATATGAATTAAACATCGCGTGCTCAACGCCATGTTCTGATAGCCAATGACCTGCTGGCGAATCAACAGCGATAGAGCCCGCAGGAGAAATATGATCGGTCGTCACAGAGTCTCCCAAGCGACAAAGCACTCGCGCACCACTGACCTGTGGAATACCGGGCAGATTCGGTGACATGCCTCTGAAGAAAGGAGGCAAGTGAATGTAGGTACTGTCGGGCCACTCATAGATCTCCCCGATTCCTACTTCAACCTGCTTCCATTGCTCGCTACCACCAAAGACATCACCGTACTCGCGCTCAAATTGGCCAGAGTCGATACTTGCAGCGACCACCTGATCGATTTCCTCCTGTGAAGGCCACAAGTCCGCAAGTCGAACCTCGCCACCCTCGGGATCGTGCCCAAGAACCGCCGTACTCAGATCAATGTCAACTGTGCCTACAAGCGCATAGGCCACGACCAGCGGCGGTGAGGCTAGATAGTTGGCCCGCACATCTGGAGAAATACGTCCTTCAAAGTTGCGGTTCCCGCTCAACACCGACGTCGCCACAATGTCATGGTCGCGAATGGCATCATGAATAGGATCAGGCAGTGGACCAGAGTTGCCAATGCATGTCGTACAGCCATACCCCACAATGTCAAAGCCGATCGCGGCAAGATCATCAAGTAGTCCGGCTCGATTTAAATAATCACGCACGACCTTTGAACCTGGTGCCAATGACGTCTTGACCCATGGCTTGCTGCACAAACCTCGCGCCACTGCATTGCGCGCCACAAGACCTGCGGCAACCATTACATCTGGGTTGCTGGTATTGGTGCATGAGGTAATTGCCGCGATCACAACGGCTCCATCTTCAAGCTCAAATGTCTGGTCGTCCATCGTGACTCGGGCTGGCGCGGTCGCGACAGCCGCATCCCCACCACCGCCGAGGGTTGACTGGAGATCTTCATGCCACGTAGAGCGCATGTCCTGCAGCAGAATGCGATCTTGCGGACGCTTTGGCCCCGCCATAGACGTCTCCACGGTCGACATGTCGAGTTCAAGTGTGGATGTAAAGCGAATCTCAGCCGAAGCATCGTGCCACAGTTGCTGCTCGCGGCAGTATTGCTCGACCATTTGAATCAATGTGTCAGATCGTCCAGTAAGCCGTAGATAGGCAAGGGTCTGTTCATCGACAGGGAAGAAACCCATGGTGGCGCCATACTCGGGCGCCATGTTCGCCAATGTGGCTCGATTGGCCACGGACATGTTGGCTAGGCCTGGACCGAAGAACTCCACGAACTTGCCAACGACACCGTGGGCACGCAACATCTCAGTAACGCGAAGCACCAGATCAGTCGCCGTGCAACCATCTGGAACCGCTCCGGTCAGTTTGAACCCAACAACCTCAGGAATCAGCATGGAGATGGGCTGACCCAGCATGCACGCTTCGGCTTCAATGCCGCCAACGCCCCATCCCACGATGCCTAGGCCGTTGATCATGGTCGTGTGCGAATCAGTACCAACCAAAGAGTCGGGATACAGCCACGTGCCATCATCCCAAACGACCTTGCCTAAATATTCCAAATTGACCTGGTGCACGATGCCTGTGGCCGGCGGCACAACCCGGAAGTTGTCAAAGGCTTGCTGGCCCCATTTTAAGAACGTATACCGCTCTCCGTTGCGCTTGAACTCTAGATCAGCATTAATGGTCAGCGCTTGTGGAGTGCCAAATGCATCGACCTGAACCGAGTGATCAATCACTAGATCACAGGGCACAAGTGGATTGACCTTCGATGCAGTTGCGGGGTCCTTTGTCATCTCTACGATGGCCGTTCGCATCGCAGCCAGATCTACCATGGCTGGAACACCTGTAAAATCCTGAAGCACCACACGACCAGGCATGTGGGGAATCTCCCGCGCACCGACCTGAGTTGCGTCATATCGGGCGAGGGCTTCTACATCATCTTTGTTGACTACATGGCCGTCGCAATGACGTAGGCAGGCCTCAAGAAGCACACGAATGCTCATAGGCATCAACTGCAGATCAACCCCCAGTTGCTTGGCAAGCGATGGCAGAGAGGCAATCTGCCGACTTCCAACTGGCGATTCGATCGTTTGCACAACACCGAACGGATCATTCAATGTGGACACGGAGCACCTCCTGCGTTTGGAATGATCAGGATACAGCGCGCCCCTAGCACTTGGTCAGGACAGATCAGGGCGTTCCGGATTGGCGATCAGCCTGATATCCGGTCTTGGCCCGCACACGATATGACCGTCTGGCACACTCTTGGATAGAAACACCCCACCTGCAATCACACAATGGTCGCCAATTCGGGTGTCTCCACCAAGGATGGTGGCACCAGCATAGACGGTGACATGATCGCCAAGCGTCGGATGCCGCTTGACTCCCCTCCGCAGCGAGCCCTCCGCATCGCGCTCAAATGACCGCGCTCCAAGCGTGACTCCTTGGTACACCTTGCAGTGTGCACCAATGATCGTTGTTTCTCCAATGACGACCCCAGTGCCATGATCGATGAAGAAGGACTCGCCAATCTGAGCTGCTGGATGGATATCGATTCCAGTATCACAATGCGAGTGCTCCTGCATAATCCTTGGGAGTAGCGGAACACCAACCTCAAGCATGGCATGCGCAAAACGGTGTGTAGTCAGGGCTCGTATACCCGGGTAACAGAGCATGATCTCATCAATATGCCGCGCTGCCGGATCTCCTTCATAGGCCGCTTGCACATCAAGACTCAGCAAAGTTCGGATTGTTGGCAGTTGCTCAAGAACAGCGTTGGTGGTCTCTGCTGAACGCGCCTGCGGATCACCCTCTCCCCAGTGCATGAATGCACCCTCAATCTGATGCTGCAGATCACGCTTAAAGTCTCCGAGAAACTTCTCTAGCCAATTCGAAAGCGTGTCGGCATCAAAATCACGATGGCCATGAAGACCGGGGAACAAAATGCACTTTAATCGATCAATGAGATGTCGAGCAGTGTGTGTATCCGGAAGATCATCGGCGAAGGCACGCGCCATACGACCATCGGCAAGCGTTGCCTCTGCTATCTGCTCAGCCAGTCTGCGTACGTCCACGTGGCTCTCAAATCTCCATACTTCAACATCTGTAGAAACGGACAGGGTGGGATTCGAACCCACGATAGCCCGAAGGCTATACCGGTTTTCGAGACCGGCGCATTCAACCGCTCTGCCACCTGTCCAAGGACAGGCATTGTAGCGAAGCAGAAGACCCTGCAACCAAGACGCTTGGCCAATCAGAGGAAGCTTTCAGGTTCAGCCAAGCACGTGGTTCGATACGACCCCGACACCTTCGATTTCAATATCGACGACATCACCATCACGCAGGTATCGAGGAGGTGACTGCTGCATTCCAATGCCATATGGCGTCCCAGTCAACAACACTGTCCCGGGCAACAGTGTGACACCACGACTCAAATCCACGAGCAATTCAACCACATTCAGGAACATCTCAGTCACACAGGCGTTCTGCATGACCTGGCCGTTTAATCGACTGATAATGCGCCGAGGCGCATCCAAACTGATTTTCGAAGCATCGATACCTTCCCCAAGCGGGCAGAATGAGTCAAAGGATTTTCCACGCGAGAGCTGTCCTTCGCTGCCATGCTGTTCCCACCATCTGCAAGTTACATCATTGGCCGGCATACATCGCGCAATGGCTGCTCGAGCAGTTGCTGCGTCCGCATCCTTGATGGATGCGCCAAGTTGCACCGCCAGCTCCGCTTCAAAATCCACCATGCCATGCGTAGCGCACACCTGTGGAATGACGATCGGCTCGCCTGATGGGATCACGGCCATCGGGTTCTTGAGAAACACGACCGGATGAGTTGGAGGCGGCGCTCCACCCAGATGCGGATAGTTGCGACCAACTGCAAGAACAACAGGCGGATGCATCATTCCTGCGCCTCCCGTCTCCTTAGCGTGAACCACACTAGAGATGCTTCAATCACCATCCACAACTCCAATATCAAGAAGGCCCCCCCGATTACTACCAACCACCAAGCCTCACCATCAATCCACGCAGCCGCCGTTCCTGCACCTACAAAGATCTGCGCCGCTAAGGCCCACGCAGGCACGATGAGCATGATCACCATCGGCACAAGCAAGAAACCAACCGGTCGATGCTGACGAGCGAGATAGGTGGCGATGACTAAAAAGGCTAGTCCTGCGAGAAGTTGGTTCATGCCCCCAAACAGTGGCCACAGTGTCAACCCTCCATTACCCATGGAAGACCATGTCCAGGCCACATCGCCCATTGGAATAGACGCGAGCACGAGCGCCAAAATCACCGCGACCGCTGTGGCGATGAATCGCCCTGGAAGTGACCAGGCCGCAGCGCGAATCCGACCATGACCACGGTCCATCGTCGATGTCAGCTCTTGCACAACAAACCGCTGTAGTCGACATGCGGTATCCAAGGTTGTTCCTGCAAATGACGCGACCAATACGCCCATCAACGCCGTTGCCACAGCCGGCGGAATGGCCATGGCAGTCAAGAAGTTCGCGGCGCCATCGACAAAGGCCCCCACCTTGGCAGCAAGCCCACCTGCAGAAGTCCAATCCAGATACCTCGAGTCCCATGCAGCTGTTCCAATCAATGCGCCATCGCCGCCATCTGAGATGCCCAGACCAAGGCCGGCGACACAAGCCAAGATGACCACCATGGCCAACCCGCCCTCGAGGAGCATCGACCCATAGCCGATTGACAATGCATCTGATTCACACTTCACCTGCTTGCTGGTCGTACCACTGGCTACGAGACAATGGAATCCACTAATCGCGCCACAGGCAATTGTGATGAACAAAAATGGGAACATGCTTGGCGCCCCAGGCGGATCAATATCTACCAGCGGCGCAGCAATCTCCAGTGGTGGCCGCGCTCCATTGACCGCGGCACCCCCTACAAATGCAGCGATGACCAACCCGAATACAACAAGACTCAGCGATGTCACCAGTTGCAGTGCATTGATGTAATCGCGTGGCTGTAACAACACACCTACAGGCAAAACGGAGGCGATGTAGCAGTAGCCAAGCAGAATGACAACCCACCCCATCGTTGGCAAACTCGCAAGTAATTGATTGAATTCTCCAAGCAGCCCTACGTCACCAAACACCACAGTGACGTACATGACCAATAAAGCGATGATGGATGGAAACAGCAAGCCAACGCCCTTGCGATGCATCGCTAGTCCGATCGCTACAGCAAGTGGTATCTGCACTACACACGGAAAGATGGCCCCGGGGAACATGCGGAACACCCCCGCAATCACTAGACCAAAGATCGCCAGCACAATAGTCAAGCCGATGAAGAGAATGATCAGGAACAGAACACGCACACGCGCATTGAGAAGTCGCCCAGCCACATCCCCAATTGACTGCCCCTGATGCCGAAGACTGACGACCAGACTCCCGAGATCATGCACAGCCCCAATAAAAATGGAACCAAACACAACCCACAGAACCGCTGGCAACCAGCCCCACATCACGGCAATCGCTGGCCCAACGATCGGCCCTGTCCCTGCAATTGACGTGAAATGGTGCCCAAACACAACCGATCGCGGGGTCGGAACAAAGTCCACATCATCACGACAGGTCACCGACGGCACCGCATGACCCACCGAAAGATCAAAGATCCGACGACCTAGCCAACGACCATAAAGCCGGTAAGCGAGCACGAAGCCCGCAGCGGCGGCAACCGCGATCAGCAGTGTGGTCACAGAAGCCTCCTCTTGAGCATGATTACGATGGTACTTCCCCGGCTCGATAGACTAGGTTGCACCCCGATTTTGGAGACCCCATGTTCACCCTGCAAATGGTTGCCATCATGCTGATCGTGCTTGGACTCTCTAACGTGCTGTGGTCAGGCACCTGGGCTGACTTCAGCATGAACATGCTTGGTGGCCGCACACCAGCTGGCTGGGGCATGCTTGGTGGATCAATTGCGCTGCTGGCTGGCTTGGCGATTGTTTTGAGCAAGCCACCTCAGGATGGGTTTCTCATCATTGGAACGATCGTTGGCTGGCTCATGATTGCCAAAGGCAGTCTCTGGCTCGTGCTGCCACCACTGGTCATGCGCATGATTCCACAGCGCGCATCGACCTTTGCAATGCTCAATGTGATTTGGGGCGTGCTGGCTATTGCTGCTGGTGGCGTGCTCATATGGGCGATTGATCAGTCAGGCGGGCTTGCACTGCTGACACCATGACGCCCAGCACTGGCCGAGCTACAAATCACCCCCGACGAAGTAGATCCTTCAGCTGTTCTTCAGCCATCTCGATCATCTGCTCAATCTGCGCGCGTGGTGGAGCCTGTCCACGACATGCATTGGCAGCACGATCCCACCACTGCAACCACTTCTTATAGATCTTGATCTTTTTACGAATACCTTGAGGGTTGTCAGGCAGCGATGCCACTTCCATACGGGACTTGACGAGGTAGTCTCGACAAGCATCAAAATCTGAGTGCCAGGTGTCACGCAATTCTTGACCACTTCCGATCTCCCGCCAACCTCCTTGATGCAACAACTTGCCCAATTCATCTTTGGAGTCCGCAATACCAATGGCCAGTTTGCATTCCACTGCCTCGCGTGCGTTGATCGTTAACACTTCCCCGTACTCATTCAGAATCGTGTCCCCCTCAAGACCATTGAACCACGTCACATCTCCGGTATCTGGATCAACCGAGTAAGACAGCAATGACCGTGGGTGCTGACCTGTCTTAAATGGGACCGCCATCAGCGGCGAGTAGCCCGATCGCGCCAACACCTTTGCAAGGTCATCATCAGCACTCTTGACTTGCTCTGCGGCTGGCAATGCCTTTCCACCACCACCAATGGTCGTAATGGAACCAAGGTGACCCTGTGATTCAAACACAATGACATCACATGCCAAGGACGTCGATGCAGCTGCTGATGTGGAATCACGCACCCACGCCACCATGCGATGTCGCTTCTGAGCCTCATAAATCGCGTCACGAATCATCCACCATTCAACGACATACCCACCACCAGAGGTGATATGCAGCACAATGGTTTGGCCAGGACCCAGTTCATCTGCCTGAGCCGCAACAGCTTGAATCTCCTCGGCCCGAAACTTCTCTCCAACCATGCCTGACATTGGCAGATAGAAGGTGCCACGAATCGATAAGTCTTCCTCAGAGTCCTCCCCATCCTTCGCCGCTGTGTCTTCTGATGCAGCATCGCCTGCAGGAGCAGCCTTCGGTTCCGATTGATCAGGAGTGCTCGCCGGACCGCTTCCAATCACATCGGTGATATCTGCGGCAAAGATGGGCGTTCGTGGAGCATTTGGACCTGAAAGAAAGAGCCACCCACCGGCCTGATCAAAGCGGTCAATGGTTCCGCTGGCGATCTGTCGTAGACCACGCTCGGAATAGACAACTTTGACTCGATCACCAATATGCCCACGCCATGTCTTGCCCTCGGGCAGCAGGATGCGAACTTCCTGGCCAGATGGAGAGTCCTGTGCTTGGACTGGCGCAGCGAGAAGCAATCCAAGCAAGACACACGCGATCAATATGAACCAACGAGTCATCATCACCCTCCTTAATGAGGCCTAGTCCCCTGTGGTGCAACTAATTCTACCCATCCAGCCCACCCTGCGACAGCCACAGCCTGCTTCATTCTGAAGGCCTGAAGCCTCAAGGCAGGCATCTCACCTTGAGCACCACGGAACGGAATAGGAGCCGCAAAAAAGACAGCCCCGCAACCTTTCGGCTGCGGGGCTGAAAGAGCCGGCAATGACCTACTTTCCCGCGGGGCAGTATCATCGGCGGCCCGGGCTTCACTTCTGAGTTCGGGATGGGATCAGGTGTTTCCCCGGACCTCTGGTCACCGGCAAACCCGGTGGCGACCGTTAGGCCGCCACCGAGACATGTCAAGTGGATTTGATTGATCTTGCTGGCATACACAAGGTATGCCTGTCGAGCGTGTGTTGAGCACTGACCAGCATGTGCTGGCCCGTGCATCGCCTTCGGTCGAACCGAGGGCGAGGCCCGGATGGCATGAGAAAGCCATTGACCATTCGTACCGCTTCGCTGAAGGTATCTCTACCCTTACACGTGCGGCCGATCAACCTGGTGGTCTTCCAGGGGTCTCTCGTCATAAGACGTGCAATACTCATCTTCCGGGGGGCTTCCCGCTTAGATGCTTTCAGCGGTTATCCCTGCCTCACTTAGCTACCCAGCGGTGGACCGAGCGGTCCAGCTGGCACACCAGGGGTGAGTCCCTCCCAATCCTCTCGTACTAGGGAGAAATCCGGTCAATATTGCAACGCCCACAGCAGATAGGGACCGACCTGGCTCACGCCGGTCTGAACCCAGCTCGCGTACCGCTTTAATGGGCGAACAGCCCAACCCTTGGGACCTCCTACAGCCCCAGGATGCGATGAGCCGACATCGAGGTGCCAAACCGCTCCGCCGCTATGGACGCTCGGGAGCGATAAGCCTGTTATCCCCGGGGTACCTTTTATCCGTTGAGCTACGACCCTTCCACACGGGATCGCAGGATCACTAGAGCCCTCTTTCGAGACTGCTTGACCTGTATGTCTCGCAGTAAAGCCAGCTTGTGCTCTTACACTCGACACGCGGTTTCCAACCGCGCTGAGCTGACCTTTGCGCTCCTCCGTTACCTTTTAGGAGGAGACCGCCCCAGTCAAACCGCCCAGCATACACGGTCCCCCGCCCAGCTTCATGGGATTCGGGGTTAGGCCACAAATCAACATAGGGTGGTATTTCAAGGACGACTCCACAAGAGCCGAAACTCCTGCTTCAAAGTCTCCCACCTATCCTACGCAATATCAATCCATGACCAATATATGCCTGCAGTAAAGGTCCACGGGGTCTTTCCGTCTTGCTGCGGGGAGGCGGCATCTTCACCGCCACTACTATTTCACCGAGTCGGTTGTGGAGACAGTGCTCCAGTCGTTACGCCATTCATGCACGTCGGAACTTACCCGACAAGGAACTTCGCTACCTTAGGACCGTCATAGTTACGGCCGCTGTTTAC
>JAKVBT010000019.1 GCA_022446905.1 Phycisphaerales bacterium
AACCAACCACTCCCAGAGCAGCACCCATGCACACGACAATCGACGTGACAGTGGTTATTCCAGTGTTTGGATCAACTGCATCGCTCGATGAACTCGTGGCACGTATCACTGAGACGCTGAATCAGGTTTCTTTGAAACATGAAGTCATCTTTGTTGAAGATGGCGGACCCATTGACAACTGGAGCCACATCTCAGAACTTGCGCTGCATCATGGGGCTGTTCAAGGCCTTCGACTCAGTCGAAATTTCGGCCAGCAAGAGGCGATCGCAGCAGGCATTGCAGAGGCATCCGGAGATGTGGTGATTGTGATGGACTGCGATCTTCAAGATCCGCCAGAGTGCATCCCGAGACTGCTTCACGCCATTGAAAATGGCGCCGATATCGCCATTGGCACTCGCGCTGTTGAACCAGCAGGCGCCCTCCGCAACGCAGCCAACCACCTCTACTACTGGTTTCTCTCAAAACTGTCTGGGTACCAAGTAGATCCACAACAAGGTACTTTTAGCGCTGTCCGCAGAAAGGTCGTTGATGCCTACCTCTCACTGGGAGATCTCGACCGCCCCTACCGGCTCGTCTTGGATTGGCTTGGGTTTGACGTAGCACGTGTGCAATTCGAACGCCAGGGAAGAACGGATGGCAAGTCGACGTATTCCTTGATTCGCCTGATCAGGTTTGCCTTAAGCGGTGTCGTCTTTCAATCCACACGCCTGCTCTATGGATCAATTGTGGCAGGCATTGTCACCAGCGCCACCGCCTTTGGGCTCGGCCTGTATTTCATCATCCGTGCCTTCAGCGGCAATCCCCCAGAGGGGTGGGCCAGCTCGATCGTCATCACCCTCATGCTTGGCGGAGTTATCCTCATGGCCATTGGCGTCATGGGCGTCTATCTGGGCAAAGTGTTTGAACAAACACGCGGAAGACCGATGTATATCGTTCGAGATCGAATCGGCCAGGTACGCGACCAAGAAGCATTCAATGAGCAGTCAGGTCAATGCACCGACTCGCCTCAGCATCAGGCGACGAGATCGCAGCCAACAGAATCACTCAGCGCCCCGAGCACTTCATCCTGATCTGATTCGCTCAGTTCTGGGAATAATGGAAGCCGCAGCACCCTTGCCGCTTCACGCTCAGTGATGGGCAGATCCACATTCGACCACCCCTGGCTTTCTGCCATAGGAGAACGATGCAGCGGCACATAGTGAAAAACGGCCAAAATGCCGCGCTGCTTGAGCGAATCAATCATCTGCGAACGCGTGCGCTCATCGGACACACGAATCGCATACATATGGCAATTAGTCACGCATCCGTCTGGCACGACAGGCAATTGAACCGCACCACTTTCAGCCAGTGGCTGCAAAGCCTCGTGATATCGATTCCAGATCTTCTGCCGACGGGAAGTAATCGCCTCCATGTGCTCAACCTGACCATAGAGAAACGCAGCAAGAAGATCAGACATCAGGAATGATCCCCCGACATCAACCCAGGTGTACTTGTCAACTTGCCCTCGCAAGAACCGGCTGCGATTGGTCCCCTTCTCTCGAATAATCTCCGCCCGTTCCAAATACTGCGGGTCATTCACCACCAAGGCCCCGCCCTCTCCGCAGATAATGTTCTTGGTTTCGTGAAAAGACCACGCACCAATGTGGCCCATCGTTCCAAGCCATTGCCCCTTGTACGTGGCGTTGACACCCTGCGCCGCATCCTCAACCACAGCAACCCCATGGCGATTTGCAATCTCCAGAATGGTGTCCATCTCACAAGAGACTCCCCCGTAATGCACTGGCACAATGGCCCGGGTTTTTTCGGTCATTGCATCCTCGAGCAGCCGCTCATCAAGATTCAGTGTGTCTTCACGAATATCGACAAAGACAGGGCGAGCCCCACGAAGCACAAAGGCATTGGCCGTCGATACAAAGGTATACGAAGGCATAATGACCTCATCACCAGGCTGAATGTCCAGTAACAAGGCCGACATTTCCAGCGCCGAGGTGCATGAGGTCGTCAAGAGCACACTCTTTGCACCAGACTGCGCCATCAGAAGGTCGGCGCACTGACGCGTGTAATACCCATCGCCTGCCGAGTGGCCGCGCGAAATGGCATCTGCGAGATACTTGAACTCGGGGCCAACCACAAACGGTCGATTAAATGGCGTCTTCATGGTCATGATGTAGCCCCGCTTCCTGGAGTGGTGCTCCTCGCCTGGCGAAACACCCAGTATCGCTGACCGACAAAGAGGAGTCCAGCAATTCCCAGAATAGCGACCCCTTGCACAAGTGCATGGTGCCAGCCCAAACGATCTACAAAGATGTAGAGCACCAGCACATCGAGCACCCAAGCCGCTATGTATAGAACGAGATAGCTCGAAAAACTGCGGGCAACACCGCCCTGATGCGCAAAACTCCAATTTCTATTCGCCACATAGGAAGCCAGTACTGCAATGGCGAACATCAGCGTCGCTGCCACTTGATGATGCAATCCGGCGTACACCATTCCAAGAAACGACAGATAGCCGATGACATTCACAATCAGACCCACCATGCCATATCGGATGAGTTGACGCCGAGCAACTGAATCAAGCATCAACCTCTCCTTTGCCACAGCGGGCAAGGCCAAAACAACTTGTGCCAAGCATGGGCCAGCGACCAGCCTCCATACGCCGCTGCTCGCGATTTAAAAGCCGCCTCACAATAGAACTCATCCAACCCTCATCAGCCCCGTGCTCCTTGGCAGCCTTTGTCCAATCACCACCCTTGCGCAACCCCATTTTTGACGGGATGACTCTCCCGGCAAACAAAGGAAGAACAAGCGGGCCGAAGAAGTATTCAGAGAGGTCCACAGTAAATCCCAGATCGCTGAGTGAACGCTTCAAACGGTGCTTGGTGTAGCGGCGGAAGTGACCAGCATAGACGTCTTCGCTTGACCATAACCAGGGAAGTGCGGGCACTGTGATCGCCACATGACCACCTGGACGAAGCACACGCTTGACTTCTCTGAGCAATGAGCCCACATCATCAATGTGTTCGATGACATCAAACAAACCAACTGCGGCGACACTATGACTTGGCAACGCAATCTCTTCCAAAGTGCCCATGATGACTGTTGGAACGCCGCGCTGACAAGCATTCCAGCAGCCTTCTGCACTTGGCTCAATGAGCCAGCAATCCAATCCCGCATCCAACATGTGACGCGTAGTTGACCCATTACCGCCTCCGACATCCAGCACCAAGCCGTCGCTCACCTTCGATTTCAAGAGCGCAGCAATCGATGCATTTCGATGTTGAAACCAGTACGAGATATCCTCAATCGCGTTGCACTCACCACTTGCCTGATCTGGATAGGACAACGCATGTGCAGCCTGCTCGCCCAGCACCCATAAACCAGGCCGATCTGCTTGTACAAGCCTGTCGATTTGTGATGGATGGGAGAGGATCAAGGGTGCTCCATGAATTGACCATGACCCTGGATAAATACGGCTGCGAACTCTATGCCGCATAAGCATGAGTAGCACTTTGAACCATTCTAATCGTCCCTTGGCAGCAAAGGAAACCACGACAGAGTGTTCTCAAACCCAATGCAAGAATCGCGCAGGTGCACCCCCAAGCGATGGGAGGACTGCAAAAAAGAAGCGGCCAGCGGGTTTGTCCGCTGGCCGCTGAATCACACATCAAAGTCCTAGTTCAGCCTAGTCATCGTTCTCAACTGACCAACCAGCAAGACCCGTGCCGGTGTAGAGCCAATCGCCGTCGTAGGTCAACTCATCTGCTGATGAGCCGTCATACCGAACCTTCCAGACATACATACGATTGTTTGGATCACGCCAAAGAATGTCGGCAATGCCATCACCATCAAAGTCACCCGTTCCGGAAATCTGCCAACTGTTCAATTGCGTCGTGCCTTCATAGATGTAGTCGCCCGTATATGTCAGATCACTCGGATCTGAAGCATCAACAATCCAGCCAAAAATCTTGCTGCCATTGCCATTCGAATTACGCCAGAGCACATCCGCAATCCCGTCGCCGGTCATATCCACAACACTATCAACTGACCAGCCAGCAAGACCGGTGCCGGTGTATAGCCAATCCCCGTCATAGGTCAACGGATCAGAAGCGTTACTCGCGTCATAACGAACCTTCCACACAAACATACGATTGTTGGGGTCACGCCACAGAATGTCGGCTTGGCCATCACCATCATGATCCGCGTTTCCAGCAATCTGCCAGCTATTCAGTGCACTTGCGCTGTTAAGTAGAAAGTCGCCCGAATAGGTCAGGTCGCTTGGGTCTGAGGCATCAACCATCCACCCATAGATTTTGCTGCCATTGCCATTCGAATTACGCCAGAGCACATCCGCAATCCCGTCGCCGGTCATATCACCAACGCCCTCGACTGACCAGCCAGCAAGACCGGTGCCGGTGTATAGCCAATCACCCTCATAGGTCAACGGATCAGAAGCGTTACTCTCGTCATACCGAACCTTCCACACAAACATGCGATTGTTGGGGTCACGCCAGAGAATATCTGCCAGGCCATCACCGTCAAAATCGGCGTTTCCAGCAATCTGCCAGCTATTCAGTGCACTTGCGCTGTTAAGTAGAAAGTCGCCGGAATAGGTCAGGTCGCTTGGGTCTGATGCATCAACCATCCATGCATAGATTTTGCTGCCATTGCCATTCGAATTACGCCAGAGCACATCCGCAATCCCGTCGCCGGTCATGTCATGCTTGGAAGGGCCACCACCCACATTGACACTCACGCTCAGGCCTGTGCCATACTGCGTTTCATTGGCATTATCCCGATACTGAATATTGAATGTCGCGTCGAGATGAGTTCCATCACCGACCGCGAACTGACCGATCAGCACCTTGCCTTCCGCGCCTGCATCACCCTGCGTGTCATCTGGGGTAACAAAAATCGCGCCATTGGTCACAGTCAGTGAGCCACTGCCATCATTGAATGAATCCCACTCCGACAGACTGGCTATGCCGATCTCCTGAAGCTGATTGTCAGTCTCATTCTGAAGGCCAATAGTGAGGAAACTGTCGAAGGCTGATGACGGGTTCAACGCATGGACAGCTGTAATGTCCACACTTGTATTGAAGTCACCTGGCGAAGCACCGCCATCTTGGTCGTACTGCCAGAAGCCAGATGCATCATCGGTCGTGACCGACAAGTCTGTTGCATTGGAGTTACTGCCATAGATGGCAATCACGCGATCATCAGCATCGTCGAACTCTGCGTAGACCGACACCAAATAGAGATCACGAGGATCAGAACCTGTCCAACTGGACTGGTCAATGGCCTCGGAGGTTGTGCTCAGACCAGTGAGGTCTGCGTTGGCCGTCGTCAAACCGATGGTGGTGGCCGCGGTCAACATGAGCGGCATCGCCAAGGTGGTTCGTGGAGTCATTGTCATAGTGTCTGGTCCTTTGGTCCTAAATTGCTGCGGCCGAAGAAGTGGCCGAATACGAAGTCTGAATCAAGTTCACCCACGGATGGGACTATGTTTTTCACCCCTAGATCTCTGTTGGAACTGAACTAAGGGGATCTGGAGGTATCAAGCGAGCATCCAACCTGCCTAACGCCCCATCTTGACGCCTGAGAATACTACATTTCGGGCCTCGCATCGAGTAGCTCCAATCTACCCACGTTGTGTGGTGTTTTGAGGAATTTCCCCAATTTGCGGCCCACTGTGACAGCTTCAGGAGGGGCATGGCCCGAACTCCGTCAGCACGATAAGTAGATCTGAAACGTCAATTTCGGCATCACCGTTGAGGTCCGAGGCCTGCGAAACCGCATTCCCCAAATCAATAGCCCCCCAAACCCCCAGCAGGCCCAATAAGTCCGCCACGCCCACATCGAGGTCATTCTGAACATCCCCCAGGCAAGACATGGGTGCCACGGCAGACCGATATCCAGCGGTAATGATGGACATGGAATCATGTGTCTGGGCATTGTCGGCTAGGACGCTGCCGGTCCACTCACCGTCATATGCAATATCTGGATTCGATAAGTGACCGATTCGTGTGTACGTGATCTGGGGCTCGGGATCTGCTGACGAATCGGTATAGGCCATCACGGATCGCCAGTTGCCTGTATCACCAAAGAACCGGTGGCCGAAGGCGTATGGATACAGCGTGCTGGTAGCGCATGAACCGGGGTGATCTGCATCGTGACAACACCCAAGAATGTGCCCCAACTCGTGGGTAAATGAGTACTGCACATCCGCACATACATCGCGCACAACGCCAAAGGCCAAACTGGCAATGCCAGCAGGATTCTTGATCGTGTACGCCAAACCGCAACTACTGCTGTCATCCACAATCAAAATGACCGCATCGGCACCAGTGTCGTTCCGCCAGGTATGCACGATGTCCATCGTGCCATCTGAAGTCCCTGCGAGCAGGCCCAGATGCGTGCTGAACCCCCCAGCTTCGCCATAGGTCACTTCGCCAGTCCCGACCAGACGCACACGCGTCGTGGTGTCACTGTCTCTGTAAACATCGTTGGACTCATTGATCCAAGCATGAATTGCTGTTTCCATGGCTTCGGTACTTCCAGCGTTGGCCCGAGCCAGATTGGTGTAGGCCACAAATACATCTACTGGACCATCACCCGAGCTCAGACTCTCATCGCCATCAGTCGTTGGCGCAGGCATCCCACCGCCTCCACCATCACCATCGATCCCTGCGGCCGGAGGCAAATTGATTGTTTCTGTTGGGCAGCCACCCAGCGTGGAGAGATCAACCTTGGTCACCTGCTGGCTCCCATCAGGCGCCTCTTGCAGAATCCAGGTCCCCCGCTTGGGAGAACGAATAACCGCCCGAATATGCCCCTTCCACTGCTGCAAGCGAACTGACCCCCCAGGATCGCCCATCAACGCCCCCTGAACGCTGCCCCCAGGCGCACTCGCCAGTTTGAGGGCTTGAGCGGGCTGAATCCGCTGCCCATCAGGCAACACCAGTTCGGACAGTCCCGAATACTCACGGGCGGCCTGAAGGCTGCTCTGAGTAGCCAGAGGCCTTGCCCAGGCGGCTGAAGCGGCCGTCAGGGAGATGGCAAGGGCCATCCAGCCAAATTGTGTCCTGCAATCATGCATGCATTGGAATCCGATGAAGGTGCTCTAGAGCCGAGAAATGGCTATTCCGACCTATCAAGCCCCTCTATGCCATCTAGACGTTCTCTGTGTGCCTGAGTTCGGAGACTCAAGGCCATATAGTCGGAATCTTGGTGGAAGAATCCCCCATAGAGATGACCTAAACGTTTGTTCGGATATGAAATTTGCGTCAACTTCTTTCTAGGTACGAAACCTATGAGGAGGACCTACGGAGACTGTGACGTCTGAGGGACAGACCGATTCGGGGCAGGAGTGTGTATTGGAAGACCCAAAGAGACAGATCTTGACGCTCGTGGGCGTCGCTATGGCCGCATCTGCGACCTGCGCGATTGCTGCGCCTGTCGGACTGTCAGATGCATGCCTCCCTACTGCTGTAATCGACCTCGAGGTGCTCCCAGAGGTTCACCTTGAGCACATTGATGCAGAGGATGTGGTCCGTGACCAACAGGACCTGCCGATGCGCATCGCGATTCCAAACACATGCAGCATCACCCCCTCGACCCGCGGCACATGGGAGCACCTCACCGACCATCGCATGCTGTGGCGACTTCGCATTCACAGTCCTCATGCGGCGCACATCAATCTTGGCTTTGACCAGTTGAATCTCCCCCGATCTGCCACTTTGATGATCTACAGCTTAGATGGGCTGAACATGGTGCATGCCCAGACACGCGACACGCTGCCGGGTGGACCTTGGTGGACTCCAATCATTCGCAGTGATGAGTTAGTCATCGAGATTGCCACCGATACATCCGATCGATCTGCAGTTGAGTCAGGCGTTCACCTGACATCGATCAACCACGGCTATCGGGGATTCGGCGCTGCTCCCGATCGAGGCTCAAGCGAGTCGTGCAATATCGATGTGGTCTGCGCCCAAGGTGACAACTGGTGGAATGAGATTGCATCGGTTGGGGTGTA
This sequence comes from Phycisphaerales bacterium, assembly GCA_022446905.1. Classification (GTDB taxonomy): domain Bacteria; phylum Planctomycetota; class Phycisphaerae; order Phycisphaerales; family SM1A02; genus UBA12567. The sequence goes on from JAKVBT010000019.1 coordinate 8,033, forward strand.
TACCGTCGAAGGCTCTTGGTCGTGCAGTGGATTCATGATCAACAATACGGCGGAAGACCAGCGACCACTTTTTATGACAGCTGACCATTGTGGCATCACAAGCCAAAACGAGGATTCTGTCGTCGTTTACTGGAACCACCAGAACTCGTATTGCAGAACTCCTGGCAGTGCAGATAGTGGCGGCTCTGGTGACGGCCATCTAGATCACTTCAGCAGCGGCGTGACCTATCGCACGGGCGATACAACCAATGACATGGCTTTGGTTGAACTCAATACCGCCCCCGATCCCGACTGGGGTGTGATCTGGGCAGGCTGGTCACGGACCGCCATGCCAACCATTGGCGCAGCCATCCACCATCCGGAATGTGCTGAGAAGCGCATCAGCATTCCAGACTCAGCCTACTCAGCAGGACCACATTGGAAGGTCAATTGGAGCCAAGGCAGCACGTCGCAGGGTTCAAGTGGCTCCCCACTCTTTGATGCCAACCATCGTGCCATTGGACAACTGTGCTGCGGCGCAGCGTACTGCTGGAATGACGAAGACGACTATTACAGCAAGAGTTTCATTCGCTCATGGACGCCCCTGGAACCCTGGCTCGATCCCCTTGCTACCAATGCCAACTATCTAGATTTTCTCGACCCGCACGGCTCAGGAGAAATCCTTGGCGCCTGCTGCACCAATGGCCAATGCACCTATGTCACCGAGCACGACTGTGCGCTGTCAAACGGCACCTGGCAAGGCGATGGAAGCACCTGCGCAGGCAATCCTTGTGATCCCTATACCGGTGACACTTGCGATACAGCACCAGTGGCATCGGTTGGGGCCAATGCCTTTGATACCACCGATGCAACTGACAGCGGCTTCGGTGACCCAGATGAGGACCAGTGCCCGGGAACTTACCTTGACTGGGACCAAAGCCCAGATCATTGGTTCCGCTGGTATCCACCGGGAACCGGCATCATGGCATTGGACACATGCGACGAAGATTCTTTTGACACATCCGTAGTGCTCTATGTGGGCAATGACTGCACCAGCCTGGTGCAAGTTGCCTGCAACGGCGATCAGGACGATCCGCCCGATGACTGCCAGGACTACGTCAGTGCCATTTCCGATATCGCGGTCACTAGCGGTGAGACCTATTGGATTCGCATTGGTGGTTGGCAAGGCGGAACTGGCACAGGCACACTCACGCTGAACTTTGATGGAGTCGCCGACCCCACTGGCGGCTGCTGCACCGGCGAATCCTGTGACATACAGACGGGAGCTCAATGCACCGCGGCCGGCGGCACCTACCTTGGCGACGATACCGATTGTCTTGGAAACCCATGCAGCACCACTGAAGACGTCGGCGCTTGCTGTATTGGTGGCGAATGCTCGATCGAAACAGAAACTGATTGTCATGCCCTCGGGGGCATCTTTACCAGCGTTGGCGTGGACTGCTCACCAAATCCGTGCGATACCGCAGGCGATGATATTGCGGTGCGATGGCGTGTTGCTGGAGTCGATCTGGTATCTGAAATCGGAGCCTCATGGACCGCTGATATCTACTTGGAACTACCAGCGGACTGGCGATTAGATGCCGTCGCGGGCAACTCCTCGCAGATCAAAACAGTGGCCTCCACAACCGCGTTCTACCAAAGCATGTACGGCGGCCCGACCAGCGTTTCAATCAACCCCGAATTTTATCCAATGTCCCCGGATCTCCAGTGGGACAGCCGCATGACCATTGGATGCCTCGATGTCAGCGGCGCTCCGTATGCGGAGAACAACCTTGGTGATATCGGCATTGACTGGACTGAGTTTGAGTCTGGTGGTTCTCTCTCAGTGGTTGACGGCACGTGGTTTGTGCTTCCGGTTGATTCACAGGGAGAAGCCGCCTTATTTACTGACAGCAGTTGCACACAACGATATGGCGTGTTGGTGGCGCGCCTGACTAGTCTCGAATACGACAGTGAGATTCTCTTTGATGCACTATTCCAAGGACGTGATGCCGAAGGCATGACATGGCAAGATGCAGCGTCAACAACTATCTCCTATCAGGGCGAATTGGACTGCAACGGAAATCTCACTCCGGATGCCTGCGACATTGCTAGTGGAGAGAGTCAGGATGCCAACGCCAATGGTGTGCCCGACGAATGTGAGCAGCTCTGCGCATGGGACCTCAATGGGGACGGCAATACCAGTGTTGATGACTTGCTCATACTGATCGGCAATTTCGGCAGCCTCTACGAAGTCGATGATCTACTCGGATTGCTGGCCGAATTTGGGTGCGGCGGATAAGACATTTGGGCCTTAGGCATCGGCGGCATGCCACCTTCGAGAATCAAGGCATTTTGCAGATTTGACCCGGATTTCTAGTCGATCTGCCGCAATCATCGAATCTCGCTATTGACCCGTCCAGCACGGAGAGTATTTCTATAGATTGAGTTACGCTGTTGTGCTACCCACATTTTGTGGTGGCACACACTATTCAAGGCATGCAGAGAGGGAGAACATTTTCATGCATCATCGAACACGTCAGGGCTTGTTCGCTGCGATTTCTACCGGTGTACTGGCAACGCTGGCATCCGCCAGTTGGGCCATGTCCGATCCAACGACCCCGCTCGTGCCCAGTATGCAATTTGAGGCACTTGACGTCGATTGGCTGATGCATGACGACACGCGTCGAGCAGCTGAAGGCCTGCCACTCCGTTTCGCTGTGCCTCATGATGTGCATGTCACCCCTGCGAACCACGGGCTCTGGGATCGCAACGCGGATGGCCGGTTGCGATGGCGCATGCGATTCTCATGCCAGGACGCTCCGCACGTCAACCTCGGGTTTGAATATTGGAACGTACCAACCGGCACAGAAATGATGGTTGAGTCTACAGACGGAACACATGGCGTTGGGCCATTCACAGCATTGGACAATCAGTACCACGGCGAACTCTGGCTGCCAGTAGTTATTGGCAGTGACATTCTGGTCACCATTACCTGCGCTGATCATGAACGTGAATTGGTTGAGCAGCAGATCGCTGCAACGAAAGTCAATATTGGATACCGCGGATTCGGCGCCGAAAAGTCTGACGCCGATACTCGCTCTGGCTCCTGCAATGTTGATGTCGTCTGCTCAGAAGGGAACCCCTGGAGCGACGAAATCCCCTGCGCTGCCTTATATAGTTTGAACGGGTGGTTTACTTGTTCGGGCGGCATGATGAATAACACTGCCCAGGATCTACGCCCGTTCTTCTTGACTGCGGACCACTGCGGCTGCAACAGCAGCAATGACCAAACCGTCGTCGTCTACTGGAACTACGAGAACTCCTATTGCCGAACACCAGGGAGCGGGGACAGCGGCGGCAATGGCAATGGAAACACGAACCAATACACCGCTGGCGGCGCTGTGTACCGAGCTGGTAGCAGCAGCAGCGACTTCACATTGATCGAGTTGAACAACGATCCAAACCCTTCTTATGGAGTTGGATTCTGTGGATGGGATCGACGAAACATCAGTCCTCAGATTGGGGTCTGCATTCACCACCCGAATCTTGAAGAAAAGCGAATCTCCTTTGAAGATGACCCCCTGAGCAGCAGTGGCTCAATGTGGAGAGTCAACGACTGGGATCTCGGCACTACAGAGCCCGGCTCGTCTGGCTCGATTATTTTTAATCAGGATCACCGTGTAGTCGGCCAGCTCTATGGTGGACTCGCTGCCTGCAATAACAATCAATACGACATCTTCGGCAAACTGTCGACCTCCTGGAACGCTGGCCTTGGCAACTGGCTTGACTACAGCGGAACGGGCGAGCAGTTCATCGACACCTATGGTGCTGGTGGCGGCAATGGTGGCGTGTGCTGCCTCAACGGCCAGTGCTACAACGTCCAAGAGCAGAGCTGCACCAATGCCGGTGGCGCTTGGCAACCCGAACAAACTTGTGGCTCGGTCAATTGTGCTAACCCCGA
>JAKVBT010000002.1 GCA_022446905.1 Phycisphaerales bacterium
CGTTTTGAAGCTTTGCTTGGGGACGGTTCGGCATGGGGTGTTTCCATTCAGTATGCGGTGCAGCCAAACCCTGAGGGCATTGCACAGGCTTTGGTGATAGCAGACCCATTCATCGATGGTGCTCCATCTGCATTGGTCTTGGGCGACAACGTTTTCTTCGGTAATCAACTCACCAGTCGCTTAGAGCGAGCGGACAGTCGTCAGGAGGGCGCGACGGTGTTCGCCTATCCAGTGGCAAATCCGCAGGAGTTTGGAGTGGTGGATCTTGATAGTGACAACCGACCAGTCCGCTTGGTCGAGAAGCCCAATGATCCTCAATCCAATCTTGCTGTAACGGGCTTGTACTTCTATGACCACATGGCACCGGCCATTGCGCGATCTATTGAGCCATCTGCGCGTGGTGAACTAGAGATCACAGCAGTTAATCAGGCGTATCTCGAAGCAGGATCACTACATGTTGAGCAGTTTGGCCGTGGCGATGCATGGCTTGATACTGGCACACATGAAAGTCTGCTACAGGCATCGATGTTTGTGGAGACGATCGAGTCGCGGCAAGGGCTCAAGATCGCCTGTCCCGAAGAGATCGCCTGGAGATCCGGTTGGATTGAAGATGAGGATGTCGATCGCATTGTTGCCGGAATGGGGAAGAGCACCTACGGGAGATACCTCCAGCAGATGTTGCAGGAGGGGCGACAGCCAATCTCAGGATGAGGCCGATGGACGGCTTTCATACCACGCCGCATCGTGTGACTTGTAGTGTGTTCCCGCCTTGATATCGCGCCACCATGATTCATGGTTGGCGTACCACTGCACTGTCGCTGGCAATCCATCCTCAAATGACCATTGGCGCTGCCACCCGAGCGATTCAGCCTTAGATGGATCGACGGCATACCGATAGTCATGACCAGGTCGGTCATCCACATATCGCATCAGTGATTCGGGTTTGTGCATTGCTTGCAGAATTGACTCTGCAACTTCACGACCATTCACTTCTAACCGCGCCCCTAGGTTATAGGCTTCTCCAGCCTTGCCATGCTCGAGCACAGTTGCAATGCCTAAACAATGGTCCTCGACATGCATGTAGTCACGTACAGCATCACCTCGGCCATAAATCGGGAGATCCGCATCGTCGATTGCATTGGTGCTGAAGAGCGGGATGATCTTCTCTGGATATTGGTTGGGACCATAGGTATTCGATCCCCGGGTAATGACTGTATCGAGGCCAAAGGAGACATGGCTGGCCTGCACGAGGTGCTCAGCAGCTGCCTTCGAGGCTGCATAAGGGCTGCGTGGGCAGAACGGATCGGATTCCAGCGACAGGGAATCCGTACCAGCGACATCACCATAGACCTCATCGGTACTGACGTGGAGGAAGCGTTGGACGTCTTGGCGGCGGCAGGCATCGAGGAGTACCTGGGTGCCGATGACATTGGTATGGATGAACGGCCTACTGTCAATCAGGCTCCGATCGACATGACTTTCGGCCGCAAAATGGACTACAGCGTCACACCCAGACATCACCTCATTCACAGTGTCCGGGTCAGCGATATCCCCCTTGGTGAACTCAATTCGCCCCTCTAACCCCTCTAAATTGGCCAAATTGCCACAATATGTGAGCAAATCGAGGACTCTAATTGTCCAGTTCGGGTGATCCCGGGCCACCATATGGACGTAATGAGATCCAATAAATCCGGCCCCGCCGGTAATCAGCAACGTACGATTAATCATCCCAGTGGGGCCCCTCTTGTGACTCTGCCCAATGCGCTTGGGTTCATTCAACCGACATCATAGAATGAGGGGTCCTCTATTGGGGCACTTCTTCATTCAAGGACCTTCGCACGATGAAAAGTAATGCCTACCGTCCTCAATCACTGCTGCTCGCCACGATAGGCCTCAGCATTGGAGCCATATCGCCAGCCTCGGCGGAGTGGAGGCTGGAGCACATGGTTGATTTGGGGAACACCGCCGGCAATGCATTGCCGGATGGCGCCCCAGAACTGGTCTATCGAAATACACGAGATGGACAGGTATACATCCAGTATTTACATCGAGAGGAGCGGCGTCTTTTAGAGCCCGCAGACCTGAATGCCGATGGCGGGATTTTATTCGGCCCAGGAACCATTGGCGAGATCTCTCTGATCGCTTCTGGCGACGACATCCAGGTGGAGGACGACCAAGGGGCGCTGGAGGTTGATAGCTGGGGGACGGGCGGATCTGGACTTGCGGGTTATTTCAATGTCGTTGGGTCTGTGGTCGAGATTGAGATTGTAGATGGGGGAAGTGGATACCACGACACAGGTCTTGGGCAGTTCATTGTTGATAACACTGGTAGTGGTGGCGAGGGGCTTGATGTCTACTACGGGACACTCAGCGGCACAGAGGGGGAAGTGCGGCGTCTCAACATTGTTAATGGGGGGTCCGGGTATGAACCAGAGAGCGAATTCCCAGTTCTTGATGCTGCCATCCTTGGTCACAGTGGCGATCCATGTATCGGCCTTGCCTACTCCAATGTTGAAGGCGTGATTCACGCGATTGATCTGGTCGAGGGCGGCACCGAATACGAGAGCACGCCCAATATGGTGATCTTCCCCACGCCAGATCAGGGCAGCGGGGCAGAATTTCAAGCGTTCCTAGCGGGATCTATTGCGGACATTTTGTTCAACCCCACCAACCCAAATTCTGGCGGCAGTGGCTACGAATCCAATCCAACCATTACTCCAGAACTTGATGGTCAGGGGTTCTCATATCGAATGGTTCGATCAGGCCAACCCTCTTCGGTGACGGTTACGAATCCTGGCGGAAATTATGTTGTCCCACCAACTGTTGTTCCTGCAGATGACACAGTCGATGCAGTATTTGAAGCGGTTCTTTGGGATGACATGGACCCAGACGATCGTCCGCCATCTGATCAGACAGGCCGTGTTCTTGTCCGTGATCTCAATGGCGATCCTGTGAGGGTTCGCGGCACAAGTACCCGCTTATGGATGGGCGATGTCGATGGCGACGGCGACCAAGACATGATGTGGCGCCCTGCCCTTGGAGCACCAGTCGATAACCGAGCAATGATCTGGCAAATGGATGGGGCTACGTGTGTGCGCGTACTCAATTTGGATCCGCCTGGGCCAGGTTGGAAGCCATGGAAACTCGCTGACATGAGAGGTCTGATCGGCGGGTTGAGTGGTCATGCATATGACTTTCTCTGGTGGCATCAGGCCTCAGGCCAAGTATTGATTTGTGAGATAGTCCCGGAAAATCCTGGCAATATTGGCCAGACATGGCTAATCAACGATGAGTTCACCAGTCCACTCTGGCAGCCGTGGGTTGTTGCCCCTGATCTTCCAGGAGAGAACGACCGGATTATCTGGCGCCGGCGTGATGCGAATGGGTTGGTAGTTGCTGACTACGTCGAACGCAATCCGGGCTTGATCGGGAGTCGTTCCTGGATCGCCAATCCCAATGGAAGCGTGCGGCTGACCGGGCCGACACAGGTGCCTTGGGCCGTAGGCAACATCAATGGGGATGGAGACCACTCCGACATTCTCCTCTACAACAAGTTTGACTCCGGTATCGAAGTTTGGCAGATGGACGATGACACCGTGCTTAGGCAAAGCCGAGTCGGTACTGGGGGTCGTGATTTGCAAGCTCATGGCCGTATTCGTGGGATGGAAACATTCGGTTCAGATGGCAGGATTCTGTTTGCGCTGTCCACTGGAAAGTTGATTGAGTTGGATGTTGATCTTCTTCTGAGTCAATCTGCACCATCAGACGAACAGCAGGCTCTGTTGATAGATCAGATTGATCAGCTCGCAGCTTCCGATCCGGCAGATATTGCAGCAGAGATTGCTCAACTTGTGGCCTTACTTGAGGCAACTCCAGTTCTACTTCCCTTGTTGCTCGATCCCGGAACAGCACAGGAGCTCTTAGATGGCTTGCCTGCGGATGTGCTGGATGCCATTTTATTGGCGGCCGATCAACAGAGTCGTGGTCCAGCCATCGTCAATGCTGCCGCATCAACGATCACTGCCTATCGTCAATCGAGCCAATCAGGAAACATTCGCAATGCAATCATTCCGCTGATCCCACTTCCTGATGAAGATGACCTTTCTGGGTCTGAAGGAGGCTCTGGCTCTGGAGGCTCTTCGGGTAGCGGCAGTAACGACAGTGGCAGCGGTGGCGGCATCGGCGGTGGCGGTGGCAGCAACGGCAGCGGTGGTGGCTCCGGCGGCTCCAACGGTGGTGGATCTGGTGGCGGCGGGGCTGGTGGTCTACCTGATGACTTTGATCCAAATGATCCAAATACGTGGCCTGCTGGTGTTGACAGCTTCGAGGAGCTCCTTGAATACCTGCAAAATCTGGAACTGTGAGAAATCACAAGCAGTGCTTGCGGACAGGCAGTGTGTGTGAATCGCTTCAATTTTTGCTGCTGTAACAGATATTGGCATCAAGAGTGCATGCTGAGCTCGTGTCTTCATGCATCTGGGGACTTGGTGTGAGCGAACGGNACGGGTGCGCGTTCCGGTAGAATCCCGGTCTCACTCTGGAGACTGTACATGGATATTCATCCGATTCCGCTGCTTGATCTNAAGGCTCAATANGCCTCGATTCGCCNTGAAGTCGAGTCNGTTATGTGTGAGGTGGCCCAAAGCCAATGGTTCATTGGCGGCCCTCACCTTGAGCGTTTGGAGTCACTGATTCCAGAGTATTGTGGCGCTCAACATGGCGTGGGGTGTGCCAGCGGATCGGATGCACTTCTACTCTCACTGATGGCACTTGGCGTTGGTCCCGGCGATGAAGTTATTTGTCCGTCCTACACTTTCTTTGCAACAGCAGGTTCTATTTGGCGGCTTGGTGCAAAGCCCGTATGGGTTGATATCGATCCAGTGACCTACAACTGCACGGCTGATGGGATTGCGGAGGCCGCCTCTCGGTGTACTTCACTCAAAGCCATCATGCCGGTACATCTCTTTGGTCAAGCGATAGATCTCGACGCTATGTTGCCGCTTGCAGAGTCGCTTGGAGTTCCCTTGATCGAAGACGCAGCGCAAGCGATCGGATCGCGTGATACTGGTGGCGCTCGGACAGGAAGCCGAGGAGCCGTAGGGTGCTTTAGCTTCTTCCCCTCTAAGAATCTGGGGGGCTTTGGTGATGGGGGATTCATCACCACCAATGATGCTTCGCTGGCAAATCGCTTGCGGCGTCTACGCAATCATGGAATGGAGCCAAAGTACTACCATGATGAAGTTGGCATGAACAGCCGTCTGGATGCGTTGCAGGCAGCAGTTCTTTGCATCAAGCTCAAGTATCTTGATCAATGGGCAGCAGGTCGTCGGCAAAATGCCTCGATCTATGACAACTTGTTCAAGCAGGCAGGGGCTGGCGATACTTTCATAGGACTTGATGAGTCAACACTGCCGATTTTGGTTCCTGCTGCCGCACAAGCCCCAGCGGAGCACATTTACAATCAGTATGTGATTCGAGTACCAGGTGCTCTTCGAGATGAGCTTCGCGCGCACTTGAATGATCAGAAGATTGGTCACGATGTCTACTATCCAGTGCCGCTGCATCAGCAGGAGTGCTTTGCATCACTTGGCGATGTTCAACTACCGCATTCAGAAACAGCAGCTGCTGAAAGCATTGCACTGCCTGTCTACAGTGAATTGTCGGATGAACAACAGGAGCGTGTTGCCAGCACTATCGTTTCGTTCATTCGAAAACATGCCGCTGTGGCTACTTAGATGATGGGGGGCCTGGGCTGCAGGAAGGGATGGTCGGGGCTAGAGCGACTCCGGCCTGAGCCAAGCCATTGTCCATGGTGGGGAGTCGTCGCACTTTGCATCATTGCCGTTGTAGTGGGAGTCCTGGTGCGCACTACTTGGATCAACTGGGCTGATCAAGTTGATGTATTTAAGTGGAACGGTCAGCTGCAGCCAACTACACAGGATGCGTTCTTCCATGGCTCCGCCATTATCCGTTATGGCGAGGGGGGACTCCAGGGTGTCACTGAGGCGATGCCACTGTTAAATCACCACGGTGTGATTCATCTTGCAGGCATTGCCATGCGGTCATTGGGGTGGATGACCACCGACCAGATTGTCTTGTGGTTCCCAGTGGTACTTGGCTCACTGATCGCCGTCCCCGTCATTTTAATTGGTCGACGTCTCGGTAATACTTGGATGGGTTTTGGCGCAGCGCTCTTGGCGGTAGTAGCTGCGAATTACTACGAAAGAACCATGGCCGGTTACTACGACCATGACATGTTGTCAGTGGCCAGTGTCGGNATGATTGTGTGGCTGCTTATGGAGGTNGANGCGAGAGTCCACCGAGGCTGGCTCTTGGCTGCGGCACTTTCTNTCTTCTTCTTCCCGCTGATATATACCAAGGGCATTGCCATTGTTGTTGCAGTGGTAGGGTTTTGGTTGATTACTCGATTGGCAGTTGCAAGAGATCTGTCAACGCTGGTTGCAGTTTCTGTCATGATTATCGCTCTGGCACTCAGCCCACTATCCAATGGGAATCGCATTTACGCCGCTCCTTGGATGTGGTTTGCGGCACTGTTTGGAGTCATCGCCGCTTGGTGGTGGCTGAGTTTTCGGACTCCGAGTAGGCGTGCAGGATTCATGCTGTTCACCATGGGTCTTGTGGCTGCGGTGATCCTCTTTCCTTGGGACATGGTGTTGTACCAGTTACAGGCATATCTCAAAATTGGGGATGTTGGTTCTTTAGCCAATGGTCGCTATGCAGAGGTGAGTTTTAGAGCAGCGCACAAAGCATCAATCCTTGAAGCTCAACACATTCCCATTGAAGAAATTGCATGGCGCATTATCGGGGCGTCATGGTTGGTAGTGATTGCCGCCATAGGTCTTGGATTGGCATGTGCGGGTTTCCTCTCGGCCACAGTGCTTCTTCCTCTCGCGGGGGTTGCGTTGTTTGCAATCCCTGGCGGCTTGCGATTCACGACATGGGGCACGATTCCGGCAGCTATTGGTGTTGCTTATGTCGTCTTCCTATTGCTTCGCTTGCTTCTATGGAACGTGCAAAGTGCACGGTGGAAGTCTTGCCTAGGGATTGCAGTGGGAACGGCAACCTGTGCGGCTCTTGCGTGGCCAAGTCTGTCACATGCGAGAGCATTTAAGGTGGCACCAGTCTTTTCACACGACGACATTAAGATTTTTAAGGCGATTGAGGCGCAGTCTGCACCTAATGACCTTGTATTGGGATGGTGGGATTACGGTACAGGTGTCTGGTACTACGCTGACCGTGATGTGTTGGTCCATCCAGCTCTAGTGACGGATGACGCAGTAGCAGTTAGCCGGATATTGACCAGTACGTCTCAGCGAGAAGCGGCAGTATTGTCGCGGGCACTGGCTGCCGCTAATGAGCAAGGACATCGTCCAGCCTTTCATGCGGTTCTTGATGCCGCTGGATTTGGACCTGATTTGAGCGCCCGTGACGCACTTGCTGCAATGACTTCTGTAGATGAGCAAGCGCACGAACTGGAGAGTGACGTCTATTTGTATATGCCATTACAGGAAGTCAGAATTCTGACGCCAATCTCGACATTTAGCCGCGATCAGTTGCATCAAGGAGAACTTCCGCCCCCATCATTGGTCGCTGGAGCTTGGGCTGATCTACGCGGACTTGGAAGTGGGTGGATTGGCAGTATGCAAGGGCGGATTGCTGTAGAAGCCAATACTGGTCAGCCAGGTTTGATTGGTCGTGATGGCCGTGTCTCGCCGGTTCGATTTGCCAGTGTCACGAGCATTGAAGTAACTGATGATGGGATGACACACTTGGGCCGCGCAGATGGAGGGAAACAGGGCCCGTGGGTTCAAGCCGACGCCAACGGGTTGACGACATCCGCGAATCCTCCAGAGGCCTCCAGTAGATTGCACCTACTACTCTTGCCGAGCGCCAAAACGATGATTGTCGTCAATGACGCAGCACTCAAAACCAATGCCATTCAAATGGGTGTCCTTGGGCTCATCGATGAGACACTTTTTGAGCAGGTGCATGCAAGTGTTCAGGGACGGGTATTCCGAGTCAGGCATAAGTCGGACCAAGCAGACGCTGCAACAAGACCATGAATCAAACTCGTAGTCAAGCATTGTGGCTTGTGTTCGCAATTGTCGGTGCCATGGCAGTCGGTGTGGTCATTCGATGGCAGTGGATTTCAGTGGCGTACGCGACATCGGGGATGCAATTGGCTGGCTATCCGCAGCCCACGACACCAGATGCGCTTTGGCATGCGGCATCGATCCGACATCATGGTGTTGAATCGATGCCTCATATTGCATGGCTACCAAATCTTCCCGACATAGATGGCTTGATTCATGTTATTGGGGTAGCGGCGGTTCGTCTTCTACATGTGCCGCTGGAGGTGTTGATTCTTTGGGGTCCAGTATGGCTATCTAGTTTGTTGGCTATTCCCCTTGTCTTCATTGGCCGCGAAATCGGCAGTACCGCGATTGGGTTTGCAGCCGCGGCGCTTTCTCTTTGTGCGCCAGCTTTCTTTGAAAGAACGATGGCAGGAGCGTGGGACCATGACATGTTGGCGATTGCGGCCGCAGCCACCATTATTTTGAGTGGCATGGTGGCATCACGGCAGAGATCTGCGTTGAGCTTCGTTGCGCTCGCCGTGTGTATTTTTATGTTTCCTTTTATCTATGCCCGTGGCCTGACCATCTTGGCCGCATTAGTAGCGACTATGGGTGTGGCAGAGTTGATCTGTCGTCGCGGGAGTGGAGATGCGTGGCGATTGGCAGCGATTTTGGCTTTGGCTGCCGCCTTATCGCCATTGTCGATGGGACATTGGATGGGAGCACATTTGTTGCTCTGGTGCGTAGTGCTGTGTGGTCTAGTGCTGGCTGCAGTGCTGATTGTCCATCCAAGAACGCCACTAGTACTTGTGCTGACCTGCATGGTGTTTGCTTTGTTCATCGGGATACTGGTATTGCCATGGAACATTGTTGCGGCGCAACTCGAGTTGTATATGGGCATTGGCCAGCCTGCAGAGATACCTACCGCGGTAGCTTCTCTTAATCACGATCTTGTCCATGGTCATTCCATTCAGGAAATGCGGCGCCCATCAATGCAACAACTTGGTCAGCAGGTTGCGGGATGGTGGCCCATAGCTGTGCTTGGGGTGCTTGGGTGGGCGGCGGCATGTCGTCGGGATTATCGATGCTGGTTCTTTCTGCCGCTTGTCCTGTTCGGTGTTTTTTCGCTCCTTGCCGGAGTGCGTTTTGCCGTTTGGGCAGTGGTTCCGATTTCTATTGGTATTGCTTGGGCGATATGGCGGCTTTGCCAAAGCCACCGTCTTCCTACGGCGCAGCAATTTAGCTTCTATAAAGTAATACTGGCAGTGGTATTGTTCATGACAGCGATCTTGCCTTCGGTCGTATCGGATGTGACCTATCCAGGGCGTACTGTTCTCCTGCAATCAGAGGTTGAGGTCTTGCAGCGAATAGGCGAGGAATCAAACCCTGAAGATATTGTGGTGACGTGGTGGGATTGGGGAACGGCTGTAGCGCTATATGCGGAGCGGCGATCGCTGATTCACCCTGGACGGATGACAGATGATGTATTTGTCATCAGCCGAATGATTACTTCTGAAAGACCTCTGGAAGCGTCAACATTTGGAAAGGCGCTAGGCAATGCAATTGGCGATGGGCGTCGCCCAGCTGTTCATCGCATACTTGCTGACGTGCGTGGCGATGGAACTACTGCGGATGTGCAGGGGATGGTGGATGCAGCCCGAGATGGAAGCCTCAGTGTTGATGAAGAATCTCAGAGATCGACATGGATCTACTGGCCTATCGAGACTGTGGCCTATCTAGATCAGATTGCTGAGTATGCGACCGTCAGTCCATCATTGGGTGTGATGCGGACCATTCTTGCCGAAGGCCTTGTAATGGAGGCGGATGGTCGCTGGCGGATTCCCGAACTCAATCTGCTGGTTGATGCTCATGGCGGGCACGTCAGCATTCGATTAGCTAATGGCACCGAGCAGCCGATTCGACCAGTGTCCATATCAGTTGTCACGGTTGATGAGCATGGGCATACGCGTGCACCAACTCGTCCAGGAAGTGACGGCCTTCATCTACAACTAAACGAGTTAGGGTCGTTGACAACCTCATCCGGATCATCTGATGAATGGTCTTTGCATCTCATTCTCCTGCCACAAGCCCGAACAATGTTGCTGCTCAATGATGCAGCAATGAAAACCAATGCTGTACAAATGGGAGTTCTTGGCCGATACGATCAAGCCTTGTTTGAAGAGGTCGTTGTTGCGCCACGGGCTCGCGCTTATCGAGTGAAATGAGAAGACCAACGGGAGTCGAAAAATAATGTCTCAGCATTGGCAATGCTCAGTCTTACAGGCCGGGAAGTTGAAACTTGATGGGGGAAGTATGTTCGGCGTAGTCCCCCGTCCACTTTGGTCGAAAATGACAACCCCTGACGATCGCAATCGCATTGAATTGCAGACCAACTGTCTGCTGCTGGAATCCGAAGATCGTCGGGTGCTTGTGGAAACTGGCTGCGGAGATAAATGGTCGGACAAGCAGCGCGACATATACGGAATTGAGCGCCGCACTGTGCTTGATGCGCTAAAGGAACAAAATGTGGACCCGGAGTCGATCAATGCTGTAATCGTCACCCATCTCCACTTTGATCATGGAGGTGGGCTGACCCGATTCGATGGAGAAGGAGTGCCCATTCGTACCTTTACTGAGGCTTCAGTTCATGTTCAATGTCAAGAGTGGGAAGATGCACTGGCGGGCAAATCTACGATGAATGGGACTTATTTGCGATCTCATCTCGATCCAATTCATTCGTGCGTTCAATTAACTGATGGGGAATGCGAAGTGTTTCCCGGAATTTCGGTGTTGCCGGTGCCGGGGCATACTTGGGGGCAGCAAGCAGTACTTGTTGAGACTCTTACTGGGATAGTGTGTTTTCCGGGAGATCTCATGCCCACTCGGCATCATGTCGGCGCGCCCTACAGCATGGGTTACGACATGATGCCTTTTCAAAACATGCAGACAAAACGCCGGCTGCTCGATCGTGCGGCCGATGAATCATGGATCCTTGTATTGGATCACGAACCTGATACTCCAGTGGTTACAGTGCATCGAACAGGTGAGTGGTTCGAACTGGAGCCAGTTCGAAACTTTCAGGGTGTGTAGGTGTGTAATCAGCAGCCGGTGTGATCAAACGGTTGGTAGGAACTTGGCAGGGGCCTCAAGCAGTCCGACGAGCGTGTTGAGGAATCGGGCACCTTCCGCACCGTCAATGACTCTATGATCACAGGACATGCTCAAAGGCAGCACCTTGCCCGCATAGAAGGCACCATCGCGCGTCAAGACACGCTCCTTGGCTCGCCCCACAGCCAGAATGGCAACCTCTGGGTAGTTGATGATCGGCGTAGCGAACATTCCACCGTAACTGCCGACATTGGAGATCGTGAATGTGCCGCCACTGAGTCGCTCTCGATCGATAGAACGATCACGGCAACCGCGGGCTAGTTCGACGATCTGTTCCCCGAGCTGCACGACACTCAGTTGATCTGCATTGCGAACAACCGGCACCATGAGCCCGTGATCAGTGTCGACGGCGCAGCCAATATTAAAGACGCTTCGTACTTGGATTTCCTCTACGAAGTCATCAACGGTGGAGTTGATTGAGGGGTGTTGCTTGAGCGCCTCACAGACGGCGGACATGATGAAGGGAAGCATGCTCATGCGTCGACCGAGGATTTCTTCAAATCCACCACGGCGACGATCCAATTCAGTGACATCAGCTTCGTCTACAACAGTGAAGTGAACTGTTGTCTGCACCGAATGATGTAGGGCCTGAGCGATTTTTCGTCGGACGCCTCGGAACGGGATGCGTTCGGAGACACCTTCGATTGGCGTCGTGACGCGAGTGGCGAGAGGCACTTCTTCGGCAACAGACGCAGGTTGAATTTCATGAGCGGGCGCAGGCGGGGATACGGCAGGCGGCTGCGCGTGTGCGTGGACATCCGAAGCGGTGACTCGACCGCCACGTCCGCTTGCATTGACGCTGTTGATGTCGACTTTAAGTTCACGAGCGATGCGGCGTACAGCTGGGGTGGCAAGTGCCTTAGAGCTTTCCAGGGCAGTTGCTACTGATGTGTCCCGACGAAATCCAGCAGGCACTGAAAGGGACTCGCTGACATTTCCGACCACGGTGCCAGCATCGCCATCATCTTCTTCAGTTGCCGCTGGGGTTGCTGATTGGGAATCGACTAGAGCGGCATCTCCGTAGCTGACCAATTTGCTGCCCACCAAGATGATTTCGCCGACCTCGCCGTGCAATTGGCTGATGGTGCCGCTCCAAGGGCTTGGAACTTCTACAAGTGCCTTATCGGTCTCCATCTCGGCAAGTGTCTGGTGCTCTTTGACGGTTTCGCCTTCGGAAACCCGCCATTTGATCAGCTCAGCCTCTGCCACACCTTCTCCAAGGTCGGGCAGAATGAAGTACGAACGGTCTTCGGGTTGCTTCGTAGCCATGAGGCGAGTCTTTCTCGGTCAGTAGGCCGCTGTTTCGGCGATCGCCTTGCCGATTCGTTCAGCGTCGGGCAAGTAGTCCAGTTCGAGTTTGTAGTAGGGCATGATGGTGTCAAATCCTGCGACGCGTTGTACTGGAGCCTCCAAATGCAGGAAGCATTCTTCCATAATGCGAGCGGATAGTTCAGCACCAACACCACAATTCCTTGGTGCTTCATGACAGATCACTGCCCGCCCGGTCTTTTCAACCGATTGCGCGATAGGGTCAAAGTCCATGGGGTTGATTGTGCGAAGATCGATGAGTTCAATGTCTCGGCCAGACTGCTCAATCGCATTCATGCATTGCACAACCGTAGCACCCCACGACACCATGGTCAGTTCAGATCCCTCGCGAACCAGTCGCGAAGAGCCAATAGGAATTGTGTAAGCGTCTTCCGGGACTTCCTCTCGGAATGCGCGGTAGATCCGCTTGGGCTCAAAGAAGATCACCGGATCTGGGTCACGAAGCGCGCTGAGAAGCAGCCCTTTGGCGTCGTAGGGGGATGATGGCATGACGACCTTGATGCCAGGATTGTGTGAATAGATTGCTTCAGGGCTGTCGCTATGCAATTCAGGTGCGTGAATGCCTCCGCCGACGGGAACTCGAATCGTCATTGGCACTGTCAGGCCAGCGCGTGTTCGAAGCCGCATTCGGGCCGCATGGGTGCAAATCTGATCGTATGCAGGCCCGAGGAACCCCTCAAACTGAATCTCTGGAACCGGTCGCAGGCCGGCCATCGCCAGTCCAATCGCGGTTCCAATGATGCCGGACTCCGCCAAAGGCGTGTCGACTACACGGTCACTACCAAATTGCTCATGCAGCCCCTCAGTGACTCGAAAGACGCCACCATTGTGGCCAACATCTTCGCCCATCACCAGAATGCGATCATCTCGCTCCATCTCCTGAGCGAGTGCTTGGTTGATTGCCTGAACCATTGTGAGGTTGGCCATAGGTGATTACTTCCTTCGCCTCAAGAGGCTGTCTGCTCCGGGCGTCGTCCAAGGCTGCTGGTCCGCAACGTTCTCTGTTGTTCGGCAAGGGCGGGCGGCGTATCCGCAAAAAGCCACTTGAACATGTCATCTGTTGTCGGAGCTTCAATGCCTTCCGCTCGGGCTACGATTTCCGCGACGGTNTTTTCGCATTCAGCNTCAAGTTCTTCCTGNCGGATCTGGTCCCACAGGTCGCGCTGTTCGAGCCACTTGCGTAAGCGAATCATTGGTTCGCGACCTTCCCATGTGGCGACNTCGTCGCTGTCACGATACCGCCGAGCATCATCAGCGGTGGTGTGATCTCCAAGCCGATAGGTGACGGCTTCAATAAAGGTTGGTCGGTTTTCAGTGCGAGCACGATTCGCAGCATCGCGAATGACTTTGACCATCGCAAAGAGGTCATTGCCATCAACCTGAACACTGTGCATGCCATATGCCAAGCCTCGCTGGGCGATAGTCGGCGCGGAGCATTGAATTTGTGCCGGCACCGAGATGGCCCATGAGTTGTTCTGGCATACAAAGACCACAGGCAGGTCAAGGTTGGCAGCAAAATTCATTGCCTCATGGAAATCACCTTCACTTGTGGCGCCATCGCCAAAGAATGTGCATGCAATTCCACCATCTCCTCGATACTTCGATGCCCATGCCAAGCCGGTGGCATGCAGCATCTGAGTACCAATGGGGATCGCTAGCGGGGTACAGCGTTGTGGAATATTGTTTCCACGCTCATCTCCCATCCAGTGAAGAAGAATCTTTTCTGGATCGACACCTCTCCAGAACAGGCCGGCATTCTCGCGATAGCAGGTGACCAGCCAATCATTGTCTTCTAGTGCATAGGCAGCGCCCAGCGAAGTTGCTTCTTGGCCGCGGTTCTCAGGATAGGTGCCCATGCGGCCAGATCGCTGAAGTTTGAATGCAATGTGGTCGAAGTGTCGGCACATTGACATGTGTCGATAGAGCGCGATGACATCCTCGTCTGGGATAAGTCCTTCGCCAAGCGATTCGTCGAACACTGCGTGTTCGTCGAGGATCGAAACGTATTCGATCGCTGTCTCATAGGCGCATTCAACCGGCATGTGCTGGCTCCTTTGATTCACCCTGGGCAAATCGAACTCGCGCCAGACTCATTGCCGCCTCCCATGTCGAAGCGTGCGATGGCGCATCATTGAGAATGTCGATCATGGTCTGTTCAATCTCATCATTTCGGCGGTCGAGTTCTTCTCGGCTCATGCCCAACCACAAACCTGCCAGCCAGATCAGGCCGCCGGCATTGGCTACGAAGTCGGGGGCATAGAGAATGCCACGATCAACCATTGCCGCGGACTCCCGAGCGGGATCAACCAAGATGTTGTTCGCAGCGCCACAAATGATGTCTGCTTTGATTCGAGCAACCGTATGCTCACCAATCACCGCGCCCAATGCACAGGGGGCGAGGATGTCGCATTCGCATTCGATGATGGATTGAGGGTCAATTGGCTTGGCATCCCACGACGCAACCGCCTGATCAACCACACTACTGTTGATATCGGCCACAAGAAGATTGGCGCCGGCTTCGTGGAGACGGCGACAGAGATCCATTCCGACATGCCCAAGGCCTTGTACGGCGACGTTCAGCCCCGAAAAGTCAACTGCCCGCCCAAGGTGCTGGAGGCAAGCTTTCATAGCATTGAATGTTCCAGCGGCAGTAAATGGAGATGGGTCTCCCCCTGTTGAAACAGTCTCGCCACCCATGACGTGATTGGTTTCGGTTGCCATCCAATCGATGTATCGAGGGTCGAGGCCGACATCCTCTGCGGCAATGTAGTCGCCATTAAACGTGTCGATAAACCGACCCATGGCCTTTGCTTCTGCTTCGGTTGCTTCAGTGTTTGGCTCTGGCAGCAAGATGACGCTTTTGGCGCCGCCCATAGGTAATCCTGCACATGCAGCCTTGCAGGACATGCCTTCAGACAAACGCATCACGTCATAGAGAGCCTCTTCCTCAGTGGCATAGTGCCATCGCCTGGTGCCACCGAGCGCTGGGCCGAGTTTGGTCGAGTGGATCGCCACAATAGCGCGAAGTCCGGTGGCCTCGTCGTGGTGGAAACACACACGCTCGTGCCCGATTTCGGTCATTCGTCCAAAGGTGTCCATGTCGTTGGTCTCTCCTCCGAGCATCAATACGGTATCAGATCACTCTTGTTCAGCTGTTTTGGCCGAACACCTGCTGGAACTCGGCTGCCATTGAACCACCGCCAAACTGCGGGATGTGCTCCGGGTTGACTTTAAGGCCCTTGCCACGCGCTTCATCGACTGGCGTCTTCTCTGGGACAACGTAGTCTCCGTGTGGCATTGACTGCAATTCGGTCCATGCCGCATCAGCACAATGTTGCATGGTTGCGTCGGTGTTAACGCGGAGGGCTCTCAATTCTTGGTGAATTTCGTGACTTCCCATGGCTATGCAATGGTCAACGATTGCCCGATCGTGTTGCAGCGCATCACCATCAAGGCCGTTTCGAATGTCTTTGTTGTGTTTGGAAAGTACGCAGGTCATGGCGTGAAGCCAGATGGCTGACCAGCTCAAGCGGCGCTGAATCATCTGGCGGGTCACCAGTTGCTCATCATGATCCTTGAAGGCGACTTTGACCTGGTGACTGAATTCGCGTGTTAATGCTTCCAATTCATCAGCGTGTGGCCGCAGAGAGTCATCTAGTCCAGTGACTTTTGGGGCTGGGGGACGTACGCCGACAAATAGCTGCAGACCGATCTTGAAAGCATCCTTGAGGTGCTTGAATGGCGCGTTCTTGACTCCAATCATCCACTCGCCAAGCTGCTTGGAGCCGTAGGCAAACACAAATGAATGCATCACTTCGTTGGCGCCCTCGACAATGACGTTGATTCGGGAATCTCGCCACAAGCGCTCAACGAGGCCTTCTGTCATGTACCCCTCGCCGCCCATAATCTGGAGCGCATTGTCACATGTCCTGAATCCAAGTTCAGAGCAGAAAACCTTGCAGATGGCGGTCTCGAGCATGATGTCCTCGTCACCACGATCAATGATTCCGGTAGTCATGTACAGCATGGCATCCATGGCGTAGCAGTAGGCTGCCATCGTCGCGAGACGATCTCGAACCAAATCAAACTCGCCAATTGGGCGATCGAATTGATATCGCAATTGAGCCCATTTGAGTGCTTGCTTATAGGCGGACCAGCCAGCTCCAACCATGCCTGCTGAGAGCGTGCATCTGCCATAGTTCAAACAGGTCAGCGCGACGTTGAGTCCACGCCCCTCTTGGTGCAGCAGATTGGCCCGTGGGACTCGTACATCAGTGAAACGAATGCGCGCCTGCCATGTTCCGCGAATGCCACACTTGGAACGATTGCGGCTGAAGATGTCAATTCCATCCATATCAGGTGTGACAATTAAGGCAGTGATCCTGTCCTTTTCCTTGCCGGTCTTTGGATCAGCCATGCGTTGTTTTGCCATGACTGTAAACATGCCGGATAGGGCTCCAGATGTAGCCCATTTCTTTTCGCCGTTGAGGATGTAGTACTCGCCATCTTCTGTAACCTCACAGCGGGTTTCTTGGGCACCGGCGTCACATCCCACATTCGGTTCAGAAAGGCAAAATGCGCTGAGCATGTCCTTTGAAATGCGAGGCAGCCAGTACTTCTTTTGTTCTTCAGTACCAAAAAGATTGATTGCTCCACAGCCGATGGACTGATGCGCAGACACCATGACAGCAGTCGACCCACAAAAGCGTCCGATTCGCTCCAACACACGGTTGTATGACGTGATTCCGAATCCGCCGCCGCCGTACTCCTGCGGCACAATCATGCCCATCACGCCTATCTCGAATAGTCGTTTGATGCACCAGTGCGGTATTTCCTGATCGCGATCAACCTCAAAGGCAGGGTGTTCGTTCTTGAGGTATTCATCCAACTCTGCAAGCATTTGATCGCAACGTGCGGTTTCTTCGGCGCCGACTTCAGGGTATGGAAACACAGAGTCGCTTCGGTAATTGCCCCAGAACAAATTCTTGATGAATCCCATCGTTTCAGGATCAGGCCCGAGCATTTCTTCGGCGGCCTTGATCTGCTTGCGGTCCTTGTCTGAGACATTTTTGAGGCTGTCAGCAAGTGAGGGCTTGGACATGACGTCGATCCTGTGACTGGTGACTCAGCCGTTGTGGCTGAGAAACTCGCGAAGTTTGGTAGTGGTGTGCTCAGTGCGACGAAGTGAAACAAGGCCTTCACGCTCCTGATCCAATCCCTCGGAGAATCCTTTTTTTACCCCGGTTGCTACACAGTGAGCTACGACACCGGCAGCGGCATTGTCAGCATGATGGTGACGGACATGATCAACTGCGGCCAAGATGGCATCTTCGTTGCCACAGGAACTGATGGTGTGTGGAAGTTCTGCAGGGTCAAGCAATTCAGCTAAGGCGATTGCTGCAGCCTGAAGTTCCTCAGGCGTGTCGACGGTCGTGTCCGCTAAGCCATGCGGCATCGCATT
The DNA here is from genome assembly GCA_022446905.1 of Phycisphaerales bacterium. Classification (GTDB taxonomy): domain Bacteria; phylum Planctomycetota; class Phycisphaerae; order Phycisphaerales; family SM1A02; genus UBA12567. The sequence goes on from JAKVBT010000002.1 coordinate 18,055, forward strand.
ACTCTGGAAAGGCGATCCAGATGCGATGGAAGCGACGCTGGTTGATGGCGTCACTCGTGCGGGCAACAACTGCGTTCCACCCCAGCCTGGGACCAGGCCCAGCCCAGCCTCGGGAAGGCCGATGGGGTAGGGCTTTCCCCGTTGATTGTGTTGACTGGCCACGATGCCATGGCAATGCATGGCAAGTTCAAGGCCACCACCGAGGGCTGCGCCATCAATTGCTGCGATCACAGGGCATGGCAGTGCCGCAATTCGTGCAAATGTTCTTTGTCCATGGCTGAGATAGGCATCGAGTGCATCGTCATCCAGTCCACTAATTTCCTTCAGGTCAGCGCCAGCCACCCAGACCCGCTTGCACGCGCTTCGAACCACCAACATCTTTGGGGGATCGTTCGCAATGAGGGTGATTGCCTCGTCAAGCCGCTGTAAGAGGATCTGGTCGAGCACAACCACAGGTTGGTGGGGCGCGTCGAGCCAAAGCGTGGCGATGCCGGAAGAGTCGCGGTCAATGCTGAGTGGTTGGGTTGAAGTGGTAGTAGTCATAGTGCTGGACGAAATTTCTTGGGCGGTGGCTGGAGAAACAACCACACCGTCAGAGGCCAGATCGGCAGTTCTGGAATGCATGGAGGCCGATGTGCCTCATGCACTCACCGACTCAGCCATATCACGGACCATTAGATCCAGTTTGACGGAGACCCCCATTGTAGCATCAGAGGGGTGGTATGGTCGGCCTACAGGCCCATGTGTGGATGGCAGGTTGACATGCATAAACCGCTCATTCACAGCGATTTCCCACTGTTTGCAATGGTCAGGGGGAGTGCTCAGGTGGTCTTTGTGCCAAAGCGTGGTTGAAGCCGGGCTTGGGCCTCGTCGCCTGCAATGACATCCGCAGAACGCTTCGCTCCCTCAAGCAACACGAATTCATCGAGGGAGCCATCAAGTTCGTTGATCCACTGCTTGGTGACAGCAATGGCATGCTGGCCGCCCTGACACAAGGCAGCCGCCATGTCCTGCACGGTGGGCTCAAGGGCCTCTCTCGGGACGACGCGGTCAACAAGTCCCCGGTCCAGCGCAGCATTGCCATCAAATGTTCCGCCTTGAAGCAACATTGCGCGAGCCGGTCCAGCGCCGATCTTCCGGATGAGCCAGGGCGCTACAACGGCGGGACAGACACCCAATGTCACCTCTGGGTAGCCGAGGGTTGCTTCGGGGTGTGTGACTGCCAGATCGGTTACAGCCGCGAGCCCACATCCGCCACCGATGGCCGCTCCATGAACTCTGGCAATGGTGGGTACTGGCAAATTTCGAATACGCCCAGTAGCTAATGCGAGCCCCCGCAGCATGCTTCCCATGGCGGGCGCATCATCAAGCACGCCCTTGAGATCCATCCCTGCGCAGAAGGACTTTCCGCGGCCACCGAAGATCACCACCCGAAGGGCTGAGTCTTCCTCCAGTGTGTTGAGCACCTCGTGCAGTCCATCAATGAGCTCAGGTGAGAGCGCGTTGCGTTTCTCAGGTCGATTGAGTTCAACCGTTGCTACACCATCACTGCAATCGAATTCAACCAGTGGCATTGGATTCAGGATAAACGCAGATGCTCACGTTCGCTGGCTTAGGTCCAGGGTGTGCCCAGCAGTTGCCGGAGAGCCTCTCCTGGGGACGGTTTCCGCATCAGCGTTTCGCCGATCAAAAACCGCGTGATGCCATGGCGGGCCATCCGCTCAATGTCGGTAGTGGACTTAATTCCAGATTCACACACCAGAACATCCCGGTGCTCCTCCACCAGTTCAAGCATGCGTAGTGAATGGGACAAGTCGGTGGTCATGGTTTCGAGGTTGCGATTGTTGATTCCAAGCAACATGTATCCCGGATGGGGAAAGCCTACGTGGCGTCGAACACGCAGGAGGTTTTCGACATCATGCACTTCCACCAGCGCCGTCATATCGAGCTCATGCGAAAGGATCATCATGTCCAGCAGCTGCCCTTCAGAGAGGCATTCGCTGATGAGGAGAATGGCATCAGCCCCAGCCGCTCTGGCTTCCCAGATCTGCCAGGAATCAATCATGAAGTCCTTGCGAAGCACGGGGAGCCTGATATGGGACCGGATGGCATCGATCGTATCGAGCGATCCTCCAAAGAAATGCTCATCTGTCAGGCAGGAAATCGCCACAGCTCCGGCGCTTTCGTACTGTAGAGCAATGTCGACTGGATCAAAGTCCGACCGAATCTCGCCTGCAGATGGACTGCGCCGCTTGATTTCGGCGATCACGTTGATTCCACCTGGGCCATCGCCACTGGCGACCGCGGCGAAGAAGTTTCGAGCAGGCGGCGCATCGGCGACCCGCTGGCGAAGTTCTTCCAGCGGCTGCGCTGTTCGGCGAGCAGCCACCTCGTCACGTTTGTGGGCGATGATGTCCTGGAGTGTTGGTGGGGCGGTCATGGTGCTGAGTGACCGCGTCTGTGCGGCCAGCGCGACTATACAACCGGGAGAGGCCGATGGAAGCGCTGAGGCTGCGATGATCGGTAGTTGGATCTGGCTGGTGATTGGTGGCGCCGCTGCTGCAGCCTTTGCTGCTTTGCCTTGGCGGCATTTGGGACGTGGCCCGACTCGCCCCTGGTCCTTTCGCCCGCTGACGGGTGTTATGACGTTTGTGTTGGCTTTGCTGGCAGGGGCCTGTGTCACAGGGATCTTGGCGCACTTGATGGATGTCGATCTTCAGGCAGCTGGGATCGCCGACTACTTGCCCTTGATGATTGGTGCTTGGGGGTCTCAACTCGGGGTCGTGGCATTTCTTCCTCTGATACGGCGTGTATGTGAGCCTCAGGCGAGCCCCCAAGATCGACAGATGCCTCGCCGTGGTGTTGTATGTCCAGATCGACGCCGGTCCCGGCTGTATGCGATTGGTGTTGGGGCGGTCGGTCTCCTGCTCTTTTGGCCAATGACCCAATGTGTTGGGTATTTGGGTGGGATGGCGCAAGAGTGGCTCACCGGGGATGCGCCATCGGAAGTTGCACATGGCATGCTGCACCTCTTGATCGATGCAGTTCCTGGATTGGCGTCTTGGGCAGCGGTGATCTGCATCGCCATCATCCCCGGAATTGTCGAAGAAGTGCTTTATCGGGGGCTGCTGCAGACTTCGCTGCATCGACTACAGCCTTTTGGTCACGCCACCCAATGGCACGCCGTCATCCTGACAAGCTTGATCTTCACCGCCATGCATGTAGGCGCCGTGGACGTTCACGCGTTGGCAGCGCTCTTCGTCTTATCACTTGGGTTTGGGTGGGCGTATGCAAGGACTGGACGGCTGACGGCATCCATCACGATGCACATTGGATTCAATACCGGCAATCTGCTGTTGGCAGTGCCCTGGATCTGACGATTGGCAGGTTCGGAGTATCCTCTGCACCTATGTCCGCACGAGAGCGAATCCTGACCGGCGATACACCTACGGGAAACTTGCACATCGGCCACTGGGTCGGTTCAGTGAAGCGCCGTGTGGAGTTGCAGGATCAGCACGAGTGCTTCTTTTTGATCGCCAATTTGCACGCTTACACGACTCGCGCAGATACTCCTCAGGACATCCATCGCGATTGCATTGAGGTTGCAAGGGATGCCTTGGCGATGGGGGTCGATCCCGCCAAGGCAGCGATTTTTCTACAGAGTGAAACACCAGCTCTTGCTGAACTGACCTATCTATTTGCAATGTTGCTTCCATTCAATCGCGTGATGCGGAACCCAACATTGAAGGATGAGTTGCAGGTCAAGGGCCTTGCCGACAACTATTCATTCGGATTTCCTCTCTACACAGTCGGCCAGACGGCGGACATTTTGGCTTTTCGCGCACATCGTGTGCCTGTGGGGGAGGATCAGGTGCCCCACCTTGAGCTGACCCGTGAAGTCGCACGCCGCTTCAACAAGATGTATTGCGGTGTTCCTGACAAGGCGCCGGATGAAGAACACGAACAACTCGGCGGCGTGTTCCCAATTCCAATTGCCGATGTTGGCGAGGTCGGCCGGCTTGTTGGTACCGACGGTGTAAACAAGATGAGTAAGTCGCTTGGAAACGCGATTCATCTCACGGACACGCCTAAGCAAGTTAAAAAGAAGATTGGCAAGATTTACACCGGACAGGACAGTAGAGATCCAAATGATCCAGGCATCATTGATCCTGAAAAGAACCCACTCTTTCAATATCTTGATGTCTTCGTGGAATGTGAAGACACCAAGAGGGATGTTCGAGATCGATATGAACGCGGGGACAATATTGGCGACGGTGAGGTCAAGATGCTCGTAGCTGATGCAATCAACGCATTGCTTGATCCAATGCGGGAACGTCGAGCTGCGTTTGAGGATGACGCCGTTGTTTTGGATATCCTCAAACAAGGGACGGCTCGAGCTAATGAGGCGACTGAGCAGACACTTCAGATGGCGAAGGAAGTTGCTGGAACCGGGTTTTTTCCTCGTTCAGTGCGGTTTGAGGACTGAATCGGCTGACAACTGCGGCAAATGGGCTGAATGTGCCGATAGAGCCTCACGGCATGGATGCCCCCTCGAGAGATTGTTGTCCCTTTGTGGACGCCGGCCACGCCTGTTGTGGTGACCGTTTCCGGCTAGACCGCTTCGGTGACGCCTTGGAGACGTGCTTCTCTGAAGCCCATCACCAATGTCGATCTTTCGAACAACTGCGTGTGCAGTTTGGGGCTGCCGGCCCTCCACCCACGCCAGTCGTCATCACCGTCTCGGCAACCTGTGCAGCTGCTCAAGCCAATGTCCAGCAACTTCGCCCAACCGGTTCGTGACTTTCTTACATGGCTTCGCGTGGAAGGGGGGCTTTCTTCAGCCACGCTTGATGCCTATGGGCGCGATCTCCAGGATCTGATTGAAGACCTTGCCGATCAAGGTGTCACCTGCCCGAATGACGTAGGCCCGCGTGATCTTGCAGCGCATGTGCAATCGCTTCATCGCCAACGTGGTCTACAGCCCAGTAGCATCGCACGTCATCTATCGACCATCCGCATGTTCTTCAAGTGGATGGAGTCTGAACGCCGGATTGAACGCACGCCCGCGGGGCCGCTGGTGCCACCAACACAGTGGAAGCGGCTTCCTGGGGTCCTCTCGCCGCGGAAGATGCGGCAATTGATCGATGCTGCGTCACCAGAGAGTGGGGGGCGGCTTTGGCGTCGTGATCTTGCCCTTGTCGAAATCATGTATGGCTGCGGACTTCGAGCCAGTGAAGTATGCGCATTGTCGGTAGATGATTGGAAGCGAGAACTGCGAGTTCTACTCGTGACTGGCAAAGGCGATAAACAGCGATTGGTTCCGCTTGGGGATCCTGCTATTGAAGCCATTGAGGGCTATGTCACAGATCTTCGGGATCACTTGACCCGCTTTGGTGACGGTCGTGATGAATTGAAACTGCTGCTTTCCAACACAGGCCGTCCACTAGAGCGAGTTGCGGTCTGGCAAATCATTCGCCGCCTTGCTTGCCGTGCTGAACTTGGAGAGATCCATCCGCATATGCTTCGGCACAGTTTTGCGACACACATGCTCGCTGGAGGTGCCGACCTGCGTGTGGTTCAAGAATTACTTGGACATGCCAATATTGCCACCACACAGATCTATACCCATGTCGATCGGTCCCAACTGAGAGACGTCGTAAATAGCTGTCTTCCGCGGTCGGCTTGATTCCAGCAGCTTCAAGCACCGTGCAAGGCTAAACTAAAGCCCATGTCCGCCTGTTCCACTGTGCTTTCGATCTTAATGTTGGCTGGGATTGCTGCGCCTGGCGATTCTGCCTCTGAGTATCGGATTGCGGGTATTGAGCCTGTGGTGACGCCATACCACTTTCGCAATCTCATGGATCAACTTGGGCTGTCCGAACAGGACTCCGATACGGCTGCGGTACTTATGGATGACTACGCGCAGGACATGCGCCAAGTTTTGGTTGAACTGGCATCACAACGCGACTCTGATCGTGAACGACTCGATGCTGCCATTGATGGTCGCATTCGGGTATCGCCTGAAGAATTGCGTTCCATTCGTATCTCTATGCGAACGGCCGTTGTTCCTTCTTGGGATGTTGCCGATGGCAAGTTAGCGGACCTCGTTGAGTGGGCGACCCTTATTTCGCCACTTCCAGCCAGCACGCAGCAGACCGCTGTAGGAGATTTTTACCGTCAAGTCTTTCTTCGCGAGTCTAGCCGTGATGGCATGGTGGACCTTCACCGGCTCCTTGACAGAGCTTTGGCGGAGGAACTGACAGGAATGACCCGAGAGGAAATCGCTCCTGCGCTTTTTGCCTGGACACGCGAGGCGTCCTTATTCGCCAAACGCGATGCATGGACAGTCCGGCAGCATCGACTCGATGATGATTTGGCTGCTCTTCGCAACCAACCCGAAGTGAGGATCACACTCCAACAAGAGGCAGCCCACGGGTGGTTGCGACGGATAGCCATTCTTGATGATGGAGCTCAAGCAGTGGCGGTTGTCGTCGAAACCAAACTGGGTCCCGGCCCTGCTGCTGCATGGAAACGTCGGGTGCGAGGCGCCTGTTTCCCAAATGTCAGCGGTCGCATTGATGCGGAGGTTGCATCTCAGTGGGTTATGCGAAACGGAGATACGAGTCAGCAGCAGGCTGCCTTGGACTGCCTAGCCCAGCAGGCAGCCAATCTAGAAGCATTGCGGGCCGAAGCAACCAATCTACTTCGACAGGGGCGGGCAATTGGAATTGATCTGGCGCACGAATCCGCATCAAAGGTGTCTGATGCAACCTCGCTTCGAATGAAGTTTCTTCGCAATAGTGGCGAACGATCTGTGCTGATTCAGGAGATGCTCGACTGTGTTCAGGGTTCTTTATCAGAGGGGCAGCGAGCAGCGATCCGTCGTGTTCTCATTACTGGGGGATGAGCCATTGGGGATTTGCCCTTCCTCAGTGCTCATCATCAACGGGGTACCACTGATCGACCACATTCTTCCAGTCGCGGTCTGACTTGACAGCGATGAAGGCCTTACGCACGTCATCAGATCGCTCATGATGCACGGAAAAGCGGATGCCGAACTTTCGCATCATGCGGGAGGCNCCACCTTCGCCGTGTAGGCTCATGCACAAGTGGAAGTGGTCCAGAAGTGCATATCGTTGCTGCATTGAAGTCGGTGGCACAGGCGGTTCACCCGCCATGAGTTGTCTTGCTTGATGAAAAATCCATGGGTTTCCGATGCATCCACGTGCCACGCTGACGCCATGTACCCCAGTGTCCTGCAGCATGCGGAAAATATCAGCGACTTCAAAAATATCGCCGCTCCCAAAGATGACGCGATCATCAAAACGATCAGTTAACTCGGTGAGGAATGGCCATTTCGAAGGGCCGACGTACTTCTGCTCCACAGTTCGAGCATGCACGGTTGCCCACGCATAGCCAATCTGATAGGCGCCATCAAAGAGGCGATCAAAATTGTCAGCCATTTCAGGCGTGTCATCCCAAGCCCTCCGAAGTTTGAGCGTGCATGGGATCGTGTCTGGTACGGCATGACGGACAGCCTTCAATACTGCGAGCGCCTCATTTGGTGCCTGCAGGAAATGGCCTCCACGTTTGCGCCGCCGAATTTTCTTCACTGGACAAGCAAGGTTGACATCAATGACGTCATGGCCGAGCGAAACGAGGATCTCAGCGCCACGGGCCATTTCCTCTGGATCTGTTCCCATGACTTGCCCGGCAATGGGATGGTCTTCAAGTCCAGCAAGTCGATTGTCTTGCACATTGCCTAGGCCACATGCTTCCTGAAGCAAATCAGGATCTTCTCTGGTTCGACCTTTGCCGCCGCTGATCAGAGTTCGATCGAGCAGGGCCTCAGTAACACAGTAGGGGCATCCATGTCGTCGGGCGATGAGGCGCATGGCGCCATCGGAGTACCCAGCCAGGCCGGCTTGGAAAAAGGGCGCGTCAAAGCCAGGGACTGTCTCGGGGACTCTCGGATCGACTGAGAGGCTTGCCGCGAAGGCTGACAACACAGGGTCGACCTTGACGGAAGGCGTTTCGACAGGTGAGGCGGGAGTAGACATAGCGAGTACTCATTCTCGCCGCCGATTGGTCCGGAATCAACGTCCTGATAGGATGACTCCCATGCGATTCTTGCTAATCATCGCGATGGGGCTGCTCGGAGGCTGCCATACCCCAGACTTTGAGATTTCAAGGGCACGGGCCGCTTACCCCTATGACTTACACACCACGGACACAACTCCGATCGAGGTCTTCAGGGATGGCACTGAACTGACCGTGGTGAACTCGACGGCCAATCACTGGCCGGCCTGCGTGATGTGGATCAATCAACGATTTAGTGCGCCGATGCCGGCTATGCGTGCCGGGCAGATGGTGACATTGAGTCTGGACAACTTCTACGACGATCTTGGCGTTGTCTTTCCCTCGGGCGGCCTGTTTGCAATCCGACGTCCGATGCCAGTTCGATTGGTTGAGTTGCAGTTGAATGAAGAGGTGCCAATGATCGGCTTAGTGGCGATCAGGAAGTCAGAGTCTCAGTAGCAACACGCGACCAAGTCTCAAAAGTCATTGCGTGCGCATTGTCCTCGTCGGACTCATGTCGCTCGTGTTCGGTCATCTTCCATGTAGCTGGCGGTAATTCAGGGAAACTGGTGTCGCCGCTGAGAGAAGAGTGAATGCGAGTGCGGTGTACGGTGTCGGCCAAATCAAAAAACAGACGGTAAATCTCGCCGCCGCCAATGATCATGACGACAGCCTCATCTGCAGTGGCATGGGCAACGTCCTTGATCGAGTGTACGACTTGAGCACCTTTGGCCACATAGTCGCAATCCCGCGTAAGCACGATATTGCGTCGTCCGGGAAGCGGTTTGCCAATCGACTCCCAAGTCCTGCGTCCCATCACAATCGGGTGCCCCATGGTCAAGGACTTAAATCGACGTAGGTCCCGGGGCAAGTGCCATGGCATGCCACCCCGATCTCCAATGATGTCGTTTTCGCTGGTGGCGACAACAAGTGCAAAGCGTGTGTTGGTCCCCGCCATATCACACAGCAACCGGAGCACTGATCCGTGGGTGTGGATCGTATTGCTCGACGGTGATGTCCTCGATTTGGAAATCTGCGAGATCACGAACAGATGTATTTAAGCTTAGGCTCGGCAATGGCCGGGGCGTTCGTGTGAGTTGCAGTTCAACTTGTTCGAGATGATTCAGGTAGATGTGAGCATCGCCAAAAGTGTGAATGAACTCTCCTGGCTCCAAATCGGTAACTTGCGCAATCATCGCGGTAAGCAGCGCATACGAGGCGATGTTGAAGGGGACGCCAAGAAACAAATCAGCGCTTCGCTGATAGAGCTGACAAGAAAGCCGACCATTGGCAATGTAGAACTGGAACAATGCGTGGCACGGCGCCAATGCCATTTGATCGATTTGGCCGACGTTCCATGCAGATACAATCAGTCGTCGACTGCACGGGTTGTTGCGGATTGATTCAACCACCTGATCAATTTGATCGTACGCACGGCCGTCGGTGTCCTTCCAACTGCGCCACTGAGCGCCATAGACAGGACCAAGGTCGCCCCGCTCATCTGCCCATTCATCCCAAATTGAGACGCCTTGCTCATTGAGCCAGTTGATGTTCGTATCGCCACGAAGAAACCAAAGCAGTTCGGCAACAACTGATTTGAAGTGGACCTTCTTGGTGGTCACTAAGGGGAACCCATCTGCTAAATCGAATCGCAANTGCCGACCAAAGACACTGAGAGTGCCTGTGCCGGTGCGGTCATCTCGCGAGCAACCGTTGGTCTTGACATCTTGAAGCAGGTCGATGTACTGCTGCATCGGCCCCACTGTAGCGTCGAGTGGATCCAATTGCCCCATCCAATTAGGTGATCAGTGCCGCTTCTACCAAGGCGCAGGTTGCCGGATGGGAAGGTGTCTGAAGAATCGCGTCTGCGGGTCCTTCCTCTACGAGGCGGCCTTGGTCCATGACCGCGATTCGGTCGCACACACAACGTGCCACCGCGAGGTCATGGGTGATAAAGAGCATTGCAAGGCCTCGTTCTGACCGCAGGTCCTGTAGCAAATTGAGGATGCGGGCCTGTACCGACACGTCGAGTGCTGACGTTGGTTCGTCACATATCAGCAGGTCCGGCTGGGTCGCCAAAGCTCGAGCAATGCAGATCCGCTGTTTCTGTCCACCAGAAAATTCGTGGGGCCAGCGTGTTGCGGCATTTGCGGGAAGGCCACACTCGATGAGGAGCTTTTGGGCCATTACTTCGGCCTGTTTGCGGCTGGCTAGCCCATGCACCAAGAGTGGTTCAGCGACCAGATCCCCCGCACGCATTCGGCCATTGAGAGAACCGCCTGGATCTTGGAACACCATCTGCATGTATCGGCGGTGACAGCGCAGCGCCTCTGGCCGCAGCGACTGCAGATCAACGCCCTTGACGTGTACAGCACCGCTCGAAAGGGGGACGAGTCCAAGCGATGCGCGTGCAAGTGTGGTTTTGCCACACCCAGATCCACCCACAATGCCAATGGCTTCTCCTGCATGCAATGCAAGGGAGACATCCTGAACGATGTTGTGCAGTCGTCCAGTGCGAGCTTCAGGGAGCGCAACACAGGCATCGCGAATGTCCAGCGTTGGTGTCACGAAGGGGCGCCCCCTTGAACTCCGAGGATGACCTTTCGTTCAATGATCTGTGCAGGTCCCTGACAGTTCGGACGCCAGATGCGAATTACAACTTCCTCGCCTGGCGAATAGGAGGCAACCGTACTTCGCAGTTGACTGATACGACTTAAGGGCCGGTCGTTGATAGATAGGATGAGATCCCCCGACCTGAGTCCATACATGGATGCAGCGCCACCGTCGACGAGGCTGTCGATCCAGACACCACTAGGGGGCGCATTGTGCGCATCGAGATAGGTACGCAACTGGGCAGTCGGCCCAATGAGAACTGTGTCTTCCGCCAATATCCGGCCTTCGATTTCAAAGACATCATTGCGTTCTGGAACACGGACTTCGATGGTGGTATCTGGAATTGAATCNGGGTCACGNTTTTGGTCTTGAGTGACGCGGATAATGTCCCCCGGACAAAGACCCATGGCAAGTGTGTCCGAGTCTGGGGCGACAGATACGACAAGCATTCCATCGCGCCATCTGCGCAATGGCGTCCAAGCGCCCACGGGGCTGTCGCCATCCAAGACAGTGACTCCAAGGAAGCCGCGCGCCACAGAACCATCACGAATCAATTGAGGGACAACAGAGTCGATCATGTTGACTGGAATCGCCAAGGCAACTCCAGAGAATTGATCATTTTCTCCAGCACGATTGGCATCGGCGGCAATAGCCGTGCTCATGCCGACTACATACCCACGATGATCTGTGATAGGGCCGCCACTGCTTCCAGGGTTGATTGGGGCGTCAACCTGAATAAAGTCCTCATAACCAAGCCGTCCGACAGGTCCCTGTCCAGCGACATCCCGACCCAATCCAGACACCAGACCACTCGTGACAGAAAATCGAAAGTCCAGTGGTGATCCAAAAGCGAAGACGAGATCGCCTGGCTGAAGATCGGCTTGGCTTGCCATTGTGGCGGGGATGATTCTACTAGCGTCAATTTTCAGCACAGCGAGATCGGTTTCCGGGTCACCAGCGACCAGTCGCGCTTGATGTTGTCGTCCATTGCGAAGTTGGATCGTGATGCGCTCTGCGTCCTCAACGACATGCCATGCTGTAACAATGTGACCATCTTCATCCCAGATCCACCCACTACCAGTTGCGCCTGGCGCAAGCCTGCGACGACTTCGTTGATGAGGCTGCACTTCAACGTGGACGACTGAAGGTTGAACGAAGGTGGATAGATCACGCTGCGCGCGACTCAATGCAGCAAGCAGAGCCGAATCACCATCGGCGGAATGAATGCGCGTCGCAACCTCCTGCATCGTGGCGCGGGTGCGTGCAAAGTCCAGTTCCTGCTTTGCCCATTGCACTACAAATAAGACCACGATCCCAGCGGCAAGCACCACAGCCACCGGCAATAAAATGGCCATGGATCGTGCAGAAGTGCGGGGCATTGCTCAGATATCAGAGGTAGTCGTTTGGTCGACCATGGTGTAGGGGTGTTCGCCAAGATCTGCAGCTGCGACCTTGGTAATCCAACGCTGAGCGGCTGCTTGGAGCGATGAAGCCATGTCTGTGACGGGCTGAGCGAAGGCAGGTTGCCAGTCAGTTAGTCCAAGAATGTCTTGAGTGACCACAATCTGACCGTGGCAGGCCGGCCCAGCGCCACATCCGATGACTGGAATCGATGTGCGCTCAACGATCTGTTGAGACACTTCAGCAGGAGTGGCTTCGATTAATAACATGCAGGCACCGGCCTCTTCCATGCGAATGGCATCCTCGACAATGCGAGCAGCATCTGCGTGCGTGCGACCGGCAGCGCGGTAGCCACCGTCATGTTTGGCACGTTGTGGTCGAGACCCGATGTGAGCGCACACGGGAATGCCGGCTCGATCGAGCTGCGACACTAATCCTGTAAAGGTGCCGTCTACTTCCAGTTTCACTGCATCTGCGCGGCCCTCGGTCAAGAAACGGCCTGCATTGCGTATGCCCTCGGCTTCCTCACACTGATAAGACAGAAACGGCATATCGCCCATGACGAAGGTATTGGGGGCGCCACGTTTCACCGCAGCGGTGATCATGATCAGGAAGTCCAGGGGTGCGTGGATGGTGCCAGGAAGCCCAAGAACAACCTCTGCAGCGGTGTCACCGGTCAGCAGTAGTGGAATACCGGCCCGCTCAAGGTGTCGGGCAGTGGTGGCGTCGTAAGCAGTCAGACATGCGAAACGCTCACCTTGTTCTGCCATTCGGCAGAGGGTTCGGAGCGAGCATGGCTTTGGAGGTGTGTCGGGCATGAGATGAAGTATCCCTCGCAGGTGTGAGTGTGGCAAGGATTGGCTTGCAGACCCACGCTATGAGTGCTTTAGGCGGGCTTCAGAATACGGCAGGGCCTCTGGACGGCATGTGATTGATCAGAAGTGAATAGACAGGCCCAATGTGGCAACCGGTCGAAATCGCATCTGACAGGTCTCCTTCTCGGTTCTGAGCCCCAGTCCGGCTCAGATCAGAGAGGCCAGTCTAGTCCATCCTTTGGCAGCCAATGCTGAGGTTGTCCACCACGCGTGTATGGACCTTTGTGCAAGCAGAAACCGCTATCCTCCACGCATGAATAGTGTTGCCGCGCGACCTGCGACCTTCTTTGAACTCACCCCTGCCAACCTGGAGCGAATGCCAGCCATGACCGATGAATCTTCGGCCGGTTTTGTTCGTGACGCCGCTGCTCAATTCGGCGATCGATTCGGTTCACTGACCTTCACTGGCGAGAATGTGCGTCGTCGGCTGTCGCCAGCCACGTTGTCCAGACTGGAACGCACCATGCGTTTTGGCGATCCATTGGATCGCGCGATCGCTGATCAGGTTGCGTCGGCCATGAAGGAGTGGGCAATTGAAAATGGATGTACGCACTATTGCCACTGGTTTCAGCCACTGACCGGGTCAACGGCTGAGAAGCACGATTCCTTTTTAAATCTAGACGTCAACGGTCAGCCAATCGTTGAATTTGATGGAAACAGTCTCATTCGAAGTGAGCCAGACGCCAGTTCATTCCCCAGTGGCGGTATTCGCGACACATGGGAAGCGCGGGGGTATACGGCTTGGGATCCCACCTCGCCTGCATTCATTGTTCGCAATGGCGGCGAGCGCACACTTTGTATCCCGACCTGCTTTGTGTCATGGACTGGCGAGTCGCTGGATCAGAAGACACCACTGCTGCGTAGTGAAGAGGCTCTAAGTAAGCAGGCCATGCGTGTTCTGCGAATCTTTGGCACCGCTGATGGGGTATCGCGGGTAGTTACAACGCTCGGTTGTGAACAGGAATATTTTCTCGTCGACGATGAGTTGGCGAGCATGCGACCCGACCTCGTGTTGTGTGGCCGCACTTTGATCGGCGCGAATTCTCCCAAAGGCCATCAACTCGACGATCATTACTTCGGTTCGATTCCACACGATGTTCAGGCTTATATGGCTGCAGTTGAAGAGCGTTTGTACGAACTAGGCATTCCTGCCAAGACACGTCACAATGAGGTTGCCCCACGGCAGTTCGAGATTGCCCCTCTATTTGAGCGTGCCAATGTAGCTGCCGACCATCAGATGCTGACTATGAGCATTTTGCAGAAGGTAGCGCGACATCACGGGATGCGTTGTCTTCTGCACGAGAAGCCATTTGCGGGGCTCAACGGTACTGGCAAACACAACAACTGGGCGATGAGTACCGATACTGGTCATAACCTTCTCAACCCATCCAAGATGGGCGGCCACAATCTGCAATTCTTGACGTTTGTATGCGCTGTCGTGCGGGCATTGGATTTGCATGCGGATATTCTTCGCGCCACTGTCGCCAGTGCAGGCAATGATCATCGCCTTGGGGCGAACGAAGCGCCGCCAGCTATTCTGAGTATCTATACAGGGACTGAGCTCGGGGCTGTTCTGTCGGAATTGGCGCAGGGGAAGACGTCTGAATTCGCAACAAGTGCCGATATTGACCTTGGCACAACTCCGATCCCAACGCTGGAGCGGCATCCTGGTGACCGCAACAGGACCAGCCCATTTGCTTTCATCGGCAATCGGTTTGAATTCCGCGCCATTGGAGGCACCGCGTCGGTGGCTTGGCCCAATGCCGTTCTTAATACCATTGTTGCGGAGTCGATTGACTGGATTGCTACCGAGATCGAGCGTCACATTGATGCGAATGGCTCAGTCGAGGCGGCAGCAGTGGATGTGCTTAGTGGTGTGCTCCGTGAGCACGACCGAGTCATCTTCAACGGCGACAACTATTCAGCTCAGTGGCATGAAGAGGCGACAAAGCGTGGCTTGCCAGTACTCCGGGGAACTGCAGATGCCTTGCCAGCCTTCCGTCAAAATGACATTGGTGAGATCTTTGAGCATTACAGCGTCATGAGCAAGGCTGAATTGACTGCCCGTGTGGATGTGCTCTTTGAAACCTACATACAGGTCATGCTCATTGAAGCTCGTACGGCCATCATGATGGCAGAGACCATGGTGCTTCCTGCGGCGACCAGATACCAGACAGAGTTGGCTGCTGCTGTTGCAGCAACATCGGAAGTCGGATTGGAATGTCCAGGTACTGGTGGGCGTCTGAATGATCTGGTTGCTTGGGTCACCAAACTTGAGACTGCGATCGGCCAAGCGAGAGCAGCAATCAGTGAACAGGAATCGATGGAACACAGTGGCGGCAGTGTCGATGCGCAATCACGGCATATTCAAGACACGCTCATTCCGACCCTTGAGGCTATTCGTGGTGCTTGTGATGCCATTGAAACAATGGCCCCAGCAGACTCATGGCCGATGCCGACCTATACGGATCTACTGTTCGCTGCAGACTGAAAATCCAGTTGCTTCCAGTCCATTGCATAGTTGTTGTTTTGCTATGAACTTCTGGACTGTCCCTGGGCTTCTACCGCAGCCTCGGCTTTGGCGATAGCGTCTGCGTCGCCGAGATATCGACGGCCCAAGGAATTCATCTCATCATCAAACTCATAGATGATGGGCACACCGGTGGGGATGTTTAGCTCGGTGATTTCTTCGTCTGAAATTCCGTCAAGATGTTTAACCAGTGCACGCAAAGAGTTTCCATGTGCTGCAATGATCAAACGCTGCCCGGAAGCAATTTGGGGTTTGATGTATTCATTCCAGTAAGGGATTACACGATCCACAGTGTCTTTAAGGCACTCTCCAAGAGGCAACTGAGATCGAGATAGTGAGGCATAGCGATGGTCATGACCGGGCCACATGGGGTCTTCTTTGGTGACCTGCGGTGGTCGAATGTCATAACTGCGCCGCCAAATATGTACCTGGTCATCGCCATGAGCGGCAGCGGTTTCTGCCTTATCGAGTCCCTGTAGAGCACCATAGTGTCGTTCATTTAGTTGCCAGGCGCGGGTAACTGGAATCCAGCACTGATCTGTCTCATGCAGCACGTACCACAATGTTCGAATGGCGCGTTTGAGCACACTGGTATACGCAGCATCAAAGACGAAGCCCTCGGCGCGAAGCATGGCACCGGCTTTTTGAGCTTCCATTTCCCCTTGTGGGGAGAGGTCCTGATCAACCCAGCCGGTGAATCGATTCTCGAGATTCCATCGGCTTTGACCATGTCGGATACAGACGAGTGTTGGCATGGCTCGATTCTATCCCCAACTTACCCTAAGACAGATCCACAATGATTGGAGCGTGATCTGAGATCGCTAGGCCCGCTTCTCGGTGCACACTGGGATTACTGCTCGCCGCCGCAGCTTGTGCATTAGCAAGCAGATAGTCGATGCGCCATCCACGATTCAAAGCACGTGCTTGTCCTCGGTTGGACCACCAAGTGTATGGCCCATCTACATCTCCAGCATGCTCTCGAACGAGGTCGCTCCAGCCAGACTCAACAATCTCATTTATCCAAACACGCTCATGTGGGAGAAACCCACTGGTGTTCTGATTGGATTTCCAATGAAAGATGTCCTGCTCTGTTCGTGCGATATTGAAGTCGCCGCCGACAATCACCGGCCTTCGTCGCCTGCGAAGGGTCGTCATCCAGGGCGCAAAGCGATTCATCCACGCTTGCTTGCGTGCTGATGCCTCATCACTGGACGACCCACTTGGTAGATAGGTGCTCACCAAATCGATGCCATCGATGTCGACTCGCAATACCCGGCCTTCTGGATCAGGGTCTTTGCCGATACCCCGGCCAAGTACACGTATAGGAAAGCGAGCAAAAACGGCTGTGCCGGAATAACCAGGTCGCTCCGCAGGATTCCATGCCTGGTGCCACTTCGCGAATGGAAAGGATTCTGGGGCGATCTGGTCCGGGCGGCAGCGTATTTCCTGGAGCATGACCACATCTGGCTCGATGGCCTCAATCCAAGAAGAAATGTCCTTGCGGATCGCAGCGCGGAGCCCATTGACATTCCAAGTAAGCACTCGCATGAGATCGGGATGCTAGCAGGGCAGATATCTACAATGGTTCACTCAGGAGATTCATCGTGTTGCAATACAGCCTTCTTGTTCTACTTAGCATGTCCAATGTCGCTCCAGATGCGAAGATCGCGCCGCAGGTCACCGTTGAACATGGAGTTACTCGTGTTGATCCCTATGCATGGATGCAACAACGAGGTCATCCAGAGGTCATTGCCCATCTCAATCATGAAAATGACTACGCAAAGGGGATGACAGAACATCTGCAGCCACTGCGCGAGCAGTTGTATGAGGAGTACTTATCGAGGCTCGTTCAGGATGACACCACTGTTCCATGGCTCGGAGAAGATGGATGGACCTACTGGTCAGTCACTGAAAAGGGGAAAGACTATTCAACACTGATGAGAAGTCAAGAAGGAACGCAACAAGTGGTTCTTGATGAGAATCAGCTTGCTGAAGGTCATGAGTATTTTAGTGTCACCAATATTGCGGTAAGTCCTGACGGCGCCCTCGTCGCTTGGCTTCAGGACACAACTGGAGCAGAACATGCGACATTGATGATTCGAGACATTGCCACCGGAGAACAGGTTGATGCTGCAATTGAAAATGTTGCAGCCTTTAATCTGGCATGGCTGGATGCTGAGACGCTGTACTACCTGAAGTACGACCAAACCAATCGTCCAGACCGCGTGTATCGACATGACATTGGAACATCTACTGCTGAGGATGAGTTGGTCTTTCATGAGCCAGATGCGTTGTTCTGGACCGGGGTCTCCCGTCTAACTGATGGTGCAGGCGTGATCATTCCGGTTGGCTCATCAATGACTAGTGAGGTTTTGTTTATACCTACTACAGGTGCTGACGCAGAGCCGAAATCTGTGCTGCCGCGAGTGTCGGGAGTCGAGTACGACGTAGATCATCATGGGGGCTCCTTTCTTGTTCGCATCAACGACGATGGCGATAATTTTCGGTTGGTTGAAGTTCCAGATGATTCATTGGGAACTGTTGGTCGGGAGTTAGTTGCTCATGACCCAGAGGTGTACCTCACAGGTGTTAAGGCATTTCAAGACGCCGTGGTACTCAGTGAGCGGCGGGGTGGGTATACCGCTCTTGAAATCATGGATCCCAATACTGAGATGAGGCAAGTTGTTCCAGTTCCCGAAGAGGTCTCGACAGTCAATGTTTCCGGCGGCAACGAGGTCTTTGATGCCTCATTTGTGCGCGTCACGTACATGTCTCCAGTAACACCGACTCAGACTGTTGATGTTGATTTCTCTGATCTGAGTTGGACTGTTCGTAAGAAGCGGGAAGTTCCTGGGTGGGACCCAACTAAATATCAAGTGACGCGCGTGCTTATTCCAGCACGTGACGGGGCCATGGTTCCGGTGTCCATCACTCACTTGGCTGATATGAAATTGGATGGGACCAGTCCGATGTTGTTGTATGGGTACGGGGCCTATGGGTCATCCATGAATCCCTACTTCTCATCAACCCGCCCATCCTTGGTTGACCGAGGAGTTGTTTTTGCTGTGGCCCATGTGCGTGGCGGCGGGGAGATGGGGCGGCACTGGTACGACACCGGCAAGTTTCATGACAAGCCCAACACGTTTACGGACTTCATTGACGTAGCGGAAGGACTTGTCGAACGTGGCTGGGCGGATCCGAATCGAATTGCTATTGAAGGAGGGTCTGCTGGCGGCATGCTTATTGGAGCAGTTTTGAATATGAGACCGGACTTGTGGCGCGTGGCACACGCGGCGGTGCCCTTTGTTGATGTCGTCAACACCATGCTTGATCCAACCATTCCGCTGACGGTTGGCGAATATGAAGAATGGGGTAATCCAACTGATCCGGACTACTACATGACCATGTTGTCGTACTCGCCTTATGACAATGTTGCGCCGCGGGAATACCCAGCGATTCTGGTGACGGCGGGCTTGAATGATCCTCGTGTTCAGTACTGGGAACCCACAAAATGGGTGGCTCGTCTCAGGGACTTCAACACTTCAGACAATCCAGTCCTGCAACGCACCAACATGGGCGCGGGTCATGGTGGCGCCAGCGGCCGCTACGGCCGCTATCGCGAGATTGCATGGGAAGGCGCATTCATCCTTGATCAGTTAAATGCAACTGAGTTGGTGACTGCAGATTGAGGTGGACTCAATGGCCTATTTCGCTTCCGTAGTGGGCTGTCCGAAGCCGAATTTAGCTCGCATGCTCTCGACGACGACGTAGAGCGTAGGCACGATCAGCAGTGTCATGAATGTCGCGACCAAAATGCCTCCGAACACTGTGGTGCCAATGGAACGGTTGCTCATGCCACCGGCGCCTTGAGCTACTACCAAAGGAATGACACCGATGCCAAAGGACAATGCCGTCATCAGGATTGGGCGAAGGCGAAGGCGTGCGGCTGTCACCGCGGCATCGACGATGCCACCTCCCGCGTCGCGATGCTGCTTGGCAAATTCAACAAGCAGAATGGAGTTCTTCGCCGCCAGCCCAATCAGCATGACCAGGCCAATCTGTCCGTACACATCCAGCGGATAGCCCCGCAACATCAAGAATCCAAGCGCCCCAAGAATCCCCGGCGGGACAGCCATGAGGATGAGCATTGGCAGTGTCCAACTTTCATACTGCGCGGCGAGGAACAGGAAGACCGCAATCAGCGCCAGTGCGAACACAAAGGGCGCGAGATTGCCGGCTTTGATTTCTTGATAGGTCAGGCCAGTCCACTCATATCCAATGCCATCTGGGAGCACTTCGTCACAAATGCGCTCCATCACTTTGATCGCCGTGCCGCTGCTATAGCCCGGTGCCGAACTTCCATTGATTGGAACGGTGTCATAGATGTTGTAGTGCGGGACGTTGTTGGGGCCGGTCATATTGCTCACGCTGGCAAATGACTCAAGTGGGACCATCGTTCCATCGCGGGTTGGAATTCGCACCTTGAGTGCATCTTCTGGTCGCATTCGGTACTGCGCTTCCGCTTGAATCATGACTTGGTACACGCGGCCGAATCGGTTGAAGTCATTGATGTAGTACGACCCAAGTGCAGCTTGAAGGGAGGTGAAAATGGATCCGACATCAACATTGGATGCCTCCGCCATTTCTCGGTCTATGTCAAGCCATAATTGCGGCACGTCATTGCGGAATGTGGTGTATACCTCAGAGAGATAGGGTTGCTTGTTGGCGACGAAGAGGACTTGTTTCGCTGCTTCACTAAGCGCGTCGACTCCAAGATTGCTCAGATCCTGAATCTGCATCGCAAACCCGCCGACNCTGCCAAGGCCTTGGATGGCGGGCGGGTTGACCGCAAATATCTGGGCGTCAGGAATAATTGACAGTTCTGCATTCAGTTTGCGTGCAATGTCAGCGGCGCTTTGCCCAGGTGCTGTTCGCTCATCCCAAGGCTTGAGGATTGTCACCATAAATCCAGAATTGATCTGACTGATGCCTGAGATAAAGTCATAGCCCGCAATCTCAATGACTTCCACAATTTCAGGGATGGTTTTGCAGACTTCGTAGACCTCGTGTTCTGCTTGCAGTGTCCGTTCAAGCGAGGCGCCGGAAGGCAACTGAATGGCGATGAACAAATAGCCCTGATCTTCATCAGGTACGAAGGATGTCGGCGTGAACCACAACAAACCAAAGGTGCCTGTCAATGTGGCCGCGAGCAAGATGACTGCAATCCAAGCAACACGGCTAAATCCATGCACAATGCTGGTATAGATCTGCGTGGTCTTATCAATGACCGCATTAAACGGTCGGAAGATCGTGAATATGAAGCCGGCATTCTTCTTCGGCTTCAGAATTAGGGCGCACATTGCTGGCGTCATCGTCAATGAAACAATGCTGGATAGGATGACGGAGAATGCAATTGTCAGAGCAAACTGGTTGTACAGCTGGCCGGTGATTCCTGGCATCATTGCGGCGGGGACAAACACGGCCAGAAGAACGAGGGTAGTTGCCACGATTGGACCTCGGACCTCACGCATCGACTTTGATGTGATTTCCGAGATTGGCGTGCCTGGCGGCGATTCTTCCATGCCGCGTTCAACGTTCTCGACCACGACAATGGCATCATCGACGACGAGGCCCACTGCCAGCACAAGACCGAGCAACGTCAGCATATTGATGCTGAAGCCAAAGGCAAGCATGACTGCAAAGGCACCGATGATTGATACTGGGATGGCAATCACTGGTATCAACGTGGCCCGGAATGACTGCAAGAACATGAAAATGACAGCGACTACGAGCGCGACAGCCTCGAGAATGGTCAAAATCAGGTCATCAATGGCTGCATTGATGAAGTCCGTTGCGTCATATGAAATCTTCCAAGTCATGCCCTCGGGCAGATTTCTCTCCAACTCTTTCATAGTTGTTTCAATGCCCTGCGCCACTGTCAGCGCATTAGCGTCCGAGAGTTGAAAGATGCCGAGTTGTGCAGCTGGCTTACCGTTCTGCATACTGTCAGCGGTGTAGGTGGCGGCACCAAGCTCGACGCGAGCAATGTCTTTCAGTCGAATGACCTGGGCAGGAGACGCCTTAAGAATGATGTCACCGAACTGCTCTGCAGTGACTAATCGACCTAGGGTGTTGAGTTGCAATGTGAATGACGGATTGCCCTCCACCGGCGGCATGCCAATCGATCCAGCCGCAACTTGCTGATTCTGATTTGATATCGCATTGATGATGTCAGTCGTGGAGATGCGATTGGTCGCCATCAGATCGATGTTGAGCCAAATACGCATGGCATACTGCCGAAGGCCGAAGTTGTTGACACTGCCTACGCCAGTGACACGCTTTAGAGGATCTGAAATGTGGATGTCGGCGTAGTTTGATAGGTAAGCGCTGTCATATCGTCCGTCTGGCGAGAGTAGTGACACCACCGCTGTCATCTGGGTGGACTGTTTGGTGACCGTGATGCCAGACCGCTGAACTTCTTGTGGGAGTCGTGCTTCGGCCTGCTGCACACGATTCTGCACATCGACTGCACCAATGTTCTGGTCATAGCCGACTTCGAAAGTAACTTCTATGTTGCATGTGCCGTTGTTGGTGCTGGAAGAAGACATGTAGATCATGCCTTCAACGCCGTTGACCTGTTCCTCAATAAGGCGTGTGATCACATTTGAAACAGTGTCAGCAGAGGCGCCGCTGTAATTAGCCGTAACGGTGACTTGTGGGGGTGCTACCTGCGGGTATTGTGCGATGGGTAGAACCCACATGCTGACGCCGCCGGCGAGCATGATGACTAGTGAAATGACCGTTGCGAAGATCGGCCGTTTGATGAAAAAATCAATCATCAGTCGGTCTTCTTGTCATCACTGCTGGAGGTCTTGGACGTATTTGGCCCCATGCCCGGCGGGGCTTCGCCAGGGGCCCGTGGCGGCGGAGCCTGCTTGACCTTGGTTCCGTTGAAGCGAAGCTTGATCGTTCCGGTTTTGACGACGCGTTCGCCTTCTCGCAGGCCAGAAGCGATAACTGCAGTTCCATCCTGTCTATGACTGACCTCAACCTTGGTTTGCTTCACGGTGCTGTCAGAACCAACCAACCAGACATAAGTGTCGGAGGCTCGTTGGACAATCGCCTCGGTCGGGATGGTGATGGCGTCCTGAAGCACATCCATAGTGACTGTGGCTTCGCAATATTGTCCAGGCAAAAGTCGGTAGTCGTCATTGGGGATCTCTGTCCACATTCGAATCAGACTCGTGTCCGGATTGGCCATATTGTCAACGAAGGTGATGTTGCCATCTTGGTTCCACCCAGTTTCGCGCGGGATAGTAATCTCCGTCTTCAGTGGAGTGTCTTTGGTCCACTTAGCAAGGTACTCTGGGAATTCGTTCGCGGAGGGTGCGAAGTTCACGCGAATTGGATTGGCCGACATGATGTTGCATAACAATGAAGCATCACTACCAGGCTGCACCAAGGTGCCTGGATCAATAGAAGTGGCGCCTACGCGCCCTGCAATTGGNGCGCGAATTTCTGTGTAGGACAAATTGAGTTCTGCTTGCACAACTTGCGCCGCAGCAGACTCGACAGAAGCCTCAGCAATAGCAAGGTTCGCGACGTATTGATCAAACTCCTCTGCCGCGATCGCGCCAGTGGAAACCAGCGGCGCGTTTCGATCAACAATAATCTTGGCCAACGATCTCTGGGCTTTGGCTTCACTGAGTGCAGCTTCGGCAGCAAGAAGAGCGGCCTCATAGGGGGCTTGTTCGATGACGAAGAGCAATTGGTCTTCCTCGACAAAGTCACCTTGCTTAAAGTTGCGGCTTTCGAGCCATCCTTCAACACGGCCAATGATCCTGACTTGCCAGGGCGAACTTGCCAGAGCTGGGTAGGTGCGTTTGACAGCAAAGTTCTGAATGGTGGCGGTTGCGAAGTTCACCGGTACGGCGGGGGTTTCTGTCGCAGCCTTTGGGCTGGAGTCATCACAGCCGGCAATCATCCCGACAAGACTCACCATGCTGATCACGTGGATCCACTGGATCATGTTGGAGCATCCTTGGTGTTTTTCGCAGTGTGTGGAAGAGCTCCTGCAGTCCATCCACCGCCAAGGGCGCGATAGACCGAAACGAGTGACTGTGCCGCCAAACCTTGGGCTTGGGCGAGGGAGTCTTCAGCCGCGAGCAAGTTCTGCTGAGCGGTAATCACTGAGAAGAGATCCGTGACCCCTTGCTCATACTGTTGTCGGGTCAGTCGATAGGCCTGATGAGCTTCCGCGACAGCGTCATACCAATCAGTGCGTTGCTGCACGGCACAGACGAATGCATTGAGGCTGCTCTCTACTTCTCCAATCGCCTCGATGACTGTCTGTTCATAGGCAAGGAGCGCCTGTCGAGTCACAGATTCCTGTCGATCGATCAGTGACTGGAAGCGACCACCATTGAACAGATTCCATGAGACGGCGGGACCTGCTGCATAGGCGCGGCTGCTCCAATTAAACAAGTCACTGAAGCTCGTGGAAGTAAACCCAAACTGTCCTGAAAGGCTGAGTTTTGGATAGAGCTCTGCTTTGGCCTCACCAATACGAGCTGTGGCGGCGGCGAGGGTCCGCTCGGCTGCTCGGATATCAGGTCTTCTGCGGATGAGATCGGCTGGGATGCCGACAGCGATTTCGCCCGGTGGCACGGGAATTTCACCGACAGTTGGTAGTGCTTCAGCCATCGCGCCTGGCGTGATACCCAGCAGTACAGCCAAAGCAGCTGTTTGTTGGGACAGCAAAGCAGTCATCCCCGGCAGCAACGCTTCATCTGATGCAAGTGTTGCAGCAGCCTGAGAGACCGCTGCTTCAGTGGTGGTGCCAGCTTCAAATTGTTGCTGAAGCAAATCTACGAATAGCCTCTGGGCGCGGAGATTGGCTTGCAGCGCATACAGGCGAGCCTGAGTAGTGCGAATGTCGATGTAGGTTGTGGCCACTTCAGCTCGAACAGTGACCATGGCGTATCGCCAATCCTCAATAATGGCCTGCAGATCACCTTGTGCTGCCTCAATCGCTCGCGCGATGCGCCCAAAGAGATCAATCTCCCAACTGGCATCTAAGCCAACCACCCAGTCATTATTCGCTGCTGGATCAGCGAAGCCGGGAATACTCAGATCACCTGCCGGGGTGCGTTCACGGCTATAGGACGCCAAGGCGTTGATATCAGGGAATCGCTCTGCAGAGGTCACGCCATACATGGCCTGATATTCCACAATCTGTTCAGCAGCGATGCGAAGATCAAAGTTGGCGATGCTGGCTCGCGCCATCAGTTCATTGAGCACTGGGTCATGGAAGAGCCGCCACCAGGTCGCGGGCTCAGCCGGCGGATTGGTCTGAGCCGGATCGGTCCATGCATAGCGATCTGGGATTGCGGTGACGGGGGGTTCGTAGTTCGGGCCGACTCTGCACGCAGATAGCGACAAGAGACAGCCGCAAGCAAGAATTGAGATCCGGTGCATGGGTCGCATGGGAACAGATCTTCTCTGGGTTCGCAAGTTCAGTATTTGAGATGAGATGAGAGATTTTCGTCTGGTGAAACCTCGATGGGCTCGTGACCTGCACGAAAGAGACGGGCCGGGGCGCCGATGAGTGTTACGACGCCATCATGGCATCTCAGGTAGGACCCCTCCCGAAGGCCAATGACCGGGAGTTCATTCATCTCGTGGAACTCTCGGATCCGATCATCGCGTGTTTCTCCGAAATGTTCGAGGAAGTCATCCTCACTGGTTTGGACCCAGGTCGACCCACTGAAGTAGTGGGCATTGACTTGGAAGGGGACCAAGTGAAGTGTGGCAAATGAAGTTGGCTGAACGATGGGCATGTCGTTGGTGGTCTGCATAGTGGGACACGCCACATTCGTTCCGGCGCTGACGCCCATATACGGAATATTCTCATTGAGAACACGGCGTCGGATCGCCTCCATAGCACCCGAACGCTGGAGTTCCCAAGTCAATCGGAAGGTATTCCCACCGCCGATGGAGATGGCTTCGGCCTTCTCGATGGCGGCTAGGGGATCGACATGCGTGTGAATTCCGATCAGTTCATAGCCCGCATTAAGTCCACGCTCATGCATGAGTTCGAGATATCGATCGTGATCGTTCAGCGCCCATGGAATGAATAGGATCGAATCGACCTCACCGAAGTGTCTGCGCATTTCATCGATGTACAAGGATTTTCGCTGCTCAGTTCTGACGCCACCGCTACCTAGTAGTGCTCTCATGACTGTAGAGCGTAGGGCAAAGTCAGAATGATCGGCGTGCGAGTAACTGATCCGCAGCAATTAGCATCAATAGGGCAGCACCGGCAATCGCGCCACCTTTCACCCATGGCACATCGCCGTCATGGATGCTCATGAATGTGTGTATATCAATGAGCTTGAACAGGCTGAGCTGGTCAAGGCCCTGAACGAGGTACAGCGCAAATGAGATTAGCGCAAGACCGACGACAGATGCTCCTGCCGTTAACTGGTGTTGGGCAATGGACGAGACCAGTGTGGTAAAGCAGATTAAGCACCATAGGAAGATGCACATGTATGTTGTTGACCAAAGGATCGATGCCCAGGGGACGAATTCTCCAATCCAGTGGCTTAGCCAAATCGCCGAGATTGATGAGAGTACGACCGGCAGCAGGACAAGCAGGCACACCATGCTGTGTCGGGCAATCAACACACGTCGCCGCGATATAGGCCTAGAGAACAAGAACTCAGCGGTGCGCTGATCTGCTTCTCGGGCAATGATTCCGCTTGCCACAAAGGCAATAGCACCCACTCCAAAGAGGCTACATCCCTTGAACCACTGTTGAATAGCCAGATAGGGCCAATAGCCAGCATGTTCCATAGCCCCGAGCAAATCCTGAATCGCGTCAAAGGGCACAAGTTTGGCAATGGCCGGAATGTTGTCACGAAATCGCGGCCAGTACAAGATAGCTGCTACCAACGCACCTTCGAGAATCACTAGATAGCCCAATGAAATCCACCATGTCTGTCGCAGGTACTGCTTCCATAGATTCATGATGGTTCAGCCTGATACAGAGACGCAAAAACTTCGTCGAGTGTCGCGTCACCGATACGAACGGAAGCTATGGGCAGTTGAGACAGGCCTGTCATGATCGACTCGGCCGTATCGCTGTAAACAAGTGTCCAGTGCCTGCCTTCTCCCTTCCATATCCATCCAGTATGGGTGGGCAGATCATTCTTTTGTACTGAAGTTCGAAGTTGGATGTGTGCTATGCGACGGGCTTCGGCGAGCATCTCGCCAGTCGTACCTTCACGAATGATCCGGCCTGTATTTAGGAATACCACGCGGTCACACAGGCGTTGAATTCCATCGAGATCGTGGGAACTGCACAGTACGGCGCGTCCATTGCTTGCTGCTTCGCGGAGCAGGGCAATCGCTGCCTGTCGAGCGGAGGGGTCAAAAGCCTCCATGGGTTCATCCAGCATCAGAAGTGGAGCACCGCTTGCGAGCGCTTGTGCCAGAAGTACCTTCCGTTTCATGCCGTGGCTGAGTTGTCCTATGCGTCGTGCTCGTGGGACGCCGAGTTCATCCAAGAGACGCAGGCCATGTTGGAGATCCGCTGCGGGGTGATAGCGAATCGCAAATCGCAATAGTTCTTCAGCACGGAGTCTGTGGTAGAGCGCTGTTTCGCTTGGCGCATAACCAATCAGTCGCCGAGCAGCTAGCGATCGAGCCATGGCATCAACGTCATCGACCTGCACATGGCCAGCGTCGAAGCGATTGACGCCCACGATGCACTTGAGCAATGTGGTCTTGCCTGCGCCATTCGGTCCGGCGAGGCCGACAATCTCTCCTCGATCAACCGAAATTGATACGCCGGCGAGGACCTGATGATCGCCATAGCTTTTCTCCACTTCCTGTACACGGAGCATTGCAGAAGCGTACCCGAGGCAATGTCTTGTAGGGTGCGTAGATGTCTGATGTTCAGCGATGTTCGTGGTGCGGTGCCGACCCTCAGTACGTGGCATATCACGATCAAGAATGGGGGGTTCCTGTTCGGGATGATGTTGCGCTCTTCAATAAGTTGATGCTGGATGCATTTCAATCCGGCTTGTCGTGGTTGGTGGTGCTACGCAAGCGAGCAGCCATGGTTAATCTGCTCGACCTCAATGAGCCCGAACGGCTCGCACGGTGGTCACCTGATCAGGTAGATCAGGTGCTTCAAAGCACTGCCATCATCCGCAATCGTTCGAAGGTCGAGGCTTGCATCAGCAAT
Source organism: Phycisphaerales bacterium (assembly GCA_022446905.1). Lineage (GTDB taxonomy): Bacteria > Planctomycetota > Phycisphaerae > Phycisphaerales > SM1A02 > UBA12567. The sequence goes on from JAKVBT010000002.1 coordinate 45,803, forward strand.
GCACAGGCACTCTGCGCACTCTGGGAAGAGGGACGGTCATTGAGCGATCTGTTATGGGCTCATGTGCAGGGGCGCCCTGTCGTTAATTGCTGGACAAGCGATGCCCAGATTCCAGCCAAGACCTCTGCAAGTGACGCCATGGCCAAGGAACTGAAAGCATTGGGTTTTCGGTGGACCGGGCCAACGGTGTGTTACGCCTTCATGCAGGCAGTGGGAATGGTCAATGATCATCTTCTCACTTGTTTTCGGCATGCAATCTGCTCAAGCCTCAAAGCAAGGGCCTAGCCGGCGAGTCGGGTACTGTGGTGGGTATGCATGGAATGACGTGGGTTGTATTGACGGCTATGGCCATGACCACTGTGGGCGCTGGATGCCACCCCAGCCTTTCGCAGGAATATGTATCGCTTCTTCCTGGATCACCTGAGGAAGGTCGGGGTCGTTTTGGTGTGAAATGGACATCGAATGCGGAACTGATCACGCTTGAGACAACTGGCATGTCTCCATCAACAGTTCGGGAAGCTTCTGATGAGCGGTTTAACAGTTACCTCAACCGCGGATATGTGCCTCTCGGAGAGTCCAGTTCACGCAGTAGTGGTCAAAGGGAAGACACAGCGATAAGACTCGCTCAAGATCATGGTGCGGCGATCGTTGTTTTAGAAATTGACGATCCTCCACCGACAACCAGGAAGGTTCAGGGAAGTCGGCCAACGCTCTACACCGAGTCTGTACGCATTACTGGCACGAAGAACTTTGAGGGATCAGTGACGACCATGGGCTGGGAGCCAGCCATGGTTGATGTTTGGGTGGATCCATTTCAGGCAAATTGTCGCTTGTGGGGAGAGCGTTCCTGGCCCCCTGTGCTTGGTGTGTACTTCAGGGATGAGATGTGCGCTTTCGAAGGCTGGGCCGCCAGCACCTTGCCGCACCCAATCAAGGACTCGAGAGACATGTGGTTGCTTCAGCATCCTGGAAAGGCCGCGCCACCAATGGGGGCGGTCATCGGCAGGGTGCTTGATCAGACCGGTGCCACAGACATTGGGCTGCGATTAGGGGACGTCATGTTGGCGCTTGATGGCCAATCGATCTCGGATGAGTCCGAAGCACGTCGTTTGTTAAATGACTCAGCAGGGCAGGCGGTTCTGCTGGTGCTAATGCGATGTTCAGCAGATCCAGAGTCGCTGAGGAAGTCCGGTTGGCAGGTAGAGCGACCTGCAAATCCCCTGTACCTCAATGATGCGCCACTGGAGTGGTATCAGTTAAGTCGCCGCGTGCGACTGAAGCAATTCCAGCCTATAAAGAAGCAATTGCCATGACTTGGGGCGTGGCGATCCATGGTGGCGCAGGTGCTATACCAGCCTCATTGACGAAGTCCGATCAAAAATCTATTGCAGAAGCGCTTGACGACATCGTGTCTAAAGCAGCTGCATCGCTGCAATCCGACGCAGCGGCGTTGGATGTTGCCCAAGCTGCGGTCGAAGCCTTGGAAGACTGTCCGTTCTTCAATGCTGGGATAGGTGCAGTCTTGACACGAGAGGGACGGCATGAGCTGGAGGCATCAATCATGGATGGGTCGACTGGTCGTGCTGGAGCTGCATGTGGTTTGACGACTGTTCGACGACCCATCCGGATGGCTCGAGCAGTTATGGATCGGACGGATCATGTGTTTCTTGGCGGTCCTGCTGCGGAGCGATGTGCAGCTGAGTGGGACCTTCAACTTGTTGACAACAGCACCTTCACCACAAGTCATCGCAAGGCTCAGTTGGATGCTTGGCTTGAGCACAAACGGCCAGCTGATCGCAGGCATCATGCAACGGTTGGCGCTGTTGCGTGTGATGTGCAGGGGCGGCTTGCATCGGCGACATCAACTGGTGGGATGACTGGGAAAATGTCAGGCCGCATCGGTGACACGCCCCTGATCGGCGCGGGCACTTGGGCAGATGCCAAGGTGGCGGTCTCTGCAACTGGACAGGGGGAGATGTTTATTCTGGCATCAACAGCGCGCATGGTCGGAGCGCGAATGCAGTTTGCAGGCGAGTGTGTTGAACAGGCTGCCGAACAGGTATTAGCGTCGATGCCTCCTGAAGCGGGAGGTCTTATTGCCGTGGATCACCAAGGCCGGACCGCGATGCCATATACGAGTCCTGGGATGCACTGTGCTGCCCGTTCAGCGGCCACTTGATATCTCATAAGCGGTTCAATAACAAGAACAACAACATGCGATGCCTCTTTCGTGATTCGTCAAAACACCAGCATGCCAGAATGCTGGGGCGTCTGTACGAAGTTTTGTTTCATCTGCGCGTATACTTGATCCTAGATCCAAGTGCGTGGCAGGTAGCGATCCGTGGGAGGCTTCATGTCAGAACACATCAGAATTGGGACAAAGGGTGCTCGGACTCGGCAGCGTCTGATTGACGCCATGTTGTTGTTGGTGAGCCGCGGCGGTATGCCGGGGGGGGCTACTGTGCGCTCGATTGCTCATCACGCTGGTGTGACCGAGGCGGTGTTGTATCGGTACTTCCCGAACAAAGAAGCGATGTTTCAGGAAGTCTGGGAGTCGATTCAATGCCCAATGATGGAAGCCAAGGTGGCTTTGCTTGCAGATGATTCCAAGAGTATTCATGAAGTGTTGCACGAGTGGATTCGTGTGACTTATGAACAGTTCGATACAGATCCTGCTGCATTTCATTACGCCATGTTGGCCGATGGAACGGCTGAGTGGCGTGAAGATCCGCAATACAACGCTCAAAGTCGCATATTTGCTGAGTGGCTTGGCCAACACTTTGGCCAGGAGGAAATCGGGATGACCGCAGGGCGGGCCTGTGACTACTTTGTCGCCTTGCTTCTGTCGGTCCCACGTGATGTTCGGGCGGGTATGCTCCCTCGCCCAGCAGCGCAGTATGTCGACCAGACCTATGCAGCGGCCGAAAGGCTATTGGGACTCTGAGTGGTAGGGTCTATCATGCGGGTTCCTGCTTGACCATGACTCACTCATCTGAAAGTACGACTACTAAGGCCACGCCTTTGAACTCCGATGGGAGCCCACCGGACCCGGCGCTCTATGTCGGGCGGGATATTGCATGGTTGGATTTCAATCGCCGAGTCTTGGCTCAGGCACAGGATGATCGTCGCCAGCTTTTTGACCGCATCCGATTTCTTGGCATCTGTGAAAGCAATCTCGATGAGTTCTTCATGAAGCGTGTTGCATTGCTGCGCCGTCGAATTGAGTTGGGGCTTGAAAAGGCGACCCATGATGGCTTCTCTGTGAAGCAACAGTTGGAGGCAGCAAGAAAGAAGGTAGTGTCGATTCAGGCCGATCAGGAGGCTCTTTGGACGGAATCGATTGAACCATTGCTGCGTCGTGAGGGAATTCGGATCACGAAGATTGAGGATCTACCGGCGCGATTGCAGACCAAGGTTGACGCCTGGTTCCAGAAGCGTGTGTTTCCGCTGCTGACGCCACTTGCCGTTGATCCAGGGCATCCATTCCCGTTTATTTCAAATTTGTCGCGAAACTTTGGCGTCATGCTGGCTGAGCCAGGCGAGTCGGACATGCGCTTCGCTCGGGTCAAGATTCCTGATTTGATTCCCTCATGGATTCGTGTCCCAACCAATGGGCCGGTGGGGGAGATTCAGGGCGAGACGCCGTGTCGTGTCATTCGTGTTGCAGATTTAGTACGTCGCAATCTCGATTCCATATTCCCAGGACTTCGCATCGTGGAAGTGCTGGAATTCCGCCTCACAAGAGGCATTGGTCTTGAGGACGGCGATGATGATGACGTTGAAGACATTGCTGAATGGGTGCGTGCTTCACTTCGTCATCGCCGGTTTGCTGAAGCAGTACGTCTTGAGACTCCACCAAATCCACCGCCTGCTTTAGTACAACTGTTGTTGGAGGAACTGGAACTTCAACCATCTTCTCATCATCAGCGTGGTGGTCCGCTTGAATGGGGTGGGGTGCTCGATCTGACTCGATTTGATCGCCCAGATCTTTCAGCGCCACGTTGGCGGCCAATTGTGCCGGCAGAGTTGGCCGACCCACATGAGCCGATCTTTGAAGCAATTCGCCGGGGCGACATCTTTGTGAATCATCCCTATGACTCATTCCGCGCATCGGTGGAGCGTTTTATCAGGGAATCTGCCGATGACCCAGATGTAGTCGTAATCAAGCAATGCCTGTATCGCACTGAACCCGATTCGCCATTCATTCGAAGTCTGTTACGTGCGGCTGATGCAGGCAAGCAAGTAACTTGTCTAGTTGAGTTGCGAGCCCGATTTGATGAAGATCGGAACTTGCAACTCACACGTACACTTGAAAAGCACGGGATCCACGTGGCGTATGGTGTAGTTGGCCTCAAGACTCATGCAAAATGCTCATTGGTCATTCGTCGGGAAGGNGGGGGCTATCGCGCTTATGCCCATGTTGGCACTGGNAACTATCACCCAAGCACGGCCAACTTGTATTCAGACTGTGGCATATTGACGACGAGAGCGTCGGTTACAGATGACCTTGTGCAATTCTTTAACTATCTGACGGGCCGATCTCTCCACCGTGACTATGAGCAACTTCTTGTTGCTCCAGTCACATTGCAGAACCGGCTGCTCGCCCTTATTGAGGATGAGATTCAGTCTGCGCAGCAAGGTCGTCCATCGCGAATTATCGCGAAAATGAACCAGTTGGAAGATACAACCATAATGAAGGCACTGATTCGTGCTTCACAGGCAGGCGTTTCCATCGACCTGATTGTGCGTGGATTTTGCTGCTTACGGGCAGGTGTTCCTGGGTTTACAGAGAATATTCGAGTGACGTCGATCATTGGAGACTTTCTTGAGCATGGACGTATCTATCACTTTGCTCGTGGCTCTAGTGATCCGATGCGAGGCGACTGGTACATCGGTTCTGCAGATTGGATGGATCGGAATCTGACACAGCGTGTCGAGGTTGTGACGCCGATAGAAGACAGCACTGCCAGAAAACGGCTCCACGAAATTTTTAAGGTGCAGTTGGAAGACCGCCATGATGCCTGGTCGATGCAGCCAGAGGGTACGTGGACGCGTCGACATCCAGATACAACAGAATTAGATCAAGACGGCCCTGCCTCCTTAGGCACCTTTGCAACACTGCGCCGACGTGCCATGCGGGCCGAAGTTGATGCGGCACGTCAGACGCGTGCGCGTAGCGTTGTCATTAGAGAAACACCAAGCCCAGTGCCGATTGAAGAGGTATCGGTTCTGGGGGGTGTCGAACGATTGGTTGGCCTAGCGATCCTTGAAGCGCCATGGCGCACTGCTTCGGAAGTTGGGCGACGTCTTGGCTTGTCTCCATCGCTGCTGCGGTCAACCGGTAAACGTCTGCATGCCAATAGCTATTTGAACTCGGTTCGATTAGGCCGCCATTTAATTTGGATTCCTACGCCGCAATTAGCTGAGGCGCTTGGTGGACCAATGTCACTGCTTCAAGGGGGAGATGATCCTGGGCGTGTGTGGTTGGTATCACGTTTGGCAAGATGGCTTGGCAAGCACTCGGAAAGGGTCGAGCGGCGTGGAGTCATGCCCTTCGATGTCATTGCTGATTCTCCAAAGTACGGTCGGGTGGGGTGGGCGATTCGGTTGGTCCAACGCCCTGCCGGCAACTGGTTGCGTGATTTGATTTCGGCTCGTCTGGACAGAGTTGAGGTCGTGGCCGTTGACGCTCGGTCAGCAACTGCAGTTAGCAAGGCGCGTACATCACTGGATGTCGAAACTCGGCGACGAGTTCAGGTGCAGACTGTTGCCAGCCTGCTCAAGAAGACCGATTTTGAAGATGAGTTGGGGCATTGAGATGAAGCGTCTTCTCTTGATGCGCCATGCGAAGTCATCCTGGTCGCATGAAGTCTCAGATCATGATCGCCCTCTCAATGAGCGTGGACTTGAGGCTGCTCCTCGCATGGGTCGCTGGCTTGACGCGCAGGGACTGCGCCCAGATGAAGTGATTTCTTCCACAGCGGTTCGCGCCCAGCGGACAGCCGAACTGGTATCTACGCAGTTTGCTGATCCTCCACCGCTTCATACGACTGCTGATTTATATCTGCCGTCAGTTGAGGACATTATTGATTCTCTTGCAGAATCAAAGGGAGATTGTGTGCTTGTGGTATGTCATAACCCAGGCACGACACATGCAGTATCAGTTCTCACTGGTGTATCGGAAGAGATGAAGACTGCAGCGGTTGCGGTGATTGACTTTGATGTTGCAGAGTGGTCTGACTTACTTGTGCACGCAGAAGGGTCGCTCAGAAGCTGCTGGCGAGTCAAAGAACTTCCCGAGTCCATTTGAGTACTTCAGACTTGGTAATACTCGCGATACCAGTCAACAAATGCACCAACGCCTTCCTCAACCGAGGTACTGGGTTGATATCCAAGCGTTTTTGATAGATCGGTACTGTCTGCCCACGTTGCTTCAATATCGCCAGGTTGCATGGGCAGCATGTTCTTTTGGGCTTCAATGCCAAGCTTCTGTTCAAGAACTTCGATGTAATGCATGAGACCAACGGGCTTCCCATTGCCGATGTTGTAGATACGCCATGGTGCGTGGCTCACAGCAGGGTCTGGATTGCCAGTGTCATACGTTGGATCAGGTTCGGCAGGGTGGTCCAAGACTCGCACAACGCCCTCTACGATGTCTTCGACATAAGTGAAGTCACGTTGGTGCTTGCCGTAGTTGTAGACGTCAATCGGTTCACCGTTCAGCATGGCTTTGGCAAACTTAAAAAGGGCCATATCAGGCCGGCCCCAAGGCCCATAGACCGTAAAGAACCGAAGGCCGGTGCATGGAAGATCAAACAACGACGCATAGGAGTGCGCCATGAGTTCGTTCGATCGCTTTGTGGCGGCATAGAGCGTGATGGGGTGCCCGGCGCCACGGTGCTCTGAGAAAGGCATGGCAGTGTCGCTACCGAATGCTGAAGATGTCGATGCATAGACGAGGTGATCGATCTTGTGGTGGCGGCACCCCTCGAGAATATTCAAAAAGCCCACAATGTTAGCGCTGATGTAGGCACGGGGATTTTCCAGTGAGTATCGCACACCAGCTTGTGCGGCAAGATGTACAACTCGGTCAAACTGGTGAGCCTTAAATAGTTGCTCCATAGCAGCGTTATCTTCAAGGTCTGCTTTTACAAAGCTGAACCGATCAGCGTCTGGGCGGCTTTGAATGCCATCAAGTCGAGCTTGTTTGAGCGTCGGATCGTAGTAGTCGTTGAGGTTGTCGAGGCCAATTACCTCGTCGCCGCGTTCCAGCAGACGATGAGTCGTAAATGATCCGATGAAGCCAGCTGCACCAGTAACGAGCACACGCATGGGGAAAACTCTCCTGTCGAACCGTAGCCAGTGTTGGCAGATGCTATCAGAGCATCAAGCGCAGCTGGTAGAGCGGTTAGGTGTCCTCATCGACGCCGCGTGCCAAGTCGCGAAAGAGGCTGCAGCGGTCCATGAGTTCCTCCCAGGTCCCGGCATCCACAAGGCGCCCATCATCAAGCACGTAGATCATGTCGCAATTGCGGATCGTCGAAAGGCGGTGCGCAATCATGACAATGGTTCGGCTGTTTGACTCTGCATGAATGCGATCAAAGATCCGCTGTTCAGTCGCATTGTCCAGGGCACTGGTAGCTTCGTCGAGTACCAATACGTCTGGGTTGTGGTACAGCGCTCTGGCAATTCCGAGTCTTTGAATCTGTCCGCCACTGAGGCGAATGCCATGCTCGCCGACAATGGTGTCCCATCCTTGATCAAGCTTCGATTCGATGACTGTGTGTATGTCGGCCATCTCAGCCACTACTCGGAGGCGATCTTGGTCGATTTGTGCTGGTTCAACACCAAGGGCGATATTGGCCGCAATCGTGTCATTGAGAAGAAAAATGTGCTGTGGGACATACCCGAGGTGTTTTTGCCACTGGCGGACATTGCTCGCATCAATTTGTTTTTCATCAACCAACAATTGACCGCTGGTTGGAGAGAGTAAGCCTAAGAGTAGGTCAACGGCTGTGGTTTTGCCTGCACCTGTTGGCCCGATGATCGCAACATTGGCATTGCGGGAGAATTGCATTGTCACATGATCGAGTGAGGGCGTTATCGCGGATTCATACGTCAATGAGACATCATTGAATCTAACGTCTTGCCCCATCCTTGGAACCGATTCTGTTGATTCAAGTGGCGTCTCGGCATGAAGATCATTTAGGACAATGGCAAGACTTGCATCTGCCGCTTTTATCCTTGCTACAGCCATAAACATACGCGCCATAGCTGGCATCAGGCGGTAGCCGGCGAGGGCATACA
>JAKVBT010000020.1 GCA_022446905.1 Phycisphaerales bacterium
GACGTCACAGTCGGCCTGGTCGGAAGGACTGATGATCGCCATCTTGCTGGTCAGTGTGGTGGCGCCGCCGAGTCCATCGATCTGACGGACATCTGGTGATCCCATGATGCGAAGCAGCGTTTGATTGCGCGAGTCCATATCTCTGGGAAGATCCTGCTCGAGCAGAAAGACCCCTTTGGAGGTGCCGCCTCGAATCAACATGCATGGAATAGCAGGACGAGTCATCGTGCGTCATGGTATCGATGTATCGACTCGTCAATCCACATTGCTTATCAACATGATTGTGCTGCAAATAGAAACCCCCTAATCCTGCCTCGAGTGACCCCACCCCAACACAGCACCTCCGTATACATGGAGGTGTTGTTCTAGAGAAAGACATCGGCAAAATGATTCCTCAGGGCATGCAGCGGGATTTACAGATGCCAGTCTTGACCTCCCATATGTGACAATCTCTAATACGGCGATTGTCGGTCACCTCCCAAGCCTTGGAAGGCATGACATGTCACTGGCCACCGCGAAATTTCCGTGAATGATCACGCATTTGGATCTAACTCTGAGCAAGGATGCGACCTATTCGTACGCTGATCTGGTTCCGGAACGATCTTCGGGTTGACGACAATCCAGCCCTCAACGCGGCAGCCCGCCACGCTGATCGCGGCGTTGTCGCCGTCTATGCGATCTGTCCAAAGCAGTGGCAGGACCACGACATGGCTCCGATCAAGGTCGATTTCATCCTGCGGAATCTGAAGAAACTCTCGGCGGCCCTCGAGAAGAAGAACATCGCGCTCAAAATCATCGAGACTGCGACATTCAATGACGTCACTGGCCCATTGCGCTTACTCGCGAATGAACTCGCTTGTGACGCCCTCTACTTCAATCGTGAATACGAGGTGAACGAACGTCGACGCGACGCTGCTGTGACGGAGGCATTTGAAGCCGACGGTATTGAGGTTCAGACATTCACGGATCAGTGCGTCTTCGAGCCAGGCGAGCTGCGTACGGGTGCGAACGGGTTCTATACGATTTATACACCGTTCAAACGAGCATGGTTTCGGGCCTTCGATGAAGACCCCGATCGCGGCAAGCCACTTGGCCTGCCCAAGAAACAGTCGGACATGGTGAGTCAGCCGGATGAGATCCCGACACACGTGAAAGGGTTCGACATCGACCCTACAAAATCCAAATTGTGGCCAGCGGGCGAAAGGAATGCCAAGAGCAGGCTCAATCGGTTCATAGCGCAAAAGATCAATTCATACAAAGACACTCGCGATTATCCCATGATTGATGGCACGAGCACTTTGTCTCCGTATCTGGCTAGCGGCGTCATATCACAACGCCGCTGTCTCGCTGCGGCCATCGTGGCAAACGCGGGCCAGTTCGCCACTGGCCCAGAAGGCGTCGTTCAATGGATCAGCGAGCTTATCTGGCGTGAGTTCTACAAGCACATTCTGATTGGTTTCCCTCGTGTAAGCATGCACAAGGCATTTAAACCAGCAACCGAACACCTTGACTGGAATCAATCTGCCAAGCACTTCCAGGCTTGGCGCGACGGGAAGACTGGGTATCCGATTGTAGATGCCGCAATGCGGCAGCTCGCACAAATAGGATGGATGCATAATCGTCTGCGAATGATCGTTGCGATGTTTCTGTCTAAGAACCTCTTTCTAGACTGGCGATGTGGCGAGCAGTTCTTCATGCAGCAACTCGTTGATGGCGACCTCTCAGCGAACAATGGTGGGTGGCAATGGGCAGCTTCAACCGGAACAGACGCCGCACCCTACTTCCGAATCTTTAATCCATGTGCACAGTCAAAAAGGTTTGATCCCGACGCAGTATTCATTCGTCGATTTGTTCCCGAGCTGGCTCACGTCGATATTGCCGCGATTCATGACCCATCGCGGATCCCGGACACCATGCTGAAATCAATCGACTATCCCAAACCAATCGTCGACCATGCTGCAACGCGCAGATCTGCCATCGCAGCATTCAAGACGCTCAAAGACGAACAACTTCGCTGATAACTCGACTTGCATTGACGCTCCCTGTCGAAATTTCCTGCGCTATCTGAATCTGTAAGAGCCATCGGCCCTGTTCATTTCAGATATCGGTCGCCGTCAAATTGCCAAGCATCATCACCTCCCAACTCCACTCCCACCACAATCCACAGCACCTATTTAGGAGGGTGTATTTATAGGGTTGAATCAGCTTCATTCTCCCTATACACTGCCTTTGCAGCATTGCACTTGCCATCTATGGGTGATGGCTTAGGACTCCCGTCTGAATCAGCAATGCGGTCATTCCGATGTCCACTCACAAGTGGACCAAGACACATTCAGTCAATGGTTGACTGAATAAAGTAGGGAGCAGTATCAAAATGGGACTATCAACGCATGTCAACAAAGGCCTCGCGGCCGTTGTCTTGGCCGGATCCATCTCAACAACTATTCACGCTGAAGGCCCGCTTATTGAAATCAGCGCACTCTCATCAGGCCGTTTATATGCGGACTACACCTTTGGTGACTGCTGCACGCTTGATGCCTTTAATGCAGCCACTAGCAATATCACAGTCGGAACCTGCGCTACCATGGGGGGGTACTGCACAGCGGGTAAACGGGTCGCTTCGTGGGTCTATGCCATGCCCGCATTGCCCCCAAACGCCACAAGTATTTCTGTAACACTTGATGGCAGACACAGTGGCGGATCTACCACTTTTGAGTTCCGTGGAAAGTGGAATGCAGATGCTGGTCACAGCAACGGGTCTGCCTATCAGGGCTACTTTTACCCGGATTTCACTGGCACGACAGGTTCTTCTGGCGGAAACTTCACAGCCAACTTGCCCATCGAACTGGTCGATGGCCAATGGGCCAGTGCATACCTCATGGTCAGCGCATACAGAAGTACGAATCTCACGTTCTACAACAGTGATTCCCTGCGACCGAAGTTAAATATCGCTATTGGCCTCCCGCCGGGTGCTTGCTGCACAAATACCTCTGGTTGCGTTGAAGTTTCTCAGTACACGTGCGAAGAGGCCGGGTTTGTATTTCTAGGAGAAGGCACAGAGTGTGAATCCACCTCCTGTGCGCAATGCCCCGCAGACTTCAATGGAAATGGCGCTGTTGATGTAGATGACCTACTTGCCCTCATATCTGTCTACGGAACCGAAGATACCGATCATGACCTCGATGAAGATGAATTCATATCCGTGAACGACGTACTCATCCTCTTAGCGCAGTACGGGGAGTGTCCGCAATGACTTCATTTCATCCATTGCGAAACAGTGCCCCGCTGCTGCTCCTGCTCTCTTGTTTCACGACTGGGGTTCGGGCGGAAAGTATCGTGGTTTATCCTGTTCAGTCAGGATTGATTGATGATGCATCCTGCTGTAGTCCATACGCCTATTCAAACAGCAATTCTCCGACGATTTACCTGGGAGGATGCTTTAGTGACCCCCACTACGGCTGCTGGAACGATCGTGAGCGCGGTGCCTGGCGTTGGGATCTTGAAGACGCCTTACCTGAAACCGCTGTCGTGACATCGGCTCAAATTCATTGGAATCACCCGAATCTATGTGATGCATGGAGTGTCTATCTCTGGATTGATGCCGGTACCCAAATTCTCAGTTCGAGCTATTGCCAACAGATTCGCAACAACCCGGATCAGCAGTATTCAAACCAGGAATACTACGCCTCAACTTTCTCTTGGTCTCTTGACGAGACTGTCATCGACCAAGCCTTGAGCGGCGGGTATCTGAGCCTGGTGAATCAGATTGGGTCTGGCGGACTGGGCTGTGATCTCCACAGCCTCGGTGATGAAGGTGTTCGAATCGTCATCGATTATGACATCGTGACATGCCCTGGAGATTTCAATCAAAACGGTGCTGTTGATGTGAATGACCTACTTACCCTCATATCTGTCTACGGAACCGAAGATGCTGATCATGACCTCGATGGAGATGAATTCATTTCCGTGAACGACGTACTCATCCTCTTGTCGCAATACGGAGAGTGTCCGTGATTCATCAACTGATCACAAAGACACGGTTCAAACATACGCCCTGACGGACAGCAACGATTCATTGACATCGAAGACCTACTGAACATGCTTGGCAGCTGGGGCCCCTGCCCATAACCCCACCACCCCACAGCACCTCCGTATACACGGGGGTGTTGTTCTTGAGATGTCGTTTCTTTGCTCCTAAAGCAGCACACATGACCATCTATAGAGAGAGATCTTGACCTCCCCTTTGAGGCCATCTCTAATGGCATTTGTGCGGCCTCAAGTCGCTTGTAAAAGAGATGAGCCTATGCGATACATCTGCACTGCCATAGTGGCCTCCTTGTTGGCTACCGGAATGTCGCAGGCGGCAACTATCCACGTGCCTGATGATTATCCGAACATCTATCAGGCTGTTGCGGTCGCAGTCGATGGCGATGTCATAGAAGTCGCCGCTGGAACCTACCTGGGTTCCTATCTCAGTCCGCAAGGAAAGAGCATCACTATCTCTGGAGAGCTCGATGCAAATGGAACACCGACTGTCATGCTTGATGGCCAGCAGTCTGGAGCTGTGCTCTGGTGCTACCAGGGCGAGGACACATCGACCGTCTTCAAAAATCTAGTCCTGACCAACGGTTCCTCCTACTACGGCGGCGGCCTGTCATGTTATGACGGCAGTTCTCCAGCCTTTGAAAATTGCATCTTCCGTGACAACATGGGAACAATCGAAGGAGGCGGCGTCCATCTTCGAGAGAATTGTAATCCGACATTCAGCAACTGCCGCTTTGAAGACAACGTCGCGTATGGGCCTGGCGGGGGGATGTTCTGCATGGAAAGCAGCAATCCCATTCTGCAAAACTGCACATTGACGAACAACACCGCGTCTCGAGGCGGAGGTTTCTACGGCATCAACAGCAGCCCTACATTACTGAACTGCCTCATAGAAATGAACACCGCTTCTTACGGCAGTGGAATCTACTCTTCTGGCGGTGGTAGCAGTCCGACATTCGACTACTGCATGATCGAGAGCAATGCGGCGGAAAACTATGGCGGAGGGATCTTCTGTGACTATTACGCTGCTCCTGTTTTTTCACAGTGCACGATCCTGAATAATGTTGCAAGCTCTGCAGCAGGCCTCCACTGCGAAGGAAGCAGTGTTCCATCATTGAATGCATGCACGTTCTGGGGCAATACAGCAGCAAACATTGGAGGAGGGATTTTTTGTTCGACAAGCAGCCCAACCATCACAGGGTGCACAATCAAAAACAATGTTGCGGGAAGTGGCAATGGTGGCGGGATCTGGTGCTACTACCAAAGCCTGCCAGTGATCAGCAGCACCGCCCTATGTGGAAACACGCCGGATCAGATCAATGGCACGTGGAACGATAATGGGGGAAACATGATTGCAGAAGAGTGTCCGGTTGATTGTGTTGGTGACATCAATAACGACGGGAACGTTGATGTGACTGACCTGCTCACGGTAATCGCGGAATGGAACGCGCCTTATGACGTGAATGACATACTGGCTGTGATTAAACATTGGGGCCCCTGTCCTTAGTTCACCCACCACCCCACAGCAACTCCGTATACACGGGGGTGTTGTTGTTGGGAAGACTCAGATGGCGGCGGCAGCGGCGAGCCGGGATTTTAAGACGGGGAATCGATTTTAGAAAAGACCGGGATTCAGAATGCGGGCTTGTATCCCCAAGTCAGGTAGTGAATGTGTCCACCCGCACTCGCATAGGTGCCCTCATCAATCGCACTGATCATTTCGGTGAGCCGTTTCCGAGCTTGGTCCCAGAGCATGGGAAACCGTGATTTCTCTCCACCGCCAGCTAGGTAGTACCGAAGGCAGTTTTCCCGGGTGCTCCCGACGACCATAGCCGCACCCGATTCATGGGAGGTGCGAAGAAATTCGACCATTGTTTTCGAGGCAAGGTCGGTATAGGGCGGGGTAACCCGGGCGCTTTGATTGTTGAGTTTGACCTTCACATCATTCCAGCCACACGATCTCAAGCCGTCCATCACGAGTTGTCCGCCGGATTGGTGACCTTCTCCGACAGCGGCTTTCCCCTGTGTACATCGGTATTCCAGTTCTAGCAGGTCGAAGATCTTCTCCCAGGGAGGCATGGGATTGGAAATGAACCCGGCCGCCGTGCTTCCGAAGTTGTTGGGTTCGGCCGCGAGGAAGAGTCCTCCTGGTTTGAGGACGCGGGTCATTTCCTGGATTGTCCTGTGGATGTCGGCGACATGAATCAGCAATGTCTGGCAGGTAACCATGTCGAGGCTGTTGTCCGGCCAGGGAAGGTTTTCGGCCGTGCCGATCTGAAAATCAGATCGCTCTTCCTGTCCCAACTTCTGCGCCCGTTTGCGGGCACCCTCCACCCAGGCTTTTTCGGGATCGACCCCGTGTAGGGTGGTCGTGCGATTCATGTGGCGCAGCAGTCTCTGCCCCCAATGTCCGACACCGCACCCCACATCGAGCACGGTCTCAACTCGGTTCAGGCCCCATTGCCGTGCCATCATCGAAAGGAATTCGTCGTCCCACCAGGTATCACGCCAATCGCCGTCAAATCCGGTCAGCTTGTGGTAATCCTCAGTGCTCAGAGCCGCCCGGTGTGCCGGAGAGTTATTTTCCATTTTGATTCCCTGTAATGCATGTCCTACATGAATTCATCTCAAAGACCAAGGGGATCTACAATCGGCCTCTGTTATAGCCGTCACCATAACCCACCACCCCACAGCAACTCCGTATACACGGGGGTGTTGTTCTTCGGGAGCCTATGATCTCGACAGCAGCGGACTGGAAGAACGCTTGATTCTCTCCGAATGACACACTGGGGTTTGCAACACACCGCAGGAGCAGCGACATATGAATATGAACACAGATACGCCTCCTTCCGTGTCAGTCATTGGACTTGGCGCAATGGGTTCTGGCATTGCCCGCACGTTCATCGATGCCGGCTGCCGTGTTTTGGTCTGGAACCGATCACGCGGCAAAGTTGACGCATTGACCGCAGCTGGAGCCACTGGGTGCGACACGCCCGCGGATGCGATGAGAGCGAATCGCTATGTGGTCGTCTGCGTCAGCGACTATGCAACCTGGTCCGGGATTGTCGAGGAGCATGGGCTTCGGAATCAACTCAAGGGCAAGTGCGTCATCCAGCTGACTGGAGGCACGATCGACGACGTTTGTGAGCACGAGGCATTGATCAAAGGCAATGATGGTCGCATCGCCGACGGCGCAGTGATGTGCTTCCCCCAGCAGTTGGGGACAGCGGATGCGTCCCTGCTAATGTCAGGTGATCAGGACGTGCTCGAGGAATGCCGTCCACTTCTCAGCATGCTTGCACCACAGTGGACCAATCTCGGCGAAGACATCACCAGACCTACCGTGCTGAGCCGTGCGCTGACCGCCGGCATACTGACGTCATTCATCGGCTTCCTCAATGGAATTGCGATGTGTCAGAAGAGCGGCATTTCACTCGATACATACATGGAGCACACCGAAATCGCCAGCGCGATTGTGCCTAACGAGAAGAGGCGACTGCTTGAAGCGGTTCGCGATGGCAACACTGAACAGACTCAGGCATCCCTCAATACCTGGGCCGGAGCACATCAAACCATCTACTCGGTCGCTGCAACCCTTGGAACCAACCTTGTCCTCCAGGACGCAATCAAGTCCGTGCTGCAGCATGGGCAACGCATGCAACTGGGCGAATTCGATCTTGCAGCAATTGCCAGTGTGCTCGCCACTGAAATCAAATAGCGGCATGGGCTCTCAGGGCATGCAGCGGGGTCTATAGAAACAGTTCTTGACCTCCCCCATTAGGTCATCTCTAATGGGAATTGTGCGGCCTCAGGTCGCGTGTAGGAGAGAGGGAAAACCAATGCGATCTATCTGCCCTGCTTTAGTGGCCACGCTGGCCTTGGCTGGAACATCATTCGCTGCAACCATCAATGTGCCCGGTGACCATGCCACTATCCAGGGTGCAATCGATGCATCATCAAATGGCGACGTCATTGCCATTGCAGCAGGTACGTATTACGAGCACTCGCTCAACCCAGACGGCAAGGCCATCACCATTGGGAGTGCCAGTGGCAATCTGGATGTGACCATCGATGCCCAGCAAGGTGGCAGTGTGTTCTTTATCTGGAGCGGCGAAGAAGAAAGTACCGTGATCCGGGATCTGGTGATCACTGGAGGATCAACCTCTTACCACGGCGGTGGAATCTACTGTGAATACAGCAACCCCATCATTCTCAACTGCATGATTATGGGTAATACGAGCGAAGACGAAGGTGGTGGCATTTATTGCGACTACTACAGTAAGCCAACTATTAGCCACTGCATAATCTCGGACAACTCGGCCAAATATGGTGCTGGAATCTCCTGCCGAAACGGCAGCGATCCCACTATCGGCAACTGCACCATCACAGGCAACTCGAGCATCTACGGTGGCGGCGGAATTCGCTGTATGTTTAACAGCAGCCCAGCGATCTTGAGCTGCACGATAAGCAATAACAATTCTGATTCGAGTTCCGGCGGCGGGATCTACTGTTTCTCAAGCAGCAGCCCCATGATCCTAAACTCCGTGATAGAGGGCAATACGGCCGGCGGGGGTGGTGGTGGTATGTACTTCATCAATTGCATTCCCACTCTTACCCTTTGCACGATCAAAAATAATACCTCCCAGTACGACGGTGGCGGAATCCTCTGCTACGACGACGGAAGCGGCCAAGTGCCCACTCTGGCCCTGACTTCTGTTTGTGGCAACACACCAAATCAAATTTATGATTCATGGGATGACTTTTTTGGCAACACCGTAAATAACGAATGCACCTTCTCCACAACAGGTCCTTGCTGCGTGACTTCGGGCTGTACCTCTTTGTACGAAGCGCAATGCGCTGACCTCGGTGGCACCTGGCTTGGCGAAGGCGACTCATGCGAGGACTGCCCCGCTTCATGCACTGGTGATCTCGACAACAACGGCATTGTCAACATCGATGACGTTCTTGGGGTCATTGGCGCCTGGGGTGTGTGCCCTTAGTTCACCCCCACCACAACAACGTTTCTATCCCCCCGGGACCCCACAGCACCTCCGTATACACGGGGGTGTTGTTCTTTAGTGGAGACGTCGGTGAAGTGCCTCACTCAGGGCATACAGCGGGGTCTATAGAAACAGTTCTTGACCTGACCTATGAGGCCATCTCTAATGAGACCTGTGTGACCTCAGGTCGCCTGTAGGAGAGGAAACCAATGCAACACATCTGCACTGCTGTCGTAGCCACGTTGGCCTTGGTTGGAACATCATTCGCTGCAACCATCAACGTACCTGGTGACCATGCCACCATTCAAGGTGCAGTCGACGCTGCAACAACTGGCGATCTGATCCTCGTCAGCCCCGGGACCTATACGAGCAATGGACAGCAGGTCGTCGACATGCTGGGCAAGGAGATAACCCTCCGATCGACTCAGGGATCTGGACAAACGATCATTGACGGCCAGGGACAGCGAAGGGGTTTGGTATGCCACAGCGGAGAAACGCGAAACACACTGATTGACGGCTTCACTATCACTGGCGGATCAGCCTCGGCCATCAATGAGATGGCAGGCGGCAACGTATTCTGCAATGACTCAAGCCCAACAATTCAAAACTGCACAATCATTACAGGAGAGGCGTTCTTCGGCGGCGGGATCTACTCCAAAACCGGCGGACCTTCTGTGGAAGCATGCTTCATTGCTGATAACGTGTCCTCGGGATCAGGCGGTGGCGCCAACTTGTTTCAATGCACCGAACCTATTGAGATTCTCGATTGCACCTTCTTCGAGAATCAATGTGGATCCGAATATGCAGGCGGAGCGGTGTATGCAATGGACTGTCTAAGCCTCCATGTCTCTGGCTGTTTATTCGATAGCAACGTGGCAGGAGAGCTCCCAGGAAGTGAGGGTGGTGGCGGCGTGTATATCCATGCCGACAATGACCCCATATCCGATATACAAGTAAGCGAATGTACATTTGAGGGCAACAGTGCTGGAAAGGGCGGGGGAATTTCGATCCTCACCTGGGGCGAACCAAACACCACAATTGCGGTAACGGCATGCACATTCCACACAAACCAAACATCGAGCGCTGGAGGGGGCGGGTATGTGAACTGCCTGTCTAATCTCACACCAAGCAACG
>JAKVBT010000021.1 GCA_022446905.1 Phycisphaerales bacterium
CGCCCGAAGGATGGCGTGACATAAAAGCACTCGGGTTTCCATTGGGTCCGTTTGAGGGCAATGCTGTTCCATGCGACGAGATGCTCATTCGCCAGTTGGGGGACGCTGTCACAGTGTGTGATATCGCGACAGTCGCAACCTGCTCAGGAACAGACCAGGCAGCCGCGAGCATTGTTGAGCGCACCGGCTGTGCCGCTGAAGCTATGGAGGGAGCTGCGGTGGTTCACACGGCAACCATGCTGGGCGCAGCGGCACTTGAGATTCGCGCCGTGTCCAATACGACCGGTGATCGTGCAAACCAGAAGTGGGATATCGCTGCGGCCTTGCAAGCCCTTGCAGAGGGAATGCCAGCATTGGTGCATTGCCTGCGGCGAGGTGACGCAGAAGCGGCGTAATATCTCCACATGTCGGTGACCTGCGAACAACACGAACTTCCAAACGGGCTTCGGATCATTGCCGAAGTCGATCCACAAGCGGATACAGCTGCTGCAGGATTTTTCGTCAACAGCGGTGCGCGCGACGAGCCTGCTGAAATCATGGGCATGAGCCACTTTCTTGAACACATGGTGTTCAAGGGCACTGAAACCCGTAATGGGGAAGCATTCGACCAGGCCTTTGATGACCTTGGACTACATCACAATGCATGGACATCACATGAAATCACCGCATTTCACGCACACGGGCTGCCAGAAGTTCTTCCTCAGGCCGTTGAGCTCTTGGCTGAACTACTACGGCCGGCGCTTCGATCAAGTGACCTCGACGATGAGCGGCAGGTCATTATCGAAGAAATTGCCATGTATGAAGATCAGCCCTTCTGGCAACTCTGGGAGCAGTTGTCGAGCAAGTACTACGGCAGTCATCCCATGGGGCATCGTGTCCTAGGAACACCCAACACCGTCAACGCGATCACCGCGGACGTTATGAAGTCCTGGCACGCTGAACGTTACGGCGCGGACAACACCGTGCTTGCTGCAGCCGGACGAATTGATTTTGCAGAACTGATTACGCATGTCACCAAACTGTGCGGGCATTGGGATCGCACCGGCGCTGCCCGAAAATCATCTGCAATCTCGCACGCTCCCAGTGAATTCTCCATCACAAGCGATCGTGTCGCCGCGGCCTATCTCATGACGATTGCCCCAGCACCCCCTGTACAAGATGCTCGACGCTATGCGGCTGCGATGCTTGCGTGGATACTCGGGCGAGGCGATGGCTCTCGCCTTCACTGGGCACTCGTTGACCCTGGGCATGCAGAGGAGGCGTATGCAGAGTTTGAAGGCCACGATCAATGCGGATACATGGCGACCTGGGCGATCTGCGATCCAGAACACATTGACGCGGTTGAGTCAACGCTTCAGCAGACCATTGATGAATTGGTGAGTTCCATTGCGCAGCACGATCTCGACATGGCACGGGCCATGATTCGCACCGCAGTAACGACTCATTCGGAACTTCCTGGTGGACGAATGCAACGACTTGGTCGACTTTTGACAACCGTCGGCGCATACACCTCACTTGACGAAGAATTGCAACGCATCAACTCAGTCACGCTCAATGACCTGCGAGACACTGCAGAAGCATGGCCACTTCAGCCTCTTGTCACTGGTCGCCTGCTGCCCACAAACTGATCATGCGTTGAGGATTCGCCCCTCGACACCAAGTGCTGCCTCGTGCAAAGCCTCTGCCATCGTTGGGTGTGCGTGCATGGTTGAGATAATGTCTTCGGCCGTTGCCTCAAGACGAATTGCCAGACAGAACTCGTGAATGAGTTCTGAAGCATCCTTGCCAATGATGTGTGCGCCGAGCACTTCCCCATATGGTTCACTCGCAACGATTTTGACAAAACCCTCCGCAGCACCTGTAGCAATCGCCTTGCCTAGCGCTGTCAGTGGAAACTTCCCGATCTTCACTTCATGACCGGCATCTCGGGCCGCCTGTTCTGTCATGCCGACCGAGGCAACCTGCGGACTGGTGTATGTGCAACCAGGAATGGACTTGTAATCCACACCAAGCGTTTCATGTCCAGCCATGCGCTCCACGCATGTCACTGCTTCTTCGCTCGCAACATGTGCTAATGATGGTGGCCCGATGATGTCACCAATGGCGTACACGCCAGGGACACTGGTTTCGTACGTCGGTGTCTCAACATCAAGATGGGGGACCTTGAGACAGCCGCGGTCGACCTCAATCTGCAAACCTTCTGAAAACAGGCCGTCGTAGCGGCCCTGTACACCAATGGCAACAAGAACCACATCGCCATCAATTTGCTCCACGGCATCTTCCTTGCCAACTGGCGCAACTGACACCTGCACCCCGTTGTCGGTGCGTTCAATGGCCTGGGTCATATAACTTGGCTTGAAGGTAATCCCCTGCTTGCGGAAGAGTTTGAGGGCCTCTTTAGAGACCTCTTCATCTTCGATTGGCAGAATGCGGTCGACCATTTCGATGACAGTCACTTCCGTTCCCATCGCGTTGTAGAAGTACGCAAACTCCATCCCGATGGCGCCACTGCCGACAACGATCATCCTCTTTGGCCGCTCCGGCATCACCATTGCATCTTGACTGCTAATGATGCGCTCGTGATCAAATGGGGCAAAAGGAAGCGCTCGCGGCGCCGCCCCGGTGCACACCATCACACGATCTGCCGTCAGCGTTTGCTCGACCGTTGTCCCAGCACCGTGGTAGTAATCTTCTTCGGCCTTCAGCACCTCAACCTGGCACGGCGTGTCGCCGCTCCTCCCGGAGGCAATCCGGGCATGGCCTTGAATATGCGTGATGCCGTTCTTCTTCATCAGGAATCCGACACCCTTGTTCAACTTATCTGCAACACCACGACTTCTCGAAATCACCGCGTCCCACTGCTGAGTGACCCCGCTGAATTCAATGCCCCATTCCGAACCATGGGTAACGGCTTCAGACCACAATTCAGCATTGTGCAATAAGGCCTTGCTGGGAATACAGCCCCAGTTCAGGCATACACCGCCGAGTTTGTTCCGCTCGACGATGGCCGTCTTCATGCCCAATTGGGCCGCGCGGATCGCTCCCACGTAACCACCTGGGCCGCCGCCGATGACGATGAGATCAAAATGAGTGTCAGAGGCCACGTTTCGGCTCCTGTTGAATGATCGAATGGATAGGAATGGGGCGTCATTCTACTGCCCCTGTAGGCACATGATGGGCCTCCCCCCTGTACGAACCCCATGTACGCCAAAGCAGACTCCTTGCGGGTGATCAGCATGGAAGTCATTGACGCCCCATCAACAGGGGCCATAGCATGCCCCCCCTGACGCCCTTTGACCCAAGCCCTCTGCAGAGAAAGTCCGCTCGTGCGAACTGCACTGATCAGTGACATCCATGGCAACCTCGAAGCACTGACGGTCGTACTGGCCGACATTGATGCTCGTGGCGTGGATCAGATCATCTGCCTTGGCGACACATTGGGCTATGGGCCTGACCCTGTCGCATGCGTCGATCTGGTTTCCGAACGCTGCGCTTGGTCGCTGATGGGCAACCATGACTTTGGTGCCTTGTACGAGCCGACCAACTTCAACTCCGCCGCCGAATTGGCCGCCTACTGGACCCGCGACCAATTGGAAATGGAAGAAGATGAACAAGCTGCTGCGCGCCGGTGGAACGTGCTGGGGAGCCTGCGGGTGCGTACCACAATCAATGAGTTCCTCTGTGTCCACGGGTCTCCCCGTCGTCCCATCAACGAGTACATCTTCCCGGATGATGCCATCAACTCACCTGTCAAGATGAAGCAGATCTTTGATCAGGTTCCAAAATACTGCCTGGTCGGACACACCCATGTTCCTGGTGTCTTCACTGATGAGCCTGAGTTCTATGGACCAGAGGACATGGACAACGCTACTTGGAAACTTAATGATGAAGAACGATGCATTATCAATCCAGGAAGCGTTGGTCAGCCTCGAGATCTGGATCCCAGAGCGAGCTATGCCATTCTGAATGAAGAAGCGCGCACTGTGGAGTTTTTCCGACTCCCTTACGACATTGATTCAGTGGTTGACAAGATTTATGCAATTCCAAAGCTGAGCAACTGGCTCGGCGATCGACTCCGCGAGGGCCGCTGACCCATGTCGACTCGACGAAGCGGCGGTGAGGATCCGCGCAAGTTGGCCGCGGCCCGACTCAGACGCATCGTGCCCTTTTTCCTCGGGCTTGCCATCATTTTGGTCATCACCTTGGTCTGGACGGCCCCCCGGAGCCAACGAGGTGGGGTACCAACCCCAGCGAAGAACCAGAACATCACCGCCAACACGGCTGATGAAACACCAAAGACCCCTGACACCAAACCAGCCTCGGCTGAAAAAACACCCCCGCCAGTTCAAGAAGTTGCTGCGACTGAAACACCAGCCCCTGTAACAGTCAATGCCGACATCAAGGGCTTGCGAATGCGTCAGTGGCCTGCCCCGCAAGCTGAGAAGCCACTGGCAGTCCTTGGTGGCCTCGAACAGCCTGATCTGCACAAGATGCAGATTGAATTCACGCGGGTTGGTGCCGGCATTGTGTCTCTACCTACAACGGACATCTGGTCCACAGCCCGGGCCAGCCGTCAAGCTCAACAATGGTTTGCGGCCAAAGCAGCGGGCGATACCAAGGGTGTCGAACCGCCTCCCGATGACCAGCGCTACATCCTTGCGGCCGAGACGCAGATCCCCATTGGTGGTTCACTACACACGATCCCCTTGTTGGCTGCGAGAAGCCTGACAATCAACGGAACCGAGTTGGCACTCCTTGGAGATGGAGTCTCTGCTGCTCTGATTTGGAAAGAAACAGGGCCTGGTCAGTTTGTTGCAGAGGTTCTCAATGAAGGAGATCAGGTTGTCGCGCGTGTGACTCGACACTGGTCACTTGATCAGTGGGACATCACACTCGATCAACAAGTCGTCAATCTCACAAACTCTGATATGACCATTCGGTGGACCCAATATGGGCCGCCAAATCTCAATCCAGATCGAAGTCGGTACATGGACCGAAGGCGGTTCCGATTTGGATATTTGCTTGGGCAGGAACAAGATCCGAATCGACTCGCTGGTGTGATCGCAGATGGCGCCCTCGTCGTGGAACTCAGTGAAGTCACCAGTGAATCAGATTCCTACGTACTTTGGCCAAGCGAAATCGCCAAACAAGAGGGCCTCGAACTTTCTTGGTTTGCGTCCACGAATCGCTATTTCGGGATGGCGATTCATCCGCTTCTTGGCCCTGAGGGACAGGGTGATGTGGCCTTCGCGAACACTGTTGGAGAGATCACACGGTTTTCATCCAAACTGGATGACCGGCCGATTGTGTTAACAGGTCTTGCCTGGCCCAACTCTTCATCGCCAGCAGCCACACTCAAAGCAGGTGCCACTAAATCACTCTCCATGGGTGTCTATGCAGGACCGCTCGAGCAGTCCATTTTGGCAAATGAGCAGCCCTACAAAGCCCTCAATATGCAGGGTTTGATTCTCTACCAAATGTCGAGTTTCTGCGCCATCTGTACTTTTCAGTGGCTAGCGCATCTTCTGCTTGCAGTCCTCGCCTTCTTTGATCACTGGGTTGTTTTTGACTGGGGCGTTGCGATCATTTTGCTGGTGCTCTGCGTTCGTGGGTTGCTTCACCCCATCACACGCAAGAGCCAAATGGGCATGCAAAAATTCGGTCGGCAGATGCAGAAACTGAAGCCCGAAATGGACCGCCTCCGCAAGAAGTGCGGTGATGACAGAAAAAAGATGCAGGAAGAGCAAATGCGTCTCTTTCGGGAACACGGTGTCAACCCGTTACAGATGCTTGGATGCCTGCCAATGTTCCTCCAGATGCCTGTCTGGATTGCTTTGTACGCCGCGCTGTATTTCTCTTTTGATCTCAGGCAGCAACCTGCCTTTTGGGGAGTGTTCCAGGAGATCGGAGGCTGGCCTTTCTTGGCCGATCTTGCATCGCCGGACCACTTCTTCTGGGAAGCACCTGAGCCATTCCAATTCCTGCTTTGGAATGTCACTGGTGTGAATTTGCTCCCCATTCTGATGGGCGTCATTTTCTACTTTCAACAGAAGTACATGACACCTGCAACGAGCATGTCACCCGAGCAGGAAACGCAGCAGAAGATTATGCGTGTAATGATGGTGGTGCTCTTCCCACTCATGCTTTACAGCGCACCGTCCGGCCTAACGTTGTACATATTGACTTCCAGCGCTATCGGCATCATGGAGAGCCGCCACATCCGCAAGCAGGTTGATGCGATGGACTTTGATACTCCAGTCAATCGTCAGTCCATGCCGCAGCGATCGTCCAAGAGCTCCAAGGACCCACAGGCTCGGGCCTACGCCAAAATGATGCAGCGAAGACAGCAGCAAAAAAACCAAGGTCCTCAGAACCGCTATAAAAAGCGCAAGTAGCCCTGCTGTGGTTCGAAGATGAAACCCGGGACGAGCATCATCGCCATTTCAAGCCCTCCGGGTATTGCTGCGCGCGGACTCCTGCGCATCAGTGGAGCACACGCCACAGAGGTGGTCGTGCCGCACCTCTCAAATTTCAACCCACAGAAACGGCAATCCGAGACTGGTCGCCTCACCATTATGAATCTGGATGTCCCTGTGATCACCTTCAACATGCCAGGACCAAAGTCGTTTACGACCGAAGATGTGGTCGAACTCCAACTTCCTGGAAGCCATCTGCTGCTGGAACGTGTCATGGGGCTCCTCATTGACTCGGCGACCAGACGGGGCATTCCATTGCGAGAAGCCGGGCCTGGAGAATTCACTTACCGCGCCTGGTTCCATGGTCGGTTGCCCTTAGATCAAGCTGAAGCCATCGCCGCTGTGATTGCAGCTCAATCCGATGAAGAACTGCTCGCGGCACGCCATGCCGCTGAAGGTTCCTTGCATGCGCGACTTGAGCCACTTGCAAGCGACATCACTCGTACCCTCGGATTTGTTGAGGCTGGTATTGACTTCAGTGATGAGGAAGATGTCGTCATTGCATCTGTTGCAGACCTCACGCAACAACTCGAAATAGCCGCAGATCAGCTGACTCAAGCAGGAGATGCTGCCGGGGGCGCAGAGTCAGCCGATGTGCTACCTCGGGTAGTTCTTCGGGGCCCTGCCAACGCCGGCAAGTCAACACTGTTTAATGCCCTTCTGGGACGCCCACGAGTGGTTGTCCATGATGAGGCTGGCACCACCCGCGATGCCATCGTCGAACCTTGCTGCCTGAGCAGTGATGTGTCCGTACTTCTTGTAGATACCCCCGGCGATGAATCCAGCACCTTTGCTGCGGCAAACATTGCTGAACTCGAAGGCGACTTGGTGCTCTGGTGCTCGCCGTGCGATGCATGGCAAGACGCTCCAACAGGTGCGCTTTGTATCGGAACAAAGCGCGACATGACCTCTGAGCGTCCGGCCTGCGACCTCTGCACATGCGCACATGAATCTCCGGACATTGAAGCATTGGCAGCCTTGGTGGCAACTGCAGTCAGAACAGCATCGCATGCGCCGTGGGCCTCACGCCTTGCATTGAGTAGTCGACAACGCGGGTTACTTGATCGAGCAGCAACGAGCATCCAAGCAGCCATTGATTTACTTGCTATTGACCCGCCAACTGGCAATCCAACTCGCCCCAGCGAGGTCGCTGTAGAACTCCGCGAGACGATTCATAGCATTGGATCCATCACTGGAACAATCACACCAGATGATGTGCTTGAAGTCGTTTTTGCGTCGTTTTGCGTGGGCAAGTAGCCACTGCCACGATGTAGCCTTCTTCCATTGCATGCGGCCTTTGCCGTGGCATACCTCACAATGAAGTGGCTTGCTTGATGCTGAAACCGACACAACAGGCATGCATCTTTTTTCATCCCTTGGCATGTGCTGTGATAACTCTAGATGCGCCAATAGATTGACTGTTGCAGTGGCCAGGTTCTCGATTCAAGCAATTCCCTTTGAACAATTACGCATCTATTTCAGACAAATGGCAGACACGATCCCGAGCTGAGGAAGGCATACTTCTCCATAGAGGAGATCTACTCATGACTCAACAGCCGACCTACAACGTCAAGGGGCTCTATAGCAAGCGTCCTTCTATCACGTTCAGGTGCTCGCAATGCAATCACAAACTCACAGCATCATTAACAGATGCAGGAACAGATGACACCTGCCCTACCTGCCACACCCCCTTGCGAGTCCCGGGCGAGGTTGAACTAAAAAAGTGGAAGGACTGGCAGAGTCAATCAGACGTCATTGCTGCGATGAAACGTGATGCAGAAGCAGCCGAAGCTCAAAAGGTTGCCCGGCCAGTTCCAGAAAACACCTCGATGTCTCGCGTAGAACCTTCGCGTGCCGGCAATACGGAAATACCACCATGGCATGACCAGCTCAATAATTGGCTTGCGCAAGTTGTCGGTTTTATAAACGCTACCTTCTTCGTCTTATGTGTCATTATCTCTTCCTTTACAGGGTGGTTCATTGGAGGAAATGTCGCTCGTGGACAAAATACTGGAGAATTCATTGGGCTCATCATTGGCGCAGCTATTGGTTTGATTGTTGGTCTTGTGTATTGCGGACTCATCGCGTTGATCATCAATATCTCGAACCGACTTGATCAGATTGCCGATCAACAAAATGTGTGACCCTTTCGGGGGCAGAGGCTTGAAGCCATATGAACTGCGCTGCGGGTGCCATGCATGCCAAGGCTGGACGATACGATGTTGTCATGGATGAAAATGGTCGTCATCGTTGTTTGACCGACATTCGCGTGCGTTATGCAGAGTGTGACCCCATGGGCGTGGCGCATCACACGGCCTACCCAGTGTGGTTCGAGATTGGTCGCACTGAACTGCTGCG
>JAKVBT010000022.1 GCA_022446905.1 Phycisphaerales bacterium
GGCAATCTAGAAGGCACTCGACTTTCGCTGTTTGAAAAGCATGGACTCATGCTGAATGAAAACGATCGCATGGATGAGCTTCAGATGCGGCTGATTCATGATGTCATGGATCTCATACCAACTGGCCTGCTTGAACTGAACGGGATGTCCGCTATTGATTATTTAGGCGCACAACCGACGACTCTCACACTGCAGGGGCCGCGTGACGGCACTGGTGTCAATGTGTTCAGTTGGGATGTTGGAGAATATGTCGAGAACCCATTCCCAGATGACGTTGAAGCTTATCCAGGTGATGGATTTATGGCAGTGGTTTCACATGAAGTGAACCATGTGGTCGATGCAATGGCTCACCAAAACATCGCCAACTACAGCAGCCGCCATGCACAGCTCATTGCTGACGCAGGCAAGGACACCATGAACTACCTACGCAGCTGGGACGGTGGAGATGGATTTTTCTTCAATGCGCCACAGGAGTTCTTTGCATCCATCGCCAACCAGTGGTTTGCTAAAAGTGCACGTACAATCGAATTGGGGCTAGCTCGATTTGATGTTGGAAGACTAGATCCTATTAACCAAGCTCTTTTCTTTCTTGACGTCTATTCCCAAGGAACAAGCATTTCTTGGTTCTATACATCAGACGGGACCGGACTTGTTTATCGAGAGCCCGTACTCTTATTAAGGGACGCAGATGGCCGCCTGATTGGGCTAGACCACAATGGAATGAAAAGTAGCTTCACTCTTGATACAGACGACAATGTAACGTCATACGAAACCGAATCTGGAATCATTGGCGCCTGCTGTGTTGCAGGGATATGCATCCCTGTCCATGAATCCACATGCTTGTCTGCCGACGGCACATACTTGGGTGACAATACTCCTTGTTCTGACAACTGCACTCCATGCCCCGATATCGATGGCAATGGTGAAGTCGGCGTAGACGAGGTTCTCGCAGTCATCGCAGCGTGGGACACAAATAACACTGACGCCGATGTCAACGCCGACGGCATCGTCGACACAAACGATCTTTTGTTTGTTCTCTCTGCCTGGGGCCCCTGCCCTTAGTTCACCCCCGAAACCCCACAGCACCTCCGTATTCACGGGGGTGTTGTTCTTAAGGGAAGACGTCGGTGAAGTGAACCAAGATGCGGCCAATGCGTCCTCGAAGGGGCGACTTCATTGCCATTGCGGCCGGTACTCCTCACTCGCTGCACTGAGCGCCCCACCACTGCAGGATCATCAGAAGATCCGTGACACCAGTGTTGCCGTCGCCGTCGATATCAGCCACCCATTGCCCCCACCAGTAGATGATGCTCTCCACATCACC
This sequence comes from Phycisphaerales bacterium, assembly GCA_022446905.1. Lineage (GTDB taxonomy): Bacteria > Planctomycetota > Phycisphaerae > Phycisphaerales > SM1A02 > UBA12567. The sequence continues at coordinate 1,325 of JAKVBT010000022.1, forward strand.
GGCATTGACAACACTGTCACCATTGATATCCACACGGCAGTTCCAGTACTCGACGCAATCTCCGCCGTCAAAGTCGAACGCCGCGCAATCGAAGTTGATCATATGCTGGTCCCAATAGTGCTCGTAGTAATCGCATTGGCCATCGCCAATCCAAACCTCTGGCGCACAATGCCCTTCGCAGTCCTCGACAAATAGGTCTGGACACCCAGGCGGTCCAGGGGGGTTGATCGGTGGATCCGGATCGTTAAGTTGGCAGTGAGCTGGTGGGAATCCCCAGGAGCAACTCCAGTTAAAATCGTCTTCATGGGGGTAGAAGGTTCCCCCGAGGCTGAGACAGGTTTCCTCGAAAACATCAATGCACGTCCATCCAATGCAGCATGGATCGGTCAGCGTCCATTCCCCGTCCACCTCACAGATGATGTCTTCGCAGGAACGTCCAAGATAGAAGGATGGCAGCAATTGGTACCACCCATCATCGTCAGAGCCCTCCCCGAACATGTCGTCACACTCTGCCTCCGTGAGATCGAGCAGGCAGTCGTAGAACTCGGAATGTCCATCGCGGCTAATCGCCAGACAGCACGAACCGGTCCACGTGTTGGTACTGCACAGGCTGTCCACCTGCACAGTACCGCTGTTGCCTGGGTCCAGATATGGCTGAAGGGAATCCCACGCGTAGAACAACGAGAGACCGTAGTAGTGGGTGTTCTCCGAACTACATCCCAGATCATCGTGGCCATATAGCTGGCCACGGATTCGGCCATTGTCGTCAAACAGCGGAGAACCTGATGATCCGCCAGCGACTGCGCCATAACTTAGCGAGCCTCCCCACCACCCAACTGTAGAGTGAGTCCTGTTTGCAGTTGAAAACCGCTTCTCCTGGGCATCCGGATGGTGAATGGCCGCACCTCCGAACAACTGCGCTGTACTACCCCGAGACCACCCAGCCCAAGTCGCATCATCCGCACCAGGACTACCTGAAAGTTCCAAGAGGGCCATGTCTGGCACTCCTGAAACAAGGATTTGCGCGCCAGCGGTACTCTGGTTGAGCGAGCCATTGCCGGGATCGTCCGCTTCATCGGAGTTGTATACACGGCAGACCGAATGTTCAAAATTCCAGTAGACACGAATAGAGCTCATGACTGCATGTTCAATGCAGTGCTGCGCTGTTAGAAAGAGCGGCCGCCGATCCTGACTCGTATTGTTGATCAGTGACCCGCTACAGTATGACATTCCACCACCAGCAACCTGAAATGTATACATGCCCACAGACTTTACCTCACATCGCCAAGGATGGGCAATCGGGCAGATAACGTCTTTCTGACATGAAAAGACCGTGCGCGATGAACTGCCGACGCCAAAGCCTCGAAATCCCTCGTTGACGACAGAGAGCTCTACACCGCGTTCAAAGGCACGTATGTCATCAGGTTGCATCGTGGCTGCGATGATGATCTCGTCGCTACGGAGAACCCGCGTCCAAACACCTCCTCTAGGGGCCGGAGAGGATGCGTCATAAACGCAAGTGACTTCAGCGCCGTCGAGTGTCCCCGCCTGCAGACTGGCCGTCTTAGGCATATCAAATTTATGGAAACCGAACGACAGATGCACGGCGCCAGGCGAGAGTACACGAAGACGCCAGAGCATCTGACCATCGGGCAGGTGTTCCCAGGTCCCCCGAGTCGCAGCCGTGCATCCGACCACCGTCTCAATAGCGATCAACTTCGAATCCTGTTCAAGCAAGTCGTAGTCCGGGCCCGTCAAACGAATGACATCAACGACCTCAATGGGGATATGGCCTTGCGATGGAATTGAGACATCCGCCATGGCGGCAGAACCTGTGCATACGAGCATCGTCTGCACAATGAAGTTCATCAGACAACTTTTCACTACCGATCTCCTTATCCCGAACACCCCGGGCATGATTCGAACATGCGACCTGCGGATTAGAAGTCCGCTGCTCTATCCAACTGAGCTACCGGGGCCGATTCATGCAGGAATGAGGCCCTGACAAGGCATCACCTGCACGCACGCATGGTAGCGACGTAGGATGCGACACCATGTGTGCCACCCCTGCATCCACTTCGATTTCACTGGCTGATCCGGACATCGCGGCCCGGCTGGAACTGGCGATGGACCTGGCAGATACGTCCGGTGAACTCATCATGTCCTATTTTGGCAACGCCCGCTGTGAAGCTGATACCAAAGGTGATGGCTCGCCAGTCACAGAAGCCGATCGCGGCGCCGAAACACTCATCCGAAATGCCGTCAAGGAACACTTCGGTGATGACGACCTGCACGGTGAAGAACACGGCATTGAAGAAGGATGCAGCGGCTACCGATGGGTCATTGACCCCATTGATGGAACCATTTCATTTGTGCATGGCGTCCCCGCCTTTGGAACCCTGATCGGCATCGAACATGATGGCATCCCAGTGGCTGGGGTGATGAACTTCCCCGCCATGCATGAACGTGCCTGGGCAGGACTCGGAGGAGGCGCGTGGCACCGCATCGGCAATGAAGCCGCGCGACAAGTTCATGTGTCAACAACCGACACACTGCAAGATGCCATGGTGTGCACGACTTCTTTTGACTACTTCCGAGATGAGCCGTGGGAAGATTCGTATCTTGCGATTGCTCGGGCAGCCAAAAGAACACGCGGTTGGAGTGACTGCCACAGTGAACTGCTGCTGGTCACAGGACGCATCGAAGCAGTTGTGGAACCAGTGCTGAACCCGTGGGATATCAGCGCCATCATCGCGGTGCTCAACGAGGCAGGTGGGCGATTCACGGATTGGCATGGTGAACGCGCGAGCCAATCAAGTAACTCACCAGGCGTGACATCCAATGGCGCGATTCACGATGCATTGATCGACGTCCTGCAACCCTGGGCACCGTGAACTAGACGCACGAACCCCAATGGGCGAGCAGCAAGAGCAGGTCTTCTAAGTCAACGACTTCATCACGAGTGACGTCTTCGCGGTCATCACCGGAAATCAAGGCGTTGCCAAAGGCCGTCACCTGCAACAGCAGATCATTGGTGTCCACATCTCCATCCCAATCGACATCGCCACGGCAACACCAGGTGCCCCATTCATTCTGGCCGCCATCGATGATCACACCTTCCAATTCGTATCCCTGGTAATGATCGCACATCACCGTACCGGTCACGATTGGCGGTGTCGATGCCGACGATGAGATGGCCTCTCCATCACTGGCGTAGTTGCTGGCGAAACGACTGTCATCAATGTTCACCACTGAGGCGCCACTGCCATCCTCAACTCGAAGACCTCCACCATCTTCGCCTGCGCACTCCATCCAAACACAATCTGTGAAACTCGGCGATCCGTTCGAGACAAACACCCCGCCTCCACCACCGAGTGATTCACAGCCGTCAAAAGTGCACTGTGTAAATGATGGCGATGCATTGCTGATGTAGACACAGCCCCCCTGACCTGAAGTATCACCATCGCGGAAGATCAGCCCGATAAAGGAAGTGGCCGAAGACTCCATGGAGTCCGCCACCACACAACGCTTCGACATCAAGCCGTCAATCACCACGACATCAGATACAGCGTCACGACGAATGGTCAGGTCGAGACCCTGAAGATTGATCACTTCGGGGTAGGTGCCGGCTCGAACCCGTATTTCATCACCACTGGACGCCGCCGTGACCGCCTCGCCGATAGTCAGATAGTCGCCAGACCCATCGGTTGCCACAATCCAGGAGTCGGCCAAAGCAACTGGCGAGAGAACAAAGGTCAGCAGCAGAGCTTGATTCATGACGCATCCTCATTCAGTGAGCGCCGACATTGACGTCGTCTTGACATGGCATCGGCTCGATTGACTCAGTCAATGCGTACAGGAGGCATCTCTTTCAATTTCCAATCGCGTGACTGATCGGAGCAGTCCGTTCAGTCGCTACAGGCGATCAATGTGTCACGACAGCGCTGACTCAATCCCACTGCAGCGTGGGGCCGTCCTCATCCATGTCGGAGGTGAATCCCAGAATCGCATCACCATGGCGGTCCTCATCATCGATGCGGAAGTAATGATCCTCGCTGTATGGCCCCGCACGCCGCGCTTGCGATGTGCCCATCAACAAATCGACATGGCCATCGCCATAGGCAATCTGCCCAGCCCATGACCCATCCTCGAGACAGGCCCATGAGTCTGTAGATGCAACGCCGTCGCGTGGACCCCGATTCCCAAGCAGTGGAAAGTTGGAATCCATGCGCCTCGATGACCAATGATCGAGTCGATCTCCGTACAACACCATATGGGCATAGGACACGTTGCTGACATCATCAAGGTCAGCGCGAAAAGCGTCGTCCCAATACTCGCCACGACTTGGGTTCCACGTCCCCCAGGCATAGTCGTTCATGGGCTCTACCAAACCAGCATCCATCGATGAAATCAGCGCATCAGGCGACACGTAGCGCTGGGCAACCAGCAAACTAAAGAGATTGGCCGTGGTGTCGTCGCTGACATCATCAGTCAGTTCACTCGGGCGTGGGTACGACTGACCGCTCGAGCCAGACTTCATTTGCAGTCCCTGCATGAGATTGCGTAGTTGCATCATGTCCTGCATGCGAGGGGCACTGTTAGCGACATAACCGCCGTCCTTGTTCGTGCCAGTCAGTGGACCTTTTAAGGACTCAGCCATGATCACGTACAGCACAAACATGCAGACCACACCAACAAGAAGACCGATGATCGATAGACCACGTCTCATGGCGTACTCGGTGTCGCTGCAGCTTCGGCATTGCGACGTTGGGTCATGACTTCAAGGCCGGCGCGTGGTGCGCGCTGCAAGTCACGATCCAAGCGTGCCATGCCAGCCTGCTTAAGCACATCGAAGGCCTTTGAGACCGATGGCGCATCACCATGCATTTCAAATGATCGCGACCCCCCTGCAGTGCGAACCGAAACATGCCAAACCGGATCGTCGCCTCCACCACCTTTGGGGGCATGGGCAACCCAGCCTGCTTGGTCAATGATGCGAGTCAATTCAGCACCTTGGGCAGCACTGATGGAACCAGTCCAGCTCCACGTATCGTTGATGACATCCTGGCCGCCAGCAAAGCGAAGCATGCCATCGGGCTTGACGTCATAGCGAATGTACTGACCATCGCCTGAGTCAAATGTCATGGCAAGTTGGGGCGCGATCGTCACCCCAGTTCCACGAGGAGCCCCCCCACAACCCATCATCCAAAGAGCAACCAGTGCGATCGCTGCTGTCCATTTCATCGCGCATCATCCTGATTCGGTGGTGGCGGAAGCGGCATTAACAACTTTGGCAAATCAGTTCGTGGGGTCATGTCAGGCAGTGGCACATCCATGAGCAGATAGAGCGATGGCGGCGCTCCACGCTTGGATGATGGCAGCAATCGAACACGAGCGCGCGTGCCCAACAAACCATAGGTATCCAGACAAGCTTTGGCCGATCGAACCAGCGCATCAACGGCTGCCGGATCCATCTCCAGTGGCATCTGGGCATTCAGCGTCTCCACAGTCACGATGGCCGCCTCAGGGTCAGCCTTGGCCATCACCATGCCATCGGCGACACGCACATTGATGGGCTGCTTGACACAGGGCGCCAATGCTGGCAACAAATCACCAGTGCGCGACCAGACCAAGTGAATACGGCCAATCTTCAGCGGCCAGGTCAGCGGTGGCGCTGGCTGTGATTCCACTTTGGGCGCTGGCTGTGATTCCACTTTGGGCGCTGGAGGTGGCGCAGGTTTGGGCGCTGGCTTGAGTTCAACCTTGTGCGCAGGTTTTGGTTCTGGCTTGGGTTCAACCTTCGGCGCAGGTTTTGGTTCTGGTTTCGGCTCAGCCTTTGGCGCTGGCTTTGGTTCCGGCTTTGGCTCTGGCTTCGGTTCAACCTTGGGCGCTGGCTTTGGTTCTGGCTTCGGCTCAACCTTCGGCGCTGGCTTTGGTTCTGGCTTCGGTTCAACCTTGGGCGCAGGTTTTGGTTCTGGCTTGGGTTCCGGCTTTGGCTCAACCTTTGGCGCAGGTT
>JAKVBT010000023.1 GCA_022446905.1 Phycisphaerales bacterium
GTACATGCGCATCACCGCCGATGGCGGCAGATGTAATTGCTCAAAACCACAGTTGATGTGCGCAGCGCCCGGCGACAACACGCGGATTCGCCACATCATCTGGCCGTTGCCCAGATGCTCCCAACTGCCTTGGGTGTCCATCTTGACGTTCACGATATTGGGTACCGCCATACGCGCCGGCCCATTGGTGTTCGCCTGCTGCGCATCTTCAAACTCCAGTTGCGCATAGTCAGGCCCCGGGAGCTTCATTAGGTCCACGGCGGTGAGAGGAAGGTGTCCTTGGGTGTTTGCTGCAGCGAGCGCTGATGAGCCGGCCAGCAGCGTGGTCAAGCATGTAATGATGTGTGTGTTCATGGGTGCCTTTCTACAAATCTCGCCATGGCTGTCTTGATCTTGGCGTCCTAGGCCAATTCCATCAGCCTTGGTCCTGAGTTCTTTGACGACCAAGCATTGGCAGCATACTGCGGGTCAAATGGGGCGATCGAAAGGCTCGCTGGCACGCGGCCCCCCGTCTATCGGGGAGGGCTTTGCCGGGTTTCCCGCCCCTGGAACGACAGAAGGAGAAGCACGCTGTGCTTCTCCTTCGTGTTCAACGAGGCGGACGGGACTCGAACCCGCAACATCCGGCTCGACAGGCCGGGACTCTAACCAATTGAGCTACCGCCCCAAAGTGGTCAAGACGGGCAGTGTAGCAGCCCCTTCTGAAGGGTCAAGTCATCGATGAGGCCGGCCAGTTTCATAGGTTGCCGCAGGGCTTGTTGGCATGGGTGAGGCACGATTTGCCGCGGCTGACTGACGACGTATCTGGGTGTTGTTGGTGTAGCCTGAAGCGTGTCGACTACTAGAGTTGCCATCAAAGGAGGATTGTTGTGAAGAAAGTCATCAAGTGGGTCATTCTCAGCGTGCTTGGACTCGTGGTGGTGGCTGTGGTGGTGAGTTACATCGCCATCGATATGATTGCGCGCACGGCAATTGACTCTGCAGGCTCATCCATTTTTGGTGTACCAGTCAATGTGGACTCAGTGCACATGGCGGTGTTTGGGAGCGAAAGCAGTCTTGATGGTCTGACTATCGCCAACCCCAAGGGGTTTAAAGCGCCTTATTTTATTCAGGTTGGTGATGCCACTATTCAGGCCAATGTGTCATCGCTGCTCAGTTCCGACATCACCATTCCATTGGTGCAGATCACTGGGTTGAAAGTAGATCTGGAACAGATCAATCAGCGGCTCAATGCCACGGAGTTGGTTGCCAACATCAAGAAGGCAACTGCCTCACCAGGGGGCGACAACAGTGGTTCTGCAGTGAGTTTTAATATCCAGAAGTTTGTTGTTGATGACATTGAACTGCATGCTTCAGGCAGCATCGTCAACATTGCAGGCGGGCGTCTGGATGCCAAGATCCCAAAATTGGAACTCAAGAACCTTGGCACAAAGACAAACGGTGATGAACTGGCCGATCATCTAGTGAGCATGATGGTCACGGTGTTGATGAAGCACATCGCTGATCATCCGATTCAAGGCTTAAGTGGCGTTGCAGTCGGATCTGTGGCCACAGCCTTGGAAAACATCCCATTGCTCGATCAGACAGGTGTGGGTCGCTCGGTTGGCGACGCGCTCAAGGGTGTCAATAAGGGATTAGGGGAGGGCATCAGTGGTATTGGAGAGGGGCTAGGTGGCCTTTTGAAGGGCCCCCAGAAGAGTCAGGAGGCTCCCAAAGATGAAGGGGGCGGCTCGAATTGAGGCATCAAAGCCGTTTTCTAGGCACTCTGACGGGTTTCTGAAGGGGCTTCAGGGCTTCTCATAGAGCAGGTGCCGGGTCCTCCTGCGCAGAAGCTCAGTGGCACTGGATCGCCAAATTGTGTGAGAAATGTGCTGGAGAGTGCTTGAACAGCAGCCCTGCTCAGGTACTTTGGTTGGGTGGTCGGACGGAGAGACCGGCCGCAGCCCCGGATTTGCTGACGCATTTCGGGACGGAAGAGTGAGGAGTGCCGCTGATGCGAGCATGTGTCCTGATTGGTTCTTTGGTGGTTTCCCCTGCATTGGGCGATGTCTATGTCGACCCAACGGGTGATATTGCCACTGGTAATCCCAATCTAGATATCACGCAGGTCGAAATCACCGACGATGGTGTTGATCTGACGGTGCGGCTTACAGTCAATGACCTGAATGCTGACTGGGGCAACTACTTGTTCTTTATCGATGCCTGGGAAGGTGTCGGTAGCGGTGATAATGACAACCCGTGGTTTCGGGATATCGCTGGCCTCTCCGGAATGGACTTGTTTGTCGGCACGTGGTTGAATGGTGGTGGTGGTGTCGCTGCACACCAGCATTATGGTGACGGTGGATGGGGCGATTCCTCATTCGATGTGTCGCTGGTCTCGGTGAATTGGGGGATGGGCATCATCCAGTGGAACTTTGCTGACTTGGTGTCCGATCTGACAGCTGAGGGGATCACCAGCATTTCCTTTGAAGCGGCGACAACCGGGCAAAACGGTGGTGATCCAGCCATCGATTTGGTTGGTAATGAGGGGATCCAACCTGGATGGGGTCAAGGGTCAACTTCAACGGACCAACTCACGTACACCTTCTCCACCGCTATTCCAGCGCCTTCCGCGCTGGCACTGCTCGGTTTGGCAAGCCTTCGCTCGCGACGCCGCCGCTGAAGAGACCTGTATCTGATCGTGGACGCCTCGGTTTGGCCGAGGCGTTGTGTTTTTTTGGGCTTCTCGAATCTGAGACGCTACCCTCTCGCCCATGTTCACTGCTGAATTCATATCGATTCTTGTCGCGCTCTTCATCATCACCGACCCACTGGGCAATGTTGGCATCTTTCTCAGTCTGACTGAGGGCGACAGCCTCGAGCAGCGGCGTGCTCAGGCGTTCAAGGGCAATCTCTACGCATTGATCCTGCTGCTGGTCTTCCTTGTTGGTGGGCCATACATTCTGTCTTTCATCGGAATCACCCTGCATGCAGTTGATCTCGGCGGGGGTTTGATCGTTGGTGCGGTGGGCTGGGGCTTGGTTCGCGCCAAAGAGGGACGCAAGCATCAGGGCGATCAAGCACACTCCGAGGGACAGGCCAATCCTGACATTTCGTTTTGCCCGTTGGCGTTGCCCTTGATTGCCGGTCCCGGGGCTGTAGCAGTTGTGATTGACGCCGGGAAGCATGCGATGGAAAATGGCATGACCTATTGGATTGGTGCGTTGGTGGGCACGGTAGCCGCCATGGTCATCAGTTGGATCTGCATGCGACAGGCCACATGGCTGCTCAAGATTCTCGGGCAAAATGGTATGAATGCACTGACGCGCATTGTGGGCTTCCTGCTCGTATGCATTGCCGCGCAGATGATTATCACTGGAGCGAGTGGGGCCTTCGGTTGGCATGAGACGCCATCGCCAGCGCACACCAGCACCCACGGCGGGTGATTGGTGACTGCGTGGCGCATCGCGGTTGATCGGGGTGGCACCTTTACGGATGTGCTGGCGGTTCGTGGCGCAACAGTTCGCCAAGCCAAGGTGCTCAGCCATGGTCAGTGCGCCATTGTGCGTGGATTGCGGGCTGTTTTGAGCCTTGATCCAAATGAACCACTTCCGATCGATGAGATTGCGGAAGTCCGCCTTGGAACGACTTTGGCGACCAATGCGCTCCTGACCCGAACTGGTGCCAAGACGGTGTTGGTGACCACCCAAGGATTTCGAGATCTTCCGCTGATCGGTGATCAGCGCCGACCTGACCTGTTTGCGCTACAGATCAAGCGACCTGATCTTGTTGCAGCAATGGTTATTGAGGCTGATGAGCGCCTTGGGCACGATGGTCAGATCGTTCGTTCGCTCGATCAGGATCGTCTGCATAAGGACCTTCAAGAAGCCAAGGCTGCAGGCTGTACGGCGGTGGCCATCGCCCTGCTGCATGGGTGGAAACATGACATCCATGAGCGTGCGGCAGCAGCAGTGGCGCATGCTGTTGGATTTGATGAAGTCGTGACCAGCCGTGTCAGTCCAGTTCAGGGGCTCATTCGAAGAACAGATACCTGTAGTCTTGATGCAGCACTGACGCCGGTCCTCCAAGGAGCGTTGACACGTACGCGGGAGGAACTTGGCGATGTGCCCATCCAATGCATGCAGAGCAGCGGTGGGCTGGTCGGTCTGGATGAATTCCGTGGGGCTCGAGCGGTGCTCTCAGGACCCGCAGGGGGCTTGCTTGGCGCTGCATCGGTAGCGCACGCCCATCAGGCCACAGAGATCGTGGCGTTTGATATGGGCGGCACATCGACGGATGTGTCCTGGTGTGGCGGCGTATTGGAGCGGGAGACTGACACAGTGCTCGCGGGTGTCCGGGTATCAGTGCCGATGCTTCGGGTACACACGGTTGCAGCGGGTGGGGGCTCGATCTGTCAAAGTCGCGGCGGCCGGCTTCGAGTTGGTCCTGAGAGTGCCGGTGCCAAACCTGGCCCTGCCAGTTACGGATGTGGTGGCCCTGCAACCTTGACTGACTGTCATATCGTCCTCGGTCGTTTACCAGTTGACGAACTACCTCATGTATTTGGCACGCAAGAAAATGCGCCGTTAAGTCTTGCGGATGCAACTGCAGCATTGAAGCATGTTGGAGATGCCGCGGGCATGAATCAACTGAGCTGCGCGGAAGGGTTGCTCGATGTCGGGGTGGAGTCCATTGCGGCTGCGATCAGAGAAGTCACTGTCGCGCAAGGGCATGATGTTCGCCGCGCTGCTTTGGTTGCATTTGGCGGAGCAGGTGGACAGGTAGCTTGTCGAGTAGCAGATCGCTTGGGCATGGAAACAGTCATCATGCCATCCCGGGCAGGGGTGCTCTCAGCTCAAGGCATTGCTGAGGCTGCCGTTGCGGCTGTTAGGCATACGAGTGTTGATGTGCCAGTCGCAGACAGTGCTCGACTCGACGACTGCATTGATGCGATGACGTGCGATGCAGCGGCTGATCTTGGCCCAGATGTCTCCTGGACCCGCCAAGTCAGCGCGGGACTGCGCGCAGAGGGTTGGGATCGTTCCATTCAGGTGGCATGGAGTACCCCTAGCAAGATGAGGCACCGTTTTTTTGCCTTGTCACAGGAGCGGTTTGGATTTCAGCCCCGCGGCGAAATCGTCATTGAGTCGATTGAAGTTGAAGTCAGCAGTACACCAGACCCTATCGACTTCGATGTTGTGGACAAAGTCCCGCATCGGGAGACTACATGCCGCATGTGGGTGGATGGAACTTGGCACGCTGTGCCAGTGATCCGTGGCGACATCGATGTCATCGACGGCCCCGCCATTCTGTTGCAGGAAGGTGCGACGACAGTGGTTGAGCCTGGGTGGCGTGCTGAAGGTCGAGATGGTTCTATCTGTCTGCGCCGAATAGAGACCGTTGCCGCCCGCGACTTTGACATCAAGAGTCCCGCGGATATTGAAATTGCCAATCGTCGGTTTTTATCGATCTGCAGAGAAATGGGAATCGTGCTCCAGCACACTGCCGTCAGTGTGAATGTGAAGGAGCGGCGTGACTACTCGTGCGCGATCTTCGATGTTGAAGGCCAACTTGTGGCCAACGGACCACACATGCCGGTGCATCTCGGATCGATGGGCCAGAGTGTTCGTCGTGTACTCGAGGTGCATCGAGCATCGATGGTTCCGGGGGATGCTTTTCTTGACAACGATCCGGCACATGGCGGTACGCATTTGCCTGATCTAACTGTAGTCACGCCTTTGTGGCGGGATGGTGAACTGCAATATTTGGTAGCAAGCCGAGCGCATCACGCAGACATTGGCGGCACCACACCAGGTTCGATGCCAGCCGACTCGACAAGCCTTGATGAAGAGGGTGTGGTGTTTGATGCAGCCTTGCTGATGCGACAAGGTGTGATGTTGGAAGAGAAGGTGCTGCAGGATTTGTCATCAGCACGCTTTCCTGCACGACGCCCAGATGTGAACATCGAAGATTTGCGCGCTCAGATTGCTGCAAATGCGCGCGGAGCCGACTTGCTTGATGAGATGCGTCAGTCATACGGAGATTGTTTGCAGGCGGCGATGGATGTAGTTCGTGCCAATGCGGGTGCTTGTGTCAGGGAGGTCATCCGTTCACTTGAGCCGGGGCGCGCCAGAATTGAGATGGATGGGGGGGATGTTGTTGCAGTTTCACTCAGTCCGATGGGGGATCATCTGGTGATTGACTTTGAGGGAACCAGCAGCCAGATGCGCAGCAATCTCAATGCGCCGCAGGCTGTCGTGCGTGCTGCTGTGCTGTACGCCTTGCGCTGCCTCGTTGCGGATGATCTGCCACTCAATGATGGCTGTTTAGACCCTGTTGAAATCCGGATCCCAAAGGGAAGTGTGCTCTCTCCAGCCCCTGGAGCAGCGGTGGTCGGAGGCAATGTCGAGACCAGCCAGATCGTGGTCGATGCGCTGTTTGAAGCCGCGAGCGTACTTGCCGGGAGTCAGGGCACCATGAACAATCTGACATTTGGGAATGACTCCCTGCAGTACTACGAGACGGTCTGTGGTGGCGCTGGTGCAGGGCCTAACTTCGATGGCGCTTCAGCAGTCCATACCCACATGACCAACAGTGTCTTGACGGACCCTGAAATACTAGAAGGGCGATATCCCGTTCGGCTGGAGCAGTTCAGTCTTCGGAGTGGCTCCGGAGGTGTTGGTCAATGGGTTGGTGGTGATGGCGCGGTGCGGTCCATTCGCTTTCTGAAGCCGCTGACCGTTTCACTGCTTGCAGGGCGGCGGGTGGTGCCTGCGCGGGGGCTGCACGGGGCTGATGATGGACACTGTGGATCGCAATGGCTTGAATGTGCTGGTGGGCAAGTTGAAATGCTCCCCGGCACGTTTCGTCGTGAGGTCAAGCCAGGCGATCTGCTTGTCATTCAGACGCCGGGCGGTGGTGGATACGGCAGCCGCCGGCCTGAAGGCCGGCGGCTGTAAAGGGCTATGGGTTAGACAGCTGGGATCACTCGCAGCCGTAGTCGGCGATGCACTCAAGGATGTCATCGACGTCGTAGATCGTGCCAAAGCCGTTGATCATCTCAAGGATGTCATCGACATCGGTATCACCATCACCATCAGCATCGCCTGGGCAATCGCTTTCGCATTCGTCCGGCACGCCGTTGCTGTTGGCATCCTGACTGTCGCCATTGGCAATGTCGCATGTATCTGAAGCGCCATTGCCATTGCAGTCCACCTCGCCGTT
>JAKVBT010000024.1 GCA_022446905.1 Phycisphaerales bacterium
ATGACTCCAACCCGAACTCCTTTTGGGGCAGCAAGTGATCCAAAAACGTTTGGTTTGATTGAATAAGCAAGTAAAACATCAACCTCCAAGTCACACATCAATCGCTTTAGTCGGCGAATGAGTAACAAGTCTTCAAATGGTGTTGTGCGGTTGCGGGCAAATGAAACCTCGATGTGTTTCACTCCCATTGGATTCAAAATAGCATTGATGTCATAACCGGGCTCAGGCGGCGTGGCGGCTAACACTTCATGGCCACGCGCAACCATCTCCCGGAGCATTGGCAAACGAAATAACTCCAGAGACGGCGCATAACTGCCCAAAACCAACACACGACTCATGCCTCATGACTCCCCGCAAGATCATGCCATAGATCCTCGTACTGCCTGACAACTGCATGAATTGAATACAGATCTGCAACTCTGGATCGAGCATTCTTGCTGAACTCATGCCTCAGGTCAGGCTTGTCAATCAACTCAATTAAAGCGCTAGTGAGGCCATCTACATCTCCCGCCTGAACGACATGGTCCGGATTGCCGACGATCTCAGCAGCGTCACCCACATCCGTAGTAACACAGGGAACCGCGCACGCCATAGCCTCAATGAGAACGTTTGGAAAGCTCTCCCCACGCGATGGCAGAACCAAACAGTCCAAACCCGACAAAAGAGGAGCGATGGGCCGCTGCTCGCCCATCAGGTGCACTCTTTGCTCAAGACCTGCAACACGTGTCCACTTTTCCGCCGGCCCAGCAGGCTCAAATCCCCGTCCGATGAACAGGCAATGAACATTGCGTCGTTGCTGGACCAGGCACTTCATTGCATCAAGGAGCAGTTGCTGGTTTTTGTCTGGATGACGCCGTCCAACACATCCGATCAAAAAGCTGCCATTCTTCAACCCCAATCGGGCCTGAATATTCTGTCTCGCCTCAGGCACTGGCGTGAACTCGGCCATGTCGACCCCATTTGGAATCACAATCATGCGGCCGTTTCTATAGCCGATCTTTTTATGTTGTTCGCATGCTGTACGACTATTAAAAATGATCGCCTCCGGACGTTTAGAAAGTTTGGAACCAGCATGAATAACCATGCGCGTCATGAACTTCTCATTTTTGAAGGCATGAAGCGAATGACGAACATTCCAACAGATTGGTGCTGAAATCGAGCGGTCTCTGCACAGCGTACTGATCAAATTAGAGTGGTACATCCAAGATTGAATTACATGTGGCGCAGAATTGACCAATGCCCGTCGCAATCTCCGAATAAGAGAGAGTGCCGAGAAGCTGCCCCGAGCTCCAATGCACTCCACTTGCACTCCAATATCGCGAAGTTCATCTCCAATTGGGCCATTGCCCATCAAAGAGATAACTCGAATCTCATGACGGCTGTGATCAAGATGCTTGGCGAGGCGAAGCATCATGGTCTCCGCGCCACCGACTTGAAGATTGTTGATGACTTGAGTTACGCGCATCACGCTATCGTGGAGGATAGTGCAGATGTCATTCGGCTACCCTCGAAGTGACTTGAAGGATGAAGTCAATACGGCCTCCGTCGCAGAAACCAACTGCGGCACTGAAAACAACTCAGTGATCCTAGATCGAGCGTTGTTGTGTCCCTGCTGCCGAAGTAGCCGCAACGCAGCTGAGGCCATTTGATTGGCGTCCCCAACGGAGACAACGGCTCCGGTATCGCCAACGATATGTCCCGCCTCTCCAACATCTGTAACCACTGCCTGAGTTCCACATGCCATGGCTTCAGCAACAACATTGGGAAACCCCTCAGATCTAGATGACATCATCAAAAGATCTAACGCTGAGTAGACCGCCGGCAGATCCTTTGCATGTTTGACCCAGTGCACACGATCCGCTATTGATAATGAACTAGCCAGGGCCTGGAGCGACTGAAATTGAACCTCTGCCCCTTGGCCACAACAAACAAGATGGATGTGTGGGAGCTCAGTGGATAGCAATGCAAATGCATTCAGCAGAGTCCGATGATCTTTGAGAGGAATGACTCTCCCTACCTGCCCGATAAGTGGTGTCTCTGCTTGGATACCTAGAGATTCTCTGAATTTCAGAGCGCCTATTTCTGTTGGTGCAAAGTGCTCTGTGTCAATCCCGTTCGCAATGACATGCTCCTGAAGCGCAATGAGACCCTTGTGGTTAGCTTCCTGCATTCCCGCTCGTGAATTGGCAACCAGCCCTTCTGGCCGACCCGCTCCAGCTGATAAGCGTATGGGAAGTCGCCGCTTCCAACCCATCGTTTCATCGGCTGCGTGGCGCATGCCCACAACAGCAGCCGTACCCGGCAAGTCTCGACATGCACGAATACACATGTAGTTCGGCCACTCGAGGGCTGAATACACGACATGCACAGGATCTTGTCGTAAGTAGTACAGGAGTTGGCGCCACCCGCGAAGCAACTGGACGAGCCGAAGTGGCCCCACCCACGCTCGGGGGAACAGCACATGAATAGGAATGCCATCGAGAAGATCATCGAAATTTGGCGGCGGCGAATGCACCATGGTCAGCACACGAACATCATGTCCACGGTCTGCCAGACCACGGGCCAAAATGGCAAATTGACGTTCGGCGCCCCCAATGGACAGGGAACCAACAAAGATGGCGATCTTCATCGTGAACCCCTCGATTCCATCCATGATTGAAACATCAGAATGTTCCACAGGTACGCGCCGTGATCAACATTACCTGCCAAATGCCGTTCCCAAGTGCGGCGGATCGGTTTGACTCTAAAAATACCTTCTCTATTGAGGCGCGACTCATCCAATAATGACTCCGACCAGTCACGCAACGGTCCACGTAGCCAACTACCTAGTGGCACGCCGAAGCCCATCTTGGGGCGATCCCAACATGATGCTGGCACCATGTCTTCAAGAATACGGCGCAGCACCCACTTGCTTTGCCCGTT
Organism: Phycisphaerales bacterium; assembly: GCA_022446905.1. Classification (GTDB taxonomy): domain Bacteria; phylum Planctomycetota; class Phycisphaerae; order Phycisphaerales; family SM1A02; genus UBA12567. Next base: position 2,923 of record JAKVBT010000024.1, read on the forward strand.
GCGAATCTTCATGTGCAACGGAAGTCGCCACGCCAGTTCGACCAGCCGATGATCCAGCAATGGGACACGAACCTCAAGCCCAACACTCATGCTGGTGCGATCAACTTTCGTGAGAATGTCGTCGGGTAGATACTGCTGAAGATCAGTTGTCATCATATCTATCCAGGGATCATCAATGAAAGGTGGTTCGAATCGCTGGCTGGAATCATCGTCAGGACCATGGATCATGACGGCCGCGGCATCACCGAATGGCGTGGAAAGCAGCCGATACAACTCATGGGGGTCGCGCGCGGGAAGCACTCTCCTTAATAGGGAGGCTTTGTCTGCTGGATTGCGAACCTGTATGTGAGGCGGTAGCAATCGATTGACAAGTCGCAAGACTACGGCGGCCAAGTTCCGTGGCATGGCGATCATTCCACTGGCAATACCCATACGCAATGGCCGAGGAATCCCAGCTAATTTCGACCAAAGCCGCATCGTCCAGGCATATCTGCTGTAGCCACCAAACAACTCGTCGCCGCCATCACCTGACAAGGCAACCACAACACCCTGTCTCGCCATTCGACACAGCATGAGCGTAGGCAACTGAGACGAGTCGCCCATTGGTTCATCAAACAGCCCACTGAGCGATGGAATGATGTCCAGAGCGTCCTGCTCAGTCACACGATGCTCAACGTGATGAGTACCAAGATGTGCCGCCACAGCACGCGCGTGGGCTGATTCATCCCATGCCGGATCCTCGAACCCGATTGAGTACGTCGGCACACGTTGATCAGCGACACGAGCCATCATTGCAACAACCAAAGACGAGTCAATCCCACCCGACAAGAATGCCCCAAGAGGACGATCAGACATCAGTCGATCCCGAACGGACACTTCAATCGCATCCCGAACCGCCTCGATGGCCTGGCTGTCATCAACGTGCTCCATCGAATCATCCATGGAAGTTTGGACAGACCACCATTGAATCGATCGCATAGTGGGTAAATCTTGTGCAAAATCAATCTGCACCAAAGTGCCCGGCCTGACCTTTGATACGTGCTCGCGAATTGACCGCGGTCCTGCGATGTAGCCAAATGTCAGAAGGCTCGCCAGACCAGGAGCAGACACTCCACTTGAGAATTCAGGCATAACGTCGAAGGCTCTTGATTCAGAAGCAAAAGCGATGACGTCGCCTTTCCTCGCTACGTACAAGGGCTTTATACCAATGCGATCTCGTACTAGATACAGGCGCTCTTCGATCGAATCCAATGCCGCAAATGCAAACATGCCCGCGCATTGTTCGATCGTCCTCTGCACACCTTGGCGGTCGATCAGTTCAACCAGTATCTCAGTATCACAGTGTCCACGCCGATCTGCCGCGGTCATTCCAGCGGCCTTGGCTAGTGTGACGGCGTTGTATATCTCACCGTTGAAGACAATTGTCCAGCGTCCTGATTGGGACTGCATCGGCTGATGTCCGGCCGAACTGGGATCGATGATGGACAGGCGTCGATGCCCCATGCGCACTCTGCCATCAAAGGCCGCCATAGATCCGTTGTCATCGGGACCACGATGGACCTGTGATGACACCATTGCATCCAACTCGCGTCCGCGGCTGAACCGGTTCGGTGTACAGTCTAGAATGCCGGCGATTCCACACATGGCGACTTAGTCCGAGCCTACCTTGCAGAACTGGTCCAGAATGATGCTGTCGATTCGACACGGCCTGTCGGCTTGTTCGACTCGCTCAAATCCCGTTTCCGTACGACGGTAAATCGCTCCTTCTACCGGCGAACCAGCATTCTCATTGGAGCCAACAGCCAAAAGGCCATCGTCTACCAAAGAACTTCTTAGTGCGATCACCGCCTTTGCCAATGACTCAGATGGGAAGTAGCTTGGATTCAGAACGTTCATCGCACGGACCAACTGAAATGGGCCTGGCGGAGGGTGAAAAAGATCCCCCTCCTGTAGATCCATAGCGCCACTTTCTTTCATCGAAGAGGCGAGACGCCCAAACAGATTCACATTGTTGCGATTGAAGTCGGGCCCATTGCCATCTGCAAACACACGGCGCCACCGTGGTATGAGCAAGTTGCCCAGAAATCGGTTCACTGGAAATCGAATCCACGACTCAAGTGCGTGGCAGTTAAACACAAAGTTCCCGCACCGCACCTGTACAAGATCGCCACATGCATCAAAGGCGAATTGAATGGGCCGCTTCTTGTGGCGCCTGATCTCCATATTCATATATCGGTCAATACCAAGTAGTTCCACTTTGCGACCTGCCTGCTTCTTGAAACTGCGTACCAAAGCGGCAGATGTGGACCCATCGGAAACGCCAACATCCAGAATTTGTATCGCACCTTGAGGAAAAGCCTCATTAGCGACCTTAATCAATCTCTGATCAAAGCCGTCAAATCTGTTTGGCGAGGTGCGCTTATAGGTCCCATTCCTAAATCGCATCCGAGACAAGACCGCAGATTGAAGAGCCTGTGCTTCTTCATCGTCAGCCACAGCACTGCTGACTTCCAAAAACAAAGCAATATCTACAGCAGCGCGGCCATTTGTACTTAGCTGCCGCCTCAAGTCGGATATGTTTGTTACACCCAGTCGGAACACTGCTCTGTTCACCTCAAGTCAAACCGTATCCATACTTGTGCATCCGACGACCGCATATACGTTCCACCATACGTCTATCGTCATCGCCCAGAACCTCAGGCCAGTTGTCCTTTGTTTTCAGTGATGTCGAACCCAGCATTCTGAGTCTGTTTCCAGCAACAACATGCCCTATCTCCACAGCCTCACCTGATGCCACTGATAAACCTACATCGGTGTAGTCCACATTCAGCAGGTGTCCAATTGACCGAATCGACTCTGCTGTGTTATTTAAAATAGACTCGTATTGAATTCTCATGCAGGTCTTCGGGGCATAGCAACGCCCCACAAGGTCGGACAAGCGACCAGACAAATTCCATGCTTTGGCTGCTTGACGAGCTGGCCGACCTTCAAGATCTGATTGAATCCCGGCTGCTGGATCCCGAGCCCAACTCTTCAATAAAGATGCAGCAACTCCACGAGGGTCTCGGACCAAATGCAATAGACGAATATCAATTCCTTTGACCCGCCGCAAAGCCAGCGCACGCGCTGGGTTCTTCGATGAGTCAATGAATATGCTTGCGCCAGATACTTGAGCGACTGTTTGAAACATTGCGCATATGTATTCTGAATAACGCCGAAAGCGTATCGATTTTTGCTCGCCCACGACTAAGAGCCGAGGTAGTTGGCGAAGCCGACAATACCTTCTAGCAAGAGACTCAAACTCCGCAAGCGTACCATTGACTTGCTGCATCCAGCGAGCACATACTTCTTCCCAGAAAGGACACTCCTGAACCAACACCCCGCACCCGCAATAGTCATTCAGTGAGTCTCTGACCGCAGGGTATTTCTCTAACTCCCCAAGGCCGATTGCATCAGGATGAGCGCCCATAATGGAATCAAGTATCGTTGAACCGCAGCGACTGCAGCCCATGACATAGAGCACCTTGATTGGTTGAGAATTTGATTTCACGTATCAAGAATCCAATGTGCTAATGCCTTATGGTACGCGCGATGTCGAAATCAAGAACCATTCAAGTTTCATCAATGCCTCCTAAAGAGAGATCGTGTGAAAATCGGCTGTCCTCCAAAAGTGATTGGAGTTCATCATGGGATCATGCACGAAAATCGCCACTCACCATCAACCCAAGAGTTCCGAGTTTCCGCGATCTCGACGATCTGTTTCAGCGGCGCCTCCCTCGCGGCGAGCATCTTCGATGCCTTGAGATTGGCTGTTGTCCTGGGCAGTATCTATGGTACTTTCATGATCGCTTTGGCTATCAGCCCTCTGGCCTCGACTATCTCGAAGAAGGTTGTACAGAGTTACGACAGCGTTGTGAGGATCATGCGTTCCCAGCCGAT
>JAKVBT010000025.1 GCA_022446905.1 Phycisphaerales bacterium
GCGTCGAAGTCACTCGACGACCCACTGCGGGGTCGCCTCGTTCCTTCTCCTTGTCCTCGAACCCGCCTGCGAACCTTGGGCCCGCGCCCCGTTCGGAATCGGGTGCGTTGGTGAGTACTGAGTTGTATGCGTAATCATCAGGGATTAGGGCAGGGGCCCCAGGCGTCGATGACGGTGAGGATGTCGTTGACACCGACGACACCATCGCCATTGAAGTCGGAAGGACAGGGTGCATCTGGATTGCAAGGGCCCCAGTCGCCGATGACTCCGAGTACATCCACGACATTGACATCGCCGTCACTGTCATAATCGCCGGGGCAATTGGTTGGACAGTTGACGGGGAAGTCATTGCCAGTGCCGTCAATCCATTCGCCTTCGATCCAGTCTGGCTCGTTTTCGCAGATCAGGCTGTCCTGGAGAGTGATGCCTGTTGTTGATACTGAATACAGGCCACCTCCCTCCGAGGCAATGTTCTTTTTTAGTTCGCAACGAAGGATCGATCCTGATCCGAGGTACAGGCCTCCGCCCTGGGTTGCGCTATTGGACTCAAAGATTGAGTCGGCGACTTCACAGTTTCCTTGATAGCCGAACAATCCACCGCCACGTGCAGCTTGATTGGCGGTAAACGTGCAATACTCCAGTACGACACATCCCCCCTCACGAATATGAAGTCCGCCACCATCGGTGGCGTTGTTGTTTTCGATCGTGCAGTCGGTGAGCGTAGGATTACCCGAATTGTAGCAGAAGAAACCGCCACCCTGAAGGGCTGTATTGTTCGCGATGGTGCAGTTTGTGAACGTTGGATCGTTATGACTACAGAAGATTCCGCCACCATCGTAGTAAACGGTATTGTCCGAGATTATGCAGCTTATGAGCGTAGGATTGCTTTCATCGTGGCAGAACATCCCGCCACCTTTTTGAGCAGTGTTGCCTGAGAATTCGCAGTCTGTAAACACAGGATCGCTTTGTGGTTGGGCACAGAAAACTGCGCCACCATCCGACTTCGCTGTATTGTTGTTGAATATGCATGCAGTGAACGTTGGGCTGCTGCCATCAAAGCAGCAGCACCCGCCACCTTCAACAGAGGCAGTGTTTTCTGAGATCGTGGTAGCTGTGAATGTTGGGCTGCTGCCTGCCCAGCAAAATATTCCACCGCCTTCTCTTGTTGCCGTATTGCCAGAAATCACGCTGCTTGTGATCGTGGGATGGCTGTTGCGACAGTAGATCCCGGAGCCGTCAACAGCCGAGTTGTCTGAGATCGTGCATCCGGAGATGATTGAACTGTTGTTGGCGAAGTAGATTCCACCGCCATGATACTCAGCGGTATTTTGTGAGAATGTACAGTCTACGTACGTAGTGATGCTGCTACCGTCGCAGTATGCCCCGCCTCCATAATATCCAGAAGTATTGTTTTCAATCGTGCATTCCGTGAAGCTAGGGCTGGATTTCTGGCCGGAGTAGATTCCACCTCCAATGGTGTCGGTCAAGGCACCCGTGGCTTTATTTCCACTGATGGTGCAGTTAGTGATTGTCTGATTAAAATTCATTCCACCTTCAAAGGCTAATCCTCCGCCTTGGTCGATACAGGTGTTTTCTGAAATCGTGGTGTCTGCGATGGTGAGGCTACTGTCCCAACAGAAAATCCCGCCTCCACGGTTCAAGGCCGTGTTGCCTGAGATCTCACAGTTGTCGGTGATGGTGGGGTTGCTGTTGTAGCAGAAGATCCCGCCGCCCCTGTCAGCGAGGTTTCCTGTGATCATGCAGTTTTTAATCATAGGACTGCTGTTGTTGCAGTAGATTCCGCCGCCATAGTCATTGGGGACCGTATTGTCAGTAATAGAACAGTTGTCGAATGCCGGGCTTCCAGTGAGCCCGCTTATGCAGTGAATCCCACCGCCATGCTCGCTGTAAGTGTTATTGTTGAACGTGCAACCAACAAACTGGTCGGCAATGCTGTTCGTGACAATCAGGCCGGGGTTGCAATTCTTAATTTCGCAGTTTGTCCAACTTGTAAAGCAGAGTTCCAGGCTGCTGCCGAGTTCTGTGCCACCCTGGCCATCAATTGTGGTTCCAGTGAACTCTGCTTCTGAACCATAGGCGTACAACATTGCCCCGGTTGCAGACGAAGAGGTTCCAAAGATACAGTCAATGATCTTTGGAGCAGCTCCAAAAATATACATCCCGTTTCCATTGCCATCAGCTTTGTTGTTCTGGATGGTGCATCCTTCAAAGGTTGGGTCGCCTGTGATGTAGGCCCCTCCTCCATTGAGATCAGCTTGATTGTCGGTGATGATGCAATTGCGAATAGTAGGGTCGGATGTGCAATACACTCCACCGCCATTGAGCGGACTGTTGCCGCCCGTAATCACAAACCCATTAAGGATTGAGTCCTCTTCTTCGGAGGCAGCAAATACGACGGTGTTATCAAATGTTCCACCACCATCAATAATGGTCAGTTCGGGATTGCTGGGGGCGGCACTCTGGACGGTGATTGGCTTTCCCAGAAATGTGATGTTCTCGAAATATTGACCAGGCATAACGAGTACTACACTGCCATCAATGGCAGCATCAATCGCCTCCTGAATACTCGCATAGTCGCCAGTGCCGTCTTGTGACACCACCAGATCGGCATCGCATAAAACAGAGTCGCATGTCAGGCCAGAGAAAAAGATCCCTCCTGAGAAGTCGCATTCGTCTTTCAGTACATAATCACAGTTCGTTTCAAGGCAACAGGCGCCGTATGTGCCGCCTGACATCGTGTCACCGAACACGGTCCCAGCAAGCACCAAACTCGCAACGATTGCACAGATAGCTCTCATGGATCTCTTCTCCCGACAGGTCCAGACCTCATTGTGGCGACTCTGAGGTGGGGGATCAATCAAATACAGCCCGGATCATGAGCCAGAGGCCTGCATGGGGGCAGCAGGAGGGTGTCGGGAAAGAAACAGGCCGCCCCCTGATTGGAAGCGGCCTGTGAGTTCAGCGCCTTTTTTTGTGCGGCGGTGTGGTATCCGGGGACGTTGCCCCGTGATGAATCAGGGGGGCTATGGGCAGGGGCCCCATACGGAGATGACAATCAACAGGTCATCGATGTTGACCACGCCGTCATTGTTCTCATCACCGGCACAGCTCTGCGCTGCACAGCAGGCCGTGACGATTTGTTGCAGATCTTCGATTGCGGTTTGCTGAGCTTCAATCGTGGATTGTAACTGTGCAATCAACTCCTGTTGAGTGTTGCCTTGGGTCAAGGTAGATCCACCCTCAAGAACAACTTCTGGTGTCGAGTTGCCTAGCACCATCACATTCTCTAGCGAGGGGCTGCTGCTGGAGCAGTAGATCCCGCCGCCCGTGCCATTGGCCGTGTTGCCCGTGATCGTGCAGCCGCTGATGGTGGCGCTGGGGTTGCTGTAGTAGCAATAGATCCCGCCGCCATCAGCGTTGCTCGAGTTGCCCGAGATCGTGCAGCCGGTGATGGTGGGGCTGCTGTTGCCACTGCAGTAGATCCCGCCGCCGCCGCCGCCGGCGGGCAGGGAGGCCGTGTTGCCCGAGATCGTGCAGCCGCTGATGGTGAGGTTGCTGTTGCCAGCGCAGCCGATCCCGCCGCCTTCTTTGGCTGTGTTGCCCTCGATCGTGCAGCCGCTGATGGTGGCGTTACTGACTATGCAGTAGATCCCGCCGCCCCCGTAGGTGGCCGTGTTGCCCTTGATCGTGCAGCCGCTGATGGTGGGGTTGCTGCTCAAGCAGTAGATTCCGCCGCCGGAGTAGGTGGCCATGTTGCCCGTGATGGTGCAGTCAATGATGGTGGGGTTGCTGCCGCTGAGGCAGGTAATCCCGCCGCCGTTATTGTTGCTCGAGTTGCCCATGATCGTGCAGCCGGTGATGGTGGGGTTGCTGTTGTACTCGCACATGATCCCGCCGCCGTAGATTCCCGTTGTTGCCGTTCCTCCAGTAATCACCAGGTTCTTGATCACCGTTTCGGATGTTTCGCCGTATTGGAACCTGAACACATTGCCACTCTGCTGGGCATCGATGGTCGTCGCCAGTGTTCCATCTCCATTGAGCGTGCCCTGGATGGTTATGGCCTTGCCGAGGGAGAAGAGGTTAGACTCGTTGTACGTGCCGGGGGCGATATTGATCACGTCGCCATTGACAGAGGCATTGATCGCAGCCCAAATGGTGGGCTGATCGCCAGGCACATTGATCGTGCCGGCGATGGTTGCGGATGTTCCAACGAATGCCAGTGACAGACCGGCAACAACAGCAGTTATGCAATTCATGGTTTCCCCTCCCAAGGTGGAATTAAGATCCGGACATGATGGCAGATCTGGTGCCTAGATCAAGGGGGAACAGGGTCAGTTGGGCCGGTTGGGGTGTGTATATAAAGGAAGGAACAGCCCCGACAGAGTCTCTGCCGGGGCTGCGGTGGGTTCAGGTGTTGTGAATCAGGGGGCTATGGACACACCGATCCGAAGTTGGACAGCATGTTCAGCAGGTCCTCGATGTTGATGACGCCGTCGTTGTTGGTGTCGCCGGAACAGGACGCCGGGCAGTCATCGCAACTGCTGCCTTCACCGAGCCAGTTGCCACCGAGTGCCGTGCAGTCATCACTGGTCAGTGCCACGCATCCGGAAGACACGCAGCAGGACGCGGACAAGGATGGGGGATCCGAGCTCAAGAGGACCAGATCTGAATAGGTAAGTACATCAATCCAGATGTTGATGGACGAATTGTTCTCAAGGGTGCAATTGATCATGGTGGGCGTGCTGTTGTAGTAGCAGGCAAGTCCGCCACCATTGGAATTGCTGCTGTTTCCCTCGATCAGGCATTCGTTGATGGTGGGGTTGCTGCTGTAGCAGTAGATCCCCCCGCCATCATTGGCGGTATTGCCTGAGATCGTGCAGGATTTGATGGTTGAATTGCTGTCGGTGCACAGGATTCCGCCGCCATTCTGACTGGCGGTATTACTTTTGATCGTGCAGCCGTTGAGGATGGGGTTGTTGGGTACTGAATTGTTGCTTGAGCAACTGATACCGGCGCCGCTGAAGGCCGTGTTGTACGAGATCGTGCAGCCCGTGATGCTGGGACTGCTCGTATTGCCGTATCCGTAGATCCCTCCGCCAACGTCAGCTGCATTGTCCGAGATGATGCAGTTGTCGATGGTCGGGCTGCTGAAGAGGCATGAGATTCCACCGCCACGTTCAGCCGTGTGGCCAAGGATCATGCAATTGCTGATGGTGGGGTGGCTGAACTGACAGTGGATGCCGCCGCCATGCAGGAAGCCGTATGTCTGAGTTCCGGTTCCCCCGGTAATCACCAGATTCCTGATGATGGTTCCTTCGCCTTCCTGCGAATTCAACACGAATACGCTGCCGCCTTGCTGGGCATCAATGGTGGTCGCCAGAGATCCGCCGTCGTTGAGTACGCCCTGGATGGTGATTGGTTTGCCGCCCGGATCAAGATTCGACTCGGTGTAGATCCCCGGTGCGATGTTGATCACATCGCCATCAGATGAGGCATTGATCGCATCCTGAATCAGGGCGTAGTCGCCGGGCACATTGATCGTGCCAGCGATGGTTGCAGACGATCCAAAGAAAGCCAATGACAGCCCGGCGATGACAGCAGCAATATGAGTCATGTTTTCCACTCCAGAGGCAGCGTTGTGTTCCCTTCATCATGGCACATCGATTGAATGGATCAAGGGAGAACCATTCAGGTGAGCCGGTTGGGGGCGTCTTGGCACCGCTATGGCCTTTTGGCAGCACCAAGAAGATCAGTAGGAATGACGGGAGCCTGCCATGCGGGGCAGTACAACTGGGGGACACTCTCTCTTCATTAAGCGGTCCTGGTAATCACCGATGCCAGGGCCGCTTTGTTAGAGATCGGAATCAATGTATCCAGACGCCGGCGGTGCTAATCCAAAGCAGGAGCATGATTGTTGTGAGGTACTTGTTCATTGCAACTATTGACAAAGACTGCCATACACCGCCACAGCATCAAGAAGGTCATTGATCGTGATCATGCCATCCTGATCACCGTCGTAGTGACACGTGCCCAGCACGTACATGAGGTATTCCAGATCGAATTCGTCGATCTGGCCGTCTCCATTCACATCGCCTGGCAGCGTGAGTGGTAGATCGGTGATGGGATCCATGAACCATGGAGTCGTGATCCAGGCTTGGGCAATCCTGCAATAGGGATGCCAGTTGGAAGCCACGCTCATGAAGCCGCCGTCGCCATTGGCTTGATATCCATACACGCCAGCAGCGTTGCCGTTGTTTTGCTCCGCACCGCAATCTGAGAAACAAATCAGTGGTCGATCACCTGGAATACTGCCATCGACCCAGGCTACGCCGCCAGCTGGGAAATTGTTGGTTCCTCCGAAGGTATGCGCGGTGTTGTTGAGTCTGAAACTGCATCGATAAAAATTGCAGTACCCGCCCGCTTCCGTTGCGTCTGTTGCATCCCAATAGAAGGTGCCGAATCTTGATTCGCTCAAATGTAACCAGGAGCGGCTCATGTTGACGCGAGTCTCGGCACC
>JAKVBT010000026.1 GCA_022446905.1 Phycisphaerales bacterium
TGATAATGATGATAATGATGATGATGATGATGATGATGATGGTGATAATGATGATGATGATGTTGATGATGATGATGATGATGATGATGATGATGATGATGATGATGATGATGATGATGGACCGCGGCCTGCTGCCACAGCGTCGCCGTCGCTATTTTATGAAGACGGACACAACGTCGCCGTCGCCAATATAGGAAGACGGACGTTGCCATCTGCACTTTCAGGGCGCGGCAACGTGCGCCCAAAACTGTTGCCTTGAATTAAAAACGCCATCGCGCGATGACACCCGGGGGCGCAAAGTCGCCATCGTGGCTCTCCCTTTTTATCACGGGTGATCCTGGCTCGCGAACCCCAATATAATAACGAGCCACGAAATAATCGCCCATGGTGTTCCAGATTACCTCCCAGAACTCGTCATAGGTCAGGAAGAAATCTGGCCAGCCCAATTCGGATTTGCACCTTTTTTCTCCCGGTGGAGGCGTCAAGAAGCGTTTTTGAGCATGAGTGGAAACCTTTTTCCACAACCAGGACGCCAAGACAGTCGCTGTGTCCACGACATCCGCCGTGGAAATGTTAACGTTCATCTCGTTGAAAGCGTCTAGCAATTTGGCCCCATATGGGCGTACCCAGTGCTCACTTACGCATTCATCCTCTGCCCGAGCTGACCGAGGCAACTCTCCGCGGCATCTTTCCATGACAAATGTATATAGATGAGCATGCAAACAGCGCAAAAGTAGGCTGGCCTGGTCCAAGACTTCACGCGTATGTCTAGGCATACCGTGACCCGCAGCCCATATTCCAGCTTCATATCGGTCCTGCAATGGGCAGTGTGATGATGGGTCCAGCACAAAGCGTGGCCTCCTCGAGGCATCGGTCTGTAACGCCCGCTGATGCACGGCAGCCCAACACAACTCACGGTCAGACAGCCATGAGGGAAAAGAAAGAGGAGAGTCTCCATTTTGAAACTGGTGCGTCCGCGCTATTGGAACACCTTTCTGGTCAGAACACCGAACAACCATGATGCTGCACCACCTTCTCGAATAGGGATCGTGGGTCTATCTATTGAGGGGAGCAATGTGGACGGATCCACCAGGACGGTAGACTACAAGTCTAAGCCAAAATGAAAATGCAAACTCGTGGAGAGAAATATGAACGTGTATACACGATACTTTGTGTATGGGTATGACGGTACTGACGACGATGATGATGGTGATGACGATGATGATGATGCTGTTACTGCTGCTGGTGCTGCTGATGATCCCGAATTTCAAAATGGCGCTTCGCAATTTTTATGTGGAGAGCGAGAGAGAGAGAAAAAGAGAGGAAATGAGAGAGAGAGAGAGAGAGAGAGATAAGACGCAGACCGCATTCCAGATAAGGCCATATGGGGCCATCTGGGACCATATGGAGCCATATAGGGCCATATGTGACCATCTGAGGTTATATTGGACTAAATGGGGCCATATGGGACCATATGGTGCCATCTGGGGTCATCTGGAACCATACGAAACCATATGGAGGCATATGGGGTCATATGGCATCCTGGGGGTTCCTGGTGTTTCCTGGGACCTCCTGCGGCTTCCAAAGGTTGCTGCGCTATTCTGTCCTGACGCCTCATCTCCAGCAGCCATTACAGAATCATGTTTGGACAGGCGCTCTGATTCATGTCGATGCGGAGGCTAAGTTCCTGCGAAGACTAGGTTCGGCCAGCCCAGAACCTATGTACCTCGGAGTAAAAGGCTGATTCAAAGGATGCGCACTAGTAAGGAACCGTATTGGGACAGGCCCTCAGATTCCTGAAAAAGGCCGTCGGGCATTTTTACTGGGATGTACTGCTCATTTGGCAAATTTTGCCTTACCATAATGAAACGACGGGCGCCATAATAAAGCTGATTGGTCCACTACGGCCTAGAGATAATTGCTGCCATCAAACAAGCATCTCAAGGATGTTCTCCGACACATTCAACCTTCTTAAGCAACTTGCCTCTACTGCAGCATCGGTTGTAAAATCATCAAAGTCAATTGAATATCGGCTACGTGAGTCTTCTGGGTAGGGTATGCCTTTTACTGTTCCCGGATACCACTTGTCATCAGACCACCAAAACACTTCAACACGAGTCCCCCTTGGATATTCGACTGCAGGTTCACTGGGCGTGCTGACGATGGGCAGGCTCATGAACTGCTGTAGCCGTTCAAACAGTTCTGCACCTGAAGAAAGCTCCAATTGTCCGGCCAGATCGTCCAAATCATGGTGCCACTGGACAGTGGCTTGTAGCGCGATACGTTTTACCTGGAGTATGCCATGTTCAACGATACCTTGCACTTGCTGTTGAAACTGTTGTGTTCCGCAATTGAGTGGATGCCAGGCGCCCTCAGTCAAGCGTAAACCGTACTCGGCGTAATCCTTCTCATCGCCAGCTTGGTCCAACCAAAGACGAGTGCATTGCGGTGAGTTAAATCGCAGAAGACGGTTGACAAAGTCATCATCAGTTTCGCTGGGGTCCTTGTCCCACAACTTGAGGTGTCCGCTGAAATGCACAATGTGCACATCCTCGGGATCTACTGCCAGACGCACAGGAGTCCAAGGCTGCAACTCTTCGGCCTGATGCCTGGCAGCATTTGTATCAACTGTAACCGCATGGCAATGGGATAACGGCGAGCTACTCCCATGCTCAGGGCTCAAACCATAACCGGATGGTACTTCATCACTTTCAGTCTCCGCTGTGACCACTGTGTTTGCAACAACCTGAACCTGTCGCCCATCCACAGCACCACTAAATGGCCACCGCACGGGCACCATTGGACAGTTCTTAACCTTCACACATGACCCAGAGGCGACGAGCTCGGTACCGAGTTCTACATGGCCAACAATGTGGAAGGAATACGGAGATTGGAACACTGGCAACTTGTCATAATTGGATGGGAGACAGAAGCATCGCAACACGGTATTGTCCTTGATATCATTATCACAGTCTGTGCTGTCATCATCAACATGTGCCCAATGATCTGGAGGGCCTGAGGCGCCCGTTACGTGCAGGATGGCAGCTTCCAACGCATAAAATACGTGATGCAGTTGGAAGTTGTACAGCACGGATATGTGGGTCCAAGGATACGAAGCATAGAAACGACTCAGGTAGTCTTGCTCGGGCCCTCCGCCTGCGATGTGCTCTGGGTGCACAGGCATTTGAACCTCTTTCAACGCACGCTTATGCAATTCCGTGTCGGGCTTCAGAAGCATCACTCCCGCATTGATTCCCCCGCACTGCCCCCAATTATCCGCAAAGCCCCCGAAAAAACTTCGCCCGTGCATGCGACTTCCATGGACATGGGCAGAATAACCACGCCGCATCGCAGCTGGAGCAGGCAACTCAAATAGCGCATCAGGACAACGTAGCACTGCAAGATCAATGTCCAGCATTAGCACCTTGTCGTAGTCCGTGAGTCCCAGAACATGCAATTTTGTGAACACACCATCAAAGCGCTTGTCCTTGCACCCGAATAAAGACTTACTAGCGGCAACATACTCCACTAGATGAAGCTTCCAACATTTCGAAAGCATCTCCAAAGCTTGGGCTGGCACATCAGCTGTATGTAAAAGGACAAGGTCGTGCCTTGTGCCACGTCGCCTTAGTGCCGTGGCCAAGACCAACGCCCCCACCACAAAGCCGGACAAACCAGAACCTTCTCCCCAGATCGCTGCTACATAAGCATAAGTGACAACGGTGGAATGTTTCGCCTGTGGTTCATGCGCCTGATCGTTTTCCCAATTGTAATGGCTGTCATGAATACCAAAGGCTGTAATATCAAGTGGTTTCTTGCAACAAGGGCACCACGATTCCCAATATCGCATGTTTTCTCGACTTTCATTCGGTCGCCATTCAGTGAATTCCATATTGATCAGCGGAGAAGATACACGTATTGTCGGCCAATCGGCAGCTTGCCAATCAAGCTGTTGACGTAAAGACGCTACTTCCGCCCGTGTTGCCTCCAACTCCGCGCGCAACGTAACTGCCTCCTGACGAACTACTTCCGCCTCATGAACTGTGTGTGTGCTGTCGTCGGTGCGGTCATAGCGAGAACGCATCGTCGCCCCGTCAACTACTTCCGCCTCATTAACCGTGGGTGCGGCGTCGTCGGCGCTGTCATAGTTAAAACGCATCTCTATGACAATGCAAACGCAAGCTACTGCAACCTGCAACGGCAGCACTTGACATTGAAGATGTGATGGTGAAAGATATGTGCGTAGTATTTGGCAGATCTCATCAAACCGTTTGGGGAATGTATCGGTAAATCCTGCATTATAAAAATTATGTCACGCATGTAAGGCTGTCAAGAGGGGTGGCCGAGTCAGAGCCCTTGAAGATTATGACGAGGATGTAGTCGATTATATCAAGGGGGACGATTTAGGAACTGTAAATGCCGTGCAGCTTGAGGAGTTCGGCGTTGAGTGGGATAGGACCGCTCGCCGTGTGTACAGCTTCCCCCGTCTTTGCCTTCTAATGCTCGAAACATTTATAACAACATGCGGGCGATTTCAAAGACTGAAGTGCAGGACTCTGAGTTTTTGTTTGTTTGCAAACACGTCATTCAGGTCAGCGAGGGCTCGAACCTGTCGGCCGAAGAAAACATTGCCTTTTACCGGTAGGGTTCATGGTTTTCGCACGCTATTGTGTTTCCCAGCCATGTTGCTCGACCAGCGGTTGAGTCTACCGAAAATAATGTCATGCCGCTCAGAGCTCGCTACTCATCATCATCATTATCGTCATCATCATCATTATCATCATTATCATCATCATCATCATCATCATCCTCATGATTGTCATCATCATCACTATCAGCATCATCATTATCTTCATCACCAGAATCATCATCATCATCGTCGTTCTCGTCATCATCATCAGCACCATGTTTTTTTTTACTGGTAGGGCACTGATAGAGTTGAACTGTACGACTTTTTCGTACTGCACGTGTGCAGAACAATCGTGTTGGGACAAGCCCTCGGAATAATTGGTGCGAGGACTAATTAAGTGCCCTCGCGTTTCCTTTTTGCCGTTCTCGTGGGTCCTTTTACGGACTCTTGTGCTGGTGGCTTGTGCTCGCCTTTGGTCGCGGTCACTGCTCGTTCGAAGTTGTCTTTCAGCTGGGGTACCCACCTGGTGATGCGATCCATGGCGGCGTCATACACGGCGGGGTGCTCCTCTCGCCAAGCGTAAAATGTTTTGAGCGAGCGGGCGATCACCAATATGCTTCCTCCGCCAAACATGGTACTCCACGTGCCATGACTCTTTAAGCGCGTCTCGCTGCAAAGCAAGCAACTTTTATGTGGATCTGATCTCGCTTTTCCTCCAGGCACACGAGTGCTGAAGCTACACTCCACCTGCACCCCGCCGATCTCACAGCCTCGGCATAATGCGTTGGACGGGCATTTGTTGGCGAAGTTCGAGGCAGATGCCTGTCGTTCCTCGCGTTGCTGTTTGTCGGCGACTGCGTGCTCGTCGAGGTTCGCTGCTGACTCGTGCTTGATCTTTGTCTTGGCCACTGTGCGTTTGAAGTAGTCTTTGAGCTCGGGCACCCACCTGGTGATGCGATTCATGACGGCCTCGTACACTGCGGGCTGTTCGTCTCGCCAAGCACAATATGCTTTAAGTGAGCGGGCGATGACCAATTTGCTTTGAGTGAGCGGGCGTGCACTCATACGCGTTTCGCTGCAAAGCAAGCAATTTGTATTTGGTAGGACACTCGCTTTTCCACCGGGTACCCGGGTGCTGAAGCTACATTCTACGTGCACCCCATCGATGACACAGCCTCGGCACAATCTCGATGATGGAGTGCGTTTCTTGTGGCCCGCAGAATAGTTCACCAACCTATTTAACTTTTCCATAGCTGCTTTTTCCTTGGCTGTGCGGCGCTTCTCCCTCATCCAGCTGTACCAACGTTTCTCCTCTTTATTGAAAGAGGGCTTTGGATTTCTTGGCCGCAGTTTCTTTAGAAGACCATGGCCATTTCGAGCTCGGAGCGCGACTAGATTTTTCCGCACAAACTTACGTAACTTGCCGATGGTGCGTTTGCGGTCACTAAAATGCATGGGGTCCAGTGCAAGAAGCACGCTCGCGAGTGTGAAGTTCGAGCAGTCACGACACTTGAACCCCTTGTGTGGTACGCGCATGAGAACAGTGATGATGATGATGACGATTGTGCGCAGGGGAAAAAAACGCGAACACCATAATTCCTTTCCGTTACACTCTTGGAAAAAAGGAACTGCGGCCTGTTGCTTAGTAAAGAAACATGGCCCGCCCTCCTCCCCCTCCTACCCCCCCACC
>JAKVBT010000027.1 GCA_022446905.1 Phycisphaerales bacterium
CTCTGACGCTGTTCCCGGCCGAAGCAAAAGTGTTAAGTGCGCCGCCTGGGGAGTACGGTCGCAAGGCTAAAACTCAAAGGAATTGACGGGGGCTCACACAAGCGGTGGAGCATGTGGCTTAATTCGAAGCAACGCGAAGAACCTTATCCTGGGTTTGACATGTATGGATTAACTCCTCGAAAGAGGAGCCACGCCTTCGGGTGGAACATACACAGGTGCTGCATGGCTGTCGTCAGCTCGTGCTGTGAAGTGTCGGGTTAAGTCCCTTAACGAGCGCAACCCCTGTCGCTAGTTGCTAACACGTAATGGTGAGGACTCTAGCGAGACTGCCGGTGTTAAACCGGACGAAGGTGGGGATGACGTCAAGTCCGCATGGCCTTTATGCCCAGGGCTGCACACGTGCTACAATGGCAGGTACAGAACGATGCAATACCGCGAGGTGGAGCAAATCGCGAAAGCCTGCCCCAGTTCGGATAGGAGGCTGCAATTCGCCTCCTTGAAGTCGGAATCGCTAGTAATCGCGGATCAGCACGCCGCGGTGAATACGTTCCTGAGCCTTGTACACACCGCCCGTCAAGTCATGGAAGCTGGTAGCGCCCGAAGTCGCCACGATTCAGTGGTGCCCACGGCGAGACTGGTGACTGGGACTAAGTCGTAACAAGGTAGCCGTAGGGGAACCTGCGGCTGGATCACCTCCTTTCTAAGGGATTTCCTTAGGCCCGGATGGCGAGAGCGAACCGGCCGGCAATCGGTCGGTAGAACCTCTTTCGTCGCAGAGCAATCTGCACCGGGTAGTCAGGACAACCTCGTCCATCCATGCGATGGACACTCATATCGCGAGATATGAGTAAGTGCTCATCGACTGTCTGCTTGTCAGGGAATAGCCCTGTTCAGCCCGACCCAGAGATGGGTCGGGCTTTTTTTTGGTGTTGAGCCAGTTGGTGATTCCTACGTGGTCAGGATGATGGCCGTGGAGCCGTCAATATCTGGTGTGAAGCGGCAAATCTAGGTCCACGCCCAATTGCTTTTGGACTGATTCGGGCCCGGGAGTACACTGAGACTGAAGGTGTGGGTGAATGAGAGGGTGTGCTGTGTTGTCACCGATCAGAGTGATCATGTGCTTGACCACCGTGCTGATGTTCGGAGTGACCCCTGCATTTGGACAGATTCGAGTTGTTGCATGGAATGTGGCAGAGTTCCGGGGTGAGGCGGGGGATATTCAAACCGTCATCGATATTTTGGATATCGATGATCACGCCTCGCCAGCCGCAGATGTGGCGGTGCTGGTTTGCCAAGAAGTTGATCAGGCCTCGTATGACGGGCTGCTCGGCTTGCTCGGTCCGGACTGGTCATCCGCCACGTACACCAATGACAATGAGGACAACTATGGCGGGGCGCAGGCATGCTTCTACCGCCCTGCGCTTGTCCAAGAGATGCCCTCCGGACATGACGATCTGTACACCGGTGCGGGTCGCCGCGCTGACCGCTGGCAGTTTCAACTGACAGGGCATGCAGACCCAGTAGTGAGTTTCTACATCTACTCCATGCACCTCAAGGCCGGGAACAGTTCCAGTTCAGAAGTTGAGCGGGAAACAGGCGCGATGCGCATCCTTGAGGATCTGGCCAAATTGCCCCCCGATACTGCAGTCATCATCGCTGGGGATATGAACTTCTATGACAATCAAGAACTTGGCTATCTCGCCTTTCTGGATGGGGGCTTGGTTGACCCGCTGGGGACGAGCTCATGGAGCGGCTCATCCAATAGCGAGAAGCACACGCAGTCACCGCGCACCATTGCCTCGGGTGGACTCGCAAGCGGTGGAATGGATGATCGCTTTGATTTTCACCTGCTCACGCCAGCGATGAACACCGATGGTGGGCTGAGCATGGTCCCTGGCAGTTATCGAGCGGTCGGCAATGATGGCAATCACTTTGATGATGCCATCAATGATGGTCTCAATACCTATTTGTCGGATCAATCTACCTCGACAATGCTTGCCAATGCGCTGCATGAGGCGTCCGATCATCTGCCCGTGCTTGCCGACTACCGGTTTCCCGCAGTTTTAGAGGCATCCTTGGATTCCTGTGATGTGGGCGTGGTGATTGAAGGGTGGTCATCAGATTGTGTGTTGGAGATCACCAATGGTGCTGGGTCATCGAGTTCAAGTGGAGCTGCAACACTGTCCTGGTCAGTAGTTGGAAATGGTGTGCTTGGTGATACCAATGCCCAAGGTACTTTGAATGCAGGAAGCAGTGAACTTGTGGCAGTTCACGTAGATACAACTGAGATTGGCGTTTTCTCTGATGAACTTACAGTCACGGCTAGTGGCGAGTACACCCAGCATGGCAATCAAGAATTTGTCTTTGATGGTCATGTGCTTCGCCATGCGAATCCATCATTCGCATTTGACGCAGATAACAACTTCTACGTCTACTTCGTAGAGTTTGAGCGTGATTCAGGCATACATGCGCTGCCCGTATCATTTTGGAACTACAACTGGGATTCGAATCAGGCTCGTATGGATGTCGATGCGATTTCGACTCCTGAACTGCCAGTGAGCTTTCTTGGTGGCTCTTGGAATAATGTTGGGCCATTCCCGGTATCACTCCCATTCGAGATTGACACAGCGGGTTTAGAAGCGGGGACTCTGGCCCGATCGGTATCTATACAAGTGAGCGATGAAGATGTGCCAGGGGCATCTGATAGTCAGC
This sequence comes from Phycisphaerales bacterium, assembly GCA_022446905.1. Taxonomy (GTDB): domain Bacteria; phylum Planctomycetota; class Phycisphaerae; order Phycisphaerales; family SM1A02; genus UBA12567. The sequence goes on from JAKVBT010000027.1 coordinate 2,713, forward strand.
TCTATCTGACTTTCAATATCACGATTACCGATCCAGTGACCAATTGCCCTGGCGATGTCAATGGTGACGGCATGGTTGATATCGCGGATCTGCTCGATCTTCTTGCCGGATTCGGAACGACTGACCCCATGCTTGACATCAATGGTGACAACATCGTCGATATCAGTGATCTGCTCGCTTTGTTGGCCGACTTTGGTTGCTCCTGAAGATCATGTCATCAGCCTCTTTGTATTGTCGCAGGCGGATTTCGTAATTTCAGATTGAGGTGGGGCTGATGATCTGCCCCAAAGGCCAATCACGCCGAGGCGAGGAGTTCCTGTTGGTGTCGAACGACCTCTGCAGCGCCGCGAGGAATCCACCCATCATCTCCATTTGGGAATTCGACGTGAAGCCAGATTGGTCGCGATTCCAAAATGCGAAACTCGACCCCACGGTGAATCGGTTCTTCAAACCGTGGCTGATAGGCTTCGCCATCTCCTTTGCGCACGATGACATCATTCTGGACGATGACACCGCGGCCTGACACGCTATTGATGAGGCTTACTGCCACGCTCGCTGCAAAGCAGGCACCAATGACCATCGCTGATCCACTCCACCATGCGCTTCCCGGGAATCGTACAAACCGTCTGGCCAGCAGCAGCATCCAGCCACCACCCCAGGCAATCCCAAAGATAATGATACGGGTGGTGACTGACCACTCACGGTGCCAGAACATCAGACGGCTGATCAAATCGCCAGCACCATCTGCAGTGAACTGGGGCGATACGAGTGATCGTGCATACTCGAGGTTCTCACTGAGCCGCGCATCTCCGGGCATAAACTCACGGGCACGAAGATAGGAGGCAATGCCCTTCCCTAACTCGCCCGCCTGTACCTGTGCATTTCCGAGGTTGTAAAGGATGGCGCCATTTGTAACCCCACTATCCGCGAGTGTTTGCCATCGCTCAATAGCGGTTTCAAATGCCTGATGGGCTTGCATAGGATCAGCGGTTTGCAGTGTGATACCTCGGTCGAAGGCCACCTGGCCTTCCTGCAGCAAAAGTTCCTGTTGAGTGGTGCTCAGGTGTGTTTGTGCATATGCCTTGGGTGCAACTACGGCCAAGCAGGTCATTATCAAGATGAGAAGAATCTTACGTGCCATCATCCTGAATGTCCCTTGACTGAACGGCCCAACTGCCGGGCGAGTGAGCTGATTGCCTCATGATCTGCAGCATTCAGTGCTGCGGAAGCACCAGCGTAGGCTCGTTGTTCCAATGTTGCGAGTTGCTGGTCGAGGGCTTCCGCATCATTTGCATGACCAGCTTGGCGCAAGCAATCCACAGCCTCCTGTCTGGTAAGTCCAGCTTCTGGAAGCGACAGCCGATCAGCCACAAATGAGCGGAGTGCGGCAGCAACACCCTCAGGCGAGCTACCAGCAGCAGCGAGGCGTTGAGTAAGCACGGTGCTAGCGCGTCGGGCGCGTGATCGTGCTGGTTGGGTCGCGCGATTGGCGCTTTGAGCAGCAGCTTCGGTCGCTAGATAGAGCAGTGGCGGGCCGAGCAGTGCGACCCACAACCACCATAGGACAGGTTGTGTGGGTCTGGCGAGCAGCATGCTTGGATCGCTGTAGTTGGCTAACAAGCCGCCTTGTACGGAGGTCAGATTCTTGTCTGTATCACCGGTTGTCAATGGAGACAGTCCAAGATCCCCGGTGGAGACAGTTCGGCTGGACTCGACTGTGATGGGAATCGGTCTGCTAAATGCCACTTCATAGGCGGTTTTCTTTGGATCAAAGTATGCCATGGAAATTGGTGGAATAGAGGCAATGTCTCCATGCTCTGCGCGAATGGTCTGTGTAAAGATCTTGCTGCGGCCTTCGACACGACCTCCAGGTTGTTCTTCCGGTACACGAAACATGCTGACAAGTGCTTCGTCTTGATCCAGGCGTGGAGGCTGCAGCACATCGAGATCAGCTGGTGGGCTCGAGCGGTCGGTGATTGTCATTGTCAGTGTGATTGGTTCTCCGACGACCACCTCAGTTGGGCTGGCGCTGACATCAAAATCAAAGCGACCGACAGCGCCAGACCAAGTCGAGGGACGGTCTGCCAGTGGTGGGGGCATTACCTCGACGGTATCGCTGGTGGGCGAGGCGGTAACTGGTCTAGATGCAGTCACACTCAGGCTAGCAATGGGGTTGAATATTGAAGTTCGGCCACGGCCGAGTTGGGTTGGGTAGTTGATGTGAATGCGGACATCAGAGAGTTGGATTGGTCCAGCACGATCCGGAAGTACGTCGGCCGTAATCTCAAAGGCATACCAGCGTTCTTTTTCGCCTGCTTGTCCAGTGTGCTCAACGACGCGGGCTGGGGGAGTGCGACCTTGTTCATACAGTTCTTCAGCCGCGTCGAAGAATAGACCCCAATTCGATTGTTGGGGGTCGATCTGTCGCCACATATCAGTCGTCGACATTCGATCGCCCCTGAGTTGTGGGCTGGCATACGGTTTGATAGCAATTTGAAGTACCGCACGCATGGACTGGCCGAGCCAGATTCGATCAGGGACGTTCAGTATCTTTGCCTCCATTAGATCTACATCTTCGGAGGAATGGAAGATGACAGGGGTGGGTTCAACGAAGTATTGCTGTCCATCTGCTTCAATGCTGATTTCAGGCACTTCCCATGTGCCAGGACTTGTTGCGTCAATTGCATACTGATAGGTCAGCGTCGTGCTCGAACTGAGTTTGCCATTGATGATGGTCTGCTGTGAGTATGTGCTCGGTGGGCCAGTTGCGGTAATGGTGAGTCCTTCGGCTTCCGGAATAGTCGGTGTTTCATACGACTCGATGTCTTCAAACACGATACGCAGGATGATTGGACTGCCAACCCAACTGACACGTTCGGTCAGGCTGGATTTGACGGTGCCTGCATCCACCGATGGGGTCAGTGCGAAGGCGAAAATCAACGCCAGTATCAATGATGTGCAACAGCGTGGCATATCTATCGTGTTCCTACTAGTAATCCCGTCCAGTGAGAGGTTGGCCAGCGGCGTTTTCTTCAAGCTTTTCTTGGCGTCGTTGTTGCTCTCGGTCACGGACAGCTTGGAGTAGTCGCTTGGCATCTTCTGGCGTCATTTTGCCATCACGTTTGGGTGCGGTATTGGTCTGTTGATCTGGTGATGGCGGTGTTGATTGCTGGTCCCAGCTCATATCGGGGCTGGCTTGAGCGTCGCTGTTTTCCTGGGTGCTTGGCTGCTGCTCTTGCTGCTGATCTTGGGACTGTTGCTGTTGGTCCTGGTTCTGCTGCTGATCTTGGGACTGTTGCTGTTGGTCCTGGTTCTGCTGCTGATCTTGGGACTGTTGCTGTTGGTCCTG
>JAKVBT010000028.1 GCA_022446905.1 Phycisphaerales bacterium
CACCAGCTATACGTATTCCTTCAATATCGTGCGTTACATTGGCACCAAGTCCAGCGTCTGTCGCTTGAGTAGGGCATGCGGCTCCATTAAGTGCACTCTCGTGCCCCACCTTGGCCATCAAGTACCTCGTGGTAAGTCCCGTGAAATCAGATGAGTGTTGTCAGTTTACTGTTGCTCTAAATATTGTTCCATGGTGTAAAAAAAAACGCCTAGCTGCAGGCTGGCTCGAGCAAGCAACGGTCTTGTGAGTGACTGGGTAGCATTGTATTGGCTGATTGGGCGACATGCAGATCTTCGTGGAGAAGCGTAGCGGAGGTCGGCTTCTTGTTGACGTTGAGGCGTCCGACACCATTGGCTCGGTGAAAGCGCAAATCCAAGAGGTTTACGGGATTCCGCCAGACAAGCAGCGCCTCTTTTATGATGAGGACCTCCAGGGGGAGTTAGAGGATGGGCGCATACTCTCCGACTGCGAAATCCAAAACGAAGAGGATGTACTAGTGCTGAAGGTCCCGATGCAGATCTTCGCGACGACCCTGGGCGGTGGCTCGATCACTGTTCACGTTGACGCGTTCGACACCATTGACAACGTGAAGCTTCATATCCAAGATCAGGAAGGAATTCTACCCGGCGAGCAGCGCTTGATCTTTGGGACGACGGTTTTGAGTGTCGGGCCGTGGACGCTCAACGCCTACGGTATCCGAGATGAGGCGCTTCTGTCATTGGTACGGTGTCATTGTTGGCGTGAAGATCAAAGTCGTGGTTCGATCTCGCCGCATATCTGTTTGTTAGGTGTGATGTTCTGTACACCAAGGCTGTGCTTGCCCGATGCCGCGATGCTCCCCGCCAGCTACATGACTTCACAGTATGTCGAAGTTTCACGGCTTCGTGAAGTATGTCGAAGCTTGCGGGAAGTGTAATTTGGATGACATGATGGCGTTGTTCGCAACGCATCGCTCACAGCGCGTCCGCATGAGTGGCCCATGAGATGCTAGTCTTGGAGATGTCCATAGATACACACACACATACACACACACACACACATCCGTCACCAAGCGTATGCAACCTGGGCTGCGGGCCTGTCCCTAATGCCAGACTTTAGACCGTGTGGTGTGTTCCTCATATGTGTCACTGGTCGGTTTAGGGTGCGGGTATGACTGCGTGATGTGCTGTACAATTAAACGTGCTTTTACTGGCGGATTTGTCCCTGCCAGTATGCCAGTGTTTAGACCGCGGCCCTTGTTTTTGCGTACCACCCGTAAGTGTAGGGTGTGAATTTGACTGCATACACATTGTCAAGACATCTATTGTAAAAGATACGGGTGCAGCATGACATGCGCGTCAGAGTGGTACTTTCATGCGGGGGCGTCCCTGAAAATGGCTCACGATAAAGCCAACAAACAAATGGTGCACGAGAAAGCCCTTTACCATCAGCAGCTGTACTGTGACAGCGTCCGTTTGCAATCATCGCAGATGTGCTGCGCGGTTGCTCGCTGTCTCCGCCCGCACACCACGTTGGCGTCCGGTGGGCTGTGGTATACCCGCCGCTGGCCCCAGAGTCCCCGTCCCGCATTCTAAAAGCTCAACTGAAATATCATGCCTAAAGATGCGAACCGAAGGCTTTCTCTCTCTCTCTCTCTCTCTCTATTGTTGGCCGTGTGGTGTTTCCTCCGTTCATTTTTCATTTCTTGATAGCGTGCACGAGTTCGAAGGAGGGTGGGTTCTGAGGCTTCCGTCGCCGGCCAGCTCCATGTCCCCGCGCGATCCCGCCCTCGGCGATGCGCCTTCTCTCGTTGAGCTCGACGGCCGGGCGGCCGAGGACGCCAAGGGCCGAGGTGATGCGACTCTGCCCTACACATTGCCGGACACAAGTGGACACGGCTCAACCAGCACTTCCAGCAGCCCTGTTCACGGAATCGACGATCGGGAGCCCATGCTCAGCGGTTGCGCTTATTGCTGTGTGCTTTATGGCGACAACGCGGAGTACTTGTTGCTGCTCCTCGTGCTTGCATATCGCTTGGCACTGCTCGGCGCTCGGTACCCCTTGCTCGTCTTGCCGACGGAGGACGTTCCCGCGCTGGCGTGCGCAGCCCTGAGGCGTGCAGGTTGCCATCTGCTGCCACCGATAGACTACTTGCGTGGACACCCCGCGCTCTTTGCACAATCCACGGGGAGGCACCGCAATGTTCTCACCAAGCTCCGCGTGCTGGGCCTTGCTGGCCTCAGCAAGGTGCTTCTCATTGACGCAGACGTGTTGCCGAGGCAGAATTTGGACCCACTTTTCGAGCTCGAGCCGCCAGCCGCCATGCTGATGCCGACTAACCTGGAATGGGTCACTCCGCTCAAGGCAGGTAGTTCTGTGCCCACAGATTGGCTGCGGGTCGACGCGCATTCTGGCCGAGGTGCGCGGGTGAACTGCGGCGTCTGCCTCTTGGCTCCTGATCCGGAGCTACTTGCTGAGATCGAGAAAGAGGTGGACCCTGCACGCAGCCTTAGCATCACGGATAATGGTGTAGTGCATAATGTCTTTGGCCAGGCGTGGTGCCAATCGTGGACGCCAGAGGAGGACGCGTTGACGCGTGCCTTGTCGGCACGCGGGGCAAAATGGACACACATTGGTTGTGCCTTTAACTTCGAGGTGCAGAGCGACACGGAATACTACAACTACGAAAGATTGCCTATCGCACTGGAGCATGCAAATCTAGACTTTATGCGGGACGCCATGGCGTTTCACTTTGTGGGCAAACGCAAGCCATCTTGGCATGCTTGGTTTGTTGGGCTTGGGCAGCGGTCCGCCACGGAAGTCCAGGAGAACATCCGTGCGGACAAAGCGGCGGGAGACCCGCGCGAGATCGTTGCGAATGCCTTCAGAGAGTGGTTCGCTGCTTTCGAGGAGCTCATTGCGCATGCGGCGGCGGTGTGGGGCTTGGATATCATGGCAGCTTGTGGTTGGCGCCCGGATAGCATGAACACCATCCTGTCCCCTGTGAACGACGTCAAGGTGCAGCGGAAGAGGAAGTACGATGAACCCTCGGCGAGGGATGCGCAATAACAAAATATTTGTTTACCTCCACGCTGTGGCCAAGCTGCTGGCCAGCGCGTTCAGCGCCATGGCCAGGATATTGTGGCTAGTGGCGGGAACGATGCAAACAGGCCCATATGTCAACCGTTGAGAAAACCCCCGGGATCTGAGATCCATGGACACTGAAGGGCGTAAGTTGGTTGGCACCTGACGGTCAAGACGACCTGGACTGCCATAGTACAGAAAGGGCGTGTGAAGCAGCATACATACTGGTTTGCAGCTCAGTGGCGACGACAGTCCTGAATGAAATCCTCGACGTCATGGAGCAGAAGCCGTCGTGCCACGGCACTTCAAAGCTACGGTCTTTGTTGGCGGCATTCTACGGAGAGTCGGTGATGGAGTCTGCAAGCCATGTCGCAATTTTTGTGGCGGTGGAGAGAGTGAGAGAGAAGGAGAGCGTGAGAGCCAGGAGACATGAATCAGAGGGCCTGTCCCAACTTGATTCTGTCGATTGCGTCAGTGCGCTGAGCAATGTTCGATTTGTGTGCTAGACTCATGTCGCGCTTTGACATTTGCGCGGCGCCCGTTGTAGACAAAGTGCGCAACGAACGGCAACTCATCATCGCCCTTGCTACGTGCAAATATTGATGAACACATGGTTCACGAAAAAGCCAACAAACAAATGGCTCACGAGAAAGCCAACAAACAAATGGCTCTTTCCCAATCAGGCGCAAGTTCTGTGACCAAGACCTTGCACGCACGGGTAGGGGTTCCAGTGGTGTTGCAGGATCTCCCTCCCCCGCCTCCAACGTCGAGTGATGGCATAGTTGCTTCCTCTTACGAGCGCTTTGGTGATGTAGATGTTCCGCCATCTCCACCAGCAGACGCTTTCTTCAAATTCATGGTAACCACGCGGCGTGTGTCGGTCGTTGCGCCGCATGCGCTGGCGAACATTTGGCACGACTACCTGAACGACAGGGGGGCATGTTTGAAATACGATTGTTTTGTATACTTGTAGTGCGATGGGTTCACCCTCTGTAAAGAACCGTGGCTTGCTCTCCTCCCCCTCCTACCTCCCCCCCGCCCTTACGGAAGCCCCAGGAGGCATGGCCTCATATGGCCTCAGATGGGCCCAGATGGTAGCATATGGTTCCAGATGGGCCGATATGGTCCCAGATGACCCCATATGGCCCCATAAGCCCAGATGGTCCCAGATGGCCCCATATGGGCCCAGATGGTCCCATATGGTACCATATGTTTCATATGGCCACATATGGCACTATATGGTCCCTCTCCCAACAATCACCATCACCATCATCATCATCATCATGGCCTCATATGGTCCCATGTGGCCCCAGATGGTCCCGTGAGGCCCCATATGCCAATCATCATCATCATCATCATCATCACCATCATCATCGTCATCATCCTCATCATTATCGATGACTATTACCATCACAATCACCATCACCATCATCATCATCACCATCAAGTCCTAGGAGGCTCCGCCATATGGTTCCATATGGTCCCATATGGTTCCATACGGCCCCAGATGAGCCCAGATGGTCTCAGATGGCCCCATATAGGGCCAGATGGCCCCATATGGTTCCATATGGTCCATTTGGTCCCATATGGTCCCCCCACAGTTGCAGGATCACAACATCTGTTGATCTCCTCCCCCCCCCCTCCCCGCCCCCTGCCTCTCCGCCCTTCTCCCCTAGGAAGCCCCAGGAGGCTCCGTCATATGGCCCCATATGGCTCCATATGGTCCCATATGGCCCCAGATGAGACCAGATGGTCCCAGATGGCTCCATATGGGCCCAGATGGCTCCTTATGGTACCATATGGCTTCATATGGTCCCATATGGCTCCATATGGTCCCACACACCAGAAAATACAAACCCTCAGTTCAGTCAGTCAGTCAGTCAGTCAGTTGTTCACAAGCAACATGCTGGATTATGTCGGCAGGAATGGGGGGTTCTGGATGAATACATTGCGTTCAAGGGACCACATAGGTGCCTCAAAGAGGTCTTGGGGGGGGGGGGGGGGGGGGGGGGGGGGGGGGGGGGGGGGGGGGGGGGGGGGGCGGGGGGGGGGGGGGGGGGGGGGG
>JAKVBT010000029.1 GCA_022446905.1 Phycisphaerales bacterium
AGACTAGTTGCCAATGATATTTGTGATTCAATGGATCTGTAATCTATTCGCGTCGTTTGGTAGTCAAGAGGTCGCTTCAAACAATATTTATGACACTCTTTAGATCTTCTGTGGCATTGCCACATGAATATGGGATATGGCATTCTTAATATCGCATCATGCAAAGTCCATATTGAGCTGTCATGAGGCTTTCAATTGGCCCCAGTCGATTGGTAGTACGATGCGCGTACTGTGAGTCGAATGAGAGACATTTTGGCTGCGGGCCTGCTGTTGGTTGCCTTGAGTCCGCTCCTCATAGCACTTTCACTGGCAGTGCGAATCTGCATAGGCAGGCCTGTGATATTTTTGCAGCAGCGACCCGGGCGTCATGGCAAGTTGTTCACACTACTAAAATTTCGCACGATGACCATTGGTGATGGCGATGACGCTTCGAGGTTGGAAGGATTTGGGCGACTGCTTCGTCGAACTAGCCTGGATGAGCTCCCTGAACTCTGGAATGTACTTCGGGGCGATATGAGCCTCGTTGGGCCACGGCCACTGCTTCCGGAGTATCTTGCTCTTTATAACGAGCAGCAGGCTCGCCGGCATGAAGTGAGGCCAGGGATGACGGGTTGGGCACAAGTCAATGGCAGAAATTCATTGACGTGGCCTGAGCGATTTAAGATGGACGTCTGGTATGTAGATCATCAGTCCATGTGGTTGGATTTGAAGATTATTGGAATGACATGCATCCAAGTCTTCAAGACCAGTGAGGTCAGTAGTCAAGGGCATGCGACGACGGAGCCATTTAGGGGAAATGAGTGAGTAAGTCACTGCTCATCTTGGGCGCCGGAGGACATGGCCGTGTGGTGGCTGATACAGCCGAGGCTGCTGGCTGGTCAAATATTTCATTTCTTGATGATGATGTGACATCAGCTCAGGGGCTTCATTGGCCTGTTCTTGGGCCCATTGATTCATTGGCGAATCACATTTCATCATTTGATTCAATCATTGTGGCCATTGCTGATGCAGGGTGTCGGCAAGATCTCATTGCGAAGGTCGAAAGGATGCATTTTGAGCTGGCAACCGTGATATCACCAGCGGCATCCGTCAGCGCGCGAGCTGTCATTGAGCCTGGGTGCATGGTCCTTGCTGGTGCGGTTGTGCAAACGAACGCGCAGTTGGGAGTTGGCTGCATAGTGAATACCTCTGCGAGTGTCGATCATGATTGCCTATTAGAGCGATGTGTACATGTCGCCCCCGGGTCACATCTGGCAGGGGGAGTCAGGGTCGGCGAGGGTTCTTGGATTGGCCTTGGTGCGACAGTGAATGAGCATGTTGTGATTGGCTGTCGTTGCATGATTGGCGCTGGTGCCGCAGTTGTCGCAGATGTTGAAGATGGCCTGGCGGTAGTCGGGATTCCAGCGAGGCCGTTGAGTTGATGTCACTACCACCTTGGCCTCATCACGGAATCGACGAGATTGATGCTGTTGTGGCGATCTTGCAGAGTGGCCGGACCAACCAATGGACTGGCAGTACTGTGGCCGATTTTGAGCAGGCATTTGCTCTAAAGTTTTCGCTCAATCACGCCTTGGCCGTAGCCAATGGGACTGTGGCGCTGGAGTTTGCCTTGCGAGGCCTTGGCATTGGTGCCGAAGATGATGTCTTGGTATCAAGTCGCTCATTTGTTGCGTCAGCATCAATGCCACTGATGGTTGGGGCGCAGCCTGTCTTTGCGGATATTGATCTGAACTCCGGCAACGTGACGGTTGAGACGCTTGAAGCGGCACGTACCCCTCGTACTCGGTGCGCGATCGTTGTACATCTATGTGGATGGCCTTGTGACATGCCCAGCATCATGAAGTGGGCATCGGAGCACAACATTCTCATTATTGAAGATTGTGCTCAGGCTCATGGAGCTGCAGTAGCTGACCAAAGCGTGGGCTCCTTTGGGCATGCCGCTGCGTTTTCATTTTGCCAAGACAAGATCATGTCGACTGGTGGGGAAGGAGGACTTCTCGCTTTTCGTGAACAGGAGTCCTATGACCGGGCGTGGACGTGGCGGGATCATGGAAAGTTGCGTCAGGAGGCACTTGCCCAACTTCAGATTCCAACACCCTTTCGTTGGCTTGCAGCAGAGTTGGGTACCAATGGTCGTATGACCGCCATGCAAGCTGCAATTGGCTTGGCCCAATTGCGCAAGTTAGATCAGTGGAGAGCTCAGCGTGAAGCCAACGCCCATGCGCTTGCCGACATGCTTGCTGAGTGCGAAAATATTATTTTTCCATGGCCCAATCCCAACTTGATGCATGCCTGGTATCAGGCCACTTGCTTGTTGGACGAATCGTTAAATCGAGACAAGCTGCTTGCGGCCATTCGCCATGATGGATGGCCTATTCGAAGTGGGACCTGTCCAGAGTTGTATCAGGAACGACTTTTTGAAAGGTATCGCCCTGATCGCCAGATGCATGGTGCTCGTTGTCTTGGCAAACGCAGTCTGATGCTACCTGTGCATCCAACCTGTAACACCGACGATATGGTGCGTATGGGCAGTGCGCTACTCAGCGCTATAAAGACCAGAGGGTGACATTCAGTGACGTTAGGATGGCCAGTGTGATAAAGCGTTGGTTGCAGTCGAGATCGAGACGTTTCAAGCGGATCATTTTGATGACTGTTGATAGCGTCGTGATTTCAATTGGGCTCTGGGCTGCCTTTGCGCTTCGGTTGGGGGAACTTTGGCCGGACATGTTAGCTCAGCGATGGTGGTTGCTTCTTGCCATGCCGCTGATGAGCATTCCGGTGTTTTTCTTGGTGGGGATGTATCAGCCGATTATCCGATATATCGGCCCATCATTCATTAAGACGGTGGCGGTTGGCGTTGGGCTTTCAGCATTGACAATACCGCTCATGATCGTCTTGGTGCCGCAGGATGTGGGGTTTCCTCGGACCACGCCGGCTATCTACTTTTTGGTCGTAGCCGGTGCGCTTGGTGGCTTCCGTTCAGCCGCGCGATGGTGGTTTACTGGCATCAGTCGTACTGGTGAACGAGTCATTGTCTACGGAGCGGGGCATGCGGGCGCGCGGTTGGTGTCAGCATTGGCGCACGCGGGGGGGCATGTGGCAGCAGTTGTTGATGATTCACAGTCAGCCCAAGGCAGCACGATTCGGGGAGTCCGCGTTTACAGCCCCAATCAGCTTGTCGACATCGTTTCCAAGATGAACGCCACGGATGTGTTGCTAGCGATACCTTCGCTAACACCGGGCCGGCGACGAGACATCATCGAATCTCTGGTGCAACTTCCAGTGCACGTACGGACTGTCCCAGATCTTGACGAACTCGTTTCTGGGACCGCGGGATTTACTGACTTGCGCTATCTTCGAATCGAAGACTTACTTGGGCGAGAGGCTGTTCCTCCACAACAAGAACTGATCAATGCGTCTGTGGCTGGTCGGTCGGTAATGGTCACTGGCGCTGGCGGATCAATTGGCTCAGAGTTATGCCGTGGCATCATTGCCAGCGAATGTAGTCGCTTGGTCCTTGTTGATCGCAGCGAACCAGCACTCTTTGAAATTTACAGCAGTATTCAGCGGTCACATCCAACTGTTGATGTGTATGCGGTGCTGGCGGATGTTCGTGATACGCCTGCGATCCAGGAGGCGATGGAACAGCAAGAAGTTCAAACAGTGTTTCATGCTGCTGCGCATAAGCATGTTCCGTTGGTTGAGAATCATGAGATTGAAGCAGCGGGGAACAACATCTTTGGCACACAAAGTGTCATGAATGCTGCAGCCAATTCAGGAGTGGAGCGATTTGTATTAGTTTCTACTGATAAGGCTGTACGACCGACTAGTGTTATGGGTGCTACCAAACGTGTGGCAGAAATGGTGATTCAGGCAATGGCCCCCGAGCGTCTTCATGTTTGCATGGTGCGATTTGGCAATGTGCTTGGGTCGTCTGGATCAGTCGTGCCAATTTTTCGCCGCCAACTCGAAGAAGGCGGCCCCATCACAGTTACTGACCCTGAGATGGTCCGCTACTTCATGACGATTCCAGAGGCAGCGAACTTAGTGATTCAATCTGGCGGCATGGCCAACAGCGGGGAAGTCCTCCTGCTTGATATGGGCAAGCCGATTAAGATCGTGGATTTGGCGCGTCTGATGATTCGTCTTGCGGGCATGACAGAGCGTAATGCGCAGCATCCAGATGGTGATATTGAAATCAAGTTCGTTGGCCAACGTGGCGGAGAAAAAATGCGAGAAGAGTTGCTGGTCTCCGAGGAAGCTCTGGAGACATCCCACCCGATGATCTTTTGTGCAACTGAGCCAGCTCCGACTGTCGAGTGGCTGGAACATCAACTTGAAATGATCGAAGCCGCGTGTGTGGCTCGAGACACAAAGGTCGCACGTCAGATTCTCTTTGAGACAGCAGCCTGTGGTATTCCAAGCTCTGGGGATCACGATCTGTGAATTCAATCAATCAATTGAGAGATACAATCACGAACACCAAAGCTGTGGTCGGCATTGTCGGAATGGGCTATGTCGGATTTCCATTGGGTGTTGCAGTGGAACGGGCCAGATTTCGTGTAGTTGGGTATGACCTCGATCCGAACAAGGTCAACGATATGTCCTTGGGGCACTCCTATCTCGGGGAGGGGTGGACCGAGACATTCCAGCATATGGCGGCATCAGATCGTTTCGCTGCCACCAGCGATCCAGGAGCGTTGGCCAACTGCGACTTGGTCATTCTTTGTGTTCCGACGCCACTCGACGAAGCTCGTGAACCAGACCTGACATGTGTGATTGAATCAACCAAAATGGTGGCTAGTTTTCTTCGGCCTGGCCAACTGGTCATTCTCGAATCGACGACTTGGCCTGGCACAAGCCGTGAGGTCATGTTGCCAATCCTTGAATCTACGGGCCTCTCGCATGGAGAGGACTTTTTGCTGGCCTACAGCCCAGAACGCGAAAACCCCGGCGACCCGGTCTTTCACACAGC
>JAKVBT010000003.1 GCA_022446905.1 Phycisphaerales bacterium
GCTGAAGGAGTTGTTGAACAAGCCAGTGAATGCTGAGGGAGGTCGGTTCAAAGCCGTTTCAAAGAAAAGCGGACGTGGGAATCGACATGCTGAACCCTATCTTCGCATATCATTAATTCGAGGGCTTGTCCCAGCACGATTCTTCAGTATAGTTGAAGTGCGCAGTTTTCGCCCTTGCAGCAAATTCGAATTCGGGCCACTATGACGGGCTTGAGCGCACTGCGTATATGCATTAATTGAAAACAGGGTGATTTGAGTTCTCTCCGATCCATATGACGAAAGGCTCATAACTCGTGACATGATTATTCGAAACAGCTTTGCACACGTCAAGCAAGGCCGCTGTAGTGTCTCCAACTTCCAGACTCTTGTTTCTCCGAATGCGGGCCAATCCAAGCGTTAGTGTGCGGCGTCCTATAGTCACGGTTGACCAATACGATTCTGGGTGTGAAGCTGCTGTGACTCACAGGCTTCTAGGTATCACTACAAGGTAGAACGAAGAAAAGTTGAAAAGCTGCCTGCAACTACAATGTAGAGCGTGTGCCCCATCGATAACCCAACCTCGGCACAATCGCACATCACATCCTCGGCGCATTTTCAACCGTTTCACCGCCTCGGTACAAGGCGCCGCTTCCACCGCCTCCTCCATCGCCTTTTCAATGGTGCGGGGGCTTGGAGTGTAGTGGTGGTGGGTTTAAGGCCTGTTTATCCCCCCTCCCGTCCTCCCAGGCGTTGGAACTGCCTACCAACGAGTGTTCCATCCACTCCTAAACGTGGCCGGAGGGCAATATATCGCATACCGACAGATTCATATCTTATCGCGAGGTGGCTCAAGGTGCGATTACGTGTTCGTTGGGCTCGCTCGTCCCATCTTAGTTTGGTGTGCGATGGCCCCGCAAGGATTGAGGAAACGCACCATCGTCCAGTTACCCGAGGTTGTGTTGAATAATCCGGTTGCACTCCAGGCTCGGATTGATGATGGTGTATGCAAAATGCGGCGGACAGACAGGGATGAGGCTGACATAGATTCTGAGGAGGTCGATTTCAGTGACCAGGTCGTTAAAGATCATGATGCGGAGAAGCCTCGAGTCACTATGGAACAGTACACGGCCGAGTTCGACGAGCAAGCAGCCATGCTTCAGGACACGAATTGTGTCTACCGCGAGGCGGTATATGATAAGCAGCTTGTTGCGTCTTGGGTGCCAGACCCGGATAAGCCAATTGTACCACCTATCATCCTCGATCGAGTCGTGGCTGTGCCTTGCGAGGGTGATCCAGGCACTGTCGTCGCCAGTGGACCGGCCGATGCCACTGCAGCAGGCGAGGCGGACCGGGCGGATGCAGACTTGGAGGCTGCCAGGCAAGCACGCGTTATCAATGCACTCGATCCTGACGTGCAGGATTTTAATGAGAATGATGGAAGCTTGCAGGTGGCATCTTTGAGGCGACAATTGGAGGATTTGCAAAACGCCTCCCGACGCTCTGTGGCCGCAGAGCTTGAGTCTGATTTGGAAAATGGTGCCGGCTTGATAGACGAGGCCGGAAGAGAACGCACTCTCCAACTCTGCAATGACCTTAAAAATATCTGTCAAAAGCTGAGCCCACACGACGCTGATAGTAAGTTGCAGCCGGAACTACAGCGAGCCGCTCTTGGCCATTTACCCACTGATCTGGGCAAGTTGGCCAACTTGCGGGTGCCGCGCGACGGGGCGATTCACGAGACCTACATCGCTACGTCTATCGGGGGGGGCCGCGATGCCGATTACGACGACGACTATCTAGAGTCGGGGGAGAGCGGCGTTTGCCTGCAGTCGGTTGACCCTCCTCCCTTTATAATTTCTGTAATCGGCTAAACAGTAAGGGATAATAACGCTATCATGAGAAGCTGAGTGCTTGTCTCGACGTTTCATTTGGTCAAGAAAGGGGACGGGACAGTGGCGGGTGGGGTTAGAACGGGTGACGGTGGGGGGTTGGTGGGGTTAGAACGGGTGACGGTGGGGGGCTTTGGCTACCGGTGACGCCCACCCAATTCGCTGGGAGTTCACGAAAGACGAGCAAGAGAGCATTTTGAATTTTGAGCATAGATCGCGCCTNAGCGTCTTCGCAAAGANTCTGTTNGACATGCCTTGTATGTCTGGCAGAGACAAAGACGACGTCCGTACTGATTTTACTGGCTGCCAACGCTATGACACCGCAGTGTACTCTGGGTTGGAGAACGCAACACTGGAAGATAAAAGACGCCTGAAAGAGGCGCAAGAGCAAAGGCTCGTTCTCAAGCCAACAGCCGATGACAGTTTAGATATCGCCGAGGCGGAGCTATCCATGGAGACGTCATCCGGAAACCAGGGCCCGGTCATGGCCTCTTTTGCGACGCAAACATTGTTTGCAAAGCCCAGCCAGTTCATCGCTGACAAGATCCACAAGCTGTCCGCAACTGAGCAGGCGCTCACGCGCGGTCAATGTCTCTTCATGGCG
>JAKVBT010000030.1 GCA_022446905.1 Phycisphaerales bacterium
GCACTGTTCATCGGGTGGAATTCCTCCCAGGTCTTTGATATGAAGCTTCACGTTGTCAACAGTGTCAAACGCGTCAACGTAGACAGTGAACAAGCCGCCGCCCGAGGTCTTCACGAAGATCTGCATCGGGACTTTCAGCACCAGTACAACCTGATCCAACCAGCACCAGTTCTGGATTTCGTAGTCGGACAGTGTGCGCCCGTCCTCCAACTCCCCCTGGGAATCGTCATCATAAAAGAGGTGCTGCTTGTCGGGCGGAATCCCGTAAACCACTTGGAGTTGCGCCTTCACTGCACCAATGGTGTCGGACGCCTCGACGTCAACAGGAAGGAGCGGACCTCCGTTGCGTTTCTCCACGAAGATCTGCATGCCAACCGGTCAACCGGAACAATGCTGACGAGTCGCCCGCAAGAACGTTGCTTGCTTGAGCCAGCCTGCAGCCAAGTGTATGTTTGCCTCACGAAACACTATTTAAAGCAACATTGAACTGATAAGTCCATCTCACCACTCACTATCGCCATCATCATCTCATCACCATCACTTCCTCACAAATGATCCACCTTTGGGCTCTGGCCGCTCTTAGAAGGCCCTCTGGACCTCTTTAAAGAGGTTTGAACCTCTCTGGGAGACCCCTGAACCTTTCGGGAGACCCCTCTGGACCTCTCTAGGAGTGATTGTGGGCGTCCGTGAGCCATCTGTGTTGTTGTTGATTTTCACTGGCGTTGGGGACAAGCCCGCGGCTCATAAGAGCTCACAAACTGTGATTTCGTACAGCAGTACATCACGTCTGCCAAGCGCTTGACGCCAAGGACCCCATGACACACCGTCGGCTGCGCCAAATGAGGAAAGAGAGAGAGAGAGAGAGAGAGCAGAAGCAGGGGGGAGGGTCTGCTGGAACCGTTTTTTTCTGTCCCAGGGGGGTAGGCTAACACCCTAGTGGTGTAACCCCTCGGGGATACCCAAGACATACCTGATGACGTCGCTAGACATCCTCGAGCTCTAAGGCAAGCGGCGTGACTGTGTGTCAATCTCGATGTGCGCACAGGTGTGCGCGTGCGTGTGTGTGCAGCCGAATGTGAGCCTCCTGTACCCTGGGTGCATACAAGAATGTCAAACTTTTAAAACTAGTTAAACGGGTAAATTGTGTGATTCAACAAAAGGTGACCACGTCACACTGCACGAGTACAGAACAATCGTGCTGGGACAAGCCCTCGGATTAATTGGTGCGAACATCAATTAAGTGCCCGCTCACTCTGAATGGACAGTACACAACCTGTTGCTCCTCGCGCTGCTAGCGGCGACTGCGCGCTAACCGTGCTGCTATTTGGCGACGGCTACGCGCTTGACTTTGGCCTTGGCCACTACGCGTGAACTCGTATACCCACGCTCGTAATAATACCCACTCGGGATACTCCTCATCGCAGAGCCTTTCTTGTTCAAACTTGACCACGGGGACTGCTTGGCCACCTTAGCCGGCGCCGCGTCCTGGCACTTACGCTTGCGGACGAAGCTCGATGGCGCTGAAGTGCCGCACCACGAGGCTTTGGCAGATGCCCACTGCTCCTCGTGCTGCTGTTGGTCAGTGACTGCGCGCTCCTCCAGCCTCGCTAGTGGCTTGTGCTCGACTTTGTCCTTGGCCGCTTCGCGTTCGAAGTGGTTTTTCAGATCGGGCACCCACCTGGCGATGCGATCCATAGCGGCATCATACACTGCAGGATGCTCCTTTCTCCAAGCGCAATATGCTTTGAATGAGCGGGCGATTTGCGCAAAGCGCCCTCGCTGTAAAACGGAAGCCCCTTTCGCCAAGCGCCTTTCGTCAAGCGTGTCAAGCGTCTTCAAGCGCGCCTCGCTGCAAAACAAGCAACTTGCTGATGGTGATCCACGAGTACATACTTTTCCTCCAGGCACACGGGTGCTGAAGCTACATTCCACGTGCACCCCATCAATCTCACAGCCTCGGCACCAGCTAAGGACGCTGTGCATCGATTCCAGGGCTTGTTTGATTACACGAGGCTTGCGGTCCACTGTGTCTGCTTGGACGCCCTGGCTGGCCACCGCGAGCGATGTTCGGTGGCGCTGAAGTGCTGCGAACATCACAACCTCGGCACAAGGCGCCTCTCCCACCGCCTCTTCCATCGCCTCTCCAACGGTGCGTTTCATGTGGCCAGCGCATATCTTCCATCTCATGTGTGAATAGTTCACCAAAGCATTCAACTCTTCCATATCTGCCTTTTCCGTAGGTGTGCGGCATTTGTCCCTCATCCAGCTGTACCAACGTTTCTCTGATTTGTTGAAAGACTGATCTGGGTTTCTCGTCCGCAGCTTCTGCAATAAACCATCGCCACTCCGAGCTCGGAGCGTGGCCAGATTATTCTGCACAAACTCGCGTAACTGGTCGCTGGTGCGCCTCAGTCGCATGGCTCGCGAGGGTGAAGTTCGAGAGGTTGCAACACTAGAGGCTAAATGGGCTCTTGAGATGGACTCTTAATCTGGGCTCTTGGTAATATCGCGACATGAACGCTCTGTCAGAAAGAGAGAGAGAGAGAGAGAGAGAGAGAGAGAGAGAGAGAGAGAGAGAAAGAAAGAAAAAGATCGAGATCGCCAACCCGAATATATATGTATATATATATATATATATATATATATATATATATATATGTATATATGTAGCTTGGATTAAAAGGACGACTCAAAGGCGACTGAGATATTGGTCGCATGATTTTTTTCACCCTCAATACCTTGATTCCGAGTCGAAAGCTTCGCACTCCAACTGTACATATATGTACCTCAGAGTACATAACAGATTCAACAGAGGCACAGTGGTAAGGGATCGTGTTGGGACTGGCCCTCAACATTGAAATAGAATCGGTTGGAGTAAAAGGACGACTCAGAGGCGACTGAGATGTTGTTCGCATGTTTTTTCGCCCTCAATACCTTGACTCCGAGTCGAAAGCTTCGCACTCCAACTGTACATATATGTACCTCAGCGTACACAACAGATTCAGCAGAGGCACAGTGGTAAGGGATCGTATTGGGACTGGCCCTCAACATTGAAATAGAATCGGAATTTTGGTCGACGATACAATTACGTTCACCACTTTCTTCTTTAAAGATTCCATCACGTTCTTCTTTAAAGAGCTGGAAAAGAGTTGTACTATTCATGTGTCCCGTAATGCATTCCTGTAGTCAAGTGCGTATTTGTTGATCTCACGCTGCAGGCGTTGACACCATGACGTCGCGTCATTCGCACGTTGCACAGCATGCATCTGACAGTTTATATTCTGCCAGCTCTGTGAAAAGGCACGAACACGCGGTCACACACAACATGCAATGCGATGCGACTGGAAACACAGGTAGGCATTCGAAAAACACCGTCACCCAGACTGGTGTAAGAATAACCCTAGTGTCCATGAATTGATGTCAGACGCCATGAAACTAGCAATGTAGCCGTTGGACGTATGTCATAGCTTGGGATTATCTGTTCCAAAGAGACTCAGAGACCAGTCACCGAGGATGTGGCCACAACGTGCACGGATGGAATCTCTGCACGCACTTCGCTGCCTTCACCCACCGGCCTTGTTGAGCAGTATATCGTGGAGCAGACGCGTCGGCGTCGGGCTGCTGCTCGTGCTCCGATTCGTGCCCCGAAACGTGCTCCGGTGGGATCGACTGCGGTCACGCCTGCGGTCGCGGTAGCCGTCACGCCTGCAGAGCCTGTGGGCTCGCTTACGGTCGTGTTTACGCCTACGTAATCGACTGCGACCGCGCCTGTGGGATCGACTGCGGTCACGCCTGTAGGATCCACTGTGGCAGGTGCAGCTGATGCGCTGCCTCGACACTGGTAGAGGGCCGTTCCAAAAGAGCTCGGCCTCCGATGCACTGGCTCGTGGAATCGGTCTCTGACGGGGTCTTAGCAGCGGCTTTGGCAGCGGTGCCTGGGCAGCAGCCTTAGCCCGGGCCCCAGCAGGGATCTTAGCAGCGGGTGCCTCGGTAGCTGCACTAACAATGGCCTTGGCCCGGATCCTGGCAACGGCTGCGGCAACAGCCTGGGACAGTGGTACGCTGACTCGTGGTCTCGGACCTGACAGCGGCTTTGCCCAACGTTCCAGAGGTGGTCTTAGCAGTGGCCTTGGCGGCAGTACCTCGGCAACAACCTTGGCGAAGGTCCCTGCCACGGTCTTGGCAGCGGGTGCCTTGGCAGCGGCCCTGGTAGCGGCTTTGTCCAAGGACCCGGCAGCTGTCTCGCCAGCGGTCTCGGTATCAACCTTGGCGCTGCTCCCAGCCACGGTCTTGGCAGCGGGTGCCTTGGCAGCGGCCCTGGTAGCGGCTTTGGTCAAGGGCCCGGCAGCTGTCTCGGCAGCGGTCTTGGACTGCGGCCTTGGCAGCGGTGACAGCGGATGCCACGACATGGCTGCCTTGGACTGCGGCCTTGGCAGCGGGTGCCTTGGCTGCCTCAAAAGTTCTGCCCTGACCCCAGGTGCCTCGGCTGCGGCTTTGGCAACAGTCCCGGCAGCGACCATGGGCACTGTCTCGGACAGCAGGTGCCTTGGCTGCCTTAAAAGTTCTGCCTTGACCACAGGTGCCTCGGCAGCGGCTTTGGACACAGTCCCGGCAGCGACCACAGGCTCTGTCTTGGCAGTGGGCTCTGTCTCGGACAGCGGGTGCCTTGGCGGCCTTCCAAGTTCTGCCTTGACCACAGGTGCCTCGGCAGCGGCTTTGGCCACAGTCCCAGCAGCCACCATGGGCTCTGTCTTGGCAGTGGGCTCTGTCTCGGACAGCGGGTGCCTTGGCGGCCTTCCAAGTTCTGCCTTGACCACAGG
>JAKVBT010000031.1 GCA_022446905.1 Phycisphaerales bacterium
AACCCCCTGCCGCAGTTTGCGGAAAGCACTGCGTGTCCCATGGCCGCTGTTGCAGAGATCGGTTACGACGAAGAGCTGCAGATGATGACAGTGAAGGGCTCACCGGTAGGCGCTGTACGACTGCTAGTAAAAATCTGCGCAGCAGAATCGGATGAGGAGACTGCACCTCCAGACGCAGACATTGGTTTGCGTGCGACCAGGCGCGTGCGGTGCTATTTGGATGCTGATGGTCCGGAGTACATCATCATGGCTTCCGGGTTGTCTACGAGTGTGCAATGGTTGGCCTCGGCCAAAGATGATGAGGTCTTCTTTGTACTCGCTCGATGTCGCGATGCTTCCCTCAAGCTTCTAGTCTCGACACATAATGTCATCAAGCAGGAATCCAAAGACGACTTCATGACGTATTTCGAAGCCTGCGTTGGCAGGAAGCCGGGTGTGGAGTTAACGTATCCCAGGGAAACAACGCCCGTTGCCCGGAAGCGTAAATTGGATGACATGACGGAGCTGTCCGCAGCGCAGCGGTCACAACGCATCCGTCTGGGTGGCGCATGACATGCTGGTCTCGGAGATGTCCACAGATACATGTGAGAGAGAGAGAGAGAGAGAGAAAGAAACGGAGAGCTAAGTTCGCTTGTGCACAGGTCGCAGTCTGTCTTTAAGTACAGGGAAGTTGGATTGATGGTGCCAGTGCCAGCACACACGCCAGTCACCAAGCATACGCAAATTGGGCTGCGGGCTTGTCCCTAATGCCAGTCTTGAGATTCCGAGGCCTGCGTTGGCAGGAAGCCGGGTGTAGAGTTAACGTATCTCAGGGAAACAACGCCCGTTGCTCGGAAGCGTAAATTGGATGTCATGACGGAGCTATTCGCAGCGCACCGGTCACAACGCATCCGTCTGGGTGGCGCATGACACGCTAGTCTCGGAGATGTCCACGGATACACGTACACAGGCCAGTCACTAAGCATACGTAAATTGGGCTGCGGGCTTGTCCTTAATGCCAGTCTTGAGATTCCGTGCGTGTTCCTAATGTGTGTTACCAGTCACTCTAGGGTGCGGGTATGACTGCGTGATGTGATGCACGATGGCTTTACCCTGCGGATCTGCCCGCGGGCCATGTTTTTGCATACCACCTGTTAGTCTAGGGTGTGGATTTGACTGCAGGACACCTTGATCGTCGCCGGCTATAAAATGTTTTGCAAAAATTGATCACCGCGTTGGTGGAGATCTTGTTTTACCACCAACCTTAAGAGTATGGTATAACATGCCTCACACAAGTTCCATTTATGTGAATTATTCCAACCAACACCATGTTTACAATTGTGTAATTCAATACGTTCTACTCACCAGAGCGTCCAGCGCCAGTGTTTGCATCTTCCATCCCCTGCTGTGCTGCACGAGATGGATTCACAACTTCAGGTCTGGCCACCGTCAGACTTTCTGGGCGGGCCAGAATCATGGGTTGGTGGCTGGGTGGTGCTGCGTCGGTTGGTGATCGGGTGGTGCGCCAGCGTAAACGGTGCAAAATACGTAGAGAAGTGTGAGTTACATTGCGCTGCACGAGATGGCTTCAAAACTTCAGGTCTGGCCACCGTCTGAATTTCTGAGTGGACCAGAATCATGGGTTGGTGGTTGGGTGTTGCTGCATCGGTTGGTGACCGGGTGGTGCGCCAGCGTAAACGGTGAAAATCCGTAGAGAAATGTGAGTTACACATGCTGGGGGGAAAGACTATGACGGATTTGTTCTACATTGGGTCTTGGGGAGAGGCGGCCCATATCCTGATGATGTATGCAGCCATTTTGGCTCAAGCGACGCAGATGGGAGGGCTCGGACCTGGCGGCTGGGGCAAGGGCAAGAAGGGTGACGGGAAGAAGGCCGGCGGCAAAGGGAAAGGCGCGCCGATGCCAGAAACGTCCTTACAGGAGGAATTGATGTCACGCGTGTACGACAGCATCGTCTCGGCGGCGGCTTGGGCCTCTAGGGACGTTGCAGACATGGACCCCGAGTGGGATGAGGACAAGATCTTCAATCGGGTCGTGAAGAGTACATTCAAGACCGCTTCCGACCCAAAGTTGCAGGACATGCGGTGGGACGATATGTGCCAGGAACTTGTTCAGCGCGTGATGCGCGGCCTTTCGCAGAGTTGCGACAAAGCGGCGTGGTTCTTCCAGATTGACTTGTCATATGTATTCTTTGGGGCAGCCTGGGAACTGATTATGAACCGATGCCACGAGGGAGTCCCGCCGTACAGTGAGATGGTCAGGCAGTTCATCAAAGTTGCGTATTGGGACAAACTCGACCGCATCCTTCTGGACCGCGCGATATGGGAGACGGTGCAGAGCGTCTTCGAGGATTGTGACGAGAAGGTACATTCCAAACTTTTTCGGGCGCTGTCCTGTTCCTACTGGGCAGTGTTGGATGAGGTGCTGCATGAGGTGAACACGGAGGACGGGCTTCTGGTCCCTCCGTTGGCCGATGTGCCGATGTGGCGGCAGCGCGTGGAACAGTTCATGAAGAAGTGGATCGATCGGAGCATGTGTCGGGTTTGGGGAGCCATCGAGCAGTCGGAAAGGGTTCTCACGCACCATAGCGTGGCACAGCTCTTCTTGGACCTCTGCACGCCTTTTGGTGTACAGGACCCCTTCACTTGTATGCCACGTGTCCTGATAGAGTTTTCCGGCCGACCACCGCCAGACTGGAGTTTCATCACGCAGGCGGTGGAAGAGCTCTTCTGTGAGTGGAACAGCGGGAGGGCGGATGGCTCTTCGAAGAAGAGGCGGAAATGTTGTTGGTGACACCCCCAAGTCTAGGGTGCGAGTTTGATCGCGGGATCTCACAATTGCGAGCAGGTGTAAAAAGTTGTGCCAACCAAAAATGATCCCCGTGTTTGTGGAGAGCTTGTCTCAATACCATCTTTCATCGTCTCGATATATCAATTCAAGCATGTGCTTACTGCACAGTCTTAATCTGTGATGGTAAGAACATATATTAATCTTAGCAGAGGCAGCTATCACTAAGAAGATCATCCTTGCCCAAACGTCACATCAGCCAGTGGAGTGGCGTCTGTGTGATGATGAAATGTTTTTGATGCGGAGCGCATGGCTCGTTGGATTGACACCAGCAACATGTGGATCAGGTACTAATCTATACATATCTGTGAGATCGAGCGTGTAGTTCAGTTGTGTGATATAGCTGTGTGGCTCAGTGCGCAGCCGTTGTGCAAAGTTGTGTGATATAGCTTCATGACCCCTCCACCCTTTGTGTTGGAACTCTCAACGTTTGTTGCAGTGCGCAACGAAAACGTTGGCGACTGTATTGCATCAAATAAGCTTCCTCTCGGATACCCGAACGGGTCGAAGAACTACACGGGCCTGCGTGAGACGCCGCTGGCGGCTTTGGAGCGTGCCAAAATATTCGACGACGGGCCGGTGACGAAGCATACCCATTTGCTGCTGAACATATGTTTCACACCCGCTGGCATTGCATACTACACCTTGGAGAATGCTGGCCAAGCACACAACTTTGCATCTGTTCTGAGCAAGATGACCTACTATAAGGGGGAACCTATTGACTGGGGGGTCTGGCACTTCCTGACCGACGTGCCTCTGCACCTCGAAACGGACGATGGTACTCTTTTGGTCCACAGCGAATGGGAAGCGATCGTGGAGTTAACCGATCCCAGTGAAACAACGCCCGCTCCCCGAAAGCGTAAATTGGATGACATGACAGAGTTGACCGCAGAGCGCACACAACGCATCGGTCCGGGTGGCGCATGACATGCTAGTCTCGGAGATGTCCGCAGACACATATACACACCTCAGTCACCAAGCACACGCAAACTGGGCCGCGGGCTTGTCCCTAATACCAGTCTTGACATCGCGTGTATTACGCGTTGCTAATGCGCGTCACCGGTCAGTCTAGGATGCGGGTATGACTGCGTGATGTGCTGCACAATCAAACGGTGTGTTTCAAAAAACAAACGCGATCATAGCGTTGGCGGAGGGCTTGTCTCACCACCACCTATCATCGTCCCCATACATCAATTCATGCATAGTCTCAATCTGTGAGGGTAAGAACATATAATATTAAAGCCATTGGTCATCATCATCGTAATCATCATTATCATCATTATCCTCATCATCATCATCATCATTGCGGTCATTATCCTCATTATCATCATCATCATTGAGAGGCGGCACCAGCCGAACATGGTTCTTACTGTCGCATGATCACAACATCTGTTGATCAGATGAGAGCCCCCCCCCCGTTGGAAGCCCCAGGAGGCTACAGGAAGTCCCAGGAAGCCCCAGGACGCCATATGGTCTCATATAGCCCCAGATGAGATCAGATGGTCCCAGATGGCCCTATATGGGCCTAGATGATCCCCTATGGCTCCATGTGGCTTCACTCTCTCGTATTTGGTAGCACACTCGCTTTTCCACCAGGCACACGGGTGCTGAAGCTACATCTCACGTACCCTTAGATGATCCCAGATGGCACCATATGGCCCCATATGGTCCCAGATGGTCACACATGGCTCCAGATGACCCCAGATGGCGCCATATGTCTTCATATCAGATGAGCCCCCCCCTCCCCCCCTCCCTCTCCTCCCCCTCCCCCTCCCCCTTAGGAAGCCCCAGGAGGCTCCGTCATATGGCCCTATATGGCCCAGATGGTCCCAGATGGCTCCATATGGCTTCATATGGTCCCATATGGCCTCAGATGATCTAAGATGGCACCAAGTAAGCCCGTCTTGTCGGGGAAGCGAGAAGATGTCGGGGGTGGC
>JAKVBT010000032.1 GCA_022446905.1 Phycisphaerales bacterium
GCCCCGCTTCATGCATGGGTGATACCGACGGCAACGGTGTCGTCAACATCGAAGACCTGCTGAACATGCTTGGTAGTTGGGGCGCTTGTCCTTAGTAACCCCCACCACAACCCACCACCCCACAGCACCTCCGTATTCACGGGGGTGTTGTTCTTTAGAAAGACGTCGGTGAAGTGCCCCCTGAGGGCATGCAGCGGGGTCTATAGAAACAGTTATTGACCTGACGCATACGGCCTTCTCTAATGGGACTTGTGCGGCATCAGGTCGCCTGTAGGAGAGAGGAACTTATGCGCTATCTGCCAATTCTAATCATCGCATTGATGTCGCTAAGCCGGACATCGCCAGCTGCCACGCACACAGTGTGGGCAAACAGCATGTCGTTCTCCCCAGAAACAATCGAAGTTGCCCCGGGAGATACGATTGTATGGCAGTACAAGAGTGGCTATCCCCATACGGTGACATCAGGCATTCCATGTACCGCCGATGGTCTGTTTTATGGCGAACTTTCCGGAAGTAACCCGACCTTCGCTTGGGAAGTACCAGGTGACGCCGTCGGTGAAGTGCCTTACTTCTGTGAACCACACTGTTCTATGGGAATGACGGGAATGATCAAGGTTGTCCCCGCGCCACCCACGACAGCCGCATGCTGTTACGACGATGAACATCTGGGATGGATCTGTGCTGAGTTGGCACAAGAGGATTGCGAAACTCTCCCTGGCGGATACTGGTACGGAACGGGAGTGACATGCACGTCCCCACAAGTCGAATGCGAGTTGCCCCCCGATGGCATCGGCGCATGCTGTTACGAAGTCGCAGAAGATATCTTTCATTGTCGAGAGATGCATGAAGGCAACTGTGAGGAACTTGGCGGCACTTGGTATGGCGCAGGCATATCGTGCTCTGACCCGCAGGTCGAATGTGAAACTGGTGCCTGTTGTTACAACGACCAGGATCTCGGTCTCATTTGCACGTTTGTGACGCAAGCCCAATGCAATAGTCTTCCTGATGGCTACTGGTATGGAGCCGGCGTCACCTGTAATGCGCCACAAGTCGAATGCGACCTTCCTGGTGGAACCGAAGGAGCCTGTTGCTATCAATGGAACTGCGAATCGTATTGCGAATTTATGAGCGAGACGTCTTGCCAGAATTATTGGGGCAGCACCTTCTTTGCAAACGAAAGCTGTGCAGAAGTATCTTGTCCGCCAGCCTCAGATGAATTTGGCGCTTGCTGCTATGAAGGCGCTGCCGGCATAGTCACGTGCGATGAAATGATCCCTTGGGCCTGCGAGGACTTAGGTGGAATATGGCATCCCGGAATTCCATGCGAGTGCATTGAATGTGATAGCACTGAGCCCGTTGGAGCTTGCTGCTTCGACGATGCGAACCTTGGCTGGATCTGCACCCAAGTCACTCAAGCCCAGTGCGAAGATCTAACAGCGGGTTATTGGTATGGCGCAGGTGTTCCTTGTACTGCACCACAGGTCGAATGCGATCTGCCAGGAGGGGGTGGATGCGTTCCAAGTCCAGCCTACGAGTGTGCTGGTAGGCCGAATTATTCAGATCCCGATTACTCACAGGTGTTCAGTGGCGGACAAATCGCAGTCGAAACCGCCGCTCCGAACATCCTCGGGGATAACGTTGTCATGGTTTTCGACTTGTCTGACGTTGACAATGCGCCATTGAACAGCTGGTTCTCTCTCAACAGATACAGTCACAGTGACTGGCGCTCATCCGTGCTCGGAAGCATCTTCGGCCTTACTTTGGATGACAATGGGAACATCTATGTCACCTCTACAAGGTCTTGGAATATAGATGCCGTCGGCTTTGGAGGATGGGGGGCAATCTACAGACTTGACAGTGTTACTGGACAAGCATCAATCTTTGCAACGCTACCGAATGGCGGGGCATCGCTTGGAAACATCACATGGGACTGTGTGAATCAGATGTTCTTTGTCAGCAACATGGAAGACGGCCGGATATACCGCCTCGACGCAAATGGGAACATTTTGAGCTGGTTCGATCATGGAGTCCCATGGAATGGACAGGCGGGACCTGTTGCACTTGGGGATCGACCGTGGGCTGTCGAGGCTCATGGTGGACGCATCTACTACTCGATGTGGAACGAGAACTACAACGGGTCAAGCGGCCTTAGCAATGAGATCTGGTCTATCGAACTAGATGCGATGGGAGATTTCGTCGGCGGGGCGCAACTCGAGGTGACTTTGCCCAGTTTCAGCGCCAATCATGCGTGGAGTTGTCCGGTTTCCGATATACGTTTTTCCCCTTCGGGAACAATGTTCATGGCTGAAAGAACCATGAGTTCATTCGAAACTGTTGCAGCCCACTATGCCCGTGTTCTGGAATATGTATGTGTTGATGGCGATTGGGTTCTCAGTCAGAACAGTTATGGTGTCGGTGGCAGCACTGGCTTCACTGGTGGGATTGCAGGCACCAACGCCACAGGCGGTGTAGATGTAGATCTTGATCGCGTCTGGGCCAGCGGCGATGCATTGGCATTAAATGAACCTCCCCCGCACTCCAACATATATGGGTTTACCGGGATTCCTGCTTCTGGAGGAACCGTCAATGACAGCCTGATCATTGACTATCAGGACAACATGACCTATCAAGACAAGACCATGCTTGGAGATCTTGTTGTGACATCACCTGCTGAGGATTGCCCTGCAGATCTGAATGGAGATGGAGTCACTAATGTCGATGACCTTTTGGTTGTCATTGGTGGGTGGGGCGGAACTGGGGGAGATGTAGATGGGGATGGTGCTACTGATATCGATGACTTGCTGATATTGTTGGCAGCATTCGGACCGTGCTGATAAGAAGTCCCTTTGTAATCCTGCCTCCTGGCTATACCCCCCCCGCCACAACCCACCACCCCACACTCCTCCGTATACACGGGGGAGTTGGTCTTTAGGTGTTGACCTCCCTCATAAGGCCATCTCTAATGACGCCGGTGCGGCCAGCGGCCCCCTGAAGGAGCGCGGAGTTCAATGCAGTACCCGGTGGATACACGCCTGAATCGACGCGACTTCATATATGCCGCATCAGCTTCATCGCTGACACTCCTGTTGCCCGACACATCAGCAGCCTTAGTACAGTCCCTTGATCGTCCGGTGAAGATCGGCGTTATCGCTGACCTTCATCACGACATCATGCACGACGGGCCTGCGCGGCTGGACGCATTTGTCAACGACATGACGGCCAGCGAGGTCAACGCGATTATCCAGCTGGGAGACTTCGCCTACCCCACGCCAAAGAATGCCGATCTCATTGATCGTTTCAACAACGCCCACCGGAAGTCGCTGCATGTCATTGGCAATCATGACACGGACGCGGGTTTCACTAAGGACGATTGCCTCAAGGTATGGAAGATTCCGCATCGGTATTACGCCACGGACATCCAGGGCATCCACTTGCTGGTGCTCGATGGGAATGATCGAGGTTCGCCAACGCATTCCGGTGGCTACCCATCGTTCATCGGCGAGGAACAGCTGCACTGGCTGAAGGAACAGTTGGAGGCGCTTGAAGGACCGATTATCATCGCAAGTCATCAACCACTGGCTGGCGCATACGCAATTGACAATGCCACAGTCATACAGGACGTTCTGGGCAACGCCGCGAGCAAGATCATTTTGGCCCTGAATGGCCACTCACACATTGATGAGGTCATCCGCATTCAGAATGTGACCTACATGCACATTAATTCCGCCTCCTATAAATGGGTGGGCGGGAACCACCAACATCACAGTTACTCAGAGCAAGTCCATTCTGAACACCCTTGGGTTTCGTATACCTGTCCCTACAGTGATCCATTGTTTGCCAGGCTAGACGTCAACCCTAATACTCAGACAATCCGTGTCACAGGACAAAGAAGCAGTTGGGTAGGACCATCACCTGCCGAACTAGGGCTAGATATGCATCCCAACCTGACGAACGGAGAGCAGATCGCACCCCGGATCCGAGATCGAGAGTTTGTGCGGGCTCGCATCTAAATATGTCTGATCGACCGAAGTGAATGGGTCTCGCCCACTGCAGTAAACCCACCACCCAACAGCGCCTCCGCAATCGTGCGAGGGTGTTGTTCTTTGGGGGAAGACGTCTGTGTAGTGCCCCTCTACAGCCACCCCAGGGACACCTATTAGAAACAGCTGTTGACCTCCCCTTTGAGGCCCTCTCTAATGGGTATTGTGCTGCCTCAGGTTGCCTGTAGGAGAGAGGAACTCATGCGCTATATCTGCACTACCGTCGTGGCTACTTTGGCTTTGGTTGGAACATCGTTCGCTGCAACCATCAATGTGCCAAATGACTACGCCACCATTCAGGGTGCAGTCAACGCTGCAACAACTGGCGATCTGATCCTAGTTAGCCCCGGGACCTATACCAGCAATGGACAGCAAGTCGTCGACATGCTGGGGAAGGAGATAACTCTCCAATCGACTCAGGGCTCTGGGCAAACGATCATTGACGGCCAAGGACAGCGAAGGGGTTTCGTATGTGACAGCGGGGAAAGTCGGAACACACGAATTGACGGCTTCACTATCACTGGCGGATCAGCCTCGGCCATCAATGAGATGGCAGGCGGCAACGTATTCTGCGATGGCTCAAGCCCAACAATTCAAAACTGCACGATCATTGAAGGAGAGGCGTTCTTCGGCGGCGGGATTTACTCCAAAGCCGGCGGGCCTTCTGTGGAAGCATGCTTCATTGCTGAAAATGTGTCCTCGGGATCAGGCGGTGGCGCCAACTTGTTTCAAT
>JAKVBT010000033.1 GCA_022446905.1 Phycisphaerales bacterium
CATCATCATTAGCACTGACACTACCTGGCGCATTCATGCTCGGGTGAGAAAGAAAGAGAGAGGGAGAGTCCCACTACAAGAACATTCCCACCACGCAGATCAGAGCTGCTCGAATCTACCCACCGATGCTCATCACCGGAGCTCCCTCAAAAAGGTGTTGGGACAAGCCCTTCACCAACGCCGAGCGAGGGAAGCCTCTAACAAGAGCGGGCAAACACGCTACTCACGTTACACTTTTCTCACTCTCTTCGGCTTAATCGCTGGCAACTTGTAATTGACCTTATCCTCGACCGCGTGATTTGGTCACCCTGACTGGCACTCCGTCCTGTCACTTGCGCTTGCGGGCAGAACTCGGTCTCGCTGGTGGCTTCTCACCGCCTCGACACAGCTTTGCGCTCGATGGTGGCTTGTACTCAACCTTCTCCCCAGCCGTCACTGATGGCTTGTGCTTGACCTTCTCCCCAGCCGCTGCACGTTCGATGTGGTCTTTAAGTTCGGGTGCCCACCCGGTGATACGATCCACGGCGGCATCATACACTGCGGGATGCTCCTTTCGCCAAGCACAATATGCTTTAAGTGCGCGAGAGATCTGGGTTCGCACGCCCGGCGTCTTCAAGCACGTCTCGCTGCAACCAGGCGTCTTCAAGCGCGTCTCGTTCATCGGGGGGCAATGGATCAAATACCCGCCTGGCCCAGCGATGGCGCACTACTCGTAGTTTAGCTGAGACAGCCTTTGAGGAAACACTTCTGCGCTTGGCTGAACAAACTCCCATATTGGTATGGCATTGCTTCTCTTTTGCCGGTGTCTTGGAGCACTGATCTTTGTGGCGCAAAGCAAGCGGCGGCGTGCCTGGTGCTGTCGCGCCACTTCCACCACCTTGGCTCGCATTGGTACCTTCCGCGGACGTACTCCTACGTATAAAATCCAGGAGACTCCGTTGACCTGAAGACAATGCTACAGCGCCACACGATTTCCCGAGTTTTTGCCCATGCGAAATCCTGGAAGATACAGCCATTGCTAAGGAACCTCCGAACCTATGAACTAACTTTACGGGCAATTCTAGGAGCAAATCATTGCAAACCTGGCCTGGTTCGGCAGCTTCTGCCCAACGCACACTCACCTGTTTTTGCGCCCTAGCTGCAACGCTGCAGCCGCGTGGAAGCTTGGCGGCACATGGAACATATGGAATGTCATTATGCCGTGCCCAACTGCGCAGTGCTGCAGGCTCGGAACGAACTTTTATGGGGCACTCCTTCAATAATTGTCTAAAGACTGCCATCAAGGAGGAGGGGCGGCGATCCTCCTCTGTCAAGAGGCCACAACTCAACACAAGCTTTAACCGCATGCAGTGAGGTATGGCCGTTTTTGTGGAGCCGCTGAGGTGGATGCTATGCACGGATGATCCACTGCTGGTGCAGCTGCTGGGATCAGCGATTTCTACTGGCTCCCAATACACAACCGCATTGCGTGCCGCTTGTGTCCCCTGGTGTCTGAACTTCTGCTTCAAACGCCGTGCCGATATTGGGGCCCATTTGAAACCTTGTGCTACAGCCCACGTTCGCAAGGAATCCGGGCTGGTCCCTTTTGGTGTTGATGCAGCCAAACTCCTAAGCGCCCACTCAAATTGAAGAGGAAGCAATTTCCGGATCACCCGATCTTCTAGCTTTGTTTTTGTGTTGAAGACGCAAGCAAGCGCTTCAAGCGCATCGCTTTCATTGAGACCCTTCCAAGCAAGCGGTTCTTCTTCAATGATTCTCCCCACCACAGGATCGCGCATCCGGCTATACTGTCGTTGAGCTCCATGCAAGCTCCGCCGGCTCATGGGGTCCGATTCAGCTCTACTCAAGACACGTCTCGAGAGCCGTGCCTGTGCAACTGATGCGCGACCCCCTGCCGCGGCAGCGCACTTGCATCCGCGACACTCACATGCCTCACCTGATGTGGCCAATCTAGGAAGGCAGCCTTGTGCTGTCCCACATGCGACACAACCCCTTGGCCCATGCTGTCGCTTACGTATATTTCCATGTCCACAGCGGTGGCATCCACAGCAACCCACTGCCCGAGAGGAAGGAGCCCGCGGTAAGGTCGGCTTGTGATGTAGATGGTCGACGAGTGCACGCAAGGCACTACCGTCTGCAGACGGGTTCATAGATTGCAAGGCATGAGCTGCTGTGACGGCACCACGGGCTCCAACTCCACCGACACCTTTAGCATAGTCGCAGCCTATGAGGGACGCAGCTGCTGTCAACGATTCGCGGTTGACTCCGCAAACCTCCTCCACTTTCCTCAGCTCCCAGAGCTCACAGTTGGACAGCGCACCATTACAACGAAGATCCAAGCTGCGCAGCACAGCTGTCGCGCCAAAGAGCAGCGCATCCGAGTCACTAGTGGCAACGAAGTCGCATGCGCCACATTTCGTGAGTGCTGCACAGGTCGCCTCAGCCTCCCCCTCGGCGTCAATTGATGGGACTCCAATTGCAGCGAGAAGGCGTCTAACATCCTCTCCTGGGTCGGCCAAAGCATTGCTCAGACAACCCCCTGTTGCCCGTGGGCCAAATCGTGTAGCGCGGCCACCACCGCAGCCCTCAAGGACCACCACAGGCAGAACACCCTTCCGAATCCAACAGCTACATCGCTCAAAGAATACCTTCAATGCAGCTCGATGAGACCCAAAAGCACGCACAAGCGCCTTTTGTCTCTGAGCCTGGTACAACCAGATTGATCCATCTATCGCTACCTTTCGGCCCTCCACAAGCTCCTCTACCGCTTTGCCACACAATTGTATTCCTGCCCCACGACGCCGAAGCTCGGCCCAGAACCCTGGAGGACCCATGGCTGCAACCCACCATGCGCACGCTTGGAGACGTGAGCCAAATGGGCTAATATGGACTAATACGAACTAATACGGGCTAATATGGGCTAATACGAACTAATACAGACTAGGGAGAGAGAGAGAGAGAGAGAGAGAGAGAGAGAGAGAGAGAGAGAGAGAGAGAGAGAGAGAGAGAGAGAGAGAGCGATTGAGCTGATGCCAGGAGAGACTTTTGCGGGTCTACAAATTGAGTTTGCGCACTTCTTATAGTAGGAGAAAACAAATGCGCACACCAGAAATCCTTCACATGGCGTTCTTGTAGTAGGTCAAAAAGAGAGAAAGGAAGAGAGAGAGAGAGAGAGAGAGAGAGAGAGAGAGAGAGAAAGAGAGAGAAAGAGATAGAGAGAGGGAGAGAGAGAGAGAGAGAGAGGGAAAGAGAGGAGACTGGTGCATCGTCGATCTTTGTCCCCCTACGCACGGTTCAGTCAGTCAGTTCAGTTGTTCACCAGCATGAGATTCATTCCTGCCGCGTCACCTGTGTAGCAAATCACTGTCCGATCAACTGCCAGAAACGAAACCAGGAACGGCCCTGAACCTAACGAACGACTAACATCGAATAACAGCGAGCCACCGAATGCTGGTCCAACGCGGAAGAGCCTCCCTGAAAGGATCCTGCCATAATTTCACTTATTAAACAAAATGGGAACGGCACACTTTCCGTGCAAGCTGCGAGCAACATCAGCGCAATTAATGGCGTGCGAAGATCGGGTCTGCCTGATAACACGAATTAGGAACACACTACGCAGTCGAATGACTGGCATTAAGGACAGGCCCGCATCCCAGTTCGCGTGTGTAACCCCTAGAATCACAGAGGCTCCCTGAAAGGAGCCTGACATAATTTCACTTAAACAAAATGGGAACGACACACTTACCGTGCACGCTGCGAGCAGCATCAGCGCTTATCACCGTCACCCTGGACAGAGCCCCTGTCGAAACGACCACTCAGCTTCTTCACGTTCATGTCAGCACAACGCTGTAGAGTGGCGCCATGGTTCGCCGCGACCATGGCGCACAAGCCCAGCAGCTCATCACGATGTTCCTTCATTGCTGGCGCAAAGTCCTGCAACGGCTTGTCGCCACGCAAGCTCTTCTTGACCCTCCCTGATAACTTGGCGACACACGCCATCATCAAGACCTCTGGCTCGATAGCAGGAACGACGGGGCCACCAAGACTCTGATTCTTCTCAGGCCACACCTCTGGCATGGCTAGCACATCGCCGACCTCCATGGAAAGCGATGTCATGTACCACAACACGTCTCCAAGCTCATATAGTACAGCATCTTGTTCGGCCGACCGCTCAGTAAAGACGGTAGCGACAGAATCTGAAAGCTTACTGGTTACCTGAAGGTGGGCACGAACCGCTTCGAAGACCTCGCCCACCTCCTCCACAAGCCCGTGCATGTAGTAGTCGAACGAAAAGCTCTGCAGCTGACACCTTTTCACATGTGCCTCGAACATGTGCACCGATTGTCGCGCATGGGGCTCGCAATCTCTACAGCTTTCGATGTCCAAACCCTCAAGCTGCTCCCCATGTTCGGAACTGCAAAGTAGGCAAGGAGCCATGACAAATGCCAGCACCTCCTCAACAAGAGGCGTGCACAACGACGGCGCCAGTGCTGGGTGTTTCGGTCTTGAACTGATGATAGATATTTAATCCATGATGCGGCACCACCTTCTGAAACAAGGATCGTGGGTTTCTCTATTGCGGGAGATCAATGGAAACGGATCAACCAAGACGGCAGGCGAAAAGTTGAAGCCAAAATGACAATGCAATCTAGTAGAGAGAAAATATGAACGTGTAT
>JAKVBT010000034.1 GCA_022446905.1 Phycisphaerales bacterium
CGCATGCTTCAGAAGCAGGCACGCAATGGCCGCAAGCAACTGGTTGAAGTCGCGCAAGCGGTCATCGATAGCGATGACCTGCTAGGTGACTAGCCCTACCCCCATCCAGCTCACTAGCACAAGCTAACTGCCCTCTATACTCTGCGAAGTAACTGAAAAAGCCTCTCAAGAGACCCGCTTGCCACGCACATGACCAACCAGAGAGCCAGAAAGAATATTGCATTGCGCACCCTTTGCCAGATGACTTTTTACTTGGATTTCCGCTCTCAATGAGGCGACTACCCATCAAATGGAGGCTTTATTCCACTTTTCAGTATTGGCGAGGGCGGCTGTTGTCTTCAGTAAGGCCGGCGCAATCAAAGGTCTTTTGCGTTGGGCTTAACAAAACAGCAACGACTTCATGGGCGCAAGCAATGGCTGACCTGGGATACCGAGTTGGCAATGAACGTGCAGCTGAAGTGTTTTTTGATGAATGGACAACAGGCGATTATTCCAAAATTATCCGTTTCTGCTCCTCCGCCGATGCATTTCAGGACATCCCATTCAATCTGCCAGGCATGTTTCGGGTGTTACACCAGCGATTCCCAGATGCACGATTTGTTCTGACCATCCGAAACTCGGCAGAGCAGTGGTATCAATCGATCTGCCGCTTTCATACAGGCAAATGGAGCTCCGCGGGCCAAGATCCGCCCACAATCCAAGATCTCGAAAATGCCAACTACATATACCCTGGTTGGCCAGCTCAATATATCCAAAAAGTATTTGGCACTCCAGCAACTGATCCCTACAACAAAGATCTCATGATCTCCACCTATACCGACCACATTGAGGAGGTCATGAACTATTTTGCAGCTTATCCAGGGTCGCTCTTAATATTGGACATCTCAAGCCTTGGAGCCATGCGTCAACTATGCAACTTCCTCGATCAGCCCTACAAAGGGGATGAGTTTCCATGGAAGAACAAAACCAAGTAATTGATCATCACGCAACGCCGCATCCCTTAGTGAGCATTTGCGTCATGACCTACAACCACGAAAAATATATTGGCCAATGCCTCAATTCCATTGTTTCCCAAGAGACTGATTTCCCATTTGAGATCTGCATTGGCGAAGATGAATCTTCAGATAGCACACGTTCAATATGCCAAGAATATGCAAAACAGTACCCAGACCTGATTCGCTTATTTCTACACTCAAGAAGTGATGTCATCTACGTAAAGGGAAGACCAACCGCTCAATCTAACTTCTCGAATACGATGCAAAAAGCAAGAGCAAAGTACATGGTGCTATGCGATGGTGATGACTATTGGTCCGACCCAAGTAAACTACAAAAACAGTTAGACTTCCTTGAACTGCATCAGGACTTCTCAGGGTGCTTTCATCGAATCTCAAAGGTTGATGAGCATGGGGCTGTCATCACAAGCGATTGCGGCCCCCCACCCCAAAATCTTGACAGGTACACGCAATCCCACTTCCTCAAATTCGGAGGGTTTGCGCCCTTATTCAGTGTCATGTTTCGCAACAAATATCAAGAAGGCCTACCCCACTGGTTCATGGAAATCGAGTACGTAGACCTCCCTTTACACATCAATAATACTCAATGGGGAGACTATGGCTTCATTGATGAATTGATGGGCTGCTACCGAATACACAGAGGTGGAATGTCAAATGGGGCGCATAGATCTCGCGTTGTCTCCATGGCGATCAACTCATATAAAGTCATGCGCAGAAACCTACATATACACGATGCAATTGCATTCAAACGTGGCCTACGAGCACTCTATGTATCCAGATTTGCAGAACTCATCATTGGGACTTTATTCCCTACACGGCTGAAAGTGTGGTTTGACCACGGACTTGGCATGCGATTGCGTCGCCGACTCCGCATGTTGATAACAAGATGAACTATGAAGTTCTAGGCAGCCCGGAGTATGCCTATTGAGAACTACAAACGACATACTAGACTCATGAACTCGACTTTTTTCCCTAGACATTCAAGTTCTCAAATGGCCAAGGAAGCCGTTGTGGTGACCACAGGCCAAGGAGCTAGTGCCTTAGGAACCCTGGTCGGGAATAAAGTCCTCACCTCGCTGCTCGACCCAAGCGTCTATGGCCTAGTCGCCCTCGGCATGAGTGTTGTGAATTTTATCATTTATCTGATTGGCACTCCAATTCGTCTTACTGCCACTCGCTTCTATGGCATGGCAACAGAGGCAAATCAACTCGCGGGCTACCAAAAGCTTCTGGTCCGAATTGCAATCGCATTAAGCACGATTCTTCTACCTACTGCAGTTGTTTTGCTCGCATTTAGCAGTGTGCTCTACAGCCTAGTTGCGCTGGTATCTCTCTTATTGTGCATTGATGCAATCTATATTGGCATACAGACAGGCGCTCGCAATCGAGGTATCGTAGCCTGCCTTCAAACACTCCTTTCATGGTCACGGTTCACCTGCGCAGCAATTCTGCTTGTGCTCTATGGACACAATAGTGTCGAGTTGGTGTTTACTGGCTATTGCATCAGCGCACTACTAAACGTAGGCCTGCAGATTGTGCTGTGCCAAACGAGCATTCCTAAGCAGAAATTAGTTGAATCGAAAAGTCAGCACCAAAAGTTGCGGAGTCAGTTCTACACCTATCTCTGGCCACTATTAGTGACTGGGCCAATCTCTTGGGGGCAACTCTTTGTCGATCGCTGGGCCATTATGGCTTTTGGGTCAATGGGCGAGGTCGGCATTTATTTTGCACTCTATCAAATCAGTTTTGCACCCACACTGCTGTTGTATTCCTGCGTCTATTACTTCATGGCCCCACTACTCTTTGAACAAGCTGGCAAAGTCAAGAGTGCTGCCAAAATGCGCCGCGTCTATCTCCAAGTTGAGATTGCTTCCGTAATCACCATAAGCCTGACCATTGTTGTCGCTTGGATCGCATGGCTCATTCACGATTGGATAGGAGATTTGCTTCTAGCAAAGGCCTACACAAGCCATTCATACTTGCTCTCGTGGCTCATCCTAACTGGAGGACTGTATGCTTCAGCCAATCAGTTTTTGATGTCAGTTCAAAGTAGTCTCAGTCTAAGACCAATCCTCATACAGCGAATTCTTGGTTTCGTGATTGCTACCACTTGCTATATGGTTGGATGCCACTTGTACGGACTTGAAGGCGCCGTTGCCGGAGGGGTCCTTTACGCCACTCTATACCTGCTGTTGTCAGTAATCATCCACTTCAGGGTGCGGACAAAGACACTAGAACGCCTGACTGAACCTCAATGAAAAAGATTTCTTTTGTCATGACGGTACCATCGGCCCTTCGGTCATTTATGGCCGATCACATCAGAGCTCTTGCATGCAGCCATGATATCACAGTCCTCTGTAACTTCTCTAATGATGATTGCAGCGATCTCTTTGACCAAACTCTATCAATCACTCTGATTCATGTGCCAATCAAGAGACGCGCCAGACCGTTCTCCGATCTTGCCGCGCTCATAAGCATCTATCGCATCTTACGAAAGGGGCGGTTTAGCAGTGTTCATTCAATCATGCCGAAGGCTGGTCTCATAGCCATGATCGCTGGATGGCTAGCCCGAGTACCGATCCGAGTACACATGTTTACGGGTCAAGTATGGGTGACTCAAAAGCAGCCATGGCGCGGTTTTCTGAAAGCAGTAGATCGGCTCATTGGCGTACTTGCAACGGACATCTTTGCGGATAGTCCTTCACAATTGAAATTTCTTGTAGATGAAAGGGTCATTAAGAGTGGCAATGTGCTTGGTGAAGGCTCAGTCAATGGTGTTGACTGCGAACGATATAAACCAAATTCCCTGATGGCAGACAATATTCGCTCGGCATTGCACATTCCCAATCATTCCATTCTATTTGGATTCGTTGGTCGACTTTCTAATGACAAAGGTGTACTTGATCTCGTTCAAGCGTTTTCAATGCTTCCAGAATCGTATACCCCACATCTCCTCCTGGTCGGCCCAGACGAAGATGAGATTGAAATGAAGGTGCGCGCAGCTCATTCGGAAAATATGAGTCGAATTCACTTTCTAGGCTACACAAGTACACCAGAAGAAATTTATACGGCATTAGATGTGTTCTGCATCCCCAGTTATAGAGA
This sequence comes from Phycisphaerales bacterium, assembly GCA_022446905.1. GTDB lineage: Bacteria > Planctomycetota > Phycisphaerae > Phycisphaerales > SM1A02 > UBA12567. The sequence continues at coordinate 4,119 of JAKVBT010000034.1, forward strand.
AGGATTCGGTTCTTCTGTTATCGAAGCAGCTGCATGTGGCGTTCCCGCATTAGCTTCTCGAATTTATGGCCTAACAGACAGTGTTGTTGAGAATGAAACTGGCCTTCTGCATAGGCCCGGCGACGTAGAGGACATCTTACGGAGATTAAAACAGTACCTGTCCGATCCAGATCTGCGCACTCGACATGGAACACAAGCAATGCAACGCGTTCATCGTAGTTTTACTACCGATCGCTTAACAGCAGAAATGCGCAATGCCTACAAAGAAATGTTCACACGGATGTGCGGATGTTAAGTGTGCGCCAATTATGGCCCGTGAATGCTGTCTATACACACGCTGCCAATCCACAAGTCGCGCAAGCGATCATCGATAGCGATGATCTGCTGGGTGACTAGGCGTCAAGAACGCCTGACCTAAAACATCAGACACTGGCGGCAACGTCACGCTCGTTGACCGGCAGTTCGATGGTGAACTCCGTTCCACGGCCAACTT
>JAKVBT010000035.1 GCA_022446905.1 Phycisphaerales bacterium
GCTGTGAGCTCGATGGTGTGCACGTTGAATGTACTTAGGCATTAGACCATCGAATTGCTTGCTTTGCAGCGATACGCGCTTGAAGACGCTTGGCAAGAGGAGCTTATGGTCGATCGCTCGCTCATTGAAAGCATACTGCGCTTGGCGAGAGGAGCATCCTGCGGTGTATGACGCCGCCATGGATCGTATCATAAGGTGTGTGCCCCAGCTGAAAGACAACTTTGAACGAGTCGTGGTCAAGGTTAAGGTCACGCACAGGTTACCAGTACAAGGGCTCGCAAAGAGAAACACGAGGGCTCCGAAAAGGAAACACACGGGTGCTTAATTAATGCGAAGATGGTGTTGCATCTCCTTGGCCTGCTCGTTGCACCGGTGCTTGGACTTCCCATGCGCCGTGAAGTGACTTGCAGGAAAATTCAGGCCAGGCCTGCTGGTTTCATGCTTCCGCAGACCTAGCTTTCGCGGACCGAGCCGTCGTATCGGCATGAATCAGAGGGCCTGTCCCAACACGATTCGGTCGGTTGCTTCCGTTTGAAGCGATGTTCTCATTGTATATTTGCTAGATCGTGGTGCACATAGAAAATAAGAGAAAACCAATATATATATATATATATATATATATACTGGAACCTCAGACCTACCGACATAATCACTGTCCAGGGGCTATCTGAGTCATCTGGGGCCATATAGAGAAGTGTTTTCTGTTACTCATAGACTGTGTGGCCGCGGGCTTGTCCCTAACGCATCATCATCATCATCATCATCGTCTTCATCATCATCATCATCATCATCATCATCATCATCATCATAATCATCGAAATCATCATCATCATCATCATCATCCAGGATATCATATGGCCCCGTATGGTCCCATATGGTCCCAGATGGGTCCAGATGCCCCATGAAGTCTCAGGAAGCCTCAGGTTGCCATATGGTCCCATATGGCCCCAGATGGGCCCAGATGGTCCCGGATGGCTCCATATGGTCCCAGATGGTCCCATATGGTCCCATATGGCTTCATATGGTCCCATATGATCCCATATGGCTTCATATGGCTCCAGATGGTCCCATTAGGTCCCATATGGTTCCATATGACCTCATATGGCCCTATATGTGTGGGGTTACGAACGTCAAGAGAACCTCTGCGGCGGCAGAGGGGCGGGGGTCGATTACCGTCGACCCCTGAGGAATACAGTGCCACGGGGCGTTTTTGAGTGGTTCTAACAATCAATCCATCATTTTGCACTGGGACTAAGACAGCATCAATGGCGCAAGTGTGAAGCCAACCAGCTGACACCTGAGTGAAAGGTGTGGCCTGGCCAGCGTGTGCAACAAACTGCCACCGGTGACTCCAAGGGCGAGGGCTGCGCGTGCGGCGCGTTTCAATTTCGTGCAATACACTCCCAGTGCCACTATGGGCAAATTGCTCTCTCTGGCTGTTGCGAGCGGATCGTACCTCGGGCCATGGTCAGTCCGTGTGTTGCAATTTGGGATTCCCTGTAGAAGTTGAACACGTGAAATTAATTCCGAACTATTGGAAAACAGGTGTAGAAACGTGTCCGGCAAAGCGGGGAGGTGCCAACCAAACCAGCTCGCAATGGGCAGATCGTCTCGCACACCAGACAGCCGTGCTTCCTGTTTATTGCACAGGCTCGCTCGCTGCAAACTCTTACTGCGCAATGCGCACTTAAATTACAGTAGGGTTCCTAAGTCCCCCCCACATTCATGTCGCTATGGGAGCATGAACGCGCGAGTGACACGCGCGAGAAGCGCTCCCAGCTGCACTTGCGAGTGAGGTGCAAGGGAGTTCCGTCAAACTCGGACTACTTGTGGTGGGTTTTCTTCGTTGCGCCTGTGTTTGCATCCTTGAATAGTGTTTGCTATATCGGCACTAGATCCATAAACCACATCACTGAAGCACGTTGATGGCAATGCTGTAGCAATCCGAGCTGACAGCAATGTCGGGACAATGCTGGAGTAATGGAGCGTGGCTGATTCAACGTTGCGTTCGACAACGACTTGCTGAAGCACTCTCTGGCAGATGTGGATAAACTCGCTTGTGTGCCGACACATCAGAGTTGGCTGAATCTTTGGACACGTAGTTACGAATCGTTTGAGACAATCGCTTGCCCTTGGGTTTGCCTTGAACGACTGTGTCAATTCTTTCTGCTTCATTTGTGGTGTTCCTGTGCACCAACGTGCATCTGAAGTCAAGGCATCCGAGGGCTTGTCCCAACTCGATGTCTCTGTACAGTTGAAGTGCAAAGTTTTCTTTAACTTCCTCGCTCAAATCGACAGGAACAAATGGCTCACGATAAAGCTAACAGCGCTTGAATAAAGGCCGTCCAACTGCAATGTCCGCAAGTTTATCAAGCTCCGGTCGTACGCGAGTGTACAATTACCATCCGCCTCTTCTCACTCGCTGTCCCGGGACCCGTTTCCATTTATTACTTTACTGGACAGGCAGTCACATTGGCTGAATGTGGCGCTTCATGCGAAGTGAGCCGGGTAGATCGGAGGAAAGGTATATATATATATATATATATATATATATATATATATATAAATATATATATATATATATATATATATATATATATATATATATATATATATATATATATATATATATATATATATATATATATATATATATATATATATATATATATATATATCTGACGTCATATATACATTGGCAAAAAATATAATATGGTGACGTCAGATTTAAATTCTCTAAGTTCGAGTGCAACTAGGTATTTCTTGCCATTGTTCTGGGAACTTTGGCGAGTGAGGCTGGTAGGTCCTACGCAAATCGTTTTCTTGATAAATTTGCAAAAACTTGCGTTTTCGCGCACTACGGCTATGTAAATGACCGCGGCCGCGTCAACTAAGCTGAGAGGCAAGCGGTAAGTAAGTACAAGTACATCTACAAGTACAAGTGCCTGGAGCGTGTAGATAGTGAATTGGCAAATTCACTGAAAGATCAATTGAAATAGTATGCCCCATATCTTTGAAGCCCATGTCGCCTGAGTGCCCAAATTCCTGGAGCGTGTAGGAAATTTTATGCTCTTTAAAACATCTCACGATTGCACATGCCCTATCTGCAACCGTTTAGAAGTTATGGCGGGTGAAATGGGGTGGGGTATGGAACGCATTTTGTTTTTAATTTGAACAAAAATTGACGGGATCGACGCTGTCGACGCTATCGACGCTCGACGATCTCTACTCGACGCTCTCGACGTGCGACTTTCTCGACGCGCGACGCTTTCGACGGTCACAGCTCGCCGCGTGATATGGGCATCTACAAGTACAAGCGTGCCTGGAATGTGCCTGGAGCGTGCAGATGGCGAATTGGCAAATTCACTGAAAGATCTTGGCAAATTCACTGAAAGATCACTGAAATAGTATGCCCCATATCTTTGAAGCCCATATCGCCTGAGTGCCCAAATTCCTGGAGCGTGTAGGAAATTTTATGCTCTTTAAAATATGTCATGATTTTACATGCCCTATCTGCAACCGTTTAGAAGTTATGGCGGGTGAAATGGGGTGGGGTATGGAACGCGTTTTTTTTTTTAATTTTGACAAAAATTTTACGTGTTTTACCTAGGTGTCGAAAGGCGCTACGCTTGCGCGCACTAACGGCGTAATGGATGAAATAGCGGTCGTTTTAAAAGGAGGGATGCCTGACGATTCCAAAAATGTATGGGTCGACGTGGTTTGGCTTGGGTCGTCTGAGGCGTATTTTTGACTGTTGTACGATAATGTATGTAACGTTTGTTCCTCCTTGTACATTCCTTATAGTGTGGAGAGCTGTGCGTATCGATGTTGGGCGACTAGCAGTGATATGCAGCGAATTAGTGCCTCTCGTTGTAATGATGTGATATAGGTACTTACCAGCAACAGCTTATCCTAACCGGTTGTATTCGTAGTCGAGTTTCTGTCAGAACGTAGCATGTTGTTCTAACGTTGCTACCGTCGAGAGATCGGCTGCACCTTGGGTTAGTGTCTTATGGCAAGGCGTATAGTCTGCCAGTTGGGTTGCGCTGTGTGTGTATTGGTTAACGACAGTTATTGTGCTTGCAAGCGTGATAGAGACCGTGGTCTCTGTAACGTGCCTGTTTCGCTCGATCGCCAGTTCACTACGTTGTGTTCTCGCCAGACAGTGTTACGGGTACAGAAGCACTTTAGACTGGGCAAACTGAAATGTCGATGATACGCTTGTATGTATTTCGGTACGTACTACGCTGTCTCGAACATTACACACGAATCGTATCAAACGCATGCACTGGAAATGTCCACTTGTGGAACGATTACTAGTTGCTTTGTGTTTTAGCAGGCTTGGACTAGGCGTGTCGAGGTTTACACTTCCATGCTCGGTTACTCGCTTGTGAAGGTAGTTACCTGGTTGATCCTGCCAGTAGTCATATGCTTGTCTCAAAGATTAAGCCATGCATGTCTAAGTATAAGCACTTGTACTGTG
>JAKVBT010000036.1 GCA_022446905.1 Phycisphaerales bacterium
ATTGTCAACATCGATGACGTTCTTGGTGTCATTGGCGCCTGGGGTGTGTGCCCTTAGTTCACCCCCACCACAACAACCTCTCTATACCCCCGGGACCCCACAGCACCTCCGTATACACGGGGGTGTTGTTCTTAAGGGAAGACGTCGGTGAAGTGCCTGTAGCCAAGTGCCCCTGTGATGACGTGAAACACGCCTGCCATCGCCACATGATGACGGTGCCAGTACAGTGCCCCCATGATTGAATGGCTGCTGTTAACGCTGGTGTCAATGTCCACGCAGATTCCAATACCGACGGACTCACACACGCCCCCACCCAACATCATCTTTATTGTGTCGGACGATGCTGGTTACAGCGACTTTGGATTTCAGGGTTCGGATGATGTCGAAACGCCGAACCTCGATGCGCTCTGCGCGTCTGGTGTGCGGTTCGAACAGGCCTATGTCACCGCGTCGGTGTGTTCTCCTAGCCGAGCCGGCTTGATCACCGGGCGATACCAGCAGCGAATCGGATACGAGCACAACATTCCCGTCGGGGGTCCTCATGGACTTCCCGGCGACACGATCACGATTGCCGATCGTTTGCAGCAGGCCAAGTACACCACCTCGGCCATCGGCAAGTGGCACCTCGGATACAAGCCCGAGATGCGCCCGCTTGAGCAGGGCTTTGACCGGTTTCACGGCCTGCTTGCGGGAAGCCGCCACTACAAGCCCTATGACAATGACACCAAGCGAGGGAACTATCGCGTGCGAGTTGACGATGAAGTGATCGCTGACGAGCCGGCGACCTTTGCGTGGTTCACGGACTATCTCGGTGAGGTTGCTAGCGAGCAGATTCGGGAGTTGGCCCCAAGCGGTCCATACTTCATGTACTTGTGTTTCACGGCCCCACACACACCCATGCAGGCTTCGCCCGAGGATTTGGCCGCCGTTGGTGGGGTGCCATCCAAACGCAAGACGTATCGCGCCATGCAGCGAGCACTTGATCGCGCGATCGGTGAAGTGGTCAGTGCTGTCGATGCGTCGGGAGAGGCCGACAACACCATCATCTGGTTTGTCAACGACAACGGTGGTGCCACAAACAATGGTTCGGACAACGGCCTACTTCGGGGCATGAAGGGCTCAAAGTTTGAGGGTGGAGTTCGGGTGCCCATGCTGCTGCGTTGGCCGGGCGTGACGCAGCCGGGCCAGTTCTATCTTCCAGCGGTCAGCACCTTGGATATGGCTGCCACGGTGCTTGCGGCTACCAATGCCAATGTGTCGGATATTGACGGTGTTGACTTGCGGCCGTTTCTTGTGGGAGAGGATCGGTCAACGCCGCACGAGTTCCTGTACTGGCGACGCGGACCAGTCGCGTCGGTTCTACAGAATGGCCGGTGGAAGTTGATTCGCGTGGAGGATGATCAGTACATGCTCTTTGATATCCGCGATGATGTGAACGAACGAATCGATCTGGCACCCCTGTACGCAGCGCGGGTTGCTCGAATGCAGAAGGCGCTGGAAGCGTGGGAATCACAGATGCAACCACCTGGTAGTGCTTCAGGCGAACGATGGCGATCCAATCAAATCAAGAAGCATCAAGCGGATGTGGATTCTCGAGCGAAGGAACGTGCGCTTCCCTGACCCGCTCGGCGTTTAGTGATCGACATGGTCGAACAGGAAGCACGCCCATCCACGGATCTTCCGCGCGACCGGCGAGGCCGAATCGGCCTTCAGCACCTCCGTATACACGGGGGTGTTGTTGTTTAGTGGAGACGTCGGTGAAGTGCCCCCTCAGGGCATGCAGCGGGGCTTCAGGAGCCTGCCATTGACCTGCAGAATTGATGCCCTTCTAATACAGCCCGTACGGCCTATGGCCGTCAATAGGAGAGGGTCATGCATCATCTTGTTACTGCTACTGCGATGTTCATTTCATGTTCTGTAACTGCAGAGACTTGGACTGTTGACGATGATGGACCCGCAGACTTCGACAACATTCAAGAAGCTGTATATGCCGCTGCTGACGGCGATGTGATTTTGATTGCTCCAGGAACTTACACCAGCAACAGTATTGCTGGCGTCGTCAGTATAGACAGCAAGAGCCTGACGCTTCAATCAAGTGGCGAGCCTGCTTTGACCATTCTTGATGGCCAGGATGAGCGGTCGGTCATCTCCTGCTCTAACTGCCCATCGATCACCATTGAAGGCCTGACGATTACACGAGGCGGGGACAGTCCGGACAGCGATTACGGCGGTGGCATTCGCTGCATGGCAAGCGGCATGACCGTGAGCAACTGCATAATCTCAAATAATTCAATCAGTATGGGTGGCGATGGTGGTGCTGGCATGATCTGCTTGGCAACGTATTACAACGATATTTATGACCCCGTCATCACAAACTGCACATTTGAAAACAATCACTGTGCGAGCTATGGAGGCGCGATAGAGGTTGCTCTCAGTACTCCCACAATCACGGGGTGCACCTTTTCTAATAACACCGCAGCAATGGGCGGAGATGACATTTACATTTGGTACGATGATTACGCATATATAAATGACTCTGATTTCTGCGGATCATTAGCCCCCATAGAAGGTCCACATTCAGGAAGTGGAAATCTGTTTTTAAGTGATTGCCCTACGTCCTGCCCAGATCTGAATAGTGACAATCTTGTAGGTGTTGCAGATCTTCTTTATGTGCTTGAGCATTGGGGGCAGGCCATTCAAAGTGACCCAGATGGAAACGACATATGCGACTCATCTGACATCGCCATACTCATCTCCTCCTGGGGCCCCTGCCCTTAGTTCACCCCCACCACAATCCACCACAACCCCACAGCACCTCCGTATACACGGGGGTGTTGTTGTTTGAGTACAGATGCTATATTTGCCACGTAGAGGAGGAAAGCAAAATGCAATACCTATTCGGAACAGCTGCTATCACCTGCTGCTGCATCATTGCAAACGCCAGTTCATTCACGGAGAACTGTAATCAAGACGACTTGTCAAACAAATCCGCTTCGAACCAATGGAAACAAGCTCAGAAGGCTGGAGTTGCCGTACCGGGACATATTGGCCCCCGCTACTTTCAGAGCGGCTTGTTACAGACAATGTCCGTAGCAAAGCGACCGGAACAAGTTCCTGATCGAGTCAGTGGATGCGATGGGAGTTGGAATCTTGCCATAGAGAGCATGCCCTTTAGTAGTGATTGCATCTGCTACGATCGACGTCGGCGAGTCACTGTCATTGCCAATCCCTCAGACACATGGGAGTGGGATGGAACGAGTTGGACACAAGTTGACTCTGGAGCCAGTCGCGGCGGAACAGGCGCATTTGTATATGACCCAGTCGGCCAGCGGTGCCTCTACTTCGGCGGTTACTTCAACAACCAGCTTTGGTCTTGGGACGGCGAAGAGTGGTTGCTGCTCTCGGATAGCCCAGTACCACAACGCGTATATCCAGCGATGGCTTTCGATGCCCATCGCAATCGTCTCGTAGTACATGGGGGGTACGACAGTGGCAGCATCCTCTACGAAGACACTTGGGAGTGGGATCCCGAGACGGGGGTGTGGACTGAAACTCCAAGCTCTCCGATAGGTCCACTTTATGCTCATCGCATGGTGTTCGATGAGTCACGTGGCCAATGCGTGCTCCACGGAGGCTACTACTTTACTAATCAAGGTGACTCTTGGGCTTGGAATGGCAGCGCGTGGTCCGAGATCACATCGACCGGACCGGCTCGATATGTATTCGCTATGGCATATGACCGCCGCAGTCAGCAGATCCTTCTAAGTGGTGGCACGCAATGTTGTGGAGAAGTGGAGCTGCCGGAAACTTGGCGCATGGATGGGGGAAACACGTGGCAACTCTGTGACGCCTCAGCACCTGCACGTGGCTACACGAACATGGCCTATGACAGTTTTAGACACCGGATGATTTTCACTGGTGGCTGGGGTCCAATTGGCGGAGGTGAGCGCGGAGTGTTGCCACAAACTTGGGAGCGGGAGTTGGGCCCAATCACCCTTTGCCATTCTGACATAGATGGTGATCTTGTTATCGATGTGAATGACATCATTGAAGTCTTGAATGCATGGCAGGCGGTTGATCCCGTAGCCGATATCGACGGCAGCGGCATCGTTGATACCAATGACATATTGGCAATCATTCGAGACTGGGGCCCCTGCCCTTAGTTCACCCCACCACAACCCACCACCCCACAGCACCTCCGTATACACGGGGGTGTTGTTCTTTAGGGAAGACGTCGGTGAAGTGCCCCCTCAGGGCATGCAGCGGGGTCTATAGAAACAGTTCTTGACGTCTCGATTGAGGCCATCTCTAATGGGACTTGTGCGGCCTCAGGTCGCTTGCAGGAGAGAGGAACCCAATGCGCTATATCTGCACTTCTATCGTGGCCACGTTGGCCTTGGCTGGAACATCATTCGCTGCAACCATCAATGTGCCCGGTGACTATGCCACTATCCAGGGTGCAATCGATGCATCATCAA
>JAKVBT010000037.1 GCA_022446905.1 Phycisphaerales bacterium
GGCGCAGGCGAGAAGTCAAGCCATCCTGAGTTTGGTCGTCGCTTGCGTTGTTCGGGCGCCAGCGATTACCTCCGTACCCAGGCGCTGAGTCGATTGATGCTGGACAATGTGTACAGCATTGGCGCTTCGTGGGTCACAATGGGTCCGCATGTCGGCCAGTTGGCGTTGTCATGCGGCGCTACTGACATGGGCTCGGTCATGATGGAGGAAAACGTCGTCAGCGCTGCTGGCACGACGTACTGTCTGAGCGAGCCGGTGCTGTGCAATCTCATTCGAGATGCGGGCTTTGTGCCGGCCCAGCGTGACAACGCGTATGAACTATTGCGTGTCCATGATCAAGATGATGCGCCAGATCTGCAGGTCGATGACTGGTCTACGCTCCGCCGCGACAAACTGTGCGTCCAGACTGCAAGCGACGAATGTGTGCCGGTGCAATTGACATCGGGATGTTCAGAAGCAGACTCATGATGCCTGTGGCTCAGCAGCCGCAGGCGACCTCGATCGCCAGCAGATATTCGCGGCATCGCTCAACATCATCGGCGGCTTGACCGGCCAGACGCGCGCGCTCCAATTCATCTTCAAGCGTCGGTAGATTGACGCGCACATTGCATGCTGCAGCGTCACAGGCTGCAACCAGCAAGGTAGCGCCGACATAGAGATCGCTGTGCAGGAGGGGATTGGTGCGTGCTGGCAGGGTGGAGAGGAGTTCTGCGCTGCGCCGGCACAGTTCACAGGTTGCCAGCGGCGCGGCGATGGCGCCCATAACGGCGTCATGCCAACCCTCGATGCGTACTTGATCTTCGGCTGACAACTTCCACAATGCTTGCAGCACTTCAAAGGCCTCAGCATCGGCTTGTGCTAAATGCAGCGCTTCCTGCCGCCACTGATCGAGTTCTTCTGCGGCAGCTTGATTCACTGCGTCGTGTTGGGCCAGTTCATCCTTGCCGATGGAGTACGAGAGCACCATGCGGCCGGTCGCGATGCCGATGGCTGCGACAGCGCCTGCAGCGGCGCCACCTCCCGGGACTGGTTTACGATCGCTCAGTGCCTCGAGCAGTTCAGACACCGTCATGGTCGACAGGTCGAGTGTCACGATCGAATCTCAGCTTGCACTTCAGATTGCAAGGCCTTGATGGTCTGTTGCATCAAGGGCTCAACGTCCTCACGCGTGAGTGTGCGCTGGGCATCTCTGAATCGCAGTCGCATGGTGACTGACTTGTGTCCAGTTGGCACACCCTTGCCACGCCATACCGTGACATAGTCCACGGCTTCGAGCCATTGCAGGTGCAGGCTGTGCACAATCATCGACATTGTGCGCCATGACACGTCTTCGGTCACGATCGCGGAGAGGTCACGTTCCATGGCAGGAAGATCAGGAAGGCGGTGGGCTTGTCGCTCGGTGATCTCAGCCACGATCCACGGTGTTGGTCGAAGGGCAGCAGCAAGCCAGCGACCTTCATCCAATCCACATGCTTTTGCAGTTGCTGGCGCGACCACACCCATGTCGCCAAGGTGCGCCCCGTTGATGGTGATGGTGCCTGCATCTGACAGCCACGATGCTGATGACTCTGCGGTCACATCCACACATGCATCTGGCCCTGCAAGGACCTCAGCAATCCGATCGATCACGCCGCGCATGGGGCGTACGCCTTGATCTGCATCTTGCAGATCCATGAGGAGTCCCAATTCAAGATGTTCCTGATCACGGCCGTCAAGGTGCACAAAGGTGCTGCCCATTTCAAAGAGTTGTAGTGCGTCAACGCCACGATCAGCATTGTGTCGACGCACGCGCAGCAGTGACGGGATGATCGATGGCCGCAGTACTGGCTCGCCGAGTCCCTTGGAGGCATCCACTTGCATCAGCCCTCCGCCGCTTGGGAGGAAGGGCGTGGCATGCGCTTCGCTGATCAGTGAGTGCGTGACAGTTTCGACAAAGCCAGCGCCTACCAGGCAGGCGGAGAGTGCTTCGGTGCGGCGATGCTCCTGCGATGCTTGCGCAGGCGTGATGTTGAGCCGCTGCTGAACCGGCACATCGGCAAAGCCATGCATGCGCATTACTTCTTCAATGAGATCGACTTCGCGGGTGATATCTCCTCGATGCCAGGGCACCGTGGCGCTGATGCCATCGTCACTGAGCACCGGTTCAAACTCAAGTCGGCCGAGCATCTCCACTTGAGTTTCATCGCCGATGTCCAATCCGAGCAGATCACGGCAGCGTTGTGGTCGCATCGTCACAGTGCTGCGTGTGGGCAGCGCGCCGCCACTGCGGGCGACGCCTGTCACCAGGGCGCCTCCTGCTGCATCGAGAATGAGTCGAGCAAGCCGGTCAGCGGCAGCGTCGACTTGTCCTGGCGAGACACCGCGCTCAAAGCGCGCAGATGAATCACTTGTGATTCCATGCAATCGACTGGCATGTCGAACGATGACGGGGTCAAAGCTCGCCGCTTCAATCAGTATGTTTTTGGTTTGATCGGTTACGGCCGTCAGGGCGCCACCTTTGACACCAGCGAGCGCGATCGGTTTTTCAGCATCGGCGATGACCAGTTCAGTGCCTTTGAGTTCAATCTCCTGGGCATCTTCACCGATGGGCAGAAAGCGTTCTCCAGCGCGGGCCATGCGAATGTGAACGGCGCCACCGGCGATGGTGTCGAGATCAAACACATGGGTGGGCTGACCAAGTTCAAAGAGCACAAAGTTGGTGGCATCGACAATGTTCGATCGCGGGATATCGCCACGGGCGGTCAGCCGCTGCAGGATCTTGGCCTCGGACGGGCCGACGGTGACATCGGTGATCACCCGACCGGTGTAGAGCGGGCAGTGGCTGGTTTCGTGATTGGTGATGGTGATGTGGGCGTCAATCTCGGCGCCCTCTGCCACCGGTTCAGTTGTTGGAAGCCGCAGTTGGCCGCCCCTGACTGCAGCGATCTCGCGGGCGAGGCCCACATGGCACATGCAGTCGCCGCGATTGGACGTCATTTCATAGTCCTGACGGACGTCACCCTCGACCTCTTCGCTCGATTCCAGCGGGAAACCGGCATGGGTCAACAGTTCGGCCTGCGTCGCGGCATCGACGGGCTCATGGAGATAGTCGTTGATCCAGGCTGCGGACGTCTGCATGACCGGCAGGGTACCGGGCCGGGACGTACACTGACCAGCGATGAAGCCACTGCTTTCGCCGCTGCTGAAGTTGTCTGTGGTCCTGCTCGCGTTGACGGCTTGTACTGCCACACCCAAGCAGGCTGACCCCTATGCGGCGGTTCCTGATGACTTCTCCGTGGACCTGACCATTCTTGTCCAGCGGCAGGGCGATCGAGCTCATGAGCGAACCACTCGGTTGATGCTCGAGCCCGATGGGGCCTTGCGTTATGACTCAGCCCCGGGCTTGGGGCCCAATACGGTGCCGCCGCTGGCGAGGCGTTTGGATCGAGCGCAAGTCACCCGGGTGTGGGATGCGGCAGAGCGTTTTGGATTGGCAGACCCATCAGCTGCCGATCCCACCATTGATCTTCGCCGGGTGGTACCGCCTGCACGTCGTGGGCAGGTGTGGTTGCTCACACTGACTGGCAATGGCGACTCTTGGAATTTCACGCGGCGCATTGGTCCTGGCGAACGCGTTGATCAGGCCATGGTGACATTTGCGCGGCAGTTGGCCGGGTTGGCCTGGGCGCCTGATCGTGCTGATCGAGATCGCGCTGTCATGACAGCGCGGTGGGACTACGGCCCAGATCCATGGGCGGCGTACCGCACAGAGCCACGGCCGGAACCGGTCTTGGTTGCCAAGGTGACCGAGCAGCCCACGCCAAGTGTGCGTCCACGCGCACCGGTATCGGCGCCCGAGACCACGCCGCGTGTCTCTCGACCTGAAGAGGTGCCATCGAGCCAGGCAGCGCGCACTCCGCCACCGCGTCCAGCTCCAGTGGCAACTCCTTCTTCGCCGCCGCAGGTTGAGCCCAAACCTGAGCCAAAGCCAGAACCAAAGCCTGCGCCCAAGGTTGAGCCAAAGCCGGAACCCAAGCCAGAACCAAAACCAGCGCCCAAGGCTGAACCCAAGCCAGCGCCCAAACCTGCGCCCAAGGTTGAGCCAAAGCCGGAACCGAAGCCAAAACCAAAACCAGCGCCGAAGGCTGAACCGAAGCCAGAGCCAAAGCCAGAACCCAAGCCTGCGCCCAAGGTTGAACCAAAGCCAGCGCCCAAACCTGCGCCTAAGGCTGAACCGAAGCCAGAGCCAAAGCCAGAACCCAAGCCAGCGCCAAAGGATGAACCAAAGCCAGCACCAAAGCCAGAGCCGAAGGGAGAGCCGAAGCCCGCTCCGAAGCCAAAAAC
>JAKVBT010000038.1 GCA_022446905.1 Phycisphaerales bacterium
CCCCCCCCCCCCCACCCTCCCTCCCTCCCCCTCCCCCCTCCCCCCCAGGGGGTACAAGAGAGAGGGGACATGTCTCTGTTATGGGGGAAACTTCGTTCTTCATTTTCCATTCTCTGTATGTATGGCTCATGTTCTAGTTGCAGGTTGCCGTCGTGTTTGGTCTTTTCTCCTGGTGGGAAACTCAGGCGTTGTTACCTTTCGCACTTCATATTCGCGAGCGTGCTGCTTGCACCTGGGGCCATGTGGCCAATAACACACACATCAGCTGCCTGTTGCGTGCGTTTGGTCGAGCTCCGGATCTGGAGTAGTGGTGGTGTATTGAAGGAGCTCTGGCAAAAGGAGAGCAATGAAGAGCTGTTGCAGATGGTCGGTCGTCTCGTGCTCTGTGGTGTGCTAGTTTGTAGATGCACCACTGCGGATCCTCTTGCGATCTGCGTGTGTGTCCTGCTGGTAGCTCAAATGCACTGCAGCAACACATGGTGCTGCCGAGTTTTGACAGCAATGGTTTCAGCGGCTATCTTGGCTGGCTATTCTTTTGAGATGCGCACATGCTTTGCAGCACTGGGTTTCTGGGCGCCACTTTTCCCCCAAAAGGGCGAGAGGAAACGTACCTGCTGCCAGTTGCGTGGGTTTGTGCAGACTAATCTGGCTGAGCTCCAGGTTCGGAGTGGTGATAGTGTATTCAAGAAGCTTCGAGCTTCAAGAAGCCCAGAAGAGAAACGGTGGTACAGTTGGATGAGTGATGTGGGCCGCACAGACAGGGAAAGGGCAGAGATGGAAGAGTTAAATGTGTTGGTGGCGGCTGAAGAGGCGTCGGCCAGGGTGTCCAAGCAGCAGCAGCAGCAGCAGCAGCCGCAGCAGCCGCAGCAGCAGCAGCAGCAACAGCAGCAGCAGTTGCTAGACGGCAATACTCCAACCACCAAATGGATGGTGGATAATCAGGGGAGGACTATGAAGAAGCGCAAGCAATGCAAAGCTATGCGGAATCGCAAGCGATGCCAAAAAGGTACATCGTCACCTCGCTCTGAATATTGTAGAGCCTGTTCAGCGTTACCCCGCTTTGGTCTCCGCAGACGTACCAGCGCCCAGTTGCGCGAGCAGCAGCGGCAACAGCAGCAGCAGCGGGGCATATTACGTTTGGCCCGCTTACTACAGCAGCAGCGGCGGCAGCAAAAGCAGCAGCAGCGAGGCATATTAAAGCAATGCCGGCAGCAGCAGCAGCGCCAGCGAGGCATATTACGCTTGGCCAGCTTACTACAGCAGCGACAGCGGCAGCAACAGCAGCGAGTAGCAGCAGCAACAGCAGCAGCCAGAACGCCACTATTTGGTGAACTATTTGTGCCGAGGCTGTGAGATCGATGGGGTGCACGTTGAATGTAGCTTCAGCCCAGTGTGCCTGGGGGAACAGTGATGACGGCACATCCAAGTACAAGCTGCTTGCTTTGTAGCAAGACGCGTTTGACGACGCTAGCCAACAGGAGAAGGTTTGTTCACCTTTTTCGTTTTCGGCGCTTACTCAAAGTATATGACGCTTGGCGAGAGGAGCATAAAAACATATCGCCCGGTGGGTGCCTGGGCTCAAAGAGCAAAGGGACGTGTACTGGCCGGGCCCTCAGGAACGAGTCGATTCATAATGAACGGGCACTTAATTGTTCTTTGCACCAATTAATCTGAGGGCTTGTCCCGACATGATTGTTCTGTACACTTGAAGTGCCGTATAGTGTTTATATGCATTGATGGAAAGCATTTCTAATTTGGATGTCTGTTCAAATGCCACCCAAGTATGTATCTTGGACATCCCCCTCCCCCCCTCCCCCCATACTCTCCTCCCATCCATCCTCCCCTCGTGCCCCAGGACTTTAGGAAACCCCAGGAAGCCCTAGGAAATCCCAGGAAACCCTTAGGAAACCCGTACAAGACATGCGAGTCTGCCATTGTCGTCAGTCTCCTCCCACTTGGCGTTCCGAGGGCTTGTCCCAACACGATTGTATCTATACTTGCAGTGCCAAGCTTTTTGGCCTTTTGGTAGATACATGCATCACCATGCATGCACACATACATGCATCACCTCCTCTTCCATGGGACTGATACGTGTCTATCATGGATTCGCGTGGTTGCGTTGAAAAAAAAACGTATGATCGTGCCGGCCGAGCTGCCCCTACCCTTTCCCGTCTACAGCCGGGTTCGGTTCCAGCTAGATCAAACTCTTTGGTGCTCGACAGGAGGTTATTAGCGGAAACTGTGTGTATGGATCTGTAGAGATACTGCAAGTGTAGAAAATCAATCATCAGCATAATCAGTATCCATCATCATCTTTCTCATCATTTTCATCATCATCATCATCGTCATCAAATCCACCACGTTCAAATTATCGAACCCGTCATGATCGTCATCAGCATCAGCATTGTTGGTGGTGTGTGGTTGCGTGGTCGAGGGCTTGTCCCAATACCGACAAATATTAAGTTTGTACCTGCACAGGAACCGATTGGAAATGAGTTTGATTCTAAGCATTACTCCTTCCAAATTTTACTACTAAAAAATGAAATATAGTCGACTGCGTAAAATATTTGTTGATGCTGTGTCAACACCAAGACGACAGGCGGCCCGAGCTTTTGCTCTTGCGGTCCCTAGGCGGCCTGAGTCTTTGCTCTACGACTTTTTCCATAGGCGGCCTGAGCTTTCCCATGGTCGGCTGTCGCATAGGATGCTTCTCAGATACCCAGAACACAGGTTTGCTCAATGCGGTTGGGCAAAGACCGAGATGAGAGTTGCCAGGGATGGCCATGTGTATACCTTTCATGACTTTGAAGAAGAGCATGGCAAATGGGCTACGTGGTATTGGAAAAGATCCACTGTTCTCAATCCAGTAAGTAATGGTAGGTACAATTGGTTTCGCTACCAGGAGGAGCAGACTTGCCACAGAGCTATGTCGTGTAGTTGCATACTTTCCCAAGCAAGCTCGTTGGCGACGTCCGGCGGCCCTGAGTCATTGCAAGAGGACTCGCACGCGTGCAACGCGATCGAGACATGCGAGCAGCGTCGCCTTCGGAAACGCTTGGCGGCCGTGACCCACGTCAAAAGCCTGACCGCGTACCAGCTTGTGTTTATTACCAGGGATGTGCGCAGCGCAGAGGACGAGCCGCTCACGCCCGATTGTACGAATCTGAGCACTTCGAAGCGTTGCTGGGAGTCCCGTGTTCTAACGTGGCGTTGGAACATCGAGCGCTTGGCGGAGAAAGTGCTGACAGATGAGACCTGAGCTCAGTCCCATTGAGAGTTCGCGACATGATCGATTATTGTTCACATGGCCTCCCTGTTTCAGTTGCGGGTTCGTAATGGCTAAGGGGTTGCATGATACCGGGGAGAGGCTTTGGAAGTGTTTGGGGCTCGTGGTGCCATGGCAACAACTGCTGGTACCGTCACAGACATATGGCAGCGTTGGTAAAGGGCTTGTCCCAATACCTCTCCTGACTTGGCCAAGCTCAGCACTTGATCCATGTGACATTTCATTTGTTTTTGGACGACACGCTTGCGTTGCGCTCCGTGTCTTTGCTAGTGTCCTCCCTGTGTGCCACCAGCCCGTCTGGAGTGGTCAGGTGGTGCATGCAGATATGACCGCAGGGCTTGATTGCGTGATAGAAACATTGTGAAGTCTTTCCTGTTGTGTGTGAATTGTTGCGCGTGGTTTGCAATCGACAACATTCCTGCAGCATGTCGGCTCAAGCGCACTAAGCCGTCGACTCCTGTGTCAGAGCGCGCGTGCGCCTCCAATATTGTTGGGGAGCAGTATACAGCATACAATGTCCACCAGCCTATGTCCGAGATGTGGCCGAGATCTGATGTTTTTACTCGCAGACGGTACTTCCGTTTGCTTGAACGGAAAGTGTTCCTATAACAGACCTGTGTTTCACCACGTATTGGCTCGTATTAAAAACTCTTTACAGCCGCATGACGAATCCGATGACGACAAGTCGTCATCGGATGCACATCACAATTGGTCTCCGAAACGTGCGGCCGATCTTTTGCTGGCAACGCGCGCCAAGATGGGAGATCCCATCCAATGTACTGCAGCTACGCAGGTCGAATGCAAAAAGAGGAGATTACACCGGGTGTAGCGGCGCATGTTCTACCTACCGAGTGTTAAGTTCTGACAGCATGGATTGCGATTGGACGCAGGAATCTTTACGCACCATTAATCCGAGGGCTTGTCCCAGCACGATTAGTCTGTACAGTTGAAGT
>JAKVBT010000039.1 GCA_022446905.1 Phycisphaerales bacterium
CTTCTTCCCGCGTGCCTCCACATCCATGTCCTTGGTTACGCCAGCATCATCGGATTCGGCCTCGCCGCCTTCCGTGATAATTGGCTCTGCTGGCACCACTAACAGAGGATCTTCGGGTGCGCGTGGTTCATCTTGCTGTGGTAGGTTCTTTTCCAGGAACTGGTCAAGAAGCTCAGATGGCACATGCTGTTCGGCTTCTTGTGCGGCAGCTTGGAGTTCAGCTTCATCAACACCGCGCTCGTGAGACAAGTCAACAAAGTCTTGCGTCTTCGCGGCCTGTTGAAGCTGTTCCAGCCCGTGACGGATTAAAGGCTTCAAGCTCGCTGTCTCGTCCGGGGCTAAGCTGCGCAAATGTTCCGGTGCTACAAGATAACACCGGCCAGCATAGGAAATCCACACGTTCTGGCCTTGCTTACCAATAACAACGCCAGGACCAAGATAGCAACCACGCTTGGCTTGCAGCTTTTGGGCTTTAACACCGGGGTAGCACCTGTAAAAGTAAACTATCTCGCCGACCGCCGTGTTTTCCACAATGCGTGTCTTTGCGGCGACAGATCGACGGAGTAGTTCTTTTGCATGGTGTGCTTCCGCAGCTTGACGAGTAGTGTTCCGAATCTCAAGTCTGCGGCCCAACTCGGTAGCCCGATCTGAACCATCCGGGTGTGTAGTCGGTTCGCCGTTGGCATACAGCTCGCCGTACATCTTGAGCTTTTGCCCAAACAGCATCATTGCTGCACTCACACCGGTGGGTCCAGGTCTATGATTGAGTGTCGCTGCTGCTTCGAGGCCAACCATCTTCATCTCGGCGTCGCGAACACCGCTGTGAATGACGCACTTCTTGATGATCGCCTTGAAGCTCTCAATCTTTCGCTCAACCTTGCCCTTCTGCCATGGTGCGTAACCGGCAGTAGGCTGATAAAGCGTCCCTGCTCTGCCTAACTTATTGGCAAACTCCTCGGAGCTGAAGCCTCGCTCATTGTCTGCAATAAAGACATCTGGAGGTCCCGCCCAGTTGATCCATGATTCTTCAACATAATGATACAACTGTGCGGCGGTGCGTGTGTTCTTGCCGGTGCCGACGTACTTGACAACTGTCCAATCAGTACCGTCGTCAACCAAAACAAGATACCCATGAGTCACACCGTCGACGTCTTTGACAAAAGCGAGGTCTCCAAGCAGAGTTTCATTGAATTGGCCGATAGTGTCCCGCACCTTGCCAGGCTTGGGAGACTTCGCGGGTTGTGACTTGCGGCATGTTGTGCAACGAAGTCCACGAACAGCCTCTCGAGCAAGTTCACTACCACCCGCTAATCGGACAATACGTTCAAGTTCCGCATTAGGAGGATGCCCAGTGTTGATGTGGAGCCTTCGAACACTGGACAACAAGGATTTGGTTATCAATTTGTGCTTGTCCGCCGGGATGTCGAAGTCAATGCCTTCGTCTTTGATGTCATTGCCTTCCTTTATAACTGCGTGAGTGGCATTCGCCGGCAGGACAAGCTCAGTCACGTAAACTTTGAGCTCAGTCGCATTGTCATCCGCCGCCAGGCCCACTGCGCGAATTCTTGCATCCAAGCTTCGGAGCAGTGATTCCAGGCGTTGCGGTTCCTTATCCTTCAAGACATGCGCCAACCCAAACAAAACATGTCGAGCCCACTGCTTGTCCGTCCAAGAGGTATTGCCTTCAGCCTCGCTGACTGGCTCACTCTTGTCAGGGAATAGGCTCTTATGTGATGTCAAAGCCCATTGCGGTACAGCTTCTTTCCCTTTAGCAGCTTTGGTAAGGAAGGAGGCTGTGTGCACTGTGGGCTTGGCAACAAAAAGGTTGAAGTCAGTGTCAAGGAGGTAGGTGATCGCAAGCGGCATTTCCACCACGAAGTCGCGGTTCTCTTGTAACTGCTTTTCCGCGATGAAGGTGACAGCCGTGCAATACTCATGGATGACTTTCCGTGCGACTTTCTCAACATTTCGCCGTGCATTGTCACTATGTTCCCGTGACAGGACAATGCGCCGGGAAGTAGCATTCAGTTTGGCAGGTGACTTCATCACAACGAGGCGTGGAGCCCGCACATCAAGTGTGTCTGTGATGTAACTGTTGAAAGTGGAGTTTCGGTGTTGTGCAAGTGTCAGAGGCTCAAGGGGTCTCCAACCTTGCCGATACGCCACTTCAGTCACCGAAGTGTCCGGAGAGAACACTTCCCAAACATCTGCAGTAGAGGTGCCATAGAGTCTTTGCGTCCAGGAACTGGTAGCTACACATCCAGCTGTCAGGAGTACCATGGACTCAAGGAGAAACACGGCAGCTACCTGTTGGATGTTGTGTAGCAAGGCTCTTTTGTACGATGGCCTCTTTCGAGCCTTCTTTGGCCCGCGTTTACCATACCAGACCTTGGTGCAAAGATCCTTTGGCTCTTCAAAGTCAGGCTGGTCCTCACCTACGGCCGCGCCGCCTGGATCGGAACCAGCCTTCCGGGATGATGCTGTGGCAGACGGTAGCATCGCAGCGCTGAAAGGTCTCGACTCGTAAACCTCACCGGTGCGGGCATCAGTTGTTTCGCGCCACACAGGTGAGTCCAAGCCGTCGAAGCAGGAGGAGTTGAAGGATTTACTCGTCGAAGTTTCCGTCCAAAACTCGAGTCCGTCAGTGGCTTCCTCAAAACTTGCCTTGGTCATGACGCGGCAATCATCGCGTACATGAGGAAAACCAAGACTAGCGGATACCGGCTTGACGACTCTCTCAGACAAAACTTGGGCCCGCCCAGACACTGCATGCACAGTATCTGCGGCCCACCGGTACAGCGAGCGGAAGCTCACTGCCCGTCCTTCTTCTCCTTTGCGTCCTGCTCCGGGAAGTGTGCTGTGACCTTCAGCGACTTCCCCTTGCCCTTGGGCACCTCGCGTCTCGGCCTTGGAGATGCTGCCGGGCTCGGAGTGTCCGCCATCTGCCAATCGCCGTCCGCCGTCGTCGGTGACTGCGGATCCTTTGCCTTGCGCTCGTTCTCCGTGACGTGTCCCTGGAGAAGCTGGCGCTGCTCGACATCGTCCCTGATGGCGACAATCATCATCGGCCTTGAAGCACCTTCCGGAAGAGGTAGGTCGCGAATCAGACACTCGTTCAGCAGGTCCAATTTCTTCATCCGATCGACATTCGGTGGCAACCGATTCTTTGGATCCTCCTGATGTGTCAGTTCCTGACGCTTCCTCCGGATCTTCTCGCGCAGGCTTACGACGGACTGCCTTTCTGCGTAGGCGAGTGTCATCCCGAGCTCGTCCATCGCGATCTGCACGAGGTCCACCTTGTGAAGGTTCCAGATGGACTTCGCCTTCTTGCCCAGAAGCGCTTGGAGCCGCGCATTTGACGCCTCGCTGATCTCCAAGTCCGCCTTGAGCAGATGATTCACCCATGACAGGAAGATCACCCGCAGTGCGGCCAGCCTTGTCCATGGCACTACCAACGCGTTGCTGGGGAAGTAGGGCATGGGACTGGCGCGCGTAGGGGGTGATGCCAAGCTCTCGACCTCGAGCCCGCCAACCTGGAAGCAATTCGTTGTAGAAAGGTGCGGCACGGGCAACAGCACTGGCCACATTAATACCTTCTACAACGTACTGCTCATACTCACTGTCACTACTACAGTCACAGTCAGTCTGGTGAGCATCGAGATCTGAAGCACTTGCCAAGCTAAAGCTTGGACAACTGACGTCCTCACGGCCGCGCCGCCCAGGTACGTCGTTGTTGTCCGGCAAGGCCCATCCAATCATGTGCACTCCGTGTGAAGCTCCACTTGGCAGCTTGGCGTGGAGCTCCGGATCAGAGAGCACAATCTCCATGCCAGCACGAGCCATAGCCAAGGCTTCAACTCTACAATCTGGGGGCGAAGCGCCCTCTTTGACAAGCTCCACAGCAATGTGGCCGCTGTCCAGATCGTAGAGAGGCTCGTACGTGCTCCCGGGAATGCGCTTGAACGTGACCCGCTCCTCAAAGGTGTCCAGGACAGCGCCGAGGCACTTCATGACGTACTTGCTGATCAGGAAGGGGGTTGGGTCGTAGTCCACAATACTGATCCGCAAGACGATCACGACGTTGGCCCAATGGACAACAATGATCAGAGCTTTCTTTGACCAAACGCGCTTACCGGGGCCGAACCGG
>JAKVBT010000004.1 GCA_022446905.1 Phycisphaerales bacterium
CCCGTATCTGCCTTTGCTAAAGCCATATGCCCACTGATTCTCATCGATGAAAAGAACGTGGACAAGGTCTTCCTTTGTGAGCGTCATGTACTCCCTACCATAGCTGGTGGCATCGAAACACGCCAGTGCGAAGCCTATCGATGGGGGGTCTTGGGTCCAGCGTACCCAGCTGGCTGGAAACCACCCGGCGTTGCCATCGACTATGCCAAGCGCCCACCCACCTTCTTCTATACCGCAAAGGACTACCAGATTGCCCGTGACTAAGCTGATGTACCCTTTGTCGAGAGTATTCCAGTTCCCCAGAGCGACACCAATCGGCTGAAAGTACAAGAAAAACGTGCCGTGATACGCCAAGCGCTGGCCAGCCTGGCTCTTCACGAAATGCTTGAAGTTTCCGTGCGCTTGAGCCGCATTCTTGTTGATAGCATCTTGGCTGAAGCCTGGTGGCACTTTATCGTAAGCTTTGCAATTTGCCGCATACGTTCTCTGCACATCGACCACGCGCGACCCTAAGGTAAGGCAATTGTAGCTGGGACACCCTGGCTGCTGATTGCAGCACTTCACTGCGAGGCGCTCCAGAGCCATGTTCAACCGTATTTGGCACGTCACGTCCAAGTTCACCATGAAAGGAACACAGTCCCTACGCAACATCGACGCACGCACACAAACTCCCCCCTCTCCCTCCCCTGAGCGTTTGTCCTGAGCCACTTGTAACAGAAATCTTACATTCCACTGTACAGTAAGAGAGAGAGAGGGCGAAAAGAGAGAGAGAGAGAGAGAGAATAATGTGCGAACGTCATACATCCTCCCCGAAACGAAATATGTATAGTTGTGGGACACTATCTCACCTACGGTTGGGATGACAAAAACAGAAGAATATACCTTGCGAACGCCATAGTGCTGCTCAATGTATCCATTTGTTTTTATCTGTCAGCGCAAGCATGGCATGACGCTCAAACAGCGATCGTGCCCATCCCTCAAAAATGTCTATGTTTTCTCTCACCTTACAAACGTATTCGTGCTCGGATGCGGAAAAGACGCGAGCTTCCGACTTTTACGGAAGCCGCGAGGTGCTCCGAATGTCATTACTTATCTCATCAAGCTACTTACCAGTGCAAGTGTGCGACCTTGATGGCATTAGCGATCAACATAGCGAGACATGGAAAAATCGCTCATGGTCTTCCCGATTACAACGCGAAACTCTTCATAAGTCATGTAGAAGTTTGGCCAGCCTAACTCGGACTTACACTGTTTAAAGCCGGGTCTTGGCGTCAGGTAGCGTTTTTGACCATCAGTGGACACCTTCTTCCACAACCAACCCTCCAAGACTGCCGCTGTGTCCACGACATACGCCGTGGAAATGTTAACATTCGCCNTCTCGAATGCGTCTAGCAGTCTNGCACCTTGTTTACGTACCCAGTGCTCGTTTACGCATTCCTCCTCTGGTCGGATTGACCACGGTAACTTCAGATGTAGCCGGCGCCATGGTGGTATCTCTAAAAATCTTTGCAGACCCAGTTTATGTAGATGGGCATGCAAACAGCGCAAAAGAAGACTGACCTGATCCAAGACTTTGCGAGTATGTCTAGGTCGACCGTGACCCTCGACCCAAAGGTGGTTAACATATCGCAGGCGTAATGCGCAGTATCCTGATGAATCCACCGTATGGTATTTGCGCCATTCATTTTCCTCTAACGTCCGCTGCAACAGAACAGCCGGACACAACCTTCTGTCAGACGTCCGTGAGTGCTTGTTGAATAGCGCAGCCGCGGATGGCTCGTCCGCAGCTGCTGGCAATGAGACGCCAGGGCAGTATTCCTTCATCCTCTGAGAAAGAGGAAGAGGAGGAGGAGGAGGAGGAGGAGGAGGAGGAGGAGGTGCTATTGGTACATTCGCATCCTTCTCTACCTTCTCCACTCTTGCCCTTTTCGTACGAGGCTCCACACCATTTTCCACATTCTTCCCTCTGGCCCGTTTCACGCGAGCCTCGTGAAAGGCCCTCGGAGCGACCATGGCAAATGTCCCAGTAGGAGTCTCGGCAACGGGCGCCTCAGCAACACCCCTGGCAGCAGCCTTGGAAAGGATCCTGGCAGCCGTCTCGTCAGCGGTCCTGAACTGCGCCCTTGACAGCGGTGACAGCAGGTGCCTTGGCTGCCTTAGCAGTTCTGCCCTAACAACAGGTCTCGAAGCGGCGGCTTTGGCAGCGGTCCCAGCAGCGGCCCTGAGCTCTGTCTTGGCACATGTCAACCGCCAGCCCTGCAGCGGCTTCAACACGCTTGCCTTGGACGGATGCTGCTGAAATTGCATCACGCGGCCTTGCAGTGAGTTGCGCAACGGCTTCCCCCAATCAGGACCACCTTCTTGGCAGTACTCCTTTCGTGCAGCTTCCTTACCACCTTCNCGGTGGTACNCCTTTCGTGCAGCNTCCTTACCACCAGCAACATGCGATTGAGGAATACTGCTGATGATCTCGGCCACAATCGGGTGAGTCGTGTCCAGCAAGGACGGTGCCCCCGTAGCCAACATTGAACGTGACGCAGCATCCACCGCCTGAGCCTCTTCTGCAATTACCAAGCGCGCCCCATCTCCACTCAAAAAGTTGTCAGTGGCACCAGCACCCTGCCTAAAGTCACCTGCAGCACGATTAAGACGTGCCACAGCACTGTTTGGCTGAATAAAGTTACCACCTGGATAGCTGCTCCCTTTCAGAAGACTCAATGATGCCCCAGAGTCATTCGCTGCACGGTACTCCGCCGCAAACATCCCAAGGTCTGGTGTCTCATCAGCTGCCGCCACCATCTCCTCCTCAGCACCCTCCTCAGGTTCAATCTCATTTGCCACAGCATTCTCGCGGATCTCATCCTCAGCTTCTCGCTTTTCCACTAACCTCAAATAGGTCTCAGCTCCTGCAGACCTCTCAGCCCGTGCCCCTGCGCACGTCAAGTGCATATCCACCTGCTGCGGCGACAGATCTGACCGACCTACAACTACTGTAACTGAACCTTTTACTGGCGGCCGACGCCTCTGCAGCGACTTCGGCATGCTTTTCTTAGGCGCAGGCACCAGGTGCATATCCACTGGCGGCGACGACAGATCAGGCGAACCTGCATATGCAATTGTACCTTTCACGGGCGGTATGGTGTTCACCCTCTGTGGCAGCTTCGGCATGCTTGCCGTTTCCTCCACTCTCGTCCTTTTCGCGCGAGCGTTGGGACAAGCCCTCGGCTCCGCGTCTGGAAAAACACTCGGCTCCTGCTGACGCAACGTGGTAACATCTGAGGCGAAGCTGGCCATCAACTTGACAGATAACGCCTCCAGTTGTTGAGGGGTAGGTAAAGTTATACAGCCGTAGAACTGTGGCCACCAAATCTTCGCCAGGTATTCCTGTATTTGTCCCAGCTTGCGCATCCAGTCTCTCCTGGATGCCGTCA
>JAKVBT010000040.1 GCA_022446905.1 Phycisphaerales bacterium
TCGCCACCAACCTGGTGCAAAGTTCAGCGGTGGCCAAGATCACCAGCAGTGAGATCGGTGATTCCACCAAATCGGTTAGCGGGAATGTATCGGTCACAGCCAACAACACCTCGGCGATTGATGCAACAGTCTTGAGCTCCACCGAGTCTGGTGACACTGCGTCCGGAGTAACGCTTGCATTCAACACGATCGGTTGGCAAAGTCAAAACATCCTCTTCAACGCCATTGATGCGTTGCTTGGTGACACTCTGATCGGAACGCCGTCCCCGGCTGAGGTGATTGCCGCAATCGAAGACACGGATGTCACTGCAACTGGCAATGTGCTTGTTAAGGCAGATAATCAGGCCCGCCTCAACGCCACGATCAGCAATGCCGCGACCTCTGCGGCATCAGCCTTTTTCAATGCCAGTGGCATGAGTGCCAGTGCAGTTCTGGCCAGCAACAAAGTCAACACCAAGACTCAAGCCTACATTGAGGACAAGGATAATTCTGGAACCACTTCGGTGAGCGCTGGTGGAAACATCACCATCGACGCAGACGACCAAGCGGGCATCTACTCAAACGCAAAACTGGTCTCTTCCTCCACAACCACCAACGATGGTGGGGCTGCCGTCATTCAGGAAACGGTCAATGACTTCCTGGATGTCGATCACACCACCACCAGCACTGCGGTCAACCTCAAGTACGGTGACCGGGTTCGACTTGCTGATGATTACGCTATCGGTGGAAAACCAGGGAGTGTCTACGAGTATTTGGGCCAAACCGGATACGATCCCGTTGACGGCAATACCAGCCCAACGGATTTGCGTGCAGTCGATTATGCAAATACCGGGTACTGGCGTGAGATACCGGAAACGAATCTGGTTCCACAAGGACTCAACGTTACGGGATCCGATTCAATCGCGATCGGCGGCATGGTTGTTTACAACGATGTTCGATCCGATGTGATCTCCAAGATCAGCAAGGCCACGATTGCTTCTTCGGGTGATGTGTCGGTAACAGCCAACAATGATTCTACGATTGTTGCCACTGCCGACAGTACATCTTCGTCCTCAGGCGGCAGTGCTTATGGCACTGGAACCTCGCTGGCGGTCAATGGCGTCATCGCGACTAACTCTGTGCTTGGTTCAGCTCTGGCAAGCATTGAGGACAGCACGGTTGGAACCAGTGTCACCAGGGTCGGGGGCAATGTGGATGTACATGCAACCAACAACGCTTCGATTTCTGCGACCAACACAAGTGCAACGACTTCTGGAGATGCCGCAGTCGGAATCACCATAGCATTCAACACCGTGGGATGGAATTCTCAGAACATTCTATTCAGTGCGGTTAGTACATTGCTGGGGGCTCCTCTGTCGAGCAGTTCAAATCCAGCCAGCACAACGGCAAAGATCACCAACTCCAGCGTCCATGCTAACGGGGACGTGGTGCTGTTTGCCGACAACACGGCCGCGATCAGCGCCACATTGAGTAATGAGGCCACTTCTGCCGCTTCGGCTCTGGTCAACGCTGGTGGCATGAGCACCAGTGGTATTTTGTCAGGAAACTGGGTCAACAGTTCTGCACAGGCATTCATTGGAACCAGCTCCACTGTCGATGCAAATGGCAGCAACAGCTCTTACCTTGATCCGGCCAGCCCTCCTTCCACTTTATCTGCTGGCCAGCGCGTCCGTCTCGCCACAGGTGAAATTTACCAGTACCAGGGCTTGAACCTTACTGGATCTGTTGATCTGACTGATGCAACCCAGGA
Source organism: Phycisphaerales bacterium (assembly GCA_022446905.1). Classification (GTDB taxonomy): domain Bacteria; phylum Planctomycetota; class Phycisphaerae; order Phycisphaerales; family SM1A02; genus UBA12567. The sequence goes on from JAKVBT010000040.1 coordinate 1,751, forward strand.
ATATGCGACGAATCCTTCCTGGAAGCAAGTGGCATCACTGAGTGTCACCGCGACTGACAATGCAACAATTGATGCAAGTACGCGTTTGGTTTCGTCGTCAACAACCAGCAACGATGGTGGTGCCGGAATTCTCGATGGCCTCATCAGCACCTTCCTTGATGACTACAAGTACACTTCCAACTCTGGCACACCAACTTTGAAATTTGGTGACCGAGTTCGTGTGGCCGATGACTTTGTTACCAGCGTTGGATCACCGGTGAGTGATGCGGATCCGAGCGGAAAAGTATTCCAGTACATGGGGGCCGGCGGGACTTCGGTAGATCTTGGCCCTGCCCAGGATTACACCAACTATGGTTTATGGAAGGAACTCGAGCCAACCAACATCATTCCTGATGGTTTGAACGTCACAGGTTCAGATTCCATTGGCATTGGTGGTCTGGTGGTTCGCAACGATGTTCGCAGTGATGTAGATGCTTATGTTGACGCTTCTACGATCACGGTTGCCGATGGTGATGCACGCATTGAAGCCTTTGAAACAGCTTCAATTAAAGCCATGGCCGAAAGCACTGCCTCGTCCTCTGGTGGAAGTGCTTACGGAACGGGCACTTCCCTTGCCGTCAACGGAACGATCGCAACCAACTCAGTATTGAGTTCGGCGGACGCCAAGATCACTGGCAGCCCGGTAACAGTGCGTGATGCAAACTCGGGCAATACAAACGTCGGCAACTTGAGTGTGGAAGCACACAACGAGTCGAAAATTGATGCACAGGTTCTCGGTGCGACCAGTTCGGGTGATGCGGCAGTTGGCGTCACCCTTGCATTCAACACGGTGGGATGGACGCCATCGAACATTTTTGCAAATACGCTTGATGCCCTGCTGGGCGACAGCATTCTCGGTTCTGCCCAGCCGGCAACGACCTCGGCATACATTCAGAACAGCACCGTCATCACTGACGGGGACCTGACCCTTGATGCCCAGAATGTTGCCGAGTTGTCATCTAAGATCAGCAACAATGCGACATCAGCAGCCTCCGCACTGATTGGTGCTGGTGGCATGAGTGCCTCGGGTGTTTTGGCCAGCAACATGGTCAACACCAAATCACAGGCCTACCTGAATCATGCCGCATCAAGGGGCACTGCCACGGTTGGTGGCAATGTGTCGATCACGTCTGACGACAAGGCCAAGATCATTGGTGATGTGAACCTTGTTTCTGCTTCTTCGACAAGCAACACAGGTGGTTTGGATCTTCTCAGTAGTGCAGCGGCCACTTATCTGGATGGTCAGTATGACTACACCACTTCCTCTGGTACGCGTGATATTGGCACGCCCAACTACGATCACAAATCGACAGACAAATCGACAGGCAGTACAGACGGTAAAAACCTGAACATCAAAACCGGAGAGCGTGTCAAGGTAGCGTATGACTATCTCGGCAGTGTGAGCAGCGACCATGCCAGCAGTGCTGGCAGCACTGCAGTGACTGCAGGTGACGTGGTTCGCATTGCCAGTGGTTATACGGTTCAGGACCACGAATCAAACGATACGGTCGATCTTGACCCTGGTGATGTGGTATTGATTCTTAACAGCTTCACGGGAACTGGCACCAAGGGAAGTGTTTACAAGTATTCCGATACCGGCCCTGCTCAGACGAATGTTGACCTGAGTGCACTCAATTACACAACAGCCAACTGGAAAAAGATCGCTGGAAGCAGCGGCAGTGATTACCAGTACATTGGCAGTGGCGCCACGATTGACTTGTCTCGCCAGGACTACACTGATTCGAGTAAATGGCAGGCAATCAGCGGTGACGATGGAACGGTTTACGAGTTCATCCCTGGTGACACCACGATCCATCCATCGATTGAAAATTACAAGGACGAGGCACGTTGGAAAAAGATTGGAGCTTCCAACTCAACTCAGGTTCGCATTGCCCCAACTTACACCCACGGAAGTGATGGCGATATCTACCGTTACATTGGCGGCACGCAATTGCCAGCTGCGAATCTGGGCTCCATCGATTACGCGTCAGATGCAAATTGGAAAAAGGTAACCTCCTCTAACGCAGACTACATTCCCAACCTTGGCAATGTTACTGGTTCAGATTCTGTCGGGATTGGTGGGCTTGTTGTCCGCAATGATGTCCGCAGCGATGTGGATGCTTACATTCACAATACTGACTTGGATGGCGGAGGCAATGTTGCCGTTGGTGCAGACTCGGCAGCGCAAATTCAAGCCAAACTATCGAGCAAGGTTTCTTCCTCGGGTGGCAGTTCCTGGGGCACCGGCACTTCTCTGGCAGTCAACGGAACGATCGCCACCAACCTGGTGCAAAGTTCAGCGGTGGCCAAGATCACCAGCAGTGAGATCGGTGATTCCACCAAATCGGTT
>JAKVBT010000041.1 GCA_022446905.1 Phycisphaerales bacterium
TCGCTCAAAGATATCCCTGATTCAATATCACACACTCGTCACAATAGTGCGCCACTCCAAGCCTGGATCGCAACCAAAGTATTCCGCGCGGTCACCGAACGCATGGCTACAGATGCAAGACAGGGCGCACCGCTTGAGCCACCAGGGGAGTAAAGTACATTTGTGTACCATTTTGTGACCAGCCCCACCAAATGTTCAGACGCGACATGACCCCACCCCCCCGGGACGGTGCTTCGGTCGTTAGGAATACAATGTGTCATATTCGAACCAAGCATTTGTTGTTTTTTACTGGGCCCGTGCCAAACCAGACAATCCACTGGTGCACCTAGTTCCCTCTTTCTCAACACACACACACACACAACTATTGTCCACCGCCGGTTATACGACGGTAACTACTGGCCCGGCACAACAAACGGACAAATTGATATTAATTCGTCCTTAGTCCTCGTCCGCCGGGAATTGATTCGTCCTTCATCCTCGTCCTTAACAAATTATTTTGTCCTTCGTCATCGTCCTTCAACATCAATTCGTCCTGCATCCTTCATTAAGATAGCCAGCAAACAACACGCAGCACGGCTTGGATCCTTCCAAAGTAACTAATTAGTCCTCCGTCTTCGTCCTTCCGAACTAATTCTTCTGTCGTCTTCGTCCTTTTAATTCATCCTTTGCTAGTGCCGGGTCAGTACTGGACCTACCCTTACCCTAGGTTGCCGAGACCCCGCTCTAGCAGCCGGCTGCGTCTCGTTCGAGAAAAAAAACTGCACGCATCGAACGCCGGCTATACATATGTAGCACGGAGTTACAAGCCGATTCAGAGGAGGCACCCCTGTAAAGAACCGTTGGGACAAGCCCGCCGATTCAGAGGACTCCATATTCTGATAATTCCCACGAACGGCCACGACCATAGAGAGAGCGCCAGCGTCAATGACATTAGAAGAGGCGTCTGGCTCCTTGGCCTCATCAGGTACGAGCACTGGATTCGACCTCCCAGAAACCAATGTAACGAGCCATGTTATAATCGTTCATGGTCTTCCCGATTACAATGCGGAGCTGATCATATGTTATGGAAAAGTTTGGCCAGCCGAAGTCGCACCTACACCGTTTAAGGCCATATGGAGGAGTCAAGAAGCGCTTTTGACCATCAGTGGAGACCTTCTTCCACAACCAGGCCTCCAAAACCGCCGCTGTGTCCACGGCATAGGCCGCGGAGATGTTAACTTTCGCCTCATCAAACTCACCTAACAGCTTAGCGCCGTAAGGCCGTACCCAGTGCTCGTTTACGTTCTCAGCATCTGCTCGAGCTGACCGCGGCAACGTCACATTATTATATTGCCGTTCCCATGGCGGTATCGCTTCATAGCAGTCCACGACAAGCGGACGTAGATGAGCGTGAAGACAGCGCAAAAGTAGACTGGCCTCATCCAAAACTTTGCGAGTGTATTTAGGCCGACCGTGACCCTTAGCCCATTGGTGATTAACATATCGCTCCTGCAATGAGCAGTATCCCAATGAGTCCGCCGTATGGTGCCTCCTCCAGTCATTCCGCTCCAGGGTCCGCTGATACTTGGCAGCTGGACACAACTGACTCTCAAGCGTCGATAGGTACTGCTTGACACGCATCCATGGGCACTGCTTGACTGACGCGGCCGCAGATGACTCGTCCGCAGCTGCTGGAGATGGTACTCCAAGGCAGCCTTCCTTCATCGGAAGAGGAGGCGGAGGAGGAAGTTGGTGATTCTTGGCAGCTGGGCACGACTTACTCTCAGGCGTCCACGGATACGGCTCGTCCGCAGCCGCTGAAGATGAGACCCCCCGGCAGCATTCCTTCCCGGGCTGAGCAGGAGGAGGAGGTGGGGGTGGAAGCAGAGGATGAGGAGCAGGTGCTGGTGGAGGGGGGGCATGAGGAGGAGCAGAGCCAGAAGTGGTAGCAGACCTCCTAGATTCCAGCCAACCATTGTTTCGCAGCATGGTCTCCACGACGGCGAACATTTGCTCCGCTGTGATGGACTTCACTTCCCCGTCGCTGCACCGACGAAAAAATCCAGCGAAAATCTCTTGAAAGACGTCTCCACCACGACTGTGCACCAGGTCGTTCAGGTTCTTCTGTTTCAATGATCCTTCACGCAAGAGGAGTCTCGCATAAAGAACATCGGCTTCTTTGTCCTCACAGAGCAGCTGTTCTAATTCTGCTTCCATAGTGCTGCGAATCTCAGAAGTGAGGGCTGCCTTCTCTAACTTCTTCACCCTCCTTTCCGACTGCTTATCCTCCTCGCGAGCCTCGTGAGAAACCATAGACACCGGCTGGTACCTCCCACGAGATGATTCCACAGCTGGCGCACCCTCCTCCTTCAATCTCCCACCCTTCTCAGCCGTATCGTCCCCTCTGAGCCTTTTAGCGCCAGAGACACGAGAAGCCCTGAACACTGGCTGGTGCCTCGCACGAATTGAATCTACAGCCGGCGCATCCTCCTCCTTCACTCTCTCACCCTTCCCCACCTTATCTTCCACTCTCGGCATAGCTGCCTTCTCTAACTTCTTCACCCTCCTTTCCGAATGCTCATCCACATCGCGAGCCCGGTGAGAAACCATAGGCACCGGCTGGTGCCTCCCACGAGATGATTCCACGGCTGGCGCACCCTCCTCCTTCACTCTCCCACCCTTCTCCGCCGTATCTTCAATTCGCCGCCTTTTACCGCAAAACTCGCGAGAAGACCAGGGCACCGGCTGGTGCCTCTCACGAGTTAATTTCACAGCTGGCGCACCCTCCTCCTGCACTCTCCCACCCTTCCCCGCCTCATTTTCTACTTTGGGCCTTTTAACGCAAGACTCGCGAGAAGCCCTCGGCTCCGCGTTGTGAAGGTCATCCTTCTTCACCTTCGCACCCTTCTTCACTGAATCTCCTTTCGGTTGTGAGGTACATCCTTCTTCACCTTCGCGAGCCTTGTGAGAAACCCTCGGCACCCACTGACGCCTTTCACAGGGTCGTTCCACAGTCTGGTAGTCCTCCGTCACTTTCGCCCCCGTGTAAACCCTCTTCTCCACTCTCACCCTTTCCGCGCCAGCTCTGGGACAATCCCTCCGCTCGGCGTCTGGACAGGCACTCAGCTCCCCCTGACGCGACGTGGTAACATCAGAGGCGAAGTTGGCCATCAACTGGACAGATAACGCTTCCAGTTGTTGGGAGGTAGGTAAAGCACCACTCTGCTGGAACGGTGGCCACCAACGCGCCAAGTGTTCCTGTATCTGCTCCAGCTTGCGCATCCACTCCATCCTGCATTCCGTCAAATCACAAATTGCAGTTGGGATGTTCTTGAATTGGGGGATCCATGCCAAGAAGGTCTTCATGGCACCCCTAATGCGTCTGTATGCGCTCAAATTTGGCAAGTATTCTGTACGCTCCCAATCAAGCAGACATACACCGTGATGGTCAATGCCAAGGTTTTCGGCATGCCAATCGGCAAGCTTACACTTATGCTCACTCCCAGCATAAGCGCACATTTGCCTGACGGTATCGACCAACAGGTCCAGCACACGGGTAAGCAGCTTTCGAGTCAGTGGCTCACGCATCAGATCGCCAAGAAAGGCAGACACGGTTGAAGGAACCTTTCGCACCACCAATGCACTATAAGGAATGTCCTCAATGTTGACATCGAAACACCCATAGACATCGGGGATGAAGCCCCACAGGTGATGCGCCATCTTCCACTCGTCCTTGTTCGGGGTCCAACCCTGCCCGGCCTTCGAGGGGTCCAACCATTGTAACTTCACGGCAAACTTGTTGGTGAACAAAACGTCTCGATTCACTCCAGAACAGCCGGTGTACAATAGGGGCACATTCTCTTGTGCGCCGTCATCCCAGCATAACGTCATATCGAGGGGCGCGAAGATCCTTGTCCTGGGCATCTTTACCGAGCCTTTGTCATACTTCTTCGCCAATGGCGCAATCTTGATGTCACACAACCGCGCCTCGGTCATGGTAGCTCGATACTGCACTGAGAAGCACAGCTACTGTACTGGGAAGAAACGGCTACGAGCTCCTCTCT
>JAKVBT010000042.1 GCA_022446905.1 Phycisphaerales bacterium
GGCTGGTGTTCCATCTGCGGTGGTATACCAACGCAGCATGGCACCTTGTTGCCAGTTCCATGCATGCGTTGCCGCGAGACGATGAAAGGTTGGCTTGGACTCGTGCCATCCAGTAACGAAGCCGACCTCGGCGACATCATTAGGGCTAGGAAAGCGATCGCAAAATCGTACACGGTGTGCAAGAAGACGTGTGCCATCGAGGGATAGAGGATTTTTGTCGTAATACCCAAACCAGTAGTGCCACTGGTCATCTGGAGTCGCTGCAACGAACGAACACGCCTGTGTTCTCATGTTATTGATTCATCCGGCACATCAGTTGGGCGTTCGCCGGCTGGAAGATTGGCATGTGGAGTCGCATTGCCTAGCACACGTTTCTTGATCGCCTTGGCAGGGGTGCCGACACAGATCATGCCGTCTGGCAAGTCACTAAAGACGCTGCTTCGTGCGCCGACAACTGTGCCGTCACCAATCGTGACTCCTGGGGCGACGTAGACATCAGCGGCGAGCCAGCATCCGCTACCAATGCTGATCGGAATTGGCTCAAGCGGGAATCTAGGATGTGTATGGTCGTGAGTTGCGCCACAAAGATAGGAGTATTGGGATACGGTCGTGTGAGATCCAATGCTGATCGGCGCAACGCAATAGACATCGACATGATCTGAAATCGTTGCAAACTCTCCCATAGTTAGGTTCCAGGGTCCCCAAATAGTTGCTCGCGGCCCAACTTTCGATCCAGTACCCATCGAAGCGCCGAAAGATTTGAGCAAAAGACGGCGCCAAGAACCCAAGGGGCGGGGGCTATATCGAAACAGGGTCGCCTGCGTAATAGCCCAAAGCACTCGGGCGATTCGATTGCGAATGGAGTGCGGACTGGGCTTGTTTGATATATCGATCTTGTTGTCAGTCAAATCGCAGACTCAAGTAGGTTTTTTGGCTGTGACGAGCATGTTTTTCCAGAGTCCAGGGCAGCGTCCAATGCCTTGAAACGTGACCTCCTCAAATCCTACTTCCGTGAGCAGTCGCAAGAACGTACTCCGGCTCAGAAATTTGATATGTCCCCCCGTGCGAAGGGAGTTGTGGTGCTTATCCCACCGCCCAAGTACCGAAATCAAACAGTTCTTGAGCCAGCCGTGATAAGGGGTTGAGGCGATCAGCAGGCCTCCTGGACGAATGGCCGCCAGGGCTGAGCGTGCCCATACCCAAGGGTCATACATGTGTTCGACCACTTCAAGAGACACGGCGATATCAAATGGTTCACTCCCAAGATGGTCCAGTAGAGCATCGGAGAGTTCCATCTGGTGCAATTGGGCCTTTGGTGCAATCTTTTTCGCCAACTCGATGCCCGTGACTGATGCATCAATCCCGGTCCATTGGCGATTATCACGCTGCAACTTCGATAGAAGGCGACCATTCCCGCAGCCAAGTTCAATAATGGAAACAGGCCCATTAGATTGAAAAGATGAAATCAGTCCATCAATGCTTGGAGCCATCGATGCGCTGGCACTTGTTGCCGTCGTCTCACTCCAGCCAAAGTCAGGAAGTGTGGATTCGGCCATCGACTCATGATCATAACACACTGATGGATCAATTTATGGCACCGTCATGATGCCCTGGAGCACGTCCAGCAGCCCACCATTTCGATCGGCAGTAATTTCCCAGATCATGACACCACCAAGTTCATATTGTTGTACGAAATCCACTTTGTGTTGAAGTGATTCTTCATCGTCATACGAGATGAAGTGCCCTCCATGCTCCGTTGGGCTGTATAGCCATGGAACTTTTGCTTGATCGTCCCAATATCTTGTGTAGTTGCCACTCTGCAACATAGCTTCAATCTCAAAGTAGTCGTTGATGCCAGTGGCGCCGCTGCTCCAGTCATCCCATGTACCAGGAGGCACAGAAGATGCTGATTGAAAGAGCCCTCCATTGGTGCTTGGCACGCCCCCCCAAGCGCGGCCATAGAACGGAACGCCCATGACAACTTTATCTGGGCTGACACCCGCGTTGAGCCAAGGCTGAACCGATCCCGAAGCGTTGTAGTGCAGTCGCACGTTTTCATTGGCCGACGGGTTATCAGGATTGGCCTCGAGGCCAGCATGGTGACCCGCGATCGATAGATCCCATGCCCCCATGAAGTCGTATGACATAGTGTTAATCCAGTCGCATTGGTCAGCAATTCCGGCAAGGTCATAGTTTTCGAGTTTGTCGATTCCTCCAGCGGCAGCAATCGTGAGCAAATAGGTCCTTCCGTCTTCTTCGCTGGCTGTATCGAGTTGGTCACGAAGTTCCTCCATTAAGAGGGTGTAGTTTTCACGATCTTCAGGACGGTAGGTATTGCTACCGAGTCCGCAGCAAACTGGATACTCCCAGTCGATGTCGACGCCATCAAAATTGTAGGTACGTATAAATTCGACACAGGACTCAGCAAAAGTCGTGCGTGATACTTCGGTCAATGCAACATCACTAAACCGTCCAGACCAAGTCCATCCGCCGACGGATATCAACGTCTTTAAGTGTGGGTACTGAGATTTCAGCACATTATTGATCTGGTTGTAGGTGCCTCGATACGGTTGGTCCCAAGTGTCACCTGGGTAGGCTTTGTCAATTGCGGCATAAGGATCGCCAATTGCAATTCGTCCATCGCTATCGATATTGGCGAATGCATAGTTCAAGTGGGTTATTTTGTCGACGGGGATATCCGAAGGTTGGAAGTCGCGCCCGTAAATTCCCCATTCGATGTAGTAGGCAATGATTCGCTGATCTCCTGTAGGCCCTGTGGAAGATCCCGGACAGTCGCCGAAGGCTGCAAGCAGTGCAGTTAGGTCGTCAATGGCGACAGTTTCATCGCCATTGATGTCTGCGGCGCAGATCTCTGGATTTGCGCAGTCGCCCCATGCATGAATCAGCAACAAAAGATCACTGACATCAACAACGTCGTCATCATTGATGTCCTGTGGGCATGTATTGTTTTCATCTTCTCCGTTGTTTCCAGAATTGCCACCATCTCCGACTAAGCCACCCATCATGATCGGGTTGTCATTGAAGGTAAGTGCTGGAAAATCGGGGGGCCACGTGCCATTGATGGTCATGCCAAACTCTGTGGATCCACCAGGAGCGATCACTCCATTCCAAGATGCATTACTTACAGTCGTAGTAGATCCATCGATCGACAAAACCCCACTCCACACACTGGCGACATCGGGTCCACTTATCCATTCAAGTGCCCAGCCATCGATGAGTGGCTGATCCGCAGGGTTCTCGATAAATACAGTTGCGGTGTATGCGCCATCCCAGGAGGACACTTGTTCAATGCGAACATCAGGGGATGCAATGACCAGTGGCGTCATGCCACCAAGAGATATGAATACACCTATCAGAGAATTGGTTGATCGCATCATCTGAGACCTCCTGACTGTAGCCACAGCGGATTGTGAATCCATGGGTACGTTTCGGTCTATTCAAAGAGTTCACTGAATGCTCAAAGTCTCTGAAATTGCTCATAAATCGCCTGTGAAACCGTTCTGGTGGCATTATTCAAGCCCGTTATGATCGCTGCCATGATCAACCCCCTCATTGTGGTGGCCTTGACACAGGGCCTTTCTTCAGCAGTGACACCTGCCCCTCGTGACGGATGGCATGCTCAGCGACATGCGGCGATCAATGCCGTTGTCCAAGCGAACACCAG
>JAKVBT010000043.1 GCA_022446905.1 Phycisphaerales bacterium
CATCAACTGAAACGTGCCATCGATGCTATTCTGAATCTAATGCCTCAAGAGATTCGCGGAAAACTATTCATCCCCACCGTGCATATGGACGCAATATACATACGAAGTGTCTTTTCGGGATCAGACGCGGCAATGTCAGGATCGCAACCGTCACGTCGATCCGTCACGACAGATCATGATCAGTGCTCATGCCGCTGCCATTGCCACTGTGCAGGCGCCTGCCATGTGTCACCGTGCCATTGCCACTGTGCAGGCGCCTCCCAAGTGTCACCGTGCGTTTCCGTCGGATGGCTTCCGACGATGCGTTTGCGTCGGATGGCATCAACATCTATTTGGTGGCCTGCATCGCGTTTTCTCAACTGCTTCTTCGATTTACTTGCGTGCTCTGTAGCCGCGCTTTGCGACTGCGGACTCCACAACGCCGACGAACACGACATATCTGTTGCTGTTGCTCGTGCTTGCAAGTCAAAAAAGGCCGCCGCAAGCCTCCCACAGTTTTTGTTTTTCCATTGTAGTTTACACTCCGGCTCCACGTTTACCCAATCATGCCAAGCACGGTCGCCCCACTCTAGTACTGCCTTGTTCATTTTGCGAACATAATTGTGAACAGCTCGTCGGTCAGGCGTTTCGCCGCACGCACGCATTATCTCAGCCATACACTCTGGTAACGCCCAGCCATGTTGGAGTGCTTTGTCGAGACCCCATATGGCCTCCAACGCCTCTCCTAGTAACTGGTCGCCCCACAATTCCACCGCTGCCTTTGGCTTATCACCGACGCCGTTACTGGGATACACTCCCAAGAAGCCGCAGCTATACGATTTGCCAACAATGGAGCCACACGTGTCCAAAATGCGCGCACATGCTCCGTAAATAGCATTTCCTTGATCCCCATAGGGCCCATACTCGCCTATCTGAGCCATTGACTTCCTGCAGATGTTGCTCTTTCCGTAGCGGCCGTCGGGCAAAAAATCTTGAATAAGATTCCTCTTCTCCTCTTCCAGTGCCCACTTCGCAAAGTAACGATCCAATTCGACGAGTTTGTCGCACATCTTACAGTGATCATCCTCATTCTCCCGCCATTGTCTTAACTTGTGCCGCCAATGAACGATTCTCACGTCCTCGTACGCCTGAACACCTGAGGCGGCGCTGCCTGCGCTGTCGCCGCGAGGGACTGATCCACGAGCGCGAGGGCGACAGCGAGCGACACGGCGGCGACGAAAGATGTCCACGTGCGTGCTCTGTAGCAGCGCCATGTTCAGCCTTTGCTGTAGCATCGCCAGCTTCACCGCTGTCTGTAGTATCGCCATCTTCATCGCGCTCTTCAGCGTCTTCTGTAGCGTCGCTGTCTGCAGGCTGTGGCACAAGGAATGCATCCATCGATGTCGCCGTTGTGCGCTGTGTGCTGCTACGGTTTGGACCCTCCAGACCCATTTCAACGTTCTTGGCCAGTTGTCCCAAGAAACACTGAATAGCAAGCTCCCTCATGTACTTGCAAGCAGAAGTGCTTAATCGTTTCTTGCAAAAGACATCGCCAAGACCGTGGTGTATGGAATCCTCGACAAGACGCCCAATCTCCTGTTCCATGCCAGCAAATACTCGCTTAACACGAAGCCAATCTTGCCGCTCAAGCCGATCTTGTAAGCTGGAAAGTGCCGCTCAAGCGGTATTGAGGCACCATTGCGAGGAATGCCCCGTCGTGGCGAGTGGACGAAGAGGGGGATAAAGCGCTATCCGTTTGAGCCGCCAACTAAATGCGATGCCATCAACTGAAACGTGCCATCGATGCTATTCTGAGTCTAATGCCTAAAAAGATTCGCGGAAAACTATTCACCCCTAACGTGCATATGGACGCAATATACATACGAAGTCTCTTTTCGGCATCAGACAGAGCGTTGATAGGATCGCGAACGTCACGACGATGCGCTACAGGTAGACTCACAAGGGTAGCAGGTGACCGACGATGCCCAGCGGCTGAAAGCTCTGTAGCAGTTCAGATGATAGTCTGCCCATAGCAGCCTCAGATGATTGTGCAGGCGCCTGCCATGTGTCACCGGCGAGCGCGTCGACGGCGGCAGCTCGGTTACAAAACGCAAACAACGTATCATTCAAGGTTCATAGGAGGCGTAGGAGGAGTAGATATCCCATCCAAGTCCACGGTAGGCGGCGCATTGCATGCCATGCTCTACAATCATGTAGCATGCTCTGTAGCATTGCAACCAACGGCCCAGCTAGATGCACGCTCCGTAACTACCATTTCCGAGATCCACATAGGGCCCATTCTCGCCTATCCGAGCCATTTTCTTTCAGCTGGATTCGGAACGCGACTCAGTCGGTGCGGCTGGCACTTGCGGTCGTCGTGGTGGAGGATGTTTGGCCTGCGGCGAATGAGCATGGAAAATGGTGCGCGACTCCAGCCAGCCACCAGACGCCTTCGCCCTCACATATCTGACCACAACGCATTCATCAGTCCCAAGCGGCGCCCTCAGCGGAGGGCTCGAAGCAGGAAGTTTGGCGAGCGGAATCGGAGCGGACGGCGGCGCGCTCTTCCACGCTGGGAGGCAAGGGGCAGCCTTCTTGAGCAAAATGCGGTGTTCGACGCGAATCGCAGCCGCTGCATCTTGAAGTGAAGTCGCGTTCGCAAGCGATGTCGCATTGCCGTCCATTTCTGGCGTACGGTGCTCGCCCATCGGCGCGGGCGGAGAATGCAGCGGGGCAGCCTTGCATGGCAACACTTGGGAAGGCCAATGCACGCCAAGCGGCAATTGACCAACGCGTTCCAAAAACGCTGAAGTCGCAACTGGGCGAAGCTGATGAAGCGGAGGCGCTTCTGGCGTCGACGCACTCGCATTGACGTTGCTGTAGCCCGCCATCATTAAAGGAAGGCCAAGACCGAAAGCTCAAACGGCAAAGGCGCAACTGCAGCTTAAAGTTCTTGCAGCCACGAATCCACGGAAATGCAAGCGGTAGCACGCAGAACAATACAGCCTAGCGTGTTTTGCCGTCTATGTTGGCTCCCAACGCGGCGATAGCACAGCATGAACGCTTCCATCATAGTTTGCAGCTAAAAGCGTCTCAATAAAGTATACATACTATTCACCCCCAACGTGCATATGGACGCAATATACATACGAAGTCTCTTTTCGGCATCAAACAGAGCGTTGAGAGGATTGCGAACGTTACGACGATGCGCTACAGGTAGACTCACAAGGGTAGCAGGTGACCGACGATGCCCAGCGGCTGAAAGCTCTGTAGCAGTTCAGATGATAGCCTGCCCATAGCAGCCTCAGATGATTGTGCAGGCGCCTGCCATGTGTCACCGGCGAGCGCGTCGACGGCGTCAGCTCGGTCACAAAACGCAAACAACGTATCATTCAAGGTTCATAGGAGGCGAAGGAGGAGTAGATATCCCATCCAAGTCCACCGTAGGCGGCGCATTGCATGCCATGCTCTACAATCATGTAGCATGCTCTGTAGCATTGCAACCAACGGCCCAGCTAGATGCACGCTCCGTAACTACCA
>JAKVBT010000044.1 GCA_022446905.1 Phycisphaerales bacterium
ACAGACCACGAAGAGTTGGACTACGAGATCTTTTCCACTACCTCGCGACCCGGGAAGAATTGGAGTACAGCTTGGAAGCGGACAAAGATGATCCACTTATTCCAGAGGGCTGCTACAGAGCACCCTCGCAATCCCGCTGGAACACTCCAGAATTCATAGCCATCTTCGCGGATGTGGTTCGGAAGCTGCGCATTCTACAGACCACAAAGCACATGTGGGAGCACGCAGCGCCCAAATGGCAGATAGACATAAAAGCGATATGCGATGCGAAAGTGGAACATTTCGAGCAATTGGCAGCCATCCTCGCGCGACACGGCCAACAGAGCATGCCAGAGATGATGCGAGCAGCCGCCGAACACAAATTGCTTCCATTGTTCAAAGCATTGCAGTACGTGACCTTCCAGACTGCAAACATTCCACTCACACAGGGCTACAAGATGAGCCTCAGACAGTTGGGCTTTGCGCTTAACTTGTACGATGGACCGCTGTCCATCTTTCTCACCACCAACTTCGCAGACATGTATTCGCCAATAACGGCCGTTCTCATGAATGGAGCTGGTGAGCCCCTTGGCAAGCGCGAGGTCAATCTGCTAGACAACGAGCCGCACATGCCGACGCTGCAGGCTATGCACCGCGCATTGGCCAAGCACCCAATGCTACAAGTGGAGTTGTTCCTTTTGCTGGACGACCTCGTGCACACAGAACTGTGCTGCATGAACGCCTTCATAGGCGTGAAGCGATATGGCGTCCAAGATAAGCAACCGGCTCGAGAAGACGACTTCGCAAGCAACATCCAGATTGGCATAGCTGAGTTCCCACGCTCGGCATTGAAGCCGCTGGAGGCCCAAGGGCGTGGCTTCACGCATGGTCATGAAAAAATCATTTCTGTGCCTCAAACGAGAGCTGCGCGTCTGAAGCAGTTGTTCACGAGGGCCGCTGCTACAGAGCACGGTGAAGAGCAGCAACGACCACTACAACAAGACGTACGAGACTCAATCGCGACAGCCACCGAGACGATTCTGAATTGGCTTAGCATGCTAGCCAATTCGATCCAAGAGCATAAGGCGGCTGCACCCTCTTTCGAAGCGCAATTCTTTTGTACAGATGTGCAGTCGAAGAGCCATTCACATTTCCGATCTTTTTGCCCACGTGCCTGCCCACTATTCTATAGTCATCTTCTTTGCCGCATTGTATATATTTATCTTCATTAAATTTTCAAGCTTAATGTATGTGCAGGGCGGGCATAGGATAGATTGTTCAGAAAAGGCATTCCTTCCGGGCTCACACGCCTGACCCAGGCGGCGTACGCCCGTGATGATGGCGGTCTGGCTGCAGAGCCGACCGACAATCCATTGTCTCGGGGAGGTTGCCGATGGCCATATCGCAGCGACTAGTTGTAAGAGTGACTAGGCGATCCTGGGGTCGCGCCCCCAGGGCATGCTTTGTTTTTAAGCACTGGTAGCGAAAAATAAGCGACTACCTGTAGCGCATCGTCGTGACGGTTGCGATCCTATCAACGCTCTGTCTGATCCCGAAAAGAGACTTTGTATGTATATTGCGTCCATATGCACGTTGGGGATGAATAGTTTTTCGCGAGGTGGGAAACTTCAGCTTTCATCATAGGGAGACGTCAGACTTTGGGAGGTAAGCATGTCGAGTCGTCATGTACAGACGGTCGGACGGACGGTCGGTCGGAAATTTTAGGGCCCGTGGAGTGGAGCCCTTTTTCCACACAGCTAAGGCCGAATTTGGTTTAAAATGTGATGCATTAGTGCTCAGCGTGCACTCGCAATAGCAGCTTACTGTGCGTAATGTCGTTGCTGGCTCAAGCTGGCCAGCGATTGTATTTGGATTTCTTGATTGAGCCTTACGGTATAAGCGGCCAATTCGATTACGCAATGTCGTCCAGCACGGTCGAGGTAAACATAATCTTCGTCAACATTGACTGGAAGACGTCGCGGCACAACAGTGAGAAGAATACAAAAAGAAACTTGACTCTGCTAGCCGACACTACATCGCGCATAGTCACTAACATGAAGCCAGCCGTCATATGCTGCTGTGAAGTGGGAACGGCGATGGAACCCATGACCTGGCATCAGATGCTTGCGATGGCGAACGCAATGCGCGAAGCATGGGAGAACGCGTCCGCACCAGAGCACCCCGCGATTGAGTGTCTCTTCGAGTCTGACGCGCCTTACCTTACGATATGGGATGACAACCGCTGCCAATGCACGCACGGGCGGATTATGCAAGATGTGTACAAAGTGAAAAGTCCCCATCGGCGTATGGCACAAGCCTTCCTATGCACCATGCCTGGAGAGGGCGATGAGGAAGGCATCCACGTTGTTAACGTACATGCCCCGTCCGGTAGGCCGAGCCTGACCGACAACCAACGACTCCAGCTCATACAGACCGTGGTAGAGAGCAAACACATGACCAGAGCTAAGAGATCGATCGGCGACGGCAGGTTCCTCATCGGTGGCGATATGAATACAAGTCTAGATAAGTTCGCACAAATTCTCCCGAAGCTACGGCACCGAAACATCCTCAAGGGGGATATCGACGTGATGGCGCCGCCCAATGGGAAACACGGGGACCTATGCGTCGTGGGAGGGTTCACGCCCACCATTGTGCAAGAAAGCGCCGACAACCACGACCCGATGCACGTACCATATGGCATCGTCTGGCGACAACAACCACAGCATGCTACCGTTCAGCTGACACAGGGTAAAGTCTCCGCATCAGTATTGCCTACTGCAGAGCAGCCAAACGAGCTGATTGAGACTGTGACGGCGCAGCATCGGACCGTCAGAGGCGTGGTACGTCCTCCAGCCGACGCCGAGATAACACATCACACTACAGAGCCGCCGACTCAAAAAGGACCAGATCCTATCGGCGCAATTAAACCGCAGACTGAAGTGAGCTGTGACGCCGACACAGGGACAACACGGCATGCTACAGAGCAGTCGCACCCTGACACAGAAGAGCCGTCGACCCAAAAAGGACCGGATCATATCGGCGCAACTAAACCGCAGACTG
>JAKVBT010000045.1 GCA_022446905.1 Phycisphaerales bacterium
TATGATGAACCCGGCATGATCCCGTCTGGGTCCTGGACAAGACGCCCGGGTCATTTTAGCTCCCAAAGTGATACCCAATGGCTCCATTTTGAAAGCCTGTGCCCCCTTCAGGGGGCCTTCGGGGTACCTTCGGCTCCCCAAAGGCTGCCCCAAGGGCTTCCAGGCCGCCCAAGGCGCGGCCAAGGGTACCCCAAGGGGTCCCCATGGGTCCCCTTTTGGCACCCAAGGTCCACCAAATATCACTTTTCGGACCACAAGAATCGCCCAAGTGCTTAAGTTTGCGTGTTTTTGCATTTCTTGGGCACCAAATCTTGTCTTGTCATTGTTTCTTGACATATTTTAAAATGTTTTTGCAATGTTCTGTGCCTTGCTGTCATTTGTTATGTCACACAGCACAGGACAACTCAACACTAGACGAGACAAGACACGATACGATGGTTGCTTGACGTGCATTTGGTTGTGAACAAGGGAGATGATTTGCAATGGTTGTTTGATATGCAGTTGGTTGCGGACAAGCACGACCATGATGATTCCGAGATGCATTGTAGGTGCTGTTGGCTGGTTGGTGTTGTTGTGTGGTGTGTTTGTTGTTGGTGTTGGCTTTGTGTGTGTTGTTGTTGATGTTGTTGTTGTTTTGGTGTGCTGTGTGGTGTTGTGGTTGGTGTTTGGTTGTTGTTTGTTTGCTGTGTGTGTTTGGTGTTTGTTTGTTGGCGCGTGCTTGTGGTGTGTTTGTGTTGTTGTGTGTTGTTGTTGTGGGTGTTGTTGCTGATGTTGTTGTTGTTGTTGTGTGTTTTGTTTGTGTGTCCTGTGTTTGTCGAATAAAAAGTGTTCTCGTGTAGGTTTCGGGCACATCAGTTCGAATAAAAAGTGCTGTGTTGTGTGTTGTTGGTGTGTTTGTTTTTTGTGTTGTTTTGTTGTGCTTGTTGCTGTGGCGTGTTGTGTGGTTTGTTTTGTGTGTGTTGCGTGCTGTTGTATTGTTGTATGTGTTTGTTTTTTGTGTTGTGCTGTGTTGTTTTGTTCGTGTTGGTTGTTTTGCTGTGCGTTGGTGTTGTTTGGTGTGCGTGCTGTGCTTGGTTGTGTTTGTTTTGGTGTTTGGTGTTTGCTTGTGTGCCTTTTGTTGTTTGTGCTTGTTGTGTGTGGTTGCTTGTGTGCTTGGTTGCTTGCGTTTTGGGTTGGTGGTTGGTGTTTGTGTTGGGCGTTGTCTGTGTGCGTGTTGTTGTTGTTGTGTTTTTAGTGGTGTGTGTTGTATGTGTGTTTGTGTTGTGTTTGTTGTTGTTTTGTGACGGTGTGCCGGCATGGTTTGTTGTTTTGTCGCTATTTACGGTATGGGCGGGCACTTCGGCCTAAATCAGCACAGCGGCAGTACCAGACACGGGACTTGCTACGCAGTTGATCTTGCGAGGCGTGGGCTTTGGAACGGTGTCGGTCACATGCCGTCACGGGTGCAATGCTGTCAGTGGGGCAATGTTGTGAGCGGCGCAATGCTGCGAGCGGCGCAATGCTGTGAGCGGCGAGATGGGGGATTGGCTGTAGTTGCTGTGGGCGAGATAATTATGGGCGCGGACCCCCCATGCTGTCAGCGGTGCAATGCTGTGAGCGGCGCAATGCTGTGAGCGGCGCAATGCTGCGAGCGGCGAGATGGCGGATTGGCTGCAGTGGCTGCAGTTGTTGCGGGCGAGGTTGATGCTGTGCGTGGGGAGCGCAATGCTGTGACGCGTGGCGAATATTCGGACGTTGGGGATAAATGCCAGCAGCACCTCTCAAATCTGTAACCCTGGAACTAAACCAGTAAGCGGATGTCTGTAGTTGTCTTCATCCACTCAAGAGTTGTTTTACGTTGGTCTCCCTGGGTAGCGTTGGAGTAAAAAGCAACAATCGTGGCAGCATGGAGCCCGGCAGAGCAGCAGCGGCGCAGTGGTTGTTCGGCAAGTCGTTGGATCCCGCTGCCACCACAGCGGCGATGAATTGGCTGTTTGCAAAGCGCCCGGATGATGATGGACAATGGTTAGCAGATGCGCATGCGCAGTTCATGATGGACAAGTACGAGCCCAAGCCAGTTGGTCCCCGCGAGATGATGGGAGCCTACGGCGATCTCGGCAACCAGTGGTTCCTCCTGGGCGACGAAGAGCCAAAGAATGCGTCCGCCCAGAAAGTCGAAGCATGGCGCACGCGTAATGAACAGGAATTCTGGCGATTGCTGGATGAACATCCACCCTTCGCCAAATCTCTTGCCCAATATCTGTACCACGTGTCAACTACGTCAGTGCCGACCCAATGCTTCCGGCGACGGTTTGATGGCGACGATCTGTGGAGGTGGATGTGGCGGATTCAATGGTACCTTCGGAAGACAAGTGATCAGTCGTCGAAGCGGAAATTCCAGCCAGGGAAAAGGAAACGTTCGCCGGCATAGTGGTTGACACGGTGCCCGTCACGTGTTGTCACGGGTGCTTGTGAGTGGGGAGTCCAATGCTGTGAGCAGCGCAATGTTGTGAGCAGCGGACCCGACGCAATGCCGTCAGCAGCGCAATGCAGTGAGCAGGTCGGATGTAGGTGTGCGGAAGTGGACGGTGAGGACTTGCATGAACATTTTGAAGGCGAGTGACCAGGCACCGAATCGAGCAGCCAAGTCATTGAAAAGGAAACCTCATCTGGCACCGTCACCATGCTGTCAGCGGTGCAATGCTGTGAGCGGCGCAATGCTGTGAGCGGCGCAATGCTGTGAGCGGCGAGATGGCGGATTGGCTGCAGTGGCTGCAGTTGTTGCGGGCGAGGTTGATGCTGTGCGTGGGGAGCGCAATGCTGTGACGCGTGGCGAATATTCGGACGTTGGGGATAAATGCCAGCAGCACCTCTCAAATCTGTAACCCTGGAACTAAACCA
>JAKVBT010000046.1 GCA_022446905.1 Phycisphaerales bacterium
CCATCCCACTCAATGTCTTGAGGGCCGCTGCTCGCACGTTTGAATTCGAATCGTTCAAGCACTCGACAACGACGTTGGCATACCTGCCCAGTATCGTGGAATCTAGCTTGCTAAGTGCGCACACAGCCGTAAGCTTGACAAAGGTGTCTGCATGTCTGGCCAGTGCTGTATGATCCAGCCTGCCAAGTGCTTCGAACGCCGCGGCTTGCACTGTAGGATCAGCAGCGCTCAGGAACTTGACAATGGTGTTTGCATGCTTGTCAGGTGCCGTGGGCGCCAGCCTGCCAAGTGGCTTGAGAGCCACGACTTGTACATCACTTTCGCGTACCGTGAGCTCCTGCCTGCCAAGTGCCTTGAGAGCCACGACTTGCACGCGCCTGCCAAGTGCCTTGAAAGCCTCGACTTGCACATCTGAATCCCGCTCACTCAAGCGTGCCTTGGGCTCCAGCCTACCAAGTACCTTGAGAGCCGCGACTTGCACACCTGAATTCAGCTCACTCAAGCACCAGACAATGGCGTCGGCATACTTGGCCAGTGCCGTGGGCGCCAGCTTGCCGAGTGTCTCGAGAGCCACGACACGCACACGCACATCTAAATCCCGCTTACTCAAGCAACGGACAATGGCGTCGGCTTGCTGGACCAGCGCCATGGGCGCCAGCTTGCCAAGTGTCTCGAGCGCCACGATTCGCACACGTGATTCCGAATCGTCTACGCACTTGACAATGACGTCTGCATGTTCGGCCAGTGCCGTGGCGTCCAACCTGCCGAGAGAGAGGAGCGCCCGGATTCGTACATCTGGATTTGAATCACTCAAGCACTCCATAATGTCGCCCACCCGAGCAGCTACAGCCTTAGAATCCATGTGCATTAATGCATGGGAAAGCGCCTCAGACGCCGCCTCTTGTACGTAGTCTGAGGGGTAGTAGGAGCACTGCAAAATGGCGTGTGCAAACGTGGCTTGTGTCACAGGAACCAGCTTGCCAAGTGCCTTTAGTTGTGCAACTAGGCACCGTCCGGCCAGTGGCGTGGGCTCCAGCTTGCCAAGTGACAAGAGAACCCGGATTCGCATATCTGGATCTGAGTCGCTCAAGCCCTCGAGAATGTCGACTACACGAGCGGTCACTGCTGTTGAATCCATGTGAAGCTTCGCGTTGCGGAGCGCCTCAGACGCCGCCTGCTTCAAGTAATCTTCAGAATCGTACAGGTATTCGAAGATGGTGTGTACTAGGATATCGACCCAGGCTGCGCCAGACTGGACTGCGTCGGCTGCGCCAGACTGGGCTGCGTCGCCTTCACCAGACTGGGCTGCGTCGGCTTCGCCAGCCTGGGCTGCGTCGACTACGTCGGCTGTCGCTCTGGTTGTTTTTCCACCCATCGCAGGCACATGTGTCTTGAGCCAGGAATGGGAGCTGGGGAAACAGCCTCTAGCTAGACCAATATTTAAATCAACTATAAACCAATTGCTCGGCGGCACACACTAGACTTGTCAAACAATCTATCATCTGGCTATATCGCACAACTGTAACTCATATGTCGATAACGATGACGACGATGATGATGATGATGAGGACGATGATTGTCGGTGTTGGGACCAGCCCTCGACCACACAACCACGCACAACACCGATGGGTAGGATGAACCGGGACGCACCAATGCTCAACTACTCGCCAGGAAACCACGCGAGCCCAAAGCGGTTTCTCCACCGGAAGTGACTCGTTCATATTGTGCGTTACGACCAGAATCCCGCGTACCCCTCGCTACCACCGCCGACTGTACAAAGGAATCGTGTTGAAACAAGCCATTGGCTTTGGTTAATTGTGCTGCTGCACGTCCACGACGAATGCATACGTTTGCGATGAAAGCTATTCACTCGGACTGCCATAGTCCTCTGAGACCCCAACTACGACTGCATGCAGGACCCCATCATCATCATCACTAGCATCAGTATCATAATCATAATCGCCATCATCACCACCGTCATCATGACTCCGAGGGCCGGTCCCACCAGGATTCCGTATCCCACGTTTGTTTGTGAAACCAGGCCGCTTATTCGGGGTCTCAAAGTAGTCCGAGAAAGGGAACCTGGAGAGAGAGAGAGAGCGAGCGAGAGAGAAAGATAGAGAGAAAGAGAGAGAGAAAGCTTGCCCCTCTAAGTTCCGTATTCAATTCCATATCATTGTACTGGTAGGGCACAGCGACGCGCCAGATAAACTCTGGAAAAGAGCTGCGGCCTGCTGCCACAGCGTCGCCGTCGGTATTTTAGAAAGACGGACACAGCGTCGCCGTCGCTATTATAGGAAGATAGTCGTTGCCATCTTCACTTACAGGGCGCAGCAACGTGCGCGCAAATGTCACACGGAAAACTGTGAAAGCTCAGTGCCCCGCCACAAGAAATGACTGTGTCGTCAACAATGCAACCCGTCTTTGCCCCTTCTTGAATTGTCGAGCTGCTTAAACTCATGGCCGTCCTCCCGTAAAGCCATGCATTGGTGGGTTCCCCCTGCACAACGCTGGTCTGCCACACTCCCTGTGGACGTATGAGAAAGACCGCTTTGTGCTCTGTGAAGACCACCCTGGGCTCTGTGAAGACCGCGCCACGCCACTCGGCGGATGTGCTGACTTTGGCAGACACCCTGCACTTCCATATTTCCAGGGATCCTCCAGCCAATCACCGAACTTCAGCCTCTCCCATTGTGCCCGGGGTCGTGCTTGTTCTGGTGACCGTTCTTTCCGGTTCTGAGGTCCCTGTGGACGTATGAGAAAGACCGCTTTGTGCTCTGTGAAGACCACCCTGGGCTCTGTGAAGACCGCGCCACGCC
>JAKVBT010000047.1 GCA_022446905.1 Phycisphaerales bacterium
CTGCGTGACGCTTCTGGTCGTGCTCAACACGTCCGCATTCTGCAACACGCTCAATCCTGATCATGTTGAACCTCAATAATCTGGGAAGATGGGAGTGCAGGGAGAGGATAGTGGGCCTCCACACTGTAGGTGCCAGCCTCAAATTCAAACTCAAAGGGCGATTCACTTGGATCGGCTGCGTCCCTATGGAAGAGCACGTGACCCAGCACGTCGTCCCGGATTTGAATATACAGCGGCTCTGTGAACGTTATGCACCACACGCCCTCCATCTCGACCATCTCTGGCGTTTGCTTTCGCGGCACGAGCTGGTCCTCTGAGTTCAAGTAATATCCTCTGAACTTGCGCGGCGGACCGTCACATTCGACAAACCCCTCTGGCACATCAGGACCGGAGCCACCGCCCGTGACATAGGTGCCTGTTTCGTCGAACTCCAAATAGTGTTTTATCATTAGATCACCGTGGATTCTGCGTGAATGATGATGTCATCGACATTCGTGTAGGTCCCGCTGGTTCCGGTACAAGTTGGCGATCCGCTGGAAGAACCAATATTTCCCTCTTCAGTGCGAACCAGCACCCTGACTTCGACGTTGTCGTAGTTACCGATGATGTGGAACGTTGGGTCGCCTTCAGGATACGCCCAGCTAGAATTGCTATAGGCCGACTTGTTGGATGTATAAGCCGTCTTCCAGCTCGTCCAACTGGAGCCAGTCTTGGTGCGATATTGTAGCTGGATGTATGTCCGCTTAGCACGGCGCGTGATATTGTAGTCGTCCTGGCTCGTCCATTGGCAGTGATAGGATTGAGACCGCCGCCGCCATCTGCCAGAGAATGTGATGTGCCACATATGATCCGCGCTTGTTGGACCCAAGGTAAGCGATCCAGCCACTTTGTTGTTGTCAAAACCGCGTGCTGAGAAGTTCTCATAGCTCAGGCGATCAGAACCAGCTCCAACCTGTATCCAGTCGCGAGCTACGAGGTTTTTAAACTCAGCAGAACCATCAGAGCGAATTGCCCACCCAGACTTGCGGGGAACATAGTTGTCCGAACTCATGCTATTGGTGACAGCCCCAACAGAATACGGCGCAGGCTCAGTGCTATGAGGTGAGGTTTCCGCCGAATATGGTTGGAACACGAATATATAACTGCTCGTAGATCCAGAGCTCGTCGGGTTTTTCTCAATCACCACAGAGTAGTGCGTTGCGCCCGCTGGCGCCCTAGCCTTAACGCGGTATAGCTTCCAGTGCTCTGGGTGAGATGAGCTGCCGGAGTTGTCCATGTCCAGCGCTACGTAGTCGCTTGAAATATGCGTGCCAGCACGATTGCGCCACATGATTTTCAGCCGACCATCGCACCTAATTGTGCTCACGCGTGCATGGAACTCATAATAGCGCCCACCATAGCACGGCACACCCCGCGCGGTGTTGCTGTCTAAGCCTAGCGGTCGAAGATACGTTCTGACATATTTCCCAGATGGCCGATGTGAACCGCTTTGCTTAATCTCCAACGTTGGCAACGAGGCCGAAGCCCAAGATTCTCCCGGCCTCCTTATGGAAATGGAGGTTTGCTGCTCCAAGGTCGCATCTGTGATGTGAGTGCCGACCCGATGAACACCGGTCAGGAACGAACTGTCCTCAATGAAGTTGCCACCACTGGAGAAAGTGATCTTGTCAGCCGTGACCGACGCCACATCCAGATGCCGCGTCTTGACGGACCCATCGACCACCAACTCACCCGTGTGCATCTTGCGGATGCGGATATCATCCAGCCAGCACTTTCCGCCGCCGTTTGTCGTATTGTAAATCTGCACGCCGAGCTGTGTGCATCCATCAGGTACATTGAACGACTTCTCTAGCTCGGCCCAAGACGTTGATAGTGATCCCGCGCCGTATTCGAGTCCCGCAATATAGGCGTTATTTGCACCCGGTGTTGCGTTGTAAAACCGTATCTTGTTGCCACCAGATGTACCCGCCCATGCACCGTCCCTCTTCGCCCAAGCTTGAACCAGAATGCGCTCCCCGGGCGACACGTTGATGGTTTGGAAGAATGTCGCTGTGCCAGATGAGCCTGTGATTTGCAGAGACTTTGTTCCGTTTTTCTTCTGCGATGAGCTCAAGGCCATATTGCTCTTCAGCGCAAATGGCAGTGCCGCTTCATTCTCAAAGTCGCAGCCAAGCGCATAATTGGTTGGATCAGTCACCGTAAGCAACGGCGTGGTGATTGACTTGTCAGCAATAAAGCGCGCGCCGTTGGCACGGATCGCAGCGCCGCCCCCCTCGGTGTCATCCCACGCGACCAGTTCAAGCTCTGCCGCGTTCTGGCCTGCCGCGACACGGAACGCATAAGCGGCACTTGCCCGCCCCAGCATGTCCGCAACAGCACTGCCAAAGCTGGACACGCCCGCAATCACGCCATTGGCGGCAACGCCAAGCTGTGACAGGAACGTGCCAAAGGCCGTGTCTGACGTGACCTCAAGACCTTGAATGTCATCAAGCGAAGCGGTGATCTGTTCGATCTCTGGTAGGTCATCCGCCTCCGCGCTGATTTGCACTGAGACCACAGCCACGTCGAACCGCTTACCTGTTCCAGGCGCATCGCCTGCGAACAGACCAATATAATCGTTTCCACCATTCTTTCGGATTGGCACATTGTAGTAAAATGAGAACCAGCTCCAGTCACTCTGCAAAGGTTCGCTTTGCATAAAGCCGCTGTTGCCGTTGTCATTTGTCGAATAGGCCAAGCCGAACTTAGATGTACCGTTGATGGATGACTTT
>JAKVBT010000048.1 GCA_022446905.1 Phycisphaerales bacterium
CCCTTGTATCGCTGGACTACTGGCTGATGTATCGCCCCTGCACGGAGGAGCAGGACTGTTGGCGGCGCCCGAAGGGGGTAGCGGTTGAACGATGATTGCTGCCTCTAGCGAGTGAATTACCCGGATCACAACTTGACAGCAAGGCAAGGTATTCCAGATGTCGTCGACTCCTGCATTACCACGGTCGCGCATTTGACGCCAGACTTCCTCTATCGCCACACGAAGCTCCTCAAAGGTGGCCTGGCCATAATCAAAGTCGGGAAGTTCGGCCAGGTTGGTGTCAATGAGGCGTGTGATATCTTCCTCGTGGTTCTCAAAGGTCGTCAATCGTGCAATAACCAGGGCTGCACCGCGGCTCCGGCCATAACAGCGGAGTTTGAGCGAGCCATGCACAACTCGAAATTCATCATCTAGTGAATTCCAATCATTATGATTCTCACTGGGCCGATCCGGTACTGTGCTGGCCCTTAGATGTAGCTGTCGCGCTAGGTACGCATCATAGATCTGCCTCACATCAGGCGCTCGCCATGACGCCATGGCTCGCAGCCGCACCCCACCCTCCTGCAACAGCGGCAGGGTACAGGTTCGCGAGGCTCGCACACCCGATAGCGCTCGCACGTCTTTCCTCGCTCTTGAGCCGAGTAGCTTCAGGCCCCTACACGGGGCAGCCCCCCCAGGCCCCCTCATTACTTACAGATACAGTTTTGCTGTCAGTCACCATCACAATCACCATCACTGATGATATGATGATGACATGTCGTTTTTTATTGGCTTCCCACTGCAAGAACATACCCGTCACGCAGGTCAAAGATGCTCCAATCTACCCACCGATGCTCATTACAAGAGCTCCCTCAAAAAGGTATTGGGACAAGCCCTTCACCAACGCCGAGCGAGGGAGGCCACTAACAAAAGCAAACAAACACACTACTCACGTTACACTTTTCTCTCTCTTTTCGGCTTGACCACTGGCGGCTTGTAATTGACCTTATCCTTGACCGCGTGATTTGGTCACCCTGACTGGCGCTTCGTCCTGGCACTTGCGCTTGCGGACAAAGCTCGGTGGCGCTGAAGTGCGACGCTGCGAGGCTTTGGCCAATGCCCATTGCCCTTCGCACTGCTGTTTGTCGACGACTGCACGCTCTTCCAGGCCCACTGTCGGCTTGTGCTGGACCTTAGCCTTGTCCGTTAATCGCTCAAAGTGGTCTCTAAGTTCAGGCACCCACCTAGTGATTCGATCCATGGCGGCGTCATACACTGCGGGGTGCTCCTCTCGCCAGGCGTAAAATATTTTGAGTAAGCGGGCACAAATGCGACCTGTGCCTTGGGGCCTAAAGTCTTGGCGGTCTACCAAAGGGACTCCATAATGGCGCTTCAAGCGCGTCTCGCTGCAAAGCAAGCAAACTGTATCTGGATGTCTCACCATCGCTTTTCCTCCAGGCACACGGGTGCCGAAGCTACATTCCAAGTGCACCCCATCGATCACACAGCCTTGACACAGCTTTGGTCTCGCTGGTGGCTTCTCACCGCCTCGACACAGCTTTGAGCTCACTGATGACTTGTGCTTGACCTTCTCCCCAGCCGTCGCTAATGGCTTGTGCTTAACCTTCTTCCCGGCCGCTGCACGTTCGAAGTGGTCTTTGAGTTCGGGCGCCCACCTGGTGATGCGATCCACGACGGCGTCATACACTGCGGGATGCTCCTTTCGCCAAGCACAATATGCTTTAAGTGCGCGAGTGATCTGGGCAGAGCGCCCTCGCATGCCAAGTGTCTTCAAGCGCGTCTCGCTGCAAAACAAGCAACTTGTATTTGGGCGTGATTTCATTTTTCCTCCAGGCACACAGGTGCTGAAAGTACATTCCGAATGCACTCCATTGATATCACAGCCTCGACACAGCATTGAGCTCCCTGACGACTTGTGCTTGACCTTCTCCCCAGTAACGGCGCGTTCGAAGCGGTCTTTCAGCTCGGGGACCCACCTGATGATGCGATCCATGGCGGCGTCATACACTACGGGATGCTCCTCACGCCAAGCGTAATATAGTTTGAGTGAACGGACGACCCGACCTCGTATGCTACCCACGCCACACGTCTTCAAGCGTGCCTCGTTACACCACAAGCAACTTGTATTTTGTGGCACCCTCGTCTTTCCTCCAGGCTCACGGGTGCTGAAGCTACATTCCACATGCGCCCCATCGATCTCACAGCCTCGGCACAGCTTTGGATTGTCCGTCGTCACCTGCTTCCTCTGCACGGGCCCTGCTGCGCGCTCCTCGAGGCTCGCTGCTGGCTTGTGCTTGACCGCTGATGGCTTGTGCTTCACCTTGACCTTGGCCACTGCGCGCTCGAAATGGTCTTTGAGCTTAGGCACCCACCTAATGATACGATCCATGGCGGCGTCATACACTGCGGGGTGATCCTTTCGCCAAGCACAATGTACTTTGAGCGAGCGGACGATTCGCGCAAAGCGCCCTCGCTTTTCAAGCGTCGCAAGCGTCTTCAAGCGAAGCTCGCTGCAAAACATGCAAGCGAACCGGCTGGCTGATCCACGTACAGGTACGCCCTGCACTTTTCCTCCAGGCACACGGGTGCTAAAGCTACATTCCACGTGCACCCCATCGATCTCG
>JAKVBT010000049.1 GCA_022446905.1 Phycisphaerales bacterium
TTTTTTTTTTGCAGCAACTGGGGTGTTTGTTTTATTAATAATCGGTTTACGTCCACAATTCTTCGCCAAAATCCGTTGTACCCCCCCCCCCCCCCTCCCTCCCAAAGCATCATTATCATCATCATCATCATCATCGTCATCATCATCATCATCGTCTTCTGGATAAATCTGCCACCGTGCCCGCAGGGCACCAGTGGAGTGTCTATAATGCCCGTATAGTCAGCAGGCGGTTCAAGCTGGGAGCACGGGTACATTGGGCTCGGGTTGGAGTAGAGCGTTTGACAAAGTGCTGCGAACGACGCTACTCAAAGTTGAGCTGTAGCGGCTTCTGTCGCTTTGTGCACGCATCTGGTTGGACGTCTTCCTGGCTGTCGTGGCATTGTACGTGAGCATTATGATGTTTGCGTGTGTAGCGATCTTGATCGTTGCGCTGTTGGACATAGCGTTGTTTGCCTGCATTGTGTATTTGCTGGTACTCATTGCTGTGGCAGAGGTTGTATGTTGTCCAGAGGTAGTTGCTGACACTCCTTTTACTGATAAGACGCTCGTGCGCCTCGTGTTCTATGGAGTGATAGTTTGTAGATGCGTCGCTGCAGATCCACTTGGGATCTGTGTCTGGGTTCTGCTGGTAACTCAAATTCACTGTAGCAACACATGGTGCTGCCGGGTGTTGTCAGCAATGGTTTCTGTAGGTATCTCGACAGGCCACTCTTTCGAGTTGCGCACATGCTTTGCCGTGCTGGTTTTCTGGGCGCCCCTATTCCCCCCAACCGGAACGAGGAAACGTACCAGCGGCCAGTTGCGCTCGTTTGTGCTCAATCATATGGAGGAGCTCCGGGCTCGGAACGGTGTTGGTGTATTGAAGAAGCTGTGTTTGAGAAATCAAGATGGTACCCAGAACAAAGAAGAGAAATGTTGGTACAGCTGGATGAAAGATGGTGCCCGTACAGACGAGGAACGGGCAGAGATGGAAACGTTGAACGTGTTGGTAAACGTTACGGTGAGCAGGAAACGCGTGCGGGTGAAGAGTGGCGCAGTTGCTGATTCGATTGAGAAGATTGCTGGTTATCAGCGCTGCGGCGGAGCTAGGGAAGAAGCGGCTTTAACGCAAGTGGGCTCCTTCGATACAATGTCCCTGGAGATGAGAAAGGACCGGAGGGTGGCAGAGGCTGGGGGGGGAGATGAGAGGGTCGGCGGTCGCGGTTCCTTACTGGAGACTGCCGCAGCAGGAGACGTTCAGGTGTGCGCAGGAGCCACGGTCGTCTCAGCGGACACCGTTTCCGAGGGCCATGTGCTTACCCAGCTTCCGAGGGTTTGTCCCCACGAAGCACCCCTGGCGGTCGCGGCAGAAAATGTTCAGGAGTGCGTAGGAGCCAGGACCACTTCAGAGGGAACCGAAAATGGCAGTGCCACGTTAGTGGACATCGAAGGGGTGGCTGTAAATCATCCCTTTACGTCTTCTGACAAAAAGGCCAGATTCCTCGGGTCTCCTTCACAGGACTCAGCAGTGACGCCTGCTAATCAGGTTCGTCCTCCCATTTCATTGGTCAGCTCGCGTCTTGGGTCTTGTTTACAGAATGTTATGTGTCAGGGGGTCGCTCGTCATGTGGCACTGGATTTAGCTGGCGTTTCCCATCCTCTTAGCTCAGACAGGGCTTCACAGGAGATGGACCTCAAGAACTGCTCTTTTTTTAACAACAAATCCTCACGGGTGAGACACCTTTACAATGAGATCAAGAAGCTTCGTATCGACCGGAAAGATGAGACGTATTTACCGAAACAGAACATGGAGTATGCCTTATGGATGAGGCTGTACAAAGTGGACAACGAGAAATATAAAATGCAGATCCCCGAGCTGCGCCTCTTTGCATGTGCTCCAGACATGCTGCTCAGGACTGGTGCCAAATGGTTTGGCAGCGTGGACGAGGTGCCTGGCCAGGGATGGCGTTGGATATTTGCAGCCCTCCATGTGTGCAGTCAGCCGTTTGACACCAAGGACAAAGCACTGGACGACCTGACTCGAATCAGGCGACACTTGTACCCGGCCACACAAGAGACGCCGCAACCCGACCCGGTCCGCTTGCGACGCTTGCTACGTGTATCGGAGCAGTGGCGCACGCTGGCACCGCTTATCGAGCCTTCTTCAAAAATTGCTTTCGCTTCGGATAAACTCGCCAAGTACGTGTGCGCACACTTGGATACGTCTCTGGAAGCGACGACACCCTTCCTTGGCTTTCCAAACTTGGGCAACACCTGCTACATCAACGTGGTACTTCATTGTCTCCTCAACTGTGAGCCTTGGATGCAGAACGTGACAGGTGTGCAAATTCACGGCGTCAGCCCTTTGGGCGACAGATTCCGAGCGCTTAGCGACGTGTACTTGTGTGCAGATTTTCTCGCAGATTATCTCGTGCCTTTAGCACAACTTGTGCGCCAGATCTTTGTGCAATGTTCGGGCTTTCAGGGCGGCCGTCAAGAGGACGCCGAGGAATGTTTGCGTCAACTCTTGAAGAGCATCGACGGCTCTTACGCAGCGCGTGATTACCCCCTTCCTTCGTCACGCGTGTTCGGTGCCTC
>JAKVBT010000005.1 GCA_022446905.1 Phycisphaerales bacterium
TGATATTGCTCGTAGAGTTCCCATGTCGATGGCGCAAACTGACGTCGCCATGACTTTTCTGCGTCGTTGGTCAGGGAACTTACACGATGCTCATAGAGCGCACTTCGCATTTCGGAAAGCGGTGTCGTCGCTTCGTACACCAATGCTTGCTCATCGGCTTTGTGGCTGATGTTGTTGGTGACTCCAGCAACGGACTTGAGGGTGTAGTCCATTGCCCAGCCGGCGACCACAATGTAGAACGACAGAATGATGAACCCGGCGACAACGCCGAGCCATCCAACCAATGACCATCCCGTGCGGCCACCTTGCAACTTCTTGAATGCCAAGACCGGTTGAGCTTGTGCGGCCCGACCGATCATGATTTCGGCAATCAGGATGGGGAGTCCAACGAGCGCGATGCAAATCAGATAGATGAGGACAAAGAGCCCACCACCATTTTCACCGGTGATGTATGGGAACTTCCAAATGTTGCCCAATCCAACAGCAGATCCAGCCGCGGCCAAGATGAACCCAGTTCGGGTTTTCCAATGTGATCGGTGCGTCGATGATCCAGAAGGACCCGGTGAATCCTCGGCCATGGGCCAGTCTCCGTCTTCAGGGGCCAATCACGCCAAGCCATGTCGCGACTGAGCCCCATCCTCGAGGTGGCGACCCTACCATGAACACCATGGAGCCGCCGTTCCGAATGCGATCCGATCTGGTCCGCCTCGTCGAGGGAGGCTTCGCCTTTCCACTCGGCGTCGAACATGGAGGGTTGCGACCTCAGCAGCCTGGGTGGGCCGTCGAGCATCGTCCTGCTGGTGAGACAGTCTGCAGCAGTTTGACCTACACCATCGTCGTTTCCCATGAGTTGGTGCGGCCATTGGTCAGAGAATTGATGCGTCTCTTGCCGGATCAACTGTGTGGGATTTTGGAACTTGGCAGTCGTGATGCGTATCGCGAGGTTGATGTCTTCCTTGGTGAGCCAATCAGTCGCGACGCGTTCTTGGGGCCGTGGGAGTTGTTCGAGACGTTGTTGCTAGAAGATGCGACGCTAGGGGTCGGTGTCAATGCACCAGAACCACTGGTCGAGATCTTTTTGGATCATGACAAGCGCTTGTTCATCCACGTCGATCCTGTCTTTGAGCAGGCAGTAGAGTCGGTGCTCACTGCATGGCGCATTCCCCGCCGTCGACGACCAGAACTGGATGCCAGAGTGCATACGCCAGTTATGACCCGCCCAGTGTTGCGGGATCTTCCCCGATCGATGGTTGATACAGATCATCTGCTGGCTGAACTCCGGATGGACTGGAAACTCCACCTTGATGAAGACCCGGATCGCAATTTAGATGGGCGCGGCCGTGAACTTGGTGAGACACTTTGGCGGGCAATCCTGCTTGTCGATCAGGAAGATCCCGCCGGTCGTCGCCAGGCCCATGCGCACGTCTGGGCCGTTGCCGGATCGCGCCGCGAGATGCAGATCATGGTTGATCAAGCAATGCGTTCAGACGTGGAGTGGGAATTCCAGATGCTCCTATCCATGGATCGCGTGGCATTTGATGACCGTCCACAGGAATTGAATGCACTCCTGCCGCAAGTGGCCGATGCTGGCGTCCTGCTCTACCGCGTTGACCCAGTGGGGACGGTGGCGGGGACGTGGGATGAGCGTGATGGGTGATTCCACAGCACCCTGGTATGAGAAGGGGTTGTCGTTCGAATGTTCTCGGTGTGGCAATTGCTGTACTGGTCCACCCGGAGCTGTCTGGTTTTCAAAGTCCGAGGGCAGAGCGATGGCAGCCCACCTCGGGCTTTCTGAGGCAGACTTCTTGGCCACCTACGCCCACCA
Organism: Phycisphaerales bacterium; assembly: GCA_022446905.1. Lineage (GTDB taxonomy): Bacteria > Planctomycetota > Phycisphaerae > Phycisphaerales > SM1A02 > UBA12567. Next base: position 1,826 of record JAKVBT010000005.1, read on the forward strand.
AATCGACGGCAAATGGTCGCTCCGCGAAACAAAGGGGACCCAGGGCTGGGATTGTGTGTTTTTGACCCGCGATCGGGATGGTCTAGCCGGCTGTCGGCTGTATCGAGCACGCCCCGTGCAGTGCCGCACCTGGCCCTTCTGGCCGGAACTGCTGAAGTCTCCTGAAGCCTGGCGGGCTGCTAAGCGGGAAACCCCATGTCCAGGGATGGATGCTGGTCCGCTCATTCCTGTCGAGGAGATTGTTCGGCGGCTTGAATCACAGCGTGGTTGAACACTCGATCGTCCCGGGCACGTAGGATGCTCTGTCCGGCCAGATGGAGTCGGACGTTAGATACAGGAGATGGTTGTGACTCAATTTGTAGCAATGATGGCGGCATCCTTGGTGGCGTTGACCAGCGTGGCAGTGGCTGAAGAGCCAGCCAAGCCTTCAGCAGAGGTTGCTCCGCCCGTGTACGTGGAAATGCAGACCAGCATGGGCGACATCATGCTGGAGTTGGATGCGCAGAAGGCACCAGTGACCGTTGAGAACTTCGTGGCCTATGCCAATGGCAAGGAGTATGACGGCACGATCTTTCACCGGGTAATCCCAAACTTCATGATTCAGGGTGGCGGTTTTGAGCCGGGCATGGTCAAGCGTGACACGCGACCTGGGATCAAGAACGAATGGGAGAATGGACTCAAGAACAAGCGGGGCACGATCTCGATGGCTCGCCTGGGTGGCCAGCCGAATTCTGCAACCAATCAGTTCTTTATTAACCACAAAGACAATACGGCGCTGGATACCCCTCGTGATGGATCTGGCTATGCCGTCTTCGGGAAAGTGGTTGCGGGTATGGAGGTCGTCGATCTCATCGCCGAGACTCCAACGCACCATTCGCACGCAGGTGGTGGGCACTGGGACGACGCACCAGTCGAGGACATTGTGATCAAGGAGGTAACCATCGTGGACTCAGAGAAGGCGGCAAGCAAGATCGCTGAAATCAACAAAGATGCAGCCGAACGTGGAAAGGATGCATCCGCACGCACAACCATGCTGACGATGCCACCAGCTGATGCGGTCAAGAAACCAGGAGAACTTCCCGGCGCCGGTGTCGAAGATGCCAACGCGGATACCTCGCCGTCTGGTTTGGTCTGGTACGACCTGAAGGCCGGCGAAGGGGCGTCACCTGCAAGCCCTGCTGATATCGTCAAGGTGCACTACACCGGGTATCTCATGGATGGCACCAAGTTTGACAGCAGTGTCGATCGTGGTGAACCCATTGAGTTTCCTCTAAATCGCGTGATCACCGGATGGTCAGAGGGTGTCGGTTCCATGAAGGTGGGTGGCAAGCGGAAACTCGTGATCCCGTCCAATCTTGCATATGGCCCAAACGGCAATGGTCCGATTCCTGGGGGCGCGACGTTGGTCTTCGACGTTGAGTTGCTTGATGTTCGGGAAGACAAGACAACAATGAGTCCAGCCGACGCCTGCAAGGATGCCGCTTCGCTACCAGGGGAGCCTGTTGGAGATGCCAAGGCACAAGGCAGCGACAGTGGCTTGATGTGGTTTGATGTGGTTGAGGGAACAGGGGACATGCCTGCCGATGAATCAACCACCGTGCGTGTGCACTACACCGGGTACTTGATGGACGGCACCAAGTTTGATAGCAGTGTCGACCGTGGTGCGCCCATTGACTTTGCACTCAACCGAGTCATCTCGGGATGGACCGAGGGCGTTGGTTCGATGAAGGTTGGCGGTAAGCGCAAGTTGGTCATTCCCGGCGATCTGGCCTATGGTCCACGCGGCAACGGCCGTATTCCTGGCAATGCCACACTGGTCTTTGATGTGGAATTGTTAGAACTTCCCTGATCCCTGTTGGACAAGACCTCAATCTGCAGCCATGCTGTCTTCAGGCAGTGTGGCTGCTGTCTTGAAGGCCTTCATGCTGAGGGAACTGAAGGCCCATAGGGCAGTCATGCTGTGGTGATCGGAGCACATACGTCCGATACTATGAGCAGTGTGATCGACCCAGGAGAATCGGCAATCGACTACATGAGATCTGCTTGGCGGGGCAAACCGAACCAATGACAGCATTGCACTGCTTCTTGGATGACCCAGTGTTGGTACTCAATCGAGGGTACGCAGCAACGCGTGTTGTTCCTGTTCGTCAGGCCTTTCTGCTGCTCTTCCGCCGTGTTGCTGAGGTGATTTCCGTTGTCGATGGGCGTTGGGAGCAATTCGACATTTCATCATGGCTTGAAGTTGCAGCCCTGCAACAGCAGTACGAAAGCGGACGGCACGATTGGATTCGAACGGCCAGTTGCGAAGTGGCTGTGCCGGGCATTATTCGTCTTTCCACATGTCACCGTCTTCCCGATCACAGTGTGCGATTAAATCGTCGCAACCTCTACGCACGAGACAGCAACAAGTGCCAGTACTGCGGAAAACGATTTCCGACAGCAGAGTTATCCATCGATCATGTTGTCCCGCAGTCGCGGGGTGGTGTGAACTCCTGGCAGAATCTGGTGTGTGCTTGTGTTCGGTGTAATGCAAGAAAGGGCAACCGCACACCTGGAGAAGCGGGGATGCATCTGGTCAAGAAACCTCGGAAGCCACGCAAATGTCTGGACCGTTCGGTTCGATTGCGGCGCCGCCATTATGAAGCATGGAAGGTCTTTCTGAATGAGGCATACTGGACTGTCGAACTTCGCGACTGAGTTCATTTTCCGACTCATGATGGCCGGCTTGCAGCCGCCGGCAACATGCCCTGTCTGGGTCGGCACTTCACATCGAGATATCTATCGCAGTCATCAGGCGCATGCCCCATGTGGTTCGCGTCGCCATCGATCTGGCACTCCGAGACGCCGGCATTGACCAACTACAGTGGTCACCGTTTCGTGAGTCTTCCTCTGATTTGATTCTTTGAAAAACGCCGCCTGAAAGGCGGCGTTTTGAATCGGGCTGAGAGGATTCGAACCTCCGACCTTCTGACCCCCAGTCAGACGCGCTAACCAAGCTGCGCTACAGCCCGTCATAATGAATCAGGCATGGTAACAGGCGCGTCTATGCGTCCCGTGACCCTCCGTGTCATACCATGCGACCGTCGGAGCACCCACGATGGGTGGCCGACGGCGGCAACGGACAGGGTGGGATTCGAACCCACGGTACGGGTAACCCGTACACAGCATTTCCAGTGCTGCACCTTCAGCCGCTCGGTCACCTGCCCTGAGGAAGGAACCATTCTACGACCCGCAGGAGGCCATGGCTACCGTAGGCTGTTCGCATGTCTGACCACGATCCAGTTACAGCAGGGTTCCTTGTACTGGACAAGCCCGTGGGCCCTTCATCCATGAAGGCTGTGGCGGTCGTGCGCCGCCGTGCAGGGGGGATCAAAACGGGACATGGCGGGACGCTTGATCCTCTGGCGTCTGGTGTTCTGGTGTTGGGTTTGGGCCGAGCAACTCGGCTCTTGGAAAAGGTGGTGGCTACGAACAAGGAATACCTCACCCAGATCGACCTGTCGATGACCACGGCAACGGATGATCTTGAGGGCGAGCCAGCGTACGTGGAGGTCTCATCTCCGCCAGAGCTCCCAACAGTGGAAGCTGCGCTGCAGTCGTTTACAGGGGACATCATGCAACGCCCGCCCGCCTATTCAGCCATCAAGGTGCATGGGCGTCGGGCGTATGCGCTGGCCAGACGAGATCAACCAGTGGACATTCCTCCACGACAAGTGCGTGTCGATTGTTTGAGGCTGGTTGACTACACCTGGCCACAAGTGACCGTGTCAATTGCGTGTGGAAAGGGGTTCTATGTGCGATCGTTGGCCCGTGACCTTGGCGCGTCACTTGGCCTTGGTGGTTGCTGTGTGTCCATTCGGCGGACTGCGGTGGGACCGTTCTCATTGAATGACGCTGTCACACTGGACGATGTTCCCGATCCGTTGATCGCTGCTCATGTAATACCAGTTGAAGAAGGGCTTAGTCGACTCGGCTCGCAGCCTTGAGCGCGCGCTGCCGTTGACGGTCTTCCCAGGTCAGATAGACCAGCACGATGCCCATGCCAGTCAACAATGAGACATCTGCCACATTGAAGATCCATGGCCAGATCTCTGGATTGCCCCCAGGCCATGTCAGTCCAAAGGGCAACTGCCACCCGGGCAGCATGTAAAGGAAATCACGAACTCGACCAATGAAGAGTCGGTCCCAGAGATTGCCAATAGCACCGGCGAGAATCAGGCTAATGCCGATGTGCAGCCAGGTCGCGCGGCGGTCTGTTCGCCATCCAAATATCCACAACGCGATAGCAATCGCGGTGATGCTGAAGAGCACGAAAAACCACCGTTGATGGGCACCAAACCCAAACACAGCACCGCTATTGAGCACCAGGCGGAAGTCCAATAAGTTCCATGGAAGCACCGAGAGACCCTGGTGTGGGGGAATGGGATTGGCCCCTGCCTCTGCCACCAGTTGTGATCGATCAAGGTTGACAGGTGCTCCGGCGACTGATTGAAAGGCTGCATGCTTGGACCAAAGGTCCAAGCCGAGGCTCAGTCCGATCACGATTAGCAATACCAACCAAGCTCGGCAGCTTTTTCGCGCCGGAAGGATCGAGCTTCGGCAATGCTTCGGGCCGGTGGAGCAGCTCACCGGACGTGCTTATCACGCTCGCGAGCCGAGTCAATGTTCATGCGCGCCCAAGGCTTGGCACGTAATCGAGCCTTGCGAATGGCCTTGCCTGTGACCTCACAAATGCCGTACACACCATCTGCAATGCGTTGCAGTGCAGCATCGATCTCTCGAATCAGTGTTCGTTCTGAAGCAGAGATACTCAGGTGTAGATCCTGCTCAAACACATCGGATCCAATGTCCGCCATGTGAATCGGCATATGAGAGCTATCTCCTGACTGGTTGCGGAGTGACTCGGTTTCCAATGAGTCGATGGCATGTAGTACTTGCCGCCGTTTCAGAAGGAGGGCATCACGGAACTCGGCAAGATCTGTTTCGCTGAGTCTGGACTTCTTGGGTGCAGTTGACTTCGCTGTCTTTGCATCGGTAGCGGTTGCGGACCGCTTACGCTTCCGACCCACCTTGGATGGGTCGGTGGCGATGCGGCGGACGCGGCGGCCATTGATGATGATGTAGCCATCCTTATCCGCATCTGAACTTAAGGCAACGTCAACGACAGAGCGTCGGCGTCCACGTGAAGTCTTGGACTTGGATTCTTCCTGCTCACTCTCTGCAGTCGCAGTGCTGGAGGCCTTCGTTGAGGATTTTTTTGTCGTGGTCTTCTTGCCCACAGACTTTTTGGTGGTTTTCTTCTTTGTAGTGGCCTTCTTCTTGGCGACTTTCTTTTTGGTCGTGGTCTTCTTGGCCGTCTTCTTCTTCGCTGTTTTCTTTTTCTTCGCGGCTGCCTTCTTGGCGACTTTCTTTTTGGTCGTGGCTTTCTTGGTGGTTTTTTTCTTCGCCGTGGCCTTCTTCTTTCGGGCCGTGGAAGTGCGCTTAGCCGTCGATCCACCTCGGGCGGGGGTCTTCTTCTTGGCCTTCTTCTTGGTCGTCTTCTTAGCCACGGGGGCGTTCCTCTCTAACCCGCTGACCGCTTCCGTGGTCACCAATATCGCCGCGAGGAAAGTTCACAAACCCATTCCGTGCAACGATTTAGCGACCCAACCCGCAGTTTGGGGTCATTGCGAATCCCAGAGGATACGAGATCCCCATCCAACTCGTCAATCAGGGCTTAGCTGGCCTGTGGGTTGGCGGTGCCCATCTGTCGAAACTTGTCGTATCGCCGATCCACCAGTGTTCTGGGGTTCAGCCGCGTGACCTCTCTCAGCCGATCCACCAGATGCCGTTCAAGCCGTTCGCTTGCTTCAGCCACATTGCGATGGGCGCCTCCTGTGGGCTCCTCGACAATGCCATCGATGATTCCATTGGCCAGGTTGTGCTTCGCGGTCAAGGCCAAGGCTGAAGCGGCCTGAGCATTGGTCGTATCGTTGGCCTCTTTCCACAGGATGGCCGCACACCCTTCTGGGCTGATGACTGAATACCAAGCAAATTCAAGCATGTCGACTCGATCCGCGACACCAATCCCCAGTGCACCACCAGACCCACCTTCGCCGATGACCACACTGACAATCGGGGTTTGGAGACCACTCATTTCTTTCATCGAAACGGCGATGGCCTCAGCTTGGCCACGCTCCTCGGGTCCCATGCCTGGATAAGCGCCTGGTGTATCAATGAGCGTGACCACTGGCAGCCCAAATTTCTCTGCCAGTTTCATCTTGGCGATCGCCTTTCGATACCCCTCCGGGTGGGCACAGCCGAAGTGACATTTGATGCGCTCTTCAGTGGTCCGGCCTTTTTGATGACCGACGACCAGCACCTTGAAGGGTCCGACTCTTCCGAATCCTGTGATGATGGCTGGATCATCGCCAAACCTACGGTCACCGTGCAGTTCACGAAAATCACGGAAGATGTTGTTGATGTAGTCAGCCGTCTGAGGTCGTCCTGGATGCCGTGCGACTTTGACTACATCTGCTGGTGAGAGCTCGGCATACAACTTTCGAAGTACGTCCTCCCGACTCTCTTCCAACGCTCGAATCTGTTCGACCCATTCCGTAGCGTCCTCACGTTCCTTCATGGCGCGGATCTGCGATTCCAGATCAGCGACCGGTGTTTCGAAGGGGAGAATGGCAGGGGTTTCGGGCGTGCTCATCGGTCGTTCCAGTCAGGGCAATGGTATCGGCCCATCGAGGGCGATGTATCCTCGTGGCATCATGTCCAGACCAATCACCATGCTGGGTGCCGGGCACATGGGGTACGCCATCCTCGCCGGCGCCATCAGGGCCGAGATCATCGATCCTTCCGAAGTCACTGTGGTCGACGTCTCCGAGCAGGCACGGAAGCGTGCACAAGATCTCGGGTGTACGGCCAAGTCGTCCGCATCAGAAATACCAGCGAGCAATGTTTTGATATTGGCGGTTCGACCGCAGGAATTTTCAGGTGTTGCCAAGTGCTTGCATAGCGATGCTGACAGGCTTGCAATTTCCATCATGGCCGGTTTGACCTCAAACGTGATTGCTGAACAACTTGGCTCAATGACTCGTGTTGTTCGGGCTATGCCCAATGCCCCCGCATCAATCAATAAGGCGATCACGACCATTGCTGCCGGGCAAGGCGCGACGGAGTCAGATGTGGCTTGGGCAAAGTCCTTGTTCTCAGGGATTGGCTCCAGTGTAGAAGTGGAAGAAGCCCACAAGTTTGCCACGACCGCAGTCTCGGGTTCCGGTCCGGCGTGGGCATTCAGTCTCGCAGCGGCGATCTTCGAGGAAGGAGTAGCGTTGGGCTTGCCCCCCGATGTGGCCGACAAACTGACCCGCGAAATGATTTATGGGGCTGCGGCATTGCTCGTCGACAGCAACCTGAGCATCGAAGAATTAGTCAGATCAGTGGTGACGCCCGGAGGAACGACCGAAGCTGGTTTAGCAGCGATGTCCGAGGCTGGCATGGCTGATGCCATTCGCGCTGGTGTACGTGCTGCCTGTCGGCGTGGCGAAGCATTGGCATCGCAGTAGGTCGCCGGATTGCATTTTGCTTAGAAATCACGCCGGCGAAAGATCAGTATGGCTCCGCACAACACAACGCACTCAAAGATGAGTGATTTGGTAATGATCCACCAAGCTGGCACAGCCTGCTCACGTTCCATTGTTGCTTCCATGGAAGCACGTCTGCGTTGTGCTCGTTCTTGCCAGCGGCGGGTGTCTTCGTCGTCCTCGCCATAGGCCATCTCTTCAGCAATGGCTTGCTCATCATCTTCCTCAAAGGCCTTGCCGGTCATGAGATCTGTAAAGCTGATGTCAGTGTGTCGTTCCAATGAACGCTGCAGCAAGCCGATGGTGCGTGCTGTCTCCGGCACAATAGCCCTCACTCGAGATATCCAAACCGCCCAAGGATCGAGTAGTTCCGAAGTTTCGAGTGCATCATCGATTCGATCATGCTGACGGGCCAGTTGATCGTCAATGTCATCGAGTGCACGGCTTGATCCATCAAATTCGATTTTGGCACGCGTTTGCAGCAATTCGCCGATCCGCGTCTCAATCTGTGCTATTTGAAACTGGTTAGCAAATTGTCGACTTGCAATGAGGTCATCTGCCTGTCTGATGGCAAATGTCGTTGACCAAAACACCATGGTCGCCAAGAGCGCTACCAAAGTTGAACGGGTAATCACGCCCACAAGTACGTTGATGCAGAAGAGAAAGCTGTAGAAAAGCGTGATAAGCGGAATGGCCAGAAAGATGGCCGGATCCCAGAGTCCAATGCGCCATCCAGATGCGAGAAAGGCGCCGATTGTGAAGACACAAACTTGCAATCCGACCCAGAGAAGACCGCCTGCATATTTGGTCAGAAAGACCGTGCTTCGTCGAGGCGGTCTCGACAGCACCAATTCAACGGCGCCCTGCGATAAGAATGTTGGAAATATGGAGGATGTGGAAATCAATGCAAGGATGGCCGCAATCCAGCCGAGCCAGATGTTCACGATGAAAGCGGAATAGATGCTCAGATAGAGGGTTGTTGCGAGCGGTGAACCGCTGTAGATGAACTCATTTTCGTAGTGCCATGCTCCATAGAAGATGAAAAACCCGGTCTTATCAAAACCAAGTGAGGCATAGGCAAAGACAACAAGGATGTTGAGTGCCAAAACAACCTTGAAGAGCCGCTCGGCGCGAAGCGTTAGCCACGATTCCCGAAGCAGTGCAAGGATTGGAATCATGTATTTTTGCCCCGCACTGCCCCCGGTGTCGATGCATCATCTGATTCTGCAATAGCCAAAGCGCGCATAAACAGTTCTTCTAAAGTCTCCCGTTGTTCGTAGACGGATTCGATGATGCACCCCGCGGATCGAAGTCGATCAATGATTGGCTGCACGTCATTGACGCCTACGCCTGTCATCTTGATCACGCCATCCTCATCACTTGCCTGAATGTCTAACTCATCAAGTGAAGGTGCGTTGCCTTGATATCGGATTTGCCAAAACTCGTGACCTGCAGTCAATTCATCAATCGTGCCCTCCATCGCGACTTGGCCTTTGACTAGTACTGCAAGTTGATCGCACACATCTTCAAGTTCAGCGAGGATGTGGCTGTTGATAAGAATGGTGTGCCCCTCATCTCGCAGGCGAGTGAGCAGCTTGCGGATATCGCGGCGGCCAACTGGGTCGACACCATCGGTGGGCTCATCGAGCAAAAGCACCTCAGGCTCATGCAAAAGTGCTTGAGCAAGGCCAATGCGTTGCTGCATGCCCTTCGAGAAAGTTCCTATGCGATGTCCGCCCCAAGCAGACATGCCCACTAGATCGAGCATTTCGGCAATCCGAGCCACTCGCCGTTTGCGGGGCATTCCCTGAAGTCCCCCGTAGTAGTGCAAGGCCTGATTGGCTGTCAGATAGAGCGGGAATCGGTGATGCTCTGGGAGATAGCCGACTTTCCTCAGAGTTGGCTTGTGGCCAATGGTGTGTCCAAGCATGCTTCCATCGATGCTTGTGGGCCGCACGATGGTCATGAGAATTTTGACCAAAGTCGATTTCCCCGCACCATTGGGGCCAAGCAGGCAGAAAATCTGACCTTTGTTCACACGCATGGTCACGCTACGCAGTGCATGTACCTGGCGGCGAAAAGTCTTGGTGGCATTCTTAATTTCGATGATGGCGGACATAGTTCAGGCCAAGTGTATCACTGTGCGTTGATGTCCCAACGGGACGGGTACCATTGGTTTATGGCTGCTCGATGCCACACCCTTGCCGACTTTCTAGAACGTCTCGAAAGAGATGGTGAGTTGCGACGCGTAGCAGCATCAATATCACCACTTCTAGAGCCGGCAGCGCAGGCAGTCAGTGAATCATCCCAACTTGTGCGCCGCCCATCAAAAGAGGCGTTGTCATTTGACCCATTTGGTGCCTCGCTCGGTGGTCAAGCCATCCGTTTTGACCAAGTCGAGGGATCCGATTTTCCTTTGGTAATGAATGTCTTTGGCTCGTGGTCGCGCATGGAAGCGGCGCTGGGGGAGCCGGTCGAGGCATTGGCAGGTCGAATCGAAGCCATTACCCATCTCACACCACCGGCAGGCTTCCGGGATGCTGTGCAGCGCATCAGACAAGTGCTACCGATGCTTCGCGCCGCGCCGCGTCGAGTCAGTCGAGGTGTTTGTCAGGAAGTCGTTCGGTTGACTGATCAAGGAGAAGTTGATCTTCGACGTCTTCCGATGATCAAATGTTGGCCGTTTGATGGGGACCCTCAGGCTGTAGGTTGGCCCTTGTCAGCGGAGGCTTCAGGCACTGCGAAAGGGCAGGGGCGGTACATCACGCTTGCTGGGATGCACACGATTCATGCGCGGGATCGACATGCCAAGCGACCTGCAAGCCACAACATCGGTATGTATCGGGCTCAGTTGGTTGACTCAACTCACTTGGCAATGCACTGGCATCTGCACCATGATGGCGCGGCGCATTGGCGCAGTTGGAAAGAGATTGGCGAGCCGATGCCCATTTGCATCTGCCTTGGAGGAGAACCAGTCTTGCCCTGGGCAGCCACAGCACCACTGCCCCCGGGAATCAGCGAGTTGCTCATGGCAGGCTTTGTGCATGGTCGGGGTATTCCAATGGTCGAGGCGAAGACCGTGCCATTACGCGTACCTGCCAATTCGGAAATTGTGATTGAAGGGTGGGTTCACACGGAGGCTGGGGGGCCTGGATGGGATCCAGCATCTGGTGAGCCGATTGGGCCCGGTGCTGTGTTAGAAGGTCCATTTGGGGACCACACTGGGTACTACTCGTTGCCTGACCGATATCCCATCGTTGATGTGACTGCGATCACTCACCGACGTGAGGCCGTTTTTCCAGCAACCGTTGTTGGACCGCCACCTCAGGAGGACTACTGGCTCGGAAAGACCACCGAACGCGTCTTCCTGCCATTGCTCAAGACGCTTATCCCAGATCTTGAGGACTATGATTTGCCAACTCCTGGTTGTTTCCATAACTGGGCAGTTGTAGGTATTCGCAAGTCCTATCCCTATCAAGCGCGTCGCATCATGCATGCGGTCTGGGGTGCCGGGCAAATGGCCTGGACCAAGTGTGTCATGGTGGTAGATGCCGATCAGGTTGATGTGCATGACCTTGATCAGGTCTTGCGTGCCGTGTTCACCCATGTCGACTTTGGCCGTGATTTGGAATGTGCGTACGGGCCTTTGGACATCCTTGATCATGCAGCTACGCACCTTGCTGCTGGTGGCAAGATTGGCTTTGATGCCACACCACGCATGGATGGAGAGCAGGCTGGGACACAATCGATCGTTCCGCCAAGCAAACCCAGTGCTGATGATGTTTCGACGCTGCTTGATTCCTTAGATCATCAACCACCGTTCGATGTTCCAGATTGGGGCTGTCATCGTTGTGTGGTGATTGGCTCAGACAAAGCAACTCCAGAGGCCTTGTTGGATGCGTCTGGCTCTTGGACCGGTCTAGTGCTCTTGATGGATTCAACAGTTGATGTGGGTAACCGAGATCAAGTGTGGTTCCATGTCTTGGCTGGGATCGATCCTGCACGCGATCTGTGCAGAAGGAATGGCCGCGCCGTCATCGATGCGAGAGCCAAGCAGCCTGATGCATCGATGCCAGGTCCGGTGCGGCCCTGGCCGCCATTTCTCGGATGGTCAGTGCGCGGCCAGTGAGCCAGGACCCTGCCAGTCAGCATTGACTGCAGCGACTTCTTCGGGCTTCAAGAAAAAGTAATACAACTTGCCTTCAGCGTGTTGCCGCCCGGCGAGTAACTCTGCCATCGGTCCAGCGCCGAGGTAGAGGTCTGCTCGGCCTGGTGCACGAATGGCGCCACCGGTGTCTTGGTCCAACATGAATTCAGAAAAGTGTTCGTCTTCCCCACTAAACCGAGCAGCTGTGGTATCTGCAAGCACAATGCTGCCTCTTGGAAAGACCGACTTGTCAGTTGCCACGCTCCGCCGTGCAGTTACTGGGAAGCCAAGTGAGCCTGCTGGCCATGAGCCACCGTCGTACTCCTGAAAGAACACAAATGACTCGTTGGCGTGCATGGCATTTTCAACCATCTCTGGATTTTTCTTCCAGGCGCGACGAATGGACTGCAGGCTGACTCCGTCGGCGGGCAGCGTTCCTCGATCGACCAATTCCCGCCCCAGGCTGGCATAGGGCCGATCGGTCTTTCCTGCATATCCGACATAGATCGTCGTGCCATCTTCCATCCTGAGTTTGGCTGAACCATTGACGTGTGCGATGTAGGAATCGATAGGAGATTCCAGCCACACAAGTTCACTTCCCTCGAGCAAGCGAGCACGTTCGATTTCGGCGCGGGATGGCCACGGATCAATGCCGCCATCTGGGCGGCGGCGTCCAAGGGGTTCGCCAGATTCTGGGTGTGTGACCAGTTCCTGTGGTCTGGTATAGAGCGGCGATTCAAAGCCAGTCCGTTGTGTCCGGCTGGCGCGGAAGGTTGGGGAGCAGTAGGCCGTGAAGAGCACGGTTCCTTCATCATCACACCCCACCGATTCATAGACATCAAATCGCCGAAGCAGCTCACTTCGAAAGGCGGGCCCGTCAGGTGCTGATCGACAGAGATCTCTGAACGCAACCACACTGGCTCGTGCGCGATCATGATCGACTTCACAGATTGGGAACCATTGCAAAGTCGATGGCTTGTCATACCACGTGATCGATTCGTTACAGGCGTCCTGTAGGAAGAGATCACGTTGTGTCCAGCCACGATCGATGCAGGTCAATGCGTGGGGATTTTCAACTTTCCGCAGTGCCATCTGGCCCTCTGGAAGCGGGCGGGAATAGTTCTTGGTGGCGACCTGCTGTGGGCTGTCCACCCGCTCCTGCTGACATGCGGTCAGTGTCATGGCGGCGAGCAGGGGACAAATGGTGATCCAGCGATGTGTATGCGTCATCATGGTCCGGACTCCCTTCCGGTAATCGTGCCTCAGGCGGCATTGGTTTCATTTATAGCATCGGTCGGTGCGTGCCTTTGGGTGCAGGATCGGCACACGATGATCGCCATTTCGTCCGGTGGAGGGTACACTGATACTCGGCCTGTACACAGGCCTGCGGAGATGACCTATGCCTGAACCGACGACAATGCAGCCGCTGCTGGCCTTTGGTCTGCCTCATGGCTCAGAGTGGATCATCATTTTGGTCATCGGCCTTCTGCTGTTTGGACGCCGCCTCCCAGAGGTCGGCCGAAGCATCGGCAAGAGCATCGTTGAATTCAAGCGGGGGGTCAAAGGCATCAATGATGAGATCGAGTCGGAGTCTGGGAAGCCCAACTCCTCGCCAGCTCAACTGGCCGATGACACGGTTGCTCGCAGTGATGCAGTGGACGTGACTGACCCAGCTGCAGCACAGAGCGGCGACAAGTCAGCCTCCTGACCAACCTCCAAGTTGTCGGGCTATACTTCGACGTTTCTGGCCACTGGCCAGACTTTGGGCGATTAGCTCAGTTGGCTAGAGCGCACGGATCACACCCGTGAGGTCACAGGTTCGAGTCCTGTATCGCCCACGTTCAGCGGCGGACGGAGTTTTCGACTCCGCCGCCGTTTTTCTCTGGATGGTGGCTCACCCCAGCAGGTGCGCAACTGGCGGGCTTTGGCCCGCCCATCCTCTTAGACTTCCGACTTCAAGCCGAGCGCGGAGTTCTGTGCCCGCTGAATTTCAGCGGCCAGCTTTGATGCGGCGAATGGTGCGTGTGATCAGATGTCGTGGGCTTCTCTTGATCCGAGTGAGGTAGCCCCATGCATATCGTATTGGAGCAATGCGTAGGGCCCGCCGGGCTTGACGCTTCGCTTGTATTGATTGTGAGCCGATGTCGTGAGGAAGCTCGGGGAAGTGTTGTTGCACCACACTGCCCAGTCCATACCGATCGATGAGTAGATCCGTTGCTGCGATTTCTGCTTCTGTTAAACGCTGGACGTACTGGAATTGCTTAGAGCGATTCAGGCCACGTGTTTCACTCTCCATCTTGAATTTTTCTTCCGATGGGTTGACGTGTGGTACGTCAAGCAGAGAATCGCTGTACGGCTCACCCATCCATTCGCAAACGGATTGGATGACATCAGTACTTCGTTCGCCAGTCATATCTTCGTAGCGCACGATCTTGAATCGTTCTGGGTGGTCCCGATGCATGGCTTGTGCAATCTTGAGCCCGCGACTCCAGCCCATCATGGTGCTCAGCACTGCTTCGGCAGTTGGCTCGCGTCGTCGCCGTGATGCGACGAGGTCCCATGGATTGCGCAGCAAGTAGATCATGGTTGCATCTGGTATTCGTTCGAGAATGTCTGAAGCGTAAAAGATGTAACTGGTTGCCTTCTGTGCCCAACGATGGCAATCCATTCGCGTTGCTAGCGCATTCATGGTGTCGAGATATATGGATAGCGTTGGACTTCCTGGTGATTCGCAGAACTGCCGTTGGAGTTCTTGTGAGAGCCAGGCTTGATGTGCATCAGCTTCGAGTGCAATCAGGGTGTCGAGGCGTTTGGCTCGATCTGCTGGATTACTGACGCGATCTAGAAGACTGTGCACTTCAAACACGGTCGATTCGTCGGTCTGCGCGTAGACTCCCGGCATACCGCCAATCAGGACCGACATCACCGTATTCCCACAGTGTTGCCTGCCAGATATGAATAGCGGCCCAGGGGCAGTGTCCGCTGTATCGCAGGTGTCATGCATTGCAGTGTCTGACATGGAGCAGGTACTGTACCTATCACGTCTCCGGGAGTCGAACCCAGCAGGTGTTGAGTAAGCGAGCCGGTTTGTGGTCAATGAAGCTCAAAGAGGAATGGTTCGCATCGGCAGCAATTATGCTCGCCTGTTGACGACGCTGATCTACGGCATTGCCATTGTTCCACTGATGGCAGCATGGCTTGGTGGAGATGCGCTGGGGCTTTATCTCTTTATCGTTTCACAGGCTGGCCTAGCTGCCATCTTTCACGACATCGTTTTGACGAGCCTGGTGCGTGAGTTGGCAGCTGCCTGGCATCGACAGCGTGATTTTCGGGAAACGTGTGATGCAGCCATGCTTGTATGTGTGGTCGTTGCCTTTCTTGTTGCGGTGACCTTCGCTGTCCTTTGGCTTGTATTGCCATTCTTGAACATTTCAGAGGCGTTGCTTCCAGCAGCGCAGTGGATGATTCTTCTTGAGGGAGCGTTCACGATTATCTATGTTCTGGTGGCGCCTGCCGTGACGATGTACATCGCGCGTGAGGAATTCATACTCCAGAATTTCTTTACCGTCCTCCGGCGTTCCGATTTTATTGTGTCGTTGATTGTCTGTAGTGCTGTCTGGCCATCGATTGATGCGGCAGAGGGTCTTATCCGATTCATGGCAGTGGCGATTGCCATCCGCGTGTTTGCCGTGCTCGTGGCAGCCGTATACATGTGGATTCGTGATCGTTCTGTGCTAGGCCGCCCATGGCGTGCGAGCCGAGAACGAATCGTGGCGATTCGCAGCACCTTTGGTTGGAATACTGGTGTGATTGTGGCGAACAATCTGCATGACCGATCCGGTGCGCTTTTGATCAACATTTGGTTTGGGCTGTGGGGCAACACGGTCTTTGGCCTTGCCAATCGTCTGGTGTCATATGTCAGGCGACTGACAACTGGGATGACATTTGGAATTGAGGCGGTGGGTGCGCGACTTGCAGAGGCCAGCGACGAAAAGGCCAGCATGAAGCGGATGCTGCATGCTGTGAGCCGCTCTCACGCTTTGGTCGCGTGGCCGGGTGTCGTGATCACATTTGTGCTGGCTGATGAGTTGATTCGATTGTGGCTGGGGCGATCGCTCGATGATCCGGATCGATATGTGTCGATAGCAGCTCTGCTTGTCCGTATCGGTGTGTTTGGATTGGCTGCGCGAGCGATTTCTGATGGCTGGATTTTCTTGCTGTATGGAGCCGGGCACATCCGTCGCTATGCCAAGGTGCTCTTCCTTGGAGGCTTGCTCAATCCGGTGTTGGCGATTGTGCTCATTCTGACACTGCCTGATCTTGGGGAAGATGTGTCGCCTGCGAACAACATTACGGGTGTGTCGTGGGCCATCACGGTGGCCTTCGTGTTGTTCAATGGCATCTTGATTCCAATGCGCGGTGCTCAGATTCTGGAGTTACAGATGCGAGACTTTCTGGTGCCGCTGATTCCAGGCCTACTTTTAGCCGTGGTCTTGGGGCCGCTTCTGCTATTGCCCGATTGGATTCCAGGGCTCCGGGAGCCCGGTGAATTGTGGGGTCTTCTTGACTTGGCTATCAGTCTTGCGGCCTACAGCCTGGTCTATGGCATCGCGGCCTTCTTTGTGCTCCTCAATAGTGAAGAACGCCGCCGAGTGCGCCGTTTGATCCCTGGGCTGTGATGCCAATCTGCTGATGCATGTATGGTGCCGCAATGCCTCATCCGGAACATCCCAATCTGCAAGTGCTAGAGCATCCATTGATCCAGGACAAGTTGGCCCGGATTCGTGAGATCGATACTGAACCTGGCTTCTTTCGCAAACTGGTTGGGGAAGTTGCTGGTCTGATGGTCTTTCAGATCAGTCGAGATCTACCTACCCGCTCAGTATCTGTAGCGACTCCACTTGAAGAGACTCAGGCTCAGCGCTTAGCTACACCAGTGACAATCGTGCCAATTCTACGCGCAGGGATCGGAATGGCAGATGGGGTGTCATTGCTGATGCCTGAAGCGCGGGTGGGTCATATTGGCTTGTACCGTGATGAAGACTCTCTGGACCCGGTCAGTTACTACTGCAAGTTGCCAGAGGACATTGGTCATGGGCCAGTGTTTTTGGTGGATCCCATGTTGGCCACGGGAGGCTCAGCGGTTGCTGCAGTGGAGGAACTGCGCGCTCATGGGTGTGAGGATATTCGCTTGGTGTGTTTGGTCGCAGCTCCGGAGGGCGTTATGGCTGTACATGCGGCTGACCCAGAAGTGCTTGTCTTTACCGCTGCGCTGGATCGCACCTTGAATGACATCGGTTACATCTTGCCTGGTTTGGGAGATGCTGGAGATCGCATGTTTGGGACTCGCTGAGCCTTCTCTGGGCAGCAACAAAGCCATCTTGCGATGTCTTTGTTAAACCACATTTGGATTTTGGATCCCAGTCTGAAAGCGATAGCGTGGTTGGGGTCGACGATATTCTGCTCGTCATTGCTCATTGGGGCCCGTGCATTTAAGCGTGTGGGACTTCTCGAGGTAGCGGTCTGTTGCACATCAAAATGATGTGCTGATAACTGTGCAGTCCGTAGGCTGAATTGACTTCGGGAGACGTTGCTTCCACCAGTCGAGGAATGTAGTCGCGGTGTTCTCTGGAATGTTGTACGCCTGCATCATGGTATTCGCGCAATGCGATAAAGCCTTGTGTGGTGTGCCATCCTGATGGGCTTGTACAAACAACTCTGCTGCTGCATCCCATGCGCACTCATCAGATGGGCAAGGAAGCATGAGAACATCTGAGGCCGAAAGTTTAATGGCATCTGGTGTGCGCGCCGTGCCAAGGCGGCGGTGCACAGCCAGCAGTGAAATCAGTGGGCACAACAACATCGCGCCAATGCGGCCAAGCAAGTGATCTGGTGCTGTCAAGGAGATGATTGGCACGCTTGGAAGCCAGCGGCCGGTTTGGTCTAGAACAGGTTCGAGTACCCGTGTCTGCGTGGGAAGAAGCACTTTGGGGACCAGCCGAGCCTGCGCCCAATTCTGCATGTTGCGATCAAGTTGATCAAGTTTGACAATGGGACGTTTCCAGGTCTGCCCATGAATACGGCATGGCCGATGCCCCCAAGCACACTGCGCTGGGTCAATCAGGCCAGTTGTTACTAGTGGGGGCCCCTGATGTGTTTGCTCATCCTTATCCGCTTCAGCAACGGCGCCTTTCAGCCCGTAGTACTGGTCACGAAAGTCTGCAGTGGCAAAGGCGAAGTCGCCAAGCGTGCCACAAGTTCGCCAAGGGGGCATGTCAGGAATTCCAAGTGCTGTAGTTGCAAGTGATGACCAAGTCATGTCTATCGTTGGAGGTGCGATTGGCGTCAATCGTTGTGGTGGTAAGCCACCGAATCGCTCCACAAGCGCAGGTTTCGTCGGCGTTCGTGACAAAGACAGGACGCAGGTATGGACCTGAGCATCAAAAACTGATGTGGCAGAAGCCCAAGTGGACTGTAGTGATGTGATTTGCAGTACTTGGTCGCGAATAGCACCTGTGTCACGCGCAGCAAGCACAGAGATTGGTTGAACCAAGGACATTCTTCCATTTGCTCGCAGTGCTGAAGCACTTAAGAGGAGAAAGACGGCAGCCATGTCAGCGTAGGGGCCCAATGGTTGTTGTAGTACGGTGGCAGCACGTTTTCGGATTTTTTCGGCATCGGTGGTATGGCGGAGCGGGGTGCCAAATGGTGGATTGCCAAGAATGACATCGGCGGTGATCTGCGGCAGCGCGCCATCAGCCAGGGCATCAGTTTGGCGGATGGATTTACTTGCGCAAGGGTCATCGCCGGCCAAAGTATTCAGCCGGCCTTGTAGCCAAGCGATTGGAAGTGGGTCACGATCGAATCCATGCAAGTGTGGCCCAATTTTGCTCCAGGCCTCTTGTTGACTACAGAGTGTGTCAGCAGTCATTCGGTCGACCAGGCGCTGACCAGCGGCCAAGAGAAATCGACCAGTTCCACAACATGGGTCTAGTACATCTGGGATGAGATCTGGATCATGCTGGTCAAGCCATGGGTCCAGCGACTGATCGAGGCAGTGATTCACCAGAGCAGTTGGGGTGTAGAAAGCCCCAGCATGACGACGTGCTGCAGTTGATGACGACGTGTCTTCTTGGAGTGCAGCGCTTAGTTGAGGGATCAGTGACTCAACATCGTCTTGATTGCGCGCAAGTTGGCGTAGGAGCGTTGCGGCCTGTTGCAACCGATCCACTGGCGTCGTGGAGTCAATCTCACTATCAATCTTGGCGATCAGCGCTTCCAGAGCCGCTTTCATGGTCCTACCATAGGGCCAAGGTCGCCAAATGGACATTTCTTTAGGGATGTACTGGTACAAAGGCCGGTATCACGCCACAGTGTTGGGGCGAAATGGCGGTCGTGCTACGTGAGGAATTGGGCAGTGAACTATCGAATCATGAAAGTGGGCATTCTGTGTCTGGGCGTAGCCGGATTAGGCGGGCCAGTACAGGCTGATTCCACGACTCGGCTGGGATGTGATGGTGATGTGACCTATGACGGTGTGGTGAGCACCAATGATGTCTTGGCGCTGATTGGAGCTTGGGGTACTGGTCAATATGATCAGGATGGGGATGGTGTCACTGGCGTTGCTGAGTTATTGACTGTTCTCGAAGAGTGGGATCGCCCCTGTCATCCATTTCATAACAACATGCAGGTCACCTTTGATCCAGTTGAGGATGTTGCAATCATCACAGGATCGGGACTAGCGGACCATCCAATGGGTCCGTTTGATGGATCGACTGGATGCTTCAATCCAAATACACCGACAGCGCAGAATGACACCTGGCGTATACCACTGAAGCCAGTCGTGGGCAACTCCAGTGGTGTTGTGTATTTCAATCAGATGGGCAAGGTCAGCGTGGCCTTAAATGGCGTGGCCTACTACAACCCTTTTGATGCTGGTGGGGTCGACGCGCCAAGTACGATCTGTATGGATGACTACAACGGACATCCATCGCCGGACGGCCGGTATCACTATCACCAAGCGCCTGCATGGGGATATGGTGTTGATCCGACGGGGCATTCGATCATTGTGGGCTATTCCAGTGATGGCTATCCAATCTATGGCCCTTATGAAACCGATGGGGTATTCGCCAAAGACCTGAGTGGAAGTATGGCACTTGATGACTGCAATGGCCATACGGATTCAGACCGTGGCTACCACTACCACGCCATCTCATTTGATCTAGATCCCATGGGTTACCCATGGGTGCAGGGATGCTGGCATGGAACCCCGAACTCAAGCAACTTCGACTCTGGCAATGGTGGTGGTTGCAATGGGTGCGCTCAAGCCATGATTCCTCCACCGATTTGCCATTGCGTTCGTACCACACCTGGCTATGAGAGCTGTTGTTTTAACTGGACCTCGGAGTGTCAGGACTATGCAGACGCGTTCTGCAACACGCCGTGATCATCAGCACCCCTAACTCGATTTTCCTTCGACGAATCATGACTGCTTTGATCGTGATTCCACTCTTATGGATTGCATCTTGTGGTACTCAGAAGATTGCGACCATTCAGGGAGCTGATCACCAGATGCACCAGCCACTTGAGGGTGCAGCAGGAGAGGTGGTCGTAGTTATTGTGACCAGCCCCGATTGCCCGATCGCCAATGCCATTGCGCCTGAGATGGAACGATTGCATCAACAGACGCAGGCAGGTGGGGGGCGATTTTACATCGTGCATGCGCGAGATGATGTCACACCTGCAAGGGCTCATGAACACGCACGCCAGTATGGCCTTGCCGCGCCAATTCTCATTGATGGTGATCACGCGCTCGTATCGCAAATCAAGGCAACTGTCACCCCAGAAATTGCAGTATTGAGATTGGATGGTCGTGGTGGATGGGACACTGTGTATCAGGGGCGAATCAACAATCTCTACGCCAGCCTTGGCAACCGTCGTAACAAGGCGACGGAACACTATGCTCGTCGAGGGATCGAAGCTGCATTCAATGGCGAGATCATGGATCCAGCATATATTGCCCCTTTAGGGTGCTACCTTGAGGTTCGTCGCTGACATGATTCAAACACTGTTTGTGATGTTCGCGATCTCATTACCTTGTGCCGATGCTGCGACTTCACCTGTGCAGACGCCCACGTGGGGGGATCCGATACGCGCGATCATGCAGCAACATTGTGTGTCCTGCCATCATGATCGTGGTGCTGCACCATTTGCGCTACAGACCTACGAGCAGGTGGCTCGCCGGGCGGACTTTGTCGCGGCGGTGACCAGTGAAGGCCTGATGCCACCTTGGCCTCCAAGTGATCAAGGGCTTGCCCTTGCTGATCACCGTGGTTTGTCGGCGGCTGAGCGGTCGGCCATCAGGGCCTGGGCGAATGCTGGCATGCCGATCGGTGATGACAAGAGTCCAGCTGTCATTCCCTCTGCGGAGTCCATTCGTCATGACATGGTGCTGTCTATGAACGAAGCTTGGCCTATGCCAGCTGAAAGTCGAGAAAATTGGGGGCGGCGGGATACAGATAAATGGACCTTTGTGCTTCCATTGGACAATGCAGAAGGGCTTCAAGTTCAAGCCATCGAGCATGTCACGGCCGTTCCCACTGCAATGCATGCGATCTCCTATCTGACTGATCACACCAATCTCCCTCAATGGCAGGATGCGAGAACGGAGGGTCCAGGTCATTACATGGCAGGAGATGTGTATGACGCGCCAACGGGATTGATGGGAACCACTGGTGTAGGTGGGCGTGTGCGCCGCTTGCCAGACGGATACCACTGGCCGGTCAGGGCCAGATCCAGCCTGATCATGCAGTCGCACTATCGGCCGACCGGTAAAGCAGAACAGGTGCAGGACACTGTGATTCTTGAACTGTCCGCTGATGAAGACTCAAGACCAGTTAGGGTCATCAACTTGATGAAACGTTTCATCGACCTCCCGATCGGCGGCGTCGAAGTTTTTCGCGATTCGCTGACCATTCCCGAAACCGTAGAGCTTGTGGGCATGACGCCACGCGTCATGGGAATTTGCACGTCTCTTCAGGTGACGGCAGATATTCCTGGTGAGGGTCTAATCGTTCTGCTTGATATTCCAGACTACGATCCACACTGGCGGATGATGTTTCAACTCGACAGTCCCTATGAATTGCCAGCGGGCACTTTGTTGACCGCACAATGGACGATTGAGAACACAGAAGAGAATGAGCGAAATCCATTTGTGCCACTTGACCGCTTGGCTATGGCTAAACGGACTGGTTCATTGTCGATTTTGCTTCATGTGGCGGCCGAAGATGCGGTAGCGGATCAATCGCTCACCGAGTGGCATGTGCTGGAGATGCTCTCGCGGTTGCGACGACCAGTGCCCTGATCGCAATGCAGTATGGTGTTCGAACCTTTGAGTCCCTAGGAGGTCACCACTATGTGTTATCGATTGACTATTTGCGCGTTGTTCCTGCTGACATTGACGTATTGCTTTGGCTGCTCATCGGGCAGTTCCGCGCCGAAGACCGAAGGAGCGCGGGTTGACTTGGCCAATTCAACTGCCTCAGCATTGGCAACCTTCAAAGCCGACCCTCGTTCATCCAAGTTTTTTGATACAGCCTATGGCTGGGCAGTATTCCCGAAAATCACCAAGGGTGCTGCGGGTATTGGGGTTGCTCAGGGCCAAGGTGAGGTCTACCAAGGCGGCGCAATGACTGGCTGGGTGAAGATCACCAGTGTGACCGTCGGCGCACAGCTTGGGGGACAGAGTTTCTCTGAGATCATTTTCTTCCAAAACCAATGGGCATATGACAAGTTCACCAATAACCAGTTTGCCGGTCAGGCGACCGCCACGGCTGTTGCTGGTAAAAAGGGTGGTGGGCAAATTGCTGACTACAGCGATGGTGTGGCAGTATTTACGAGCAACAACGATGGTCTGATCGTGGCTGCAGATGTCGGTGGTCAGCAGTTCGATTTCACCCCTCGCTGATCGAATTCATCCACCACCATTCCACGGACTTGTCCACTGATTTATGCACCGACTTTGAGTTTGTTGCAGGCCATTGGCCATTGACGTATCACTTCACTCGGTTGTCGCTGACTGCTCGGCCGAGGCCGGGCTGGCGTAAGGCTCTTTGAGAAGTGATGAAACACGTGTCGGATGGCGATGAACGCCCGGGCACGACCATGCAAACTCTTTCGAGTGTGCACATCGACGTTTGCGGTTTCTAGACAAACCTTGACGTTGGTGGGTCTGCCAGATCGGGAGCACCGATTCATCGCTTGCCATGCCCGGGTCATCCTTTCTTGAAATGAGATTGAATGGCACTGCAGAAACCGGGTGGTCGTCGGCGTGAAACGTATTGGTCAGGTGCTTATGCATCTCATCCGTCTTGACGGAAACCGATCGAGTTCACCACACTATGCGACGGCCTCACAGACATCATCGCGATGCACATTCGCAAGAAATGCGTTGCAATGCTGTATGGAAGCAAAGGCAGTCCGAGCCTGACATGTTGCCGAGGCTGAGCGTCCCTGAACGCACAGCCTCGAACATGCATCAGGATTTGAGGGCGGTATAGCTGCTCGGACCGGCGGTTCCGGCGGCCCGAGCAATTGATACCGCAGACTCCGCACACAACCAAGTTGAGCAATTGAGATGTAGTCTGGATCGCCCCTAGACTCGTCGACGACAGTAATGTCGACGACTTATCAGTGGAAGTCTTGCCAAGTGAGTGTGCCGGGAGATGGTGAAGATCGTGTTCGGAATCCGGTGCACCGACGGGTGTTCCGGGAGGACGAGTTTCGAACCGTCGAATCAACATCGCTCGAATGAGGTGGGGTGAACATGCCAACAAAACAGTCTCCGGCGACGGCATCGCTGGGGAGGCACCACCATCTTGTAAGGACACCGACACGCCCGCAGTGCACCGGGTAAGGCGAGGCCGCTCGCCGAGATCATCCAGAGCGCCGATGGTTGTTGCGTCACAAGACCAACACATTCATGCGGTCTGGTCCTGCCCGGTCGAGCAGGCAGCGACGCCGCTCGGATCACATTCCGAGGGGGACGAAGAGAAGCAGCGAGGACGAGATCCATCACAATCTCGTCCTCGCGTTCTTTTTGAATTGTGGGTTCTGCTTATTGCCCCTTCGCATGCAGTGTTCCAAGTCGCATGTGATATCGGTGAATGCAACTGGTCAGCCTGCGCGAGCGCCGTCAATTGGCAATGCTGGAGGAGGCTCTTCTTCTGAAGGCATCATGATGTCGAGTGCATTGATCCACGCCTTTGGAATCTTCTGCACGCCACCGATCTGATCAGGCCCACGAGAGTCGGTCAACGCAATGAAGTGGTCGCACTCATAGATCAGCAGACCCACCGTGTGGACTTCGGCTAGCGGACGGAGTGCAAACTCGACCATGTCCTCAGGGTCTTCCCAGCCTGGGCCACCTCTTGCCTCGGCATCGACCCAACGAACCGAGACCACTGGCCAAGATCGATCGAGTGCGCGTTCGACCTCATCCGAGTGGATTGGGCTACTGGATTCAAATGTCGGCCTGATCTGCGGCATCGATATCCTCCTGATAGACAATGATTTGTAGTCAGATTCCTTTCGCCTGCTGAGGGGTCTTGATGAGGTTTTTGGGGCTTCATGGGACTCGCTGGGGCTCTGGGCCGCCCAGCAGGGATCTCCTTGCCTTCTATGTGGGTGGAGGGCACTTTCCTGGCCATACCCGGGCCAAGGTGCTGGTCAGGTGGCAGGCATTGGCCCCAGATAGCATCAGGAGATGAAGATGAAGCACAGACGAATTTTGGCAAGTTGGACCGCAGTGGCCTCCATCAGCCTTGTCTCTTATGGGGTCATGGCCGCTGTCAAAACATCACCACACCCAGGTCGTTTGCCCGATCCTGTAGTCGAACTTCCCACGCTGCGCATCTGGGCTGCTCAGGGAGAATCATTGCTTGGGGTCAAGTTCAAGCACCCACTTGCAGCGGCCATCATTGCCAATGACATTCCGAAGTTGAAGGCTGGCTTGAAGGCTCATCAGGGCAAGCCACTACCAACCCTTGAAGGTGGCTATTCGCTTGTGCAACTTGCATGCGAATTGAGTCGTAGTGACTGCCTCAAATTGTTGATCGAGCATGGTGCTCAAGTCAATCAACAGGGAGGAGGTCCTTGGAAGCCTACGCCACTCATTGATGCGACATCCGTTAAGTGCCATGAATGTATCAAGTTGTTGCTGACGCACGGGGCTGATCCGAATGGATTGAGTGGTGAACAGTCCAACCATCTCAAAATGTCACCCTTAGCGAATGCCGCTGCTGTGAACGACTCAACGGCGATCAAGATGTTGATTGATGCTGGCGCTCTTGTCAACGGGCCACCAGACACAACGCCACCGCTGATCATGGCAGCGATCCGGTGCAATTCTGAAGCAGCAACATCACTCTTGAGCCATGGGGCTGATCCCAATGCGGCAGGGCCAAAGGACCGCATCACACCAATGACGGCCTGTGCAAGTGGAGCATGTCCTTCGATTATGTCGCAACTGCTTTCGCATGGCGCAGATCCACATGGGGCACTCAACCATGGTCAGACGCCACTGATCCAAGCAGCATGGTGGGGGAGTCCACAGTGTGTGGAATTACTGCTCAAGCACGATCCTGACCTTTTAGCCATGGACCACTTTGGTCATGATGCGACCATGATGGCTTGCATGCGAGGGCATGCCGATGTGTTGAAGTTACTGATCAAAGCAGGAGCAGATGTCAATCGTGCCAATAGTCGTGGATGGACGCCACTGATGTTTGCGGCCCGTCATGGGGCAGAAGCATGTGTGCAGATATTGATAGAGCATGATGCTGATCTAAACGCCAATGCAGACGGGTGGACTCCGCTGAAGGAAGCCGCTGTGAAGTGTCATCCAGCAATCGTTGCCAAACTTGGAGCGGCGGGTGCAAATATCGGATATCGGGATCGATCGGGCTATACGGCAATGGATAATGCCGCAGCATCTGGTTGTTTGGAGTGTCTGAAGTTTCTTATCGAAGCTGCGAGCCCAACACAGTCGGAGCGTGATCGGGCCAGGAAAGATATTGAGCGAGTGCTGTCGCATGATCATATTTCCAAAGCCCAAAAGGCGCGCTTGACGGCATGTCTTGCTTTGCTTGATGGGCACGCAAAATCAGATACAGAGAATCCCTGATGCAATTTACTCCCAAGGAGATTGACGGGAATGTGATGGTCATCGAGGTTGACGGGGGGCTTGATGCCAGTAACGCAGACGCCTTCACACGTGATGTGATCGGTATGGTTGAAGGTGGGGTGTCGCGATTGATCATCGACTGCAGACACTTGACGTCCTTGTCGAGTGTTGGCGTCGGCGCGCTCATTCGTCTTCATAAGCGTGCGGCCACGCAGGGGGGCGACGTCAAGTTGTGCAGTGTCCCTGGGATCGTCATGCAGGTTCTCTCACTGATGCGGATGGATCGTGTTTTTGAGATCTATCCAGATCTTGGTCGAGCACGATTGGCATTTCGAGAAGGACCCTAGGCCATTATCTGCTCTGTTCTTCATCGCCTGTACGTGCTAGCCTTTGGTTGATATGCAGTGTCTACTCGTACTGTTTTTAACGATGCTCTCCGCGGATGTTGTCGAACAGCCTGAGGCTGATTCGCCGTTTCCAAATATCGTCATTGTCTTTGTAGATGACATGGGCTGGGGCGATTTGCCATCTCAGGGTGCTACCGGCTGGGAGATGCCGAACTTGACGCGAATGGAGCGTGAGGGGACACGCTTTACAGACTTCACGGTCGCGCAGCCGGTATGTTCGGCGTCCCGGGCGGCGCTATTGACCGGGTGTTATCCCAATCGGCTTGGCATTCACGGGGCGCTTGGGCCATGGAGTGAAGTCGGCCTCCATGCGAACGAAGTCACATTGGCCGAGATGGCCAAGACGCGGGGATACGCAACCGGCATTTTTGGTAAGTGGCATTTGGGACATCACGACGAGTTTCTTCCGACGCGACACGGCTTTGACGAGTACCTAGGTATCCCATACTCAAATGACATGTGGCCAGGCCATCCAGAGCGTCCTAAGCAGTGGCCTCCTTTGCCGCTGATTGATGGCGTCGAGACGGTGGAGCAGATCAGTACGCTCGAAGGGCAAGATCCATTGACGGAACGATTTACGCAGCGAGCCGTGTCATTTATTGAATCACATCAAGACGGGCCATTCCTGCTCTACCTCGCTCACCCACAACCTCATGTGCCACTGGCATGTGCGGAGCGATGGAAGGGATCCAGTGCTCAGGGAATGTATGGCGATGTCATGCAGGAGATTGACTGGAGTGTTGGGCAATTACTTGACACCCTTGATCGCTGTAATCTCTCGGACCGC
The DNA here is from genome assembly GCA_022446905.1 of Phycisphaerales bacterium. GTDB lineage: Bacteria > Planctomycetota > Phycisphaerae > Phycisphaerales > SM1A02 > UBA12567. The sequence goes on from JAKVBT010000005.1 coordinate 28,920, forward strand.
ACGATCGTGATGTTTATGAGTGATAACGGGCCTTGGTTGTCCTACGGCGATCATGCAGGAACCAGTGGGGGTTGGCGGGAAGGCAAGGGGACTACCTTTGAGGGCGGTATTCGAGTGCCGTGTTTGGTGCGTTGGCCTGGCCATGTTCCGTCAGGCGCTGTCAATGCTTCACCATGGATGACCATCGATGTCTTTCCGACCCTTGCTCGAGCCATGAACGTGGATGTGTCGCATGAGGTTGATGGTGTAGATGCCACCGATGTGTTGGTGTCCAAGTCGATGGGCTTGCCAGATGATCATGTGGTTTTCTATTACTACCGAACGAATGAACTACAGGCTGTTCGAAGTGGTCAGTGGAAGTTGCACTTGCCACATGGATATCGTTCCTTAGAAGGTCGGCCAGGTGGAACTGGCGGTGCGCCGACGCGTTACTCCTGGAACCTGCCACAGCCACTGGCGCTCTACGATCTCTTATCTGATCCGACTGAGCGCAAGGATGTGCAGTCTGATCATCCAGAGGTTGTTGCACGCTTGATGGCCCATGTGGAGCGGGCTCGTAGCGATCTTGGCGATACGCTCGTGGACCGTACTGGTTCTGGGCAGCGTATTCCGGGACGTGTCGAGGTTAATCCAACACCTTGATCATCTGAAGACATGGACAGTCTTCGGCCCACAAAGTTGGAAACTCAGTCAGTGGGCTGAACCCCATGGCTTCATAGAAGTGACGGGTTTTTTCATAGTGTTCACACTGTCTTTTCGGGGATACCGTTTTGACTTGAAGGAACCTTGCCCCAGTTCGCTTAGCATGATCCTCAGTTGCCTCCAGTAGTGCTTTCCCGATTCCACGTCGATGCCACTCTGGCCGAACGCAGAGCACGTGGAGTTCAGCCGATGACGGGAAGTGCTGCTCAAGGGACATGAACCCAATGGCCTGCTGATTGTGAGTGTCGGATTGCTGGAGCACAGCAAGGACTGTGGGCAGTTCAGCAATGCGGGTCACATACTCCTCAACACTGCCTTCGATTCCAAACCATTCAGGTGCACTGCGTAGGATCGGCTCACATACACCAGAGAGTCCAGTTGCTGCAGGAAGAATAGAAACGTGCTCAGGAAGTGTGGTCGTCATGATGGCGAGCGTAGCACATGCAGTATGCTCCGCTCCCTTGTTGCCGACTCAGCACAGCACGAACAGACCCCAGATCGCCGGAGTCGTGATGGCTGTGGGAGCATACGGGTGGTGGGCGGTCGTAGCCCCGCTCTACTACCACGTGGTTGAGGAGGTCTCAGTAGGCGAACTGCTTGCATGGCGGGTGGTGGCTGGCCTTCCACTATTGACACTCATGCTTCTGGCTGTTGGCCGTCTTCATGAAGTCGTGGCGGTGTTGAAGCGACCTCGTGTGCTGGTCACCTTGGGTCTATCTGGCATTTTGATCGCCGTCAACTGGACTGTGTTTGTTGTGTCGGTGATCGAACATCGTCTAAGCGATGCAAGCCTTGGTTATTACATTTGTCCTCTCTTCTCAGTGGCCCTGGGCATGGTTGTGTTGGGCGAACGCATGCGGTTGGCTCAGTGGGTCGCCATTGGCTTGGCAGCAGCCGGCGTCGGAGTACTTGCGTGGCGCACGGGTGGATTACCTTGGATTGCCTTGGCGCTGGCGGGCTCGTTTGGGCTCTATGGATTGATCCGAAAGCAGGTTGATGCAGCACCTGCACCGGGCCTTGCAGTAGAGATGTTGTTCTTGCTGCCGTTTATGGTCGTGCTCTTGTTTGTTGATCATTCAATCAGCGGAAGTACTTTTATGAAAGGATCCTTGTGGACGGCCATAGTGCTTTTTGGTGGTGGCATCGTCACAGTCGTCCCACTGATCCTTTTTGCCGGCGGCGCACGACGCCTGCAGTTGTCAACGGTAGCGATCCTGCAGTACATCTCTCCGACCGGGCAACTTTTGTTGGCTGTTCTAGCATTTGACGAGCCGTTTGGAATCGACCAAAGCATTGCGTTTGCATTGATTTGGATGGCGGTGACGGTTTATTCGATTGATACCGTTCGTTCCGCTCGCCGGCCAGCAGTCACCATTCCGGGAGAAGCCTGAGGCTTCAGGCACGATCATTTCAATCGAATGACCCTGCGTGCTTAAGCCGGAAGAGAAAACAGGCTCAGTTCATCAGGTCTGGTCTTCAGATCTGCTCAGACGGACTAGACTGGTGGGGATACAGGAGGACCGCTTTCATGTGCGGACATATATCAGTGGCAGCAGTGCTGCTGGCGGCGACGACCGCCATGGCCCAGTCAGAACTATCACCAAAGGGAACCCCTGCCCCAAGCCAGCCGGCTGTGGGTGGTGTCGTTGACGCCAACGGGACCCTGTCAACCAAAGCATCAGAGTCACTTCCAGATGTCAAGGAACTGATTGAGGCGTATGTGCAGGCCACTGGTGGGTCAGCTGCATGGGCGGGACTGCGCGGCTTGGAGTCATCCTGGGTTTGGTCACTGGACACTGAGTCTGGAACACTGAACATCAAAGCCGATGTATCGGGCGCATTTCGATCTGAGATGGCCATGAATGAGTCTGAATGGCAGGAGAGTCAAGGTTGTGATGGCAAACAAGCTTGGATTGAAGACGCCGCCGCTGTGTGTCATGTTGCAAGCGAGGCAGTGCGCACTCAATTGCAGATGCAGTATGACCCGACAGCAGTGACGCATCTGATGTCCTATGCCAAAGCCGTGACTACCTCCGGAGAGGTCACGATTGCAGGGCGTCCGACTTGGCGCGTCATTTTGGTGCCGAAGGTCGGCAGTAGCATGTATTTCTTCTTTGATCAGGAAACCAATCTCCTTGTGCGCTGGGAATTCAGCCGCCCGACCGGGGGATCGCCCGTTCTCGTCGAGCGTGGCTTTAACGACTACCAGCCTGTTGGCAGCCTGATGATTCCACACACCATTCGTGAACGATCCCGAGCCGGCACTGTCGAATTCAAACTCGAATCAGTCTCTGCAAAGGAGATTCCTGCAGCCATGCTGGCGATGGATGAATGTGCCAAGGAGGCATTTGCACTGGCAGCACCAGCGACTCGATCAGCAGATCAGGATTCCCATCGTTCAGACGGGCCGATGCACGAGAATCTTGTCAAGTTGATCGGCCCTGATTTGATGACTGCATCAGGACAGGCCATTGATTCACGCGTGCTCAATGATGTGCCAAACGTCCTGCTCTACTTTTCAGCCAAGTGGTGCGGACCGTGCAGACGCTTCACCCCACAGTTGGTGAATTACTACGAAGAAACTGGTGCAGATCGCGACTTTGCGGTGGTGTTGGTAAGTAGTGATCGTTCAGCTGACAACATGTTGGAGTATATGAAGGGCTCCAAAATGAATTGGTATACCGTTCCGTATGAGCGCATTCAGCCGTCTGGTATCAAGCAGGCTTGGGGTGGTCGTGGAATCCCCAATCTCGTCTGGCTTGGTCCTGCAGATCAGGTCATCGAACGCAGTTATGTCAACGGCCGCTATGTGGGTCCGAATCATGTACTCAATGCATTTAAGACCAGAAACGGCGACTCGGCTGAAGCATCTGCTGCTGGTTCATGAACACACAGTCCTTCGAAGCCTATCAACACGCTATTGACGTGCATGGTGCTGGTTTTGCTGCCACGCTTTGGGGATCTGCTGGAACGCAGTCATTGCGCTTTCAAGTGCTGGTGGAGATGATTGGCGGACTGGCCGGTTGCTCGCTATTGGATTTGGGTTGTGGCGATGGCGCTTTGGAACGTTGGTTGATCGATTCGGGGCAGATGCCAACTTCTTTGGCTGGATTGGATGCTATTGGCCCGCAGGTGGATCTTGCTCGCAGTCAGGCCGCAGATTGGTCGGAGTACATGCAAGTTGACTTGTTGGATGAGACCATCGCCTGGCCAATTGCCGACTGGGTGATTGTGTCAGGGACGCTTAACACGATGACAGAATTCGAGGTCGGAGCGGTATTGGAAAGGGCTTGGTCTTCCAGTCAGGCCGGTCTGGCCTTCAATCTACTTTCCGATCGTCCCAGTGCAGAGTGGGATCAGCGACCGTTAGGTCCAGCACGTCGTCATGATGGATTGTCTTGGATGGCTTGGGCGCTCGAGCGCACTGCTTTGGTAGCGTGTCGTCAGGACTATTTGAGTGGACATGATCTGACCATTGTCATGAAGCGCTAGGATTCGCCCGTCTCTCGAACGCAAGCCGTACGGCATCGGCAGATGCTGCTTCAAGTGTGTTGTTGGCTTGTGACCAATCAAGACATCGCTCTACCAGCGACTGATACATATCTTCCATGTGTGGATACTGTGCTTGGAGGACATCAAGATGTTTGGCGATCGTTCCTGCATCGCCTCGAGCGGCTGGCCCCATGACTGGCCCTGGCCCTTCAGATCGGCTCATTGTTCGCCCAATTTCCTGAACCATCAGGCCAAGTGCAGCAGAGGCGACGGCCTTTGGGACACCCGCGTCCGTCCAAAGCTTGACTGCATCGGCCAGTACGCCGGTGAGTAGTCCACCTGCAAGCGCAGCGGCAAGATGATGTTGTGTGCGTTTGGTAGTTTCAATTTGTACAGGGGTCATGCCAATGTCGATTGCGAATGAACGGAGCCAAGGAGCTGCAACCTCATTGCCGTCGACGGCTGCCACTGCGCCTTTCAGTGCTTCAGCGCGTCGGCCACCAGGCATCAGCACCATGACCGGGTGGATCGAGCCTGCATGGGCATCTGATGTGGTAATGGCCTCCAAACCAAGTGAACCTGCAGTATGCGCCACAATCGTTCCAGGCGCTACTTGGAGCGTCGAGGCTGTTGCAGTCACATGGTCGTCAGGCACACAAATCAACACTGTGTTCGCCTGAGATACAGCGGAGATGTCACTGGTGACCACGGTTTGTTTGGAGTCGATCCAATCACAGGCCGCAGGTCGCCTCGTCACGATGACCGAGATGGTCCGCCTGGCGGCCATGGCGGCTTCGGCCATGGCTCGACCTACAGCACCAGCGCCGATGATTGCGATGGAATGGTCGTGATTGGTCATGGTCCTCCGAGGCGACGATGGGGAGGGTCGGTGTATTCAATGGTACGCCTGTCAGCCCCCAGCCGTGTGCTCAATTTCAGTCACTAGCTGAAGAGATGGCTGGCGCGATGGACGCACGATCGATCTGGATGTGTTTCTGGTAAGTATTCTGCCCGAGCTGCGCACACAACAGCAAGCATCAGCTTGTGTCTTGCACATGGTGTTTGGCTCAGCGTCGGCGGCGTCGGGATCTGGCAGCGGCGATGCCGAGCAGGATCAGGGCACCAGGGGCTGGGATTGGAGCATAGATCAGTGCCAGGATGCCTGAGAGGTAGTGTCCAGCAGGCAGCCCACTGCCATCCTCCCATGTGCTTCCACCAAGCACGCTTACATGGCCGCTCTGGTCGGCAAACATGTCGACCAGGAGCAGGTCAAGGGAACCATCAACTGGTCCAAATGGGCCTGGGCCTGAGTTGGCATCTGGGAAGGGGAAGAAGTACTCACTGAAGGATTCTCCAGCTGTATTGATTGCCTCAATCCCGAGGACTGCTTCGCTGCCCCAATTGGGTACGCCAACATTGTCATAGGTCTCAAGGACAACATTTTCCCATCGGAACTCCACCAGACGAGCTGAGGGGCTCACCTCAAGAATGGCGAAGAGTTGCGGGGGGCCGCCAAAGTACTCCACCCCAGTCAGGTCATAGAGCACCTTTTCAGTGGTTTCATCGCTGCCATCAGCCAGTGCGATACTGGCAGATGTGAAGGCGGCCAAAATGCCGCAAAGCAATGTCATAGAACGACTTCTCATTCTCTCTCCACCGACTGCAGAGCATACTCGACACCACCCTATTCGCAAGCCCAAGAGGCTTGGATTCGCCACTCTGGGGCCTATCTGGGGGATTTATGTTGGTTCTGGGGTGGACTTCAGATGTACTGCAGCACCTGGAATGGTGGGGCCAGGGGCTGTGGATCATCCGTTTCAGGGGCATGAAGTGGCCTATGGCTTGCTTACCGCAGTCCAAGTGCCTCCGTGATGACTGCAGCGGCTTCTCCTGGCGTCCAGCCGTAGGACCACAACTCATGGAGATCCTGAGGAGCGGTAGCAGTCGCCAGAAGGATCTCGCCGTGGCAGAGGTCATATCTGGTCTCTGTCAGGCCCAGCAGGTGGGTTAGGCGGCCTCTCCAGGCCTCCCAATTCCAGTCATGTGGTGTCTGCGTATTCATCTATGTATCTCGTGTTGCGGCGGCGGTGTGTATCCGTCGCTCATGATCACCTACGCATGTGATCGGCCTGTGGTGTGTCCGAGAATGCTCAAACTCTGAAAAAAGCCCAAATGAACTTGATGCCAGCCAGAGCCGTAATTGGGCTGGCCCGTTGCCCAACCATGATTCAGAAAGTGCTCTGATGCCAAAGAAGATGCCAGATAAACGTCCAGGATTCCGTTTTGCTGCCCTGCTTGGGGTGTCCATTCTGGCACTTGGTTTGATCATTGCGGTTGCCGAGGGGGTCTATTTGGTGCAACGGACCGCCGCTTTGGGCTCGGTGTGGGCTTGGTTGGTCACAGTGGTGGGTGGACTGGCAGCAGTGGCGGGGGTTGGCCTGATATGGCGTGAGTGGCGTGGCTGGGCCCGCGTACGGTGCGTGGACGCACTGCGTACGCGTTTGCAGGAGGTCACTGTGCTCGATGATGCCCTTGACGTCGCCGTGTCACGATGGCGAGCGCAGTTAGATGGCCCACAGGAGGCGCTTCAAGATTTCGATCGTCACTGGCTGGCAGGCACCCCAGAGGATTCACTGTGTGCATTGCATCGACTGGTGCAGACACTCGATCGCATGTGCGAGTCTGAAATTCGTCGAGAGGCTGCTCGTACCGGCGTGCTCGTCACGTTATCTGGTGTAGCTCTCTTCGATGCGGCATTGTGCTGTTGGCGCAACCTGCGACTGATGCGCCGAGTGGCAGAGTGCTATGGCGCGCGTCCTGGTTTCTGTGGCACCTGGCGCCTCTGCCGAATGGTGTTGACCCACGCTATCGCCGTTGATTTGACGCAACATGCTGCCGATGCCGTGTCTACGCGAGTAGGCGCAGTGGCAGCAGCCGGGGGACAAGGGCTTGTGGCGGCGACATTGACGGTTCGACTTGGACTTTGGACCCAATCGGTATGTCGTCCGCTTTCCAGATCACCGCGCACAATTGGCACATTCATCGTGGCGAGTGCTGCGGACAACCTTGGTCATCGAGTGCGACGGACGATTCGACGTTGTGTTGGGGCGATCAAGGCGCGCCAGCCATCAACGGTGGCGAAGTAAACAGGTGTGAGGATCCTCATCATTGACCGGTACGCTGGCGTGCTTGAGCGGTCACGGTGCCCACACATCTGCCGCCACTGCATCCAAATTGTTCCGTATACAGGGACGGCCTACATAGAGATGCTGATGATCCCCAGGGCGAGTACCAGCAATGCCAAGCAGTTTCGAATCCAACCCAAGAGAGGGCCCGTCGGCGGTCGAATGCCAACGCGGATAGTGCCTCGCGCAGTTTGAGGCCATAGTTTGAGTAAGAGGGCATCGTCAAACATCGTCAAACACAACACGATGATGAGCCAGTTGAAAAACCCGTAGTTCCCCGTGGCGAGGATGCCGATCATCAGCAGCATGATCAGACTAGCGCCGATCGCTCGGGGAACTCGTGGAAACAGCAGTAACACTGGTGCGACCAAACCAATGATGAACATCAGCACACAGGCCAATTTGGATACCACTGCTGGCAGGGCGTCTGCATACCAAGCAGTGCAAAGTGGAAGTGGTTGCATCCAAAGGTAGTTGGTCAGTGCTGCAGAGTCTGAGTCAATCGAGTCACCAGTTTGCAGTTTGAATAGGCTCCCGAAGAAGATCAATTTCCCAAGGAGTAGGAGGATGAGCCAATAGACGAGGCGCGATGGTCTTTTTGCTTCCAGGCTGTTGAGCCGCCATGAACCTGGCGACCATAGAACCGCCAGCAAGCCAACCTCTAAGAGCAGCGCATCCCATGGTTGCTGAAATGAGACGCCCCCAAATATGAAAATAATCAAGTACGCCAACCAAGCCATGATCGCTGACCAGATCGGGAAGAAGCCGATTGTCATCATTCCACTTCCGAGAGCGCCAATGAGTACAAGGGCCTGCATACGTGTTTCTGTCAGATTGAGTGGCAGTAGTTGGAGATCCGCCATGCGCCACCAGTGGACGGTGTCATCGGTTGCGTGCTGGACAAGATGTGCAGCTGGCAAGAGCTCCTGATCACCAAACAGACTTGGAAGTTGGGTGCCGATGGAAATAAAGGCGGCGAGCAAGATCATGCCCATGAGTCGAAGAAAGACCCGCCTGGTCAGGAGGAATGTGCTTGGTAGTTCAACTTTTCCAAAGAGCATGCTTGAGAGTTGGTTAGCGATGCCGCGGTGATTGGCGACAGAACGATAGAACAAGTCGCATGCCCAGTGGAAGGGTGGTACGTGGCGGTACAAGGCCAGCGGCCATCTGCGGAGGCCGATTCGATCCATGATGGTGAACATGGCCTCAGCACCGTGCACTGATTGGCCATTTGGCTGAACCACATGGACCGCCTTTTGGAGTTCATCCAAAGTCAGCAGCGGCAGATGAGGTGCTGCAGTTGTTGCTGGTGCCCAGTCAAGCGTGTCCCCAGAGAGCTCGTAGTATCGGCGCATCCAGCGGCGACAGAAAGTGCAGTCGCTATCCCAGACGACGAGCGTCTTCAAAGTTGGAAAATCGGCAGTTGGTGGCGCCTGAGTACAACCGCCGTTTCCACAGGAATTGCATGAGGCACAGTCGCTCATGGTGTGCAGGATACGACAGCCCGCCCCGGTCTATACCGGAGCGGGCTATGGGTTCATGAAAGAGATGTGGACTCAGCACTCCTGGCCAAAGGCACCCAGAATGACCAAGAGGTCATTGACATCGTAGACGGTGCCGAATTGGGCGACCGCCAGGAGGATGTCCTCGACGTCGACTACGCCGTTGCCATCGATATCGCCAGTACAACTCTCGCAATCAATAGTCGAGAGTTTGACGGCGTCGACTGCTGCTTCAACCACCGAACCGCTTCCAAGGTCATTGGCTTCGAAGGCTAAGCGGAATTGGTCAGAGGGGTTGATGCCAGAGATAGACCCGATATCAAACTGGAGGAAATACCAGCCACCTGAGGCTTCCGGTCCAGTCGGGCCGACTTGTTCCAGAGGCACCCAAGTCGCGCCGCCGTCATCGGATACACGGACATAGAAAATGTCCTCGTTGGGTGAGGCGCCGAAATCATTGCTGAACCAGCGTGCGTACTCCACTACGGCGTTTGGATCGGACGCATCGAGTACGGGAGAGATCAGTGTCGTTGTGCCACCATCGACATCAGAATTGCCCTGCACATTGTCCGTCAGCCAGCAGGCTCCACTGCCATCGGCATCGTTCGCGGGTTCGCCACGTACGCCACCACCGGCCGGTACACCCCGATTCCACTGGCCGTCGGCGCAGTCATTCTCAACTGTCCATCCCGGATCGGTTTCGCCATTGTCATTAAACACGTCGTCAATGTCATTGGCGGAAAGGAGGTTGCCGGATGTGACGGTGACGGTATACCCGTTCGTGGTCGCAACTTTGGCCTCAAAAGACACTTGTTGGCCGCATTCGGTCGCTCCAAAGGTTGCACGAAGAATGACTGGTGTGCTCGGATCTTTAATATCCATCGAGGCAGATACCCAGCCAGAACCGTCGTTCCACCGCAACTCAGTGGCATCTAGATCAAGCGTTGCATCTTCCACGAGCGTCGCAGACACACGGAAAGAGTCGCCGCCAGCAGGATTGAGCATGTCAGGCAGAGGATCAATCACGGTAGCGACTACCGCTGGGGGAATGAGCGTCCAGACAAACAAACCACGTTCCAGATCGGATCCGATGACAGTCCCGCTGGGGAAGTATGGATAGGTGCTCCAGATGCCGTTCAGTTGAGAATTATCATTTGCTGGATAGGTATCAAACCAACTGATCTGTTCAGGCGCCAGACGATTCGTGATGTCAAAGATCCGAAGTCCACTTCGATAATTGGCTTGGAACATCAAGTTGTCCTTGATGTAGAGATTGTGATCTGTAGATGCTGTCCCCGTCGTGCATGTGCCGACCTGCGTGGGATTTGACAGATCACTGATGTCAATGATGCGGGTTGTTGTTGGTGTGCCCGTATTTTGCTCATCAAGTTCATCATTGAGATACAAATGTTGCAAGTCATCGGTGACCCACCCCTGATGGGAGTAGTTGTTATTGGAGTGCTGCACCTCACCAATGGTGAAAATGTTTGACTTGTCCGTAACGTCAAGAATGGTCAGCCCGGTTTCAGACCAGCCCCCATTAAATCCAGCAAAGCAGAAGGCAATCTGGCGACCTGCATACTGTGATCCGGGCGGATACGTCACAACTTGTGCGTCGTGAACATACTTATTGGTCCATGTTGCCACATAGGGTGGACTGGTCAAGCTGGCATTGAGATCGTAGATTCGAAGCCCATTGTCCCCACCTCCGGTGCGATAGAGAAATCCACTGGTGACATCAATGACGATGTTATGTGTGACTGTCGTGCCGCCAGTGGTGACTGTGTTGACCAGTGGAGCAACGCCGATATCGATGTTCGACATGTCAACGACCTGAATACCTTGCCCGCCTTCGCTGACAATGTAGGCGTGGTCACTGTAGACCTTGACATCACGCCACAAACTGCCAGGTCCAGCCACCTTGTTGATGATGACCGGGGCAGTGGGATCAGTAATGTCAACAAAACTCGTGCCGTCGCTATCACAAATGATGGCATACTCGCGTCCACTGGCTGAGACGTAGCCCCAGCAGTCACTGCCGGTATCTGCACCGCCGAGATCATCGAGGGTCAGCCAGGATTGAAGTTCAATATCGCCAGCTGAATCGAACATTCCAGCAGCCATTGGGATCTCACTACTGCGTTGCCAGCCGGGCCCTTTGTAGGGGCCAAAGCGATCGAGCAGTTTGGGATCATCCTGATGGGCAAGTGCGCCTGATGACACCACCAAGCCCGCCAAAGTCGCTATAGCGATTCGATTCACAGCTCACTCCTCTGTCCCGTCCACGACGTTCAAGGTACACGATCGATGGCCTTGGTCGAGTGTCTATTCGTGGATCGGCGCCCCTTTGGTTGCGGCTGGCGGGGTGGAATGCCGAATTTGATCTCCGGGAATGGCGGTTGGGGGCGTGTCCTGAAGTGGACCCAAGAGATGGGTGGCTGGAGGTGCTCCACTGAGTGACCGAAGGAAGGCCTCAAGGTCAGCCAATTGGGCGGCATTCAGATTCAGCGGCTGAAGCACATCTTCGGCGTGGTGGTGGCGCCTGGCCTGCGTTTCAAGGGTGTTGTAGAACTCGAGTACCTCAGCGATCGAGGCAAAGCGACCGTCATGCATATAGGGCGCTGTGAGGGCCACATTGCGCAGAGACGGCGTGCGAAACGCGCCCCAGTGTTCTGGGCCGATGCGAGCTGCTGCAGCGCGTCGCGCTGCGCGGCTCTCGGGCGCATCACTCCAAGGACCATCTGCTCGAAATGAACTGGCACGCAAGGTTGCGTAGCCTTCCCCACGACCGGGGTCGGTGCTGGGGCTTCCATCCGGGGCTGGAAGTCCGAGGTCATGAAACTCTCGATCAGACAGCAGCGGCCCAAAGTGACACTGCCAGCAGCCTGCATCTCCGGTAAAAAGTTGGAAGCCACGAATTGCTGAGTCTGAAAGAGCTGGACCTGCATCAGGTGATTCAAAGGAAGCGACCCAGCGGTCGAAATCTGAATCCCCTGGCTGCAGTTGACGTTCATAGGCTGCAAGGCACTTGCAGAGGTTGACGAAGATCTCATTGACAGATTGCTGTTGCGTTGAGGTCAACGAATTCCATTGCTCAGACTCGGGTGTAAGTCCAGCAGGTAGTGCCCCCAATTCAGGAATGGGGCCGAATAGCGATTCGTATCTTCTTCGTAGCTGTGGTGTGTGGGCTATGAATTGCACAACATCGCCACGAGCAGCGTTCATTTCAAGTGGGTCTTCGATTGGGTGGGTTGCTTGCATCCACAGACTGTCAGCTCGTCCATCCCAGAAAAACCAACGTTGGTGGGCAGCACCGAGTAGTGTCGGCGCATTGCGAATTCCAACTCCAGCTCCAGTGGAGACATGGCGTCCATCACTAAATGCCAGTGTTGGTTGATGGCATGAACTGCAGGATGTCGTGCCCTTTCCCGAAATTCCTGGTTCAAAAAAAAGAGATTGTCCAAGGAGTGCAGCAGCAGGGTCATCAGCCATCGCGTTGGTTGGGCTAGAGGGCGGGGGAGGCACTGGTGACATCGACCTCGCAGTACGGATTTGATCCTCCGTTAACGTCGGAGCCATCAGCACTGCAGGCAATATGAAGAGGTACAACATTAATGCACCACAATGGGCATGGTGGCCCGATGTAACACGCCAGAGGTATCGATCACATCAATGGTTAGTACCCAGTCGCCCGGCATGTGTAGCAACATGTCCTGGGTGAGCCAGATGTCGGAGGTGGTGCGGACCGTATCCACCTGAACGTTCATCCCATGTCGATGGGCAGGCATGCCAGCATCGGCGCGCACCTCTACTGGAGCGCTGGGACCGCGGATGACACGAATCTCCAGATCGAAATACTCGTTCAGAGGCCAGGTGTCGGAGCTGCTTGAAACGATGACATCCCATTGGCCATCAGTCGTGCGCATCAGATGACCAGGTGGTGGTGCGAGCTGATGTCCTGCGCTGCATCCTCCGAGGGCGGCGAGCATTACTAGAGCGACGAGTGTTCGAGTCATCATGGTGTGCTTTCGTTGTTCTCAGTTGGTAGAGATTCAGTTGGAAGTCTGCCAAATCCCCATCGCCAGGCTCGGCCACCACCAAAGGTCATCAGCCAAGTGCCCTCAGGTGTAAACATTTGTGCGCGATGATTGCCATGGTCTAAAACGATGACCCGGTCTTGGCGATCAACAACGACTGCAGCTGGTCGCCAGAACTCTTCGTGATCGATGCCTTGTCGCCCCCAAGATCCAAGCGGCTGCCCGTTGGGATCAAAACGATGTACTCGATGACCGGCGCGATCGACCACAAGAACATCGCCATTTGAGGTCATGGCCATGTCTACCGGTTCTTCGAGGGCATCAAGTGCAATCCAGTCAGCTGCCGAACTATTGGGATCTGCGTGGAGCAACTTGATGCGTTTGGAGATGCCATCAAGGACAGCAATTGTTGTATGACCTGCGGCAGATGATCGGGTCATGATGGCAGCGGAGGGGTTTGGGCTGAGTTCAAGATTGCTCATGCGATGGTCCCCCGATTCGCTGATCTCCCAGGCTTGCGCGTTGGCTTGGTCGATGAAGAGCAACCCCTGATCGGTGTACATCAACTCTCCAGGTCCGGCCATTGGGAGGGGGATCGACTTGCTCAGAACAGCAAGATTGGGATCGAAACGCGGGGCGTCTGAGGGTGGTGGGGTGAGTGCCCATTGGTGAATTCGACGGTTGCTTGAATCGACGGCCCACAATCGTTGTGACTCTGCGTCAAGTGCTAGGGCGGTGATGTTTCCAATTTCCCCGGGTCCATTGCCAGGCGTGCCGAAGGTGGACAGTCGGATGGGAGTCTCTCGTTCTAGATCAAAAAGGTGAATCGCTCGAATCTCTGGTTCCCAGGTAGAGAAGAAACGCCCACTGGTTGCAGCAATAGGTCCAAAATGTGACTGAGCGCCACGTGGCGCCATGGATGGGGGTTCAATTTCGACGCCTTCAACGCCGAAGTGCTGGACGCGTTCTTCAAATGGCTCAGCAACGACGACACTGCCGTCATCCAGCAGCGCGACATCCGCTGGATAGTGCACCTTGCCTTGCCCTTCTCGTGGGCGGAAGGAATGCATGCCCCACGATTCAGTCAGTGTGCCGGTCTCGGCATCAAATACTTGGATGCGGTGATTGAGTTGATCAGCCACGACTACTCGTCCATCGTGCGCGTCGATGCCAGTGGGTTGCATGAAGTGCCCTGGAAAAGTGCCCCACGTGCCGATCCGGTGTACGACTGATCCATCTTTTTTGATGCAGAGCACACGATGTTGCTCGGTATCAGTAATCCAGATTCGATCGAGGTCATCTATCGCCACACCTTGAGGCCCGCGAAGTTCCCAGTCTGTTTGCGGCAATGTGCCAATATGGCGCCCGTTGTGTTCGTACAACTGAATACGATCATGGCCGGTATCAGCGACCGCCACGAAGGAGTTGTTGACGTCAATGGCATGCGGTCGACGCAGTGCATGCGGGGCGTCACTGCGTCCGCCGAATCCGCCAAGGAGTTGACCCTGGGCATCAAAGAACATCACACGATGCTGCTCGCGATCGACGGCGTAGATGACACCGTTTGGACCGATGGCCATGCCGTGTGGTCGATGGACAAAGGGTGAAAGATCAAGTGTTGGGTTCTCTGGCGACTCTGGCCATGAGACCTCTGCAGTGTCGGCGTTCAGGACCGCCCATTCATTGCGACCGGGTACGTCAGCTACTGCATGGACGTCGCCGAGATCGTCAATCGTTGCTTGCCATCGGCCAATGTCAACAGGAGCAGCGCCGAGACAAGCAGAAGTGATAAGCAGAGTGAGGCAGTTCATGGGGAACAGGATAGGATGCGTATTGATGCTCAGCAGTCGCCCCACGACTCCAGGATCAGAAGTAGGTCAGTGGTATCAACCAATCCAGAGCCATTGATATCGGCAGGGCTTTCAGAACGTCCCCAGTCGGCGATGACCATCAGAAGATCGTTCACCCCAACAACACCGTCACTATTGATGTCCGCAATGCACTGGCATTCATCGAGGACGCCGTCGCCATTGGCATCCCCTTGGTTCAGTTCACAGTCATCGGGTAGGCCATTGGCGTTGCAGTCAAGGTCACTTGCGACCTTGATAGCGATATCCAGCGGTGTGGTCAGTTCGTAATCGCCGCGGATCATGGACCTGCGATATCGGCCTTGAGCGTCATATTCAACAATTCTGGCAGGCTCAGCTGTCTTCACGATCAAGATGCGATTGGGATCAATCGGCGTGATGTCGGTCGGCGTCGCGAGTCCGTACTCGTCTGTAAAGGACCCGAGTGAATCACCGGTTTGTCCATCAAATCGCCACACTAATTGTCTGTCCGAAGAGCCGGCGATGACATCGCCATTGTCCAGCACGGCCACGCTGTCGACATCGACAAAGGGTAAATAGAGCACCAGAGTTTCAATGAAAGCCCCATCTGCCAGATCAAAGGACCGGATTTCGCTGCTGTTACATGCCACTAGAAGTCGATCGCCATCAATGGCCATCTTGCGTGGTGATGTGACGCCAAAGGGGCCACTGGCGATGAATGTGCCCAAACTGGTCAGTGTGTCAAGGTCGATCGCGATAATGACATTGGCCGTGGTATCCGAGATCAGCAAGCGGCGATCTGGGGTGACAATCATGCCAGAAGGTTCGATGAGGGTGGGAGCAACCCCAAGCGGTACGGCTTCGGTCGTGCCCGGATGAACCATGTGCAGTGTTCCATCAACCTGCGCTACTAGAACAGTTCCCAAGGGGACATCTGTGGATTCCATTGCGGACGGCGTATCGACAATCGCGACTGAGATCGGGTCAGCTGTCAAGCCCATGTGGGTGGCGAGCAGCACACCACTCTGGGCGTGATACTCGCGGACGGTCGAATTGCCAACGACAATGAAGTTGCCTGTGCCACCAGATGCCAACCACTCCGGGCCAGCGGGGCTGCCGCAGTCCCAGCAGGCATCGAGCAGTCCGTCTCGATCGAGATCGAGCGTTGGATCTGAAGCGATATCCGCAAAGTCAATGATCTTGTTTTCATCGCAATCGGTTTCGCAACTGTCCGGCACCAGATTGCCGTTGACGTCTGCAAAACCAAGGGAGTCAATGTCCCATGCGTCTGGAATACCGTTCTGATTGCAGTCTGGCATGCATTCGTCCGGAATGGAATCGCTGTCGATATCTAGGGAAACTCCAGATGAGATGTCCAGCGAGTCCAACTGTCCATTGTTGTTGCAGTCGCGGCATTCGTCTGGGATCTCATCTTCATCAACATCCAGACTTGTTCCCTCCAGAATGTCAATAACATCGTCGACACCATTGTCATTGCAGTCGTGAGGCAGACAATCACCTGGCGGGTTGAGTTCGATTAGGAAGTCTTGTACACGCGCATGCATTCTGAGGTCTATGTTGAGCAGGCCACCCGGATGAATATGGCAATAGCTCATGATCGTGCCGCGCGGGGCTGTCACTCCATTGCCGCAGTCATCGATCGTTGGGTCATAGCCGTCGTGGGTGTGGTAGGTGCCGAGGTTATGCCCCATCTCATGAGCGACGACGTTGATATCCCATATGTCGAGGCTTGGCGGCCCAGGTTGTGGAGGAAAGCCACCAAGTTGGAATGCGCTGATCCCGAAGGCGCCCTGATTACACGCTGTGGCGAGGTAAGCCACGCCGCCAAATGGGGTATCTCGGCGTCCACTGAGTAGATGGACAAAGTTGTAGGACTCATGATCTTCATTGTCGATCCACCATGATCTAAAGGTCGACAGCGATGACACGTCCCATGGCTCGTCGCCATCGGGCCAGAGACGCACGAATGCAACCTCCAGTCTGATACCAAGGTCACGCTCGTAGATAGCGGAGACCTCGGCGATCAATGCGGTGATGCCGTCCATCGTCGCAGCTTCATCTCCGTCATATCGATCGATGTAGGCCTGATCGGCGTCAATCGCAACTCGAGCGGTGCGTGGTCCTGCTGCATTGGTTCCGCCGGACCGAGTTGGTACAGCAAGCGGGCGGACAGGCGGATCTACTCCGCAAAGGACCGGGGCATCTGGGGGTACTGCCAACTTCACGGACTCGATAAACGCAAGTCTGAGCTGTTCGTCTTGGACTGTCCCAGCAAACGTGTGGTGGCGTCCATCGGCGTAGGTCAGGCGGGCTGAAGCGCGGCCATGTTCATCGAGGACTAGGACGCCGTTACTTGTCTGCTGTTGAATCCGCCAGAAAGACAACTTGGGGGCGTCGAGCAATACAGCCTCGTTGCGACGCATGCTGATGAATCGTGCATCGTCGGCGATCACATGCATTGGTGTGGTGGACAGCATCTGGTCCGAAGCCGTGACCAATGGTGGTCCAGCCAGCGCCAGGGTCGCCATAAGAATCATGCACATCGACTTGCTCCAGAGGCCTACATCTCGCCCGGTTCGAGTATAGGGCGACCCCAACTTGAGGCCAGCAGGATTGTCAAATGTGCCCTCTGATCACTTGGTCATTCAGTCAGTACTACGCCCAATTCAAGAGTTCTGCCCGCCAATGGGCTCAGACCTTGAGAATCGGGGCGGGTGCATAGTGACGCCCAAGCACGGTCTTGGCATCAGCGCCCATCCAGTTCTGCAGTACCGCCGCATAAATCTGGCGGAAGTCCACATTGAATCGAAGGTCGCCATCGTCGAGATTGGTCATGCTCGGGTGGGCTCCCAGTACTCCAGGTTGCACCATGGGGCCGACCAAGAACAATGGGGCCGCAGTTCCATGATCGGTGCCGGCGGAGCCATTCTCGCCGACGCGGCGGCCAAACTCGGAAAAAACCATGGTCAGAACCCGGTCGTCATTTCCCTGCGCACGAAGTTCATTGCTGAACGCTTTGAGTGAGTCGCCAACTTGTCGGAGCAGTCGCTGGTGCGAACCAGTCTGATTTGCGTGGGTATCAAAGCCGCCTAGTGTCACGTAATAGACTCGGGTCGTCATGCCCGATCGAATCATTCCTGCGACCATGCGTAGTTGATTGGCCAAGTCACCAGTTGGCCATTGGGCCATTGGATTCAGCGCTGCAGCCTTGCGGACCTGATCAGATGAAATTTGAGCGTCCAGTGATGTCCGCTTGAGAAAAGCAAGGTTGTCGTCTGTACTTGAAGGAGCACCTTGCACGGCACGGTAGGCAGAATCCAAGTCGGGNGAAAGGTCGGCACCCATCCAGCGGAACAGTTCGGGTGTTTCAAAACTCACGGGCATGCTTCGGTCGCCTTGCATGGCGAGTGGAGCTGTATTGCCTAGTGCAATGGCAGCCTGAGGGTCAGGAGTCCCGTTGCAGGTGTTGTCGAAGTATCGACCGAGCCATCCGTTGTTGCGACCGGAGGTGTCGGCAGTGTGCCAGATGTCCATCGACGAAAAGTGCGAACGATTCGGGTTGGGGTATCCAACGCCCTGTACAACTGACCCGACACCTTGTTCGATCAAATCACTGAAGCCGGCAAATGCTGGATGGAGACCGATGCCATCAACTCCGGAGATGCGTAGGGCCGCGTCATTGCCACGGCCAGGTTGTTGAATGGCCAGTTCAGGTCGTCTTCGATAATAGACGTCTGACCCATAGGGCACCACCGTATTGAGCCCATCGTTGCCACCGCCGAGTTGAACGACAACGAGCACTCGTTCCTGTGGCACGCCCGCCAATGATGTCAGCATGGATCCTGCTGGGAGCGACATGGCACGACCGACCTGCTCAATGAACATGGGAGTTGTCGCAGCGAGGCTAGCCATCGCTGTGCCACGTGAGAGAAAGAGACGTCGAGTCCAAGGATTGGGTTGGTTCATAGGTGAAACCTCCGACACAATGCAGATGCACTGCTTAGCACAACTGATACTCTGGGCTGGCGGTCATCAATGACATCAGTTGGATTAGCGTATCGCTTGAAATGTTGCTTCCGCCGGAACGTGCCATGTCAATCCACTGCTGGAGTCGGCCATCGGTCGGTGCTGATCCAAGTGTGTAGCGGGCCAGATATGTCACGCAGTCCGAAATATGATCACGTCCCGGAAGCCCTTTTAGGTGCGCCACAATCGGCGCAGGATCCCAGCCGCCTGGTGATGTTTCCCATGGGGAGGACTCAGGGTCGCGGCCAGTGACCAGATACACAAGCAGATTCTGGCGTACAAACAACGTTGACGTGTTGATCCACTTGCGTCCACCCTCCCATCCCTTGACGCTCGGGGGTTGGAACAACTCTTGGCCCATGAATCCACAGGCCTGATTGACCCTTCGAATATCACGAACGGGTGTGCCGAGTGAACGAATGGCTTGAACCGCCAGTTGCACTGGGCTCTTAATAATGCTGCTGCGGTTCTCTGGGGCATAAAAGTGTTTGGACATGAGCAGTTCGCGAAGCATGGGACGAAGCTCCCAGTTTGATCTTCGGAATACAGCCCCCATGCGTCGAACTGCTGCATCGATCTGTCGATCCACTTCGAGGGTGTCGTTGACTAGATATCGATGCAGTTTCCAAGGCACAAAAGTGCCAACGGGCTGACGCTGAAAGATCAACTCCACGAAGTCGTCGCCGTCAAACATTCCAGTGCGGCCAAAGATCCGCTTGGAGTTTTGGTCGTAATTACGAAATCGAAATGCAAAGGAGTCATCGTCGTAGGTCATGCCGGTGAGGGCCCGAGCACCTTCCTTGATGTCATCCTCGGTATATCCATTGCCCTCGCCAAGAGTGAACAACTCCATCAACTCTCGTGCGAGATTCTCGTTGGGTGCTTGTTTGGTGTTCTGGTTGTTGTTGAGGTACTTGATCATCGCAGGGTCGCGGATGATTCCATGTACAAGGCCGTTCTTGAAATTACCTGCTGCATTTCGACGGAGCATGTCGTTTTGCAGCAACATGTGCCAGCTATCTTCAACTGAGCGGTAGCCAGTAGCAAAGTGACCATGCCAGAACAGCGTCATCTTTTCCTGCATGGGGCGCGCGGATTCAATCATTCGTTCAAGCCACCATGACTGAATATCACGCATCTGCCGACGGTCGCGACGCTGGCGCTCCTGTCGGGCGTTCCTAAANCGCTCCAAACTCTGTTCGTCACCTCTGCGCCGCGCATTTCGAATCATGCGTCGGTTCTCTTCAGACATCGGGGTCATGATGTCGCTGGTGAACGATTCAGTAGGGGGGATCGACTCGGGTGTGTCCTCCCAGGACAACAGGTGGTCGACGGCGCCCTCAAGGCCCATGTCCGAAAGGACGAGAATCTGTTCTGGTGTTCCGCCAAAGCCGGCGCGATTTAATAGATGCGCTGCTTCCCAATATCCGAAATCTTTTTCCGGTAGCGGCGACAGTGCGTGGGCCATGCAGGCGTTCTCCGTGCTTGCCTGAGTCTACGATGGATCCGTCGCAGGCATCCCTTCGAATGGCGTGCTTCGCAGTTTTCGTCCGAGACGCACTGCATTACCCACCACTGTGATATCACTGGCGGCCATGGCGCCAGCGGCGATCATCGGCCCCCACGGGCCCAGAAGTCCGAAAGCAGCTACAGGAATCATCAGTGAGTTGTAGAAGAAGGCGAAGAACAAGTTCTGATGAATGACCTTGAGGGTCATTCGCGCTGCCCGAACAAGAAATGCGACCGCGGCTGGCCGGTGGGCTGGGATGACGATGTCAGCGGCATCAATGGCGACGTTCGTCCCGGATCCAACGGCAACGCCGACGCTGGCAGCAGCGAGCGCCGCAGCATCGTTGATGCCGTCCCCGACCATCATGACCTTGCGGGTGTCATTGCGTACAGCCGCAGCCTTTTGCTCAGGTGTGACCCCAGCGCGGATTTCATTTTCCGAAATGCCGACCATACTGCCGATCGCAAGAGCAGAGGCATGCCGGTCTCCCGAGAGCATCTCGACTTCGAGTCCAAGTTGGCGTAACTCAGCAATAGCAAGGGCGGCGTCGTTTAGAGGTTGGTCTTCTGCGTCAATTCGACCGACAATTTCGTTGTCGACTTTGACTACGCATGCTGCAGACGAATCACGCGATACCTCAACCTTGCGGCCATCGATCAATGCCTCAACGCCGTGACCTGGGATGGCTTTGAATTCAGTTGCTGTGGGGGGTTTGATGTCCCTCGCTGCGGCCGCTTCGCCGATTGCGCGGGCCATTGGGTGTTCGCTACCAAACTCGGCAGCACCAGCGAGTCGCAACACGTCATCTTCGGACTGGCCAGGCTCAGGATTGATCGATGTCACCACAGGACGCCCCTCAGTGAGCGTGCCCGTTTTGTCAAAGACGACCACTGAAATTCTTCCTGCTTGCTCAAGTGCGGCGGCAGTCTTCACCAGAACGCCTCGGCGCCCAGTCTGTCCTGTGGCCACCATGACAGCCATAGGCGTTGCTAGGCCCAGAGCGCATGGACATGAAATGATCAGGACGGTTACTGCAGCGATCACGCCTGTTGCAAAGTGATCCCAGTGACCTGTTGTCCACGCGGTAATCGTCCACCCAACAACGGTAAGTAATGCGATCAGGAGTACTGCAGGCACGAAGATGCTGCTGACACGATCAGCCACGCGTTGAATATTGGCTCGACTCGACAAGGCGTCAGACACCATCATGGCAATGCGGGCAACTGTGGATTCACTGCCTCGCACCGTTGTTTCCATCACGAGCCGGCCGACTGTATTGAGCGATCCTGAGACCAGCGAATCTCCGGGGCCGCGTTGAACTGGCAATGGCTCTCCAGTCATCAGCGATTCATCTACTTCACTGCTGCCTTCTACGACCGTTCCATCGACGGGGATACGTCCGCCTGGTCGCACAAGCAGTCGGTCACCAACTTGGACATCGTCTACAGGGACACTTTGAACAACACCATCCGCCGACATGATTTCTGCCGTGTCTGGCTGCAGTTGAAGGAGAGAGCGGATCGATGCGCCTGCTTTGGCGGAGGCTCGCGCTTCGAGCCAATGACCAAGGCTGATCAAGCCGAGTAGTGCGGCTGCTTCTGTGAAGTACAACGGTTGACCGTGGGCTATGTTGACATTGGTCAAGATGAATAGCACCACCGAGTAGGCCCACGCAGTACCAGCACCAATACTGATCAGCGTGTCCATGTTGGTTGTCCGGTGCTGCAGAGCAGTCCATGCAGACCGAAAGAAGCCTGGGCCTACTAGGACAATGACCGCAGTAGCAGCAACACCCATGACCCATGGAACCCAGGTGCCGGTTAATCCCATCGCTGGGCCACCCCAGTGAATGACCGCCATTGGAATCCAGATACCTAGGGCAGTGATTGCACGTCGTCTCCACTGCCGTTCATTTTCTTGGGCTCTTGCCTCCATGCGACTGGTGAGTGTGGCGGCAGTCTGCGTTTCGTCGAGCATGGGGTGGGCTGGATAGCCAGAAGCGGTGACCAGCTTGGCTGCTTCCGCAGGACTCAGAGACCCAATGACAGTCGCTAAGCCCGTTTGTAGGTTGATAGAGGCGTCATCGACTGCCTCTGTAGCAAGAAGAGCCCTGCGGGCAGTCTCTACGCAGCTCGCACAGTGCAAGTCGTCGATTTGGAGTTGAAATTGATTCACAGGGAGCCTCGGTGCTGCGGGTACACTATCCGCTCTCCATGATTCCGACCCGACTCATCGCGACACGTCTTCATGCCGGCCTTCTGCCGATGATGGTTGTTGTCGTTGCTTTACTCGGTGCGGCCTTGCTTTCAGAGGGCGAATCGGAAGATTTCAACCCGCCAGCCATCGCAATGGTCATCGGACTTCCGACAGCCTCTCCGGCCTCTGTTCAGGTTCGACCCACGGTGTTGCGTACTCCAGCGCCACGCGCAGGAAAGTTGCGTGTCCGTGAGGCGGATCGACTGGGCCCGGCTCGCCTGTATCTGCCGCCACCAGCGGTGTGACCAACTGATTGGCCCGAGATGATCGAGGCCACCAGTCTGCAGGCCCCTTTGCACTTCTCATCAAACTACGCATCCGATTCAGGAGCATCGCCCAATGGGTATTCCCGTCATTTCATCGTTGGCTCGTAAGGCCTTCGGAACTCGAAACGAACGACTCGTCAAGCGCTATCTTGGCATCGTCGATCAGGTCTCTGTCCATGAATCCGAGATGCGAGCTCTGGATGACTCGGCGCTGCTAGCCAAGACTCCTGAGTTTAAGGATCGGATCAAAAATGGTGAAGATGCTGAACGCATGATCCCCGAGGTCTTCGCCGTTGCTCGTGAGGCGATGGACCGCGCCGTGGGTATACGCAACATCTTCGATCCAAGTCAGGAGTTTGATCCTGCAGTGCTCCCGAGCGACGTTCGGGCTCTCTATGAGGAGACCCGCGCCAACATGGAAGCAGCTGAGTCACGTCGTCCAACTGAGGAACTGCTTGGCAATGTCGACGTTGTACCCGCTTGGCAGTGGATGGATATACCACTGCCGATTTACGAAGCAGTGCGAACGATTTGGCCTGAATCGCGGCCGCCATTCCGTGCCCGACCGTTTGATGTGCAGATCATTGGTGGCATGGTGCTCTACGAAGGGCGCATCGCAGAGATGAAGACTGGTGAGGGAAAGACCATTGTTGCGCCGCTGGCGTGCTATTTGTCTGCAATTCAGTCAAGCCAGGTGCATGTGGTCACAGTCAATGACTATCTCGTTCAGCGTGACCGTGACTGGACATTCCCATTCTTCCGAGCAGTTGGACTGACAGTCGGAGCGATTCACCCACATCATATGCAGCCACCGCAACTCAAACAGATCATGTACCACTGTGACGTTGTCTATGGGACGACCAGTGAGTTCGGCTTCGACTATCTGCGTGACAACATGAAGATGTCTGTTGCTGAACAGGTTCAGAGGCAGCGCAGCGTGGCGATTGTTGACGAGGTCGATTCCACATTAATTGACGAGGCGCGAACGCCGCTGATCATTAGTGGTCCCGCTCATGAATCGGAGCCTCGATACGAATTAGCGGATCGACTGGCAATGCACTTATTGAATAAGCAGGTTGATTGGAATGCAGCCGATGAGTCAGTGCAGAAGTGCCTTGTAGACATCTCATCACTTGAAGGCGACATTCGAAATGCTCGGGATAAAGATCGCATTCCTGCGCTCAAAGATCAGATGGAAGCGTGCAAGTCAAAGTTGCCAGATCTAGAAGCTGCCCGAGATCGGCACACCCAGTACTACGAAGTTGAGTTGGACAAAATGCGTGCGACGCTGACTCACGACGGGATTTCCGAGGCCCAGAAGGAGTCTGGCCTTGGGTCCTTTTATGTGGGGAAGAACATTGATATGCCACACCTGCTTGAGCAGGCCATTCGGTCGCACACGGTGTATCAGCGTGACCGGGATTACATCGTCGCCCCTGATGATCAGGGGCAGCTCAGCGTAGTAATTGTTGATCAGAACACCGGCCGCAAGATGGTTGGTCGTCAGTGGTCGAACGGTTTGCATCAAGCAGTGGAGGCCAAGGAGCGTGTCCCGATTAAGCAGGAAACGCAGACGATGGCCACCATCACCATCCAGAATTTTTTCAAGCAGTACGACAAACTCGCGGGGATGACTGGTACGGCAGACACGGAAGCGACGGAGTTCTACGAGATCTACGGACTCGATGTGGTTGTCATTCCAACCAACGTCCCCGTTGTCCGTGGCGATTTTGATGACGTTGTCTTCATGTCTGAAAAGGACAAGGTTGCCGCGATTATTGATGAGGTGGCGCACTTCCATGACATCGGCCAGCCGGTATTGGTTGGTACCACCAGCGTCGACAATTCCAAGATGCTTTCTGAGCGACTCACCAAGCAGTATGGCATCAAGCATGAAGTGCTTAATGCCGAGCAGCATGAGCGAGAATCGGAAATTGTGAAGAATGCTGGTGAACTCGGGGCTGTCATGATCGCCACGAATATGGCTGGTCGTGGTACTGACATTAAACTTCAGCAGTTCGATCGCGATGACCTTATTAATCATTGGAAACGACGTGATGTCTGTCCAAAGGATGTCACATCAGACATGCCTGATGAAGCGATCGTGGCGAAGTGCATGCGGCACACTGCGCCACGTATCGTCGGTCTTCCGCGTGACAAGGTGGCTGCGATGTCTGATACCGAAGTGTCACGTGTATTGCGGGAGTTCTGGTATGTCGAGCATTGTCAAGGAAGCGATTCCAAGGCATCGTCTTTGTCAGATGACCAGCTCGACGCTGCGATCGAGGCCAGTGGGGCGTGTCCTATGCAAGGGCTGAAGATGATCGGCGACGCGGAGGCCATCGGTGGTCTGCATGTGATTGGCACTGAACGACATGAGTCGCGGCGGGTTGACAATCAGTTGCGCGGCCGGAGTGGGCGACAGGGTGATAATGGCTCATCCAGGTTCTTTTTAAGCCTTGAAGACCCCTTGATGAAGATGTTTGCAGGTCCGACCACGCTCAAGCTTTTGAGTCGACTGGGTATGAAGGAAGGTGATGCGATTGTGCATCCGATGCTGAGTAAGGCCGTTGGGCGTGCGCAGCGAAAGGTCGAAGAGCGAAACTTTCTGATTCGAAAGAACATTCTTGAATACGACGAAGTCATGGATCTGCAGCGGCACGAGTTTTATGGAACTCGACAGCGCATTCTTGAGGGTCGTGATATCAAGTCTCTTATTTTTGAGTACCTCCAGCAGGCGGTTGATGATGCAGCGAGTCGATTTCTTGATCCAACCTACGCTTCGCTGTGCATTGCTGAGTGGTTGCGGGAACATCTTTCGGTCTCTGTCGAGCCGAGTCGCCTCAAGGTGCATGATCGGGAAGATCTTCATGAGGGGATTCATCGCATGGCATATGCGGAGGCCTACTCAATTATCTCCGTATCGATCGGCGAGTTCCTTTCTGAGTCAATAGACCTTGGTACCGGTGAGAGCATCGCGAGAGATGCCTTGTCAGATAACTATCAGGGGTTGGCTGAGTGGATGAACGGTCACTTCAATACCGAACTGTCCGCCGGTGATCTTGAGCATCTGGAAGGTGATGCGCTCATTGAATCTTTGAGTGAGTCTGCGCATGAGGCGATTAAGAAGGTTGATCTTGGGCCACTCGATGCATTCCTCCTTGAGGAATACCCTAAGCGCGAACTTGCGCAGTGGGTGTCGACACGATTTGGTATCGAGTTTGATGTCGACCTTCTGCTAGAAGTGCACGAACAGCACGAAGTGGTCGAAGTCATCATGGATACGGCCAACTCCCTGTATGCGGAGCGTGAGGTGTGCTATCCGATTGACTTTGCCATCGACATGACCAATGCTGGTATGCAACAGGATCCAACTCAGGCTTTGGCGCAGTTCTGCCGCTGGGCTAATTCCAGATATGAATTGGACTGGGAGCCAGAATCATTGCCAGCTACGGATCCTCGCGAGATTCGCAAGCAACTGATTGAGATTGCTCGACAGTGGGATGACGAGAAAATCACAGACCGTGCGGAGCGGGCAGTTGCACAGGTTGGCCGTGAATTCGAAGCAATCGATACTTGGCTCAAGGAAACCTTGGGGGCAGCGTTATCGCCAGACGATCATGCCGAGGTAGAGGCTGATCCAGTAGCTGCTGTAGCGTCGCGGATTGCTCGTGCGATGCGGGCTGAGGTCAGTCATCTCGAACAGTGGATTCTGCTGCAAATCCTTGATGGTTGTTGGAAGGAACATCTCCACCAGATGGATCAACTCCGAGAGTCGATTGGTTTGAGGAGTTTCAGTCAGCGAGATCCTCGTATCGAGTTCAAACGTGAAGGCGCGAACCTCTTTGAGGAGATGCTTGTTTCGATCCGTGACAAGGTGACTGATTTGGTCTTCAAGGCTCGAATGCAAGCGCAGCCACGCGTCGCGCCGCAGGCAGCTACGCCTGATGCGCAGATCGCAGCAGCGCCTGCAGTTGCACAGGGGTCTCAAGAGGCTCCTCCGGAGCCTCCTCGAGATGAAAATGCCGATGCCGTAGCTGCGGCAGCGAAGGCAGTCAGCGGGGGAGGGAAAGCGCCCCGGCGCTCCCGTCAAGCTTCGCGTCCAGTGCAACCTGCTGCTGGTGCTGCTGTGGTGGGTCGTAACGAGCCCTGTCCTTGCGGGTCAGGCAAGAAGTTCAAGAAGTGCTGCGGGGCCAAGTAATAAATGCGGCGAGTACTGGAACAACGGCAATAGCTCCGACCCAAGCGGGGCCATGGATGAATCCGACCTCACCGAGACCACTTGCGATCAATATCAGCAAGGTGACTCGGATGATGTGGGCTGTATTTGGGCGCGGACTTTGCCGCCGGCACCAAGCTATCGCCAATAGTGGAAACACCAAGCCATACAGTGACAGCCATCGGAGATAGAGGTCCGTGCACTGCAGCCAGGTGGGCTTGAAGCAGACGAAAACAATGCAGCCGACGACCGCGATTTCGACAAGCCACGGAATGCGCACGATTGCTTGCCCGACTCCGTGACGCATCTCGCGCATGTTTGCAGCCATGGTGAAAATTGACTGTCCGATCAGCCAGGCAATCACCGCATTGGAGATGGCTGATGGTCCGATCCAAGAATAAGAGGCTGTGACCAGCAGCATGCATGCGAAAGCGATGCCGAGGATCAGTGAAGACCATGGGCCATCAGTCTCCTGTCGCGCTCGGTGAAAGGGGCCATCAAGCCAAGGGCAGAGGATGAAGCCGATGCAGAAGATTGGCGCCATCCACCCAAGATCCATGATCGACCGTGTGCCGGTCCATACAACCGCTACGTCAGGTTGGTTGGCGTTGAAGACCACCAGTCCGCCACATGCAAACGCGATGGCTCCCATCGCCGGCCACCACTGCCGCGGAGCGATTGACAGAGCGCTTGCGATGGTGATGGCGGCCAGCGGAAGCAACCAGATGGCCAAATGACCTTCCGGGTCGAGCCACCAGCGTCCGATGATGGCGAGAAATACAAGATGGAATCCAATCGTGACTTTCTCAAACCACTTCATCAGTGTGGCGTGTCGTGCACAGAACTGGCGAGAAGCCTCAGGTGAACCAAGCAGGAGCCCCATAGCCGCTGCGCCGATGCAGTTTGGCAAGGCAATCAAGAGAAAGCCAGACCAGCCAAACCACTGCATGAGGAGAACTGGTAGGAACATGCCGATGCACCATGTCCAAGACGATGTGGCATAGAGGGCCCATCCGAGCGATCGACTGGCTTGTGACATGTTCCGAATCAGACGGAGAGTTTGCGTCGCTTGGCAGCGGAACGACTACTTCGGCTGCGGACGACGGTCTTGGGGGCGCAGTGGAAAGTCATTTGGCAACGACCGACTCGGAGATCGCGCTTGCCCTTGTGAAGAATTTGCCGCACATCCAGGGTAAGGTCGATATTGAACTCGCCCCCATCCCTCTTGGCGTTCATGACCAACTCATGCACCCGCTCCGGATGTACAACGTCATATAAAGCTGGGCCACAGCAGGGGCGGAGGAACTTGTAGTTCATCTGCTTGCAGATGACGATGTAATCGACACCGACCTCACTGAATAAAAACATCCCACCAGCCACTTCGGAGTTGCCCAAGAGTGCAGCCCCAGCCATAGCGTTGTACCAGTTCCGGTTCACACGCTTAAAAGGTAAAATGGCGGTGAAACGGCCTGTGCTTAGGCGCTTCATCGAAATCCCGCTCCGCCAGGCGTAGGGCAGCCAAATCAATGAGCAGACGCGGTGCCAGAAGTTGTTCCGAGTACTCAGCCGGCTGAAAAAGGCTTCCATGCGTGGCCAGAGGCCCTTGGGCGGTCCAACGGTTCGGATGTCGAGTCCAGCGGCGCTGGACGTGGGCTGCATCGACATAGGGCTGATTCCTGGGGAGACGAAGGGATCGTTGAAATCCATCAACGAGGCGGCATGGTAGCCGTTGACCTGCGGCCTTTCCACGGAGATCCTCTGCATTCATCAACACGGCCATTTGGGCCGTTCTGGAGACGCCTGATGCCCCTTTCACGCCTTGGAACCACCTCCTGGAGCCTACAGCCAGCCGACCCTGCAGATTTGGTCCGGCTGATCCATGACACTGGTCTAGACGCCGTGCAACTCGGCCTGAGCCCTGTTGTCACGGACCGGGCTGTCTGGGCACAGACCGTACCTCGGTTGCTGGAGTCGAATATCACTTTGCTCAGCGGCATGATGATGCCGGTGGCGGAGGACTACACCACACTTGAGTCCATTCGTCAGACGGGTGGTGTGCGACCAAATGAGACATGGCCAGCAAATGAGGCGATGGCGCGAGCGATGGCAGTGTTGGCATCCAATGCGGGCATCAGCATGGTGACGATGCATGCCGGTTGCATTCCTGAATCTGCTGAGGATCCTGAACATGCCACCATGCTCAGTCGACTCCGTCTGCTTGCGGATGTCTTCTATCGTGAAGGTGTGCATCTGGCTTTTGAGACTGGGCAGGAATCTGCAGCGTCGTTGTTGGATGTTCTGGCGGCACTGGATCACCCCGGCGTTGGCATCAACTTTGATCCTGCGAACATGCTGCTGTATGGGTCAGGTGATCCAATTGAAGCGATGCGTCTGCTGAGTCCGTACATCATGGGTCTTCATCTCAAAGATGCTGTGCCCTCAAGCGTACCTGGAACATGGGGAACGGAAATGCCGCTGGGGCAGGGCGCGGTCGATTGGGATTCTTTCTTTGCACTGGCTCACGAACTTCCTCACAGCGTTGATGCAGTCATTGAGCGTGAAGGTGGTGACCAGCGCGTCGAGCAGATTCGCATGGGTGTTGACTTCGTCAGGACACACTTCACATGATGTGGGCAGTTGGAACTTTTTGTCTCGTTGTTGCAAGCAGTGCCGAAGGGGCATCATTTGTGCGTGGTGCTGTGGCCGCAGATCATGCGGTTGCTTCGGCTGCTGGTGTCGAAATGCTTCGCAGAGGTGGAAGTGCGATCGATGCTGCTGTGGCGACTAGTTTCTGCCTTTCGGTGGTCGATCCATTCAGTTGTGGAGTGGGTGGTGGTGGCTTCATGGTGGTGTCGGCGCCAAGTCATGCCGACGCGCCGCGCCGCCACTTTGCACTGAATTACCGTGAAACAACACCGGCAGACATTGGACCACAGTTTTATGTGGAGCGGGGTCCACTGGCGAGTCGCTATGGGGGCGCGGCCAGTGGTGTGCCAGGGACGGTTGCTGGGCTCTGGGCGGCGCATCAGCGATGGGGACGATTGCCATGGGCTTCCTGTTTGGAACCCGCCATTCGTGCTGCGACTCGCGGTGTTCAAGTCGGTCCACCGTGGATCGCTGCGGTGGACTGGGTTGGCGGTGTTCGTGCCAAGCACCCCGAGTTGCACGAGGTCAGCGCATGGGTTTGGACTCATCTTTGTAATGACGGTCGGTTGCAAGTGGGTGATGTTGTTCGGCAGCCAGCACAGGCCAGCCTTTTGGTTCGCATTGCAAGCGAAGGTCCTTCAGCGTTTTATGAGGGTGAGGTCGCGACGGACATTGTGCAGACCCTCGCACGCTTTGGCGGCGTGATGTCACGAAGCGATTTGCATCGATACGAACCCCGCTGGGAGATTCCCTTGCAGCGTGGAATTTTGTCGAGCGCATACGATTTGATTTCGATGCCACCTCCAAGCAGTGGCGGGGTTGCGATGCAGCAGATGCTGGGCATCATTGATCGTCGCATGGCTGATATACCTGATGTGGATTCGCCAATATGGTCGCATCTGCTCATTGAGGCAATGCGGAGTGCGTTTGCTGACCGCGCGCGATTTGGAGCCGATGGGGTGCAGGTCGCTGTGCCTATTCGAGAGATGACGCACCCATCACGCCTGGACGAGGCTGCTGCGGCGATCCCACTGGATCGAGCGCGTGCTTCAGGAGAAGCTGGCATTCTCCCCCCTCCAGATGACGCTGGCACCAGCCACTTTTGTGTCTACACCCGTGACGGGTGGGCCGTTTCATGTACCGAGACGATCAACTTGTCATTTGGCAGTTTGTTGGCAGTACCCAAATGGGGGATCGTGCTGAATAACGAAATGGACGACTTCGCTACACGGCCCGGCGAACCTAATGCGTTTGGTCTTGTACAGAGCGATCGTAATGCTCCCGCGCCTGGCAAACGGCCATTAAGCAGCATGTCTCCGACGATCGTGACCCAAGGCGACCGTGTGGTACTGATTGCGGGGGCCTCTGGCGGTCCGCGGATCATCAATGGCACCCTACAAGTCATCCTCAATGTGCTGCTGCAAGGTATGACTCCAGTCGAAGCACTCGCTGCACCCCGTTTGCATCACCAGTGGCTTCCGGACATGGTGCAGTTTGAAAAACTTTGGACACACGCAGAGAGCATCGAGGCATTGGAGGCCATGGGGCACGAAACTGGGCGACGTGAGACGGTGGGCAAGGTGCAACTCATCGTCATTGATGAGAACGGCGCCATTTCGCCGGCAAGTGATCCACGTAAACATGGTGTACCAGCCGGCTGGTAATGGTTCTGTGTTAAATGGCCGGTCTTATGGTGATTGTTGGAGTCGTTGCAGTGCTTGTCGTGCCTGCACAAATCCTGGTCGGATCTGAATAGCTCGAGTCAATGCCCCAATGGCGTTGTCGCGCTGACCTGTACGTGCGTAGACCGTACCGAGGTGATACCACCCCAGTGCGAATTGTGGCTCAGCCTGAACCGCTGCTTGCAGGCGCTGGATCGCAACATCGTTGGCGCCAGTTGCGGCCAGGGCATAGCCCGAGGCGGCCAGTGTGCGTGCATGGCCGGGATTCAGTGCTACTGCTGCTTCGAGTTGTCTGATGGCTTGGTCGAAACGTTTAAGTTTGACTAGAAGGTTGCCGGCTTGAAATCGCGCGTTGTGTTGTTCTGGCGTCAAGTGGACTGCTTGCAAGGCGGCTTCAAGAGCTTCTTCATCGTGTCCACTTTCCTTAGCTGCTGTAGCGTAGCGCAAAAGCCAGTGACTGCGTATTGGACCTTCGAATGAACTGCTGAAGGCAGTGTCTCGGGGTACGGCTACTGCTCTTCGGTAAAGCCTCAGTGCTTCTTCGGGCCGATCAGCATGTCCATGCCACTGCGCCAGTTGGAAGAGCGAGGGTGCGTGTAGTGGGTGCTCATCAATGATCTGCATCCACACCGCTGCCGCTTGTTCCTTCTGGCCGGCCAGATACATGGCCCAAGCGTGCTGTGTGCGCAACTCTAGGTGATCTGGGTCATGTGTAATCGATTCGTTGAGATGATTCAGTGCGAGCGTCACTCCCGCATCTGTCCGCTGGTTGGGCATCAATAGGAGCGTTGCTAGTGCCACTCGCGCATCCACGTTGGTGGGATCGACTTCGATGGCGCGGTTGAGCAGTTCGGTGGCGCGATCCAATCGCCCGGCGATGAAGTGGATTTGCGCTGCAACGACCAGATTGGCTGGCGAAAGAGACTCATTCTGAACAGCATCAAGCCATGGGTCCAGAGGCTGCAAGCCCATGTCCATAGCGGGTGCAGGAAGTGCTGTCCGGCCATCAACTCGAGCACGGGCGAGTGTGAGCAACCCTGCTGCTGGCGCAATGTCGCGTCCTTCGAGCAAATCAATGACTTGTTGCCATTTGCCGGCATCTGCAGCAATCTGAGCCAGGCCCATCGCGGCCATCGGATGGTCTTGGGCGCGTCGCCAGGCTTGTTCAGCGGCGAAGACATTGCCTTGCCCTGCGTAGAGTTCCCCTAGACGGATGTGTATCGGAGCGTAGTTGGCGTCAAGTTCGGCGGCCATCTGAAGATAGGCCGTTGCAGATTGACTGTCGCCAATGACCGTGGCGAGCAATCCGCGGTAGTAGGGCCATTTCGGATTGGTAGGTTCATCCTCACTCGCTTCGGCATAGGCAGCGTTTGCAAGTTCCGAAAGATCATTAGCGTGGAGAATCATTCCACGTTGTCCAGCGTTGGATGCCAAAGCGAGTGCAGACTCCACCGCCGGTGATATCGCTCGGATTGCTGTTTGGTTGAATTCCCCCGCACTTGGGCTCGTTCTAAAGTAGGTAATGGGCGCGATGCGATCAAATGGTGCATACAAACCCATGCCGCCAGCCACGATGTCTGGCCAGCCATCATCATCAACATCGCCCACAGCGCACGTCACCAGATGCGTCGGCGTTTCTGCAAGGTCTTGGCTGAGGAATGACCCGTCTTCCTGCTGCGACCACCAACGGACACTCGGGGTGCCAGGAACGTTCCAGTCAGCAAACTCGCTGACAGCAACAATGTCGGCATCGCCATCTGCATCTAGGTCTGCAATTGTCGGTCCATAGGCGCCGTCAAAGTGTCCAAGTCGATGAAATTGGAATTGGTACTGGCCCAGATTCTCCAGCCACTGCACACCGTGTGTGGGCAGCGGGCGGTAGCCAACAGACACGAATGCGTCGCCATTGGCCCAAGCGATATCCATGTCTCCATCGCCGTCGATGTCTCCGACGTCGATGCCACTGCTGGAAAAGTCAGCGTCAGCGACATCGTGCAATACCAGCGGTGTGAAGTGGCCGCGTCCATCGTTGATAAAGGCCTGAACCGTTTCCCACTCTTGAGAGAACAGAGCAACAATGTCGAGATCACCGTCCTGATCGATATCGACGATCGGACTGTGGATGGCGCCAGAGCGGTCCATCAAGTGATGCATCTCAAATGTGCCATCCTCGAGTTGCTCCATCCACTGCACCGCACCATGCACATACCCAAACTGGGCAAGGGCAAGATCAAGATCTCCGTCTCCATCGAGATCGCCTGGCTGCACATCTGTGACTCGATGTGTTCCTTGGACCAACGATTTCGGCGTGAATTGGTCTTCGCCGTTGTTCTCAAGCAAGATGACCTGACCGCTCATGTCAGTAGATGGCAGCATGACGCCCATGTCGGCCACCAAGACATCGATATCGCCATCGGCATCGATGTCCGCCAGTTCAGCATGCACCGGCGCGCCGATATCAGATGCGATGATCGCACGCGTGAACCGGCCATCGGGCATTTGGCGATCCCAGAGCACAGCATGTGCGCCAACATCACATGTGACAATGTCCAGCATCCCGTCCTGATTGAGATCATCAAGTTCGACATGGGCGATGATCGGGGGGTCATCTGCACGTGCTTCTGGTCCAATCGTTGAAGCTTGCAGCGACAAGGGGATGAAGCCAGATTGGCTTCGCCCAACTTGGGTCGTCGAGGAGAACGTCTTTGGTGTGTTGGGGGTTGTCAGCTGTGGAATCCCTGAGGTGGGGAAGTTCTGCTGGATATATCGGCCGACATCCGCAGCTTGGGCGGGTGTGCCTCCAAGCGTTGACATGCTTGGCATGGCGGTGCCTGGCTTTCCGAAGCGCACCATGTGCAGGAATCGCCAAGGCTCTTGCTGTGCCACAGTGCCAAGCCAAGTCGGATCCTCATGGCTGCCAAAGTTCAGCCAGCGGCCGTCCGGGCCATGGCACACCAAACACTGCATGCTGCCAGCGGTTCCTTGTTGAAAGCGATTCGCTCCAGCATCTGGATTACCAATGAAGTCGCCATCGGGCGTGATGTAGAGATTGGTATCCACCGTGCCGCGGCGCAGAAAAGCAATGAGATCCCGTAGGTCGTCATCAGTCAGACCATGGTCAGCGTAGCCGTGTCCGTTCGGTAGGTTGACGAATTTCAGCAGGTTGAATAGTTCAGCATCAGTGCGTGAGGTTGTATGGACTTCTTTGTAATCCCAGCCATGACACGTCGCGCAACGAAAGGTCTGGATGTCTTCCGTTGCAGTCTGTTCGTTGGATAACGCGTGCCTACCGGAGGGGGGTGCTATGCCGATCTCTGTCCACCAGGTGTCCCAGAGACGCCCGCCGCGAATTGGATCGCCTTCCAAGATCCCTGCGATAGCGACCGATGACATCAGGCAAACAAGGATGAGCAGTCGTACCAAGGCGTTCTCCCGCGATAGCTGGATTGTATCGGTTGGACGTCGCTAGTCTTGTGGGAACTACAATCTTCCTATGCCCACATATCTCTATCAGGTCATCACCGATGACGGCTCAGATGGTGAAGTCTTCGAAGTCGTGCAGCCGATGAGTGAGCAGCCGCTGACCAAGCATCCGGAAACCGGTGTGCCGGTACGTCGAATTCCCGCACTGCCCAACATCGCGGGAAAGTGGTCAGATATCAAGGGCAAGGCGCAAATGAGCAATAAGAACCTCGACCGTCTTGGCTTTACCAAGTACGAGCGTGCTGGTGACGGGCATTATGAAAAGAAAGCTGGCGAGGGTCCTGATGTCATTTCATCCAATTGACCGTGTGTCACTGGCACGCACCCCATCGACTTAGCAAATCCATAAGATCATCGACGTCAATGGTTCCATTGGTATCGCTGTCTCCTTGGCAGGTGCCAAGGAGTGCATCGATGGCCTCTCGGTCAGCAATGTCTACAGTGCCATCCTCGTTGACATCAGCCGTATGCAGGTTGGTTGACTGAGGTGTGTAGGTCACGGTGTCGACGACCATTTTGAGACTTTCCCCAGGAGCACCGAAAGTGCCTGCCCAACTTGGACACCAAGGGCCAATGAAGAGTGGTGCGGGCATCGAGCTATCAGGCACAGTGGGTTTCATTTGTCCCGGGGTGTAGTGCATGAACTCATAGGCGTCAGATTCGATGTAGCTCGACGTCCCAGAGTCCCAAGCGTACGCCTTTCCCTGAGTGCGAGTCTGGCCGCCAATGGTCTCGGGCGGGAATGGGGATGAGGTATTGAAGAATCGACGTTCCATGTAGTAGCCGATCGGATACCCCCCGGTCTTGATGGAGTCGTCGTAGAACTGAATCTTGTCGTCGTAAATGATGAACGCGAGGATGAAACTCTCTTGTTCTTGTCCATCGCCAAACCAATACTCGACTCGTCTGGTGTCGCCGCGATCGCCTCCGCACCATTTGATCCGATAGGTCCGCATGATTTCCTGTGAAAGATCAAGATTGTGACGCGTGACATCCTGCCAGGCAGTGGCATATCGATATTCACTATTCGGATTGTGGTTGTACACGGTAAATCTTGCCACCCGAGCGCTCGGCTCAGACGCCGCTTGAGCCTCTGGATACCCCGGACATGTGTCATTCGCGACGATGAGTGAGCCTGGCTGCTGATCGCTCGCTGATTGGTGTGATGGCACCGAAGTTAGTTCTAGGTCAATCTCAGAATAGTAACTCTCAGCCGCGTAGGTCCAGACACATGAGGCTACGCCAGGCGCTGCAATGATCTTAGCCCGGACATCAAACTGACCTGGTCCGAGGGGCATCGTGGTGCTCATGATGCCGCCAACGGCATCAGATGTCACAGTTAGTTCGACCTGTTGGGCAGCGGAATTCCAATGCACATTGGCAGCGCTCCACCGACCAGAATGATCTTGCTTTATCCAATCAGATGCAAAAGGATCTGTATCAAAATTCCAGGTTGTGCTTGAAGCCAACGACGATGTGCTCAGGGAGGCTATCAGTCCATAGATTGGCCATGCATGCTTCATTGACAAGGGCCCCAGGATTGAAGCATGTGCATGAGATCTTCAATATCGATCATCCCATCCGTATTGGAGTCATGAGCACAACTTGAAATCGCGTCATACATGATGTCTAGATCGGCAGCATTTACGACACCATCATGATTGAGATCAGGGGTGTTTTGCGCCAGTTGCGGTATGCACTTGGATTGATCACCGCAGGCGCCGCTGGAGGAGCATGCGCCACCCCCTGTGATTTGCACATTGTCTCGGAAGCAGCTGAGCCACTGATAACTGTGCAAAATGAAAGCTCCATAGGGGTGGAATTTTTGCTGCTGAGCGCTGGACAACATGTCCCATCCCTCTTGGATGGCCTCATTGAGAAAGTTACGTCGGTAGCTTTCTGGATCAGTCGAATGTGGGTGGTTGTAGATCCCCGTTGTTCCAAACGAGATCTTCCAGCAGTTTGCTCCAATGTCATCACCTGTGGGGTCAAGTTCAAGGGCGATTGCGCAGTGTTTTCCAGATGGTGTGTTGGTGGCGAGCTGAAGTCCCCATTTCATGAATCCATCAGCGCATGGCGCGGTATCTGTTCCAGTACATGGTGTTGTAAAGCAAGGAAGGTTGCGATACGCCATGACAATGAGTGTGTCAGCGTTGGCCCACGCCTGAGACCAAAGCTGATTGGCCTCTAGGTCATCTTGGACGCTCATTGGGACAAAAGCGGAGAGTGTTGCCTTCACTTTGGGCGACCCCGCATTATGCGTGTCTAAGAGCGCTCGTACTTGAGACAACATGGATATCCACTGTTGCGTGGTCGTGCCACCCTTTGGTTCAACATCAAGGTTGACATCGATTGTGGGGCTTCCGTTGATGACATTGGTGCTCAGTGTGGCATTGCAATTATCGAGGTATGTCAGGATGACCGTGACATTCTGGTTGACGTCAGTGGTGCTGCCATTCCAGTCCGTGTCGCCATAATTCAGTGAGAGGTGAACTCCAGCATCGTCCATTGCTTGCACAAAGCTGTCTGCATGGGCGTAGTTGGCCCCGCCCTGAATCGTGTCGGCGATTTCCTGTACGACCCAGCCTCCGGCGATTGAAGGTGATTTGGATGAGTTTACAAACGACACCATGGTCGCTCGATCGCTGTCATTCATGATCGGATACGTCACCCAGTTCATCATGCCAATGGGTGGTGCGCTGATTGCCATAGCGCTCAAGCCAAAGGTGGCCATGGTGAGGCACGCTGTAACTCGAATATTCATGCTCACGGTATCTCTCCTTGGATAGGAGGATGGCAATCTTGGCTCTGAAAGGCAAGGTGCTTTGTGCAAAGCCGACTCGAAAAAAACGCGCTCCCGGCCAAGTAGCCGGGAGCGTCGTAAGGGGCTCTTTGGGATCAATCAGCCGCCAAGCGTGTATCGCACGAACTTGGTGATCGTGCAACCTTCGGGGAGAATCTCCTCGATGGTCTTGGTCTCATCGACCACATACTTTTGCTTGATCAGCGTGTTCTCTTCGAGGAACTTGCGGACCTTGCCTTCAGACATCTTCTGGGCGATCTCTTCGGGCTTTCCACTGTCCTTGGCTTCTTCAACAGCCTTGGCACGAATCTCCTCGAGTTTGTCTTGCGGGACATCATCGGGGGTGATCGCGGCTGGGTCATAGAACGTGATGTGCTGACAGATTCCCTTGAGGGTGTCTACATCTGCATCGCCTTCAACCTGAATCAGGCAACCACGTTTGCCATCGTGATGTAGATACTGGCCGAAGTGTCCGCCTTCGAGTTTTTCGCCGCGTGCAAAGTTGGCGTTCTCGCCAGTCTTGACACGGATATTGTCAATGGCGGCAGTCATTTCATCGGTCGCCGTGATGTCGCCTGCAGTGCAACCAAGTGCTGCTTGGCTAACAGTCTCCATCATGGCAATGAACTCTTCATTGCGGGCCGTGAAGTCTGTTTCGGTCAATACTTCGACGATGGCGGCTTGGCCGTCACCGAGCACGATGGCGATCCGGCCTTCGCCGGTGGCACGCTCGGTGCGGGTGTCCATCTTGCCTTTTCGCTTTGCGCGAATCCACTCTTCGGCGGCAGACATATCGCCGTCGTTGGCCTTCAAGGCTTCCTTGCAGTCCATCATTCCAAGGCCAGTCTTCTGACGAAGGGCCATGACGTCTTTGGCAGCAATGGTCACTGTGTGCACTCCGGTTGAGAATTAGGGATCAGTTGTTGGTTTCTTCGACGGTCGCGGTGGCGACATCGCCTTCCGCTTCGGGAGCTGGAGCGTCGTCGGCAGTTGCTGAGAACTGGGCGCGGCGACTACGACGCTTTGGCGTCTCGGCGTCCGCCTTGTCGCCGTTATCAGCACCTTCGGACTTCGCTGATCGGCCGGCAAGTCCAGCTCGGACTGAGTCAGTGAATTCCCGCATGATGACTTCGATGCTCCGAATGGAGTCATCGTTGCCAGGGACAGGCAGGTCGACATCTTCCGGATTGCCATCGGTATCGATTAGGCCGATGGTGGGGATGCGCATCGCCCGGGCTTCGAGGAGCGCGTTGGCCTCACGTTTAGTGTCGATGACAATGACCGCACCGGGAAGTTTGTTCATGTTGCGGATGCCCTCAAGGTTGCGTGTGATTTTCCGCTTCTCTCGCATGAGTTGTGAGGTCATCTTCTTGGAGTAAGACTCAATTTCACCCGAGTCAACCAATGCTTCCAGTTCGTCGAGGCGCTTGAGGCGTTCACGAATTGTTCGGAAGTTGGTCAGCGTGCCACCGAGCCAACGCTCAACGACCCACGGCATACCGACTTCAGTTGCGAAGTGTTGTACGGATCCCTTGGCTTGCCGCTTGGTGCCGACGAAGCACACGTCACGTCCATCAGCCACGATCTTGCTGATGAACTTTTTGGCAAGCAGCAACCCGCGAACGGTTTCGCGAATGTCGATGATGTGAAGGCGATTGCGCTGTCCCCAGATGTAGGGCTTCATGCGCGGGTTCCAGGCACTGCGGCGCTGGCCGAATTGAATACCTGCTTCAAGCAGGTCCTGTACGAGTGTCTCAGACATCAGTCCGATTGCTCCGGTGCAGCGTCACCGACGAGCCGTCGTGCGGACCCGGCCGATGGCCGAGGGCGGTCGTCCAAGGGACGCTTGGGGATGGCCGACGAGTCGGCCCGAGTCAAAGTCATCGGTCGCGAGTCCACCGCACATGGCACTCGCCACCAGAAACAAACCAGACACCCTCGCAGACAACGCGTCACGCGAGGGCAGATCGGTCAGTCTACATTCCCCCGGCGATAGCTTCAACGGCCGTTTCGCATCGATCAGCGAGTTGGTGGTCCCGAATTCGGCCAGCCACGATGGTGGCAATGGCCCGTGAGCTGACCTGACGGCCAGCAAAGGGGCAGTTTCGCCCAGTGGAGCGGAATTGGTCAGGGTCAACCGTCCATACGACCTCTGGGTCGATGATCGTGACATCCGCGGGGCCACCGGCCTCCAGTCGGCCCAATCCCAGGTGGTGCAGGTTGACCAAAGCAGCTGGCTTGCAGGTCATCATCGCCAGCATGCCGGGCCAATCGAGAACGCCGTCATCAATCAACGCTTCTTTGTACAGCGGCAGGGCACACTCAAGTCCGACCATTCCAAAGGCTGCTGAGGCAAAGTCCGTGTGCTTGGTCTGCATTGGGTGAGGCGCATGATCCGTCGCGAGCACTGTGATGGTGCCATCGGCGATGCCTTCCTTGAGGGCATTGATATCCGCCTGAGTTCGCAGTGGTGGATTCACTTTGGCCAGTGTGTTCCATTGGTCACAGGCGGCTTCGGTCAGCAGCAGATGGTGCGGTGCAGCCTCGCCTGTGACAGGCTGTCCGTCTGCTCGGGCAGCCCGGATCGCCTCCACACTTTCAGCCACACTTACATGCTGAGCGTGGTAGCGAGCACCGATGGCGCGGTTGATCATGACATCACGCTGGATCATGAGCACTTCCGCCTCGCGCGGCCAGCCTCTGAGCCCAAGTCGAGCCGCCAGTGGACCAGCATTCATCGACGCACCTCTGGTCAGCGTCGGATCCTGGCAGTGCTGCATGAAGACGCTGTCCGTAGCGGCGACAAGGCCGAGAATGGTGCGCATCATCGCAGCATCTGCAATGCCATCACCGTCGTCGGAAATGGCTACAACCCCAGCTTCAATGAGATCAAAGATGGGCGCGGCTTGTTCGCCCTTGCGACCGATGGTGCCGCACCCCACGGCAAAGACACGGGCGAGGTCTGTCACGGCCGCCCGCTGAGCGATGGCATGGACCACCGTTGCTTGATCAATTGATGGTGTGGTGTTGGGCATGCAGCAGACACTGGTAAAGCCCCCTGCAACGGCAGCCGCAGCACCAGTGGCAATGGTTTCGTCATGGTGTCCAGATTCATCCGGATCACGAAAGTGCACATGGATGTCCATAAGGCCTGGGGCCACGATGCAGCCCTCGCATGCAATGACTTCAGCTTCATCGGCGGTGATTGACGATTTGCTGATCTCAGCGATGCGTCCGTGGCGAATCAGGACATCTCCGGCATGGTCCCGACCGGAGGCTGGGTCAATGATTCGTCCGCCTTGTAGCAGGAGATCTGCCATGGTGGGCATTGTAACTCCGATCAAATGCCGAGCCCAATGTCAACGACGCCCGGATCATAGGATCCGGGCGTCGTCACAAAGTCTGTTGATTCAGTGATCAGTTGATCACTTCTTGCTGGCGCAGCAAGCCGAGTCGGTCTTGGCGGCCTTGCTGCAGGTTGCCTGCGATGCGGGGCATGCAGCTTTGTCCTTGGAGGCACAGCAAGCACTGTTTGATTCAGCAGCGCCGAGGGCAGGGCTGGTGTTGGCAGACTGATTGCAGCCAGCGACGAAGGCCGTGAGGCCGAAAGCAGCGGTAATCGCGAGGGTCTTAAACATGGTCATTATCTCCTGAGGGCGGTTGATGCCCGT
Organism: Phycisphaerales bacterium; assembly: GCA_022446905.1. GTDB lineage: Bacteria > Planctomycetota > Phycisphaerae > Phycisphaerales > SM1A02 > UBA12567. Next base: position 70,250 of record JAKVBT010000005.1, read on the forward strand.
TGTTGATTTCGAGTTCATCACTGTAGCCGATTCTTGGGGGGGGGTCATCCTAGAATTGCTGAGATTGCCTGAAGAAGCCATGAGGGGTGTTCTTTGGCCATTTGGTTCCTAGGATGAGGGGTTGTGACTTCAGATCATTCGATATCTCCTCAGCAGCCAAGTCGAACAGAGAGACTGCACGATCTGGCTCGCAGCCTTCCCACCGGCCCGGGGGTGTACCTCATGAAGGACGCCGATGGGACTGTGATCTATGTCGGTAAGGCGGCCTCGCTACGTGACCGAGTCCGAAGTTATTTTTTGGCTTCAACCGATCTTGGGCCACGCAAGCAACCCATGTTGGCACTCATTCAAGACATAGATGTGCTTGAGACGGATGCAGAGTGGGAGGCGCTGCTGGCCGAAGCACGCTTGATCAAAGACATCCGTCCTCGATTCAATGTCATGCTGACCGATGACAAGACCTTCCCGTACCTAGCAATCACGATGCGGGATGAGTTTCCGGGGGTTTACGTCACGCGCGATCCTGCTGATGATCGTTATCGGGGGGCCAGCATATTTGGACCATTTACGTCGGGCCGTGATCTTCGCGAAGCAGCGCAGATCATGCAGCGCATCTTTAAGTTCCGCACATGTCATCTTGATATCAAAGAGGACGATCCGGCAAATCGTTTCTTTCGCCCCTGTCTGCTCCATGCCATTGAGCAATGCACAGCGCCATGTGCAAACAAGATTGATCGAACCAACTACCGGGCGGATATTGATCGCTTAATTCGATTCATGGGCTCGCAACGTGCTTCCGTAATCCGTGATTTGCAAGCACAAATGGGGCAGGCGGCTGCAGATCAGCAGTATGAGATTGCGGCTGCGCTCCGTGACCAGTTGCAGGCGATTGAGCGATTGTCAGACCGTGCCTCGACCCAGGAAGATGCTCGGGCTTGGCAGCCAGAGGTCACAATCTTTGCATCGGATCCTGCTGATGCGCTCCGTTCGCTGCAACGCACCCTGCAGGTCGATGAGCCAATCCGCTGCCTAGAGGCCATCGATATTGCACATCTCCAAGGCCGCGAAACTGTTGGTGCCAAGGTCTGCTTCTTGGACGGAAGGCCTTTTAAGGACCAATACCGTCGCTATCGAATCAAGACCGTGACCAATGATGACTATGGAGGGATTTCCGAAGTAGTGCGTCGTCGGTATGCCCAGGCGGGGGAGGGACGTGAGCGATACCCCGATGTCATCCTTATTGACGGGGGGCTTGGCCAACTCAATGCGGCCCTAGCAGCGTTGCAGCCATTTGAGTTTCAGCCATCATTGGTCATCGCGCTGGCTAAAAAGGAGGAGTTGATCTGGATTCAGGATCAGGACGAGCCTTTACGCCTTGGCCGGAACAATCCCGGATTAAGGCTCTGTCAGGCCATTCGTGATGAGGCACACCGCTTCGCCCAGGCCTATCACCACCTTCTGAGGCGGAAAAATGTCCTTCAGGACGAAGATACTGGTGCTTGAATCACGCCGCTTCTGATGTACCTTAAACCCGTGGAGGAGAGACACGTGAAGGGACCACCCAAGATGCCATCGTATGCGTACGGACTTCGTCAATGGGCCGTGTTGTCAGTAGTTGCATGCTCAGCAGCAGCTACAGCTGAGACGATCACGATCGGGGTGGGTAGTTACTACTACGATCCCGCATTCGCCCCGGTTCAACCAGGCGACACGATTCGCTGGGTCTGGGAAGGTGGAAACCACGATGTCACCAGCGGTGCTTCATGTACCGATGACACTGGTGTCTTCTATGGCGCAGTCACCTCGTCGCAGCAGAGTTACGAATGGACCGTGCCAGCTGCCTATGACGGGACAGTGATTCCGTATTACTGCAGTGTTGGCAATCACTGTGTTGCCGGCAATCAATACGGGGGTCTGATGGTGAATGTCGGTGAAACGCATTTTGTCACCACCGATGGTTTTACCTTTGTTCCGAACAACATCGAGGTCAATGCAGGTGATGTCGTTGTGTGGATTCATGCAGGTGGCAGTCATACTGTGACCTCCGGAATTCAGTGCACTCCAGACGGTCTCTTTGATGAGCCGCTCGACAATTTTGCGCAGATGCCGTTCTATGTCGTTCCTGAAGATTCGCCCAGTGGCATCATCGACTATTTCTGTTCACCACACTGTGGTATGGGCATGGAAGGCACCATCACGGTCATTGGCTCAGGGAGTGGTTGCCCCGAGGATCTCGACGGAAATGGTGAAGTTGGCGTTGACGATCTTCTTCAGCTCTTGTCGGTGTTTGGTCTGCCCTGCCCAGGGTGCATAGAGGACATTGATGGGAGTGGCGATATTGGCGTCGATGACCTGCTGGCATTATTGGCAGTCTTCGGTCAGGAGTGCTGATCCCACAACTCAATTGCCTGATGGCAGTCCATGTGTTGTCATGGTGAACTTTGAGCGTGAGAGTGCCCCGAGTGCATTGAGGGTGGCCGCTGACGCTGAAGAAGCAGTTGCGTAGATGTGTTTCAGCATCTGGGGTAACCCAGTTGCTTTGATTTTTCCGCTGGCGTTGTTGTCCGACTCTGAAAGCAATGGTTCAGGCGGGGGCGGGCATCAGGCCATCATCTTCGTCTGATGCGGTCGAGGCATCAGGTTGGGGCTGTTCTGGCGGTGGCGTATCTGAACTGGCATGGTCAATCTCCGCATCGAGGAGATCGGCGACAGTTGGGCGATCGATGGTGCCGCCATCCATAAGCGTTTCAACTTCGGTGTTCTGCAGCGTCTCATATTTGAGTAGTGCTTCGGCAATCGCTGCCACCGTGCTCCATCGTTCCGCAACAAGCCGTTCGGCATCTGCATAGGCTGTGTCGACGATCCGCTTGACTTCCTCATCGATGATGCGGGCGGTCTCAGGCGAATAGTCCTTGTCTGGGACGAAGGACTCACTGGCATCACTCGGGGCGTACCTGACAAAGCCAAGTCGGTCCGACATGCCCCACTCAAGCACCATATGGCGGGCATAGGCGGTTGCCATCTGAATATCCATGGCAGCGCCAGAAGAGACGTCTGCAGTTTGTCGTTGTTCGGCGATCCGTCCTGCGCACAGCACCTGCAGCGTTGCCTCGATGTAGCGACGGCCGTAGCCGTATCGATCTTTTTCAGGAAGGCTGAACGTCGCTCCCATCGCTTGTCCGCGCGGAATGATGGTGACCTTATGCACTGGATCTGCGTCTTCAAGCAAAGCCTGAACCACTGTGTGGCCGGCTTCGTGATAAGCAGTGGCAGCTCGTTCCGTTTCCTCGATCTTCCTGCTGTGCCGGGCCCGGCCAAACTTGATCTTGTCTCGAGCTTCCTCAAGATCATGTTGGTCGACTGCATCTTTATCCTCAAGCGTGGCGATGATGGCGGCTTCATTGATCAGTGCGGCAAGATCGGCCCCCGAGAACATGGGTGTTCCACGGGCAGTTCTCTTGAGATCAACATCGGGGGCCAGGGTGATGCCCTCCGAATGCACCTGCAGAATCTTGAGCCGTCCTTCAACGTCGGGCAAGGACACAGGCACTTGGCGATCGAAACGTCCGGGGCGAATTAAAGCTGGGTCCAAAACGTCCGAGCGATTGGTCGCAGCAATCACAATCACTTGATCGGTGACCTCAAAGCCGTCCATTTCGACCAGAATCGCGTTGAGCGTCTGTTCACGTTCATCGTGTCCGCCACTACTGAATCCACTGCCGCGTCGCCGGCCAACCGCATCGATTTCGTCGAGGAAGATGATGCAAGGGCTGTTTTCCTTGGCTTGCTTAAAGAGGTCGCGGACACGGCTGGCCCCAACCCCGACGAACATCTCTACGAAGTCACTGCCAGAAATCGAAAAGAATGGACAGTCTGCTTCGCCCGCGATGGCCTTTGCTAGCAGCGTCTTGCCACAGCCAGGAGGTCCAACGAGCAGGACGCCGCGCGGGATGCGGCCGCCGAGTCGCTGGAACTTTTTGGGGTTCTTCAGGAATTCAACCAGTTCAAGGACTTCATCCTTGGCCTCGTCGATGCCAGCAACATCCGTAAATCGAATCTTGGAGGTTTCCTTCGTGGAGATGCGATGTTTGGATTTGCCAAAGCTGCCGAGCATGCCTCCAGGCCCACCGCCTGCGCCTCGAACGGATCGAGCGATCAAGAACCAGACGATCAATAGCAGCAGCAGAATTGGACCGATCGTGAAGAGCAACTGGACCCATACACTCTGTTTGGTGTCCGTCTCAAAGTTGCCGTGCAGCAGGGTGTCGATTTGTTCGAGGTAGTACTGTCGACTGCCACCGTCAATCACGTGATAGACCGTCAAAGGTTCTTTGCCAGGATTGACGCCTTCAACGCCGGGTTTAATGGTGGCGATGACTCGATCACTCTTGACCATGACCGCCTTGGGAGATCCTGGGGTAGGTTCGTAGAGGTCGCCTGAGGCAGGCGTGATCAATTCCTTGAACTTCTGCCAACTCTTGATTTCAACGCCAGGGGCTGCAGACTGCATGACCGCAAAGAGCACGATCAGCAGGCCCAGAATGAAGACCCAACTCATGATGCCGCGCGATGCGGGACGTTGAGGTGGGCGTGGTGGCCCGCCTTGGGGGCCTTGATCAGATGGGCGTTGTGGAGTGTTTTGATCAGTCATGTCACATCAATTCGGTACTGACATGGTAGCAGGGCAAATGGCACTGCCTCGAATCTCACTGGCCAGTTGCGTGATCTACCAAGCGGCGGTCATGCGGTCGACAATGGCCCGGGCCATGTTCTCTACGGCCTGCAGTTTGCCAAGTTCGATTGGTTCTTCTAGTGGATTTGATGAGAGAAAGAGCCCTTCGCTGCCCATTCCGTCCCAGGAGGTGATTGTCTGGTTGCCGCTGAGGTCTTCCCAGCTCCAGTCTGTCTTTAATTGAACGAGGTTTTCCTGATTCAACTTGGTCAATCTTGATTGCGAGAGTGCTTGTAACTCAACTGAGGTGATTTCGACTTCCAGCAACGTGTCTGCCTCAGCTGGCGACGTGATTCTCCAAGGGGTTCGGTTTTCGACTTCACGAACCAGCGCATTGGTCAGGAGATATCCCATCTCACGCTCATACGTCAGGTTCTTGACGATGGGAATTGCAATGGTCGACCACTTGTCGTTGTAGGCGTTGCTGAGGGTCCACCCTTGGGTTGCATCCGAGGCGCATCCGCCAGGCAAGGCCAGCGTAAGCAGGAGCATGAGTATCCGGGTCTTCACGGCTGGTCCTCCGTGGAGCCGTCCGATACTGGTTCCGGTTGGGGCGGCTTGCGTTCGAGCACTTCCTTGCTCATCTGCGCATAATTGGGTGTCCGATCAAGCACAGCTTGTGGTAATTGTCTCAGTACCTGTGGCACTATGCGTAGCGCCTTCATTGCAGCAGCGGACGAAGGGAATTTCCGCACGAGCGATCGAAGAGTAAATTCACAGGCGATTGGGTCACCTTGATGCAGGTACCACTGCGCAGTGACAAGCAGTTTGTTCGCCTCAGACTCATTGATGCGTTCTACGAGTGCCTGAGCGCCAATGCGTTCTGCTTCGGCGGGACGTCGGACGGCCAGTTGTTGCAATTCAGCCTTGGCTTCGAGTAATCCAACGATGTCAAACTCAGGACCCTTGAATGAGGCAATGTTTGAATAGATCAGACGTCGGCGAGCAAACGGGATCTCGGTGCTTCTCGGGTATCGTTCGATAAAGATGGCATAGGCTGAGGCAGCAAGTCCCATTTTGCGCTGGCGAAAGTAGAGGTCAGCAAGTTCTAAGCCGCTCTTCTCGGCAAGATTGCTTCCAGGCATACGTTCTTGGATACGAATGAACAACTCCTCTGCCTCATCCGTCGCATCGATGATGCGCAAACCAAACATTTTGCGTTTAAGGCCATGTGCGTATTTCACTGCAATGTCGTACTCACGCAGTAACGCAAGGGAGAACACTTCGCTGCCGGGAAACTTACGGACCAGATATTCGAATTCGTAAAGCGACTCGTACTCATCGCCCAGTCCGACCAGCGCATCACCCTTAATCAGATACGCCTCAGGCATCAACTGGGAGCCTGGATTGCGTGCCATCCAGCGATTGGCCATGTTCAAGGCCCGATCGTGCCGTCCCTCCGTCAGCAGGACCCGGGCCCGGGCCAGTTGGGCTGCGGATGAGTTTGGGGCTGGCGTCTGTTCCAGTTTCCACTCATCTGTCTCAGGGTCTAGCCGGTAGATGTCCTGAGCGACGGCTGAGGCCGAGATAGCCCAGGCCAGAAGGCCCATGCAGAGGCCTGAAACCCTCGATTTTTGCCCGTCCCTGGGGTGCATGCTGGGCATCCTACACAGTGTCTGGCTGCTGGCCCTTCTGAGGCACGATCTGGTGGACAGGGTGATGGGAGAAGCGCAGAGATTGCTGATAGAGACCGATAACACAACTCTTTGTCAGAGGCTGGGTTCCAAGTGCCAAGTCGGTCGAGCAGACAGGCGTGGCTCGCCTTGCGGGTGAGCCCCCTCACGCGGTGGTCGTCTGAGGGATAGGAGAACTACGACCTCACCGGAATGACCCGTCTGAACGGCACCGTCGATACCCCATTCGACGTGTTTTTCAAAGCGACTGTTCGGCCATGTGAAAGTTGGATCGTCCACTCTCGATTGGCTCTGAGAACCACATGCTTTGCCATCGCCGTCAGCACAATCCTGAAACGCCTTCCCGACGCTCGCTTGTCGTGGGCCCCCATGAGTTGTATGGTGGCAGCACGTCGAAAGCACGTTCACGGAAGAACGTGACTCTGACGGGACATATTGAGTCAGGTGTATCCCAGGCTCATGAACGGCGAAGTGGTCAAGGAGTAGACCCGATGCCCGAACTCAAACAGGCAACATCAACGGATGCCGAAACTACTGAATCGACAGTTGTTGTCGCTGCAGCAGGATCGGCTGTGGCCATTCGTGCGTCGATTAAGAACAGCAAGGCCCGCGAGGCCAGCACATCGAATCGGCGCATTAGCGATGTGACATCCTGTGGCCGTCAGGTCACCACAGTATGGGAGTTGTATCGCGACGAACCAAGCGAGGAGACACGCAATGTGCTGATGGAGCACTACCTCCCACTTGTTCGCTATACCGCAGAGCGGTTGCATGTTCGGCTTCCCTCTGAAGTCGACGTTGAGGATCTGATGTCCTCAGGTCTGTTTGGATTAATGGACGCCATTGATGCATTCGACCTGGAACGAGGGGTCAAATTCGAGACGTATTGCACGCAGCGGGTTCGTGGGGCCATCTTTGACGAACTTCGGGCGATGGATTGGGTCCCGCGGCTGGTGCGATCACGAACTGCCAAGATGGATCGTGCTCGCAAGGAATTGGAGATGTCCAATGGTCGACGAGCTACTGAAGACGAGGTGACGACGCATCTGGATGTGTCCAAAGACGAGTACGTCAAGATCAAGCGTGACAGTCAGCCTGTCTCCATGGTGTCTCTGGATCGGAAGTGGTATGAGACTGATTCAAGTCGGGATGTACGTGAGATTGACGTTGTCGCTGATCGGCGGCAAGAGAATCCAGCTCAGAAACTGCAGCGGGACGATCTCAAGTTCCTCCTAACCCGTGGACTGTCCAGAGCAGAACGACTGATTGTGATTCTCTACTACTACGAAGAGATGACCATGAAGGAGATCGGGGTGACGCTTGACTTGAGCGAGTCGAGAGTGAGTCAGATGCATTCATCGATTCTTGCGAGGCTCAAAGCTCAAATGCAGCATCGGACCAAGGAAGTCTGAGTTCAATGTGCTGAATCAATGCGAGCCCCGGTCTGTTGGCCGGGGCTCGTTTCTTTTTGTATCTGGAGATGTTGGAGTTAGCAACTCACCATGGATGGCTCAGACTCAACCAGAATATTGCCAGCTGTCTTGTCGAGTACTTCTTCGGTAGTCACGCCAGGTGCCAATTCTGTGAGGACAAATCGCCGTCGGTCTGGGTCCATCTCAAGTACGCAAAGGTCGGTGATGACCATATCGATGCACTGCACACCAGTCAGTGGAAGGGTGCAATGAGGCAGCAGTTTGGGCTCGCCCTTCTTGTTGCAGTGGTCCATCATGACGACCACGCGTCGGACACCTGCCACGAGATCCATAGCGCCACCCATGCCCTTGACCAGTTTGCCTGGAATCATCCAGTTGGCAATATCCCCTTCTTCACTCAGTTCCATGGCGCCGAGAATGGCCAAATCAATGTGCCCCCCCCGGATCATGGCAAATGATTCGTCGCTTCCAAAGAAGCTGGCTCCCGGTTCGGCCGTCACTGTCTGCTTGCCAGCATTGATGAGGTCGGGATCCACAGCTTCGTCCGTCGGAAATGGCCCCATCCCGAGCAGTCCATTTTCTGACTGCAGCCACACCTGCATGCCATCTGGGACATGGTTGGCAACTAAGGTCGGCATGCCAATGCCGAGATTGACGTAGAAGCCATCTTGCAGTTCGCGGGCGGCACGGCGAGCGATGTCGTCACGGGTCATCGACATGGCCTGAGTGTAGCTATCCCGCGGTTCGTCGGTGTGAATGCGGGGTGAGTACAATGCCGCGATGTCCACTACATCTACCGACATCGTGACCGATCTCTGTGCCCATCCGCTGCTCCTTGACTCGGTTGAGGCAGGTTCAGATCGTGTCGTATCGACCAATCCGGCAACTGGTGAAGCGCTTGGTGCTGTTCGACTTCAAGCTCGAAGCGAGTATGACGCCTGTATCGAGCGGGCCATGGTTGTTCAGAGATCCTGGCGCATGTTGCCAGCTCCAAAGCGTGGCGAGTTGGTACGGCGTATGGGCAATGCTTTTCGCGATCAAGAAGAAGCATTGGGGCGCTTGGTCACGATGGAAATGGGCAAGATTCTCCCAGAGGGCATTGGTGAGGTTGTTGAGTGCATCGATATTGCTGACTTTGCAGTTGGCCTGTCGCGGCAGTTGTATGGTCTGACGATGCCGTCTGAGCGGCCCTTGCACCGGATGTACGAGCAGTGGCATCCCATTGGCACGATTGGCATTATTTCTGCATTCAATTTTCCGGTCGCAGTTTGGGCTTGGAACGCCATGCTTTCGGCAGTCTGTGGCAATGCGCAAGTTTGGAAGCCGAGTCTGGCCACGCCGCTGACAGCGATTGCGATGACCAATATTGTTCAGCAAGTCATGCGGGATCAGGACATCTTTGTTCCGGCGGAGGGCGATCCGGCTGATCTGTTTGGTTTGGTCATTGGCACTGATGACGAAGTTGGAGAGGCCATGATTGCGGATCGCAGACTCCCATTGATCAGTGCAACCGGGTCTTGTCGTATGGGCCGCCACGTGGGTACGCAGGTGGCCAAGCGTCTCGGACGTAGTCTGCTCGAACTTGGCGGCAACAACGCGATCATCGTGACTGAAACAGCCGATCTAGATCTGGTCATCCGCGGGACATTGTTTGGGGCTGTGGGTACTGCTGGTCAGCGTTGTACCACGACACGTCGACTGTACTGTCACAGCTCAGTTGTGGATGCTGTGACTCAGGGTCTGGTGAAGGCCTATCAGCAAGTTCCCATCGGCGATCCCCTGGACTCCTCAACGCTGGTAGGTCCACTGATCGATCAGCGCAGCGTTGATGCGATGCGAGATGCCTTGGAGCGTGCAACTGCAGAGGGTTGTGAAGTGCTCTGCGGGGGTGTCGATGGTATTGATGCCTATCAGGACAATCCAGGTCACTTCGTGAGGCCCAGCATCGTCCGTGTGCCCGCGGGGAAGACTCCTGCAATTGCCAAGGAAGAAACCTTCGCTCCGCTTCTGTACATCTTTGAATACACCGATATCGATGATGCCATCTGCCAGCAGAACAGCGTTGATCAGGGTCTCTCAAGTGCCATCTTCACCGATTCCGTCCGAGCTGCGGAGCGTTTCCTGTCACATGATGGCAGCGACTGCGGTATTGCCAATGTCAACATTGGCACCAGCGGCGCGGAAATCGGTGGGGCGTTTGGTGGGGAGAAGGACACGGGTGGAGGTCGCGAGAGTGGCAGCGACTCGTGGAAGGCATACATGCGACGCCAAACATGTACGATCAACTGGGGGGATGACCTGCCATTGGCACAGGGAATCGAGTTCGGCGGCGGCGGGTGAGTTGGTGTCCGAGCAACTGACCATCCGGTTGCGACGCCCGGCGGTGGTATCACTGTCGGATCGCATGTGGGCGCCGGACCCACATTTTCTTGAGGAAGCCGAGCAACGCTGGGAACAGCTCAAGGACCAGAATGACCGGATCTTTGACGGTCGCATGATTCAGGTTGGCGGTGTGCACCGAAATGGTGCTGGCGGAGCGGTGATTCAGGGATTTCCCTGTGACTTCCGGTGGTATGCGGTGCAGGCGGCGATGGGCGAAGAGGACGAGGGCTTCGATTGCCACTGTCGACCACTTGGTGTCAAGGCGTTGACCAAGTGCGGCGAGCGATATCTCGTAGGGCAGCGCGCTAGTTGGACGACCTTTAATCCTGGGCGTTGGGAGTTTGCGCCATCAGGTGGTGTTGAGCCGGGGCAATCCCCAGAGGAAGCAGTGACTCGCGAATTCCACGAAGAGGTTGGTCGACGATTTCGTCAACCTCCCAGAGCGGAGGCCGTTCTATTTGATCCTGCGGCTTGTACGTGGGAGGTGGCGCTCAAGATCGAAGTAGCCCACGAAACAATCGGTGAAGCGACTGATGAGTACGATGAGTTGAAGTGGCTGCGGCCGGAGGAATTTCCTGGTGATCTTACGCCGATTGCTCGGCGGATCTACTCACTTTTGGCCTGATCAGGCAGATGCAGCCTCGAGCCATGAAGACACGCTCTTGAGGTCGTTGACAATGGTGGGCGTAACATTCAGTGTGAATGATTCCCCAACATTGCAGCGTTGAAGTCGCGTGGCCTTCTTGCGGTTGGTCCATGGTCGACCGGCCCGAATGGACGTGATGTTGTCCTTCTGACGACGAAGGCGCTGAAGCATTTTCATCCCTCGCTGGACATCCTTCTGCATGCCCATGAGCCGTTCGATCGTCTTCACCTTGGCAGCCGTGGGAGGCACAGCCGTTACTGTGAAGGTCATGGTCGTGTTCGGGGTGATCTCGGTACTCATGAGCTCGCATCTCCGGGGGAAGCCCCGCAGTATATCAGTCCCCGCTATGTACGCCAAACCCCATCATGATGTCTGAGGGCATTGAAAATGGCATATGAATGCCTCACTCAGAGCCAGCGACCCGCTCAATCTCGCTGTATGAGGTTGATCCTTCTGCGACCAATTCGAAGCCGAACTCTTCCAGCGACGTAAACAGCCCTTGGCGGGCCAGGTCACGAATGCCCTTGATCGAGGGGCCCTTCATGATCAGGTCGCGGATGCTGTCAGTGACTTCCAAAAGTTCGAACAACGCTCTTCGGCCGTGGTAGCCCGTCTTCAGACAACGCGCACACCCCTGAGGCACGTGGATCTGATCAATGCCGCCAACGGATCGCCCCATACGCAATGTTTGGCTCGGTGTTGGTGCAACAGCCTTGCGGCAGGAACTGCAAAGAAGACGTACGAGTCGTTGCGCGACGACCAGATTTAGTGCATTTGCAACCAGTGGGGCATCAATGCCCAGATCAAGCAGGCGGAAGACGGATCCAATGGTGTCCTTGGCATGCACCGTGGTGTAAACCAGATGACCAGTCATGGAAGCTTGCATTGCAACAGTTGCAGTCTCGATATCTCGAATCTCGCCTACAAAGATGACATCCGGATCTTGTCGAAGCACTGAGCGAAGCACACTGTGAAAAGTTGTTCCCTGATCGTGATCAACCGGTATCTGTGTACAACCCTCGAGGTAGTACTCCACCGGATCTTCAATGGTGATCGCGTTGCGCTGCTCGACGTTGATCTCCCGAAGGCAGGAGTAGAGCGAGGTCGTCTTGCCGGAGCCAGTGGGCCCACATGCCAGCAGCAGCCCGGCATCACGAGTGGCGATGGTGCGAAGTTTTTCATACATCCACGGCTTGAGGCCCAGTTCATGAAGTCGACTGGGGCTATTCGATGAGTCCAGTACACGAATAACGAGTTTCTGCCCGTGGACGGAGGGGGTCAGACTGACTCGATAGTCCACACGTCGCCCGACGACTGAGACGGAAAAGTGACCGTCTTGTACCTGGTTTTTTTGGCTCGTTTCGATCTGGCACAGAATTTTGACGATGCCGAGTAGTCGTCTGAAGATTTGTGTTGAAAATTCAACAGCCGAGATCATGGTGCCGTCGACGCGAAGGCGGACAGCGCACCCATCGATGCGAGGTTCGATGTGCAGATCTGTCGCTCGGGTTCGGAAAGCAGCAAACAGGATTTTCCTGAATGCTCGAGTCCCTTCTGCGCCCTCGTCTTCCTTGCCGCGATTGAGTCCACTGGATCGTGCCTGATGAACCGTGACCCCACGATTGTCTACAAGAGAGATGTCTTCTTCCTGAAAACCACGATCGGCGCCAGCAGCCGCAATGTCATCAAGCCGCTTTTCCCAGTCAGTTTGGGCAGTCTCCTGCACCTCCGTATTGAGATCAAGATCGAGGCTATCAAGATCCGTCGGAAACAGATCATCCACGCTTGGTGCAGTAGGTGGAGCTTCCTCAAGTGGGATCATCTGTTGTGGATCGATAAAGGTGATGCGTACTCGACCGATGCGAATCTCGTCACCATTGTCGAGCATTCTGGCGCTAGATACGGGTTCGTCGTTGAGCTTCGTTCCGTTTCTAGAATCTAGATCACGAAGGGCCCATTCATCACCCTGCGGCTCGATGACACAATGATGCCGGCTGGCTCGGTCATCCTTCAATACCAGCGTGTTGTCGTCTGACCGACCAATAGTGATTGGCTTGCCAGCCAACTTGAACCGCTTCGTGCTGCGGCGTGTGACTACTTCGATCTGTGGCATCTGGTCATCTACACACAAGCCGATCCCGGAGTTGATAGGGGGCGATGCGACTCGTTGTCCTCGTCCCGATGGATGAACCCAGTGTAGCGATTTTGAGCATCAGATTGGACATTCAGTCCTGAGCCTGCTTCAATGTCATTTGAACATGGGTTTGGCTTCTGTATTCAAAATATCTCTGCTCCTCTGCTGTTCCGCTATGGCCGATGTCATTCGTGTTCCAGAGGATGCTCAGACAATCACTGAGGCCGTGGCGCGGGCAGCCATTGGCGATCGCATTGTCATCGGTCCGGGTATCTGGCGGGAGCGGATCGTACTTGACGGCCGAGGATTGACGATTGAGGGGTCTGGCGGAGCTGACCGGACCATTCTTGATGGAGGCGGCACGGGTGGGCCGGTAGTGAGCATCGTTGATGATGTCGCTGGCAAAACGATCTTGCGTGGACTGACATTGACAGGGGGCTCAGGTGCGCCCAGTCAATATGCGCCGGGTATCACGGTCGGCGGTGGACTTGTCATTCAGGCGTCGTCTCCGCTGATCGAGCGTTGTCGCATCATGGCGAATCGAGTACGTGGAGAAGGTGGTGGTGTCTGGGCCAGCGGTGGATCTCGCCCGAGGTTTGTGAGTTGTCGATTTTCAGCGAACCACGCTGAGCGTGGGGGAGCGGTCTACTTGCGGGATAGTCCGAGCGTTTTTGCGAGTTGCACCTTTGATGACAATGTGGCGGTGTTTGGTGGTGGTGGGTTGTTTGCGGACATGGGTTCATCGTGCACCCTGACTGACTGTGAGTTTCGGGGTTGTCGGGCTGCATTCAATGGTGGTGGTGCCTACATCTACGACACCACACTCAGTTTTATTGACACAGCCTTTGTGCGGAATTCAGCAGGGCTTGCTGGTGGTGCGGTGTACCAGGGCTACAGGGGTGAGGCGACCTTTGAGGCATGCACATTTCAGACTCAGGTCGACAGTGTGGCCGGTGGTGCCAGTGCAGCGGTAAGGCCTCCAAAGGGTGCCTGTCGTATTGCACAACAGTGCATCGAAACCACAGAGCATTCCTGTAGTGAAGCGGGTGGTCGGTGGTCTGGTGCACGAACCACCTGTGTTCAGGTGCTCGCGGCATTGGCCCCACAACCTTCTCCTGGGGATCTGAATGGAGACAGTCAGGTAGACATCCGGGATGTTGGACTGATGATGAGCATGTGGGGGAGTCATGGCGCTGATCGGAATGGATCGGCTCAGGAGTGACTTGCCGCCCTGTGGGGTTGCTCCTGATACCATCAGCCCTTGAATTGTCAGGAACGATCGCGTGCCAGATACCTCAGTCGATACTCAGTCAACGACCCCGACTCAAGTCGAGGCCGTCACTGTTCGCTTTGCCGGGGATAGCGGAGATGGCATGCAACTGGCGGGTGGCCAGTTCACCAGCACGACAGCATTGGTTGGCAATGATTTTTCGACGTTTCCAGATTATCCGGCGGAGATTCGAGCGCCACGCGGCACCACCTTCGGTGTGTCTGGCTTTCAGGTGCACTTTGCTGCTCGCCCCATTCACACTCCCGGAGATGCGGTCGATGTGCTAGTCGCGATGAATCCTGCCGCGCTCAAGACCAATGTCGGTGATGTTCGACCTGGGGGCATGGTGATCGCCGATGAAGACGAGTTTACGAAGGTGAACTTGAAGAAAGCAGGATATGGCCCAGAAGACTCGCCACTGGATGAGCCGGCCATAAAGGACCGTTGCCGAGTTGTGCGTGTTCCATTGAGCCGCATGGTTCGTGAAAAGTTGTCTGAGACGGGACAGGGCGCCAAGGAGATTGATCGTTGCCGCAACATGTTTGCCTTGGGCATGGTGTGCTGGTTGTATGACCGACCGTTAGAGCCAACCATTGAATGGTTGGAGAGTTATTTTGGTCGCAAGAAGAATCTTCCTGCGGTCGCAGAGATGAACGTGATGGCGCTCAAAGCTGGGTGGGCCTTTGGCGAGACCACCGAAGCAATCCCTGAGCGATATGTCGTTCCCGCTGCAGATTTGCCCCCCGGCCGCTACCGCAAGATCAGTGGAAATGAGGCCATGGTGCTTGGGCTCGCCTTCGCTGGAGAGTTGGCATCCAAACAAGTCACCTATTGTGGTTATCCAATTACACCCGCATCGGACGTGCTGCATGGGTTGGCAAATCTCAAACGATGGGGGGTACAGACATTCCAGGCGGAAGATGAAATTGCTGCTGCCTGTGCTGCTATTGGTGTGTCTTACGCTGGGGGTATTGGTGTTACCGGTACTTCAGGTCCTGGACTTGCCTTGAAAGGCGAAGCACTTGGGCTTGCGGTCATGCTCGAATTGCCCATCATTGTGATTGATGTGCAGCGGGCTGGTCCGGCTACCGGAATGCCAACTAAAACTGAGCAGGCAGATCTTTTGCAGGCTTTCTATGGTCGAAGCGGCGAGGCACCCTGCATTGTCTTAGCGCCAAGTTCACCTGCGGATTGTTTTGATATGGCCATCGAAGCAGTGCGACTCTCCACTCGCGCCATGTGTCCTGCGATCATCCTCAGTGATGCTGGGCTGGCCAATGGTGCTGAGCCATGGCGCATTCCGGATCTTAAATCGATTGATGCCATCGAAATCAATCATCCAGTTGCGCAGTCTGATGATTCAGAGGTATTCCATCCCTATGAGCGCGATGTGGAAACCCAGGCGCGTCGCTGGGCCATACCGGGTACGCCCGGGCTTGAACACCGTGTTGGTGGTCTTGAAAAGGAAGATGTCACTGGAAACGTCTCCTATGATGGCCCCAATCATCAGCACATGATTCACATGCGTTCGGCCAAGATTGAACGACTTGCCGACGTTATCCCTCCAATTGAAGTTGGAGGAGACACTGCTGCGGATACGCTTGTGATTGGCTGGGGTGGAACGCAGGGAGCGATCACATCTGCAGTCGGCCGACTTAGAGCAGATGGTGTCCAACTGGCGTCAGCTCATCTTCGATATCTCAATCCTATGCCGTGCAATCTTGGTGAAGTGCTGGCTCGATATCCGCGGATCATTGTGCCTGAGATCAACAGCGGTCAACTGCAACTCCTGCTTCGGGCTCAGTATCTCGTGAATGCCCAAGGAATCAATGTGATCCAGGGCCGTGGCTTTCATGTAGACGAGTTGGTGCAGGGCATTCAGGCAATCATTGAGGGGGCGAACGGATGAGTTCTTCTGATACCGCGTTGCCAACTTATAAGCCGAAGGACTTTGCATCAGATCAGGACGTGCGATGGTGCCCAGGGTGTGGTGATTATGCCGTTTTGGCTGCGGTGCGAAAAGCTCTTCCGAATATCGGAAAGCGCAAGGAAGACATCGTTTTCGTGTCAGGAATTGGCTGCGCAGCGCGTTTTCCCTACTACATGGAAACGTACGGAATGCACTCCATTCACGGCCGGGCGCCTGCATTTGCGACCGGCATCAAGTTGGCTAACCCTGAACTGGATGTCTGGCTTGTGTCTGGTGATGGAGATCAATTTTCTATCGGCGGCAACCACACGATTCACGCCATGCGTCGAAATGTTGGTTTGCGAATCCTGATGCTCAACAATCGCATCTATGGACTCACCAAGGGACAATATTCGCCTACGAGTGAACGGGGCAAGATCACCAAGTCAACACCAATGGGCTCGCTCGACCAGCCGGTCAATCCGCTTGCTTTGGCACTTGCAGCCGAGTGCACTTTTGTTGCGCGGTGTATTGATATCGATGCCAAAACGCTGACAGCAACGATGGAGCGAGCGGCTGAGCATGAAGGTTGTGCTTTTATTGAGGTCTATCAGGATTGCAACATTTTTAATCACCAGGCTTGGTTCTACGCATCACAGAAGAACACGCGGCCATCGAACACCGTGGATCTCATGCACGGTGAGCCGTTGATCTTCGGAGAAGAGCGCAATATGGGCATCGCCATCATTGATGGGAAGGCCAGTGTGGTGACTATTGGGGAAGATGGTGTTACTGAAGATGACATCCTGGTGCATGACGAGACCGATCGCTCGACTGCCTTTTTGTTAGCAAACATGTTCCATCCTGAACTACCCGAGGCGCTGGGCGTGCTTTACTGCAATCCAGATCGACCTGCCTATGAGCAGGCAAGCCATGAACAGGTTGTTGAAGCGATGGCAACCAATCGGGAAACAGACATCGCCACGCTGGTGGCAGGTCATGACACATGGATGGTCGAAGACTGAATCCGCCTGAGCATGGTGATGTGATCGTTGTCGGTGGCGGCCATGCTGGCGTCGAGGCGGCTTGGGCCGCGTCCAGTGTGCTTGGCCCCGCGGGTTCTGTTCTTTTGTTCACCATGGATCCTTCCCGAATCGGCGTGATGTCATGCAATCCTGCCATCGGTGGCCTGGCAAAGGGTCAGGTGGTGCGTGAGATTGACGCGCTTGGGGGTCTGATGGCCCGCGCTGCCGATGCTGCGGGCATCATGTTCAAGGTATTGAACCAATCAAAGGGTCCTGCGGTTCGTGGACCGCGGGCCCAGTGCGATAAGGATCGCTACGCACAAGCAGTGCAGCAGTTGCTTCACTCTCGAAGCAACATTCAGGTTGTGGCGGCAACGATTGATGATCTGCTCATTGAAGCAGGGCGTTGTGTTGGTGTACAACTGCCCAACGGTGTCGAGTGTCGAGCTCCAGCCGTGGTGCTGACTACTGGGACCTTTATGCGTGCTTTGATGCATACTGGACCATCGGCAACTTCCGGTGGTCGGGTTGGAGAGGGCAGCGCCGATGGGATCTCTGAGTGCCTCAAGCGGCTTGGCTTTGAACTCGGGCGACTCAAGACCGGCACGCCACCACGTCTGCGTCAGAACACCATCGATTGGGATGAGCTTCCCGTGCAATCTGGCGATGTGTCGCCGACACCATTTAGTGATCTTGCTTCGCCTTCATTTCCTGTGTTGCCACAGGTGACATGTCGAGTTACCCATACCACAGCGGATGCGCATCGGTTGATTCAGAACAACCTTCACCAAGCCCCAATGTTCAGTGGCCAGATCGATGCAGAGTCTGGACCTCGATATTGTCCGAGTATTGAGGACAAGGTTGTTCGCTTTGCTGATCGCAGTCAGCACCATGTCTTTCTTGAGCCCGAGACGATTGGTGGTGACTCGATCTACTGCAATGGCATTAGTACATCGCTACCCCCAGAGATTCAGGATGAAATCGTGCGTTGCATGCCTGGGTGTAGTCGAGCAGAGATCATGCAGTACGGGTACGCGGTCGAATACGACATGATTCGCCCACATCAACTGGATAGCACGTGTGAAACAAAGATTGTGCCGGGCTTGTTCACTGCGGGGCAGATCAATGGCACCAGCGGCTACGAAGAAGCTGCTGGGCAGGGCTGGTTAGCCGGTGTCAATGCGGCGCACGTTGCACGGGGAATGCCATCTGTGCGTATCCGGCGTGATCAAGCCTATATCGGTGTCATGATGGATGATTTGGTCACCCGCGTGCCACGCGAGCCATACCGACTTTTCACGAGTCGGGCTGAACACCGAATGCTCCTGCGGTCAGATAATGCAGACGCTCGTCTGACGCCTCTTGGTCGGGACATTGGCACAGTGTGCGACGCGCGATGGTCTCTATGGACCAATCGACATCAGCGATTGGATGACATCGCAGAAAGGATGCAGCGGCTGCCAGGGGAGGGCGGCAAGAACCTTGCTGCGCTGGCAAGGCGGCCTGATGTGTCCATCAGCGACATTGTGGAACGACTTGGTGGTTCTGATGACGCGCAGGAAGTTGAGCGTGTCATGGTAGACACGCGATACGACGGCTACGTCAAAAGACAACAAGCTGAAATCAAACGGCAACAAGAATCAGACGGGGTTGCCATTCCTGTGACATTTGACGTTCGTTCGGTTACAGGACTGCGTACAGAGGCGGTGGAGGCCATTGATCACTTCAGGCCAGCAACGCTTGGACAGGCCAGTCGGCTTGCGGGTGTGACTCCAGCCGATGCGACGGTATTGGCTGTGGCCCTACGTCGCGTCAAGCGTATTGCCACCTGAAACATATGACTTCTGTTGTGTGTCAGTTGCTTGGCGCAGTGTCCTGGTCATTTTCGCTTACGGCATCCTGCATCTGCTGTACTTGAGTGAGCAGGCTCTTGAGATTACGGTCACTCGGCGATTGGCGGTGGAGGCGTTCTAGAGCCTCAGTTGCCTGCTGCACTGCCTGTTGGGCCATCGGTGGGCCTCCCAGATAGGGCTCAAGATCGACGACTTGTTGCAGGTAGAGCACAAGATCCCTCCGCGCATCAGCATCACTTGGATTGCGTGAGAGGTATTCGATCAATTGAACCGCGCCAGCGGAGAGTTCAGAACGTCCTCGAGTTTCATTCCCACCACCGGCTTCCAGATACGCGAGGTAATACCTCGCCCATGCCCAGTCTCGTTGTGCACGACCATTGGCCGGTTCCGATTCCGCAAGATCCTGGAAAATGGTCAATGATTCTTCATAGGCGGGTCTTGCCTGTTCTCGTGCTGCCGCGTCTTCATCTGTGGATGAGATGTGTTCGTAAATTGCGAATCCTTGCCTGCGAATAAGTAATGCCATAGATCGGGCATACTCTGCGGTGGCAGTCTCGGCAATGTGCGTTTCAAGCAGTGCACGGGCCTTCTCAACTTGGGCGCGCATCGATGCCACATCACCAGCTTCAGCGTCACAATCAGCAATGCGTTCTCGTGCCTGGCTGATCAGATACACGTGTTCGTCAGCAGCAATCTTGCGTGCGAACAATTCTTCTGCCTCTTCTGTAACTTGCATGTAATACACACGGGCTTGATCAGGCGCGCCTGTGAGGTAGCGCACATCTCCAAAGCGTGTCAATAGCATCAAGTGCAATTGGTGTGGCTTGGGATGGTCTGGGCTGCGATCCAGCCATGTGCTGTTCAGTTCAGTGGCCTCTTCATAGAGTGTCTGAGCCTCAATCGGTCGACCAAGATTGGTATAAGCGCTCCGAGAACCACCTAAGACATCTCCAATGTCAATTCGTGCCTGAATTTGCGCCTTCTGAATGGACGTAGCAGGCGAGACATCTGGACTTGATGCAATCGCAGCCAGTGCATCCGCACGGTCGCGGACAATTTGCGCGATATCGTGGCGAATATCAACAGACGCATCGATGCGGTTGAGTTGTGCGTAGATGTCGCCGCCCAATAGTGCAGCCGCGTCAATCTGGTCAACAAGATCGGCGTTTACAACCTGTAGTTTGTCTCGCTGTCCTGAAATGATCGAGAGTGAAATCGATGTCCAGATGAGTCCGCCAAGGATGAGGCAGGAAATGATGACCGAGCACGCAAAGAGGGCGCGATTGCGTCTTGCAAACTTGCGGAGGAGGTAGATGCGGCTGGCCGGCCGAGCGAGAATTGGTTCATCATCGAGGTGGCGACCGATATCGCTACGTAACTCAAGCGCGGACTGATATCGCCGCTCTCTGGTTTTTTCCAAAGCCTTGCGTGCGATGGTTTCTACATCCCCAGAAAGCCGGTTGTCCACGGTGCTGAGTTGAGTGGGCGGGTCTTCCTGAATGACGCGCACCATCTCGTGGAGCGCCGCCTCTTTGATGTCATAGGGCAGATGATTAGATACCAGTTCATAGAGCACCACGCCGAGGGAATACACATCCGAACGTGCATCGATGTCATCAGGGTCAGCATTGCACTGTTCCGGACTCATGTACTGCATGGTGCCTATGAGTTGTCCCAAACTAGTCATCTGAGTCACGGCAGCTTGATCAGAATCTGTGGCGCGTGCGACACCAAAGTCGATGAGTTTGGGCTCGCCATTGCCTCCAACCAGAATATTCCCCGGCTTGAGATCTCGATGGACGATGCCTCGAAGATGGCCGTGGTGTACTGCATTGCAGATCTTCATGAACATGACCAGGCGATCCCGGATCGAGAGCGTGTGCTGATTTGCATACTCGGTCAGCGGCACTGCATTCGGGATGTACTCCATCGCGAAGTAGGGCATTTCTCCCAGCGTGCTTTCCCAAGTGCCTGTCTGATAAATCTGCGCGATGTTGGGGTGGCGCAGCCGTGCCAGCGTTTGTGCTTCAAAGGCAAAGCGGGCAAGGAGCGATTTGGAGGCAATGCCTGGCCGTATCACCTTCAGGGCGACCCGCCGACGGGGGGTTTCCTGCACAGCCTCATACACTGCCCCCATGCCACCGGTAGCGATCAGTGATACCACACGGAATCCGTCAATCTGTTCCGGTATTCGCAGGGTTTCTGGTATCTCAAATGGATCTTGCGGGGCCTGTGGCACCGTTTCGTCCATTGAGCCAGTCTCAGGGGTGTCGTCTTGGGTAGTCATGGGCGTGCATCTGGCATTGTTGCTCATTTTGTCGGCCCAATTGATGTTCGCAAGGTGCTTTTTGTCACTGGCCCCAGTCTTGAGCGGGTGTAGACTCAGATATGAGCCCAAAGGGGTCTCTGCGCTTGGGATGAAGGGATAGAGCTATCAACAAGAGTCTCATAAGTCTGTTGTTCGCCTTTGGTGTGGTATTGGCATCTTCGAGCACAGCTTGGGGGGATCCCGAGCGAGGCTCCAATGACTGCACAGCCCCAGGGTTGGGGGCCTGTTGCCTCAACGGTGATGTCTGCACCTGCCATACAGAACTCTTTTGCCAGATCTGGGGTGGGGTGTGGTATCCAGGCCAAGAGTGCGAGGATGTTGTCTGTGAGACGAACTGTGGTGGCAACTGCAGCCCAGGTGAAACCCTCGACTGCAACGGTCATTGCGTTCCTGTGAGTTGGATAGGCGATGGCTATTGTGATGATGGCTCATACCAGCATGACACCAACACCATCTATCTTGATTGTGAGGAGTTTGGGTGGGACGGTGGTGATTGTCCTCAGGGTGACATCCCGCTTGATCCCGGCGCCTGCTGTCTTGGCGATCAGGCAAATTGTGAAGGCTTTTGCGAGGTGTTGTACTACGAGGACTGCATTGCAGGTGGCGGGGTGTTTCTCGGCGCGCGGACCTCATGTCTGGCCGCGACGTGTGAGTGCCCTCCGGGCTTGATTGCAGATTGCAACGGCAATTGTTTCCCGTTGTATTGGATGAACAATGACGATTGCGATGAGGGTGCGGGCTATCCGATCAATGGTCCGGATCACCACTCCTATTACGTCTCACTGGGCTGTCTGGGACTCGCCTGCGATGGCGGAGATTGCATCGGTTTGTGTTCTGGCGCCTGCTGTCTGGGTACGGACTGTGTGGCCTCATTGAATGTCATTGAGTGTGCAGACTCGGGTGGTGTATTCCTTGGCTCTGGATCTGAGTGTCTGGGTGTGCAGTGCAGTGACTATCTCAAGCCTGTAGTGCTGAGTGAAGAGATTGATTGGCAGACTGTCGGTTCGGGCGGAGGAACCTTTGGCGGTCATGTGGCCGCTGGGGACGGGGTATTCGGTGTTTCCCTGAGCCAAGCTGAGTCAGCCGGTAGTTTTTACCCCGGGGTTGACCTCTTCGATGAAAGTGGCGTCTTTGTGCAACGCCTACTGGGTTCGACGTCTTGGGACAGCATTCCCAAAATCGACATCGGGGGTGGTCGAATTCTTATGGCCTACAACAACAAGATCGATGTGTACCGCTGGAATAGTGGTTACTCATTGGAGCAAACGCTTACCACTTCAGACATGTATATCCGCAGGGTGGCTGTCTCAGAGAGCCACATTATGCTGGCTGGGCACACATCCGGGGATTATGAGCCGATTGTCCAAGAGTGGGTTTTCAATGGCGTGTCATGGAGCATTGGCCAGGCCATCATGCCAGAAGATGGTGGCTTTATTGAAGACATGGACATCGACGGCGATGTGATGGCTCTAGCAATGTCCTATTACACCTATGTCTACGAATTGGCCGGTGGATCTTGGGAGAAGGTTGAGCGGATCGAGACAGATGGTCAGGAGATTGATGTATCCGTCAGTGGGACGCGGATACTGGTCGGTGAGAGTGGGGGCACGACTTATGCTGGTGGTGAGACCTCTTCGGGGCAGGCCCGTTTGTATGCCAAGACCTTCGGGGTATGGGGTCAATTAGCAGCCTTGGTGCCAGTTGACAATCAGCCTGACGACGAGTTTGGTGTTGCTGTGTCGCTTGATGGTGATGTCGCGGCGGTCACAGCGACTGGGCACAGCGGAGCTGCTCTGCGTGGTGGTGCAACAGTCATCTTTGAACTGGTGGATGATTCTTGGGTACAGACTGCGAAGGTTTATGCGCGAGATTCGGTTGCCGAGATGGGATACGGCCTTGATGTCGCGCTCGCCGGGCGGTCTGTGATAACCAGTTGGCGGCGGTACCAAGATTGGTTCACTTCTTACAGTGGCGCGCAGATGTGCGATCTGCCGCAGTCGAGTTGGGCGATACCCGAGGGTGGCGACTTTGATAATGACAACAATTGGGTGCCACAACCGCCGAATGCAGGGACAGCGCACATTGCACTTCCTGCCTCATTTGATGTGAATGCGAGTGGGCTGCTGTCTGTCGACACGTTGCGTATCGGCACGAGCAGGCCAAGGTTCAGAGGGGGCAGTGTGACGCTTGGATCCGGAGGATCCGGATTCTTGCACATCGCTGGTTCGCAGTCCTTTACTGGTTCAATTGCATTTGCCAATCCTTCGACGGTTGATGGTGATGTCATGGTTGGTGAACCCAATCGTCCCGGCCAGTTAGAGCTGGAAGCGGCGGGATCGCTGCAGGTCAGTGGTGACATGTTGATCGATCGTGATGCCGAACTTCGACTGCCGCTGATTGAGTCCGGCACACCTTTGCAGGTGAACGGGCAGATGACATTGGAAGGAACTCTCTCGGCGGCCCTGCCGGAAGGCAGTGATCCAGCAATTGGCACAACCTTCTGTCTGCTAGAGGCTGGATCAGCCACTGTCGGGCAGAAGTTCCCAGTGGTCGTATTGCCGGGTGTTGGTTCGAACAAGTACGTGGCGATTGAGTACGGCACTGGGCTTCGTGGAGGATTGAAGATCATTGCCACGGTCGCTTCGACCGCTGATTTGGGTGATCTGGAAGACTCTGGAACCGATGTCGTGTCAGGTCGGGCAGTTGATATCGCAGTGGCAGACTTTGGCTCGGAAGACGGTGGGCCGGATGGGTTTGATGACATTGCTTTGGCCATCCCAGGTTCCACAGGCCACATCATGATGCTTATCAGCGACGGTCTTGGAGGGATCTCATCGCAGGTCATGCTGAATGTCTGTGATGACCCGATTGGTCTGGCCACTGGCGATTTTGATGCTGATGGGAAGGCTGATCTGGTCTTTGTCTCTCCGTCACAGAACGCCGTGTACACCTTGGTCAATTCGGGCGCCGCGCCAAGTGAGATGGTGCTTTCGGTTGGGTCAACAACCTCAGATGGACCAGTTGATGTGGCCATCATTCGTTTGGCGGGCGATAACCAAGACGACATCATCGTGGCGTGCGCAGGCGATGGAGAAGTACTCTCCGACGGTAGCCTCTACGGTCAATTGGACATCTTCGAGCATGTTGGGGGTCTGCTTGGGCCGTTCGGACTTGATGGCTCGGTCCAGGTTCAAGGCAAGCCAGGTCAGGTCAAGCCGGGAAGTGTTGGTTCAGGGGGCAAAGGCAATCGACGGGCGGCTTCCACGCTCGGTGGCTCCAATGAACTGGTCGTCATTTCTGAAGACTCTTTTGGTGTCTGGAGTGAGGAGCAGCGACTCGATGTTGGAACTGACCCACACGATTTGGTGATGCAGGACCTTAATGCCGACGGTCTCGATGATGTGCTGGTTGGTAATCGGGGTTCCAACACCATTTCAGTGATGATTGGTGCTTCTGATGACGCTCTGAATGACCAACAGATCTTTGAGGTTGGCCAGTCTCCGCAGTCGCTGACCGCATTGGATTACGACAATGATGGCGATCTCGACCTTGCGGTGCGTACGCTTGATGGCTTGGAGTCACTGGCCGCTGTCTCGGTCTACCGCAATGATCTAGAGAGTGGCGATGCTGACCTGACGCTGTCGCTCGAGCAGACTTTGCACAGTGGTGAGGTCGTGCTCTTGCTTGGGGCAGGTGATTTGGACGGTGACACAGCAGATGATCTGGTTTCTGTGGTCGAAGCTAGTGGTGTGGCTGGCGTCGCTACTTCAATTCAGATTCGAAGTGTTGACGGTGCGCCGTGTCCTGGCGATGCCAACGGCGATCAGGTGGTTGATGTCAATGACATTTTGTTGGTCATCGGCGCATATGGCGGCCCAGACGGGGATGTCACCGGCGATGGGACCACTAATATTGACGACCTGCTGCTCTGCATCGGCGAGTTTGGGGCATGTGACTGAGCAAGCGGTCGATTGGCCCGGTACCCTGCCCGCATTGCCACCGTAGCTCAATTGGCAGAGCACCTGATTTGTAATCTGGAGGTTACCGGTTCGATTCCGGTCGGTGGCTTTGGCGGCCCGCCTGGGCAAGTGTCACAATCTTGTCGGGGGATGATCAGGATGCTGACGCATTCTTGCGCTGCCGTTCGATTTGCTTGCGTCGACCCTCATCAAGGATACGTTTCCGTAATCGGATGGCATCTGGTGTGATTTCGACAAACTCATCGTCTTGGATGTACTCCAGCGCACCTTCGAGCGTGATTTCGCGTGATGCCTTGAGCACAACGGTTGCTTCCTTGGTGGACTCTCTGACATTTGAGAATGCCTTGCCCTTGGTGATGTTGACGCCGAGATCATTGTCTCGGGCATTTTCACCGACGATCTGGCCAGCGTAGATGACGTCTTGAGGGTCTACAAACAGGATGCCACGTTGGGAAAGATTGAGCATGGAATACGTCGTGGCTTGTCCAGAGGCAGTTGCGACCATCACGCCATTGCTGCGTCCAAAAGTCGTTGAGCGTGACGGTGCGTACTTTTGAAAGCAGTGATACATGACGGCTTCGCCGCCAGTTGCGGTCAAGAGGTGGCTCCGTAGGCCAATCAGGCCGCGTGCAGGAATCTCGCACTCGATGTGCATGCGGTCGCCACGTTGCTCCAGTGTCTGGACCTCTCCGCCACGTGGCCCAAGCAGTTCCATGGCGGCGCCGACGTTGCCCTGATCCACGTCAATGGTCAGAAGTTCAATTGGTTCAGAGATGACTCCATCAATCTCTTTTTCGATGACTTGTGGCCGCCCGACTGTGAGTTCGTAGCCCTCACGGCGCATGTTTTCCAGGAGGATCCCCAGATGTAGAAGTCCNCGGCCAGAGACCTTGAACTCCTCAGATGTCTCGCCAGGTTCGACACGCAATGCAAGGTTGCTTCGGAGTTCGCGTTCCAGCCGGTCCGCAATCTGTCGTGAGGTCACGAACTTGCCNCTAGTGCCAGCGTTCGGTGAATCGTTGATTCGAAACAGCATGTGCAAGGTTGGTTCATCGACGGCGATGCGGGCAATTGGATTTGGTTGTTCCGGGCATGCAATCGTGTCGCCAATCTCAAAGTCTCCGATTCCTTCGACGGCGCAGAGATCACCTACAGAAATCAATTCGGCAGGGGTACGTCCAAGATCTTTGAATCGATACACCTTCTGGGCACGCGTGAGCCGCTGTTCATGCTCATGGCACACAATGACGGCTTGCCCAGCGGAGAGTGCCCCGGCGAATACCCGGCCAATGGCGATACGCCCGGTGTAGGGTGTGTAGTCAGCGCTGGCGATCAGCATTTGTAGCGGCACATCTGCGTACCCAACTGGTGCTGGAAGATGCGTCATGATGGCATCGAGCAGTGGTTGCATCGTGCCTTTCTGAACACTCTCATCCGTGCTGGTCCACCCATCCTTACCGGAGGCATAAATCGTAGGGAACTCGAGGCGTTCATCGCTCGCACCAAGAGCGATGAGCAAATCAAAGACCTCATTGAGCACCGCGTCTGGACGGGCGTTCGGACGATCACACTTGTTGATAACCAAAATCAGTGGATGGTCAAGTTCCAGCGCCTTACTCAACACAAACCGCGTTTGTGGCATGGGTCCTTCAAAAGCGTCCACCAAGAGCAAGACACCGTCGGCCATCTTGAGCACCCGCTCAACTTCGCCACCAAAGTCGGCATGTCCAGGCGTATCGATGATGTTGATTCGGCATGTCTGCCCAGCGTGGTCGCCGGTGGGTGGTCGGTAGGTGACGGCACAATTCTTGGCTGTAATCGTGATGCCCCGTTCACGTTCCAATGGATCGGAATCGAGAATGCAGTCTTCCTCGCTCTGACTCCGCTCAAGGCTGCCGCAATAGGACAAGAGTCCATCAACGATGGTGGTCTTGCCATGGTCGACATGCGCAATGATGGCGATGTTGCGGAGATTGGGGTCAGCGGTATGAAGCATGTGGAATCCTGCAAGAAGGCTTTGAGAGTCGCGGATTCTATCGTGCTGGGGAAAAAACCGACCCTGAGGGCTGGTGAAGGTGGAGTCTTGCTCGGACTGGACTTGCAATTTCCCGTGGTTGAGCGATGATGAGGCTGGGGAGGCCGATGAGGAGGTCCGACAAGATGCAGCAATTTCATGCAATGGCGTACGCAGCGACGGTGCTGGCTGGAAGCTTTGGACTTCAGCAGTCTGTCGCTACCACATGGGATTTCGATCTGGCATCTACGGGTGATGATATTTTCTGGACCAGTGACACATCCATTCCGGCAAATAGTTCAAGCTACGACTACGAGTATCACATCACCACAGTCGAAGTCAAAGTGGAGTACCTGGGTATTGAACTGGGCCCATTTGATGTCACTGGTCAAATTGATCCCACCACACTCAATGTCGTTGGCTCTGAAGAGGGCCCCTTACCGATCGTGATTCGTGACGGCTTTATCGATGGTGATCCTGATGGTGACGGGGTGCCGGATATCTATGTTGATCTTTATGTCGCGCTTGATAGTAATGGGTACGGCAAGGCGGACTTTACGAATCTGCTGCTCGACAGTTTTGACTATGACCTTGGCTGGCCTCTCGGCGTACAGACAGTGGATCTCACGTATGTGCGTCTGATTGGTTCGATGACTGCGCGCCCAATTGGGGGTCCAATCTGCGCTGCGGACGTCAACGATGATGGTGAAGTCGGTGTCGATGATTTGTTGCAGGTGATTTCGGAGTGGGGCGATACCGGGGATGTTCCTGGCGATATTGATGGCAACGGGGAGGTCGGTGTCAATGACCTTCTTGAGTTGCTCGCTGCTTGGGGGCCCTGTTGATCAGTCTTTAGGATCTCGCAACATCAGTCATCGTACGTTGCATGGGCCCCAACTCGTGAGTAGTGACAGTAGATTGTCGACGTCGTAGTCGGTCCACGATTCAAGCATGATGAGTAGGTCGAGTGTGCCTACATCACCATCTTCATTGAGATCAAATGCGCATGGGGATTCGGGGTATCGATCTGGTGTAGCCCACGCCAAGTTTGGGACAGTTTCCCGGACCCATGTATCACGGGGATCATTGAATGGTTCGATGCTGACTGAGGCGATATGGGTGGCTGTGGTGTCGAAGTTCGGTGATCCGCCCCATCCAACCTCGTCTGCGTATCCGGCTGCTGCAAACCAGACCCCAAGCCAGAATCGAGCTCCGCGATAGGGGACATTGCCTTGTCCAAATGCAACGTCGGTTAACTCGTCGACCAGCACGTCATCAAAGTACCAACGTACGCACCCAGGTTCGATGCGGGCATCGCCCGCGTCATCCACGACGAACTCTCCACTGTGCCACTCGATGATGTAGTCGTGGTAGATGCCTGCCTGGTAATCCTCAACCAGATTGACCAATTCCTCATTAGCGTCTCGCAGCACAATGCGACCTTTGTGTTCTCCGCCCTCGCCACCAAACTGGCCTCCCCATGCATTGGTGCGGGCATTGGTAAAGGCGATTTCAGAGGGATCAAGGCCGTAGGCAGCAGCGGCATCCTCCCCAGTGCCTTTGAGATCAGTTGGAAACTCCCAGTCAATCTCAGTATTGCGCCTTGGGTTGGGCTCGTGCCAATAGCCGGGTTCAGCCGTGTGGTAATCGATGTAATGGAAGGGCCAGAATGCGGTGACAGCACCAAGTTCTGGCGCGACTTTCGCGCGTACCGTGTAGCGGCCCGAGGCGTAATATTGACGTGTGGCAATGGCGGAGCCGACCCGAGTCGAGCGGCCGTTTTCCATAACATCGCCATCGTAAAGGTCGCCATGTGCTTCCAATCGCAAAGCCTTGATTGGCTCGCCGTTGTCCCAGTCATCGACAATGGAGACGTTGCTGGGTGACACGCCACCATTGTCGCCACCCCAAGCTTTGCAGGAGATCAGCCAGTGATCGCGGTTGAGGCCAGTTTCAAAGGTCTCATGCATTGGATCTATCTGGGGTTCTGGATCGAGCGCAAGCGTGGGGGCCCATTCAGTCCCAAGTGCGTTCCATGAGATGTTCTTGAACCACGCAGCACCCGGTTGGTTTTTCCAATTCTCTAGTTTGAGGGTGGGTGCCTCGACCCAGTCTTCGCCTGTAGTCACTGTGAGTGTGATCTGCTGCCAGTCTGTGTTGGAAATCGGAACACTGCTGCTGAATCCAGAAGCGGACTCGACATACATTGAGGCGATAACTCCATCATCGACCTTTGCATGGCACGTTATTTGCCACGTACTACGTGGTGGGAGACCAAGTGCGATTGGTTGCGCGCACCGGGCGGTGTCCGCAGTGCTGGTCAGGCGCATGGATGCCCCATCTTCATCAACGACTTCTGCATTGAGGCCAAGGGACCAGCCTGTGGTTGATTGTGAGAAATCACCGTTGACGACCAGTTGATCTCCAGCATGTGGGGCTGCTGTGACCATCGGTGGCAGCAACCATTCAGGCTGCCCTGGATCAACTGGCGGAGGTCCATCAAGGCGTCCTTGGTACAGGCGCACATCATCAAAGTCGATGACCACATCGAGATCGGTCTGCCATGCTTGGAGCGTGATGGTCAGACTGCTGGCTGCGTCATCTGTAAATACTTCAAAGCGTCGTTCAAGCCAGCGGTCGGTGTCGTCCATGGCGACCCAGCCGTGGGCCTTGTGGATTTGCGCACCATCGCCAATTGAGATAATCGGTGGCGCCAGTCGATCGGTGGTTCGAATGCGCGATGCCACGGTGTACCGGGTGCGTGGGAGCAGTCCATGAATCGTGCGTTGCAGTTGAGCGGTGTTTCCAAGAGAAGGCATCATTCGGACATACGAAGGCGACGACCAGCCACCAACGAGTTCCAGTTCTACATCGCCCGAGGCAGTCCATGCACTGAGCCCTTGGTCGAAGTGATCGCTCATGATCAATGTGTCACTTGAGGCGACACCTGTCAGTGCGCCGATTCCAAGGATGCTGCATATAAGTGGTTTGGACATCTGGACTCCCTTTTGGATCACCTAATGAACCATGGCAAGACCAGAAAGCGGCGGCCAAGTTGCCTATTTCTCGTCGTTCCAAATTGTGTTGGAGGGTTGCTGTGATGGCTGTAGCAGTTATGCAAGCTGAGGCCATCAAGAGAGAGCAACAGTCAGCCCAGCCGCCACTTGGTTCGAGCCAGGAGATGATCCGACGCATGACTGGTATCTCCGGATTGAGTCAAGATTGGAGTCCAGTTGGTGGAACCGTCCGGTGAATTGGCACGCTTGGGGGTGGGATGGGTTTCCAGCCACAACCCGACCATCAGATGCCCCCGTCTCGCGAGAAGTGCTCCCGGCAGCGATTGCTCCGTGAGGTCGGGTCCGGTACCCTGCTCGTCCTGTTCAGGGCGTGTACCCAAGTGGCCAAAGGGGACAGGCTGTAAACCTGTTGGCGTTCGCCTTCGGAGGTTCGAATCCTCCCGCGCCCATTCCCGAGTGCCCGCTTCGGCGGGCCACTTTTTTCAGGCCATCAGCCATATCACCACCTCGCGGGGTGTAGCTCAGCTTGGTAGAGCGCGTCGTTCGGGACGACGAGGTCGCAGGTTCAAATCCTGTCACCCCGATTGAGATCGTTTACATGCCTGGGCGATGCTCGACTGCATCACATGGCACCAAAGCCATATGTAAGTAATCCAGGCGATCTGCCATGTCAGCGCGGTAACCGCAGTCCGTGGCGATGTCGCGGTTGTTGCCACGGCGCCAATGCGCAAAGTAGATGAGCATCATGCCGTCCCGCGCACCCATGATATGGCCGTGGTCACCCTGCGTAAGTCGACGATCATCATTCAAGTTTCGGTTCAGTTGAACTGAATCGCCTATGTGAAATTGTCCCTCGCAGGCGCACTCAACCGGACCATCGCATACTTCAGGCCGGCAGGGAGTTCCATCGCCTGCGTAGGTCCCGCCCCATTCGAGGCATGTCTCGAGTGTGGCGAGACGACACCAATTGCCATCGATGCAACATGCTCCAGAAT
The DNA here is from genome assembly GCA_022446905.1 of Phycisphaerales bacterium. Lineage (GTDB taxonomy): Bacteria > Planctomycetota > Phycisphaerae > Phycisphaerales > SM1A02 > UBA12567. Next base: position 101,603 of record JAKVBT010000005.1, read on the forward strand.
GCTCAATGGCATGTTCCCCGCGCAACAGATCCTGGCAGTACACCCTTGTGGTAGACCAGCGATCGTGAAAGGCTTCCCATCCACAGTGAATCGCCCATGATCCGTTGCGAGGTTCATTTGCGCGGACTTCGGGGCGTTCTTCAATCCACTGATCCCACAGCACTGTGATGATTCCGGTGTATGCACCTTGCGCGGGATCATGAGCTGCAATGGCAGTTCCTTGCTTGCTGATGTGCAGTCCAGGCGCGCGCAGTGACCGAAGAAGGGTGACGCGATCTCCAACGCGAAAGGCGCCGTCGCAGTTGCACAGCTCGTCGCCGAACTCCGGCACATCAAGGCATGCCACGTCATCGCATTGGGAGGCATCACCCCACCACAAACCTCCTTCAGCATGGCATTGTGCTTCGCTGGTCAGCGAACACGCCTCATTGAGGCAGCAGGCGCCGCGCGATGGGGGCGGCCCCCAATGTTCGAAGATTCGGAGAAGATCGTTGATGCCAACCTGACAATCGCCGTCGATGTCTTCTTCGGGTCGGTCTTCATGGCCGAGGCCCCATCCTTGAATCACGCGCAAGAAGTCATTGAAGTCAACATCGCCATCTTCATCGATGTCTTCATGTTGCCATCCTTGGCCGCAATCGCAGACGTCTTCGCAAGAGATGCCATCGCCAAAGTAAAGACCATCACGACGATTACAAACCTGTCGGGTCGTCCAAACGCAGTCTCCTTGGAGACAACAGGCGCCTCGTTGTGGTGGGCATCCTGGCTTGATGTCGTTACAGCAAACCCACCAACCTTTACCAGGACTGGTATCGCTATTGCCACATCCACACCAGTCACCTGCGTTGGGATCGCCGTTGTACCAATTGAACCAGACAACTAGGACCGCATTTCCAGCTTCCTCGCTGCACACAACCATGCCGCATGACCCAGCGGCGAGATCTTCAGCCCCCCAGGGGTTGTCGATTGTCGTATGTACGGTCATCCCAGGTTCGAGACTGTTTTGGCAGAAGCACCCACCTTCAGCAGCAGGGGCGGCAAGTACAGGTGTGGCCGCTGCGATGGCAGCGGCGATTGCGAGTATTCGCATATTTGAGGCTCCTTTGCACAGGTTCTCAGCCATCTATGCGGTTCACATCAGGGTGTGTGATCGCAATTCGACAACGAGAGATAGGTAGTGCAAGGAGTGCGGGTAAAGAAGGATCTATCAGGCGATGGAGTGCTGCTGACTGCGGACTGTCAGTTGCACGGACCCCAGTCCGCAAGGATGAGCAAAAGATCGGAACTGCCCACAATGCCATCGCCGTTGATGTCGAGCGGGGAGTCGAGATCTCCCCAGGCGGCGATGATTGCAAGAAGGTCATCTGTGCCAACCACACCATCACTGTTGAGATCGGCAAGACAGAAACTGCCAATTGGTGTGATACTCAATTCGCCGTCTGCATAGAGCTCTTCCAGTTGCACCGTAACCTCGCCGAAGATCGGCACCTCCGTGCTCGCTGTGCCCAGCGTGATGTTCGTCATGTCGAAGTAAAGCACGCCATTGCTATCGATCGACGTTGCAAGATCAAACCCGATTGTGATGGGGTCTGGGGGTGGTGGCTCGACCACCGGAATGGTCCCAAAGTCCACTGGGCAGGGGCCCTCCTCGCTCCCGCTAAATGTCAAATCCGGTATCTGATCTGTCACATCGATGGGCCCAAACTCAAAGCCAAAATAACTCACCAGCACACTGACTGATGTCAGCTCGAACGCAGTGTCATAGGTTGTTGCATCGGTGCGTACCGTGCTTGGGCTCTGCCAAGACACATCCTGGCCAGCGGTCGTAATCGAAATCGGCCACGAGGTCTGTTCGCCCGCAGCAATGGCACAGGTCATCACAATGGTCTCAAGCACGTTTGCGCTCCTGAATGTTCGGGGCTGTTACTTCATCAATGGAAATTGGCACGAGGAAGGACTCGATTGAGTCAACTTAGCCAAAGAGGTTGAACAACGCAATGCTTTTCTGCACTGCTTTGACTTGTCCAGAATGGCAGAGATTGCATGAGGTCATTGCCTAGTTGCTCGAGCCAGTGGGGCTTGACGCTTCGTCGGTTGGAGAGGGTTGCGCATTGCCTTGAGGCTCGGAATGGCCTGACTTGCGTTGTGCAAACATCCATTCCATGGCGCCTTGGGGTCCATAGGCAAAGTGCCATGAGCCGTGGCCTACCTGCTCCAGTGTCGTGTATGCGGGCGTGCCTCCAGCCTGGCGGATTGCCTCGACCATGCGTGCGGACTGTTTCTCTGGGACAACATTGTCGTCCATTCCATGGAAGGCCCATATGGGCATGTCTGTCAATCGGGCAGCAGTGTCGATGTGGCCTCCCCCGCAGATTGGTACCACGGCAGCAAAGAGCTCTGGATGGCGGGCTGCCAGATCCCAAGACCCGTAGCCACCCATCGAGAGTCCCGTGAGATAGATGCGAGACCGATCCACCTGGTGGGTTGCAATGACCTCATTTAGAGCAGCCATCAGCGCTGTCATGGCATCTGTGGGATTTGTTGGGCTTGTCGTTCGTGTGTTGTAGGTTGCCCACTGGTCGTCCCGGGGGCACTGCATCGCGAGTACATAGCAGGCTCGATCGCGCAGATGTGAATCCCGTACAAATCGAATCGGCAGGTACATCAACTGGCTTGTGTTGTCATCTCCACGTTCCCCAGCACCATGCAGAAAGACGACGAGCGGGCGGCGCTGTTCGGATTGCTCTGGAGAGAGCAGTCGATAGCCGTACGATCGCCCCGCATGTTCGATGGTGTGCGGTGCATAGTGCTGCTCAAGTGAGGCGTTGTTGGGATGTTGTGACAGTGCCATTGCAATACAAAGGGATGCGAACATGATGGTGAAACTCCGATCCACCTGCGGAGCAGGCATACTGAGGTGATGCTACAGCCGAGCAGCGCCGCGGCAGGCTGGACGCCCTGATCAGGGGCTCCTTGAAGAGGATGGCTCTGATGTCCTGCGATCAGGGCTTGGTGGCCCTACAACGGACGTTATTAGGCGTTTTTTACTTGTTTGGAGGCATCATGCTGGCCACACTAAGTGTACTGACGGGTCTGCTTTGTCGGGTTGTGTATTGCCGACAGGACCTCCTGGGAGAAAGGCATGCGTGCATCAATTTTGATGGGCTTGGGCGTTCTATTGGCAACACCATGGGTGGCGCATGCCCAGTACACCCAAACTGAATCTGCACTGGTCCAATGGAGTGGTGTTGCCCCAGGCGACCAGTTTGGCGCTTCTGTGGCCATTGATGGTTCTTTGCTTGTAGTGGGTGCCCCACAAAACAGTGGTTTGGCTGTCGAAGGCGGCAGCGCATTGGTGTACGCATGGTCAGAACGTCAGTGGGTGCTTTTAAAAGATCTTGCGGAGGAAGTTCCTAGCGGACTGAGTCCATTTGACAAGTTTGGTGCTTCTGTTGCAGTTCATGGTTCAGTGATTGCGGTAGGGATGCCAGGTGATGATGATCTTGGGACCAATGCCGGCGCCGTGCATCTCTTTGAATGGGATGGCAGTGCAGATGTTTCTTATCTGACGACGGTGTATGGGGAGTTGGCATTTGATGAAAATCAGTTTGGTTCAGCAGTCGCGCTGAGTGAAAACTATCTTGCAGTATCGTCGCCATCTGCTGACGTCAACGGAACTGATGACGGTCTTGTGACAGTCTTTGAGGACGACGCGGTCTTGGGTTGGAGCTTCTACGCGCTTCTTGTGAATCCATCTGGACTCGATGATGAGTCGATGGGGAGCAGTGTGGCCATTACGGAATCGGCATCAGTGGGTACGGTGGTTGCAGCAGGCGCCAGTGGGGCCAACTTTTCTGCTGGTCTGGTCTATGTGTTTGCAGATAGCGGGTTCGGGTTTGACAATGGTTCTGAGATTTCCCCACCAACTGGAGGTACGGGCTACTACTTCGGCTGGTCAGTAGCGATTGAAGGCGATCGTCTGGTGATTGGTGAACCTGGGAATGCGGATGATGGATTGGCGGATGCAGGAACTGTTTGGATCTTTGATTACATCACGCCAGGCATTGGTTGGAACAGTACTGGCCAACTCGATCCAGGCGATCTCAATGCATCCGATCGAATGGGTGCCAGTGTCGGCATTGAAGGCGATAGCGTTGTAGTTGGCATACCGCGAGGAACTGGACTTGGGGCGAATACCGGTCGGGCCGACCTTTGGGCCATTAACGGATTTGGGGCCTGGCAACACTTCGCCGTCTATCTCGCCAGTGATCTCACAGGTGCAGATACCGGCAGTGTTGGTTACTCCCTAAGTATTTCAGGCGACCGTGTGTGCGTAGGCGCGCCTACAGCTTCTTCTGTGACCGGTGTGGCATACATCTTTTCAAATGATCGCTCTTGGTTGAGTGTGGGTGGTGGCGACTGGATCACGCCTTCGAATTGGAGTGGCAACCAGATCCCAGATATTGAATCGCGCATCTTGTTCGATCTGGACGCCATTTATGATGTTGAAGTGGACTCGGCAAATGCGGAGGGTGGGTCGATGCGAGTCAGCAATGGATTCGTCACGATCAAGGACAGTACATCCGCTGGCTCACTTAGTCTGAATGGTGGGAATGGACTGACTGTCGGTGGCGATCCGACATCAGTGACATCGCTTTCGATTGAGGCTCTTAGTTTGTATTTAGATGGTGGAATTACAGTCGGCGACTCCGGTGGAGGTGATGGTCGGCTTGAACTGCAAAGTCTCAACTTTGCCGCGGGCATTCAAGGGCCAGTGACATTGGGGGCGCTGGGCAATGGCGTAATGGTTGTCGACAATTGCCCAAGTACAACGATTACCGGAGTCTTGACAGTTGGTGCAGATGCCAGTGGGGAGTTGACTCTTCAGAATTCATCAATCTTGCGACTGTTCAGCGACGATGGTTCGATTCCCGGATATATCAACAATGGCACGCTGTCGATCGATGAGGGCTGCCAATTGGAAGCAGAAGTTGGTCTGGACATTCAGGCCAATGGTGTGCTCTCTGGAGCAGGCGATATCACCGCCGCAGATATCTACAGCTTTGGTCGCCTTCGCGTAGATGCAAGTGCTTTGACCGGCTTGAGATTCAGTGGGAACTACTACGGTTTTAATGAATCTCTTGCAGGGACGCTTGATTATGCCTTGACGATCTGTGACGACGTTCAATTAGGTGGCGCCTTCGCCGTGCAGGTGATCGGGAGTGCCTACATTTATGGCGGTTGTGTTGTGAATCCACTTGCTGCAGATACGCTTCAAGTGGGGGATGTGTTGAACATCATTTCTGCGGGCAGCCTCAGTGGTGACTATGGAGTGTGGTTTGTGCCAGCCATTGGTGACGACGCCTATTTAAGTCCAGTCACGCCAGCTTTGCGTGGTGTCGGCGATGAAGTTTCGCTGGAAGTGCGCGATCTTGGTTCCACGTTTGGTTTTAATAGCGATGGCATTGGTGACGGCGAGAGTGGTTCTCCGATCGCTGTGGTCGTTGAGGACTTTGATGGCGATGATGTAGACGATGTGGCGGTCGTTGTCAGTGGCGCCACGAATTCGCTTGACCTCTGGCTGAATAATGGCGAAGGCACGCTGTGTTTGGAAACTCAAATATCGTTGGCTGCAGGACCTGGTGATCTGACGGCGGCAGACTTTGATCAAGATGGCGATCTCGACTTGGCCACTGTGATTCCAGATAATGATGAGGCGCTGGTCTTCCTGAATGATGGCACTGGCGTCTTATCGCTGGGTGCTACATTGACCACTGGAGATCGGCCTGAAGGCATCACTGCCTTCTCGGTGAACAACGATGTATATCCGGACTTGGCGGTCACCAACTACAACGACAACGAAGTTGGCACATTTACCAATACGACGTCTCCAGCGCCGTTGATGGCCCTCTCATTTGACGCTCAGATCACCTTCTCAACGGTGGATAAACCCAAGCCGATTAAGCCGGGCGCTGTCGGAGTCAGTGGTGGCAAGGAGGATGATCTTGTTGTCGGCGGCGATGACGGCGGCGCGGCCCATGAGAATGACACGTTGCTCAGTGGCCTGGATGCGGCGGTCTTCTTCGGCTCTGGTTTGGTAATAGACGATTTGGCTGTGCTCGATCTCGATGGCGATGGCGATGATGATGTTGCGGTGACGCTTTCAGGAACTGATTCGCTCGCCATTATTGCCAATGACCTGGACGACTCTGGAGTCTTCTTAGATGCCGTTCCAAATGCATCTGGGTCCAGTGGTGGTGACATTTATGCAGATGACATCGACGACGATGGCGACGATGATCTTGTGCTTGTAGAAACGGACTCTGGCACAGGAATTCCTGAAGTGGTCGCCCTTCGCAACGATTCTCCGTCGATCTCAACCCTTGGATCTGGCAGGGGCTGCGCTACGGGATTTGTTCAGGACTGTATTGGAAACTGTGTGCCAGATTACTGGCTTGGCGATGGCGTCTGTGATGATGGAAGTTTTGAATACAACGGCCTGCCTGTGTATTTGAACTGCCTCGAATTGCAATGTGATGGGGGTGATTGCGTGGACTGCTGCCTCGATCCTGGGCTTCTTCCGGATTGCAATGGCAACTGTGCGCCAGCGTCTTGGCTTGGTGATGGCTTCTGTGATGATGGGACCTACGATTATCAAGGTGTCTCGATTTTTTACAACTGTGATGAGTACTACTGCGACTTCGATGATTGTGTGTGTGAGGATGTGACTGGAGCATGCTGCACAGACATTGGTTGCGTCCAGGTCACCGAGGACGAATGCCTGATTGCTGGCGGCCTTTTTCAGGGTGAAGGATCATTTTGTGACACCAACCCATGCGAAGACAAGGGCAGCGATCTGGTTGCGGTTTTATCGCGGTACAACATGAGTGGAACACGTGGGACTTTGACTGCTCATCTGGTTTCGGCGGGCGATATTGACGCAGATGGATTGACAGATATCGTGCAGATTCAGCAAGACGGCTCCAGCTACACGATTGTCGTCAATACCGACGGCGACGCATCGGCGTGGTCGCCCGGTTCGTGCTGTCTGGGTGATATCGACGGGAGTGGCGGAGTCGATGTGGATGATCTTCTTGCTGTCATCGCAGCATTTGGGACCTGTGGTGATCCAAGTAATTGCCCAGCAGATCTGGATGGCAATGGGGCGGTCGATGTCGACGATCTCCTCACTGTGATCGCTGCATTCGGTTCATGTTGAAGCGCTTCAAGGTAGGATCGGGACGTGACAGACGCCGATCAACCAGAACGACCTGACGAGGACCTCGAGCCGACGCTTGCGGAGTCGCGTCCTGGAACCGGTAGTGATGACACATTGCAGCCATCGCATCCAGCGGCCTGGCCGTTTGAGGGTGATGATCACATTCCAAAGCAGATCGGCCAATACAACATTATTGGTGTGATCGGCAGCGGTGGGATGGGGGCGGTCTACGAGGCAACCCAGGAGCGGCCGCGTCGGCGTGTGGCGCTGAAAGTTGTCAAGAGCGGCCGGGCGTCTCCAGCTGCGATGAAGCGATTCCAGTTTGAAGTGGAAGCGTTGGCCAAGTTACGTCATCCCGGCATTGCGCAGATTTATGAAGCTGGCACGTGGGTGGACGGCGGGCACGAGCAGCCGTTCTTCGCGATGGAGTACATCCCCGGCGCGCGGTCACTGACTAAATATGCCGACGATCTTGATCTTGATACCAAAGGCCGTCTCCACCTATTTCAGCGCATCTGTGAAGCAGTCCATCATGGTCATCAAAAAGGCATCATCCACCGCGATCTCAAGCCAGACAACATTCTGGTCGACCGGGACGGCAATCCCAAGATCATCGACTTTGGTGTGGCCCGTGCAACGGATGCTGATATGGCGATCACCACGCTGCAGACCACTGCTGGACAGATCATTGGAACGCTGCAATACATGAGTCCCGAGCAGTGTCTTGGTGACCCCGCATTGGTCGATACTCGCGCCGATGTGTATTCACTTGGTGTGATTCTGTATGAATTGCTCTGCCATGAACTTCCGTATGACGTGCAGCGGCAGGCAATGCTGGAGGCAGTGCGGATCATTCGTGAAGATGCTCCCAAGCGTCCAAGCACTGTGACTCGACTAATTCGGGGTGATCTTGAGACCATTTCGCTGAAGGCTTTGGAGAAGCAGCCGAATCGCCGGTATGACTCGGCCATTGCTCTAGGCCGCGATATTTCCCGCTATCTCGATCAGGACCCGATTGAGGCCCGCCCACCAAGCATTCTCTATCAGGTCAGCATGTTCATCCGCAAGCACCGTGTCACGGCCTTATCCGCAGCAACTGTTGTGGTGGCTATCACGCTGGGTTTGATTGCAACCTCAATCCTCTGGACGCGTGCCGCGGATCTGAATGTGCAACTGCAGGCGGCCAATGTGGAGGTCAGTGCCCAGCGTGATCTTGCAGAGGACCGTTTGCAGGTCGCCAAGGATCTGTATCGATCCCAATTAAAGGACACCTTCTATGCAGTGCGGGACCTTGATGGTGCTATCGAGGAAAAGCTACGAATTGCATCATCAGTGGCAGATTATTTTGATGATCTTCGGAGTCAGGGGCAAGCAACTGCTTCGGACTTGAGCCTGCTGGCCGAGGCCTTGCTACAGGTTGCAGAAGTGCAGGGTGGACTCACGCATGGGAATCTTCATGCTCCTCGTGAGGCCATTGCTACTCTGCATCAAGCTCGAAAGGTGCTTGCAGAAATCGTGGAATCATCGCCTGGAGATGTGAAGATCCAAGAGAGAATGGCATTGACGCATCGACGTGAAGCTGTGATACATCGCCAGATCGGGGAATATGCCGAGGCCATTGCTGATCTTGATGCCATCGCACCCTTGTTGGGCATGCTGCCCGTGGATCATCCACGTGCCTTTCAAGTTGGGCGTATTCGTGGCAATGCGCTACTCGACCAAGGTGACATTCGGGATCACATTGGTGATGCTGGGCTGGCAGCCTCTAGTTGGAACCGCGGACTTGAAGTGCTCAGGGTTTCTGCAGAAGTGTTTCCAGGCCAGCCTGCCGCCCAACGCGACTATGCCCATGCCCTGCGCCGGGTGGGTGTGGCACGGGCAGATGATGATCCGCAGCAGGCATTGGAGACCCTCCGTACTTCGCGGGGGACCTTCGAAAAGATTCGAGCCGACCGTCCAAATGATGACATTGCCCATCGAGATCTTGCTTGGGGCTGGTATTACCAAGGGTGGGCAGCCATGCTGATTCCGCTCAAGGACGAGTCTATTGATGCCATGCACCGTGGGTGGGAGATTGTCGTGCTTCGATGCGCGACCAATCCCAGTGATGCAAACGCGCGGTCCAATGTGACTGCTTACATGAACTCAGCCATTGAGATCTGCGGTGAACTGGATGCCATGGAACATGTAGGCACGTGGGCGAACGATGGGGCAGTCGTTTTGCAGCCAGTCGTGGAAGACAACAGCGACAATGTCGTTCTCGCAGCAGTATTGAGTCATTTGCTCGATGTTCGGCGTGAGCACATGATCTCGGCAGTAGACAAAGACTGAGTGAGTGGGCGATGATGGAGTTGTTGGGGGGATGATCTTGGATATTGATCTGCAGGCCGCTGTACATGGACTGTTATTGGTTGCGCAGTAGGGTCCGCATGGCAGCCAGAGTGGCATCGCTGACATGGTGCTCCATCCCTTCAGCATCCCGCGCGGCATTGGCAGGGGTCACGCCAATATGCAGTAGGAAGTCAAGCAGCAGTTGGTGGCGGCTGCGGGACCGACGGGCCATGGCCTTGCCTTGATCTGTCAGCGTGCATGGGCCATAGGGTGCCTTTTCAATGAGCCCTTCAGTCCTCAGTCGCTGCAAGATGCGGGTCACAGTGACATGGCTAACGCCCATTTTTTCAGCAAGGTCTTTGACTCGGCAGGTGGACTGGTCCGACAGAATCTCCGAGATCGCTTCTACATAATCTTCTGCCGTTTCGGTGGCATGGTCTTGCCGCGTCTTGGCGAATGTGTTGGATCGTGGAGCCATGCCTGTCTTACTCCAGTGCCAGTGTTGACTGGGGGAGGATCATTTTGTAGCCTATGCTACAAATTATAGTCCTGAGCAACAAGAGGAAAGGAAGGACGACCATGAGCTTCTTGAGACGGGCCCGAGCCTGGTGTATCGCAGGATTGACTGCAACTTGTTCACAAGGCGTTGTGCTTGCGGAACCACTGGAGATCGTCGCGACCACTGGCATGGTTGCGGATATTGCGCAGCATGTTGCTGGAGATCGTTCCACTGTGGTGAATCTCTTGGGCGAGGGCGTTGATCCACACCTGTACAAGCCAGTTGCTTCCGACGTACGTCAAATGATGGCCGCGGATGTCATTCTCTACAACGGACTTCATCTGGAAGGTCGCATGGAGGATGTCTTCGAGCGTGCTGCGGCCCGTGGGCGATTCGTTCGGCCAGTTGCCGCGATGGTGGACGAATCCTTCTTGATGGAGGCAGAGGATGATGAAGGTCACGTTGATCCGCATGTCTGGATGGACGTGAAGGCATGGATCAAGGCGACCGAGGCTGTTGCGCTAGCCTTGTGTCAAGCCGATCCAGAGGGCTGCGAAGAATATCGCGTTAATGCTGCAGCCTACATTGGTCAGTTGCAGCAGTTGGATCGCTATGTCCGTCGTGTCATCAACAGCATTCCAATGGATCAGCGGGTGCTCGTGACGGCGCATGATGCATTTGGTTATTTCGGCCGTGCCTATGGCGTGGAAGTCATGGCTGTTCAGGGCGTTTCAACGGAATCTGAGGCAGGGTTGGCTGACATCAATGCTTTGGTCAATACGCTTGTTGAGCGGAAGATCCCAGCAGTATTTATTGAGTCGAGTATCTCTCCCAAGTACATCCGAGCATTGGTGGAAGGCGCGGCGGCTCGGGGACATGAACTCATCATTGGCGGCGAGTTGTACTCCGATGCCATGGGTCCTGCTGGTACATGGCAAGGCACGTACATCGGGATGATGGATCACAACGCTGGAGTGCTCGCTACAGCGCTTCAGGGCAAAGTGCCAGATGGTGGCTTCCGTGCAGTGCGTGATCGCCTGCGGGAATGAGTGGTGGACCAGCATTCGGCCAACACAGCCCTGCCACGCGGATCTGAACATGATCCCAATGCGGCGCTGTCAATTCATGACTTGACTGTGGCCTACGATCGACGCCCGGTGTTGTGGGATGTCGATCTTGACATTCCTGCCGGTTGTCTCGCAGCCATCGTGGGCCCCAATGGTGCTGGCAAGAGCACCTTGATCAAAGCCTGTCTTGATTTGCTACCACGTATATCTGGAGATGTACGTATCTTTGGGGTGCCTTGGCAGGATGTGCGGCAACGAGTGGCCTATGTGCCACAGCGTGAGACGGTTGATTGGGATTTTCCAGTCAGTGTGCTCGATGTGGTCGTTATGGGGACCTATGGTCGGCTTGGGTGGCTTCGCCCAGTAGGGCGCGCGCAGAAGCAAGCTGCTCAGCAGGCATTAGATCGCGTCGGCTTGGCGGACTTGGCGTCTAGGCAAATCAGTGAACTCTCTGGAGGACAGCAGCAACGTGTGTTTTTGGCGCGGGCACTGGTTCAGGATGCAGATCTGTATCTCATGGACGAACCTTTTGCCTCGGTAGATGCCGCAACCGAGCAAGCCATCGTTGAAGTGATGCAGACGCTGAGAAATAGTGGCTCAACCCTGGTCGTGGTGCACCACGATCTGCAGACTCTGGCAGAGTACTTCGAGCATGTGGTTTTGTTGAACATGCGGGTTATTGCCAGTGGGCCGATCTCGGAGACGCTGACAGAAGATCATTTGCGAGCAACCTATGGTGGACGCCTGACGCTACTGGAACAGGCTGCCACGGCACTTGGCCGTAGTGCGCAAGGCGGTTGATTCATGGCTGCGGAATGGTCATTGCTTGACACGTTGTTGCTCGCCGACTGGAATACGCGTGTCGTTGTACTTGGCACATCAGTGCTTGGCTTGGCCTCTGGCGTGGTTGGTTCCATGCTCGTGCTTCGCAAACGGGCCTTGTTAGGTGATGTCGTCAGTCATGCCATGCTCCCTGGGGTGGTCGCTGCATTCCTCGTGATGCAGGCCATGGGCTTTGAGGGAAAATCATTTATTGGCTTACTCGTTGGCGCAGCTGTTGCAGGAACATTGGCAGCTTGGACTGTCCCACTCCTACAGCGCGCAACTGGACTCAAGGATGATGCCATTATGGGCATCGTTTTGGGTGGTGGATTTGGTTTGGGGATCGCCCTGCTTGGTGTTGCCCAGCGTCTGCCCAGTGGCAATCAATCCGGTCTTGAGACTTTTATTTATGGTCGGGCTGCGTCGATGGTCAGTGACGATCTCGTCGCTATTACGGTCGTTGCCTTCTTGGTCTTGCTTGCAACGATTGGATTAGCCAAAGAGTTTCGTCTGCTTTGCTTTGATGAATCTTTTGGTCGTGCACTTGGGCGGCCAGAGCGTACTCTTGACCTTGCACTGCTCTTCTTCTCAGTGCTCATCATCGTTGTGGGTTTGCAGGCGGTAGGGGTCATCCTGATTATCGCCCTACTGATTATTCCTGCGGCCTGCGCCCGATTCTGGACCGATCGCTTCAATCGCCTGACCTTATTGTCTGGGTTGTTTGGTGCAGGCGCCTGCTGGTTTGGCACCTCACTAAGCACGCTCGCCCCCAAAATGCCAGCGGGTGCGATCACGGTACTCTCGCTGACGAGCTTCTTTGTGATTTCGATGTTGCTTGGCACAAAGCGCGGAGGTCTCTGGCGAGTGCTCCGAATGCAGCGATTGGCTAGGCGCACCGAAGATCAGCACCTACTTCGCGCGGCTGCGGAGTGTGAGGAGGCCAGTGGGGGGCTGCCATGGTCAAGCGATGACATCCTGACCTCTCGGAGTTGGACTCGGTCATCAGTGACACGTTCATTGCGGCGTGCTCTTGATTCAGCGCATGTGCATCGCGACGGGGACCGGTATGTGTTGAGCCAGGATGGCCAGAAGTTAGCGCAACAGGTCGTTCGAAATCATCGTTTGTGGGAACTCTTTCTTATTCACTATGCAGATATTGCCTCTTCCCACGTTGATCGAGATGCAGATCTTGTTGAACACGTGCTCGATGACAGCATCATCACGGAACTGGAGGCCTTGCTTGAGCGACAGGCATCAAATCCAACCAGTCCACATCCGATCCGAGGTTCGGTATGACTTTGGACTACGACGGCTGGATCATTGTGATTGGGGTCTTAGTAGCTGCGTGCTGCGCCATTCCAGGTTCTTGGCTGGTTGTTCGAGGCATGGGCATGATGGGTGACGCGGTTTCTCATGCGGTGCTTCCTGGTATTGCCATCGGCTTTTTGATCAGTGGTACCCGTTCCAGTACTTGGATGTTTGCAGGGGCGGCTGTGTCTGGTGTGATTGCGGCTTTGGCGACTCAATGGGTGCATCGCTGGGGGCGTGTCGAGCGTGGAGCGGCGATGGGCCTTGTCTTTACCAGCTTTTTTGCATTCGGCTTGTTGCTGATTGTGCAAACGGCAGATCACGTTGAATTGGACCCTCACTGTGTGCTTTATGGCGCCATTGAGTTGGCTCCGCTGGACACGGTGACTTTGGCAGGTCTGCCAGTGCCACGCATCGTGATGCCGCTCGTAGTTGTTCTACTTGGGAATCTGGTGTGCACGGCGTTGTTTTTTAAGGAGTCGCTTATCTCTGCCTTTGATCCTGGGCTCGCTCGGGCGCAGGGCATCCATCCTCGATGGATGCAGTACGGACTCATGATCCTGACTGCAGCGACTTGTGTTGCCTGCTTTGAGGCAGTCGGGAGCATCATGACCGTGGCATTCCTAGTCGCGCCGCCTGCCGCGGCCATGCTGCTGGTTCGTCGGATGGGTGTGCTGCTCCTATGGGCAGTGGGCCTTGGAGCGTGCGCAGCGGCGATTGGTCATCTATCGGCAGTCACTGTCCCGGGGTGGTTCTTTGGTCGTGGAATGGAGACCTCAACGTCGGGCATGATGGCAGTGATGGCGGCCATGATTTTCATGGTTGTTGCTGCTGTGGCGCCACGCCGCGGTGTGTTGGCGCGTTGGTGGATTGCCCGGCGTGATGCTGCCAGAGTTGCACTGGAAGACGCGCTGGGATTGCTCTTTCGTTTGGAAGAGCGGGGTGTTTCCATGGCCTTGGACGAGGTGGAATCACTATGGCGATCAGATGTGCGCATTGGGCCAAGGCTTAGTCATGTCAAGTCCATGCTGCGTCGGCGCATGCTTGCACAGGAGAATCTCGGCCAATGGCATTTGACAGATCGGGGCCGTGGGGAGGCTCGTGATCTGGTGCGTGCCCATCGGCTCTGGGAAACCTACCTCGCAGGCCACTCCAGCATTCCCATGAGTCACCTCCATACGGCGGCGGAGCGTCTTGAGCATGTGACAGATGCCGCTATGGCCGCGCAATTGCGGAGTGAGGTTGGGCCAGCAGAAGATGATCCTCATGGACGGTCCATACCCAGGTCATCCTGAGGGTCTTCAACTGCAGGTGCGGATGGTCATCAATCTGTAGGATTCACGGATGGCAACTCCGTGGAAGGCAGCTGAGAAGGGATACGACGAGGCGTTGGCCGGTGATGACGCGGTCCGCGGCCTGTATCGGTCAGTTGTCGAAACGCTGAACCGGTGTGATCAGGCAGATATCCGTCGCCGGGAGGAACTGCAAGAGGTTTCACTGGTCAATCAGGGCATCACATTCACCGTCTATGGTGAGCAGGAAGGGACGGAGCGGACCTTCCCATTTGACTTTGTGCCTCGCATCATTGGATCAGATGAGTGGGAACAACTCGAGCGTGGCCTCATTCAGCGTGTGACTGCAATTAATCTCTTTCTAGAAGATGTGTATGGAGATCAGCGGTGCTTGCGTGAAGGTGTGCTTCCATTCGATCTCGTCTTGTCGCGGAGTGACTTTAGACGTGAACTGATCGGAACGCGGCCACGCCACGGTGTGTTTACGCACATCACAGGAGTCGATCTGCTGCGTGGAGAGCAGGGTGAGTTCCTGGTGCTGGAAGACAATTGTCGCTGCCCAAGTGGCGTGTCCTACGTGCTGGAAAACCGGAATCTCTTGTCTAGAGTGTTCCCGGAAGTGTTCGCGAACTACGGGGTACGTCCTGTAGAGCGTTACCCTCAAATGTTGCTGGAGGCGCTCAAGTTCTCGGCGCCGCGTGGGCGTGAACATCCATCGGTAGCCGTTTTGACGCCTGGACTCAATAACAGCGCCTACTTTGAGCACTCCTTTCTTGCGCGAGAAATGGGAGTGCCTTTGGTGGAAGGCCGCGATCTGATTGTGGAAAATGATCAGGTGTCGATGCGAACGACCCGGGGGCGGCAGCGTGTTGATGTGATCTATCGCCGCATTGATGACGCCTTTCTTGATCCGGTTGTATTCAATGCGAGCAGTCTTCTTGGGGTGCCAGGTCTTATTCACGCATGGCGTGCTGGCAATGTGACCATTGCCAATGCTCCAGGCGCTGGTGTGGCAGATGACAAGTCGATCTATCCCTGGATGCCGGAGATCATTCGGTTCTTTCTTGATGAAGATCCACTGCTGGCGCAGGTGCACACTTACATTGGCCGCCGTCCAGAGGATGCGGCCTATATTCAAGACAATCTTGCTTCACTGGTGGTCAAATTGACAGATGGTGCGGGCGGATATGGCATGCTCGTTGGCCCAACGGCAACTCAAGACGAGATTGCCGAGTTTTCAAAGGTGTTCAAGGAACGACCTGAGGCATACATCGCTCAGCCGCTGGTGGAGTTCTCTTCACACCCAACGTGGGTTGGGGATGGCTATGGCCCGAGGCATGTCGATCTCCGGCCATTTGTGCTCTATGGCGACAAAGTGCGTGTATTGCAAGGAGGTCTGACCCGTGTTGCATTAGAAGAAGGCTCGTATGTGGTCAACTCATCTCAGGGTGGGGGAAGCAAAGACACCTGGGTGCTTGCTGAGGAGCTCGTGCGATGACTGCGATGTTGTCACGCTCCGCGGAAAATATTTACTGGATGGGGCGATATCTTGAGCGTGCCGCTTTTTTGTGCCGTTCGCTCAAGGTGGCGGAACAACTCTCTGTCGAGATTCGGGGACTGGCGCCAGATGCGATTAGGTCATACTGGTCGGGTTTTAGTGCGATGGCACCAGCCGCGCCAGTGATCGATACCTCTGGCAGCGTTGATGAGCTCATTGAAGGATCAATCCGCTCTTGGCTCCTTGGCGAAGGCAACACGTTGTCGGTGGCTACCTCAATCCGCCATGCACGTGAAAATGCGCGTGCAATTCGGGAATATCTCACACGTGAAGTGTTTGAACTCATCAACCAGTGTTGGTTGCATCTTGATTCAGGCATGGCACACCATCAGCCTGGAGGTGAGCTCATCGGGCAGGTGCAATCCGAGATCTTTGGAATCAGTGGGGCGATTGGTCGGACGCTGATTCGAGATGAGGCCTGGTCATTTCTAGATATCGGAGCGATGCTTGAGCGGGTCAGCCGAGTTGTGCAGTTGCTTAAGCACCGAGTGCCGCCACTGCTGAGTCCGATTGAAGACGTCGATGTGCCGCTTCATCACGCGCTGCTTCGAGCAGTCCTTCGTAGTGCGGGTTCTTTGGAGAACTTTCGCCGTGTTCACGGGGCCACCTTGAGTGCCCAAGAAGTTTCCAGATTCTTGATGTTCGAGCCCCAGACGCCGACCAGCGTCGCATTTGGCATTGCACATCTTGAGTCCGATCTGAATGCCATCGAGCAGGGCGGTGAGTTGACCGAGCCTGCAAGACTGATTGGGGGCGTGCTTGCCAAACTTCGTTATGGGCGTGAAGACCTTCTCTCGGATGGCGATTTTGAATCGGTCTGCGAGATGCTCGCCGCCGATATTGCAGGCGTTCATGATTCACTGACAAGGCTCTACTTCACGGTATGAAACATGCTGCTTGAAATTGAACATCATCTGCGTTTTGACTATTCCGCATTTGTGCGTGAGTCGCATATGGAAGTGCGTGTCGAGCCTCGGACGCAGGCTGGACAGGTGCTGCATGAGTTCAATCTGGCAGTTGGTCCACATGCTCAGCCAACCAGACACGAAGATTGGCTGGGTAATGCGCTGCATTGGTTTTCGATTACAGACTTTCATGAACGGGTTGAACTGCTGGCGCGTTCATTGGTCGAGACTGCGCCTGCGGAGATCCAGCCCACGGAGTTGTCTGATCGGCTCGACGCCATGTGTCCCGAGTTGGACTCTTGGGATCTCTTGCAGTTTGGTGGGCCCGTGATCCACAGCAAGCTGCTTGAGCAACTCGATGCAGACATAGGTTTGCAGAAATGCAGCACTATTGGCGAGTTGATTGCCGGAATTGCGGGCAATCTTCGTTCGCAGATCCAATACCGATCACAAGTGACCAATTCCTCAAGTACCAGTGATCACTGTCTCAAGACGCGTGCAGGTGTGTGTCAGGATTTTGCCCATGTCACGCTTGGGCTACTTCGCTTGCATGGTGTGCCGTGCCGATATGTCAACGGCTATCTGCATGTAGAGCATCTGGACAAGCCAGCGGAGAGTCATGCGTGGGTTGAAGTGCATTCGCCGTCGCATGGGTGGGTTGGCTTTGATCCAACCCATGCCTGCGCACCAGATGAACGCCATGTCGTTGTGGCCTATGGGCGTTACTACGATGATGTGCCTCCAAATCGAGGCATCTTCCGTGGTGTTGCCGAAGAACATCTCTATGCCCAGGTACGCACGACGCCTATCGAGCGGCGTGAGCGTGGTCACAAGCCCCCGCCTATGGTCAAGGAAGTGCCTGTCTTTCTTGAAGCGCCCGATGTCACCGCCAGTCAGCAGCTCCGCAGCGACGAGGCGGCCCAGCAACAACAGCAGCAGTAGCAGTTGTAGGCCTAGGACTCAGCGTCAGCAGGGGCCCCAACTGCCGATGATCAGCAAGATGTCAGAGACGCCAACGATGCCATCGCCATTGGCATCTCCTGGGCCAGTTCCTCCAAAGTCTGCGAGCACCAGCAGCACATCATTGACACCGACAGCTCCATTCCCATCGATGTCGCCTGGGCACATGGGCACCTTCTCAATCCAAGTACTCCATCCTCCATTTGGTCGCCATTGATGGGTCATCCATAGGCCGGAACCGTCCGGGGCATCGCTGACACCGGAGTAGTCGCCCCAACGACCGCTGGTTTCTGGAGCGGCGCTGCTTCGAATAAGTACTGGTGATTGGAGGGTATTGAGTGGATCTGATGCGCGGCGGGTCGCTTGCCACATTGATGTGTACTCGTCAGAGGAACCACGGGCAAAGACAATAGCTACGTTGTTGTTGGTATCAACCCCGATGGATGGGAAGCAAGTGTAGATGCCGGCACCCTGATCGATCTCGCCGTGTTGTGCAAGTACAGGACTGTTTCCAGATACTGGCCAGCCTTGGAGGTCAATCTCGTACCACCTGACTCTGGCACGTTGATTATTGACATGGTGCACCGCCCAGATTGAACCATTGCGGTAACAGCAAGACCAGAATCGGGACTCAAAAAGATAGTGCTGCACACTCGTGCCCTGTTGTGGAACTTGGCTGGGGTAGGTGTACTGGGGAACAGTCAGATCAAAGGTCTGGCGATACGGTGAACCAAGTGGATCTCGAATGGCGTGAATGCGGACCCAGTTGAATGTGGATCCAGAGGAGCCTTCATCCGACTGCAACATGAACTGTGGGATATTCGGCTCATCATCACTGCTACGAGTGAGACCAAATGACTGCTCGCCACTGCCGGACAATAGTAATTCAGTCGTATCAGCCACCGGATCACCATTGAGTACCTGATTCTTTGGGATCATCAGGATGGGGTACTTGTCAGGTCCGAACATGTCGCATGACAGGTACACCGTGTCTTCGTCTACGGCCATGTTGGGTGAGTCGATGTCGTCATCAATGTGACTCATATCCAGTCGATACTTGTGCCATGAACCATTCGGATCAGCATCGTCTGAAACGGCCAGCAGAAAGTAAGAGCCACCACCACTACTGCGCTCATTGGCCATGGCGAAAAAGCGTTGGCTACGCTGGTCGTAGAGTACCTCTGGATCAAAGACGAAAGAAGTAGCGCCGACAGGGCCCCAGAATCCACCGGATCCTTCAATCGCATCTTGGAAGGTCATCATCCCATCGTGGGTAAAAAAGGCAATTCCGCCATTGGTGACTTCAACAAGATGGTTCGGCCCGGCAGCGACTTCCGGATCGGGGGGCGTCCAGCCTGTCGAGTCGATGCCCTCAAATCCACTGCCGCCAATCACACCGCGGTGACGTGCTGTGGGAGTCGTTGTAGGGTCAAAGACTGGAAGGAGGTCCGGTTGTGTCTGTGGAAGTGCATAGGTCAAGTCGGATGTCGATACATCGACGTCTGTCCAGCGGGCTGTTCCCGCAGATCCCGTCGATGCAATGATTGCAGCTTTCTTGTCACCGCCCGCCTTCCCCGAAAGGGCTGAATGAATGGTGCCATTTTCGGCACGATGTACACGGTTGGTGGCGCGAGCCGCTTCAAGATGCGCATCGGATGCCAGCAACTCTGGATTTTGCAATGCACCCTCGTCCATGGTTCGTACCCAGGTCTCGTGGATGGGTTTGTCGTAGGTCCATGCGAAGGTCGTCTGGCCTTGCGCGTCGATATCAACTGCGGCGCCAGTGATCCACTTGCCGACTTCAGCTTGGACCACCTGCATGGGCGTTTCATCGCGTCCCCACATCTGGGCGTCAAGCCGCCACCGATCCTGATCTTGCTGTAACCAGGCAATGATCGCTTGCGTTCCATTACTTGCAACTACTGGCTCAATGGCGTCAGCCGCAACGAGAATAGGTCCATTGCACATTTCGCCATGAGCATCGAGCTGGGCCGCATGTACTCCATGCATGCCCTCACCATCATGCTCCGCCCAAGTCACCAGCCAACCATCTGCAAGTGGAGCCACCCCAGGAACTGAGCCATTGAAATCGCTGGATGACAACACAAACTCATCTCCAATGACACCTTCGGGACGCATCAGGCGTGCGTTGATCGTGGATTGTTCTCTTGTGCTTGATGTCCAGACGACCAAGGCAGTGCCATCTTCAGATATAGCGACGACAGGGTGGGTCTGATGTCCTACGCGGGTGTTATTGACACCCAGTTCGTGACCCCATGTTGCGCCATCGAAGTAGCGGGCGACAATTGAACCACGATCTCCATCCTGCATCCAACTGGACCAAGTCACCCACGTCCTGCTATCAGCGGCCATGGCCGCTGCCGGATGCATTTGATGGTCATGCACATAGGTGTTGATGGTGAACTCATCCGTGGCTGCAGTGCCGTCGGCGTTGATGAATCGACCGATGATGCCGTACTTGCCGCCTTGTTGTCGGCGAGAGTCCCAGATCAGGAGCATACGGTCGTCACTTGCAGCGACAAGTGCGGCGTGTCCCTGTGCACTCGGCGCGAACTGACTGATGCGTTGTGCATCAGGCTTGGCGGCGCCAAGATGCTGTCTGCTCTGGCAGCCATTGCTGGTGATCACCAGTAGGACTGCTGCCATGACGAGGCTCATTGAGTGGCGTGTTGTGAAGTCAAACATGGGCAGTTCTCACTAGTCGTTGTAGATTCTTCAGATGGCGCCGAGCGATATAGGCGTGGCGATGCAGTGCTTCAGAATAGTGGGCGAGGTTCGCAAGGGGGATGAAAAAGAACAACCCCCCGGCCTCAAGGCCGGGGGGTTGTTGAATCAAAGGGTCAACTGATCACGGGGTGATGCAGTAGTTCACACTGAAGACCTCCGCTGCCCAACCAGAACCGTCATTGAACGCCGAGGAACCAGCGCCGGACGCTGAGGACGACATCCAGAGGAACCAGCATTCGCCTTGGCCGCCTGAGGTGGAGTTCACCTGCAACCAAGCAGCAGCAGAGCCATATCCAGGGGACATGTCCCAGCGGCTCAGTGGGTAGGCACCGGCGTAGGTGAGATCGACCACAGCGTGGGAACCGGCGGGGCCAGTTGCCAACTCAGCTCCTGGAAGGCCACTGGCATCGTCCAGCAGAGTCCAAGACATATTGATCGATCCAGCATCGGCTGAGCAGTCGCTCCAGCCACCACTGTAGACCAGCGACAAGCCATACACGGTGAGGTCACTGACCGATGGTGCGGCGGCATTGGTCGCTCGCAGATATCCACTGCCAGTGTCCGATGTGCCGGCGGTCCATGAGTCGGCAGGATCCAGTGGATCTTCGCCGTAACTACTCCCACAGGGCTCATAGAGACCTGGGCAGGTGTAGGTTGCGCAGCTTTCGCCGGCCTCATAGGTGCCATTGAGGTTGGCACAATCGGTTGGATCAAGATCACCAACGCATTCACCGAGCACGCAGCACGCAGCCACAGGGGCCGCTTGGCCTTCAAGCGTGACGGAGTACTGATTGGTGCCAGTGTCGCAGGGGTTGGTTCCGGCATTGAAGTCGAATCCAGCCCAGACCGAGTAACTACCGCCTGCAGGCAGCGTCACTGTGATCTCACCTTCGTTGTAAGCCTCAAGGACGACAAAGTCAACGAACGCCAGAGCGTCATTGTCAACAATGCCGATGACCAAGGCCATCTCACCGCCACCACGCAGGGTGTACTCGCCACCGTCTGGGTTATCGAAGAGATACCAGTCGGTGTCACGGTAAGTCGCGTCGGTGCCATCATCAGCACAGCCAATGCACGTATAGGTGCTCATCAGGCCGCAGATGGATTCGCCGATCGCAATACTTCCGTAGGAAGGCGGATTGACGTTCATGCCACCGTTGGGATCGCCATTGGGGTCGTTGGTGTCTTCCTGACATGGCACGCCCTCTTCGGTTGCGCCATCCGGGCAGCCTTCCCAACCACAACTAATCGTGTCGCAGTCGGTGCCAACACCTTGGAACTCACCACCGAAGTCGGCGCAGTCCTGAGGGAAGAGGCCATTGAGGCAAGCAGTGGCGTCCAAGCAGCAGGCACCAGGTGCCGGCTGCGGGCAGTCCGCGCTTACGCAGTCAATGTCGTCACCAGCATAGGTGCCGCCAGCGGCTTCACAATCTTCTGGTGTGCCTTCTGTGCAAGTGCCATCGATGAAGCAGCAAGCACCAGCACGACAATCGACGCACGAGGATTCGTCGCCGAGATAGTCGCCAGTGCAGTCTTCTTCAATAACGTCTTCTGTGCATCCAGCGAGGCCGAAGCAGCATGCGCCGCGTGGTCGGCAATCTTCGCCATAGGCGGCAATAATGGTCAGGAGGTCATCCACCGTGACAGCGCAGTCTCCCGTGGGAGGGGGGTAGCAGTCGCCAAGTGGTCGAGCTGAGCCGTCGCCGGTTTGACCGAAGGTGGCAATGCAGGCGAGGATGTCATCAACGCTCACCAGACCATCAGGTGTTCCGTCAGGTCCACTGATGTCTGCTGGGCAGGGGGGCAGTGGCAGATCACATGGATCGGCCGCGCCACTCAAGACCCGCAAAGCCAAGTTGAAGGCTGCAGTTTGGTAATTGTCTGGCATGCCAAAGCCACCGCCTGGGTTGGCCTGCCAACATCCACCATCACCGAGGAACGAAGCTGCAACACCAGTTTGGCCATTGGTACCAAACTCATTGACTGGAATCAGTGCCACGTATTGGGTGCCACCGGCCAGTGCATATGATCCAGATGTATTGAGCAGGTCGCCGTAGGTCGTGCCGGTCCAGTTCGGATCAAGCGCAACTGGGAAGTCGCCTGTGGCATAGCCGTTCAGGCTTGCAGCGGCATCTTCGACAGCCATGTAAAAGTTAACTTTTACACTCTGTACACCATCGATGCTTGAATAGCCGTTCCAGCCAGAGATGACTGCGGAGACATCACCGGCACCTCCGCCTGCACCATTGTCAAAATCATCAATGGCCGCAATGTCATAGACAGAAAATGCGGGTTCAAAAATCTGTGATGCAAGAATATTTGCAGTGTTGATATCGGCTCCGTCCAGTGAACCAACTTGGTCCATCAGAACGCCACCGGATGCTGCGGCTGAAAGGCTCAGTAGCCCGACCGCTGTTGTCGTGGTACGCATCGATTGAATCTCCTTCATGCTTCTCAATCAGTCCGAGCCCCCTCAGACTTCCCCTGAGCATAAACCTAGATCTGGCATGATTCAAGGAATCACTGGGTGCTTGGATTGGTCTCATTGGCCCTGAGGGCCAAATCGAGGGATTTCACCTGAAATGGGTGCTTCATATCCAGAAGGGACTGTGGGATACACCGCTGGGAGGCCAGTAGGACCTCGTTGGCCATGCTGCCAAGGGCAGCTTGAAGCAAAGGCCTTGGGGCTGGGAACCAAGCCGGCCGCCGGCACCAATGGGCCATCGCGGCGGTGAAGTTGGCATTGGTTACCGGTGTCGGGGCTACGGCATTGATCACGCCGCGGTATCTGTGGTCAACACAACAGGCGATGCATAGGTCTACCAGATCCTGCCGCGCAATCCAACTGATCCACTGTCGTCCATGCCCGAGTCGCCCACCCAATCCGAGGCGGAAGATCGGCCGCATCTTGGCAACGGCTCCGCCGCTTGGATGCACAACCATGCCCACACGCAAAATGGCACGTTGCGTCTCAGTCTCGTCCAGCATGTCACCAGCTGACTCCCAGTCGGCGCAGAGGTCGGAGAGTTCACCGCTACCTCGTGGTGATTGCTCATTGAGGACCTCATCACCTCGATCGCCGTACCAGCCAATTGCCGATGCTTGCACAAATGTCGATGGGGGTTTGTCCAACTGCATCACCGCTTTGGCCAGATAACTGGTGGCGTCGACACGACTTTGCCGGATGACTTTGCGTCGATGAGCCGTCCAGCGTTTGTCAGCGATATTGGCACCTGCAAGATGAATGACAGCATCAAGTGGGGGCAGGTCCGTAGGAAAGGTGAAGGCAGATATAGGTGACCACAGCACCTCGTCGTTTTGACGTGGTTCAGAACGGACAAGTCGCACCACGCTGTGGCCCAAACTCTGTAGTTGCTGGGTTAATGCCTGGCCGACAAAGCCTGAACTTCCAGTTACGGCGATTCGCAGGTTTCCAGCAGAGACGGCGGACATGGTTCGAGGACCATAGCCGCTTGGGTGAACGCATGTCAGGCAGAATTAGGCGCTTCGCCGCGTATCCTCGGAGTCTTGTTCTTCATCTTGAAGCATCTTGAGTTTCTGCAGTCCGCGGTACTTCCAGTTGTTGATGGTTGAGACCGGCACGCCCATCGAAGTGGCGGCTTCTTGATAGCTCAGGCCACTGACGACCACCAGTTCGATGACGCGTCGCTCAGAGTTGGTCAATTGAGCGAGTCGCTGTGCCATGTCACGGGAGATCTCCACTGTGGGATGTTCCGGTGTCTCCAGAACTTTGCGGTGCTGTGGTTCCTTGGAGGCGGAATCGAGAAAGCGCTGGAATCGCTGTCCGCGGTTGTAGCGGCGTTTGATCAGATTGTCGGCGATCTTGATGAGGTAGCTGACGCTGATCTCATCGAGTTGTTCAAGGTGCTTGAGCTGCAGCATGCGGCTGAACACCTCTTGGGCAATGTCCTCGGCTGCATCTGCCGGGAGTGACTTGCGAGCAAAGCAGAAAACTCGGGTGTAGTACTGCTCGAATAGGTCGAGGACAAGGTCGGCTCGTTGTTGTGAAATCTGCACGGGGATATCTCTTCTTCGTTGCGGGTACCGGAGCACGTCATGGTGATCCGTGACCAATTTGCGGTGAAGTGGTGCTTGCATCCAGGCAAGCACACTGGTGCCCAAGGTCGGGCGGGGCTGGGGATCAGAGGGGTCTTCTTTGCCCGTAATCCATCAAAGGTCAGTTTCTCCTTGCCTGGGCTGCACCTGCAGGCCCAGACTGCTGATCTCCATTTCCGTTTCCACCTCTGGAGAGGACGTGGCATGGAGAGGTCCGCCATTCGGGATTCGCTCAATTCGGGGCCTCGGTTGCGGCCATCGAGCGAATTCCTCCACCTCCAACTATGAGTTGGAGGTTTGCGTATGAGCCCCGTTTTCAAAAAAAGATGAGGTTTCTTGAAAGGCAGGGCCCAATATGGGTGGGTCAGGAGGACTGGTGATGGGTCACACAGTGGTTTTAGGGGGAGGCATGGTGGGGTCCATCATGGCCCTGGATCTCGCCCAGGATGCTGATCGGACCGTCCAAATCGTTGATCGGGATGAGCATCGCCTAGCCGCGGTGGTCAAGCAGGATGCTCACATTGAGCCGATATGCGCGGATCTTTCGGACTGTTCGGCTATCTCTGAAATTCTTACTTCCGCCGATCTGGTGCTTGGGGCGTTGCCCAGCCGCCTTGGCCTGCAGACACTGCGGACGGTGATTGAATCGGGCAAGCCGTACTGCGATATCACGTTTACTCCTGAGGATGCATGGGAACTTGCTCCGCTGGCAAAGGCTCATGAGGTAGTTGCGGTGATCGACTGTGGTGTGGCCCCTGGGATGACCAATCTGCTTGCGGGGGTGGCCGCGCGCCAGCTCCAGCCCTGTACATCAATTGATATGTGGGTCGGGGGCATTCCGAAGCACCCAGTTCCACCTTGGAATTTTAAGGCTGCATTCAGTCCATTTGATGTTGTTGATGAATACCTAAGGCCCGCTCGTATCGTGAGGGATGGGCAAGTAATTGTGCGTGAGGCGCTCAGCGACTTGGATCGTATTGACCTTCCACAGGTGGGAATGCTTGAAGCGTTCAACACCGATGGATTGCGGAGTTTGACCGCAACGCTCGATGTGCCCAATCTCGTTGAAAAGACACTGCGTTATCCCGGTCATCGAGACCTCGCGTGGGCGTGTCGTGAGACAGGCCTGTGGTCAGAGGGGCCTATTGAAGTCGATGGTCAGGAGGTTATTCCGCGTGATGTCACATGCGCAGCGCTCTTCCCACATTGGACCTACGCACCTGGCGAGGTTGATCTCACCATCTTGCGGGTGGAAGCCCGCGGCATGCTCAATGGTGCTCCAAGCGTCCTTCGCTGGGATTTGTATGACGAATTGGATCCGGCAACTGGGTGGAGCAGTATGGCGCGGACGACAGCCTTTCCGGCCACCATTGTGGCGCGACTGATTGAGCAGGGCGTGATTTCTGAACCAGGGGTCTATGCCCCAGAGGCGCTGGCCGGCAACGCCGAAGTGGTGGAGACGCTCATGCGCGAACTGCAAACTCGAGGTGTTGACTATCGGGCGACGACTGCCTGAGTTCGTATCGGCTGGATAGCGCAAGCCCAGTGTGGCAAGGCTTCGCCGCACATGTCTGCAGCAATTGCATCAGCGGTCGCTGGGGCGAGGGTGACGCCCATCATGCCATGACCGGTAGCGATCCAGGCGCGGTNTGTTCCAGGAATCCGCCCNACAACGGGCAGGCCGTCTGCCGTACATGGCCGTAGGCCACACCAGGTTGATTGAATTGATCCAGCACGCGCTGCAGGAAGAAATGGCGTTGTGCCTTCAAGCAATTGAGCCAGTCGCTCATCCATCATGCGGTGATTCCAGCCGGAGAGTTCAAGGGTTCCTGCCAGTCGGACAGTTGCGTCCATAGGTGTTACTGCAATCTTGGGTTCACGAAGGACTCCTGCCACGGTAGGTGAACTCGGCATAGAGATCATGGCGTGATAGCCCTTGGCGGGCTGAATCTGTAGTCGCAGTCCCAACTGGGCCGCTAAGGATGTCGACCAAGTTCCAGCGCAGAGCACAATCCGCTCTGCATGGAGGCGTTGGCCGCTGGCTGTGGTGAGTTGCCATGTATTTGACGACCACAAGATCTCGGTCACTGGCGGCATGGTGCGAATGGTGCCGCCCAGAGTTTCAATATGGGTGCGCAGGGCATCCATCCACTGGGCGGGATCGACCAGCATGCCCGCTTTGTGCATGACGGCGCCAAGAACATTGTCACTCCACGCGGGATCGCGCTGCCGCAGCGCCGCTCCGCTCAGGTGTTCGACTTCAAAGCCGAGGGTCTCCATCCACCGCGTTTCCTCCATCGCTTCCTTCTCCCCTTCGGTGGAAATCCAGAAGTCGGCTACGCCAGCAGGGTGCAGCAGATTGGGCGTGCCGATGGTGTCGGCAAGTCGATCAAAGCCAATACGGCTGTCATGCGACATTGCGCCGAGGATGTGCATTGCATGTTCATAGTGGGATGGTTTGCACGCTTTGCGAAAAGCAGCCATCCAACGAGCCAGTGCCAGACTTGGCCGTGGTGGGATGTAGAGCGGGCTCCGGCGGTTCAGGAGCATCGATATGGCTTTGGGGGGGACCGCCGGTGATGGCACTGGGGGGTGACCGGGGGCGATCTGCCCAGCATTGCCGCGGGAAGCCTGCTGGCTGCCGATATTGGCATCCAGCACGGTGACAGCCAGCCCCCGGCTTTGCAGCGATTCGGCAATGGACAAGCCGACGACCCCGCCGCCAATAATCACTACTGATTCTGTGCAGTCATCCGTCACATTGATCATGCTACGGTGCTACTCCACGCTTGCGTGGCAGATGTGAGGAGGATCACGTATGAGCATTGGCATCTTTGGTGCCGGGTCTATTGCCCGTGTGCATGCCCAAGCCATTGCGGACATTGGAGATCAGGTAGCCGGCTTTTGTGATGTTGACGCTGGCAAGGCGCAGGAAGCCGCTGATCAGTTTGGTGGGCAGGCATGGTCCTCGGTTGAGGACATGCTGGCCTGTGAGGATGTCACTGCCACAGTCGTGGCCGTGCCCAACGTCTTTCATGCGCCGCTGGCGATTCAGGCGATGCAGGCTGGCCGGAATGTGCTTCTTGAAAAGCCCATGGCCATGTCTTCAGCAGAATGTGATGAGGTCATTGCGGCGCGTGATCAGAGTGGCCAGACGCTGCAGATTGGCTTTGTCTGTCGTTTTGCTGCGACGGTCCAAGCAGCGCTTCAACACATTGAGTCTGGTCGTCTTGGCACGATTTATCAGGCAAAGGCCGTCATGTTGCGTCGCCGTGGAATTCCCGGACTCGGACGTTGGTTTACAGATAAGGCAACCAGTGGTGGTGGCGTGCTGATCGATCTTGGCCCGCATTTAGTCGACCTCATGTTGCATTTGACTGGTCGACCTAACGTAGAGCGCGTGTCCGCCTCGACGAGCAGTCGCTTTGGGTCACCTGCCAACGCCTATCGCTTTACGGACATGTGGGCTGGCCCACCCAATCCAGACGGTGTGTTTAATGTGGACGATGGTGCCACGGCTATGCTCCGCTGCGCTGGCGGTCTGACCTTGAGCCTGGAAGCCGCTTGGGCATCCCATCTTCCAGACGGCACCATTGGGGATGGAGTCACGCTGCTGGGTGACCAAGGGGCCATGCATTTTGACATCTGGGGCGATCATCTAGTGATCGGCACTCAACTCGACGAGGAGATNGTTGACGTCAAGCATCCCATTGCCGCGACCGAAGGCTGGGGCACAGCGTTTCAGCGTGAGCACCAGTGTTTCCAGCGGAGTTGTGCAGACACCAGCGGACNGTATCCCAATGCCGAGGAAGGGCGAGCAGTGCAGAGTGTGCTTGAAGCCATGTACCGATCAGCAGAGGGAGGGTGCGAATGTGCGGTCTCCGGAGATGCCTGATGCGCCCTAAGAATCGGGACGGCTTTCAGCAATCACAAGACTCCTTGGGATAGTGATCTTCATGCTTCTGCACAGAGGACTGATGGATGTTTGATCCGCTGAGCAAGAATCTCGTGCGTTCGGTGTCTGTTGACTGGTCTGCGACCTGCAACTCGGACTTGTGATCGCAGTTCAATTGGTGTTTTCAGATTCTGCGTGCTTGTTGTCTGCTGACTTTTTTGGTTTGCGAAAATCAAGATCTTCAATGCGGCCAAACACTGCTGTGGCAATGTTCGCGAGGTGCGATGCGACTCGTTTGTAGTGGCGCCCGAGTAGCGAATAGGCCACGGCCGCATGCGTTTCCACAGTGCGACGATCTCTTAGCAGAGTTTCCTCGATGGCATCGCATTCTCCTCGAATTCGGTCTGCTGCCTTGATGGCACGTTTGGCTTTCTTGGTACTTGATTCGCCAAATGCCTCAATGACTGCCTCGAAGAGATCCGTTGCCTGCTGTCTGATGGTCTCCAGGGGATCGTGGTATCGATCGATCTTGTACTCGCCTTCGTAGTACTGGCCAACCTCGAAGACATTCTTGCAGTAGTCACCGATCCGCTCGGCATCCTTGGCAATGCTCATTAGTGCGAGGCATCCTGATATGTCGGCGACGGGATTCACACTGAGGTGGGTCAGGATGTTGGTCCGGATTGACCTCAACAGGGTATTTATTTCTTGATCCTTGCTGTAGAGAGGGTCTCTGACGTCGTCTCCATTTTTGTTCCCACGCAGTACATCATTGGCTTCGCCAAACATCCACTGCGCAGCTGTCAGCATTTCACTGAACTGTGCGAAAGCTTCGTCAAGTTTGTTGTCTGTCTTGAGTGCTGCAATCAGTTGGCCAAGCATGTCAGATGCCTCCTTGATTTCTCGTTGATCATCGGGGTATCAGGCTTAGTCACTGTAGAAGAAGACTTCAGTAATGAAGAGCCCCACGACCGGGCAGATCACGAAGATGGTCAACAAAAAGATAAGTGCGTACCTGGGTGCGCGGGATGCGAGTCCGCTGTACCACTTTGCAAGACGAATCGGTACGATTTTCAGTGGATACCAGATCGCGTTGTCCCCGAGGTTGAACAGAACATGCGAAATGGCGACAGTGACAGCCCCAGCAGTGGGGTTCGCTGTGGCAGCAATGACGCCAGTCATCGTGGTTCCTATGTTGCAGCCAAGCATGAATGGGAACACTCTTCGCAGCTTCACGACACCAGCACCAGCGATCGGAACCATGAGGCTTGTCGTGACGGAACTGGACTGGACCGCAATCGTTGAGAAAATTCCGGAAATCCAGGCGAAGAAGTCATTCCGGAATAGGACTTTGCTAAACAAGCCTTCGAGACGCCGCAATAGGGCTCCTCGCAGGTTGCTCACTAGTCCAAGGAGCGCCATGAAGAGGATCAATAGCCCAAGGATGGCAACAATGACACCTGTTGCTGTCACGTTGGATGTCATCCACTCGGCTATGTCTTTGACGAATTCCACGACCGGCTTGGTGATGGCCTTGATTGGGCTGTTTGGCTTGGTTCCCGGCTCGAATCCGATGAGTTCTGTGAGCCACATGGAAATACGCATGAGTACGCCATGACCATTGCTACCTGGAAGCGATCGCGTTGCCCATTCCAGCGGGAATAACATGAGCACGGTCAGTACATTGGGTATCGCGTGCATCAATGCGGTGGCATAAGCACGTCGGAACTGCTTGCGAATTCGAACTGCCCCCAAGGACACGATCAGCCCGGTGATACTTGTGCCGATATTGGCCCCCATCACTGCAAAGATCGCTGTACCAACGCTTAATTCTCCAGCGGCGACCAAAGTGATGATTAGCGATGTCGTGAACGAGGAACTTTGAACAATCGATGTGATGAGCACTGCTGTGAACAGTGCAATCAGTGGGTTGTCACCTTGGGCAATGGCAACCTGAAGCCAATCGGTTTCTTTTCCGATGGTTTTGAGCCCCGCACCCATGATGTTGATTGCGCAGAGGAAGAAGTACAGCCACATCAGAGCAAGGACGCCGTGAGCCCAGAAGGGGCGCGTTTTTAAATTCTCTGTCGTCTTTGATATCGACATGGGCCTCTGCTTCTACCTTCCATCGCCACGATTCAGCGGCGACGTGCGGGAAGTACACCCGATGAATCATAGGATTGCATGTGCTCGGGGTTAAGATTGTGTTCAGATCAAACTGGCGGAGCTTTGGGGAAAGTTAGGGCTACGCTGGTTGAAGCATTGCCATGCTTATCCGATCAGAACCACCAGGTCGTATCCAATATGGGCGAGGACCGCCACGGCGAACCCTCGGAGTACATACAACGCGCCGAGGTACAGCCCCGCAGCAGCGATAAATGCAACGGTGGACCCAGGCATGGACGCGGGATCGTGGTACCAGGTAAAGGCCGCGGCCGTCAGTACGACGGCGATGATGGTGGCTGCTGCACTTGGCAGGCGACACAGGTCTGCCAACAGAGCATGTACTGCCAGAATGCCCACCATGCGAAAGAGAAATTCCTCAGACAATCCAGCCCCAATCGCTACCGCCATGGAATCCAAGACACTGCCTGACTCGAGGGCAGGTGTGGTCAGCGGGGTTGAGTGCAGGGATCCAAGAAAGGCCGCGCCGGCGAGTAGTGGAGCGGTCGCGATGATGCCCTCAAACCAAAGCTGTAGAGGTTCGCGGAAGGTCAATTTCCATGGCGCTGCAGAAAGCCATTGCCACATGAGCAGAACGACCGTGACCAGAATGGTTGTGCCATGAAGGACGAAGACCGGCGAAAGGCCAAAGAAGTGCAGTGTTTCGCCAATGCGTTCGTGGGCCAGAACACGGTGCGCAGTGGAGCCGTCTCCGCCGAGCATCAACACATACTCCAGAACGAGCATGCATGGCAGGAGGGCGATCAGCGTTGGCAATGGCCGTTCGCCCAGCGGCGGCAGGGGATTACTGGCATTTGTGGCAACGTGCATCTGATTCACCATGCATAGTGTCGGAAAAAAAACACGGCCCGGTTTGAAACCGGGCCGGGAATCTTGAAACTCATGGGTCTGATCGTCAGGAGGCCTGCTTCATCGCCTTAATGCGACGGGAGAGTCGGCTCTTGCGACGAGCTGCTTGATTGCGGTGCATGGTGCTGGTGGTGCTGATGCGATCCACAGCCTTCTGAACCAATTTGAATGCAGCTTCGGCACTCTCGACATCGCCGTCCTGGATGGCCTTCAGCGCGTCTTTGGTGTGGGCCTTGATGATGCCCATGCGCCAGCGATTGCGGGCACGACGATTGGCATCCTGACGGATCTGCTTCTTGCGGGCTTGGGTGTTTGGCACCAGAGAATCTCCAACACAGCCAAACCGGGCCCACCGCGGGACCGGATTGGAATCGGGAAGTATCGCAGAATCCCTACGCAGCGTCAACCAAATCGGCTTTGGGGGCTCTGATCGACCTTGTCGAGGGGGGCATGGGGCGATACCTTTCCCCCCTGCGCCCCATTCGGGGACGCCTCTGCAGGTGTAGCTCAATTGGATAGAGCATCGGTCTACGAAACCGAAGGTTGCAGGTTCGAGTCCTGCCACCTGCGTTTGGGGGCCCAGAAGGGGATTTCCTCGGGCAACGGATACCATGTCTGCGGATGAACAGACCCACTCCTCCATTACAGAGAACCCACTGGTGGCGATGGGCTATGTCGATAATGCTTCTGCTGATCGCAGGATGTCAGACCTCCTCGACACACCGTGCTGAGGATTCCAGCATTTCCCAGCAGATCACCGTCAAGGTCAAAGACACAGCGCTATTGACCCTGCCCATCACAGCAGGGACTGGATACGACTGGGTGTTGGATCGCTCAAAGAACGCGCTCGCGGGGCATGTCACGGTATCACGCGCGCAGTCAGAGATGCCAACAGGAATCCTTGGTGGTACGGGGGTGGCGCGTTGGGAGGTGACAGGTGTCACGCCTGGAGTCGTATCCCTGCACTTTATGTATCGCCGCCCTTGGGAGGCAGACCAACCACCGGTTCGGAAGGCGGTCATTTTGGTCACCGTTCAAGGGCCAGATGCCTTGGGCTTGGTTCCAGATCGATATGACCTTCAGCCTGATGGCGCCCCGGCGGGCTTGGAAGCCTTTCCCGTGATTCTGAGTACTTCCCCGCTGATGGTCATTGGGGTGAGGCATGTGGCCGCGTTTCCATTGAACGATGATGTCAGTGGATCTCCATCTTGGTATCGCCATGGCCGCACGTTGCAATACCCGAATCCCCATTCACTGCTTCGTTCAAGGCTGTCGGACCGGTATACTGGAGCGTCTTGGACCCATGACGACGACAACCATGCCTAAGACTGATCAGGTCACGACACCCTCGACGGCCCAGACGCCACTGCCGGATGCAGACACGCTCCGCAAGTGGTTGCGGGACATGATGTTGATTCGGGAGTTTGAGGTCCGCTCGATGCAGGCCTATCAGAACAAGTTGGCTGGCGGTTTCCTTCATGTCTACAACGGTCAGGAAGCTGTTGCTGTGGGCTGCATTGGGGCGCTTCGTCCAGACGATCCAGTCATCACGGCCTATCGCGACCATGGTCATGCCTTGGCACGTGGGATGGATCCCAAGGTAGGTATGGCTGAACTCTTTGGCCGGATCGGTGGATGTGCCAAGGGCAAGGGTGGTTCGATGCACTTCTTTGATGCCGAGCACCACATGTACGGGGGCCACGGGATTGTTGGAGCGCAGGCGCCACTCGGAGCTGGACTTGCCTTTGCTACGAAATATCGCGATGAGGTCATGGGCTCGAGCAAGAACAACCATGTGACGCTTTGCTTCATGGGCGATGGTGCCATCAATCAGGGCGCGGTGCACGAGGCGATGAACCTTGCCGCAGTGCTCAGCTTGCCAGTGATCTTCATTGTGGAAAACAACTTCTACGCCATGGGTACCGCGATTGACCGTAGTACCGCAGCTGCCGGGCACATTTGTGATCGTGCTGCTGGATATGAAATGGAATCTGCAGTCGTTGATGGCATGGACGTTCTGGAGGTCTACCGCGGCATGAAGCCACTGGTTGATTATTGTCGGGAGACGTCAAAACCAGTCTTTGTGGACATGCGTTGCTATCGGTTCAAGGGACATTCGATGTCCGATCCACGCAAGTACCGCACACATGATGAGGAAGCCAAGTGGGAACTTGAGGATCCGATTGAGCGATTGGCGGCACACTTGCAGGGTGCTGGTGGGGTGACGGCTGAGGACACCAAGGCGATGGCCAAGACAGTGCGTCAAGAGATTCGCGCTGCGGTCGACTGGGCGAAGCAGTCACCTGAGCCACCAATCGAAGAGTTGTATCACGACGTCTACGTTGACCGTTGGGGGCCGTATACCGGGACTTCCGTGCCGAGTTTCATGCAGCGCAGATCAAGCGACCGAGAGCAGACCAATGACGCGTGAGATTCACTTCCGAGATGCTCTTCGAGAAGCGATGTCTGACGAAATGCGTCGGGACGAACGTGTGTTCTTAATTGGCGAAGAAGTTGCGGAATACGACGGGGCCTACAAAGTCAGCAAGGGGATGTTGGAGGAATTCGGACCTCGGCGAATCATTGATACGCCGATTTCTGAAACCGGCTTTGCCGGCCTCGGCATCGGTGCGGCCATGATGGGCCTTCGACCAATCGTCGAGTTCATGTCGTGGTCATTTAGTTTGGTGTGTGCAGATCAGATTCTCAATAACGCACCCAAAATGCTCTACATGAGTGGTGGCCAATTTGGCTGTCCAATCGTGTTCCGTGGCAATGATGGGGCCGGTGGTCAGTTGGGATCAACACACTCTTGGTGTGTCGAATCGCTGTATGCCAACGTGCCGGGTATGAAGATCATCATTCCATCCAATCCGTATGACGCCAAGGGACTTTTGACTTCCGCCATTCAAGCGGATGACCCTGTCTTCTGCTTGGAATCGGAACGTATGTTGTCGATGGCTGGGGATGTTCCTGAAGAGTCATACACAATTCCGATTGGCAAGGCCCACATCGTGCGGCCCGGCACGGATTGCACGATTGTCTCCTTCGGTCGGGCCGTCCACTTCTGTATGGAAGCTGTCGAGACTCTTGCCAAAGAGGGCATTGATTGCGAAGTCATTGATGGACGAAGTATCAAGCCCTTAGATATTGACACGATTGTCGCTTCTGTTCGCAAGACCAATCGATGTGTAGTCGTTGACCAGTCGTGGTCCTTCGCCTCGGTTGGTAGTGAAGTGGCAGCGGAAGTGCATCGTATGTGCTTTGACGATCTGGACAATCATGTCTATCGAGTTCATAGTGACGACGTTCCTGCGCCTTATGCGTGGAATCTGGAGCAGGAAATGCTGCCCAATGCGCACAAGATCTGTCAGGCGGTTCGCGGTGTGACCTACACCGCCTGATTGGGAGTCTCCGCATGCCCATCGACATCACCATGCCCCGGCTCAGCGATACGATGGAGCAAGGGACCATCATCAAGTGGCATGTCACAGAAGGGCAGGACGTGTCTGCTGGAGATGTGTTGGCAGATGTTGAGACCGACAAGGCCACCATGGAGATGCAGTCATTCGATGATGGACGCATCGCAAGCCTCTCAGTAGCCGAGGGTGAGCCGGTTGATATCGGTACCGTTGTGGCGGTGCTCTTGGAAGAAGATGAGTCAGATGACGCGGTCGCCGATACGCCGGCATCGCAACCACCACCTGTTCCACCAGCGGAAACACCTACCCCCCCAGCGGTCGTAGAAGCGCCGGCGTCTGGGGCAAGCAGCCCCCGAGGCTCGCACCTCAAGGCAACGCCTGTAGCTCGCAGACTCGCGGAAGAACATGGCGTTGATTTGCAATCGCTTCAAGGATCGGGTCCTGGAGGCCGCATTGTCAAGCGTGATGTGCTCGCCGCGGTCGGCGCTGGTCAGGAGACGCGCGCGGCGGTGCCACCGTCGGCCCGGGGTGAAGTGGTCGACTTGGCACGCACGGACACACCGTCATTGCCTGCCACTCCGGTACAGGCAGCACCGATGACACTGACGGGAGATGATCGTCGGGAGCCCGTGTCAAGCATGCGGCAGACGATTGCACGGCGTCTGGTGCAGTCCAAGCAGGAGATACCGCACTATCAGGTATCGATGGCATTTGCCATGGATGAGTTGTCCGCGCTTCGCAAACAACTCAATGGAGACCTTGCTGACCAAGACATCAAGCTCAGCATCAATGACTTGCTGGTTCGAGCTTGTGCCTTGGCGATGCATCAGAACCCTCTGATGAATGCATCTTGGGATGGCGATGCCATTGTGTACCACGAACGCGTGCACATCGGTGTCGCGGTGGCATTGCCCGAGGAGCGTGGTGGAGGCTTGGTGGTGCCGGTGATTCGTGATGCCAATTTCAAGAGTCTCAGGGCAATTTCTACCGAGACTCGGGCACTTGCAGAAAAGGCACGCACTCGTGGTCTCAGCGTTGAAGAGATGGAAGGCGCGACCTTCACTATTTCCAATCTTGGTATGTTCGGTGTTGACAATTTCACGGCCATTATCAACCCGCCCAACAGCGCTATCCTTGCTGTCGGCGCCACGCTGGAAAAGCCTGTAGTGCGTGATGGTGAGTTGGCCGTCGGCCTTGAAATGAACGCGACTCTGAGCAATGACCACCGTGTGATTGATGGCGCGACTGCAGCTAGGTGGCTCGGGACGTTCCGTTCATTGATCGAGCATCCAAGTTCAATTTTGGTCTGAGCAGCAATGATGCTGTTTGGTGCTGGCGGTGATGTCTGCAAGACATGGCGGGCTGTGTTGGAGCAACCGTAGAGAGCCGGCGATCGCTAACTGGTGCCCGCGAGGCGGCGCATGGTGAATACAAACGAACGCATCGTTGTCTTGAGGATCATCCAGGTCAGGATGCACCAGATCAGGCCAGCGACGAAGCCAGATACGAGGAGTTGGACTGAGGGGCTGATCTGAGACTGTGGGTCGAGCCAAAGATCGGTGTGGAAGGCACTGAGTAACGCCGGACCAGGTGACAAGGCGTCCATGAGCGGTCCGATGATTTGCGTGCCAGTAAGTGGCAAGGCGCAGATGCCAAGCAAGCCGGCTACCGCGAGACAAATGACTGAGGAAATTGATACGGCGGTGATGCTGCTCCGGCATCGCAAGGACCAGTGCAAGCCAACAGCAATACAGAAGGCGAGAAAACCTGGCAGACACATCGCCAGTCCAATCAGACCGCCCCATGCGACCACGCTCTGACCATCGGTGTTGACTGGAAGAAGTCGTCCTGGTGTTGCTGCCAGCGCGATGGTGGCTAGAACAGCCAAGCACAACACAGGCGCAAGCATGATGGGCAGGAGGTTGCGGCTGATTCCAAGCAACTTGCCCCAGAGGTAGGCTCCAGGTTGGATAGGTGTCGTGAGCAGGAGATCAAGTGTGCCTTGCTCTCGGTCCATTGTGACAGAGGCCCCAGCGATGCTTACGCTTGCTAATACGGCTACACCAATTTGGA
This sequence comes from Phycisphaerales bacterium, assembly GCA_022446905.1. Taxonomy (GTDB): domain Bacteria; phylum Planctomycetota; class Phycisphaerae; order Phycisphaerales; family SM1A02; genus UBA12567. Next base: position 138,812 of record JAKVBT010000005.1, read on the forward strand.
TGAACATCGCTGCCTGCAGAAGTACCGAAGTGGTCTGGGCAAGCAGGCTGCCCTGTGCAGCCAGCAGGAGGATGGTGGCGATGCCTGCCAGGCTCAATACGGCCCAAATCCACCGAGCCGTGTTGTCAATGGCGCCGCGGGGGCGTCCACTTGAAGCACGCCAGGTAATGGGATGGCGGCCAATTGGACGATGTCGGCGGCCTTCAACTTGGCTCCGCCCACGCCCGAGCACCGGTCCGAGCAGACGGACGCGCAACATGGCCCAGCCCAACATGCCAATAGTCGCCAAAGCACTGGCGGTGAGAAATGCAAGCACAGGTTGGCCGAGCCAGAATTGGGTGATCCAGTCGGCCGCCAAGGGTGCATCTGGAATCACCTGCCCAGGCCGGAGTACCACTTCAAGCACAAGGAATGGGTTCAGTGGCGTCATGATCGTGGTATGTCGTCCGTCTGCAATGCCCGGCACGCTTTGAGCAAGCAATGCATCTGCGGCCATGGTCGCTGTCAGTGCGATGACCACACCTACGAAATAGCCAATCACCGCTCTTCGACCACCAGTCCGTGTCGCCGATAGCACCACGGCTGCAGAGGCCACCACAAGTGCGGTGGCGGCAGCAATAGCCATGGCCACCAGCACGGTTCTGGGTTGCACGCCTCCGAGAAACTGCAGTGACAAGAGCACTGGCAGACCGGCGACCAGCAGGGCGATGATGAAGAACAGGCGGCCCAGGAGATTGCCAAGCACGATGCCAGGAGCTCGCAGTGGTGTGGTCAGCAGAATGTCCCAGGTTCGTGGAGAGGATTCTTGGGCGATGGAGCCAGCCATGAAGATTGGGGTCAATAGACAGATCGCGGCAACTTCTGCAAAAACCACCAGTTCAAAGACCCCGGCACCGGCCACGGCTAGGCTGCGTTGCGTGACTTGCCCACCAAGGCTGGTGGTGAGCAGCACCGCAATCGCGGTGATCGCAATCAAGGCTCCAAGAAACAGGCTTCGCGTGATTTGATGGCGGTGGCGTCTGGATCCTGCTCGAATGACACGCTCTGCCATGGCATTGGCCCGGAGCGGTGTTTCAAGGATGGAAATGGTTTTTTGCACGTGCATGTTGCCTCGGGGGGCCGTTATAGTGGCTGGCCTGACCATGTGACGGGTGAGGTGCCGGTGTGTACTGGTGCCTGAGCCCGATTTCACGGCCAGCCTTTCACACGACACAGGCTGGACCGATTCCATCGGCCGAGTAGGCCGACAGCCTCCAGAGGGGGCTGATAGATCTGATTTGCGTTTCTTACGCCCGTTGAAGGGCATTTCGGGGTGACAAGACGAAGCATCGGGGCGGCATCGATCGGTGCCGTGCTTGGGCAGGTGTGGTTGGAGAGACTGCGCCCCATGCGAGGCCAGAATTGGTCACGGGTGGATTTCGACGGATCGTCGGCCAGAAGGTGTCGTGACCTGCACCACTTGTGGTGCGCGTGGTTGGCCCATTTTGGGAGCTCACCATGCCGATGCACGGCATTTCCATACTGGCATTTGACTGGACCGCTGCCTTCACAGCGCTGGCAGGCGTTCTTGTGGGTGGCGCATTGGCTGCTGTGGCGATCAGGCTTTTGACCGGATCGGTTCTTGGTGCTGCTCGGCAAGAAGCGGGCACGATTCGCAAGGCTGCAGAGTCCGAGGCCGATGCCCTTCACCAGCGTGCCAAACTGGATGCTGAGACAGCCGCCAAAGAGCGTAAGGCTCAAATCGATCAGGAGGCGGCGGAGACCAGATCGGAACTCAAGCAGCGGCAAGACCGTCTGGCAAAGCGGGAGGACTCGTTGGAGTCTTCAATGAGTCGTCTGGAAGAACGTGAGAAGGTCATCGACAAGCGACAGAAGACCATCGATCAAAAACAACAGGAGTCGGACAGACGGTCAGAAGCACTTGAGATTCGTGACGAGGAGATCACCACGAAGCTCACAGAAGTGTCGGGCTTGAGTATCGACCAAGCACGTGATGAGCTTCTCAAACGTGTCAGTGAGGCCAGTCAGGAAGAGGCTGCCCATCTTCGTCGCACCATCATGGAGCGGACCGAGGCCGATGCCAGACGTGATAGTCGCGAGATTACGGTCATGGCCATTCAGCGGTTTGCAGCCGAGCATGTAGCCGAGACGACTGTACGTTCGGTCAAGATTCCCTCGGATGACATGAAGGGCCGCATCATCGGCCGTGAGGGGCGCAATATTCGTGCAATCGAACAAGCCACCGGTGTTGATGTGCTCGTTGATGACACTCCTGGTGTCATTTCGGTGTCGTGCTTTGACCCGATCCGACGAGCCATTGCTGGTGAGGCACTGTCACGATTGGTAGCAGACGGGCGAGTTCATCCATCCCGTGTAGAAGAGATGGTTGCCACTGTGCAACGCGATATGCAGGAACGCATCGTCGAGCGGGGCAATGAGTCTGTTGTTGAAACCAAGATGCGTGGACTGCATCCAAAAATCATTGAGGCGATGGGCAAACTTCACTTTCGAACAAGTTTTGGCCAGAACGTACTTCGGCATTCAGTCGAAGTGGCCTTTCTCAGCCAGATCATTGCCGATCAGCTTGGCCTTGATAGCACGTTGGCGCGTCGCTGCGGTTTTCTGCATGACATCGGCAAGGCGATGGACCATGAGATGGAGGGCGGGCATCCGGCTATTGGGATGGAGTTTGCCAAACGTCATGGCGAAAATCGGGATGAAGTCCTCAATGCCATTGGTGGACACCACGGCGACATTCCTTCAACGAGTCCATACACGCCCATTGTTATGGCAGCGGATGCGATCTCAGGTGCGCGTCCAGGGGCTCGGCGTGAGTCGATGGAAATGTATGTTCAGCGCCTTCAGCAACTCGAAGCGATCGCCAAAGAGAGCGGGGCGGTTCGAGAGGCCTTTGCGATTCAAGCTGGACGCGAAGTTCGAGTGATTGTTGATTCGGGCCGTGTGAATGATGACGAGGCGTTTGTGATTGCAGATCGCATCGCTCGTCGGGTCGAGGATGAGATGACCTTCCCCGGAGAAATTAAAGTGACTGTTTTGCGGGAAACCCGCGCTGAGGCAACGGCGCGCTGAGTCGCGTTGGAGGAGTAAGACCATGCCGATCAAAGCGACCGATGTGAAACGTGGCCAGGCGTTGCTCTTTGAGGGACAATTGCAGGTGGTGCTTGATACTGACCACGTCAAGCCTGGCAAGGGGCCTGCTTATGTGCAGGCCAAAATGAAGAACGTGGATACAGGGACGATCAAGACCAATCGCCTCAATTCAAGTGACAAGTTGGAAGATGTCTCCATTGATCGTCGGGCCATGTCATTTCTGTACGACGGAAGTGGTCATGGCAAGGGGCCATATGTCTTCATGGATCAAGAGACTTTTGATCAGATGGAGATTGAAGGGGACCTGCTCGGCACCGATAGTCAGTGGCTCGTTGAAAACTTGGTTTGCACCATCATGATCTTTGACGGCAGGGCCCTTGGTGTGGAACTGCCGCCATCAGTGGAACTTGAGGTCACAGAGACGGCTCCCCAACCCAAGGGGGCCACCGCCACCAACCAGTTGAAGGAAGCTACGGTCGAGACTGGAGCGAGAGTGCGAGTCCCGCCGTTTATTGAGAATGGTCAGCGTGTGCGCATCAATACCGAATCAGGCGAGTACCTCGGGAAGGCCTGACCCATTGCACACATGCAGACGCTGAGTGAAATCAAGTCGCTGCTTCACGAACGTGGACTTCGTCCCCGTCATCGATTTGGCCAGAACTTTCTGCATGATCATCACCACCTCAGGCGTCTGGTTGAGGCTGCCGAAGTGCGTGAAGGTGATCTTGTGCTTGAGGTCGGCCCTGGCACCGGTACGTTGACCGAGGCCTTGCTGGAGCGTGGGGCAGAAGTTGTTGCGGCAGAGATTGATCGCGATCTAGCGGATCTCATGGAGAGCCGGTTTGGATCGCGCGTGCATCTTGTGCGCGGGGACTGCCTCGGTCGCGCTCGTCATTTATCTGATGCCTTGATTGAGGTATTGGCTGGTCGGCCATTTCGCCTCATCGCGAACTTGCCCTACCAGGTAGCCAGCCCACTGATGACTGAGTTGTTGATGCACCATGCATGCTGTGTAGGACAGTTTGTCACAATTCAGCGTGAGGTTGCGGATCGGCTTCTGGCTTCGCCGGGAGTCAAGGCTTGGGGGCCATTGAGCATCATTGTGCAGGATCTCGCCGACGTGGAGTTGCTGAGCACTGTGCCGGCAACATGTTTTTGGCCAGCACCGAAGGTCACGAGCGCCATGGTCGCCATCAGGCCCAATCAGGAGCCTCGCGTCGACATCGATGGGTTTGCGTCCTTTGTGACCAAACTGTTTACCACTCGACGCAAACAACTTGGGGGTGTGCTGGGGCGCGAGGTTGTTGATGAGGTGGGGGTGGATCCTGCATCTCGATGCGAGTCGCTGGATGTACAGACCTTGCACCGCTTACATGATGCAGTGCGGTCAAGCGACTAGAACTTTGGGTTGGCAATACGCACGCCGCCGACTGTTTCGCCCCGGATCTCATCGTAATTGACATAGAAGACGAGATCGAAGTCGGGAAGACGTCTGGTGAGGACTGCGGAGAACTTCTGGAAGTCTTGCTCGGAGAAGTTGTATTGGGGGGCGAGTCGAAGCACATAGGCCTTGGAGATTTCATAAGTCACAGGGAGACCAAGCATCTGCCCACGGGCAGATTTGACCCGCGTCGGGAAGAGGGCGGCATAATCGTCGGGGACTTCAAAGTAGCGATAGGACACACCGGTCCGAAGTCGTGGCGAATGATCAATGTTCATGGCGACGGCTCCGCGAGTAAAGCCGTTGAGATCAAGATCCCAAGTACCTTCGCCGGTGAAAGTCAGCGCTTCAGCTGGGCTGATTTTATAGGTGCCGCGCACGTAGTTGCCAAATGATGATAAGAGTGGATTCGCCTCTTCCCACCGCGGGGTGTACCAGCGGCGAGTGGCTTCGTCTGTACTGAAGGTCGCTGCTACAGAGAAGTCCGCCCAATCTGCGTCGTACCACCGGCCAGCGCCACCACGCTGGGTTTGGAGCCGATGACGCATGCCCATCTGAATAGCGCTGCCCTTGGCAGTGGCATCAATGAATGGTTCGTAGTCTGGTTGTTCAAGAGGATTGAAATTGGCTGCGGAGGTCCACCCACGGACCCATGGGTCAATCAGCCATCGAAGCCGATGGAGCCCCAGCGTGTCACTGTGAACGTCGTTATAGACCCGTTGAAATGAGGTAGTTGCATGCACGCCGACCCCACCGACCGCGCGGAAGTCAGGAAGATCAGCCCCTGGGACAGCAGTTTCGTGCTGGAAGAAATTCTGAATCTGACCGGATGCAAATGGAGTGACTTCAAATGGTCCTGCATCCACTGGCATGGTCAAGTGGTGTGTGCTGGTGACTCGTGTTGCCCAGTTAGAGTTAATTCCCTGCTGGCCCAAGGCAAAGGCAATGTCTTGGTTGGCATTCATCGCTACATCAGGTGACTGAAAGACCTGGGGCGTGATGCCATTTTCTGCCGCCGTGCCTCGAGGGATCGATGCCTTGAAGCGGTTGTATGACACATCTCCGCTCCAGGTCAGTGTCTTGAAGAGATCTGTGCCCACTTTGCGGAAGGTGAATTTTGGAAACTGATTGAGTTGGAACCCTTGTGATGCCAGCAGCCAACTATTGCTGACGTAGGGATTCATCGCGTACTCAGCGAGAAAGGACACCGACGTGTCCTCTTTGTCCTGCTTCGTAAAGAACGAGGTCTCATATTCACGGCGATTTTGAAAATCATTGTCCCGCCAGGCGCTGACGAATGTGGAATCGGAAATGAGCGAGATTTGTGACTGCATGATCCAGTCATTGCCCATTTCAACAGTGTCTTCCCAAGTCGCAATGCCGCGCCACGTCTTTGGGACTTCCTGCGTCAAACCAGTTGCAAGTCGCTGAGTGCCACTGTCGTGAATGCCCCAGAGGTCGAGGTTTCCATGATCACCCTCCCGATTGAAAGCCCAATTCAGTCCGAGGGCGACACCGCGTTTGGTATATCCAGCCGTTTCAAGTGTGAGTGTGTCGCCATGGGGGGACTGTTCGCCAAGCAAGCTAAGAAGGTTCCATCGGGCCTCAATGCCGATGCCTTGGTAGTTCTCAAAACTGGTCGACTGGCCCACGAGGGGCATGTCGTCAGGGTTGCCCTTGAAGTATGGCCAGTAGAAAAACGGCACACCGCCAGCCCGCAGGGTGTTATCCACGCCTTCGACTTCGATGTACGACTCGGTCAACTGGCCATTGTCATCAACTGATCCAGGAACTTTGGTAATCGTGACCTGTTCAGCGCCAATCGCCAGGGTTGGTACTGCAAATGACGATGCGGAGACTCTGGCACCCTTGCCGGTCCATTGATCCTCAGCAACCTGTCGAAGTTCATCGGCACGTGCATAGACTGGAACCCGTCGCTCTCGGTCATAAGTCCGAAGCACGGCATCGACCATGATGGCCCGATCCATTTGGAAGTCGTAATACATCCGCGGTGATCGGACGGTGTAATCATCGCGCTCCGCTTCGGCGACGACCGCTCCTTCCAGATACACACCTTTGACGTCACTGACTTGCAGGCTGGTTGCGGTGTCCTCGACCTCATCGCTGACTAGGTAGAGGACCATGCGTTCGGAACTCATTCGCAGAGCGCCGAGTCGATCACCTCGGCGTCGTGGGCGGTAGTGCACAACGACATTGCCGTCAGCCAGTATCCGCGGCTGGCCGTCTTCCTTGTCCACTGTCACATGGTCAGCACTAAAATCCAGAGTCGCGCCAGGCCGCTGTAACCAACCAGCAGTGCCACTGGCCTGACCGCTGACTCGTAGTTGACCAGGGGCGATTGTCTTGCCCGGAATGGGGACAAAGTCGTCTTCGATTGCAGGTGGTGGGACGACTGTCGGATGTGTTTCAAGAATTGGTCGTGTGTTCTGTAGCGCGTCGACATAGTCCGCGAGGCGATCATCAGCGCGTTCCACAAGATGCCTGAGTTCATTAGGTAGACGCGCTGAAAACGCAGCAACATCAATGACCGTCTCGCCGCGAATGGCTCCAACGACAAGTAGGTTGTCGCCACTGGTGCCGCCGCCCGCTGCTGCGGCATGAGCCGTTGCGTCTGGTACCCAGATCGCAACCTGAGTAACAGGACCCTGGTCGGATGGAATGCGCTCGACCCATAGGACAATGGTGTCGCCCTCGAATGACCACCCAGCCAACTCAACCCGGACGTCTCCACGCAGTGCGAGTCGTTGCGTGCTCTGCACTCGCCAATGCCAGCCCTGCAACGCGCGGACAGTCAGATCGCCAGTGCGGGCTTCAACTGGGAGCACAAGGCCACCGAGCGTATCGCCATTTGCTGCTGGAATCGGACGGCGCGGTGCTGCCTCACTACTGGGCACGCAAACCATGAGACCGACGATGCTCAGGATCGTCGTGACTCCAAGTCGCCTCGGAATGGCCGTTAGTGGCCCTTTCACAGTGACGGACGATACCGCCCCGGCTCAGAACATGCCAGCGACGAACGCCTCTGAGTCAAAGGGTTCCACATCCTCGGGTCGTTCGCCGATCCCGACCAATTTGACCGGGATCCCAAGCTCACTAGCGATGGCTACGGCAATGCCGCCTCTGGCGGTGCCGTCGAGCTTAGCGAGAAACAAGCCGGTGACTGCGGCAGCTTCGGCAAACTGACGAGCTTGCACGAGTGCATTTTGACCTTGGGTTGCATCGAGCACCAGGAGGGTTTCATGTGGGGCCCCAGGGATCCGCTTGGCGAGCACATTGTGGATTTTTTCCAATTGCCGCATCAGGCTGGCTTCGTTGTGCATGCGGCCAGCGGTGTCGACCAGCAGCACGTCCACCCCTCGACTGATAGCGGCGTCAGCGGCATCCCAGACCACAGATGCGGGATCACCACCTTCTTGTCCACGCACGACATCAATGCCGATCCGGTCGCCCCAAGTGACCAGCTGCGCCACCGCCCCGGCACGGAAAGTATCGGCGGCGGCCAGAAGAACAGAGCGGCCATCTTCTGCCAACGCATGGGCGATCTTGGCGACGGAAGTCGTTTTCCCAACGCCATTGACGCCGACGACCAATATCACCTGCAGTTGGTCGCTTGCAGCCAACAGCGGACTGGATGGGCCCAGTTTGGCCTGCAGTTGCGTCTGCAAGAACGCCAACACATCTTCACCACGTTCCAGTCGTCCACTGCGGGCATCAGCGCGGAGTGCATCCATGATTGAGTGTGTCGTTGCAACGCCGACATCGGCTTCAAGCAGATGCGTTTCGATTGTTTCGATTGTGTTCGCATCGAGGGTGCGCCCATGGAGCAGGCGTCCCAATGAGCCGCCCATGGCAGAGCGTGTTTTGCTCAGTCCGCGTCGCAAGGCGCCGACTGTCGCTCGGAACAGGCCCATGTTCACTCGACTCCATCGCTCTGAGGGGATGCAGATGCTTCTGATCCATCCATCTGATGCCAGTACCGATCGAGCACGCCATTGACAAAAGCCCCTGAGTCTTTTGTGCTGAATTCATGTGCTAATTCAACAGCTTCGTCAATGACAACTTTCGGTGGTGCGTGTTGGGTTCGCAGTTCCCAGATGGCCAGTCGCAAGAGTGATCGATCCACATGCGGCTGCCGATGGACCGGCCACTCCGGAGCAAGCGTAGTCACAGCGGCATCTCCTGCCGATCGTGTTTCCCACGCCTGTTTCGCTATATCCAAAGCATCTTCGATCAGCGATTCAGGGACATCAGCGGCAGCCAACCCTGCGGCGACATCCTCCATGTCATCAAGGCGACCAGCGTCAAACTGAAACAGTGCAAGCAGGGCACCACGCCGAGTTTCATGCCGTTTGTTCATGGGCACGAACTCCAGTGAACATTTCGAAGTGAGTGAACGGTATCAATTGCTGCGCTCATCGCATCGGCGCCTTTGTTGCCTTTGGTGCCGCCTGCGCGATCCTGCGCCTGTTGAAGGGTGTCACATGTCAGCACCCCCAAGGTGATTGGGATGCCACTTTGTGCTCCAAGCGTTGCAAGTGCAGCACAGATACCGTGGTTGATCCAGCGATCATGTTGGGTCTCGCCCTTGATCACACAGCCAATGGCGAGGATGGCATCTGGGGGCGGTTCCAGCGTATGAACTAGTCGACCACAGGCGCTGGCCAATTCCCAAGCGCCAGGCACGGCAATGGTGAGGAGATGTTCAGGGTTGCCGCCGGCCTGGAGAAAGACATCGGTAGCCGCTGATCTGAGTGATTCGGTAATCTCCGGATGCCACTGAGCGACCACCATGGCGACACGCAGATTGTGGGCTTGGTGGGCGGGTGTCGGGTTGGGATTCAATGAAGCGTGCATAACGGGGCGTCTGGCAGTCCCAGAGTGGTGCGAGCGGACTATCGTACCTCCCGAAGCTGCTATTCGAGTGCAGTTGGAGTGCCACTGGATGACCCCACGACACCTAGACCGTCGCCTTCGAGCGTGTGTGGCCATTGGTTTGTCATCCAATGCTGCACTCACTGCGGTGGTGGCGCTTGATTCTGGGTCACTGGAGGTTGACATGCCCGCCTGGTTGGCCATTGCAGCCTCTGTGGCAGCGGCCATGGCGCTGCTTGGATTTGCTGCGGGGCTCTATGAGCTCTTTGCGTCGTCAGGGGATCGATCAGGGGCTGGGCATCATCCAGTGGCGCAAAGTGTCATCGTGGCAAGTGGCTCACTGATGCTGGCCCTCTTTGCAGCCACTGCCTTGGGGCGTGATACGGCCTTTACGACCCTCGCTGTGGCGACTCTGCTTCTGGTGCATTTGGCAGCGACGCGGTTTATTCCAGCAGTGGGTCTGTTGGTTCAAGCAGCGGTCGTTGCTGGCTTAATGCTGATCCCCGATTGGAGGATGGACTTGCCAGTTGCAGTCTGGGTGGCGATGACCATCACGCTGCTGACGGTCGTCGGGGTGCATCGGTTGGCCAATCAGCGGCCCAAGTTGTCGATGCGTGGTGTGGCGGCGGTGGTCGGGGGTTGGGTACTTATGTCTGCGGTCATTCTTGGACTGCGAAAGTCCGTTGGACTGTCAATCTGGCCAGCGGAATTCCACATGGGATCTTTGGTGTGGCCGATGCTCGGTGTGTTGGTGCTTTGCGTGGCCGTTCGTTGGCGGCTGGCGGGAGTCACTCCGGATGCCCGCGCGGCATCCGGCGTGGTCCGGGTCGTAGCGCTTGGACAGCCACTGATGGCCGCTGCTTGGTGCGTTTCCATTGAACTGATGGGGGCGGCCATCAGCTTTCTTCTGGTGGCTGTGGCAGCCACCATGCTCAGTGGCCTGGCTCGCGACTTGGCGAGTTTGCACCCCGCGCACGGCCCACACTGGCGACGTTAGTCGTTCCCTTGGAAGTGGGCTCCAGATCCGGTGCGACACCGAGATAAGGCAGGGTGAAATCGATCAGGTCGCGAACGACTGGTCCGGCGGTTGATCCGCCGTAGTGCGATCCCTTTGACTTGTCTGGGTCTTCGATCACACACAGCACGACGAGTTTGGGCTCTTGCAGTGGGGCGCCGGCAATGAAGCTGGAGATGTAACGATCTTGGTGGTACCCGCCGCCTTCCTTCTTGGGCATTTGGGCTGTGCCAGTCTTGCCGAACATGGAATAGTGCGTCGAGCGTGCCCGGCGACCCGTACCCTCATTCATGACATCGTGCATGATGTCGCGCGTCAGTTGGGCAACGGCCGGGTCAAAGATGCGTGTGGTCACCACGCCTTCGTCGTGGGTCCGATCGCGAATGGTGACCGACGGCATGCTGCCATCTCGGGCAAAGGCGCAGAAGGCCCGTGCCATCTGCACGGGTGTGACAGCAATTTCATGCCCCATCGCAACGGATGTCTGGGTGTAGTTGGACCAGTCCTGCACAGAGGTGACCAGTCCAGCGGTTTCTCCGGGTAGGCCACAGCCACTGATCTTGCCAAAACCGAGTTGATCGACCAAATGCTGCATGGACTGGTGGCTCATGCGTTCCGCAACGATCGCCATGCCACTATTGAGCGACTTCACTAGCACTTTGCGCCAGGTGGACGGTCCGTAGTAATGCGCATCGCGAATGAGGCGGCCAAATGAGGTGCGGTGGCCGACTGCCCTTGGAGTTGACAAGACTTCATCACTCCTGGCAAGACCCGCTGAGGTTGCTGCAGCCCACACAAATGGTTTGAAGGTTGATCCTGGCTCGTATGGATCACTCACACTTCGAACCCGATGCAGTCGCTGTTGGGTCGGTGCATCTGGTCCATGGGTCTGCACTTCAGCAACAGTTACGATGGCGCCGGTTTCTGGATTGATGACAATGAGACGACCGCCAGCGGCGCCCAGTTCTTTGATCGCCTGTGTCAATCTGGATTCCGCATACCGCTGCACGACCAGGTCAATGCTGAGTCGAACATCGCGTCCATCCATGCCCGGTTCAAAACCACTGGGTGGAACCCACATCGGACGGCGGGCCGCATCTCGATAGGTTTCAAGTCGTCCATTGTGAGCTTGCAGATCACGCTCCAGCACATACTCAATGCCGGCAAGCCCCTTGTGCTCTTGGCCCACCATGCCCACCAGCGATGCAGCATCCAGATGTTGTGGGTACCGCCTCACTGGGACCGCTTCAAGAAACACGCCAGCAATGGGCTGACCTTCAAGCCGTTGAACCTGCCAAGGCTCTAGAAGATTGGGCAGCGCGACATATCGACGATGCAGTCTGCCTGCAAGGAGTCGTTGCACCTGGGCTCCGGATAATCCAATGGCTTGATGTAACTCCGCACCAAGGATCAAGGGGTCGTCCACCAGGCTGGGGTCAATGAAGGCACGGCGGCCCACCGATGATGTTGCCAGCACGCGGCCCCTGCAGTCGAGGACATCACCACGACGCACTAGGGGCGTAGACCGTGACGAACTGCGTTGAATGCTGGCTTGCAGTGGCTCACTGGGTGACTGCTGAAGCCAAATGACCCGGATTGGAATGGTCAGTAGCAGGGCCGAACAGAAGAGCAGGCAAAGAAAGCCCCAGCCACGAATGCGCTGGCATTGTCGAACCTGGGTCTGCGCACCATTCTTCATTGCGCACCAGATTGATTGATTCGAGATGGAGTGAGCTCGCTCACAACGGCGGGGGTCAGTGCTGGCAAATCAGTATTGGCGATGGCAGCTGGGCCAGTACGTTCGGCAATGGTGGCATGCAGCGACCATAGGCTCGATCGGTGCTGATCGATGGTCCGATGCAGTGCGGTCATGCGGTGAATCGACTCAATGCGTTGCTGCCGCAAGGACAGCAATGCCAGACCAATCAGAAGTGCGGCAATGATGGTGGCCAACAATCGGTGACTCATGGAGTCGTGGCCGCGCGTGGTCGTGGATACCGCAGTTTCATGCCAGGTTGCAATGCATTGGGATGGGCCAGAATCTGCTGGTTGAGTTGCAGCAGTTGATCCATGTGACGCATCGAGCCCATCACCTGCTGGGCGATTTCTGAGAGAGTGTCGCCTGATTGCACGAGGTAGGTGTCATAGCTGACCGTGGGCTCGGAACGGATGCCCGCTTCGGGCTGTGGCTTTGGTGTTTCTTCGACGCTCTGGCGACGACTTGCAAGGAGCACATTGGCTGGAGGGATCATCAGTCGTACGCCCTGCTTGAGGCGTTCCGGATTCGGAATGTTGTTGTAGGCAGCCAGTAGGGGCATGACATCTGCTCGCCCGTAGTGCATTCGGGCAATTGCATGCAGGGTTTCGCCACCAGCCACAGCGTGCAACGGCAGGTTGGCGGGGGCGTCTGGATGGCGATCCACTGCGATGACCGCCTCGACGGTGTCTTCTCCACGTGCCACCAGCAGTGGTTGGAACTCAACACGGCTGGGTTGATGGCTGGCCATGGGATCAGCCTTTACAGCGAGATTGGCCGGTTGGCCACGCGTGACCTCCGCCAGATGGTCAGACACGAGAATGCCGACCACCAAGAGAAGGGCAAAGCCGATGATGAGCGCGAACTTGTTCTCCTGGGTCATCCTCACGCATCCCTGCGACAGAAGTTCCAAGCAACCGTCTTGGCCTTTCACGCGATCCTTGCGTGGCTGGCCGTCTCAACTTGTCGCCCGGATGGCCCGCAGCCGCGCCGAGCGACTACGCGTATTCCGGGACACCTCAATCTCGCCCGCTTGAACCGCACCGCGGGTGAGATCTTCTGCGAGGCCTCGCGCGATCAGATCGGCGAAGCAACGCTTGACCGGCCGATCCTCCAAACTGTGGAAGGAAATGATGCCCACACGGGCGGCCGGGGCGAGCCACGCATGATCACCCTGGTGCATTGCCCGCGTCAGCCGATCAAGCAGCGTATCCAACGCTGCTAACTCGTCGTTGACCGCGATCCGGAGTGCTTGAAAGGTCCGGGTCGCGGGATGCTGGCGCGAGGTGCGGGCTCGAACGCCGTAGGCCTCACGGACAATGTCCGCCAGGCGGCTCGTGGTTTCAATCGGCCGTCTGGCACGCTCCAGTGCAACTTTTCGCGCAATACGGTTTGCCAGTGGTTCCTCCCCATGCCGACGGATCAATTCTGCGAGGTCGCGCTCAGGCAGGGAGGCGATCAGTGAAGCAGCGGTGACTGGGCCCTGACGGTCGAGCCGCATGTCCAGAGGTCCATCATGGAGGAAGGACAGCCCGCGGCTTGGGTCATCGACTTGATTGGAAGCAAACCCAAGGTCTGCCAGCACGATATTGGCCTGCAAGCCAAGGTTCTGCATCGATTCTGGGCCACGGACAAAGTTCTCATGGATCGTGTGTACGGTGACCCCAGCATCCTGAAGATGTTGGCGGCTCCAATCCAGATTCTCTTGGTCAAGATCCATGCCGACCATGGTGCAGGCATCGGCTGCATGTGCCATCGCCTGGGCGTGTCCACCTCGCCCCAATGTGCAATCGAGAATGACATCCCCGGGAGCAGGGGCCAGCACTGACAGCACCTCGTCGAGTAGGACTGGCAGGTGTCCGGAGGTCTCCGACATGGTGCGGCTCCAAGAGGGCGGATTACATGCCCAGGAGCATGCGATGGGGGGCTTCGATGCATTCCTTGATGTGCACCAAGAATTGCACTGCTTCTGAGCCGTCGACGATTCGATGATCGTACGAAACGGCTAGGTACATCATGGGACGAAGTGCGATCTGACCTGGTTGATCTGGGTCTTCAACTGCCCGCTTGGCAATGCGATGCAGGCCCAGAATGCCAGATTGTGGGGGATTCAGGATGGGGGTCGACATCATCGAGCCATACACGCCGCCATTGCTGATCGTGAACGTCCCACCCTGCATGTCCTCCATCGAAAGTCGGCCGTTTCTGGCCTTCTCTGCCAAGGCTGCAATGTCACGTTCCATCTCAGAGAAGTCAAGGTTCTGAGCATCTCGCACCACTGGAACGACCAAGCCACGATCAGTGCCAACTGCAATCGAGAGGTTGACATAGTCGTGGTATTCGACGGCGTCACCGTCGATCCAGCCATTGATCGCTGGGTACGCCTGCAGTGCCGAGACAGTGGCTTTGGCGAAGAAACTCATGAAACCGAGTTTGACACCGAACCGGTCATGGAAATCGTCCTTGTAGCGACTGCGCAACTTGATGACCTCAGTCATGTCCACCTCATTGAAGGTGGTGAGCATGGCCGCTGTGCGTTGGGCCAGTACCAGACGCTCGGCGATGCGTTGACGCAGCGGGCTGAGCCGCTCACGTCTGATTCCTGTCTGCGCAGGTTGGTGAGGCGCCAGTGGCTCGCTGGCCGTTGTGGGCGTTGGGGCCATGAGGTCAGATTTCATGATTCGTCCGCTTGGCCCGCTTCCCTGAACCTCATGCAGATTGATGCCTTGATCCGCGGCCATGCGTCGGGCGACGCCTGAAGCTCTGCGGGGCGCATCCATGGAAGCTGATGTTTCCGTGGCAACCTCCACACGGGTCGCTGGGATGTCCGCGGGAGAGTCGCTCGCCGGCGAAGCGGCAGGTTTGGCAGCTTCTGTGTCGATCGACCCGATCTCGCCGCCGACAGGAACATCATCACCTTCTTTGGCGGTAATGGTGAGCAGGCCAGCTGCTGGCGAAGGAAGTTCTTGGGTCACCTTGTCAGACTCAAGCTCAACCAGTGGCTGATCTCTTTCAACCCACTGCCCGCTTTGGCACATCCAGCGTCCAAGCCGAACTTGTGTAATGGACTCTCCAAGACTCGGCACTTGAATGTTGACGGTCATGTTCGAGTCTCCTTGACGAATGCAGATGTGCTGGCTGCAGCAGCTCCGAGCGCAACTTCAACAACATGTTGCTGCTCAAGGCGATGCTGTCGAGCTGAACCCACGGCAGGTGATGCATTGGCCGGACGGCCAATAAAACCGAGCGGCTGCTGCAGCGTCTCCTGGAAGCGATCGGCGATCCATGTCCATGCGCCTGCATTGCGTGGTTCTTCTTGCACCCATGTCCAGTTCGTCGCACTGGTGTACCGCTTCAAGATCGCAGCAATGCGCTCTTCAGGGAATGGGTACAACTGTTCCAGTCGGACGATGGCTGTGTCGGTGCCAATGCCATCCTTCTCGCGGGCGGACATCAGGTCGTAGGCAATTTTGCCACTGCAGAGGAGGACTCGAGTGACATTGCTGGGATTTGCCGATGGATCATCGATCACATGTCGGAAGCATCCACCGGTCAATTCCTCCACAGCACTGGTGGCAGCAGGATGACGCAAGAGACTCTTTGGGGTAAGGACGATCAGTGGCTTGCGGAATCGTCTTCGCATCTGTCGCCGAAGCAGATGGAACATCTGTGCGGGGGTTGTTGGTTGCACGACTTCAATGTTTTCATCGGCGCACAATTGCAGGAAGCGCTCCAGCCGTGCTGAGGAGTGTTCCGGCCCCGCTCCCTCGTAGCCATGTGGGAGCAGGCAGACCAGTCCACTGTGTCGGTTCCACTTGCGTTCAGCTGAAGCAATGAACTGATCGAAATACACCTGGCCTGCGTTGGCAAAGTCTCCGAACTGAGCTTCCCAGACGACCAATATGTTTGGGTCGCCAAGTGAATAGCCGTACTCGAACCCAATACAGCCACCTTCAGTCACTGGCGAGTTATGCACGCAGAGTCGAGATTGGCCCACATCAATGTGGTCCAGTGGTGACCATGGGGTGCCATGTTCACTGTCAAAGAGCACAATGTGTCGGTGGCTGAAGGTGCCGCGCTGCACATCTTCGCCAGTGAGTCGTATGGGGTATCCATCGAGTAGGAGGGATCCATAGGCGAGTAGTTCACCCATGGCCCAGTCAAGTGGCGCGTTCTCAACTACAGCGGCACGTCTGCTTGCAAGCAACCGTTCGATTTTGTGATGGGGGGTGAATCCATCGGGAACTGTTCCAAGTGTGTTGGAGATTTGTTGGAGCGTGGCCTGAGGCACCGTGGTGTCGACTCGTTCAGAATCCCAGTCAGTACTGAAGCCAGCCCACGTTGAGTCATCATCAAAAGCTGGCGGTGTGGGGCGAACTGGTGTTTGGCGAATGCGCTCTTGCGCTTCGTGCATGGACTCAAGGAGTCGATTTTCGTCCTGTTTAGCTTGGTCCGCCGTCACCAGGCCATCTGCGGCGAGTCGATCGGCATACGACTCCACCACAGGTTGGTGTGAGCGGATGGCCTGATAGAGGGTGGGGTTTGTGAATGCTGGCTCGTCAGTTTCATTATGTCCATGCAGGCGGTACCCCCAGAGGTCGATGGCGACGTCAGAACCAAACTGTTGTCGATACTGCAGCGCCAAGCCCATCGCTGCGACGCAATAATCCGGATCGTCACCGTTGAGATGGAGAATGGGAATGTCAAAGCCTCGGAGCACATCTGTGCAGTAGGGGCCTGGGTAGCAGTCGTTCGGTTCTGCGGTGAATCCAATCTGGTTATTAATGACGATGTGAAGCACACCACCTACTTCATAGGCAGGAAGTGCTGAGGCATTGCACAATTCCTGGACGATGCCTTGGCCTGGGAGCGCTGCATCGCCATGTACCAGCACTGGGATGCTGCGTCGACGCGACGTGTCACCGCGAAGTCGTTGTTTGGCTCTCAGTCTTCCAAGAACCACTGGATGCCCCCATTCCAGGTGCGATGGGTTGGAGGCCATGGTCAAATGAATGGCATGGCCGCTGGGCGTAGTGATGTCAGAGCTATATCCCCGGTGGTACTTCACGTCGCCGCCACTGTCGAGAAAGTCTTCGGTCCATGCTTCTTCAAATTCGGTAAAGAGTTGGCCATAAGACTTCTGCAGAATGTTGACCAGAACATTGATGCGGCCACGATGGGCCATGCCCAACGCAATCTCCTCGACCCCATCTTCTGCAGCCTGTCGAACAAGGTGATGCAGCATTGGAATCAGGACTTCGCCGCCTGCCAAACTAAACCACTTGCTGCCAACATACCGTTTCGACAGGAAGCGTTCGAGACCAGTGGCCTCCTGCAAGTCACTGAGCACCTCGAGGCGAGTGTTGCTTGAAAGGCCACCCTGCGTTGGCATCGACTCCATCGCCTTCTGCCACCAGGCACGTCGCTCGCTGCAGCGGAGATGGTCAAACTCAACACCGATTGGTCCACACCATGCTCGATCAAGACGCTCAACAATGTCACGCAGTGGTGCCGGAGAGGGCATTGCAAGATCACCAGTTTGAAACTGTTGATCCAGATCTGCCGTCGAGAGTCCCACGGCATCCAAGGAGAGCATGTCCAAGCGGCGTGGTCTCCGATTCAATGGATCGATATGCGCTGCTTCGTGTCCCCAGTGCCGGTAGCGATCAATCAAGCGGGTCACGCTGGCTTGTTGAGGATCGCCACTTTGGCTGTGATCAGTGCCAGTCTGAATACCAAGTTCAAATCCGTCAAAGTATCGACACCATGACTCGGGGATGTCCTGGTCGCCCGACTTCCAGCGGAGGTACAGATCGTCAACCCACTGGGCATTCCATCCATTCACCGACTGCTGCGCCGGCGTGACGCCTGGCGGTGGCAGCGGATTCTCGTGGTCGTTGGAGGCCGTCATAGGGGCTCCAGAACTTTCGTGAAAGGTGGTGTCACAGTGGACGATGTCGCAGGGGATCAGAAGCCGTGCATTGTACCTCAGTCCACAGTCATGCAAGGGCGTATGCATCGACATCTACGGAAACGAATCGCTCACGAAATGCTCCTGCGTGCAGGCAGGCATGCAACCATGATTGCAGTGTGCCAGCGTCAGCACAGCTCAAGAGCGTTTCAAAACGATGGCGTCCCCGAAGCCTCGGATAGGTGCATGGGGCAGGTCCAGTGATCGTCACACCTGGAGGGGCAATCGCCTTGATCGCCTCGGTGACGCGGCCAATCAGGGCCTGCCCCTGGTCTAGGTCTGGGTGTTGCACCGTGACTCGGGCGAGCCGGGCTATTGGCGGGAGTGCTACTTGCTGCCGGAGTTGCAGTTCTTCGTCGGCAAACTGCTCATAGTGGCCGTTGATCGCCGCTCGAATTGGCGCCGCTGTGGGGTCGAGCGTCTGCACCAGTGCCAAGCCAACACTGGCGCCCCGGCCACAGCGGCCAGTGACTTGGCTAATCAGTTGGCAGGTGCGTTCGCTCGCTCTGAAGTCAGGAAGGTTTAGCGCGGTATCAGCATCGATCACGCCAACGAGTTGCACTGTGGGCACATCGAGCCCCTTGGCGATCATTTGAGTTCCCAGTAGAACTTGAATCTCACCACGTTGAAAGCGTCCAAGAACGTCATGGAAGTCTTGGGCCGATCCCATGGAGTCGGTGTCTACACGGCAGAGTGTCTTACCCCGCACCAGTGATGGGCAGATCTCGAGGACCTCATCCTCAACACGTTGTACGCCTGTGCCGAGCCGAGCCACGCCACTGCCACAGTCAGGACATTGGCGTGGGAGTCGGACTTCTGCTTGACAGTGATGGCAGCGCAGATAGCCACTGGTGGGAAGGTCACCTCGGCGGTGGTAGATCATGGTGGCGTCGCATTGATCGCAGCGCATGACCCAGCCACACCGCTGTTGTCGACATGAAATCCAGGTTGCCCAGCCGCGGCGGTTGAGCAGAAGCAAGGCTTGCTTTTGCTGTTCGAGGGTGCGTCGCAGGGCGGTGCGCATCGGTGGGCTGATGGCGTGTGTGTATGCCATGCCCTCGCGTCGCTGCTGCGCCATGTCAATGACGCGCACAGTTGGGACTTCCAGCCCCGGGGCCCGCTCCGGAAGCCGGTGCAAGGTTGCTTTAGAAGTCACGGTGGCGTTCTGCCAACTCTCGAGTGATGGTGTGGCGCTGCCGAGCAGTACAGGGCACCCTGCCATCTGAGCCCGTCGAATGGCGACGTCGCGGCCGTGATAGCGGGGGGCGGAGTCCTGTTTGTACGAACCATCATGTTCCTCGTCGACAATGATCAGGCCGAGTTGATCGGAAGTCATTGGGGCGAAGACCGCACTGCGGGCACCGAGGACGACACGGGCTTGGCCCTGCGCAATTGCAGACCAGTGCGCGTTTCGTGTGGCACCAGGCAGTGCTGAGTGCAATACAGCAACTTGTTCGTTTGGAAATCGTGCACTCAGGCGAGCGCCAGTCTGAGGCGTCAGTGAAATCTCGGGAACCAGCATGATCACAGACTTGCCTGCTCGAAGCACCGCTTCGATCAGTCGGATGTAGACCTCTGTCTTGCCCGATCCTGTGACGCCAAGCAGTAGGTGGGTTGAGAACCCACTGGTCAGTACACCTCCAACATCATCAATAATCGTTTGTTGGGCGGCAGTTGGTATAGGCGTTTCAGGGACCTCGAGTGCTTGGGCCGACCATCGATCATCAATTTCTGTGCGGCATTCCTGAATCAGGAGTCCATTATCAACCAACTTGTCAATCGGGCCAAACGTCTTGATGCCCGCGCGTGTTCGCAACACTCGACGCTCAATGGGGAGTGCTTCGGATGGGAGTGTGCGGAGGATGTCCAGCACGGCCCGTTGTGCTGGTCCCCGGGCAGTTTGCTCCTTGGCATCGGGGGCCAGATGAAGGAGTCTGCGTTCGACGGTGCCCGTGCCGCGTGTGACTGCTGCTGGGACCATGCCGCTGAGTGTGAGACCTGGCGCAGCAAGGTAGTAGTGCGCGATCCAGAGTCCCAGATTGATGAGATCTTCTGGAAGTTGTGGTCCCCCAGCACGGCGTAGGACAAATTTCCAGGTCTCCGGTAGTGGCTGTGGTGCTTCGGCCGCCAATCCGACCACCCAACCATTGGTTGGCGAGCCACGGCGGCCAAGTGGCACGACGACCCGCTCGCCGAGTTGGAGATCAGCCAGTTCAGTTGGAATCGCCCAGGTCAGGCCACCACCGCCCACATCAATGGGGCGATCCACAGCCACCGTGGCCCACGCGGCGACAGGTTCTGGGAACAACTCTTGCACGGCCGGCATTGTCTACACTTCTGAACATGACGGCGCGATTGGCAAGACTGGTGCTCGAAGATGGTTCGATCTTTCGCGGTGGTGGATGGGGCTCGTCTGGCCGGCAAATTGGCGAGGTTGTCTTCTGCACAGCAATGACGGGCTATCAGGAAGCGTTGACTGATCCAAGTTATCGCGGGCAGATTTTGGTCTTGACCACTGCTCACGTGGGTAATTACGGCGTATGCGCGGATGATGTGGAGTCAGATTCTCCGCAGGTGGCGGGATTTGTCGTGCATGAGGCTGCGCCGCTGCGGTCCAACTGCAGGGCTGATGAGGGCCTGCCCGAGTGGTTGGCACGGCACGGGATCCCTGCGCTCGATGGGGTGGATACACGGGCGTTGGTCTGTCGCCTTCGCAGTGGCGGGGCAATGCGGGGGGTTTTGGCTGTCGACGATGCGGCTAGTGATGAGGAATTGCATGCCTTAGTACAGGCCAGTCCTTCCATGTCAGGTCTGGATTTGGCTACGGAGGCCGGGGCAGGAGCTTCTGGTGAACGAACCGAGACGCTGGATGCGTTCTGGCCGGCACCACCTCTTGTGGATGGTCCGCCCTGTCAGGTGGTAGCCATTGATTGTGGAGCGAAACGAAACATCTACCGTCACTTGGTATCTGCGGGGTGTGCTGTGCGAGTTGTCCCGCCGACAGTCACGGCCACTGAGATTCGCGCCATGGAACCTGAAGGGGTATTTGTTTCAAACGGTCCTGGTGATCCTGCGGCAGTGGAGGGTCTTATCGAGACCCTGCGGGAGATTGCAGGAGAGGTGCCTACTTTTGGCATCTGCCTTGGGCATCAACTGCTGGCATTGGCCCTTGGGGCCAAGACCTGGAAACTGCCCTTTGGTCATCGAGGAGCGAACCAGCCGGTTCGTGATGTGCAGCGAGGCCGAATCGCCATTACGAGCCAGAATCACGGCTTTTGTGTGGATGCAGACTCGTTGGAAGCCTGTGGGTGCACAGTGACGCATTGGCATCTCAATGATGGCACGGTCGCTGGGTTCCGCCATCAATCCAAACCAATCATGGGGGTCCAATTCCACCCCGAGGCCTCTCCGGGCCCGCATGAGGCTGCAGACCTCTTCGGCCAGTTCGTCGAATCGATGCATCTTGCCCGCTCGAATGCCGTTGCAGGCCGCTGATCGGTCGTTTAGGGTATCGATCTCATAGTCCGCCATGCCCACAGGATGTGGCTTGGAGGGCATGAGCACACATGTCCATCGTTCGTGGACATCGTGGGGAATACCGCTGTTGTCTGTCATTGCAGGCATCAGCTTTGAGCGAGTGTGGAGAGCACTTATGAATGGTCGCCTGATCAGGCGGAACGCAAGTTGGGTTCTTCTGTTGGTCTTCTGTGTTTCGCCCATGGCGATGCCAGTGCACGCCGCAGATGATGATGGCAGCGGATCGTCAAGTGAAGCGCAAGTTGATCAGGCCACCGAGTTGGCCGCCAAAGTCAACGCGCTGATTCTGTCAGCTCGAAGGATGGAATCTCAGGCCCGTTGGCGTGACGCCGCCGACGAGTTTGCCCAAGCGCTCAAGCTCATGCCTGACAACGAAGCAGCCAAGCGTGGGTATCAGCAAGCCATGGCAATGCTTGACGATGGCTCGATGCTTTCAAACGCTCCGGCAAAGGGTGTTCTAAGTGTTCAACAGAGACTCGATGAACAGCGTCAACGTGCGCAACTTGAGTTTCAAGAGAGTTATCAGCGTGGCCAAGAGTTGCTCGGTCAGCAGGACTACGAGGGCGCACAATTAGCAGTGCTCTCGGCGCAGATCAAACTGCGGCAGGATCGTCAGTATTTGGATCAGGCTGAATTGGATGAGATGTCACGGCAGGCAGAAGACCTGTTGTCGCTGATTCATGAGCGACGGATGGCTTGGGAGCAGGTCAAGGAAACCGCGGCCCGTCAGGAAGCAGTTTCAAGTCGCTTGAATCAGCAGTCCAAGCAGGATGCCGAGAAGGCACGCATCATCCGTGAGAACCTGATTCGGATTCAAGAACTCCAGAGAGAACTCCGCTATGAGGCGGCTCTCAAACACGTGGACCAGATCCTATTTGTTGATCCAATCAATCCAGCAGCGCTGGCGCTTCGCGATGTATTGCGTGCAAACATGATTTATCGCGAGTACAACGATGAGCAGCGTGAGAAGGAGTTTGGCTTCTCAAAGCAAACGCTGGAGATTCAGCAGTCACTCACGCTCCCTGGGAAAAATATTAGTGGTCCTGGCGATAAGTCAGTCAGTGGTCTCTTGACCTACCCATCTGACTGGCCAGCGATCACCCAGCGCCGACGAGGTAGCTGGCCTGAGCCGACATCTGCCCGCTTCTCGCTCCCGCAACGCGATCAGTTTGTACTTGAGAAGCTCAACTCAATTGATCTGCCCATTGACTTCCCTGAAACGACAACCTTTGAGCAGGCGCTTGATTTTCTTGAACAGGTCTCTGACGTCAAGATCTATACCGATTGGAACGGACTCAAAGATCTGGGGATTACCCGCGAGAGCACCTTGCAGTTGAATCTTGCCGATCAGCGGCTGACGGTCGTCTTTGATCGCCTCATGGAGCAGGTTGGTGGGGAAGATGCGCATCCTCATTGGGACGTCCAGGATGGCATGCTCTTAGTCGCCACGAAGGAGGCGCTCCAAAAGCGGACCGTGCTCTGGGTCTACGACATTCGTGACCTCATCATGCCAATCCCAGACTACCTCGATCCGCCCAACCTGAATCTCGGCGGCGGCGGCGGGGGGGGGGGCGGCGGTGCGGGCGGTGGCGGCGGTGGTGGCGGTGGCTTCGGCGGCGGCGGTAGCGGCGGCGGCATGGGCGGCGGCGGCGGTGGCGGTGGTGGCGGCAACCAAGGCGGCATCTATGGCGAGTTTGCTGAAGATGAAGGCGCTCTGCTTGAGACTTTGCTTGACCTGATTCGCCGGAATGTAGATCGTCCGAGTTGGGAGGTAGAAGGTGGCGATGTGGGGTACATCAGCTCCTTCAATCGCAACTTGGTGATCAAGCAAACCCAACAGAATCATGTTGAGATCGGCCGTCTGCTGGAAATGCTGCGTGAAGCGCGGTCGGTCATGATCAGCGTCGAAGCACGCTTCTTGCGTGTGGAAACCGATTGGTTTGAGGAAATTGGCGTTGATTTGGATCTGTACTTCAGCACCAATAGTGCACTGCGTGACCAGGCAATGGGGCCCAATGGGGCAGACCCCAACGGCCGTCTGAGTGACTTCTTTAATACCGATGGCACACTCAAGGATGCCTTGATCTACGGAACTATCAATCAGTTGGATGCCAATGGCAACCTCATTGCACCTGCCAACACAGTCAACTCTGGCGTGACGACTGGCTTTGCTGCTGGCGGGGCGATTGACTATTTGGTGAACAGGCCAAATGTCGGCCCAGTCATTCGCCAGACCAGTGGTTGGAGCCCTATTGGTGTCGTGAACAACAGTCTCAGTATGGTTGAGGGGATTGCCAAGGGTGGAGCGACTGGCTTTGGTCAGGACATCCTGAACTCCTATTCACCGGCGATGTCTTTTGGGCTGCGATACTTGGATGACATTCAGGTTGATCTCCTCGTCAAGGCAACGCAGGCTGATGAACGCACCATCGAGTTGTCCGCGCCAAGATTGACCTTCTTCAATGGACAAAGTGCGTGGATTGCCATTACCGAGGCGGAGGCTTATGTACAGAGTCTGCAAGGTGTTGCTGGTGATGGCTCCGGACTGTTTACGCCTGTGCCTGGCATTCTCAATACCGGCATCATGTTGTTCTTGAAAGGTGCAGCATCGGCGGATCGACGGTACGTCACACTCAATGTGAACTTCCAGAAATCGGAACTCAAGACCTTCAATTCTGGCTTTGCGACCGGTGCTGCTGGCGGCGGCTTTGGCGGCGGTGCGGATCCATTTGTCGGAATCATTGATCTTCCAGCAGTCAATATTCAACAGTTGCGAGTGACCACATCGATTCCCGATCGTGGTACTGCGATGCTTGGTGGTCAGCGAACCACCGAAGAGTATGAGACTGAGGCCGGCGTTCCCGTTCTGTCCAAGATTCCATATCTCAATCGGTTCTTCGCCAATCGCATCACAGCGACATCTGAGAGTTCGCTCTTGATTCTCCTCCGCCCGGAGATCATTCTCCAGCACGAGAGTGAGGAGCAGTTGTTCCTGTCCGAGAGTGCCAATCTTGGCATGGCTCGCTGACCGTCATCCCCTCAGGAGTTGACCCGGCATGGCTGGATCGTCGCATATTCGATCTCGGACTTCAGATGGCATCATCGAAGCAGAATTGCTTGACCAGCACATTCTCGACGAAGTTGTGATTCGAGAGATTGGGCAGTCGCTTACAGATCTTGTGGATGCCGGTGGTGATTCCGTGGATGTGGTTGTGGACTTCTCTCAGGTCGCGCATCTCTCATCATCAGCCTTGGGCATGCTCATCACACTGAATTCACGTGTGCAAGAGCGTGGTGGCCGGCTCATGCTGACTCATATCTCGGAACCCATTGGCGAGGTGTTTCGGATTACTCGTCTTGACCGGGTGTTGGAGATCCATGACACCGTTGTGGATGCTCGGGCGGAACTTCGTGGGGATTCTTGAAGGGGCCACCCCGCGTGGGATCTGAATCGAACAGATCGATGAAGTGGCAACGATCCTGGCATGTGTCAGGTACACATCAGGCCTGTGGCAATATTGTGGCCGAGGTATGTCAGGCGATCGAGTCCCATGGGCATGCAGAGGTCGTCGTTTTTGCCGTTCGGCTGGCCTTGGAAGAAGCGTTGGCCAATGCCATTCGCCATGGGCATCAGGGTGATGAGTCGATGCAACTTGGCGTGGAGGCAGCGGTCGATGCGGAGTGCATCGACCTGATTGTCTGTGATGAGGGGCGTGGATTTGATCCGCATTGTGTGCCTGATCCAACTCGGGATGAAAATCTCATGATTGCTTCAGGCAGAGGGCTGGCCCTGATGCGCGCATTTATGTCTGACGTCCATATCGATCCACCAGGAAACCGCATCGTCATGCGTTATGACATTCATTCGCCTCCGCCTCAGGCAGAGGGCGGTCACACCACCGTTTGAATCTGCGTTTCGGTAGGCAACTGCGATAGTCTGTGTCGATGCACACCGCCACGGAAGGCACAGTTGCACATGGGCAATGCGTTCTTGGCGTGGTACGTCGCGTTTGGGGCTGGCCTGCCCTTCGTGAAGGACAGCAGGAAACCATTGGGGCCGCACTGGCACACCAAGACTCGCTTGTGGTTATGCCAACCGGAAGTGGCAAGTCTTTGTGCTATCAGGTTCCGCCGCTACTTGATCAATCATTGACGGTGGTCGTATCGCCTTTGATTGCGCTGATGAAGGACCAAGTCGATGGCCTGCAAGCAGCGGGAGTGGCTGCTGGTGCCCTCTATGCCACTCAGGATCGGGCTGCGCAACAGCACATCTTTGGGCAACTGCGTGAGGGCACTTTGCGTTTGCTTTATGTCACCCCCGAGCGTTTGCTTCACCGATCTTTCGTCTGTCGATTGCAGGGATGGGGACCAACGCGTTTGGTGGTTGATGAGGCGCACTGCATTAGTCAATGGGGGCACGACTTTCGTCCGGAGTATCGTCGGCTGGCTGATCTGCGGTCATGGCTGCCAGATGCATCGTGGCATGCCTGTACTGCCACGGCCACCAAGCGTGTTCAGGGGGACATCATCGAGCAACTCGGACTCGAGGATCCATGGGTATATGTAGGGGCGTTTGACCGCCCAAATCTGACCTACCGCGTGATGCCACGGGCAGATGTCACCAGGCAAGTCTGTGGGGTACTCCAGCAATACCGAGGCCAAGCGGCCATCGTCTATTGCGCTACCCGTCGGCAGACCGAATCACTTGCCGCAACGCTTCGCAGTCGTGGCTGCGCGGCGCAGTCCTATCACGCGGGGCTTGAACCACATGCGCGGTCAAGGGTGCAAGAGTCGTTTGCGACAGAGCAGATCGATGTTGTGGTTGCGACGGTCGCCTTTGGCATGGGTATTGATCGATCGGATGTGCGGTGCATTGTCCACACCTCCATGCCAGACAGTCTTGAGCGTTATCAGCAAGAGACCGGTCGAGCTGGCCGTGATGGTCTGCCGGCTGAATGTGTGCTGTTCTACTCGGGTGGTGATGCTGTGCGATGGAATCAGCTTCAGCAAAGTGAAGATGCAGGCTCGATTGAGTTGTCACGTCGTCACATGGTTGATGCCATGCAGGCATTTTGTGGAGGGGCTGGGTGTCGACGCCAAGTATTGGCCAGCCACTTTGGACACGCAGTGCCGAGTAAGCCGTGTCATGCCTGCGATGTCTGTCTTGGCGAAGTTGAGTTCATGCCCGACGGCGACATTGTGGCCCAAAAAGTGCTGTCGGCTGTAGCTCGCACCGGTCAGCAATATGGACTCGGTTATGTGGTCGACGTGCTGCGTGGAACTGGAGCAGAGCGGGCCGCCACTCGTGGGCATGTGGGCCTCGCTGTCTTCGGTCTGCTTGGTCATCATTCCAAGCAGGTTGTCACCCACATTGTTTGGCAGCTTGTGCATCAAGGTCTGTTAATCCGCGTAGGCCACGAGTACCCAGTGCTCCATCTGACAGACCTAGGGTTAGCAGTCATGCGTGGTGTGCAATCGGTGTCCTTGTTTGCGCCACCGAGAAAGCCTCGGCAGATCACGGCAGCTGAGGCTGATTCCTGGGTGGGCGTCGATCGCGATCTTTATGAAGCACTCCGGGCACTGCGTCGTGGACTGGCTCAGGAACGCGGTGTGCCGGCATACGTCATTTTCGGTGATGGCACGCTGCGGTCCATGGCGACACACAAGCCTCCCACTCTGGCTGCCATGATGGAGATCAAGGGTGTGGGGGAGAAGAAACTGGAGATCTGGGGCGAACGCTTCCTCCATACCATTGGGCAATGGGTTCAATCTCAGGATTCAATCTCCGATTGAGCGGTCCTGACTTGCATCCACCGCCCTTTTAGGGTCGTATGGAGTATTGCAGGCCATGCCGGTCTGGAGAGGAAGTTCCATGAGTTCGCAATTTCGCATGTTGAGCCTCGCTTGTGCTGCAGTGGTGTATTTCGTCTTGGCCGCAGGGGTCAAGGCGGCTGAGCCGCTGCTGATTGATGGGACCTTGGTATTTCCGGAGGGGTTGGCGGTCCCCAAGGACATGACGCCGATCGAAAGTCGCTTTATTCAGGAGCACCCACTCGGGGCTGTTCGTGGAGCAACCCCGCCACCTCCCACGGCTGATGTGCGTTGTGCTAGTGAATACGAATCCATGGGTGGCATTCTGCTGGCTTATGAAGGTGGAAGTAGTTTTACCAGCATCATTCGTCAGATGGCCGTTGCAATCACGACTATTGGCGAAGCCAATGTCTATATCGCCTGTGACAGCAACAGTGAGGCGAACAGTGTGCGTTCTTCATTGGCATCTCAAGGCGCGGATATGGACCGAGTTATTACAGTCGTTCGTAACACGGATACAGTGTGGATTCGTGACTATGGGCCACGCTACGCCTACGTGGGGGAAGGTGAAAACGCGTGTCGTGTGATTATCGATCATGTCTACAATCGCCCCCGGCCGAATGACGATGCGTACTCATCTTATTTTCGGAATGTTGTTGATCATGGGTACTACCAGCATGATCTGATTCATGGTGGTGGCAACTATCACGTGAACTCAACTGGCATAGCAGCTGCGACCGAACTTATTGTGGATGAAAATCCAGGTATGAGTGAGGCTCAGATTGTTGAGGTCTGGCGTCAGTATCAGAATGTCGAGACCTATATCCATGATGCATTTCCAACATCAGTTGATGCAACGCAGCACATCGACATGTGGATGCAGATTGTCGGTGATGAGTCAATCATCATCAGTGACTGGCCAAACAGCTCGGGCAGTACCCAAGACCAGATCTGTGATGCTGCAGCAAACTACTACGCGGCTCTTGGCTGGACTGTCCATCGCACTCCTGCGTTCGCTAGTGGATGGACCCACTATACGTACACCAACATGGTGCTCTGCAATGGTCTTGTCTTGCTCCCGGAGTACAACGACATCAGTAACACCTACGACAATCAGGCATTGGCAGCCGTCCAGAGCGCGATGCCCGATCGACAGATCGTGCAGATTGTCTGTGACAATTTGGCATACTCGGCTGGAGTGATGCATTGCATTACGATGCATATGCCAAGCCACGCAGGAGGCATCTATCCCTCGAGCCATGTGCTATCGCCAACTGGTGGTGCATATGAGCCTGGCGATTTTGTTGCAGTGACGTGGTTATCTGATGATGATCAGCACGACGTTGTCAGTGTGGACATCGAGTTGTCAGTCGATGGTGGTGCTTCTTGGACTAAGCAGGTCGAAGCGACGCCCGATGATGGGAATTGGACCTGGACTGTGCCAGATGTAGCAGCTCAATCGGCCACTTTGCGTGTGTTGGCGCGGGATGGTGATGGGAATGTGGGTGGGGGGTCCAGCAATCCCTTTGTCATCAATGGCACGGCCGTCCCCGGCGATTGTGATGGGGATGGTGTGTGTGACGTCAACGACATTCTGATTCTGATTGGGTCGTGGGGGCCGTGTCCTGGCTGTCCAGCAGATCTCAATAGTGACGGAGTGGTCGATGTAAATGACGTGCTCTTAATACTGAGCTACTACCAACTCTGATCATTCGACGATCTCGATGATCTCAAAGGTCTTGTCGCCTATTGGCAGGTCGACATGGATTTTTTCACCGACCTTTGCCTTGAACAGCGACTGTCCGAGATTTGATCCGCTGGTGACCTCGACATAGTCCATGTCAAATCGCCCGGAGGACTCGCCAACGAGTTTGTACAACTCTTCCTCGTCTGTGTCGACATCTCGTAATTTGACGATGCTGCCCAGAAAGACGAGGTCTTCTGGGATCTCGCTCGAATCAGCAACGACGGCGTTGGCGAGTTTCTCCTTGATCAGATCCATCTTGGCCTGATTCATGGCCTTCTCTTCTCGAGCGGCGTGATATTCGGCATTTTCACGGAGGTCACCCATCTCGCGTGCACGAGCAATCCGCTCTGTGATGACGGTATCGGCAGAGAGACGTTCCTTGAGTTCCGCCTGCAAACGTGCTTGATCGTCCCCTGTGATGTATTCCATCAGCGCCTCCAAAAAAGGATTCGTCCCGAGCGATCGGGACGATGATGTGATGAGTGTGGCGAAGGAAGCCTGATCCGTCAAGGCACAGCACTCAAAAGAACTGATTCGGGCCAATCAAAGGCGGTTTTTCTCGTTATCTGCTCATTGGCAGATCCCTATTTGGATGGGGGCGGAAGTCCCTCGATGTGACTGGTATGGACTGGCCGTTGATCTTGGCGGCGACCGTCATGGTGTCGCCATCAGGTAACACGGAGATCTGCAGTTGGAATGCAGGACCATCGAGCAGGATCTCAGCGGACTCGCCACGTTTGACAACCAAACTGGGCGACGCCACCGGCAAAAATCCTCCCGAGTGCATTTCTTCTTCAACGAGCACATCAACTTGTAGCACTTCTAGGGACTGCTGTTGGATGGTCGCGATACACCGCCATCTTTCGCTGCGGCAACCAGAGAGAAGGAGCATGGTGATGAGCACGAGCACTCGACACATGAACATGGGCCTGACGATACGCTGGACTCATGTCGCAGTCAATACACCCGAAGTTGATATCAACTTGGTCGATGGCACTTGGTGGACACGAACAAGTATGGCCTCAATTTGTTGCTGGCGGATCATCCGTTGATGCTGTCGAAGAGGTGTGTCGGGTCACCGAAGATGATCCGAGTGTGGACTCAGTTGGCTATGGCGGGTTACCAGATGCAGATGGTGATGTCACCGTCGACGGCTGCATCATGTGCAGTCCTAAGAGACTAGGTGGTGTTGCCGCGATGAGACATCACCGCCATGCCGTGACGGTTGCTCGGCGCGTGATGGAGCAGTCCAAGCACCTCCTTCTAGTCGGTGAAGCGGCTGATGAATTCGCCGAACGTCATGGCATTGAAGCGACGCCAATGTGCACTGAAAAAGCGCGGCAACTGTGGGAGCAATGGCGTTCGGATGGAAGCATGCCGCCCCAGGGCATGGATCGATCGTTGCAATCCCATCAACAGGTCAGGCCTATTCAAGGCAGTGAAGGCGAGGTGGAGTGTCCACATGACACCATCGGCACCTTAGCGATTGATTGCTCCGGTTCTATGGCAGGGGCATGCAGCACCAGCGGGATGCCTTTCAAGACACCAGGACGAGTCGGGGATTCGCCGATCATTGGTCATGGGCTCTATGTCGAACCGGGCGTAGGTGCTGCGACTGCAACTGGTGTTGGCGAATTAGTCTCTGCTGTTTGTGGCTCATTTCTTGCTGTTGAAGCGCTGCGTGAGGGCTGTAATCCCATCGAGGCTGCTGGGCGAGTGATTGAGCGTATTGATGAAGTTGCATCACCCGCTGCAGATGACCAAGTGGCTGTGATTGTTCTGGCTGCTGATGGGAGTATTGGTTCCGCAGCACGTCTGCCAGGATTCCGCTTGCTGGTCTCGAGCGAGCAAGGGCATCAGTGCATGTCACCTGATCTCGGAGAGGGAGGGGCGGGATGACTCGTGTTTCTTCGCACAAACGTGTGGCAGCCATTGATGTGGGCACCAATAGTGTCAAACTGACCGTTGCCGATGTTGGGCCAGATCGCACACTTGAGCTGATTGAGACTGTTCGTGTGCCGTTGCAACTTGGAGCTTCAGTGATGCGCCAAGGTCGATTTGGGGGTGCGACCATTGAGATGGTGGCGCAGTCCATCCAGGAATTGACCATGCGTGCACGTGTGCATGGAGCTGTGTCGATTGCAATCGTTGCGACCAGCGCTGCGAGAGAAGCTTCCGACACCACTGAGTTGCAAAAAGCGATTCGTCTGGTGGCCGATGCAGAGCTTGAAGTCATCTCAGGGGAAGAGGAAGCAATTTTGTCCAGTATGGCGCTTTCTCATCGAGTGCAGGCGACTCGTATTGGCCTCGTAGATGTGGGTGGTGGCAGTACCGAGGTGGCAGTGTCCCATGATGGAATCATTGAGTTGGCGTTGAGTGTGCCAATCGGCGCGGTACGGCTGAAAGAGGCATGCGGCACACCATTGCAGTTTGATCAGGAACAACTTCAGATTATTGATGGCATGATTCTCAGTGCACTGAAAGGTCAATTGCCAGATGCTCTTGAGGATCCAAAGGAGGTGTTTGCAACTGGTGGAACTGTCACTGCACTTGCGATGCTGGACCGCTCTGGCATGCCGCTGGGAGCAGCGCGTCCCTCGGACGTTGAAGACCACAGTTTGACGGTCGACTCGATTGCTTCGATCTCAACCACCATTGCCCAATGGGCGCCTGCAGATCGAGTCGCTCAAAGTGGACTATCCGCAGCACGCATTGATGTCTTGGTTCCTGGTGCGATGATTCTGAAACATGTCTTGGAGATGCTTGGGGCCCGGGTGTGCCGGGTTCATGAGCAGGGGCTTCGCAGTGGACTGCTCTTGCGGCTGGCAGGGTTCAGTTGATCTGACCGGTCCAAAATGGCCGGGAAGCGATCGGGCGGTGATCCACCGCGGGCCTCGGTGCTGGGCAGACCTGCACACAGACGCCACAGCCGGTGCATCGTTGTGAATCAATGGAAGGGCGACCAGTTTCATCTGTGGTGATGGCTCCGGGGACCGGGCAATGATCCACGCAAAGCGTGCATGGTTGCCCTTGCCATGGCAGGCAGGCCATCTGATCAATGGAGGCATCTGCCATCTTGAGTGGGAAATCAAGGCGCAGTACTCCTGGATCACACGCACTGATACACGGAGTATCACTGCACATGACGCAGGGCTGCCGAACGGCGTTGATCATCGGTGTGCCTGATCGGCGTGGTCCAGCAGACTCTGGTGCTGGTTCAATGGCACGAGGAGGGCAGGCATCAATGCAGTCGCCACATCTGGTACATGACTGGAGGAACTGTCCTTCAGCCACAGCGCCAGGCGGTCTTTGCAGAATAGAAAGTGCGATTTCTCGTGACGCACGTCTTCGTTGCAACCCGCGGGCCGCAGCATCCCGGAGGGGCTGAAAGATGCGGCCTCTGAACAATTCGCGCCGACTGAAATCGGGTTGTTCCGGCAGGTCAGCCATGGGGTCCATGGTACCGATGCACTCATCGGTACACTTCGGAAGTGACCCCGTCGCCTAAGAACGAATGTGTGGCTGAGCCCCCGTGCGATCTGCGACGGGAGTATCCCGCGGGCCGGTACAAAGCATGGCTGTTCTGGTCGCTTCCAGCCCTTTTTTTCCTGTATGAGTTCATGTTGCGTGTGTCGCCCGGTGTGGTGGAGGACACACTGCAGTCGGAGTTCCATGTTGATGCTGCGACCTTTGGGTTCAACATGGGCATGTATTACTACGCATACGCTCCGATGCAGTTGGTGGTTGGTCTGCTGCTCGATCAATTTGGCAGTCGGCGGCCATTGGCCTTTGCCTGCCTCGTGTGTGGGCTTGGGGCATTGCTCTTTGCCTTGGCGGACACGATTGGTGTGCTTGGTGCTGGTCGCCTTCTTGCCGGTTTTGGTTCTGCTTTTGCCTATGTCGGCACGATCTATGTCGCCAGTGTGTGGTTTCCGGAGTGTCGGATGGCACTGCTTGCAGGTGTGACTGCGGCGCTTGGAATGGCAGGTGCGGTACTTGGCGAAACAGTTCTTGGATGGCTGGATTCCATGCTGACTTGGCGCCAGGTGTTCTGGGGATTTGCAGGCCTTGCAGTCATCATTGGAGCATGTATCTGGTACATCGTGCCACAACGGCCTGACTGGTTTGCTGCGCGGATCACGCAGGCAAAGGCGCAGCACTCACAACGCGCCTTCTCGGGCATTGGTCATGTGTTGAAGTCATGGCGGCTGTGGGTACTTGGCGGGGCTGTGGGTCTGCTGTACCTCCCTGTTGGTGTTTTTGCAGCATTGTGGGGGACACGATTTCTGGACAAGGCCATGGGGATGGGGGGTGAGGAAGCATCCTCCGCCGACGCCATGTTGTTCATCGGGCTTGGCATTGCCGCACCATTGACGGGTTGGCTTGCGGATCGAACAGGCCGGCAGACTTTGATTTTGCGTTCTTGCATTGTGATCTCACTTGCCTGCACTATTGGGATGTTGGTATTGCCTCCAGCACATGCCAACTGGGCCTTTGCACTCCTCTTTGGTATGGGATTCGGCGTGGGATCAATCGTTTTGGCATTCCCCATGGCGATGGCACTGAGCCCACATCACGCTCGTGGGGCAGCCATCGCCTTTATGAATTTCTTCCAAATGTTGCTCGCGGGGATTGGTCAGTGGGGCATCGGCGCCTTGCTTGACAGCCATGGGAGCTCAGAAAGCACGGTCTATGGGCTCAGTGACTTCAGAACGGCATTTTTGATTTTGCCCATTGGTCTGACCATTGGCTTCCTCTTGACTCTGCTGATCCGCGATTGTCATCAGAGAGACTGTTGACCGGGCTGAAATGGGCGTCATACTTGTTGATGTTGGGGCAAAGTGAGATTCCCTACCTATGAGCATGCGGTCTTGGATGTTTTTGGCAATGCTGGCAACCCCCCCCATGGCGTGGGGGTGGGATTCTGCGGACACACAGGTTCTGCAACTTGATCAGGTGAATGTGCTGCGGATCGTGTACTCGCCAAGTACCGGGGGCGCAGATGTGCAACAGATTCGGGGAGCGTGTCCACCAGAAACGGTGACACACACGGATTCTGATTTTGGGCCAGGTCAGTACGTTGTGCAGGCGGGCTTTGCAGAGGGTGAAGCCGCTGCGGCTTCTTGGACGCTGCCTCTGGACCACTTTCCACTCCGCTTCGAGTTAGCGGAGATGCTCTTTGCAACCTCGGGCGCAACCCAATCGACCACGACTGAGTGGGGGGTGGAGATTTGGCAAGGATCGCCGCAGACCGGTTCGCTGGTGGCGGCCTTTCAGTCTGATGATGTCATCATCCCGCATCTCACCATGCCGCCGGGGACTTCGGGGACCATCGTGCAATTCATGGTCGATCCTGATGACCCGGATCAGATCTATGTATCAGATAATGGCGAGCACAGTTACTCGGTTGCATTTCGAGTCATCGCGCATCATCAGCCTGGCAGCCCATGTATTACCTCTCCACCTTCGACGGCAAATGCGTTCCCGACGACTGATGTCGGCGGCTTAGCGGCTCCGGGTGGCAATTGGATTGACATGGTCACAGGCCCCTTCTGTGTCTGTGGTGCAGATTGGACTTCCTTTCAACAACTCCCAGGCATCTGTACGCCAAGTGGCGACTGGGTACTTCGAAGTACTTACACACCATTTGGCTGTGCGCCGGCATCTGGGGCGTGCTGCGTTGGAGACGGTTCATGCGATGTGACGACTGAGACCGCATGTGCTGTCGAGGGTGGCGATTACCAGGGTGATGGCACGTCCTGTGACGGCATCAACTGTCCGCAGCCTCAGGGCGCATGCTGTATCGCTTCGAACGGCAACTGTGTTGATTCAGAGATTGAGGTCTGCGCTGCGTTTGGTGGAGAGTGGTTCTTTGGAGAAACATGTGCAACGTACATCTGTTTCCCAGAGGGGGCATGCTGCCTTCCTGATGGCTCGTGTGTGGAGGCGTCGAATCCCGAGTCATGTGCGGATGCTGCAGGGGTGTTTCAGGGAGATGGCACCGAATGTTCTGCAATCGAATGTCCGGCGCCAACAGGAGCGTGCTGTACGGATAATGGCGATGACTGCTTTGTCTTGGAAGAGGCCGACTGTGTATTGTTCGGGGGCTCTTGGTTGGGTGCGGGAACCAACTGCGATGATCCAAGCATCTGCAATCCGTCACCGTGCCCTGCCGACGTCGATGGTGACGACGTCGTGGGTGTCGATGATCTTCTGGAGATTCTCGGGACCTGGGGTCAGACGGGCAGTCTGCCCGGCGATGTCAACGGCGATGGGATCATCAATGTTGATGATGTGCTGATCGTCATCGGCGCTTGGGGGCCGTGCTAAGACTTTGTCTGTGCAGGGCCGCACATTAGTGGCGGCGGCGACGCGGCTGCAAGCCATACAGCAGTAGCAGGGCAAGGCTCGCAGGTGCGGGGATCTCGATAATGGTGGTGGTCGATGAGATCACATTGTCGGTAAAGGCATATGTTGCAGCTACAGACCAATCCCCGTTCGTAAATGTCAGGAGATTGAAAATCTGTTCATTCATGCCAGACATGCCCAAATCGTAGAGCGTGCTCATGACATTCTGGTTCGTATTCAATTCGGTCAGTGCCAGAGCCTCATAGGTGAGTTCGTGCCGCCATTGAAGGGCCCCTGCGCCAACCTGCGTGCCATCGCCAAGATCGTTTACCGCCCAGTTGCCACCTCCATCAAGGTTGGCCAGACTCGTATCTTCACCTTCCCAGACTGCCTCAACGCCGAGTAAGCAGAGTGGTGGGTCGCTGCTTGGCTGACCGGGTCCATCCGCTAATAAGATCAACGACGTTCCCCGCGCAGTGTCTGCCAGCATCATGGTGATCTGCCCGACTGTGTTGATGCCACCAGCTTGCAGTTCATCATGGATGGCATCGACATCGGCATTGGTAAAGACATTGCCAGGGGTGGACAGCAGTCCAGGGAGCGTGGCGGCTTGAATGGTGGTTTCCGCACCATTGACCACGACGGTGGCCCAACCAGCGGATGCAGCAGCACTCCAGCCCCCAAGGGCGGCCGTTGCGACAGACCACATCAGCATCCGATGATTGTTCAGCATCAGTCTTCTTCTCAAGGTGTGCCCAGGCTGGACAGGCACCATCTTCCACCGGTCAGGGTACGTCGCAACTGCTCATCCAGCAAGGGGATAGAGACATAACAGGGCCTTCGAGGGGGGCGAGGCCCTTGGAATCCCTACAACAGGGGGCTGAAGAGTCCTGCCAGGTTGTACTTCATTCGGCCAAGGGCTGGCTGGCTCAGCCAGCGGGCAGTGTCCACCGGTTGACACTGATTCAGATAGGAGGTCTGGAGAAATCTGAGGGTGCTGGCAAACGCCTCAGACCAGCCCAGCATCGAGACTTCGAAGTTCAACTCAAGGCTTCTGCGGTCCAGATTGGCTGAGCCAATCATGAACAGGCTCCCGTCAATGGTCATCGTTTTGGCATGCAGCAGACCCGCTGTGAACTCTTGGATCTCAACGCCGGCTTTGATCAGCGTGGCGTAGTGACTGCGGCTGGCGAGGGCCACAAGATGTGAGTCATTGCGCGAGGGCACAATCAATAGGGTGCGTACACCACGCAAGGCGGCACCGCGAAGGGCCGCCTCCGTAGCCGAATCAGGCACGAAATAAGGCGTCGTCAAGATGATCTCATGCTGAGCGGCATAGAAGCAATTCTGCAAAATCTGCTGCAGGGCTTCGTTGTTGAAATTGGGACCCGTCCCCATGATCTGGCAGCAGGCAGTTCCGCTGGTCGGCTTGATGGGTTCATTGAGATATTCTTCATGGCGCTCTTCTGTTGCCATGAACCAGTCTTCCAGAAAGAGGGTCTGCAAATCATGAATGGCAGGGCCAAGCACCCGCGCCATGCAATCTACCCATGGAGCAAAGCGGGCCTTGGGCGCAAAGGATGGTGAGGCAATATTGCGGCTACCGACCCAGCCGATTCTGTTGTCAAACACGGCGATCTTGCGGTGATTTCGAATGTCCACTCGGGCAAAGAGCACCCGAACGATGTGGGCCGGCAGCATCTCTCCGACCTGCACACCTTCATCCCGAAGGCCTTTGATCGTCTGTGACTTCAGAAAGTTGCGTGAGCCAACAGAGTCAACCAGAAGTCGAACAGTGACACCGCGATGAGCGGCGCGAATCAGGGCATCAGCAACAACGCGGCCGGTTTCATCATCAAGGTAGATATAGGTCAGGAGATGAATCGTATCGGTCGCGGCATCAATATCGGCGATGAACTCGTCGGCAAAGGTCTTTGGCTCACCGATTAAGTGCAATTCATGGCCGCCGGTGACATCGGTATTGGTGACGGCTCCTGCAAGGGAGAAAACCTGCCGCCAGTGGTCCGGCATATCGACTTCCATGGCCTGCAGTGACTGCACATCATCCCGTCGAATATCCGAGTAGGAGCGATGAATCTCACGGTGACGTCTTCGGCGAATGCCGCCGATGCGTTGTCCTCCGAAGAGGAGATAGGCAGCGGCACCAAAGAAGGGAGCGAGTACGACGAAGACAATCCAAGCCAGTCGTGCATCGCTGGTGCCAGATTCACGTAGCAGAATGACAGAGATCAGTGCAATGATGATGGTGATGTGCGCTACCACGAGCATGGCTGGCAGGACGATGTGCAATCCAGTCGAGGTGGTTGCAGATGCGATCAGCAGCATGGTCAATTCGCCAAGACGTGCGATCCGCTTCGAAGGTCGATGGTCCCTCGATGGTGCGCGTCAATGCGACCGTGGTCCCGGTGGAATTGATCCAGCCACTGGATCTTGTGATCCGCCAGGGACTCAAGTGGGGTCTCTTCGCCCGG
The DNA here is from genome assembly GCA_022446905.1 of Phycisphaerales bacterium. Lineage (GTDB taxonomy): Bacteria > Planctomycetota > Phycisphaerae > Phycisphaerales > SM1A02 > UBA12567. The sequence continues at coordinate 176,934 of JAKVBT010000005.1, forward strand.
AGCAGAGCCCCATTGCAGTGTGGCTGGAAGATCGGTCTGGATCAGCAGACTGCCCGTTCGGTCAAACTCTGAGAGATCGATTGCAGTGATCTGACTTGTCCATGTGTGGTGTTCGAGCAAGGCATGCAGCCGCATGGCAGCAATCATGTCGTCTCCGGGCCAAGGCCGACCAGGTCGGCGTGGGCGACTCTCTCTCGGATTGACGATGCGAATGATCGGTCCATCATCAACCATGCGGCTTCCCTCAGGAAGTGGCCGGCCCAGGGCATCGATCACGACATCACCAAATGCGTCGGTGACGATTGTGGTGGGCTGGAGAAAGACTGCGTCGATTTCAATGTCGCCAGTGACGGCGCGTGAGACCTGAGCGACAGATTCGAACCATCCTGATCGCTGGAGGGCTTCTCGGGCAGCTACCAGATCCGCTCGATCCAGCGGATCCCCTTGGATCTGTCGGATAGCGACCCGCCCGAGGTGGTCAATCAGTGATTGACCGACCCATTCGGGGGCCTCGATGAATCGGACTGTGGCTGGCTGGCTCGTAGGAGGTTCGATCGTTCGTCGAAGTAGGGGCGTGGTGATGCCCGCAAGCAGCACAAAGGCCAGCAGCAGCAGCCAGGTGGGGCCGTCGCCTTGGAGCATGTGTCGACCAGCAACTTTGGCAAGGCCCATCATCCGGGTCATGCGTGAAGGTCGAGCGGTCCGTGTTCTGCGAGAGTTGCGGCTCATGGCTGCGAATGGGTCATATCGACCATTGGGGCCTGATGACCCCAATTCCTGATGCAGCATTCAATGAAAATGACATTCAATGCACAACCGGTGATCTGGTGCGTTTAGTCGCTGCTGGCTGCAGTGTTGGTCTGGGGTGGGGCTGTCCGCATCATGGCAGACTCCACCAATGCCTTGCACAGGGCTGGCATGGGTTGGCCGGCGGTTGCGGCGGCCTTGGGGAGCAAGGAGTGGTCGGTGAAGCCGGGCATGGTGTTGATTTCAAGCAGCCAGGGTCCAGTTTGGTCGACCAGGAAATCTACGCGTCCCAGATCCCGGACACCTGCTTGGCGGCACAATCTGATTGAGGTCTCTTGGAGGGCTTCAATCAGACTGGACTCCAGTGGTGGATGCACGATATAGGCCGTGTCATTGCGGTCATACTTCGCTTCGTAGTCATAGACGCCATGACAGGGCTGAATCTCAATGATGGGCAACGCTGTATCCAGCACGATGCCGACGGTCAGTTCTCGGCCATCTACGCGACGCTCGATCAAGACTTCATCGTGAATGGGCAGAAGCGCATGCACCGCTTCGAGGATCTCTGCTTCCGAGTCGCACAAATGCAGGCCTAGGCTGGATCCATCAGCAGCAGGTTTGACAACTGCTGGGGCACCAACAGTGATGGGCGAGTCTGCTGAAGTACACCATTGCCAGTCTGGTGTGGGGATGCCCAGCGATGTGGCCAACTCCTTGGTGTGATGCTTATGCATGCATCGGCGTGCTGCATCTGGTCCACTGCCGACATACGGCCGCCCATCAGCCTCAAGCACCTCCTGTAGCGGTCCTCCTTCACCCCATGGCCCGTGAATGACGGGAAAGAAGACATCACCAGGTATCTGCTTGAGTGCAGGGACATCGATGGTATCGATGGGCAGGGAGTGGACCGACAGGCCGGCATGCTCCAAGGCCGCCACCACAGCCTGCCCTGAGGCGAGGCTGACTTCGCGTTCTCCGTCAGGGCCGCCCATCAGGACGGTGACCAGTGGTAGGGTCATGGACGCACACCGCGTTGCCAGATAACGACTTCAGGTTCGAGCGTGATTCCATGGACTGCAGCGACACGCGCCTGCACGTCATCGATGAGTTTCCGAATGTCGGTACTGCTGGCGCCTGGCTGAGCGACGATGAAATTGGCATGCTGATCACTCACGACAGCGCCACCAATGCTGTGACCCTTGAGCCCTGTTTCATCAATGAGTCGGCCTGCAGACTGTGTAGTGCCCTCTGGATTGCGAAAGGCGCATCCGGCACTGTGATCGGCCATTGGCTGACTGGCACGCTTGTGTTGGAAGATCTGTTTCACTTTGTCACGGACTTCGACTGGGTCAGCCTCATGGAGCGTCAAGATGACCTCGGTGACGATGCACGGAGGCAGGTCGCTTCGTCGGTATTGAAAGTAGAGGTCCGCCGCTTTCCAAGATCGCAACTCGCCGTCGAAGTCAACTGCCGTGATGGTATCCAGCGCATCACTGAAGGCGCCCCAGCTGCCACCGGCATTCATTCGTACTGCGCCGCCAACAGTCCCCGGAATGCCTGCCATCATTTCAAGTCCAGCAAGGCCTCTCCTTGACATGTCTTGGACTAGGCGGAAGAGGTCCACCCCGGCAGCCACTCGGGCCGCTGTGACATCTCCTACAGCATTAAATGCAGTGCTGCGAAAGTGCTCATGGTCGAGCCGAATCACAACCCCATCAACGCCTGCATCATCGACCAACAAATTGGCGCCGCCGCCGAGCACTCGGACAGGCATTTCTTCTGACTGGCAGCGGCGTATGAAGAGCTCCAGTGCCTCTGCCGATCGTGGTGAAACCAGCATGTCGGCGCGGCCACCGATGCCGTACCAGGTCATGGCTCCAATGGGGGCATCGAGCGTGACGTCGAGGTCTAGATCACCCACAAGTGATGAGCGCGCCGTCATGATGCCAACACATCAGCCATCAGATCTCGTCCAATGGTCCAGACTGGCCCAGCTCCCATGACGATGAGCAAATCATCGGGCCGAAGCTGGTCGCGCAACTCCCCGAGAATGTCATCGAAATCCGCGATGTGGCGAGCCGAGATCCCGCGTTCAGTGAGGCGATCGACCAAGTCAGATGCGGTGATGCGTTTGCGTTCAGCATCAGAGTCACGCACGAAGTAAATCTCTGGCACAAGCACTTCGTCGGCAGCAGAGAAGGCCTCAGCAAATTGCTCCAACAGAAATCGAGTGCGGCTGTGTTGATGTGGTTGAAATACACAGACGAGGCGTTCAGGATCTTCTGCGGCGCGCAGTGCTCGAAGCGTATGGTCAATTTCCGTTGGGTGGTGCCCGTAGTCAATGTAGACGGTGGCAGCACCTGTCGGTTGGACTGGATATTGGCCAAGTTTCTCCATTCGGCGGTGCAGTCCGCGGAATGATTCAGCCGCGGAAGCCGCTTGGTCCCATTCAGTTCCGAGTTGATGGGCCAAGATGACCGCTGCAGCAGCATTGAGCGCATTGTGTGCTCCAGGCTGGGCATTGGTCCATTGAGTCACCCACATGCCGTCGCGAAGGATCCCAGCACGCTGTGCGGCAGCATCCCACGCCACCTGATAGTCGGCCTCAGGATGAAAGCCAAATGTTGAAACATGGCATGTGAGCGAGTGGGTGATCTGTTGTCGGTGGGCACCGTCGTGTGCGATCAGCAGTGAGCCGCCCTGATCTGCTGGCGGGATCAGCGCCGCAAAGCCTTGGAATGCTTCGATGATGGCATCGATCGACCCATAGATGTCCAGATGGTCTTCTTCTACATTGTTGATCAGGCCAACAACTGGCCGCTGGCTGTGAAATGACCGGTTGAACTCACAGGCTTCGGTAATCAGGATGCCAGGCTCACCTGCATGGGGACCAGCGGGGACCTCCGCACTTCCAGTCCGGCAGCCGCCTCCGAGTTGCTCGCAGGTGGCCCCGATGATGAAACCGGGATCAAGGCCGGTATCAACCAGAATCCAACTGAGTATGGCTGCGGTGGTGCTTTTGCCATGCGTGCCAGCGATGCTCACGCCAAGTCGGTCTTTTTGCACCATCCCAAGTGCTTGTGCATAGAACGCGCATGGCACCTGACGTGCTTGGGCCTTGGCGACTTCCGGGTGTGATTCTGGAATCGCAGCGGATCGAATGACCAGGTCTAGTTCGTTCGGGACATCATTGGGTCCGATGTGTACCTCAATGCCATCTGCAACCAAGGACCGCGTTGTTTCCGATTCGCACATGTCCGAACCAGATACTTGGTAGCCCCGGGCAGTGAGCATGCGAGCGAGGCCGCTCATGCCGCATCCCCCAATGCCGGTCATCCAGATCCGTGCGCCCAGTGGCGGCAGGTCGGGAACCTCGTTCGGCGGCATGGTGGAGGGGGTAGATGGCAGCGTCATGATCGAAACCGGATGGTACGGCGGCGAACCTGTCTGTGCCGTATCCTTTTCGACCATGAGCCAGCGCGATCTGCACGATGTTGTCCATGCCCAGATCCTGGTGGTCGATGATGAAGCCGACCACGCAGACACCATGGCCGAGGCACTTCGCCGTCTTGGTCATGTCTGCACGATTGTGACCAGCGCCCAAGCCGCAACTGACGAACTTCAGTACGGCAATTTTGATGTCGTGATCACAGATCTGTCTATGGAGCACGAGTCATCCGGTCTCGATGTGCTTTCAGCCACCCGGGAGCATCAGCCAGATGCGGAGGCAATCATGGTCACTGCGCACGGTGACATTGCCACTGCCAAGGCAGCCTTGCAAGGTGGAGCGTATGACTTTATTGAGAAGCCACTGGATTTGGAGGTATTTCGAAATCTGGTGCAGCGAGCGATTGAGACTGTTCGGCTCCGCCACTCAAACACTCAGTTGCAGTCCAAGGTGGATGCGGCCCATGGCTTCGAGGGAATCATTGGAGAGTCGCCAGCTATTCGAAAGGTGATTACGACCATTCGTCAGGTCGCGCCTAGCACTATCCCGGTACTGATCACAGGTGAGTCTGGCACAGGCAAGGAACTGGTCGCCCAGGCGTTACACAATCAATCCAAGCGAGTCAACAAGCGTTATGTCACCTTTAACTGCGCTGGGCAGAGTGAAAGTCTTTTAGAAGATCAACTCTTTGGACATGCCCGTGGTGCTTTTACAGGTGCGGATAAGGATCGGGAAGGTGTCTTTGAGTACGCTGATCAAGGAACGCTATTTCTTGACGAAATCGGCGACATGCCATTGCCCATGCAATCCAAATTGCTCCGCGTACTTGAAAGTGGTGAGGTTGTTCGACTGGGAACCAATGCAGCACATCATGCCGATGTTCGGTTTGTCAGTGCAACCAATCGCGATCTAAAAAGTATGATCGATGATGGGAACTTCCGCGAAGATCTTTATTTCCGTATCAACGGTGCGGAAATTCACCTGCCACCGCTCCGCGAGCGACGTGAGGACATTCCGATCCTAATCACGCATGCGGCCGGGCGATTTGCCGCTGAACTCGACCGGCCCGCGCCAGACTTTACCGAGCCAGCCATGATGCGGCTGTTGTCTTACAACTGGCCTGGCAATGTGCGGCAACTCTTCAACATTGTGCAGCGCATCATTGTGATGACTGAGGGCGCAGTTGTTGATGTGCGCGATGTGCCCGATGAGATTCGCCTGCACGAGGATGAGGAGCATGTTCATCTTGGAAGTTTGGCTGGCATCGGACTTGATCGGCTGGAAAAGGAAGCCATTCGCCAGACACTGATCATGACCGGATCAAACCGTGAGCAAGCAGCTGAGATGCTGGGCATCGGCGAGCGCACGCTCTATCGGAAACTCCGCGAGTATGGATTGAAGTAGGCAGTGGCCTTGTGGTTCAGGCGTTAGCCTGAAAAATCACACTCTTGCAGGTCAGGCTGCCTTCGGCCTTTGCCAATTCAGTACTAGGTACTTGAATGAGTTGGATGCCTCGCGCCTCCAATCGTCCAGCCGTGTGCGGAAACTGTTTTGGAAACAGCATCACTTCGCCGATGCGAACGACGTTGCCTGCGAACGGTTCATCAGGATGGACGGCAATTAATTCGAGGTCTTCCAATCCATCCATATCGATCCACTCGGGATTAGCCAGCAGGCGACCCTCGCCGAGATAGGTAGCCGCCGTCTTCAGATGCAGCGCGCCGGGGACATCCACGGCCACCACCTCATAGCCATACGGTGTGACAATGGATCGGAACTGATCAATCCCAGCATCATTGGTGCGACTTGAGCGGCCGATGTAGAACGTCCGTTCAGCAAGCAGCACATCGCCACCTTCCAATGTGGCTGGGTCTTCAATATGTGCAAGGGGTCGATGGGCCGACAGGATTGGGGTGATCGATTCCACCTCACCGCGGCGGCTCTCAGCCCCAGGTCGGGTCAGAATGGCCACATCATCACATACCACGGCGATGTCCTCCACGAAGACAGCGTCAGGATGATGGTGGAGCGGGTCCAACTCAATGACAGTCACGCCAAGGGATTCCAAGGCCTCCACATAGGCCTGATGCTGGGCGCACGCCGTTTCATAACAGATCGGATCGCGATCCATGTGGGTCAACTCACACTCCTGGATTGAGCGGCTGACCGGACGGATGATGGCGGTGGTCATGGGCGGCATGGTACTCGCCAAGAGGGTCAAAAACATGCCACAATGTCCTCATGAACCACTCAATCATCTTGCTGTTGTGTCTTCTGTCTTCTGAGGTAGCTACAGAGTCCAATGACATTCATACCAGTCGTGAATCGGCTCAGGTGATGCCGTCGGTTCCGGTTGAAGAGGACATGTTCACATTTGTGGTCTTTGGAGATCGCACCGGTGGTCCCGCAGAGGGCATTTCGGTGCTGGCCCAAGCAGTACAAGACACCAACCTCATCGAACCAGATCTGGTGATGACGGTAGGTGATCTTATTCAGGGATACAACACCCGTGAGGCATGGGTGCTTCAAGCTGCACAGTTCCGATCAGTTATGGATGAATTGATTTGTCCATGGTTTCCCGTTGCAGGGAATCACGATGTGTACTGGCGCGGGGAAGGTCGTCCACCAGAAGAACATGAAGGCGATTATGAGGCGTGGTTTGGTCCGCTGTGGTATGCCTTTGATCACAAGGGTTGCCGTTTCATTGTTTTGTATACAGATGAGGGCAATCCGGAAACCGGTGTTCGTTCCTTTGGCGATCCCGATAGCCAACGAATGAGCGACGCTCAAAAGTCATGGCTGCGTCAGACGCTTCATGATGCCAATGACATGAATCATGTCTTTGTGTTCTGTCATCATCCTCGCTGGCGCGGTGGTCAATATGGGGATGATTGGGAAAACGTCCACCAGATGTTCGTGGACGCAGGAAATGTCACAGCGGTGTTTGCTGGCCATGTACACCAACTCAGACACGATGGATGGCGCGACGGCATCGAGTATCTATCGATGGCGACGGTGGGTGGCGGACTCCCGCGTGAACTTCCTGCTGCTGGACATCTTCACCACATCAATTTGGTGACCGTCCGTGATGACCATATTGCGCAAGCGACCATTCCAGTTGGAGGTGTGATCGATCCGCGGGCATTAACCGCAGATCACATCGCTGCAGTCGATCGTCTGCTGGTGAATGGTGCCAAAATTACGCATCCGGTTGCCGTGGATGCGGCTGGTCGGGTGGATGCCCAGCCAGTGCTTGAATTGAATGCTCCTCAAGGTCAGCGTGTGACCTGGACGGTGTGGTCAGATGCATCAGATCATCGCTGGTCAATTGGACCGGACCATATTCATGAGGTGCTTGAGCCTGGTTCCAGCGTCGAGATTCCACTGCGCGTCCGGCACGATGGACCACTGGATGATCTTTGGACAGCACCAGCAGTCATGGTTCAGGCGGAGGTTGATATGGGTGGCATGGCGTGGACGCTTCCCAGGCAGGTGTTGCCAGTGCCCGTCGTGCCGGAAAGTCTGAAGCCACTGGAATCGTCACAGATGTTGTTCTGTGATGGTCGTGATGGTGCGGTGACTATTGACACTGGATCGACTGTCATTCCAAAGGGCCCCTTGACGGTCGAGGCGTGGATTCGCCCTGAACAAGTCGATGGGTCAAGGGGCATTGTGGCCAAGACAGAACAATCAGAGTTTGGTTTGTTCATAGAAAAGGGTATTCCTTCCTTCTGGGTATTTGCAGGAGACAAGTACGCAATTGCTCGCAGTGATGCGCCCATCGCTTGGGGGCAATGGCATCATGTGGCAGGCGTGCATGATGGGGAGATGGTGCGCCTCTTTGTCGATGGACAGCCGGTCGGTTCGGCGCCAGCCAAGGGGTCTCGCAGGACCAATGCGCTTCCACTTGTCATTGGTGCCGAGGTCAATGGGGCCGGTCAGCCGGTATCACCATTTCGGGGGGGCATTGATGAGGTTCGTGTGTCAGCACGGGATCGATATCCAGCGCTCGGCTTCGCTCCTCAACGAAGGCATGTTCGTGATGCAGACACGGTGGTGTTGATGCACCTCGATGGTCGCCAGGGGCCGTTCATTTTCAACGACTCTGATCGAGCACCCCACGGGATACAGTCTGGTTCGATCAAATTCAGGGCGTCTGAAGACTGACAAAGCCCGTGTCAGGGTCAACGGCAATGATTCGCACAGCAAGCGGCCCCGTTACGGTGAGGGTCTTGTCTGGTCCACCTGGTGTATTGAGTCCCCCAAGTGGGTCAAAGATGATCTGACGTCCACTTGGCGAAATTGTGACATCCTCACAGGCTACTGCGCGTTGCTCTCCGAGCCGCACCCACAACGACCGCGCGTTGCTATTGCTATCTAAGGCGTCGGTGAGTGGAACCGTTGGGTTGTCCAGATCAATAATGCGCCAGCCACCACCGTCACCATCAACCTCTAGTGCTACTCGAGTGTTTGGTCGGGCGATGGCAAGCATCTGTGCATGCTCCAGGTCGGACCACAAGAGCCGCGCAGTGGTATCAGCCATGCCGGTTCGTGAGGCGGCGACCATTGGTGTCATGATGGCACCGAAGATCGCGATGATGGCGATGACCACAAGTACTTCGGTCAATGAGAATCCACGTCGTCTCACGGCCGCGCTCCATCTTCATCAGCGAGCACCATGGCGTTGTGTTCCCATGCGTCCACATCTCCGCCGCATCGTCGCATGACATAATCAACAGGAATCGGACGATGTACCCACCACCCTTCGACAGGAGCAGTGACACGAGCTGATTCTGGAGAGTCAAGCATGGTGCCGAGCCTTTCCAGCATGTCCGCACACGCCCATTGATCCAAGCCATCGCTTCTCAGATTCATGAGGTCCAGACGATCAACCAGCTCAGTCAGATGAGATAAGCCGGTTCTTGAATCCATGCGGTGGTCATATAAGAGCCGTGCATTTCGAGTCAGACTGACATCATGGGCCGCAATTCTTCCCATCACTGTGGATCGGTCGATCAGCACATCGCATCCCGGCGCATGCATCGTGCCTTGAATGAGACTGCCGCGGTCGATTTCCCATGATGCTTGGGGATGGCCAACCGTGCAGACTGTGATCATCTCTGGATCAGTCCAGTTGATGTGACGTTGTTGCCAGGCATTTCCGCTGCGCCTCCGTGCCTGTTCGGTGCCGATGACCGCGCCGCTTAGTTCAATATCGCCTCCAACTGCAATGCGAACGCGGACGCCTGGCTCAATCACAATGGCACTGCCACGATTCATGATGAGTTCGCCATGTACAGTTAGGTCTGACGCATTGGTGATATGCAGAACAGCATCCCGTTCCATCACCAGATCACCACTGATAGACAGATGACCTGTCACATCATGCCGCTGTCCGCGGGGGAGTTCCAGAGAGTCGATGACATCGCCATGGGTCAGTTGGGGCATTGGTGCAACTGGCAGGCCGACGCTGCCGATGATGTTTGGGATCGTGACTGAGCGTCCATCCTCACTTCCCACTCCGATTGGAATATGCACGCTTAGATCACCGGAAGAGATGTCCCGGCGCGCTCGTCCGGTGGCGTGCAGATCGCCTAGGCAGGCCAGCACCCGCGCACCGTGCCCCGAGTCAGTCCATGATCGAACGCGTGCATTTCCTTGTATTTGAAGATTGCCCGCGGCCCAGACGGCATACCCACTGAGATCCCCTCGGGTGTCGGCGTCGAATGGATGAACGGTGGCTAACGCTGAGGCAGTTTGCGTCATGCCATCCAAGGTGGCGGTGGCCTCGACGAACAACAAACTCGATCCGATGTGTGGTGGTTCGCCAGTGGCCTCATCCATCAAGCGGATATCCACGATCGCATCGGCGATGGCGTGCCCCTGAAGCAGCCAACCATCCGTATGGGCAGTCTGCCATGGGGCCTCGGACTCGAGTACAGCAGCAGCTAGATCCAAACCGCTTTGAGCAGCCGCACGCGCCGCAGCGGCCCGGGCTGCATTGCTACCCACCAATGCAGAGTTGTCCTGCGCAGCGAGCCAGCCCATGACCAGTGTCAATGCAGTTGCCATCGAAATGAGCACCAGCAGCAGCGCAACGCCGCGGCGAGGAAGTCTTCGTTGAGCGTGGATCATCCGCCACCTCCACTAGGTTGTTGATGCCGCCGCATCGACTCGCCCATGCAGTGGGTCCGGATTGAACCCTCTACATTCAGGTCGTAGGTTGCAAGTACTGTTCGTTGCTGCTGCGCTGCCAGACGTCGTTGCCGGGGGTCGGTGTACGGACCGACATCAAAGGACCAGTTGGCGATGCTGGCGGCCAAATCGAGCGCGCCGTGTTTCAATCCCGAAGTTGTTTCATAGGTTGATTTCAGGGTCCACCAGTCGATGTCCTCCAGTTCCGACAGGGGGGTATCCAGCAGTTCAGCAGGATCTGCAAACCAGTGGATGGAGAGCACATCGTGTGTTGGCGACCATTCAAGCCAACGCACCTCAGTGCCGTCGACTGCTTCATCACCGTCGGTGTCCTCCAGCCACATCACGACGCGATGATCCTCAAGATCCAACAGGCATCGTGCCCGGGCGATGTACGACGAAACACGCGTCTGGGACAGGCCTGCCCGCAAGATCGAGGCTCTGGTGTCGCGTTGATCAATGATCCCATTGGTCAGGGCATCCATCATTCCCACAATGCCCAAGGCCACAGTTGATGTCACTGAGACCGCCAGGAGCAATTCGAGCAGGGTCATGCCGCGCCGAATCCGTTTCATGGCGTGGACTCCAGCACTTGTGGCACTGGAACAAAGCGGCGGACTGTCGCAATGGGGCGTGCTTCATCGTCGCGGGCCTCAACCTGCACTTCGACGCCCTGAATGGCGACCGACAGTGGTGGTCCGACCGATGCGACATGGCGATCCGCATCAACATGAAGGGAGAACTGTTGATAATCCTTAGGGAGGTAGCCGAGTGCTTCAGATCGTCCGGCGCGAATCTCTCCCTGGGCTTCGAGATAGCCATCCCATCCGCCGCTCTGCTCGGGTCCAGCGATGGCGTCATACCATTGTTGACTGGTGGAGAAATCCGTTGGGTCCAGGCCTGTGACGCGGGCCATCAGCATCTCACAGGCGATCGCCGCCGAAAGCATGCGGCGTGCTTGCGTCGACTGCCCCCGGCCGGCGGTCAGGGCGGAAACCACTGCAGTGGTCACCAGCAGGAGGATGACTACCGCCAACAGGGTCTCGAGAAGGGTCAGCGCGCGGCGACCGCGGGGGTGGACTGACGTGTCAAAGATGGCTGAATCGTGTTCAGGGGGCACGGATAGAGATCCTCGGTCTTCCATAGTCACCGTCGGATCCTTGATTGGCGATCCCAAGCGGGGATTCGGGCTTGGTTGGCGATTACAGCGGCCCAAGCCCTACAAACGGAACAGGAGGGACGATCGGTGGGCAATGAGGCCCTGAAGCGACGATACTGTGCATATGCCGCTCCGGCTTTACCGGCACATGCTGGCGGAATTGCTTCGCGTGATCTTCCTCACGGCCGCCGTGTTGGTGGTCGTGATTGCATTCGGGGCCATCATCAAGCCATTGACCGGGGATGCCCCATTCTCGGCCATGCAGGCAATCAAATTCATCGCTTTATCCATGGTGCCGATGTCGCAGTACGCGGTGCCATTTGCAGCAGGCTTTGGGGCCACATTGGTGATGCACCGAATGGCTGCTGACAACGAGATCTTGGCGATGTCGACATCAGGGCTGCGTTACATCGCAGTCTTGATGCCAGTGATGTTTCTTGGGCTGGTTCTCTCGATCATCATGATGATCATGGTGCAGGTCTATATTCCCAAGACTTACGCTGTGATGGGACGGGTGCTCGCAGGCGATGTCACGGCCATGATTCAACATGCGGTTGATCAGGGCCGGCCCATTCGTTTTGGCGATATGGAAATCTGGGCTGAGTCGATGCGCGTGACTGAACAGCCGGAAACAAGTAATGCCTCAGAGCGTATTGAACTTCGCCGCATGGTTGCTGCGCGCATGAGCAGGGATGGATCGATCGACTCAGATGTCTCGGCGGTTGGCGCTGTACTCGATCTGCATGAACGTGACGGAGTGGTATTGATTCGTATGGCCATGGACGATGCAGTGTCCTGGGATGCCGCTGGTGGTGGCCTGCGTGGATTCCCTCGGATCGAGCCCACGCATGCCATTGCCGTGCCGCTGCCCGAGCGCACCGAGCCGATGGCAATGACCTTTACCGAATTGCTCGAAGTTGATGCTTCCCCGGAACGATTCCCCGAGATAGAGCGACTTCGTCGTCAGGTTGGAGAGGCGCTACGGAAGTGGTCTGAGCGGCAGGTAGTCGCCGCGGAGTTGCAACGACAGGGTCGCGTCTTGCTGTCAAGTGCGGACCCATTGGGTAATGATTGGGAGATTGAGGCAACCGGTCTACGACATGGCACACTGATTGCGCCCAAGGGTGGTCGGGTTCGCATCATCGAGCGGGAGCGAGATGGCCGTGCCGTGCGTTCTTTCATTGCCAGGAAAGCAATTCTGGAGGTGCAGGACTCGGGTTTGGATGCAAGTCGCCGACGCTTGCTGCTTAGCCTTGACGACGTCCGTGTCCGTGATCTTCCCGATGGCCGCCGAGACAATCAACGGGCCACGGTGGTCATTGCCAATCTTCAGCCCCTTCCACTGGATCCCGAGGTACAAGCGGAAGTCTCGGGAAATGAAGAGGCGATGTTGGCTCGGGCAGCATCGGTTGCCGACCAGGCGCCACGTGTTAAGCGAGCGATTCGGCTCGTGGACCAAGCAACCAGCAATTTGCACGGCCAGGTCGTGAGCCGATTGTGGCGGCGTTGGGGGGTTGCGGTGTCGGCAGGATTATTGCCGCTGCTCGGGGCCGTGCTTGCTTTAAACATGAGGCACGCCCAGCCTTTGTCGATCTACTTGGTCGCATTCATCCCCTCGCTGTTGAACCTAGTACTGATCACTGGTGGCAGTGGGTTCATGCGACAGGGTGACGAGATGAGCGGGTGGTTGGTGCTATGGAGTGGCAACGTGATCCTGCTGGGCATCATTGTGGCTGGGTGGCGACGGTTGGCGAGGCACTGACTCATGACTCGTATGGATCGGCACATCATGACCCGGCTTCTGCTGAACTTCGTGTTGTTATTTGCCGTGCTCTATCTCTTTGCAGCCACCATTGATGTCATTCTGAACTTGGATGAATTCATGAAACTCGCCAAGCAGTCGCTCGGCGAGGATGCGGGCTGGCTATCTACGTTGGTGACGGCCATGGGCTACGCAGTGGGCTATCACCTGCCCCAGTTGTCCCAGTTCTATGCCTGGCTGTACGGTGCGGTGCTTGTTGGCGCCATGTGTTTCACATTGGCGCAGATGAGCCGGCACCGAGAACTCGTGGCGCTGGTGGCTTCAGGGATCAGTTTGCGACGTGTTGCAGTCCCATTTATTGCCGTCGCGGTCGCATTGGCGGGCTTGCAGGTCATCAATCAGGAATTGATTCTTCCAAATCTCGCCAGTCGCCTGCTTCGATCTCACAATACGTCTCATCAGGAGACGGTGGATGCGTTTCCAATTCGATTCACAGATGATGCAGAAGGAATGTTGGTTCAAGCATCTAGTTTTGACCCGGCGACCAAGCGTCTGATCAAACCCAGTTTCATTGAGCGCGATCAAGACGGTCGAGCCTCTCGACGTTCATGGGCGGTGTCTGCAACTTGGGATCAAGAGGAGGAGGCTTGGGTCCTCGAGAACGGTTTCTCAGTGCAGATTCACGCTGACGGAAGTGGGTCTTCGGCACCTCGGGCGGCAGCCCCAGTCAGGACGGATCTGTCACCGACCAAGTTGACGATGCGGCGACATGGGCAGATTGCCAGCATGCTGTCTTTGGGACAGATTGCAGACATGCTTCAATGGCCTGACGCTCGAGAGGCTGCGGCCCTGCGTCGAAGTGCCATGGCTCGATTCGCCATGCTGGGGGTCAATGTGTTGGTGCTTCTGATCGCTCTGCCATTCTTTCTTGATCGCATACCTGGACAATTGCTTGTCCGATCGGTTTGGTGCGCTCTGGTAGTGCTGCCAGCCTACTTCACTGCTGCAGGCTTCATGCTGGTGCCGCTGCCGAGTCTGAGTGTGGCTTTAGGGGTGCTCTTGCCGGTGCTGATTCTCCTTCCCGTGGGCCTGGCTCGGCTCGGGATGGTGCGCACCTGAGCTCTGCAAGCTCACAAGCCAATACCGCGCCCAAGGCTTCTGGGGGTCTACTGGTCTGCTATTTTCGGACCTGAGAAATCATCACGCCAACGTTGGAGAGCAATGCCGTTCTGGGCCGAAGTGATGCTTCGGCGCGAGGTGGCCTCGCGCCGCGCTTCAAGATGGTGACGCAATCGACCATCTCCTGAAGTCGGGCAGGACGCCATCCGACCCTGTCGGAATGGGCCATGAGGGCCTCTGATTGCACGAGAGGGCGACGTGATGCGCGTCCAGACGACTCGATTCGGAACTGTTGAGGTCAGTGATGACCGAATTCTGAATTTCCCTGCTGGTTTGCTTGGGTTCTCCAGTTTCACCAGTTTTGCGTTGCTGCAACCTGATCAGGATGCAGTCTTTTATTGGTTGCAGTCCACGGACTCTCCAGAGTTGGCCTTTGTTGTCACCGACCCCGCCCTGTGGTGTGAGGAATACGAGGCCACGGTCCGGCAGGACCACATGGACATCCTCGATCTCAATGGGGTCAACGATGCACGGGTGTTCGTGATCGTCAACAAGTATGACGATTCCCTCACTGCGAACCTCCAGGGACCACTGGTGGTGAATCTTCGCAATCGCCGAGGCATGCAAATCGTGCTGGCGGATCAGCGTTGGACAACGCGGAAAGAAATCGCCAAGTTGCAGCAGTCGGAATCCACACCACGCGCGGTTCGGGCAACGGCCTGACACCTTCATCTGCAGAGGAGATGCCGAGATGCTTGTGCTGTCACGCCGCCGCGATGAGACCATCGTCATTGGAGACGACATTCAGATCACTGTGGTCGATATTCGTGGAGATAAGGTCCGTCTGGGCATTCAAGCCCCATTCAGCGTAGGTGTGCACCGCAAAGAGTTGCGGGAAGCGATCGAGCGTGAGAATGCACAGGCCTCAACGATTCCATCGATGCCCGATCTGCAAACTGGGACCTGAATTTGCTGATGATTCAGTTTGGGTGACACCCACAACCGCCGCCGCCACAGCAGCCACCAGCAGGGCTACTTGGTGCAGTTTTGATGGATGCAGCATCAACTGAAAACACGCTGTGGATTCGCTCAAAAGTCCGCCCCTTGCTATCGGGATCTTCCACCGGGGCGTCGGCTTCGGCCATGGGCCGCAGGAGGCTGATCAGGGTGCCGTCTTCAATGGCTCGGTACTCGTAGAGTGGCATGGTGGATTCCGTGGAGGCTAGATGCGATCAAGCGCTTGGGTAAGGTCATCGACAAGATCTTGTGGTGTTTCGATGCCCATGGACAAACGAACCAAAGTATCGCTGATGCCCAGGGCGGCGCGTCTTTCTTGCGGGACAGAGGCATGGGTCATGATGGCCGGATGATTGGCCAGTGACTCAACTCCACCGAGTGACTCGGCCAATGCGAAAATCCTCAGCGACTCGAGAAAGCGGGCGCAGCCTTCGGTGTCGGCATCCAAATCAATGGTGATCATGCCACCGCCGCCGGGCTGTCCATCGAGTTGCATCTGGCGGGATGCGAGATCAAACTGAGGATGACTCTCGTGCCCTGGCCAGCACATTCGTGTGACTTTCGGGTGGGCTGCCAGCATCGGGGCGATGATTGCAGCTGATTCACAATGCCGCCGCATGCGCACGTCAAGTGTTTTGATGCCACGAAGCACCATGTACGAATCGAATGGACCGAGCACAGATCCGACAGAATTCTGGTGAAAGCGAAGGCGTTCCGCCAAAGGCTCATCGCCAGTGACCAGCAGGCCTGCGACCACATCGCTGTGACCACCCAGATACTTGGTGGCAGAGTGCATAACAATATCGATGCCATGATCCATTGGCCGTTGCAGCATCGGTGTGGCAAACGTGTTGTCACAGGCCGTGATGATGCCGTGGCGTTTTCCAAGCGCTGCGATGCCATCCAGATCTGCCAGTTTCAGCATTGGGTTTGTAGGTGTTTCTACCCAAATCAAACGCGTGCGATCAGTGATGGCCGCTTCAGCAGCTGAGAGGTCTGACAAGTCTGCAATGTCAAAGTGCAGTCCTGCCGAGCGTGCGCGTACCTGCTCAAACAGTCGGTGGGTTCCTCCGTAGAGGTCATCCATTACCAGCACATGATCTCCGGATTCCAAGATGTCTAGTAAGGTCGCGATCGCAGCCAGGCCACTGGAAAATGCGAACCCCCCGCATGAGGGGTCGGTTGACTCTGCGATCTGTGATCCTTCAAGTGTGGCAATGCATCGCTCTAGCGCGTAGCGTGTTGGGTTGTGGCTTCGGGTGTACTCAAAGCCAGCGTGTTCGCCGGGCCGCCGCTGGGCATAGGTGGAACTTAGGGAAATGGGGGGCATGACCGCGCCCGTGATGGCATCAGGATGCTGCCCACCATGAATTGCGATTGTTCCGAGGTTCTTGCTCTGGGCCATGAATTCAGCTCATTGTCTTTTTGCGGAGGTAATTGATCAGGTCGATTCTGGTGATCAGCCCGAGGTACTGACCATTGTCCATGACAATGGCGACTCGATCAGATTCAAAGATCGGAATGAGGTCGCGGACATCTGCATCGGGGGCAATGGTTACCAGCCGTGTGGTCATGTAGTCAGAAACAGGGTTCGCGAAGGCATGGTCATTCTCCGAGACCGCCATGAGTACATCAGATTCATCGAGGATGCCCTGTAGCTGGTGCGACTGGTCGAGTACTGCGAGTTGGCTGATGTCATACAAACGCATCATGCGTACGGCTTGCATGACTGGCATGTCCGGCGAGATGGTGTAATCCTCATGTTCGCTGTGTCGGCGAGCGATGAGGTCGCCAAGATCACTTCGCTGTGGACGATCAAGGAAGCCCTGATCGGTCATCCAGTAATCGTTGAACATGCGATCGAGGTATTTTGAGCCATGGTCGCACAGGAAGGTGACAACGGTCTTGGGGGAGGTCTGTCGTCGGCACCATACCAGTGCAGCGTGCAGCAATGAGCCGCTTGAAGATCCCCCGAGCAAGCCCTCGTGGCGCAACAAAGATCGGGCAGCTTCAAATGCTTGTTGGTCGGTCACGGCGATGGCTTCGTCAATGATGGACAGATCAGCGACATCGGGCACAAAATCTTCGCCGATGCCTTCGACCATCCAACTTCCTGGTTCTACCTCACGTCCTTCGTTGATCAGCGGTGCAAGAATGGAACCTTCGGGATCTGCTAGAACTAATTGAATGTCCGGCTTGGCATTCTTGAGATAGCGGCCCGCGCCAGCAAGTGTGCCTCCCGAGCCAATGCCGGCAACAAATGCATCAATGGCGCCATCTGTTTGTGCCCAGATTTCCGGGCCTGTCGATTCGAAGTGCGCCTTGGCATTGTTTGGATTTTCAAACTGATTGATGTAGAAGCCGCCGGTTTCTTTGGCAATCCGTTGGGCAACGTCTTGGTAATAGTCTGGGTGTCCTTTTTGGACATCACTGCGTGTGATGACCACATCAGCGCCAAGTGCTCGAAGGTGGGCAATCTTGCCTTCGCTCATCTTGTCTGGGACAACGACTGTGACTCGGTATCCCTTGAGCGACCCAACCATCGCCAGTGCGATGCCGGTATTGCCCGCGGTTGCCTCGATGATGTGACCACCTTTTGCAAGTGCACCGGATGCTGCTGCCGCTTCAATCATGGTGACTGCAATGCGATCCTTGATCGAACTGCCAGGGTTGGAGGATTCCAGTTTGAGAAGCAGGCGGCATGGGCCGGTATCGAGGTTGGTGACTTCCACCATCGGGGTGTTCCCGATCATGGAGAGCAGTCCTTGATAGGTCGGAGCAATGGAATTTGGCTGACAGGTGGACTCAGGCATCGAAAGTCATTGTACCGCTCGTGCGAGTCCCTGAAATGAGACAGGGCCGGGACGATGTGCATCGTCCCGGCCCTGGAGTTGATTCCAAAGAATCAGCGATCAGTCACGGTCAGTCAACATCGATGATGTCACGGCCGCGACGACCATTGATGGTGTGGGTGTGGACGCCAGAACTCATGTCTGCATAGCCGCTACGACCCTTGTCGAGGAAGTAACAGTTCACCCCATCAGGTGTGCCAACGTGGTAGAGACCACCAGCGGCTTCGGATTGCGAATTTCCCTCGGCCTGTTTCTGAACCAGACCGTGAGATTGACGAGCTTGATTGATCCCCAAGGTGGTGGTGGATCCATCGGCCATGGCAGTGACTGGTTCACTATCAAAGTGACCGTTGAACAGCGGCGGGTGGCAGCCGTCATAGGTCAGTGCTTCCTGCATATACGTGCCATCGAATCGGTCGTGGCAGTCGAAACTGTTGTTCTGGAGCATGTGGTGCTCCATCAGGAATGTCTTGAGCGTTGGATAAGCGAATTGACCCATCGATGGGGCGCGGAAGCCGCCAGCCATGGCCATGGGGTCCGAAGCGCCATCTGACCAACCACTTGGGTTGTTCGGGTTGTTGTAATCGGTGTCATATCGATACACATTCGCGCTCACCATGTTGGCTGGTGAGAGGCAATAGGAGGAGGGGACGCCCCGCAGGAATGGCGGGCTGTAGCCCCATGGGCTTGAAAGTGCATCGTCCAGATCAGTCCAGTTGGGATCGCAGACTTCAATGTCGCCTTCGAAGCATCGTCGCTTGCGGAGGAAGTCAATGACAGCCTTGTCCTTGGGCGCGAAGTTGATGCGGGCGGTGGGGCCACCGACAGCACGGGAGACCTGATAACTGTGCGGGAAGCGGAAGGTACCCATCTTGTCGAGTCCTCCTCCGAATCCACTGGTCAGGCTGCCTGACCATGTGTAGGGAACCATGAACTCAATGCAGCCACCACCGAACCATGCCCAGTTGGCGCCGTCTTCCTGAGTTCCTTCACCCCATGACACGCCGACACTGAAGTCAGCCCAACCGGCGTTGATGCCGGAGTAGTTGTTCTGCCAATACTGGTACGCGGTTGATGCATTCGCGCCCTGTTTGAAGGCAGGCTCAGCAGTCGAGTTTCGGGGATTCTGGTCAACCTGAGACAGGTTGTCCGGAGCGCCGGTCCACATCTTGCCGTTCTCGGCTTCGTAGTTCAGATGGGAGGCGTACAACTGTTTGATGTTGTTCTTCGAAACACCGACATTGGCGGTGTCGCGAGCCGATTGAACGGCGGGGAGGAGGATGCCGACGAGTAGTGCGATGATGGAAACCACCACCAGCAGTTCGACCAGCGTGAAACCAGTGCGCTTCG
The DNA here is from genome assembly GCA_022446905.1 of Phycisphaerales bacterium. GTDB lineage: Bacteria > Planctomycetota > Phycisphaerae > Phycisphaerales > SM1A02 > UBA12567. The sequence continues at coordinate 196,583 of JAKVBT010000005.1, forward strand.
GAGTGTGCATGAGAACCACCTTTATGGGGCCCGACGACCATCGCCGAGCTGTCCGGGCCGACCCACCCACTGGGTGACCACGACGTTCCACCATACCGTAAAAAGTCGTCTGTGAATACATGCCAGATGGCAAGTTCACAGGGACCCAGGGGTGGCGTCATGGTCGGATCCCTTCGGATTCGGCCATGCTGACGGGCGGCAAGACGTGCGATCGGTGCCCGTCGTTGTAGCACTCCACCGCAGAGGTGGAACCGATCACTACCAGCATGGGCAGGTTTGACCGCCTGGTCAACCAATTTCCCAGCTTCATTGTCGAAAAATGAGGTTTCTTAGGCGTCCAGCAGGGGGAGGGAGGTTTGTCCGCCACTGGTTAATTGCCGGCCTTGCCGGGTGCGTGCCAGCAGGCCAATCTGCAGGAGATAGGGCTCGACAACATCTTCAAGGGTGCCAGAATCCTCTCCAAGCGTGGCAGCGATGGCTTCAAGGCCTGCCGGACCTCCGTCATACACGTCCCGAATGACCTTCAGATAGGCCCGGTCAAGATCATCCAGCCCCTGTTCATCGACGCCTTCTAGGCGAAGGGCCTCATCAGCCAATTCCGTCGTGATGCACTGGGCTTGGTGGACTTGGGCAAAATCTCTGACTCGTCGCAGGAGTCGCAGGGCTACGCGGGGGGTGCCCCGGCTGCGTGATGCAATCAGCGTGAGTGCGGCTGGGTCTGGAGGGTTCAAATTCAGGACCTCACTGGCTCGGGCAAGAATTTGCTCCAGTTCGGAGGGCTCGTAGAAATCAAGTCGGTGCGCGATGCCGAAACGGCTCCGCAGCGCCGCGGTCAGAAGGCCGGCCCGGGTCGTGGCGCCGATGAGCGTGAATGGCTGCAGTCGATAGGTGACGACTCGGGCATGCATGCCTGCATCGAGGGTGAAGTCAATCTTGAAATCTTCCATCGCCGGGTAGACGTACTCTTCAACTGCCGCTGGCAGTCGATGAATCTCATCGATGAACAAAATGTCGCCAGGTTGCATTCGGGTCAATGTGCCAACCAGATCAGCCCCCTTGGTCAGCGCTGGTCCTGAAGTCACATAGGCCTTGGTGCCCATCTCTTCTGCGACGATGTGCGCGATGGTGGTTTTGCCAAGTCCTGGCGGGCCGTGCAGGAGGAGGTGTTCGGTTGGTTCTTGTCGCGATTTGGCCGCAGTCATCGCGATCCGAAGTCGGGTTTGCAACTGCGACTGTCCGATGTAGTCGTCTAAGGTTTTGGGGCGGATGGTCGGCCCGGTGGGCTCACCGGCGGTGTCTTCCGGCTGGTGATTGGCTGAGACGATGCGTTCTCTGCTCATGGTGTGTGATCGACCATTTGGCTTGTGACCTGACAAAGCCGCTGCTGTTGCCAATCCAGATTCAGTGTAGTGGCCCCGGACACCAGTGGGCCGAGGATGGTCTTACAGATGTCCTGTTGCCAGTGAGTGCGGCCTGGCATCCCAGTACGCCCCGACAGATACCACTGTGAGAACTCGGATCGAGAGGCAGCCAGTCCCGGTGCAATGCCACGGGCGATCGCCACGGCACAGAACATGTGCCAGAGTCCGTCGATGGCCATGCGGTCTGACGGGGACTCATCACCTGGGCGCAAGGTGGTGGGCGGTGGGTCTTGGCCATCATCCTCTAGCGTGTTGAGAATCGCCTCAGCATGCTTGCGGGCCAGATGGGCAGGCATGCCGCGCATATCTGCCAAGGCCGCTGCATTGGCGGGCCGATCTCGGATGGTTTGGAGCACAACAGCATCAGGCATCACCGCTCTTGGCGGCAGATCTTCATCTTGGGCGATGGCGTCCCGTGTTTGCACCAATCTTTGCATGGCGCGTCGCTGTGTTTTGTTGAACCGTCTGTTCCCTTCGATCTTGCGTCGCTGGGCATCGAGATCGGGTTCATACCACGTCAAGTCTTCAAACACGCTGCAGGCATCACGAGCCCACTGTTCATGTCCTGCCTGAGTGATGTGCTTTTGTAGATGGTCGTGAAGCAGAGGTAGGTAGCGGACATCGTCCGCGGCGTACCGCATCTGGTTGGGTGAAAGTGGTCGGGCGTCCCATGCGGTGAAGGTCATTCCTGGAGGCATGGGTGCATTGATGATGCTTTGCACACTTTTAGTTAACGAGCATGGCCAAGGAAGGCCTGCAAGCCCACCGATCAATTGGGTATCTACAACATTGCAAGGTGCGGCACCCCATTGCCGGGACAAGATCTGCATGTCTTGTCGTCCGGCGTGCACGATGGTCACACGCTCTGGTGATGCGATGACATCCCACAATGCGCTGAGATCATCGATGGCCAGCGGATCGACCAAGTAGACCTGCTTGCGAGTACCGACTTGGACAAGACACAACTGTGGGTAGTAGGTTTCCTCGCCGATGAACTCCGTGTCAAAGGTGACCATGTCTGCATTGCCAAGGTCGTCCACCACTGCACGCAGTCCAGCGGCATCCGTGACCAGTGGGGCGTCCTCGCGCGGGACATCGGGGTGATCCGGGATCGGCTTGAGGCTGCCGGAGGAGGCATGGGAATCGGAGTGGCTGCGATCACGGCGACGGCGTCGTGCACTCTGATGGGTTGACTTGCGTCGGGCAGCGGCCATCAGCGCACTCTATCGCGGAGGCGGGTTCTATGAAGTAGCACGGGCGTTGCAGGTAAAGACCTGCAACGCCCGTGGAAACGCGGAGAAGATGCATTATTGGGGGATCAGTAATCCATGCCGTCGCTGGCACCGCCCTTGGCGTCATCCTTGGCTTTGATTTCGGTAATGGCACAGTCGGTGGTCAGTAGCAGCCCTGAAATGGAAGCTGCATTTTCCAGGGCGACACGCTCGACTTTGGTCGGAACGATGACGCCTGACTTCACCAAGTTTTCGTATTCACGCGTCAGGGCGTTAAAGCCCCAGCCTGCTTCTGTGGCATCCTCAACCCGCTGGGCCACAACGGATCCCTCCATGCCGCAGTTTTCAGCAATCTGACGGATCGGAGCGGCCAAGGCTCGGCAGACAATATCGACGCCGAACTTTTCATCGCCACGGGCCTTCTTGCGGGCGGCATCGAGGGCACGTCGTGCCTGCAGCACAGCCACGCCGCCACCGGGGAGTACGCCCTCTTCGACCGCTGCACGGCAGGCGTGCAGGGCATCTTCGACGCGGGCCTTTTTCTCGCCCATTTCAACTTCCGTTGCAGCACCAACATTGATCTGGGCCACGCCGCCGGCAAGCTTCGCCAGGCGTTCTTGGAGTTTCTCACGGTCGTAATCACTAGAGGAGTGATCAATCTGGGCGCGAATCTGGTCGATGCGACCGCTGATGTCAGCACGTTTGCCAGCACCTTCGATGATCGTGGTGTTGTCCTTGTCAATGGTGATCTTCTTGGCACGACCGAGGTCCTTCAGAGTCAGCGACTCTAGGTCGATGCCGAGTTCTTCCATGACAGCGGTGCCGCCAGTGAGGGTGGCGATGTCTTGCATCATGGCTTTGCGGCGATCGCCAAAGCCAGGTGCTTTGACGGCTGCGACCTTGAGGATGCCACGGAGTCGGTTGACCACCAGTGTGGCCAGTGCTTCACCGTCGATGTCTTCGGCGATGATCAGCAGGCTCTTTCCGCCTTCGGCAACCTTCCCGAGAATGGGCAGAAGATCCTTGGCTGAGGACAGTTTCTTCTCATGGATCAAGATGGCGCAATCTTCAAGTACCGCTTCCATCGTTGCAGTGTCAGTGACAAAATGCGGACTGAGCCAGCCCTTATCGAACTGCATGCCTTCGACCAGTTCGACGGTGGTTTCTAGGCTTGAGCCCTCTTCGACGGTAATGACGCCATCCTTGCCGACCTTGTCCATGGCTTCTGCAATGATGTCGCCGATGGTCTGATCTTGGTTGGCCGCGCACGTGCCGACCTGCGCAATCTCAGTTGATGACTTCACAGGCTTGGACATCGTTGCCAATTCGTTGCAGACACCTTGGACGGCCAGATCGATGCCACGCTTGATCTGAGTCGCATTGGCCCCTGCTGTGATGTTCTTGAGGCCCTCAGTAAAGATGGCCTCTGCATAGACCGTTGCGGTGGTGGTGCCGTCGCCAGCATCCTTGGACGATTTACTGGCCACTTCCTTGACCATCTGGGCGCCCATGTTCTCATATGGATCGTCCAGTTCGATTTCCTTGGCAACGGTCACGCCGTCCTTGGTCACGGTGGGCGCTCCAAAGGACTTTTCAAGAACAACCACTCGGCCGGACGGCCCAAGGGTCGTCTTGACGGCACGGGCGAGTTTCTTGATGCCTTGGAGCATGCGCTCCCGGGCTTCGATGTCGTAGGCAATTTGTTTGGCTGTCATAGGATCTGTTCCTTCCTTCGCCGCCGACGCGGCGGGATGTCTCTGGGGTATCGAGTGGGGTCAACTGCCGTCCATGCGGGTTTGCCACATGCCGGACACATGGCTGGCATCAATCCAGATGGTGTTGGCGCGTGTGGTGATCTTGATGCCGTGGGCGCTATGGAGCGGATCCACTTCAACCACGTTGCGGATTTCAAGTGGATCCCGATCGCCTGTTAGCAGCAGATCGAGTTCGGCAGTCGTGCCCTTCATTTCAGTAAGCACGGCGAGAATGGGACCTCGTTCCATGGAATTGGCTCAGTCGATGATGCCGAGAATGTCGGCTTCCGTCATGATGAGGTACTCACCGCCGTCCATTTTGACTTCGGTGCCGGCATAAGAGGTAAAAAGCACAGAGTCACCTTTCTTGACGCTGAATGGCAGATAGCCACCGGTCTCCTTATTCAGGACACCATTGCCCGTGGCCACGATGGTGCCTTGTTGGGGCTTGTCTTTGGCGGACTCGGGAAGATAGATGCCTGCATCCGTGCGTTCACGGGCTTCAGCGCGTTTGACCAGCAGCTTGTCACCAAGTGGTTTGACATTCATTGGGGGTCTCTCCTTCCATGCTCGGGCGTGTCCCGGCGGGTCTGTTCAGGGCACGGCGTCGGCCATGCATCCTGATAGTGTCGGCGCAGGACGCGCCGCAGTGTTTCCAGAATGGCTTCGATGTGCAGGGGGCGGTCAAGCACCGCAAAGGCACCTTCTCGCAGAGAGGTGGCCAGTCCTCGCCCATCATCGCGTGAGTTGGCTTGTTTGGGTCGAATGACCACAGTGGGCGGTGGCTGATCAAGCCGGCGGAGCAATTGCAGGATGCGGGCGCCGCCTGCCTCTTGACCGCCGCCACCACCACGCAGGGGGATTTCCAGATCAACCAGTGCGATGTGGACCGGCTGCTGCTGGATAAAGTCCGCAGCCTGCTCGCCAGTCTCGGCTTTGATGGACGTGATGCCCATGGGCTCGAGCAATCTGGGGAGTTGGTGGACGGCGGCATCATCCCGCCAGCCGCCATAAGACAGCAGGAGATTGAGTCGTCGTCGGGTTGGGGCTGTAGCCACTTGCATCTGAGTCATCTGCGCGGGGTTTCCGCCCCCCACACAGTGCAAGTGGCGTGCCTGAATTGCCCAGATTGGGAGATTTGCTGGGGGGGATTCTTGCCTCAGGCCCGCCATCCAGCGCCAGGCCACTATCAGCGGCCTGCCAAGGTGGCGGATCGGTCTTTATGGCCGCTTGACGGCGGGTGCAGGCCTCGGTGATCCTGCACGGTTCAGGCCCACTACCACAAGGAGCACGCACTGCCATGGCTGCTGAAATTCCACTGCATTCTGTCAAAGACGTCCTGACTGGCCGCTCGGTCGCTCCTGGTGATCAAGTTCAAGTCCGTGGATGGGTCCGGACCCGTCGCGATTCCAAGGCGGGCTTGTCCTTTGTGCAGGTTCATGACGGTAGTTGCTTTGATGCATTGCAGGTGGTCGCGCCAGGTGAGTTGGAGAACTACGCTTCGACGGTTCAGTCGCTCACAGCTGGATGTTCCGTGATCTGTGAAGGTCAGGTCGCCGCGTCAGAGGGCAAGGGGCAATCAGTCGAGTTGCAGGCAGACCGTATTGTCGCTGTTGGCATGGTTGAAGATCCGGATACTTATCCAGTCCCTGCCAAACGGCACACCTTTGAATATTTGCGTGAGCAAGCACACCTACGCGTACGCACCAACACTTTCTCAGCGATCGCGCGTGTTCGACATTGTCTTGCGCAGGCCGTTCATCGGTATTACCACGAACAAGGGTTCTATTGGGTCCACACACCAATTGTCACCGCAAGTGACTGTGAAGGTGCTGGTGAGATGTTCCGGGTGTCCACTTTGGATGTCGCCAATCTGCCGCGGGATGAAGCTGGTGAGATTGACTTCAGTAAGGACTTCTTCGGTCGTGAGTCATTTCTCACGGTCTCTGGACAACTCAATGTTGAGAGTTACTGCTTGGCTTTGTCCAAGGTGTATACGTTCGGGCCAACCTTTCGCGCTGAGAACTCAAACACATCGCGGCATCTGGCAGAGTTCTGGATGATTGAACCTGAGATTGCATTTGCGGATCTCCATGATGATGCAGACCTGGCTGAGGACTTTCTCAAGTACATCTTCAGGGCGTTGCTGGAGGAGCTCCCGGACGACATGGAGTTCTTCCGGGCCCGCATTGATAAGACCTGTGTGGAGCGTCTTGAGGCATTTGTGGAGTCCAGCTTTGAGCGCATGGAGTACAGCGAGGCCGTATCGCTGCTTGAGCAGGCGGTCGAGAAGGGCACGAAGTTCGAGTTCCCCGTTTCTTGGGGCGTGGATTTGCAGAGCGAACATGAGCGGTGGCTCACTGAGCATCATGTTGGACGGCCAATTGTGGTCATGAACTACCCCAAGGACATCAAGGCGTTTTACATGCGGCTCAACGATGATGAGCGGACGGTGGCAGCCATGGACGTGCTTGCCCCGGGCATTGGTGAGATCATTGGTGGAGCTCAGCGTGAGGAGCGGTTGGATGTGCTGGATCGGCGGATTGATGAGATGGACCTCGATCGGGACGCCTACTGGTGGTATCGAGATCTGCGGAAATACGGCACCGTGCCACATGCGGGCTTTGGGCTCGGCTTTGAGCGGACCATCGCTTATGCCACCGGCATGGGCAATGTCCGGGATGTGATCCCGTTTCCACGAACTCCGCGATCCGCAGCGTTCTGATCGAGCATTTTATTCTCGGACGCTGCGGCCGCCTGGGCGCACAGCCTGCGCAGAACCGCCGATAAGCGGTGAATTTCGGCGGATTGAAAACTCAGACACGCTCGAGGCTTGTCCTTTCCGATGTGGCATTGGCGGGGGACAACAGCGATTGCGTGATCGCGACAGACCAGATGGAATGAACCGGCATGTGCCGGACGGCAAGGAGCTCTTCAGTGAATACACAGGCGATGGTGGAACGCCTCTTCCCGATGCTCATCACGGGAGACCGAAACGGCGCTCGAAACACGGTGCAGGAATGGATGGATGCCGGGCTTGTCCCGGAAGCATTGACTCAGGAGGTCTATTGGCCTCTGCTGGAACTGGTCAATGATTTGTTCCGACGCGATCAACTTACGAATTTAGCGCATCACTATGCGACTCGACTACTGCGCAGTTTGGTCGATCAGGCGCAGGCGAATTACCGCCAATGCGATCGGCGCGGGCGCACACTGATGCTCTTCTGTGGCAGCACAGAAGCCGATGATCTGGCCGCCCAGATGGTTGCAGATCTCGCAGAAGCCGACGGCTATGAAGTTAACTTCGGTGGCGGCGGCATTGCCTATGACGAACTGCTTGGCGCTGTTCAGGAGCAGCAACCTGACGTGCTCTTGATGTTCTCATCCTGTGCAGCCGACGCGCCGGACATCCGTCGCCTTATCGACACCATTCGCGCCATCGGCGCTTGCCCCAACACGCAGATCGCCGTTGGTGGTGGTGTCTTTGCCCGAGCCGAAGGCTTGGCCGAGGAAATTGGCGCAGATCTCTGGTCGCACAGCCCAGCGGAGATGATCGCTCAGATGAATGCTCAGCCAGAGCGTCGCGCAACCCCCGAGCAACGCACAGTCGGTCAAAATCGGGCTGCCGCCTGATTCTGTCGCCAACCCTTCTCGATGGTCGATGGCTCTGAGCGGGGTCACGATCTTCCCCTCTAAATCTCTTCTCTTCCTCTTTCTCCGGTCGCGGGGGGGGGGGGGGGGCCCCCCCCCCCCCCCCCCGCCGCCGTTTTTCAGCCCGCTGGTGGCCTATCATGGGACGTCCTGACCCAGTGGGTGATTGAGGAGGTTGTCGATGAACAATCGAGTGATGTTGATGCTGGTGCTCTTGGTGGCTTTCTGCTTTGGCTTGCAGCCGGCTCAGGCCCAGCGAGGCAGTTACCCGTTCTTTGTGCAGCCTATGGCGGTGCAAGACGTTCGGGCGCTGGCTGATCGTCTGGAACTCTCACGCGATCAGCGTCGTGTCCTTCTCGAGCAGTATGAGTCTTACAACCAGCGCTTTGAGGACCTGCAAGAAGGTGATGTGCAGGACTACATGGATAGCGGCATGGACACCATGATGCGGGTGCAGCCGTGGGGCGGTGATTTTCAGATTCCAACGCGTGAGGAAGTCAATCAACTCGTCTCTGATGGTTTGCGCATCATCAATGCCTTTGGCCGCATCGACGATTCCTTTTTCGATGACATGACACCACTGCTCAGTGAGTCCCAGGTCATTGCACTTGAGCAGCAAAGGCGCTTTCGCGCACTTGATCGCTACAGCATGTTGCACCGCAATATGGTTGGCGAACTCAATGATGGCGCTTCGCCAGATTTGATTGGCATTATGCGCCGGGTCGAAGTGGATCCTGCTGTGGAGGCCCAAGTCAATGAGATCTTGGCGGTCTATGCGAAGAACACATTGGCGGATCTTCGTTCGTTTGAGAGTGCTGGCAAGGAAGCCATTGAAAAACTGCTTGATGAAGTGGATGCCCGTGGCTTGCGCAACATGGACATGATGGCCATGATGCAGTATTTCTCTGAGGAGGATCGCATTGAGGAGCTCAAGGGGTTGTTTGACCCCATGACGCGACCTATGCAGGAGAAGGCTGCCGCTGTTGCTGCTGAGAATGTCCGGGCTTACTGGAAACTGCAGGATGTGCTCGGGCCTGAGGCGGCGCGTGAAGTGCGCCGGCGATTTGTTCGGGGTGGCTTCCGTGATGCAGATGACGGAATCGCCACTGTGCGAAGCCAATTAGTGCGTCTGCGGGAATTGGATCTCAGTCCTTCAGCCAATGCCGAAGCGGATGCTGCCATGGTCAAACTGGATGAGTCGTGGGATGCGCTGCTCAAATCCATGTTGCCGGTGATCAATTCGCAGCGGAAGTTCCGTTCGCTAGCTCAACTGGAGGGTGATCAGCCGCTTGTTGGAGAAGATCGCATGGAGGGTCTTGTCGCGCGGCTGGACACGATTCGATTGGCTGCCGAAAATGTCACTGATCGCTATAGCGATGAACTAGATCTTGCCAAGAAGCGAGATGCAGAAGAAGAGAAACAGGCAGCTGGCGGAGGAGGCAAAGAAGAAGGCGAGGCCACCGCAGCGGCATTGAAGGTGATTCGTGTTGAGCCCATCGGAGGCGATCAGTTGCAGCGCATTGGTCAGTGGATGGGGGCTGATGCTGGCGGTCTTGAATTGATGGGGGCGTTGCATGCTGACTATGAAACTGAGGCGATGAGCTTGTTGGTCAGTAGTGGGCAGGCCACCATTGATCAGAAAGAGAACATTGACTTTGACGAAGGACAGTCATGGCGGGAATGGCAACGCGTGCAGTCTGAGCAGCGGGCAAAAGCCGGCGAGGCCCTGGCAGAAATCGAGGCCGTCTTGTTTGAGGACATGGCCTTGGCGCTTCCAGAGTCGGTTGACCGTGATCACATCAATCGCATTCACAATGCGATGATGCGGAGTCGCCGCCGCGCGGCGATGGCGCAGGATGACTGGTCGATGCGACGCCATAACGAGGCGGTCATCGATCTCACCGTGATCATTTTGGAGACCGACCCGGCCAAGCTCGATGGGGCGCAGCGCAAGACCGTGATGGATGCACTGATCGCCTATGACAATTCCGTTGATGGTCCGCTGGAAAACCTGAAGGGGCGCATGGAGAAGGTCAAAGATTTGGAAGGGCGTCTTTGGGGGAGTGGAGAGGACTATGAACCAGAGGTGCGTCAAGCCATCCGCCGACGGTGGGAGACGCGTCGGGAAGAACTCGGGGAAGCGCTTGGTGAACTCGCCATGCTCAATCGTGATCAGGCAGATGCCGTGTTTGATGCATTGCCACATGAGATCAGTTGGTCGATGCGTGATGCGTATGATCGTCAGGCATTTCCGCGCATCTTTGAGGACGGCCGAGCAGCAGATGAAGCCATTAATGCGGTCATGGCGCTCGAATTGACATCTGAGCAACAACGTCAGGCCGAAGATCTTGCCAGCAACTACCGCCAGTCTTGGCGTGAATTGACCAAGGTCATGGTCGACCGGCGCAAAGAGGGGACGCCTCGGATGACCTTCCCGCCTTCACGCGATTCCATGGCGACTGAACTCGAGATGGCGCAGATTCGCTATCGGCGTGCTCAGTTGGATCAGCGCATGTTGGCACAATTGGAGTTGGTGCTTGACCCCAGTCAGTCGGCCACGATTCCGGAATTGCAGTTGTCTGACGGTCGAGGGAAGTCGAAGTGAGTCTGTGGCCACGTTGGTGGCCACCTGCTGTCGCCATAGTCGTGATGGCACTGTCTGGATGTGGCCAGCCTGCGGGGCGGGCCACCCTGATGCATGGTCCCGACGCGGTCGTGCTGGTCGAGGCTGAAACTTGTGCCAATGTCCTCTGGTCAGTGCAGCGCGGTGTGCATGATCGTGCTGATGGCAGCAAGACGCCGACTGTTGATCCCAGAGTGGTCATTGCGGTGTTGTCTCCGAGCGAAGCCACTTGGTTGGCGCAAGCACGGGCCGATACGCGGCATACCCTGGCATTGGCTACCACGATGCAATCGGCGTTGGCTGCGGCTCCGCCAGCGCAAGCGCAGCAGATGCGTTGGTCTTATGTGGGGGCGGCGGATGATCCTGATATGACTTCTCAAATGATGGATGTCCCCGGTGGTCAGTGGACATGGCTTGGTGCCAATGGCTCGGGTTCTGTATGGTCGATCGAGTTGGTCGACGATCAACAGCGGCCGTGGTGTCGGGTCGATATGGATGCGGCCACAGCACGTACGCTGCAAAACCAATTATTGGAGGCCGCTTCAGCTCGACCACCTCGATTGAGTCGTGCGGCAGGCAAAGGAACCTGAATGATGTTGGATGCACTTGTGATCACTATGGCTCTTGGCCAGAACGCGCAGCCCGGCGCCGTTATGCGGGTCTGGCAAACCGACCGTTCTTTGTCACAGTTGGCGCCGTTGGTGCCTGGGCAATCTCCGAATGCTTGGCTGCGCATTGATGAAATCGATTTGGTGGATGATGATTTCGGTCCATTCAAGGACGACTTCATGGTCTTGATTGATGCGAACCTGCAGACCGATGCTGCAGGTAAGTGGACTTTTCGGCTAACCAGTGATGATGGGTCGCAACTCTGGATTTCAGGCAGGCAAGTGATTGATAATGATGGCTTGCATGGTGCCGAGTCGGTGGAGGGCACGATCGACCTGGCTAAGGGGACGCACCCCATGCAGGTCAAGTTCTTTGAGCAAGGAGTGTCTGCGTTGCTGCGTCTTGAATGGAAGGCGCCTGGAGCGAGTGACTTTCAGGTCATACCAGCCCAAGCCATGCGCTCCACGTGGCCGGATCAGCGGCCCATCAGCGGTGGTCGCAAGGAAGTCGCGCCTCGGTTTGGCGACAAGCATGACGTTGGGCCAGAGCCAACAGGTCCACACAATGTGCTGACCCCAGCGCAGCAACAAGCAGGTTGGCAATTGCTCTTTGATGGCACGCAGGCCGCCCCATGGTGGCGTGGATTTCGGCGTGACCATTTGCATGATGGCTGGGCTGTCGAGGATGGCATGCTGGTGCGGGTCGGTGGCGGTGGTGACATTGTCACCCGCCAGGAGTACGACGACTTTGACTTCTACGTTGACTGGAGAGTGCAAGCTGGGGGCAATAGTGGCATCTTCTTTCACGGTGATGAGCGTGGAAATGCCATCTACGAGGCAGCGCCGGAAATGCAGGTTCTTGACAACATTGGACATGCAGATGGCATTACGGCCTTGCAGTCTGCTGGAGCGAATTACGCCCTGCATGCCCCACCGGTCGACTCGAGTCGTCCGGCAGGGCAGTGGAATCGAGCGAGGATCCGCGTTGATGGCGACCACGTGATCTACTGGCTCAACGGTGTCAAGACGGCTGACTATGTCATGGGCAGTGAGGACTGGAAGCGTCGGGTGGCCGGGAGCAAGTTCATTGGCATGCCACGCTATGGAACCAATGACAAGGGACTTATTGGTCTACAAGATCACGGTGACCGAGTCGAGTTCCGCAACATCCGCATCCGGCAGCTCAACATGCCTGCAAGTTCATGAGCGAACCAGTCTCATCTGAAGATGGCTCGGCATTCAATGCTGAGCACACCCCTTTTGAAGCCATCGGTGGGGAGACTGGCGTACGCGCGCTGGTTGATGCGTTCTACGATCGCATGGATACCGAAGTGGTGGCACGCACTATTCGCGCTATGCACCCACCAGATCTGACGGCATCACGGGACAAACTCTTTTGGTTTCTTTGCGGGTGGCTCGGTGGTCCACAGCACTTTGTTGAACGCTTTGGACATCCGCGGCTGCGGATGCGGCATGCACCATTTGCGATCGATCAGCCTGCGCGGGACGCGTGGATGGTGTGTATGCAGGGGGCCATGGACGCGTGTGGTGTGGAGGGGGCGCTACGCACGTTTCTGAACACCCGTTTCGATGATTTGGCGACCTTCATGATTAACCGGCCGTCGTCGGCATCGGCAGATTGATCCGTTCAGCGATCTCATCGCCCCAATCAAGGACCTGCGTGAGCTGTTCCAATTGGGTCAGGTCGTCTGCAGCATTTGCAATCATTTCCTGTACATGGGTCCGCCAGATGGGCCAGCCCAGTTCATGGCGACCGCGCGGCGCCGTCAATCGGGTGCGGCAGCGCTCCGCCCAGCGCTCGGTCGCGTGGTGGTCAAGTGTTTCGGGGAAGTTGCGTGCCCGGTAGTGCAGCAGTAAGCCAGGCAATCTTCGGTCTTCAAATTGCGACTCCAGAGACACAAGTTGGTCAGGTGGCATCGCTGGGATGGTCTTGATGAGTGCCTTGTCATGGCCACGTAGGAATCCGTCGTAGAGCGCATCGTCTGCATCGTCGGCTGACATGCCTTCGAATTGCCAGACCTGCTGGATTTGCGTGCGCAGATGTGCGGCGACCGTAGGGTTGTCAAGAAGTTGGTGATGTCGTGCGATGTCAGCGAGATCAAGTTCAAGCCGGTCGGTATCAAACGATTCCAGTACGGCATCGCTGGCTTCCAGCACGAAGGGGGCGCGGTTGCTCTTGATTTTCTTCAGGGCAAAGCGAGTTTCATCGCCCAACGTCTCCTGGCTCGAGAAGGTCCTGCGTGCGATCGTTTCTGCATCGGCTTCAAGAAGTTCGCTGGGGTCTTTGCGCAGATCCCAGCCAATGAAGTCCCGTGATTTTGGCCCCGTCTTACCAATGACATGCATCAGAGTCGTGCACCCGACTCGATTGGGGATGCGCGTTGTCGAATGAACAATCATGGCGCCAGGTTCAAGCAGGGACTCGACCTGATCAGTCTCGCACAGACTGAGTCCGTAGTTCCAGAGTTTGGGCTGTGCATCCTTCAGAAGACGGGCAAAGGCCACTGTGGCATGCACATCGGCAAGGGCGTCGTGGGCATCACCATGGTCAATGCCATTGGCTGGCGCGAGTTGATCCAGTCTGAAACTTGGGGACTGATCGTCGCGGAGCGGCCACATGAGGCCTTCGGGTCGCATCGCCCATGCAGCGCGGGTGAGATCGATGAGATCCCAAGCGCGGCAGCCCATGGCATAGGTGTGCCCATAGGGCTCAAGGAAGTTGCGCCAGAATCCCCATCGGCAGAGGAGGTCGTCAAAGCGAAGACTGTTCCAGCCAACCGAGATGGTTCCTGGTGTATTGCACAATGCATGAATCCGACCAAAGAACTCGGCTTCGTGTAGGCCTTTGGCTGCGGCCTGTTGTGGGGTGATACCGGTGATCAGTACCGCTTCTGGGGCTGGGAGGTGATCATCACTGGGGCGGCATAAGAACTCGATGCCTTTCCCTTCAGGTCCTGGTATCGGGTTCAGGTCCATGTCAGTGCGCACACAGGCGAACTGGTAGGGGCGACTGAATTGGGGGTCAGCCCCATCGGTTTCAAAGTCATAGAAGAGGAGCGTTCCGGCCATCTCTGGAGCGTACTCGTTTAGAAGGAAATGCGACCTGTGGAATCGACTTGGCAACTCGGGTTCCACACGACTTCCCATGGATGGCCGTCAAGGTCAGCGAAATAGCCGCGGAGCCCACCCCATGGTGGTTCTGAAGGGGTGCGCAGCAGAGTGCCGCCTGCGGCCACGGCTCGGTCAAGCATGGGCTGCACGTCTTCTGGAGAGGACACATTGCAGGCCATGGTGCTGCCACCAAAGGACCCGTCATGGTGATCTTCCTGCGCTGCATCTTCCGCGAGTGATGTTCGGTCAAAGAGGGCCAGGATCCGCCCGTGCAGATCAAAGAAGGTGATGTCTGGATTGCTGCGTGGATGAGGGTTCAGGCCCATTGCCACATAGAAGGCTGTCGCTGCGGCTACATCAGACACACCAAGGGTCATAAATGACACGCCAAAGTTCATGGGTTGTCCGACTCGATGATCCGCTGCACGATCACGGCCAGAAGGACGCCAAGGCCCTCACCGATCAGATACATCCACCAGGTTGACCAAGCCAGTTTTCCAGTGGCCGCCAGTGACAGCCAGACGGCGGGATTGAATGCCGCACCACTGATAGCGCCGACGGCATAGGCACCACCGCCAACCACAGCGCCAATGGCAATTCCAAACCACTGATTGCCTTGCTGCCTTGGTGAGGTGACTTGAAAGATCACCCAAAGCAAGGCAAAGGTAAACAGTGCTTCAGCAAAGATCGCCATGGCGGGATCTGGTTCGATTGGAACTGCTGCCTGGCCGCGGAGCAGCAGGCCACAGCCTGCGGCCAGCGCTGCGCCGATCAGTTGGGCGCCGAGATAGGGTCCCACTTCAGACCGTGGAAATCCTTTTGCCATCACGAAGCCAGCGAGCACGGCGGGGTTGTACATGGCAGCCGAGATTGGTCCGCCGGCATACACCAGTGCTGCGAGCATCAAGGCGATGGCCAATGGCGCTACTGGGGCCAGATCAGGCGCGTGCAGCACCATCAACTGAATGGTCAAGGCCAGCAGGAAGGTGCCGATTAACTCAACCACGACTCGTGCAGTAAGCGGGGCGGACATGCGCGAATGCTAGCGTGCGTCTTCTATGGAGTGGAGTATGGTGCGTTCATGCTCCCTGTGTTATTGCTCGGTGTGTGTCTGGCCACCCCCACGCGGGTGGATTTGGCCGATCAGGCCGCTCTTCAGACCACTGTGGATCGGGAGGCTGGTCAGTATCTGGGGCATCCCACAGCGCGGCTGCTTGCCGATGGTCAGACGATGCTCTGCTGTTATCCCAAGGGACATGGCCGTGGGGCGTTAGTCCTCAAGAAGAGCACCGACGGTGGTCAGACATGGAGCGATCGCCTTCCAGTGCCAGCCTCGTGGGCGACGTCAAAGGAGACGCCTCATCTCTATGGCTTGACCGATGCGGAGGGAACGCATCGATTGATCATGTTTAGTGGGCTGTATCCGATTCGCACGGCAGTGAGTGAAGACGCTGGCGCGACCTGGACGGAGTTAGAACCCATTGGTAACTACGGTGGCATTGTCGCGGTGGCCGATGTCATGCCCACTGGGCCAGCGGGGTGCTACTCGGCCTACTTCCATGATGACGGACGATTTCTTCGTGCTGGTGGTCGAGGCACGCCGGGCTTTGAGGTCTATGCCATTGATACGACCGATGGGGGATTGACGTGGGGTCAACCCCGCGTTGTGGCTGTAGATCCATCTGTGCATTTGTGTGAGCCTGGTTTGGTGTGCTCGCCAGATGGCGGCCGCTGGGCCATGCTGCTGCGTGAAAATAGTCGTCGCCGCAACAGTCATATCTGTTTCTCTGAGGATGCTGGAACGACGTGGTCACAGCCAGTGGAGGTGCCGGCCGTGTTGACTGGTGACCGACACCAGGCGCTGTATTTGCCAGACGGTCGACTCTTTATCTCCTATCGCCAGATGCAGAAGGACAGCCCATGGTGGGGAGACTGGGTGGCATGGATTGGGACGTGGGATGATCTTGTCTCGGGCGGTTCTGGGCAGTACTTCATCCGCCTTTCCGACAATCAGGTGCGTAGTGATTGTGCCTATCCAGCATTGGCTCGTCTTCCAGATGGAACCATCGTGGCCGTTACCTATGGCCACTGGGTTGAGGGTGAGCCACCCTTTATTCGAGCGGTGCATCTGACACCCGAGGCTGTTGCCACCCATATGCCCGTTGTGCCACGCACATCAGGGCATCAGCCGTGATAGTCTGAACGGACCATTCTGGAAGGAAAGACGACATGTCACATACCGTCAGTGATCAACTTTTAGCCACCCTTAAAAGTGCTGGTGTCGACCGCATCTTCGGCATTCCCGGGGACACGATTGACACGTTGATGGAGAGCATTCGCAAGGAGGGCGATGTGGAGTTTGTCGTCTGTCGGCATGAGTCCAATGCCGGATTCATGGCCTCTGGTCATGCGCGGGTCACTGGGCGGCTCGGTGTGGCGGTGGCCTGTCAGGGGCCAGGCACGAATAATCTCATTAATGGCATTGCTGATGCTGCTGGTGACCGCGTTCCGGTGCTGGCGATCACGGGTCAGGTGGACAGCAGCCGAATTGGCTCAGGCATGCCTCAAGAATCGAGTCAGTTGCAACTGCTCGAAGATCTGTGTTTGTTCAACGTGGAGGCGCGCTCGCCAGAAAATTTGATGGAGATGTTGCACATCGCCATCAACACGGCACTGACTCGTCGCGGCCTAGTACACATTTCAGTGCCTTCCGATGTCATGCTGGGGCGTCCCGTCAAGCAGTCGCCGCCCGTCTTTGTCAGGGGCAGTGATTCACAACTCATCCCCTCTGCGGCATCGCTTGACGCTGCAGCGGCAGCCATCGCCACTGCCAAGCGTCCAGCCATTCTCTATGGAGAAGGAGCGCGGGGTTGTGCAGATGCGGTGGTAGCGCTTTCCGAGAAGTTGCAAGCCCCGCTGATTCACACCACGCGATCCAAGGACATCATTGACAATCATCACCCCAATGTGCTTGGTGGCATTGGCATCATGGGTGGGCATCCCGCGAATCATGCGCTGCACCAGAGCGATTTGTTGATTGTTGTGGGCAGCAATTTTGCATGGAAGGAGTTCTATCCACACGGGGTGCCGATCGTGAAGATTGACCGTGATCCATTGCATCTGGCCACGCATGTCAATGTGAAGCATCCAGTACATAGTGATGCGGCGCCCGCGGTACAGGGATTGCTGGACCGGGTCGAAGCGCGTAGCGATACCCATTTTCTCGAGAAGTCACGCAAGCCACTGGTCAAGTTGATTGATGACTTTGTGTTCCGGGCCAAGGAAACCAAGGCCGGCAAGCCCATTCATCCAGCTGCGATGGTCTATGGCATCCTCGAGCATCTTGAGGATGATGCGATTGTTGTTGGAGATTCAGGCTCTACCACGATCTGGTTCAACAATATTGCCCGCCTCAATGGCAAGCAGCGCTTTATCTGGTCTGCAAATCTCGCCACATTGGGTGGGGCACTTGGGCAGGCCATTGGCGCGAGCATGGCGTGTCCGGGGCGTCAGGTTGTTCTGATTGCTGGTGATGGTGGTTTTCAGATGAGTTTGCCAGACATCGTGACCGCGGCCATGTATCGCTGTCCGATCAAGTGCTTTGTGCTGAACAACGGGGCGTATCGCTTCATCGAGTTTGAGGAAGCGTCGCATGATGGCAATGTTGCGTCTGGGACGCGCTTGCTGAATCCTGACTATGCCAAGCTGATGGAGTCGTGCCATGGAAAAGGCTTGAGCGTGTTTGAGTATGGGGACATCAAGCCAAACTTCCAGGCCGCCTTCGAGCATGATGGCTTGGCTCTGGTGGACTGCCACTGTGATCCATTGGCGACGCTGATTCCCCCGGCGGTCACGCCGCATATGGCAGCGAACTACGTCAAGAGTGAGATCAAGAGTTGGTTCACGCCGCCATCGGAAGAAGTGCAGCGGCTGCGTGCACTGGCGGAAGAGGCCTCTGATTCCTGATCGGATACTGATGTTGCTGAGTCCTTGAGCAGGTTTATGCCAAGGTTCAGTCAATCGGGGCGACAGGATTCGAACCTGCGACCTCCTGTTCCCAAAACAGGCGCTCTACCAAGCTGAGCTACGCCCCGTCACGGGGAAACGAGGATTGTACGGTCCCGAGCGTGATAGGGTGCTTGGATGTCTGTTGAACCCCGAATTCTCCATCGCACCGAACATTGGATGGTGGTTGATAAGCCATCTGGATGGCACTCTGTTGCTGGCCCCGGGGACCAATCCGATGTCGAAACCTGGCTCCGTGACCACGAGCCGGCCTGCCATGACCAAGACGATGGTGGCCTAGTCCATCGATTGGATCTACTGACCTCTGGATGTCTCCTGGTAGCGCTTGACAATGCGACACATGATTTTTTGCGGTCGAGCATGTCCGGCCGTACGGATGTGGTTATCGGCAAGCAGTACTTGGCGCGATGTGATGCTGGACTGTCTGATGTCGGGCAATTCGAGTTGTACTTCTCGAAGCGTCATCGAGGGTCGCGGAAAATGACCGTCAAGACTTTTGGATCGCCCAACGAACTGGGGCGGTGTACTTGGCAATCACAGGGGCGTGTGGGCCGTGGAGAACTGCTTGCGGTGGACATCATCGGCCCGGGACGTCGACACCAGATCCGGGCTGGGCTTTCGCACCTTGAACATCCCATTCACGGGGACATGCTGTACGGCGTTCCCACCGACAGCCGGCCACTGTGTTTGCACGCCTGGGCGATCACACTGGAAGGACAGCGGGTGGTCAGCCCTCCGCCTGACTGGACCCGCTAAATAGGGGCCGCCAAGGCTCAGTCCCAGCGGAAGACACCCTTCTTCCACGCATACACATAGGCGATGACGGACATCAATAGGAAAAAGAGGATGCGGCCGAGAAAGAGGCCGGCCTCTGGGCTGCCCGGTTCCAACTGCGCGAAATCAACTGCCCACGGATAGAGGAAGATGATCTCAACGTCGAAAACGAGAAAGGTCATCGCAAGGATGTAGAAACGGACATTGAATCGACGCCTTGCAGTACCGATGGGATTCATGCCCGACTCATAGGTGCTCATCTTCTCTTCGCCATAACGCTTGGGGCCCAGCAGGTGCGATCCGAGAATATTGACTGCGCCAAAAATGATCGCCATCACGATGAGGATGACAATAGGTAGGTAAAGAGGCAGTTGGTTGGCCAGCATCAGCGACATTGGCGGCATGGTAGCTCATGTGCGGCGGCGCATCGCTTGCAGCTGAACTCCAAGGGGTGCGATGTTGCGACCATAAGAAAACCCCCTGGCCGACGGTGGAGGTCGACCAGGGGGGGAGGGAAGAGTTGGAAGGAGCTGCCGCCCAATGGCGGGCTCTTCCAAGGGTGCCAAGAGTGAGTCAGGTCGTCACGAAGAACCGTCGGGCGTCCTGCCCCGCGGACAAATCCTGTGTCCGCTGAAGCGGCTGACCTCCTGTCTGCCACTTCCTCAGGTGTTCGGATACCTCGTGCATCCGTTCTTCGTGTCATACGCGGCGCCGCTCCTGGCGTCGAAGCCGCGATGGTTCATCTCCTTTGGTTCAACTGCACCCCATGGAATTGCCGCAGTTCACGCACTTGTAGCACGTGCCATTTCGCACGGTGATGGCGCCGCAGTTGTCACACGGCGGCGCATCGCCCATGAGCGCGGCGGTTGCTTGACTCAATGTTGATTTTGTCGCTGTCTGCGTGCCATCGTGAAGCATCGGTTCGATTAAGTGTTCTGGCATCGCATCCGGGGCGATGGAAGGTTCGGCCGAAGATCGGGTCGAGGGTCTGCCGATCCTCTCCCGGTCTGTGGCTACTTCGGATGATGTCGACGACGTCCTGTCGTTGCATGCGGGATCCTCCTTGATCGCAGTAGTCGTTTCAGTAGTGCGGACTGGGGCGTTGGCTTCGCGGAAGCCATCGACAAACTCCATGCCCATCCAGCGGAAGATGTAGTCAACCAGACTCTTGGCAAAGGGAATGTCGCTGTTGGTTGTCATGCCCTGCGGTTCGAACCGCTGATGGGCGAACTTGGTTACCAAACTGTTGATCGGAACGCCGTATTGAAGGGCCACGCTGATGGCGGTTCCAAGGCTGTCCATCAGTCCGCCAATGGTCGAGCCTTCCTTGGACATGGTGATAAACAACTCGCCAGGAAGCCCATCTTCATACATACCGACAGTGAGGTAGCCCTCGTGGCCAGCAACATTGAAGTGGTGAGTCAGGCTGCGACGTGTGTCAGGAAGCCGCCGTCGCATCGGTCGCTCGATAATGCGTTCGACAACGCGTTCGACATAGTCGACTGGACGAACATCACCAGCGGCTTCAGCAGCAATCGCCACTTCCATTGCCACTTCGGCGCGGGCCTCGTTCAGTTCGTCCTCGTCTTCGTCGTCATCAAGTGAGATGTCGGTTGTCGAGGTGTTCAGGGGCTGACTCAGCTTGCAACCATCGCGGTAGAGCGCGTTGGCCTTGAGAGCCAGTTCCCAACTCAGGCGATAGGACTCAGAGATATCCTCTTCAGTGGCTTCATTGGGCAGGTTGATGGTTTTTGAGATCGCACCCGAGATGAATGGCTGAGCAGCAGCCATCATGCGGATGTGACCCTGAGGTTCAATGAACCGGGTACCCGTGGGCCCACAACGATTCGCGCAGTCGAAGACGGCCAGGTGTGCATCTCGAATGTGCGGAGCCCCTTCAATGGTCTGCGTGCCGCAGATCACCGTGTTGAGCGCTTGAATCTGTTTGTGTGTCAGCCCCAATGATGCCAGACCATTGAAGTCGGGTCGATTCTGAGCGTCTGCAACATCTTCAAATCCGCACTTCTCAAGTACGGGCGCGGGCATGTTCCAGGCGGTGAAGGCGAAGGAAAGTTCAAAGACCGTCGGCAGCACAGCCATCACATCGGCCAGGTCGTCCGTGGTGTAGCCCTGCGCAATCAGGTAGTCGCGGAAGGTGCTGCCGTCGCGGGACTGCTCGCCCTCTTCGTCAGGCATTGGGACATCAAGATCGAGTGTGCCCATAACCCAGCGCATGATCTCGTTGGTCTGGTCCTCTGAGTATCCAAGTGCCAATAGGGCGGGGCGGAGTGATTGATTGGCAATTTTGAAGTAGCCGCCGCCCGCGAGTTTCTTGAACTTGGTCAGAGCGAAGTCAGGTTCAACGCCTGTGGTATCGCAGTCCATCAGCAGGCCAATGGTGCCAGTTGGTGCAATGACGGTGGTCTGGGCATTGCGATATCCGTAGCGAGTGCCATCAGCCAAGGCCCGGTCCCAGGCATCGATGGCGTGGTCAAGCAATTCGCCGGTGTTGGCGATGTTGATGTTGCCGCTGCGGGCCGTGTCGTGGTCGATTGGTACTGGTCGGATCTCCAGATCCTCCCACTCATCGCTGTCACGTTCGGTGCCCATGGCGGCAAGTCGGTGATTGCGAATGACACGCAACATCTCGTTGCTGTTGTCCTCATACCCAGCGAAGGCGCCGTGCTCCTTGGCCATACGCGCGCTCATGGCATAGGAGCGACCAGTCAGCACTGCGGTGAGAATGCCAGAGACGCAACGCCCTTCTTCTGAGTCATACGGAATACCCGACTGCATGAGCAGCGCGCCGAGATTGGCGTAGCCCAGGCCAAGTGTGCGGTATCGCCAACTGCGTTCGGCAATTGAGCGTGAGGGGAAGGCCGCCATCAAGACCGAGATCTCAAGCACGATCGTCCAGATGTCGATGGCGTGCTCAAAGCCCTTGATGTCGAAGGTCTGTTTGGGGGCATTCCAGAACTTAAGCAGGTTGATTGAGGCCAAGTTGCAGGCCGTGTCGTCAAGGAACATGTACTCACTGCATGGATTGGAGGCGTTGATGCGTCCATCGACCGGGCAGGTGTGCCATTCGTTGATCGTGGTGTCGAACTGCAATCCCGGGTCGGCGCTCCGCCATGCGGCACGGCAGATCTGATGCCACAGATTGTCGGCCTCCAGGGTGCGCGACACTTCGCCGTCGGTGCGGTTGATCAGATCCCAAGAACTACCGTCACGGGCAGCCCGCATGAAGTCGTTGGACAAGCGGACAGAGTTGTTGGAATTCTGGCCAGAGACCGTCTCGTAGGCCTCGCCATTGAAGTCGTAGTCGAGGTGCAGGTCGAGTTCGCAAGCCAGTTCCTGCTGCGTGCCATCAATGTGCTTGAGGCCTTCGACCATGGCCGCAACCTTGAGTTCTTCGCGGGCTTTCCAGTTGACGAAGGACTCGATGTCTGGGTGGTCAGCATCGAGGCACACCATCTTGGCAGCGCGGCGAGTGGTGCCGCCTGATTTGATGGCGCCAGCGGCGCGGTCACCGATTTTGAGGAAGCTCATCAAGCCACTGCTGTTGCCGCCGCCGCTGAGTGGCTCATCGGCACCACGAATAGAGGAGAAGTTGGTGCCTGTGCCGCTGCCATATTTAAAGAGGCGTGCTTCGCGTGTCCATAGATCCATGATGCCACCGGCGCCGACCAGATCGTCTTCAACTGCTTGAATAAAGCAGGCGTGCGGCTGTGGGTGTGAATAGGCATCATCGGCAAGCAACTGACGCCCCGTAGCTGGGTCATTGACCCAGTGGCCCTGCGCCGGGCCACTGATGCCATAGGCCCAGTGCAGACCAGTGTTGAACCACTGTGGGCTGTTGGGGGCGGAGACCTGATTGAGCATCATCCAGCAGAGTTCGTCGTAGAACGTCTGAGCGTCATCTTCAGAATCGAAGTAGTCGTGTTGTTCACCCCATGCCCGCCAGCAACCGGCAAGACGGTGAATGACTTGACGGGCACTACGCTCCGGTCCAAGGATGGGCTTGCCAGCCTCGTCGAGGACCGGTTGGCCTTGTTCGTCGGTCTGAGGCACACCAGCCTTGCGGAAGTACTTGCTCACCATGATGTCGGTGGCGAGCTGGCTCCATGACTTTGGAATCCATGCGTCTTCCATTTCGAACACCATCGATCCGTCGGCGTTGGTGATGCGGCTGGTGCGCTGTTCCCACTCGACCTGAGCGAATACGTCCTGTCCAACCTTGGTGAATCGTCGCTTGAGTTTCATCTTGACTCCTTGGGCGTCCTTGCCCGACGGCGGTGCCGTCATCCATCAATACAACACGTCACATCGCCCAACGCCCGTCATGGACGCGGCAGGGGCGGTGTGTTCACTCGTCGACGCGTGGAAGCGTCAACCCCTCCTGGTCCTGATACTTGCCGCGCTTGTCGGCATAGCTCATTGCACACTCATGCTGAGCGCGAAGGAAGATCATCTGTGCGATGCCTTCGCACGCATACACCTTGGCCGGAAGCGGGGTGGTATTGCTGATCTCCAGAGTGACCTTGCCTCGCCACTCTGGTTCGAGTGGTGTGACATTGACGATCAGCCCGCAACGGGCATAGGTGCTCTTGCCAACACAAATGGTCAGCACATCACGAGGCACTTCGATCCACTCCATGGTTTCCGCCAAGGCAAAGCTGTTTGGTGGAATCAGTACGTGGTCTCGGCCGGTTTCGTTCGTGTCCACGGTGACGAAGAGATCATCCGTGAATTTCTTTGGGTCAACCACGGCGGTGCCACCGCTGGTGGTGTTGGTGAAGATTTTGAATCGAGTGCCAACTCGTACGTCGTATCCATAACTCGACACGCCATACGAGACGACATCGCTTCGAGCAGCTTGATCAGAGAACGGCTCAATCGAGACATCCGTTCGAATTTCAACATCGCTCAATACTGTCATGAGCAGCCTCTTCCCACAGGGGCTGGCATCTGCCAACCGGCTCCACCAATCACCAACAAGACTGACACAAAGCCTGCTGGTCAGCCCCAGCGGTGGATCAGCAGCGGCCAACCACGCGTTAGGGCCTGTGAGGAGCCTGACATGGGCCATTTAGGCCATATGAGGTGCCTCACTAAGGGACGTATCGTACTACTACATGTTGTGCCTTCAAGATCCGCACACACTGAATCTTGTGATTTGGTTCAGATCGAGTCGCAAGTGACTGGTTTACAGGGGGTTAAAAGCGGAAAAACGCCCTTGAAAGCCTGTGGATGGCCTGTCGATAGCCTTTTTGGCCCCTCAGTGCGTGTGGCGGGGGGGCGTCGTAGCATTCTCACGATGTCCATCGACCACCCCTTGTTGCAGGGTCTGACCGAAGCCCAATGTGCCAGTGTCATGCACCGAGACGGGCCGCTTCTGGTGTTGGCTGGGCCGGGTTCGGGCAAGACGACCGTGGTGACTCGCCGCATTGCCATGTTGCTTGAACAAGGTGTGGCACCATGGTCTGTGCTGGCGTTGACCTTCACCAACAAAGCAGCTGGTGAAATGCGCGATCGTGTGCAACAACGCATCGGTGTGCACGAGTCTCGAGGTTTGACGATTTCAACCTTCCACTCATTTGCAGCCATGCAACTTCGCACGCTCGGTTCTCGAGTTGGTGCTCCAGAGAATCTCACCATCTATGACACGGCTGATCAGCGCAGCGCAGTGAAGGAAGCTATTGCGCAAGCAGGACTGGATACAAGTAACTGGCCACCGGCTTCTGTACTTTCAGCGATTAGTCATGCCAAGAATGGACTGTGTGGTCCCGATGAGTTTGAACGCAATGCTGGAGACTTTTACGGACGCTCATTGTCGCGGATCTATCACGCGTATCAGCGCACGCTCACGCGGGCAGGAGCATTGGACTTCGATGATTTGCTGCGTCTGTTGGCAGTAGCGCTTCGAGATGACCAGGCGCTGCGAAATGACATCGGTAGTCGATACCACTATCTCCTTGTCGATGAATACCAGGACACCAATCACGCTCAGTTTGTCATTGCATCAGCCATTGCATCTATCCATCGCAACATCTGTGTCGTTGGTGATCCCGATCAATCGATCTATGCCTGGCGCGGGGCCGACATTGGCAATATTTTGGACTTTGAATCCCGCTATGAGGACGCCAAAGCAATCTCGCTGGGTGAGAACTTCCGCAGCACAGGGCATATCGTGACCGCTGCTGCAGGGGTGATCAGGCACAACGAGAGCCATCGGGCCCGCGAGTTCAGTACTTCTCGGCCAGATGGACTCAAGCCAATCGTGCAGTCATTGCCCGATGAGCATGCGGAGGCCAAGGAGGTGGTCGAGCAGTTTGGGCAGTGGCGCAGCGAGCAGGAAGTGGCGTGGTCGGATCTGGCGGTGCTGTATCGCCTCAATGCGCAGAGCCGCGTGATTGAAGAAGCCTTTCGGCGTGCTGAAGTGCCTTATGTCGTTGCCCGAGGCACAGCCTTCTACGATCGTCGTGAAGTCAAGGATGCGCTGTGCTATCTGCGAGTGTTGCTCAATGAACGTGATGATGTGGCGCTGCGGCGCATCATCAACGTTCCGACTCGGGGTATTGGCAAGACCACCTTGGATAAAGTCGAACGCTTGGCAGCCAAACTCGATATTCCGGTGATGGAAGCAGTGCGTGGATGTGACCGCATCGATGGTTTGACAGAACGAGCACGGGCAGCGCTGCGACGTTTTGTGACGCTGATTGACAGTTGGCGGCAGTCCATGGCCGGCGGGCTCATCGAGATCTCTCTGGATGATCTCGTGGCTCGTGTCATTGAAGAGTCTGGACTGGAGGGTGCGGCGCGGCGCAAAGGTGCCGAAGAAGATCTCGATCGAGTCGCGAATCTTCAGGAGTTAGTCAGTGCAGCAGCAGACCGGGAGATCGACGCCAACGGGGATGGGGAGGTGTCCGGTGGGCTGCGCGGTCAACTGGCTGCGTGGCTGGAGTCGATTGCCCTGATCAGTGATGCTGATGCAGTTGATCCCGAACAGGGCGCTGTCACACTCATGACGCTGCATGCCGCCAAGGGACTGGAATTCGAAGGTGTGGCGATCGCCGGGTGTGAGCAGGGCGTGTTGCCACACGCCCGCGCCGCTGACGACCCCGCTGGCATGGAAGAAGAACGACGCCTCTTCTATGTCGGTATGACCCGGGCCAAACAGTGTTTACTGATGACCCATGCTCAGGTGCGTGCCCAGCGGGGACGCACCGAGTCGATGGTGCCAAGCCGCTTTCTGGATGAGTTGCCAGCCGACTGCGTGCGAGTCGTGGAAACCACCGATCCATGGAGCCTTCCAGCAGCGCCCTTGCCTGAGGTTGTTATTGGGCAGAGGGTGCGGCACCCACGCTTTGGCGTCGGGGTCGTGTTGCGATTTGGCCGCCGCGGGGCTGGGCGATTGGTCACCGTGGATTTCCAGCGGTACGGACCCCGGACCATGCCCGCATCCCACGCTGCCTTAGAGCCTGCTGGCGATGAGTTTGAGGGGTTCTGAGTATGGCGCCCCACGCGGCCCACACCTTTGTGCAGGATTGTCTTGAAGCGGGCTTTGCCCTTGCAGGGGTCACCAGCATCGACCCGCCAGAGCGTGCGCCGATCTTTGAGCAGTGGCTGGAAGATGGCATGCACGGGGCGATGCAGTGGATGGAGCGGCACCGTGATCTTCGACACCAGCCTGCAGATTTGCTTGAAGATGCTCGCTCCATCATTTGTGTGGCGACTCGATACGCACCAGCAGATGTCAAGGGCGGGGCTGCGGTCGCTTCCTACGCGCGTGGCGACGACTACCACAAAGTTATGAAGAAACAACTCCATGCCTTGTGTGATCAGTGGCGAGGAGCCTTTCCAGATGCCCAGTTCCGCGCCTGTGTCGACACCGCACCATTGCTAGAGCGGGAACTTGCAGAGCGTGCTGGTCTTGGCCGCGTAGGCAAGAACACCATGCTCATTGATCCGGGTGCGGGATCATGGTTGCTTCTTGGGGAAGTACTCACCACACTGGACATTGCCCCGACGCCTGCGGATCACGATGACCCGTGCGCGAGCTGCACGCGCTGCATCGATGCGTGTCCGACCGAGGCACTGTCGCCGTGGCGATTGGATGCGCGACGGTGCATCTCTGCCATGACCATTGAGCAGCGAAGTGAGATCGATGTGCAATGGCATGATGCCATTGGGGAGTGGTTGTTTGGCTGTGACATCTGCCAGGATGTCTGCCCACATAATCAGCTCACGGAACGCTCGGCAGCGCTGCCGAGCGCGCCGTGGACACGTGATCGGCTTGGGCTCGTGCCTGTCCTCGATGTCTTGGAATGGACGCCACAAAGGCGGGAGGCCAAGATCGCTGGAACCGCGGTGACCCGAGCCACACTGGACATGATGCGGCGCAATGCCTGCATCGTGGCTGGTGGGATGGCTGGTCACGCCGATCTAGACAGTATTCGGAGCGTGTTGGAGGCCATTGCGAACGCTGCTGACGAGCCGGAGATGGTTCGGGACGCTGCTCGGGAAGCGATCAGAAGACTGGACGCATCACTGCGGAGCGAGTCTTGAGAGCAACTGCTGCAACTGTTGGGGTGTCTGAATCTTGCCTGAACGCAGTTCTTCAGCACCCGTATTCATCGCAGCAATCATCCCTTGAATTTGCTCGATTGTGGCATCTGGTGCATCGCCGGCTGACATCAGGCTGGTCAACTTCCAGCCGCTTGCTGATTCTGCAGCCTGCAAGGTGGTCTGCTTGCCACTGCCATCAATGATCGTGATATCGCCTTGGCTAGACGACGTTGAGCGAACCGACTGCACAGTGAATGGAATTTGCTCGAGCATGGCGTCTCTGAGTCCGCCAAGCATCATGCCTACCATTGGGTCCTTGCCCATGGGTGAGGCAGTGAGCGCATCAACAAAGCCGTTAATCGCGTTTGCCATTTGAGGCATGAGTGCGAGAAGTTGGCAATCCTCACCGACAGCCTCACAGTCTGTGACCGATTTGATGGCTGGAAACATTTGATCAGGCGGCATGGCACCTGCAGCCGCGAGTTGATCAACTAACTGTTGAAGTCCTGCCGGCACATCTTCCAAGCCAGCGATCGATGTGCTGGTTGTTGGGGCCGATGCGGCTGCTGCAGAAGGTGCGATGGGTGGCGATGTGGTCTTGATGTCGGAGAAGTCGCCGCTGAGGCTGGCTTGCAATGCCTCGAGTCCGACAATGATGGAATCGCCCTGGCCTGCGCCAAGTCCGTCAGCGAGTTGGCGGGAAGCATCGATGGCTTTTTGTCCATCCGTGCGCGCCATGTCAGCTTGTGACTCTAAGACTGTCCGTGTTTCTGTCCAGGTCGCGCTGAGGGTGCGACTTCCAGATGCGGCAGCCTTGGCCATCGTGCTGATGCAGCGATGCAAGATCGAGACCTCGGAGATGGTCAGTTCAGCAGTAGCAACCTGCGCCTGCAGTTCAAGCAGGCGATCTGCAAGACCATCTTTGCCGCGACGTGAACGGGCGGCATTCGATGCTGCTTTGGCGGCTGCTGCGAGGTGGGCACGCGACTGGGTAGTGGATTTCTTGAGTGACTCGGTCAGCAGCGCGGCAAGAGTCTGTGTGTCGTCGCTGAGGGTCTGGTCGATCTCTTGTTTGGCCTGCTCAATTCTCTTCTGCTGAGCATTGCGGGCAGAGGCGAGAGATTCCATCGAGCCAGCTTGCGTATCGACAGCGGTGATGTGATCTTCCATGCCTTTGACATTGATGTCAGCAGTGTGCAGTTGTGGTTGTGCATCCAACTCAAGCACTGCCTTGCGTCGATCCATTTCGGCTTCGACCTTGGCTGCTTGCAAATCCACATTGGCCGCTTGTGTGCGAGCGAGCATGGCAGCCTGGCCTTGCATCTGATCCGCATCTGCACGCAGTTGGGCGGCTTGCTGACCCTGCTGCTGAATGGCCGCGAGCGATTTGCCAACGTCGTGTTGCATCGCGCTGACATCAGCGTCATATTGAGCGCGAGCTTGCTTGAGGTTGGCCATCTGATTGGTCAATTCAACGCGTGTGCTCGCCAATGTGTCTAAGTCGATGTCTTGTCGATCATCCAGTCGCGTTGACAAGGCCGTGAGATTTGCCAGGCCAGTACCCAAGGCTTCAATCTGCCCAATCAACAGTGATGCTTGCATCATGTCGGTCAGCGCGTTTTGAGCCTGAATGGTGGCCAGGCCGAGTTCTGCTTCGGCAGTGACGCGGCTGGCGATTGACTTGAGCGTCTTGTCATCACTGCGCACACGGCCAGCTTCTCGAGCAATGGTTTGGAGTGCTCCACTGGCCTTGGCATCGCCAGGCTGGATCTCAAGCAGTGACTCCTGCAATTCAGTGAGGGTCTGCAGGGCGACTCGATGTTCGGAGGCGGAGGGGTCTTCGCATCCAGCGAGGCCAGTCAGTCCGGACAGGGCGATCAGCAGCATCAATCGAGGCATGAGGTGTCGTTCTCCAAACGCGTCATGTAATTGGTATCCCCCGGACGGGGGACGATAGCACTACCGCGGGGTCTGTTGGGTGTCTTCTGTGGTCTGCTTGGCCGAAATCGGTGATTGGACCGGATACTGGGGGCGAGGGGACCGCATCATGGACTCAATCCACCGCTGTGAGGTCGCCATCGCCCCGGAGTTGACGCGGGGGAAGACCGATCTCCAGCCATCTACTGGCGGATGGGGGTGGGTCGCCTCGGCCCGTGGCAGGGCATATTGCAGGAGGACCGAATCCGCTGGGGTCTCCCAATCAATCAAGGGTCCATCGTCGACGGTCAGCGTATCGAGCAGCAGTAGATTGGACAGACGCAGTCGGTCGTTCATGGCAGGGCTGCGATAGAGCATGAAACGTCCCGCATCCGGGCCGCCGTGGCAAGCACGCATGCCACATCGCGGGATCAGCCATGCATCATGCACATGCTGGCGGAACCGCTTCAAAGACTCTGGTTCAGTAATGACCTCAACGGCGGCATAGTGATCTCTGGCTTGCAACTGGAACATAAGCTCAAGCACATCGACTGCAGGCCCTTTGATCAGGCGAGCACGTGCTTGTGCAGTGCGTGGCAAGAGGGAACTGGTGGCATATTCATTGAGAAATGCCTGTCGCGCTTCCGGTGGGATCTGCAATTTGGGTGGATTGTTGGTGTCAGTCTCGTAAACCCGAATCAGGTTGACTTGCGCATCTGAAATGGGCGGCGGCAGATGGTCGTAGCTATTCCCAGCAACCTGACTGGGTTGATGTTCAACCGGTGTGAATCGCAGGCGAGCCTCTGCGACTTGGCGCAATTGACGTGCTTGGGGCGAGCGATGCTGCGACAAATGAACATTGAGTTCATCAATGGCCTCCTCTAAGGCGCCTTCAGAAATCAGCCAGCGACACATGCGCAAATGCGCCATTTGGTGCGTCACCGGATGCTGCGATTTGATGCGCTGATAGCGATCCTGAACAGATTCAATGGGCGTCATTGATTTGACATCATGACGGTCAATGGTCAGGTCAATGTCAGAGACACGAACATCAACGCTATCGAAGCCATCTCGAATTAAAAGTCCCTGAAGCACATGCCCCTTGGTGAGGACCAGAGACACCTCGATCGGTTCGGGCGGGTCCAAGAGCCATTGCACCCACTTGACTCGGTCAAGCGGAATCTCCTGCAACTGGTCATCACGTGTTTGAATTGTGATTGCAGTGGCATTGCTGTTGACCAAGTAGCCGGTAATGGAATGTTGGCGTGCTGTGTGGAGAATGACCCGAGACGTGTTGTCGACCGCTGCTGCTGAGTCAGCTTCAGTCGGATCAGGAAGCGCTGGAGTGGCCAGCGGTGTCACTAGGGCCAGTGCCAGACACAGTGTGGTGATGCTCACGACTGCTCCGACTTACGACCGCGAATGGATGCAAGGATGGACGTGTTGCGGAGCAGATCAGCAATGTCGTCGGCGCAGTCGATGGCCGCGCCCTCGGCGGCTTGGGCAAGTTGTTCACGTTCATGTTCGCGGTGGAGAAACTCGACTGCGAGACTGAAGATGGATTCTGCTTCCACCGCTTCGACAGCCTCAATGCCTTCGCGGTACACAATGCGGGCGGCAAGCGCTTTGGCAATGATCCAGCGGCGATAGGCATCAGGCATGCGGTCTGCAAGCCGATCTTGTGCGCGTTCCAACAAGCTATCTGGCAGGTGGTCATGGATGACCGATTGCAGCAGGTACTCGTGTCGAGGATCAGCCTGATCTAGGGCCGACTCGATGGCGTCAGCGACACGGATCATGGCACGGCTGAGACGCACGCTAGCGTCTGGCAAATGCAGTCGCGGCTGTCTGCGCCGCATCCGAGCAAGCAGTTCCGCTTCCTTTCGTGCGAGCATCCGCAGTGTGTCCAGTACCTCGCCAACAAAGGTCTGTTTGAGTTCGATGAACTCATCAGGTGACAACATCATGCTGGCACCGATTTCGTAACTAGAGCAGATTACGCCACACTTGTTGGCGGAGGAGTCCTTGAAAATCACCACGCCCGTGTCGGCCAGGTGTGAGCGGGCTTCTGGAGTGAGGAAAAGATTGGCCCCTTCAACAATCAGACGACTGGATGGCTGTCCTTCTTTGTCAAGGAACTCCTGCCAGTTGCCGCCGTGAATGGTGGCCGGCCGCCCACCGCAGGGCACAAAAGCATCCGCCTGTACGCGGTGGTGCAGTGTGTTGCGCAAGCGCACGCCATCAGCTTCTTCAAGACCAGAGACGCGGCCGGAGGGGCCAAGCATTGCCGGGTTGAATGCAGTGATGGGAAGTGATTGGTCCACAAGCCGCAGCAACTCATCGAGGGGAAGACCATCTGGATCCTCTGCAGATCCGCTGCCGTCTGCAATGCCCACGATCTTGGCCCGATTGCCAAACTCACGGTGCATGATGCGAATGGCGTTGCCGCCGACATCACCATCGGGGCCACCTGTCATCTTGACGGTGAAGTCCTGATTCCGCGGATCGATGCCGATGGCTTGAAGGCCAACCTCAAGGAACACAACGACACCTTCACTGGTGACCCCGAACTCCTTGTGATTAATACCTGCGCCAGGCTTGCTGCTCATCAATGCGGTGGGAACGCTGTACCCGCGTTGATTTGCGCGTGCCACAATCCAATTGATCAGTTGCGGAGAGATGTTCTCATCTGGCCCGAAGTACAACAGTTCTTCAGTGCCGGAGCGGTCAACAATGCGACTGCGGACCCTAGTGTCATCAACAATGAGGTCCAGAACAGAGTCGACGAATGCTTTGACGCTTCGGCCGCACTTCTCGTGCGGGTGCACCAAGATGGCAGCCTTGGAGCCGCCCTCAGGAATGTCCTTGTTCTTGAGCTGTTGGGCGCTTGCCAGTCCATAGGCTTCGTCATAGAGCCGCTCAGTCTCGCGGGTGAACTGAGGACTGCTGCGTGGCAGGACGGCGCGAATGCCGCCGCGAGCAATGTCCCGGAAGCGGACATGGAATCCGTTGAACCCGCGGCCATGTACGAAGAACACACCAAAGGGCAACTCGGGGCGTCGTTCAGTCTGCAGGAAGGCCGGGTCAAGCCGCATGGAGAGGGCGTATCGGCCTGGCACATACACATTGGTGCGAAGGACCGCCGAGATGGCCTCGAGCATGGCCTCAAAGATCGAGCGGGCGTCTTCAAGATCAACTTCGGTCTCGATCTGGGTGCGCAGAGCCGAGCATCGTTGTGCGTACGCCTCATCAGTGAGCGGTCGTTCCGGGTGGAATCGATCTAGGAATAGGTCAACGATGTCTCTGGCAATCTGAATGTTTTCAATAGCCAGTAAGCGGATGCGCTCAGAGGTGAATGCATATCGATTGCGATGAGCCAGTACTTGATGGACGAGATCGCCAAGGCCCACGACGAGCTCTGCATGCGTGAGATCAAGTTCATCGTGACGCCGTGAGAGTTTGATTGCCCGTGAGTCCACCCATTTGATGCGGCGCACGTCGTGTTGGACACGATGCCAACGCCTCGATTCGGCGTCAATCGGGCCGCCCTCCGGAGAGGTCACGACAAAGCCAACAAAGCTGACCCACCCATTGGCACCATCGTCAATGGTGTCGAGGTAGGCGCGGTGGATATTGATGCCTGCATGACTCAGTCGTTCCGCAATGCGTTCTAAAACCGAGCGGCGTGTGCTGTTGGCCACAGCGACAGAAATGCGACTTTGAGTCGGGTCCGCTTCTGGTTCAAGGGTGACCGCGACACCTTCGGTGCCAGTGACCTCTTCAAACAGCCTCCAGTGTTGCAACTTGCGCAGTGGTGTGAGCGTCATGACTTCATCAACGCTGCATCGCTGGAGGAAATTGCGGATCTGTGATTCATCCCACTCTGGGGCATGTTCGGCGGCGTAGGTCACCAACTCGCTGACTTTGGCGGCTTGTGCGGGGTCATCGAGGTCGCATGGCTCGGGGTCGCCGAATTCGAAGGTGTCGATGACAAGCGTGCCGTCCTTGGCCGTGTGTACCTTGGCAGCGCGGAGCGGTTGGTCAATGGGCAGTTCCGCCACGAGTTCAGCCAGCACGCCGGGATAGTCCAGCGGGCGCATACTCGTCCACTCGGTGCCGTCTTCGCTGCGGAGTGTCATTTCGACCGGCCGGCCGCTTGCCCGAGCTGCAATGATTGCTCGCAGATGGCTCAGTCGTGTCTCTTCGTCGGTGTCTTGAAAGTACACCCGTGGCATCTGCTCCATGAACCAAGGAACAACTTCCTCACTGGTTCGTCGCAGACTGTCAACGATCTGATCGACAACTTCCTGAGCCTCGGATCGATCGGACATGGGGGGTGTAGGCGATTCTGTCGACATTCGCGCAGTTTAGCGGACCTCTGGGTCTGAGAACAGGTCCAAACCGGCCATAGCACAGCCCATGGAGCCGATTCGGCTAGGGTGCGCTCGTGTCGTACACCGTGGTCACAATCGGCAATTTTGATGGCGTGCATCGAGGCCATAAAGCGCTTCTGGAGGCAGCTCGGGCGGCGGCTGGAGATGCGGGGCGAGTGATCGCAATCACCTTTGATCCATTGCCTCGGCATGTGCTCTTGGACGCATCTCCAGGCCTGTTGGCGACGCTGCAGCGGCGGCAGAGTTTGCTCAAGCACTATGGCGCCGATGAAGTGCATGTCGCGGCCATCGATCAGGACTGGCTGCGACAGGATGCTGAGACTTTTGTCAACCAGTTGGTCGCACGTTGGTCACCATCAGTCATTGTCGAAGGGCCGGACTTTCGCTTTGGACGAGATCGAGCAGGGGATATTGAATTGCTTGTGTCCTTGGGCCGAAATCATGGCTTTGAGGTGCAGGTGATTGAGCCGGTGCAGGCGCCGCTAACCACTCAAGTCCCGGTGCCTGTGCGCTCCTCGCAGATCCGGTGGTTGTTGGAACATGGACGGGTCAGTGACGCCGCGTGTCTGCTTGGTCGGCCGTGGCGGTTGGAAGGGTCGGTCGTGTCGGGTGATCAACGTGGGCGAATGCTTGCGTGCCCGACGGCCAATCTCGATCATGGCGATCTACTGCTGCCTGCAGATGGAGTCTATGCCGGACTGGCCAGGTGTCCCGGCGGGATCTTTCCAGCCGCGATCAGTGTTAGCGACAAACCCACCTTTGAGCGCACCCCACGTCTGGCTGAAGCGCATCTCATTGGCTGGGCAGGCCCACTGGATGTGTATGGATGGCATTTGGAGATTGACCTGCTGTACTGGGTGCGGGATCAGATCCGATTTGATGGTGTCGAGGGCCTGCAGGCGCAGATTGCGCGCGATATCGCGGAAGTCTCATCCCTTCTGTCAGGCGTAGCAGGAAGTACCCTTACCGAATCATGACTTATCAGCGGACCGCAACTTTGGACCAACTGGCAGCTCGCATCAAGGCCGCTGACCGTGTCGTCTGTACGGCGCACGCTAAGCCAGATGGGGATGCTGCGGGTTCCGTCGTCGCCCTGACACGCGCATTGGCAAGCACCCATCAGGTACAAGCGTGGTTGGCCGGGCCAGTGCCTCCACCAATGCATGCCATCATTGGTGATACGCCATGGATTTCAATCCGAGAGTCTTCGGATATTCCCACCCAAGAGCCAGACTTGATCATCGTGCTTGATACCGGGGCCCGTTCCCAGTTGTATCCGATGGTTGAGTGGCTTGATGCGCGGCGTGATCGTGTCATCGGCATTGACCATCACGCCAGTGGAGATGATGTCGCGCCCGAACGCTTCATCGATGCGTCAGCAGCCTCATGCACCATGTTGGTGATGGAGTTGATTGACTGTCTTGGCATCACATTGGGGCAGGACATGGCAACCCCGCTTTTTGCCGGACTGGCCACCGACACTGGCTGGTTCCGTCAGGCCAATGCCGATGCCCGGGCGTTTGCGGCCGCAGCTCGACTATTGGCATGCGATGTCGATAAAGACGGGCTCTATCGGGCCATTGAAGAGACTGCTCGTCCACAGCGCTTGTCCCTGCAAGCCCGTGCGTTGCAGTCCATCCAATGGCGACAGGATGGGCAAGTAGCGGTCATGCGTTTGACACAGCAGGATTTTGAAGACACCGAAGGTCGACGCAGCGAGGTCACCGGTTTGGTTAATGCGCCCTTGGTTGTTGCCGGTGGGGAAATGGCAGCGCTGTTGCTGGAAGAGTCTTCTGGCGCTATCAAGGTCAGTATGCGGTCCAAACCACCAAAGCATGCCGGTGGCGACTTCTTTAATGTCAGTCAGATTGCACGTGAACTTGGTGGTGGCGGACATGTACACGCAGCCGGGGCTGAAGTGCAGGGCGGTATGGATGAAGTGTCGGATCAGCTTGACGCGGCAATTGAACGCTGCCGACCATGAGTGTACGGGCCAAGTTGTTGGTGGCGGCCATCACTGCTGGCCTCTTGGCCGCGGTATCCGTGCTTGTGGGCGCGGTGATGGTGGTCCAAGCCTTTGACCTGATGTCAATCGTGGTTAAGGGGTCTACGACATTTACAGTAGAGACGACCGGTCAATGGTTGGTTGCCTCCGAAACCAAGGCGCCCATTGATGGAGTCGAGCACTCCAGTAGTTCAGTCACCAGGGATCAAGTCCTACTCCATGACCCACTTGGTCAAGAGCATGCACTGAACGTCACCCAGCAGCAGGCTTCGTACCAAATGCCCGGGCGTCAGGGCGAGGTGATCGGGAGCTTCTCCGCGGAGATGCCAGGTCAATGGCAGGTGGAAGTGCCCTCCGAGACTGCACCAGTGCTTTTGGCCTTTGGTGCGGATCCAATTGATCGAATGACCTGGTGGCTCCTTGGCAGTGGGGCTGTGGCCATTGGTCTGCTGGGGATCGCCGCTGGCTGCGGTTGGGTGGCATGGCGCCGACCAACAGGCGTACACTCATTACATGAATCGTCGCGCCCATCGGCTCGCTGAGCGAACGGCTCGCCGCCTGCAATGGAAACGCACCATCAGCCATGTGCGTGGTCCGCTGTTGGTGCTGGGTGTGGTCATGCTGCTGCTGGCGATCTGGGATCGCTGGCCCGGTGGCCCCCGTGTTGATTGGTTGTTGGTCGGTTGCATCGAAGCGGTGGCGGCAGCCATGTGGATGGTCTGGTCACTCTTGCAGTCGCGTGCCACGCTCTTGGATGGGGCCATCGTTCTCGATGAAGCACTGGACACCGGTGAGGCGCTCTCAACCTCGCTATTGATTCCACCGGATGATGATGATGTCGTGTCTGCTGAGGTGCATGCAGCCGCCGACCGCCGAGCCGAGTCCATTGATTTGCGACGTGGGCCAGCAGCGGCGGTTGATGTGGCTGCCCCTGAAGGTTGGTGGTGGGGACTGTTGCTGCTTGTGCCAGCGGTGGCGCTGCTCTTCTTTGAACCATTGCCGGGGCGCGGTTCTTTGGTAGTGGAAGATCTTGATCTCACTATGGCGCGAGCGGAGGCCGAAGAAACAGCGGCGATGTTGCAGGCCCAACTTGAGCAATCGCCTGAACTCGTTGAAGACATGTCTTTGGATATGGATTGGCAACTTGCCCAGCGCAGTGATGATCCGGCGGAGATTCGCCGTGAGTCATTGCGGCAAATGACCGAGTTGTCGCGGCGTTTGAACGCATTTCAAGATAGCGCAGCTGCCCGTCGTACTGAAGCTGTGCGTCAGCGCCTGAAGCGAGCTGCCCCCGGTGAAGGCGAGGGTTTTGCTGGTGAGATCCGTCGGGCAATGGCCAGTGGTGATATGGAAGCAATGGCAGAGGCGATTGGCCAAGCGCGTCAAGTCGGGACACAGGAAGATGTCGAAGGTCTTGCTTCCTTGGCATCGGATGTGCGCGACTCTGCTAAGGACAACACTGAACTCACAGATGCCTTAAGTGGTTCTGGGCTTGATCCGGCGCTCAGCGATTTGCCAGAGGTGCTTGCAGAAGCCATTGATGAGTCTGAACATCTTTCGATGCAACAGAAGGAGGATCTGCAACAACTGTCAGACACGCAGCAGCAGGCAGAGCAGACGATGGAAGAGCTTGCGGATGAACTTGATTCAGTGGCCGGTCAGTGCAGTGGTTCTCAGGGCGAATCAGAGGCATCTTCGAAGGCCTCCACATCGAGCCAGTCTTCGCAGAAGCAGGATGCAGCATCTTGTCCATCTGAGCAACTTGCGAGAAAGCAAATTGCGCAGCGTCAGGCAGCGCAGTGCCAGCGAGTCTGTCAGGGTGGATCGGATCCAGGCGCTCCAGTGGCGGGGCCTCAGGCCCGTGGGCCCGGGCCAGGAGGGAAACAAGCAGCGAGCCAAGAAGATCCCAATGTTGACTTTGAACAGATACGAGTGCGTCAAGGGGTTGATGAGCAGGCCAGCGTGGTGCAGTCCACAGAGGCGCGTGGTGTCATCGTCCGCGGTGATGCGACTGCTACACCCGGCCAAGCAGTACAGCAGGCCCGTCGACGCCTGGCCGAGGGTATTGATGTCAAATCAGTGCCTCGTCGCTATCGCGAAGCTGTTGCGGCCTGGTTTACAGCCATTGCACCGGAGGGCCAGCCTTTGCAGGAGCCAGATGACGGGACTGACACATCAGCGGAGAAGGTGAGTTCACCGTGAAGCTTGGATCTTGGTGTCGTCCCATGCTTGGATTGTCTTTGCTGTCCATACTTGTGCAGGGCTGTCAGCCATCTCCGCCTCAAGTCGTGGTCTACGTCTCCACAGATGAGCAGATCGCCCGTCCGATACTGGCTGCATTTGAGGAGCAGACTGGCATTGATGTGCTCATGGTTGGAGACACCGAAGTGCGTAAGACCACCGGTCTGCTCGACCGCATTCGACGCGAGCGTTCAGCACCAGTGGCAGATGTGCTCTGGTCTTCAGAGGCTATCGGGACCGCGGCGCTTGCCCGTGAGGGATTGTTGGCGCCACACCACTCCAGCATGACACACGGCTGGCCTGAAGCTTGGCGAAATGCAGATCATCTCTGGCATGCATTTTCTCCGCGGCCCCGTGTGTTGGTCTATGACCCAATGGTGTTGTCCGCTGGAGATGTTCCGGAGACTTGGACTGCGCTGGCTGATCCAAAGTGGCGTGGCAAGATCGTTCTGGCTGATCCCCGATATGGGACCACAGGGGGCCACTTGGCAGCAATGCGATGGTGGATGTCCGGCACGCCAGGACGTTGGGATCAGTGGCTCGATGCCATGCAGGCACAGGCTATGCCCATGCTCCCAGGGGGCAATGCGGCTGTGGTGGATGTTGTTCGACGTGGGCAAGCCGTCCTTGGCATGACCGATGCCGATGATGTCCATGCCGCCAATGCCGCCGGCGCAAACTTAGCGATGGTTATTCCCCGCCACAGTGAACAAGTTGGAGCGGGGGCCATGCTCATGCCCAACACGGTGGCGATTGTGCAAGGGGCGCGGCATCCGCGTGAAGCCGCTGCACTGGCGGACTTTCTGCTTGGCGATGAAACGGCGCGACTACTGGCGGTTTCTCATTCACGCAACGTGCCGATTTCGCCAGCAGTGGCGGATTCCTTTCCAGAATTACACGTCGATGATCCCTTGGTTCTGGACATTGATCAGATTGAACATCACTGGGCACCTGCTGTCAGTGAAGTTGTCACGCGCTGGGGCCCGCAAGCATCATCGGTGGGGAGCCCATGAGAAAGTGGGTGCTGGCGCTTGCATGGGCGCTGATCATTGGTGTTCCTATGGTTGCCGCTGTCGTGCGACCGTGGCCCGCGGCGATGGAAAAAACTTCATCATCGAGTGTGGCATTGCACTCGGTGCGTGATGTGGCGTTGACAACAAGCGCTTGGGCTATCGCCATGGCAGTGTTGTCGATCATGCTGGCCTTGCCCGTGGCGCGCGTACTATCAGCATCTCAGGTACGACTGCGTGCAGTCGCTGCGCCGCTGATCATCATGGGCGCGGTCATGCCACCATGGGCACTCTATTACGCATGGTGGTCATCCTTGGAGCCGGGCACATGGCTCTTTGATGTGGCCGCTAGCGGAGGGCATGTGTCACTGCTTCGTCAGGTGTTACTCAGTTTGGCCTTATTAGGAACAACCTGGTCCATTGCATGTTGCCTTCTTATTCCGGCAAGCATGCGTTGGTCGAACCTGCGCGATCAAGCCATGCGCCTCGATGGAGCATCGTGGTGGCATCGACAATGGGCGCGAGTGCGTGTTGAGCGGTCTGGACTTGTACTAAGCGCAATCGTAGTTGCCGCTTTGACAATGTCGTGGACGACTGCCTTCGACCTTGCTGGCATCATGACGTTGGCCAATGAACTTCGGGCCCGCATGTCTGTGGGTGGATCAATTGCGTCCTTGATGTGGTTGGTCTGGCCACAGGTGGTTCTCGCCCTCGCAGTGGCCACTGGACTCTGGCTGTGGATCCGCCAAGCAGGTGTTTCCGCTGGAGATATGGCAAGCACGAGTTGGGCATCGAAACTACTGGGTCTGTTGCTCTGGATGTTGATGGTGGGGCTGCCCTCTCTGCTCTTATTACTGCTTGCTGGGACTGGCGGTGAAGCGGCGGTGTGGCAGGATGTTGGAATCGGGCTGATGCACGCCATCATGCGCGGGTTGGTCATCGCTGCGCTCGTGATGGTGATCACCTTGATTGCCAGTCGTCAGGCAGGCATTTGGATTGCCATGATGGAAGTGACTTGGGTGGCTGCAGCGCTGCTTCCAGCGCCAGTTGTTGCAGCTGGTATTGGCCACGCATGGTCGGGATCGGCAATGGTGTCTACCGCCGGGGCCTGGTTGGCAGCCATGGCCGTGCGAGCTGGAGCCGTGGGCATCATCATCGGACGCTGGCGAATGTCCATGCTGGAGTCGGCCACCGATCAACTGCGACAACTCGATGGAACTCCATGGTGGCGACCTGGCCCTGGCGGGGCTGCAGCTGCAGTGGCTGGCGGGTGTGTAGCGATGATGATGTCCATTGGTGATATCGAACTGGCCGCATCCCTGGCCCCACCAATGGACCGTCCGCCCTTGGCGGTCACACTGCTCAATGCCATTCACTATCAACGCGCAGAAACCGTGGTGGCCGCGCTGGCATTGCTCCCACTGTGCGGCATCGCGGCAGCGGTGTTGTTGACTTCCGTTGGGCGTTCAGGAATGCGTATCGCACGAGTCGCCTGTCTGCTGGGCACGGCATGTCTGGGCGTGTCCATGATTGGATGTGATGACACTCCACGAAGTGATGCGCGACTGCTGCCTACTGATGTTGAAATCGGCATGCCTGGCCGCACGCCAGGCCGATTTGACACGCCGCGTGGCCTTGATGTGCACGCTGGCGAGTTGTATGTCGTGGATCGCTCCTCGCGGGTGCAACGCTTGGCCGCCGATGGCAGTGTCGTGTGCTGGTGGCCAATGCCGAAGATCGACAATGGTCGGCCGGTGGGATTGACCGTACTGGGTGATGGCCGTGTGGCGGTGGCGGATACCCACGAATATCGGGTGCTGATCTTTGATCCGTGTGGAACGTTGGTGCAACAGTTTGGACGTTACGGAACCGGTTCTGGTGAGTTTGTCTATCCCACAGATATTGCTGAGCACGCAAGCGGGGCGTTGTATGTGTCGGAATACGGTGGGCATGATCGCATCAGTGTGTTCGACCCTGATGGGACGTGGGTCAGATCAATTGGGCACCCGGGTGAAGTGGGGCAGGTGGGTGAACCAGCGCACTTTGTGCGGCCGCAGTCCATTGAGTGGTCACGCAGCAATGCCATCTTGTGGGTGGCTGACTCCGGCAATCACGTGGTGCAGGGAGTCGATCCGAATACTGGACTTACGAGGGTTCTGATTGGTGCGGGCATGCTCCGCTATCCATACGGACTTGAGGTGCTCGATGACGACACTTTGCTGGTGACCGAGTATGGGTCGCACCGATTGAGCCGATGGGCCCCGTCGGGCGAACTTCTTGGCGCATGGGGCGCGTGGGGTGACTCGCCAGGGCATACCCGTATGCCCTGGGCAGTTGCATGGGATGCGGGGAGCAACCGTGTCTACGTGCTGGATACTGGCAACGCACGCATTCTCGGGATGCCCTTGGGATCGCTGCGGTAGCATCGACCGTGATGCAGTTTGAACACCCCGGTTGGCTGCTGCTATTGGTGCTGTTGGTGCCTGTCCTGTGGATGGCGCGTCATGCACGCCGCAGTCTCGGCCCCTATCGAGGCATCTTTGTCCCGGTGATCCGCGTGACGCTGCTCTGCGCGTTGGTGTTGGCGTTGGCCGAACCACTTGTATCGCGTGGTGGCGACACGATGACCGTTGCTGTGGTCATGGATCGCAGCCGCTCTGTGCCCGAGGCACTGGTCGATCAGGCGGTCGGTTGGATTCAAGATGCGTCTGCAAACCGAGTCAGTGGCGATCAACTCGCTGTCGTGCAGGTTGCGCAAAGACCACGGGTGGCGGTGATGCCATCACCTGAATCCCGGATGACACTTGATCTGGCACCAGGGCGGCGTGATGGCACCGATCTTGCTGCTGGAGTGGAACTGGCCAAAAGCATTCTTCCAGAAGGTGGGGCGCATCGCATTCTACTTGTCAGTGATGGCAACGAAACGCGCGGTGCACTATCAGCTGCTGGAACTGTGGCTCAAGATGCGGGCATTCCCATCGACGTGCTTGCGCTGACTTATCGGCACGATCGAGAAGTCCTTGTAGAGCGGTTGGAAGTGCCTGCTCAGGTTCGGCCAGGCCAACCAGTGGATGTGCGGATCACTCTTCGGGCGCAAGGTCCTTCCAAAGGCACCCTCACCCTACTGCGCAACGGTCGCATGATTCCCATTGAAGGTCGGGACTCCATGCCTATGCAACTGGATGCAGGGCCAACAGTGTTGACGGTGACGGTGGAGGCCAGTGATGCGCCTGCTCACCGCTATGAAGCAATCTTCGAGCCAGATGTTGGCAGTGGCGATGTCATCAGCATCAACAACCGTGCAGTTGGTTTTTCGTTTGGAGCCGAATCTGGGCGGGTCTTGATCTGCAGTCAGGGAAGTGCTGATGCGGCCATGCTTGCAGAGCTGCTCAAAGAGGCCGGCATTGAGACCACACTGTCGACTCCCGCGGTGCTCAACCGAGGAATGCCAGCGTTCATGTCCTATCAAACCATTGTGCTGGTGGATGTGCCTCGGTGGTCCATTACTGAGGCAGCCGATGCAGAACTGGCAACGTGGGTCCGGCACGCAGGTGGCGGACTCTTGGTCGTTGGCGGCGGAGAAGCCTTCGGGGCCGGCGGTTGGATTGGTTCGGCCGTGGCAGAGGTCTTGCCGGTCACGCTGGATCCCCCAGCACAACGGCAAGTACGTCGGGGTGCACTGGTCCTGATCCTGCACAGTTGTGAGATGCCGCGGGGCAACTATTGGGGGCGTCGCGTTGCTGAAGCCGCGATTGATTCTTTGACGAGTATGGATCTGGTT
This sequence comes from Phycisphaerales bacterium, assembly GCA_022446905.1. Taxonomy (GTDB): domain Bacteria; phylum Planctomycetota; class Phycisphaerae; order Phycisphaerales; family SM1A02; genus UBA12567. The sequence goes on from JAKVBT010000005.1 coordinate 239,720, forward strand.
GGCATTGCAGAGTATGAGTCAAGATCAGGCAGGAGCGTGTGGGCGCTGCCACTGCAGGAGGCAGGTGATAAACGCCTTGCGCTGGATGCTGCGGCTTCCCTGACCTACGGAGACATGCCGTCCTTTAAGGACAGCATGCAGATGGCCATCGACTCACTCGATGCAGCAGATGCTGGGCAGAAACATGTGCTCGTCATTACCGACGGTGATCCAACGCCGCCAAGCCAGGCACAGTTGGAGTCATGCGTGGCGGCGCGAATTACGGTCAGCGTGGTCATGGTCGGTGGGCATGGGACACCGATGGATCGCCGCAACATGCAGGCGATTGCAGCACGGACAAATGGGCGGTTCTACAACATTTCAGATGCTTCGCTCCTGCCAAACATATTTATTCAGGAAGCGCAGTTGGTTTCTCGTTCGTTAATTCAAGAGGGCAATTTTGCACCCTTCATCGCGGTGCCAGGGGGGCCAATCGGCCAGCGACTCGAGTCGATTCCGTCAATCGGCGGCTTTGTGCTGACTGAATCACGTGATGGTCAAGCGGTGGATGCCATACGCATACCGACCAGTGAGGGTGAAGATCCATTGCTGTCGTGGTGGCAGGCTGGTCTCGGTCGTGTGATTGCTTTTACAAGTGATCTGGGAAGTCGATGGGCCGTGCAGTGGCCTCGCTGGGAAGGGGATCCTTCATTCTGGGAGCGATTGGTCCGCTGGCTGTTTCGCTCAAGCGATGAGGGACTGATGTCCATGCGACTGATTGAACTTGATGATGGTGAGGTTGCTGTTGAATTGGAATCGGTCGATGACAATGCCGGATTCATGAACTTTGTGGAGACGCAGGGTGTGGTGCTCGCCCCAGGTGGCGAGCACATGCCTCTTGAACTTCGACAAGTCAGTCCCGGCCGATATCGCGGTTCCTACACCATGACATCGCCTGGGGCATGGGTTACGGCAGTGCGTTGGCGTGGTGGACAGGGCGCAGATGGCAGCCCTGGTATGGGCTGGTTGCAAGGGGCCACCGTGCTGAGTTGGGCTGAGGAGGACAGTGCAGTACGCAGCAATGAGGCGATGCTGGAATCGGTGGCAAACCAGACCGGTGGGCGCGTATTTGATCTGGATGTGCCTCCAGAGCTGGCCAATTTCTTTGATCGCGCCGGATTGACCATCAGGCAGTCCACCCGAAGCATTTGGGGGTGGCTGGCCGTGGCGTCGGCCATCCTGCTCTTGTTCGATGTCGCGGTGCGCCGCATCGTCCCCGATGCGCGAACCGCTGCAGCTCGGCGACGTCGGTCTGCCTCTGGTCCTTCGTCCGCTCATGCGACTGAAGGCCTACGTCAGGTGAAAGAGCGTGTGGCCAATCAAGCCCATTCATCGACCCCCATCGAGCAACCAGTGGCCCCCAAGCATCCCTCGACTCCTATTCAACCACACGCCCTGCGTGAGGATGCAGATGAGGATGCAGATGACACATTGTCGCGTCTGCGCGCAGCGCGGCGACGGCTGCGGCGTGAGGACGAGGAGTCATGAATCGCGCCACTGATTTGATTCCACCGCCTCAGGCAGATTCGCAGACAGCAGCAGACATGCGTGCGGCGGTCGATCTGCTTGTCCAAGGGGTATCGGCGATTCATGGTCAGATTGGGCGTGCGGTCATCGGCCAGAAACGGGCGGTATCCGAGGTGCTGTGCTGTGTGCTTGCCGACGGTCATGGGCTGCTCGAAGGCGTTCCGGGAACCGGGAAAACGACCTTGGTATCTGCAGTGAGTTCCGCCTGTGGACTGGACATGGGACGCATTCAATTCACCCCAGATCTCATGCCTGCTGACATCACCGGGACCAATGTCGTCACCGTTGATGAGTCCGGTCGTCATGGCACCGTGTTTCAGTCTGGTCCAATTTTCCATGAAATGGTCTTGGCAGATGAGATCAACCGGGCGACGCCACGCAGTCAATCAGCCATGCTTGAGGCGATGGAGGAGCGTTCTGTCACCATCGCTGGTGAAACCCGGTCATTGCCACAGCCTTTCATCGTGCTTGCTACTCAGAATCCCATTGAGCAGGAGGGCACCTATCGCTTGCCCGAGGCTCAGCTTGATCGTTTCATGATGAAGGTGGAAGTCCCACTGCCGCCAGCGGAGGTTGTCAAGGGCATCGTGCAGGCCACTACCGGGCAGCTCGGCGTTGAGGTCCAGTGCGCTGTGGCCCCCGGTTTTTTGCAGTCTGCATCTTCATTGTGTCAGCGTGTAGTCGTGGGGCCGCACATCGATCGTTGGATCGCGGCGCTCGTGCATGCGACTGTGACAGAACTTGGCCCGCTGGTTACCAATCCTGCGAGTCCGCGCGCAGCTTTGGCAATCCGACGCGCTGCGCAGGTGGTTGCAATGACATCGGGCCGTCTGTCACTTTCGGTCGCTGACGTGCTTCAGGTCATGCCAGCGTGTTTACGACATCGATTGTCGCCAAGTCCAGACGGGCGAGCGGAGGGATTTAGTGCGTCAGATCTGATCGAGCGTTTGCTGGATGTTGTGCCGACTCCTGCGCAGGAGATCCTGCACCGATGATCGACTTTGGACATGACCCAACGCTACCGCCCGAGTCGTTTGAGATGCTGCTGGGCGCCGATCTGCTGGCCGCCATGGACCGATTGGAAATCATCTCTCGCCGTGTGCTGGCGGGAACGATGCAAGGGGAGCGTCGCAGTCGACGCAAGGGCTTCAGCATCGATTTCGCTGAGCACCGCCCCTATGTCGCAGGCGATGACCTGCGCTATGTCGACTGGAATGTCTTTGCACGCCTCGACGCTTTGTTTCTGAAGTTGTATCTCGATGAGGAAGATCTCAGTGTGGTTTTGGCCATCGATGCAAGTGCCTCCATGGACTGGGGAAATCCGTCAAAGTGGGTTTGGGCTCGCAGACTGGCAGGCGCTTTGGGAGGGGTGGCGCTGGCAGGACACCACCGAGTGACTGCCATGACATTCAATGCCGAAGGTGTGCAGGCATTGCGTGATTTGCGTGGCCGCGCCCGCACCGCAGAACTGGGTGGCTGGCTAGTCGATGCAGCCAGTCGTGGCGGCAGCGACTTGGAAGGTGCAATGCATACGATTCGGGCGACGCAACGTGGCCGAGGTGTAGTGATCCTCATCAGCGACTTCTGGGAGCAAGCGGATCCCATCGGACCGCTGCAACAATTGGCTGGTGAACAGGACTTGCACTGTGTGCAGGTGCTGAGTCCGCAGGAATTAGATCCTGGTGGGCACGGCCTGGTTGGCGACCTTGCTTTGGAAGATGCGGAGACTGGAGGAATCTGCGAAATCACGGTGACGCCAGCCCTGCTTCGTATCTGTCAGGCGCGTGTTCAGGAACGAGTCCGCTTAGTTCGTGAAGCAGCGCGGCGCGCTGGTGGGTCACATGTGGCAGTTTCGACGGAGGAGTCGGTGGCCGAGGTGCTGACCCAGCAACTCCGACGGCAAGGGCTGCTGCGATGACCTGGTTGACGCCTTGGTCTGCATTCTGGCTTCTTGTTGGCACGGTCCCAGTGCTGCTGGCGCTGTATATCCTGCGGCTCCGACGTGCACGCCAAGTCGTTCCATCAATCCTGATGTGGATCGAGTCCAAGGAAGATCTGCAGGCCAACACGCCCTTTCAGCGGCTGCGTCGCAACATCTTGTTGCTGCTGCAACTGATCGCCTTATTGCTTCTGGGTTTGGCGATGGCAGGAGGGCGTTTGGAATCCCCGGAAGGGCGAGGGGCATCGTCGGCGCTCATTATTGATCGATCGGCGTCTATGCAAGCCGTTGACCAATCGGGTCGGACTCGATTTGAACAGGCGATTGCAGCAGCCCACGGCGCTGTGGATCGATTGCATCCCGATGGTTGGTTTGGCATGAGTGGTGGTCGCACCATGATCATCGGTGTGGCCGATGAAGCTGAGGTCTTGCAGCCATTTACCAGTTCAGCATCTACGCTGCATGCAGCACTTGACCGTATGGAGCCAGTCGATACTGACGCCAGTGTTCAGGATGGACTGGATCTGGCCCGTGCATCTTCGATTAATCCGGATCCTGAGGCCGAACGTGCTGACGCGCCCGCGGTGCGGGTGGAGTTGTTTACCGATGGTGGCTTGATCGATCTGGAACAAGCCAGTGATCGCCGTGAAGATGTACGTGTGCACTTGATCGGCCAAGCGGCTGACAATGTCGCCGTGCGATCGGTCGCCGCTGATCGCTTGCCAGAAGATCAGGACATGGTGCAGGTTTTTGCCTCATTGGAAAACCATGATCAGATCGCGCAGACTGTCGCCGTGCAGTTGTCAGTCAATGGCCTGCCAATGGCCGTTGAGGATCTCGAGATTCCAGGGAGAGATCAGAATCTCGATCAGCCAGGGCGTCGCGATGTGGTGTTCACACCACGAATGCATCCTGGAGACGTACTGTTTGAGGTCAAGGTGCTCCGCGAGGATGCTTTATCGACGGACAATGCGGGCTGGGCAGTTGCAGCGGCGCCCAGAACGCGACGGGTGCTGCTTATCTCTGATCGCGATTTGATGAATGAAGCGATGGGGGTCATTCCCGGTGTTGCCGTCGAGCAGTTCAATACGCTGCCTCAGGACCCAACTCTGTGGCGTGCTGCTGACTTGGTGATCTTTGATCAGGTCGAACCATCCATGTGGCCAGATCTGCCGACCATGTCCATCGACACATCTGTGCCAAGCAGTCGAGTGACCTGGCTGGGGCGTGGCGCNGACACCCGGCTGTTGACAGCAGATGTGCGGCATCCTGCCATGGACACCATGCCACCAGATCTGTGGGTAGCAGCCCCCCAATCGCTGCAGCCAGATGCAAGTGTTCGGGTGCTGGCTGAAAGTCTGCAAGGGCCATTGATACTGGCTTGGGAGGAGTCCTCGGCCCGACGCTTGCATATTGCCTTTGATCCGGCCACCAGTTCATGGCCCTGGGATGCCAGTTTCATCACCACGCTGATGGACAGTGTTGACTGGCTGACCCGCCGCGGGACAGATGCCTCAGTGCTTGCAACTGCATCAGGTAATCGGGTCACTGCTCCAGTGCCGGGTGATGCGTCACAAGTAGAGATCATTCGCCCAGATGGGTTTTTAGAGCCGACGCGCCCAGTTTCCAGTGGCACAGTGACTTTTGGTCCGGCTCAACAACACGGCCCTTGGTTGCTGCGATGGAACGGACCGAATGCTGGCCGCCAATATGTGGTGGTGTCCATGCCGGTGGTCAGTGAGAGTGATCTGCGTGTTCCTGAAGCCCTACGGATTGGGCAGCAGCAAAGTGTGTTGGCTGCTGCGCCATCGCGCGGCAGCGCACCGGTTTGGCCCTGGGCCCTTGGGGCTGCCTTGATCGTGCTGATTCTGGAGTGGGCGATCTACTGCAGACGTATCAGTTGAGTGATGGCCTGAGTTCCTCAGGGACATCGAGAAAGTCACACATGTGCGTGTCATAGGCAACGGCGTCTTCTGGTCTGGATAGATCCAGTCGCAACTCGTTGATGACCTTGGTGCCTTGGCCGATCCAGGTGTTCCATGTTTCAGCAGAAATGTGTTCGGCAATCCACTCGCCAAGAGGGCCGCGGAAGGGGGCCTTCTCCAACTGCGTACCGGCACGGCCCGACTGTCTGCAGACAAAGTCACCTTCGCTCGGGGCATGTTCGGGCGTGGGCAGGTCGGCGACGTCCGGGAGTTCACGGCCGAGCTGTTCCAGCAGCCGCCCCATACCTTGCTGGGGTTGCAGGTCACCACGTCCAGCGGCCAGTTCATAGCCACGGGTCAATACATCGGCAGCACGGTCTTCCCATCCAGCGGCCACCATCGCTTCGCCAGCGAGTTCAAAGGCCTTACTCATATCCGGATTCAGCCGGATGCACTCTTCGAATGAGGCGGCAGCTTCCACCGGCCGCTCAGCCTTGAGATAGGCCGAGCCAAGGCTGAAGTGGGCCATCTCATTGGTCGGGTCGGCGGCCGCCATGTTCTCGAACTGGGCAATTCGTTCTTGTTCAGTGCTCATCGACGAAAGGGTAGCGTCGCTGGGTACCCTGTGTCGTAATGGTGGATCTCTCAGTCCAACTGGCTGACCTCATTCTGGAATCACCGCTGATTGGTGCGGCCGGGACCTGTGGGTATGGATCTGAACTGGTGGATGTCAAAGGGCATCGCGGGCTTGGCGCGATCGTCACCAAATCCATCACGCTGGAACCACGCATCGGTAATCCGCCGATGCGGGTCGCTGGGCTTGCTACAGGCATGCTGAATGCAGTTGGATTAGCCAATGTNGGTCTCGATGAGTTCATTGCCGATGTTGCACCCTCGCTCAGGGGATTGCCGGTCCCGGCCATTGCTTCTATTGCGGGCGAGTCGATTGATCAATACGAACAGGTGGCCGCTGCNATGCAGGCCATTACGTCGATTCGCGCTGTGGAGATTAATGTCTCCTGTCCCAATACCGAAGGTGGTCGCACATTTGCAGAATCGCCTGATGCCCTGCGTGATCTGCTGGTCGATCTGCGGCGAGTACTCAAGAGCACTGTGATGATTGTGAAGTTGCCGCTGGACTTTGAACAGCCTTCGATTGCTGCTGAGGCGGCCATCGACGCAGGTGCAGATGCATTGACCTTGATCAACACAGTCCCTGCGATGGCGATTGATGTGCGATCGCGCCGCAGTGTGATTGGTCGCTGGTCCGGTGGGAGCAGTGGTCGCGGGGTGCATCCATTGGCTGTGCGCATGGTGGCAGACGTGTATCGAGATCTTGCTGGGCCAGCAGGCGTGCCGGTGATCGGCCTCGGTGGCGTTATGCGTTGGCAAGATGCAGCAGAGTTCATGCTTGCCGGGGCATCGGCAGTCGGCATGGGTACGGCGCTCTTTGTAGATCCACGGAGACCAGCCAAGATCTTGCGAGGACTTCGCCGTTGGGCTGCATCGCAGGGGGTTGATCAGATCGCAGATCTCATCGGACAAGTCAAAGACTGACTGGGTGCAATGCCGTGGTGCTGGCGATTCACCCTTTTGATCAGATTGTCAGATGACGAACTAGATCAGAAAAACGCTCGCCACGCTCGCGGTAATCACTGAACTGATCCCAACTGGCACAGCCAGGGCTCAGCAGGAGGATGTCATTTGTTTGCATGCGCGCCAGTGCGGTCTGAACGGCCTGCTCGAGTGTGCCACAGTGCTCGGAGTCGGTTGGCATTTGAGCTGCCAATGTTGATGCCGTCTGTCCAATTAAATAGCACCCCGCCAGTGTGGGCGCCAAAGACGCAATTGCAGCCAGAGAGACGCCCTTGTCGTAGCCGCCAGCAATCAAGTGGATCCGCTTTGGACACTTGAATGACTCTACGGCCAGCACTGTGGCCTCCGGAGTCGTCGACTTGGAATCGTTGAAGAAGCGTGGGTTGGGCCCACGATCAATAGCGCAAAGTCGATGTGGGAGCCCGGGGAAGAACTGCAGTGTGTTCGCCAGTGCCGTGGGCTCAGTGTCTGTCACCTTCTGGGCAATGGCAAGCGCTAAAGCCGCATTGCGTTGGTTGTGCGCTCCTGGCACAGCGAGGTCCAGAGGTGTGCGGGGCATTGCCTCTCCGCGAAGCAGCACGTCTCCATCCTGCTGATAGCGAAAGATGGTCTCCTTGCTGTGGATGTAGTGGTCTACCGAGCCGTGCCAATCGAGGTGGTTGTCTGCAATGTTGGTGATGGCTGCGATTGCAGGTGACCATCCAGGCCAACCATGGGCATCTGCATCAAGCCAGTGCAGCTGCGCGCTGGAGAGCTCCAGCACAATCCATGACTCGGTGGTGATGTCATCGAGTTGTCCAAGCAGACTTCCACCGATGTTGCCGCCGATCAGGGTGTGCAATCCGGCATGCTCAAGGAGGTGGTGGGTCATGGCAGCTGTTGTTGACTTGCCCGCTGTGCCTGTCAGGCCAATGCAACGCGTTCGATCGACTTGCTCAATCAGAATTCTGATTTCGGTTGTGAGCGTGCCTCCAGCAGCGAGGGTAGTCAGGAGATAGGGGTTATCCCATGGGCAGGGGACCGCTGGATTGACCACGACTGTTTCGGCCTGCTCAAAGTCGTTGTGGTGGTGCTGGCCAAATACAAACCGACAGTCGACCGCCCCGAGCGCCTCGATTGCATCCTGCAATTCATCCGCGGGGCGAAGATCCGTCACGGTGACATCGGCACCTTGTTCGCACAGCCAGCGCGTGACACCGACGCCGCCACCAAAGGCACCCAGCCCCATGATCAACACGCGTCGGTCGGTCCACATCGTCACGGACCGATGGTACGTACCATGGCGCATCGATGAGTAATCCGATACACGATGACCCTGTTGTTCAGACGCCTCCTGCCCGGGGCCGGCTCTCGCCGCTGGCTGTGGTGGCGGTGGTCCTCGCGGCGGTCCCGATGTGCGTACCGGTGAATTTCCTAGGCTTCATCTTCGGCGTGGTCGCCTTTCGCCGTATCCGTCTGGCTGGGGGCACGATGCGGGGTGCTGGTGCAGCGCGGGCTGCGATGGTGCTTGGTGCTGTGACGACTCTCGGCGGAAGTTGGGGGTGGATGGCGCTTCAAGAGTGGCAGGAGTCGATGACTATGGAGGTGGCCGCGACCACCGCCAACGGGTTTGTGTTGGCTGCAGCATCGCATGATTCTTCCAAAGCCTTGACGTGGTGGTCTCCGCAGACCGATCTGCCCAGCCTTGAAGACATTTCAGCTTTTGGGAAGACCCTCACTGCAGCCGGTGCGGTATCTCATGTCACCGTCAATGCAGTGACACCAGCAATGGATGGTGATTTCTTCCGTCCCACGATGTCACTTTGGTTGACAATTGCATGCAGTAATGGGCACAGTTGGCGCGGCTCAGCGAGGCTGGACCTGCTTGCCCAAAACGGTGAATTCACCCCGCGTGGTGGTTTGCGGTGGATTGAAATCGAATTGCCAGAAGGCACCATCTCTGTCGGTCAGCAGCCTGCGGAGACAGAGGCGAACGCAGGAACATGAGCCATCTGCAAGAGCATGCTGCGACGCCGGCAAGACTGAGTGGTTGGTCCATTGTGTCGATCGTATTGGCCATCGGTTTGTGTCCGGTGGTCACGATTGTGGCCATTCCGGCTGGACTGCTGGCGCTCCGTGATGTGCGGCTGCACGGTCGGCGCGGTCGTCGCCTTGCCATCGTCGCCATGGTGCTGGCTTGTCTGATGACGCCAGTCACGAGTCTGGCCATGTGGTGGTGGGACAGCCATGTACGGCAACCGCTGATGCAAGGTCCCCTAGAGCCATTGCAGGCTGGTCAGCACGGGGATATCGATGCCTTTCTAGCAGGCCTGGGCTACGCCGCTGATGCAGACCATCGCCGAACTGCTGGTGAGTTTCTGAACCAGCTGACGCGATCCATGGGGGGCGTGCAATCGATGCGGATTGCGGAGGCCACCGATTCTGATGGTCAAAACGCCGCGAATCCTGAAGTATCAAGCGATGCTTGGGAAGTCTGGGTACCGTACGACGCGATGTTCCAGAATGGCGCTGCCAGATTGCACGCACGATTTCTCCTGAGCACACCGACGCAGGGGTGGGTTACGCACTTCAATGCGTTGACGGTCGAACGCACGGCTGAAGACAGTTTGATTTGGCCGCCGGATCAGGAGGGGGTCCATGAGTAGCGATCAGGTGGTCATCCGTGTCCGTGATCTTGTCAAACGTTTCGGCACGCAGACTGTTCTTGACGGTGTCAATGTTGAAGTCCGCCGTGGAGAGATGCTTGTGATCATGGGTGGCAGTGGCTGTGGGAAGTCGACCTTGCTTCGCCATATGGTTGGTAGTTTGCATCCATGCTCTGGGTCAGTTGAGGTGTTTGGCCAGACGCTCAACAACTTGGATGAGGCTGCGCTCAATGATGTTCGCAAACGGTTTGGCATTTTGTTTCAGTCCGGTGCGCTGTTTAATTCGATGACCGTTGCAGAGAACGTCGGCCTGATTCTTGAGGAACACACAGATCTCGATCATTCCATTATTGACATGATGGTGAAGATCAAATTAGAACTGGTATCACTGCGTGAAGCTGCTGAAAAGTACCCGGCGCAGATCAGTGGTGGCATGAAGAAGCGTGCTGGGCTTGCCCGCGCATTGGCCCTTGACCCAGAAATTCTTTTCTACGATGAGCCAAGTGCTGGACTAGATCCGGTGACTTCTGCAGCCATCGACCAACTCATGATTGATCTGACGGCCAAACTCGGGGTGGCCAGTGTGGTGGTCACGCACGAAATGGACTCGGCATTTGCTATTGCCGATCGCATGGTGATGTTGCATCTCGGGCGTGTGTTGCTTGATGCTCCGCGTCAGAAGTTTGAGGAACTGCGAGACTGGCCGGAAGCGAGCACCGGCGAGTTGTCAGAAGATGAACGTTTGATTCGACAGTTTCTAAGAGGGGATGCGCAGGGGCCATTGACTGATGTTGAGCATGGAACAGAGAATGCCTATGCGGTTGATCTGCTTGGGGTTGACAACAGTCGGTTGACTGGAGGCCGTAGTGTTCAGTCGACACGGAGCGCCAAGGGTAGTGGACTCAAGGGAATGTGGACCAGCCTGTTCGGCAATCAGGGTTGACAGAGGAGCACAGCAAGAATGACCACAGCAACACAGCGGGAAAACAACGTCAAGGCAGGGATCTTCGTCCTGATTGCGCTGGCGGTGGGGATCACTGTCATCTTCATTCTGGGTGATCTCTGGAACAAGTTCTTCGGTCCACCGGCCAACACTTATCACGTGTCATTTACAGTAGTGGATGGTGTTGGCTACCTTGGCACTGGAAGTGTTGTTCGAGTTGGGGGCATCGATGTCGGTTTTGTTGAGTCGGTGACCTTGGATACTGGCCAGAACCCCATTGAAGGTGTTGATGTGGTGTTCACTGTGCCAAGTGATGTGGCGCTGTACTCCAATGCCTCCGTGTCCGTTGTCAGTGGCTTGATCAGTTCAGAGTCGGCCATTTCAATCTCATCAGTCGGTTGGGATGAAGCGGTTCGGCCAACTGGTGCATCAGGGCAAGCGGGGACCCGTTTAGCCAATGGCGACTCCCTTATTGGCACATCTGCGGGGGGCATGCTCGGTTCTATGCTTGGCGTAGAAGCAAGTGCCAGATTGACTGAGATTCTTAATTCAGTCGCAGACATCTCCGGTCGGCTGAGGGTCGATGGCGCTCTACTGGATTGGGCGCTCGGACAGGGGCCAGCCGAGGACGTTACCACGTCAATTGCAGAACTTGAGGCTCTGTTTGGGCGCTTGCGGGTCGATTGGGAGGGCGAAGATGGTCATGGGGGCTGGTCCAAGGACATCTCGGAAGTCATGGACAAGGCTGAGGAGTTTGCTCGTATCGTTGAGACAGTCGACGCCTTTGTGGCCGAAAATGAGGCGGCGTTCAACTCAATTGTTGCCAATGCCAATGCAACGATGCACGTCATCCGATCGGAGTCGGTGCCTCAACTCAACACTATGCTTCAGCAGGGTGAGGAGGCCATCCTGGATGCTCGAAAGGCGCTTGGGGAAATCAATGCGCACTTGCCGCTCTGGTCGGATCGCATCGGAACGCTGCTGGCAGATCTCAATCTAGCTGGTCAGCAGTTGGATCTCTTATTGCAAGAGGTCCGCAATGCCCCATGGAGACTGCTGTATCAGCCAAGTGAGCAGGCCGTTTCCAATGAGTTGCTGTATGAGGCATCACGCAACTTCTTGTTTGGCGCGGCCGATTTGAAATCAGCATCAGCGAGTTTGGATCGTGTACTCAAGGCTGGTGGTGCCGAACTTCCAGCAGATGATCGCGCTCTTCAGGTGGTCCGAGATAATCTCGCGGAAGCGGTTGCCCGCTATGAGCAGGCACAGCGTCAACTCGCAGACATTCTCCACGGCAATACGACACCACCGACGACTCCGTGACCCGTATCGAGGTCATCAATTGCGAGGACGACCCACGTGTTGAGGTCTTTCGCGATGTCCGCGACCGCGATCTTCGTGGTCGTGACGGCATCTTTATGGCGGAGTCGGAAATGGTGGTTCGACGCCTACTCCGTACGCCAGCGGCAGTGCACAGCCTGCTGCTCTGCCCGGAACGGCGGGCACGTATGCGTGATGTGCTCGATGGGCTTCCGCCTGAGATACCAATCTACGAAGCTCCAATTGAATTGATGGAGTCTATTGCCGGCTTTCATATTCACCGCGGTGTACTGGCGGCAGGGCGACGACCCTTGGAGTCGCACGTGGTCATTGACCGACTTTTCGATTGTTTGCCAACTGAAGGTAATGGCCGTGTGCTTGCAGCTTCTGGAATCAACAATGTCGACAACATGGGAGGTCTTTTCCGTACCGCGGCCGCATTGAGCGTATGTGGGGTGCTGCTTGGGGATCGCTGTTGTGATCCCCTGTATCGAAAGGCGATCCGCGTCTCGATGGGGCATGTCCTTTCAGTTCCCTGGGCAGTTCATGATCCGCTCATTGAGGGTTTGCAGGAATTCCGCTCGCGCGGGTGGACGCTGGTCGCTGCAGAGACCGGCGTCGATGCGCTCCCCGTTGCGCAATGGAACCCGCCGCCCCGCATGGTTCTGGTGGTCGGCGCAGAGGGGCCTGGGCTTACGCAGGATGTGTTGGACCTCTGCGACCAGAGGATTGAGATTCCGATGGCAAAGGGCGTTCCATCACTGAACGTCGTGGTGGCTGCAGGCATTCTGCTGGCGCATGGTCCAATTGGGTCGATCAATCCGCGTTGAAACGCTCGATGCCTGCGCCGAGGGCATTGAGTTGTGCTTCCAGTCGAACATACCCGCGATCGAGGTGATAGACGCGATGCACGATGGTCTCGCCGCGGGCTGCCATGCCTGCAAGGATCAGAGCTGCAGAGCCCCTGAGATCGCCAGCCATGACCGGAGCGCCGATGAGTTGACAGCCACCCTGCACGACGACGGTTGGACCGTTTCGGATCAGTTTGGCACCCATGCGTGTCAATTCAGAGACGTGAAGAAAACGATCCGGGTAGATTCGTTCAGTCACGATGCTGTTGCCTTCAGCCATGCAGAGCAAAGCCATCAGTTGAGCCTGCAAATCAGTTGGGTATCCCGGATAGGGTTGGGTGGTAAAGAGCACCGGCTGCAAGCGTCGCGCGCTGGTGACCCGGACGTCACATCGTGCGGGATGTTGGCTGTCATCGGTTCGTTCAACTTGGACTCCGGCCAGCGACAGGCGATCAAGAACAGCCAAAAGGTGGTCATGTGGGAAGTTGGTTAGTTGCACGTCGCCGTTGGTCATGGCCGCTGCCATGGCAAGTGTGCCTGCGACAATACGGTCTGGAATGATGGTCATATCTGCATCGCCAAGTTCACTGACACCGTGAATCTCGATGCGGGGGCTGCCAGCGCCCCGGATGTCACCACCCATGGCGTTAATGAGGTCAGCTACGCAAGCGACTTCAGGCTCGCAGGCGGCCGATTCAATGATGGTTGTTCCTTCGGCCAGGGCGGCAGCACACATGACATTGGCTGTGCCAAGCACAGTGGAGCCAAACGGCCCGCCGAGAAAGATCGTCGTGCCTCGAAGTCGGTCGGCACGAGCGACGATGTCACCGCCGTCAAGTTCGATGGTCGCGCCAAGTGCTTCAAGGCCGCGCAGGTGCAGATCAACCGGGCGGTCACCAATCGCGCAGCCCCCGGGCATGGACACGCGGGCTTCGCCGCGAGCAGCCAGCAATGGCCCAAGAACGCAGATACTCGCGCGCATCGTCCGTACGATGTCATATCGAGCATGATTGCTGGTGGGATCAGTCGTTCGAATAGTGACGTCACGATCGTCTGTATCAACTGAACAGCCGATCTCCGCAAGTAGCCGCTGCATGTTGGAGATGTCCGAAAGTGGGGGGACATCACGAAGTCGAACAGTGCCCTGAGACAAAATGGCAGCCGCCATAGCTGGTAGCGATGCATTCTTAGATCCATCGACCGAGGTTGTTCCAGAGAGTCGAACGCCGCCCTGAACCCGAAGTGCATCCATGCCTGAGATCTCTCCTCACCGTCTGTTTCGGGGTATCCGTGCCAAACGGTACAGGCTGCGGCCGGTCGGCGTCTGATTTTCACATCGTCATTTCATGATGGCCCTCGAGAATCGTAGTGTCTATTGAATGTCCATATGGACCTGATGGAGCCCTGTTATGACCGCACGATCAATCCCTATTCGCCTGCTGAGCCTCCTCGCCGCTGCTAGTCTTGGTCTGACCACGCCGCTGGCCGTCGGAGATTCTCCGGAAACCATTGAACTGACCGGGACCGTCCGGGACTTCAAGGAGCGACAGACCAACGGTGGGCACAAAGACTTTGAGAAAAGGCCAAGGCGAGGCTTCGCCCAGTATTGCGGAATGATTGATCAGGTTCTGGGGGAGGACGGCCGGCCGGCCTGGGCTGGAAATGGACGCAAGGTGCATGCCCAGGCCAAGGACAGCAGCAACAACCCCATTTGCTGGACCATGTATGACCCCGCTGTAGGCGACACGAACATCAGCTACGGCCCGTGGTGCAATGGTGGTATCCGTTCGCAGTGGTCCTTCTGGTCCTGGTATCGGGATGTACCAGGGACCAACCTCTCTAAGCCGCTATCACTGACATTCCAAAGGCAGGGAGATGGAAGTTATGTCTTTGACGATTCCACAGACCCTGTGTACTCGTCACGCAATGGCTTCTTCCCGATTGACAACGAACTGTTTGGCAACAGTGGGGGTCAGCCAGACCACAACTTCCACTTCACTTTTGAACTGCATACAGAATTTACGTACGACGCTGCTGGCGGCAACTACTTCCAATTTCTCGGAGACGATGACGTTTGGGTATTTGTCGACGGTCAATTGGTCATTGATCTCGGGGGCGTCCACGGAGCAACTGAGCAGTACATCGACCTCAATCGACTTGATCTCAATGATGGTGAGACCTATACCCTTGACTTCTTCTTCGCAGAGCGTCACCGCACTCAGTCGAATTTCCGTATTCAGACGAATCTGGAACTGCAGGTTGCAGGCATTCCGTCCATGACGGCCGCCTTTGACTGATTCAGTTAGTAGACCTCAACCATGCAGCGATGGTCCGGCTTGAGCCTGCGGATCGTCGCTGCATCGGCAGTGGCAAGATCAAGGGGATTTTCGGGCATCTGGAGGTATGCATTGGCTACTCCGAGCTCTTGCAGGAGTTGATAGATGCCGATCTGCATCCCTTCAATGCCGCAGATGTACAACAAGGTGCGATCATCAGCGAGTACACGGTGGAAGGGGTCCTGGGTTTCCACGATGTACTGATCGACATATCTTCGTGGGCCTGATTCTGGGCGACTGATCACCGTGTGATAGTGGAACTTTTCATGGGCATCGGCCAGTTCAGAGAATAGGTCGTCGTACATCAGATCAGTGCCATATGGCACTCCGACTACCAAATGGATTTCGCTGTTGCAGGGTCCGTTCCGGTGTTCAAGCAGTTCTTTGACCATGCCTCGGAATGGGGCAATGCCAGTTCCGGTCGCAACAAAGACATAGTCATGCGCACCAGTGTCAATTGGCAAGAGAAAGCGTTTTCCGGCAGGGCCTGAGACAAGCACCTCATCACCAACATTGAGATCGCAGAGGTAATTACTGCACATGCCTGTGAACAGCGTGTGTTGATTTGCGTCATCGTCGCTGTATTCATCAATAAGCCGTTTGCACGTGGTGGAGAGCACGGCGCCTTGGCCGTCTTCGCCCCAACTTGGGGCCGAAATTGAATACAAGCGTGGGGCATTGGGCTTGCCCTTCTCATTGACACCAGGAGGGATCACGCCAAACGCCTGCCCCACACGGAAGCCACCTTCTAATGGTGTGCCTGACACGTCAATGGCAATGTGTCTGACAAAGGATGCCGACCGTCCCTTGAGGCAGGGCGTGGATTCCACCACTCGAGCTACAACGGGCTCCTTGGGGCGAACCAGGTGCATCTGAACATCGCCAAACTCGGGGGCAGTCATGTGGGGAAGATAGCACCGGCCTCGGGGCCTGTCAGTGGGTGGTTGGTTCAGGAGCGTAGGGAGCGGATATCCGATCCCATTGGATCCTGATGGACCTCAAGGTCAAACTCCGGCACCGCTGCAAGCAGATGGTCAAAGATGTCTGCTTGGATCTCTTCATAGGCCACCCATGCGTTGTCATTGGTAAAGACGTAGATCTCGATTGGGAGCCCCTCCGGACCAGGGGGCAATTGTCGCACCAAGAAGGTGAATCCCTTTGTGTGGATTTTGGGATGGTCTCGTAGGTAGGCATTGATGTAAGCGCGGAAGATTCCAACATTGGTTTGTTGTCGACCATTGACGCAGGCGGTGGTATCAACCTCATGCTCTGAATTCCACGACTCGATCTCAGACTTACGGCTGTCGAGGTACTGATTCAGCAGTGAGAACTTGCGGTAGCGTGCGATATCGCTTTGCTCGACGAATCGGATTGAGCTGATGTCGATGGGAATGGCACGCTTGATCCGACGCCCACCAGAATCGGCCATGCCTCGCCAATTCTGAAATGGCGTGCTGATCAAGTCGTAGGCAGGCACGAGGAGCAAGGTCTGATCAAAGGCGCGGACGTTGACGGTAGTTAGTGTGATGGATTCAACGTCACCATCCACACCTTTGCTGGGGATGGTGATCCAGTCACCGACTCGTACCATCTGGTTTGCACTGATCTGGATACCAGCAACCAAGCCAAGGATGGAATCTTTGAAGATGAGCATCAAGACCGCAGCCATGGCGCCTAGGCCAGAGATGAACCAGAATGGTGACTTGGTAAAGAGCACGCTGAGAGACAAAAGCAAGGCAATGAGCAATGCCACCATCTTGATGGCTTGAGACATGCTCACGACTGGCATTCGATCGTCCAGTCCTTTGGCAATCAGCGTCTGTTCAAAGACTTCAGTCATGCCCCAGGCAATCAGGAGCAAGACCCAAATGGCCGCAACTTTCAGGAGTGGATGCAGCCACCAATCAACTCCATATGGGGCAAATGCAGGCAACGCGGCGGCCAACAACAAGATGGGGACGAAGTGGGACAGCCGAACCAGCACTTGCTGGTCTATCAACTCGTTGGCCCAGATGGCCTGTCGGCGTTTGAGTATCTGGTGAACCAGCCGCCTGATAATGAACTTCCCGAGGACATCTGCAATGAGGCAGATCAGGAGAATGGCAGCAATGGTGATCAAGGCGGCTGTGAAGGTGGCTCCGGAGGCCGGCACTCCCCAGCCCGTTACGAGGGTATCGAGCCACTGCAAGATGGATTCGAGTTGATCGCTGGCAAAGTTGTCGCGAATCAGTCCTCGGGAACTTGTCTCAGCAGTTTCCAGGCTTGGAGTTGGGTCGGTCTGAGTGGACATAAAGCGCACCGTAACGGGTCAGTCATCATCCGGTGGTGTGGCGTGGCCCTGTGAAGCCAACAGGCGCCAGACGAGCAGGCCAACGGCAACCATGCCAATGGACACGATCAGAGCTGTCATGACGCTGGCCGCGGATGAACATCAGGTGGACGCTCGGAAGTGGAGTCCAACAAGACACGGATCGCCTGATCGAGTTGGCGGTCAACATTCGCGGCCTCATCAGCAGGTGTGCGTTCAACACGAATGTCGGGGATCGCGCCGCGACTTTCCATATCAGTGCCGTCTTGCAGATACCACCCGCGGAAGGGCTGACGTACCCGCGCGCCATCAATCAAGGAAAAAGCGCCAGTGGAAATCACGCCTCCAAAAGTCTCTTCGCCAATCAGGGTGCCACGATCGGTGTTCTGAATGGCGTGGCTGAAGATCTCAGCGTTGCTGAAAGAATTCTCATTGCACAGTACGACGATCGGACGGCTATAGGCGTAGATCAGTCGACGATCTCGGGGGTAGGAGTCAGGCCGCACATCAGCGATGTCTGCACCTCGAGGGATGGTGTAGGCGTGTGTCGGGGCCGTCAGACTTGCGAGCAAGATATCGGTGGTGAAGCCGCCGCCGTTGTCACGCACATCGATGATCAGGCCATCCTTGCCATGGGCCGCGGCATACAAGTCTTGCTCAAACTGGTGGACGCTGGGCATGTTCATGCCCCGAATGTGCAAGTAGCCGAGTTGATCATTACTTGTTTGAGAGACATGGTCTCGTCGGCGCTGAATTTCATCAGCACGCATGATCGAGGACCAGCCGCCCCATGAGATTGGTGTGGTCAGGATCTGGCGTTTATCTCCATCTTCTGTCAGCACCGTGACAAGTGTTTCCTGCGCAGATGTTCCTTCCATTGCAGAGCGGAGGTCTACGGCGCGCACATCATTACCGTTGATATGAGTGACCACTTCGCCAACTGCAAGGCCGTGCTCAACATCGGCTGGTCCTTCATCAATAACGCGCGTGATTCGATGTCCTTCTGGGTCAACAGTCGTTTCAACGCCGAGGTATCCGATCGACTGGCGGGGACCATCATGGGCAAACCCGCCGTAGATGCCCGTATGCGAGCCGTTCACTTCGCCAAAGAGGTGGTCAACGACTCGGTTGAACGCTTGGCTGGTCCGCGTTGCGGTGGCTAGATCGCGGTACTGGTCAGACAGCTGATCCCAATCCAGATCCTTCATGGTGGGGTGGTAAAAGGACTGGCCGAAGGTGCGTGCGGTCTCGTCGAACTTCTGTCGCTGTTCAGCGGCGACTTCAATGCGTGCGTCGGCATCGATTGCCCAGGTCTCTTCCTTGCCGCCAGTAGTGGAGCCGTGTTTGGCGCGGCCGCTGGCGACATAACTCAGTCGCTTCCCGGTGGTGTCGGCATGCACATTGGAAACACTGCCAGATGTGATCTTCTTGCGATCTTCGCCTTGGTGGTCCACACTCCAAAGCCCAGAACTGCCATCAATCTCGCCGCTGTAGATGATGCGATCGCCACCGGCGGTCAGTTCGAGGTCAGATTCAGCGCCTTCGTGGCTGGTTACTCGCCGAGCGCGAGTCCATGCGGTGTCGAGATTGTCAAAGACCAGAGAGGCGTGGGACTCTGCGTCCTTCTCCTGCTCCTCTGAAAAATCAACGAGCGGAAGAATCTTCTTCTTGCCAGCCTTCTTTTTGGCCTCATCGATTCGTTCGGTTAGGTCGTATTCAGTCATCTTGGTCAGTGACTTGTCGAGGGGAATTGTCCAGACATCCCACTCCCAGTTGTCACCAATTCGACTGCGATCACTGAGGAACACCAGTCGCGAGCCATCATCACTGAGTCGCGGGGCGCGATCAATGTCGGGGTGGCGAGTGAGATTGATCGCTTCGTCTGGGCGCTCGACATCCATGAGCCAGACGTCAGTATTGAAATCCAAATCTGCGACCGAGTACACGATGTGCTGGGAATCGCTTGCCCAGCGGATCTCTGGCTCGTCCCAGCTTTCCAGCAAGAGCTGATCGTCGCCTGTTGCGAGATCGCGCAGCACAAGGTCGCCACGGTCGCGCTGATACAGCATTCGACGACCATCTGGGGAGGGCATTGGACGGGATGTGTGTGGTCCTTCGACTACTCGCTTCACATCAAAGGTCAGAGCACCAGCCCACGCTTCACCAGTTTTGTTTTTTACATCCTTCTCGTCTTCATCCTTTTCTTTCGCGTCTTTGTCATCTGCTGGGGCATCTTTGTCAGTATTTTCTGCATCGGTTACTTCGGTTTCAGGTTCTGTCTTTGGATCTTCGGGCGTGTCTGGGTCTTGGTCCTTTTCTTGCGAAACCTCGCCTCCTTCAGAGTCACTTCCCTTGTTTTCCTCTGGCTCTGGTGCGTCCGCTTCCTCTTGCTCGTCTGGTTCCAAGTCAGCACGAGTCAAGGCGACGGTGGCTTCCCAGATGGCATCGTGTCCATCATCATCACTGGTAAACCACAGGCGGGAACCATCTGGTGACCAAGCGATGTGTCGCTGTCGCGCGTGATCATTGGTCACGCGTCTGGTGGGATGGTCGTCCTCAGTACTGCGTACCAACACTTCGCCGCGGGCGACGACCGCCACTGCTTCGCCGGAGGGATGTCGTGCAACTTCGCTCACCTTTTTATCAAGGGTGATAAGCCTGCGGTCCAAGGTTGAGACATCGCCGGTCGCGGTGGGGCGGACATCGGTTTGAGTGGGTGTGTACTTAGTCAGGTCAAGAATTTGAATGCGATCCCAAAGTCCGTAGGCGGCCGTCGAGCCGTCCGCAGAGACTGTGAGATCGCGAACCCCATGACCAATGGTGGTATTGGGTGCTGGTGTGAGTTTGGTGAGATTGCGTGCTGAGGACAGGTCGCCACGCGCGGACATCAGCATGACATCGTTTTGCCCATCGCGTGAGGACACCAGCACGATGGAGCCGTCGGGCCGCATGTGCGCTTGGCCGTCATTGCTGCGCGCATCGGTCACGCGTTCAAATGCGCCGGTGTCCTGGGTGTATGACCAAATCTCCCGGTTGGCCGAGCCGCGGTAGGCCGGGCGTTCCCATGGGGCACTGCCTCGGGTGAACAAGACACGACCATCTGTACCACTCATTCGTGGTTCACGGCCATGGGCTGTTGTCAAAGCTGTTACTGGCCCACCATCGAGCGGCGCACGGTACATCATCGGCATGCGATAGATCGTGGGATCGCCGTAGGCGTGAAAGAGCAAGGCTTGGCCATCTGGGGTGAAGCCTGAGAGTATCTGGGCACGATCAGAAGTGGTGACCCGCCGAATCGGACCATCGCTGGAGAGGCGATCGCCTTCACTGCGCATCGGCATCACGTACAGATTGGTGACGCCATCACGGTCTGATGAGAAGGCCAGCATCGAACCATCTGGAGAAATCGCACTGCGTAACTCAAGTGCGGGGTGGGATGTCAGTTGGGTTGCGGGACCTCCAGTACGCGGTGTCGTCCAGAGATCACCACGGTCCGAGTAAATCAAGTGCGCTCCATCAGGGGTGAGCGAGGGGTACTGGGGAAAGCTGGATGGTGCATACCAAGCGGTTTCGGCAGTGGTCAGTACACATAGGGCAATAGCGATCGATGGTGCGAACATGAGTGACTCCTAGGCTAGATGCGTGGCCGCACGTTGTAACAGGTCAAGCGGCTTTGTGGGCACCCCCAAAGAGACACCGCCGAGCCAGAAGGGGCTCGGCGGTGTGCAAGATCATGGAAAGGGCGTCGATTACTTGACGTTGACCGTCGCTCCAGCCTCTTCGAGTGCTGCCTTGAGCGTATTGGCTTCGTCTTCGGAGACTTTCTCCTTGATGGCCTTGGGGGCGCTATCGACGAGTTCCTTGGCTTCCTTCAGGCCCAAGCCCGTCGCTTCGCGGACGGCCTTGATTACGGCGATCTTCTTGTCGCCAGCGGCTTCGAGAATGACATCAAACTCAGTCTGAGCACTGCCACCATCGTCATCACCACCGCCGCCGCCACCGGCGACCATCACAGCGCCGCCTGCAGCCGGCTCGATGCCGTAGGTGTCCTTCATGTAGTCCGCGAGGTCGACCGCTTCCTTGAGCGTGAGCTCGGCAATGTCATCGCCGAGCTTCGAGACTTTCGCATCGAATTCCTTGGTTGCAACTGCTTCTTCGGACATGTGTCCAACTCCTGTGAACAGAACTGCGATCGAGAGGAGCCACTCGTGTAGCTTTTAACCCCGAAGGGCCAGTCCATCGCGGATGTATGGGTATAGGTAACGAGGTCAGCTGACCTTGGAGATCTCCTGACCTTTCTCAAGACGCTCCTGAATTTCCTTGACGATGCCAAGGATGGCGCTCCCAGGGCCTTTGGCTGCACCAACGACGTTGCCGCCGGGTGAGAGCAGCAATTGGACGGCCTTGGCTTGTGCCTCTTCGCGTGTGGGGAAGTCGCCAAGCCGTTGCACGCCATCATGGCCGTCGAAGTACTCGCCATCAAGACAAGCACCTTTGAGGTCGAGGTTCTTGACCTTCTTGGCCCAGTCAATGAGCGTGCGGGCGACATTTACTACGGACTCGCCGCCATAGCACATGGCCGAGGGACCTTCGAGTCCTTCGGTCAGGGTTTCCAGCGATGTGTCTTTGAATGCATCCCGAGCCAGCGTGTTGCGGACAACGGTGATTCGGATTCCTTCAGCGTGCAGACCCTGGCGCAATGCGTTGTTGTCGTTGGCTTCGATGCCGCGGATATCAACTAGCAATGCGTCCTGGATGCCTTCGAATCGCCGCTTGTAGTCGGCGACCATCATGTTCTTGATTGGCTTACTCATGACAGGACGACCTCCACAGCCGGGGTCATCGTTCCAGAGATGACACACTTCTTCATGTAGTGACCCTTAACCGAAGCTGGTCGAAGGTTCTCAATGGTGGTCATGAAGAACTTCAGGTTCTCGACCAAGTCAGCCTCAGAGAAGCTCATCCGGCCAATGATGGCGTGGATATTGCCACCATCATCATTGCGATATTCACTCTTGCCAGCGGCGAATTCTTTGACCGCCGTAATTGGATCTGGTGTGACGGTTCCGGCTTTGGGGGAGGGCATCAGGCCCTTGGGGCCAAGCACTTTGCCCAGCATGCCAACCACCCGCATCATGTCAGGCGATGCGATAGCGACATCAAATTCAAACCAGCCGCCTTTGATCTTCTCGGCCAAGGCGTCGTTACCGGCTTCGATCGCGCCTGCAGCCTTGGCTTCTTCAACCTTGTCATCACCACAGAAGCAAATGACGCGGGCAGACTTGCCGGTGCCTTTGGGCATGCTGACAGCGCCGCGTAGTTGCTGATCAGCCTGTCGTGGGTCAATCCCCAGGTGAATAGAACATTCCACAGCCTGATCAAACTTCGGGGCCTTGAACTTCTTGAGCACATTGACTGCATCATCGATGCTGTGCGTGCCGGCGTTGTCCAGTGCAATTTGCTTGTTGTCGGCATTGCGGCTAGATCGTGTTCGGCGGCGACGGCGACGCAGTCGAGACTTCCAAGCGGTCGATTCTTCCGTCGCAGTGGCGGCGGGCTGATCAGCCTGCGCTTCGACCGGTGCGGTCTCGTCGGTCTTTGGGGTCGTTTCTTCGCTCACGAAGCACCTCCCTCAACGGTGATGCCCATGGACCGTGCGCTTCCTTCGATCATCCGCATGGCAGACTCGACGGTGGGGGCATTGAGGTCTTCGAGCTTCTCTTCCGCAATGGCGCGAACTTGATCAATCGTGACCGAGCCGATGGGCGTTTGCGGTGTTCCTGCACCCTTCTCAAGACCTGCTGCGTCCTTGAGCAAGGCCGAGGCGGGTGAACTCTTCAGTTCGAACTCAAAGGAGCGATCCTGATAGACAGTGATCAGGCACGTTACGGCTTTGCCGTTGAGTTCCTTTGTCCGCTCGTTGAAACTTTGAATGAACTGGCCCGGATTGATGCCATTGGCACCCAGGGCCGGTCCAAGCGGTGGGGCGGGGGTGGCTTGGCCACCAGGCGCCACGACCTTGAATTGCTTCTCAATCTTCTTGGCCATGAAATCCTCCTACCTCCCACCCGGCGGTGTGTGGCGGCATCTGGCCTGATGTCCGCCTTGCCAAGTGGTATACGGCGTATGAGTTGCGAGCCGGGCATCATACCCGAAGCCCTTGTCCCTGCAAAGGCTGCGTGGATGACCTGAGTGGGCTCAGGGGGGGTTGGCTGGGCTTTAGCCACTCATGGCGGAGAGCACGATCAGCAGATCGTCCACCCCGATGTGACCATCGGCGTCCAAATCGCCCAAGCATGGCACGCCGCATGAACCCCACTGTGCAATTGTCTCAAGCAGATCATCCACGGTGATCGTTCCGTCTCCATTGGCATCACCTGGGGCGATGGCGATCGCAGCCCAAGCATCAGGATATCGGTTGATGGCCAGTGAGCCATCAATCGCCGCGCCGATCACACTGCCTGTGCCAAGCCCCTCAATGGGGTCTGAGTCAAAAGCGCGGCTGGCAACCGTGGCAAAACCGGTTTCTGCATGCCATGTGCCACTGCGTGTGGCATAGGTCGTGAGATCAAAGATGTCGAGCAACACACTGCCATCGGGCAGCCACGCTACGACAGAGATGTCTGCAGAAGAAAGTCCGAGTATTGCTGCATCGAGCGTGAAGATGGTGCCGTCTGTTTCCCGAACCCAGACAGCTTGGCGGCCGGCGATGGTCACCGTGCCCGCAGTGCGACCGTCGGTTGTGCCGCAAGTGGCTGCTTTCCAGGTGCGATCCGCTTGGGCATCTGCAAGTGGTGTCCATGTCTCCCACGGGGCGGTCCACCGGACAGGAATCTTTGAGCCCTCAATTGAGGCCAGTCCAAGAATGCTCCCGTCGGTCAAGACAGCGTGGGCTTCGCCATTGCTCTCAGGTGTTGGCAGCAGCATTGATGTCACCTCTCCTGTGGGCTCTACGGTCCAGACCATGGGTTGGCGGTTGGGAGTCATCCAGACGTAACCAGCAATGACGAGTGCTTGATTGAGTTCATCAACCACTTTGGGAGCAGCGAGGTTGAGGCTCCATGCAGTCGCAGGTAGTGGTAACTCAATGGTTGTGCCATTGGGCATAACAACCCAGCCGCCACGGTCTGATGAACTCTCGTATCGCTGCGTAAAGACCACATGCCCTGATTCGGTGATGCCTGCGGTCATGCTGACTTGTGGAATCAATGGTCCAAGCAGCGTTGCTTGCCCATCTAATGAAAGCATGGCCGGAGCAGAATCACATGCGCCATCCTGTGGGGGACATTGAGAGACGCGTCCAGCCACGGTGTGTGCTGTATTGATGGCATCGCCCTGACTTAATGACCAGTTGGTGTCAAGGCATGGTTGCGTGCCGCCATCGGGTGTCCAGACAAACGCATGCCAGCCAACATCACTCAGGGTTGAGCCGCTTCGGCCAGTGAGCGCACCATCTGGGGCGATGGCTTGGACCACGAGGTGCGAAGTAAATGGAACATCGACTCTTGGCACTTCCATCACCTGCCAGCGCAGTCGCTCTGCGCCGCCAAGCGTCGTGATCGTGATGAGCATGCTCGTGCACCAGATAGCTCAATCTCCTGCCCGTTGAACCAACTGACTCTATCACGGTTCTGGGCACAGACCAATGCCAATTCAGCGTCTTGACATGCAGGCCTGATTTGCAGCCTTTACGACGCAGTTGCAAGCGCTGTGAAGACTTCAATGCCAGTTGGGATTGCAGCGTCATTGAAGTCAAAGCAAGGATGATGCAGGCTGGGCATGAACTCTTGGTCGTGCGCAAGCAGTCCCAAGGCGAAGAAGCAGGCGGGGATTTTTTGCCCATAGAAGGAGAAGTCTTCGCCGCCCATCACAGGCGCCATATCTTCGACATGGTTCGCCCCCAGTGTCTCGCTCGCTACTTGCTTCCAGCGTCCATACGCTTCGTCATGATTGACGGTGACCGGATAGCCATCATGCCAGGTGATTTCAGCATCACAGCCATGGGCTGCGGATACCTGCTTGAGGATGGCTTCGAAGCCCGCATGAACGCGCTGGCCGGATTCGGGATGGAGGAAGCGTGTCGTGCCTTGGAGAAAGACAGATTCAGGGATGATGTTGTGCGTTGTGCCGCCTTCTACACGGGTAATGGACACAACGCCGCCTTGGACCGGGTCAACCTGTCGCGAGACGACATGTTGTGCTGATTGAATCACGGCTGCTGCTGCCGCAATGGGATCGACGCATAGATGCGGCATCGCGGCATGACCGCCACGGCCAGTGATGGTAATTTCAAAGCCATCTGCGGAAGCAAGTATTGGGCCGCTGCGTGATGCCACCTGACCGAGACGCAGTGATGTCCAGCCATGCAGACCGTAGATGTGCGAAACCGGAGGTCCAAGAACCGAACCATCCAAGCATCCGTCACGCACCATCGCCGCGCCACCGGCGCCACCTTCCTCAGCCGGTTGAAAGACAAGTGTGACATCACGCGGCAGGTCACCTTGATCAGAGAGGGCCTTGAGAACTGCAGCGGTACCTAGCAAGATGGCGGTATGGCCATCATGCCCGCACGCGTGCATTTTTCCTGGATTGGTTGACGACCATGGCACGCCAGACTTTTCGGCGATGGGCAGTGCATCCATGTCGGCGCGCAGCGCAATAGGCGCGTGATCTCCGCCACTTCCAGGAATATGTGCCAGCACACCTGTGCCGCCGGCGAGGCCACCTTTCCAAGTCAATCCGAGTTCGTCCAAGAAGGATGAGATGACACCCGATGTCCTGACTTCCTCATATCCCAGTTCAGGGTGGGCATGCAGGTCGTGCCGGATGTCGATGACTCGATTGTGCCAGTGGTCGATGTGTGAGGTAATGTCCGCCATGGGTCAGATGGTAGAGCGGGCTGCATTCTGCCGCTTAGTCCTTGAGTGCAGGCCAGCCGCGATTGGTGCGTCCTTTATTGACACGTTCAAATGCGCCGCGGTCGTGACGAACAAGGCGGACCAATTGCGACATCGTCACCTCGAGCGTGCCGGCAGCCCCGCCAACGTCCCAGGCGCGTGCTTCAATCACATCCATAGCCTCGGCCAGCAAGGCGGGGTAGTCAGCGCTTTTGGGGCTGACGGAAATCTTGTTGCCTTGGCGCCTTTGCTGCCAGAGATCGGTGGGTTGGTATTGGTTGGTATTGATACGTCTGCGGACCCGCCGGGCAAGTTTCAGACGCAGCCGCCGCCACGCCACTCGTCGGTTGTCCAGTTGGCTTCGTCGCTCCGTAGCGGAAATTTCCACACCAGTTGGGACATGTCGAAGCGTGACTGCCGAATCCCGGCGATTGCGATGTTGCCCGCCGGGTCCACGTTGTCGTCCGAAGGTTTCTTCACATTCAGTGCGGAGGGCATCGTCATCCAACATGGACGGATGTGTGCCCTGAACCATGATGGGTGGTGGGATTGACATCAGCAGCCCTGCGCGTCCAGGTTCAATCTGGCGCGCGCTTGTAGTGTCAGATCGCTGTGATGACCTTGAGCGCATGCGATGTGTCCCAGTCCAGCGATCATGGCGGCGTTGTCAACACAGTACTTTGGGGCCGCGATACGAAGATCAACTTGATGGCGCTGTGCAAGTTGCTCCAATTCCTGACGTAGTCGTGTATTGCATAAGACACCGCCACCACCAATCAGTGATTGTGCCTCGTGTTGCTCCATCGCGGCATCGACTTGGCGAATCAGTGACTGAACAGCAGTCCACTGAAAGCTTGCTGCGAGGTCAGCTCGCATGTCATCAGAGAGTGAATCCACATCACGTGGGAAGCGTGCCTCGCGTCCGCGGCCAACCGGAGTGCCGCGAGCGGCATAGAGCAGTGCTGTCTTCAGGCCAGCAAATGAGAAGTCCAGAGAGTCGCCTCGAATGCGCGCAATCGGAAGACGAATGGCATCTTCTCGACCGCGCTGGGCCAGGCGTTCAATGGCTGGCCCGCCTGGATATCCAGCGCCGAGCAGGGTGCCAGCCTTGTCAAATGCCTCGCCGACTGCATCGTCGATCGTTTGCCCCAGCACGGTGGCATGCATCGGTTCGTGTTGCAGGGTTAGCGTCGTGTGTCCACCTGAGGCAAGCAGGCCGATGGCGGGGTATTGAATTGGCTCGTTGTCTAGTGCCGGAGCGTGCAGGTGTGCGAGCAAGTGATGAACGCCCATAAGCGGCACATCAAGACTCCACGCCAATGCCTTGGCAGCACTCACACCAATTAAGAGCGAGCCGATGAGACCTGGCGCGTGCCCGACAGCAATGGCATTGAGATCATCAAAGGTCACGCCGGCAGTGCGTAGCGCTTCATCGATCACGGGGGTGATGCATTCAAGATGGCGACGGCTGGCGATCTCTGGCACCACTCCAGCGTATGGAACATGTAGTTCATGCTGTGTCGCCACAATGCTTGAACGGACGTCACGATCCCCATGGACGACTGCTGCTGCCGTCTCATCACAACTGGATTCGATGCCGAGGGTCAGCATCAGTCTGCGTTGGGGTCTTCTGACTCAGTGGTCGTCTCAATGGAAACGGGAATCAACTCCACAGCCTCAAGGCTGGCACGAATGTTCTCGCCTTCAGCGATGTCCCAATGGCCAATGGTGGACCCGTCAGGGTTCTGCAGGATCAGACGAGCACCACTGATTAAGAAATCCTCAGGGAGGCCAACGAGACCACGGGCGGTTGTTTCCTCACTGCCTTCGAGTTCCGCAATGCGACCTTCCAGTTCGATGAGATGGCGATACATCGCCTCACGCTGATCCATGGCGATATCGAGTTCAGCCTGCATCGGTGGGAATGCCGCATCTTGATCTTCGGCCAGTTCTGGCCATGTCTGGGTGTCGATGCGATGTTGGAGTAGATCGAGGGCTTCTGCCATCGCTGGATCCTGATAGGCCTCACGGAGCCACTGCTGGTCGATAGTTCCTTCGATGACTGGTTCTTCATCAGTGATGATTTCGAAACTTCGTTGGGCTTCCAATCGCAGTCGTCGAGCTTCCGGTGTCTCAGGAACGACACAGCCGGTGGAGGGGTCGACGCCCCATGGGGCTTCCGGTTGATCTTGTCGTCGATGCAGGTTGCGGCCGCTAGGCAAGTAGTAGTAGGCGGTCGTGAATTTGAGCAGGCCCATCTCATCATCGAGCGGGCGCACTTCCTGAACCGAGCCCTTGCCAAAGGAGCGTTTGCCGATGATGCGGCCACGGTCATTGTCTTTGATCGCACCGGCGACAATTTCACTGGCTGACGCGGAGTTCTGATCGATCAGCACCACTACCTCGATGTCTTCGAGCAACTGTCCAGGGCGTGCAGATCTGGTCCGGCGTTCTGCGGAGCGTCCAGGGCGTTCGGTGCCGACTGAAACAATGTCACCTTCAGCAAGAAAGAGATCGGACATGGCGACTGCTGCCTGCAGTGCCCCCCCGGGGTTGTTGCGCAGGTCAAGCACCAAAGCCTGCACTGGCCCCTCATTGGTCGCACGCTGCATGGCCTCAATCACTTGATTGACGGTCTGGTCAGTAAATTGAGCGAGGCGCAGATAAGCGATGCCACGTTCGGGATCCACCATGTAACGCCACTGTCCATCTCGTCGCATGAATCCGTAGGTGGTAGGGGCATTGATGGGTCGTCGTGTGACGACAATTTCTTCTTCACTGCCGTCGCGGTGTCTCACCAGCAATGTGACTTGCGTTCCGGGTTCGCCAAGCAGTTGGTCAATGATTTTGTCTGTGGGTTGATCAAGGGTGTCAAAGTCATCCACCTTGAGCACGAGATCCCCAGCCTTGATGCCAGCTTCCAGTGCCGGAGAACCATCCATCGGCGACACAATGGTGAGTCGACGTTCGGCCGGTCGGACATGTGCTCCAATGCCCACATAGTGGCCCATGAGGTCCTTGGTGAAGTCGGACTCCTCCACGGGTGGCACGTACACCGTGTGTGGGTCATCGAGCGCTTCGACCATGGCAGTGAGAATGGCCTCTTGCATCGCTGCATCATCCGGGTCATCGACATATCGATCCATGAGGATCGCGCGTGTGTCGATGATCGGCCCGAACCAGTCATAGTTCGTGGCTCGTCCAGCAATGGCCGATGGGATCTGCACCGCGAGGATGGCGGTCAGGGCGATCAGGAGGATTGGGGGCAGGATTTGTCGAATATTCATGGGAGGGACTCGTGGGGCTGTGGGACCTTGCCATACGATTCGAACCAATCCAGGTTCGATGGTCGCAGGCGGCCATCCTATCCACGAAGGAGTGCCCGAGTCTCCGCATGTCGCAGAGCCACCGAGATCAGCTCAAGGTCGCCAAGGAACACGCCGTGCTCGTGGCGGTGCAACTTCCTGGTCATCGGATCGATCTCAATGATCGACTCGAAGAACTCAGGGCGCTGGCAGATACCGCCGGCGCTCAGGTGGTGGGCATGCTCTCGCAGAAGCGGTCGCGGCCGGTCGGTAGGACCTTTCTTGGCAAGGGCAAGGTGGAGGAACTTGGTCGCTTGGCTGAGATGACCGGGGCATCGCTGGTCATCTTTGATCATGACCTCACGCCCGCACAGATTCGCAATCTAGAGAAAGCGACCTCAGTCAAAATTATTGATCGCAGCGAGTTGATACTCGACATCTTTGCCCGTCGTGCGACGACCCACGCGGCACGACTGCAGGTTGAGATTGCCCAACTGGAATACACCTACCCACGCCTGCGAGCGATGTGGGATCACCTTGGGCAGGTCACTGGCGGCGCTCCAGTTGGCATCGGTACCCGTGGTCCTGGTGAACAGCAGTTGGAGATTGACCGCCGTCTCGTGCAGCGACGGCTTGCACAACTGCGTCGTGAACTTGAGCGGATCCATGCTCGTAAGACTCGGGAAGTGACGCAACGCAATGAGGACTTTGTGACTGTTGGCTTGGTGGGTTACACCAATGCCGGCAAGTCAAGTCTTTTCAATCGACTCACTGCTGGTGGGGCCTACGCCCACGACAAATTGTTCGCCACCTTGTCAACTCGAGTCGAGCAGTGGACGCTCGGTGATGGCAATTCTGTGATGCTCAGTGATACTGTCGGCTTCATTCGGGAATTGCCGCACCATCTCGTGGCCTCCTTTCAGTCCACGCTTGAAGAGACAGTGCACTGCGCCTTGTTGTTGGTCGTAGTTGACGTCTCAGATCCGAATGCTCGAGAGGAACTCCGCACCGTTTTGGAGACACTTGATGCCATTGGCGCTATCGATCAGCCCCGGCAATTGGTACTGAACAAGATTGATCGATTAGACCACGCGGACGAAGTGCTCTTGTGGCTGCGGGATCATCCAGACGCCATTCCGGTGAGCGCCGTGCAGGGGACTGGATTGGACCGTCTGGCAGAGCTAGTGCGTGGTGTGGCTGTTGGCATGGAGCGGGATGTGGCCATCACCTTGCCTACCAGTGATGGTCAGGGTGTGGCTTTCGTGGAGCGGACAACTCCAGTACGTGAGCGCCGATATGACGGAGGCATGGTGACCATGGAGACAACGATGGGTCGGCGCCAAGCAGCGCAGCTGCTGTCGCGCAGTCCACACGCTCAGATTGGATCGGAGCCATTGGCTGATTGTGTCGATGCCATCTGGCCACCGGTGCTTCGAGAGGGCGACACGTGCCGCATTCCGCCGCATCGTTGGCAGGCGCCAGACAAGGGGTGGTCGAACTCGTGAAGGGCCTGGACAGGTGGGCAAAGGAACTTGACCCAGAACTGGTAGCGCGCGTTCTTGCGTGGAAGCGAGTTCCCGGTTTGTCTTCTCTGTTGGAGTCACTGCAATCGCAAAAGCAGCGGGTGCGGTTTCTTGATTTATGGACTGAAGCCATCATTGCGGATCGGCTGGTTGAGCAGGGCTGCCAACTGGAAGCAGAGGTTCAAACGCCATTGGGTCGGACCTGTGACTTTCAGGTCCGTTTCGAGGGCTTAGAGTGGTATCTCCACGTCAAGCGTGTCGATGACGAAAAGGCGGAGGCCCAGCGGCTTGCCATATCGCCACGACTTCGGGTGCTTGAGCAGATTGAGCGGCCATTTATCGTGCGCATCCGGTGGCGACACCAGCTTGCTGATAAGGAGATGCAGCAGTTGGTGGTGCGTGCCAGCGAGTTTCTGCAACTCGCTCGGCTTGGTGATGAATTAACAGTCCGTGATGAGTCTGGACTGGAAGTCGGCGCTGTACGCGTCGTAGGCCCTTGGGATGGTCCGACGGTGTCATTGGTCATCGGATTGCCAGACGGTTTCATTGATCAGTCCCAACGCATCCGCCGATTGCTAGACAAGGCCTACCGGCAATTCATGCCGCGTGCTCACAACATCGTTCTGGTCGCAGGGAGTCGGCTCGATGTGTCTACCGATTTTGAGGCGGCTCTGCTTGGTTCTACGGAAGAGCGATGGGATGCCCATCCACCACGAGGTGCTCGTGTGGCCTGGGGCCGGGCAGCTGACGGATTTTGGACCGGGCCCAGTCGTCCAGAATCACGCATCTGTGGCTGGTGTCGGGTAGATCCATTGGGGCAACGTGCTGACAACTTGCATACTGACCTGCATTTCCGCGAAGATCCCTGCCCCGATGACACGTTGCGCTCACAGGTGGCCCGGTTGTTGGTCAAACCCATGAAGGAAGAGTGAGGTATCACTTCAATGCACGATCCACGTATGACCGATCTGGCGCGTTTGCTTGTTGGCCATTCCACCGCAATTAAGCCCGGCGAGCACCTGCTTATCGAGGCCATTGATCTTCCTGAAGCCATGGTGATTGAGGTCATTCGCGCCTGCCGTGATGCTGGAGGACATCCGCATGTGGCGATTCGCAATAACCGCATCACGCGAGCCTTGGTCGAAGGTGGCGATGACGCGCAGTATTCCACGATGGCAGCCAGTGATCTGGACCGGATGAAACGAATGGATGCGTACCTCGGTTTGCGTGGTGGTTTCAACATCAATGAGATGTCTGACGTGCCAGCGGATCGACTCAAGGCTTGGGGCGCTGGATACATGAAGCCGGTGCATATGCAACAACGTGTGAATCACACTCGCTGGTGTGTGCTTCGGTGGCCTACCCCATCGATGGCGCAACTGGCCGGCACGTCAACGGAAGCATTTGAAGACTTTTATTTCAATGTTTGCACTCTGGATTATGTGGCGATGACAGAGGCAGCAGTCAAACTTAGAGATCGCATGAACAAGACCGACCAAGTACATCTGCGTGGTCCAGGCGACACCGATTTGACCTTCTCGATCAAGGATATTCCCGCCGTAGCATGTACTGGCACACACAATATCCCTGATGGAGAGTGCTTTACGGCACCTGTGCGTGATTCAGTGAATGGCGTGATTCACTTCAATACGCCCACGGTGTATCAGGGGACGACCTTCCGCAACGTCCGACTCACGTTTGAGCAGGGCCGCGTGGTTGATCATGATGCCGAAGTGGGGGCGGAGTCCTTGGAGGCCATCTTCAACACCGACGATGGAGCTCGTTATGTCGGTGAGTTCGCCATTGGGTTCAATCCCTGCATTCGTGAGCCCATGATGGACATCCTCTTTGACGAGAAGATTGCCGGCAGTCTGCACTTCACGCCTGGTCAGGCCTATGAAGATGCCGATAACGGCAACCGCAGCGATATTCACTGGGATCTGGTCCTCATTCAGCGTGAGGAATACGGTGGTGGCGAAATCGTCTTTGATGATGAGGTCATCCGACGTGATGGCGTATTCCAGTGTGATGATTTGAAGGGCCTGGAACCAGAGGCCCTCATGGGTGGGCAATCCACCTGACGGGTTCAACCCGCACGAACGGAACACACCGGCAAGACAAACTGTGTCCATGGCTCAATCCTGTGATGCTCATCGCCGAAGGAGTGGGTGGGAGAACACCACATGGACGTACGTCTTGGACACATTCTCGTTGCGCAGGGCTCAATCACCAAGGTGCAACTGCATCAGGCCCTCGAAATCCAGGAACGAACGGGCATGCCGCTAGGTGCAATCTGTGAGCAGCAGTTTGGTCTGTCCGGGGCGGTAGTCGAAGCGGCCTGGGCGACCCAGTATGCAAAACAGGCGCAGCATGTGGACGCTGGAGCCCTAGCGCCATCCTCGGATGTGCGGGAGTTGGTCTCCAACCGCCGCGCATGGCAGTTTGGTGTCTTGCCACTGGGCTGGGATGACGGGGCGCTCCGTGTGGCGACCACGCCGGATTTGCTTCTGCGTGCACACCGGTTTGTCGCCGGTCAATTGCCTGGTCCGGCCTTCTTTGTCATGGCTACCCGGACTGACTTGGAATCGGCGTTGCAATGCTGGTATTCGCTTCCAGGTGCTCAACTGCCAGCACCGCCAGATCAGCGTCAAGCCGCTTGATTTGCTGGAGCCTCTTGCTTCAGAGCCTTGTTGGACGTACCGTGCCACGCTTAACGGCGAGGTAGCTCAGTTGGTAGAGCACGGCATTGAAAATGCCGGTGTCCCCGGTTCAAGTCCGGGTCTCGCCATTTCCAACTCATGGTCTTATTGCCCCTCGCCACACCTGTATGCGGGGGGTCTTGTTTTTGGGCCATTTGCTGCGCCACTGTGCAATGTGATTCCACATCCTGCTGAGGTGTCTCCCCGTCGACAGCAGTTCTTTAGGCATGCCTGGTGCTGAGAGGGCTCCTCGGATCCTCGAAGTTGATGAGGCGGGAGTAGGATTTGGTCATGGCGATCAAGACCCATCTCAGTGCAAGTCGGCTTGGGGGAATCGTCGCTCTGGTGCTGGTGTCGTTTGGTGTCTGGTGGTGGCTGCCATCACGTACGCCTGGCCCACCTGCAGTTCGTCCAGAAGTGGGGGTGTTGACTGATCCACTCTTAGCGCCGCAACTCGCAGGACTCGCTGATGCCGTAGATGCCCGATCGTGGGACCATGAGAGCCGTGCTGTACTTGGAATGACCTACGAAGCCAACGAGTTGTACGGTCCGGCACAGAAGACTTGGCAACAACTGCACCAACTTGATGCTGGCAATTGGATTTGGCTGTATCGACTAGCCATGACGACCGAGCGGCTTGGTGATCTAGAAACAGCCGTGGGCTTGATGCGCGCAGCAGCGCAGGCCGCTCCGGCGACGCAGCCAGATCCCTGGTGGCGCCTCGCTCTGTGGTCAACGGATATGGGCGATCTTGTTACAGCAGAAGCGGCGCTGTCCAAGGCACAGGCTGTAGATGCGCAGGCACTGCCTGTTCGACTGGCAGAAGTGCGTTTGCAGTTGGCAGCAGGGAATGGAGCCGATGCAGAAGCATTGATCAAGCAGCACGGTCTCTTCAATGAGTTGTCCAGTGGATATGTCTGGCATCTCAAAGCTGACGCACTGCGAAGGCAGGGACGTATTGAAGAAGCTCGATCAGCCATGAACCAGGGCGATTCACGCCGTCCACCACTGGCTGATGGATTCAGCGCGCAGATGGGATCAGCCATTGGAGGCCTGCGCGCAATCAAACAGGCTGCAGCATCGCAGGCTGCTGCGGGGCAATGGGGAGATGTTCTGCGTCTGGCGAAACAAGTACTTCAATATGAGCCAGATGACATTGTCCATCAACGACTCTATGCGCTCGCGCTGCTGCGGACGGGGGATCCAGTGGCGGCCGAGGAGGCGCTTGAATCCCTGTTCAGCGTGACGCAGGATCCAATGACCTGTTCCGCACTCGCGTCTGCTCGGCTGGCGTTGTATCAAGAGCAGAAGAATCAAGCTCATCTTCATGCTGCCTTAGAGGCAGCATTTGCTGGCTTGGCTGCCCACCCCGATCACCGCCCCCTGCTGATGGCATGTGGACGGGCGGAAGCCATGTTGGGTCGATACCACGACGCATTTGACACTTTTCGCGCGGCGTGGGACCTGAACCGTGCCCACCCAACCACGCTGGAGTTGGCAGTACGAGCCGCTCACCAAGCAGATGTGTGGGAAGATGCCAGAGAGATGAGTCGTGCGTTGTACCAGGCGAATCCCTCGCATCCGCTGGCAGGTCCTGGATATGCATTGGGTTTGATTCGTTTTGGTGACTATGAAACCGCAATGCAGATACTTGATGAGGTCGATCCTCGTCGAGTCAATCCCAGTCTCTTGAGTAAGGCGCGAAGGGAGTACGCAACCTATGACACGCCGTAGTTGCCTGTATTGCAGCCTGCTTATGTCTGTGATGTGGTCTGCTAGTTGCAGTGATCCAGATCCTGCTGCGCCGAGCACTTCGACGCTGGACTTGCCCTCATCCTCGGCTGTTGAGATGCCATGGTTCGTCGAGGCTGCAAGTGATCGGGGCCTTCAATTCGATCATCACAGTGGTCATGATGGCACGCCTCAGTTTCCAGAAATTATTGGCGGTGGTGTGGCGCTTTTTGATCTCGAGGGTGATGGTGATCTTGACGTGTATCTCGTTCAGAGCGGTGCCCTTGGGACCATTGGCGAGCCGGCGAATGCCAATGCGCTCTTTCGCAATGATGGCAACGGGCGGTTTGAAGATGTGACTGCGGAGGCCGGGGATGCTGGTGATCGTGGTTATGGCATGGGTGTGGCCGCTGGGGATGTTGATCGAGATGGATATGTCGACCTGTACATCACCAATTATGGACCCGATGTGCTTCTTCGCAATAACGGCGATGGCACATTTGTCGATGTGACGAAAGTGGCGGGGCTCGGGCATCCCGGCTGGGGGGCCAGTGCGGCGTTCATTGACTACGACCTAGATGGATTACTTGATCTCGCAGTGACCAACTATGTGCAGTGGACTCCTGACAAGGCCATGTCATGCCCTGGTCCAGGCGGCCGTCCAGATTACTGTGCGCCCAATGCGTATGACGCGCCATCGCCTGATCTGATCTATCGCAATGAAGGCAATATGCGGTTTCGAGATGTCAGTGTGGAGACTGGTTGGCGCACTGCCTTTGGTAATGGTCTGGGGATTGTGCCGCTGGACTATGACGATGATGGTCTGCCAGATCTCTTTGTGGCTAATGATCAACGTCCAAATCAACTCTGGCGGAATCTAGGCGATGGCACTTTCAAGGATGAAGCAGATGTAGTTGGTGTAGCCATCGACATGCATGGTGAGGCCAAAGCGGGCATGGGTGTTGATGCCGCGGATGTTGACGATGATGGCGATTTGGATCTTCTAGTGGTGAATCTGGCAGCACAGTCTGATTCATTTTTTCGGAACGAAGGTGACTGGTTTGTCGACGGCACGGCTGCCGCTGGTCTTGCATCAGCATCCCGTCCCTACACTCGGTTTGGGATGGGCTTCCATGACTTTGACAATGACAGCTACCCCGACCTCTACATGGCCAATGGCCGAGTGCTCCGTCGAGATGTTGTCAGTGGCGACCCATACGCCGAATCAAATCTCTTGTTGAAGGGTTTGCCTGGCGGGCGTTTTGAAGCAGTAGAACCCATTGGAGGTGTGCAGCCGGCGATTGCCTTGACCAGTCGCGGCGCAGCCTTTGGTGATCTAGATGGTGACGGAGGTCTTGACCTTGTGGTAGTCAATCGCGACGCGCCTGCTTCGCTCTTGATGAATGTGGTTCCTGAACGTGGCCACTGGGCATCCGTTGACCTCATTGATGTCGATGGTGGCCCAGCAGAACTAGCCACATTATGGGGTGTCCTCGGAACTCGTGAGATTCGGCGTGAATGTCGAACCGCGTCGTCTTATCTCTCGGCGAATCCGCACCGCGTGCATGTGGGTTTCGGTGATGAGCCAGTGTTGACTCAAGTGCGTATCGAATGGCCAGGGGGGGTCGTGGAGCACTTTGGCGACATTCTCGCAGGTCAATCAATCCGTTTACGTCAAGGTGCTGGGACACAATCACAGCAAGAACACTGAGATTGGTTCAGATGGGAATGCTCCGGGCCTCTTTCTCAAACACATCCGTTGGTACGGTGCGAGTTGTGCTTTGGCTGATGATCCAGTCTGCAACCGCGATGACCATAATGCGTCCTCTTATGCCATCCATGGCTTGGTTCTGAAGCAGTTCCTCGCGAATCTCTACTGGTCTCCTGCCCTGCACTTGCGCCATTCGGTTGATTTCAGCTGCAAGGAGATCTTGGTCAAGGCCAATATTGTGACGATCACGAAGGGCAGCAGTCAATAATCGAGTGCGAAGTTGTCTTGCGGCTTGATCCTCGACCTGTTGTCGAATGTCATTTAGCGCCGCACGTTGCGCCTCTTCAGTCTGATATCCACGTTCGAGAAGTGCTTTTTGGAGAGATCCAACAAGTTCTAAGAGGTTCTTCTGGAAAAGAAATTTTGGAAGTTTGAATGGCAAGAGCTCGGCTACCGCAGCAAGGGCTTGTGTCCGAACAACCGCTTGCTGCTGGTCAAGTTTGACCTGCTGCAATGCGCTCCGGACCTGCATACGAAAGTTGGCTTCGCTTGGGGCCTCGTACTCTGTGATGACTGCATCAAGACTTGCAGGTTCCACCTGCTCGACTTTCTCAATGCAGATCGTGGCCTGGACGGTTTTGCCTACAAGATCAACTCGAGGACTATTTGAGGGTACTGCGAAAGACAGTTCGATAGTTAATCCAGCGGGCTTTCCAATTAGGTCCGAGGGGTTGATGTCCACCTGCACGCCTTGAACCGTGACTCGCATCGAGTGTTCAATCAGTGTCAGTTGGTGGGTCTCGTTTTGGGCAATGAGTCCAGGGTCACCAGCACATTGCAGTGAAACCAAAAGGGTCGCACTGTCACCAATGGCCATGTTGCCAGATTGCTGGCTGCGTGTTCCAATGAGACGTCTTTGTTCGAGTAGTTCTGCTTCTACTTCTGCATCAGTAACCTCACTGTTTGGCATGAGGATTTCAACTTCAGACATGTCAGGCAGTTCAATTTCTGGCCAGACATCAATCTCGAGCACGAGTGATAGATCTGATTGGAAGTCAAATTCTGCCTTCTGCCCAATCAAACGTGGCTGATTGAAAATGTTTGGAAGTTCCTCAGGAACTGTCTGAGTGCTCAGGGTGTGCATCAGGGCATGGCTAATGTGCTCCTCCGATGCAATGTTCTGCTTCTTGCAACGCTTGTGGAATCGCTTGAGCTCCTTCCCTGAAATTTCGATGTGCATTCTGCGGACGCAGTCATCAATGTGTTCAGTGGTACAGCGAACAACAGGGGGTTGAATTTTAGGTTGGCTCATGGGTTCATACCGGCATCGGGTTTGGGGGGTGATCGGCAGTGATAATGAATCTGGAGGATGTCAACATTTCACGTTGCTATTGTTGGGTAGACTATGGCCTAGTACGTGTCTGAGTGTCAAGCGGCGGAGTGGCCTTTCGCAGCAATGAAATCCTGCAATAGCTTCGTAGATTGGAACGAATTGGAGCGTTCAGAATCATGGTTATGTCTGATCTAGAGCGGCAAGCCGAGCAGATTCGCAAGCTCTTGGTGTCCAATGACCACGATCTGGCCATGATGCAATGCGAATCGCTTCTTGCTGATTATCCACAGGAAAAGTTGGCGTGGATGGTGATGGGCCATGTGTACAGGGCATCATCTGACATGTATCGCGCTGGAAAAGCCTACGATCGTGCGGTGGCACTTGGTGAAACACGCGCAGAGACGTTCATTCATGCTGCCTACGCTTGGAGAATGACTGGCAATGCCGATGCTTCTTTTGATCGACTTGATCATTGCGTTCGGCTTCACGGCAGAAGTGATCAGGTGAGCTTTGCAAAAGCTGAAGCGATGGAACGCCTTGGTGACTTCGACGGTGCAGAGGCGGCGCTGGATGAGGTTGGGGCTCATGCCAAGGAACAGAAACAAGTGCCCTATGTCCGCGGAATGGTAGCGATTGGTCGGAGGGATTTTGGTTGTGCTGTGGACCACTTGCGAGCGGTTGTAGATGACCCCAAGGCTGATCCGATGCTCCATATGGCATGCTATTTTCAACTCGCCAAACTCCATGACAAACAAGGCGAGTACGACTTGGCATGGCAATGTGCTGTCAAAGCCAATCATGCCCCGGGGCCGCCTGCTGAGGTCAGCCTGAATGCTGTCAAAACAGAGGAATTGTTGCGCGGCCTGTCTCCGGATATTTTTGATGTTGCTGCCAAGGCAAGCAGTCCGGGAGAGGAGGGGGTGTTTATTGTGGGGATGCCTCGATCAGGAACGAGTTTAATTGAGCAGATTTTCAGCATGCACTCTGAAGTTGCCTGCGCTGGGGAGGCTGCAGCAGCACATCTGATCTACACCCGACTGAGTCGCGAAATTGACACGTTCAATCCCTACCCACTTAATCTGATCGACATGCGTGTGGCCGATGCAGATCGGTTACAAGCCCAATATCTAGAAGCCACTTCTTGGATTGATCCAACTGCGAAGAGGATGTCGAACAAAAGTTTGACCCTTCCATTGAATCTGCCCTTGCTCAGTGTAGTGATGCCAGGCTCAAGGGCCATACTTCTACGGCGTCACCCGCTTGACAATGCGGTCTCTTGCTTCACTACGCCGTTGCGGGCAGGTGGTGGCCATCAGTGGGCCGGATCTCTGAAGACTATTGGGGATACGCAGTTGGCGTTTCACAGGCTCATGACGTGGTACCAAGAGCACCTTCCGATGAAGTTGCTGCCATTGGTCTATGAAGAGTTAGTTTCAGATCAAGAATCTCAGACACGTCGGTTGATTGACTTCCTTGGTGTGGATTGGGAGCCAGCATGTCTGGAGTTTCACACGTCTCGTCGGGTAGCCCAGACCATCAGTTATGACCAAGTGAATCGCAAAATGTATACCTCATCAGACGGGCGATGGAAGAACTACGAGAAACATCTCGGGCCACTGATTGATCAAATCGAGTCAATTCTTCCATAGGGAGGTTTGGCTGGCCTGGTTTTTGTGGTTTGGGTTGCTGGGGCTCAATCGGGACAAAGAAGTAGGATTACCACGTTTTTGGCCCTTCTAGGTCCTTCTAGGGACTGTGGTTCCGTGAAAAACCCACAAAAAACAGATATCTGTCCTAGGCATCATCTGGGGTCCTTGTATTGTGCTGTGTGGCAGTCTTTGGAGACTGTCATAGGATCCTATGGAACGGAAGTGAAGAAGGAGAAGACTCACTATGAAACGTTTCGCTTTATCAGCTACGGGCGTAGCCGTAGTAGCAGTGTCGGCATCGAATGCTGCACTCGTCACCTATAGCGGTGACATCTCAGGTAACGGTTACAACGCAACAGAATTCACCGCAATGGTGACTGGCGCGGCTGCACCTGGTGCCTTGATCGTGTCTTGGGGATTCAGCAATGTATCCGCAGACGTCTACTTCAACGAAGGTGCAGGCTATTCCAACTGGGCCAGCGAATGCCGTATTGGCATTTATGACTTCAGCGTTGGTGATACCAACGGCGATGTTTACTGGACATATGCCAACCCATTCAGCGCTAACAGTGGCGCGAGCACACCAGGGACATATACCAACTTCACAGGTGGTAATCATTCCTCTGGTGATATCTCTAGCTACGGCTGGACTATTGGCTCAGAGGGTGACATTGCAGTTGTCGCTACCAGTTCGTGGAATGATGGTTCAGGCTTGAACGCTGGTGTCTTCACCAGTGGTACAGCTTGGGTCACCATCGACACCATCCCGGCTCCAGGTGCCTTGGCACTGCTGGGCCTTGCTGGTCTCGCAGGACGACGTCGTCGTCGCTGAACTGTGACTTGATCCGGTTGCCCTTCTCGCTTCCAGGCAGCCAGATACCGAATTTCGACTCCCGTCAGGTGTGAGCCTGGCGGGAGTTGCTTTTTTGCTTTGCTATGATCACTAGTCGGGTTTTGAGGTACGAATGAAGCAAATGGCACAACTCGGACTTCTATGCTCACTCTTGGTGGCAGGATGTGCCGAGGTTGAGCCTTCACCTGCGACGCTTATGCCGCATTACGAACCCGCCCTTTCTGCTGTGGCCCAAGCTGCGCTGGAGGCTCGGCAAGCAGGTGTTCGCAATGCGCCAACTGATCCTGAGTCTTGGCGACAACTTGGCTCGACCTATCTCGCTGATCGTCACTACGACGCTGCAATCAGTTGCTTTCAGGAACTGGTTCGTCTTGATCCGGCCGAAGGATCCTCATGGTTGCTGCTTGGCGTTGCTTGGGAGCAGATAGGAGATGATGGGCAGGCTATGGAAGCCTATGTGCGAGGTCATGAAGCGACTCGGCCATGCACTGCGGCAGCGTGGCGCGCGGCCCTCTTGAATCTTGATGCAGGGCAAGCCAAGACTGCGCTTGCACTTGCTGAATCGGCCGTTCGTGCTGATGAGCGTGATGTCATGGCTCGACTTGTACTTGGGCGGGCGCTGATGGAGGTGGACATGGCGCCTCAGGCCCAGCAAGTTCTGAAATCTGTGGTTGCGCAACGGCCAGCCATGCCCTATGCCAGACTGCTGCTGGGTAAAGCCCAGCAGCGGACAGGGGATGAGGCTGCTCGGGCCAACTTGAGACTTGGATCTGGCTCCACCATGGTATGGGCCGATCAGTGGTCGTCTCAGGCGTTGATGCGCGGCGTGAGTGGCAGCGGGCGCTTTCGCGTCGCAACGGCATTGTTTGATCAGGGCAAATTCGATCGCGCGATTCATATCTTGCGCGCATTGGTTGCTGAGTATCCATCTCGAGTGGACTATCGCGTCATGCTTGCACAGTCACTTCGGGCGGTAGATACGTTGGATGAGGCATTGTCGCTCTTGGAATCTGTGCTTCAGGATGATCCGAAGTCGCATGCAGCGCTGAGTCAGGCGGCAGGAGTTCTTTTCCGGCAATGGCAGCAGGATGCGCGTGCGAGTGATTTGCAGGTGTCATTGGCCTATCTCGATCGTGCAGTTGATTTGACTCAGACAGATGGACGGAATTGGGTCTTGCGTGCAGAAGTCCGTCGGGCCAGTGGTGATCTTGAAGGGGCTGCCGCGGATCTCGAGCGGGCTGCAGATTTATGGCCACATCGCCCTTCGCTTGCCCTGCAGGCAGCGCAACTCCGATTGCTTCTGGGCGAACACGAGGCATCTTTGCAATTACTTGACGACCTGAAGGCTGACTTTCCACGTGATGTCAAAGTGCTAGCCTTGCAAGGCCAGGTGTACTTGGCTTTGGGGCGAACAGTCGAAGCAGAAAGCGTGGCGAGCGACGCGGCTATGGTGAATCCGGATCACCCGGCAGTCCAGTCACTGATCCAGAAGTTGCAGCGTCCCTAAGGTCCTACTTCAGGTGCCTCGCCGGATTCAAGTGCATTAATGGCATGCTTCAATGACTCAAGATGCGCCGCGTAGTGCTTCCAATGGTCAACCTTCCACGCAGCATCAGACAAGGGTGCTGACGCTCTTTCCTGATGATTTTTAGCAGTTGGCATGGAATACTCGACAACGCAGGCAGGATCGAATGGTAAATCGAGGAATCGGAATAGTTCTTGGCGCGCGTCAAGGTCATTGAAGACCAATGATTCGTAGTGAACAGTGTGCATGGGTGCAGGTAGCACCCGCTCCCAGTGCGACATCAGTTGTCGATGAGATTTGTATGCCGCTAAGAGGTCGATCAGATTGGTGGAATACGGGTTGGTCGAGAGTTTAAGGTGTTCAAAGTAGATCGCCAGCAGGGTGTCCAGTGGGTTTCTTCTCAGGCACAACAACATTGCTTCAGGTAGACACAGGGGGATAACGCCGGCAACACGATCGAGCAGTGGGGCTCGAAACACAATCCTTGAAGCGTCTGGATCTGCTTTCGACATCGCAGCGCGGAGTTCATTGCCGGCCTCAGTAAAAAGCTCTGGACACGCCGATAGGCCATCTTTGAGGCACTGCGCATGCACGTGTTGCAGGATCTTGAGTATTGCCCGAGGCATTTGGTGGATACCTACACGCGGATGGTCCCCAAGCATCCGCTCAAGCTGTAGTTGTCCGCTCAAGGGAAGGCCAACGAGGAAGATTGCGCGGGGGTCTTGTTGCGATGGCATTCCTAGATAGGCGTTCTGGCCATAGGTTGCCATCGTGCCCTCAGTTTTTGACTGCCAGTTTTCGGGGTCAAATGTCCGAGGGGTTGCGGCATTGCTCTTGCTTGCAGCTACGAATGCAGCCTCATAGTCACCAAGGCGATCGCAAACTGCCGCGAGGTTAAAACCAGCGCGTCGCATGACTTGATTCTTGATCGGGCCGTCACCAAGCGCCTGGTCCAGACGTGATCGGGCTGAGGTGTCTTGCCCAAGATGTGCTTCAATGGCGGCAGCGAAAATTGCTTGTTGAACTGTGGCAGGCTCAAGGGCATCTACTACTGCAAGCGCATCCTTGGGGTGCCCAAGGGCGTTGATTGCTCGAGCTTTCCACAACTGGCCGTCTCGCCAGACCCCCACATCCATTGGGATTCGATCGGCTGTAACTCGGGCCTCATCCCAGTCGCCACTATGGAAGGCCAGCCTCGCCAATGTGGTTAAACAAAGGGGATCCTCTGGAGCACGCGCTAAGGCGGCTTGAATCTCTGTCTTCGCAGCAGCAAGATCCCGTTTTTGTTCATGGATCATGCTGCGGAGTATGTGACCAATTGGGAGTTCGGGATACCCATTGATCAGTGACTCAGCAGCCCACGCAGCCTCCGTGGCTTTGCCGGCTTTCAGCAGTTCCAAGGCGGCAACAAACTGGTCTTGCGGTGGCTGAGGCTCTTGCTGGGGTGCCGGAGGGGGCTCCATGAGGCCATCGTATCCGAGCAGGGAAGGGGTCACATCTTCTAGGTGCAAGGAGCCTACGTATGTCAGGCCCTGCCATGCTCCTTGCCTGGGTGTGTCTTTGCATGGAGGGGAGCTGGCATTTGCTCTTGAAATAGAAAGTTGCCGGTCTATGCGGATGAGGCCTCGAGACACCTTGCTGAGCTCATTTGACTCTATCCCCTTGGCAATGCGTATGTTGCAAGGTGGAGTTGCCAACTTTTCAATGTGGTAACTGATGTGTGAGGTGTGGTATTCTGACCGATCTGGCGCTTGCTACTCATTTTCGCTGCTGAGG
Organism: Phycisphaerales bacterium; assembly: GCA_022446905.1. Classification (GTDB taxonomy): domain Bacteria; phylum Planctomycetota; class Phycisphaerae; order Phycisphaerales; family SM1A02; genus UBA12567. The sequence continues at coordinate 284,151 of JAKVBT010000005.1, forward strand.
GAGCCGATCTGAGTAGCCTGCACTGGTGCTCACTTGACCCCTCCTTACATACTCAGGAACCGTTTCCATGTCCAAGAAGACCATCCTCGTCGCCGGTGGTGGCGGCTTCATCGGCGGCCATCTCGTCAAAGAGTTTCTCGAGCAAGGCCATGATGTTCGCTGTGTTGACATCAAGCCTCATGACCAGTGGTATCAGGTGCATGACGCTGCGGACAACGTCATAGCGGATCTGCAGGAGAAAGATGCCTGCTACGCCGCCTGTGATGGCATGCAAGAGATCTACCAGCTGGCCGCTGACATGGGCGGCATGGGTTTCATTGAGAACAACAAGGCGTTGTGCATGCTCTCGGTGCTCATCAATGTCCACATGACTCTGGCAGCTCGTGACTGCGGGAGTGAAAAGTACTTTTATAGCTCCTCAGCCTGCGTCTACAACGCAGACAAGCAGAAGAGTGAAGATGTCATTCCGCTGAAGGAAGAGGATGCCTATCCAGCCATGCCCGAAGATGGATATGGATGGGAGAAACTCTTTTCAGAGCGCATGTGTCGGCACTTCCGCGAGGATTTTGGCATGTACTGCCGAGTAGCTCGCTTCCACAACGTGTACGGACCAGAAGGCACTTGGGAAGGCGGTCGTGAAAAGGCGCCCGCAGCCATTTGCCGTAAGGTCATCCACGCCAAGCACACAGGCGATCATACGATCGAAATCTGGGGTGATGGACATCAAACACGATCGTTCATGTACATCGATGACTGTGTCAAAGGCATCCAGGACATCACCAACAGCGACATTCTGGAACCGATCAATCTCGGTAGTGATGAACTGACAACGATTAATGGCCTTGTAGATATGGTCGAAGAGATTGCTGGCATCCAACTCGAGCGCACACACAAACTCGATGCGCCCAAGGGTGTCAACGGACGCAATAGCGACAACACGATGATTCAGGAGCAGCTCGGTTGGGCGCCTGGCATCAAATTGCGTGATGGCATGGAAAAGACTTACAACTGGATCGAGGCTGAGTACCTCGCCAAGTACGGATCCAAGACGCAGGCGTGAACGCTGGTTCCTCCCTTGCGTTGTTGATGCCATGAGCACCACCAAATCCCCCAAGCGTGGCACCATTCTGCTGCTGACGCAGGTGTACGTACCGGACCCGGCCAGTGTGGGTCAGCATCTTCATGATGCTGCTGCAGAATTGGTCCGGCGTGGGCATCGGGTGATTGTGTATGCCGCCAGTCGCGGGTATGACGATCCGAGCCGTCGCTATCCACTGCGTGAGACTCGTGATGGCGTCGAGATACGACGCCTGCCACTGTCTAGCTTTGGTAAGAAGTCAATCCCACTGCGGGTACTGGGTGGACTGCTGCTGATGATCCAGCAGATTGGGCGTGGTCTTTTGGTTGCAAAGGTGGATCGCATTCTCGTCAGTACGTCGCCACCAATGTGTCCAATTGCAGCGCTGGTGATTTCTTGGTTGCGGCGTAAGCCAATCATCTATTGGGTGATGGACCTCAATCCGGATCAGGTGATTGAACTGGGCAAAATCAAGGAAGGGTCGATGCCGGCGCGGGCGATGAATTGGCTCAACCGGCGCGTTCTTGGTCGCGCACGCCGTGTTGTTGCATTGGATCGTTTCATGGCAGATCGCTTACAGAAGAAGCGTGATGTTGCTGCCAAGACAGCGGTGATGCCCCCTTGGCCTCATGATGATCACATGGAAATGATCGGCCACTCAGAAAACCCGTGGCGATCGGAGCATGTTGATAAAGGCAGCTTTGTCATCATGTACAGCGGCAATCACGGATTCTCTACTCCAGTCAAAACGGTTTTGGATGCGGCCCTGCGCATGCAGGATGATGAATGCATGGAGTTCCTCTTTATTGGTGGCGGTGTAGGCAAAAAGGTCGTTGACGACACCATTGCATCGGAGCAGCCAAGCAACATCCGTTCATTGCCGTACCAGCCCTTTGAAACACTTCGATATTCGCTCAGTGCGGCAGATGTGCATCTGGTCTCGGTTGGCGACGATGTGGTGGGTGTGGTGCACCCGTGCAAGATTTATGGGGCAATGGCAGTGGGGCGGCCCATTTTGCTCTTGGCTCCAGATCCCTGTCACGCATCTGATATTGTCAAGGACAACCGAATTGGTTGGCATATCCCGCACGGCGATGTGGATGGTGCCGAGCGTGTGCTGCGAGAAATTCGGCAGACCACAGCGGAAGAACTGAAAGCTATGGGCCAACGTGCTCAGGAAGCGATCCGTCGCGACTATTCCAAGGCCGGATTGTGCGGTCAATTCTGTGACGTGGTCGAAGAAAAGACGTGAAGAAGTACGTCTTCATCCAGAATGAGCCTTTTTACCTGCCAAAGGTGCTCGACAAGTATCTGCGGGAGTTTGCCGACTCGACTGCTGGTATCAATATCCAATCAGTCGCCCAGGGCAAACGTAGTGTGGTGGGCACGGCACTAGATCTCTACAAGTTATACGGCTTGGGTTACTTCCAGTGGAAACTTCGGAAGTACATCTGCAAGAAGATTGCTGCCAAGGTCGTCAATGACTGGATGGGACAGTTATCGAACTGCCACAGTGTCAAGGCAGTTGCGCGCAAATATGGTGTGCCCGTGACTGAGGCAGTCAATGTCAATAGTGAGGGGTTTCGCTCGCATCTTCGTGAGGAGCATGTTGAATTCATTATGTCGATTAGCGGCACGCAGTTTTATGGAAAGCAACTGCGTGATCAGACACCGAAGGGCATTGTGAATTGTCATGGGGCATTGCTCCCGAAGTACCGTGGATTGATGCCGAGCTTTTGGACACTTGCCAACGGAGAGTCTGAGGGCGGTGTGAGTGTTCACTTTGTCAATGAGAAACTCGATGATGGTCCGATCGTTGTGCAGAAGCGATACCGCATCTGGCCCCATGACACACTTGAGGGTGTCATGGCTCGGTCTAAGGACCTCGCGGCTGAGGCCATCATCGAATGTGTTCGTTTGGTCGAATCAGGTGACTATGACACCATGCCAAATGATGAGGCGGAGGCAACTGACTTCACGATGCCGAGTCGAGAAGATCTGAAGCGTCTTCAGGCCAGCGGCCATCGTCTTCGCTAGTCGCCCACGACGAATGCTGACATCCTGCGATATGCTTGCCGCGCATGTGTCGATGGCTTGCATATCACGGTCCTGAAGTGCGAATGAGCACGCTTCTGCACGATCCGGAGCACTCGCTGCTTGATCAATCCAAACACGCGACTCAGAGTTCATGGGTGGTCAACGGCGATGGTGTTGGAATGGGCTGGTATGCATCAGATCCCGACCCGGGGCAGTATCGCGAAACTCGTGCGGCATGGAATGATGAGAACGTCAAGAGTTTGTCGCGTCAGGTGCGTAGTGGTCTCTTTTTAGCCCATGTTCGAGCAGTGACTCGCGGCACGGTGTCACGCACCAATACGCATCCATTTCTGATGGGTGATTGGTTGTTTCAGCACAATGGGGATATCGGGGGATTTGATCGCATGCGGCGTCGTCTTGATGAACGGATTACAGACCCGTGGTATCAGTGCCGTCAGGGGCAGACGGATTCAGAAACCATGTTTGCCCTTGCGCTGTCACTTGGCCTTCAGGATGATCCACCAGGCGCGATTCGTGGCATGATCCAGACCATTCTCGAATTGCGATTGGATCTGAACATTGCAGACCCCTTTCTGATGACCATCATGACAACAGGCGGCGATGCTTTGTGGGGGGCTCGGTTCGCAGCTGGGGGTGATGCTCCAAGCATGTATTACGCGCGTGGGTTGGCGATTCGAAATAGTGATGGCTCTACAGCAGCACTCGCTGAAAATGCGACAGTCGTTGTTTCAGAACCACTCGATCAGGGAGGACACGATTGGGCGGAGGTGCCAGTCGGGTCTTTGTTGCATGTGGGGGATGCTGGAGTGCAAATCGAGTCATTGGGGATCTGATCACAGTGCGTTCGAAGCCTCGTTGTTTGCAGCATTTTCGGCCTCAGCAATGCGGTGGAGTGTGCCGACGTGTCTTGTTGCTGCTCATGGCAGGATGCGGTGTCATCTTTGCTGCAGCAACTCAGCGGCCGGTGGTTTGTCCATGGTCCGCTGTTGATGTGCACGTGGATACAGAGAGCCCCGTCACGCTTGAAGGTCTTTCAAATGTAGTCATGTACCACCCGGATCTTGTATCTGGGGGTTCTCCTGGGGGGGCACTTGGTTTCAAAGCCCTGAGCGATCTCGGTGTGCGCACCGTGATCAGTGTTGATGGCGCTATTCCTGATGTTGAGGCAGCAGCGCAGGCAGGATTGCGCTATGTCCACCTGCCAGTTCACTACGGTGGCTTGAGTGCCGATCGGCATCTCCAGTTGGCGCGTTCATGCCGTGATGCGCTCCGAGTTGGCGGGGTGTATGTGCATTGCCATCATGGACAGCATCGCAGTGCTGCAGCCGCTGCGGTGGCAGTGCTTTCTCTGGGCTGGGCGCGCACCGAAGACATGCTGGCACGCATGCGTGTGTCGGGGACGTCGCGACACTATGCAGGTCTCTTTGAATCAGTCGAATGCGCGCAACCGATTCCGAAACATCAACTTGATGCCATCAACGCTGATTTTCCAGCAGTCTCTAGGCCAGCGCATATGACAGAACTCATGGTTGAGATGAACCATGTATTGGGTCATCTTGAATTGATTGCAGCTGCCCAATGGCAGGTTCCAGTCAAGCATCCAGACCTCGTTCCGGCTGCAGAGGCGGCTCGCCTCTTTGACCTGTATCGACGCATGCGGGATGTAGCAACGCGAAGGAGTGGAGACGAGCACTGGCGGTCTGCCGAGCAGGGTGGGGTTCAGGCTGCGGCTGCTTTGGAGCGCCTCTTGACCTCAGGCAGGGTCGAAGTTGCAACCTGTGGGGCTCGCCTTGCGGAGATTCAGGCCAGTTGTCAGTCCTGCCACAGTCGATTTCGGGACGAACGCAGAGGCGAGTCCAGATAACTGCCTCTACAGCAATGTGTTGTGAAATCGAACAGAGTGCTTGATTGGGGCTTTGTCAGACAGTATTGTATTCAAACAACTGTTTGAAACACGTGTTTGGATTCGGTCAGCGTCTTACTGAGAGGCTTCATGAGTACCAAAGAGGACATTCTGAATGCGGCCCTGGGTGTCTTTGCTCAGCATGGCTATGACGGGGGGACGGTGCGTGAGATTTGTGATCGCGCCCGAGCCAATGTGGCTGCAGTCAACTACCACTTTGGGGACAAGGCCTCGCTGTACGCGGAAGTGTTGCAACATGCCTACCGATCCGCGGGCAATCGTGAACCAATGCCAACACTGGGGGCGCGACCTGATGACCCCAAAGGGCAACTTCAGGCGTGGATTCACTGGTATGTCCGCAGGATTCTGCAGGCAAGTGATACAGACATCGGCCGTTTGATGGCTGCCGAGATGGCTAAGCCGACGCCAGCATTGGATGCGTTGGCCACCCGCGCAGTTCAGCCGGTCTCTGATGCGTTGAGTCAACTGGTACAGGCGGTCGCTGGTGGTACGTTGTCTGAACGCAGCTTACGTCTTCACACCGTCTCGGTCATCGGGCAGTGTTTGGTCTATCGCTTTGGTGCGGCCATGCTTGAGCGTCTCAATCCGCCGCACTTTGGGCAGGACGATGCGGCTCTGATTGCTGAGCACATATTTCATGTGACCACGATCGCAGTAGCTCAAGCGACCAAGGTAGAAGCATCATGAGGCAGTTGGCATGGATATTGCCATTGCTGGCTATCGGGTGCAATCCGGTACAGATTCCCAAGAGAACCATGCCGGCGATCACGCCGCCTGAAAGTTATGCATCCACAGGTGGCGTACAAAGGCCGCCGACTGAATGGTGGACCGCTTTCGGTGACGAGATGTTGGATCGCCATGTTGATCTGGCATTGGAATCCAATTTGGATCTTCGTCAGGCCTGGTCTAGGTTGGCACAAGCAGCAGCGACGGCGCGCATCGCCGGGGCGCCGATACTGCCGGAGATCAATCTGACAAGTACTGCAGCGAGGTCACGTGGTGATGCTGGCGGAATCACCTACACAAGCAGTTGGGTGGTTGGATTTGGGCTGGGATGGGAGGTGGATTTATGGCGTCGCATTGCCAATCGTGCGGAAGCCGCAGTTCTCGCTGCGGCTGCAAGCCGTCAGGATGTAGAACATACGGCGTTGATGCTCAGCGGTACGGTGACGGATACTTGGTTCACCATCCGTGAGCAGGCAGAGTTGATTGAGGTCATCGAGGCGCAAATCGAACTCAGTGACAAACTTCTGCAGATTGTTGAGTACCGCTATACAAATGGTCTCGCCAATGCATTGCAGGTGTATCAACAGCGTCAGCAGTTAGAGGGTGTTGAAGCTCAAATGCCAGGCGTGCGTTCGGCATTTGAAACCAGTCTGAATGCCTTGGCTGTGCTTCAGGGGGCGCCACCCGAGGACAGCGCTCAATTTCTCGTGTCCGCCTCCTTGCCGGTACTGCCGCCACTGCCGTCCATTGGGTCACCAGCAGACCTCGTAGAGGCTCGGCCTGATCTGCGCGCGGCACGTGATCGGTTGGCTGGGGCTGATCGAGAAGTGGCAGCTGCTGTCGCCGACATGTTGCCCACTATTTCACTCTCCATCGGCTACGACTTCAACTCCAACTCATTTGCAGACCCATTTACCAGTGGAGTGAGCAGCATTGGGGGGTCTTTGTTGCAGCCGCTGTTTGACAATGACCGTCGTGGCGCTGAAGTGGCGCGTCGTCGTGCCATCGTGCAGGAACGACTTGATGCTTTTTCGCAGGCCTTTCTGACAGCGCTTCGTGAGGTCGAAGATGCACTGGTTCGGGAACGCAATCAGATCGATCTACTTGAGGAAATTGCCCAGCAACTAGTGCTGTCAGAACGTCAGTTGGAGGCTGCCCGTACAAGTTATGGAGATGGGGTCGCTGAGTATCTCGACGTCATCAGCGCAGTGCAGACCCAGCAGTCGTTGCAGCGACAACAGGTCAGTGCCCACAAGCAGTTGCTCGTCTATCGCGCATCGCTTTATCGATCGCTGGGTGGTTCGTGGATGTCCGATCTCACTGCACCGCGACAAGTAGAGGCTGCTAGTGGTGACAAACGGATAGATAGTTCATTGGAGAAAAACTCATGACTCCTGTGTTGCGCACACTCCGTCCTGTGGCGGATTTGATTCGGCTCATCATTCCACCGCTGATTCTGGCAGTTGGATTGTGGACCGGCTGGATGCTCTTCAAGAGCAAGCCGGTGCCGAAGGTAGAGAAGTTGGAGGAAGTTGCGACTGTGGTACAGACGGTGGTGCCGCCGATGATGGACACGTCGCTTGATGTCACGGCGTGGGGGACTGTGAAGCCGTCGCAGGAACTCTCATTGCGGCCAGAGGTCGCGGGGCGACTGGACGAGGTATCGGATCGATTCGTTCCTGGTGGTGTCTTTGGTCAGGGAGATGTGCTGGCTCGTATTGATCAGCGTGACTACCACTATGCCCTCCAGCAGGCACTCGCTGGTCTGGAAACTGCGCGTTTTAATCTCGAAGTCGAGGAAGGGCGGGGACGTGTTGCGCAGCGCGACTGGGAACTTCTTGGAGAGGTTATGGATGCGGATGCCCAAGGCAGTCGCATGGCTTTGCGGGCGCCACATCTTGCAGAGAAGAAGGCGGCGTTGGCATCAGCAGAGAGCCGTGTTGAGCAGGCACAACTAGCGCTCGAGCGGACCATCATCAAAGCACCGTTCAATGCCATCGTTCAGATGGAGAGTGCCGAGGTTGGCCAGATTGTTTCTAGTGCGACCACACTTGGAACACTGGTCGGTACCGACGCCTATTGGGTAGAGATTGGTGTTCCACTTGCAGATGTTGCGTTACTCAACATTATTGAGGGAGATGATCGCCCGGCAAAGATCTCGTTATCCACCGGCGGTGGTGATGATGTTATGTATGCCGGCCATATTGCAGGCCTGACTGGCAGTGTGGATGCAGTTGGACGGCTTGTCCGGGTTCTTATTGCTGTGCCAAATCCATTGGAGCAGTCCTCAGAACGCACACTGCCACTGCTGCTCGGATCCTATGTCGCTGTGACGCTTGAAGGGCCAGCAGTCCATGGCGTGCGTGCCTTGCCCCGCGCGGTGATCCGCGAAGGAGATGTGGTTTGGATTGCCGGTCGTGACAACCGTCTTGCCATTCGTCCCGTCGAGATTCTTGGCGGTGATGCTCGTTCCGTGCTTGGGCGGGTGGAGTTGGCTGATGACGAAGCAATTATCAACAGTCCACTTCCAGCAGCAGCGCCTGGGATGTTGCTACAGCGAGCACTCTCAAATATGCCTATGGGGAACATCTCGTCAGTCGATGGTGTATCTGAGGTAGCGCGGTGACCGAACCACGTTTACTGCCCAGTCAGAGATCAGGTGCGATCGGTTGGATGGCCCGCAATCCTGTGGCTGCCAATTTGCTCATGATCTTTCTGATCGCCGGAGGTCTCATCCTCGGCAGTCGGGTTAAGCAGGAAGTCTTCCCAGAATTCACCATCGACATGGTCGTGGTCACGGTGCCCTATCCCGGGGCAAGCCCTGAGGAAGTTGAGCAGGGCATTGTGCTGGCCATTGAAGATGCTGTGAGTGGGCTTGATGGTGTCAAGCGCGTGAGGAGTTCATCTGCGGAGGGGTATGGCTCTGTGCAGGTCGAGTTGTTGCTTGGCGCTGATCTGGGTCGTACTCAGCAGGATGTGCAGACAGCGGTGGATGCCATCGTGTCCTTTCCAGAAGAAGCAGAGCGTCCGCGTGTGCAACTCATCTCAACGCGAAATCGGGTGCTTTCATTGGCGTTGTCGGGCGACTTTGATGAGCGGGTGCTCCGCGATCGGGCGGAGCAGATCAGAACGGCACTCATTGCAGAACCAGGAATCACGCAGGTCGATCTCAAATTTGTTCGGCCAATGGAAATTGCCGTCGAGATTCCTGATGCGCAACTTCGTTCTTATGGTCTGACCCTTGAAGCGATCGCCCGCGCCATCCGGCAAGCAGCTACTGAACTGCCAGCGGGATCGATTCGAGCTGAAGGCGGAGAAGTTCTACTTCGCACGACAGAGCGTCGCGATTTTGCCAGCGAGTTTGCTTCACTTCCGCTGATCACTCGTGCTGATGGGACCACAGTGATGCTTGGTGATGTCGCTGAAGTGCGTGAGCAATTCAGTGATGTCGATCTTGGCGCTTGGGTTGATGGAAAACCTGCGGCGCTGATCGAGGTTTTCCGAGTTGGTAGCGAAACGCCCATCTCTGTGTCCGAGGCCACCAGAGAATGGCTTGGTCAGTACACCAGTCAATTGCCGCCAAACATGAACATTGGTATCTGGAATGATGACTCGGAGATCTACCGGGAACGCATTGACCTTTTGCTGCGCAATGCCTTTGTCGGCCTTGCTCTGGTACTGCTTCTGCTAGGCCTTTTCCTAGAGCCGCGGCTGGCATTCTGGGTGATGCTTGGTATTCCCATCTCTATTCTGGGCTCGTTTGTGATTCTGCCGCTCACCGGGGCCTCGATCAACATGATTTCGTTGTTCGCCTTTCTGGTGACACTTGGCATCATTGTCGATGACGCCGTGGTGGTTGGGGAGAATATTTACGAGAAGCGACAAGAAGGCCTTGGGGCACTTGATGCAGCGATCTTGGGCGCCAAGGAGATCGCTGGCCCGGTGTTCTTCGCAGTCACAACCAACATGGTGGCTTTTCTGCCAATGTTCTTTGTGCCAGGCGGCGAAGGTAAGTTGTTCATGCAGATTCCCGCGGTCACAATCGCGGTGTTCTTGGTATCGCTGATCGAATCGCTCTTTGTACTGCCAGCGCACCTCTCGCATCAGGGTGCAGACACCATGTTCTGGCGGATTGTGTCCGCGCCATCTCGTATATTCGGACGCGGTCTGCAATGGACTATTCATCGTTTGTACAAACCCACGGTCTACGCAGCTGCCAGGCATCGATTGCTGACAATTGCCATCGGCATTGCCATGCTGGCGATTTCGGGTGGGTATATCGCCGGCGGGCATATTCCTTTCACGTTTCTACCAGACATCGATGCAGGTGTAGTGAGCGCTCGAGTTCGGCTGCCCATTGGTGTCCCGCTGGAGAATGCTGAACGTGTCCGTGCCGCGCTCACCGACGGGGCCGATGAGGTTATTGCCGGTCTTGGCGATGGTTCTTATGTCGATGGGCATATATCGACCATTGGAGCAGCGCTGAGCGTTTTCGGCCCACAGGGCGGTGGCGGCGGAAGTGGTGGCACTTCGGTTGTTTCGGCCATGCTAGAAGTCAAGCCGGGCAGTGAGATCAGCGGGACAGAGTTTGCTCGTCGTTGGCGTGAGGCGGTTGGGGATCTGCCTGGGGTGGAATCCTTTGTCCTTGACGCGCGCATTGGGCCAGGTGATTCCGCTATCGAAGTGCAACTTTCCCACGCTGATCGTTTGCAGTTGGATCAGGCTGCGCAGGCAACTGCGGGCCTACTGTCTACGTACGAAGCAGCTCGCAATATTGACAGTGGGGTTGCATCCGGAAAGGAACAACTTGATTTCACTTTGACTCCAGAGGCGCAGGCATATGGTCTTACGGCCGCGGGTGTGGCTCGACAGGTTCGCCACGCTTTCTATGGTGCTGAAGCACTTCGTCAACAGCGGGGGCGTAATGAAGTCCGAGTCATGGTTCGTCTGCCCGAGGATGAGCGACGCACGCGCAACACCATTGAAGAATTAATCCTGCGGACCCCAACCGGCGGGGAAATTCCATTTACTGAAGCAGTCGATATCAAAACTGGAAGGGCCTATACGACCATCACGCGACGTGAAGGAAAACGTGTCGTCACTGTGACCGGTGATGTTGAGGAAGCAGTTGGCAATGCCAATGAGATTGTGAGTCAATTGGAAGAGCGGATTGTCGCCGAGGTCGCCCCGCAGTACCCCGGTCTGACTTGGTCCTTCGAGGGCGAGCAACGTGACCAGGCCGATACGTTTTCACAACTCGGAGTTGGGTATCTCCTTGCCATGCTGGGGATTTTTGCATTACTGGCCATCCCCTTCAAGAGCTACGCTCAGCCCTTGGTAGTCATGGCAGCAATCCCATTTGGTGTCATTGGTGCAGTGATCGGACACATTTTGCTTGGCTACGGACTGAGCATCATCAGCATGTTTGGGATCATTGCACTCAGTGGAGTTGTAGTAAACGACTCCTTGGTGCTTCTGGTGACGGCCAACATGCATCGGGATGCCGATCCTGACAAGCCGGTCATCGATGCTGTGTGCCGGGCAGGGATGCGTCGGTTCAGGCCAATTCTCCTGACTAGTGTGACCACCTTCTTCGGTTTAGCCCCGATGATTTTTGAAACCAGTATGCAGGCCCGCTTTTTGATTCCAATGGCGATTTCCATCGGGTTTGGAGTGCTCTTTGCGACCTTCATCATTCTGCTGCTCGTGCCGGCCCTTTATCTGCTGGTGGAAGACTGTCGCCGATGCATGCGGTATTTATTCGAACACTGAATCTTCTGATTCCATGCTCGACTTGGTCGGCCCTAGCAAATGAGGTAATGGGGTGCTGATGGTCAGCTGTGTGGCACTGATGCCCTAAACCTCAGTATGGTGCATGGTGTCATGGCTGATCAGACTGCACGGCGAACTGCCAATCTCTACCAGTGGTATGCCACGTTTGCGGAGGCATCCTTTTGGGTGCCAGTTTTCTTCCTCTATCTGGCAGCCTATTTCCCTTTGGACGCTGTGCTGCTGCTTGAAGCGTTTTACTTCTTTGGCGTGGTCATCATTGAGGTCCCCAGTGGTTGGTTGAGCGATCGACTGGGGCGGCGGCCCACCATGCTCATTGGTGGGGTGTTGATGGCGGTGAGCCATGCACTGATGTTTAGCGGTCCTTGGCTTGCCAGTGGTGGCAGTGTGGGTTCGGGGTTGTTCTATCTCTTTGCTGGTGCGTTGCTACTCCGCGCTGGAGGTATGGCATTCCGAAGTGGTACGGATACGGCGCTGCACTATGACGCGCTGCTGGCGTGCGGGGCGGAGTCGGAGTTTGCGGATCGGGAAGCGCGTGCGGCGAGGCGCCGTTTCTATGGTGCTGCCATTGCGGCGCTCGTTGGTGGTCTCGTTGCGCTGATCGATCTTCGTGCTCCATACTTGCTCTCATTTGGCGCTGCCATCGGCATCATCATTGTCGTGTGGCGCATGCAGGAGCCATCCACGCATGCAGAAGATCGTTCACAGGCCAATTTGCTACGGCAGCTCGGGGCCTGTTTCAGCCAATGGCGACAGGGATTGTTGTTGCTGCTCTTTGTATATGCGGCGATGATGATCGTGTTGAATCACATTCCCTATGAGTACTTCCAGCCATACATCGAAACCGTACTCGGTGCTGACGGGAAAGCTGTAGCGGCCACGCCTGCCATCGCGGGTGTGCATGTAGCGGTGACTTTCTGGATTGCTGGCTGGGTGGGTGCACGCAGCATTCGCTTCCGAGATCGTATTGGACTGTGGGGGGTGCTGCTTGCGGCTATGCTGCTGCAGACTGCGCTCATCGGACTCATGTGGATGTGGGTGAGCATTCCGGTCATGATTCTTCTACTGCTTCGGTCCTGTCCAAGGGCATTGATGACGCCGCCACTCAATGCAGCCATTACTGGAGCGGTGCCAACGCGGGTGCGGGCAACCTATCTCTCGATGCAAAGTCTGGCTGGGCGGCTTTCATTCAGTGGCACTTTGGTACTCCTCACGCTTGCGGTGCCGCTGGCATCCAAGGCGGAGTGGCCATCGATTCAGATTCAGATTGGTCTTGCAGCGCTGGCCGCCATTGGCTGTTGCATTCTGATTGGCTCGGTCTGGGCGATTGATCAGCTACGACGACGCGGCGAGCAGTGCTGAAGCCACGGCGGCAGGTCTCGATCCATGCACCCGGCATCGCTTCATGGCCGTGGCGTGCCCGGATTCGAGGGTGACTCGGTGGCCTGTTGCTTCAGATAGCAGTTGACAGATTGCCTTGTTTGCCTTTCCGCCCTCGGGCGGGGCAACCACATGAATCTTCAGGCGATCGCCGAGAAGCCCGCTGATCTGATCGCGGCTGGCACCAGGTACTGCCTTGATACGGAGCAGGGTGTCGTCATTGTCAGAAGTCAGCGCAATCAGCACGGGGACATGCTAGGAGACGCTACCTTGACGGTGTGCACCGCCATCAGTACGACGATGTCTGTTTCAAGAACTTCCAGCACGAGGTGCTTGAGCCCGCGATATATCGGGCTCGATCGCCGCTTCAGGTCTCGGTCTGGCAAACTGCAGAACGCGTGACCGTCGAGCATGCACGGCAGGCCGACTACGCCGGGGTATCCATGGGATGGCGATGGGGACCGGCCTGGTCGACCAGTTGGTTTCGACTGAAGGGCGATACGCCCATTGGAGCGGGTGATCTTGGATTGCGATTCTCCAGTGGGACCGAGGCTTTGCTGCTGCACCAAGGAATGGCATTTCATGGTCTTGATGCCAACCACCAACTCGCGCTGCTGCCTGAGGGCACCACTGATACAGATCTTCTGATTGAAGCAGCCTGCAATCTCCCACTTGGCGTTAGCACGTTCTGGTGGGACGAACAAGAGATACAAGCCCGTTGGCGTGAGGCCAATCCAGGTCGGTTGGAGTGTGCCGAATTTGTACGGGTCAACTCCGCCGTTCAGAATCTGGTGTTCCGATGGGATTTTGCCAGACGATTACTGCAGGCGCTGCCGGACGATTCGGGCCGAGCGCAGTCTGTGGCCTCGGCGCTGCATGAGGCCATGGCACTGTTGATCGGCCAGGATGTCGCTGATGCTGCGTCCGCAGCGCAGTCCGTGCTCGACGCAGCTGTCGGTAGTTCGCACCCGACAGAGACACAGTGTGTCGCAACGGGGCACGCCCACATTGATACGGCTTGGCTCTGGACATTGGGTGAAACTCGACGAAAGTGCACACGCACCTTTGCCACCATGCTGCGTCTGCTTGAGTCCTATCCGCAGTTTCACTTTTTGTGCAGTCAGGCCCAGCAATATGCATGGATGGAAGCAGAGCAGCCCGACCTTTTTCGGAAAATCACACAAGCCATCGACTCAGGCCGCTGGGAGGCAGGTGGTGGCATGTGGGTCGAGCCTGACTGTTTGATCCCCTCTGGGGAGTCACTTATCCGGCAAGTGCTCAAAGGTGTGTCTTGGTGGTCCACTCGATTTGGTAATGCGGCGACACAGCGCTTCCTTTATCTGCCCGACACCTTTGGATTCCCAGCATCATTGCCACAGATTGCGCGATTAACTGGTTTGGACACATTCATCACCAACAAGATTGCATGGAACGAAGTCAATGACTTCCCGCATGTGACCTTTTGTTGGCGTGGCATTGATGGCACCGATCTGGTTTCCCACATGACACCCGGACACAATTACAACTCCGAGATTGCTCCAAGTGATCTGCTTGCTGCTCAACGCAATGTGATTGAGAAGGACCATGGGCATCCATTGACCTGGTTGCAGCCATTTGGATATGGCGATGGTGGAGGTGGCCCGACGGCCATGCAAATTGATCGTGTGCTTGCATCATCAGCAGCAGGTGGACTCCCCGCAGTGCGCTTCGGTCGTGTGGATGACTTCTGTGATGAACTACATCAGGCAGGAGACTTGCCCGTATGGGACGGGGAGCTCTACATGGAAGGGCACCGCGGCATCTACACATCCCAGGCTTGGCTCAAACGTGCCAATCTAGATCTAGAAGAGTCGCTTCGGATTGCTGAATTGGTTGTTGGAGATTCGCCAGAGCACACTGCTGTACTCAATGAGTGTTGGACAACGGTTTTATTGCATCAGTTCCATGACATCCTCCCTGGCTCCTCGATTGCGGAGGTGTACCAGCAGGCGCTGGTAGCCAATGACGAAGCAGCGGAAGCAGCGAATCATCTCGTCAAAGCCGGTTTAGGAACCGGAGATGCCATCTTTAACCCATCTTCGACGCATCGAAGTGGGGTTGTGGAGGTCGATGGTGCCTTGTGTTGGGCTGATGGCATTCCGCCGTTGGCTTCAGGTATCACCATGTCAGAACTGCCAACGTCGATGTCGCCAGTGTCGTGTGATGGAACAACTGTCGACAACGGTCTCATTTCATTCCGTGTTGGGGGATGTGGCTGCATTAAGGCGCTTCGGTCTGTGGACACGCAGCTTCATGTGACAACGGATCAGCGCAGTGGGAACATGCGTCTCAGTGAACTCCGTCTCTATGAAGACAGGCCCAGACAGTGGGACGCTTGGAATCTAGATCACGACTATCGGCAGCATGAAGTGGAACTGCCACGCCCTGGGCGTGTTGAGGTTGTGGAAGCGGGCCCCATGCGGGTGGTCATCGAAGTGCATCGCCAGATTGGCGAGTCAAGCAGCGGGGTGATTCGCTACACACTTGATGCCGGGTCGAGGCGTGTCGATGTAACTGCTGACATCGATTGGCAGGAAGATCGACGTGTGTTGCGTGTGGACTTCCCAACGAGTATTCGTTCGCGAACCGCAACGTGCGGCATTCAGTTTGGATGTATTGAGCGCCCAACCCATCGAAACACGTCTTGGGAACAAGCACAATTTGAAGTGCCCGGACATCGCTGGTTTGATCTTTCAGAACCTGGGCGGGGGCTGGCGGTGCTTGATCGTGCAATCTATGGACGGAGCATTGAACATGATCTCCTCGGCCTAACCTTACTGCGAGCGAGTGTCTTCCCCGATCCCACAGCTGATCGGGGTCAACATCGTCTGCAGTGGTCACTCATGCCACACGGTGGTGACTGGCGGGCTGCAGGTGTAGATGCTGAGGCTGAAGCACTGGTTCGACCACTCCATTCAGGTACACAGACGCGTGTGGCGCCGTACGCGATTAGTACGATCGGTGCGGTCGCGGTTGAGATCGCAGCGATCAAGCCGTCAGAAGATGGGCATGCCAGAATTATTCGTTTGGTTGAGAAACATGGTGGCCATGGGACAGCTGTGCTGCGAATGACTGATGCATTTCATGGCGTGCAGATCTGCGACTGCTTGGAACGACCAATTGGCACTGATCAACTGGTGATGGATGGGCAGACGGTGCGTGTTGGACTCAAGCCATTCCAAATTGTCACTCTGCGTGTTGAGCCGATCGCTTGATCTGGCTTGACTGGCTCTTTCTGATGGTGTTGCCTGCGGTGCTCGTCGGCGCTGCTTTGAGGACGCGCCACTATGCCAGCAGTGTGTCCGGATTTCTGGCAGCCAATCGCTGCGCTGGACGGTATCTGATCACCGTCGCTTATGGCATGGCGCAGGTGGGTGTGATTTCATTGGTGTGGTTTTGGCAGCAGTACTACGACGTCGGCTTTACATCAGTTTTTTGGGGCTGGATGGAAGGCCCCGCAATGATCATCCTGGCCCTTTCGGGATGGGTGGTCTATCGCTATCGGCAAACACGGGCCATGACGATGGCGCAGTTTTTTGAAATCAGGTACAGCCGCAGCTTTCGTGTTTTTGCAGGCTTGGTCGCGTTTGTTTCGGGGTTGATCAACTATGGCATCTTCCCTGCAGTGGCTTCGCGTTTCTTCATTGTCCTCCTTGGTTTGCCCGAGGTTTGGGTGATTGGCGGAGTTGAGGTGAGCGTGTTTGCTTCTCTCATGGTGATGCTCTTGGGCTCTGCACTGTTCTTTGTCTTCACTGGTGGGCAAATTGCTGTGATTGTGACTGACTGGATCCAGGGGACATTCGCCAATTGGGTATTCCTCGCAGTCATGGCTTATCTGCTCTGGTTGATCCCCTGGAGCAGCATCGAGTTGGCCTTTAGCGCGATGCCAGAAGGGACGTCACTGACAAATCCTTTTGATCTTGGTGAAGAAAAGAGATTTGATGCGTGGTACTGGGTGATTGCCGTCATTGTGCTCTTCTACGGGATGCTCAGTTGGCAGGGGACTAGTGGCTACAACGCGTCGGCGGTGACACCCCATGAAGCGAAGATGGCTAACATTCTTGCTGGCTGGCGCTTTCGTGTGCTCATGCTCGTAACTTTGATCCTCCCGATCTGCATTCGGGCGGTACAAGTCGATCCGCAATTTGCTGGCATGGCAGAGGGCATCGCCGCTGTGACTGTTGGTCAGCCAACTGAAGCGTTGCAAGCTGAAGTGCGAGCGCCGGCTGCGGCTTCTTTGATGCTTCCAAGTGGATTGCTGGGGCTGTTTGCTGCAGCGTTGCTTGGTGCGTTCATCTCGACCAATGACACGTATCTGCACTCGTGGGGCTCCATCTTCATTCAAGATGTGGTGTTGCCGTTCCGAAAGAAGCCTTTGTCCCAGCGGGCACACCTCTGGCTTCTGCGCGGAAGCATCTTTGGCGTTGCAGTCTTTGCCTTCTTCTTTTCACTGTTCTATACGCCAACACAATACATAGCGATGTTTTTGGCACTGACAGGAGCGATCTTTGTGGGCGGGGCAGGCAGTGCAATCATCGGCGGTTTGTATTGGTCACGGGGAACAACAGCAGGGGCGTGGGCAGCCATGATCGCTGGTATGACGCTGTCCTCAACCGGCATCATTGTCAAACAACTTCCTGACACCATCGTGACAGGTGACGGGGCCATGTTCGACTTCTTTAGATGGATGAGAGAGGGTGTGACTGGTCAGGAACTCACATTCTGGTCGATTGCGGTCGCAGTCGGTCTGTATGTGCTGGTGTCATTGGCGACATCGCGTGATCGGTTCAATATGGATCGCATGTTGCATCGGGGTCGCTATGCCCGCGAGGATGAACGTGTCGATGATGCCCCAACAGCCAGGGGTTTGGCGCTGATGCTTGAGCGGCTTGGATTCGATTGTGAAATGACGCGGCGTGATCGTTGGGTCACGGCTTTGACGCTCGCTTGGCCAATCGTGTTCACGGGCATCTTTTTTGCCGCCTTGATTGCCCATGGTCTGGGCTGGTCACCCGGAGCGGCCTTCTGGGCAAGTGCCTGGGGCTGGTACACCGCTCTGGCACTCGGTGTGGCCACAGTGGTGGTCTTGTGGTTCACCATCGGTGGGGTTATGGATCTCCGGGCGATGTTTCGCAGGCTACGTGCCTATCGTGCTGATGCGCGTGATGATGGCATGGTGGTTGAGCATCACAATGCTGATGAGTGAGCCGCCAGGGCCATTGGCGGGTAGAATTCGGCTCACGCTTGTAAGGAGAACGATTCATGTCCATTGAGTCACGCAACTGGATGAACCGCGATGCCCGACCTGTCCGTGAGGGCGGTCGATACATGGATGCGGCTCGTGCCACCTTTCTCAAGAAGACCTATGTGCATCTTGGCCTGGCGATCGTGTTGTTCATCATTGTTGAGGCCCTCTTACTTCGTGCACCGTTTATCAGTTCACTGGTTCAGGCCATGGCTGGGGGCGGAATGTCGTGGCTGATCGTGCTCGCACTTTTCATGGGCGTGGCCTATGGCGCTGACAAATTGGCGCGTAGTCAAGCTGGGGCTGGGGTTCAGTATCTCGGACTTGGTCTATATGTCCTCGCTCAGGCCTTGATCTTTGCCCCGCTGCTGCTTTATGCGACGCAGGCTCCAGGCGGTGACGGCATCCTGACCACTGCGGCGATGGTGACGCTCGGTGTCAGTGGCGGTTTGACTGGGTACGTCCTGATTTCAGGTGTGAATTTCTCATGGCTTCGTGGCGTGGTGATGGTCGGCGGTATTGCCGCGATGCTCACCATTGTTGGATCAATCATCTTCGGATTTCATCTCGGCATCTTCTTCGCCGGATTGATGGTGCTGCTTGCAGCGACCATGCTGCTCTACCAAACTTCTGCAGCGATGCATGATTGGCGTACAGACCAATACGTGGCTGCATCACTTGGTTTGTTTGCATCCGTCATGATGATGTTCTACTACGTCGTCGTGTTTCTGATGAATCGCGACTGAGGAAGTTTCATTCGTATATTGAGTTGTTGTCAACCTTTGGTGTTTGAGAAAACGCTACAGGGTTCGACCTCTATGCGGACGGTGTGTGAATCACGATACTTCTGCCCTTGTTCCTCTAATTCAATTGAGGCGATGGCCTTGATGCGTGCATATGGAACAAAGGCACGGATCTTGTGTGCTGGCAGGCTGATCTCAAAGTGATCCTCGCAGCACAACAGCAATTCAGCTTCGTCAAAACTCGTTGACTCCACCAAATTGATCGATACCGGACAATGAAGAAAGTTGGCCAGTAGATCTCGCATGGTCTTGAACCGTGGATGGGTTTCCATCTGTTCTTTGGTGGCTGCTTCGTCGTTCTCTGATTGTTGTTGAGTGGGGAACTCCAATCCCTTGATGTTGGCGGCCTCATGCCACTCGGCTTGTCCGGCCTGTTGGACCATGGCTTGCGGAGGCACTTGGCCAATCAACGCCGCTTGTCGAAGTTGCTCGGCAGTCATCCAGGGAGAGATTTGATCATCGTGGCGGATGCGGTATCTGGCGGACTCGACGGGCTGGGACATGACCGGCTCCTTGCATCGGGGTGGCTGGCAGGGCCACCACCTGATGTTGTCGCGCGCCTTGGCCCAATTTGCAAGTGATCAATGCCGTATTTCAGCCAAAGAACTGCTCGATCGAGTCAGTGTGGGCGAATCAGGATGTTTGAGAAGCGAATATCGCTGCCATGGCTCTGTAACGCAATCGGGCCGCGTTCAGGAACACCCGGAAGATCAGCGTCCTCAATGACAGTCACACCGTTGAGGGCGACAGAGATTTTACTGCCGCGCATGCGAATGAAAAACCGATTCCACTGTCCGACTGGCTTGTCTGCATTGGCTTTCGGAGTGCATGCTGCGCGGACTGATGGTGGCATGGCGCCATCAGTGCGATAGCCCCAAATCTCTCCACTACCGACGTTCCAGCACCAGATGTTGACTTGGCTCTTCCAAGAGCCACGCAGATAGATGCCGCTATCGCGCTCCTCCACAGTGATGGTTTGAATTGAGCCATCCTCATTGACCGCCTCCACGCCAGAAGGCAGGATGACAGGGCGATCCATGGGACCCTGTGAAGGGCCTTGCCATTTCCAGTCGACGATGAGATCAAAGTCCCCGAAGGATGCTTCTGACCACAGATCTCCACCTTGACCGTTGTGGGCAATGGTGGTGCCTTCAGTTGTCCAGTTGTCTTCATTCCCTTCCGGAAGTTTCCAGCCGTCAAGATTCAGGCCATTGAACAGCGGCACAAATCCAGTTGCTTCATTGGCATCGATTGCCCATGGGGAAGGGGCGCTTGGGAGTTCTTGGATGCGAATATTGCGGAAGTCAATCGGCGATCCTTCCGCCTCCAAGCAGATATATCCCTTGCGTGGATTGCAGTCGTAGCCTCCGCTGACCACTTCGCCATTGACCGCAAGCGTGATACGCCCGTCAATGCAATGGACGCGATAGTGGTTCCATTCTCCAGCACCCTTGGTGCGTGCCTCACTGGGAAGACACCTCGCCCATCCGTTGGGATGCGGTCGATCTGGGGTCATGGTGGCGCCCCAGATTGAAAAGATGTCACCTTCGCTTGTGTAATTCTCAGTTTCGGTGCCGAGCATCACCTGTACTTCAATGGCCTTGCTGAATGGCACGCCCGGAGCGGGCAGGGCATCTGACCATACAAAGAGGCCAGCATTGCCACGCTCTTGGTGATGCATCCACTCGAATTCGAGAACGAAATTCTCATATGCCGTGTCTGTGCGGAGCAGGCATACAGGCTGTCCGGTACAGCGAATCATGCCATCCTCTGCACGCCATGTAGAGTTGGCGCCGTTGACATTCACCCAGCCATCTAGGTTGCGACCATTGAAGAGCATCTTCCACTCGGTGGTCGATTCGGGGCTTGAGACCAGCAGAGCGGACAATAGAATTGAAATGGGGATCGACATGCAGGCAGAATATCTGCCATACGGCTTGACTGCCTGCGTGCAGGGTTCTTGCGAATCTATTCTGGCGTGGGTGGATGTAACGATCAGAAGTCAGCCGATACCATCGCACCATGGTTGTGCCAGACCTCAATTGCTTGCATCTGCCCACACTTCGCTCTATGCAACGGAATCGCCGCGGCCTGGTGCTTGGTGTCTTTCTTGAGGTAGGGTCGGATCCCTTGCTCTGGGGTAATTCCATGATCCATCGATTGCTGAGCGGAGACTGATGGGGCAGGGGTCAAAGGGGTCTGGGGAACGAGAACTTCCGGTGGTGGCACCTGGCGTGGCCGAACCATGTGGGCATTCGGAAGGCACTGACACTTGTGAGGCATGTGTGATCCGCTGGATCGAACATCGCTCAGCATCCACAGGTGTACGTCCTACGGCAGAAGACAGAGTTGTCGAATTGTCCGTGCCGGTGCAGGGCATTGATTCACGGCACGACATTCGTCGACTACACCGAAGATTGAGCGGCTTGTCATACGCATGGTCCTTTGCTGCTGATGAACGTCTGCTGCGGCTCGTCTTTGATCGTGGCACATGTCCGCTTCACGAAGTTGCCGAGCGATTGGCAACGACGGGTTGGTCGCTCAACCTTTCCGAGACCGACATTCGATATGACGTGGACGTGTCAAGTGGTGTTGAGGCGCAGGGCCGCTTACGTTTTGGTCATTGGTGCTGGGTGGTGGTGGGAACGATCTTGCACAACATTGAACTGCTGCTGATGTTGCTTTCAGGGGTGGCGCTCCTGTCCGGATTTCTGACGCACGTTTGGGGTGGACCGCCATGGGTCCGCTGGACTTTGCTTGGAGTCAGTGCCGTCTTGTCTAGTACATCGACAATTCGCAGTGCATGGTCCGTCCTGCGGACCTTCAAGGTTGACGTTGATGTGCTGATGTTTGTTGGGGCCGCAGGCGCTGCTCTTTTGGGGCATCCAGAAGAAGGTGCTTTTCTCCTGTTCCTTTTCGGCCTTGGAACTGCTGGCGAGCATTTGGCGCTCGCCCGTGCGAAGCATGCAGTGGATTCTTTGTCCAGATTGGCACCTGAGACTGCGACTCGAATTGGGCAAGATGGTCTGCCTACAGTGGTACCGATTGATGCAATAGAAGTGGGTGATCATGTGGCGATCAGCCCATTTGATCGAGTACCTGTGGATGGAAGCGTTGTGCATGGGGACAGTGCCATCGATCAGGCTGCGGTCACAGGTGAATCAGTTCCGGTCGATAAGTCAAAAGGGGACGAGGTTTATGCTGGGACCGTCAATGGCGAAGGGGAACTCGTCGTGGTGGTATTACGGCCGGCTGGTGAAAGCACCATGGCACGCATCATGCGCATGGTGGAAGAGGCGCAAGCAGCCAAGTCGCCCGCTGAGCGATTCACGGAGCGGATTGAACAGATCTATGTGCCCATTGTCTTTGTGCTTACTGCCGTGGTCATTCTGCTTCCGCCGCTGGTGCAGTTGGAAACCTGGAATGTCTCGATCTATCGTGGCATTGCTTTCTTAGTTGCGGCATCACCATGCGCAATTGCGATTGGGACACCTGCAGCTGTCTTGTGTGGTCTGGCACGTAGCGCGCGAATGGGTGTTTTGATGAAAGGCGGGGCTGCGCTAGAGTCCTTTGGCAGGGTCTCTTCCATGGCCTTTGATAAGACAGGGACTTTGACGCAGGGTCAATTGGTGGTCACGGACATCACGGTATTGGCAGAGGGCTTGGATCAGGACGAGGTTCTTTCAATCGCAGCGGCTGTTGAAGGGTCAGTTCGTCATCCGCTGGCGGAGGCCATCGTCATGGCGGCGGCCTCCCGTGCGCTGGATCTACCAGACGTGGATGGTGTCCGGCAACATCCTGGGCAGGGCGCGACGGCCGCCCTCGGGGCTGTTCCTCTGGCCGTTGGGCGGGAATCGCTTGGCGATCCTGGTTCAGAAGGACGATCTGCTGCAACGGCATTGGCCGAGGCGGGCCGAAGCATTGTGTGGGTGTTCCGTTCTGGTCAGGCAATTGGCCTGATTGGGCTGGCAGACACGGTGCGTCCGGAGGCCAAGGCTGCAATTGCCTCGCTGCGTACCCATGGTCTGTCTGCCGTGGCGATGCTCACTGGTGACCATGCAGGGACTGCATCGGCCGTTGCGCGAACACTTGGCATCGATGATGTGCATGCCGATCTGATGCCGGATGAAAAATTGGATGTGATTCAGTCGCTGCAAAGCAAGCGTGGCAGTGTGGCCATGGTGGGTGATGGGGTCAATGATGCGCCGGCACTTGCTGCTGCTGATGTAGGCATTGCCATGGGTGCTGCTGGTACGAATGTTGCAATGGAAACGGCGGATATTGTTTTGATGGGTAATGACCTTTGCCTTGTGGCAGATGCCTACGAGTTGTCACAGGCGAGCCGGCGCATGATTCTGCAGAATCTACTGCTGGCCTTGAGCGTGATTTGCATTGTCGCGCCTATGGCCGCGATTGGCGTAGCTCATTTGGGCCTAGCGGTCATCCTCCATGAGGGCTCAACCATTGTGGTGGTGCTCAATTCCCTGCGGCTCCTGCGTTGGTCTGGCAAGGCGACAACTGCCAGGTCTGCTTGATCCAACACCTCCGTCTTCGCTGAGGCGGGGTTGATTGGCAGAAGTGGGGCAGAATCCATCGTTCCGACCACTCATACAGCTCTCGCCATCGAGCGAGATCGACAGGTTCGTTACAGTGCCATGCTATGAACAAGAAACTGTTTCAGCGATTGTGTGAGACACCAGGTGTGCCGGGACGCGAAGAGCGCGTTCGAGAGGTCGTTCGTGGGTCAATCCGCGGTCTGTTCGACGACGTGCGCGAGGATGCTATGGGCTCATTGATTTGTACGCGCAAATCGACCTCCGGGAGTCGCAAGAAACCTACGCGGGTTTTGCTTTGCGCTCATATGGATGAGATTGGCTTCTATGTACGGCATGTAGATGAGCAGGGCTATGCGTGGGTCAACCCCGCTGGTGGCTTTGATCCGCGAAACCTGTTCCATCGTCGTGTACTGGTGTGTACAGAGAAGGGGGATCATGTGGGAATTCTCACAGCCGGCGGTAAGCCGGTGCATATCTCCTCGCCGGAAGAGCGTAAGCAGATCCCGGAGCCTCTGGGCTTCTATGTAGATTTAGGTATGACTGCTGCGAAGGCGAAGAAGGCAGTGCAGGTCGGCGACTTCGTGGTGATGCATGAGCCGTTTGAAGAGCAGCCCGAGGCATTTGTCTCCAAAGCCATCGATAACCGCTTTGCCGTTTTCTGCGCTATTGAAGCTCTTCGTGCTATTGCCAAGAAACGTGGTAAGGCTGGCCAGCATGCATGTGAAATCGTTGTTGCGTTTACCACTCAAGAAGAGGTTGGCCTGCGTGGTGCTTTCACTGCAGCTGAAGCCGTGGGGGCAGATCTAGGAATCGGGCTTGACGTTACTCTCTGCGCCGATACGCCAGGTGTCCCCGAGGCAGACCGGGTGACCAAGCGGGGCGATGGTGCTGGAGTGATGTTCATGGACAGTTCCATGATCGCAGATCGGGGACTCGCCGAGGACATCTGCGCACTTGCGAAGCGGCGGAAGATTCCATTTCAGCGTTGCATTCTGCCACGAGGTGGGCAGGATGGGGCGGCCATTCAGCGGAGTGGGCACGGGGTAAAATGTGCTGCACTTGTGTGTGGTACGCGCTATGTGCACACTATTACTGAATCAATTCACAAAGGTGACCTGCAGGCCACGATTGATCTTCTGGCTGCATGGTTGTTGAGCGTCAAATAAGAAGGAGCGCATGGTCATGTTCAAGTTCTTGGTTGCAGGTGTGCTTGTCGTGTCGTCGTTTGTAGCTGTTGAGGATGCCGCAGACACGCCGGTTGCTCCGGTTGAAACATGGGAACTGGATACCGTGCACAGCATGGCGCTGTTTCGAGTGCAGCATGTCGGTGCCGGCCAATTCTGGGGCCGATTCAATGACGTTACTGGTAGCGTGGATTGGCCAAGGGATGACTCGGTAGCCCCGGAACTCGATGTATCCATCGCCATCGAAAGCGTGGATACCGGCAATGAAAAACTTGATCGACATCTCAAGAGCCCGGATTTTTTCAATGGGCGTGAGTTTGAGACAGCTACCTTTCGCAGCACCGGCGCCGAACGGGTCGGTGATCGTCAGTGGCGTGTGCGTGGTGACATGACGATGCTCGGGCAAACTCGTCCGGTGACCGCAGAATTGGAAGTGACTGGTGTGCGAGGTAATCCCGTACAGGCCAAGGCCGGCTGGGAGGCGATTTTCACTATCAAGCGATCTGAATTCGGTATGAACTGGGGGGTCGAGAACGGTGCGCTTGGCGATGAAGTCAAGATCATCGTTGGCCTTGAAGGCAACATCGAACCGGGACGCTGATTTCGTGCTTGAGCCAATTTTCTGGAGTGTCCTGCTGCCGGGCTTGTGCGCCGGCGTTCTTGTGGCGTGTGGACTTTTGCCACGTGGGCTTTCCGGGCTCAGGGTTTGGCGTCGGAGTGTGATTGCATTGGCATTGGGTGGCGCCGCAGCAGGGTCCTTTCTTGGAAGCGTGGGCATGCCCAGTTGGCCGCCAGCACAAAAATGGCATGCTGTTTTTGCTCTTGTCTTGGCGTTCATTGCAATTGGGATTCTTGATGCATGGCCCAAGCGGGGTGATTGGGCGAGCAGGGCGTTGTTGGGTCTCGGAGCAGGAGCATTGACGTGGTGGCTGCTTGCGTTGCCAGGTCAGACACCCATGGCCGCTGCAAGTGGTGTGGTGGTGTGTGTTTGGCTAATCAGCATGCTGGATGGGCAGCGTGCTAGCGTGGCGATGCCGATTGGTGGGTGGGCGGCCGCAACTGCCGTGTCTTTATTGACACTGGTGACGGGCTCAACGTCGTTGGCACTCATGGCTGGAGCAATCGCTGTGGTGTGCGGCGTACTGATCGTGATTGGCGCAGTGCCAGGCCGAGTCGTTTCTGGTGGTGGGGCGATGTTGGGTGGCTGCCTTGCGGTGTTGGCGCTTGCAGCAATGGCCTATGACTATGGCAGTGTGCCGACTTGGTCATGGATGCTGGCCATGGCTGGATTCCCATTGGCATCGCTCTTTGAGATTGGCCGACTCGGGCAGTGGGAACACATCTCTGGGACAATCACCCGCAGCCTTCTTCTCCTGGCACCTCCAATAGTTTCTGTATGGATGAACTTTGAGCAGATCAGGGAATCGCTGAGTGCCTGACGCCAGCAGTATGGCTAAGACCCGCTTTCTCGGTGTGGCCATGGTCGCATTTGCTGAGTTGTGGGAGCGCGTCAGTTATTACAGCCTGGTTGCTGTGATCGCCCTATTTGCCATTGCACCCAAGGAGCAGGGCGGTCTTGGGTTGACTGATGCGGATGCGATACGAATCTCAGGTGACTACACCTTCATGGCATTCGGACTGCCCGTCTTGTTTGGCCTGATTGGGGATCGAGTTGTTGGTCACTATCGAGCAGTTGTTCTGGGAGCGGTGATCATTGTTGCTGGACACGCGTCGCTTTTCTTCGGTAATCACACGAATACGATCACATTCTGGGCGGCGCTTTGGCTGATCGCAGTTGGAACCGGCCTGCTCAAGCCCGCCATGCCGTGCTTGGTCAGTTCCTTCTATGGAGAGGACCGGATGCGACGTGATCGTGCCTTCAAGTACTACTACATGATGATCAATATTGGGGCGGTGATTGGGCCGCTGGTGGCTGGCATCATTCACAAGTATTGGGGATTTGATTGGGCCTTTCTTTGGGCGGGACTTGGCATGTTGGTGGCATTGCTGGTGCTCATCCTCGCACGCCCATTAGTTCCGTCTGCTGAGCGTGGACGTCCCGGCTTTCATGTCGATGGGCGCGCCGAAGCGGTAGATCCAATTGTCTTAGATCGCCCTCGGTTTCGCGCGAATGTGACCATGCTGAGTACTCTGTTTGTCTTGTTAATGGTTTGGGCGATGGCCTATGGTCTCTTTGCAGGCAGTGCGACCAGTGAGTTGATTGGAAAATCGTATGTCGACCGCCAGATTGGTGGGTGGACTGTGCCAACTGAAGCCATGAATTCAATCGAGCCAGCGATCATCGTGCTGGTGACACCAGTGCTCGCAATCGTTCTTGCTTGGCTCGCTCAACGGGGCAAGTTTCCTCATTCTGTTCTGCAGATGGTGTTGGGTGCACTGCTGTCCTGCCTCGCCGTGGTGCTTTTGGGTGTGCTCACAATGAAGATTCCTTTGGGAGTTGATTCAGCACCTGTTATTGCACTTTGGGCTTTTGTTGGGGCGTATGCCTTCATGAGCATCGGTGAGATCATGATCTCGCCTGTGTACATGGCAGTTATCACTCGATTGGCGCCACGACGTCAGCAAGCCACATGGCAAGGTGCAGTCCTTTTGGCAATTGGTGCGCTTGGCTTTGTTGCCAGTCGAATAGGGGCTTATACCGTGAGTGACGGAGGGGCTCATCGAGCCGAGACCTTCCTTGTGACAGGTTCTGTGGCGTTCGCAGTCGTCTTGGTCTTTTTGTTGCTGTCGCCCATGTTGATTCGGACCATACAGCGATACAACCCGATGCCCTTGAACGCAGATGAGCCTTTGCAGGAAGAGTTGGAGGCGCTCAAGCAGTTGGATGCATCCGAGCCCGCCATTGGTGTCCGGGTTGAGAAGAATGAGGATTGAAGAGATGTCAATGTTCCGTGTTCGTATGGTCTTATTTGCATGTGCTTTGCTGATAGGTGTGCAGTCATCCGCAGCAGAACAGGTGCTGGTTACTTTGTCCAACGGTGATCAGTTACATGGCACACTGGTTCAAGAAACAAGTGGAAAACTTGTCATTGAGCATCCCATTCTTGGAAAAGTAGAGATGCCACGAATGGGCACGGCATTGCAGATCGTTGGAGGTGCTGCAAAGAAGAGTGAGGCTGAGCGGCCTGAAGGTTCAAAAACCAAGCCGCAGAAGAATAATGAAGTGAATCCCGCATCAGCGAATTCAACTGATACAGCTGAAATCAAGGCTGCTCCCAATCCTTGGAAGGGCTCAGTTTCTCTCGCGGCAAGTGCCAGTGATAACACCAAGACGACCTACAACGTTCGGCTTGGTGGTGAATTGAAGCGCACTCTTCCACTAGAAAAGTTTTCACTTACAGCAAGTTGGTATTGGAACCAGTCTGATGGCAGGACCACTGACAATGATGTGCTTGTCCGCGCAGATCAGGAGTGGGATATTGAGCGATCCAAGTGGTTTTACTTCGCCCAGGGAACCTGGCAGTACGATCAATTTGAGTCATGGGGGCATCGACTCAGCCCTTATGGGGGTATTGGCTACAACATCTTTGATACGGATGACTTGACCTTGGCACTTAAAGGTGGTGGGGGTGCAACTGTCCTGTACAACAACCGCGAGGTCGACCCCCAGTTGTTGTTTGAGATCTCAACATCGTGGAAGATCAACAAGCGTCAGACGCTTACGGGATTTGTCTCGATGGCGCCAGATGTCACTGATTGGAGCAACTACCTGCTGACCATCCAGGCTGACTGGAAGTTGAAGTTGGATGATGATTCGTCGTGGTCCCTTGCTCTTGGGCTCCGCAATATCCACTACTCGCAGCCGACTGGTGGGGCTTCTGCTGACGATTTCAAGGCCTATGCTGGGATTGATTACGGATTCTGACTCGAACCGTCCCTCCTTGGCGTGATTCAGTGTCTCCGGGGGCTCTTAGAGAATTTCCACTGGCAGTTGAGCCAATCATCTGTCTTTGGTGATGTAAGCACTGTGGATCTTGTTGTAGGGTGGTCAGTGAGGAGATGCTCATGTGGCGAGTTTCAATGCGATGTGCAGTTGCCCTAGTTAGCGGAGCCTTGGTATCGGGGGCTTCTGCACAGACCGATCTGATTGCGCACTTCAAGCAAATTGGAGCGCCCCCTGAGGATGTAGAGCGGGGCTGGCTTAGGCCTCCAAGGCCTGAAGCACATGGCGCAGTAGGCCGATGCCGACAGTTGTCCTTTGTTGGCACCGGTGCTCCATTGGAGGTGTCCTTTTCGGTCCCTCGTTCCGAGTTGCTGACGATCATTCCGATCGGCGACCCATCTGAGGGATGGTCGGTCGATATTTTCCGCCCAGATGGCGAGCGAATTTCTGATGCGGCCCGCACCGTGAGAGATGCGCTAGCGCCCTATGGGACTGGGGAAGCCCTGCGATTTGATGTCACGGCACCTGATGCGGGTGTTTGGACGGTGCGTTTGGATGGTGTTGGCCAGGGCCAAAAAGGACTGTTGATGGTACGTGATGCTCTTCCGGTGGCACTTCGTAGTACTCGCAATACGTGGCGGACAGTGGCTCGTGAGCCCTTTGAACTTCGAGCGTCGTTTGAATCGACTGATGAGCAGGCGCGTTCGATCAATTTGGTAAGTACATCCGCTCGTTTGCTTGGTGGTGGTGATCTTTCTGTGGCTCGTGCTGGAGATGAGGTGATTGTGCCTCTGTCGCTTCCAGCAGGTGACCACATCATTTGGATTGATGCCGTTGGCTTGGATATTCATTCTGGCTATTTGTTAGAGCGTTCCGTGCTGCATCATGTGCATATTGAAGAAGATCCAATTGAGTTCGAGCCGCGGGCTACCACTGCGGTGCTGGATGAACATCGGATTCGGATCACGATTCCATGTGCGCATGGCCGCTCTCGTGAAGCAGTTCTCGGTGGAGCGGAGGTATGGACAGCGGGCATAGAAGCTGAATGCATGGCATGGATTGGTGGCATGATTCCGCTGGATGATGACGGGGCTCACTTTGTACTGGACACCCGCTGGCTGGCTGGTGTGCCCGACGATTTGGTTGACATTGAACTTCGCAACGTACGGGTCGCTGATCGAGACTCATGTGTACTTCTCGGTGAACGGAGTGGGGTTGCCCTTGGTCTGGTGTCGGTTTCGCGCACTCCAATCGATGCATCCGCTGCACGTGAGATGCGGATGGGCCGGGGTGATCAGGGGGGGTCGTTGATCAGTGTGCATCCCCGTGCAGTGCCTGGCGGTCACAATCTGATGTTGGTGCATGGATACTGCTACAGCGGCAATCCAGATAATGCTTGGGCGAGTTCACAGTTCACTGGGGATGTGGCTCGTTACCTCAACATTGATCAGAATTTCAGCCATGATGAGTTTGCCTTGGACATCCTTTCCTATGGCAATCAATTCAAGAGCTACAGCATTGCGGGGCACAGCCAGGGTGGTACAGCGGGGCTGCATCTGTACAGCTTCTACTGGAGCGGTTTGGATTGGGCCACACCATCGCCCGCTGAAGGTGGGCGCTTGGTCCAAGCATTGGGCACGCCGTTTCAGGGGACACCGCTGGCAGGCAATATTGCCGCACTTGGTGAGATCTTTGGCATTCAGTGCGGGGCAAACTACGACATGACCTATGACGGGGCGGCGTATTGGCTTTCCTTTCTTCCAGGTTGGTCGCGGGAAGCAACTTGGTCGTGGACAACCTCCTTTTCAGACGACTCATGGTGGTGGGACTACTGTCATATCGCCGCCGACCTCATTCTGAGTGATCCGGAGGATGGCACGGTGGAGTCGTTTTCCGGTCAGTTGGATGGTGCCAACTACATGGGTATGAAGGAAGGTTGGTGCCACATCTCAAACATGGCTGATCCTGCTCATGTGCTTGACACGGTGCGAAATGCTGAGATTGATACGGAGGCGGCACGATGACCAAATTCCTGAGCATTTCAGTGGCCCTGAGTATCGCATCCGCAGCTGCAGGTGCATGGTGTGGATCGGGACCATCCAGCATTCCTGATAATGGGACCTCGGCAGTCTCTTGGGACGTCGTTGTGGATCTTCCCCCAGATCACCTTGTTGTCAATTTGTCCGCCCAATTGGACATTGCGCATCCATGGGTGGGCGACCTTGTAGTCGATTTGGTTAGCCCAGAGGGCCTCAGTGTGCGACTCCTTGATCGCCCCGGGATGCCTGATGGTGGTTGGATTGGTCCTTGGGGCTGTGGCGGTGACGACATGAGTGTGGTCTTCAATGATGGTGGCAGTGAGGATGCTGAGTCCACCTGTTCGCAGTTTGATGTTCCAGTTCTTTCTGGTGTGAAGAGGCCACTTGAGCCACTCTCCGCCTTTGAGTTGTCGCTTGCATCAGGTCTCTGGCGGCTTGAGGTTCGTGATGCGTCGCCTATTGACTCCGGCAGTCTGGAATCAATCTGTTTGGCATTGACGACTAGCCCAGACTGCAATGGCAATGGTCAGCCCGATGTTGAGGACATCGCTGGAGGAGTCAGCCAGGATAATGACGGCGACGGTATTCCAGATGAGTGCCAGTGTCCGGCAGATCTCACCGGTGATGCCGTTGTAGATGTGAATGATCTACTCTTGCTGATCGGCCAGTTTGGAGGATCGGGCAGTGGCGATCTCAATGGCAGCGGTGTGGTTGACGCTGACGACCTTTTGATGGTTTTGGCCGCTTGGGGATCCTGCGGTTGAACATTGAATCTGCTCGCAGTCTTATGCACGAGTGGGTGCAATCAGAATCCCTTCGCCATCATATGGAAGGGGTCGCGGCATGTATGAAGTACTGCGCGGCCACGGTGGCCCCAGAGCAGGTTGGGCGTTGGGAAGTATGTGGCCTGCTGCATGATTTTGATTATGAACGACATCCCACACAGCAGGAGCATCCATTTGTTGGTGTGGCCTATCTGCGTGAGTACACGGATGTTGACGAAGAAATCATCGAGGCTATTTTGGGCCATGCCACCTACAGCGGAGTGCCACGTACGACAGACATGGCGCGGCATCTCTTTGCTATGGATGAATTGTCTGGATTCATTGTGGCTTGCTGCAAGGTGCGCCCGAATGGGATTGATGGCCTGACGCCCAAGTCGGTTCGCAAGAAGTTAAAGACAGCCAACTTTGCAGCAGCAGTCAATCGTGAAGATATTGCGATTGGGGCTGAGGAGCTAGGTCTCGAACCAAGTGCGCACATCCAATGTTGCATTGATGCGTTGTCGACTTGGTATCCCAATTCAATGCAAGGCTGATCTCAGCCAAGATTGATTCCCCATTTACGAGCGTTCGATGAGGATGGGGAAAGCGTGGCTATCGCTGTCGGCGTTCATGGCAGCATAGTGATCACGGTCAAAGCGGAAACCATGTCGCTTGGGGTCCAGTCCATTGAACCAGAATTCGTACAGACGATCTGTGGCCGTTGTCAGTTGGGGCGTTTTATGTGAGGAGAAGAAATCGCTATAGAAGCACTTGGTGATGTGCAGGGTTAGGCCACTGCCATCCTGTGCAAGTTCACTTTCGCAACTGGCACCGGATTGCTCTAGGAGCGCTGTCAATATGACGATGGCTTGGTCGGGTTTGAATCGACATGAGCGAAGCAGTAGTGCCAGCCCCATCCGTGATACGCGTGTGTCAAAACCATGCATGGATGCATCGCCGAGGAACTCGACAGCCGCTTGGTCGCAGTCCAGCCGAGGTCGAAGCACCTGCCAGGCAGCCAGCATCCAAGCGCCCCACTCAAGATGTCCCCGGGATGGCGGATCAATCGTTCGCAGGGCATCAGAAACCATCAACTCGCCTGCTTTCCAATCAATGGCTCGAGTCTCTTCACGCACCTGAGTTGCTGTCATGCTCAGAGAAGGCCCGGCGAGGCCGTGTCGCAGCCCGCGGCGGAGGCCTTTGGCGCCGAAATGCCTGAATATCATCTTTCGAATCGGACCCTTGATCGCCTCTTCTTTCATGGCGCTACTTTAGCAGGCGAGCACCATGCTGATGTTGGGCAGCCTTGATGTGCATTGGCGGCAGATGTTCTATCGTGTCGCTTATGTGGAACATCTTGCTATGTCTTGTGACGGCCTCTACACAGGTCACGCTGGTTGATGAGTTAGAGCCGATCTACCCAGATCATCCTCCGGTTCAATTGGAGCAGTTGCTGTTAGATGTCCCCAAAGGAGGCGTTGCCGCAGTTCACCTGGTGATCGATGATTGTGTTCAAGGTGTGCCTGTCGAGATCGTGTGTACGGGACCGGGTTTGCCAAGCCCCTTGCGCTATACCTTGCTTGATGTTCCTGTTGAGGAGAACACCGGTCCCGAAAGCCGGACGGAGCGGTGGGACAAGGCTGAAAACCCACATGTCATTCGCGACGCGCCATTTCGTGTCTATGAGGTGCTTCGGCCAATCAATGAGACCTTGGTGCCGGATCAGCCGCGGGTCGTCTATCGATTGGAATGGCGTATTCCGACCGAGGCAACTGCGGGAACGTATCCGGTCGAGATCGATTGGTCACAGGGGGAGCGACGCGGGGAGCATCATCTTGAACTTGCAATCCATAACGTGCAGCTGCCTGCGCCAGGATCCGAGACACTTGGGTATACCAACTGGTTTAGCCCCAATCTGATTGCCAAGTGGCATGATTTGCCGCTATGGAGCGATGCACACTTTGAGATGATGCGCCGATACGCGAAGTTGATGGTGCATGGTCGACAGAACATGTTCTGGATTCGCTGGCCAGATTTTTTTCAAAAGCAGGATGGGGCATGGGTGCTCGACGCGCAGCGACTGCGCCGATACGTGAATGTGTTCAGTGACGCAGGCTTGTATTGGTTGGAGGGCGCCCCATTTGCGGGTCGGCCCGGCGGTGATTGGTCAAGCAGCCAACTTGAACTCAAAATAGGCAAGCAATTGATGACTTCGCCGGAAGGTCAACTGGCTTTTGCAGACCAGGCTCGCCAAATGCGCGCCGTGATTGATGCCGAGGATTGGGGGGGGCGTTGGGTGCAGCACATTGCCGATGAGCCCACCGATACCAATGCCAGTGATTACACCGTTGCATCTGAGATGGTGCGTATGCACCTCGGTGATCTGCCCACTTTTGAGGCCACTATGACGCGGTCTCTGGTTGGCGCAGTCGATATGTGGTGTCCTCAGGTCCAAGAGTGGCAGGCCAATCGGGATTTCTTTGACGAAAGACAGCGTGATGGCGATCGGGTATGGGTGTACACCTGTCTGCGCCCGGGGGGGCCATGGCTGAATCGGTTACTTGATCAGGAGCGACTTCGGCAGGTCTATTTCGGCTGGGGTGCCGCCAAGGAGGGTTGGGATGGCTACCTGCACTGGGGCTTCAATCATTGGAAGGCAGACCCATTCACGCAAAGTGTTGTGGATCACCCGGCGATGCCCAAGACCGACAATCGGCTACCTGCTGGCGATACGCATGTTGTCTACCCCGGATTGGAGGAGCCCTGGTCGGGTCTTCGATTCGAAGCGCATCGCATTGGTCTAGAAGATCATGCGTTATTGCAGATGCTGAGGGCTGAACAGTCTGAGGCCATCATCGACACGGTGTACCGCGCCGCTGACGACTGGGATGGGTCTGTGTCGAAGTACCGTGCAGCACGACGTCAGCTACTTCAGGCGGCCAGTGAACAGCCCTAGTTCAAGTTGCACCTGCCGTCGAGTATTATGACGCTGATGATTGGACTAACAGCCACGGTGGT
The DNA here is from genome assembly GCA_022446905.1 of Phycisphaerales bacterium. Taxonomy (GTDB): domain Bacteria; phylum Planctomycetota; class Phycisphaerae; order Phycisphaerales; family SM1A02; genus UBA12567. Next base: position 318,659 of record JAKVBT010000005.1, read on the forward strand.
AAATACCAATAAAACAGATCTTGTGGGGGCAGAGGTTCTGCCATCAGATGTCACCTCCGCCTTGATTTGGCTTGGCATATTGCTTGCGGCAGCGATCCTGCTCCACCTTGTAGTAGGGGCTTTGCTCTCACGTGCCTCAAAAATGACAATAGGCCGGATGAAGTGGGGCGGCATTGTTGCAGGCGCACTGCAACTGCCTGTTGGACTGGCGATCTGGTTGCTAGCCGCGACTTGGATTATTGAGCATGGCGCTGGTGTTTGGGTGCAGTTGGCTGGCAAGAATGATGCGGTCGCATTGGACGCAGCACATCTGGTCAATATCATTCTTCCACAGCTTCGCATCATCATTGTGGTTTTCTGCGGCACCCTCTTTGTCGTGCGGGCAGTACGCAGAACTCAACAGTTGATTGAGCATCAGGCGGCTGTCTCGGAATCTGAGATGGACCTGACGGCGCTGCAGGCCTTATTTGGTATTGGTGTGGTGGTCGTTTGGTTCGTGGGGGGCATTGTTGGCATGCAGGCGCTCGGCATGAACATGAGTGCCATCCTGACAATTGGTGGGATCGGTTCTGCTGCCTTTGCCTTTGCATCAAAGGACGTCATCGCCAATTTCTTTGGCGGCATCATGGTGTTGTTCAATCGTCCATTTCGGGTTGGTGACTGGGTGCTTGTCAAGGGTGTTGAGGGTGGCGTGGAGCGTATCGGTCTTTATGCGACGCACATACGAACCGGCGACAAGCGACTGGTTTACATTCCTAATTCCACATTTGTCAGCAGTGTGATTGAAAACTTCTCAGAGAGAGCTAATCGACGCCTCTCAGAGACGATTGGTGTTCGTTACGACGATTTCGAAGTAGTGAATGTCATTATTGATGACATTCACAAGGCGCTGCAATCGCACGATGCGATTGATGATGATCAAGCAATTCGCGTGAGTTTTGGTGGCTATGGCGACTCATCCATTGACATCACTATTCTGGCGTATTCCAAGACGGCAGCACTCGATGACTTCCTTGACTTGCGCCGCCAGTTCATGCTTGAGGTTGGTCGTATTGTCCATGGGCATGGTGCGGATTTCGCTTTCCCGACCATGACGCTTGACATCCCACCAAAGCAGGAAGTCAGTGCTGGACATTGAACGGTTATCAGAAAGGCCCAGCGCCGCAAAGGCGATGGGCCTGACTGAGAGAACTGTGAAGAGCTGATCAGGATCTACTCCTTTTCAGCTTCCTCTTTGTCTTGTTCACTGCCAATGAGTGCGCCCGTGCCCGCGCCAATAGCGCCGCCAACACCAGCACCAACAGGTCCGGCAATCAGTGCGCCACTGGCTGCGCCAGCGCCGCCGCCGATAAGGGCATTTGTACCTGTATGGGAATCACAACTCGTCAGTCCAGCAACTGCCAGGGTGACACAAGAGATCGCAAAAATTCGCATGGGGTAGTCTCCTTCTCGATCATGGTGGTCAGGCCCAAGGCTGCTGTCAACCCGAGCTTTGATGGTTTCATTCAATGGGAAGGCACAAAAGACGTCGCGTCAGCCCAAGGATCTACCACATGGCATACACGGCCGGTGCGGGCGATGTAATCCTGGTGATAGGTCTCGGCAGGGTAGAAGATGGCAGCAGGCCCCACTTCCGTGACGATCGGGTGCTTGTATCGTGATTGGGCGGCTTTGATGGCCTCTGCAGCATCGTTGGCCTGAGCATTGCTGGTTGTCCAGATCCCAGAGCGATACTGGGTGCCGTGATCTGGGCCTTGCCGGTTCAATTGGGTGGGGTCATGCATCCGAAGAAAAGCATCTGCCAGAGTGCGATATGAGATGACGGTGGGGTCAAAGATGACTTTGACCGTTTCGGCATGTCCTGTCGTACCAGTGCAGACCGATTGATAGTCAGTCCGACTGGCATCGCCTTGCATGTAGCCGCTCTGAGCATCAATGACGCCCGGCCCCTTCTGCAGATAATGCTCAATGCCCCAGAAGCAGCCGCCTGCAAAGTAGGCAGTCTCGGTGCCGCCAGCATCACCAATGAGATCTGGCAGGTCGGTGCCCTTGGAGTGAAACGTCAGTGATGCGGAATTCAGGCAGTGCCGCTCACCCGTTGGCGGAGGTCCGTCAGGGAACACATGGCCGAGATGAGCCTGGCATCTTGCGCACTCGATTTCGGTCCGCACCATGCCGTGGCTGGCGTCTTCGTGGCGGGTGACATGGGCGGGGTCAAACTCAGCAAAAAAACTTGGCCAGCCCGTGCCTGAGGTGAACTTGTGCTCACTGGAAAAAAGGGGAAGTCCACAGACGACGCAGCAGTAGGTGCCATCTTCCTTATTGTCGAGCAGGAGCCCACACCCTGGGGGTTCTGTGCCCTCGCGTTGGGTAATTTCAAATACCTCTGGTGATAGTCGGCTGACAAGTTTCGCTCGCACCCCATCATCCAGAGGCGAGAGATCATGGCCGGAACTGGACCGATTGAGCTCCATGGTGCTGGCCTCCTTGGTGGGGGTATTGGGTTCCGGCGTGGGGACGCAGCCGGAGAGGAGCAGAGCGAGTGTCAGGATCAGCACAAATGTGGACATGCCATCACATACTAGGGCCATCGGCCCGGAGTTCGGTACCTTGTCCACCATGCACATGGAACTGGAGAAGACATTTCGCTTTGAAGCGGCCCACTGGCTGCCAACTTTTCCAGAAGGCCACAAATGTCGACGAATGCACGGGCACTCCTTTGCAGTTGATATCTGCATTGCGGGGACTGTTGATCCTGCCCTTGGATATCTGATGGACTATGGCCAAATCAGTCAGGCCTGGGCACCACTAGATGAGGCGTTGGACCATCGTCTGCTCAATGAGATCGAAGGATTGGAAAATCCCACCAGTGAGATGCTCGCGGCTTGGATCTGGGGCCGTCTCAAGCCACAACTACCGAATCTGCACCGTGTGGTCGTCCACGAAACTTGCACCAGCACCTGTACATATCAGGGTGATTGACCCGGGGGCCGGATCGTTCTGCATCACAGCACGCAGCCCAGAGCAGCTCCAATTGGACTAAGGATCGCTCTGAGATGCTGTAACTGCTCCGGGGAAACTCTCCAGACCGTACAGACCGAGATCTGAGACCTTCGTGGAAGCGATTGTGGGGGACTGTGGGTGGTCAGGGCCGTGGTTGGTGACATGATGAGGGGTGAAATCGCTGATCAGGTGGTCTCACCATCAAGAGAGAGAAACGGAGTTTGGAGTCATGGATGAGCGTGCATTTCAGGATGAATTTTCATCGCTTTTAGAGCGGATTAGTGGACTGCCTGCTCGGCAGCGTGCATTGCTGGTCAGGCTGACCGATGAGCATGCTGGTCATCAGCAGGATCTTCAGAAGGCTCTGGCGGGCCTTGAAGGCTCACTGGACTATCTCAGACTGTGTATGAACTACTTGGTCTTTGATTTAGAGGCTACACGGCGGGAGAACAGATGCTTGCGTCGATTGCTGGCAGAAGCGGAAGACCGACCGCCAGTCTCGGATGAAGCTGAAGAGGATCGCGAATCCTTCTGGGACGATTCGAACGATTGATTGAATGAGACCATTCCCATCCCGATAGGCCCCATGATTGAAGGATTCGATCAGGGCATGTCGGATTCTATCGGCGGCTTCCGACGGTTACGGAAGCCGCCGTGCGTTTTGGGTTTCGATGGTAGGTTCGGCCTAGATCAAGTGCCGCTGTGTACCTGGCCAGTCAGTGAACGTGTCAATCGTGTGGGTCATGATGGACCTGCGTGCCTAGAGCGTGCAGCGCCTGGCCTGTTTTGAGATTGTGCAGGCCGAACGTTTTCACTTTGAGGAATCGTAGTCTGCGCAGATCACAGCACGTACATAATGACAAATGCAATCAGAATGATGACGACGCCCAGCCACATGGCGCGTCGATGAAAGGCCTCCGCTTCAGGAGGACGGCTGCGGACATCGCCTTCGATCCATGCGCCGCATGAAGGGCAGGATGGACTGGCATCCCAAATTTCTGTGCCACACTCAGGACAAAACCCCGTCTGTGAACCCTCATCTCCAAAGCGGGCAAGATCATCTGCAGAAGGGCCTTCGTCATGCATCACGGCTGTTGTGGGGACACATTGATTGGTGGCTGACTCAGTCCGAGTGAACTGCGCTGCAGGTTGACCTGTGATGGCACCACATTGGCATCCTGCAGGGTCAATGGCCCATCATCCGTATTGATCATCCGATGATCCAATGTGAGTGGGAATTCAGCACCTGGTGCCAGTCGGGCCCATCCCCACAAGGCCCAGGCATCCCAAGCAGTCGCGCCATTGCCCGGTGCAAATGACCATGACAGCGGGATATGCCTATCCAGATCAGGAACATTGCCAAAGTATCGCCACGCTTGGCGCGCATCAAAGGTCTGGACTGATCTCTTCTTCAATTCGTATGGATCAAACGGAACCCACCCACACTGGGGTAGGAACACCTCAGCCCATACAGAAAACTCACCTCGTTCTTTGCCTTGGTCAGGGGCGATTCCGATGACAGGACGTGCAGGGAGCCCCGCTGCACGCAGCATGGCAACACACAGGCAGACAAGGTCGGCGCGCGATCCAGTGCCGGATTCAGCCGCAGACTCAGCGCCAGCGACGGCGATGCCGCGAAGTTGTCGTTGCATTCCGCGGAGCATGCGTGGCCCGTTGGGTTGAAAGTTGTCACAGGTGAATTGCACCAGCAACTTGGCCGCTTGTAACGGAGGCACACTGCGAACATCGCCTTGAGTGACTCTGGTAACGGTGGATGTGATGATGTCGCTATCGGACTCGATCAAGAGTGATGGTCTCAACTGCGACTGCACTGCTGCTGGCCACTGGGCCGGCCAGTCCAGGCGAAGTCCTGCTGCGTCATCAAACACACTGGACCAGGTTGCCACAACGCCTTGGACTGCAAAAGTGACGGGGTACGCATTGATTTGGGGGACGTCGGCCTCGAGCATCGCATTGCCCAACGGAGTCGGGCTTGTCACCATGTCTGCAGCAGCACTTGAGATTCGGCCATTGGCAGTCGAGAGTGAAATCTCAAACTGACTAGGGTCAACTGTGCTCCATGGACCTTCTACAATCAGTGGCAATGTCCAAGGTCCGCTGGGTGTCTTGAGCGGAGGTTGGAAGATCGTCACCGACATGGTGAACCGATTGAGTCTGCCATTGGCTCGCTTGAGTGGTCCTTGTGGGTTGATGACCGATGCGTCTCTGTGATTTGGGGGAGCAGGCGTGAGCATTGCACTGCTCCCAGCGCCACCTGGCGCACCACCACTTTGCAGGCAAACTGAAAGCGCGAGTTGGGTCAGCAGGGTCATCAGATGTCATATCTCCTATGCGGAGGGTAGTGGAAGCGGCGCAAGGTTGTCATTGGTCGTCTTGGTGCAGCACAGGCAATGACTCGTTGATCATGCCGCTTGCAATGTGCTTGGTGGGATCTGGAAATGGCCTCGAAGGCCAGTTTCAACTCATCCCAATGGGCTTTTGAATCCGATGCCGAGCATCACGCGTCCAACCTCACGGAGGAAGTCTGCCAGGACCAAATTGATCGCAATGATGGCCAGAAACGAGGCCACAAATGACTCGGTAGTTGCTCTGCCAACGCCAGCTGCGCCAGCGCGGCATCCAAAGCCTTTGTAGCACGAGATGAGTCCAATACTCAGACCAAAGAAGGTCGCTTTGATTAGGCCGGTAGCTGGTTCCCACCAAGTCAGAAACCAACCTGTGTAATTCCAGTAGGCCTCGTGGTCGGCACCGTTAATCACAACTGTGAACAGCCATCCACCTGTCACACCAAGTACATCGGAGAATACCGTCAGGATCGGTGTCATCACGACACATGCAATGATTCGTGGAACGACCAGTACATGCACTGGGTCCGCCCCCATCGCCCGAACAGCATCGAGTTGTTCGGTGACCCGCATTGTGCCAAGCTCGGCGGTCAAGGCACCACCGACACGGCCAGCAACCATGACTGCCGCAAGTACTGGGCCAATCTGTTTGACCACAGACACATTGATGATCATGCCAAGGCGGTCTTCAAGCCCGATGGCAGCAAATTGAGCAAAACTCTCAACTGCTAGAATCATGCCAATGAAGACACCGGTGATTCCGACCACCGGAACACTGAGGACACCGATCTGCATCAGCAGCGGCGCCATGACCCGCCAATTCATCCACCGCTGAGGATGTCGAACAACACCATCAAGCGCATGGAGCGAGAAACGGGCAAAGCGGCCGGTTGATTCCGCCAGCAGCCGACTGGAGCGGCCCAGTCGGGAAGCCAGATCGATCGCGATAGACACGGCGTGGGGTTCGCTCGTGCTATTTCATCGGGGCGTCGAAGGCGTTCTCGGTCTCAGTGCCAACTTCGACCACTGCATCAGTGCGTGGAGCTGGAACCAAGAAGATCTCGACGCGTCGATTGGCTGCTGTGCCTCCAGCCTCATTAGGTGTGATTGGGTGGTACTCGCCATCGCCAGCAATGCGCACCTGATCTGCATCGACACCGGCATTGACCATGGCATTGCGTACAGCAATGGCTCGGTGAGCCGAGAGATGCAGGTTGGTCGGATGCTGATTGCGTGAGTGGGTGACAGGCACATCATCGGTGTGTCCTACGACCAGAATGTCCAGAGGAACCGCAGTCGGCGAAGAAATGATGTTGGCGATCACGGTCAGTGGTTCATCGCTGCCAGGCTTGAGTTGATCACTCCCAGATGCAAAGGTCAAATCGCTTGAGAACCGAAGCATGCCATGCTCAGCATCGAAGGTAATCAGGTCCGGATGAGCGGCGGCAACCTCGGCGAGGGCTGATTCCATGTCCTCGGGGAGTTGTCCGATTTCCAGCGCGGTCAGATGTCGTGCCAGTGTGTCATTGCGAGAGGCCAAGGTGTCCCACTCACCACTGAGGGTGTCAAAGTCACCCTGCAGTCGTGTGATTTCAGTGCGGGCCTGCTCAAGTTCCTGATTGCGACGGACCAGTGTCTGCTCGATCTCAGCACGGCTGCGTTCGGCATCACTCAACTGTTGCACGAGTGAACGATTGACGTTCTGCAACGCCTCGTACTTCCGGTTGGAGCCGTTGCAACCGACGGTTCCAACAAGGGTGAGGCCAAGCAGGGCGAGCATCAGGTGACGTGTCATGGGGGTCCCTCCAAATCCAAACTGACTGAGTCGTGCTAGGCTTGGATCTCGGCGAGTTGCCGGGATCTGCCGTGTGGCAGTGTATCGATCGTTGCTACAGGAGGTTGGAAACAATCCACCGTCATGGGATCCAGTGGTGGACAACCTGTCGATAGCCCTCGTTTGATTCGCGCAGATGGTGCCATCGACGCGGCAGGATGTGCCGTGTCGCCCGCGGCGATGCTGGTTCGCCAAGGCCGTGTGGAGGTTGTGGACCGGCCACAGGCCATTGGCCAGGTGGATGCTGTGATTGAACAGGTCCGGGGACTCCTGCTCCCTGGGCTGGTCAATGCCCATGCTCATCTGGATCTGAGTGGTCAAGGGATCTGGCCACCCGCTGGGAACGATTTTCGAGGCTGGGTGGGACAGGTGCGTGCCTTGCGTGCGCGAAGAACGGCCAAAGAGGTGGCAGCAGCGGTGGAGCAGGGCATTGGCCTGGCATTGGCCGGCGGCACGTGTCTGATTGGAGACATTGCCGGAGATCCTGCAGCCGCCTCGATCAATGCATTGGCGGCGAGCCCCCTGCAAGGGGTGGCGTGGGTAGAGGTCTTTGGATTGGGGTCGGGTGCAGCAGCTGGCATTCAACGCGTTGAAGATATTTGTGGAGATTGGCCCGAGCAATTTGATGGCATCCGAGTGGGGATCTCTCCACATGCGCCCTACTCCTGTGATCGGTCGATCTACATGGCTGCAGCAGATACAGGGCGACCCGTTTCGACGCATCTCGCCGAGTTAAAACCCGAACTTGAGTTCTTGCAATCTGGCAGCGGCCCCTTGCGCGACATGCTTGAGCATGACATCGGCGTGTGGTCAGCTCAGGTGGAGATCCCAGGCTGCCATCCAGTCGATCACCTCGCTGAACCGCTTGGGCAGTGTGCAGCGTTGTGCGCTCACTGCAATTGGATTGAACCGGAACATGCTCAACGGTTGGCTCAGTTGGGGGTCTGTGTGGTCTATTGCCCACGCGCCTCTCGAGCGTTCGGCCATTCGCCCCCGACGCTTCCATCGCACCCGTGGCAAATGCTCTCCGCCGCTGGGGTGAAGGTCTGCCTTGGAACAGATTCATTGTTGTGTTTGGATACGCCGGACCGCCTCAGTGTGTTGGATGAGATGCGTCTGCTGATGGTCCGCGATGGGGTCGACCCCTTGACGCTGTTGGAAATGGCGACGGTTCACGGTGCCGAGGCACTTGGTTGGTCACGTGCTTCTGTATGCCTGGGACCGGAATGTCGAGGGGTGTTGTTGCTCCCTGCGGCTGGGGCGACACCCCGGGAGATGCTGGAATCGGCTATTCGCGGTGATCAGTTGCCCCAATGGATCCTGCCACCGAGCCGCTCAATTTCGAAGTTGTCATGAGAATCGCTGGCAAGGCCCGATATCATGCGGGCCGGGGCGGCCCTGATTTGGGCTGCTGAAAGAGGTTCCGATGAGCGTTTTGACTACCAAGACCAACCTGCATGAGACCTTGCGGGCTGCCGGTCCATATCCGCTGGAGGCCTATCTCTTTGTAGAGGCTGGCTTGAGTTGGACCGTGGACCGTATGCAGCAACCCGATTCATTGGATGGGCTTGGCGGGTTTGATCGACACCTTACAGGCCAAGAATTGTGCATGGGTCTGCGTGATATGGCGATCAGCAGATTTGGCTTGCTGGCTCCCACCGTCTTGAAGGTTTGGAACATTCATCGCACCGAAGATTTTGGAACCATCGTCTTCAACCTTGTCGATGTCGGCATACTGCGACGCGAAGCTGATGATCATGTCGAAGACTTCCATGGTGTGTACGACTTTCGAGAGGCTTTTGACCCGCGTGATCTAGCGACGCATATCGGGAGTGCGCAGCAGGGCAACTGAGTTCCTGCTGTGGCATGGAGCGCCGCATGGATCAGACCGCACCTGAACGACCATCTAGCGACCGTCACTTGTGGCAGATTCGACCTATTAGGGACATTCTGACGCTCTTGATTGTGGCAGCCCTGTTGTGGCTTGGATACGCGATGCGCGAAGTGACCGTGCCGCTGCTGGTCGCATTGCTGCTGGCCTACTTGTTTGAACCAGCCGTCGCGTGGATGACGCGGACGAAGTGGATTCCCTGTGGGCGTATTGGGGCTGTGTCGACACTGTTGATCGGTGGAAGTGCTGTGGTGCTCGTTGCCTTGGTGCTCCTTGTGCCACGGGTCGTGACGCAGGCTGAACAACTGGTCGATGAAGTGCGTAGTGGAGATCTTCGAAATCGCTTGACTAAGTTGGTGCTTGAGTATGTGCCTGGGGATTATCAATCGCCGGTGATGCGCGTCGTCTCTGAACTTCCAGCTGCCGCAGGATCAAGCGATGCCGCAGATGGCGTGCAGCCAGCTCCAGAGGTGTCCGTTAGAGGCGAAACGAATACCGAAACCTCAGTAAGGCATGACCTGTCGACTATGTCGCGTGCCGCGCACGCTATTGATACATCGTCCGCTTCGGTCGATGTTTGGGGTTTGGTTTCACGGACTGGGCGCATCGCCTGGGCGGTCGTTCTGCAATTGATTGCGGTGGGTATGTTGCTCTTCCTCATCCCGTTTTACTTCTTCTACTTCAGTCTTTGGTTCCCGCATGTAGTTTCTTTCTGCGATGACCTGCTTCCAGTTGACAGTAAGCCAACGGTGGTGCCACTGCTGAAACGAATGGATGCAGCCGTTGCTGGATTTGTACGTGGCCGTATTGTCATCAGCCTGATCATGATGGTCCTCCTAGCCATTGGTTGGATGCTCTGCGGTGTGCCGTATGCGATTCTCTTAGGCGTGCTCATAGGGGGATTTTCGATCGTTCCATTCCTTGGACTGATCGGTGTGCCGCTTTCGATTGGCATTTTGGCGATGGCCCAACTCGATCTGGACGCCGCGGTCCGCATGAGTTGGTGGGGGATTGTCCTCTGGCCAACACTGGTCTTCTCCATCGTGCAGGGTCTCGATGGTTGGGTATTGACCCCGCTGATTGCCGGTCGCGCGACCAATCTTGATCCAGTCACGATCTTCGTGGCAGTCCTCGCTGGAGGCGCGGTCCTTGGAGCCTATGGCATGTTGATCGCAATCCCGATTGCAGCTTGCATCAAGATTCTGCTTTCGGATCTAGTCATCCCAAAACTACGGATGCTTGCATCTACCCCGTCCGGGGCGTCCTGAGTTACTTGCGCTTCTTGCGCCGCTTAAAGCCAGACTTAGAAGACTGTGTTCTAGTCGATCCGCGGCCGCCAAGCCCCATGGCTGCAAGATCCTGCATGTCACCGCCTGATGTGAGGTTTCGAGCTGCCTTCATCCGACCACCGACGCCACCGCCTGTCATCTGCTTAGACATCTTCTTGACCATGTCGAACTGCTTCAGCAGTTTGTTGACTTCGGACCCGTTCGTGCCTGCGCCACGCGCGACGCGTCTGGCTCGAGACTTGTTCATGAGGCTGACATCGTCCCGTTCCGCGTCAGTCATAGACCCTGCAATTGCCTCGATGCGGTCAAACTGTTTTTCGTCGACATCAATATCTTTGAGCATCTTTCCAACTCCTGGGAGCATTCCCAGGAGTTGTTTCATGTTGCCCATACGGCGCACCGACTTGAGTTGCTTGAGGAAGTCGTGCATGGTGAACTGACCTTTGGCCATGCGTTCTGCTAGTGCTTCTGCCTCCTGCTCATCTACTTCTTCTCGGGCCTTCTCGACCAGTGACACTACATCGCCCATGCCCAGAATGCGTCCAGCCATGCGATCGGGGTGGAAGGCCTCAAAGTCCTCCATCTTCTCGCCCGTGCCAATGAACTTGATTGGTGTACCAGTGACGTGCTTGACAGAAAGTGCAGCGCCGCCACGGGTATCGCTGTCCAGTTTTGTGAGAATGACTCCATCAACGGGTAATTGGTCGTGGAAGGCCGCAGCGGAAGTCACGGCATCTTGACCTGCCATGGAATCGACAACCAAAAGGATGTGATGTGGCTGCACTGCAAACTGGATCGAAGCCAGTTCCTTCATCAGCGTGTCGTCAATATGCAAGCGTCCAGCGGTGTCCACCAAGAGCACGTCGTAGCGCTCACTGCGGGCAGTTCGAACGGCGCGCTGGCAGACTTCTACCGCTGCGCCAACAGCTTCGCCCCATGGCGCACATTTGTCGGCCTCTCCATAGAAACCAATCTTGGCATGGCCACGGGCAGCGGACTCGACCTGCTCGACGCCGACCCGCAATTGTTCTACTGCTGCAGGCCGCTGAAGATCGGCAGCGCACACCAGCACACTGCGGCCGTTGCGGCGCAGCCAGGCGGCGAGTTTGCCACATGTAGTAGTTTTGCCAGTGCCCTGCAAACCGCACATCATGATGACGGTTGGTCCCGGATCGGCAGCGACGATGTGCTCGTCGACAGGCCCCATCAAGTCGACGAGGCGTCGATGGACGATTTCGACCATCTGCTGCCCCGGCTTGACACTCTTGAGAACCTGCTCTCCAGTTGCCTCCCGCATGACTTCGTCGCAAAAGGCATTGACCACCTCAAGATTGACGTCGGCCTCGAGCAGGCCGTCACGAATCTCGTCCATCGTTTCGCGGACGTTGGACTCGGTGATGCGGCCCTGGCCCGAGAGACGGCTGATGGCACCACTCAGTCGATCGGAGAGAGATTGCAGCATGGCAGATAGGCAGCCTATCAGACGCTGGTCTTGAGCCAGTCCATGAGTGTGTCATTGGCCCAGGTATTGATACATCGAGGAGCGGTCAGGCCACCGCGCCTGCCAGTCAGTATCCCATATCGCAGAAAGTCAAAGTGCTCGGCCGTATGTGCATCGGTGTTGATGGCGATCATCGCGCCGCTTTCAATGGCGATGCGCACGTGCTTGTCACCAAGATCGAGTCGGCGCGGATTGGCGTTGATTTCCAATGCGGTGCGATGATCCGCAGCGGCCTCAGCAACGACTTTCATATTCGGTTCAAGTCCAGGCCGGCGACCAATCATACGTCCGGTTGGATGTCCGATGATATGTACTAGGGGGTGCGATGCTGCGCGGACTAAGCGTTCTGTGGCTGCGTTGCTGTCCTGGCGCAGCGCCGCGTGTGGCGAGGCGACCACCAGATCCAGTTGGGAAAGCACATCATCTGGGTAGTCAAGTCGGCCGTCCGAAAGAATGTCGACCTCAGTGCCGGCGAGCACGCAAATGTCCTGATGATTTGCTGCAACTTGAGCGATCGCCTTGATGTGTTTCAGTAGACGATCGATTGACAGTCCATTGGCCTGTGGTTGAGACGGAGAGTGGTCGGTGATTGCCAGTGTGTGGTATCCACGCCGCCGGGCTTCGTCGACCAGTTCTTCAATGCTGAGCACGCCATCGCTGGCTGTAGTGTGCGTATGGAGATCCGATCCAATGTCCGCACGCACGATCAGATCATCGGCGGGTTCGTTGGTGATGTCATCACGAGCTTCGCGCAACTCTGGGGGGTGGAATGGAAGTTCCAGTGCGGTGTAGATCTCATCTTCCGTAGCAGCTGCGATCGGTGCAATGCCACGCTGCTGTGGAGGCGTGTCATCGCCATCATCTGGAAAGAGTCCGTACTCATTGAGGCGTGTAGTACGGCTGCGAGCGCGTTCTCGCAGGAGTACGTTGTGTTCTTTGGAGCCGGTGAAGTACAGAAGTGCGCCGCCAACCGCATCAGCCTCGACGATGCGTAGGTCGACCTGCACGCCAAGTGCATGGCGAATTGATGCTTTGGTGTCGCCACGGGCCAGCACCTTGAGGGTGTGGGCTTCATCGGTGAATGCTGCTACCAGTGCTTCGGGATGCTCCGTCACAGCGAGGAGATCAATGTCGCCAATGGTCTCGCAACCACGGCGAAGCGAACCGGCATATTGGATGCTTGAGACGCCCTTGACCTGAAGCAACTGCTCAACGAGCGATTCAGCTAGCGGCATGGCAACGCCCAGTGGCGTTCGATCGGCATGCTGCTGAGCAAACTCCAATGCTTCGTTGATGTTGGCAATGGTCTTGGCGCCCATGCGCGGCAAGTTGGCGAGCCGTCCGTCATCAATCGCCGCTTTGAGTGTCGCCCGATCGGTGACGTCCGCTTCTCGCCACAAGCGTCCAACAGTCTTTGGGCCAAGCCCCGAGATTGATAAGAGGTCAATCAGGCCCTCCGGAACGTCCTCTCGCAGTTGATCGAGATCATCAAATGAGCCCCGCTCACACCATTGTTGAATCTTGGTGGCGCTTCCATCGCCGATGCCATCGATTGCTTTGAGTTCCTTGGTGTCATGAGCGATGGTAGTGATATCGACATCCAGATCTTCCAAAATGCGCGCAACCTTGCGGATGGCGGAGACGCGGAATGTGTTGGCTCCAACAATTTCCATCAGCGCTGCCAGTTCTTCGAAACGAGTTGCAAGTTCCTGATTCTGAGTCACCCAACATCTCCTAGCCCCAGCCATCGTCCATGGGCCTTGAGCATCCGTTTCCGGAGTAATGCGTGTTCGGGAGCCTGGAGCAATGGGTCTGCATCAATCCACGCTTCGGCATCTCGCCGAGCCAGTGACAGGAGTTCCATGTCGCGTGGCAAGCGGGCTACGCGAAAGGGGGGAATCCCAGATTGTCGCGCGCCAAAAAGTTCACCAGGTCCTCGAATCTCAAGATCGCGTTCGGCAATGCGGAATCCATCGGTGGTCTCAACCATTGCCTCAATTCGCCTTTGGCCTTCATCTGTGCTTGGATCTGCAATGAGCACACAGCGGCCTGGGCAACTGCCACGGCCGACACGACCGCGAAGTTGATGCAACTGGGCGAGCCCAAATCGGTCCGCATTTTCAATCACGATTCGGGTGGCTTCTGGAACATCGACGCCGACCTCAATGACTGTTGTTGCCACCAGCACATCAAGTTCGCCGCGGCGGAATCGCTCCATGATTGACTCGCGTGTGTCGGTGTCCATTCGCCCATGCAAGGCCTCAATGCGGCAGTGTTGGAGCGGACCATTACGTAGCCACTCAAGATGAGAATGGAGGTCGACCAGCCCGGATTCAGATTCATCAATGACTGCTGCAACGACATATCCACGCTCGCCGCGGCCTACGGCTTGGGCTAAATCGTCGTAGACCGCGTGCGCTTCAGCTGCAGTGACCGATACGGTCTCAACAGGCGTTCGGCCAGGTGGCAATTCGTCTAGTACTGAATAGTCCAGATCGCCAAAGATGGTTAGGCTCAGGGTGCGGGGGATGGGGGTTGCGGTCATGACCAGTTGATGCGGGGCGTGAAGTTGATCACCCGATTTATCGCGCAAGGCGGCACGTTGCCGAACGCCAAACCGGTGTTGCTCGTCAGTAACAGCAATGGCCAGGTCAGCAAAAATGACATCCTCGGTCAGTACTGCATGCGTGCCAACCACGATGTTTACATCCCCGGTTGCAATATCGTTGACCAGTCGGCTACGTCGCGCAGCTGCGACAGATCCTGTGAGTAGGCAGAGTTTGACTTCGGAGTCGCGCAGCAGAGCCTGCAAAGTCCGTGCATGTTGTTCGGCCAACAATTCGGTTGGGGCAACCAGCGCGGCCTGCTTGCCATGGGCGACCGCTTGCAGCATGGCTGCCAATGCAACCACGGTCTTGCCACTGCCGACATCGCCCTGGAGCAGTCGGTTCATGGGGATCGACGATTCCAGATCTTGAGCAATCTCATCGATCACTCGACGCTGGGCTGTAGTCAGTTCAAAGGGGATGCGGGACTCAATTCTCCGCTGTACTTGCTCTGTCCGCGCGAGCATCTGAGCATGCAGAGCAGTTCGGCGATGATGTCGTTTCATCATGACGGCCAATTGCAGCATGAGCAGTTCGTCAAGCACCAGACGACGTCGCGCACTTGCAATCTGGTCATCGAAATCAGGTCGATGGAGATGGAGGTAGGCATCGGCGAGTGTGGGCAAGTTGCGATCGCGGCGCCATGCATCGGTCAGATGATCTTCGAGTAGGGCTACTGCTTGATCGAGGCAACTTTGGATCACGGCTGCAAGCCGAGGTGAGGCGATGGCCTCACTGGCGGGGTAGACCGGTTGAATCTGGACGAGATCAGAGGCGTCGCTTGGTGGGATCAGAACAGCATCATCATCTAACGCTCGCCATGTTGGGTTCGCCATCTGCACGCTGGACCGATAGGCCCGTGGTGTGCCAATGGCAGCCAACTTCTGTCCCGGGTGCAGTCGCCGTTGTATCCATGGCTGATTGAAGAAGACCAGTGTGATGTCACCTGTTGGGTCGTCGATCACGACCTCCACCTTGGGCGTGCGTCCAAAGCCGCGTTTAACCGAGACAACCTCCCCGCGTACTTCAACGTGGTCTTCTGCGGTGGCTTGCTCAGTCGTGGCATCGATGATTGGTCCGATGGCCTGCCAAGGTCGGGTGTGTTGGTAGCGCATCGGCAGATGCAGGAGCAGATCTGCGACGCATCGCAGGCCTAGGTGCTGTGTGGCCTCCACTGTCATTTGCTCGACCCCTGGGAGATCAGCAATGAGGGTGGTGAGTTGGAAGGTGGTGGCCGTCATGGAATGTGACCGAGTATCGCAGTTTCGGCAGGATCATGCGAAACGTGGTACACCCCTGACATGGGTCAACTGCCTTTGGACTGGTCACCGGAGCCCCAGCCTGCTGAATCGCGATCTGCCTCGGGGGCCAGTGCGCCAACCCCGTGGACCGTGTCTAGGCTTGGCGGTTGTATCACCGATGCGTTGGCGGCGGGAGTCCCTGATCCAGTCGATGTGGTAGGTGAAGTGGCCAACTGGACCGAGCGAAACGGACATTGGTACTTCTCGCTCCGTGATGAATCAGCAACCATTTCGTGCGTTATGTGGGCGTCAGATACGGCCCGGGCCACCATGAGGCCAGCGTCGGGCGATCGAGTTGTTGTGCGTGGTGGCGTGACCCACTGGTCTAGGCAGGGGCGAACGCAACTTCGAGTCCGACGCATCAAGCCCGATGGGCAGGGCGATCTGCAAGCGGCCTATCGCCGCCTGTGTGACCAGTGTCGGGCAGCGGGATGGTTTGATGACTCCATCAAGAAGCCATTGCCGCGTGTTCCAAGACGTATTGCCATCCTCACCAGCCCGGTTGGAGCCGCATTGCAGGATGTTGTCCGAACCGCGGGTGATCGATGGCCCGCATGCCGACTTCTACTCGTGGACATTCCGGTGCAGGGTGCGGCCTCTGCTCAGGAGATTGCGCAGGCCATCTCGCGAGTCGATGCAGCCGCTACCGAGATGGGAATTGATGCCATGCTTGTGACCCGCGGCGGTGGATCGATTGAGGATTTATGGGCATTCAATGAGCGTGCCGTCGTAGAAGCAGTACATCACGCCGTGACTCCAATCGTCGCAGCGATCGGGCATGAATCAGATACGACCATCATTGAGTTCGTCGCCGATGTCAGGGCATCGACCCCCACACGGGCCATAGATGTGTTGCTGCCTAGTCGGGAGGACGAACAGGCTCGTTTGGATCTGCTTACGGCAGATCTGCGACGGCGCGCCGCACAGTCAATGAGCCAGCGGCGTCAACGTCTAGGGAGCCATCAGGCCCACCTCAAGTCCAATAGTCTTCAACTCTTGGCAGGTGCTCGACAGCAACTGGCCGGGTACTCAGAAGCGTTGATGGCACGTCAGCCGCATGCGCGATTGGCTCGCCGGCGCCAGCAGCTTGAAGAAGCCGCTGCCACTCTTCGAAGGGTCATCAGCGGACGAATGCAGATGGCCCAGTCAAGGTTGGAGCAATTGGACGTGCGGCAGGTGATAGGGACACAGATCGAACGCTGGGGGGCGACAGTTCGCCAACTGGAGGGGGTACTCGCTGCAGTCGGTCCGGAATCTGTCCTACAACGTGGTTTCTCACTGACTACGGACAGCGCAGGCCGGGTTATTCGCGATGCATCTGGGATCAAGCCCGGCGATTCCCTGTATACGCATCTGGTCCGTGGCCGAGTGGAGTCTGAGGTCCGTGTGGTCGACGCGGATGCGTCGGGGCAGTAGGCTCTGCACTCATGACCGACGCCTTGCCTGCCCCGGAGACCATGGACTTTGATGATGCTCTTCGAGAGTTAGAAGCAATCATCGAGCGTATTGATTCCGGGGAAGTCGAACTGGAAGAAGCTATGTCGGCGCATCGTCGGGGGCGCGCATTGGTGCTGCGATGTCGGTCGGTGCTTGATGCTGCTGAGCAAGAACTTGAGACCAGTTGGCAGGATGATGCCGAGCCCGCTGATACGCAGGCTGGCGACTGATCTGTGATTGCACTCACGGATCTTCAGGCGATACTGCTCGACCATGCTGCGTGGATCGTCTTTGTGTTCATTCTGGGCACCTGTGTGGGCAGTTTCATCAATGTCGTGAACTGGCGCATGCCCTTGGGCTTGTCGCTTTCGCACCCACCAAGTCGCTGCCCAACCTGCGGTGGCCGGTTGCGTTTTCTTCGCGAGAATACGCCGGTGCTTGGCTGGATCATGCTCCGTGGTAAGTGCCGCTGGTGCCAGACTCGAATTAGTCCGATCTACCCGATCATCGAAGCCTTGATGGGCCTGGCCTTTGTTGGGTTGTACGTCATCTACTTCATGGTTGGTCCTGAACAGGCGTGGTGGTGGGAGGTCGGTGGCATTTGGTGGGATCGGCAAGGCTTTCTCCTCGCTTGGCCAGCCTTTGTAGCCATCGGATTTCTCATTGCTGGTCTCTATGCCATCACAGTGATTGATGCTCGGACCTTTCTGATTCCAATGGGTATCCCGATCTTCTTGACCTGCTGTGGCATGTTGCTCTGGTTGGTGCAAGGGTGGCTGGCTCAGCCTGCAGGCCCTGGAGGGCTCGCTTGGCCCTTCGTATCGGTGGGCTGGTCTGGGGCCTTGGCTGGTCTTGGGGGCCTCCTAGGCATGGTGATCTCCATGGCATTGATGACGAGTGGTCAGATCCGCCCTAGTTTTTCGGACTACGACCAATACGTACAAGCAGATGAAGTCTTGGCGGACTATCCGCATGCCCGGCGTGAAATGGGCGTGGAATTGGCCTTCTTGACACCGCTGATTCTGGGCATCGTCTTGGGGGCGTGGATTGGATTGCAATTCAGCACAGCGCCGCCAGTCTGGGTGCAGGCAGTGGGCACCTCGATGCTTGGATGGGTAGTTGGAGGAGGCATTGTCTGGGCGGTCCGTCTGCTAGGGACGCTGGCATTTGGCCGGGAGGCGATGGGGTTGGGCGATGTGCATCTCATGGCTGCGGTGGGGGCCGTATTGGGCTGGTTTGTGCCGCTGGCGGCCTTCTTTGTGGCTCCATTCATTGGTTTGAGTTGGACCCTCGCTGCGGCGATCGCATCCAAAGCTCGCGGACAGGGCCGGCGGGAGTTGCCCTATGGACCCCATCTGGCAGTGGCGACCATGCTGGTTCTGCTGGCCTACCCAGCCGTTCAATCCGGGTGGAATCGCTTGATGCCTACGATCTCGATGCCGGGCCGGCACTTGGTCGATGATGTGGACAAGGGGGACCGATTGGACACAGGAGCTCTGAGGCGTTTCAATGGTCCCTGTGCGACGGTTGTGGCATCAACCGACGGAGCGACAGTTTGTTGTGGAAAGGAGACCCACTATGCGCATGACCACCCCGACCCTCATGGCCTTGGCTTTGACAGCCCTGGGCACGATGGGATGTGACACTCAGAAGGAAGATGAGGTCACGATGCTTCGGCAGGAGGCGACCGAACTCCGAGCCCAGCTTGATGAGCGAGATAAGGCACTGGAAGCAGCCAATGGCGAACTCAGGCAGGTCAACCTGATGCTGCGAGATCAGAAGGAACAGTACGAAACTGAAATTGCCAACATGTCAGCGGCCAGCGCCGCGCCTGCAGGCGGTTTTGACAACATCGAAGGTGTCACCGCAACTTACGGTCCCAATGATGTCACTGTCTCAGTTGAAGGCGACGTCCTCTTTGATTCAGGACGAACGACACTGAAGTCAGGCGCCAAACGATCCCTTGATCGCGTTGCTGAAGTCATCAATGCCCAATACAACGGCAATCCAGTCATTGTGGCGGGCCACACAGACTCCGATCCGATTCGCAAGAGCGGTCATAAGAGCAACCACCACCTTGGTTTTGAACGTGGCTATGCCGTGCGTGACTATCTCATGAAGCAGGGCGTAGATTCGTCACGTATCGCAGTCATGAGTTACGGACCCGATCGACCGATGGGGTCGGCTCAGACGAGCCGCCGCGTCGAGATCGTGGTTGCCCAGTAGCCAGCGCGTTTCATTTGTATGACATCACGCCGACATCACCGATTTATTCGGTGATGTCGGTTGCTGCGCGTGACCTGTTAGTCTGGCAGCCATGACCGCTGCGGCGCATCGCAAGCCTGCAACTCCAGTGCTCGCTCTCGGTGCGCTTGGCGTTGTCTTTGGCGATATTGGGACTAGTCCGCTCTATGCCTTTCGCGCTTGTCTCAGTGTGATCGGGCAGGATGTGCCAGAGCCGGCCACCGTGCTGGGGATTCTCTCGATCATCGTCTGGACGCTGATGTTGGTGATCGGGCTCAAATACATCTCGCTTGTGCTTCGGGCAGACAATGGTGGTGAGGGGGGCATCATGGCGCTGTTGGCAGTGGCGACCGGACAGCGAGTCACCGAGTCTGGGGAAAGCCAGCCTGCCAAAAACCGTGGGTGGATGCTGTGGCTGGCGCTTGCGGCTGCGGCGCTGTTGTATGGAGATGGCATCATCACCCCGGCCATCAGTGTGCTGGGGGCTCTGGAGGGTCTTGCAGTGACCCATATGCCTCATGAGCATCAAGCCAAGTGGATTGTGCTGGTGGCATTGGGGATCATCACCCTGCTTTTTGCATTGCAGCGGTTTGGAAGTGGAAGGATCGGCAAGATTGCTGGTCCCATCATGCTGATCTGGTTTGTGGCTATCGGTGCAGCTGGCCTGTATCGAGTCATCGAGACGCCAGAAGTCTTGCAGGCGTTGTCACCGTTGTGGGGGATTGAGTTGATCGCTGCCAATCCACTGCTTGCCTTTGTGCTGCTTGGGGCCGTGGTCTTGTGTGTCACTGGTGGTGAAGCTTTGTACGCAGACATGGGGCATTTCGGTCGTCGAGCCATTGCGCTTGGTTGGTGGCTCGTGGCCTGTCCGGGTTTGTTGTTGTCATATCTTGGACAAGGTGCAGTGACACTCAAGATGAAGGGGGATGTGGGTAATGCGTTCTTTGCCACAGTGCCGCCGGAACTGCTACTGCCGATGGTGATTCTGGCAACTGTTGCTGCCATACTTGCCTCACAGGCCATCATTAGTGGTGTTTTTTCTGTGACGCGGCAATTGTCTCAGCGTGGGTTATTGCCCCCGATGCGGGTGATCCATACTTCACCAGTGGAAGGGCAAATCTTCTTGCCAGCGATGAACAAAATGCTCTTCGTCGCCTGTTTCCTCATGGTGCTGATCTTCCAGAGCAGCAACTCTTTGGCATCTGCCTATGGACTCGCTGTGACCGGAGTCATGCTAGTCACGACGTTTTTCTTCATCATCGTGGCCAGATCACGCTGGCATTGGCGTTGGTGGGGTTTGGTGCCAGTGGCGGGACTGCTTCTGTGCATTGACTTGAGTTTGTTTGCATCAAGTGCACTGAAGGTGCCATCAGGTGGTTGGCTGCCATTGGTGGTGGCGGGCATCGTGGTGTTGATGTGCCTGACTTGGCGGCGTGGCTCGGTCTTGGTGGAACAAGGACGGTTTGAGGATGGCCTGCCGCTCGATCATCTGCTTGAACAACTGGCAACTGGATCAATTCAGCGTGTCCCGGGTACAGGGGTGTTCTTTGGGCGGGATGTGGCGACGACGCCAGTGACTATTCGCAAAGTCGTTCGACATCTCGGGGTTGTGCCCGAAGTGATTGTGGTGTTGAACATGCAGTTCTTGCCAGTTCCTCGTGTGCCGTACCAGCATCGAATGCGTTTGGAAACGCTTGATCAAGGCATTTGGTTGATTCGTGCACGATTTGGTTATTTGCAGTCATTGGATATTCAGGAGTTGATGCGCGATGCGACCAACCGGGGTGTGCCTGCTGATCCAGATGTGACCAGTTACTGGGTGCGGCGTGATCTCGTGGTGTCAGCCAGTTCCTACCAGCGGATGAGTCGTTGGCGAGGGGCGCTCTTTGGTTGGATGCTTCGCAATGCCACTGTGATGCCGGACATGCTTGAACTGCCACCTCGACGCACCGTCGAGTTGGGGATGCGGGCCAATATCTAATCGCTCATGGTGTTGCAGCGCCCGCTCAAGGGCCAAGGAATGGCCCGATGCCTTCTTCCCGGACCTGCTCGATCATGAGTCGTAGTGATTCTCCAAGTCGATCCAGTTGCACTGTGGTTTCGCGCAGGGCGTTGTAGAGGTCTGGATTGGTCACCAGCAGACCGGCAGTTCCTTTGCCAGATTCGATGCCGGCCAGGAGTGTACGGGTCTGATGAAGTGCTTCGCTAAGAGCTCTGCCAGCCTTAGCAAACTCATCAGTCAGTGTTTCGCTCCGCTTGTCCAGATGTGCCAGTAGTCCGTCAAATGACTCCATTGCAAGCACGACTCGGTCCATGCCAGCAATGGCCATATGCATAAATTCGTTGACCTCGTTTCGCAGCGCGGGGTTGTCAACCCAGTCTGCCGCCGCTCGAGCAGCGCGATCAACTTGACTCAAGATTGCAGCGACACCACCGGGTTGATCTGTGGCGTTGCCCCCAAGCAGTACTGAGAGGTCTTCTCCAACAGCAGCCCATGCCCCGCCCAATTGGTTGAAGGTGTCCAGAGTTGGACCGACTTGTTCTTTGATCGCAATCTCAAGATCGCGTACCGTCATTGACTGGATGGGTCCTGCAAGTACCGCTGAGCCATCCGCGGGGAGCATTTCGCCGCTGCGGGTGGCGGGGGACTCGAGGTAGAGATTTGCGCCACCAGTGAGCAATGATGCTTTGCTCAAGGCGGTGACTCCAACTGGAATCTGTACGCCATCATCAATTCCTAAATCGATCCGGACAGGCCAAGTCTCGTCTGGGGTCAGAGCAATGTGCTGTACAACGCCGATGGGCACACCATCCAATTGAACTGCGCTATTGGCGCGCAGGCCAGACGTAGATGGAGCGTGTACCTGGATTGGCCATCGGCTTTCGAAATTGACTTCGTTGAACAGGTATAGCAGCAACAGCACACCTGCTACTGCGGCAAAGGTACATAGGCCGATGAGTGCATCGCGTGCGGACTCGTTCATGCAGCATGCTCCGATTCCATGGCCAGAAGATCTTCAGCGGAGGCCGTGCCGTCCAGGAAGTTTCTGACAACTGGGTCTGTGCTGTTCTGAAATATGTCTGGTGATCCACTGAGCCAAGCTTTTCCATCACGCAGCAGCACCATGTGGTCTGCAACCTTAAAGGCCAGAGGAATGTCATGGGTCACCACCAAACTGGTCCCTCCCAATCTCTCTTGCAGTTGGTTCAGCAGATGGGCCACGACATCGCTGCGAATGGGATCCAGGCCAGTGGTTGGTTCGTCGTAGAGAATGCACTCGGGCCGCTGCACAATCGCGCGGGCGAGCGCGACGCGTTTGCGCTGGCCCCCAGACAGTTCTCCTGGAAGGCGGTCGATGCATGATTCGATGCCCAGCAGATGCAACACGTCCAGTGCGGCAGCACGTCGGGCGCCAGCATCCATGTCTGAATGCTCACGCAATGGGAAGGCGATGTTCTCAAGTACAGACATCGAGTCGAACAAAGCACCTTGTTGAAAGAGAAATCCGATGCGGCGTCGAATATCCACCAGTTGTTGTTCTTGGAGTTGATCAATGCGCTCCCCGAGTGCCATCACAGATCCTGCATCTGGTTGAAGCAGTCCGATGATCAACTTTAAGGTCACGCTCTTGCCAGCGCCGGAGGGACCGAGGATCACAGTCGTGCCACCGCTGGGGACATCCAGATTGAGCTCACGCAGTACGTGCACGTCTCCGAATGACTTTGAGACATTCCGCAGGGCAATGAGTGGTTGTGATGGATCTGGGATACCGGCCACGGGGCCGCACCGTATCATCCCGGAACCGTGGCTACCCGATCCATGACACGTGAGCCGCTGCTTCAAGGCCGTATTTTCGGTGTCGAGCGGTGTTGTTGGACTACCAGCGATGGTGTGGAGGTCCAGCGGGAGATTGTCCGGCATCCAGGAGCCGTCACCATTGTGCCGGTGACCGATGATGGCAGGCTCGTGATGATTCGGAATTGGCGGATGGCTGTGGGTGGCCCGCTGTGGGAACTGCCTGCAGGCAAGAGGGAGCAGGGGGAATCGCCTGCCCAAACCGCAGCTCGGGAACTGACGGAAGAAACGGGGTACACGGCCTCAGTGATTGAGCCGCTGGGAGCCTATTACACCTCGCCCGGATTTGCCGATGAATATATGCATGCATTTGTTGCGACCGGTCTAGTTGCTGGTGAGCTGGCGCTTGAACTGGGTGAGGAAGTTGAAACTGCCTGTCTGCAGCCGCGTGAGGTTGGCGAACTCATTGACCGAGGAGAACTGGTCGACGGCAAGACACTGGCGGCGTTGATGCTCTGGGAGCGCGCCGGTGGGAGTCTGGGCTGATGGGCATCTATGACCGTGACTATGCGCGGGCATCGGGTGGGGGCATGGCCCCGCCATCGCGCAGCAATCAAGGGATAGGCGGCTATCGGCCATGGTGGCGGACAGTCAATGCGTGGCTCATCGTGCTTTGTGCTGCAGTGTTTGCTGTTGACGGCATGCTCGTGAAGTACGCCGCGCCGGTTGAAACAGGTCTGTACTGGGTGCAGGACGGAGACGTGTGGCAACCCGTCTCAGATGCCCCTTGGTATGCCCGCAACTTACGACCAGATGAATATCAACTTGGCAGCCAGATGCTGGGTCGCAAGGTGTCCGTACGTCAGCCAGACGGCTCAGTGAAATCTGAAGTCATTCATGGCCTGCCGGTCTTCGATCCCAATGGCCAGGTCATTGCGTTGGCGGAAGGCACGATGGCAACGCCGCTGCAGCGGTGGCTGCATTTCTCCAGCAAAAAGGTCGTCGGCGGGGGCGAACTCTGGCGGCTTATCGGCTTCCAGTTTCTGCATGCCAGCATGGCACACCTATTGTTCAACATGTTAGCGCTGTTCTTCTTTGGCTCGCTGGTAGAGAACTACCTTGGATCGAAGCGCTATCTTGCGTTCTATCTGCTCTGCGGCATCGCGGGATCGATGCTGTACCTGCTACTGAATCTGGCTGGTTTTGTGTGGGTTGAACATCTCGGGTTGGCGCCACTGCGTGGGCTGTTAATCAACGCCACTGGGACTCCCTTGTTAGGCGCATCCGCAGGTGTATTTGGCGTGTTGATTGGCGGGGCGTTCCTGGCCCCGCATGCCAAAGTGCTTGTCTTCTTCATCATTCCCATGCGACTGGCCACCTTGGCCTGGGTCATGGTGGGCGTAGCCATTGTGTCGATATTCATCGGGACCGACAATGCAGGTGGCGAAGCAGCGCACCTTGGTGGCGCCTTGGCCGGTTGGGGCTTTATTCGGCATCCGCAACGCCTGCATCGCTTCTTTGATTGGCTTGGCCGATTCGATCCAACATCACGCCACTTTCGCGCCCCGAAGACGCTGTCGCAGGTGCATCAGGATGCAGATATCGATCGCATTCTTGCCAAGATTTCTCGCAGTGGCCTGCACAGTCTGACACCAGCTGAGCGCAAGGCCTTGCAGCAAGCCTCGCAGCGGGGAGATCGCCGATCGTGACCGGTCCGGTGCGATTTGAGATTGAGCATACGTGTGCCTCTGGGCCATCACGGCTCGGTCGAGTGGAGACACTGCACGGTTCCTTTCAGACGCCTGTCTTTATGCCGGTAGGAACCAAGGGCACTATTAAGGGCCTATTGCCAGCGGTGGTCGAAGATCTTGGTTCCGAAATCATCCTCAACAATGCGTATCACCTCTTGTTGAGGCCCGGTGACGAGTTGGTGGCCTCGATAGGTGGCGTGCATTCCTTCATGCGTTGGGATCGACCAATACTCACAGACTCAGGAGGATTCCAAGCCTGGTCGATGGCCGATCACAACAAACTGGATGATGATGGGGTGACTTTCAAGTCGATCGTGGACGGCGCTCGCATTCATCTCTCCCCAGAGCGGTCTATTGAAATTCAGAACAATTTGGGTGCGGACATCATCATGGCCTTCGACGATTGTCCACCGTCGACCAGTGGCCCCTCAGATCACATCGATGCCAATCGCCCATCATTGGGCCGCGCTCACCAGAAGCAGGTTGGGGGAGATCATCGTCAGCGATTGGCAGACGCAGTGGATCGAACCGCCCGGTGGTTGGAGCGCTGTGTCGCAGCTCATCGCCGCCCTGATGAGCAAGCTTTATTTGGCATTGTGCAGGGCGGACCAGATCATGACTTGCGTAAACGGTCCATCGAGCAGATCACCAACATCGATCTGCCGGGCTATGCCATTGGGGGTGTCGCCGTGGGCGAATCGAGTGAACTCATTGCTGAGGTTGTAGGTCTGACCGCTCCTCATCTGCCTGCTGACAGGCCTCGATATCTGATGGGTGTGGGCTATGAGCGAGATATTGTCGCGGCTGTGCGGGCCGGCGTTGACATGTTTGATTGTGTGCTCCCCACTCGGAATGGACGAAATGGGGGGGTCTTCACCAAGACGGGCCGACTGCAGATTCGAAATGCAAGATTTCGGGAGGATCCCTCCCCGATTGAGGCGGATTGTGACTGTCCAGCTTGTCTGGGCGGGTTTTCGCGAGCCTATCTCCGACACCTGTTTATGGCTGGGGAGATGCTTGGCGGCATCCTGCTGAGCCTGCACAACATCAGGCACTTCCATCGTCTCATGCTGGACATCCGGCGGGCCATCAGGGATGATGCGTGGTCTTCGCTGGCCCAGGCATGGCCGGTGCTCGATGCGTCCTAATCGGAGTTCTCCGGGCGTGGTCGAGCATGCGGTGGCTTGGGTTGGTCTGAGACCCTGATTCATTCTTGAAAGACGCCCCTTTTCGGAGCCACGCTGCATGAATAACCTCCCACTATCTGGATTTCAGTCCATGCTGAGCAGTGTGCCTCCAATGGCCGGCAATGACGGCAGCAAGGCAGTCACTCAGGCTGATGGGACCGTCACAACCAAAGGTGCGGAAACAGCCGCTCCATCCATGTTCGGCGGCGACTTCATGACGATTTTCTTTGTCATCATTCTGGCCTTCGTGGTGATGACCATGCTTGGCGGCCGCAAGGAAAAGAAGAAAAAGGCTGCGCTGCTGGCCTCCATTGGCAAGAACGATGTTGTGCAGTCTATTGGTGGCATGATTGGCCGAATCGTATCCATTGAAAATGACCGCTTGGTGATCGAGGTGGATCGAAACTCAGGAAGCCGAGTCACATTGGCCAGACAGGCGGTTCAGCAAGTGCTGACGCACAACAGTGATGGAACTGAAGACGCGGATCAAGCCGAGTCCGACTGACCTTCGCAACGAAAGCACACCGAATTCATGCAGAACGCATTCTGGAAAATCGTCATCATTCTCTTTGTTGCAGGTGGTTGCCTTTGGGCGATCAATCCACCAGAGGACAAGATTCGACTGGGCCGTGATCTCAGTGGCGGCGTCAGCCTGGTCTATTCAGTTCGCACTCCAGAAGGTGTTGATCGTCGTGCATTGATCGATCAAACCATTCGCGTTCTTTCCGAACGTGTGAATCCGCAGGGTGTGCTGGATATTGCCATGACGCCACTTGGTGGTGATCGCATCGAAGTGGTGATGCCGCTGCCCAATGAAGAGGTCAAAGCCCTCGGCAAGGCGTACCGGGACCAACTCAATGCCTTCGTCGCTGAAGCAGAGATCAAGCGATCAGATCTCGAGCGAGCCCTAGAGGATGGGGATGCAGCAACTCGATTTGGATCCGAG
Source organism: Phycisphaerales bacterium (assembly GCA_022446905.1). GTDB lineage: Bacteria > Planctomycetota > Phycisphaerae > Phycisphaerales > SM1A02 > UBA12567. Next base: position 345,811 of record JAKVBT010000005.1, read on the forward strand.
GGTGAACGTGCGGAATTGTTGGCTGCGTTGCAGGCCGCCCACGATCGTGCTCGTGCTGCTGAAGTAGCTGCTGCTGAGGCCCAGGCTGCAGATGACTCTGTGGCGCTCAATCAAGCGCGTCAGGCGCTTGCTGATGCATTGGTGGAATCAGAGTCGCTGCAGGAAGATGTGCTCGACCTGAGTCTTGATGGCAGTCGGGTTGTGCGTGCACTTGAACTTCCCAATACCCGTGAGGCCATTCGCAACGCCGACGGTGACATCGTGGTCGACGCGGATGGTCGAACGATGTATGAGCCTTCGCCGCGTAAGGTCGCGTTGGATGCGTTGCGATCGGAATTTCCTGCTGCAGCACCTGGTCTTGACTCAGTCGTGCAAAAGTGGGCTGACTACCAGGAGCGTCGAACCGGTCTCGATGATCCTGAGGATCTCATGCGTTTGCTCCAGGGTGCCGGTGTGCTTCATTTTCATATTGCAGCACGCCCTGGTGCGACACAGGGAGTCGATATTGAGCGCATGAGGACCCAACTTCTTGAGGTGGGACCAGACAATACGGATTCGGTCGTCGCCCGTTGGTATCCAATTCATGATTTACAGCAATGGGTTGATTCCCCAGAGGCCCTAGCGGCACTTGAGGCCGACCCGGTGTCCTTCTTCGGTTCCAACTATCGCCTCGTTGCTGCGGAACGTGATGGTCAGTACTACGTGCTGCTCTATCTGGCGCCCGGCATGGCCATGACCCATAGTGGTGATGATGAATGGGCGGTGGAAGGCACAGGTCGCACGGTCGATCAGATGGGACGCCCCGCGGTCAGCTTCCGGCTGGACTCCAATGGCGGCAGTTTGATGAGCCGCATGACCAACAACAACGTGCAAGAGCCAATGGCCATTGTGCTCGACGGCAAGGTCTATTCAGCACCGAATGTGCAGACGGCCATTGCTGGCAATGGCATTATCAGCGGCAGTTTCTCGCCGGAGGAGCTCGACTATCTGCTGCGAACGCTGGCAGCGGGTTCGCTTGAAGCACGATTGTCCCCAGAGCCAATCGCAGTCAGTGTCTTGGGGCCTTCACTTGGCGCTGACAACTTGACCCGCGGCTTGGAGGCCTTTGGTTGGGCTGTGCTTGTAGTCGGCGTTTTCATGTTCATCTGGTACTTCTTTGCAGGACTGGTGGCTGATGCGGCGCTCGTGCTGAATGGTCTGATCATCTTTGGGGTGATGGCCTTGATGCAGGGCACGTTTACGCTGCCCGGGCTTGCAGGTGTCGTGTTGACCATGGGTATGGCAGTCGATGCCAATGTGCTGATCTTTGAGCGTATTCGTGAAGAACTGGATGGTGGTGCACGCAATTTGCGCGAGGCGGTCCGCGATGCCTATCGTCAAGTGCAGGCCACCATTCTTGATGCGAACATCACCAACCTCATCGTCTGTGCCGTGCTGCTATTGATGGAGCCGACTACGGAAGTTAAAGGCTTTGCATTGACGCTGAGCATCGGCATTATTGCGACCCTGTTTACAGCACTGTTTGTGACGCGCTTCATCTTTGATGTGTACCTCTACTGGTTCAAGGGCAAGCGGCTTTCCATGCTCCCGGCGGTCGTCCCCGCGATTGCCAGAGCGCTTCATCCAAAGACTGATTGGGTCGGACTACGAGGCATTTTCTGGACGCTCAGCGCGCTGGTGATCGCAGGATCGATCACCCTCTTCTTTACTCGGGGGGCAGAGATGTTCGACACGGAGTTTCGCGGTGGTGTGTCAATCACCATGCAGACTCGCGATAGCGGCGGAAGCCCCTTGCTGCTGCCACATCATGGAACAGGCTCGGTGACCCAGCGTGTGCGAGCGATTGGTGAGCAAGTTGGCGAAGGCGATTCGCTTGAAGATCGCGTGTTGCGGGAAATGCGCAATGCCAAGATCGTCACCATCGGTGAGCCTGCAGTCAATGATCAAGGACAGGCAGTCGGGGAATCATTCCAAATCAAGGTTGCTGCTCCGGTTGGATTGGGTGCTGAAGAGGGCACGCAGAGCATTGTCGCAGCCGCCTTGCTGGAGGCATTTGCAGACGAGTTGGATATTTCACCTGCCCGGCAGTTTGCGGGTCAGGGCAGTGATGCCTGGGCGGTGCATACCCGTCCAATCAACACTTCTGCTTTGGGTGAAGTGCTCGGGCGGCAAACTTCTATTGCAGATTTGTCCGATTACCTCGGTGGTGTCGTTGTCGTGGCCGAGCAGGTCGATCCACCCATCACGCTGGATGAAGTAACACAGCGGGTGGACCAGATCCGACAGGATCCAGATTTTACTGACACTGTTGGCCGCGATGTGCTGGTTGTTGGCCTTGACAAGGCGGGTGATGAGACTTGGTCTTCAATTGCCGTGGTGGTTGTTGATCCAGAGATCAACTATCTCAGAAGTGAATCGAAACTGGCTGATGAGCGCCTGGCAGCACGCGAGTGGACATTGGTGCATGAGGCGTTGGCCCGCCAGAGTAGCTTTGAGCAGGTCAGTTCCTTTGCTCCAGCCATCGCGCGCACACGCACAGCGAACGCCATCGGTGCAGTGATCTTGTCACTGGCTGGCATTCTCTTCTATATCTGGTTGCGCTTTGGCTCTTTCCGCTACTCATTGGCGGCCATTGCCGCCTTGTGCCACGATGTGATTGTGGTAGTTGGTTTCTTGGCTTTGAGCGGTGTACTCGCAGGGCAGGCTTGGGCTTCAGGCGGTTTGCTGATCGATGAATTCCAAATTGACACCGGCATCGTTGCAGCCTTGCTCACAGTCATCGGGTATTCACTCAACGACACCATTGTCATCCTTGATCGAATTCGTGAGAACCGTGGCAGGCGGCCGATTCCGAGCCGGGAGTGTGTCAATAACTCCATTAATCAGGCTTTCAGCCGGACGATTTTGACATCAGTCACGACGCTCGTGGCGGTACTGATCATCTACATCTTCGGTGGCCCTGGCCTTCGAGGCTTTGCCTACGCCCTCGTGGTGGGTGTGGCTGTTGGGACCTACTCTTCTGTGGCTATTGCATCACCGCTGGTCTTCCGTGGACGGGACCGGGACGAGCCAGAGCCCGCCGATGAGGGAGATGAGGAGATGGCAGCGCTGCCAGCAGCCTGATCTCATGAGCACATCCTGGTGATGTTTGAGCTGTGAATTCAGGTGGAACACGCCACCCGGCCGATGGACTGTCAGGAGGTGCTGGTATGACCATTGGTGGCAAGTTGATTCTTCTGGGATTCGGTGGTGCACTGATTTTGCTTGTAGTGGTATTTGGCGGGGGTCCCGCTGTGCAGCAGGCAGTGCAACCAGCAGCATCAGCCATACGCACGACCAGCCTTGCAGTCACAGAAGTTAGTCCTCGTGTCCAAGAGCCCATTGGGTCATCGAATGTGGAGGAGTCATCATCTGCTTCGGTGCTGCGGCAGTTGGTTGGTCCAGTCCGCAGTCATAGGCCTCATGACTTCCAGCCGATGGTGACTCTGCCATCCGATCAAGATGACTCTGTGGTGGTGATGGGTATGCCCATTCCTGCCCAGCACGCGCCCGCGCCGCTTGACCCAGCGCGGGCTGTGCATACGGTCGCAGCCACCGACCAACCAGCGTCCTCAGTTGGTCCGCGTCGATACACCATTAAGCCTGGGGATACGCTCTCAGAGATCGCTTGGAGTGAACTTGGCAGTGCTCAGTTATGGACCATGATTGTGGAGGCCAATCCTGGTTTGGACCCAAATCGTTTACGCGTTGGTGGGACGGTCCGTATTCCAGCACTGCGAGCAACGCCAGCTTCGACCACGGCTGCCAAGTCAGCCAATTCATTGACCTCCGGTCGTACCCACACGGTGGCTGCTGGAGATTCGCTCTCGTCGGTGGCCATCGCCTACTACGAGAATGCCGATCGGTGGCATGACGTTTACATGGCCAATGCCACCTTGCTGCAAGGTGATCCGGACCGGCTTCAATTGGGCATGGTCTTAGTGATCCCCTAAACGAGGCTCGCTTTCAGGCGACTCCAGCACGCCGCAATTGGCGTGCATCCGCGTGGGGGACAGGCTGCCAATCACGGCGGCATCTGCGTGGGACATCGACTCCTTGAGTGCTGACTGCGGGTCAGCGGCATGGCCGCTGGCGAGCACCTTCTTGGCAAGTACGCCCAGTCCAGTGGATCGAGCAGAGGCCATGACCGATTCGTGGGAACGATCAAGTGGATGCCAGGGGCACATGAGGACATCTGCCCACGCCAGGGCCAAGCCAGCACCTTCCGGGGTCTTGCCAGATAGGCCAATGGCCCGCGTTTTTCCCTCAGCCTTGATCGATTTGAGCGTCTCAATCAAATCGGTTTCACGCTGGATCCACTCGTCTCGACCATCTGAATGAATCAGAAGGATGTCGAGATGGTCGGTGCCAAGCCGGCGAAGCGAGGCTTCCACTGAACGTCGAGCCGCAGCGCCGGTGAAGTCAAAGTGGCTACGTCCATCCTGAAACTGCTCGCCAACTTTGCTTGAGAGCACAACTTCCTGACGTCGGTTTGCCAAGGCAATGCCCAGGCGTGATTCGGAAAGCCCGTAGGCTGGAGCCGTGTCAATCAGCGTGATTCCAAGATCCAGCATCGCAAGCACAATGTCGCAGGCTTCCTGATCACTTGGCAGATCAAACGACGCGGGATACTTGACGTCAATATTGCGCCCAAGTTTGACTGTGCCCCAGCCAAGAGCGCTGGTTGTTAGGCCGGTCCTGCCGAGGGAGCGGTACTCCATGAGTCAATCTCCTCCCATGGCGGCTGGGCAACCGGTGGGGTGGCTTGATCCGCAACTGGGCTTGAGGTGTGGGAAGGCCTGGGAACTGGTGGTGAGCTCAACTTCTCCAACAGTTCGTCCACGAGTAGCGGCGCAAGGGCCAACTTCGTAGGCCAGGCCGTGAGGATGCAACCGTCTTCACGCAGGCCAGGAAGATCAGGTCGGTATCCATCTTCGTCGGATTGTTCGGCCCGATGTGCTTCATAGGTTGCCCACTGGAGGGCATCAACTGGGCAGGATGGAAGGGCTGTTCGAAGTGACTTCGCCGCTAACTCAATGGTGTCTTGCGGGGTCATCTTCACACCCTGCTCAGCGAGATCGCCACCTATTTGCCATACGAGCTCGCCATCGGTGGCCTCAGCGCTGGTGATGGTGAGCCATGGCTTGCCGCCACGCACGCAGTGGCCATGCAAGGGAGTGCTGACCCCACGGACCATGACCATGCGGAGGGGGCGTATCTGCTGGGCTGTGGCATCAAGACCGGCCATGGATCGCAGTGGGCCATTGCCTTGGCCCGCAGCCAGTACGACACGTGCAGCTCGCCAGGTGAGTCCGGATTGAGTCGTCACCGTTACCCCGGCGTCTTTCTGTTCAAGGGCGATGACCTCATCTAGGGCGAGTCGATCATGATGCCGGTCTGCAAGGCACTGCAACATGCTTTGTGGGTCAAGGACAGGCTCATGCATCGTCAGGACTGGGCCAGTCACACCTTGTAATGCTGGGGGGTAGTCTTCTGCCGAAACACGCTTGGGCCTAGAACGGAGCGCTAGCCGGGCGCCAAGCAGGCCAAGCAGTGAACTGGCAGAACGGGTGGACCAGAGGTAACAGTTGTCCGAGCGAATGGCCACGGCGCTTAAATCGGTATCTCCTGTGCCATCAAACATAGCGCGCCAGCGATTGGGCATATCACGGATGGCGCGCGATGCCGCATTCGCGCGGCCACCAAGGGCATACTTGAGCCCCCCATGAATGATGCCCTGAGCCTGAATCGTCTGGCCATGTCCAAGCGCATTGCGTTCGATCAGGCAGACCTGGTAGCCCTGCTGGTGGAGCCGATCAAGCAGCAACATGCCTGTGACGCCCCCGCCGATGATCAGTATGTCGACCTCTCGGGTGGATTCCCCTAATTGTCTCGCGGCAGTCACGTCGGCATGGTGGGGGAGGGATGGCACGGCGTCAACCTCGTGGCCCCAGTTGCCCGCTGGTATGGTGCGGGCGGGTACTGAGGCACACACAGTGCGTGTCTGCTCATAGTGCGTGACGGCAGTGAGGAATACGAGGTCCGAGATGGTGACGGAGTGGTCAATTCCTGGAAGTGATGAGTTCACAATCCATGGAAGTACTCACCTTCCGGCAGGAGATGCCAATGGTGTGGTCATCATTGTGCACGGGTATATGGGCTTCAAGGAATATGGGATGTTCCCTTGGCTGGCCTCGCAGATCTGTGATCAGGGCGCCATTGTGCATCGCATCAATCTCTCACACTCCGGTATGGAGCACGGGCAGGGGGGATTCAACGATGAGGCCTTTCGGCGTGGCACATGGAATGCTGCTGTAGAAGACATCGTCCGGGTTGTTGGTTGCGTACAGGAAGGGGTGCTTGCTGGCCAAGGCAAGGGCATCATCCTGCTGGGGCACAGCCGTGGCGGTTCGTCCTGCTTACTGGCAGCTGGCCGACATGGCGGCGATCCGCTTATGCAAATGGTCTGTGGCATTGTTTCGCTCAGTGCGCCTGCCTCGCTACGAAGGTTTCGCGATGACGCTTGGGCCACCCTTGAATCAGGCCAGCCATTCATATTGCGCTCTAATCGAACAGGCCAGAATCTGCATGTCGATCCCATCTGGCTGGAATCTCAATTGGCGGATCCCGCGGGGCACGATCTATTGGCTCAGGTTGGCGAGGTCATTGTGCCCATCGTGCTGATTCATGGGTCAGAGGACGCCACCGTCTCAGCCAGTGATGCTGTTTCCCTTGCGTCTGCCAATCCCGGGGCGAGCACCGTGCACATCATTGAAGGTGCGGATCATGTATTCCAGACGCCCAATCCATTCCCACCTGATGCCCCTGCCAGCCCTGCCTTGCAGTCGATGTGGTGCTATCTCAGTGAGACTTTGGCTGATTGGTTCCAGTAGGCGCGGTGGCAGCGCGATTCAGGATGCTGGGACGCTGACGTCGCGGTCAATGGTGACCGTTTCGACAATTGGCGAGTCAACGGGTTCTTCAGCCTGCAGTTCTTCTGTTGCCCGTTGCGTGGCCGCCTGACTGATTTTGCCACCATCACCAACCTCGTCGACGCGAACGGTGACACGCTTGGACACGCCACGTTGCGGTTGGGTCACTCCATAGAGTCGATCGCATGTAAGCATGGACTGCTTGTTGTGGGTAATGATGATGAAGTGACTCTTGTCGAGGAATTGATCGATGGTCGAGCAGAAGCGTCCAACGTTGGCATCATCAAGGGCGGCATCGACTTCGTCGAGGATGCAGAATGGGGCGGGGCGTGATTTGAAGATGGCCAAGAGCAGGGCTACAGCGGTCATGGTCTTTTCGCCGCCTGAGAGTTGGCTAATGACTCGCGGCTCCTTGCCAGGCGGCTTGGCCTTGATCTCTATGCCCGATTCGAGCATGTCAACATGGCCATCTTCGTCCTCAACAAGGTACAAGTCTGCACTGCCACCACCAAAGAGTTGTCGGAACATGCCCTGTGGACCAGCAAAGTGTGACTTGACTGCTTCGAAGGTCTCAGCGAATCGTGTTTTGCTGGCTTCTTCCAATTCTGCGATAAGCGATTCGAGTTGCTCGCGGGCTTGATCAATGTCAGCGACCTGGGCAATGAGATCTTCATTGCGTTGTTCAAGGTTTCGCTCTTCCTCAATCGAGTCGAGGTTGATGTTCCCCAGGGCCTTGATTTCATCTCTGAGTCTGGCAATCTCAACTTTCGCAGCATCGCGATCGACTTCTGCAGTCTTGTGTTCACGCCCTGTCTTCCATGCAGCGAGGCCTGCGGGCAAATCCAAGCCGAGTTCTTCGGTGATGCGCTCTTCGAGGTTCTCGCGATTGAGTTCGGCCTCACGTCGGCTCAACTCCAAAGCATGGTGATCACGCTCAAGGATCTTGGTGCGCTGTTGGGCATCTTGCAGTTCCCTTGATCGTTCTGCGAGGGAAACCCGTGCAGTTGTCATCGCTTCGTCGAGTTCGCCCATCTGACGCTGGGCTTGATCGCGTGCGTTGGTATCGGTTCGGACTTGCATGGCAGCAGCATCAATGGCGGCGCTTTGCTGGTCGAGCTGAGCACTTCTTCGAGTGACTTGTTCTCGCAAACTGGTGCATCGATCTTCAATCTCATCTGCGGCAGCTTGCACATGTCGGGCTTCTCGTAGGCTTGCCTGATGTTGTTCTGACAATTTGCCAAGGTCAACTCGGTGGGCGGCGCAGGCTTCTTGGGCTCCATGCTGATTGGCTCGTGCGGCTTCCATGGCAGACTCAGCTTCTTCGATGGATGATTCATGGCTTGATAGGGAAGCCGAGGCGTCATCGACAGCCTGTTGCTGTTGGGTCTGCTGAGTAGTTAGTTCGGCAACGCGATCGCGCTGGTCGCGATCTTCGGCATCAAGCTCACGACGTTGGCGTTGCAGGCGTTCAATATCCGATTCGATGCCCTGTAGGGCATAGTCAAGGTCAACAACGCGATTGCTAGCCGCTTGTAGTTGCTCGGCCGCATCACGGCGGCGGAGATCCGCTTCAGTAGATGCTTGTCGGATGCTCCCGAGATCGCGATCCAAAGCGGCGATTCGGACATCATGGCCCGCAACGGTGGCTTCGAGTTCCTCCATCTCCATTCGACGGGAAATCCAGCCGCCAGCAGCAGGCCGACCAATGCGAATCCGGCCATCAGCTTCGACCAATTGGCCAGTACGGGCTGCAACGCGCCAGCCCTTTGCTGCCATCGACAATGCTTGCTCAAAGGTGTCCACCACCAGCGATTTGTGCAGCAGTCGGTGGGCCACAGCCTGTGCATGTGCTGCGATGTCGAGCAGGTCCAGTGCCGATCTTGCGCTATCGGGGGGGGATTCGTGCTCCTCGTTTCCAGAAGAATTCGCTACTGCGATCACCAGGCTGAGGGATTCCTCGCGACACCATTGCACAAGGCGATTGGCGGCTTGGTCGTTGGCCACCAGAACAATCTCCAAGTCTCGGCCAAGAATGGACTCAACCAGTTCAGCGTGCTCGCGCTGGGTGCTGATTGCATCGCCAAGTACGCCAAGTACATCCGGATCGCCCTTTTCGAGCACACGTTTGACGTCGTCTCCGAGGCCTTCATGGGCGTGCTGCATTTCATCCAGCAAGTGCAGCCGCGAGCCTGCAGCAGCGCGGTCATGACGAACATCTGCAAGGGAATCGGCCAATGCATTGATGCGCTGTCCGAGTTCAGTGGCATCATCATCATGGCGCCGCAGATCCTGCTCAGCATTTTCGACTCGGCGTCGAGCCTCCTCAAGGGACTGCCTGCTTGCTCCACGACGGGCATTGGTGTCGGCCACAGAGGTTTCATTTGCAGTAATTCGTTCGGCGGTGCGTTGTCGAGCTTCTGCGATTGAGTTGAGGCGATCTTGGGTAGTGTCGATCCGTGTTCTTGCAGCGGCGAGGGTGGCAGCAACTTCATCCCGTCGAGAACGAGTCATCCGGAGTTCTTCGGCCCGTTGATCAACCATATGGGCAGCATGGGCAGCGGCATCAGTGAGCGTGGCTGTGGCTGCTTCTGCCACCTCGACTGCCAGCGCAGCTTCGCTGGCATCCTTGGAGAGCTTTTCAACTTGATCAGCGGTCTCCGCAAGGCGTTTTTCAAGGTCCTGTAGATCTGTCCGGTCGGTGCTGATCTGAGATGTCGTCTCAGCATGTTGGCGCTTGGTCAATTCGATACGCTGGGTGGCTTGTTCAATTTTGCTGCTGTGTTCTGCAGCAGCGCGTTCCAATTCTCGGTGGCGTGCATCAAGTTCATGGGACTGGATTTCGATTTCTTGCTTGGTCGCCTCAAGTGTGGCCAGGCTCTCTTCAAGCGTTCGTCGCTGGGAGGCCAGATCGGTCAGGCGGCTTGTCAGTCCCATGAGTCGGGATTGCAACTCGTCAAACTGATCGAAGGCAAGGTCAGTTCGAAACAGCCGATATTGCTCGTCGAGTTCCTGGAACGTGCGTGCCTTCTTGGCCTGCCCGCGCACCATGCGGAGCCGACGTTCAGTGTTTTCAAGCTTTTCACGGACACGCACGAGATTGACCTGGGTACGCTCCAGCTTGCGTTGCGCCTCGACACGCCGCACCTTGAATTTTGCGACTCCAGCTGCTTCCTCAAGAATGGTGCGTCGCTCAACAGGGCTGGCTTGCAAGATGGCTGCAACTCGCCCCTGTTCGATGATGCAGTAGGCGGCGTTGCCAATGCCAGTGTCAAGGAAGAGATCCTTGATGTCCTTCAGTCGAACTTTGTGGTCATTGATGAGGTATTCGCTGCGACCATCGCGGTACAGCCGTCGAGCCACAGCAACTTCATCTGTGTCGATGTGGAGTCCACGTCGATCCTCTGGAAGGCGTGCATTGGGATTGGTCAGAGGGTTGGCGAAGGTCAGTGTGACTGAGGCCATGCCCAACGGCTTGCGGCCTGCAGAGCCTGCAAAGATGACGTCCAACATGGCCCCGCCGCGTAAGCTTTTGGCAGAGCGTTCACCAAGAACCCATTTGACTGCATCAACCACATTTGACTTGCCGCAGCCATTAGGACCGACGATGCCGACCTTGGGTTCGTCAAAACGAAACTCCACCGTGTCGGCGAATGACTTGAATCCGGATACAGTGACCTTGGTGAGACGCATTGGTGACGAGGGCCTCCTTGCCCATGCCGCCGGGCTTTCGCCGGCATTCCACACCTCATCCTGATCCAAACACTTTGGATCAGAGGCCATCCCGACCGTGTGGTGGCCCCCACTATATGTCGATCGGTCCGGTATTGAAACGCCAAGATCGCTCAGAATCGCGTCTCTTAGGGGTTCGGGGCGAGCTGGCCGCTGCTGAACTCGGGCCGTGGGCGGTAGGTCGACAGGGCACCAGCACGTCTCAATTCAGCCATGGCCCGATCCTGCTCGGCTTTGAAATCCACCGGCAGGAAGCCTGCAGTCCATATGCCGTGGAGTGTGCCCACAACACGGCTGTATGGTAAATCCAAGCCTGGGAGGGGGTCCTCCACGGTGGGGGTGTGGGCGAGCAGCAAAATAAAGCCTTGCAGGTCTGGAGAGATGCGGTCGATGACCATTGATCCGCCCGGTCCGGTTCGAGAAAGAACCTCGATCAAATCCTCCTCAGGATCATCTTTGATCAGCATTTCGTTGTCCCAGAGCCCCAGGGTGATCGGTCGGTCGATCTGAAGATCTTCCCCAAAAAGCACGATCCGGGGTTCCTGAGTCTGGGTGACATAGATGGTGCTGTAACTGGAAGGCACCTGATGGAGGGCAAACCGATCTCCAACCATGCTCCGTCGAATAAGCGTGCTGCCACGTTTCTCGAGGGCTTCATAGGCACGGAAGCGCACTTCAATGTCATCATCTTCGAGCAGTTGACGCAAGGCAGCGTCACTACGCGGTTCCCGTGGCAGTTTGCTCAACAAGTAGGCTGCTTCGAGGCGCTCAGCCACCAGTTCAGACTGCGTCATGATTCGCAGTTCTTCGCCAACCTGTGGGTCCGCCAAATCAGCACCCGATCTCAAGGAAGCCAAGCGTGGTCCTTGTTCGGGGAAGTCATACAGTTCCCGTATAGCAGGCAGTGCCGCTGGGCCAAGCGCCACCCAACGCCAGTAGGCAGTCGCAGCGCCGGAGGGGTCCTTGATCAGCGACCTGCGGATTGAATCGGCAATGCTCTCGATGTCAATCTGCCGAATGGTGATATGTTGGAGGATTCGAACAAATCGATCTGGATCGTCGCGATAGGAAGGTGGAATGGTGATTTCCAGAAGGCCATCGTTGACGCCGGCTGCTGACTGCCTGCGTTGTCCACGCTCAATAGGGAATCGCCGATTGATGGCATTTTGAATTGTGCGAATGCGGGTGTGGCTTGGGGTATAGAGTTGGAGTTTGATTGGACTGTCTTCGACGGCTTCGCCTCCGTCCAAGATTCGGCCATTTCTCAGATTCAGTTCTCCCCGTTCCGCAGCTTCCTCACTGACAAATGGGTTGAGGAAGATTGGACCTCGGGCGACTGCCAATCGCCGTGCTTGCTTGCTGCCAGTTAAGAGCGGTCCCGGCCGCAGGTCTGTGGTGTACAACTGGCCCCCTTCAAGGCTCGTTGTTCCTGTACGAGGATCTGCCGAGATTCGCACATCAAAGGTAGTTCCTGGCTGAATCTCAGGGAGCCGACCCGAGGCAACTGGTGGAGTGCGTGTGCGGCCGACTGCACCGGGTGGCAGGATCGCTTCCACGATGACCACGGCAGTGTCTTGGGAGTCGAGCAACATCTCTGGAGTGATGTGCCCAAAGCCGGATCGCTCACTCCCTACACCATGGCGGGCCATGATCTCCAGCATATGCGCGCGAACGGTGGGGGGGATGTCTCTGGATCCAGTCCCTGCTAAGCCAGTGACGAGGCCATAGCCACGAACGACTGTTGGCACATAACTGGCATTGGAGCGATCATCCCATCCCATCGTTGCTGTTTCAGCCCCGACCGTGCCTCTGCTGAGTTGATCCCGCTGCATGCCATCAAGATCGCGGATGCTCGAAGCCCCACGAGGGCGGGGGCCAGCACGTTCAATATGGCTGCATCCCGCAACAACCAGAACAGCCGTCAGGCCGATGGTGGCGGCAAGGGCAGACCATCTCATGGGTGGTTTCAGGCCAAGATGTGTGCTCGGCAGTGGCATGGGCGACCAGGCAGTCTACTCCATACCCGGCATCGACTCGGTCTTAGAGCCTCTCTGAGGGGTGTCAGATCGGGCGACTTCCATGGGACAGTACTGATCTCAGGCCGGGTGTTGCAGGAGCCGGATCTCAGTTTGACAAGTCCAAAGAGCCAAGGGATTCAATGCAGCGTGAGTGCTAAGACAGTCTTGATTTAGGCTGCTGCGGTACGAGCAATGCGTGCTTCGTGATACTGCTGCCATTCCATCGCCTCAGATCGGGTCTCAAACCGCTCTAGGATGACAGGAACTGCACTTCGCGTGCACACAGCCCACGAATTGCCCAGTTGAATCAGCATGGTGGCCGTCGGTTGGTTCATCATTGAAGTGCTCATGGAGGGGGTCCTTCAGCTGGTACCGGACCTAAAATCCGGGTGCAATACCACCTATTGGGGCGATTGCCCCTGCATGTGAGCGCAACAGTCCAATTTGAGTGTTTTATTGCCCAATCCCCTTTGAATGGGCCAGAAGGGGCTTCTCAGGGTCAAGCTTTCTGATGGCGGACGTGAAGTGCTTGGGCAACCTGCTCAAGCCATGAAGCGTCTGGCATGGCCCAAGGCCTGAATTTGTCGATGCTCCCAGTGTCTTCCTGGTGGAGCAGTGCCCGTTGTAGGCCAAGTTCGCTGGCCGCCGTGGTGTCAATCAGTTGTCCCGAGTCAGCACTGCTCATCTGGAACAGCACTCGGTATCCAAACATGCGCTGGCTTGCACGATCAAGCCCACGCAACATGTTGTTGAGCGCGTCAAACCAGAGCAGGCTGTGTATGCCCAGGGCCGGACCATCACGCAGCAGATCTGCTAAGTGTTTTGCAGGATGGACGGGCTCGTCCTCGCGCATTGACATCATGAAGTCATCTTCCTTTGGACGCAACGCTGACAGGCGGTGTGTGTCTAAACCCAGTAGAAGAATGGTGGCTCCATTGGAGGGGTCCGCTTGTCGCTCGGTAAGGATGTTGCCGAGCCGCTGAAGTTCCTCTTCAGCATTTTGAGCACTGACTCGAGTGACTTGGTGTGGGAGTTGCTGAGCAAAGTTCGCGAGTCGACCACCAAAACTTGCGTCAGGAGGGAGCCCATCGAGAAGCCAGACCATGAGTCCAGGAATTTGAGGATTTTCGGTTGGCCTAAGAACCGCTGCTGCTTGCAATAGGGTTGCAATCTGAATCGCTTGCGCACATTCCGAGTGTTGCCCGACCAACATGATGTTGCTGGCGCTTTGGCGTTGCATCGGTACGAAAGTGGAACGCTTGATGGCAATCGGATCGCCCAGCTGAATGTGGAGGTCTGGATCTGTAGGCCATGTCGATGCGTTGAGTAGTGGGGTGATCTCGGGGTGGTCAGGCAGAATAGAAGGGATGTTGCCGCGAAAGACGAACTGGCGTTCCTGCGGACCCTTGGAGCGTGCCGGGAGCATTGCCAAATACTGATCGCGGGTGGCATCATCCAACCATGCGACTTGGAAAGGCGCATTGCCGTCGATCTTTCCACCGGTATCGTTGTAGATCGCTTCGCCTGGTCTACGCAATTGCCTTGCAGCAGGATTGTCGTCGCTGAGAATGAGATAGGAATCTGACTCGTCGCATTGGAGCGCTATGCGCACGCCGATCTGGCCCATGGTGCTTCGTGCCAAGGAGAATGCTCCGCCAAGGGTTTGGCTGCCCATGAGCACGTGAATGCCAAAAGCGCGGCCCTGCCGCACCAGCCTGTCAAGCAGCATGCCGGCTTCTTGTGCGACTGTATCGTCATCAATGAAGAATTCCTGGAATTCATCAACCACGAGCATGATGCGAGGCATTGTGCCCAGATCCTGTTCTCGCCAACTCGGCACATCTTGTACGCCCGCATCTCTAAACAATTGGCCGCGTCTGCGGAGTTCCTCGTCAAGACCACGCAGCACACTCAGGCCAAACTCTCGATCGCTTTCAATGGCAATGACCCGTGCATGCGGCAGCGCATTGGTGGCGTAAGTTTGGAATTCCACACCCTTTTTGAAGTCAACTAGATAGAACTCGATTTCTTCCGGGGAATACCACATGGCGAGATTGGTGATGAGTACATGCAGCAGGGTTGATTTGCCAGATCCTGTGCGTCCTGCAATCAGCGCATGCTGGGTCGTTCCTGGGCCGAGGACAAACTCACGAAGCCGATTGGCACCACTTGGGCCAAGTTCGACCCGTATGTCATTGGCAGTGCTTCTGCTCCAGATCTGATTTTCATCAGGTGCGATCTGTTCAAAAGGCACCTCAACACGATGTGCGCCATGGGCGGCTTCGCCAATTTGCTGAACGAAGTGTGTCAGCAGATCTGCAGGGGGCGCGGAGTCTGGGCGGAATGCAAACCGCTCCAGTGGGGGATCTGTGATCCGCCAGGCGTCCTTGTCGTGTTGAATGCGCACGCTGGGGAAGTCGTCAAGGACGCCGACCAGAGGTTCAGGTATTGGTTGGTCTGCGTCCTGCAAAATGAAGGTGAGTACGCCGCATCGCTGGCCACTGGTGAGAATTGAAGCGAGTCGCTGGGCCGCAGCATCATTCAGTGCGGAGGGGAAATCTGCCAGTACGAGAATGTGATAGGGCTCAGCAACGGCACCAGCCTGCATGTTGTACTGAGAGAGTGAATCAAACTCATTGCGCAACAATGACTGGATGACTGTTTCCATATGCGCAGAAATGTGCTCGAGTTGTTGGTTCAAATGTGTTGCTTCAGTCCAGACCTTGCTCAGAATTTGACCATCCTCAAGATCTGCCAGATGCATGAATCCAGCAAATGTCTCCCCAAGGCCGATCGGGTCCACCAGTGTTAGTTTGGTCATGCCGGGCTGATTGAGCGCAAGTAGTCGGAGCAATGTGGATCGAACAAGACTCATCGCATCTTCGCGATGGGCACGGTCATACTTGATGACCATGCCTCCGCGGACATCAAGGTCAATTGCTGCGGGCAGGTCGATAATGGGATTGGGTCCATCCCACTCAAAATCTGAAGGGATGGATTGGCCTAGTGCATCTCGATCGATATGGACTTTTCCAATGTGGATGTCGGTAACTCGATCTTGATCTTTGAGGTTGGCTAGGCAGGATGGGTCAGTCCATTCTGCATCAGAGGCGCTGCCGCGGGACATGATGTCCTGTAATACGCTCTGCAGGCGGGGCCGCTCTTGGGCCCATTGGGCCTGAAGTTCCTTGAGTTTTTGGTCTCTTGCAGTATCGGCATTTGCAATGGCATTCTGATGACGTTGCTCGATACTGGCGGTATCACTTTGCAGTGATTCATCAAGCTTTTGCTGGGTATTGCTTGCGGTCGTTTTCTTCTCTTCTACTGCAAGTTCGTACTCACTTTTAATTTGATTGCAGTCATTGTGGTACGCCTCATCCAACTGCTCAAGTAAGTTCTGGACATTCGGGCTAAAGCCCTCGAGTCGTTCTTGGAGCCGACCGTGCACTTGATCAATAGTCTGGTCACGCTCTGTACGGTGTTTGAGGTCATGTGTTTGAAATGTGGCCTCGAGATCACTGCGGCGCTTGCTCGAAGCAGCACTTGCGGCATCACCCAATGAGCTAATCTTCCGCAACCTCTTCAGGCGGCTACTTCGGCGACTGAGCCAAGTGAATGTCGTTGCAAGGAGTCCAATAAGCCCGCCAATGCCCAGTGAACTCCATAGGTTGGCACCAGACCACTGCGCAAGATGGGCGACGCCCCAGCCACAGGCCAAGCCAAGAAGGGGGGCCAGCCAGCCGCACAGTGTGCGGGCGCTTCGCTCCCATACTTTCTCCTGCAATGATTCAATCAGCGTCTCCATGGCATCAAGCATCTGCTCGATGTCGTCTTCGCTGAAGGGCTCGGTGGACGAAGAGGATTCAGTAGAAACTGCCTTGCGGTAGCCATGGGCTTCAATCTGTTCGCCTGTCAGCCGCACTCGCTCTTGGACTGAATCATCATGAATTGCGCACAGTCGCAGCTCCTCTTCGGCCTGCTTGGTGCCTGCTTCATAGATGCTCTCTGCAAGCCACTCATCATGTCCTGCTTTCTCGGCGGCCTTCGAGTGCACGATTTCTTGATTGTCAAGGATTGAGTCGCGTTTGATCTTCCTTCGGCCGCCGGCCCTCTTGAGTCGAACATTCATGTCAGACTTCAGTGAGCTGAGATCAGACTGAAGTTGTGAATGTAGTGCTTCAGTCGCTTCGTTATGTTTCTGTTTCAGTTCATCGAGCGCCACTTGCCGTGCTGTGGAAGCGCGGTGAATTTGTCGCTCATGATTGGTATTGATCGTGCCAGGGCCTGAGGAGACTTCACGCAACAACGTCTCAAGATCAGCCAGATAGGAAAGATCGAGTTCAAGCAGACTGCAGGCGGTCATAGGTGCGGCCACTGGGCATGATGGTATCAGCAGTTGGGCTGGTCAATCCCATCCGCACTCCCGGTGTACTCGAGTCAGAACAGCGTCCATTTCCTGCAGGGCAGATTCGCTGTTCTGCAATTTGGAGCACACGGGCTCAATGAATTGTTCTCCAATGCGCGCGTGTTGCTCGTCAGTCCAGGAAGTGCCAAGCAGTTCCCATTGTGCTTGCAGGGCTCTTAGTGTCTCACGCACATTGGCTGATCGTGCTAGGAGGCTCATGGGGTGCCTCCGGATGGCCCATCGGCCTCTGTGCAATCTTCGGACTCACTCTGCATGCTCATGCTCGGCTCCGGCGAGGCGGGTGTTTCGCTGAGATAGCCGCTCAAATGTTCTTCCATGGCGCGGATATAAGCAACGCATTTGAGGGCATCAGTTTCTGCCCACGTGCGCATTGGCTGCAGCCTGCCGCGAAGTTTCAGTAAGCATCGGCTGAGTTCCTGCTGCCAGTACTTGATGCGTTGAAGTTTGACAGTTGCCTCTTCGCGTGCCAATTTTGCTTTGCGTACAGCACGTTGTTGGTCGAAGAATGTGCGTGGGTCAACATCAGGGCGGGACAGCTGGGCACGTTGCAGATCTGCCAATGCAGTCGACAGCTTTTGATCTCTTCGGCGTGCTTCAGTCTTCCAATAGATCTGTGCTTCGTTGCTTAGCCAAGAGTCGACACGTTGGACCTGACTGAAGCAGTCATCGAGAAAACGTATGACTGACTCAGATGAAGACACAAATTTGGCGCGGAGGCCTCCCATTGAGTCGATGGCTCTGTTGTCTGCCCGCTCGGCCATTGTGTGGGGCTACCTTTGATTGAGATAGTCTTCTGCGCGTTGCGCTTTGCGGAGCAGAAATGGAACGTGCTCGAGCACGTGGGTTTGAAAGCGATCGAGGCTACGCATCGTTTGTTCAAACTCATCTGTGAACTTGCGGTGCTCTTGATCTCGCCATGTTTGCCCGAGCTGAGCATGTCTGGCCTTGAGCACTGTCATCTGTTCAGACATGGACTCTGTGAATTTCTTGAGTTCCATCGCAAAGCGTCGGACTTCTGCTGGATCAATGACTGCTTTGGCCATACGCAGGCTCCTTTGGGTCGTCTCCTACAGGCTACGGTGTGTCGGCGGTTTGGGTTTCCAATTGGTTGCTTTGGTTCTGAAATAGGCGGTCGCTATGCCCTTGTGTCTGACCATCAACCACGCCTCGGATGGTCGAGTGGCGTGCGCCATGGAGGGTCAGATTCCCCCCGATTTGGGCATCTGGGGCCAAATCAAAGTGTCGCCCCAGAAAGTCGACATTCCCTTGGTAATGACCGTGGAGTGTGGCATCTCCTCCCAAGATGGCAATATCCGTTGTGCTTCCATGCAACGTGATGTCGCTGCCAAACACGAATGTCTGCTCGGTCAGTGGTTCGGGCTCGTTGATCTCAGTGCCTTCCAGCTGAGCCCAATCGGCAAAGGATTGTTGGTACTTGGTCACCATCCGGTGAAGACTGATCAGTTCAACAAGCACCAAGCTGATGCCAATGGCGAGAACAAGCACCAAGCTGAGGCAGCCCATTGTGCGTGCGGGACTTCGAGGTCTGCCACCTTTGAGATTGGGGTCATGCTTGGACATGTGAACGTCAACTGGCAAGGCGCCTGTTGGCAGCGTACAGGCACAGCGCTACAGGTGCAGGAATCAGCCATGGCCACCAGGAAGTCCATGCTGGCAATGGTGGCGCAGCTGTGAACTCGAAAGTGAGTTCATCTTTGTGATCTTCAACTTGGATCTTGATCCTCCCGCTCCACTGGCCGGGCTCTGGTAGGACGAACTTGGCGGCATGGAGCATGGCATTCTCTGATACTTCGGTGCTTGCTGGGACTGTCATGATCAGGCCAGCAACACTGTGCGTGAGGTCAAGGGAAACGTCAGCATCAAGTAGTGTTTCGCCAGTGTCTTGGGATTGCACAAGTACTGAGAAGTCCACTGGTCCTTCGCGAAGCGGTGTGGGATCAGTTAGAAGAGTCACCTTCCAAGGGCCGAGAGGTTCACTGAGTCGGACAAGGCCACTGTCGGCATTGGCCAGTGTCGTCAGGCACATCAGTATCAGTATGCCCATCGGCTTCATGGAAGCAGCGTCCCTCGCATCTGCATTGGCTGAAGCACGATCCACACACCTGCGATGAATAGGAGCAGGGCTGGCAGCATCCATAGGCAGAGCGTTCGACCGATACGATCCGGGGCGGCAATCTCGCGGGCCAACTGATGGAGCACGACCGCGGTGAGCACCAACCCTGCATCCAGCAGCAGTAATTCCAAGGGGAGGACCCAACTCGGGATGCTCAAGCAGCAAGCCAATACCCAGGCGGGTTCTCCGATGGGTGTGCCAAGGTCAAGGGCGACGCGCTGCGCAACTGGGACGATGGTTCCTATCCCGGTGAAAAGATGAAACAGCATGTGTACCAGCCACATGGCAAAGCCCATCGGTACCAGCGCAAGGGAAAGTCGACAGGCCAATGTTCGCGTGGAGGGTCTTGTGCCGCTGATCTGTTTGGTCAATTTGGACACGAGTCCGAGGATTAGTATGGGGGCCCCGATCGTAGCAGCAAGCAGGACCAGGGTGGCGGGGAGTAAGTGAGATGCCAGTCCCCAATGTGCTGCCAACTGGTCTTCAAATGCGAGGATCGGACCCACCATGCCAAGTGCATTGGCGAAGGCGCCGAATGTCAGGATGGCAGCAATGAAAGCGATATCTGTTCGATTGCCAATACGACCAATTGCGCCCCGCCATGAGCCTATTAGGCTGTCATGGTGCAGTGGTCGGGTCAACAGTCCAACGTTGTCATGCGGGCAGGCACGGGCGCAATCCATACAAAAAGTGCAATCAAAATTTCCGCGCTTGGTCGGCAGATACAGATCAAGTTCGCATCCCCGGCCACCGTCGCCCCCATTGATACAGTCGTGGGTCGTGCAACGAGTGCAGACGTCTGCAGATACGGGCGCGACTTCGCGTGGCGATGCGAGTGACTGAACGAAATGAAATTGCCCGATTGGGCAGACCCAGCGGCAGAATGCAGCGCCTCGAAAGCACGCATCGACAACAAAGGCTGCGACGAAGTACCCGATGATCACCCATGCAGTCCACCATGGAGAGTCCCACAGGCTGAACACCTCGTAGGTCCACAGGTAGACCAGGAGCAGGAGTGCTGCAATCCATTTCGTTCTTAGAACTTTCGGCCAGGCGCGGGTCGGTCGAATCCAGCGTTTGCCGAGTTCTCTTGGAAGCATGAATGGGCACGACCAGCAGAAGGCATTCCCAGCCAATAGCAACGCGATGACGACAAAGCCCCGCCAGTAGGTCCAGGGAAGCACGCCGGCCAAATTCATTGGCGACAATTCTGGCCCAAGGAAGCCGTCAATTACGACGGCAGTTGCAAGTAGAAGCATGATGCACTGGGCCATGCGCCGCACCTTCAGTGAGGCGATCCACTTCCAGCGGGAGGTTGTATGGAGCAGGTCATGAGGGCCACGCTTGGAGGGTTGATGCTCCCGTGTCTGAGTGCCGAGCACAGCAAGCGAGATCGTGCGTGGTACGACATGTCCACCAATAGGCATTGGGGCCAATCGCTGTCCTCCATGCAGCCAAGCTCGTAGCAGTAGTGCCGCTGCTGTGATGAAGGCAATGCCGCCCCCAACCCACATGATGGCGCCAGCTGCCGACTGATCCTGCAGGACCGTGACCCCCATCAGGGTGGAGGTCGTTGCGTAGTGCGCATAGATCGGTTCTTCGCCAAATACGAAGATGGCCGAGAAGACTGTGCCCTGAATTCCAGCCGCTACGAGATAGAGGGCAATGGCGGGCGGAGACCAGATCCGACGACTTGGCCATGGTTGAACAACGGGCCACCAAAACAGCAGTGATGCGGCAAGAAAGGTGGCGTGCTCGGCTTCGTGCCAGAAGTCACTATGCAGTGCCAATTGGTAAGCGCTTGGAAGGTGCCACCACCACGTTGCGCACACAAAGGCGATCCACCCTGTGATGGGATGAGTCAGTACTTCAAAGCCACGACGCACTCCGTGCGATGCAAGAAATGGCCCAAGCCAATGTCGTCGAATGGTAGGAGGCAGCCCTCGCAAGAGCGGGATGCCTGGAGCGCCTAGCAGGATCAAAGGTGGACCGACCAGCATCAAGAGGACATGCTGGGCCATGTGGACTTGGAGCAGCAGTCCGCCAAATGCATCAAGTGGTGAAGCGATGGCGAACCAGCACGCGGCCAGCCCCATGGAGAAGGCAACAAAGCGCCAGCGTGGAAAGCGACGGGGGAGTTGCCGGTGAATGCCCCGCCAGCCTCGCCAGTACAGCGCGATCAGAATCACACTGAGCACGAGTGGCCACGGCTCAAGTGTCCAGGTCGACAGGATGGCCTGTGTGGCATCAGACATGGCTCAAAGGGTAGAGCGTGTCATGTCAGTGTGTCTGTCAGTGGATCTGCCGTCAGTCCTTGGTGGGCAAGGGAACAATGGAGTAGGCCGATGCGGGCTCGTGCTGCCATTCTCCATGCAGGGTCAGCATAAAGGACACCACCGCGGTGGTTTCCTCAGGAGACAGGTGCTTACCGAATGCCGGCATATTGCCGCCGCCTTGCAGAACTTGACGAATGAGTTGATCGCCATTGAGTCGTGTCGCGACATCGTCCAACTCGGGCCCCCGATGTCCGCCAAGTCCCTCCAGTGCATGGCAATTGCGGCACTGCTTGTTTTGGATGACCATGGCCCCTTGGATCTCCAATGGGGTACGCCCTTCCAAGTAATTCTTGGGTGTTGGCAGGCTGCTCCATGCGTCCATGACAGGTGACCATGGAGATTTGAAGCCGAGATAGGTCAGCGCTGAAAGCGTGAGCATCAAGGTGACGATGAACAGCACCGACATGGGCCGACGACTCCAGTGCTTCTCGCCACCACCAGACATGAATGGCAGCAGAATGCAGGAGGTCAAGGCAAAGATCGGGAAGCCGATGATCAAGAATGTTTCCATATACGGTGGCAGGAGCGCCAGAACCGCAAAGGCTGATTGGAAATAGAAGTCAGGGCGTGGCGCTGTATCGATGTAACTCGGGTTGGGTTCACCTGCAGGCCCGGCTGGTCCGAACATCATGGCGCAGAAAAACAGCAGGCCGAGCGTGAGTCCACAGGCGATCATGTCACGGCCAGCAGCATTCGGGAAGAAGGGCATGCCTCGCTTCTCGACCAACTTGTGATAGTTCTCGCGATAGTTACGCTTGTCGACGAGCACGCCTGGTGTGGGCTTTTCGTTGATGCCACATTTGACCACTAGAAGTAGGTGTAGCCCGATGAGGCCAATCAAGGCTCCGGGGATCACAAACACATGCAATGTGAAGAAACGACTGAGTGCCTCGCCACCGATGATGGCGCCCCCAAGTACAAAGTGCACGACTCCAGGCCCGATCCAAGGAATGCGTCCGGCCATTGCCATGCCCACGCCCAGCCCCCAATACGAGTCCTGGTCCCATCGCAGCACCTGTCCAGTGAAAGCCATGCCGATGGTGCAGAGGAAGAGGAAGACGCCCACGATCCAAGTCAACTCGCGGGGGTATTTGAATGCGCCGAAGAGGAAAACCTGAATGACGTGGATCGTCATCGCAGCGACCATCAAATGGCTTCCCCACACGTGGAGGGCACGAAGGAACCAGCCCATGCTGTGTTGGAAGGTGAT
This sequence comes from Phycisphaerales bacterium, assembly GCA_022446905.1. Classification (GTDB taxonomy): domain Bacteria; phylum Planctomycetota; class Phycisphaerae; order Phycisphaerales; family SM1A02; genus UBA12567. The sequence goes on from JAKVBT010000005.1 coordinate 368,635, forward strand.
GTAGTCGAGAGATTCAAACGCTTGTCCGGCCGATGGGACGTAGATCAGTGCCAAAGAAATACCGGTCACGATTTGGCAAATAAACAGCACCAGTGTCATGGAGCCAAAGACGTACCACCACTTGGCTGTGCGTGGGACCGGGTGGGTGGCAGATGGCCCAATGACCTCAGNGAGGTGCAGGCGTGATTCAAACCAATTGAGNGTTCGGTTCTTCATCGCATCACCATCATGCACTCTGCTGGAGTGTTGGCAGTCGGCCCGCCTTCACTTCCAGATGCCCATTCTTGACTCGGGTTTGGTACTTATAGAGTCCACGAGGAGGAGGTCCGGCTGCGTGGCTGCCATCGGAGTAGTACACACCACCGTGGCACGGGCACATGAACAAATTGGATTGAGGGAACCAACGAACCGGGCATCCAAGATGCGTGCAGTTAATGGCAAAGACAGTGAAGTCNCCATTTTCGTCGTGGCGGACCCAGCATGGAACATTCGCGGTATAGCCATCCCACGGAGTCTTGAATGGGTTGACATACTCGTCAAGTACCGTCATTCCCTTCTGGTAATCCTTGGTTGGCTTGAGTGTCACCCAGGTTTGCCAGCCGGACTGTCGCCATGGAGCGATGATGTATCCCACGACCGGAATGCCAATGAGCACCGCGGCAAGACCATTGAGACATGCGCCGGCCCAAAACAGGAAGCCACGGCGTGAAGGCTCGGGGCCGGAGGCATCGCCGAGCATCTCTGGGTCGGGTGCCGTTCGATAATCGAATGGCTGCTGCTCCATCACTCACTCCTCCCAGTACCGGGTTGCTCAAGAACAGGGTAGGGCTGGCCGGGATAATTGATCCGCTGCGAGGCGAGCCAAGCGACGATGTCTGATACCTGATCCGCTGTCAATGGAGGTTGGTTTGCTGGGGCATCAGCATGCTGTCCACGCCAGTCGGGCATGCCCAAGTCGGTTCTCCCGCAGATGATCGTTGAGCGTAGAGACTGATCGCTCACGAGGGCCAGATAGGTCGGGTCGACCACGCTTCCCGCTGTGCCTCCAGTGCCATCTGCTCCATGGCAATGCCCGCAATAGGCGGTGAAGGCCTGCTTCCCTTTGGCGGCTGAACCAAGTGGTCCGGTTAGCGGAGGAGCACCACTGACCGGCGTGCCCTTGCCCCATGTGCTGCGAATTCCATCAACAATGATGTCGATCTGCTGATCATTCAGTTCGCCACCGTGCGCAACTGCAAAGGCTGGCATCAATGTTCCATCAACTCCGGCGGCGGTCACCGTACGCAGGTAGTCATCGCTGACCAGTGATTGATAGATTGGGTCGTTCATGGGTCGGGCACCGCCCCAAGTGCCGTCGATGCCATGGCATCCGGCACAACGTGTTGCCCAGAGTGAGGAGAACTCGACATCGGCCGCAGGGTTGCCCCGGGCGGTTTCTGGACGCGTCGGTTTGCCAGGCATCCAGTCACACCCAGTGAAAGTGGTGGCAAGGAGCGAGAGCAGTAAGAGACGGATGGGGTGCAGGCTCATTCTTGATCACCTCCCATCTCGCGGACACCAGGTGATTCAATGCCGAGGCGTTCGAGATAACTCCAGTTTTGCATCGTGCCGATTTTTTCACTGCGCATCACCCACCAGCCAGTGACCAGACCGAAGATGACCTGAGAAGCGATGAACCAGATCCAGTTCACGTGCTCGCCCAGTGCAGGATTGGTCACAGTCATGCTGGCCCAGAAGAGCCCTGACCAAATCAGGGGGATGATGATTGCAGCAAATGTCATTGGGAATCGGGGCAGCAGTGGCAGTAGTACCCCGTACAACAGGCCAATGAAGAGGGACATGAGGACCTGTATGACCGCGCCAGCGATCANGCCCCCAGTGTGGAAAGCGGAAAGTTCTTCGACGGACATCTCGGCGTATCCGGAAAGCATGGCGCCGGCAAGCAGATTGACTGAGTACCACAGGCTGCCCTGCGTAATGAGTCCCCAGGCAACGGCGAAGGCTGCCATGCACGCCCCGCCAATCAGACCGCCAGTGGCGCCCGCGGAGTAGGGGTGAATCTCAACGGGCCATCTGGCGCGATGGGCGGTGTCTTGTGCGAGATGGGCGACTTTGCCCATACGAGCCTCAATGGCTTCCGGGGCGTCATCCAGGACTGGGGAATCGATCTCATGAGAGTCTGGATGTACTTCGCAGAACCACCGGACCGCTCCAGCAAGGAGGAGGATGACGCCTACGACTGCCACGGTCCAATTGGTGACGATGCCAGTGGCCATCAGCGTCATGCCAAAGGCCGTGATCAGCGGTGATGCTGTTGGGGCTGGCAACTCGATGTGGTCGAGCTCTTTGGGTTGGTCATGGTGATTGGTCATGAGCGTAGTCAGTCAGTTTCCAATGATGTAGACAACGGTGAACACGACGATCCAGATGCCGTCAACAAAGTGCCAGTACCAGCTGATGAGGTCAACTTTTTCAATTTGTCTCGGGGGCACCTTGCCAAGCACAGCCAAGACCCAAATCAGAGTCAGGATGATTAGGCCCATCGTCACGTGGAACGCATGGAAGCCAACCAGTGTGTAGAAGCACGAACCAAAGACATTGGTGCCCATCCAGACGCCGTCTTCCACGATCATGCCGTACCACTCAAAGCCGGTGCCAACCAAGAACTCCAGGCCAAACAAGATCGTCAAGCCCCACCAGAATAAGAATGCTGCCTTTTTGCCAGCAGCGAGCGCTTTGACCGCCAGCACAATCCAGATACTGCTGGCAAGCAAGAAGATGCTGTTGAATACAACCTTGAGTGGAGCAACGGAGACTTCAAGTACATCCTGAGGATAGGGGGGGTTGATGTCCCGCCCGATATAGAAGATGTAGGTCGCAATGAGCGTGCCGAAGAAGGCGATCTCCGAAGCGATCAGGAGCACCACGGCAATCTTGCCGTTAGACCACTTGAGCTTCTGCGACAGCGCTGGTGGAGGCATCAGGGGAGTCGAGCTGCCGGATTGTGTGGACATGGTTGTCACTGCAATATCCTCACTCGTACTTCCAGTCCGGGTCATCCGGATGCTTGAGATCCCAGAGCGGTCGACGGCTGTGGACAACGGGGATGTCCTTGAAGTTGTATGGCGGTGGCGGGGAGGTCGTGGACCACTCCAGCGTCCATGCATCCCACGGGTCGTCCCCAGCTTTGGCGCCCTTCATCAGTGAACGAATAATGTTGATGGCGAACAGAGAGACAGCGGCGATCTGGAAGAGCACGCCGATTGATGACAAGAGATTCCAGAGATCCCAGCCGCGCTCGGTGTGATAGGTGTAGATCCGGCGGGGCATGCCGAGCATGCCGGAGACGTGCATGGGCCCGAAGGTGAGATTGAACCCGATCATGAGCAGCCAGAATTGCCACTTGCCGAGGGTCTCACTCAGCATGCGACCTGAAACTTTGGGGAACCAGTAGTAAATAGCGGCGAAGATGGAGAACACCAGGCCGCCAAAGAGCACATAGTGGAAGTGCCCAACGACGAAGTAGGAATCGCTGACGGCCCAGTCAAAGGGGACGGTTGCCAGGAAGATGCCGGTCAGTCCGCCAAGGAGGAACTGGCAGAGGAAGCCAAGGCAGAACAGCATGGGGGTGTGGAATCGAATTTTCCCCCCGATCATGGTGGCAGCCCAGTTAAACATCTTGATGCCCGTGGGCACGCCAACGAGCATGGTGGAGCCCATGAAGATGGCGTTGACCAATGGACTCAGTCCAACGGCGAACATGTGATGAACCCAGACGCCGAGACTGATAATGCCGATGGCGACAGTGGCAGCCACCATAAGTGGGTAGCCGAAAATGACTTTGCGTGAGAACACCGGAATAATCTCAGATGAAAACGCGAATGCCGGAAGAATCAAGATGTACACCTCGGGATGGCCGAAGAACCAAAACAGGTTCTGCCACAGCAAGGCGGAGCCACCAGCTTGTGTGTCGAAGAAGTGCGCTCCGAGCGAGCGGTCAAACAGCAACATGCATTGCGCTGCAGCGAGCGGCGGTAGTGCCACGACGACTAGGATGAAATCGACCAGAAGAATCCATACCAGCAGTGGCATCTTCATCAGCGACATGCCAGGGCAGCGCATCGCCAGAATCGTGACTACCAGATTAATCGCAGTCATCGCACTGCCAATACCAGTGAGCAGAATGCCCAGAATCCAGTAGTCGGTGCTGTGTCCCCTTGAGAAGGTTCGTTCAGTGAGCGGTGCATACGCAAACCATCCGACATCGGGGGCGGATCCCATGCCCTGGAGTCCTTGGCCGGCGAAGTAGGAGAAATACAGCAGTAATCCGCCAAGCAAGAAGAGCCAGAATCCAAAGGCATTCAATCTGGGAAAGGCAAGGTCGCGTGTTCCGATCATCAGCGGAATCAGGAAATTTGCTGATCCGAACAGGATCGGCATGCCAACGAAGAACACCATGGTGGTGCCATGCATGGTGAAGAGCCGGTTGAAGTCATCGGGCATGATGATCGACTGATTTGGCAATGCCAGTTGCCATCGCATCAGTGAGGCCTCGAGGCCTGCGATCATGAAGAACAGCAGCCCTGCGGTGACATACATGACGCCCAGTTTCTTGTGGTCGGTTGTGGCGACCCACTCATGCAAGCGTGACAGTGCTGGGACGCGGCCTGCGGGACTCAGTGGTTGTTGCACGACGGTCACCGGAGCGTCTCCAAATAGGCACACACGAGGTCAACCTCTTCGCGCGTCAGTTTCATGGATGGCATTTCGCAGCCTGGTTTGATGTTTTGTGGATCCCACACCCAGGCCCGGAGATTGTTAGGTGTATTGCGCGCTATGCCTGAGCCAATGGTGTCGCGGCTCATCAAGTGGGTCAGGTCTGGAGCAAAGGTGCCATTGGCAACAGTTCCTCGTACCGTGTGGCAGTTAATGCAGGCTGTTCTCAGAAAGATGTGCTTGCCAGCAGCGACGGCGCGATCGTCAACGGCCTCGCGGCGTTGGTTTGCCGCCCACGCCTCATACTCTGCACGTGGTTGAGCAACGACTGTGATCAGCATGTTGGCATGCTGGTTGCCACAGTATTCGGCGCACTGGCCTACATAGGTGCCTGCTTTTGCAACTTGAAGCCAGAGATGATTAATGCGGTTGGGGATGACGTCGGTCTTGCCGCCAAGTTGTGGCATCCAGAAGGAGTGGATGACATCGGCCGATTCAAGTGTGAGGTAGATGTCCGTCGGCTTGTCTTCATCAATCGGAACATGCAGTTCAGCCGCGGTTGCAAAATCGCCGTAGTCAAACTCCCACCACCAACGATGCCCAATCACTCGGACCTCAATTGCCCCATCAGGAGGAGAGGTTTTCTCAATATCAAAAATGCCGCGTGCACTCACCATGAAGAGCACAAACACGATCAGCAATGGAATGACTGTCCAAGCCAGTTCGATTGGATTTGAGCCGTACACCTGTGCCGGCTCGGTGTCATCCCCTTTGGGTTGGCGGCACCGGATGACAGCGAAGAAGATCATGGCGAGTACAACCAGGCCGATGAGCCCGCAGATGCCAACCAGTAGCCAAGTGATATCGAGGATGGTGTCTGCTGGAGCGCCGACCGGATTGAACATGGTCGGGGTGGGTGCCGATGGAATCCCTGGGTCAGGAATGGACGCGATCAGCGATGCAAGCATCGAGTTCGCGAAGTTCACCATTCCAATGAGCATCGAGCCTTCTCCCATCTATCCACTGGCTCGGTCCGCTGGCGAGCGGATGTGAGGCTAGCACGAATCGAAGGCCTGCCGCAAGGTCGATACCTTGGATGGCATGTCGGGTCTGGATGGGATTGAAAGCCGGGTGTCACTCTTGTCTGATTCAATCGAGGCGTGCCTTATTCGTGACCGGCGGCGATTCCGTCGCCGGCTGCGGAGACTGAAGGGTCGTCGTGGGGACGTGTTGATTCGTGGTCTCAACAAGTTGGAAGCCCAGGTTCAGGCATCTTCTGCCTCCGTAGTGAGAAGACGCCAGTGCCTATTGCAGATTTCTTGTACAGGTGATTTGCCGATTCACGGTTCTGCGAATCGAATCGTTGAGGCGATTCAGAATTCTCAGTGTCTGATCCTTGGGGGAGAAACAGGTTCGGGGAAGACCACTCAGTTGCCTAAGATGGCGATGGTCGCTGGCTGTGGTGTTTACGGGGACATTGCTTGCACCCAACCACGTCGGGTCGCAGCTCGGGCAGTAGCAGCGCGACTGTCGCGTGAAACCGGCACTAAGCCCGGCGATCTGATCGGCCATCGAGTTCGATTTGACCGGTCTGGATCTTCAGACACGATCGTACATGTTCTGACAGATGGCATGTTGCTTGCAGAACTGTCCAATGATCGACAGCTTGAACGGTACGACACGATCATTATTGATGAGGCGCATGAGCGCAGCATCAATATTGATTTACTCATGGGTGTGATGCAGCGTCTGATGAAAAGGAGGCCAGAACTCAAGGTGATTATCACCTCAGCGACCATCGATACGGAACACTTTGCCAATCAATTTGCACAAGCTGAAGTCATTGAGGTCCCAGGCCGTGCCTATCCCGTTGACGTGCATTATCTCGAAAATCCACCTGAGCAGGGTGATGAGGTGGGGCTCTCCAAAGCTGTCGTAGAAGCGACAGCTCACATAGATCAGGCCACAGGCGGAGAGGGCGATGTTCTGGTTTTTCTGCCAGGAGAGCGTGACATCCGTGTCTGTGCACAGCGGCTTACAGGCGCATTTCCAGATCGTGAAGTATTGCCGCTCCATGCGCGACTTTCTTTGGCAGCGCAGGAGCGGGTCCTTAGGCCATCTTCGCGGCGTCGCATCATCTGCAGCACCAATGTTGCTGAGACGTCGTTGACCGTGCCATCTGTTCGAGCCGTGGTTGACTCAGGACTAGTTCGAGTTGGTCGCTGGTCGGCGAAGCGACGAGTGCATCGTTTGCCAATCGAAGGCATTTGCCAGGCATCAGCGATACAGCGTGCGGGCCGAGCTGGTCGAGTGGCACCAGGCCATTGCGTGCGTCTCTACACCGAGGAGGAATTTGCGCAACGGCCTGCATCACTTGACCCCGAGATTCGCCGATCGGATCTCGCGGGTGTGCTCTTGCGTATGGCGGCACTTGATCTTGGGGCCCCAGAATCATTCCCATTTCTGGACCCGCTTCGGCCTACATCGATCAATGCCGCGCGGAAGTACCTTGAGGATCTTGGAGCGATGAAGCAAGATCAACTAACGCCACTTGGACGGTCCATGTCGGAATTGCCGCTGGAGCCAGGTGTAGCGCGCATGTTGCTGGCCGCAAAAGACTCAGGGTGTCTTGAGCAGATCTTGGTGATTGCCGCGGTGCTTGGTTTGCCGGACCCTCGGTTGCGACCACCTGGAGATGAGTCAGCGGCCGATATGGCACATCGCCGTCTCCTGCCACGAGGCTGTGAGAGTGACTTTATGGCGCTCTTGGCCTTGTGGGATCGGTGCATTGGGCGATGGAAGCAGCACGGCGCCGCCGCAACGAGACGCTGGTGTCAGGAGCACCACATCTCCTGGGTTCGACTGTTGGAGTGGCGCGATGTCCACCATCAGTTGCGTAGGGCTTTACGTGAGCCTGGATTGCTGCGACGTGCCTCTAGCAACATCCGTCCAAATCCGATTCATCGTGCACTCTTGACAGGGCTGATCACCCAGATTGGACGGCGTACAGAAGATGGTGACTACGAGATGCCAGGAGGGCGCCGGTTCCATTTGCATCCATCGAGCGTGCTGCACGGCCGGCAGCCGGCATGGGTTATGGCCGGGAGTTTGGTAGAGACCAGTCGTCTGTGGGCGAGAACCTGTGCGCCAGTTCAGCCTGGCTGGATTGCGCGAGCGGCATCACATCTTGTGCGTCGTGAATACAGTGGGCCACGGTGGGATGGCGCACGTGGTTGTGTCCGTGCTCGTGAGCGTGTGAGTCTGCGCGGCCTGACGATCAGCCAAGCCCGCAGAGTCAATCTTGAGCCCATCGACCCGATGGCAGCTCGACGCTGTTTTATCGATCAGGTCCTTGTGGACTCAGATGAGGATTTTGGGATTCCTGAATTGGCAGCGGCGCGGCGGAGTCGAGCAAAGATCCTCGATGCAGAATCACGTTTGCGCAAACGAGAATTGCTGCTTGGGGCGGTCGATCGCCAGGCACTTTGGGAGCAGCGTCTGCCGCCGGAGATCATCGGTTTGCGTTCGCTCCAGAATTGGATCCGACGAGCAGGCTCCAGCGCTCGCGCGTCGCTGTCACTTCGGCCAGAAGATATATCGACATCAAAGGTGGTGTATGCACCTCATGGCTATCCAGATATTTTGGAATGCGGCAATGTGACTGTCTCACTGCGTTATCGGTTTGCGCCTGGAGAACCTGATGACGGCGTTACGGCCACTGTGCCATTGGCGTTGCTCGACCAAGTGGATGATGTCGATGTAGATTGGAAGATTGAAGGGTGGTGGGCTGCGCGCATCGAGGCCATCATTGCTCAACTGCCGAAGGATGTGCGCCGTGTCATGGCTCCCCGAGCCGAGACGGTGGCTGCGGCAGTCACGCATCTTGGGTCCTTAGACAGTGGATGGAGCGCGGCGTTGGCTACATGGCTCTCCACACGTGGTGGTTGTGTCTTGCAGCCTGAAGAACTCCGTGCCATGTCACTGCCCGATCATCACCTCATCCGATGGGAGGTGGAATCAGGTGGGCAGATCATCGGGGCGGATCGAAATCTGAGACGTCTTCGGCAAAGCTTGGGCTCACATTGGCGTGGGGCTATGGATCAGGCGATTGCTGGACACCAACTTACTTCCAGTGGACATTTGCATTGGGATTGGGAGGCGCTGCCTGAAACTGTGTCTTTGAACGTAAGTGGTCAGGAACTTGCGGCCGAGGCCGTGCTGATCGATGTTGGTGAGCATGTGGATGTGGTCGTTCGCCCTGTGCATCATGCCAATCGTGGGATGCATCTTCGAGGCGTGCAGCGACTGGCATGTTTGGCGATGGCCGGCCCATTGCACAGTGCGATTGAGGCAGCGATGGATTTGCCTTCGTTACGTTTGTTGGCGTCCACTCGTCTCCAAGGAGGAGGTGTGCTTGCTCAGGCTGAGGCCATGACACTTATGCAAGCCGGATTTGATGGGCGGGATGTACGGACTCGCGCCGCCTTCGAGAAGGCATGTGATCAGGCGTGGGGGCAACTTGCCTCGGCTGCCCTTGAAGTAGGGCCGATGTTGGAGCAGCTTTGGAGCACGGTGCTTGATCTTGATGCGCTTGCGGAGCGGCGCGGCATGAATGACGCGATAGAACAGCAGATCTGTCATTTGCTCAAACTGCCGGCTTCCTTTGTATCGCCTTCATGGATGGGACGTCTGCCTGATTGGTTGTTGCTAGCACGACGGCGCATGCTTGGTGAGATTGCTGAGCCGCCTGCTGCAGTGGACTGGGATCGTTTTGTTCATGCCTATGTCCGCAAAGCATCCACCGTGCCGTCGTGTGTGGCGCAACTCATCTGCCTGCTCGAAGAGTGGCGGTGTGCTCAGTGTGGCATGGTCAGTGCGGTCAAAGTGGACGAGCAACTTTTGTCGCAACAGGGCCGCATTGTGCAGCGGGATTTGTGATGGGAGTGGTCAGCTGGCAGAGCACGTCTGGTGCAACGGACGTCGCCCGATGCTGTAGTAGGCAAAGCCCTGTTCGTGCAAATTGTCATCATGCCAAACGTTGCGTCCATCAAAGATGACCGGTGCGGCGAGGCGATCCTTCATGAGTTCGAAGTCCGGAGTGCGGAATTCATCCCACTCGGTGCAGACCACGAGTCCATCACACCCGGTCAGACATTCATACATGTCGTCGACATACTCAATATCAAGGCCATACTTGGCGAAGGTGTGTCGTGCGATTGGATCAAAGGCGCGAATGGTAGTGCCGCGTTTGAGCAACTCTTCGATGATCGTCTGAGCAGGGGCTTCACGCACATCATCGGTTCGTGGTTTGAAGGCAAGGCCCCACAGGGCGAGCGTTTTGCCCGCCAATGCATCGCCATAGTGGCGGATCACGCCATTGACGAACCAATGTCGTTGTTGTTGATTGACTTCATGCACGGCTTCGTTGAGCAAGCATGGGATACCAGAATCTTGGCCCATTTCGATGACTGCCAGTGTGTCCTTGGGGAAGCAACTCCCCCCATAGCCAAGGCCTGGGTTGAGAAACTTGTCGCCGATGCGTTTGTCGGCACACATGCCTTCGCGTACTCGGGCAATGTCCGCACCGTAGTAGTCTGCAAGGCGTGCAATCTCGTTGATGAATGAAATTTTGGCTGCGAGCATTGCGTTGCTCGCGTACTTGACCATTTCGGATGATTCAACATCCATGAACATGAGTGGATTGGCTTGATTGACGTAGGGCTCGTACAACTTGGTGAGCAACTCACGGCTGCGATCATCCTCGATGCCGCAGACCACCCGATCAGGTTGCTGGAAGTCGCGGATGGCATCGCCTTCGCGGAGAAACTCGGGGTTGTCTGCAACCGAGAAGGGTTTATTGGTAATTCCGCCAATCACCTCTCTGACCTTGCTCGTGGTACCCACTGGCACGGTGGATTTGACCACAACGACGGGATGCTCGACCGTGCAGTCGCCTGACTCGATGGCGTGGCCAATGTCGCGTGCCACGGCCATCACTGCAGATAGGTCGCTTCTGCCATCGGCCCCCGTGGGGGTGCCAACGCAGATGAAGATCAATTCGCCATCGGCATAACCAGCAGTCTTGTCATCTGTGAAGTGCAAACGACCAGCTTTGATATTGAGGGTCATCAATTCGCTGAGGCCGGGTTCAAAGATTGGGCAATCTCCACGCAGCATGGTGGCCACCCGTTCTGGGTCGATATCCAGGCAAGTGACCTGATTTCCTGTATTGGAAAAGCAGGTGCCCGTTACGAGCCCAACGTATCCGCTGCCGACGATGGTCAGATGCATGAGTCAGGTCATCCTCTGCTGAACTAGGGGTATGGCGCCTAAGCACGCGAGCCACGCATTGTATCGGGCCGCTGGTATTGGGTCACGACCTAATGCGATGGTGTTTGATCCGTTCTACAACGTGTGCGTGGAAGCTTGTTCCAGGGTCAAGAGGCGGGATTTAAGCTGGAGCCAAGGGCTGTGGCTGCTGGTGGCACCAGAGAATCCTCCCAGTCCGCTCCGGGATACCACACGATGGCAGGGCGTCAGAAGCGATTGGGGGTTGGTGCGCATTGCTGTTCCAGCAGCGCGAGCGGCACCTGGTCGTCCAGCCATGGCGGCCAGCTCAGCGTAGGTCTTGGTGTGTCCGAGTTTGATCTGTCGGCAGGCTTTCCAGCAAGCGCGATGAAAAGGGGGGCCGTCTGGAACGCGAGTTGGCGCGGGCCCGGCGTGCTGCTCTGTGCAGGTAGCCAACCACTGGGCGACCTTCGGGAGCAGGCTGGGGTCGTGGATGCCATCTGGCTTTCGGGTTTCGCTGAGATCAAATGTAGTCTCGATGCGACCATGCTGATGGTGTGTCAGCAGGATGCTCCCTACAGGCGTGTTGACACATCGCCACCTTGTCAGGCACTCAGTGGGGCATGGGATGGGCATGGCAGAGTTCTCTGACCTGCTGACGCACTTCCTCGGTTGTTGATGCATCGCCCTGCGCGCCCATGACTCGGTCAAGCATGGATGCGATGGTTCGCATGTCATCTTCAAGCAGCCCACGGGTTGTGATGGCCGCCGTGCCCAGACGCAGGCCGCTAGTGACCATGGGTGGTCGTGGGTCATTGGGAATGCCGTTCTTATTGGTGATGATGCCAGCAGCTTCAAGCCACTGTTCGGCATCAGCGCCAGTCAAATCTGCATCGCGTGGTTGCAGGTCGACCAAAAGTAGGTGGTTGTCTGTGCCGCCAGTGCACAGTCGGTATCCCAGCGCCTGCAGGGCCTCGGCCAGTGCAGACGCATTGGCGACAACCTGTGTGGCATAGTTCTTGAAGGAGTCTTGAAGCGCTTCGCCAAAAGCCACTGCTTTGGCTGCGATGACATGCATCAGTGGCCCCCCCTGGCTTCCAGGGAAGACCTTCCGATCCACCAGTTTGGCAATCTCAGGGTCATCACAGAGAATCAGACCGCCGCGTGGGCCGCGTAGTGTCTTGTGCGTTGTCGTGGTCACAATGTGCGCGTGGGGGAATGGAGATGCGTGGGCACCACCTGCCACAAGTCCAGCAATGTGCGCGATGTCAGCCATCAGCACCGCGCCGACATCGTCGGCGATGGCTCTGAAACGCTCAAAGTCAATGGCTCTTGGATAGGCCGAGTAGCCGCAGATGATCATGTGCGGTTTGACTTCGCCAGCCCGCTGGGCAATGTGCTCGTAGTCAAGCAATTCTGAGTCAGGGTCAAGCTCATAGTCGTGAATCTCATAGAAGGTCCCTGAGAAGTTTGGCTTAAGGCCGTGGCTCAGATGGCCGCCGGACTTGATGGGTAGACTCAGTATTCGATCGCCCGGTTTGCACATCGCCATGAATGCAGCGACATTCGCGTTGGCGCCACTGTGCGGCTGCACATTTGCAAAGCGGCAGCCAAATAACTCTTTGGCTCGATCGCGTGCGAGATCCTCAATGACATCATGGTGTTCACAGCCACCGTAATACCGTTTGGAGGGATAGCCCTCAGCGTACTTGTTGGTGAGCCATGAACCCATGGTGTGCATGACTGCCGGAGTGACATGGTTCTCTGAGGCAATCAGCTCCAGGGTGTCGGTTTGACGGGTGGCTTCAAGAGCCATGGCTGCAGCGACGCATGGGTCTTGCTTTTCAAGCAAGGTCAGCAGGTCGCGGGACATGGCATCGAGGGCGTCAGCTTGGGTGGTGTGCATCTTCAGATAGTACGTCCATCAGCACATGGGCGATATGGTGGCCATATGCCAGAACCACCTTTCCATATTGTGCTGGTGCAGCCGGAGATCCCCAACAATACGGGGACGATTGGTCGGACCGCAGCAGCCACGGGTTGTCGATTGCATGTGGTTCATCCAATTGGATTCTCGATGGATCAGAAGGCCCGTCGACGCGCTGGTCTGGACTACTGGGATCAAGTGGACTGTCGCCAACACGAGAGTTGGGATGCCTTTCTTGAGCGTGAATCGCCAGCGCGTGGCTGGGCCCTGACGGCGCGATCTGATCATCCTGTCTGGTCTGCCCAGATGCGACGCGGTGACTACCTGCTCTTTGGCGGGGAGTCATCGGGCCTGCCGCCGGAAATCGTCCAGTGGGCTGTGTCCACCTGGGGCCCGTCGAGCGTGGTGGGCTTACCCATGGCCTCAGGCCTGCGAAGCCTCAATCTTGCATGTGCTGCCACAGCAGTGGCCTATGAGGGACTTCGTCAACTTGCGTTTTCTGAGCATGTTTGAGGGTATCGCTATAGTGGAGGGCTTCCCGGCGTGCGGCAGTAGGACCGTCGATGCTCGGGGCAGATCGAAGGGAAGTTGAACGAGATGGCTTACAAGACTGACGACATTCGCAACCTTGCTTTGCTTGGAACTTCGGCAGCTGGCAAGACCACACTCGCAGAGGCCATGTTGGTGGCCGCGGGTGTCATTGGTCGTGCCGGCAAGGTGGAGGACGGCAATACCGTCAGTGATTGGGATGAACTCGAGAAGCAGTTCGGCCACAGTATCGACAGTTCACTGCTGCACCTTGATCACGCCGGTTGTCATCTGAATGTCATCGATACGCCGGGGCGTGGTGACTTCATCGGCAAGGCTATTGGTGCGATGCCTGCAGTAGAAACCATGGTTGTGGTGCTTGATGCGGCCTCTGGAATCGGCCCGGTTGCGCGGCGGGTGATGAAACTTGGGGCTGAGCGGAATCTCCCGCGGGCCATCGTCATCAACAAGATTGATGCTGGTGGTGATATTGGTGGCTTCTTGGATGCCATACGTGAGACCTTCGGTAGCGAGTGCTGTCCTATCAACCTGCCGGCAGATGGCGGGGCTGGGGTTATTCGTTGTTTCCAGGAAACAGAGGGCGACTCAGATCTTGGAAGTGTGGCTGACTTCCATACGCAGTTGGTTGATCAGATTGTTGAAGTCGATGAGGCCTTGATGGAGAAGTACCTCGAAGAAGGCGAGGTTGCCCCGGACGAACTTCTTGCTCCCTTCCGTCGTGCCATGCGGGAAGGCCACCTCATTCCGGTGTGCTTCACTTCGGCCCGCGAGAACGTCGGTGTAACTGAATTGATGGATCAGATTGCCCGCTTGTTCCCGAATCCAGCCGAGGGTAATGCCCGTCCATTTGAGCGGATCTCTGGGGATGACCGGTCAGATGCAGAGGTCGTTGCTGATGACTCCGTGACCCCCGTGGCCCACGTATTCAAGGTCGCTTCGGATCCATTCGTCGGCAAGTTGTGCTGTTTCCGAGTCCATCAGGGAACATTTGATTCGGGGACGAATCCGAAGGTGGGTGATAGCAAGAAGGGTGTCCGCCTCAGCCACCTGTTCCGAGTACGAGGCAAGGAAACTGAGGAGCTCAGTAAGGCCATTCCTGGAGATATCGTAGCTGTGTCGAAGGTTGAGGAGATCCAGTACGACGACACCTTGCATCTTGAGGGCAATGGTCATCTCGCACTGCGGTCCATTACCTTGCCTCGTCCCATGTTTGGGCTGGCCATTGAGACCACGACCAAGGGTGCTGAGGCCAAACTCGGCGATGCCATCACGAAGATGACGATGGAAGACCCGACGCTTGAACTAGAGCGCAACACGGTGACTCATGAGCAGGTGCTCCGGGGTATCGGTGAGTTGCACCTCCGCGCCAAATTGCAAATGCTGAAGGACCGATACGGGATCGAGGTTGATACCCGTCCTCCGAAAGTGGCCTACAAAGAGACAATTACCGGTCAGGCTGAGGGACATCATCGGCACAAGAAGCAGTCGGGTGGCAGCGGTCAGTTTGGCGAAGTCTTCCTACGGATCGAGCCCGTAGAAGAGAGCAATGAAGAGCTGGTCAATGGGCTGATGTTTGTTGATGACACCTTTGGCGGCAGTGTTCCCAAGCAGTTCCTGCCAGCGATTGAAAAAGGTGTTCGTCAGGTGATGCAAGAAGGTGCTATTGCTGGGTATCCGATTCAAAACATCAAGGTTGCTGTGTATGACGGAAAGCATCACCCTGTGGATTCCAAGGAAGTCGCATTTGTGACCGCTGGTAAGCGTGCCTTCATTGATGCGATCAAGAAGGCCCATCCGGTCCTGCTTGAGCCATTTGTGAAGTTGGAGATCACCATTCCATCTGATGCGATTGGTGATATTTCCTCCGATATCTCGGGTCGACGCGGTCGTATTCAGGGCACTGACATGATGCCCGGCAATCAGGCGGTTGTCTTTGCTGAAGCCCCGTTGTCTGAAATGATGACCTACGCCAACCAACTCAAGTCCATTACAGGCGGTGCTGGCAGTTTTGCCATGGAGTACTCCCATGACGAGACAACGCCGCCCAATGTTCAGGCGGATGTGGTGGCGGCCTTCAAGCCGCATGTCTCTGACGACTGAGAACGCTGGTCAAATCGAATCGGCTATCCTGCCGGGCATGCTGATACGAGCATGTGATCCACAGGCCACCAGTCCCGTGACGATGGCGGGAGCAGACGGTGTCTCGATGCAGGTCATGGTCGGTCAGCAGGATCGGGCTCCAAACTTTGCCATGCGGCACTTTGTGGTTGGGCCTGGTGGTCACACGCCGCGTCACGAACATCCTTACGAACATGAGGTCTACATTGTGGAAGGCAATTTCGAAGTCTTCTGCGATGGGCAAACGCAGTCTGTCAAGGCTGGAGATGTGCTGATGGTGCCAAGTAATGTCACCCATCAGTTCGTGAACACGGGGTCTGGGGCGGGACGATTCCTGTGCATGGTGCCGATGGCATCGGACTGTGGCCAAGAGGTCCCAGGAACTTGAAGCCTCAGGGATCAATCTTGAACCGATATGCGGGCATCTGTGTGATGGTCACCATGTTGTCATCTAGTTGTGTCATGGATGATCTCAATGACATCGGGCGGGTGTTTGAGACTCCTACGCCCGGGGAGGCCGCCCGTTGGGCACTTGACACGCATGATGTGAACAAGCGACGTGAGGGCATCGTCTTGTTGTCAACGGCTTCGTTTGGCGGCGCCGAGCCCTATCTCAAGTTGTATCGCATGTCTGTCGAGGATGATGACAACCCACTTGTCAAATCTGCGGCGATTGCTGCCTTGGCTCGGCATGGATCGCCCGAGGATGCGCTTTTGATTGCGCCTTGGTGCGAACAGAAAGTGACTGAGAGTGTCACCATTCGCTGGGCAGCGGTGCAGGGCTTGCAGCGTCTCCATAATCGGGATGTGGTTCCTGTACTCATTCGCGTGGCCCGAGACTGGTCCGAGCAAGCTGAAGTGCGTAGCGCCGCTTGTGTCGCCATGGGTCAGTACCCCGAAGATCGCGTGGTGCAGGCGCTCATTGACGTGCTTGATGCCCGGGAACTGGCAATCAATTCAGATGCAGCCGAGGCGCTGTCAGAACTGACCGGGCAGGATTTCGGGTTTGATCTTGTGGCGTGGCAGGCCTGGTACGAAGAGACTTTGAAACAGTCCAAGAGCCCGTTTGCAGCTCAGCGGTCATACACCTATCCGACCTACTCGCGTGACAAGGTCTGGTGGGAGCACATCGCTTTCTGGCTAGATGAACAGTACGAGCCGAGTTTGCAGCCGATCGGCCTGCGTTCAGATGATCAGCGACGCACGTGGGATGACTTTGACGGTGGGGCCACGACCGATTCGCCGGGCGCCGCCGGCGATGGCTAATACAAAAACGCCTGATCCAGACTCTCAGTCCTCTGCTGTACATGCTGAGGATGGTCAGATAGCGGCCGGGCCGCTTGCAGGGCGGTCATTGATTGCGGCCATCTTGATCGTTGGATTGCCAGTGCTCTTTCAGAATCTCATGGGCGCTTGCGTAGGCTTATTTGACAAGATGCTGGTGGGGGGCCTTTCAGAGGAGACGATTGTCCCGGCGATGGACGGTCTGGGCATTGGCTCCTATGTGACGTGGCTGATGGCGATCGCCATGAGTGGACTTGGCATTGGAGGGCAGGCCATCATCGCGCGGGCGATTGGTCGTGGTGATGTTCGCGAAGGTGGGCTGGCCTTGGCTCAAGCGATGCTCTTATCCCTGCTTTGGGGGGTGTTGGTTGGCGGCCTGATCTGGGTGCTGGCCCCAATGTTGGCGACGCTCTGCGGCTTAACAGGTGCTTCAAGTGCGTACTGCACGGACTACGTGCGCATGGTCATTCTGTCACTGCCGTTTACTGGAATCGTGATGGTTGGGGCGATGTGTATGGCAGGCGCAGGAGAAACGCTCCGTCCTGCGGTGATTTCAATATTTGTGAACATCGTGAATGTGGTTGGCTCCTGGTGGTTGTCTGGAGCGATGTTCCGGATTGGTTCCTGGGAGGTGCAGAGTGAATGGCAATTCGACTTTGATATTGTCGGAATTGCTGCGGGGACTGCATTGGGATGGTTGGTTGGGGGTGTGCTCACTCTCATGGTGCTCTTCAGGGGGATCAAAGATCTTCGGCTCGAACTACAGCTGATCGAACCTGTACGTCAGATGATCAAACGGATCATTCGCGTGGGACTGCCGAACTTTTTTGAAGGCATGTCCATGTGGGGGGCCAATCTCGTTGTACTTGTGATGATCGGCTGGGTGGCCTATCGGCAGCGTGGCGGCACTTCGGAGATGGCGGGCGTTGAGCAGGGCACTGCACTGCCGTCAGCACTTGGCAGTGAATCCATGATGGCGGTCGATGTCAGCGGTGTTGAGTCAGCCAATGTGGTGGAGGGTCTCGCAGGGGCGCACATCATTGCTGTGCAGTGGGAGTCGTTCAGTTTTCTGCCCGGCTTTGCGATTGGCACGGCAGCAGCTGCAATTGCTGGTCAGTATGTGGGGGCTGGCAATATTCGCATGGCCAAACATGCGGTGTGGGTCTGCACGGGCATTGGCGTGTTGCTGATGGGGCTCATCGGCCTGGTGTACATCTTTGCAGGCAGGCCAATGACAGCGATGATCAGCGATGAGCCACTGTTCATGGAGATCGTTCCAGAATTGCTACTAATCTGTGGGGTTACTCAGGTGTTTTTTGCAGTAGCGATGGTCGTTCGACAGGCCCTTCGTGGTGTGGGCGACACGACGTGGACATTCATCATTACTACTGGAAGCAGTTATGGCATCCGGCTGCCCATTGCGTGGTATCTCGGGGTTCATCTTGAAATGGGCTTGCCCGGCATCTGGATCGGTTTGTGTGGCGAACTGGGTATCCGCGCGTTGTTGTTTGTCGCGCGTTTCCTGCACGGTGGTTGGGCGACACGCCAGGTGTGATGAACTTGCAGTAGATCCTGAAGTGGATCAGTCAACTGGTGAGGTGTCTGGCATTTCTTCGGGAGCTTCTGTCTTCGCTTGCGCTTCCGCTGCTGCTTTGGCTTGGGCTTGGGCTGCCTTGATGCGGTCAACCTTGCTCTTATCCGGGGACAGAATCAGGGTCATTCGGCGGCCTGCCATGCGTGGTGGCATATCAACCTTGGATATGTCCGCGAGGTTTTCGATGACTGATGCCATGCGTTCGTTGCCGCGTTCCTTGTGAAGCATTTCTCGGCCACGGAAGTTTTGGACGATTTGCACCTTGTGTCCATCCATCAGGAACTTGCGGGCCTGAGCCATGCGGATGCCGATGTCGTGTGGGTCAATCTTCATGGATCGCCCAAGACGCACTTCCTTCATCTCGGCAGTTTTCGATTTTGCGCGGTTTGACTTTTCCTTTTTCGACTGTTCGTACCGATATTTGCCGAAGTCCAGTATCCGACAGACTGGGGGATCTGCCTCTGGCGACACTTCGACCAGATCGAGACCGGCTTGTTGGGCTAATTGCAGCGCTTCGGGGACATCGACAACCCCAACCATTTCCTCGTTCTGGTCAATCAGACGAATGGGGGAGCGGCGGATTTGGTCATTGATGCGCGGCAGGCGTCTCTGGTTTTCCTGCGGTCGTAGGTAGCGGCGTCGGCGGGCGATAAGTCAATCTCCTGAGAATGGTCAAGCCACGACGGCATCGGCCTCGTGGGTCGGGCAGTAGTCTTTTTGTGAGTGGAGCAGAAAGTTGCGGTGATTCATGCGTCAGAATCATCGAAAGATCGTGTCATGTTGACATCGGTCATGCAGTAGTGCTCCGGCCGGTGGTCCTTCCACCGTGATGCCCCACTGTACATCCGGACTCGGCTGTGATCAAGGAAGGTCTTCACGCTGGTGTGGCTGCCTCTGGAAACAGGATCTCTGTTAGGCCCGAGACGCGACGCTGATGGACTTCATCGGCCAGCGCCTCGATAAAGGCATCCATTGGCACCGCGCCCAAATCACGCTCGATGCCCCGTGCACGCACACTGACGGTCCCAGCCTCCGCGTCGCGGGGGCCAACGATCAGGAGATAGGGGATTTTCATTTCAGCCGCCACTCGAATTCTTGCCTGCAGGCGTTCATTGGAGGCATCGATGGTGGCTCTGCGTCCAGAGGTGACCAGCGATTCATGGACCCGCTTGGCATACTCGGCGGACTTTTCGCTGACCGGGAGTACACGAACTTGTTCGGGAGCAATCCAGGCGGGGAAGGCGCCAGCAAAGTGCTCAATCAGGAAACCGACGAATCGCTCCATGGATCCAAAGGGCGCTCTGTGAATCATCACAGGTCGATGGGATGCATTGTCTGTTCCGATGTAGGACAGATCGAAGCGTTCGGGGAGGTTGTAGTCAACCTGCACCGTGCCAAGTTGCCATCGTCGTCCGATGGTGTCAGCAACTACAAAGTCAATCTTCGGTCCGTAGAAGGCAGCTTCTCCCGGCTCGCTCGTGAAACTTGCGCCAAGTTGTTCAGCGGCAGTCTGGCAGGCTGCTTCGGCACGGTCCCAGTTGGCCGGATCGCCGACATACTTGCTGGAATCAGGATCGCGCAGGCCGACACGAACATCAAAGGTCTCAATTCCGAGCGTGGAAAAGATGATCTTGACCAATTCAAGGCATCCTGCAATCTCATCGAGCAGTTGGTCTTCGGTGCAGAAGAGATGTGCATCATCCTGGGTGAATCCTCGGACTCGCAGCATGCCACCAAGTTCTCCTGACTGCTCGTAGCGATACACCGTGCCGAATTCAGCCAGTCTTACGGGCAAGTCGCGGTAACTACGCGGTTGTCCCTTATAGATCCGGATATGCATCGGGCAGTTCATCGGCTTGAGCAGGTATCCGTCCACATCCCCCTCACGCAGCCTGTTGGAGAGGTCTGCACAGGTGCACCCTTCATTGACTAGCGCCGCCATTTGGTCTGGATCGACCAGAGGCGGGAACTGTGAGTCCTGGTAATAGGGGAAGTGGCCTGATGTGCGAAACAGGTCGAGTTTTCCAACGTGTGGAGTGAAGACCTGTTCATACCCTTGGCGGACCAATTCGCGGCCAATGAAGTCCTGCAACTCCTGCCGAACCACAGCCCCGGCTGGGGTCCACAGGATGAGTCCTTGGCCAACCATCTCATCAATCTGGAACAGGCCGAGTTTGCGACCAAGGACTCGATGGTCTCGTTTGCGGGCCTCTTCAAGTTGTTCAAGGTGTTCTTTGAGATGTGTGCGGTGGGCAAATGCGGTTCCATATACACGTGTCAGTCGATCCGAATTGGCATCCCCATGCCAGTAACTCGAAGCCACAGACATAATCTTGGCTGCGCCAATGCGCCCGGTGCTTGGGACATGTGGCCCCCGGCAGAGATCGTCCCACGCGTCATCGGCTTCGCCGGTGGCGTACCAGGTCAGTGTTTCGGCGCCTGTATCAATGGCGCGTTGAGCGTTGTCGATCTTGTACTTGCTGGCATCTGCCTGCAGTCGTGCCATGCCTTCCGCAACAGAGCAGGCGTGTCGGACAAATGGGCGATCTTCCGCGATGATTTCAGCCATGATCGCTTCGATCCGCTCAAAGTCATCGCTGCTGATTGCCTTCCCCTCCGGCATTGCGATGTCGTAATAAAACCCGCCGTCAACCGGAGGCCCGTAGACGAGTTGGGCCTCTGGGTAGACCCGTTGGATGGCCTCGGCCATGACATGTGCGGCGCTGTGGCGGATGAGCCACAGCGCGTCATCGTCAGCATGGGCTTTCCCCCGGGGAAGGGTGATCAGGGACAGGTGGACATTCGATTCAATGACCTCATCAAGTCCGACCAGCGTGCCATCAATCTTGGCACCGACAGCTGCTTTGGCAAGTCCTGGGCCAATGTCAGCTGCCACCTCGGCTGGCGAAACCGGTCTGTCGAATGACCGAGTGGATCCATCTGGCAAGGTGATCGTGGGCATGGTGCGGTTGGCCTGTGCGTTCTACTGGGTAAAGAGCGTGTCTTGGCCCGGATCATCCTTCGGGCGTGATTGCATGTCGGACACTTCGGTGGCAAGTTCCTGCAGTGATCCAAAATCGTAATACTCACTGGCGTAGCGGATATAGGCGATGTCGTCGAGGGTGCGAAGCTGATTCGCCACAAGTCTGCCAATAGCAACGCTGGGTACTTCGCGCTCGTATTCGCGACGAATCTCCCGTTCTACTGCATTGCAGACATCTTCCTTCTTTGACTCAGGGACGGGGCGTTTGCCGCAGGCTGAGCGAATTCCGCGAAGTACATTTTCGCGGTCAAAGGGCACTCGGGAGCCATCCTTCTTGACGACCACGAGGCGACCAGAATCTTCAATGCGTTCATAGGTGGTGAAACGCATATTGCATTCCTGGCATTCGCGGCGACGCCGGACGACATGACCGCCATCGCTGGCTCGGCTGTCAATCACTTTGTCTTCATCGGAATTGCACCGCGGGCAGATCATGGTGGGCACATGCTACCCGAGCGCCGTGCCTACTTGACGAGCGCTTCGCGGCAGCCCTCGCCCGCATACAGAATGCGGAGGCAGCCCTGGCACTGCATGATTTCGTCAGGCCTTCCCATGACACGGCTGACCACATCGAAGGGGAGGTGCACATTGCACACCTCGCAGGAGTACTCGCGACGACGTTTGTCGATGACTTCGATGCTGGCCATGGCTTCGCCATCGAAGTCATCTGCCAGTTCATCAAAGAGCTGATTAGTGCCATCAGGAATGAGCGCTGCTTTTGTGGCCCGTTCTTGTTCCAGTGTGGCGAGTGAATCTGCAATCTCAGCTTCGCGGTTGCTCAGTTCGGTCTGGGCGGACTCGAGCACGGTGCTGCGCTCGGCAATCTGCTCATCAATGGCAGCCACGTCAGCCTCTGTGGTTTCGATCGCATTCATTTCCACAAGCATCTGTTCTTCGACTGCGGCCCGCTTGTCCTTGAGATTGTTGACTTCACTCAGGACGGCGTTGTACTGCCTCGAAGTGGAGGCGGCATTGAGTTCTTCACGCAACTTTTCGATTCGCTCGTCGATGCCTGTGACTTCGGTTTCGAGGTTGTGATTGTGCGCTTGATGTTGCCTCTTGCGCGTCTCGAGTTCATCACGACGAGATTGCAGCGACTCCATTTCACGTTGTTGCAGGCGAACATAGGTCTCTGCAGTGTCGACCCGGCTGCGTAGACTGCGGACCTGGCGTTCAACGCTGTAGAGACTCAGCAGATCTTCAATGAGCGGCATTCGTAACTCCGTCGTCGTCATCAACCGAACAGTGTATCAGCGCGGGAGGATTCTGCGAAGTGTTGAATGACCAAGTAAAGCATGAATCAGATCATCAGGAGGTAGGCGATTGGTGCTGCCAAGAGCAGTGAATCAAGAACATCCATAATGCCGCCCATGCCGGGAAGCAGATTGGAGCTGTCTTTGAGTCCGGCATCGCGTTTCAGAAGGCTCATCGTCAGATCGCCGCATTGGCCGGCCGCCCCGAGGAGCATGCCCATCAGGAGTGCCCAGCCCATGCCCATGGGTGCTGGGGTTGGCGAGCCAAGGAGTGCCAGAGCCACCCATGCCGCTGCGGCGGAGCAGGCAAGTCCGCCAATCATTCCTTCGACAGTCTTGCCAGGGCTGAGCCATGAGATCAATTTATGTTTTCCAATGCTCAGGCCTGTGAAGTATGCCCCAATATCACCCGCTTTGACGATGAGCACCAGTGCTGCAATCCACCATGCTGAAACGCTGTCGCGGAGAATCAGGAGGAATGACAGCATGCCTCCGAGGTAGATCGCTATCGCGACTGTAGCAGTCGCGGCGCTGGTTGCGCCGTCGACTGTGCACTGCCGCACTGCCCAGGCCAGAGAGATGAACCACGTCGCGCCGAGAACCAGCAGCAGTGCCACCAAGTCATAGGAGTGATTGGATTGAGCCCCCCAGGCTACGAGGAGCACTGCCCAGCAGGCGGCAGTGAGGATCGGCAGTGAGACATTGATCGATCGTTGTTTGAGGATCGCAACACATTCTCTCGCTGCCAAGGCAGACACCAAGACGCAGAGTCCAGTGATGACGATGCCTGTGGGGAGTATCACGCTATCCATGCCAAGGCTGACTTGGCCAATTGTTTCGTCCCACCACAGCAACAGCAACAGGATGGCGATCAGGACCGGTCCAGTGATCAGCCGATGAGTCAGCACATCAGTGCTCCTGTACATCCGTCGTGGTGGGCCCAGTCCATCCCTCGATACCACTGGCTAGGGACCATACGTGGTTGAAGCCGCAGTGGGAAAGATATCTGGCAACGATGCGTGACCGACGTCCAGTGCGGCAGTAGACCACGATGCGTTCTGCGCGATGGGGCTCCAGGTCAGGCATTCGCAGGCTCAGCTGCTGCAGGGCCAGACATGTCGCTCCATGCAGGTGGCCTCCATTGAACTCATCGGTGGTCCTGCAATCCAGCAGCAGTGGTGGCGCATCGCTTTCTTGCATGCTCAGGAGTTCTTCTCCGGACAACTCCCATGGGTCCGTGCGCTTCGATGAGGAGGATGAATATTCGTGATTAGGCATCGGCGTCGATAGTACCGTCCGAATCGGCGGTGGCTCCGGTCAGTTGAGAAACAGTCTTCTCAACAATCTCCAAGGTGAACCCGCGGCGGGCGAGGCGGCCAGCCAATCGCCGTGCAGCCACATCAGTGGGGTGCTGCCTCAATGATCGCATCATCTTTACTCCGATCTCCATTGCATCTTCTAATTCATCTCGGTTCTCCGTGGCTTCGTCGACGGCGCGGCGAGCGATGGATTCGTCAATTCCCCGACGAAGCAGCCGATCGATCATTGCTGCTTGGCTGAGCCCGCCGCGGCGAAGCGACTCAGCAACCAGTTGGCGTGCTGCCTGCAGATCATCTAGAAGCCCTTCTTGAGTGAGTTGATTCAACACATGCTCGATGTCATCTTGTGATCCGCCCCCACGATGCAGGCGCTGTGCAAGTTGATGGCGTGTCGCTGCAGTGCGTGATAAAGAACGAATGGCCTTCAATCGCAACTGCGATTGCCGATGCCGCACTTGCAGTTGATCGGAGAGGTCCGCATCGATGGTGATGCCGATATCCAGATGCAGTTCTTCGACATCATGGTGGTGAATCACCGCAAGGGTTCGGCGACCAGACTGAATCCGACGCAGCGATGGCTCCTTGGGAGATGCCACGATATTGGTGATGATCGTTGGCTCAGTCATCGTGTTGGGCTGTCTGGCGTAATTCTGCCAATTCGCCTGCAGCCTGCATATCGCCCAGGCGCTCTGAGAGAGCCAGTCCCTCGTCAATGACTTGGCGACTCTCATCGATTCGACCAAGTTGCATGAGACATTTGGCGCGGTGATAGTGCGCGTAGGGCTGATCTGGGTCGGCCTCGATGCTTTGGCCAAGGTGCGCTTGTGCGGCTTCGAACTGGCCTTCCCGAGCATATTCCTGCCCAAGTGCATAAAGGCAGAATGCGTCATTTGGTTCCGTGTCCAGCATTCGTCGCAACTGTTCGATTCGGTCAGCCATGGAGCGTCCTTTGCCTCGGTAGGCGCGTATCCTACCCGTCGATGATGCTTCGACCTGCACTCTTGACGTTCTTATTGCTCGCCTCCACACTCACGGCCTGTACGAGTGTGTGGAAGCGTCCGAAAACGGCCAAGCCGCACACACAACAGTTGGTCATCGATCACGCCACGGAGGGAAGTCAAGGTCCTTGTGTTGTGCATGATGATCTGTGGTATCAACTCTCTGGCCTGCAACTGCTCGTTTTAGATGATCAAGGGCGGGTGATTTCGACAACGGATCTTGCCCCGGCGGGCACATTTGGTGATGCCGTGGATATGGAGAGACTTGGCGACACGATGTTCGTCCTGTTGGATGATCATCAGGTGGTGCAGGTATCGATTGATGTACCAATGCGACCAGTGGTTGTTGGTCGCATCCCAGCCTCGATGATTGGGCTTGCGCCCTATGGCCTGTCTTTGCTTGATGGGCGAGTTGTTGCGCATGGTCAAGGTGGCGTACGCACCTTAGATGGTGGGCGAGTCATTCAAACCGATGACGAACTGGTCTCCGATGTTCAAGAGCATGGGGGCCGAGCCTTGTATGTAGTTGGACGTCGAATTCATCGTCGTGCCGATGATCAATATCTGGGTTCAGCATCAATCATTGTCCCTGGGATGCTGGAAGGTGGTCCGGCAGATGCCGCGCTCCTCTTTGCCCGTGTTGAGCAGTCTGGATCATTGATTGGGGTGATGGGAGCTGATTGTCGTGAAGTAGATGCGCGACATTGGACCCGGTCCGTGGATGGGCAGGTGCGCGAGCTTATTCCACGTGGAGACAAACTGCTGGTCGTTTCAGGTGGTGCGGTGCACGTCTTCGAGGCCACTGCCCGTGGCCTTGTGCCGATCTGGATGTGGGAGGGGTATGGCATCCAGTCGGCAGATTGGATCGATGATGACACGGTGGTTGTGGCTGGAGGATTTGGGCGTGCCATCATGGATGTGGTGATGCCTGGCCAGCCCAGAGTCATCACCATGATGCATGAAGTTCCTGGTGGACTTGCGGTCGCGGGTTCTTCTGGCAAGGCACTGATCGGGCATTCCGGTACTACCGCGTGGCAATATGAGTTGGGGCAGGATCCAGTCCAGGTGGATTTTGAATCATCGCTGCCCACCCCACGCCGTTCCGCAGCAGTGCTCGGTTGGTCGATCGAGATTGACGATCTTGGTATAGCGCATCTCTGGACACCAGGGGGAATTGAATCACTTGTGGCTCCGCAAGGAGGCCAATATCGATGCGCGGCGGCCACGGAAGATGCCTTCTGGCTCGGGCACGATGAAGGCATCGTGGCGATCATGCTGCCCCGAGCAGGTGAGACCGAGCCAAAACGACTCGGTGTCCGTCTTGCAGGGCCTGTGCTTTGTCTTGAGCCTCTGATGCTTGGTGGTGGGGTGGCGTATGCCTCAGGTCATGGTGGCTTTGGTGTGGTGCGTGAGGTTCGCTGAGCGCTCAGCCTTGGCAGCGATCACATGAGCCATAGTGACGACAGATGGCATTGGCTGGACACTCGGCGCCACGTGCTTTGCATGCATAGCGCCCCTGATAAATGAGTAGATGGGACAGCATGGTCCAGTTCGATCGTGGGAACCGTGCCATCAGGTCCCCTTCAATGCGATCAGGTTTCCCCTGATGGTCTGTGAGTTGGTATCGCCACGCCAGCCGCATGACGTGGGTATCGACGACCACGCCTTCATTGATGCCGAATGCATTTCCAAGAACTACGTTTGCAGTCTTGCGTGCGACGCCGCGCAGTGTCAGTAAATCAGGCATGGTCTGTGGTACTTGTCCTTCATAGACCTCGACGATGCGCCTGGATGCCTCCACGATGCTCTTGGCCTTTGACCGAAAGAGGCCGATGGAAGAGATGAGTGGTTCCACGTCGGCGGTATCTGCTTGGGCAAAGGCCTGGATTGAGGGAAAGGTATTGAATAGGGCAGGAGTGGCGGCATTAACGCTGATGTCGGTTGCCTGCGCTGAGAGAATGGTGGCGATGAGTAATTCGTGGGGGTGTTGCCATTGCAGTGCACAGGTGGCATCTGGCCAGGACTTTTCCAGTGCCGCGTACACCCTGCGTGCACGTGCTTTTTGAGCGCTCGTTGCTTTGGGGACCGGAATCGTCGGCTTGCTGCTCATGTTTGTGTGGCTGGAGTTCCGGAGGCCCAGGTTGTGCCGGAGGTCCACACCTCATGTTTCCAAATTGGCACCCGTTGTTTGAGGGTGTCGATGATCCAGCGACATGCTGCAAATGCCGCGTCGCGGTGGTCTGCGGCGGTTTCAATGTCAACGCTTGCTTGTCCAGGGGCTACCGGGCCGGTGGCATGACGGATCCGCACAGCCAGCAGTGACCACTTGGTTGCAGCCTCTTCACCGAGCCGGCAGAGCTCGGCGCTGGCGAGCGGTCCATGCATTTCGTAGTCCAGATGGAGCAGTGGCCCATGCTCGGGGTGTGTTTCCTGCCGAGTTCTTCCGACAAATTGAGCCACGCCACCGCCAATTAAGGGGGGGGCTGGCTGCAGTGGTCCGGAGAGGATCTGTGTTTCAATCTGAGGAGCCACAGGCATGACTGCACCCTACCGCGCCTGTTGGCAGTGGGGTTCCATCCGTTGCGGAAGACAGTAGCCTTGTGCTCATGTTGTCCACCTTCCCCGCTTTGGCACCAACCGTGACGGAATTGGGACTGCCACTTCGTGATGGGCTGGCGCAATTACGACGATGGTCCATGCGTGCAGTACAGCTCGGAGCAACAGGCCCGTGGGGTATTCGTCCGCGAACGTTGTCGCACTCAGAGGTGCGGGATATCAAGGCCACACTACGCAGCATGGAACTACAGGTCTGTGGCATTGATCTCTGGATTCCCCCAGCACACTTCCAAGATCCAGCACATGTGGATCGTGCATTAGATGCGGTGGATGCCTGCTGTGGACTTGCCGGAACGCTCGGGTGTTCCAGTGTGACGCTTGATTTAGCACCGCCATGGCCGAGCGATGAGATCCTTGATGCGTTGCGATCATCGGCCGCTCGCGCTGGTGTGTCGGTGGCCGTGGCTGGGACGCCAGATGGTGAGGTCCCGCATGGCTTGGTTCGGAGCCTTGATCCAGCCGCCTGGCTTTCTGAAGGTGGTGATCCAATTTTGGCAGCCGCTGACGCATCGGCCTCAGTGCGATTCTCGGATCTGTCCGCAGGAGTTCGTGTGCCGCCGGGGATGCCAGGTGGCCGTCTTGATGTGCCAGCTTTTCGTGCCGCGTGTTCGGTAGGCGGAGCTGATCGGCCGGTCATCGCCGATCTCCGCTGGCTCACTGAGCCCGTGAGGGCTTTGGCCACCATGGGGCAAGTCTGGAATGCATGAGGACGTACACTGAGTCTCATGGTGCGTTTGGTACATGGCGTCGATTTGGTGCAGGTGAGTCGGATCAAGGACATGCTTGATCGGCACGGAGCGTCCTTTCTTGATCGCGTATTTACCTCATTGGAGCAGCAATACGCCGAGGCATCACCGCCTGGTCGTGCAGAGCGTTATGCAGCGCGATTTGCCGCGAAGGAAGCGGTGCTCAAGGCACTTGGCACTGGTTGGGCTGGGGGGATTGCCTGGACAGATGTTGGTGTGCAGCATGGTCCACATGGTCAGCCTGAGGTGCATCTCTCTGGCGCTGCAGCAAAGGAAGCCACTGCGAAGGGTGTCTCAGTGTGGGCGCTTTCGTTATCGCATGCCGGTGGTATGGCCATGGCCAGTGTGATTGGCATTCCGGATTCAAAGGAGATGTGACCATGCCACGACGTGGATCACGACCATCGTTATATGAATTAGGCTCAAACCGACTTGGTCGCGTTCAGCAAATGCCAGAGTCGCATGCTGATCCGGAGAATCCGCAGTCTCCTCCCACAGGGCGGCGACGTATTTCTCTCCCAACAGGCTATGTGGTTGTTGGTGTGGTCTTCGTGCTTGGTGTTGTGCTTGCGGCATGGTGGATGGGGCGCACATCTGGGCATGAAGCACAACAGGCAGATCGGGCCAGTCAGTTGGCCATGCGTGTGACTGCCGATCCGCTGGCCCAGCCAGCGATGTCCAGACCGGCGGTTCAGCCCCCTCTGGAAAAGCCTCAGCAGACACAACGCCGGGAGGGTGTTTCATCGCCCCCTGAAGGGGCTTCTGGGGGCGCTGAGCCAGCATCTGAGGCCAGCAACGACGACCAGCCATTGCAAAAAGGGCTCTACTACATCGTATTGGCGGAAACGCGACCTTCTGGGGCCGAGGCTTTGAAGTCCTTCTGTGAAGCCAATGGGCTTGCAGTGGCGTTCGATCCCGGTCACAATGCACGGAATGTGCGGGTGATCGCCTTGCCCGGACTGGCCTCTAGTGATCCGAACCTGCCTGCCAATCAGGAGTTGGCACAGCGGATCAAACTGGTCGCCGATCGTTGGCTGAAGTCCAAGCGTGAAGTGATCTTTCACGACACGTATTACCAAAGAATGTAAGGTCCTTGAATCATGAGCCTCCATCGCAGTCTCAAGACAAAACCAGTTGGCCTCAATCAGCACCGCAATGTGTTGACACGTGGTGAGCGTGTCGCCAAATTGCTGGAAGAGGACAAATTCGATCTCGAGAAGGACTCTCCGATTGGTATGGCGAAGGTTGGCAATCGCTCGACGATCGTGAAGAAGAAGAAGAAGGCTGAGGAAACAGAGGGCGACGGCGACGGCGACGGTGCCGTTGCTGCCAGCGACGACTGACCACCCTTCGGGCGGACCGCCCTATGTTGGACGAATCAAAGTTGATCAGCCAAAGGGCTCGCGGTCTGGATGTTTCGGGCATCCGTCGGGCATTTCAATTGGGTGCTACGCTCAAAGACCCGATCAATTTGTCGATCGGGCAACCGGATTTTGAGGTGCCCCAGCCGCTCCGAGAGGCGGCCAAGGATGCAATTGAAGCAGGCCGAAACGGCTACACATTGACAGCGGGCGCTGGTGACCTGCTTGAAGCGGTGCGGGCGCATGTCAGCAGTGATGTGGGCTGGTCGCCTGGCGAAGATGGCACGGACATCATGATCACCAGTGGCACCAGCGGTGGTTTGCTACTGGCCTGCATGGCTCTGTGTGATGTGGGGCATGAAATCATCATTCCCGATCCTTGGTTTGTGGTGTATCCAGCCTTGGGCTCGATGACTGGTGCTCAGATTGTGCCCTGTGACACCTATGACGATTTCAAGATGACCGCGGCGCGGATTGAGCCACTGCTGACTGATCGCACACGCATCGTGTTGCTCAATTCCCCGGGCAATCCAACCGGCGTGGTTGCGAGCGATCATGAAGTGAAAGAGATTGCGGACTTGTGCAGTGATCGTGGTGTCATGTTGGTCTCTGATGAGATCTACGATCTGTTCACCTTTAGCAACGGTTGCGATGCGCAGGGGCGGTGCCCCAGTCCTGGCCGTCATGGTCGTGATATGTTGCTGGTTCGGGGTTTCGGCAAGACCTATGGATGCACGGGCTGGCGGATGGGGTATGTGGCTGGACCATCATGGTTGATTGCTGAGATGGCAAAGTTCCAGCAGTACTCTTTTGTTTGCGCTCCATCAATGGCGCAAGCGGCGATGGTGTCGGCATTTGATCTGGACATGTCTCATATTGTGGAGCAGTACGAGCAGCGATCAAAGATGGTCTGCGAAGTGCTCTCGCCAGTAACTCGGGTCAGTGAGACTGGCGGCGCGTTCTATTCCTTTGTGGAAGTGCCCCCGAAACTTGGCATGACTGCAACAGAGTTCTGTGATCAGCTGATTGATCGTCAGGTCGTCACAATCCCCGGTGGTGTGTTCAGCACGCGTGACTCGCATTTTCGAATCAGCTTTGCGTGTGATGATCGTAAACTTGAACAAGGCTTGCAGATTATTCGCGATGTCATGCAGGGGGCATCCTGATCTGCATTCTGCCCTGCGCAAGAAAACCCCCGTTGCCACTCAAAGAGCCGCAACGGGGGGGAGGGGAGAAAGACAAGAGAATGTGGGAACGCACCCCTTTGATCGGCCGGTGGCACTGTCGATCGTGAAGAAAGAAGGCGAGTTTCTAGCATCAGCATCTAGCAATCAGTGGTTGGTCAAGTACTGCCAATGGGATACGAACTTGGTGCTGTGGCGCTGACCACTGCGGTGACCCAGGCCGCCAAGGTGCTTTCGGGTTGGCATGCTGCAGATACCGCTGCAATTGCATGGCGCGACCAATCATGTCGTTTCTGCGGATCTTCAAGGACCATCTGCATGGCTTCGGTCCATTGAGTTGCAGTGCCTTGATCCACGACGACTGCTGTGTCGCGATCCCGAATCAGTTCGTCGTTCTCTGCTGATGCAGCCAGCAGCACCGCGCCTCCGGCCATGGCCGTGGAGATGATGGTGCGGCAGGGCATGCTTGGATCGGGCGCCACAACCATGGTGGCCGCGGCGACCAGTGATTCCAATGGGCCTGCAGTTGACTCTACGCTAATGCGACTGAGCAGTTCGCGTTGTCGCAGTTGTCTCCACAAGCGGTGTTCGCGGCGGTTGCGAAGTTCCATGATGCATTCAAGGTCAGGCCTAGCCTCTAGCACTGTGGTCAGCGCATCAAGAAGTGCATCCCAGAGGCGAGGTCGATCGCCTGGATCAAGCACTACCAGTGACGGACGTTTGTCTGGAAGGCGCGTGGCCGGTGTTTGCACAATTGGAGCGCGAGCGGTCACCACAGTGCCATGTTCGACACGTTTTCGCAGCGCCTCTGCGAGTGCTTCGCTGCGCGCGATCCACAAATCGGCGCGAATCGCTTCGACCTTATCAAGTTGAGATGCACGCCAGACATCCACTAACAGTGGGATGTCAAGTCGATCGCGAACTGGAACGAGGGCTGATACAGCGCCGTCGCCGCTGGCAAGTAAGGCATCAACCGAGTAGGGCTCAATCTGTCGAGCCAGTCCGTCGCCGAGTGTCCGTGTGCGCCACCATGGCAGGGGCATCGGGCAGGTCAATACGGCCGTGTCCTCCAGGAGGGCTGCTGGTGCCGGTCCCTCGTGCCGGGCTGCGCGGAGGTGAACTTGTTGGATTCCTGAGTCGTGTAAGCCCATGGCAATGCGTCGCCAAGTTCCAGATTCGTCCTGAGCACGAGCTTGATCAAATGCCAACAAGATTCTGGTCATGCGCGCACCCTCCATGGACTGACTTCGCTTCCAATGGGAGTCATCGCAGCCGCCATGTCTAATGGGGGGGAGATTGGCTTGCGCGTGCCAAGATCCACATGCACCCAGAGCGTGGATGCAGTGCAGACCGTATTGGTTGCATTGCCGGTGTCACGCCAAATGATGGTGTCGCGCCACGACTTGACGCGTCGAATCGAGCGTACCCATGTCGCAGCGTAGAGCGTTTCGCCTGCGTGGACTTCTGATCGGTAATCAACTTCATGTCTGGCGACAAACCATATCTGTCCAGCATCGATTAACTCCTCAGTGGTCCAGCCCAGTGATCCAAGGTGTTGTTGTCCAAGTTGGTCAATCCAGTGGACAAACTCAACGTTTGACACGTGATTGACTGCGGCATGAGATGCATTGAGCCCAGGGATGATCGTTGCAAACCACGGCGTGGCACCTTCAGGCAAAGCAGGGGTGCGTCCGGGTGGTTCAGAGCACGGCTGCAGTTGGGTGGTCGATGTGTCCGTCGGGCCGGTCATGATGTCTCCGTGCTTTCGGCGGGATCAATGGAGCGTAGCCATGACCATGAGTAGAGCCCGGTGTGATGCCCGTCTGAGAAGCGGATGCGGACAGCATAAGTGCCAACGCGTTCAATTCCGAGGGCTTCGAGTGGTTGATCTGTGGCAGGTGATGCAGGCATGACAGCCAGCGGATTCTCTTCGAGCGACTGTCTTAAGGCGCGGGCTTCAGCGCTGGGTGACCATCGGCGAAGATGGGCAACTGGGTACTGCGAGGTTCGCCCATCATCCCAGGTGATAGTCAGCCCCTCTTTTCGATCCAGATGAAGGTGGCGTGGGGAGCACATGGTCGCAGGCTATCCGGGACTATCATGGGCCGACCTGATGTCGACATCGACCACCCGCGCCCGAAGTCCGATTGACACGCTGCACGCCGCAATGCAACGCAGTGGTTCAGTGGCCTGCGTTGGTCTGGATCCGGTCCTGGAGCGACTTCCCAGTTCAATCGATCAGGCAGACCCGACGGAAGCCATCCGAGCGTTCTGTTTGGGTGTGGTTGAATCCGTTGCGGAAACCGTTGCCGCAGTCAAGGTGCAATCAGCCTGTTTTGAACGATATGGAGTCGCCGGCGTTGATGTCATGCATGAGGTGATTCAGGCGGCCTCAGCGCGGGGTGCCACGGTTGTGCTTGATGCAAAGCGTGGGGATATCGGCATCAGTGCGGCGCATTATGCAGCGTCTGCAGCAGCAACTGGAGCAGATTGGGTCACCGTCAACGGATATCTCGGGATGGATGGCGTAGAGCCATTTCTCGAGCAATGCGGCGCCTTCGTGTTGGTGCGAACGAGCAATCCGGGAAGTGCTGCATTTCAAGATGAACAACTCGAAGACGGACGAACGGTGGCCGAGTTGATGGCCGATCAGGTTGCTGCAATGGCCGCGGATCGTCTTGGGCCAAGTGGGTGGAGTGATGTGGGGGCTGTCGTGGGTGCAACACATCCTGAACAAGCCCACCAACTTCGAGCGAGGCTCACTGGAGTCACGCTTCTTGTTCCGGGTATTGGTGCCCAAGGTGGCACATTGGAGGATTGTCGCCCGCTCTTTGGTGCAGATGGCCGTGGCGCTCTGCTCACTGCAAGTCGGTCTGTGATCTATGCCCAGGGCGAGGGTGACTGGAAAGAGGCAGTTGCAGACGCAGCCCAGCGTCTGGCTGATGAGACCGGCACTATGGCAGGGCTTCGATGATGGCCTGGCGAAGTTGGTTTGGGATTCGAGAGACGGTAGTGCTCGTGCTCTTCTTGGCTGTTTTGCTGTTGCCCTTGCTATTTGAAGTCGATCATCCAGAGGGCGATTCCAGCAAGCGCACTTTGGTCATCATGACCCCGCACAACGAGCAGATTCGGTACGAATTTAAGCGTGCCTTTGAAATCTGGCATCTCGAACAACATGGCGAAGCGGTCAATGTCGCATGGAGTGTCCCCGGGGGGACCAGTGAGATTAGGCGCATGCTCATGGCGCAGTGGACTGCAGCGCTCGAGCAAGGGGTGCAACCTGGCGGTGATGCTGATCTCGTCTTCGGCGGCGGGTCCTATGAGCATGGTCGATTACGGCAAGGTGTCTCCAAGGCCCTGCGTGATCGCTCCCCGGCGCAGGTTCAGCAGTGGCTTGATGGTGTTGGTGTGTCTGATGCAGGTGCGATCATGGATGCAGCCAAGGCTGATCAGCGCGCGTCCTTTGAGGCCGACGACGTTCGCGGCACGCTGTATGCACCAGTAGATGGCCAAGCATGGCGTATCGAGGCATCGGCCACGATCAGTACACCAGCGCACCTCGTTGATGATCCTGCGGCCTTGTATGGACGGGCGGAGGTTGCCGATACGCCGCTTTGGAACAAGGACGGCTATTGGTGGGGAACCGCGCTTTCAAGCTTTGGCATCATCGCGAATCGTGACGAACTGAAGCGTCGTGGTCTGGAGGTTCCAGACTCGTGGCGCGATCTTGCGGATCCGAAACTGATCAAAGCGGTCTCAATGGTCAATCCTGCCCAAAGTGGATCAGTGACCACTGCTTTTGAGACCATTCTGCGACGCTATGGATGGACTCCCGGGTGGCAGGTGCTGCGCCGCATGGCGGCGAACGCCCGCACGATTTCAGCCTCATCCCTGCGCGGTCCGACGGATGTCGCCTCGGGTGATGCGGCCATGGGCGTGTGCATCGACTTCTTTGGTCGCTATCAGGAACAGGCATTGGCAGATCACGGGTCAGCCGGACGAGTGGTCTATGTGGATCCTCCTGGTGAAACGATGCTTGATCCCGATCCCATCTCCATGCTGGCCAATCCCCCTGACCGAGTATTGGCCGAGCGGTTTATGGTCTTTACGCTCAGTGATCAAGGACAGTCGTTGCTGCAATTTGACCCCTATGCGCAATCCCCTGATGGACTTGGCCCGCACCAGTATGCACTGCGTCGCTTGCCGATCGTGGCCCACATGTATTCCCAATTCGACAAACGTTTCATGGATCAATTTGATCCATTTGCCAGCGCTCAGGGCTTTGAGTATCCGGACCATGCCATGCGTGCTTTCATCGCGCCACTGATGCAGGCGATGGCGTTTGATCGCAGAGATGAGTTAGAAGATGCATGGCGGGCGATCACAAGCCATCCGAATTTTCCAATGGATACTGAGGGCGTGGTTGTGACAGCAGACATGGTGTCAGATCCAGCACTCAAGGCCATGCTTGAACATTTTGATGCGATGCCAGAAGTCACCAGCCCAAATGGTGAAGTGCTCTCCTTGAATAGTGCAGATGGACGCAGTGCGGTCAAATCAGGCTGGCTTCGTGGCGGATGGGGAGATCGTGGCCCATGGCATGTGGAGTCGGCACCTTCGAGCGCCTTTCGTCGATTCGCTGGTCGCTTCTTTGAAGCGCAGTATGAACAAGTGGTATCCGGCGCTCAGACAGTCACGGCCTCATCGCCGTGAGAATCGGCATCCTCTCCATAGGAGATGAAGTGGTCAGTGGTCGCATTGTCGACACGAATGCAGCATGGCTGTCCAAGGTACTGACGGCAGCAGGCGCTACTGTGGTGAGTCGGCGCACGGTCGGAGACGACCGCGCGTTCATCGCCACCACCATCGAGGCGATGGCTGACTGCTGTGATGTGCTGGTTGGAACTGGTGGACTGGGGCCGACCAGTGATGATCTGACCCGCGAAGCGGTTGCGGATGTCATTGATGAAGGCGCGACCATAGTCGATGAGGAGGCGATGGCGACCGTGGAAGCGTGGTGTCGTGATCGAGGACTTCCGATGAGTGAAGCGCGGCAGCGTGTGGCGCTGCGCCCCGTGTCGGCCACGCTGGTTGCCAACAACCATGGAACAGCGCCTGGACTGTGCTTTGCTGTTGGTGACACGCAGGGTTGGATGTTGCCTGGCCCACCGATCGAGTTGAAGCCAATGGTGACTGATGTGCTCATCCCATCGTTGACTGCTCAGGGGGTGAAATCACAGTCTTCTGCCGAGGTCCTCGTAGCTGGAATGAGTGAAGTCCAGGTGGCGGATTGTCTCGGAGACTTGTTGAAACGTGATCGTCGGCCCCAGGTTGGTATTCGTGTTGGAAGTGGGCTGGTGCGATTAATGGTGACCGATGTTGACGGTCTTGCTGGTGCTGTAGGAGTCCAGGCCACAGAGGTGGCATTGCGCCAGCATCTTGGACCCTGGGCGCTTCCTGTGGGCTGCGTTTCATTGGCGCAAGCAGTTGCGGAAGTCCTGCATGACAAATGTCAGACATTGGTCACTGCAGAGTCGTGTACTGGTGGAGGCATCGGGGCTGCATTGACCGAAGTTGCTGGAAGCAGCGCCTGGTTTGTGGGTGGTTGGGTCACCTATACCAACGCCCTCAAAACAGCACTCTT
Organism: Phycisphaerales bacterium; assembly: GCA_022446905.1. Taxonomy (GTDB): domain Bacteria; phylum Planctomycetota; class Phycisphaerae; order Phycisphaerales; family SM1A02; genus UBA12567. Next base: position 405,275 of record JAKVBT010000005.1, read on the forward strand.
GGATGTCCCGGAGGGGCTCTTGGGGCCCGATGGGCCAGGGGCTGTCAGTCAGGATGTCGTTGAGGCGATGGCCGTTGGTGCGCGAACACGCAGTGGCGCTGACCTGGCAATAGCTGTCTCCGGTATTGCTGGGCCAGATGGCGGCACTCCTGAGAAGCCAGTTGGCACTGTCTGGATCGCTGTTGCTGATGAAGCAGGCGTTGATGCCAGGCACATGCAGTATTCCGGTGATCGCGGCGTCGTGCGTTCAGCCACGGTGCGTTCGGCTCTACAACTGGTTCGATGGCGGGTCTGTGGGGTGGAGGAGCGATTGTGGCAGCAGGTGTAAGTCGTGTCATGGTCGGTCTGGGATCCAATCTTGGAGACCGGGTTGCCAACCTCATGTCGGCAGTTGAGCGACTGGATGCGCTTATGCATACAGATGTGGCCGTAGTGAGTACGTTTCTTTCAACCGATCCTGTTGATGTGGTGGATCAGCCTGAATTTGTCAATGCGGTTGTTGATCTTCGGACAATGCTTGAGCCCGGCGACCTTTTGCTCCATCTGCTGGACATTGAAAAATCCATGGGGCGGCAACGTGATGGGGTGGTGCCAAGGGGACCAAGAGAGATCGATCTCGATCTGCTTCTATGGGAAGATCGCTGCATCAACTCACCGGGTCTGACATTGCCACATCCACGGATGCATGAACGCACTTTTGTACTCGTGAGTTTGGTTGAGATTGATCCATCGCTTGTGCATCCAGTATTGGGCTGCACCATGGGCGCATTGCTTGAAGAGGATATTGTCAAGAATGGTCCGATTGATCAGCGATGTCGTCTACTTGCGGACGCTTGAGGCGATGGTTGCGACGATGGCATCCTGCATGGCTTTGGCAGGGCGAGTGCGGTCGGTGTTGTTCACGATGATGCTAAAAGCAAATCGCCGAGCGTCAGAACGGGTCACGAGCCCAGACAGCGCAGAGACCCGGTTGATGTAACCGGATTTGGCTTGAATCAATGCCCCAGTGGCATCCGCAGCACTCAATCGTCCTTTGAGCGTTCCTTCACCAGGGGTCGCCAAAGAGTCCAGAAAGACCACCTCGGCCGCCGTATCTCCATCAAAGGCGCACAGCCAGGCTGCCAGTAGCCCAGCTGTGACCCGATTGCCGCGGCTGAGTCCGGAGCCATCCTCGACATGTAGGCCTTGGGCATCTCCGGTGAGTTGTTGCGCCGTACGGATGACAATTCGGCCACCATCAATACGTGTGCCGGGTCGACCGGTGGTGTGATGCGCAAGGCGTTTGAGTAGTGACTCTGCATACACATTGGTGCTATAGGCGTTACAGATGTCCAAGGTGGTCGCGATTGGGGTCACGATTGGTGGGCCAATTGGTGTGCCGGCAGCAGGAGGCTCGTCGGCATTGGCAAGGCGCACACTGCCGACTGAAATCCCTCGCCGTCGCAGCAAGGACGCGAGCAACTCTCCAGTGCGCAGTGCTGGTTCATCAATGCTAATTTCAACGCCAGCAGATTGCCCAGGGGACACCTTGCCCTTGAGCACAATGCGGTTCGCATCTAATTGGCGCACCGGATCAAGCGCCGCAGACTTTTTGCCGCGTGTGTCCAAGGTGATGGAATCAACTACGCGGATGTCTGGGTATTCAGGGCTCATGGGTCGCACTTGCACGCGACTAGGCGTACCTCGGGCTGAGAGCATGACGGTGTTGCGGTGAAAGTTGAGCCCGGAGATCGGCGCGCTGTGTCGCCGGTCGAACTGGTTCTCTGGCCACTCCGGCGGTGTCGCCTCACGGTCAAAGACCCGGTCATCGACGATCAGTGTTGTGACCGAACGCAGCCCAGACTGCTCGACGGCGGATGCCCAGACATCAAGGAGTTTTTCTGGGGTTATGTCGCCCATGCTCGATAAGAGGCGGGGATCGCCAAGGGCCGGATCACCATCGCCCTCCAGAATCAGTGTGTCTCCGCGCCGTAACAGGCGCGTTTCAAAGCGAAAGTCAGCGCCAAGCACCAAGGCCGCAGTTCCGGCAGTAAGCACTTTCATGTTGCTTGCAGGGATACGGATTTGATCCGCATTGATGTCTACGATCAATTGGCCTGTGTCACAATCACGTACCGCAACGGAGATCTGATCATCTGTATACGACCGTGATGCGATGATGGACTCGACCTGCTGTTGCAGCGCCGCAGTCGCTGTGGAGGTGATACACACTCCGAAGATGACCGCGGTGGCTGCTCGAACGGCTTGAGTGAACATGGGGGGCATCGTACCGCCCGCTGTTAGAATCCGTCTATGACTGAGCGGCCTGTGGGACCGGAGATCAAAGAACGCATCGATGCCCTTCGAGATGTGCTGACGCGGGCCAACCACGCCTACTACAACGAGGGTGATCCGATCATGTCGGATCGCGACTTCGACCAGTCGATGGATGAACTCGAGCAACTCGAGGCGGCGCACCCAGAGTATTGGTGTGACAACTCACCCAGTCGTATTGTGGGTGGCGGCGTTATTGATGCCTTCCGCGCTGTCGCCCATGCGCTTCCAATGCAGTCCATTGACAATACCTACTCCTTGGGTGAGCTCCGTAGCTGGTATCAGCGTGTGCTGTCAGGTCTAGGAGATGAGCCTCCGCGATTGACCTGTGATCCCAAGATCGATGGCGTGGCTGTGTCATTGACCTGGGAGCAAGGTCGTCTCACACAGGCGGTCACTCGTGGGGATGGAACGACCGGGGATGACATCACCGCCCAAGCCAAGCGGGTCCGCGACATTCCGATCCGACTTTCTGGTGCAGCGCCTGCACTTCTTGAGGTGCGTGGCGAGTTGTATATGCCCAATGCGGTCTTTGAGGCAGTGAATGCAGACCGCCAAGCGCGGGGTGAGCCGCTGTATGCAAATGCTCGCAATCTCACTGCCGGGACGCTGAAGTCGCTGGATACGGCAGTTGTGGCTGAGCGTTCACTGGCATTTATGCCGCATGGGCGTGGTCGCATCGAGGGTGTCGACATCGAGGGGTACGATGACTTTCTCAACGGCCTTGCATCGATGGGTCTTCCCGCAAGCATGTACCGCCGATCATCAGACGACTTTGCCATCATCGAGGCCCAGGTGGAGTCATTTGCCGCACAGCGGGGAGAACTCGCCTACGGGGTGGACGGCATGGTGATTCGAGTGGACTCATTTGCGTTGCAAAATGTGCTTGGCGCAACTGCCAAAGCGCCGAGGTGGTGTGTGGCGTTTAAGTATCCAGCGGAGCAAGGCCGTACGGTGCTTGAGCGGGTGGATTGGCAGGTGGGGCGAAATGGCACGCTGACGCCGCGGGCAACCATGCAGCCAATTCGGTTGGCTGGCACCCAAGTTCAGCATGCCACTTTGCACAACATCGAAGAGATCCGCAGGAAGGACATCCGAGTTGGCGACCATGTGGTAGTGGAGAAGGCCGGGGAGATCATTCCCCAGGTGGTTGAGGTTGTTGCGGCCAAGCGAGATGGGAGAGAGGTCATCATCGAGCCCCCCACAGTCTGTCCAGACTGTGGCGGAACAGTAGAGCCGGAAGGCCCCCGGTTGTTCTGTATCAATATTGAGTGTCCGGCACAGTTGCGAGAACGCATTGCTTGGTTTGCCGGTCGGGGACAAATGGATATAGCGGGCCTTGGCGAGAAGGTCGTGGATCAGCTCGTCGACACTGGATTGGTCGCCCACTTTGGTGATCTTTATGGTTTGCAGGTCTCGGATATTGAGGCGCTTGATGGATTTGCGCAGCGGAGCGCAGAACAGCTCGTCGAAGCCATTGACGTCAGTCGCGCTCGAGGGTTGTCACGATTGCTTGCAGCTCTGGGTATCAGACAAGTGGGGCGATCTGCAGCTCGGACGTTAGCGCGGCATTTTGACAGCATGGAGTCGTTGCAAGAGGCCTCCATTGAGTCACTCTCAGCGCTGCCTGATTTTGGTGACATTACTGCCGGTCTGTTGTTTGATTTTCTTGCATCGCCCGCAGGGCGAGCGACGATCGATCGAATGCATGCAGCTGGTGTGGAGATGCAGAGTGATCTCTACGCCGCCGACGCTGACGCGGGCTCGCCACTCTCTGGCAAGACGGTGGTTTTGACCGGAACGCTTAAGCACTTTCAACGGCGGGCGTTGGCTGAGCAGTTGGAGTCGCTTGGCGCTCGGGTATCTGGGTCGATCAGTGCCAAGACAGACTTGTTGATTGCTGGCGAGAAGGCCGGTTCAAAACTGACCAAGGCTGAGGAACTGGGAATCGAAGTGTGGGACGAGGCGACGCTTTTAAAAATGCTGCCATCGTCTCCCTGATCGATCGTTGAATAGGGTTTATGGCCCTCTGCTCTGGAATCCGCATCAGGGCATTATCAAAGCGTGAGGCAGGCCAGTTCGATAGGATTGCATTTGCATGGGACAAGTTGCACTTGGACTTCGAAGCCTGGCTTTTCGGATTGTGGTCTTCGTGATCATGGCCGCGATGTTGGCGTGGATTCTCGGCGGCACGTTGTGGCCGCGACCAGTCTCTGTCATGCAGCCTGATTCGGTCACTTTGGCTGGGAATACCTACCGTTGGAAGGTGACGGTGGATCAGGTGGCTGGAGCCGTGCGGTATACCCTGTGCAGGCAAGATGGCGACACCTGGATCGCTGTGCCTAATGGGGGGCCGTTTCTGACGGCAGCTCCATTGACCGTTGTCACCACATCCGCAGGCACATCGAGGATTGAGTCCTCTGTCTGGTCAGATGCCAACAAGGTGAATCGTCTGACCGTGGATGATGCAGGGCAGGTGCAGGTCGCGGGGGTGGCGGTCAGTATCGACCAGGTTGCAGAGTCGACGCCCTGAACTCGTACCGTGGCATCCTCGGCGGGACTCTCGGGTGTGAATTGCACCCAGCCTTGAGCCATCATGAAGCCCAGCACGATGGTCAAGCCAATTCGATACCAGCCAAAGACCGTCAGGCCGTGGGTATTGAGCCAGGCCACGAGCCACTTGATAGCAATCGCTGCTGAAACAAAGGCAGCCAGGATGCCAATCACCACGGGCGTCCATCCGAGCACCTCAAACATATTGGCATCATCGCCGCTGACGTTCTTGATGAGTTTGTAGACCGTAGCGCCGCCAAGCGTCGGAAGTCCGAGGATGAAGGAGAACTCAGCTGCGCGAGCAGGGCGCAAGCCAACCCACATGCCACCAAGGATGGTGACCATGGATCGGCTCGTGCCTGGCCACATCGCAATGCACTGCAGCAATCCGATTTGCAAGGCTGCGGACATGCTCAGGTCGGCTGCGGATAGGTCTTTTGCTTCTTTTGATTGTTCTGCCTTTGGTTTGCCTCGAGAGGCCAGCAGCATGATGACCCCGCCAGCAGCTAAGGCAAACAAAACAGGCACCGGGTGCATCAATCGTGCTTCAATCCAGTCATCAAGCAGCGGTCCAAGCAGGGCTGCAGGCAGAAAGGCGATGAAGCAGTTGCGGGCAAGTTGAAAGCCGCGGGGATCGCGTCCTGCCAGACCACGGATCATGGACCAGATGGAGGTGCGATAAAGGCCGAGGACCGCCAAGATGGCGCCACCCTGAATGACGATCAGTAGGGCATCTGTGCTGCGGCGAATGTCCTCAGAACCATCGAGTCCCAACAACGAGGCTGCCAGGACAAGATGGCCCGTACTGCTGATCGGCAGAAATTCAGTGATGCCCTCGACGAGGCCGAGGATGATGGCATCGAAAATCGTCAACTGCGGACTCCTCTCAAGAGGGCGTGATCCAGACGTATGATGTCATCGGTCCATGGATGCTGCCACGCACATTCTTGTTCAATGCTTCTGCTGTAAATACCAGCAGCAAAGGGCTGTTCTATGAACGCCATCGTTCTGATTGGAGCTCGTGGAAGTGGCAAGTCCTCGGTAGCAGCCCAGTTGGGCCCAGAAATGGGGCGTCTGGTAGTTGACCTCGATGCAGAAGCGCTGACCCTGGCTGGACAGGACAGCATTACGCAGGTCTTTGCTGAGGATGGGGAGGCACACTGGCGAACTTTGGAAGCGGCGGCCTTGGTCCAGGCGTTGCAGCATCCCTTGGTGCTCATTGACGCTGGTGGCGGCGTTGGGGCCATTGATCCGGCACGCAGCACGCTCATGCGTGCTCGACGTGATCAGCATGCAGTAGCGGTTTGGATTCGCTGTTCTCCAGAAGTCATGGTGGCGCGGCTGGGCGAGGCCCCGGGTGACCGGCCGGCACTGAGTGGGCAGTCGACCGTTGCAGAGGAGGCCCAGGCCATTGCCAATGCGCGGGCGGAGGCCTACGCAGCCGCAGCTGATGGCATCGTCAATGGCGACGCATCTGTGGATGCAGTCGTCGATGAAATCAAGAGGTGGTGGACGGCGCGGTTCGGCGAAGCGCCGCAGTGAGATCACATCTCGGGGGTGACTCGGCGGCCCATGGCACGCTTGCGATTGATCATCTTGCGACCAGCCTTGGTCTTCATCCGGGCACGGAAACCGAACATCCGGGCACGCTTGACCTTGCTGACACGGCGGGGGTAGTGCATCGCCATGGTGAGACTCCTGAGGGCTGAAAGGACATCAAGCGGGCCTAGGGACCATCCCGCGGCCGGGGGGGAATCGGTCATAGTAGCAGATCAAAAAGGAAGTTCCAACTCCCCGGATTTGATGCTATGTTTGAGGTGCCGCGAACGGGCGGGACGGCCTCAGCCATCCCGGTCGGACACCGTTGGACTCGCCGAAAGCCCACCAAGGCACTTTTGCGAGGCTCTCGGGCCGTCCCGTCCTTGCGTGGTAGCGGACCCCTGGCGGGGCCGATGTCATGGAAGGAGCGTCCACCTCATGGACGATATGACGCTCGATCGAGCGCAGGAACTGTTGGGATATGTGTTTGCCGATCGCTCGACTTTGCATCGAGCATTGACGCATGCGTCCATTGCCACTGCCCGTCATGACAGTAATGAGCGACTGGAGTTTCTTGGAGATGCAGTGCTTGGACTGGTGGTCTGCGAGTATCTCCATCGCGAGTTTCCAGAACTGCTCGAAGGTGAAATGACCAAGGTCAAATCGTCGGTCGTCAGCCGGCGTGTTTGTGCCGAGGAGGCCACACGGCTGGGACTGGACACATTGCTGGTGTTGGGTAAGGGCATGCAGTCTTCTCAGGAACTACCTTCATCCGTAGCCGCAGCTGTTTGGGAGTCCGTCATCGGGGCGCTCTTCCTCGACGGTGGCTATGAAGTAGCAACTACATTCATTCTTGATGCGCTCAAGGATCGAATTGCCAAGGCAGTTGAGAGTGGGCATCACCACAATTTCAAAAGCGTGCTACAGCAGATTGCTCAGCAGATGAAAGCACCGCCACCGACCTACACCGTGCTGGATGAGAAGGGCCCGGACCACGCCAAGTGCTTCGAGGTTGGAGTGACGGTCGATGGCCGTGTGTTTGACGCGCGTTGGGGCCCGAATAAGAAGCGAGCCGAGCAAGACGCAGCACTTGCGGCGCTGGAAGAACTTGGCATTGCTGCAGTCAACGAACTGGGTGAAGTGACGGTGAACTTCGAGCAGTAGTGGGAACTGCCTCAGGGGGCTGGGGCTGGAGCTACATAGACGCTGCCGGTGCCCTGGCCAGTACTGCCTGCGGCGACCACGGTCTGGCCCTGGCCGTTCTGGAACGCCGCAGCGCCTCCGGGACCATCGGTAGTGATGCCCGCGAGCACAACTGGGGTGCCATCCGCATTCATGAGGTTTAAGGCGCCGCCTCGAGTTGCAGCGGCCAATGCAGCCAGTGTTCGGCCACCAGAGACAATGGCGATTTCGGGCGAGCCATCTGTTGCGGCCCCGGCAACGACCCAGCCTTGCGCTGTGCGTGTCAGCATTTGGCCGTTGCCATCATGCATACCACGAAGACTGGCAGCGACTTGGCCAGTTGTATCAGTGATGGCAAATAACCCTTGTCCATGGGCGCTGGTGGACATTGAGGCGGCCCGGTGCCCGCCAGGTGCAAGGACATCAATGGAAGGTCGCTGTCCGTCTGTGCCTCCAAGCAGTCGCACTTGGCCCGACTCGCCGCTGCCCAGTACCACCTGTCCAGCGCCACTGGAGGCGAGCAGTCTGATGCCTCCATGTTCGGTCATCATGACTGGAGCAGAAGCCCCACTGGCAAGGGTGACAGATTCGGTGCCAACCCCATGGAGTGCAATCTCAGCATCTTGACCTTCAGCATGCAGTCCACTGACGGTCCCGGCACTGAGCTTCGTGCTCGCATCGCCGGCAATGACTTCGCAGCGCGCATGGCCATCGGTCAAATCACTGGTGAGCCAGGGTTGATCATGGACAGAGGCAGCCAGGCGACCTTGGCCAAGGTGCAGTGCAGTATCTGCGCTCTGAAGCACCACGCCCTGCTCGTCGCTGGCCAGGCTGATGTGCTCTGTTAATCGGAGTTGTCCGGCGTGTCCATCAAGTTGGGCATTGGCAACGATGGCCTGCGTGGCAGACAGGTTGGCCCAGTGGGTGCCGTCTACCACACTGAGGCCAACGCTCTCAGGTGTCTCGGTGCTGGTTTGCACAGCGAGATTGCCATGTGACCAGGTCGTGCTGCCAGCGGCCATCGTGGTTGTGCGGGGATGTTCCGAATCGGCCAAGGTGATGATTTGCTCGTTGGCAGCAATGCGACAAGCCACGGCATTCTGGCTGGTGCCAATGGCAAGGTGCCCGCCATCGGCATCTGCGCCGAGCGTAGCGCCACGCTGCCCTTCGGCGGTCCATGCGGCTACGGTGCCACCGGATTCTGTAGCCCAGGCGCCGGCAACATTCACGCCGTTTGTATTCCAAAGCGCAAGGTCACCGCCTTGCTGATTGGCGGCCAGTCGAAGCAGGTTCGCCCCTTGGGCTGACCAGAAATCAAGTCGGCCACCATGGGTTCCTGCTGCTGCAGCCATCACGATGCGGCCATCACCATCGATGATCTCCAGCCGCTGGGCTCGAACCACATCCAAGCGAGTGATGTCTGCGGCAGCAAGCAGCAGCAGCCCGGGGGTCAGCGCTGCCAGCGCCAAGGTGCCAACTTTCCATCGGCGATGCTGGCGGTTCGCACAGGCCAATTCCCCCTCTAGGCGGCTCAGGCGTGTGTGTAGGTCGGTGTGTGTCAGCTTGGTGGTCATCGGGGAGCCTCCTTGAGGCAGCGGAATATTCAGTGTGCGTCAGGCCGGGGTGATCGGGGCATTGGCCACTCGTGGTGGGACTGTTGCCCAGGCCCTTGCATAGAGATCGGTCGGAAAGGCCAGATAGCCCGGATAATCCTTGTGGGCTTTCGTCACAGCATCGGCATCGACTGTGACTAGGCCAATGGTGTCTTCGGTTTCGAGCACCACGCTGCCATCAGGGGCAACTGCAATGCTTGGCCCGCCAATGGGCACATCGCCTTCTGGGCCGGGACGGTTGACCGAGAGGATCCAGGATCCGCTCGTTAGAGCGTTGGCCTGCCAAATGGGACGCCACTTCACATAGGTCGCGGATTCGGTCGCCCGTGGGTTGAGGATGACTTGGCAGCCCTGGGCGCCCAAGATGTGACACCCGAAGGGGCGGTTGTTATCGCTGCAGATCTGAATGCCCATTGACAGTCCAAAGGCATCAACAGGGCGGGGGATGGTGTCATCTGGGCCGTAATGATCGGCTTCCCAGAAGCCGGGCTCGTCGGGGATGTGAATCTTGCGATAGGCGTGCAGGTGCTGACCATCGGGCCCAAAGAGCAGGGCGGTGTTGAATCGCCGTCCAGCTTGATCGTGCACAATCGCCCCGCCAAGAAGGCCAATGCCACACTCCGCGGCGATATCAGACTGCAATTGATGCAGTGGACCTTCAGGTGCTTCGGCATCGGCATCAGATGCCTGGCGTGTCGCTGGGACCCATGGCAGCATGCCCAGTTCCGGCAGCACAGCCAATGCAGCGCCGCGGTCACGAGCCTCACGCAGATGGGCACGAAGGCGGTCAAGATCTTCCGCGTTTGGGAAGACATCACGGATTAAGGCGATTGTCAGGGAGTTGCTCATAGCAGCAGTGTACGAGGAAGACCCCGATGGTCGAGCACTGCTGATCGTTCCTGGCTGAATCTGCAATGCACCTGCGACTCAAGCATGACGTTCCCCGAGGGCTTCATGTAGAGGACTGGGTGGGGGTTGGTGATGCAGCAGCACTCGCAGTGACCTACATTGTGTTCATGGCAGGCAGTTGTTTAGTGGTATCACGACGGATTGCCGCACCGCCACAGCGTGTGTGGGATGTTGTGTCCAATATTGCTGGGGCCGCCGACACGATCGAATCAGTAGCCTCAGTTGAGCTCTTAACTGGTCAGACCATCGGTGTTGGCACTCGGTGGAACGAGACGCGGGTGGTCTTTGGCCGGCAGCACACCGAGACGCTTGAGGTCACAGCCTTCGATCCGCCAACCTGCTACGTAGTGGAAGGGGATTCCTGCGGGGCGCATTTCACCTCGACCATTCGCTGCGCGCCAGAGGACGACGGGGCCACGATGCTCACGATGACCATGGCGAGCGAACCACGAACAATGATGGCGAAACTTCTGAATCCCTTAGCGAGACTGGCGACTCGATCCATGCGCAAGATGCTTGATCAGGACCTTGATGACATCGCTCGAGCCAGCAGTGGCGGAACTGATTCCACGGATTGACCATGCCTGCGGTGATCTTCGATCTTGATGGGACCTTGCTTGATAGTTATGACGCGCACTTTGAAGCGTGGTCAGCTTTGGCTGCCGAACTCGGTGTTGCCCTTACGGAGTCGCAGTTTCAATCACAGTTCGGCCGCAAGAATGAGCCTATTCTCGAAGAACTGCACGAATGGGCTGGCAAGGATGTTCCAGGTGATGCTCAGCTGGCCGAGTTGGCTGACCGCAAGGAGGCGCACTATCGAGCGCTGATTGGCCAGGTGCTACCACTCATGCCTGGGGCGGCGCAACTCATTGAGCAATTGCAGGCACGTGGATGGGTAGTCGCGATTGGGTCATCAACTCCGCGCGTGAATCTTGAGTTTGCTCAGGCGGCTATGGCGCAACATGGCGTCAAATTTGATGCGGCCGCATGCGGCTGTGATGTCAAGCGGAGCAAGCCAAACCCAGACGTCTTCCTACTGGCCGCCGAGCGACTGCAGGTGCCGCCTCAGGAATGTGTTGTTGTGGAAGATGCGCCAGCGGGTATTGAGGCGGCGCATCGGGCGGGGATGGCCTCGGTCGGACTTGCTTCGAAGGGCCGCACGCGCAGCGAGTTGGCATCTGCCATGTGTGTCGTTGATGCGATGGCCGAATTGAATGTAGATCTGCTCGATGGCTTGGCGAGGGCCCGAGCATGAATGATCTTGACCTTGCCACCACTTGGTTCCTTTCGGCTCGAGCGATGGCTTGTGGTGGCGATGAGCCATCGGCTTCGGAGGAGGCTGCAGCGGGTTTGTTTGCGCGGGCGATTCTCGGGCTGGATGAGGATGCCTGTATTGAGGCCAAGTCCTCAGAGCACATGCATGCGATGACTTTGATCGACTGCATGTCGCTGGCAGGGTCATTGCCGCGTGGGACAGCAGATCAGGTGATGACCGGGGTGATGATGATTGCCTATGCGGCTGCGAGCATGCAGCCCTTGCAGGTTCGCTGGGCTTCAATGCTGGCCTCGGCAATGGACATGACTGAAGAGCGATTTCAGCGGTGCTGTGTCAATGCCCGTGTAGTTGCCTCGATGCTTCCTCATGAAGAGGAGCTCGACGGTGCCTGAGTCCAACTTTGACTTTTTGGAGAAGTACGACAATCGCGTTGCGCATTTGGCAGCACAGGCCGAAGCCTATGTGCATTCCGATCCGGACTCTTCGTTGTTCAAGTTGCGCTTGATGGTTGAGGTCATGGCTCGGACCTTGGTTGAACTCAATGCCTCCCACTTGGTCGACGCAGATCTGAGCACGATGCTTCGTTCATTGCAATCAAGTGGGCTGCTTACACGGCGTGAGGCGGATGACATGCACAGCATTCGCCGCGATGGCAATGCGGCGGTGCATGGCCATGAGAGTTCGACCCCGACAGCGCTGCGGCGTTTGCGTGATGCCTGGCGTTTATCACGCTGGTATGCGCGCACGGTCAAGCGGGGCGCCAAAGTCGATCCGCCTCCATTTTCGCCACCACCACCACCGCGGGAATCACGTGCCCAGCAGGAGGCGCGGCGCAAGGCGGAAGCACTTGAAGAGGCAGCGGAGCAGCGGCGTTCCCGCACGCGCGCGGCCTTGCTCCTCTTTGGAGATCATGATGATGTCGGGGCCATGCGCTGGCGCTTACGGGGCGAACTGCGGGCCTTAGAAGGGGTGGCGGTCGCTGCCGGTGAACCAGTCGTGGATGCAGACTTTGTCGCGCTGGTAATGGCCATGGATCTGGAGCAGATTCTGGAACACCCCTCCTGGGGTCATAGCAGTGGCGAGGCCAAGACCAAGGTTGAATCGCAGTTCCAAGCGTTCAAGGTGGCTCATGAGGCTGCTGAGCAGGAGTATCTTCAGACCCGATCTGAGATTGTCCGTGAAGCCCGTACGCAGGGTGATGGCTGAGTTCTTGGGGGTGTGCGAGACTCAGAACAAGTGCTTCAGGGGCCAATAAGGCCAATTTCTGCCACATGATCGATGTAACCCGACGCTGCGTATCGTTGGATGCTGGATGTGCACTTGCAAGAGGTCAGGATTGGAATCACACTGATGGCGATCAACTGCCTTGAGGCGTTGATATATCCGTCCAGAAGTCAATGATGAGATGTGAGGGCTCAAATACATGAGTGTGTCAGCGGCTTTATTGCTTGGCGTGTTGCTTGGGGGTGTCGAAGCAGGGTCGACGCAGTGGGTGGAGCTCGAGCGGGTGGAGCCAGCCTCTGACAGTCAGGGGGGTAACTTTGGAGCTTCACTGGATGCTGACGGGACGGCCTTAGCCATTGGTTCTCCGACCAATGGCAATGGAACTGCAACAGTCATTTTGTTGAGCCAGTCCGAGCAGGCTATTGAGCAGACCTACGAACTATCGCCTTCAGACGGAGATCCAGGGGACCTCTTTGGTGCTGCTGTAGCGATTGGCGGCTTGCCAGAAGGTGGGGGGCTTGTGTTTGTTGGGGGATTTGCGTGGGATGTCCATGTGGAGGAAGGCTTGGACCTCCTAAATGTGGGGGCTGTCTATATGTATTCTGAGCCCGAGGGCGATGGCCCGTTGATCGAGACCATCATCACACTTGATGATCCAGAGGCTGGGCAGTGGTTTGGGTATTCGCTCAGTTTCGATGATCTGACGCTGGCAGTTGGGGCTCCTCGGACCGGAACAGCGGAGACAGTCAATGACAAAGGCGTGGCGTACGTCTACGAAATAGGCGTGACTGGCGAAGTTGGGACCCCAGTGATGATCGAGTCGCCAACTCCAGCGGAGTTCGGCGTGTTTGGTGAATCGATTGCCATTGATGGAGACCGTTTGGCGGTCGCTGAGTTGTACAGTTCAGCCGGTGCCACCTACGGTGGGGCGGTCCATCTCTATGAGCGCACCGCGCCTGGGACTTGGGTGCATGTGCAGACGGTGGTATCAGATGACCCCGCGACTCAAAACTTCTTTGGAAACAAGGTCGATCTCAGCGGCGACACGTTGGTGGTGGGCGAGTTTGGATATGACAGTAATCCTGATGATCCTGACAACCCTGTGGCCAACGATGGATTGGTCCATGTCTTTGATCTCATCGAGGGATCGTGGACCCATACGCAACGGATCGAATGTCCGTTTGCAGCCTCGGATTCATTGTGGGGCTCAGCCTTGGATCTCGAAGAGTCCTATCTGATTGTTGGAAGTCGGAACTGGACTGGGAATGCTTTCAAGACTGGTTTTGTGGCAGCGCTGAGTCGAGTTGATGGCCTTTTTCAATTTGAGCGGCTGTTCACACGTCACGATGCAACAGATTTCAGTCAAACAGGGTGGGCTGTTGTCGCGATGCCAGAGATTGAGGTCATTGCGGTGGGGTGCATAGAGCAAGATCAAGATGATGGCGGCAAGGTGCTGTTCTTCGGGCCAAGCTGTAATGGTGATGCTGTCGGGGATCGGAAGGTCGGCCTGGCCGACCTTCTGGAGTTGTTGTCCCGCTGGGCAGATGAAGGCATTTATGCAGCGGATATGAACCAAGACTATGTCATTGGTGTGATCGACCTGCTGTTGTTGTTTGAGGACTGGAACTGCGAGTGGGAAGACGAGTCCGGCCCCTGATCAATCAACACACGCGGCAGGACTCGAACCTGCAACCCTCGGCTTCGAAGGCCGATGCTCTATCCAATTGAGCTACGCGTGCGAGGAATCAGCAGTGTATCGCACCTGTGCTGATGCCCGCTCGTCTCTGTGGCCAGTGCGGTACCCTTCCTCGCATTCCAGCATCAGTGATGAGGAGATGTGCTATGGGATGCCTTGAGGGCAAAACGGGACTCGTGACGGGAGTGGCGAACGATCGGTCGTATGCGTGGTTCATTGCCCAGTCCATCATTCGCGAGGGTGGGACGTGCTTGTTCACGCATTTGCCCGGGGAGAAAATGGAACGCCGAGTGCGCAAGGCGGTCGATGCGCTTGGGGTCGAGGAGCCGTGGCTTCGGCCAATGGATGCATCTTGTGACGATTCCCTCGACGCCGCCTTTGATGAGATTGCCTCCGGCCCTGGAAAGATCGACTTTCTCGTGCACTCCATTGCCTTTGCAGACCGTGACTGGCTGCGGGAAGGCAAGTTCACGGCAACACCGCGGGAAGTCTTCACCCAAGCCATGGATATTTCGGCTTGGACCTATGCCGCGATGGCCAATCGCGCCGCGCCACTGATGACTGATGGTGGCGGCATGGTGTCGATGTCCTACTACGGTGCTGAGAAGGCAGTGCCGGGGTACAACGTCATGGGGGTCGCTAAGGCGGCGCTGGAAGCCACGACCCGCTATCTCGCGATGGAACTTGGGCAGCAGAACATCCGCGTCAACAGCATTTCAGGTGGTCCGATTCGAACCATGTCATCGATGGCGGTTGGTGGTTTTTCGCAGATTCTTGATTGGGTCGAACAGAAGGCGCCGCTTCGTCGCAATGTGACCGGGGAGGATGTTGGCGACTCCGCAGCGTGGCTGCTTTCCCCGCATGCCTCGGGCGTAACTGGGCAGACGATCTACGTCGATTGTGGCTACTCGTCGATGGGCCTCTAGCCTGCGTTTACTTTCCAAGGTCGAGTTGATGTGCGATCCGCTTCGGGAACCAGGGCATCGCGAATCAGTTGCACCACCTCTTCAAGTCCGTCTCCGATAGCGGCGGCGCACTGGCCGTCAGCATCGGATCGCTGTCCAAGATCAGAGCGCATTGCCAGTCGCAAGTCTGCCGTGCGTGGCAGTTCTGGCCATTGGGTTGTGGCATCGGCGGCCGCGATCAGGAAGTCGGCGCGGGCCAGTGGGTCTTGAGCCACTTGGATGGCCGCTTCTTCAATCAAGTCATCGCTTTCCCGAAGGCCTGGTGTGTCGACCCAATGCACGATGAGTCCTTCAAGATCAATCGCCGCGCCAACATGGTCACGTGTGGTGCCAGGAGCATCATCGACCAGTGCGCGGGTGCGCCCAGCAAGGGCATTGAGCAGCGTGCTCTTTCCGATATTGGGAGGTCCGGCCAGCACCACCAGCGGCGGATGCAGTAGGCGGTCGAGTCTGGCACAGCGGGCGTCATCCGCAGGTGTCCATGTGCCGTCCCAGTCTTGCCACCGCGATGGTTGTGCAAGCAGCAACTCAAGCGCGAGAGACGTGCGGGCAAGTGGAAGGGCCGCCAGCATGTTGTGTTCATGCTCTTGCGCCGATGGCCACGTGGCGTGGCTGCTGGCAGAGTCAAGTGATACGCCATGGTCAGCCAGCCAGTGCAGGACCCGACGTACGACGTGTCGGCCACCGTGAGGCATGATGTGCAGCGTGTGCTCATCGATGCGGGCGAGCAGGACATCATCCAGATCTGGAATGGTGTGCAGTTGCAGGCCGCCCACATCAGGCAGGGGGCACTGCGCCTGTTGCATCGCGGTGTGCACTGCGCCGCACACTTCGATGATGGCCACCGCCCCAGGGGCATTGGCCGTCAAGCACATCGCCGTTGATGTGGTCACGTTGTCTCGTCTTCACCCGACGCGGTCGTGAGTGCTTCCTGGGCAGCAACTGCGATGCCCAGCAGTGTCAGGTCAGGCACGATGCGATCGACCAGTTCATCGGCACCAAAGATGGCCTCGGCGTCGCCGCCGGTTGCGATGATGGTTGGGTAGGCCTCGTAATACGAGGCGTACTTCTCAGCCAGTCGGCGGACGAGGCCTTGTACGCCGTGATAGACACCTTGCAACATGGCTTGCGCCGTGTCGCGGCCAAAGGGGTCGTCATCAGGTCGATCAAAGGTGAGCTCTGGCAGTGCTTCAGTGTGCTCGTGCAGCGATTGAAGTTGCATGCTGGCACCAGGTGCGATCGCGCCGCCATGAAACACACCAGTGCCATCGATGAAGTCGACTGTGACAGCTGTGCCAGCATCGACCACGATGCATGCCTGTTGTAGTACAGCCCATGCAGCCGTGGCATTGAGGAGTCGATCTTGTCCGGTCAGGGCTTCGGGTGACAGATCGCAACTGACTGGAATCGGCAGGTCGCGGCCGACCCGGTAGGGACGGCTCCCAAGTTGGTCAGTCAGGGCGGACTCCAGTTGGTCGGCAAAAACATCATTGACTGATGCGATGACAATCGGTGCGGTCTGATCGCCGGAGATGGATGCTTGGGCTGTCAGCACCAACTGGGTGACATGGGCCAGATCGCCATTGGTGGCGGTCTTGGCCTCGTGAATGGCCCGCTGCCGGGCCACACCCACGCAGGTTCGAGTATTGCCAATATCGATCACGACCAATTGCATTTCGTCCATGCGGTCATTGTACGCCCGACCGGCGGTATCCTCCTGAATGATGGCCACCACCCCAATTGCACAGATCATCGATGGTCGGACGCTCGCAGGACAGGTGCGGGGCGATCTGGAACGTGAGGTCGCAGACCTGCGGGACGCTGGCTTTGCGGTGCGGCTCGATGCGGTGATTGTTGGGGACAATCAGGCTGGCAGGGTCTACGCTGGCAATCAGGCAGCCATGTGTGCAGCGATTGGGATCGATTACCACCTGCATGAGCTGCCTGGAGAATCAAGTGAAGCCGACATCACTGGTCTGCTGGATGATCTCAATGCAGATGAGGCGGTCACTGCCATCATGCTTCATCTTCCATTGCCCGAGGGCATGGACACGGCACGCATTCAGGCTCGGATCGATGCGGGCAAGGACATCGAGGGTGTGAATCCGGCCAATATTGGCGGGGTGATCTATGGCCGCCGCACACTGGTGCCGTGTACGGCGCTGGCGGTGATGCGACTGATCGAATCCACGGGCATCAAACTGGCGGGCGCTGAGGTGGTCTGCGTTGGGGCCAGCACCATCGTGGGTCGGCCAGTAGCTGTATTGCTGATGGAAGCAGAGGCCACAGTCATGAGCACCAATATTCATACGGCGGATTTGGCAGCCCACACCAAGCGTGCCGATGTGGTGATCGCTGCTGCGGGTGTTCCTGGGTTGGTGACCGGTGATATGGTCAAGCCCGGAGCGGTCGTGATTGATGTTGGCATCAATCGAATTGCAGATGAACAGACCGGGCAGTCCAAAACGGTCGGTGATGTCGATTTCGACAGTGTGTCCACCGTCGCAGCGCACCTCAGCCCAGTGCCTGGTGGGGTTGGTCCAATGACAGTGGCGATGCTTCTGCGCAACACGGTAGCTGCCGCAGACGGTCGCTGAGCCCTAGCCAATCAGTCGAATAGTCGATCCATGGCCTCGCGGTATCGGGCCAAGGAGTTCATGATGACATCATCTGGGAGGGCCGGGCCAGGGGCGGTCTTGTCCCAACCACCAGAAGACACAATGCCCTCGAGGTAGTTGCGGACATACTGCTTGTCGAAGGAATCTTGATCGCGGCCGACCTCATAGTCATCGGCTGGCCAGAACCGACTGGAATCGGGGGTAAGGACTTCGTCAATCAACATCAGTTCATCGGTTCGGTTGCCTTGTTCGTCAAGGGCGTATCCAAACTCGAACTTGGTGTCAGCAAGAATGATGCCTCGTTCAAGGGCATAGGCCGCAGCTCTGCGATAGATCTCTACGGACACGTCGCGCAGGCGGTTCATGACATCCCGGCCGGCAATGTTGCAGGCGGTTTCAAAGTCAATGTTCTCGTCGTGTTCGCCAATTTCAGCCTTTGTCGCTGGGGTGAAGATAGGTTCGGGGAGTTGCTGGCAGTGCTTCAGCCCTTCGTCGAGGGTGATGCCGCAGACGGTTCCATGCTGTTGGTATTCCTTCCAGCCCGATCCAGTGATATAGCCACGCACCACAAACTCCACCGGGACAACCTCAGCTGCCCGGCCAAGCATCATGCGGCCTTCCACCTGAGCACGCTGCTCATCATTGAGGTCCGGAAGGTCAGCAGCGTCGGTTGAAACCAGATGGTCGCCAATTAAGTCCCAAGAACGAATCATGTCGAACCACTTGGTGCTGATGGTCGTCAGGGCCCGTCCCTTGCCGGGGATGGGGGTTGGCAAGACCACGTCAAAGGCGCTGATGCGGTCGGTTGCCACAATGAGCACGCGGGAGCCGCAGTCATTGGAGGCCGGCAGTCGGTAGATATCACGGACCTTCCCTTGGCGGCGGTCGGTATACGGGAGATCAGTGCTGACGACAGGGGCTGTAGTGGTATTCATGGGCTCAATACTAGCAGTTCTGCACAGCGACTCGATATCCACAGCCAAGGCCGTACACTGTCGCGCTGTCCATGCTCTGTTTAGCGCTGCCCGAGTCGGAATCGCGCATGACCCTTCAAGATGTCGTGCTGCTGGACAAGGACGAACGCGTCGTCCCGGGAAAGGTGCGCCTCAAGAACGGCGTGATTCAGTGTCGCTGGGCCGATGACGGGGCCAAGGCGGTTTCGCTGCGTTGGGACGCTGGGCGGGCGGGTGCATGCTCGCTGCGGACCTGTTTGCTAGCACAGCGGTCCGAGCCCTATCTCCTATGTGTGGAACTGGCCAGGCACCGAATTGGCACTTTTGTATTCAAGGCCGAAGAATGGCAGATGTCCAGCCGGCTTGATGCGACGCATCCAGCGATGCAGTGCTGGGAGCGGGCGAGGTCGCTGTTCACACGCGCCATGGTGATTAGTAATCCGGCAAAGGCCCAGCAGTTTGCGCAGCGTTCATTGTCGCTGGCTATTGAAGCGACGGAGCGTCTGGCAATGGCGTATGCCGAGGCGCAATTGAAGATTCGATTCGCTACCAAGCCACTACCGTCCACTGCGTTGGGTGCGCGCGTGCCCTTGATGGAAGTCGATGATGCTGCGCGGAGCGTCGTGCTCAAAGACATGCCTTTGATCACCGTGCCACTTTCTTGGTCCGCTTTGTGTGATGAGCAGGGCCAGTACGACTGGTCGGGACCAGATGCGTGGATTGGCTGGGCGATCGACCACGGGTGTCGTGTCTTGACCGGGCCATTGCTGGATCTTTCGCCTGGCGGTGTGCCACCTTGGGTGCGTCATCGTCTTGATGCAGGAGCATCACTCGATGATGTCGCGTGGGATCATGTCCATGCAGTTGTGAATCGATATGGGCCGCATGTGGGTATGTGGTGCGTTGGGACTGGCCTCAATAGCAATGCTGAAGTCGATCTGAGCACCGACGAGATGGTCAATCTTGTGCGATCTACGGCCCTGTGCATTCGAGAAGGTGGGCGTGGTCGACGCGTGACCGTTGAGATTGATCAGCCGTGGTCCGAGCATCTGTGTGATGGCCCAAGCGGCATCGATCCGCTTCAGTTTGTCGATCAGGTGCAGCAGCGGGGCGTGCGTTTAGATGCGGTGGGCTTGAGAATCCGCATGGGAGATGGGCATTCAGGGCGGAGTGTGCGCGATCTCATGGAGATCAGTCGCATGGTTGATCGCTACTTTCTGCTTGACGTTCCAATTCTCATTACGCGTTTGGGTGTTCCTGATCATGCGGAACTTGATGGAGGCCGCTGGCGTGAACGCGATTGGAATCCAGAGACGCAGGCCAAGTGGGCTGCTCGTGCTGTGCTTCTCTTGATCGCGAAGCGGCATGTGCAATCCGTGATTTGGACGGACTTGATTGATACTCCACAGACGTGCCCGGCTGGGGGCGGGTTGATGCAGGCTGATGGGACCGCCAAAGTGGTTCTGAATCGATTGCAGTCATTGGTTCGTCAGTTACGCACCAACAAGGCGGGCGGGGACGACACGTGATTCGGCGTGGTCTGCACAAGCAATTGGCACTGGCCCTGATGGTGCTGCCGCTTTGGACAGTTCTGCTGTGGTACGTCAATCGCAAGCCCGTGGAGTGGTTGTCGCTACAGGTCTCGCCGACTTCAAGTGATCCGGGAACTTGGAGACTGCTGCCGGGGATCGGCCCGGTGTTGGCAGGGCGTTTGGCAGCAGCGGCGCCCTTTCAGGATTCGGAGGCCTTATTGGCGGTGGAGGGCATTGGGGAGGTGACTGCAGCCAAGTTGACACCCCAACTCTCTTGGCCCATGCCTGTGAAGCCAAAGCCATGAGCGCAGCGTGGTGGTCGCGGCTGCATGCAAGTGATGCAGCGGATCAGTTGTCGGCCCTCGTGGCTGGCGGCGGTGGTGTTATCACTGGGCGGTGGGGATCATCTACGACCATCTTGCTTGGGGCGCTGTGGTCCCGTGGCCCGAGCCGTCGGGTGCTGGTGACCGCCCATCTTGATCAGGCAGATGAAGCGGCCGATGAATTACTCGACATGGGGGTGGATGTGCAGCGTTTTCCTGCAATGGAAGTGCTCCCGGGCGAGACTTCAATTCGTAGTGATTTGCTGGCGCAGAGAATCAGCACGCTGTCTCAACTGAAACATGGCGATCGTCGATTATTGGTTGCGCCCATCGCGGCGCTCATGCAGCCCATACCTCCACTGGAAGGTCTTGGTGAGTTGCTTCGGACGGTACATGCGGAGCAGGCACATGATCGCAATGGCTTGCTGGCATGGCTTGCTGCAGCGGGCTGGGCGCGCGTAGCGACTGTTGAGCGGCCTGGGGAGTTTGCTGTCCGTGGAGATGTGCTGGATATTTTTCCAGAGATTGGAGAACCCGTCCGTGTGGACTTCTTCGGTGATGATGTTGAGTCTCTTCGAGTCATTGATTTAGACACCATGGGCTCAGCCCATGCGATCGAGCGTGTTGATTTGATTGCCTCAGCCGGAGGGCTCTCGGCAGATCCATTGGAGTCCCAAACCGAGCCAATTACATTGGCGTCCGTGCTCGACGATCAATGGGACATCGTCATTGATGACCCAGTTGAGGTGCGTGAGCAGGCGCGGGCCTATCTCGATCGGGTTGCTGGCGGTGGTTGGATTGCCCCCATGGAGGACGTCCAGGGGATGCTTGCAGCGCGGTGTCGCAGCGTCACACTGATCGGACAGGGGCTTGAGCATGCCGATCTGGTACTGCCAGTAACAGCTTTGGCCGCCATGGCCGAACAGGCTGCTGATGCGGTGCAACAGCTTCGGGAACTAGCAGGTGAAAGTTCTGTTGTCATTGTGTGTCAACATGATGGTGACTTGGCGCGAATGGATGACATGTTGGGAGCCAATACCAACAATATTGAAATTTGCAGTGGTTACCTGCACCGCGGTTTCTGCTGGGGGCAAGGTAAAGAGCAGGTAAGGCTCGTGCCCTATCACGAAATTGTGCATCGGTATCAAGTCCGACGCCGAGGTCATGCCACGCAGGCACGCCGTTCACTCGACGCATTTGTGGAAATTAAGCCAGGAGACTACGTGGTGCATGCAGCGCATGGCATTGCGCAGTACATCGGCATGGTCATCCAATCACGTGATGATCGTGAAACCCGCGATGATGTCCTTGAGGAATTTCTTGCTTTGGAGTTTGCTGGGGGGTCGCGTTTGCTCGTCCCCGCCGAGCGTATTGAGGACGTGCATAGGTACATTGGAGCTTTCCGTGGGGCTCCCGAGCGTTCGACACTCGGGGGTTCGGCTTGGAAGAAGCGAACCAGTCGGGCATCTGAATCTGTACGCGATCTCGCGGCCGAGTTGCTGCGGGTGCAGGCAGTTCGCAAGAGTCGCACGGGTTTGGCCTGTCCGCCGGATGGTCCTTGGCAACGTGATCTTGAGACTTCATTCCAGTGGGATGAGACAGATGATCAGATTGCCGCGATGGATGCGGTTGCCAAAGACATGCAGTCCACGGGGCCCATGGACCGCTTGCTGTGTGGGGACGTCGGCTTTGGCAAAACAGAAGTGGCTATTCGCGCTGCATTTCGTGCCGCAGCTGCTGGTCGGCAAGTTGCGGTGCTGGTTCCCACTACGGTGCTCGCCGAGCAGCACGAACGGACTTTTCGTAGTCGTTTTGCAGGCTTTCCATTTCGTGTGGAGTCGCTGAGTCGGTTTAAAAATCCAGCTCAGCAGCGAGCAGTGCTTGAAGATCTAGCTGCTGGCCGCGTCGATGTGATCATCGGCACCCATCGGCTACTCAGTCAGGATGTGCATTTCAAGGAACTTGGACTGATTGTCGTTGATGAAGAGCAGCGATTTGGTGTCGAGCACAAACAGCGTTTGATCGAGATGCGCGCCATGGTGGATATTCTCACTATGACTGCCACGCCTATTCCGAGAACACTGCACATGGCCATGATGGGACTACGTGACATCAGTTCGCTGCAGTCCCCGCCAGTTGATCGTCGTGCGGTCGTCACAGAAGTCATGGAGTGGGATGGGCGGCGTCTTGGCGCTGCAGTACAACGCGAACTCGCCCGGGAGGGTCAGGTCTTTGTCGTGCACAATCGAGTCAAGGATCTCGAGGAGGTCGCTGACTCGATTCGTCAACTTGTTCCAGAAGCCAGAATTGTGACTGGGCATGGGCAGATGGCATCGCGTGCGCTGGAGCAAACCATGCTCACTTTTATGCGGCATGAGGCAGATGTTTTGGTGTCGACCACAATCGTCGAGTCAGGGATCGACATTCCCAATGCCAATACGATGATCATCAACGAGGCGGATCGCTTCGGTCTTGCAGATCTTCACCAACTTCGTGGACGCGTCGGGCGAAGTCGGCATCGTGGGTATTGCTATTTGGTGTTGCCGATGACACGTACCGTCAATCCAGATGCGCGACGTCGACTTCAGGCGATCGAATCGTTTTCCATGCTTGGTGCTGGCTTTCGCATTGCCTTGCGCGATCTTGAGATTCGAGGTGCTGGCAACCTTCTTGGTCCCGAACAGTCCGGGCACATCGCCGCCGTTGGTTACGAGTTGTACTGCCGATTACTTGAACAGGCGGTGCACGAACTCCAGCAGGGTGGACAGGTGTCGCGTGATCCTGCAGTGGTCGATCTGGGCTGGCGGGGGTACTTCCCCCCGGCATGGATCCCATCAGAGCCGCGGCGATTAGACGCCTACCGTCGCCTGGCGCGGGCACGTACTGCCGCTGATATCGACATGATCATGGAAGATCTGCGTGACGCCTATGGCCCAGTTCCGCCGCCGGCGCAGCGAGCGGCCCTGCTTGCCTGCGTTGGTGCCATGGCATCTGCTTGGGAAGTAGACACCGTGCTGAGGCGAGAGCACGACATTGTGTTTTTGGTGGCCCAGTCGCCACGGTTGCTTGCGGTCTTGGAGCAGATTCAGGGCAAAGTCCGTCAGGTGGGGCAGCCCGACGCAGCTGGGCGCTGTGAAGTCTGGTGGCGACCGCCTCTGGGATCCATGACCTTGGAGTCAGTCCAGGAGGCCTTGCGTGGTGTGCTGGATGATGCCCCACAGCAGATGATTGGGACTTCGTAGGATTCTCAACTGTGATCATGGTCCTTTCCATCCTGATGGTTCTGATGTTCGTCGCCCTTGTGGTCTGTATTGATCGTGCGTGTGTGGCAACGCCGCCGGGTGGGCGGCCGGGGCGTGTGTTAGAGACCGTATGGGCGCCGCTGCTTGTCATCATTCCGAATGCAGCGGGGACCCTGCGTCAGATGCCCGGGATTGATGGCGACGTCCTAGCCAGTGTGTCAAGCCCGGTCATTGCTGCTGGACTTGTGGTTCCAATGTTGGTGATGGGTATTGGGCGCGATCGTGGTTGCCCATGGGGGGCCGACGATCGAATGCCGATGGCATGGCCCTTCATCGGAGTGCTCCTACTCGTGCTGGCTATTGCCGATGCGGTTCCCGTTGAGCTTGGTCTGGTCATTTTTGCGATTGTGACCGTGTTGGCTTGGTGTCAGTCGATTCCGCGTGCTGGGGAATCCTATGGTGGCCCTGGGGCAGTCTGGTTGTTGGCTGCTGGGGTCTGTTCCGTGGCAGCGCTGATCGTGTCCTTTCCACTTGGACGCGTGGCGGTGGGTATCACAATCTGCGGTCAGATTGCACTGAGCTGGGTTGTTCTTCGTCGACGAGGCCAAAGAGCGGCTTTGCAGACCGCTGGGTGGGCCGCCGTCTTGGGGGTTGGATTGACCACTGGGTTACTAGGCCACTCTGAGGTTGTGGCGACTGTGATCCCCGTAGCTTGGACCCCATTGATTGAGCCGACCTGGCCATTGGCAGTGCCTGGCATTCTGCTAATGCTGATCTGTGGGTGCATCGCCACTCAATATCAGTGGCCTCGGCGTTGGCAGTGGTCCTGGGGGGTAGGCACAATGGCTGCCTCGATCGCCGTTTTGGCATGGCTTCGAGTGGCCTAAGCGGCGAGATTCAAGTTCTCCAGCCATGGCAACCGATTCCATTTTGGCTGCATGGATGCGGCGACAATCCGGCCAGCAATGCTGGCCCTGAGAGAGGTCATGGAAGGACCGCATGCTTACTGAACGCCACCGTGAAATTCTCCCTACCACGCGGGAGTCCACCACCCACAAGTTTGCCGTCGCAGGATTCGAGGGATATCTCACCGTGGGGCAGTTTGAAGACGGCCGTCCAGGTGAGATCTTCATCAAGATGAGCAAGGAAGGTTCCACCCTCTCGGGCCTCATTCAGGGTTTCTGTCGCTGCTTCTCGATCTCATTGCAATATGGCCTCTCAATCGATGACGCTGTTCGCCGCTTCAAAGGCATGCGATTCGAACCTTCCGGAGCCACGAGCAATCCGGATATTCCCATGGCAACGAGTATTCTCGACTACATCGCGCGTTATCTCGAGTTTGAGTACGGCAGCGGTGGTGGGACCAGCGAAGCTGACCGTCACGTGGCCTGAGTTCGCCGGGGCTCTGCTTACGATTGGCTGGGGTGCATGGTCTTGTTGTCAACGACAGCGAGCGTGTTGATGCTCAACACGCTCGCCGGAACACTTGTTCATCACCCCTCAGGGCCGCTTACTCGGCGGCTGTGGTCTCATCCGCTTGCTCCTTGGCTGGCTCAGGAGCGGGCTTTGGGGCCGGCTTCTCGATGAGTTCGCCTTCATCATCGAACTCCATCTCTTCACGCTCTTCAAGCGGCTGATCGGGTTCGACGACCACTGTGATATCGGTGCGTAGGTCGGCATCAAACTGAATTGGCACGTCATAGCTGCCGATACGGCGGATCGAGGCTGGGAGGCGCACGGACCGGATGTCGATGCCGTGGTATCCGACCTCCTCGAGGGCAGCGGCAATATCCCGTTGGGTTACGGATCCATAGAGTCCGCCTTGTTCATTGCACGAACGGATGAGGGTCAATTCGACCTCGTCCATCTGCTCAAGCAGAGTTTCGCGTTCATTGCGTTTGGCAACTTGCGCAGCAAGGGCTACTTCACGGTCTGCTTGCAATTCGTCAATGCGTTCTTGGCTGGGCGGTTCTGCCATGCCCATCGGCAGGAGATAGTTTCGAGCAAATCCGGTGCGGACCTTGACGACATCGCCAATGATGCCCACTCCATCGATGTTCTCAAGAAGCAGTAGTTCTACAGTTCGTCGGCTCATGATCGTTGTCCTCCAGTGGAGTTAAGGAGTGCCGTGCCGCAGCACCCCAGCGTTGTGTTCGGGCCGACATTGGCCCGTGTGAATCAGAAAGGAATATCGTCGTCAGACGGCGCGTTGGATGGTGCGTTTGATGGTGCCGCTTGTGAATAGTTCGATGATTGCTGGCTGCCGCCACCTCCACCGCCGCCACTTCGGGAGTCGACAAATGTAAAGGTGTCAACGACGACCAGAAGTTTAGAGCGTCGGTTGCCGTCCCGATCCTCCCACTCGTTGAGTCGAAGCCGGCCTTCAATGAAGACCGGTCGCCCCTTGGCGAGGTACTTGCCCATTGTCTCGGCAGTGCGGCCCCAGGCTTCGCAGTCGACAAAGGTCGTCTCTTCCTGCATTTCGCCGCCAGCATTGCGATAGCGGCGATTGACAGCCAATCCGAGATTGGCAACCGCGGTGTTGTTGGCGGTGTGTTTGACTTGGACATCTCGAGTGAGATTGCCCATGAGAAAGACTTTATTGACGCTGCCTGCCATGACGTTGTTCCTTTGCGTAAGAAGTGATGTGCAGCGGGGAATCGTACCTCAGACGAGGCCTCGTGATGCGATTCGCCGCCAAATGGGATGAGGTCAGGATGCTGCAGGTTCCTCGGTGATTTCCTCGGCATCGCTGGCTGGTTCGCTTTCAGAGGCTTCAGTCTCAGTTTCATCGGTGTCTTCGGATTCGCGGTCAGAGCGGGTCGTTGCTCGCACGCCGCTTCCTGTGTCTTCGGATTGCTTTGCGTCACGCAGTTTGATTTCGTCTGCGAGTTCTGCTCGACCTTCAGCGGCTTCGATTTGTTCCATGGTGAGATGGTCACAGCGTGTGATCATGAACCGTAGGACCTCTTCAGACAGCAGGAGGTTGCGTTCCAGCGTGGTGATTGTTGGGCCTTCCAGTTTGAAGTAGGCGAGAAAGTAGACGCCACGTTTGTTGCCCTTGATGGGGTAGGCAAGACGTCGGTCATCCCACTTCTTGAAGGAGACCAGTTCAGCGCCGACCTTGACGAGCATCTCCTGAACGTGACTACTCGCCGCGTCTAGATTTGAAATGGCGGCTTGGGGAAAGAGGAAGAGTCCCTCATACATATTGCTTTTGACTTCAGACATAAGTGTGTTCTCCTCGGGTTAGCTGTTGGCTGCCCGATCAGCATTGAAAGTGTTCATGGCGGCTTCGGTACCGCGTGTGATCCAGCAGCGGGCAGCATCGACTGCCCGCTCGATCCCCTCGTCAACGGCATCAACCTGATCCGGTCGAAACTGTCCGAGTACATACGAGGCCAGTGGGATCTCGCCCGGCCCGTCGATACCGATCCTGATTCTGGACCATCGGTCTGATCCAAGATGTGTAGCTATGTCAGAGAGCCCATTGTGTCCGCCGCTGCCACCTTCTGGACGAACGCGAATGCGTCCACAGTCCAGTGCGGTGTCATCCACAAGAACCAGCAAGTCTGATTCTGCCGTGAGTTTGAAGAACCTCACGGCCTCAGAGACTGCTTGGCCGCTGCGATTGACATAAGTCAATGGCTTGAGCAGCAGGATCTTCTCATCATCGATGAATGCCTCGATCGTCGATCCTTGGAATCGACTGCGGGCAATCTCACCAGGGGCCAGGCGGCGCGCCAAGCGATCGAGCGCCTCGAACCCGACATTATGTCGGGTGCGATCGTACTCGCTGCCAGGATTGCCAATGCCCACGATCAGACGCATGGTCAAATTCGACCAGGGACTCAGCCCTCGTCGCCCTCCGCTTCTGGTTTGGCTTCTGTAATGACTTCTGGTTCTGCACCTTCGCCATCGGCCTCGGTGGCTTCGCCTTCAGCTTCTTCTTCAGCGGCCTGGAATGCGATGTGGCAGATGTGCTTCTCGCTATCAAGCAACGCTTCAACGCCATCAGGGATATTCAACTCGCCGATGGTCAGGGCTTCTTCCAGTTCGGAGATGTCGGCCTTGATCTCACTGGGAATGTCACGAACTTTGCATCGGATCTCAATCTCACTGCGAATGACCGCCAGCATGGCGCCATCAGCCTGAGCGGCCTTGGGGGAGCCAGTGAGGGTGACGGGCACGTTGACCGTCACCACCTGGTCAAGGTTGACGCGGGCGAGGTCGACGTGAACAAGATTGTCGCCAAGGTGACCGAATTGCAGTTCCTTGACCAAGCAGGTTTCCGTCTTTCCGCCGTCAATGCGGACATCGAGTACGTGACCGCCACTCTTCAGGGTGTTGACGATCTCAATAGCATCGGCGCTGACGTGGGTTGGGTCTCCGCCTTGTCCATAGACAACAGCGGGCATTCGTCCCGATTCTCGAAGTCGCCGGGCGTAGCGGGTTCCCGTTCGTTCACGGGTTGCTACGTCCAGTGTGTTGTTTTTCTGAGCCATGGGTGTGTCTCCAACAATCCTTCATATCGCTGCGGATGACAGCAGCGTTGATTAACGTTTGACGCCCGTTCCACGTTGAAACAGGGCGGAAATCGACATGTCGTGGTGAATGCGGTAAATCGCTTCACCCAGAAGCGGTGCCAGTGGCAGTTCAACGATCATGTCGCGAATGGGGTCGAGTCGACCCCGATCCGGAATGGAATCAGTAATGACAAGTCGCTCAATCGGTGATTCACGAAGCCGGTCCATCGCCAGCCCGCACAGCACCGGGTGGGTTGCAGCGGCAACGACCCGTTCAGCACCACGTTCCATGACCAGTTCGGCCGCTTGGCAGATGGTGCCGGCGGTGGAGATCATGTCGTCCACCATGAGGACGGTGCGGCCCTGAACGTCACCAATGAGGTTCTTTGTTTCGACTGAATCGCCGGATTCTCGACGCTTGTCGATGATGGCCAGATCTGCATTGAGTGCTGAGGCATAGCCGTTGGCTACTTTGACATTGCCAACGTCCGGAGAAACGATGACCAGATCACCCAGTTCGCTACGGAGTCCGTGGAAGTACTGTCCAATGACCGTCGAGGCACTGAGGTGGTCCACTGGGATGTCAAAGAAGCCCTGGATTTGAGCTGCGTGCAGATCCATGCAGAGCACGCGATCCGCGCCAGCGGCGGTGACGAGATTCGCTACCAGTTTGGCTGTGATCGGAGTCCGGCCAGCGTCTTTTCGGTCTTGCCGGGCATATCCAAAGTAGGGAATGACGGCAGTAATCCGTTTGGCTGATGCTCGACGCATGCAGTCGACGTAGATGAGCAACTCCATCAAATTGGCATTCACCGGGTGGCCGGTGGATTGCACAATGAAGCAGTCACGGCCACGCACATCCTCCTCAATGCGGACGATGACCTCTCCGTCTGGGAACAGGTCGGTGCGTGCAGATCCCTCGGGAAGACCGAGGTGTTCGCACACGCCACCAGCAAGTTCACTGGCGCCGCGGCCTCCAAAAATCTTGAGATGATCTTGATCGATGGTCATGTGGCAACCTCCATCTGGAGTCTCTTGCGAAGTACAAGGTCGACCTCTGTGAGTTGGTCGGGTGTATTGATCGAAAGGATGTCTTCGGCAGGCACTTCTGGGAGCACTTCAACGCTGTGTCCATCGCTGCGCATCATCGCTGGTAACTCCGTGAGGTAGTACTCCCCACTGACCGAATCACGGGGCAGTGCTTTGAGTGTGTCAAACATGGTTTGGATGTTCATGCACGCATAGGAGGGGTACACCTCTTGAATTGCCAGTTGTTCGTCGGTGGCATTCTTCTGTTCGACGATCGAGAGGAAGCATCCTTGATCATCACGCACGATGCGACCGTAGCCGGTGGGATCATCAATGATGGCAGTTGCTAAGGTCGCGGCAGCCTTGGCGTCGCGATGACGGGCGATCAGCGCCTCGAGCGTTGCCGTACGGATCAGGGGCCCATCGCCTGCTAGGACAAATGCGTCGCCGCTTTGATCGGCCAATGCCTCGCGGCACACTTCCACGGCGTGGCCGGTGCCAAGTTGCTCTGGCTGTTCGACAAAGATGATGTCTGGTTGACCTGCAAACACTTCACGCACCAAATCGGCGCGGTGGCCCACCACCAGAACAATCGGGGCAGCGCCAACAGCACGCGCTGCTTCAACAACCCAGTGCAGCATCGGGCGTTCGGCCACGGGGTGCAGCACCTTTGGGAGATCGCTCTGCATGCGGGTGCCTTTGCCAGCGGCGAGAATCACCGCGGCGAGCGTGCCAGTATCAGATGGAGTGGAAGGTGTGTGCATTGGGGAGTGTCACATGAACTGGCCCGCCAAGACTCGAACTTGGAATGCCTGTACCAAAAACAGGTGTGTTACCGATTACACCACGGGCCATGTGTGGGGGCGATGGGGTGTCACCATCATCGCCGTGTCAGATCTTTAATCTCGTTGAGAGCACCTCGTGGGGGCCCGGCAGTGGGCCTCAGACCTCATCTTCGCGCCACCGGCACGGTGCCGATGATCCTGACCAACCGAGCGCGGGTCGGAGTCGACGAGGTCGAGCCCTGCCGCGGCTGCGTCTTCCCGGAGCTGGAGCATCTGTCAGCCGCGACCGAAATGCCCCGTGCGGCGCCTGTCCCAGGGGGACCCTCACCGACGGCTCCTTCAACGGAAGATCACACAAGGTAGCGAAAATTGCCTTCTCTGCCAAGGTCGGTGCCTATTGGTGGCCCGTTTCGATTGCTTCTAGGACAGCCGTGCCACTGCTGCGAAGGGGGCCCCAGACCGTGGCTTGGCCAGTGGCGGCAGCAAGGCGCATCCGGTACTGATCATCCGAGATCTCATGCACGCCAAGGCGTTCCAGATGGGGCGTGGTCCATTGGACATCAAGCAGGGTGCAGCCAATGGTGCGGAGCTGGTCAACCAGCCAGACGAGGCATACTTTGGAGGCATCCGTGCCGCCAAGGTGTGGGCGAGAAAACATGGATTCGCCCATGAATGCAGCTTGGATGTGGACCCCATACAAACCGCCGACCAACTGGTCCTCATGAAAGGCTTCAATGCTGTGGGCAAAGCCGAGCCGGTGCAGTTCGGCGTAGGTCGAGATGATGGACTGGTCGATCCAGGTCTCTTCTCGACCTGGGGCAGGTTCGGCGCAGGCCCGGATCACTTCATCAAAGCATGTATCGGTGCGGATCTGGAAGCGATCGCTCCGGACGGCTCTTTTGAGGCTGGAACTGAGTCGCATCTGATCAAGTTCAAGAATGGCTCTGGGGTCGGGGCGATACCAGCCGATTTCCCCTGGATGCGCCGGGTCGGCCATGGGGAAGAGCCCCTGTGTGTAGGCGTCGAGCATGATGCGTGGATCAATGGCACTCACGGTCTTCCCCAGCAGTGTTCGATGTCAACGTAGACTCTACCACAGCCTTTCTTTCACACTGCACAGGCGATAAGGATGTCGACCGCCACTCGCCGCAAGGCACCGATCATGTATCACCGTCGATTGTGGCTGCTTGCCGCCATCGTCGCATTGGTCATGAGTGTGTTGTTGTGGCAGGCGGTCCGGTTGACCATCGTCCAAGGAGAACGGCATCTGGGGCAGGCCCAGGCTCGCTTGAGTCAACAGCGATGGTTGCCAACCTGGCGGGGAACGATCTATGACCGTCGACAGCGCGTGCTGGCTGCGGACGCGCCTCGATGGGAGGTGGCGGTGCCTTGGTCTGTCATTACCGGGCAGTGGGCAGAGGATCAGGCTGTGGCCCAGGCGCGTCGCACTCTCGGTCGGGATGTATGGCGCATGGCATCGCCGGAAGCGCGCAGCGTCGCTATCGCAGAGTTTCGTCCCGGCTGGGATGCAATGATTGAAGACCTGTGGCTTCAAATCGCTAACGCGGGCAATGTGCCTGTAGAGGTGATTCATGAGCAAGTAGTTGATATTCGCAAACGAGTTGAACGACTTGCATCGGTAGTGTGGGACCAGCAGCGAAGACGACATGAAGCGCGCTTTGGCCAGGGCGATGGTCCTGATTTCAAGCCGCGCCCCATTGCCGAGCAGGTAGGTGTACATGCTGTACTTGGTGACCTCAACGATCTCGAGGTCTTGCGTTTACAGGCCTATGCCGATGCGCATCCCGACCTGCTCACTCTGCAGTACACCCGTGATCGTGTACGGCCACAGCAAGCGATCGAGGTGCAACTTCGCCCTTCCACGTTGCCCTTGCCACTGCAGGTTTCAGCTGCGACCGAACTGACCGTTCCTGATGTGGCCTCTCAGTTGCTCGGTCATGTGCGTCGTGAGGTTTGGGAATCGGATTTGCAGCGGCGGCCATTGATCAATCCCAGTAGCGGGGTGGTTGATCGTGGGGGGTATCGGTTGGATGATCGAGTCGGTGCTCGGGGAATTGAGCGTGCATGGGAGGACACGCTTCGGGGATCGGTTGGGCAGCTAGTTCGGAATCGATCTGATGACAGCGTGGTGCGCGAGCCTCCCGTTGGCGGGAGCGATGTCCATCTCACGATTGATTCCGCACTGCAGGCGCGGATCGAGGCGGTGTTGGCCGCTGACGTTGGTCTTGCAGCAGTGCAACCATGGCATGGTGATCATCCGATGCCACAGGGCGCACCACTGGCAGCCAGTGTCGTTGTGCTAGACGTTCCAACTGGTGAGATCCTAGCAATGGCCTCAACTCCCACCATGGCTGAAGCAGCGCTGGATCAGCAGGGGCAGGCATCGATGCAGCCGTGGATGATCCGACCGCTCGAGTCGCTGGCTCCTCCGGGGTCGATTGTGAAACCCTTAGTGCTTGCTGCTGCGGTGACTGATGGTCTGGTCCGGGTTGATGAGGAGATTGAATGTGCGGGCCACCACTTCCCTGATCAGCCCACCCTAGCGCGATGTTGGATCTACCGACCCAAGTACGGAATGGCCACGCACGGGGAGATTGGTGGTGTGGAGGCTTTGGCTCGTTCTTGTAATTGTTGGTTTTATGAACTTGGTGATCGCATGGGAGCGCACCAGATTGCCCAATGGCTGGGGTGGTTTGGCTTGGATCAGCAGTTTGATGTTGGCATTTCCTCATCGTGGCAGGAGCCGCCGACTGAGGTTCAGGCGCTGCGGCCTGATGCTGTGGATTTGGAAATGTTGACGCGTCGTGGCGAGGACACGTTTGAATCGGTGATGCTTTCGATTGGTCAGGGCAGAGCGGCGTGGACGCCCCTGCATGCGGCCAATGCATACGCGACCTTGGCGCGTGGTGGTCGGGTGATGCCCCCGACGATGGTGCGTGGCTGGGAACCGAAGTCGCAACGAGCCGATCGTCGATTGGACCCACGTGGAGTGGAGCTTGCGCTTTCTGGTCTTGAGGATGCGGTGCGTCAGTCGTATGGGACGGCCAATCACATCACGTTGGGGCCAGGGCATGGTGAGCCAATCTTCAATGCACCGGGGCTGCGTGTGGCTGCCAAAACAGGAACAGCACAAGCGCCGCCTTGGCGATACGACCTCGATGGCGATGGTGAGATCGCTGCTGGGGAACAGGTCAATGGCCTAGATCATGCGTGGGTGGTGGCTTTGGTGGGTGATCAGGGGCGGAATGCATGGAAGTATGCAATTGCAGTGCTGGTCGAGTACGGCGGCAGTGGCGGCCGTGTTGCCGGGCCGATTGCCAATCAGGTCATCCATGCGTTGCGTGATGAGGGCTATCTCGCAGGAGGGGCCTCGTTGTGAGTCCATCTGCCGTACCACTGATGCGACCTGCTGGCCGACTTGGAGTCGGCGCTCACCGATCCTGGCGGCATCGTCTGCATTGGATGACACCCGCATGGTTGTGTGTAATGGCCGCGGTCGGGCTGAGTGTGGTTGGGCTGTTGGCAATTGGAACGACACGCCCTGAATTAGTGACCAAGCAGGCCGTCTTGGCGGTGATGGGCCTGTGTGCCGCAGCGATTATTACTTTGCCATCACATCGGATGTTGCAACGCATCAGCTGGCCACTTTTGGCCCTGGTTGTCGCTTTGTTGATCCTCTTGCTTCTGCCTGGTGTTCCTGAGGCGATCGTGCGGCCGCGCAATGGAGCGCGGCGTTGGATCAATCTGATGGTGCTTGACTTTCAGCCTTCCGAGTTGGCCAAGGTTGCCGTTGTGTTGGTCTTGGCCACTTGGCTGCGGTTCCGCCGCCATCACCGTCGTTTGCGTGGGCTGATTCCGCCATTGCTCATCGCGCTTGTGCCAATGGTGTTGGTGTTGTTGGAGCCAGATCTTGGGACGGCGCTGTTGTTTCTTCCAACGACCTTGGCGGTTTTGATTGCCGCAGGGGCGCGATGGCGGGACATGATCACCATTGCATTGTTGGGTTTAATAGGTGCTGCTGCGATGGTGCCACTGCTCCGCCCACACCAACGCGACCGCATTCAGGCAATGTGGGCGCAGATTCAGGATGACGTGACGTTTCAGGATGGCATCGGTTACCAAGGTGCGCGGGCCATGACACTGGTGGGTGCTGGAGGCTGGTCAGGGCACGGTAAGGCTGAATCCGCGCATCTGATTCGATGGAATCACCTTCCTGAAGAACACAATGACATGATTTTTGCAGTCATTGTCACTCGTTGGGGGCTTTGGGGTGCGTTGCTCGTGTGGGGTCTATTTGGACTTCTGCTGGTAGGAGGTCTTCTTACAGCGGCCAATTGTCATGAGGGCTTTGGCAGGTTGGTTGCTGTTGGTGCGACGGTACTACTCAGTGCCCAGATGGTGGTGAACACTGGAATGACGATTGGCCTGATGCCGATTACAGGAATGACCTTGCCCTTTGTCAGTGCTGGTGGATCCAGTCTTGTGGTGGTGTGGTTGTTGATTGGTTTACTGTTCAATGTCGGAATACGGCCCCCAAGCCGGTTGTGGCGTGAAGGGTTTGAGTTCAATGATGGACAGGTGCAGCATGGATGAGCGTCAACAGGTGCATGCGTTGGCCAAGCCCTTCGGTTTGGAATTGACGGATGAGGATATTGATCGACTTGGTCATTTCTTGGACTTGCTTGAAACTGCCAATCAGCGGATGAACCTAACGCGCATCACTGATCGTCAAGAGGCATGGACGCGACATGTGCTCGACAGCCTCACCTTGCTGCCCTTTATCGAGGCCGCAGGCGCTACCAACCTGATTGACATCGGCAGTGGTGGTGGCTTTCCGGGTCTGCCGTTGGCCCTGGTCTGTCCTGAGCTTCCAATCACGCTGCTTGAGGCTACTGGTAAGAAGGCTCGGTACCTGGCTGAGACTGCGGATGCATTGGGACTGACGAACATCACGGTTCTCTGCGATCGCGCTGAAACATTGGGCGCCCCTGATGGTGGTGGACGTGATGCATGGGATGTCGTGACTGCACGGGCGGTTGGGCCGATGCCTGTGCTTCTGGAACTTGCCATGCCTTTGGTTCAGGAGGGAGGCTGGCTTCTTGCTATCAAGGGTCAGCGCGCTGCCGAGGAGATTGAAGCAGCAGATACTGCGTTGCGCGTGTTGCGTAGTGAAGTGGAAGAGATGCAGCGCACGCCCACGGGTACGATTGTGCCGGTGCGTCGCTGCGGATCGATACCACGACCCTACCCGAGGCGACCAGGAGAGCCAGCACG
This sequence comes from Phycisphaerales bacterium, assembly GCA_022446905.1. Taxonomy (GTDB): domain Bacteria; phylum Planctomycetota; class Phycisphaerae; order Phycisphaerales; family SM1A02; genus UBA12567. The sequence goes on from JAKVBT010000005.1 coordinate 440,848, forward strand.
TGCGCCACTGGGAGGATCATCGAAGTCATGAGCATGCACGCTCCGACTCTGGTCCAACGTCTGACAACCGGCGAGGGGCTCGACCAGGTCCTCGAAGCGTTTGAAGTTCGTCCACAGCAGGTGTCTTTGACACATGAAATTGCTGGCTGTTTAGATGATCGACACACGCTGCTAGCGGAGGCAGGTACCGGTGTCGGCAAGTCATTTGCGTATCTGGCTGCTGCGATGGATCGTATTCTGAGGCATCAAGAGCGAGTTGTCATTTCGACCCATACCATCGCGTTGCAGGAACAGTTGATCGGTAAAGATATCCCCCGGCTGATGCCCTTGGCTGGTCCTGGAATCAAGCCTGTCTTGGTCAAAGGTCGGGGGAACTATCTGAGTCGTCGACGCTTGGACCTTGCTCACCGCCGCTTGGCCACACTTGATACAGACCAGCGACGCTCTGTTGCGCAGATGCGCAGCTGGGCAGATGCTACGGTCGACGGCACACTGGCCTCGCTGCCTCAATTGGCTGACCGTCACGCGTGGGATCTTGCGGCAAGTGATTCAAATAACTGTCTTGGTGGCAAATGCCCTCGGTACAGCGAATGCTTCTATCAAGCAGCGCGACAAGAGATGTTGCAGGGCAATCTGCTGGTATGTAATCACGCATTGTTTTTCAGTGATCTAGCACTTCGTGTCACTGGAACGTCGCTGCTTCCAGAGTACGACCATGTGATTCTTGATGAGGCGCACGCTGTGGAAGATGTTGCGGCTGATCACTTTGGAATGTCTGTGTCGTCATTAGCTCTTGATCGCCTACTTGGACAGTTTTTGTCCCCAGATGAGCAGCGCGGGTGGCTTGTAGATCGCGAAGGTGGGGATGTGCAGCGGTGTGCAGAGCATGTCCGCGCGGTCCGCAGTGTGAGCGCGCGCTTCTTCGGGTCGCTGGCAGACTGGTCACGGACACAAGGTAGTGGCGGTCGCATACGAACTGCAGATGTGGTTGATGACCATTTGTCCGAGGCACTTGATGAGTTGGCGTCTTCGATTGATGTAGTGCGTGACCGTATGAACTGCGAGGAGCAGCGCGCCGAATTGCAGGCATGGCGTGTTCGAGCGGAGATGATGGGGGTGGGCGTTCGTCGACTCATCAGTCAAGATGTTCCAGGTGCGGTCTACTGGGTGGATGCCTCTGATCCACTCAGGGGACGACCGGCGCGCACGGCACTGCGATGCACTGTCGTCGATGTCGCGCCACTGCTTGGTCCAAACCTTTTTGATCAGGAGCGTGGTGTTGTGCTTACCAGTGCGACACTGGCAACAGGGACAGGTCGTTTTGATCACGTAGCGTCACGACTTGGATGCGAGTCGCCGCGGACGGTGCAAGAAGGAAGTCCATTTGATTTGGCCAGTCAGGTTCGTTTTGTATTCGATTCCTCAATGCCTGCACCTCAAGATGAGACTTGGCATGAACATCTGATCGAGCGTATCTGTGTGCTGGCCGAAGCCAGCGGTGGAGGCACGCTGGTGCTCTGTACGAGCCGTCGCACAGTCGAGCGATTGGTCGAGGTTGGCCAGTCACGTTTTGTTGAGGCAGCAGGCACTGTCCTTGTGCAGGGGCGGGATGGGCCGCCAGGGCCCTTGGTTGAGCAATTTCGCCAGATGGCTGGCGGCATGCTCATTGGAACTGACAGTCTTTGGCAGGGTGTTGATGTTCCTGGTGATGCTTTGCGGACCGTCATCATCACCCGACTTCCATTTGAGCCGCCAGATCGACCGATCGTCGAAGCGCGTTCAGAGGCCATTGCAGCTGCGGGCGGCAACGCTTTTCGCGAAGAGAGTCTTCCTCGCGCCGTTCGCCGTTTTCGTCAGGGAATCGGCCGACTGATTCGAACAGAGGTCGACCGTGGGACTATTGCAGTGCTTGATTCGCGCTTGGTAACCAAGCCCTATGGCCGCGCATTTACGTCCGGTTTGCCAGATGGTATTCGCGTAGAGGATCTCGCCGCCGGATACGATGCCTGAATGCTTGAGAAGGTTTTTAAGGCGTACGACGTTCGCGCAACGGTTCCTGATCCGCTCAATGAGGAGGTTGCCTATCGCATTGGGCGTGGCACGGCTCGTCTGTTGCTGGCACAAGAAGGCCTCGATGCAGTTCCATCGGAGCATCGAAAGACAATTGTCGTCGGCCGCGATATGCGCCTGACCAGTCCGTCGATGGCGGAAGCACTTCAGCACGGTATGCGGACGCAAGGCGCTGATGTTGTTGATGTTGGCTTGGTGGATACGCCACTAGTGCCCTTTGCTGTGAATCATTTGCATTGCATTGGCGGTGTGCAGACCACAGCGAGTCACAATCCAGCGCACTACAACGGATTCAAAATCAGCAAACTGCATGGCAAGCCTGTCGGAGCCCAGACTGGCTTAGTTGATATTCAGCAGTTTGCAGCTGAAGTGGCGACGGAAGGCGAAATGCGTGGCGGATATCAAAGTCTTGATCTCTGGGCCGCCTATCGAGCGCATGTCTATCAAATGCTTGGTAATGATTTGTTGGAAGGTCGCAAGCGACTCAAGGTGGCGATCGATGCCAGCAACGGCATGGCTGGAACGATGGTTCCCAAGTTGTTCCGTGATGTGCCAGGACTGGAATTGATTGAAATTCACTTTGAAAACGATCAGGGCGTATTTGTGCATGAGCCCAATCCGCTCGTGGAGGCCAATCTGCAGTGGACTCGAGATGCTGTGCGTGCGCATGGATGTGATCTAGGCGTCTGTTTTGATGGCGATGCCGATCGTTGCATGGTGGTTGATGAAGCTGGGCAGATTGTTGGGTGTGATCTCGTTACAGGTTGGTTAGGGGGGCGACTGCTTGATCAGGCAGGTGCTGGGGGCGTGGTCTTTGATTTGCGAAGCAGCCACAGTACGCGCGAAATGATTCAAGAGCATGGCGGCACCCCGGTGCGCAGTCGTGTCGGCCATGTGTTTATGAAGCAGGCGATGGCAGAGCACAATGCGGTGTTTGGCGGGGAGTTATCAGGTCACTTCTACTTTGCGGAGAATTTCAACGCAGACTCTGGGGCAATGGCATTTGCTGCAGTTTGTACAGCGTTAGCAGATGATGGGCGTCCAATGAGCGAAATCATGCAAGGGGCGCGGCGTTACAGCCAGTCTGGGGAGATCAACTTTGAGGTTGATGACAAACAGGCGGCGATGGATCGCCTTGTATCGGCGTACCCAGATGCAGCAGTGGATCGGCTCGACGGGGTGACTCTTGAGATGCAGTCGTGGTGGTGCAATGTGCGCCCGAGCAATACGGAGCCACTGCTTCGCCTCAATCTGGAGGCGGATTCGCCTGAAGCCGTTGCAGCGCAACTGCAAGAAGTGGCGCCACTGCTCGGGACTCAGGTCGATCACTGATCTGCTGTGTCAGTGGGGTGTAATGCGGCCAGTCCAGGGGCTGGACGCAGTGGCATAGAGTTTCTTCTCGATGCGTCCGCTGCGGAATCCGAGATAGCCCGCGTGGCAGGCGGCGCGCATTGCAGTAGCCATGGCAATGGGATCTGCAGCAGAGGCGATGCCGGTATTGAGCAGCACGCCATCAACACCCAGTTCCATTGCTAGCGTCACATCGCTGGGGGCGCCTACGCCTGCATCGACGATCAGTGGAAAATCAGGGTCGCCACCATGGGCTGGATCCTTGAGGAGATCGCGAATGATGACGATGGCTTCGGGGTTGGCGATGCCGCGTCCAGATCCGATGGGGCTACCTGCGGGCATGACGCTTGCGGCGCCAGCATCGCGGAGCCGGACCGCCATGATTGGATCATCGCTGGCATAGCAGAGGACCGTCATGCCATCGGCGACCAATTCGCGGCAGGCTTCGAGTGTGCCAACAGGATCGGGAAGCAAGGTAGTGCGGTCGCCTAAAACCTCGAGTTTGACCCAGCTTGCGCCGGGATTGCCAAGTTGTTCTAGCAAGTCTCTTCCAAGCCGAGCAACCCGTACTGCATCTGCAGCGTCAAAGCAGCCTGCGGTATTGGGGAGAATGGTGTAGCGGTCAAGATCGAGGAAGTCCAGTAGCGAACGGCCTTGGTCATCCATTAGGCGTTCGCGTCGCACGGCGACGGTAACTACATCACATTCACTGCAAGCAAGTGCTTGTTGCATGGTTTCGTACGAGTCGTATTTACCTGTGCCGACAACCAGCCTGCTGTGCAGGGTGTGCTCGCCAATCTGGAGCGGGGCGATCGTTGGGGTGTCAGTCAATGTAGTGCTCATCGTGTTCATCCTCCTCCGACAAGGGTGACGACCTCAATCTGATCGCCATCTTGTACAGCTGTTGTGCTTCGCTCGGTCCATGGGACCAGTTGACCGTTGCGTTCGACAGCGCACGGCCCCTTGGGCCGTGCCAAGTCGTCGACCAGCGTCTGTACGCTGATGTTGTCCTCGGCGGTCGCTGGCTGTCCATTGATGACGATGCGAATCACGTCGCGCATGATATCGGCGCCTGCTCGATCACAGGGCCTCTGGGCCATTCATCCACAGGGTGTGCGGTCTGCTTAGAGCAACATCAAGAAGACAACGAGGATGAAGACGGGCATCAAAACAGGGATGCTGTAGCGGACCATGTATCCGAAGAAACTGGGCATCCGTACGCCGGATTGCTCCGCGATGGCCTTGACCATGAAGTTGGGGCCATTGCCGATGTAACTCATCGCCCCCATGAACACAGCGCCAAGCGAGATAAAGACCAGGCGTGGTTCATCGATCCAGCCGCCATCTAAGAGTTGCAGGGCGTTTTCTGCCCCGGGCTTTGTGCCTTCTTCGGCCAGTGTGAAGAAGACCAAGTAGGTCGGGGCGTTGTCGAGCACGCTTGACAGTCCGCCGGTGATCCAGAAGTACATCCAAGGCGCGCTCAGAGCAGCTGCGATGGTCTCGCCTTGCGCCTTAAGGACAGCCAGCGGGACCTGCATGGCAATGAAGATGCCAATGAAGAGTGCGGCGACTTCAATAATGGCGTGATAATCAAAATGGTTGGCTTCGCGCACACGTCGAGGAGTGGTCAGGAGGGACAGCACGACAAAGAGCAACATGAGCAATTCGCGGAGGAAGTCAAAGGCAATCAGCGTTGTCAGAGGGATAGGTCGACCAGGCGAGATGAATGCGACACACCCCACAGCCGCGAGCAGCCAAATAATATTGAGCCCGCCTTCCAGTCGAAGTGGTTGCACATTGGCTTTGTCCCACAACTTGATTACGTCAGGCTCTCGTTTATAGAGCATGGAGTCCCAGACAAAGTAGATCGCCAAGAGTAGTCCGCAGGCGATCAGCCAGGGACTCCACAAACTCAGGGTCCAGAAGAAAGGAACGCCTGCGAGGTAGCCCAGGAACAGCGGCGGGTCGCCGATTGGAAGCAAGGTGCCTCCGACATTGCTGACCAAGAAGATGAACATGATGATCGTGTGCACGCGGTGGGTGCGTTCTCGATTGGAGTTCAGCAGTGGTCGGATCAGCAGCATGCTGGCGCCAGTGGTGCCAATGAAACTCGCGATGCCAGCACCAAGGGCCAGAATCACGGTGTTGGTCATCGGGTGGGCGCGAAGGTCTCCGCCGATGTGGATGCCGCCACTAATGACGTAGAGGCTGAACAGCAGGACGATAAACGGGATGTACTCGTCTAAGACTGCATGATCGAGGGTGGTGCCCACCGCATGCCAGCCCTCGACAATCCACACATAGGCCAGTGTGAGTAGCCCGCAGATGACTGCGATGAGGAACCTGCTCAGATTGCTATGCCACCAATCGGCGGTGCTTGGAAGCAGTGGCAGCAGCGCGATCGCGCCCAGAATGCCAACAAAGGGCAGAATGCCTAGGCCCCATGCAGTTGGGGCATGGCTGTGATCGTGCGCTTCGTGATGTCCCGCCAGAAGGCTCCACGCGAGTGCTGCAGCCATGAGTAATGAGCCGCCCACGCAAATCACCAGCGTCCAGACCCGGGGGCCGCTTGCGCCATGGTTTTGATCGCGGGTCAAGTCGGTGGACATGGAGGTGCGGAGGATAGCGTGCCAAGCCGGCGTTCATGTAGTTGCTCGACACGATCTAGCAGCCACGGGGCAAAGTCATGCTTGGTGAGGTTGGGCGGGGCAGCGTCAACCCCTTCATGAGCGTGGATCAGCACTGCGGTAATGGTTTCGGCATCCATGGTCTCCAGTGGATTGGCAACGATGGCGTGCAGCCGCTTGCGCTTCAGTTTTGCAGTTGCAGCGGCGTGTAAGTCCGCAGCGGGTTCTAAAGCAAAGCCAATCATCGTCTGTTCAATCCGGGCGTCTCGAGCGACCCCTGCGATGAGATCGGGTGCAGGGTCTAGCGTGAGCGTGATTGGCCCAGTGGAACGATCCAACTTGTGATGATTTTCAGCACGGCGTGGAATGAAATCGGACACAGCAGCAGCCATGATGAGCACATCACACGCTGGCGCCTCTTCCTCAAGCAGCGATTGAAGGTCAGCGGTGGTCGTAAACCGCTTGCATGTCAGGCCTGGTTTGAGGGGGGCGTCAATGCTGCTGCTGAGCAACAGGGTCGTCGGCCATCCTCGTTGGGCTGCTTCCGATGCAACCGCAAGGCCCATTTTGCCGGATGATCGATTGGACAGGTATCGGACACCATCAATGGGTTCACGGGTTGGTCCGGCGGTCAGAAGCAGTCGGATGGTCATAGGGTGTACTCGGAAGGGCCATGAAGCATGTCCGCTTTGATTGAGCAGGGTACTTTCCCCGCTCTGAGCCGATACGATGGAGTTGATCCCTTTCCCCATCTTGGAGCCCCCTGAGCGTTCTCATGGCACGTAAATCCTCCAAAACCCGTCGCAAGCTTGGTGAGATCCTCCTCGAGGCGGATGTCATTACGGAGGAAGAATTGGATGCTGGCCTGACGCTGGTCAAGGGCAGTGGCAAACGGCTTGGGGAGTGCCTGATTGAATCAGGTGCTTGTTCAGATACCGATGTCTCAAGGGCTTTGGCTGAGCAGTTTGGTATGGAATTCAATGCTCTGAGTTCGTCCGATGAGTTGGCAGAGATCGATCTGGAGGCGGCTCCAAAGGATTTGGTGCGAAAGCACTTGATTCTTCCATGTGGGATGTCCAGTGGCCGCATGCGTCTGTTGGTGCATGACCCGATGGATCTTGAACTGTTGGATTTGCTTCGCTTCCGCCTGAAGGCGGAACTCGACACGGTCCTCGCACCTCGAAGCGCTCTCAAGGCATTTATCGATGAGCAACTCGGCTCCGGGCAAGCGGTCGCAGCGGAGTCGCTGGTGACCGAGTCCATCGACGTCTCGGTCGACCGCAGTGTGGATCGCAGCGTTGATGCATCCGTTGATATTGGTGGTGGGGGTGATGACGCGCCAATCGTCAAACTCGTCAACAAACTCATCGTCGAGGCGGTGCGTGGCCGGGCCTCTGATATTCATGTTGAGCCGATGGATGATCGAGTGGTTGTTCGGTATCGCATCGATGGGGTCTGTCATGTGCGGGACAATCTTCCCAAGCGCATGCAGCCGGCGCTCCTTGCCCGTCTGAAGTTAATGGCTGGGGTCAATATTGCTGAAAAGCGGATCCCCCAAGACGGGCGTATCAAGCTTGAGATCGACGAAGCGATGGTCGATTTTCGTGTGAGTTGTTGTCCTGCGTATTACGGGGAGTCCGTTGTACTTCGTGTGCTTCGCCCCGACTCAGTGCGCATCGGTTTGACCAATCTGGGGTTTGAGCAAGATCACCTTGATACATTCAATCGCATCATCCGCCGGCCCAACGGCATCTTTCTGGTTACTGGCCCAACTGGTTCAGGCAAGACGACCACACTCTATTCCGCACTAGATGTGCTGAATCGTCCAGACCGCAAGATCATTACAGCGGAAGATCCGGTGGAATACAGCTTTGCGGGCATTAATCAGTGTCAGGTCAGAGACTCCATTGGATTGACCTTTCCGGCCATTTTGCGATCCATGCTGCGTCAGGCGCCAAACATCGTGCTGATTGGTGAAATTCGAGACCGCGAGGTGGCAGACATTGCCATTCAGGCGGCCTTGACTGGTCACTTGGTGTTCTCAACATTGCATACCAATGATGCGCCCTCGGCTTTGACTCGATTGGTCGATATGGGGGTCAAGCCTTATCTGGCTGCCAGTTCGATTCAGGCGGTCATGGCCCAGCGGCTCATTCGGGTGTTGTGTCCAAAGTGCAGTGAGGTTGATACCGAACCGGATCCCAAAGTCTTGCGTTTGGTCGACATTGACCCATCAGAAGCTGAAGGGAAGGTTCATCGGGCCGTTGGATGTAGCGCCTGTGGCGGGCTTGGATACAAAGGGCGAAAGGCGATTTTTGAGTTCATGCAGATGTCTACGGAACTTCGAGAAATGGCCTTTGCTCGTGCTCCGGTATCTGAAATGCGGCAAGCGGCCATTCGGGCGGGCATGCGGACATTGCTTGGAGATGGCAAACTGAAGATTCTTGGCGGGGTAACCTCCACTGAGGAGATTGCCCGCTTTGCTCAGGCGGACACAATGCTCGCGTCGAACATGGATTCCGAGTAGTTTGCATTGCAGAATGTTTCAGAAGGGCACCTGGTAAAAGGAGCAGAGGACGTCATCGCTGGCGTTCAAACAAGGCATGTCTACGATTCAGATCGACCGACTGCTTGACACTGTCATCCGACAGGACGCATCGGACCTCCACATTTCTGTGGGGCGCAAGCCGACGCTTCGTCTTGGTGGCCGCTTGCGCAGTCTTGATACCAAGGTGCTCGAGCCTGAAGACACTGTTGCGTTGATGAAGTCGATTACGCCGGAGCGTTGCCAGCAAGAACTGCAGGAGCATGGCGGTACTGACTTCGGTTTTGCCTATGGGGATCAGGCCCGTTTTCGTGTCGCGGTCTTCCGTCAGCGGGGCAATATCAGCATTGTGTTGCGTTTGATTCCGAGCCGGCTGTTGACCTTTGACGAGATTGGTCTGCCAGAGATTGTGCGTGAGTTGATTCGCCGCCCGCGGGGTCTGTTTGTTGTTACTGGCCCGACGGGGTCGGGGAAAACGACCAGTCTGGCGACAATGATTGATCACATCAATCAGACACTCGAGCGGCATATTGTGACTGTTGAAGACCCGATTGAGTACTACCACTACCACAAGAAGTCAGTGGTGAATCAGCGTGAAGTCGGAGTCGATGTGCCGACCTTCTCAGAGGCGCTCCGTCGCGTGCTGCGACAGGACCCGGATGTCATTCTTGTTGGCGAAATGCGTGACTTGGAAACCATCGAGGCGGCGATTCAGGCGGCTGAAACGGGTCACTTGGTATTCGCGACGCTGCACACCACGGGTGCTTCTGGAACGATTAACCGAATTATCGATGCGTTCCCGACCAATCAGCAGGAGCAGATCCGGGTTCAACTTTCGGTGACCTTGCTTGCGGTCTTGTCACAGGCCCTGCTTCCACGGTCGGATAAGCCCGGTCGAGTGGCGTCCTATGAGTTCCTTGTTGTAACGCCAGCAATTGCCAACCTCATCCGTGAAAACAAGACCTTCCGCATTGATTCAGCCATCCAAACAGGCCGAAAATTCGGCATGCAACTGCTCGATGATCACCTCTGGGCGCTCTATGAGCGGGGGATGATCTCGGCCGAGGACATGATTGATCGGGCTCGAGATCCAGCAGAATTGACCAATCGGGTCCACCGTGTCGGCAAGACTGTCGGGCGTACTGAATTGGACCAGAAGGATAGCGCAGCCGCTGGCTGAACGTTGCTTTTGTCCTATGTCGCTAGCCCTTGAAACTACAGAGAGCACTTGACCCGGTGGTTGTCAGGTGCCATAGTGGTAGAGTGCCCCTCGTGATAAACGGCCGGTGTCCCGGCCCTAGATGATGGCGGGGCACTGGGGGCGCCGTCAGGGAGCAGCCATGTGATGGCACAGGCACGCGAACAATCCTCACGGGATTCAACACGCCGCAGAAGCTCGAGCCGGAAGCGTTCGAGTGACGGCTCCGCTGCGTCCGAACTCAAAGGTCGCCGATTCGGCAGGATTCTGGTCAAACTCGACAAGCTGACTCGGGACGAGGTTCACGAAGCGCTGGCCATCCAGCGCAAGCGCAAGGAGCAGGGGGAGCGATCCAAAGTTGGTGAGATTCTCGTTGAGATGGGCAAGATCACTGCCCAGGACGTTACGCAGGTGCTCGCAGGTCAGATTGGCTTGGATTTCATCGCGCTGGAAGCAGAATCCATTGACGAGGCCCTGACCAGCCACCTTCCAGCAGAGACGGCGCGGACCTATCAAATCGTGCCAGTGGCCTTTGATGCCGGCAAGAAACTTCTCACTATCGCCATGAAGTCGCCGGACAATTTCCGCGCGGTCGATGATCTGCGTCTGCTCATGGGCTTCAAGGTACGCGCGGTGGTCTGTCCAGAAGCCGCTGTCGATCAGGCCTTGGACCGACTCTATAGCAAGGCGCAGGGCTCTTCGATGCTCGATGTCATGGCCGAACTTGGTGAGTCGGACACCCTTGCGGCGTTTGAGGGGCGTGGTGAGTCAGTCGACCTTGAGCAGTTGGCCTCTGCAACTGAAGACAATGCAGTAGTCAAATTGCTCAACTTGGTGCTTTTGCAGGCGATTCGCGACAAGGCTTCAGATATTCACTTTGAGCCTTTCGAAGATGAATTCAAGATGCGCTATCGCATCGACGGCGTGTTGTATGAAATGGTGCCGCCCCCAGCTCACTTGGCACTGCCGATCGTATCGCGGATCAAGGTCATGGCAGACCTTGACATTGCTGAGCGGCGACTGCCCCAAGACGGCCGTATTGAACTGACGGTCGCTGCCAATCCCATCGACCTTCGTGTATCCGTGCTCCCGACAATGTTTGGCGAGTCGGTGGTGATGCGTGTGCTAGATCGCAGCACAGTCGAACTCAGCCTTGATCGCATCGGCTTGCGCGAGGACGAGTTCGAGACGATGAACGAACTCATTCGCAAGCCAAATGGCGTGCTTTTGATTACTGGCCCGACCGGTTCAGGAAAGACCACCACGTTGTATGCCGCCTTGAGTGAACTCAACGATCCGGAAACGAAGATCCTCACTGCAGAGGATCCCGTCGAATATGACATCGATGGGCTCGTTCAGTGTCAGGTCAATACCGATCAGGACCTGACCTTTGCTCGATTGTTGCGCTCCTTCCTGCGTCAGGATCCTGACACCATTCTCGTTGGTGAGATTCGTGACTTAGAGACGGCGCAGATTGCCATTCAGGCGTCGCTGACCGGACACTTGGTCTTCTCCACCTTGCACACCAATGATGCACCTTCCACGGTGCTGCGAATGATTGATCTTGGAGTGGAGTCGTTCTTGATTACAGCGACCGTCGAGGCTGTCGTGGCCCAGCGCCTGGTGCGACGCATCTGCCAGGACTGCAAGGAAGAGTATGAGCCAAGCCACGCTGAGCTCATGGAGGTGGAGTTGCGACCAGAGGATGTCACTGGCCGCACCTTCTTCCGTGGTCGTGGCTGTGACAAATGCAACGGCAGTGGATACAAGGGGCGATTGGCCTTGTTTGAAATCATGCTGCTGGATGACACCATCCGGGAGTTGATTATGACGCAGGCGTCGACCGCGGTATTGCGAATGGAATGTCGGCGGCAGGGCATGCGGACACTGCGTGAATCGGGCCTGCTCTCGATTTATGACGGCCGGACCACCATCGATGAAGTTATGCGAGAAACGATTAGCGAGGAGTGAACGGGCTTAAGCCCCGGTCTGCACACCTATGGCGACCTTTCAATATGAAGCACTCGATGCCAGTGGCAAGCCGACAACCGGTTCGGTTGAGGCAGCCACCAGCGAGGACGCAATTCAGGAAATACGTGGCCAGGGGCTCTTTCCAACCTCGGTAACTCAGGACGAGGCCGGCAAAAAGTCGTCTCGGAAGTCCTCTGCGAAGAAAAAGAAGAAGAAAGAAAAGGCCAAGAAGTCCTCAGGCGATAAGGAAAAGAAGAAGGGCATCAACTTTTCGATTCCTTCAATCGGTGGCGTGAAAGTCAAATTGCTGACGCAGTTCACGCGCCAATTATCGACACTCCAAGACGCGGGTTTGCCGCTGCTGCGTTCGCTGCAGATTCTTGAGCAGCAACAAAAGGCTGGGAAGTTGAAATCCATTCTTGGCGGTGTCGTTGAGGATGTTGAAGCGGGCTCGACGCTCTCCGATGCGTTTGCCAAACATCCCAAGGGATTTGATCGACTCTACTGCAAGATGGTGGCGGCTGGCGAGGTAGGTGGTGTGCTCGACATCATCCTGCAGCGCCTCGCGAATTTCATGGAAAAAGCAGCGCGTCTGCGTGCCCGCATTAAGGGCGCCATGATTTACCCCATCGTGGTCATCATCATTGCAGTCTTGATTGTCACGGGCATTATGTACTTTGTTATTCCGAAGTTTCAGGCCATCTTTCAGGACTTCGATATTGAACTGCCAGGCCTGACCAACTTCTTGATCAATGCGAGTTCTTGGGTTGCTGGGAATCAGCCGGGCCAGACCATTCCAGGATGGGCGGTCGTATTCGCATCGCCATTTGTTCTATACATGGTGTTCAAATTGCTTCGCAAGACCCAATTTGGGCGTGCGGCCTTTGACTGGCTGGTCCTTAAAATTCCTGTCGTCGGCGAACTGGCCGAGAAGACGACGGTAGCCCGTTTTACACGGACGCTTGGCACCTTGGTATCGGCTGGTGTGCCAATTCTAGAAGCCATCAACATTACGCGCGACACCTGCGGCAACTGGGTGTTTGAGCGCACTTTGCAAAAGGTCCATGACTCGATTCGAGAGGGCGAAGCCTTTGCCACGCCAATGCGCGAGGCCAAGGTGGTCGATCCGATTGTCGTCAACATGATTGATGTGGGCGAAGAAACTGGTGATCTCGATGTGATGTTGATGAAGATCGCTGACAACTACGATGAGGAAGTCGATGTTGCCGTGCAGTCACTCTTGAGTCTGCTTGAACCCATGCTGATCGTCGTGCTTGGTGGCATTGTCGGCACCATCGTGTTGGCCTTGTTCTTGCCACTGGTGAAGATGATTCAGTCGGTGTCGGAGGGCTGATTCATGGCGTTGCGTCGCGGATTTACTTTGGTCGAGATCCTCGTGACCATCGGCATCATCGTGGTGCTGATTGGTTTGTTGGTTGTTGCTGCTGGCGGGGCGCGTCAGGGTGCGATGCGATCGACTACTGGCATGCGCATGACGGCGATGAGTCAGGCAACGACTCGATTCGAGGCTGATACTGGATACCTGCCGCCGCTGCTTGATAATGACCGCGCCGGGATTCCTGCGGTTGAGCCCACGCGGCTCAGTGGCGCAGGTGGCTATCCAAAGTATCTGGAAGTGATCCAAGGACGATACTCATATACCACGCCTGCGGAATACCTCTTGGGATATGGCGGTGTGGAAGATGATGGCTATGAAGGGCTTGGCCTGCGTCGGCCCGGTCAAGACGGTTGGTGGGATGCATCATTGAATGATGTTGGAACTGCTGGTCGCCCAGAACTGTCTGACCGACGGCCCCGCCAAGATGGGCCTCGGGGCGAGGTCATCGGCCCGTACCTTGAACTCGATGATCCCGACATGCTCGGGGCGTTGGGCTGGGATGTTGATGCAGGGCAGTGGGATGGATCTATTGATCCGGCCACAGGACAACCTGCGGTGTACTTCCCGGGCGATGCGAACTTTCGTTTTGAAGCGCCCAAAGTCATCGTCGATGCTTGGGGCACGCCGATTCGCTACTACCGGGTCAATCATCCGCCGGGCCAGCCTCGTGTGCAGTATCCCGCTGACTATCAACCGCCACAGGCGGACACTGGCACCGTATGGCGCTATACCCCTTCATTAAGTGAGGTCTTCGCGCTTCGGCCCTGGGAGATTGAGCCTGGGGAATCGGTCAATTACTGGTTTACGGATAGCAGTGGAGTGAAGTGGGGGGACTTTGGCCCGCTTGGGGCGGGGACCGAACTCCTTGGTGACCCATCGACAACCTCATCATTAACCGCCTCACGCTTTGGATTTCTCTCTGCTGGCGCCAATCGCCGCGTCTATGACTGGGCGCGTCGCGATGAGCCAGGCGAATCGATTTCCTCCTTGCGTAACTGGCTTGGCGATCACGCCGAGGGCGGCAATGAGGGCTGGTACGACGATGGGGTCTCTGTGCAGTGGCTTGGCCGGCCGCGCAGTAGTCAGCTGGTGACGGTGACTGAAGAGGCCAATGCAGACAACATCGTGGAGCTTGGGCAATGACCACACGCATGCATCTGAAGGCTCTGACTCGGACGGGTTTCACACTGATCGAGTTGATGGTGGCGATTGTGATCATCGGCATTCTGGCTGCGTTGACACTGTCGATCGGATCTGCGGTTTTGGAGTCGGCGGATCGACGCAAGACGCTTGACACGCTCACCTTGCTCGATGCGGCCTTGACGGAATACGAGCAGCACGTCGCGCGGCGGTTGACTTACGGCCAAGGTGATGGGCCCGACTCTGCCATTACAGATGATCGGCCACTTGCGGGTGTGAGTCGCTATGACATTCCAGTGGTGGCCTATGGCCAGTCAAACCCAGGCGGAGTCGGATTCTTGGAAGAATTCGACACGATGCCAGAGGACTTCTCAAGTTGGGAAACGGCTGCGGCCAATCGTGCCGGAGAGAAACTGGTGGATCGGATGATCGACCAAATGCGCGATGTGCAGGCCTGCCGGGACATTCTCGCCAAGATCTCACCGGCGGCATGGGTTGATCCAAATCCAACCAATGATGACCCAGAGTACGACGATCGATACTTGGCAGATGCTTGGGGGCGTCCCATTGTGGTTGTCTTCCCTGGGCGCGATTGGTACCGGGTTGGTCAGTACTCGCTCCTGAATGACGACGAAACGGAGAATGCTTCACGCAAGGATGGTGATGACACCATCCGCACCTTTGAGGAACGCGCCTTTGGTCCAGCCTTAGGTCGCCGAACCTACTTCATGAGTGCGGGGCCAGATCGCCGCTATGGCTACATTGGCTATCAGCAGCGGTCCACAGAGGCATTTGAGCCTGATGTCGAGGGGGTGCTGTTTGAGCGAACCCGTGACAATCTGTACTCGTATGAGGTCCCAACGTGGTAGGTCGATCGCACAAGTCGGCACGGCAGTCGGGCTTTACGATGATTGAACTGCTCGCAGTCGTATCCATCATTGCAGTGTTGGGCATTGCCACCATTGCCTCCTATCAATCAATCGCTGGCGACGTTCGACGTGCTGGTGCGGTCGAGGCCGTCAAGACCATGCTTTCAATCGGGCGTGAGCGAGCCATGCTTGATGGCGAGACCACTTTGGTCGGCTTCCGGGCGGTGACCAAGGGTGATGACAATCGGGTGGAGATCTTTCTTGCCCAGCCAGGGCATGATGTGCAGGATTGGAGAGGTGGCAGTGATCCGCGTCGGGCTGTGCGCTTCCTGCCATTGGAGGATGCCGATCGCATGTTGTTGCCTATTGGCAATGCGGTAGCGGTGCCAGCGCATCGGTTTAACTTTCCAGAAGACGCCTCAGGCAATCTCGTCTACAGCGGCGACTATCACTACTTCGCGACCTCAAACCTCAAGACCCTCACGCCAGAGCCCCCGGGCACGATTCCTGGAGTGCTCTTTGGTCGTGATGGCGCGCCCGCGACCCTCATAGGGCAGTTTGATGCAGACTTTCTGTGGGTCGACTTTGACCGAGACAAGAAGCAATCAATGGGCGGGGTGTTGTATGAATTCAATGACCCTTATGACCCTGACACCTTTGCTCCGCCAGACGGTTGTTGGTTGCTCACTAGGCGTCAGACCAATGGCGCTTGGAGCGAAACCCAAGTCCTGCTTGACGAACAACTGCCACTGTGTCAGCGACGGGCAACCGATGAGCCTTTTGTATCGGTGGGTCCATATCTCGCGATCTTTGATGAGCGCACCGCTCGTGAAGAACTTGACACAAGCAGGTGGTCTCCGAATCGCGCCGGTGGCGGCCGCCGCGGCCGCGACTTGACTGAGTTCATCGATGCGACGGCCCGCCAATTGCATTTCAACCGATTCACAGGCGTGGCGATGGAGGCATCAAACCGATGATGCGGCATCAGGCATCTCGCCAAGTACGGGGCTTCTCGTTGATCGAGTTGCTGATGGCTATTTTCATTTTGGGCATTGGCCTAGTGAGCATTGCGGCGCTCTTTCCTGCGGGCATCGTGCTTCAGCAGCGGGGTGAAGATGAGTTCAATGGGCCAGTAGTTGCCGATTGGGCGATGGGGTTACTTCGGGACCGCCTTTCGGTTGATGACTTTGGCAGTTGGTGGGATTTTGTTGCGTGGAATGGGGTGTATGGCAACAACAACAATGTCACAGGTGCCCAGACGCTGGTTCGGGCTCGCCTCGATGCCGATGCTGAAGAGCACCCGGCAGCATGGTTGCAGCCAGAGTCATGGCCGTGGTTGCGTCCAGCCTTGATTGCTGATGCCGGCGGTGGTCTTGACACCATGGTGGGGGCAGTTGACATCTTCAATGCGACTGGTTCTGATTTTGACAACCTTCAGTCGCAGGCAACGACCGTGGGTGAACATACGGCGCCAACTGATGGCACGGCCGGGTATTGGCAGCGCTTCCTTTCCTTTGATCCAAGTAATGGATTTGATGACCACTCGGAATTGATCGGTATTCCCTTCAATGCAGAGCGCTATCCCGAGGGTCCGCCGCGTGTCTTTATTCATCGCACTGAGCGATCGTGGCCACCTGGGTCGGCCAGTGATGCTGCGCCGCAGTATTACTGGGATTGCGCCTTTCGTCGCATTGGTCGTGACCGTGTGCAGGCTGCAATCTTTGTCTATCGCGTCAAACGTGAGAGCATGACCTCGCCGCGATGGCAACCACAGGGGGTGCCTTTGGACAATGGTGCGGTGGTCCCACCGGTGCCCTATCGACTGTCTTTGGCAGATGTGGCTCCACCTGACTACCCGGGTTGGGCTGCGGGCTTAGTTGGCAATGAGGACTTTTTTGAGCCCGGTGGAGGGCCTGGTCAACTGGCTGGGCTACCAGGATTGCCACAAAGCACACAAGATATTGATGCGCTTGAGTCCGGATGGCAGCACCGTGGTCAGTGGCTGCTCGATCAGAATGGCATGGTCCATCGTGTTACCGCAGGCCGCAGTGCCAATGATCTTGATGTGCCTGTGGTGCTTTCGGCGCCCATTCCACAGCCCTCAGTTGCGGTTGCAATCGATAGCAATGATGAAGATGGGGACGGGGAAATCGAGGACATGCGGCGGTTTTCTTCTGCCCGCGCTCTTCCGCCGTCGGTCATGATGTTTGCATCCGCCGGTCAGTGTGGTGATTGGCCCAATGGTGTGATTCGGGATTTTGCGCACAACGATCGCTTCGACTTAGGGACCGATGATGGCGGACACTGCATCCTTGATCGAGATTTAGCTGCGCCTCAACTGGATCCATGGACCGGTCAGTCCAGCCAGTCTGCGCGCTTTGCAGAAGACCCTCCAGTCGTTGACACGCTGTGGTACATCCCACCCGTGATCGAAGTCAATGGCTTCCGATACGAGTTAGAGCCTATCTATGTCGCGGTGGAGGATCTGTGATGCGTCGAGCCTTCACTCTGATTGAGATTCTGGTCGCCGTGGCGGTGTTGGTTGCAATTGTGTTGGTCTGCGGACAGATCTTCCAGTCAGCATCCAAAGTGGCCTCTTCCTCGGAGGCATCAGGAGATGCATTGGTGGAAGGGGCGGCGATTCGTCGTCAGATGACCGAAGACCTGTCGCGTCTCTCGCGTGATGGCATTCTTGGGATTCGAAGTCTGACGGTGCCGAATAATTACAACCAGAAGCGGTTCAGCGGGAGCGGAGCGCGTCCGGGCCTGATCAATCCATCATTGCCTCCATCAGCACCGATTCGATGCGACCAACTGGTCTTCTTTGTCGAAGGAAGTGAGCCCAGTCAGGCATTTGGATCTAACGTGCAGTACACGGACATGGTGCCCAAGAGTCTTGGCGGCGCCGCCATGGTGCGTTATGGGCATGCCTTGCAGTTTCCTGAACTGCGTGCATACACGCCAATTACACCAACTGACCCAGGAACCCCGCCACAGCCAAGTCGAACCGGGCACGATGTTGATTACACCGCGCATCGTGATGCCAATGGTCTGATGGAAGCAACGCCATTGGTGCCATTTCATCACGCCAATGTGGCGGGTGTTTTTGGCGGCCCACTGGATACGCAATACACCACGTACTACTTAGGCAGTGGCGGCAGCAGTGAAGGTCTCTACGAGCAGACCGAAGGGCCGGAGATTCAGGGCACCCAGCCCGACGCGCGACAGTGGCTCCTGGCTCGACAATTGGTGCCACTTGGTGATGATGACACGCAGGCACCTGATGCCAGGCAAAAGCGGGTGTATCAGAACGATACGTTGGCACAAGAAACAGTCCTTCCGTTTGATCCAAGGCGCACGGGCAGTTCTTCGGCGGGGTTCAGCTCGCGTGCGCCAGTGATCGACTATGGGCGGATTGACCTTGCGGCATCTACCTTGGGTGACATTCGCGAGGCCTTGTTGATTTCGAGATCACCGGGCTCGCCGCTGTACAACTTGGCTCGGCGACCTTGGCGGCAGGGTCGTGATGATCCAGACGGATCGCACAATGTGCTTGATTCGTCGATTACGCCAGGTGCTGGTGATCAATACAGTTTGATCAAGAGCCTCTTTGCTTGGCCTCGGGCTGAGCGCACGCCACCAGGTTCAGGTCGTTTCGACCAAATGCTGACCCGCAATGTCCTAGGGACCGGCGTGTCTGACTTCAAGGTCGAGTGGACATGGGATGAGGGGGTTGGTGCATTTGATACCTATGAAGATCAGGGGGCAGGGAGCCGTCGACCAGTGCGTTGGGTGGGATTTGCGGCCGATCCTGCCAGTCCGGCGAACAGCGGGCCATCTCGTTCCGTCTATGACGATCCGGAGGATGGTGGCGTGATTGATGGCGGGCTCCGTGCTGGTGAGCGGCCATGGATGGGCATGCCATCGTCGACAGATGGTGACGGGCTGAATCCCGATGATCCGAGTGATGCTGACGCAATGCGTGAATCTCCACAATTTGATCGTCGTGTGACCACGCTTGGGCAGTTGGCTGCTCGCCACGCGCCGGATCCGATGTACCTGTATCAGGATGGTCGGGCCACCGAGATGCCCACTGTGTCAAGCCCAGCCTTAGTCGACTGGTGGAGCAGTGGTGGGGATATCGCAGATCCATTTGCCCATGGGTCGGCCATCGATGAGATGGTGTCGGAATCTGCCTTTGGGAGCGGACCACGGGTGCAGCAGTATTGGGCGCTCTTTGGCCCCAATCATTCATGGCCCTTGCTTGATCGCGATTTCAACGGTGATGGTTTGCGTGATCCCGATCCATCATTTACACCGTGGCCGACAGCGCTACGCTTCACCATGACAATTCATGATCCTGGGGGTGTTCTAGAGCAGGGCAAGACCGTGCAATTTGTGGTGCCGCTGCCCGAGCGGACGAAGGTGGCTTCCAAATGATGGGACGTATCAGCGGTTCTGGACAATCACGTCGCGGCAATGCACTGATTCTGGTTGCGGCGCTGCTGGTCTTGATGGTTTTGCTCGCGACCGTCTTCCTGACGCGGGCGCGCGGCATTCGCACCAGCGCCAAGGCTGCTCGGCAGGTGGCAGAGCGTGATCGTTTGGTTGAGTCAGCAGCGAAGGCTGTTGCCTCGGAGATTGCCGGAAGCCTATTTACACGACCCATCGATTATGACCCCGACGATCCGCTGCTTGGTGATCAGCGTGGATTGCCAGTGGAAGAAGAACGTCGGTTGCCGCCAGCACCAGGGGCGACCCGGCATGATGTTGATGAGCACTTTGCCTGGAACTATGCGCCCTCTGAAACCGTGGCGTGGACGAATCCCCCGGATTGGCTGACCTATCCGCTTCAACCCGGTCGCTTACGCGAGATGGTGCAAGATCTTGGCTATCAGTTTGATAGTGGGCAATGGCCGGTTTGGAGTTGGCCGAGCGTTATTGGTCCAGATGGTGCAGAGTATTCACTGTTTGCTGGAGGTCAGTGGACGGGTGCAGCAACCAGCCCAGCCAACATCATTCTGTCTCCACAGGAAAACCCGATGGGTGGTCCTGGTATTTCAGATACGCGGTGGCTTCGTGATCTGGAACCACAGCGCTCTGGGAGTCGCCCCCCACTTGGTCAGTCCAATCTCTTTGTAGATACGACTCTGCAAACGAGTTTGACCCAGCGACATGCTGATGTCATGACCCATTGGAGGCACCTCTCATTTCCTGCGACGCCATGGAATGGCTGGAAACTGGTCACCGATATTGCAGATGTAACTGGCGCACGCTCTTATCGCGATCCCGATGGGGCACCTGGCAATGATGTGTGGGTTGATGGCCAAAGGTATTACGGCGGTCTGCTTGATCGTCTCGATCTTCCGGTGGAACAGTGGCCAGCCATCATGCCGACGTATCTAGCAGGGGGGTTTGGGGGCCCTCAGGACTTTCGGCTGACCGGCTTTGTCCAGAGCGATCCAAATGTGCCTCCGAATCTCCAGCCCATCGATTCTGATCCTGGGGGCACGATCATGGGTCGTGGATCCATCTTGTACCCCGACACTGACCGAGTCGATGTCGTTGACTTTACGAACTCCATGAGCCCTGAGACCCTCAAAATTGATTTCTGGGATCGCTGGCAAAACTGGTTTACACCCTTGGGCTATCGCGAAGCGTTGCGCCAGGCAGAGCAGGGCAGCGGTCTCTTGCTGCCGCCTAATCTCTATGACCTTTCTGATATCGATGGCGACGGCATCCACCATGAAGATGGCGAGGCTGCTGATGATGAGTTTCAGCTTGGGACGCTGCGGAACACGGTATCGCGGGTATTGGCTGACAGCGATGGCGATGGCAATACAGATTCCTTCTGGTTTCTCTCACCTGAAGTTGGGGCTGATGGAACGCGGCAACTCGTGGCAATCTCCGTCACAGACAATAGTGGGCGGCTCAATGTCAATTCCGCCACACGTGGGTTTGGGTCCGACAGCGTTGAGGGCTCTGGCACACGCTGGGACTTTGAAGGCACGCGTGGGCTGACTCCGGCAGACCTCGCGCTGGTCGGGCAGAACTATGCGCCTTACGGCCCCAACGACGATGTGATTGCGCCGATTGGCCAGCCAACTTGGAACATCGGTTTCTTTGACGCCGAGCACCATCAGGACGCCTTGCAGCGTGGATTGCAGGACAACAGCGGATGGCCCAATGTGCATCCCACGTGGGCCAATGCCAACCAGCAGTTGGCGCCCTGGTATGGCGAGTTGGAACGGTTTGGATGGCATAGTGAACGCTGGCAGGAACCTTCAAACTGGACATCCAATCTGCTGGGCGCCCTTGGTATTCGAGATCACTTGGCATTCCCTGATGGGTCATTGGGGAGCAATGGCCCAGCAGATGTCAATGACCGTGAAAACCGTGTTTTCTACTATCAAGCAGGTGCTAGTCAGCAAGGCAGCCCACAAGGCGTCTTTACGCCCTTCAATTTCAGTGATGAATTTGAGCTGCGCGCCTACGAGGGGCAGAACATGCCTTGGCTGTACAGCCGTCTGGAGCGGGCAACAGGTGGCATGAATACAGACTGGTCAAATGCTGACAATGCGCTGCGGTCCTACGTGCAGCGCACTGAATCTGCTGAAGACAGCGAGCAGTTGACTCTCCGCCAACTTGGTGCTGATCTTCGACATCGACTGACGACCATCAGTGGAGCGCGCAACGATCTGCTCGCGCCCCATCTGCGGGCTGATCAGCGCATGAGCATCCCGCCACTGTGGTGGTTGAGTGATCAAATTCCAAATGCACAAGAGGCCGCCAACATCGCCTCGGATGATCCTGATGTGATCGATGACTTAATCGCCAGTTTGGTCGACCAGTTCCGCGAGAAGATTGACTTGCGTGAAGCCCCGACGCTTCCGCAGCGGACCGGGACCTCCAGCGCGGCCACCTTGCGCCGATTCAATCTGCATGATCGGCTGATACGCCAGTCGACCGATCCGAATTTCTACTGGCGGCGCCGCCCAGGTCGTCTGGGCTTTGCTGTCATGCTTGGTCTTACTGGTGGTGCACCTGCGGATCGCGACCGCCGCAATTCGCTTGGGGTGTTGCAGCGTCTGGGTGGTCGTACCAGTCTCTATGGTCGCGGAGATCATGCATGGGAGCACACGCGCCGCACTGCCGCAGCCTTGGTTGCCAACATGCGGCGACACACGGAGCCGGGACTCGCTGAGGGTCCGTATCCATCTGGCTTTGATGGACTGCCGATCGCTCAAGGGCCATTTTCAACAGCGCCTGGTATCCGTCCCAGTGGCGCGACATCACTTCCGTTTGCTCCTGTGGGCTATCTCCCAGACACCAATACCGCTTTGCTGATGGATAGCGATACCGATGACTCTGGTCAGGGCGATGGCTTGGCAGATATGTTCCAGTGGGGTGATGGGGGGCAGTCGTCGCTGGTTGCTGTTCGTCAGGCGACACAGGATTTGTCAGCGCTGCCACCGGAGGACCCGAGCACGCTTGCGCCGGTCAGAGTCGATCTGGATGGCGATGGTGAACTCGATGCTGGTGTGAGCGGCAACTATCTCGAGTATCACACGGCGGCCGAGGTGGTCAAAGACAGTTGGGATCCTCGGATCAGCGTGCTTCCTGCCGAGCCCCAGCCGGTTATTGGTGAGGTCTTTGTGGCGCATGTGGCGCGGCCGTGGCGCATTCCTGGTGACCCCACCAATGACGTCAATACGGTCGGCTATACCGATTCCAATGACTGGACCATGCTCACTGCATATACCAGTAAGGATGACACCGAATTTAAGAATACTGAGACGGCGGCTTTGCCTGTCGACGATTACATGCCACCTGTGCGGCCGCGGACAGTGATGGCGGTGCAGCTGCTGAATCCATTTGATGAGCCCATTGTGCTTGTCGAGGGTGGCTTGCCTAAGTATCGCTTGCGCATGGTGACCAGCGACCGCTTTGATCCAGAAAGCCCAGCGCTGGCGCAGTTTGACTTGTTGCCAAGTGCTGCGGTGTCTGCAGAGGGGCCAGTCGGCCGGCAATATGTGTTGCGTCCAGGCTCGAGTTTGAGCAGCCCCAATCCGCAACTGAATAACACCTGGGTGCTCCCCCCCTCCAATGGTGATAAGCCCTATGCATTGACCATCGTGATGAATGCGGTGGATGGCATGCCTGGATTTGATACGAACTTTAATCCACCCGCTCCCTTTACTGGCGAGCAGGCTTGGCAGCCATCAGAGGACGTGGGGCAATCGGGCTATCGCACGCTCGAGGCTGAGCGCTGGCTCGACTTCCTAGACGTGCATCATGCGGCCAGTACGAACCCAGGGCCGGCTGATCAGGCCTTTGGTGACGAAGTGGCATTTCGCGCCGATCCAGATCTTGATGGGCAAGACAGTGACCTGACCTTACAGATGGCGCAGGGCGATCTCGTTTGGCACTTGATGCCCGTGGGTGGCTGGCCCGTGGGAATTCCAGGTGACAAGACCTCGCAGGATCAGAAGGACTTGCCTGATACCCCAGCAAACTGGTGGGCGGCGCATGGGCTGAGCGATGGAACATTTCAATACGATGCACTCTCGCCGGACAGCAATTCCTTGGAAGGTGATTACGACTCTGACACAGAGAATTGGCACGAGCCCGGCGCGCAGCAACTGACCATTGTGAATCGACTCAAGATTCAGGAGTCCGTTGACCAAAACGTGGCGCGACCTCCAACACTGCCTGAGCGTGGCAGCGCAGTTGAACTGGTCCGGCTTCATTATCCAGATCAATGGACAGCAGCCAATGGTGGGGGCGGGTCAGCTGGTGAGCCAGGTGGTGATGGCATTCCAGACGACACCAATCTGGACGGTCGGTTGACCGCCCAAGATGCGGTGCCAGTGACAGTGGATCGCACGGTGGGTCTTGATGGCTATGACGAACTCTTGATGGTCTTGACCGATCAGATGGAAAAGGAACGTTTGCCGCGACCAGGCAATTTGCCGAATCCAACTGTGATCATCGCTGGTCAAGGTGGTGGTGGTATGCCCAAGCAGCCACTGATTGGATCTGGCAACTCGGCATTTAAAGCATCCCCAGCAACCGCAGGAAATGGGCAAAAGCACTCGCCGTACTACCCGGGCATGTTGTGGAGCATTGACGCAGACTTTGCCAACCCCGACAGCCCCACAGGCGAAGAGCTTTCTCAGCGTCCAGATCGCTTCGAGGGTGATGTAAAAACATCACTCTTGCGTCATGGTCGCAGTCATCACATTGTGCATCCACACTTTGCCCGTGTTGTGCAGTGGGCGCGCTGGGCCCGGCCGTGGGCGGTAGATGATCATGTCGTTGAAAATAATGACTGGCAGGCAGATGCAGGTTTTGCGAACTTGGTCTTTTCAGATCAATCACTTGACTATCTCCTCGCGGATGCTTCCGCTGCTGATTCGACGGCTCGGGCTGGGATTGTGCGGCCAGATCGGGCGGGGCCACGCTTTGCCTTGGGACCTGGTCAGGTCACCAAATCAAGCACGCGTGATGGCTTGCTTCGCTATCAGCTTCAGGGCAACATCGATAATGCAGAGGCGGCCCTTACTCAATTTGCTCCCTTCACCGACACTGGTGGACAAGACCTTGAGGCAGGGCGATTGCTGCATCAGGCGGTGAAAGCATTCAGTGTGGGCGGAGTGCAGGCAGGCGGCACTGCCGGTTCGTACAGCGTGACACGCCGTGACATGCCGATGTTGGATTCAAACATGGCGCTGGCCAATCCTGTTCGCACTTTGGACCGCATGATGGACCAATACAACGCAGCGAGCTGGGGGGCTGGTGGCATCCCAGAACCAGTGAGGGATTTGACCAATCTTGGCACTGTTTTGGATCAAGATGATGCAGAGCGTATTGCGCGAACACGCATGCGGCGCTATGCCGAGCAGTCTTTCCTTTACCCCGATCAGTTTTCGGTTGATGAGGCTGGGCGGAACTGGGCCTTATGGCAAGTAGCCAATGACTGGACACCACCTGATGCTGACATTTCAGGTAATACGACACCGCGTTTGATTTGGGCACTTCCACTGGACGCGCCGCAGCTGGACCTCAATCTCCCGCATAATCCAATTGCCGCGCCCAATACATGGGGGGCCTCAGTTCCGTTTTTGCCACCAGATCTGCCAGGCTCTGATTGGGCTGATTGGGGACTGGTCGTGCATGATGGCAGCAATCAGTCTGGTACGAATGCGGACGATCTCGAAGAGATTGGCACGACCTATCACGATTCACTTGGCTGGCTGCATCACCGTATCTTCGATGCACGCTGGGATCCAGATGGCCTCGGCCGCACCGATGCCAACGGTGATAGCACCGCTGGGGCAGGGGATCCGTATGAGGCTGGGGACAATGCCTATCCCTACCCGTGGATGACCCGAATGACTCGTGAAGATTGGGGGCTCAACACTGATCGTGATCAGGCCCCGCTGCAAGATTGTGTCGCATTCCGTGCGAGAAAGCCACACGCACTGGGCATGAGCGCGGTGTACGAAGGTCGCGGCGTTTGGGCCAATGGCAATCAGAAAGTAGTCAAGGGTGATGTTGGTTGGGATTTCAACGATGCAACAGGTGACAACTACGATTACCGCTGGTCCTTCGCAGATAAGGGTGTTTATGGCCTGCGCGAGATTGATGGTGACATTTTCATGCCGCATGGATTCCAAATGCCCTCGCAGCGTCCCCGGAACTTTGAGCGGGCTGGTGAAGTCCTCGATGTGTTTGCTGCTGGAACGCAGTTGTGGACGGACATCCAAGGTGGTGTTGGGAACTTCCCATGGCCCACCATGGTGGACTGGCCGCCACAGCCGGCATCGCCACACACGCCCAACTATCTGCGTGCTCCAGCGACGCTTCGCACCTTGCCTGAGTGGTTGGGTGAAGACATCGCCGCAGGGCGCCGTCCCGGACGGCTCGATCCCTTCTTCGTTGATGTAGACGGTGATGCCGGCGGCACGGCCATTGTCGGAGGTCCCTGGTCAACCCAGACCTTCAACGCCAATGCGACTGATCCGTTCGCTCCTGGTGTTCCAGACTGGTATGTCACCTCGGATGATCCGGCTCACTTTACACCCGACCTTCCCGCCACCCATCAACTGGTCGACATGTTTGTCTGTGATGGGCCTGGCACATGGGATCTCGGCGCAGATACTGATCAGGATGGTCTGGTAGATCAGTTCAATGGTCCAGATGGTGTGGTCGATGCGAACCTATCACTGCAGTCTTCATCCTTTGAGCAGGTCACTGGACAGAATGCATCGCTGGGCAACGCAGGTCGATTCCTCGGCCGCTCAACGACAGGACTGGTCAATATCAATACGGCCCCGGTGGAAGTGCTGCGCGCGTTGCCTCAGATGTATCGCCTAATGCATGGCGGGGCAGATTGGGACAGTGGTGGGGGCAATGGTGGGATCCTGGATCAATCCAGTCAGTTGCCAGGCAATACTGACCGGCCGATGAGTCGGCATCCGCGGAGCGGAATCCCCGAAGCGATCGTGCAGTATCGCGATGCCCTTGGTGGCACTTCTGGAGCGGGTCAATCGAATGTCGAGCGCACCCCAGGGACTTCGGCTGGCCCGGTCTATGCCGACCGTGGGCTTGGGCACAAGACGGTGGGTGTTGGCAGCAGCCTGATTTCGGATCGCGATATTGATGGGGTGTATGAGCAGAATTATCAGCAGGAGGATGTTCGCGCCAATGACGCCGTGCAGTGGTCTCGTGGTCATCGCGGGTTTGCCAGCATCGGAGAATTGCTGAATTTGCAGCGACCAGCGATCTACGATTTTGCCATCACTGTTGATGAGAATGGTGATGAGATTGATCGGCGGGAATGGCCTGGCACCGCATTGGCAGCGGATGCCTGGCGGATGGACTGGGCAGCGCGCAATCCATTTGGATTCCAGGCCGAGCAGAACGATGGTGTTATTGATCCGCTGAATCCGCCAGCGAACTCGCCCTTCCGAGATGCAGTGCGTGGCGTGTACTACGAGAATATCGGCGCGCCACTGATCACTGATACTGGACGATTGTGGGACTACCGAGGCTTTGGCGATGATGGGGGTCCCTATGAACGTGAACTCAGTCGGAGTGATCTTCTCTATAGCCCCACCTTGGGCAATCAGCCCTTTGAAGATCCACTCAGTCCGATTGTCAGCGAGCGCATGCCAACGACCGATCCTCGCTTCCCTGAGGTGAGTTTGACCATGGACCGAACAGCTGGCGATGCTGAAGAGGCAAATCTGCTCTTTAGTGGCATCTCAAACATGATCACAACGCGTTCGGACATCTTCACCGTGCATCTCAAGGTGCGCACCATTCGAAGAAACCCAGACACGGGTATCTGGGATGGCACCGATCGCGATTCCATCGTCGATGATTCTCGCTATGTGATGATCGTTGACCGCAGCGAGGTTGATCGTCCGTCAGATGCGGCCAAAATTCTGATGTTGGAGAAGGTGGACGACTGACCTGGGGTTATCGACTCGAGGCAGCGGTTCTTTAGGAAGTCGCTGTATCGGTTGGCACCGTCCCAAAGCGACGGGTGCGATTGGCATAGGTTCGCAGCGTCTCAAGAAACAGGTCTGCGGTGAATTCGGGCCAGCACTGGTCGACCACAATGAGTTCTGCGTATGAGATCTGCCACAACAGGTAGTTCGACAGGCGCATTTCGCCAGCAGTGCGGAGCAGCAAGTCTGGGTCAGGCAGGCCAGCGGTCCAAAGTGAGTCTGAGAATCGGTTTTCATCAATCTGCTCAGGCGTGAGCGTGCCGGCGCTGACTTCTCGAGCAAGCGTTTGGGCTGCATGAACAATCTCTTGCCGACTTCCATAGTTCAGCGCAATATTAAGTTGTAGTCCGTCATGGTCCTTGGAGAATTCAGTCGCTCGGTCCAGTTCGCGCAGTACGTCTTCAGGGACTCCGCGCCGCTCACCAACCATGCGAAATCGGATCCCATGTTTTTGCATCGTCTGGTGTTCAAGTGGAAGCATCTCAATGACCANCTCCATGAGTGCTTGNACTTCCTCTGGCGGCCGCTTCCAGTTTTCGGTTGAGAAGGAGTAGAGGGTGAGGGCTTCAATTTTCAGTCGGGCGCAGCATTCAATGATGTTGCGGGCTGTCTGAGTGCCGGCGCGGTGTCCTTCAGTTCGATCGAGTCCTTGGCGCTGAGCCCAGCGTCCATTGCCATCCATGATGATGGCTACATGCCNTGGNCGAGATTCGATTGGGACGTCAAATGCGTCCGTCATCGCTTCCAGGTTCGGGGCAGTGCTCATGGGCAGGTTAGGCCGAGGCTGTCTGGCCAAGTTGAATCGTCTGCGCTCGATCAGGGCCAACGCTCACAATGTCGACCGGACAGCCAACGAAGGCAGCGATGCGGTCGAGGTAATCACGAGCGGCCGTTGGCAGGGCATCTTCGCTGGTGAGATGATCGATTTCCTCTGGCCAGCCCGGGACGGTTTCCCATACCGGCTGGACTGTTGCCAACTGGCGGGCATCGGGTTTGAAGCGATCAGTCATGGAGCCATCTGGAAGGCGATACGCCGTGCACAGTTTCAACTCGTCAAAGCCGCTGAGTACATCAAGCAGCATCACCGCCAGAGCGCTGCAGCCACAGACCATTGCTGAGTAGCGCACTGCCACAAGATCAAGCCATCCGCAGCGTCTTGGTCGACCCGTCGTGGTCCCGTACTCATTGCCACGCTCGCGGATGCGTTCGCCATCGGGCCCAAGGTCTTCAGTTGGAAATGGCCCTTCGCCAACCCGTGTGCCGTAGGCCTTGACAATGCCAATGGTCTGGTCGATGAGCTGTCCGGGAAGTCCGGTGCCTGCGGGGATGCCCAGCGTAGAGCAGTTGCTGCTGGTGACGTAGGGGAAGGTGCCGTGGTCAATATCGAGCAGGCAGGCATTGGCGCCTTCAAACAGCAGGCGCTGCCCATCACTGACAGCATCATGCAGCGCATATACGGTGTCCGTGACATACGGGGCCAGTTGCTGGCCAAGCGCAAAATAGGTTTCGGTCAGTGCCGCAGGATCAAGCGGGCTGGCCTGCACTCCGAGTGCTTCGAGTTCACGTGTGCGGATCGTGCAGACAATGTCAAGGCGTTGGCGGAGCACGTCGGCGTCAAGGAGATCTCCCATGCGGATGGCCAGAGATCGATACACCTTGTCGGCATAGGTGGGCCCAATGCCGCGGCGTGTTGTGCCAATGGAGAGATTCTCGTCACCTTGACCAACACTGCGGGCCAGCATTTCTTCCATCGCGCCATCATGTTCCTTGTGATAGGGCATGACTACATGGGCGCGGTCAGACACCAGAAGTCGCTGGGGCTCAACCGGGATGCCGCGTGCTTCAAGTGATTCAATCTCGTTGAGCAACTGGCGCGGATCAACCACGACTCCATTGCCGATGACGCAGCGGCATTCAGGAGAGAGAATGCCAGATGGCAAAAGGTGGAGTGCATAGCGATTGCCATCAAAGACCACGGTGTGGCCGGCGTTGGCGCCACCGTTGTAGCGCACAATCACATCATGTTCGGCAGCGAGCAGATCGACGATCTTGCCCTTGCCTTCATCGCCCCATTGGAGGCCAACCACTGCGGTGGAGCGTCCTGGTGTCATGCTGTCTATGGTAGGTCAGGAGGTCAGGGCTCGCGACGGACGCTCAGGTCGGTAGACCCCTGTGGATCACTCACCGACATCGACACGCGGAAGGTGACCGGCCCGATTTGGACCACATCCTCATCGGCCAATTGGGTCCGGGTGACAGCGGCGCCGTTGACTAGGGTTTCCATGGTCTCGTCGCGATTCAGTAGGACTGCCCGTTGATTTTCCAGCAGGATTTCGCAGTGCCGGCTGGAGACGGAGGGGATGGGCAAACGCAGGTCACAGCGACCGTCTCGGCCAATAACGGTGCGATCGCGGTCGATCGGGAAGATCCGATCTTGATGGTCGCTGGTTTGCATGATCAGGGCCAGTTTCACCTCAGCACCCCTCAGTGGGTTGTCGGCCGGTGCGGCACGGTCGGTTGTCAGGGTATGGTTTTCGCATGGCCATGCCCCAGTTCGACCATTCTACAGCGAGCCTCCCGCAGCTGGCCGAAACGCCCTCGACGGCTGAATCTATCCTCAGGGGGCTGCAAGATGCAGGTACCTGTATACAAGGGGCTTATGTCCATGTCCCATTCTGTATGCACCGCTGTCACTACTGTGATTTCTTCACGGTGGCAGGCCGGGATCAGTGGCGATCGGCCTATGTGACCAGGCTGCTGGATGAGGCCACTGTGGTGGCCCAGCATTGGCCTGGTCCAGCGGACACCCTATTTGTGGGTGGGGGCACGCCAACGTGGTTAGAGCCACCTGATTTAGCACGCTTGCTCGAGGGCTTGGCTGCATGCTCCCTGCTTGGAAAGGGTGGGGAGTGGACAGTCGAGGCCAACCCGGAAACGGTCACGGAGGAGGTGGCAGGCATTCTCGCTGGTGCAGGTGTGAATCGAGTCAGTCTTGGGGCCCAGTCATTTCGAACTGAGGCGCTCAAGGCTTTAGAACGATGGCATGATCCAGATTCCGTTCCCCGAGCGCTCGCATTTCTGCGTGATGCAGGCATTCAGGATTGTTCGCTTGACCTGATCTTTGCAGTACCCGACGGTGGGGACGCGGTGTCTGGTTGGACCAGTGACCTCAAGCGTGCGGTGTCGCTTGCGCCAACACATCTGAGTTGCTACGGACTGACCTATGAGCCAGGGACCCCCTTGCGTCGTCGATTGGAGTCCGGGGCAGTGACACAGGTTGATCAGGATATTGAAGCGGTCTTGTATGCGACCACCCAGTCAGTGCTTGCAGACCACGGTTATACGCAGTACGAAATCAGTAACTGGGCACAAGGCGATCAAGTCTGTGACCACAACCTCAACTACTGGCGGAATGCCAACTGGTGGCCCTTGGGGCCTTCTGGATCTGGTCATGTCAATGGCACGCGTTGGCGAAATAGGCCCCGGCTTGGGCCATATCTTGAAGGGCAGGGCTTGTCAGAGATCGATACCGTCGAAGTGCTCGATGCCGATGGTCGAGCTGGAGAGGTTCTGATGCTTGGGCTGCGTTGCACCCGTGGCATTGAGCGTCAGAAGGTGATTGCGGCAACATCACTTCCAATGCGAGGGCAGCAGCGGGCTGCAGCCATTGAGCGACATCTTGAATCAGGGCTACTGGTCTGGGATGACGACTTGCTGCGATTGACCCAAGCGGGCATGTTGCTGGGCGATACGGTTCTGGTGGATCTGCTCTAGTTACGTTGAATCTCAACTGGCTATGCTCAAGACCACACCCGCAAAGGTCGATGAAGGGTGGCGTAGAAAGGCCGGCATGCTCCGAATGGTCGGGTTCAATCGTGTGAGATCAGCGATGGCACCGCTACTGCGGCCGGTGCTTGAGCATGTGCCCCCGATTCGCTGGTTGGCCAAGGCCTTGCTTCGGCGGCAGCCTTCGCGGGTGCAGGTTGAGGGGCTTGATTTTCAGGTCCATCAATCGGACTTTGGTGTCACCTTGGAGCTGAGTTCAACTGGTGATTATGAGCCTGCTACCCGGGCATCATGTCTGGGAGTACTTGGGCCTGGCATGATCTTTCTTGATATTGGTGCTCATGTTGGTTTGTTTGCTTTACCAGCGGCCAAAGCGCTTGGCGAGCAGGGCATCGTGCATGCCTTTGAGCCCAACCCTGACAATCGCGCCATGTTGGAGGCCAACGTACTGACCAATCGGTTGAACAATGTATGGGTTCATGCAGAGGCCATGTCTGATCAAGTTGGCAAGGCGATATTGAGCTGCTCCTCATTCAATACCGGAGATCATCGCCTCGCAGACATGCCTTCGCGAACCTCGGTCGAAGTTGACACGACAACTGTGGACTCTTGGTGTCGGCGGCATGAAGTGCATCCAGATGTCATCAAGATGGATGTGCAAGGCGCTGAGCCCCAGGTGATCGCTGGCATGCAGGAACTTCTTCAAGGCGAACGACCATTGCATGTCTTTTTGGAGTTCACTCCATCGCTCTTGAAATCTGCAGGGGTAGATCCGTTGGCCTTCCTCGAGTCGTTTGTAGGCCATGGTCTGCATTTGCATCTGCTTGATGAGCATCGTGGTATAGAAACGCCAGCTACGCCCAGTCAGGTGCTTGCGGCTTGCCCTCGGCGCTCCTATGTCAACATCCGATGTTCACGGGGGGCAGCGCGTGAGGATTGACGCGGAACAAGCGAGCACTGATCGTCGCTGGGGATTGGCTTCGATGGCACTGATTCTGCTCGCTGCAGTGGTGCTGCAGTGGGGCACGCAAGTGACATCGCGTGGTCCCACCTTTGATGAGCGTTGGATCACGCGCCCCATTGCAGAACTGATTCGGCATGGATGGAGTGTGGAGACCGCAATCGATTTTGAGGAAGCCAAGGGACCAGCGATGGTGTGGCCTTATGCCGCAATCGGTGGATGGATGGTTGAGGATCCATGGGAGATCACGCCCGAAGATGCCCCTGCTGGAGGTTCTGGTGGCAATCAGGCGGATGCTTGGGACCCCCCTGTGCCTGGCGGGCCAAGTCCAGCGCCACCCAACATGCTGGCATCCCTGCGGCTGATCTCCGTGCTCTGTTTGGTGCTCTCCATGGTGCCACTGCTGATGTTGGCCATTGGGTGTGGGGTGCGTGGGCCGCCACTATTGCTGGTG
Organism: Phycisphaerales bacterium; assembly: GCA_022446905.1. Classification (GTDB taxonomy): domain Bacteria; phylum Planctomycetota; class Phycisphaerae; order Phycisphaerales; family SM1A02; genus UBA12567. The sequence goes on from JAKVBT010000005.1 coordinate 473,736, forward strand.
ACTTGGCTGTTGATCATTCTGCCATATCAGGCAGTGACGTCACAGTTAGTGATGGGTGAGCCGTCCTTTGTGCTCTTGGCGATCACCTTGGTGGCTGTTGTTGGGTGGGGGGCTGGAAGCGGCCACAGCACCAAGCATCCGATCGCAGGTCCAATCTGGTACGGCGTGCTTTTAGCGGTGCTCTTGCATAGTCGCATTCATGCTGTGGCGCTGGTGCCAGCGGTTTGTTTCGTGATGTGGCAGCGCGAGTCATGGCGGAGCTGGCCATGGTGGATTGCATCTCTAATTGCTTGTTTGCTCCGATTGCCGTTGTGGTCAAGATGGGGTGGTTTGGTCAGTCCCGAATTTCAAAATCTGCACGGCTTGGGGTTGCGCCTTGAGAGCGTGACTTATCTCGGTGCTGCCATGGCACCATTGTTGGGTGTGTTTCTGCTTGCGTGGTTATGGCGTCGCAAGCGGCATCTGTGGTATTTGCCAGTGGGGGGCATGATTCTGGGCCTGCTTTTTGGGCTCATTGCGAGTCCAGACCTCACGCCCATGGGGGCATTGGACCTGAGCATCAAGCAGGATCATTATGCGGGACTCGTATCCACTCTGGCACGACAAGCCGGCTCAGTGGTCGGTGGTGCGTGGTGGCCAATGATGATGTTGGCCGTCATTGGGATCGGCGGACTTGGTGCTCTGGGCGCGTTTGCCTTGGCGCGGCCAGCTCAGCAGATTCACGGTTTGATCGTGCGTTTGCAATGGTTGACACTCTGTTTTGGTGTTCTGCTGTACGCCCTCACCAGAGGATCGGTATTTGATCGCTATCTACTGGTGTGGGCCTTCATGCTTCCCGTGGTGTGGGTGGTGGTGCTTCCACGCTGGCTCTGTGCGCTTCAGGCAATGGCATTGGCCATTATTGCCTGGATGCAGATTGACGCTTGGCTGTTGTGACACCAATCACAGAGCCGGGCGGCCTTTGGGGGTGATCCGGGATGTGCACTGCAGGGAGGGTCAGTCAGGAACGATGATCTTGGGCGCTTCACCGCCAGCCTCAGGGGATGCAGGGGAGCCTGTAGCAGCAGCTTGTTGGGCAAGCAGCTGGGTGATCTGCACAAATCGAGCGCGCAATTCGGTCAGGACCCCTTCGAGTTCCTTCTTTTCCTCATCATCCAGGTTCCCCGCGGTCTTTTCTTCAATAACCGAAAGCAGATCAATCGCGAACTTCGATCCCTCCAGATCAATCATGACGCCCTTGCCGGATTGATCTGGAACGGCTCCGAGGCCCATGATCGCCTGTGATGCAAGCATGCTGATGAGGCCTTTGAAGTCAGCTGGCGGCAACTGCCCTCGCTTTGGCTGACCTTCGCGCTCCTTCTCTTTGGCAGCCAGCTGGTCTTTTTCAGCCTGTGCTTGTGCCTTCCAGTCATCATCGATCTGAATTTGGGGGGTCTCTTCGGTCGTCATGGGAATCTTCCTCTCGAGGATGGTGGTCAGGGTGGCGTGGACGCTGGAGCGCCGAGAAGTGGCCGATCGCCCAGTATAGGACGCGCGGCGCGGTACTATCGCATTGTGACTCGGGAACCTCTGATATTGGCGGCCCTGATTGCTGGCAGTCTGGCCCTCGTGAGCGGATGCGGTGGTCATGATCATGTGCCATCAGCCCATCAGCTCTCATTGGCCGAGTTTTCAGATGCCGCGCAGCAGTGGCAGGCGCCCCCGGACGATGCAGCTATCAACGAGGCCTTGATCGCAAGTGGCTTCGGTCCCCGGCCAACGCCTCCTGAGCCCTTTGATCGCAGTGGGGCTGATGATGCATTCTTCACAGTCGATGCGCAAATGGGACAGCGGGTGGTTGTTGATAGTTTGATTGGGCAAGTCAACGGCCGCCCGATTTATGCAGATGAGGTTCTGTCCCCAATTATGGACCGACTGCAGGCTGAATACCTCGAGTTGCCATATGCGTCATTCCGACAACGCTTGATTACGCTGGTCATGGATCAGCTCAATGCCGTAGTGCTCAATGAACTCATTGTTGCTGAGGCGCGCGCCGGACTCAGCAGTGATGAGCAGACTGGTCTTCTTGGTGTCATGAATATGATCAGGGAACAGGCGGTCGGCAAGCGTGGCGGCGTGCTGCGTGAGGCGGAGCGGCAGTTACTTGAAGAAGAGGGGAAGACCATTGATGAGTATCTCGAGTCAGAGCAGCAGAAGTTACTGATCAGCGAGTTGCTGCAGCGTCGTGTCTCTCCACGGTCAATTGTGACATGGCGTGATATTGAGCGATCCTATCGGAAGCGAATTCGCGAGTTTCAGCCAGAGGCTACGGTTGCTCTTGGGCGTATTCGGGTCAGGACGGATGGCAATCAAGAGTCGATTGCGTTGTGGCAAAAGGAACTGAATCAGGGTGAGCCCTTCGATGTGGTGGCAGACCAAGCCGGGATGCCAGACGCGGGCCTCTGGGAGACATTCCGATTGCCCAAGGGTGGATTGGCTGACATTGAGATTGCAGAGTTCTATAAGCAGCATCTCGAGGGACTCGAGCCTGGTGAAACTTCTCAGTCATTCCAGCGCGGATCGTGGACGTACTGGGTATCTGTGCTCGAGATCTCAAGACCCGATGTGCAAACATTGGATGATGCGGAAGTGCAGCAACAACTTCAGCGAGATCTGGCTGCGCAGCATCATGGCGAGGCTGAAGGCGAGTTTATTCAGCAGGTATTGCAGCGTGGCATCTTTGACGACATTCAGATCATGTCGCAGCGCGCCGTTCTGATTGCGGCTTCACGATTTCCACCCAGGTAATCTGTGTCTGCGATATCAGCAAAGCGAATCGGCTTTCGAGGAGAGCAGGCGGTCTCGCGTTATCTCCGATGGCGTGGGTGGCGTATTCTTGGCCGCAATGTGCGTATTGGCCGTGATGAACTGGATCTAGTCGCAGCACATCGGAAAGACTCCATATTGGCAGTGGTGGAGGTGAAGTCATCCGTGGGTGATGCGTGTTTGCTGCATCGAGTGGACCATCAAAAACAGTGTCGAGTTGCTCGGGCTGCTGAGCGACTTCCTGCTCAATGGGTGCGTGGCAGGGCATTGCGGTTTGATGTGGCTGCAGTTCGGGTCCGCCGAATCAAATGTCAGGTTCGATACCTTGAAGCTGCCTTTGATGATCCGCGCTGAGGCGAGCTTATGACTCGGGAAGCACCCGGGCGTTCATTGGTGCAGGGGGCGGGGCGCCGGTTATCGCTGCCATGACTCGTGGGCCGTGATCATGGGAGGTTTCGATATAGGCTTTGTACCTTTTCTGAGTACCAGCAATGGCTGTTCCGACGACGTAAATGCCCGGGATGTTGGTCTCTAATGTTTCGGGATGAAAGACTGGCGCGTTTTGGTCGCCGGAGGTCGTAACTCCGAAGAGGCGGAAGATGGAATCATCCTGCTCATAACCAATCTGGAGGATGACGTCATCAAATGGGATTGTCTGGACTTCTCCTGAGTCAGCCATTTGGATGTCCACCGTATCTGGGGTAATGCATTGCACCTTTGATGGCATCCAGCCTGTGATTCGCCCCTCGTCAATCAATGACTGAAGTTCAGGGCGAATCCAGTACTTGATCCGCTCATGCAGGGCTGGGCCGCGGTAGGAGAGGTGGACATCGGCGTGCACCCGCCAGCATCGCAGTGCTGATTCTGCAGCGGAGTTCTTGCCGCCAACAATGAGGACCCGCCTGCGGAAATACTGGTGCGGATCACCCAGATGAGATCGGACGTGAGGAAGATCTTCTCCAGGGATACCAAGGCGTCGAGGATGGTGGGTGCCGCCTGTTGCCAGTACCAGTCGGTTGGCTTTGACCTCTTGGCGCGCGCCGGACTTGGACTCCAGGCTGACCGACCATCCGCGTGTCAACGGGCGGGCATCGATGACACGATGCCAGGTCAGTACGGGCAGATCGCGTGTGACGGCCACACTTCGGAGATAGGCGAGATACTCGCTCCCAGTGACCTTTTCCTGATGGGTCGTGGGGAGATCCACTCCAGCGATGGCCAGTCGTTCAGGCGAGCTAAAGAAGCGAGTGTGCTCAGGAAAAAGGGTGCTGATAGTGGCTCCAATAGGGCCAGCATCAACCTGGAGCACTTCGATTCCAGCCTTTCGAAGGTGCCAGGCGACTTCAAGGCCAATGGGGCCAGCTCCGATGATCAGCACGTCCGTCTGTTGCATGTTGCATAGACTAGATGACCCCGGCCAACTGTGGCCGAGGCACCATCATGATCCACTGCTCACTTCTGCTGCTGGCACTCTCTACTCCCATCCCTTCGGATGTTGAAGCCGCGTTGTGGCACCCTGACGTCTTGACCAGAGATGTGGCCATGCTTTCTTCAATCATGGACCTCGATGTGGTTGAGCGTGGGGTTGTTGCCGAGTTAATTGACCAGTACGGGCGCGGGTACCAACATGCTGCGGAGGAGGCTCGCATCGCTGCGCTGTCAGCTGCTACGGCGGAGCCAGCGGACATTGAGTGGGCAGGCCAGCATCAAGAGTGGGCCGACATTCGAGCCAAAGCCGCCTCTATGTCTCAGGAGGATTCAGTGGTGTATCTGCAGTCCATGCAGGAATGGGCTGGTGAAGAACTTGAGCAAGTGCTTCGGGACTGGCCTGCCATGACGCCCTCTGCCCGTCGTCGCGCCTTGATTGCATGGGATCGGCAGCGTCAGGAATTGCGGCAACAACTCTTCGCTGATTTGAGCCTCATCTTTGAAGAAGGCAGGCGTTCCCAGTTAGCGTTGGCAGATGCTCGCTTGCGGCTCGATCATGATTCGTCAGCAGCGACTCGTTGGGCCCTGCCGCTGGAGAAGGTGGACCTGTCGCGACTATTGGCCGAGCAGTTCAGCGACGGGATGCCTGACGAACTTGCCGAAGAAGTTGATCAGTATGTGCTCGGCCATGCACGGGTTGTGGCGGATCGAGCTGGCAGACTTGGTGAGATTCTGGCTGCTCGGACGGATGCACAAGCAGCGAAAGATCATTTGTCGGTATTGAAATGGACCAAGGCCGAAATGGAGTTGCGGCAGACCGTCGTGGACGACACATTGTTCTGGTACGAGCGATTAGGCCGCCAGCTCGATGATGATGCGCTCATTCAGTTCCAGAGACGCTTTAACCAAGCTGTCTGGCCCGAAGCCTTCGCCCCTTCGAAGGCTGATCGCATCGTTCTTTGGGCGTTGCAGCAGGATCATCTTGATCCGGACCTCATGGTTGCGATGCGAAGCGTGCGGGCAAAGCGTGGTGCAGCGCGTCTCTCTCTAGCTTCAAAGGAGCGTGCGGCATCCCGCATCGCAGATCGCCGGCGGCCAGTGCTGATGGCAGAGCAGCAGGCGATGGCCCAGTTGTTTGGCGATATGGCTTTGTTTGGAATTCCAAATGAGGCCGATGAACGTTTGCAGGAAGCATTTGATTTGGCACAGCGTCGGTCTTTGATTGAGGCATCAGCAGTGCATGAGATCCGGCAGTTGCTTGGCGATCAGTTGTGGGATGAGATCCCTGATGCCACGCATATAGCTCCTCACCAGCGGCGCGTGCTCGCCGAGCAGGGGGCTCCGCTTGATGGGACTGCGCCAAATGAGTAATCAGATTTCGAGCAATGTTTGCGCAGTCATCCAGTGTCTGCTGGCATGCATTGTGTTTGGTGCTGTCAATGTCAACGCTTCTGTCATTGTTCCAGGTGCGCATGTGCCAACGCTTACCCGTTCGCTGGTAGGACCCGATGATTTACGCTCATTGCGATTGTCGATGGATCTGAATGCGGATCAGTTGCAGTCTGCGCATGCTCTATTGGCTCAGCATCAGGAGCAGATGCGGAGACTGCAGGCGGCCTTGCAACAGGCCATCAGCAAGGCTGCTCCAGACGGGGCTGTGGCTGCACAGGCTCGGCAGGAAGCATTTCAATCGCAGGCGGAGCAGATTCGTGAAGAGATCGAGCGGCGTCGGCAAAGCGGAGAGTTTCAGGGCCGGCCAGAAGCAATCAAGGAGGCCTTCGAAGAGGCCATGATGGAGGCGCAGCGCGAGATAGATGCTGGGTCTGCTCAGATGGCCCAGTTAGATGGATGGGCTGATGCCTTTCAGCAGCAGGTTCATGCTTTGGAGGACTTTCAGGTTCAGGTGGAGGAATTGGAGTTGCAGACTCAAGCAGCACTGATACCTCTCGTGGGAGAGTCACAACTCGAAGCCTTGAATGCGTGGTGGGTTGAACGTGAATTAACTCGGGATTTGCGTCAGGGTCGACTCAGTGGTGAGATGGTGGATGTGCTGCGTCTCTGGGAGAAGCGCGGGGTGGTTCGAACTCCAGAGATTGAAGAACAGATCAGCTCCTGGCGCGTAGCGCACCTCGATTTCATCCGGACACGACGCCAGTCGCTGTGGGAGGTGCCCCAGGCGGCGGTGAGGTCGATTCGTCATGACCGCATTGGCACGATGCAGGCGGCGACACATTCCATCATGCAAGCTCGGGCTGACGTGCGTGACAGTCATCTTGCATTGGCAGAGTCCCTTGGGCAGACCTTGTCAGATCAGGAACAAGCAGATTGGATGGGGACGGTTCGTCGCCGCATGTACCCGGCGGTGTGGCGTCAAGATCGCGCGATGCGGGCCATGGCGGCAGCGCTGCAGCGTTCTGATCTGGAGCCTGCCCAGAAGGTCGCCATCGAACAACTGGTCGCCGAACACGAGGCATGGTGTGATTCGCTCAGAGTCGAGCATGTGCATGCCATCAATGAAGATGAGCCCAAGCAACTAGGCTATCTCGATGTCATGCAGGTGCAGCAGTACCTCTCTGGTCCTGCGCCCAAGCCTCCAAGTCGGACCAAGATCAAAAGGCTTCAGCAGGCACAGGATCGTGCTGAGCTTGACATCATGCGGTCCTTGATGGAGCTCTTGACTGAGGCGCAGTGGGCCGAGATTCCCGGGACGGCCACGGATTATGTTCGGGATTGACCAGCCCCGAGTTGGCCGCATGCTGCCATCACGGTTCGGCCCATCGTGCGTCGGCGATTGACTGGGAGGCCCGTGTCGCTGATGGATTGAATGAACTGCGACACTGATTCCTCTGCCGGGGCCGGCCAGGGGGAGTCCTGCTTGGGGTTGTAGGGGATGACATTGATACGACATGGCAGATCGTCAAGCCATTGGGCCAACTCCTCAGCAGCCTCGGGCTGATCATTGACGGTTGGTATGAGGACATACTCGATGAGAATTGGCCGTCCGCCGGCGTCGATCCAGCCTCGCATCGCTGCATGCAATGCAGTCATGTTCACGCCTCTGGCCATGGGCATGATGGTGCGTCGTACTTGCTCATTGGATGCATTGACTGAAACAGCCAAGCGAATTTGATGCATGCCATCCTGCTGCATGAAGCGTGTGAATTTGCGAATGCCCCGGGCATGGCCCACTGTCGAGACCCCGATTCGACTTGGGGGGATTGAGGCTCCGTGGTGGTCGACAAATACTTCGATGCTCGAGAGCACTGCTTCAAGATTGTCCATCGGCTCGCCCATGCCCATGAAGACGATGTTGGAGATCGGGGTGTCGAAATCATGTGTGGCTCGATGCCATTGGGCCACGATCTCAGCAGCAGATAGATGACGAATGCGACCGAGCGTCGCAGTCTGGCAGAAGGTGCATCCCATGGCACATCCGACCTGGCTTGAGACACAGAGGGTGTTTCGAATGCGGCCACTTCTGCCCTCGATGGGCATGATGACTGATTCGGTCTCACGGCCGTCAGCATGTTGCAGTAGGAACTTGCGGACCCCGTGCTCATGTTCAACGGCAACAACCTGCCCGGGAGATGACTCCACTAGACGATGCGCCCCAGCGCGGTGGAAGCCGTGATATACCTCGGCGGCAGCATTGGCTGTGAGGTCCGGATAGGCGGCCTGAAATCCCTCTAGGGTGTGGCCAAGAAGTGCATTGGCGGGGTACATCAAGGCCAAGATAGCGTTGATGGTGCAGTACCATGCACGCTTTGGTGCCAGATGCACCGCGAGGAGTGCGCAAGATGTCCGAACGACGGATATTGATCACCGGAGCGGCAGGAGAGATCGGTCACGGCTTGATTCATGCCCTGAGTGGGCAGGATGATGTCCGCCTTGTTGCGATGGATCTGCGTGAGATTCCTGAGGCACTCACAGGCAAATTGGAATCGTCGCATCAGGGCGATATCTGTGATCGGTCCTTTGTTGAACATGTGATGTCGTTGCATCAGATCAATGAAGTAATGCATCTTGCGGCTCTCCTGAGTACCTCAGCCGAGCGCGCTCCCGAGCAGGCTCACGAAGTCAATGTGCAGGGCACCTTTAATCTTCTGCGTGTTTCAGCTGAGCAGGCCCAGGCCAATGAGGGGTCGGTGCGATTCATCTTTCCCAGCACCATTGCCATTTACGGCGTAGACCCACGAGAAAAGGATGAATTGCCGCCCATCCGAGAATTTCAAGCCTTGCGTCCTATCACGATGTATGGGGCGAACAAGTTGTACTGCGAGGCCATGGGTCGATACTACGGTCGCTACTACCGCTCATTAAGCCGCGGGCAGCGACGGACGCCAATTGATTTCAGATGTGTCCGTTTGCCAGGGATCATTTCGGCAGAGACGGTGCCAGTTGGAGGTACCAGTGACTATGTGCCGGAGATGATCCACGCCGCTGCGCGTGGGGATGCCTGTACGTGCTTTGTGCGTCCAGAAACCAGTCTTCCCTGGATGATGATGCCAGAGTGCGTTGATGCCATTTTGCAACTCGCTGAAGCACCAGTGCTGAGCCGATGCGTCTACAACATCGCCTCTTTCTCTGCGACCGCAGGCGCATTTGCGGATTCGGTGAGGAAGCACTTCCCTGGCGCTGAGATCTCATTTGAGCCGCATGAAGGCCGGCAGCGCCTGGTGGATTCATGGCCTGCGGATGTGGACTGCGTCCGAGCGCGGGAGGATTGGGGCTTTGCCGCCAGGTGGACGCTTGAGGAGGCGATGACGGAGTACATCCTGCCTGCAATTCGCCGCCGATATGAATCAGCGAGGCCATCGGAAGGAGCAAATTCATGACAGCGATCACCAATGCGGGCGCAGCGCGATTTGAGCAACGAACGCGGCGCACTCTTGATGAGTTGGACACCACTGGGCAGTACAAGCACCTCCAGATGATCGAAGGGCCCATGGGGCCAACGATTGAAATGCGAGATCGGGGGCCAGTGGATTGTTTCTGTTCGAACAATTACCTCGGCTTGGCAAATCACCCTGAAGTCGTGCAGGCCGGCATTGATGGGCTAAACAAGTGGGGGGGCGGCACCGCTTCGGTGCGCTTTATTTGTGGCACATTTTCTGCCCATGAACATCTTGAGAAGCAAATCGCGTCATTTCTGGGGGTAGATGCTTCGTACACATTTGTGTCGTGCTGGACGGCGACGGAGGCATTCTTCCCAACCGTGTGTGAGCCAGGTGATGTGATTGTGAGTGATGCCCTGAACCATGCATGCATCATCGATGCCATGCGTTTGACTACGGTCATCAAGAAGGGTGTCCATAAAGCCGTCTATCAGCACTCAGATCTCGACCATTGTCGGGAAGTGCTTGCATCTGCGCGCGCGCGGGCAGGAGATGATGGTGTCATTTGGCTGGTAACCGATGGCGTCTTCTCGATGGAAGGGGACATTGCAGATCTTCCAGGCCTAAGAGCATTGTGTGACGAGTTTGGTGCCATGTTGGTGGTCGATGATTCTCATGGCACGGGGGTGATGGGCGCGACTGGGCGCGGGACCCACGAGCATTGGGGAATGGATCCGGCCAGTATCGACTTTTTCACCGGCACTTTGGGGAAAGCGCTTGGTGGTGCTGCAGGGGGGTATCTCGCTGGCTCGCGTACGGGCATGGACATGGTGGTGCAGCGCGCACGACCAACACTTTTTAGCAATGCCCTGCCTGCGACAGTGGCTGCATCGGCAGCCAAGGCGATTGAAGTGTTGGATCGCGAGCCAGAGCGAGTCTCTCGACTTCGTGACAACACCACCAAGGCCCGTGATGGCATCCGCGATGCTGGGTTTGAAGTGCTTGAATCACCTACCGCGATCTGTCCCATCATTGTGCATGACACCGCGCGAGCCATCGCCATGAGCCAGCGCTTGCTAGAGATGGGCTCCTTCGCCATCGGGTTTGGATACCCAGTAGTCCCGGAGGGTGAGGCTCGCATTCGAGTGCAGATCAGCGCCGCTCACACAGATGCGCACATCGATCGGCTCGTTGAGAATTTGAGGCGACTGAAGGCTGAGGCTTGAAATTCTAGGCCTCTAGTGCTTGTCGCGTGCTCGAAAGATTTGGTGATTTGAGCATGTTCGGCTCCTAGTTCCGCCGGCCATTGCTGATGACTGCTTGGCACCGATCCAGTTCAAGAGTGTTCTTCCAGTAGCCATCCTTCTTGAGATCGCTTCCGATGATGCCACCGTCTGCGATGTCCAGCACGGAGCGGACTGTGGCTTCAGAGATGCCGCTGCCAACAAAGATCGGAAGATTGCAGGCATCTTTGGCTGCCTGAACATCGCTGAGATCGGTGGATTGCCCGGTGGCATCGCCTGTCACGATCAGCGCATCGGCACCCATGAACTCGGCTCCATGAGCCCAGTCAGCCATGGATAGGTCAGCAGTAATCGCATGGCTGCTGTGCTTTTTGCGTATATCTGCAAATACTGCGATGTGCTCTGCGTTGATGGTTCGTCGATAACGCAGCAGGGGCCCGGCATCCGCAGTGAGCATGGCACCTTCGTCAGCGATGCTTGTGAAACAAAATCCTTCTGCTCGAATAAACTGCGCGCCCGATGCGTGTGCGACAGCTAGCGCATCTCGATTAGCACCAGCTAGGATCTGCACACCAAGCGGCAGATCGACCGCCTGTCTGACAGCGGATGTGACTGCGGTCATGCAAGCCACAATCTCCGGGCCAACTGAACGAAGCAGGTAGGGGGTGTCATGCATATTTTCAAGCAGCACGGCATCAAATCCAGCCTCAGCAAGTATGCGTGCTTGTCGCACGGATTCGCTGATGATGCTTGCGGGATCAGTGTCGTATGCGACAGTGCCCGGTAGCGCTGGCACATGCACCATGCCAATCAGTATGTCTTTTGTGCGACCGAAAATGGTCTCGAGATCCTGGCGCATCCGTGGGCTCACTTTGATCCGATGTACTTATGTAGCCAATTCAGAATCTCATGCAAGCGGTGAATTCGCAGGTCTCGGGGCCCACCGCGGCTGAATCCATGGCTGGTTGATTCTGGGTAGCGGACAAATCGCGATGGGATGTTGCGAATCTGCAGCGCGGCCCACACTTGTTCTGCTTGCTCGACATTGCAGCGGAGATCACCTTCTGAGTGAATCACCAGCGTAGGTGTCTTCCATTTGTTTGCAAGCCGAATCGGGCTGCACTTCCAAAGGTGTTCGGGTTGGTCCCAGGCATTGCCCGGGAAGTACGAGTCGGGCTTTGAAAGAAAGTCACTATTGCCTTCCATGCTGACCAAATTCGAAACGCAGCGGTCGGTGATAGCGCAGGCAAACTCGTTGGTGTGTCCCATGGCCCAGTTGGTCATATAGCCACCATAGGAGCCACCCATGATCGCCATGCGGCTGGGGTCAACTTCGGGGCGTTCACGCATCCATTCAATCACAGCTTGAATGTCCACCCAGTCGGCGGTTCCCCAATCTCCACGAATCGCAGAGCAATGATCACGGCCGTAGCCTTTGGAGCCGCGTGGATTGGAATACACCACCACCATGCCTTTGGCAGCTTGGCATTGGAATTCGTGGAAGAAGGAGTACCCGTATTGAGCGTGTGGGCCGCCGTGAATCTGCAAGACACTGGGGCGACGTCGTGGATTCTTGGTGTTTGGCGGCGTCATCATCCACACCTGTACACGATTGCCATCTTTGGATGTGATCCAAAATGACTTGGGCTTGGCAAGGGCTCGGGTTCTTTTGAATGCGGCATTCTCATTGCTCAGTCGAGTCGGCGATGCCCCGGTTGTGAGATCCATGACATGTACTTCAGGCGGAGATGCTGGCGTGTCAATCATCATCGTCAGCCAGCGTCCGTCGGCTGACTGGTTGCCAGGGTCATGAATGGCTCGGCCTGATGTGAGTGCTTCAGGCGTACCCCCACGTCGGTGGAAGCGATAGATCTGCTGGCATCCTTCGATGCCAATTCGTGCCAGTACTGCTTTGCTGTCATGGGTCCACTGAATTGATGCCTCGAAAGACACTTCAGCGGTGTCGCCAAGCGTCGCCGCCATCAGGCACAGGTCAGTCTTGGATGAGAGTGAGCGTGCCGAGCCCTTCTTGGCTGGTTTGCAGATCCACAATTCAAGGTTTTCAGTCGAGTAGGTGCCATCGGTGCCTTCTCGCCCCGACCACGCCAGCCACTGTCCATCTGGTGACCAGGTGACCATGTGTTTGGGGCCTTGGGGAAGCCAATCGAGCAGTCGATTGCGCCCGGAACCGACATCCAGGAGTCGAACCTCCGTGCGGTGCCAGTCGAGAAAGGCGCGTTTGCCACGTGTGGTCGTGAGGGCAAGTGTGCGTCCATCGGGGGACCAGTCGTATGAGAAAAACCCAACGCCATCTTTGTTCCAAAGGGTGCGTGTGCGACCAGTGGCGACGTCAACCACCATTAAGACAAAGCGTCGCTGGAGGAAGTAGCCGTCTCCATCAAGGCGGTACCAGCCGGTGGTGACCACACGTGGTGGTGTGCTCGCGCCGGATTCCTCACGTGCCTTGACGGCCTCTTTGGTCCATTCGGGATCTGCTGCTCGCCAGGAAAATGCAATCTGTGTTCCATCCGGAGACCATTTGAATTGCGACAGTGTGCCTTCCGGCAGTGTGGTTAGATTGCGTGATTCGCCGCCATCGGCAGGCAGCAGTCGGATCTGTGGTTGGCCTTTCTCTCGGTCAGAAATAAAAGCAATCTGACTTCCGTCGGGCGACCATCGCCCATGGCGATCGCGATTTCCATTGGTCACGGATCGTCCACGGCCGCCATCGGTTGGGATCATCCAGAGATTGGTGGCATTGGTGTTGTTGGCCCCCGCGGTCCGCTGAACATAGAGCACCTGTCGTCCGTCCGGAGAGATCCGGGGTTGTGACGGCACAATGATTGATTCAAGATCTTCAGGTGTCACTGGGCCTTTCCGAGTAGGCATGATCGCTTCCTTCCAGATGAGCGGGATCGGGGTGGAGATGGACCGACGCCTGACTCCAAGGGAGTATGCTGCGCCGATGCCCGAACAGCCTACCGGACTGGCCGATGATCGATCACTGCTGGAGACCTTGATCGCGATCGACACCACTTCAGGTCAGCCGTGCAATCCCGCCCTGGATGTGATCTGCAACCGATTGGAGGATGCGGGCTGTCGCATTGAACGGGTCGCAGGGCCAGCAGATGGTCGTGACAACTTGGTGGCAGTTGCTGGCCCCGTCGATGCTGGCGGTGGTCTGAGCCTGTCGGGTCATATTGACTGTGTGCCAGCAGGCCAGGGGTGGTCCAGTGATCCGTTCACCTTGACCGAACGTGATGCTTGCTGGTTTGGGCGAGGCAGTTGCGATATGAAGGGCTTTGTGGCCCTGGCGACCAACCTGCTTTGTGAGGCCACGGACTTGTGCCATCCTCTGGCGATGATTCTGACCAGTGACGAAGAACTTGGCTCGGTTGGAGCGGCGTCGCTGTTGCAATCAGCAAATCAACTTCCGCCATTGCCCACGAGCTGTGTAGTGGGGGAGCCAACCTCTCTGTCGGTCGTTCGCATGCATAAAGGGCATCTGAAGTTCACGATCCGTGTGCATGGGAAAACAGGGCATACAGGCACACCTGCCAGTGGGCTCAGTGCCATTGATGGGGTGCGCCACGTTCTGGCAGCGCTAGATGAAGCACGATTACAACTTGAGGCCGTGCGTACTGCAACTTCTTCTGCATTTGCGACTGTGCCCTCTCCTGTGCTCAGCGCCGTGCGTCTGAATGCTGGCCATGCATGGAATGTCATTCCTGATGAGGCCACGGTTGATTGTGGCTTGCGTGTCCTTCCTGATCAAGATGCGGGGGCGGTGCTTGCTCAAGTGCGTCAGGTAGTAGAAACAGCAATGGGCAATTGGTCGGGCACCTGGGCCTTGGAAATCTTCAATGACAACCCGCCCATGTGCACGCAGCGAGATGCGGATATTGATCGGTCTTGTCGGGCGTTGGTGGGGCAGACCGATGACATCGGGGTCTCGTACTGCAGCGATGGTGGGCATCTTGGGCGGCTTGGGCTGGACTGTGTGCTCTTTGGGCCAGGGGATATCGCCCGTGCGCACCGTCCTGACGAGTATGTGCCAATCCAGGAGATGGCAGCGGCTCGCACGCACCTGAAGACGCTGATCGATGCGATGTGTGGAGGGGGATCATGACGGATCTCATTCGTCCTGCATTGGCCTGGGTTGATGGGGCCTTTCGCCCAGGCATGGAGATTGAAGTTGCTGGCGACACCATTGCGGCTGTTCGCAAGACTGATGCTGCAGTGGAGGAGCCAGGTGTGGCCGTACTGCCCGGTTTTGTCAATGCGCATAGCCATGCCTTCCAGCGTGGTTTGCGGGGGTGTGGCGAGGTGTTCTCAGGCCTGGAGGATGATTTCTGGTCGTGGCGTGAGGCCATGTACGCTCTGGTAGACCGTTTGACCCCAGAAACGACGTACCAACTCAGTCTGCAGGCTTTCCGTGAGATGAAAGCAGCGGGCGTCACCAGTGTGGGCGAGTTTCACTATGTGCATCATTCGGATGCTGGGCTCGACTTTGCGCTGGATGAAGCAGTGCTCTGTGCCGCTGATGAGGCTGGTATCCGCATTGTGTTACTGCATGCCTGTTATCTGACGGGGGGCTTTGGGTCGCCACTGGCTGGAGCGCAGCGGCGATTTGATGGGGGGTCCCAGGCAATCTGGTGGGAAGCATTTGATCGGGCAACTGCAGCCTGCCGCAGCCCGCGTCAGTCAACTGGCGTTGTTATCCACTCACTTCGCGCAGTGTCGATCGATGATGCAGCGGAGATCTGCCAAGAGGCAAGGCAGCGTGGTCTGGTCATCCACCTGCATTTGGAAGAGCAGCCAGCGGAAATTGAGGCATGTATCGCAGCTCATGGCTGCCGTCCGATGGAACTGGTCTTGGATCGCCTTGATCCCGGTCCGGATATGACTGCGGTGCATTGCACCCATACACATGCAGACGACATGCGACGATATGCGCAGACCGGTGCGCATGTATGTTTGTGCCCGTTGACGGAAGCCAACCTCGGCGATGGCATTGCGGATATCACTGGGATGCGCACAAGTGGGGCGTCGTTGTGCCTTGGCACGGACTCCAACGCTCGCATCTCCATGCTCGAGGAAATGCGTTGGTGCGAGTATGGTCAGCGACTCAGAGATGGCCGGCGTGGTGCTTGTACAGATGGCAGTGGTCGTGTTGATGGTCCGCTCATGGACATGGCTACCATCGGCGGGGCGAATTCCTTGGGGCTTTCTGCAGGGGTGCTTGCCCCTGGTGCTTTGGCAGACC
The DNA here is from genome assembly GCA_022446905.1 of Phycisphaerales bacterium. Lineage (GTDB taxonomy): Bacteria > Planctomycetota > Phycisphaerae > Phycisphaerales > SM1A02 > UBA12567. The sequence continues at coordinate 489,314 of JAKVBT010000005.1, forward strand.
TTGTGAAGGTTGACTTGGGCCACGCTTCTCTTGAGGGGGTTGATGCAGAAGGGCTTGCGGCGGCCTTGATCACAGGTGCAGATGCGCCTTTCCTGACCGAACGCTCAGCGGTGGGCTGATCACATCAATTGATTTCACTTGGTGGGAGTTCTGTCTTCCAATGCAGCACTGGGCGGCATGCCAAAATGACCACGAGTGTCAGTCCGCTGTAGATCGCTGTGATTGGCGCTGCGATGGTGGCTGAGATTGCCAGCCAAGTGGAGAGGGCCAGGAATACCACTACTGGTATCGGGTACAGCGGCATAGACCAGATGACCCGTTTGAGCCGCCGACGGCGGATCAGTACGGCTGCGCCTGACATGGCGCTGCAAATCGTAATCAGCAAGCCGATGTATTCCAGAAGGCTGCCAAGCGTGGGCAGCCAAAGAAATGGAAAGCACAAGATCATTTGCATGGTGATGGCCCGTGCGGGAACACTGCGGCTGCTTTGCTGGGAAAGTGAGCGGGGAAGCTGACCGTATGTTGCCATGGCCATGATGACGCGGCCGCCGGCAAAGATCATCGTGCTCAGCGTGGAGATCAAGACGGCGATGATGCCAAAGGTCATCAGTTGTCCGATGGTTGGTCCAAAGAGGATGTGCGCAGCTTCGCTTCCAATATTGGCCATGGGCTCGCCATTGGCATCGACCATGTTGGCAGGATCAATGGCATGGATGAATGCAAGGTTGACAAGAACATAGAGCGTTGTCACCACAGCGATGCTTCCAAGAATGGCCAGCGGTAGATTGCGTTGTGGTTTTTTGATTTCACCAGCAACGTCGGCGGCAGCACCCCAGCCCAGGTAGGCAAAGGAAATGGCGACCACGGCAGCTCCCATGACAGCGGACCAGGGGGCGGGGGTAGCGGTGTTTAGTTGGGTCGAAGTGCTCGCTGGCTCGACGGCCATGAACAGGCCCGCGACTGCAAAGATCAGTAGCAAGATGATCTTCAGGGCAGACATGAGATCATTGAGCCGGGCGCCAGCGTGTAGCCATCGCGCATGAACCAGTGTCAGTAGTACGACGATGCTTGTTGCCACGATGACGGGATGGCACCATGGGATGATCGGCTGGAGATAGGCAGCGATGACCCCTGCGATATAGGCGTTGGCAGCGACATAGCCAACCAGCACTGTGACGGTGCCATTGAGAAACCCCATGGCAGGCCCCATGGTTTCGCATGCTGCGACATACAGCGCCCCGCGTTCTGGTCGCTGGGCGGCTAGTTCCGCCACCGTAAGTGCGCCAGCCAGTGCCAAAAGCCCGCCAAAGACCCAGGCAAGGATGAGATTGGTGCCTGATCCAAGGCTCGGCCCCCAGAGCCCTGTGATGGAGAAGATGCCTGATCCAATCATGCAGGCAGCACAGATCCCCAATGCAGAGGCAGCGGAAAGATGCCTCGATGGTGGTCGAGGTGTTGATTCTGGTGTTGTCGGTATGGACGTCGCCATTTCAGGTGCACTCGCCTCGCATCATGGACTGCATTCTCCTCGATCTAGCTGAGATGGGTTGATATCCGCCTGTCGACCATCTCGGTCGGGCTACTGGCGGGCAAGGTGTCTGGCCAAGGACGCTTATGCACAAAAGAACAGCCCCCTGATCCGAGGATCAGGGGGCTGTGAAAGAACAGGTTGGATCAGGTCGTTCGAGGAACGACCATTTCCAGATCTAGATCACTCTGTGATGCAGTAGTTGACGCCGAATGCTTCGGCAAGCCAACCAGTGCTGTCGTTGATCGCAGAAGTACCTGCGTCAGCCGACATCCACAGGAACCAGCATGAACCCTGGTTCGGATCGTTGGAGTAAGCAGCCAGTGCACCCGTGCTACCAGCATAGCCAACCGCTGTCGTCCAACTGCTCAGGGGGTAAATCCCTGCATAGGACAAGTTGGTTGTGCCATAGGTGGTAGACGAAGAACTCGCCAACTCGTTGTAGGAGGAGTCCATGGCAGCCATGCTGACATCCATGTCGCCAGCATCAGCGCAGGCGCTCCAACCACCGCTATAGACCAAAGCCAGACCGTAAACGGTGGCTTCACTCACACTTGGAGCAGACACGTCTGCTGCACGGGTGTAGGTACCCGCAGCACCAACTGGACCGTTTGAGGTACCAGCTGTCCAAGCGCCGTCCACACCCGTTGGTGCTTCGCCATTGCCTGTGTTGCAGGAGACATCCTGCGGGCAATCGACATCAGCACAGAGGGTGTTGGCGTACCAAAGGCCACCAAAGCCAGCACAGTCTGCAGCGGTGAGGTTGTCACCGATGCAGTCGCCAGCAACACAGCAGGCACCAGTTGCGCCAGCACCTGTGAAGGTGATCGTGCAGGTACCTGGGCCAGTAGCAGCATTCCATCCGCCGATTCGGACGTAGATGGTGCTGCCGCCTGTGACAGGCAGGTCATAAACGCCGGAGTAGTAACTCTGGCATCCACTCTCGACAGTGCTGTCACCATTGCAGGCGATCTGAGTCAAGCTGCCACAATCAGCACCTTCATAGAGCACCAAGGAGGTGTCATAGGAGGCGCTGTCGCACAGGCTGACACTCAGGGTGCCATCGCCTTGGACCATGTAGTAGCCCCAGACGTCAGGGCTGCCTCCCCAGTCAAGGTACGTACCTTCGCACTGGGTGTCATCCGGCTCACCAAAGCCACTGTCTTGGGCATCGGTGGTGTCGAATGGATTGGCGCCGTCAACGAACTCAGAAGCTGTATCGCAGGTGTCATTGCCGGCACCGCACTCAGTAGTGTTGCAATCTGTGCCGTTGCCCTGGAACTCGCCACCGAAGTCAGCGCAGTCCGCGGGATACAGGTCATCAAGGCAGTCATCGCCAGCGAGGCAGCATGCGCCTGGTTCTGGAGCCACGCAGCTTACGCTGAGGACACCAGTGCCAGTTGCACCTTCGCCGAATGAACCGAGGCGGATGTAGGCCATCTCACCAGCAGCCATATCAACAGCAAGCTCTGAGGAGAGGCCGTTATTGGCACCACCACAGTCATCATTGCAAGCAACGATTTCGCCACCGCAGGAAGCGTACACAGCCAGGCGGCTGTCGAAGTCGACCGTATCACAGGTCGAAATCGTGACGGTTCCGTCGCAGGAAGCTGTGTAGACATACCAGATGTCGTTGTAGACCTGCTCTTCGCCGAAGTTATCACACGCGGTGAAGTCGGCAGGACCATCCGTGTAAGCGGACGTATTGTCGACACCAGTATCACCGTCGCCGATGGCGATCGCGTTTTCGCAGGTGTCATTGTCCGGAGCAACCGCACAAGCGACGTCTGCACACAAGACATCTTGACCCTGGAATGCGCCACCGCAATCAGGCTCATAGACGTATACGCAGGAGCCGTCTGGGAGACAGCAGGCACCATTGACACATGAAGCGCAGGAGGAGCCATCGCCGAGCCATTCGCCCGTGCAATCGTCTTCCTTCACAGTTTCTTGACATCCGTCAAGACCGAAGCAGCATGCGCCAACTGGGAGGCAGTCGCCGCCGAAGTTGGCAATGACCTCAAGAAGGTCATCGACCGTGACAGCGCAGTCGCCTGTGGGCAGGGGGTAGCAGTCGCCGAGGGGGCGGCTCAAACCATCACCCACTTGGCCGAACGAGCCGATGACGCCAAGGACGTCGTCGACGTTGGTCAGGCCATCAGGGACGCCAGCAGGTCCAGTGATGTCAGTGTTGCAACTGGCATCCAGTGGTACATCGCAAGGATCGCCTGTGCCACCCATCACGCGGTACGCGAGGTTGTATGCCAACTGTTGGTAGGGGCCAAAGCCGAATCCACCATTTGGGTTGCACTGATAGGAGAGGCCGTCGCCGTCATAGGAGATGGCAGCACCAGTCTGACCATTTACGCCGAACTCATTCGTTGGAATCACGGAGACCCATTGAAGGCCAGCAGCGATGGGCCATCCGCCAGCAGATGACGACATGCCAATCAGGTCATAACCAGCGAATACAAAGTCGGGGTCAGCGCTGATCGGACCAGGCAGAGTCTCTGACAGATAGCCTGTGAGATCTGTGCCGGCTTCGGTGTAATCATTGTAGAAGTTAGTGGTTAGAGCTGAGATGCCGTCGATTCCGGCGTAGCCATTCCAGCCACCGACGACCATCGCCGAACTCATAGCCTGAGAACCACTGGCGTTATCGAAATCATCGACACAACCGATGTCATAGACGCTAAATGCGGCCTCAAAGATCTGGTTCGCAACGATATTGCTGGTGTCGATGGAAGAGCCGTCATCCAGACCAATTTGGTCCATCAGGACGATTCCACCGCCAGCCGTCGCTGCGCCAGCGAGGCCAAAGATACAAAGGCAAGTAGGAATTGTTTTCATTTCTTAGATTCCCCTCCAGGGAGGTTTCCTGCCTCCAGCAACGGGCCAGAGACACTCTCAAATTAAAGGGTGGTTGAACACCCACGCACCGCCCAACCGCGGACGACGCGGAAAGGCACACACACTTATGCAGCAGTTCCGGTGATGTACCGGGACTCCTTCTCGTCAGCCATTGCCCCACAACGGCTGCAACTCTCTTCACCGCTGGTACGGGATAACCTGCGGCCCCTCTAATGTGGTCGGCAAGCAGGGGTATGTCAAGGACTTGTCTGCGTGTTCGGGGGGGGTTTGGGAGGTTTTTTTGTCTTGTAGCAGAATGTGGGATAGCCCTTATTTGGCTCTAATCGGGGGTGCCCCCCAATCACAGAAGCCCAGCCGGTCTGGGCTGGGCTTCTGCATGTATGAGGCTCGAGTATGTGGCCAAGAGGCCCCTTGGTGATTACAGGGCACTAGGGGGCAATGGTCTGGCCATCATTGGACTGTCCGGGGTTGGCCAGGTCCGTCAAGGTCGTCCAAGTAAAGGCCGCTGGATCGGCTCCTGAGCCACTCAGGCCCAGAGAACTGAACTCATTGGTCCCACTGCTCTCCGAGACGCCCACATCTTCCGAACTGAGGCCCACAGCAGGCCCAGCGGTGGCGGTGAGTGATCCCTCGTAGGAGATGAAGTGAGCCACACTGCCGCCAATGGTCAGGCAGAAGCCATCCGGGGCACCATTTTGAATGCCTTCATGGAGCACTGAGTAGATGGTGTAGCCCGCCCCAGCCTCACCAGCGGTCAGATCACCACCTGCATAGGAGGCATAGACGGTGCCGTTGCTGCCGTTGTAGAGCGAGAGCTCGACGTTGGCGATGTCCACTCCATCAAGGATGACGATCTCAATGAACTCATTGAGGTCACTGCCACCATTGTCGTAGTGGAATTCGTTAATCCAGCCACCGCCAACAGTCTGCTCACACTCATCTGGAATGCCATTGCCATTCTCGTCAATGCTTGTGCCATCAGCGAGGTCGCAGACATCGCCGATGCCGTTCTCATTGCAGTCAGCCTGATCTTCGTTTGGAAGATCGCAGTTGTCATAGTCGTCAGGCACTCCATCGCCGTCGCTGTCAGGCAATTGTCCGCCTCCACAGTCACCACCAAAGGACACGCCGTCAATGCGGGTGCCTGGTGAGAACAGTGCCCCATCGGGGGCGACCGTCGAGTGGTCGGCCCAGTCGGTGCCAAATACATCGGGGTTGCGGGTGATCGACTGGTTATTGCCAGCGGAACCATAGGCTTCCTCGAGTTGAATGGTGCCATTGGCATCTCGAATGGTGATGGTGTCACCACCATTGTTCAGGCCCATGTAGCCAGACGAGGCCGTCATCACAATTGCGCCACCAAAGTCACCGGCGGGCTCTCCGCCACCAAAGACCACAACCGCGCATCCATCACCAACGATGGTGCCGAATGGGAAGGTATGGCGATCAGCGGTGGCATCACTCATGACCCAGCCACTCATGTCGATGTCGGCGCCACTCATGTTGACCAGTTCGAAGAACTCATCATCAGCATAGTTGGCGACACCGTCACCATTGGCATCGCCAAGGGTTGAGTCTGGGTCTGCGTTGATTTCGTTAATGACAAAGACGAGCCCTTCGCACTCATCAGGCACACCGTTGCCATCCGAGTCCTCACTTGTGCCGTCGGCGATGTCACACACGTCTGGGACGTTGTTGCCATTGCAGTCAGGGTCACATTCGTCAGGATTGCCGTTGCCGTCACAATCCTCGCTGTTGCCATTGTCGACATCGCAGTCATCGGGCGATCCGTTGCCATTGCAATCAGCTTCGCATTCGTCCGGGATGCCATTGCTATTGCAGTCTGCTGAAAGTCCATCTGCAATCGCGCAGGCATCGCCTACGCCATCGGAATCACAGTCTTGCTGATCTGGGTTGGCCAGATCTGGGCAGTTGTCGACGATGTCGTAAACGCCATCGCCATCCGAGTCGCTTGTGTCGCAGTTGTTCTCATCGCCTGGCGTATCGAGGATCGAAAGTTCAAAGGTTCCAACGAGCCAGTCGACGTCACAGAGGTAGGCATGGCCTGGCGTATAGATGCCGTCAGGGCCGACCTGGACGTCGCAATACACGGGGTCGCCTGAAGCCGGATCTGGTCCAACAAAGGCGACGCAGTCGATGATGCTGTCCCATGGTTCAATGTCGAGAACGCCGTCGTCATCGGTGTCCAGATCATCGCCAAACATGCCGGTAAAGCCGGAAACGAGCAGGAAAGTCGTTTGGTCATTGCTCTCGAAGTTGAGCTCATAGGCGTAATCTGGCACGGCGATTGTCATCGTCGGCTCACCGATTACGAAGAACCCAGCGGCATTGATTGACAGTCCATCCAGTGCGACGGCCTCTTCAATAGCGCCGACACCGGTCGCGCTTCCATCGCCAATGACGATGAAGGCCAGTCCATCGAGCGATTCGCCAGGGGTACCGACAAACTCGACGTACTCATTGTCATCTGTTCCAGGCTCATTCAGGCGTGTTTCGTTAATCATCACGCCGGAGGTTGCGCACTGGCTGCAGTCGGTGTTGTCGCCCTGATAAGAGCCGCCAGCGTTGTCACAGTCATCAGATGTGACGATCTCGCATTGCCCATTTGTGAGACAACAAGCGCCAGTCTCGATCGGGGCGCACTCGGTGCCGAAGGCGGCAATCACGGTTAGAAGGTCATCAACTGTGACCTGGCAATCGCCAGTGGGCATTGGGTCGCAGTCACCGGTAGGCCGGAAGGTTCCGTCGCCAGTGACACCAAAGTTCGCAATCACAGCTAGGACGTCATTGACATCGACCTGCTGATCGAGTTCTTCTCCAGGGCCGGCGATATCAGCAACGCACTCTGGAAGGAGCTCGTCACAAGGATCGCCAGTGCCTGCGAGCATGAATTCAGCAGCCTCTACATAGGCAACGGATGGGAATCCGATGCTGCCTGTGGTGGTCCAGTCTGGGATATTGCAATCACCGTTGATTGTGCGGAGATAACTCGGCGTTGATTCGCCTGCGTTGTTGGCGCCAATGATTAGATCACCACTGCTCGATGGCGTTTCGAGTTCGATAAAGATCAGGCTCGTCGTGAGCGAGTCCCATTCAATTTCTGGTACGAAGTTGAAGGTCACCATCATTGGATCCGATGTTGCTGGGATCTCCTGTGTGGCGGAGCCCAATTCGACCAGATCTCCTGTGGAACTTCCCGGGACACGATCGCCATCGATGTCGAGGTAGACCCGAACGACGGCAGTATGCGCTTCATCGCTTTTCTCAATTCCCCAGTGCACGCAGGTCAACGCAACATCACCGCTGAGATTGAGTTCAGCCACATCATGAGAACGCCCATAGGCGTGGGCGAAGGTGCCGCCTCCTTGGCATGCAACGGAACCACCAGGCAGAATGGTGTTCGGGTCAGCATTCTCTGACAGAATCAATCCATCTATCTGGCAGGGCATGAGTTGTGCTCCAGCCAAGCCAGTCATGGTGGCGATGCCGAAGAACGTAGACAAAACGATCGTGGGTTGGAATGACATCTGACTCAATCTCTCCTCTGCTTCAGATGCGGCAACAGCCTGTATTCGGGCTGTCGATACGGCCTAGACGCGTTAGTCCAAGCACCCGTGATCGTACATGACAATCCACATAATCCAAAGGACTTGCGGGTCAATCTTCGGTTTGAATTCGGTGAGTTCCACCAGGGCGGGGGTTGCCTCTTGGGGCAGGCTGATCCAGCATGGACTGGGTTCTGGCAGGGTCGATTTGAACTGGGGGCCAGTTCTGGGTGCGAAATGGGCATTCCATTGTCAGCGACCAGCCTTGGGGCAGCGGGACCTCAAGATGCAGCCCGTTTGGGCCGGTAGAGGCAATGGTGCCATCCAAACTGTAGATTCGACGCCGTTCCCGCCTGGTGGCCACTACAAGCCCGGCCTCTTCCAGTTTCCGCAGATTGTGGCTGGCCAATGAAAGCCCGATGCCTAGGGACTCAGCGGCATCTCCAACGCAGCGGGGGCCACTAGCCAGCAGCCGGAGCAGTTGTAAACGTACTGCACCTCCTAAGAGCGTCAGTGCGGTATTGAGCTCAAGCGTGTATGGGCTGGTGGGATCAATGGAGAGCGTTTCTGCAGGATGCGAGTTCTGCTGAGAATGGGGTCTGGGAGGTTGCTGCATCTGGCACTCTGAACTGTGACGCAGCCCAACCCACGTGCTGGAACAAAGTGTCAGCATCAGTGGGTCCAGGCACGCGTCTGGCGTGTCGGACATCCGGGATGTCATCGATACGCGCTGCGGCCGATGTTGTTCACATCCCCTCCAAAAACAGTTGGAGAAAGGCCCCTGGGCCGCTCATACCGGAGGAGGGACTCGAACCCTCAATCCCTTTCGAGAAGCGGATTTTGAATCCGCCGCGTATGCCAATTCCGCCACTCCGGCTTGGGAATTTCCCCATGATGGCGAAGGTGCGCCCAAATCGCAAACGGTGGGTTGATGTGGAGTGGCTGCTCAAGTGAACGTACACTGACCATCCCATGCGTTCATCAGATGATTCTTCCGGCGGTGGCCTGTCAACGCGAGCTGCCCTGCAACTAGTCGCGGCAGCGGTCATTTTGGTTGCCTTAGTGGGGCTCTCTGGTGGTTTCTTTGGTTCGTCATCCGGACCCTCGGCGCCGCCGCGTGTGACCTCTTCGCCGCCCCCAAAGGCGACCTTGCCTCAGCCTGGTCTGGCCTCGGCTGTGACGGCCACAGGTGAGAGCGACGCGCCGGTGTCGGTCACGCTGGAACCCTCAAGTTATGCCTTCGGGTTTCTTCGCCCCAGCGAAGTGCGGTCGCGTACGTTGGTCGTGACCAACCGTGAGTCACAGCCCATTCGACTCAAGGGCACCTGGAAGGGATGCAGTTGCACTACCTTGGATGTGCAAGCAGGTCTTCTCGGCCCGGGTGAATCACGTGAGGTCACAGCAACGCTCACTGCGGGGTTGACACCGACCACCAAGGATTCCTCAGTCAAACTCGAAGTCACTGGTCGGCCACCGATCGTACTTCCAATGACTGGTGAGATCATTCGCGGCGTTCGGGCTCGCCCGCGTGATATCTCAACCTATGCCTACCGCGGCGCGGAGGGCAATTATCGCCCGCGAGGCTCAGTCACTTTGGATGCGCCTGAAGGTGTGCCATTTCGAATTCTGGCGATTAATGGTCAGCCACAGCAAACCGAGCCTTCTTTGCAGCACACCGTGGTTTGGGATGTGAGTCAGTATGACGCGACGACCGGCTTGGACGCAGATGGCGAATTGGTGCCGCGCTTTTGGTTGGTTGAGACGGACCATCCCGATACGCCAGTCATGGAGTTGCGCGTATCGCACCGCGCTAGTCGGATACCCCCACGTGGCGATCGTCCATGGTTCTTTACAGAGTTGTACGTCAATGCCGGTCCCGCAGGGGAGGATGGGAATGCAGTATTTACGCTTCCAATTAAAGGCTTGAGTGGCTTAAAGGCAAATGCAGACACCATTCGAGGTGTGCGTAGCCTCAGCGATGAATTTACAGCAAGACTTCGATCGCTTCGTCTTGAAGGTCGTGATGTGATGGCCGAGATTGTGCTGACCCCAGTGAGTGATGCCGTTGGTGCTATCAAGGGGCAGATCATGATTGAGGGTGAGCAGTGGCAGGCGCCATTGCATGTGGTATTGATGGGACGCCCGCGTTCATCATGAAAGTGTCAATCATCATCCCGGCAGCTGGCAGCGGGGAGCGGTTTGGGGGCGACAAATTGTCGCGCGACTTGCATGGCCGTCCAGTGCTTGTGCGAACAATCGAAGCGTTTACTCGGCGCGACGAAGTTGCCCAAATCATTGTGGCGGGTCCGCCGGATGGGTTCGAACTTTTTGCAGATCGCTTCGGCCCGGTGCTTGGCTTCCACGGGGTAGATTTGGTACAGGGCGGCCGTGCTGATCGCTGGGAAACGGTGAGTTTGGCGTTACAGGCAGTCAACGAGGACGCCACACACGTGGGGGTGCATGATGCCGCTCGCCCATGTCTTTCAGAGGCCATGTTGGATCGGATATTCGAGGCAGCGGATCGTCTTGATGCAGTGATTCCAGGTGTAGATATCAGCAGCACAGTGAAAGAGGTGGATCGCAAGCGTTCGCAGGATGTTGCTGTCACGGATGCATTGGCCGATGCCATTCTGGGTTCAGAGACCGCTGACCGGCTTGAGGCAATGCCAGTGACCCGTACTGTTCCACGTGATGGGTTGATATTGGCCCAGACCCCTCAGATATTCCGTGGAGATCTTCTTTCTCGTGTTGCTGCCAAGGGCATGATGGATGGGGTTTCGGACGACGCATCAGCCGTAGAGCAACTGGGTGTGGATGTTCATGTGGTGCCAGGCGATCCCTGCAATATCAAGATCACGCAGCCTGAGGATCTGGCGTTGGCTGCGGCCATATTGAGTGGGCTGCGTTCTGGCGGACTTTGAGCGGAGATTCCGCGATGGGTGGGCAGGATGTGACCGATAGCAGGAATGCCCCCGAAGCCTCAGATATGACCATCCACGATTCAGCCAACCCAATGCGGCCAAGCCTCAGCATCATCGTGCCAACCTATGAGGAGGCTGACAGCCTTCCGCCACTTTTTGCTCGGATTGGCGATCTTCATGACAGTGGCTTGAGTCTTGAAGTCATCGTGGTGGATGATGACTCCAGGGACGGTACAGAGCAAGCCATGCGCAATCTGGCGCTTCCGTGGGCGCGACTCATTACCCGGCGTGGCCAGCGAGGCCTGAGTTCAGCTGTGCTCACGGGGCTCCGCGCGGCGCGTGGTGACACCATGATTGTGATGGATGCAGATTTGTCGCATCCTCCAGAAGCGATACCAGCCATGGTTGCAGCCCTTGATCAGGGTGCTGACTTTGTCGTTGGTTCACGCTACGTGCCTGGAGGGAGTACGGAAGACGGGTGGGGCGTTTTGCGCTGGATCAACTCCAAGGTGGCGACGGTCATGGCGCGGCCGTTTACCACAGTCAAAGACTGCATGAGTGGATTTCTTGGATTCCGCGCGGACGCTTGGCAGAGGGCGGTCGACCTCGATCCAGTGGGGTACAAGATTGGTCTTGAACTCATTGTGAAGTGTCAATGCCGCAATGTGGTTGAAGTTCCAATTCACTTTTCAACGCGGCAGCATGGGGAAAGCAAGCTGACGCTCAAAGTGCAGATCCAATATTTGGATCATGTGCTTCGTCTCTTGCGGTGGAAGCACCCAAAGTGGTCGAGTTTTGTGCCCTTTGCGCTCATCGGTCTCTCAGGAATCGGTGTGTATGCAGGGTTGCTTGCAATCTTCGGCGCATTGTTAGACGGACTGCTTTCCACCGATCTTCAGGTCATCTTGGCGATTGCTTTGACGATTGGTTGGAACTTCCTCTGGGATCGTTGGCTTGCGTTCTGGTATGCCAGGGGCGATTCAATATGGCGGCAGTTCATCGGCTTTATGGCGGTTTGTGCGGTGCCAGTGGCGATCAATTACTTCGTCACCACTTGGTTGGTAGATGACCGCATGATTGCGCCCGCAGCAGGGGCGATCGGTGCACTGATTGGCTCTGCTGCAGGGGTCGTCTTTAACTGGTTTGTCGCGCGGGCCATTGTGTTCCGTCGCCGATCATCCAGTTGAGGTAACGCACATGTCCTCGATGCCGATCTGACGAAGTGCTGCGCCGGTGTGACTCTGATCGCATGCGGCAATGGCACTTGGCGGTCCCTCGGCTACCAGCGTTCCTCCGCCCGCGCCGCCTTCTGGCCCCAGGTCGATGATCCAGTCCGCATGGCGGATGATGTCAACATTGTGTTCAATCACCAGAAGTGTATGACTTCGATCAGCAAGTCGCTGTAAGACGTTCAGTAGCAAATCAACATCAGCAAAGTGAAGCCCCGTGGTTGGTTCGTCAAGAACGTAGAGCACATGGCCCTGTGCACGCACTCCGAGTTCGCGGGCAAGTTTGACGCGCTGCGCTTCGCCGCCAGAAAGGTGGGGCGCCTTTTGGCCTAACTCGAGATAGCCCAGGCCAACATCAACAAGGCATTGGAGCATGCGACTGATTGAAGGATGAGATGCAAAAAATTCAACTGCTTCTTCAATTGTCATGGACAGCACGTCCGAAATCGTGCGTCCACGCCATTTCACCTGCAATGTTTCAGCGTTGTATCGACTTCCATGGCAGGTGTCGCAGGTCACATAGACATCGGGAAGAAAGTGCATTTCAATGCGTCGCATGCCTTGTCCTTGACACGCTTCGCATCGGCCACCTTTGACATTGAAACTAAAGCGTCCCGGCTTCCATCCGCGAATTCGAGATTCGCTTGTCTTTGCAAAGAGGGATCTGATGTCATCGAAGATCCCGGTGTAGGTCGCGGGGTTGGAGCGGGGGGTGCGGCCGATGGGAGACTGATCGACTTCGATCACCCGGTCGATGTGCTGCATGCCGGTGATTCGGCGATGTTTGCCCGGCAGGTCCCCAGAGCCATTGAGATGACGACGGATGGCTTTCAGCAAGACCTCATTGGTCATGGTTGACTTGCCTGACCCGGAGACCCCAGTGACGCAAACCAATCCGCCCAGTGGAATATCGACGTTCAGTGATTTGAGATTGTGGGCCTTGGCTGCTCGAATGCCGAGGCATTTGCGGCTGGGTATGCGTGGGGTGTCGACCTGGCCGCCGACCACGCGCTTGCCTGAGAGAAACTGGCCAGTGAGCGATGTTGGGGTGTTAATGATGTCTTGCACGTCACCTTGCGCGACGATCTTGCCTCCATGTTTGCCCGCGCCAGGGCCTATATCAAGGATGTGATCTGCGGCTCGAATCATCTCCTCGTCATGCTCTACAACGAGCACGGTGTTGCCAATGGAGACAAGTCGCTCGAGCGTTGTGATGAGTCTGGCATTGTCGCGGTGGTGCAGTCCAATGGTGGGCTCGTCAAGGACATAGCAGACGCCAACAAGGCCTGAGCCAACTTGGGTTGCCAGGCGGATTCGTTGGGCTTCCCCTCCTGAGAGTGTGGCCGTGGCGCGATTCAGTGTCAGGTAGTTCAGCCCAACACTTTGGAGAAAGCCAAGTCGGGACATGAGCTCTTGTCGAATCGGTTCGGCGATGACAGCGGATTCGGCATCCAATTGCACATGCTTAAGAAATGCGGCAGCCTGATCAATTGTTAGCTCGCACAACTCAGCAATATTGAGTGTGCGATCGCCATCGGTCAACAGTACGTGCAGGCTCGGCTTTCGTAGTTTTGCTCCGCGACATTCTGGGCAGGCGCGCTGCGACATAAACCCATGAAGGCGTGTGCGGACAAGTTCACTTTCTGTTTCCCGATACCGCCTCTGGACATTTGGGATGACGCCTTCAAACCGAAGCCCTTTGGCTTCAGCAGCAGTGGCGCCGTGCAACAGGAGTGTGCGATCAGCTTGCGGCAGTTCCGCAATCGGAGTCGTTCGCGTATGTCCAGTGTGCTCGCAAAATCGTCTGAGTTGTCGGCTATACCAGGTGTTCAGGCGTCGACCATTTTTTGTCCATGGTTTGATCGCCCCTTCGCCCAGCCCAATCTGTTCATCTGGGATCAGCAGTGCCAGATCAAACTCACGTTTGGTGCCCAGTCCATCACAGGCCGGGCATGCCCCATGCGGGGAGTTGAAAGAGAAAATTCTTGGCTCGAGTTCTGCTAGCCCGCATGCTGGGTGCACGCTGCAGGCCATCTTCTCGCTCCAGATATCGGTGACCCATTCTGAGTCGTGTTCTTGGAGCACCAATAGGACGCCGTCGCCTGTTTGTAGTGCTGTGTCAACGGAGTCTGCGAGTCGGCTGCGAGTAGAGTCGCCACGAATGATGAGTCGATCCACGACGGCTTCGATGTCATGTTTGACATGGCGTGCGAGACCTGCAGGATTTTCGCCTCCAAGTGCGAGTGTCTCGCGAATGTCGATGATTTCACTATCGACGCGGGCGCGAACAAATCCAGATGCCTGCAGTTCCTCCAGTACTTCTTTGTGGTGGCCCTTGCGTCCGCTCACGATCGGTGCACACAAAATGATGCGTGTGCCATCTGGTAATCCGGCCAGATGTTCAATAATGGCTGAGGCGCTGCTTCGCTCAATTGGCCGGCCACAACTGGACTTTCCGACTGGAGCCCAGCATGTCGGAAGGCCACAGCGGGCATAGAGCAGTCGGAGATAGTCGTAGACTTCTGTCGTGGTGGCGACTGTGGAGCGGGGTGTGTGTCCGCCTCGTCGCTGCTGAATGGCGATGGTCGGGGGGAGTCCAGCCATCGACTCCACGTCCGGTTTCTGCATCTGCTGAAGGAACTGCCTGGCGTAGGCGGTCAAGGACTCCATGTATTTTCGTTGGCCCTCGGCGAAGACCGTGTCGAATGCAAGTGAGGATTTTCCCGACCCAGACACGCCAGTGACCACAACCATCTGGTTGCGTGGAATGACCACGTCAATTCCCTGAAGATTGTGTTCGCGTGCACCTGTAATGGTGATTGCTGACGGGGATTGGTTTTGCGGTGCGTTGGCTTTAGCTGACGCTCTCTTGCGGGCGGGCATCAGCCTAGGTCACGCCGCTGGAAGAGGGCGATGCCTGCAGCCAGGGCTGCAGCGGTATAGATCAGCCCGTAAATGGTGCTCTGAATGAGGTAGTCAGTTGGAATGGTGATGTTCTGGGTGACGGCATCAGACAACCAGAGCACCTGGAAGTTTGGGAGCACTGCATAGCCAGCTTTGAGCAGCCACCATGCGATGACTTCGCCCGTGGATGCAAAATCGGTGAGTGGGACGATGGGTACTTCAATGATCTGTGTGGCGGTCTGCACTTCTCCAGTAACACGCTCGACCGTAGTCACAATCTCTTGCGGCTCAGTCTGGCCAGCTTCGTCGGCTCGAGCAAGCCAATCTGATTCGATGGCATGGAGGGGTCGTCCAAAGATCCAGTCTGAGAGCAAGCCAAGTACGAACAAGCCAGTTGTGACCAGCAATGTCATGAGTTGTCCAAGACGTGTCGAAACAGCAACGGCGATGGCTGAGAGCATCATCACGGATGCAATGATGGCAATCACAGCAAGCCACAGATTGGGCTTGAAAGCAATCGCCATGTCTTGAGCGGTGAAATCAGGGCGGAAGTTCAGTGTGACGAGGTATGCAATGAGCAGTAGTGGAGCGGCAATGAATATCACTGTGCTGGTAAAAACGGTGTTGTAGAAAAAATTGCACCAGACAGCGACCGCTACTGAGATCAGTGCGGCACCAATACCAAAGATGATCACTGGAACATGAATGGGGTCGCGGACTGTCTGTAGGACAGTGTGCATTTCCACCAACATGAAGACCAGTGTCAGGATGGCCACAGCCAAGAGGAGCGCCATGGTGGCGCCAATGAATTTGCCGATCAGAAATGTCGGACGGCCAATTGGTTTGGAGACGACGGTCAAGGCCGTTCGATTGCCAATCTCGCGTCCAAGGACGGAGGTGGCGATGAAGGCAGCGAGTATGGCTCCTGCGAGAAAGACCGTGGCCAGGCCGATATCAATGAGCATCCGCTGGTCGTCATCCATCGTGAAGGCAGCGAGTGGATTGCTGAGCACCAGCAGCAGGCTGGCCGCAAGGATGACCACCAGAGTCACTGGCTGGCGGACGCTCTCGAAAAACGTGTTTCGGGCGACGGCAATGATCTGGGAGAGATACATGTGGCGGACATCGTACCGGGGGGCGGCCTGCAGTCGGTTGAGGGACTACTGACGGCCACAGGCTGGGCAAGGTTCAGCCCAACCTGATATTTTGCCAACCCACCTGAACCGGCTCAGTACCTCGTGCCGTAGTGACGGCGTGGCTGCGTGAGGTCTTCCTCTCGTGGTGTATGGAAGCATTGGCCCTTTTCCTTGATCCGACTGGAGCACCTGTGAGCGAGATGAGAGTCGACCATCTGGCCTTCCAGCGGGCCGTCAACATTGCCGGCTTTGGATTTCTCCTGCAGGCTGTGTTGGGGGCGATCCTGCTGATTGTTGGCCTGTCTTTAGATGACACATCCTCTGTGGTGGCATCGCTCTGGTGTCTGATCGGACTGGTTGTCTGGCTCGGGTTGCTCATCGTCTTTAATCAGCATCGTCTGGAACGGCTTGAGGCGCTTGAGCAGGAAGACCTGTCCAGCGACACCTCTGCCATCTTTGAGCACGCCGGAGAAGATGGGCTTCCGGCAGCGAGGCGTTTGCGGTCTGTGTACCGCTGGATCATGCCTGGGGTCAGTGTGCTTTATGCAGGTGGGTTGGCGGTTGCTGGCTGGCTCGTCATGCGATGGATGGCTTCGCTCGAAAGTGAAGCATCTGCTGCTGAATTCATGATGTCTTCACATCTTGGATGGATGGTGGCGATCTACCTCACATTTGCTGTTGCGTCATTCATCATGTCTCGGTTCCTCGCGGGCATGGCCCAGCAGGATGCGTGGCGCCATTTGCGAGGTGGTGCGGGCGTGATGATCGGCAATGCCCTGGTGCTGCTGGCCGGTGCGATTGGTGAAACCTTCCGCTTCTTTGATTTGGATGGTGTGATCGAGGGGGTCGTGTGGGGTGTGGCAGCCTTTATGGTTGCTGTGGCGATTGAAGTCGTCCTTGGGTTGATCCTCAATGTGTATCGTCCGAGATCAGCGGGCGACTTCCCGCGAGCAGCGCACGATTCCAGCACCCTGAGCCTACTGACTCGACCAGACTCATTTGTTCGGTCAATCAATGAGGCAGTCAATTATCAGTTTGGATTCGACATCAGCAGTTCATGGGGCTATCAGCTGCTGTTGCGGAGCGGAGCCTGGTTGGTGGCGTTGGCGATAGTGGCTTTGCTGGCCATGAGCACGGTCGTCGTTGTCGGTGGCCGTGATGAAGGTCTGCGTTTGCAGTGGGGGCGCATTGTCGGCGAACCAGGCAGTGAGGTTCGGCCTTCTGGATTGATGATGAAATTGCCTTGGCCCATTGAGCAGTCAGACACATGGGATGTCACTACGGTCCGCCAACTGGCAGTGACCCCTCCAGAAGCTGGTCCAGTGATTTACAACGATTGGGCGAATCCAGCGCGACTTCTAGATCGCGCGATGCCCGTTGGGTTCATCGTTCGCCCGTCGGAGTCGTCAGATGGGCGGACTGATGACAGTGGCGAGTCTGCGAGCAATGCAAGTGGCCAAGAGTCTGCTTACTCACTAGTGACCGCGACGATCTCTGTGCAATGGAGGCCAAAGGGAGTTCATGATGGGAGCGAGCCCTCAGAGCTTCTTTCCTATCTCGACTTTGGCGGAGAACGGGTTCAGCGGCGTTCGATGTACACCGATCGTGAGCGCATGATTCGGGCACTTCTGCTTTCAGAAACAACGCGCTATCTTGGAGGCCTGACGCTTGATGATGCACTGGCCAACGATCGGGCTGCGTTGGGTGAAATGCTGCGTGGGCTTGTGCAGGATCGCCTGGACACACTTGATGCCGGAATCGAAGTTGTGTCGGTTGATCTTCCTTCTGTTGCGCCGCCAAAGGATTCTGTGCGGAGCTTTGAAGACTTGCCCGTTGCTATTCAGCAATCTGACAGCACAGTAGCTCGTGCTGAGCGTGACAAGACTAAACAGCTGACAACATTGGTCGGCAGGCAAGACTTGATTGATCCGGTCATTCAGGCCATTGATGCGGTTGATGCTGCCCGAAACGCGATGTTGGAATCTGATGACGCAGATCGAGATGCATTGAAGCGAGATTGGCAGCAAGCAGTTGAGCATGCAGAATTGCTCCTGCGTCAGGGTGGCGGTGCCGCCTACCAGGTGGTCAGTAGCGCAGACTTGTTGCGCTGGGTTGAGCTCATGGATCACCGCAGTCAGGTAAGTCGTGTGCGGGGCCAGGAGGCGGCTTGGAAAGTCTCACCTGACATCTTTCAGCAGCGCGCGATCATGGAGATCTATGCCCGCAATCTGCCCTACATGCGAAAATTTGTGCTTGGTATCAAACCCGAGCAACTCGACCTGTCCTACGAAGTGCGTGAACTGGCCGCTCCCAACATGATTTTCTCAGACATGTTGTCAGATGAGCAGGCCAAACAGATGGAGCCTTGACCGTGAAGAAGACAGTTGCCATTGTGGTAGGTCTGATTGTTCTGGTGGTGCTTGCGATTTTCAGCATGACCTATTCAGTCGCCTTCAATCAAGTGGCTATCAAGAGTCGATTTGGCAAGGTCGACGAGTCAAGTATCGTTCGGGAATCAGGCTTGCATTTTCGCTTGCCATTCTTTGCTGATTCCGTGCATCTTTATGACACCCGTCTACAGATCGCCGAAACACCTTTGGAGAATGTGCTGACGAAGGATGGGCAGCAGATTGTTGTCAAAGGGTTTTTGTTGTGGCGGGTGGAGCGTGAAGGAACTGGGCCACTTGAGTTCTACCAATCGTTCAAGGACATTGATGATGCGCGAGCAATGCTCAATCCGCAGTTGCGCGATGGGTTGACTGTTCTCTCGGAATATCGCTTTGACGACTTGTTGGGCCCCGGATCGCAGTTGGAAAAGGCTGAGGCTTCATTGTTGGCCCGTATGCAGAATGTGGCTTCTGAAGGTGTCCAGCCAGTCGCCGCTGGGATCAGTCGTATTGAGTTCAAGGGGTCGACGAGCTCGGAAGTCGTGCGGCGCATGCAAGCGCGGCGTGACACGCTTGCTGAAAATGAACGTGCTCGAGGCACCGCGGAAGCTCAGCGAATCAAGGCTGATGCCAGAGCTGTGTCAGAGCGGATTCTTGCATTCGCATCTCAGCGAGCGCAGGAGATTCGCACTCGTGGCGAGGAGCGTGCTGCTACCTATCTCAAGGAAATGAGCAAGGATGAAGATCTGGCGATCTTCCTGTTGTGGACAGATGCGCTTGAGGAATCGCTCTCACGCAATACAACGTACGTCATTGACACATTGACTGAGCCGTGGCATCTGCTCAAGGGAGATGGCTCGAGTGCTCCGGCTGGTGCTCAGTCTTCTAAGGAGGGTTCCGGTGGCTGAGCTTCCGAAGAATGACCCTTTGCGTGATTCGGGAGAATCCCGTGGCCGTGAGGCGTCCGTCCAACTTGATGTCGAAGGCGATGTCGGTTCAGAGGCCATGCTTCGAGAGGCGATGGACCCAGCCAATCGCTCGCTGACTGACGCGCTGCAGTTGAGCTTTCGGGTACTTCAACTGGCAATCATTGTGCTCTTTGTGCTCTTTCTCTTTTCGGGTTTCAGAACTATTGAGGCCAATCAGGCGGGTGTGGCAACCCGTTGGGGACATATTGAAAGTTTGCAGGGGTTGGAGCCGGGATTGCAGATGAACTGGCCGCCTCCAGTGGGGGACTTCATTGTCTTCCAGGCGGAAGGCCGAGTGGTCGATGATGGCAAGAAATTCCTTCCTGATCCCACAAGTATCACGCAGCAGGATGTTCAGGTCGCCCAGGCATCTGCCTCCGATCGTATTAAGCCCGAGCGTGACGGATCCTTCATTACTGCGGCAGGCGAGATCGCTCACGTCTCTGTCAGTGCCCGCTTTGATGTCGTTGATGCGGTGTCATTCCTCGAATCGATGTCAAGTGATGAGGCCGACAGTCTTGTGCGGCTGGCCCTTCAACGTGCCGTTGTAGACGTGGGTGCCAGGCATACACTTGCAGAGCTTCGCGAGGATCTCTCAGGTGATGCGTTGCGTGGGATGATTCAGTCAGCGTGCCAACAGTTTCTTGACCGGATTGATTCTGGTATTCGCGTGGCAGACGTCACTATTTTGAGTGAAGTCAACCCGCCGCTTTTCATTCAGCAGTCGTTTGAGGAATACACACGAGTGCGCCAGCAGGTAGAGGCCGACGTTGAATCTGCAAGGCAGCAGGCCCAGGAGACCAAGATCGCTGCAGCCGGCGAGCACTATGGTGAGCTCGCCGATTTGCTCAATGCTTGGGAAGCACAGTGGGAGATAGATGACAAGGATGGCATGGCGGCCACCATGTCACGCATGGATGCATTGCTTGCCAGTGGCCGGATGAGTGGGGATGCATTCCGGGCGATCAGTTCAGCTCAGAGATATGAATCGATGGTCGAGAACTCGGTTGGTGGTCTTGCTCGAAGATTTGAAGGTTTGTTGCCTGCATGGCGGGATACACCTGAGTTAGTTCGAGCGCAGGTGCTGCTCGAAATGCGTGGGGCTTTATTTGGTGCAGCCGATGCTGAGACGATTCAGGTGCCATACGCACTTGGGGCGATGTCGCTCAATATCTCAGGCTTACAGCATGTGCGAGATATTCGTCGGCGTGAGGACATGCAACGTCGTGAGAGCGAGACTTGGGCAAATCGGCCCGGATCAGACATGGATCTGTTCAAGCGTGTAGAGGAACTCAAGGGTGATGCGGCAGCACGGCAATTGAAGATCGATGAATCCGGGAATCTCCGTGGCATGCGGGAGGAAAATTAATGGTGCGTCAGCGTCAGGTGGCACCTACCAGCAGCGTTGTATCTGCCAAGGCATTGACCCGTACCTTCCGGGATTTCTGGATGCGGACTCGCGCCAAAGCGGTAGACCGTATTGACTTTGAAATTGAGCCCGGTGAGATCTTTGGTTTGCTTGGGCCAAATGGGTCAGGTAAGAGCACAACGATCAAGATGATTTTGGGCTTGCTCCGTCCGACCAGTGGGCTCCTGACGGTCTTTGGCCGCCCGCCATCAGATGTGATGGTCAAGAAGTACATCGGCTTTCTGCCCGAAGAGTCCTATCTCTACGGCTACTTGACGCCGCTGGAAACATTGGATTACTACGGCAGGTTGTTCGGCATTGCGCGGGGCGAGCGTCGTAGGCGTAGCGAAGAACTGCTCGAGATGGTCGGTCTTGCCGGCGTTGGACATCGTCCAGTTGGTGAGTTCTCTAAAGGCATGATGCGGCGAATTGGATTGGCCCAGGCGTTAGTGAATGATCCTGATCTTTTAATTCTTGATGAGCCGACATCTGGACTCGATCCAATCGGTACCCGGCAAGTCAAGCAACTGTTGCAGGATCTGCGTGGCCGGGGCAAGACCATCCTCCTGAGTTCGCATCTGCTCGGCGATGTGCAGGATGTCTGCGATCGTATGGTCATGCTTTATGGAGGTCGCATTCGTGCCTCCGGTACCGTTGATGAATTGCTCGAAGACAGCCAGCACACCGTATTGCGCATGCCTCGTCTTTCCTCGGATCTGATTGGCGAGATTGAGAAGGTGTTGCAAGCCAGGGGTGCCGCAATCGAGTCAGTGGAATTGCCGCGACAGCGACTCGAAGATTTATTCATGCGCATTGTTGATGAGGCCCGCCGGGATCAGGCAGAAACTTCGGGAGCGACTGAGGGCGGGCCAACGGCGGAGTTTCTGCTGAAGGATCGCAGCGGAGATGCGCTGGTAGAAGCATTGCAGAGAACAGTCGATGCCCCAATCAAGGCGGCAGTCCGATCAGATGCGCCAGCAGATAGCCTCGCTTCTGAAACGGCAGAAGTTGTGGAGTCGCTCGTCGATGAGTCGGCGGCAGAGACCTCTGTGAAGAAGGCCGCTCGGCGAAAAGACGAATCTGCTGACAAGCCTCAGGTTGACGTCGGGATGATTGACCAATTGCTCGATGATGCTGACCGAGGCGATTCGGCGTGAGTCGATTTGGGATCATTCGTCAGCGAGCCGATGCTTTGCAGCGGCGCCGTTCTCTTCGAGTCGTTGTCAGTCTTCTTGTGGTGACACTTGCTGGTTGGTTTTTTGGCACGGCATTAGTCACTAGGAATACCTTTGATACTCGTGCTCGTCTCATTGATGCTGCGATCAATGGCGAGGATGGGGCGGAGTATGCCCGGGTGTTGCGCCAAACTGGGCAGGTGGATATTGGTGGCGAAACCTATTCTGCGCCGCCAGGGCCGCTGGAACTTCTGATTACGTCGGAAGATCAAATTACAGATCCGATCCGACTGGTGTTCTTGCTGCTGCGTGATCATGTGCCGGCTTGGATGCCATCGTGGTTGCTCGTTGAACAGACCACTGCGTGGACATTGCTGATTTCAACGGTTGTCTTAGGCCTGCTCACGATTTGGCTTGGACTGCTTGTACCAGCGTTCATGGCTCTCTGTCTTGGCGGCCTTGGGGCCTTATTGGCTTGGGTCATCGGTGCCGATGCTTGGGTGCTGCCGCCGCTTGCGATGGCCGGCCTCTTTTTAGTGTTTCTTGTTCTGACTGATGTGGCATCAACATTGCTTGCACGCCCGATTGGATGGTGTGCAGTAGCACACACGCTGCTCAAGGAGGCCTCGCGGACAAGGTTGTCGCTGGGCTTTGTAATCGTGCTGCTCGTGGTGCTTCCGCTTCTGCCATTGACCATCAATTTGGATGGGCCGCTTCGCCACGCCATTCAGGCTTATCTCGGACGGAGTATCGGATTCACCTTCTTGCTCTTGGCGATCATGACTGTTGCGCTCACATGCAGCACCGTGGCATTTGATGTTCGTGATCGGTACATCTGGCACATTGTGACTAAATCGCTGGACCGATTCAGTTACATGCTCGGCAAGAGCGCTGGCGTCGTCATTCTTAATGCAATCATTCTTCTCATCGCGGGCGGTTGGATCTATGGCTATGTTCAGTACATGCGCCATCTGCCAGTTCCTCCAACGCTTGCTGGTGCTGCGGACCAAGTGGCTATTGATGAAGAGGTGCTGGTAGCTCGTGATGTGATCAGGCCTGAGTATGAACAAATGGCCGAGTCGGAGATTCGGTCAGCCGTTGATAGGGTCATTGAAAACGACCCCGCCTATGTTGACTATGTGGATACCGATGTCCCGCTCGCTGTCCGTCGCCGCATACGCAAGAAGGTGATTGAAGATTTTGACTGGACTCGTCGTCGCGTTGCCTCGCCACAGGACAGGGCAACCGATCCATGGACTACAGTTCATTTTCATGGTCTTGGCGCTGCGAAAGATGCTGGAAATGTCCGATTGCGTTTCAGGTTCTATGGCGGGGCTTCAGATGAACACGATCGCCGGCTCGTTGGTTTCACCGTGGGGAAAGAAACAGCCCCTGGTCTGGTTGGTGCCTTTATTCCAACGGTGAAGCAATACCTCGACATTCCAGGAAAAGCCATCAATGACAATGGCACACTGAGTGTGACTATTGCCAATCTCACGCAGCACGCTGTGCCGCCAGGATCGGGCTGGCGAGGGCCAGCGGATATTGTCCCACTATCACAAGCTTCTGGGCCTTTGCAGCCGTTCTCGCTGATATGGCTTGAGGAAGACTTTGAGATTGTGTATCCATCCGGCGGTTTTGATGCGAATCTTGGCCGAGCACTCATTGTCCTATGGATCAAATTGGCCGCATTGGCACTGATCGGAGTCACGCTGTCAATATTCCTCAGTTTCCCAGTCGCTTGCCTGGCAACGTTGACGATTTTGGCTGGAGCATCCATTGCGCCGTGGCTTGCGCGTGCGCTGGGGATGACGATACCGATGACCGCGTCATCGGTGGATTGGGCCAATATCGGGCAGGTCATTCAGTGGGCAGTGGAGTCATTTGTACGAACTATTGCAGAGGGCATGGTGTACATCCTTGGTGCCTATGGCGAGTTCCAACCAACTGAGGATCTGGTTCAAGGCCGGCGTGTCTCCTGGCATGTTGTTGGGTCCTGCCTGCTTCGGCTTGGTCTGATTTGGGGTGGCATATCGATGTTCTTTGGATGGCTGATATTCAGGCAACGACAAGTAGCCATTTACAGTGGCGGGCAGTGACTCCTTATGAAGCGTGACCGGCTCATTCAGTTTGGTGCCCTCGCCGTCGTGGCTGCTGGCGTCACTGTTGCAGGGGGCATGTTGCCTGGCTTGGTAGAGACTGCCGACCGAAAGAGCCTGCGCTATACGAATGTTGCAGTTGACAATGCGCCGCCAATTGTTGCACTTGGTACGGCCATCGGTGCATTGCGCGGTCTCGTGGTGGATTACCTCTGGATCAAAGCCAATCTCATGCAGGAAGAGGGGCAGTACTATGACATCCTTGAAGATGCTCGCCTGATCACCAAACTTCAGCCGCACTTTGGTCAAGTTTGGTTGTTCCATGGGCACAACATGGCCTACAACATTTCAGTCCTCACCAATACTCCGCAGGAGCGGTGGGAGTGGGTCAACAAAGGCATCAGTCTGGTCCGTGATGAGGGTCTTCGCTACAACCCCAATGACATTCTTCTATATAAGGACCTTGCTTGGTGGCTCGGGCACAAGGTCGATGGTGTCAGCGATGATGCTCATCTGTACTACAAGCGCGAGTTCGCTCATGAATGGAACAACCTGTTGGGAGTTCCGCCAATGGGTCGTGCGCAGCGGGAGGCATGGATCAAAGTTGTGGCCGATGCGCCAGACACGCTTACTGCTGCGATTGATCGTACCCCTGCAGTGGCCGAGCTTGTGGAGCGATTGAATGAGGGCATGTCTGAGTACACCCCAGACAAGGAATTCGAACTTGATGACAAACTCTTGGCCCAGGTCGCTTGGTGGAATGCTATTCAGAGCCAGTCTTGGATAGCACAGAAACTCCAGGCCGAGGGATTGTTGGAGGAAATGGACGACCCAATGCTCGCCGTCCTTGATGGTCTCTTGTCTGAGGAGGAGTTGGAAGAAGCATGGGAGACGTTGCTGGCCTACTTGCGCAAGCAGATCCTGCGTGATCAGTACAACATGGATGCTGGGGTGATGTACGAGTACACCCGTGACTTGGGGCCGCTGGACTGGCGGCATCCGCAGTCACATTCGTTGTACTGGTCGAGGTTGGGATCGCAGACCAGCGCGCATCGGGTGACAGATGACAATGAGCACCATGCGCTCAACACTGACCGGCAGCAATTGCACTCGCTTCAAGCGCTTGCCAGATCTGGAAGGGTCACCTACGACCAATTCTCCCCAGGCATTCCGGGGCGATTCCCTGAGCCGGACTTTATTGATACGGTCGATGAACTTTTTGAAGAGTTCTATATCAAGTATTTCGATGCCAAAGGTGCCGGTGGCGAAACCTTCATGAGCTTCATGGAGAACTTCATGTCCTCGGCAGTGCGTGAGTCCTACCGTGAAGGTGAACATGAGCGTGCTCGCAAGATCCTTGATCGCCTCGACCGGCTCTTTGGGACTGGCGCATACCCCCCGAATCACAAGTACAACGAGGACCTCGATGTCTTCATCAAGAATTCGATGCAGGGCGAGTATGACCGCCAACCTCATCTTGCCGTGAGTGATGCGGTCGCCTCACTCCGATATGGTTTCCGCGTTGGGATTGGCCAGCGTCGTCCAGAGGTCTACCAAGAAGCAATTGCATTTGCGAACTCAGTGATCGAGTTCTTTAAGACCAATGAGTACGCCGACTATGTCACAAAGATGGGCACTGGTCGGATGGCCGACATTATTGGGGCGATTGGGGATTCGGCAGAAACGGCGTTTGTGCAGATCATGATTGACCCGAGTGTTCCATTGCCCGAGCGCATCACCATTTGGTCACAGGCCGACGAACTTGAGCCGCAGATTCGCTTGCGGACTTACGATCGAATTCGTCCCTTACTTCAGAGAGAACTGTCCTATATGGCCTTGGGTGATCAAATCACCATTGATGAAGTATTGCCTGCTCCTCCTGGCATTGAGGCATGGCGAGCGCGAATGGCAACTGAGGCCCAGCAGCGCATTGAGGCTGCTGATGATCGCCAGGGAACCAACATCGAGCGTCAGTAGATCTTTAGTCGGCTTGGACTGGGTTGGTGAGTGTGCCGATGCCTGCGATGTGTACTTCAACCACATCTCCGGTCTCAAGAAATCGTGGTGGGGTTCTGGCAGCGCCGACGCCAGCAGGTGTGCCGGTCAAAATGACAGTGCCCTTGAGTAGGGTGGTGCCTCGGCTCAGTTCAGCAATCAAGTCAACAACAGGAAAGATCATGTCTGCTGTGTTGCCGTCCTGCATCCGTGCACCGGAGACATTTGTATGTAAATGTAATGCCTGTGGATCTATCCCATCTGATGGAACAGGCTCTGTCATCGGGCAGAAGGTGTCAAAGCTTTTGCCTCGAATCCACTGCCCGCCTGCACCTTGCTTCTGCCACCATCTTGCAGACACGTCATTGGCCACGGCGTATCCATCAATGTAGTTGGAAGCTTGTTCTGCGGATACGTCGCGACAGTCCTCGCCAATGATGACTGCAAGTTCTCCCTCGAAGTCTACTTGTGGCCCATGCTCTTGGCAGATGGTTGGGATACGAATCGTTTCTCCTGAAGCAATCACAGAAGCAGGATTCTTCATGAATACAGTTGGACGCTCAGGGGGAGTTGCATTCATCTCCTTGGCATGATCTGCGTAGTTTCGGCCAATACAGAAGACGGCGGGGGGCCTCATCATGAGGAAACTCCTCTGTGCTTTGGCCCTTGTTCGGGGACCGGATCCCATCCAGCGCCGCCCCAAGGGTGGCACCGGCCGATGCGCCGTGCTGTCAAGAACGTCCCTTTGATCAAGCCGAATCGTCGTATCGCTTCTTCGGCATAACAAGAGCAGGTCGGCTGAAAGCGGCAGTGACGTCCGATGAAAGGGCTGAGCGTCCACTGATAGAGCCGAATGGCCGCAACGCATAGCCAGATCCCTGTGCAATTCACTGCATGCCTCATGTGCAGTCGCCCTTGCCATGTAGTGCATGTTGGACCGCATTGCTTAGGTGAAGGCGGTATTGGTCGAGATTGAGCAGCGTGTGCGGTTGAACGACCACCATGATGTTGGCTGGGGGTTCCCATGCTTGTCGATCGGTGCGAAATGCTTCGCGCAGCAGTCGCTTCATTCGATTGCGCGTTACAGCCCCGCCAACGCGCCGAGATACGGACAAGCCCAAGCGATGGCAAGTACCTCCGCAGGCGTGCACATGTACTCGAAGTGGTCCTTCGTGGACGCGGCGACCACGTCGTAGCGTGTTGCGAATCTCGGTTGGCTTCCGTAGGCGCATGGATGCTGTCAGGCGTAATGAATCTGCATTTGCGGTCATGCGTCTTCGTCCAATGCCGATTGGTACCTCTTCATAAGCCGTCGTCGAGTGACTAGGCCACTGATACGGCTGAGATCGCCATCTACTAGGACAGGCAGGGCATCCACATTGGTGCTTGCGAATTTTTCAAGGACGGTGTCGAGTGTGTCTTCGGGAGTGAGAATGCCAAGATCGGTCCTGGTCAATTCGCTCACTTGGAGTAATGGGAGTGCTTCGCGGAAGACTAATGTGGCCTTGAGGTCTTGCGATGTCACCATGCCTAAGTATTGGCCGTGTGAATCCAGCACGACAAAATCGCTGGCGTTGCTGTCTTCAGCCAACTGCACGAGATCATCAGCAGAAGCTTTCGCGGGCACAGTCACTGCCTCGTCCAATAGGAGGTCCTGAACAGTCAGCCTGCACAGCGCTGACATTTCGCCGCCGCCGCCAAACCGGATGCCTGCTGCTCGAAGTCGTGCGGAGTAAATGCTGTCCTGACAAAGCCATCGCGAGACAACTGTGGCAACAACTGCGGCAAGCATGAGCGGTAACACGACTTCGTACTGGCGCGTCAGTTCATAAACGATCAGGATTCCGGTCAGTGGGGCATGTGTTACTGATGCGACCATTGCAGCCATGCCAACTAGGGCGAATCGGGCGGGGGTTCCGTGTTCAAGCAGCCCCATCCATTCGAGGCTCAGTCCGAGTGCGCCGCCAATGAGCGCTCCCATCATCAGTGAAGGTGCAAACATGCCGCCAGCCCCTCCTGACCCGATGGTGATGCATGTGCCCACCAATTTCAGGCCAAGCATGGCGATCATTGCCAAAAGCAGCCATCCAATCGTCGAGCTGCTGTTCTCGGGCAAGTAGCGGTCCGGTGAGAGCAGTGAAGCAATTTCGGGATAGCCGTTGCCATAGAAGAATGGCAGTGTTGGCCCTGTCAACAGAAGGAAGCCAAGCCCAAGCAGGGCGAGCAGCAAGCCGCCGATGGCAGGACGTGCCCAGAATGGAACTGGGCATTTCGTCATCAGATTCTCGGAGACTGCCAGTGTTCGAATAAATACCACCCCAATGAGTCCGCATAGCAGTCCCAGCAGAGCCCACACTGGGATGTAGCTCATTCGAAACTCACCCTCTTGAAGCAAGAACTCTGGGCCAATCGCGAACATTGCCTCGTCGTGGAGAATGCCTTGTGTGCTCGCTGAGGCGCAAACGGCTGCAATCACAATGGGCGTAAAGGTGCGCAGGGAAAAGTCGCGGAGCAGGATCTCCATGACAAAGAGGACCCCTGCAATGGGGGCATTAAAAACGGCAGCAATTCCTGCCGCAGCCCCGCAGCCAAGCAAGGTCGTGGTGTTTTGTGAACTCAGATGCAGGGCGCGGCCAATGCTTGATCCAATGGCACTGCCAATGGTGACGATTGGACCTTCCGCGCCTGCTGATCCTCCAGATCCAATCGTCAGCGTGCTGCAGATCCACTGTTGCAGGCCGACCCGCCACCGCAGTCGACCTCGTTGGCGAAGCACTGCATAGATTGCCGTAGTGACCCCAGGTCCAATATAGGGCGCATTGATCACGCGGCGGACCAGTCCAACCAGCAGCCCACCGACGCAGGGGCCGATCAGGACCAGCATCCAGATCAGTTCTGAACTGAGTTCACTTTCCTGTTGGCTGATCCACTCAAGAGGCCAAAGAAATGCGGTGGCCACCAAAGCCATGGCAAGCCCAATGAGGGCGGCAACCAAAAACAGATACCACTCATTCTTGAGGCCCAGTCGGCGACCGAATCGACGAATGTGGCGAGCATGAATCGGCATGGTCAGGGTCGCTCCTTGCCGGTCGTGCAGTAGCGGCGGCGGCTCGGTGGGGCGGTAGTGTACGGCCTCAGCGGTCTCGAAGCGGCTTTGAGTGGCTCTTCAAGCACCTCTGGCTGGCATCAAATGGGCTGGGGCGGTATCATGGCTCGATTCAGCCTCAGGTCCCACGTTTCGGCGGGACCATCAGATCATTGGAGTCGGTGACCATGCTTGAAGCACTTCGAAGCGATGAAATCGTCAACAAGGTCGGTGGACGATTCAAGTTGTGTGCGTTGATTCAGCGTCGCATGCGTGAACTCATCATTGACGGGGCTCGCCCGTTGGTAGAGCGGGAGGGCCGCACAGATCTCGAACTCGTCATCGAGGAGATCATGCAGGACAAGATCGAGCCACGCTGGGTTGATGCCACTGATGGTGGGCACAAGAACGGCGCCGGCTGGCCCATAGAGCAGGCGTGAGCACTCCTTCGCAGCGGCATGTGCTGGTCGGTGTGACCGGCGGTATTGCTGCCTACAAGACAGCAGAACTTGTCAGCCGACTGATCAAGCGAGGCGACTTGGTGACTGTCGCCATGACCGATGCGGCCACACGATTTGTCGGCGTTGAGACATTTTCATCACTCTCTGGTCGTCCAGTGCTCCGCGAGCCTTGGGGCGCATTTGAGGATCATGAGTCACAACATGTAGCTTTGGCTGGGCAGGCTGACATCATGATTGTGGCGCCGTGCAGTATGAATTCGCTGTCCAAATTTGCTGCTGGCTTCGCATCTGACATGGTGTCACTGTTAGTTGCCGCCATCGACCGTGCGCAAACACCAGTCTTGCTAGCGCCATCAATGAATGCTGCGATGTGGAATCAGCCTGCGACACAGCGGCACGTGGCCACCCTGCAGCAAGATGGTTTTACCGTCCTGATGCCTGAGACAGGCTGGCAGGCATGTCGGACAGAAGGCTGCGGCCGTCTGCCAGAAGCTGACTCACTGATCGAGGCGATTGATGCCGCGATCATTCATCCTCAGTCATCTTGACGCCTTCTAGGAAACTCTCAAGCCGCCGTCGACGGACCGGATGCTGGAGTTTTCGGATGGCTTTGGATTCCACTTGGCGGACACGTTCGCGGGTGACCTTGAAGATCCGGCCGACTTCCTCGAGTGTATAGGTGTACCCATCACCAACCCCGTAGCGGAGTTTGATGATTTCCCGCTCGCGGTAGGTCAGTGTCTTCAGGACATCATTGATCCTATGTCGGATCATTTCTCCAGCGGCCGATTCCGATGGGGGCGCCTGGCGCTCATCCTCAATGAAGTCGCCGAATTGCGAATCTTCTGATTCTCCAACTGGACGATCAAGACTGATCGGGTGCCGGGAGATCTTCATGACGCGTCGGGTTTCGTCGACGGTCATGTCTGCCTGTGCGGCAAGCTCCTCAATTGTTGGCTCTCGGCCGAGTTCCTGGAGCATGCGTTTCTGGATCGTGCGCAGTTTGGACATCGTCTCGATCATGTGCACCGGGACACGGATAGTTCTTGCGTGGTCAGCAATCGCTCGGGTAATCGCTTGGCGAATCCACCAAGTGGCATATGTCGAGAACTTGTAGCCACGCATGTACTCGTACTTGTCAACAGCGCGCATCAATCCGGTGTTGCCCTCCTGAATAATGTCAAGGAAAGGCAGTCCGCGGTTGCGGTACTTCTTGGCGATTGATACGACTAGTCGAAGGTTGCCGCCGCTGAGGTCGCGTTTGGCTTGCTCATATTCTTCGAAAACATCTTCGATGCGTTGTACGCGTGCGGCGAGATGTTCTGGGGATTCGAGGACAAGGCCGATGAGTCCTGAAAGTTCCTCGCGCATAACCACCAAGTCATCGGCATCAACGCTATTGGGGTGTTTTTCAGCGTGTTGAATTTCCTCTTGGATCGACTGAATCTTCTTGCTGACCGATTCAATTTTGCGAAGCAGTGGCTGGATGCGAGCTGTCCGCAGGCAGCATTCCTCAATGAGTGTGGCGACCTTGCGACGCCGACGATTCATCGCCAGTCGCATTGTCTGGGCTGTGCGATCAGCGACGCCGTTTTGGATTTTCTCCCAGTCTGCAGCATTGGCATCGAGCAGGCGCCGAACGGCTGCCATGATGATCGGAATTCGCGAGGCTACTTTTTCCTTGGCGTTGTCTTCTGCTGTGGAGATACGCATGGTGCGGTCAAAGGGCAGTTCGCCATGGTGGACCTGCTGAAGGACGCCGCACGCCTGATGTGCAGCAAAATCAGATTCAATCACCATGCGGCGGAAAATCATGCGTGTGGTTTCGATTTTCTTCGCCAGCCGGATTTCTTCTTCTCTGGTCAACAGTGGAAGTGTGCCCATCTGTGTGAGGTACATGCGGATCGGGTCATCAATCTTCTTGGATCCCGGCTCATCAACAACGCCCTCGATGGGGGCTGCTTCGCCATCCTCAAGATTGGCATCGGGCGGGATTTCCTGCCCCTGTTGTCGCAACTCCTCAGCTTCTTCAGCTGCTTCCTGTTCGAGAATTTCTTCCTCAGTGGCGAGTTTGAAGGTCCGTCGAGGGTTGTCACGCTTGAATCGAAGGTTGGTCTGGAGTGGGCCGTAGAAGTGTGGCCCGCGATGGGACCGCAGGTCCAGGTAGTTAGTGAGCTCCAAGCCATGGGCATTGATGGCGATCATCAATTCGTCCATCTTGTCAGGACGGATGTACTCATCCGGTAAGGCGGTGTTGAGTTCTTCATAGGACAACCAGCCACGTTCCGCGCTGAATCGAATGAGTTTGGAGATGGTTGGGTGCATGTCGTTTCTATTGGTCGAAATCACGGTGTAAGTCCTCTCGGGTGTCAGGCTCGAGGTGAGTGGGTCATTGGGTTGTTGCTCGCGGCGCAGCAGCGGCGCGAGGAGGTGCATGTTTGAGGTGTTCAATGAGATCAGCGGCCGCTTGGGGGTCGCTGCTGGAATCGGCGCCCCATTCGTCAAGGCGTCGGGCAGTGTCGTCGGTGTGGTGGCATCGCTGTAGTGTGCCACAGGCGTCATTGAGGGCAGCTTCAGCATCGTGATCAAAAGAGCTGATGAGATGGCCGCCTGAGAAGAACAACTCAGACACCAAATCTCGATCACTGGCGGGCACTTCGTCGAGCAGTCGCGGGACGGTAAGGTCATCGCCACGAGCAGCGAGCGACCGAATTGCCATGGCGATGCGGCATGCTGGCGGATCGTGCATCAACTCAATCACAGCATCGGTGAGTTGGTCAGAGCGGCCCGAGTGAATCATTGCGCCCAGCAACTCATGTTCGGCTCTTCGAGACGCAATGCTTTGATCGGCGTTGACATCCATTGCTGCAAAGGTTTCGCCGGCAATCTCGGGACTTGATTGTTTGGGCTTGTCACGCAGCAGTCCATCTACGATGGCGGGTGAGACGCCGGCAATTTCACCAAGTTTGGCAGTCAGCATGGCGCGGCGGAGGGTGTCCGCTTGTCCAAGGCCACTTTCACGCAACTCCGCAATGAAAGCTTCGATCCGCCGCTGTCGGGCGGAGACGCCAACATCGCCGGAGAGTTGGTCCTGAAGTTGTTGGAATAAGTAGTCAAATGCGTCCAGTGCGGCATCAAGTGCGGCTGCAAATTGTGTTGGCCCATTGGGTGAGCGGAGAACATCGTCAGGATCTTGGCCGTCCGCGAGTACACAGATGCGGACATCCAATTGGTGTGAGGCGATGATGGGAATCGCACGCTGGGCAGCTCGCTGACCAGCTTGGTCGCCATCGAAGAGAAGAATGACTTCATCGCACAGTCTGGCCAGCATTCTGGCATGGTCCGGTGTCATGGCGGTTCCAAGGGTGCCAACTGAATGTGTGAATCCATGTTGGTGCAGGGCGATCACGTCGGTGTAGCCCTCGGCAACGATGGCTGTGCGATGCTGCATGATTGACTTGCGTGCGAGATGCATTCCATAGAGCGTGCGACTCTTATTGAACAGATCATGCTCACATGAGTTGAGATACTTCGGTGTTTCATCGGTCCCAAGAACGCGTCCGCCAAATGCGATGGGTTGTCCGGTGTCATCGCAGATCGGGAACATCAGACGATGGCGGAAGGCGTCGTAGGTGTGATCCGACTCATCTCGCTGCTTGAGAAGGCCAGCAGCGATGAGGACTTTGGACGGGAGATCCTCGCCTTCGAGGTGATCACCAAAGTCCTGCCAGCCTTCAGCGGCAGCGCCGAGGCCGAACTGGTCAGCAATCTCGGGGGAATACCCACGTGATTCAATCATCGCACGGGCATCTTGGCCAAGTTGCTCATGCTTGAGTACTTGCAAGAAGCGGGCCTGTGCGGCTTCCATCGCTTTGCGGAGCCAGTCGCGGCGGGTCCGGCGGCGGTCCAATTCTTCGCGATCGGCCCCTTGTTGGGATAACTCTACGCCAGCTCTTTGGGCCAGCCAGGTAAGGGCATCGCCGAAGTCTTTTCCGAGGTGGTCTTGGACGAAACGGAAGCAGTCTCCAGCAGCACCGCATGCATGGCACTTGTAGAAGCCATCGCCCTTGTGGGTCACTACAGCGAATGATGGTCTTGAGTCATCGTGGAATGGACAAAGGCCGACATGCTCACGCCCGCGCGGCTTCAGAGCCACGTAGGTGCCGATCAGGTCAACCAAGTCGGTTCGCGAGCGAACCTGTTCAATCTCATCACGCGTTGCCACGCGTCGTACCTCTCATCCATTCGCCATCGGATAGCCAACCTGCCAATGCAGTATTGAGCCGATTTGTGAGGCGTATTCGCAACACATCCATCCTCAACAATGCCGGGCCATCAAGTTGCAGCCATCCAAGGGGTGGCTCCATACAGACCGACATTTAACAACTAGATTGTGCGGTGCGTCGAGCGAATGGCGTCGTGTGGCGGGAGTCTTGCCTGAGAGGCGAAGATGCACCCCAAATTGAAGTAGGCGCTCTGAACCGTGTGATTAAATACCCCATACGGGGCAAAAGTCCATGAAAAACGAAAAAACAGGGCGTTTTTTCGGTCCTTGCCGCAATCTCAGCCAGCTTGCTGCTGGAGTTTCTGGAGCCTGGTATAGCCGTACTTTCGTCGCAAAGGCTTCACGACCAGCCCATTGCGAATGGACTTGGCAGTTGCCTTGATGCGTGCAGGCTTGCCGTCAATGAGCGCACGTACGGTTTGGATATTGGGCTTGATTTTGCGCTGGGCAATGCCACTGGGCTTCAAGCCAATTCCGCCTTGGTACTTGGGGCGACCGCGATAGTGAATCTTGCGACCGGTGGTCGTGCGGGCACCGGTGAACTTGCAGACACGTGGCATGGTGGCCTCCTCAAGGAAACAGCGAGAATCGAGGATGGTAGGCCCGTCCGGGGGGTCAAGTCAAGGTCCGCCCGTGGGGGGTTTCAGGCTGATTCCCGGGCTTCTACCGGCTTGAGGAGGTCATCGAGG
Organism: Phycisphaerales bacterium; assembly: GCA_022446905.1. Lineage (GTDB taxonomy): Bacteria > Planctomycetota > Phycisphaerae > Phycisphaerales > SM1A02 > UBA12567. The sequence goes on from JAKVBT010000005.1 coordinate 524,021, forward strand.
CTGGAGGCGCCCTCGAGGGCGGCTTGGTCAATGACATAGGTGTGCCCAGAGCGGTCATGCTCTGGGAGGTCATACATCAGGTCAAGCATGAGGTCGTCGATGACCGCCCGCAAGGCTCTGGCCCCAGTGCCGCGTTCCATGGCCCGTTTTGCCAGCGCCGAAAGGGCATCATCGGTGAATTGCAGAGTTGCCCCTTCAATGGAAAAGAGGTGTTGATACTGCTTGATGATGGCATTCTTGGGCTCGAGCAGGACACGAATCATCTGCTCCTCTTCCAGTGGCAGCAGGGGGGCGACAATGGGGAGTCGCCCAATGAGTTCGGGGATCAGTCCAAACTGCAGCACATCGTGTGGTGTGACATCGGCCAGTGTTGGCTCGGTTGCTTCGTCAGATTCTTCGGTGGCATCAGCGCCAAAGCCGATCTGTCGTTGTCCAAGCCGACGGGCGATCAGTTCATCAATGCCCTCAAAGGACCCGCCGCAGATGAACAAGATCTGACTGGTGTCCATCTGGATGTATTGCTGCTCGGGGTGCTTGCGGCCACCTTGGGGGGGCACATTGGCGACTACGCCTTCAAGCATCTTCAACAGGGACTGCTGCACACCTTCGCCGCTGACATCACGAGTGATCGAGACATTGTTGGAGGTCTTGCCAATCTTGTCGATCTCGTCGATGTAGATGATGCCACGTTGGGCTGATTCGAGGTCATAGTCAGCCGCTTGGAGCAACTTGAGCAGCAAGTTCTCCACATCTTCCCCGACATAGCCTGCTTCTGTCAGCGTGGTTGCATCGCCAATGGCGAATGGGACATTGAGGATTCTGGCAAGTGTTCGTGCCAGCAGCGTTTTGCCGGTCCCAGTTGGCCCAATCAAGAGCACATTGGACTTGTCCAGTTCGATGTCCCGTTCTTCATTCTCCAGATGCGTCAATCGTTTGTAGTGATTGTGCACGGCAACCGATAGCGTCCGTTTGGCTCGAGTTTGACCGATGATGTACTGGTCAAGAAATTCATTGATCTGCCGTGGGGCGGGAATGGTGGTAAACAGCGGCTGGGCAGCTGTCAGCCGTCGCTTCTCCTGCCGAAAGATGTTCTGGCACAGGTCAGTGCAGTTGGAGCAGATGTAGATGTCGCTTGGCCCTTCAACCATCGGGCCAACTTCGCGCGAGGTCTTCCCGCAGAACGAGCACGTGGTCACGCGGCGACCACGGAAGCCGCCATCGTCACCATCATTGCCACCGCCGCCACCGCCGCCTCCGCCATGGGAGGATTCTTGTTCCTCCTGGAACTGGCCGGAAGATGGGGGTGTGCCATCGGTACTTGACAGGATGTCAGGGATCTCTGTCAGGGGACTGGATTGCAGTTCGCGACGCTTCAAGGCGTGCTCCTCTCATCTTCATCACGCGTCAATCAGGGCGTTCTCGCGGCGATTGTACCGTGCGGGGAAGTTCCTCAATGGTCCTATCCTGACATCGAAAGGGGGTCGAGTCAGCAGGATTCGCTCAATCTGGATCAGATGATGCATCTTCTTGGGGCGGCGTTTTGGTCATATGCTGGGTCAGGCGTGCTGCAGCCCGTTCAAACTCCTCATCGGAGAGTTGGCCGGTATCGCGCATCATCTTCAGGTCCTGCAGGGTAAATGAGAGTGAGGGTGTTTGCGGGTGTTTCTGGATGAGGCGCTTGCGAAGTGGTCCGGTCACGAGGACGCCGATGAGCACAAAGCCAGCCAGCAGTAGCAGCCACGGGGCCAAGTCGACCAGGAGGTTCTGGCTCTGAGTGGTGCTCGAGAGCAGCAGTGGGCATGGGGCCATCAGGCCGATGCCGCAGCCTTCTGATCTTTGACCTTCGTCTCCCATTCGTCCAGTGAGATGTCCTTCACCGTGGATTGGGAGACCACCCAATCGGCAGCCTTGCGGTCACGAATGGAACTGGCGATGGCATTGACTCGATCATGCTTGACCAGTTCGGCTCGCAGGAGATCTGCGCGAACACCTTGTCGCATGGCCATCGTCGCAATACGGCCATTGATTTCCTGCTCGGAGACCTCAATGTCCTGATCTTGGGCGATCTTCTGCATGATGAACCAACTTTTAAGGTTGTCCTTGGTGTTCTCTTCAGAGCGTTCCCGCAGATCGGCCAGTTGGGATTCTATTTCGCTCTGCGTGAGTCCCTTCTGCATCATCTCCATTTCAATGCGTTGCAGGTCGCTGGTGATCTGCTGGCTTGAAAGTCGTTCGGGAAGTTCCATCTCGATCGCTTCTGAAAGCCCGCGCATGGCTTGCTCGCGCAGGACATTGCCTTGTTCCTCGTCTCTTTGCTGCTCCAGTGCGAGGCGAATCTGTTCGCGCAGGACATCTTCTGAAGGCAGACTGAACTTTTCGATGAGATCTGCGGGCTTGCAGGGGGATACGCGTTCGGCCACCTCGATCTTGTATTCGATTCGAAGCGGCTTTCCTTGAATATCTTCACGTTCGTGGGAGTCTGGGCCAGTGGTTTCAGCTGTGATGACCTGGCCAACCTTCTTGCGTTTAAAGCACGCGCCGAGATCTTCGATGTTGAGGCCAAGCATGGTGCCAGTCTCGCCTTTTTCAGGGAGGACCACGAGGATTTCCTCATGTTGGAAGGCGGCCTCTTCTTCTCCGTCGATGTACATCATCGCTTTGCCAAGGAATCGGTCTTTGGGCTTGAAACTACTCTCGAGCGACTCGACTTCTCCGTTTCGCATGCATTGGCGTTCAAGTTCTTCGTCGATGTGTTTGTCCTCAACTTCAATAGTCGGCCTGGACAACTCAAGGGTGGACAAGTCTGGCAGTTCAAACTCTGGTACGACTTCGAACTCAACGGACAGTTCAAGCGGCTGACCATCGACAATGGTGGGGTTGGCTTCTGGGTCAGTTGGTTCGAGCCCACCAAGTGGCTGCAGTGAGAAAGCCTCGAGGCCGCGGCGGCAGCCGTCCTGAATAAGTTCTTGGCAGGCGTCTGCTCGAATGGCCTCGCCGAACTTTCGCTGCAATAGGTGCCGGGGTGCGCGGCCTTTGCGGAATCCGGGCAGCGTCGACTGCATTTCAAGGGTCTGCATGGAATCAGACAGTTTTGCCTGGATGGCGTCGGTGGTGACGCAGATGTGCATTCGCTTGCGGGCTGGTCCAGCCTCTTCGAGTTTGAATTCGAAACCTTCAGCGGCGGCGGTCGAATCGGACATGAGCATGACTTCCTTGAGGGTTGGCGTCCGTTGTTGGGCGCGACCGCTCAGGGTACCAAATGACTGCCGCATCGTCAGCGGTGGGGGGCAGTCTTTCGTTGGGCATGGAAGTGGAAGTGGAGGCCGTCAGGAGCGGTGAATGCCGGTGGCTAAGGACTCCACCATGGTGACAGCGGCGGCGACGGGGTCATCTGACTCCCCCATGAAATTGACCAGCGCGGAACCAACGATGGCGGCATCGCAGGACTCTGTGGCTTGGCGCACCTGTTCGGCAGTGGAGATGCCAAAACCAGCCGCGATTGGCAGTGTCGTACAAGCGCGGAGTGATTCAACGCGTTCAGAGAGGTCAGGCAGTTCAGACCGAGTGCCGGTCAGCCCGGTTCGGGCAAGTAGATAGACAAAGCCACGACATCGCTGGGCCAACTCGACCATTCGGGCAGGTGGAGTCGTGGGGGCAATCAGCAGAGCGCAGGCAAGATCAAGCGCTTCCAAAGTGTCAGCCATCGAATCCAGTGCATTGAGATCGGCGTCGGGAATGACTACTCCATCAGTGCCCACATCAGCAAGATTTTGCAAAAAGGTTGTGCCTCCCCGGCGATGAACAATGGACTGGCTCACCATGGCAACCATGGGTACATCGGAGTGGCTGCGCACGCGCTCAATGACACTCATGGCTGCATCCACCGTCACGCCTTGCTCCAGCGCCTGGTGCATAGCGCCTGCAATCACTGGGCCGTCAGCAATCGGATCAGAATATGGGATGCCGACTTCAATGATGTCTGCACCAGCATCAGGAAGGGCTGCGAGCACAGACTCGGTGGCCGCAATTGATGGGTAGCCAGCCGTGATGTAGGGGATCAGGGCAGCTCGGCCTTCCGCTCGAGTAGTTGCCAGCGCGTCGTCAATCCTTGACATGGCCGACAGGGTAGCGTCGCTGGGTCATGGCGCCGCTACTTGGTTCCGCTTGGCCCGCCGTCTCGAAGGTATTTGTTGTGAATCGCCTCAGCGAGATCGACTCCAGTGATGTTTGCCAGGGTCGCCAGCCATGCCAGGACGTCGGCGAATTCTTCACGCAAATTGTCAGGGTCGCCATCGCCGCGCTCAAGGCGGGCAATAGCTTCAGCCAGTTCACCAACTTCCTCCATGAACCAGAGAAAGGTGCTTGCAGCGCCGCGGGCGGCATCCGTTTCAAAGTACCGATCACGAATGAGGGACTGGAATGCTTGAATGGTCATGTCACCTGCCATGGGGACGCAGTCTAAGCCATGGCTCACTTGGGCTTCCCTGAATCAGGGGGTTCAGACTTACTACTTCATAACCTACTAAGGAATTACGACAGAACCCCGCTCTAAGCGGGGTTCTGAAAGTGGGCCATACTGGACTTGAACCAGTGACCTCTTGTGTGTCATACAAGCGCGCTAGCCAACTGCGCCAATGGCCCCTAAGTGGGGCAGGATACCACGAACAGAACAGGCAACAAACGCTGGATCTGATGGTGTGATGGGCGATCAAAGTGGTCCGAGCAGCTCAAGGACCCCATGAACTGGTTCGGCCTCGGGCCCCGCAAGTCCTTGCCCGATAAAACCTTGGTGATAAGTGCCCAGAATCTAGGAGAATCCACTTGGGCAGCCCAGTGGGCGATCTATAGTTGGGCAGCAGGGAGAACGCGACTGGCAGGATGCAGTTGGGGAAGGTCGCACTAATGCTGAGTGTTCTGGTTGGCTAGGCAGGCCACTGGTGGGGCATTCGAGATGGATTCCGGCCGTGTGCTTGGAATCACAGCAGCGTATGGAGATGGAAAAGGATGAAGACTTCAGTAGCAGCCGGTTTCGGCTTGTTGGCGATGGCAATTAGTGGCGCAGCGTTGGCAGGGTTCAATGGCATTACCGCTGATCTCATCGCCGTCAATGCGGTGGTTGGGGATGACGATGTCGAAGACCCCGCAACTTGGACATGTCGTGTGTACGCCGAACTTGATCAAGGTGATCAACTCCTCGGTATGAGTGGATCAGGCGCCGACCCAATGTACTGGGCAGCTGAGAGCCAGTTCTACAATCACTATGCCGGCGGGCCAACGTCACTATGGATTGATCCAGATATCTTTCCAAATCACGTTGACCTCCCATATGACAGTTGGTTCACCATTGGCGCCGACAGCATGTACGACAACGTGCTTGAGATCGACAATGTCTCGTTCAGCGGATTCAATACCGGCGGTGCCCTGTATGTCATTGATGGCGGGTTCTCAGTTTCCCAAGAGAGCGGACAGGGTGCTGAACAGAATGGACGTGTGCTGGTTGCTCAGTTAACGGTACTTGGGGACTTTGACATCTCAATTCTCGGATCGATCAACGTTAATGGTGTCGATGCCATGGGCGATGCTTGGTCGGTTGATGGTTATGAGTTTGAAATCAACTTCATCCCGGCACCTGCATCGCTTGCGTTGCTGGCTGTGGGTGGTATGGCTTTCCGTTCGCGACGTAGAGGTTGAACAGATGAATCACACAATGCTGGAGCGTATCAATATGCACACAACTCTTTCGTTAGGCGTCTTGCTCTTGTCAGGCGCAGCTGGAGCCTCCACCGTTTTGTACGAGGTCCAGGAACTGCTTGCAGATGATCCGGCCCAATATGGCGGCTATGGTTCTGAGGTGTCCTTGGACGGGGATACGCTTGTGGTCTGTGCCCCTGGTAATGACACCTATGGATTGGATGCTGGAATCTGCTGGGTATTGACCCGTGATTGGAGCGGGGCATTTAGTGAGCAGCAGGTCATTGTTGGAAGCGACATCGCGTGGTTCGAGCGTTTTGGATACTCCGCGACGGTCCATGGTGATCTCATGGTGATTGGTGCGCGGGCCAAGGTCGTTGATGGGCTTGTAGATGCTGGTGCGGTGTACGTCTTTGAACGCATGAGTGGCACATGGCAGGAAACAGCCATCTTGACAGCGCCTGTGCCGCAGCAGGGTGCTGTCTACGGGTGGTCTGTTGATACTGACGGCGAGTCAATCATTGTTGGGGCGCGCATGACAGACAATGAACTTGGGGCTGCTTGGGTCTATGTTCAAGACAGCACAGGTGATTGGGAAGTGCAGGGCACATTGATGGGTGACATCATCGACGAGGGCGATCAGTTCGGTTTTAGCGTTGCCATCCAGGGTGATACCGCACTTGCCGGAGCGCCTTATGTCAACACCTGTGGCGGCAACAATCGATGTGGTGGGGTCGTGGTCTTCCAGCGTGATGGCACGACGTGGTCGCAATCTGAGATGCTCGTTCCAGACGACATTGCCTATGAGGACTATTTTGGTTGGGATTGTGATTTAGACGAAGAGGCCGATCGTATTGTCGCAACAAGTATCTACGACGACACCAATGGCAACCAATCAGGCTGCGGCTACATTTGGGATCTGCAAAATGGCTCCTGGGTGCAGACTGCCAAACTGCTCCCCTCAGACGGCGAAACGCAGGACCAATGTGGCAAACAGTGCGAAATCGATGGCGATATGGTCGTGATCAGTAGTTGGTACGGCAATGATGACAAGGGCGAGGCATGGGCCTGGCAACTCAATGGCGATGCATGGACTGAAGTAGCGATGCTTCGTGCAAGTGATGGTGGAGGAACTGATATTTTCGGTCGATCAGTCACACTTGACGGTGAAACTGCCGTGGTTGGGGCTGATTGGCATGATGTCGTGCCTGCTGATGATGACAATGCTGGCGCTGCTTATGTCTACGACTTGGCGATGGTTTCGTTGCCGACTGGTGCATGCTGTACCAACGGTACGTGTATTGCGGCTACTTCCGGAGACTGTGACCTCTTCGGCGGGACTTATCAGGGTGACGGCGCCGATTGTGCCGACTTCGACTGCGGAGATGACTGTGCTGCAGATGTCGACGGAGATGGTGTAGTGGCTGTCGATGACCTTCTTGAGGTCATTGGTGCTTGGGGCCTGTGCCCCTGATTCAATGGAATCATTCCATACTCGCATGCTCCCTGCATGTGTACACACGACCCCGGCCTTCCGTCGGGGTCGTGTTGTTTTTGCTCATTGACGTGAGGTGGTTTGTATCCAGCAACGGCGTCCGATTTCAAGGCCGATCAGTACGGCAGCAACAGTGATGAGTAAAGACATCGACATATTGATGATTGCCGTGGTCAGTTCTCCGTGTACAAGCAGGTTGACCGTATCAAGTGACCATGAACTCACAGTCGTCAGGCCGCCCATCAAACCAGTCATATAAAAGCCGGATTCGAGTTGTAGTCTGTGATGGAATCGAGCAAGTTCAGTTGGGGGAAGCGTGAGGTCAGGTTGAAGCAGCCCGGGGCGAGCGCTCAGGTGCTGCTTCATCGGGTGTTGTTCGAGACGACTGCCGCCACTGCGGCGCAGACGCACATCCAGCCAGACCAGCAGGAACCCGATGAGGCCACTGCCAATCACATTGATGATCAGAACGGCAGCCCAGGCAGGCATCTCGGCCATGTGTCCTACTTTTTCGCCGCCATGTCGAATCAGCGCGCCGATGCCGCCCCCAAGTGCCACCGCGATGATGATCTGTACAGACCTCATCCGACGGTGTGTCCCAGTTCATGGGCTAGCTGCCAGCCTAGCCAGGTCAAAATCGGTCCTGCGATCATGGTGAAACCGACACAAATCAAGACGGAACGCCATGCGCGAACCATGATGAGTAAGGCCACATCCAATGCAAAACTACTGAACGTCGTCAAAGCACCGCAGAATCCGGTCATTGCCAAAGCATGCATCCATCCAGCGTGACCAATGGCGCCAGCACCGATGCCAATGAGCATGCAGCCAATCAGGTTGACCAGCACGATGGCGACCCAGCCCGGCCAGCGCTCGTGGCGCGCCATGACAGTGATGGCGCCAAAGCGGCTGAGCGCACCCAGCGCGCCTCCAAGTACGACCCATCCGGCAATCAACTTGCAGCCCTATGTGGGATCAATATCAGCCACTGCATCCGCAGGTATTGGTGGCACAGCCGTAGCGGGATGCCACTGCTGACCAGTCAACCACATTCCAGAATGCGCTGATGTAATCAGGGCGGCGATTCTGGTAATTCAGGTAGTAGGCGTGCTCCCACACATCAAGGCCGAGAAGTGGTGTGCAGCAGGATTCTTCGCAGATCAGTGGGTTGTCCTGATTTGGGCTTGAGCAGATGCAAAGGCCATCGTTGCAGGCGCACAGCCATGCCCATCCTGAACCAAAGCGTCCAGCAGCCTCGGCGGCGAACTTCTCTTTCATGGCATCAAGACTGCCGAAACTAGTATCGATGGCTGCAGCAAGATCACCATCTGGTGTGCCGCCACCATTTGGGCTCATGCTTGTCCAAAACAGGCTGTGATTGAAGTGCCCGCCACCATTGTTGCGTACAGCAGTGCGAATCGACTCCGGCACTCGATTGAGCCCGCGGCAGAGATCCGCAATGTCCATGCCAGCGAGATCATCATGTCCTTCAAGGGCCGCATTGAGTTTGGCCACATAGCCTGCATGATGTTTCCCATGGTGAATCTCCATGGTGCGGGCATCAATGTGAGGCTCGAGGGCGTCAAATGCATATGGGAGATCAGGCAGGGTGAAACTCATAGTGGGGCTCCTCCGAGGGGTTCTTTGATGAATACCTCGCAGGATACCGTCTTTGGGTTCATCGCTTGACGGCACGCGTGGACTGCTCCATCATCCACATCATGAACTGGGAGTGGCCAAGATGAGTGAAGAGCCTGTCATTGAAACGCAGCAGGACGCGGGCCATGGTCGTGGCTGTTGGACCATCGTCTTGGTCACCATCATCCTGCTCTTTGCCTTGCTGACAGCTTTCTTGGTGCTCACTGGAGGCTGAAGCAATCAGGTGCTGGCCCGTGGCGCAGCTAGTGCGGAAAACCACTCCTGAAGCGATTGCAGCATGGCAGGGCCAATGCCATGACCAATCTGCTCCGGGCACCAGGTGACGTCTGCGGCGGTCTGCGCTTGGTAGAAGGCAGCAATCTCTTCGCCGGATCGATAGGGAATGATTTCGTCCAGGGTTCCATGGGAGAGGAACACAGGGATGTCAATCTGCTGATCTGGGGTCATGTGAAACAACTCTGGAACCATCCGCCCGCTGCAGGCAGCCAAGCCCTGCATCGACAGTCCGGCTTGAAGCAGCATGGCATGTCCGAGCATCGCGCCCTGGCTGAAACCAAGAATCACGCTGTCCTGCATGTGCCCACCGGCGGCCTGGACTGCTGAGGGGATGTCTTGTTGCAATCTCGCGGCAGCGTCCATGGCGCCTGCAAGGTCATATTGCAGATCGCCGGTCGGGGTTGGGTGGATGTGAAACCATGCGTATCCACCTGGCATGCCCATCGGGCCAAGATCGATGGGCGCTTCAATGGCGATGGCGACTCGATCTGGAGCGACGGCATCGCGCAGGCCAATCAGATCTTGCGCGTTGGCGCCATAGCCATGCAGCAGGACCAGTGGGCGCACGTGTGATTGCTCGTGTTGCGGTGGAAGTGTCAGGGTGTTGAGCGTGGATGCCATCAGCGCAGCCTACAGTTCCAGTGGTTCACCTTGGGCGGGGAGACAGACTTCCCAGCCAGCATTTTGCAGACGCCCGGCAAAGGTGCGACGAGGTTCTGCATCACCGTGATGGAGGCACACCAGTGGGCGTGCTGAAGGCATGGCCTCGAGCCATGATTGGAGGCCAGAGGCATCAGCGTGTCCTGAGAATCCTTCAAGTTGATCAATGGACGCTTGAACCTCATGCCAGCGACCGTCGATGCGCACCCTTGGCGGGTCTTGTGCGAGGCGACCGCCAAGTGACTGGGGGTGCATGAACCCAACCAGAGCGATACGGGCCCTTGGGCTGGGGAGCCACTTCTTGAGATGCGACAAGATCGCGCCCCCTTCAGCAAATCCATGGCCTGCCATGACCAAAGCGGGGCCAGTGAGATCGCGGATAAACCTGGCTTCCTGTTTGGAGCGTGCGATTTGCAGGGAGGGCGGTCGAAGTGGGTCCAGCCCCTGTTGGATCAGTTGTTGCGCATCATCACTGAGTTCGTGCATATGACGCGTATGAATCGAAGTCAGTTGAGCGCCCGCCTTAGAGTCAAGCACGATTGGCATGTTCAGCGGATCAACTGCGTCGAGTTGAGCAAGGCGATGAAGGAGAGACTGAGTTCGGCCCAATGCAAATACGGGGGCGAGGATGATTTGTTTGCTAGCGTGGGCGTGCCGTATGCATGTGTTCAGAGACTCAAGCGGCGTTTTAGTCTGGTGTGTGTCGATGTCTCCACGCGTGCATTCCATGATGACCAGATCAGCATCTGGTGGGGCATGTGGTGGGGGAATGGGACTGCTGTGTGTCGGGCCGATGTCTCCAGAAATGAGAATGCGCCGCGATCGCTGCTGGTCTTGACAATGCAGTAGTACGGATGCTGCACCAAGCACATGGCCAGATGGAATCAAGGTCATCTGGATGTTCGGTGTGATGGCTATCTCTTGGTGCCATGGAATGGGTACCACCGAGTCAAGAGTGGCATTGACTTCGGGCTGGTCGTACAGCATGGGTGGTCGATCCATGTCGCCAGTAATTGGTCCATAATGAAGTCGCCGCTGTACGCGTGCAGAGGCCGTCCACACCGTGTCCAGCAGATCTGCTGTTGGTGATGAGGTGAAAATCGAGCCCTGGTATCCGTGACGGGCAAGCATGGGCATTCGCCCGCAGTGGTCTATATGAGCATGGGTCAGAATGACCCCGTCCAGCCAATCAAGGCGGTCCACGGGAAGTTTGGTATTGTCCGGTGGAGGGTCGTGATCGCCCTGAATCAGGCCAAGATCCACCAATACGCGGCTGGAGCCTGCTTCGACCAGCGTGCAGGCGCCAGTGACCCGATCAACGGCACTGAGCAAGGTGATTTGAATACTCATGGGTCTGATTCGAGCAGAAGCGGGATCCAAAGGGTGCTTTGAGGGGTATAGAACCTTGATTGTGGTGCTCAAGGCTTGGCATTAGCTGATCGGAGAGTACCTTGATTGCATTGTGTCAAACAACTGGGATTACCCAGGGAGCAGGATCGCCCGTCACTCGGGCCGGAGAGGATTAACGATGAACATCTTTGGGACCATGACAGTCACCACCGCAATCATTGCGAGCGTTGCTGGAGCCGGTGAACTTGACGCCAACCTGGCTGATCAGATGGATCGAGCTGCAGAAGGAGAGCGGATCAGTGCGCTGATCTATCTCAACCATCAGGTCGATGCCAAGCAACTTGAACGTGACTTGATTGCAGATCGCTCAACACGTCATGATCGTCATGTGGCTGTCGTCACTGCCTTGCAAGATGCTGCCGACTTTGGACAGCAGGATGTGCTTGCTTGGCTGGACACACTGCCCGGGAAATCTGTATCTGATGTGCAGGCCTATTGGATCTCAAGCATTATTAGTCTCGATGCCACCGCCGATGTATTAGAGGCGGCAGCAGAGCGGACTGATGTGGCGCTGGTGGCATTTGACTATCCCATTGAGTTGACCGCACCAACCGCAGGTGACGGTCAGCCTGACACAACGACCCGCTCTGGCGGTCCTGAGGCTGGTGTTGTTGCTGTTCGCGCCCCGGAAGTGTGGGCCATGGGATACACCGGTCAAAATGTCGTGGTGTCCAATATGGATACCGGCGTTGAGGGCAATCATGAAGCACTTGCCAGTCGGTGGCGTGGCCTCAATCCGTTGTACTCGGGCAACCCACAGTGGGCGTTCTATGACCCATACACCGGAAACAACAACTTCCCCTTTGATGGTGGTTCTCACGGGACCCACTGCATGGGTAGTGTGGTTGGTGGCGCCCCTGGTCTGCAGATCGGTGTGGCTCCAGATTCAGAATGGATTGCGGCAGCATCCATTGATCGTGGCGGAGGCATTCCGCAGACCGTGGCCGACGCCATCTTGTCTTTTCAATGGCTCGCCAATCCAGATGGCAATCCGCTCACCAGTTTTGATGTCCCGCACACCAACTCCAATTCATGGGGATTGGTGACAGCGCACGGATACCCCGAGTGTGATCAGACATTCTGGTCGTTCATCGACAACTGCGAAGCAGCTGGTGTGATTGTTTTGTTCTCAGCTGGCAATGAAGGCAGTTCTGGACTTCGTCGTCCTGGCGACCGTGCCCTTGATGACTTCCGCAACATGGCTGTGGCCGCAACAGACCCCTATAACGGCAACTCCATCGCGAGTTTCTCCTCACGTGGTCCCACGAATTGCACGGCCAGCGGAACTTCGGCGATCAAGCCTGATATCGCAGCACCTGGAGTGAATACCTATTCGAGCGTCCCTGGTGGATACTCGTCCTATAGCGGTACCTCCATGGCTTCCCCGCACGTCAATGGTGTCATGGCACTCATGCTGTCAGCCAACCCTGATCTGACAAGTGACCAGGTCAAGACCATCATTTATGACACCGCGACGGATCTTGGATCCAGCGGCAAGGACAATGACTACGGGCATGGACTGATTGATGCGGTTGACTGTGTTGAGGCAGCACTGGAAACAGTCAGCCTGACCATTTCATTCCCCAGTGGTCGTCCTGAATGGGTTGATCCGCTCGGTGGGACACTCATCGAGATTGCATGCGGCGGCAACGTCGCTGAGGATCCAAATACGGTCACGTTGCACTGGAGTGCCGATGGCGTTTCTGATGAAGTCCAGATGACACCCTATTTGGTCGGATATCGAGGAGCATTGCCCTCATTCAGTTGTGGTGCCGAGGTCAGTTACTGGATCTCGGTAGAGAGCGTCGAGGGCGATTACATCACCAGTCCATATAGCGCTCCAAGCGATACCTACCTTGCTGAGGCGTGGAGTGGCGAGAACATTTCCTTTGAAGATGACTTCAATAGTGATCTGGGCTGGACTGTGGACGCAGGAGCTGGCACAGGCAACTGGGTCAGGGCAACGCCCTCTGGAAATGGTGCACGCTGTGACGCCCCGTCTGATCAGGATGGCTCTGGTCTTTGTTTCGTATCAGGAAATGGTGCTGACGAAGACGTCGATGATGGTTCCACAACGCTGACTAGCCCAGTCATGGATGCCACGGACGGTGGCGTGCTTTCGTACGCCCGTTGGTATAGCAACGGCAGTAATTGTGCTGGTGCTGATCCCTTGAATGATGTCTTCGTGGTGGAAATCAGCGATGATGGTGGCCTGACCTGGGGCAACTTGGAAACCGTGGGTCCTGGCGGTGATGAAGTCAATGGCGGCTGGTACGTATTGGAATGGGATGTGGATGACATCCCAGGATTCACACCCACCGATAGCGTCCGTGTTCGCTTCACCGTGTCCGATCTCAATGATGGCTCCATTGTTGAGGCGGCTGTGGATGCAGTCAGTATTTCAGGCAAGTTCTGCGACGAACTTCCTTGTGAAGGAGATGTCACGGGCGATGGCGTAGTAGATGTCAATGATGTCCTTGCTGCAGTCGCCGGCTTTGGCACTGACTACAGTGTCGATGACATTCTTCTAATTCTGAAGAACTTCGGCTCCACCTGCTGAGGCGTATCTGTGCTTTCATTCAGGAGGCCTGCGGTCAAAAGATCGCAGGCCTCCTGTTCATTACAAGGTAAATGGCCTGGTCCCTTGCTCCAATGCACTTGATACGCTGATCGGTATGAGCATTCGCATCGGTGTCGTAACTGTGTCAGACCGCGCCTTTCGTGGCGAGTATGAAGATCGAGGCGGCCCCGCGGTGATCGCCTGGCTGCAAGCTGCGTTGCAATCAGATTGGACAGCGGTGCCAGCACTTGTGCCCGATGAGATCGATCGTGTGGATGCCGTACTGCGGCGATTATGTGACGAGGAGCGATGTCCGCTGGTGTTGACCACTGGTGGAACAGGGCCTGCCCGGCGCGATATCACCCCAGAGGCCACCGCCCAAGTTTGTCATCGAGTGCTCGATGGTTTTGGCGAACAGATGCGTTCCGCATCACTCCAAGTGGTACCGACAGCAATTCTTTCTCGCCAGATTGCCGGTACGCGTGGCTCATCCCTCATCATCAACCTGCCTGGGAATCCCTCCGCTGTCGCAGACTGTCTTGATGCAGTTTTTTCCGCTGTGCCGTGGTGCATCGAGTTATTGGAAGGGCCGCGGATTGAGACGAACCCGGAAGTCTGCTCGGCATATCGACCGCCACAGGCATGACGCGCTACCATGGGGCCTATGGCTGACCAGTTGCCAGAGATCAGTGAGGTCCAAGAGGCCTTTGCCTTCCTTGAGGATTGGGAAGATCGCTATCGCTACATCATGGATCTCGGTGAGAAATTGCCGCCGATGCCTGAGCGGGAACGGGCCGATCGCAATCTCATCCATGGATGCCAGAGCACGGTGTGGGTGTGTATGAGTCAGTGTGGTGAGGCTGTGGTCTTGTCAGCTGATAGTGACAGTAAATTGGTCAAGGGCCTTGCGGCCATCGTGGTCATCGCGGTGTCTGGGCAGGGGGCGGCGAAGATTGCCCGCTCTGACTTAGAAGGCCTGTTTGATGGACTGCATTTGCATGAACATCTCAGTCCAACACGCAGCAATGGTCTACATGGCATGATTCAGCAGGTGCGTGGCCGGGCTGCTGAACTGGTGGCCGCAGGCGATACGAACTCCTGAAACATCTTTCGGTGATCGCCACGGCATCAAGTGCATCCGCTACCGTGACCACTATGCACGGCAATCAGCAGCGACCGCATCGTGCGATCTCCCGTTTTGTTCTGGCGATGATGACCACCGCTGTTGTGGTCGGTCTGGAAGGACTGCCAGAGGTGGGATCATTTGGATTGCCGCTGGTTGTCTACTACGCTTTATTCACACTCATCTTCTTTCTGCCGGTGGGATTGGTCTCGGCCGAGTTGGGCGTCGGGTGGCCTCATGATGGCGGTGTATATCGTTGGATCCGAGAGGCCATGGGGCCACGCTGGGCTTTCCTTGGCATCTGGTGCCAGTGGATGCAGATTCTCATCTGGTATCCGACCGTCTTAGCAGTATGCGCGGTGTCCTTGGCCTATGCCATCGATCCGCAACTTCGCGATGTCGGTTGGTTTGTGTTGTTGATTAGTCTCGGTGTGTTCTGGGGGGCAACCATCATCAACTTCAAGGGCATTCACGCAAGCGGCGTATTGACCACAATCTTCCTCTATGCAGGCACGCTCTTACCAGTGGGTCTTGCGATTGTCCTAGCCGTGTGGTGGCTTGGAGATGGGCGGACATCGGCAATTGAATTGTCATGGTCTGCCATGGTGCCGCGCATCGATTCCATCGGTGAGGTTGTCGGGGTCTGCGCCATTTTCTCTTTCCTCTCTGGACTTGAAGTCAATGCTGTGCACTTTCGCCACGTGCGTGATCCGCAGCGATCTATTCCCATTGCTTTGCTGATTAGCGGGGCATTGGTGTTGATCATTTCAGTACTTGGAGCTCTCAGTGTGGCGGTGTTGGTCCCGGTGCATGACATCGATCTTGCAGCAGGCACGCTGCAGGTCTTTGCGGTTGTTCTAGATCCGATGGGTCTGCGCTGGCTGGTTCCTGTGCTGGCAGTACTCGCGTTGGCCGGTATGGTTGGGCACATCATGGTGTGGGTCATCGGCCCGACCGAATCGCTTCGTGTTGCTGCCGATGACGGTTTGATTCCACCAAGTTTTCAGCGCACTACTGCCGGCGGTGCGCCTCGCAATGTCATGCTGCTGCAAGCAGTCATCGTTTCAGTCATCTGTCTGCTGATGCTGCTTGTCGATCTGAATCGCGTGTTTTACTTTCTGACCATTGCCTCAGCCCAGATCTACCTCATCATGTATGTGCTGATGTTTCTTTCGGTCATCATCCTGCGCTATCGCCGCCCTGATGTAGTCAGAGCGTTTGTGATCCCCGGAGGCCGGCCTGGGCTTTGGCTTGTGGCAGGTGGTGGGGCGCTAGCCTGTGTGGCAGGCATCCTGCTCATGTTCTGGCCGCCGAGCACTGAGGACATGGCTATGGATGCAATTTGGTTCACAGTGCCACTGGTGCTGACCTTTGTCGTGCTGGTGTCGGCACCCTTAGTGTTGTACGTCTTCCGTGATCCTTCATGGCAGGGCAAGCCGGGGATGCCTGGGGCAAGCGATACCGACACGATCTGGAAGCGATCGGACTGACCAATGCCCTGCACCCGTATCGCTATGTGGTCTGGGCCACGCAATATCTCCACTGCGATGATGCGATCTTGGGAGCACCGAGCAGACGCCCAAGTGTGGGATGAACCGCTGTATCCGCGATGGCTTTCCCGCAACAGCATCGCTCATCCAGGGCGTGAGGAAGTGCTGCAGGCGCATCAGGAAGATCTGGATGCTGAAGATTTGAAGCGGCGGCTGGCAGGTTCGCCTCCTGAGTCATCCATCTTCTATCAAAAGCACATGGCCCATCACTTGTGCCCTGACACTGTTGGTGATTGGATGGCAAAGTGCAGGCATGCGTTTTTGGTCCGCCGGCCCGATCGAGTGCTGTGTTCATTGGCTGCGCGGTATCCAGAGGCTGGCCTTGAAGACACCGGTCTGCCCCAGCAGGTGGGCCTGCTGAACCTGCTTGATTCGATGGGTCTGCCGGCGCCACCGGTGATTGATGCGGATGATGTCTTGTCTGCCCCCGAGTCGATGCTCCGAGCCCTCTGCGATGCGTTACAGGTGCCCTGGGATCGGGCGATGCTCTCGTGGCCGCCAGGGCCACGCGTATCGGACGGTGCGTGGGCCCCGTGGTGGTATGACAAGGTGGAAACATCAACGGGATTTGGTCCACCGCGTGATGACACGCCGGAGGTGCCTCAGGCTCAGCAGACTGTGCTTGCGGAGTGTCAACAGTTGTACGATCAACTTTGCGAGTTTCGCATTCGACTTTGAGGAAATTCCCATGCTCCAGCAATATGACCAGCGTAATGCGGACATTTTGATCAACATCAATGGCGATCTTGTCCATCGCAACCAAGCTGGTGTCTCGCCCTTTGATTCGCTGGTGCAGGGAGGCGACGGCGTATGGGAAGGCTTGCGGCTCTACCAGAACGGCATCTTCCGGCTTGAAGCTCATCTTGATCGTCTACACAAGTCAGCCAAGGCAATTGCGATCGAGGATGTGCCGAGCCATCAAAAGTTGAAGCATGAAATCGCTCGTACGCTTGATGCCAACGACATGACTGACGGTGTGCATATTCGCTTGACGCTGTCTCGAGGCCTCAAGATCACCAGCGGCATGGATCCTCGACTAAACCAATCAGGGCCAACGCTTATCGTCTTGGCTGAATACAAAGCTCCGGTGTATGACCGTGCTGGTCTTTCATTGGCCACCAGCAGCATCCGCCGCTTTCGAGCCGACATGCTTGATCCAGTCATTCATCACAACAATCTACTGCAGTCGATTATGGCCAAGATTGAAGCCAATGCCGCTGGTGCCGATGATGCACTGATGCTTGATGATCGTGGTTTTATTGCTGAAACCAATGCCACTCATCTCTTCTTCGTTCATGGCGGAGTAGTGTCTACCAGCCGCGTGCTGGCCTGCCCGGATGGGATTACTCGCAGCGTGGTCATCAACTTGTGCCAGAACAACGGCATTGCCCTCACAGTTCGCGATATCGGTTTGGCTGAGGCCTATCAGGCAGATGAGTGTTTCTGTACTGGGACCATGGGCGAATTGGCTAGCGTGACCAAGATTGATGGGCGCAGTATTGGCGATGGTGGGGTCGGCCCGGTGACAAGGCAGTTGCAGGAGTTGTTTGCTGCCGAGGTGAGAGCATGCTGTGAACCGGTGCTCTGATTATGCAGCATGCGGCTACCATCGTGACCCCACCACGGAGGAGTCAGCATCATGTCCAGACCAGTCACTTTGTTCTCCGGCCAATGGGCCGATCTGCCGTTTGACCAGATGGTCGAATTGGCTGCCAATCTTGGATTTGATGGATTGGAATTGCCTTGTTGGGGTGATCACTTTGATGTCACAGCAGCAATTGACGACTCGTCCTATTGCGACAATAGGCATTCAAAGTTGGCTCAGCATGGCCTCAAGTGCTGGGCGATTTCCAATCATCTTGTCGGGCAGGCTGTTTGTGATCGAATTGATTCGCGGCATCATCAGATACTGCCTGAGCATGTCTGGGGACATGGAGATGCGGAGGGGGTTCGAGCCCGCGCTGCTGAGGAAATGATGAACACGGCTCGCGCTGCTGCAGCGCTTGGCGTACCGGTGGTCAATGGGTTTACGGGCTCCTCGATCTGGCCTGATTTGTACTTCTTTCCTCCTACCTCTGCGGAGCATGTCAAGCAGGGCTACGAAGATTTTGCAGCTCGGTGGGGTCCGATTCTTGATGTCTTTGCGGAAGTGGGCGTCAAATTTGCGCTTGAAGTTCACCCTTCCGAAATTGCCTACGACACAGTGACCGCCGAGGCTGCTCTTGAGGCAGTAGATCATCATCCAGCATTTGGTTTCAACTTTGACCCGAGTCATCTTGTGTGGCAGGGGGTCGATCCAGCCCGTTTCATTGATGTGTTTCCAGATCGAATCTTTCATTGTCATATGAAAGATGTGAAGGTGAATCTCAATGGAGACGGAGGCATCTTGGGCTCGCATCTGCAGTTTGGAGATCCACGGCGAGGCTGGGACTTTGTCAGCGTTGGCCGTGGGGATGTTGACTTCGATGCCATTATTCGGGCCTTGAATCGTGCAGGTTACGAGGGGCCACTCTCAGTCGAATGGGAAGACAGTGGTATGGATCGTTGCCAGGGGGCCCGTGAGAGTTGTCAGTATGTGCGCGACATTGACATCACCCCGCCGGGGCGTGGTTTTGAAGACGCCTTTGGTGATTGACACGAAGTTGGAGATCTGACAATGTTGACGCTCTGTCTTGGCGCGGTTTTATCTTTGCCATCTTCGCCAATTGATGTGGTGGTGTTTACTCGAACTGAGGGCTTTAGTCACGGCAATATTGCCCGTGGAGTTGAGGTGCTGCAGGAGATGGCCCAGGGGCGGTGGAATCTCAAAGTCACAGATGATTCTGCTGATCTTGGCTCGGACAATCTTGAGGAAGTCGAGGTCGTGGTCTTCTTCAACACGACGATGGATGTGCTTGACAAACCTGAAGAAGCGAGTTTTCAGCGCTGGCTTGAGGCAGGTGGTGGTTGGGTGGGTATTCATGCGGCTGCTGATACAGAGTATGAATGGCCTTTCTATGGCGCTTTGCTCGGAGGCGCTTACTTTGTCGATCATCCTCATATCCAGGAGGCCACGATTCGGCTCGAGGACCCAAGTCATCCATCAGTGCGCCACCTTCTGACCAACAATACAAACGAGAAGCCGCCAGTCTGGACTCGAACGGACGAGTGGTTCAATTACAGAGTGTCGCCTCGCGCCGCAGTTCATGTTGTGGCATCGCTCGATGAGTCAACCTATGAAGGAGGTTCGATGGGCGATGACCATCCCATCGTCTGGACGACGGCCCCAGGCAAAGGTGCGGGGATCTATACCGGGCTTGGGCATACCAATGAAAGTTGGGATGAGCCGGCCTTTCGTTCGCACATTGCAGGAGCCATTCAGTGGGCATCGTCAGGTGGTTGGATTCCGCTTGGCAATCTTGCTGGGGGTGGCTGGGCAGAACATCGGGGCTGGTCTGATGTTGGGTCTGCAACTGCCATAGACCGAAAGTTAAAGACCACACCAGGCACTGGAGTGCTGGTCAATGGCATAGGTGGTCATGCTGGCGAATTGCTCAGCGATGCGACCTTTGGAGATTGTGATCTTCACATTGAATTCATGGTCCCCGCTGGAAGTAACTCGGGTGTGTATATCCAGGGGCGGTACGAGATTCAGATTCTTGACAGTCATGGAGTGGAGTCGCCAGCCTCCAGTGATTGCGGGGGCATCTACGAGCGGTGGGATGAGGAGCGAACGCCAAAGGGCTGGCAGGGGCATTCACCGACAGTGAATGCTGCAGCGCTGCCCGGGGTCTGGCAAAGCTATGACATCCGCTTTCGCGCTCCACGTTTCGATGCACAGGGGCGAAAAGTATCCAATGCCGTTATGGAGCGGGTAATGCACAACGGTCAACTCATTCACGAGGATGTCGAATTGTTCGGACCAACGCGGGGGGGGCTTGAGCCTGAGGCAATGACCGGTCCGATACGTCTTCAGGGAGACCACGGCCCAGTGGCCTATCGCAATATCCGGATCCGTCGTTTGTAGCGTGCTCAGTCGCCGCCGTCGCAAGTGCCCCAGTCAGCAAGCACAATGAGAAGGTCATCTGTGCTGACTACCGAATCACCATTGATATCCTCGACACAGACGCAGCCGCCCCAAGCACTGACGATGGCGAGTATGTCGTCTACTGACACCATGCCGTCAGCTGTGACATCACTCGAGCAGACTGGGCACAGTTCATTGCCACCTTGGTCGTTCCATGTGCCAAGGATGTGGTCTGGGATGTTCAGGCAGAGTGATGTATCAGTCAGCGAGGAGTTTGAGCAGTCGCAGGTTTTGGCGATACCTCCACCTCGGATACCGGCGGAGTTGGCAGAAATATCGCAATTCTCAATCAGGCCATTGCTGTCATTGCCATAGGCAATGCCGCCGCCAAAGACGCCACACTCATTTTGAGTAATGACACAGTCCATGATGCTGGGGTAGCTGAAATGGTGGATGCGAAAGCCACCGCCATCCAGTTCGGCGGTGTTGCCAGATACAAGGACAGTGGTGAACACTGGACTGCCCTCAAAAACACTGACGCCGCCCCCGATGAAAGCAGCGTTGCCAGTGATGATGCACTGGTCGATTATGGGTGAAGTTTGCTTGATGAAAAGGCCGCCGCCACAGGACACGCCTTCGATATCGATGCCGCCATTGCCCCCCGTGAGTGTGAACCCGCGCAGCGTGGTGCTGGGGCCCTCCCCGGTGGCGATCACCACTGCGGTTGGGAATCCTGTGGCATCGATCGTGGTCGCTTCTGGGCCATCAGTGCTCTCTAGGGTGATGGTTCGGCCTCTGAAATTGACCCACCCGTTCCAGACCCCTGGGGCTACCAGAACTCGATCGCCATCGACGGCCATATTGACCGCTTCTTGAATAGAGGGGGCGTCTCCGGGCACCATCAAATCCGCACCAGAAGCGGTAGAGACCACAGTCAGGCCGGCCAAAATGAGTTTTGAGGGCATTTTCACGGGTTCGGCTCCTAGTCAGATATTGCTGACCGCCCTCAGTATGGCCTGATGGGGTGGTGTTTGGCAAGGAAACTCAGGCAGAAGAATCGTAGATATTGAGTCAGAATTGGGCATGTTCATCGAAACCGGGCTTGCTGGTGGGTCGAAGAGTTGTACAGTTGAGAGTCATGATCAGCATCTGTTGACTGTTGTGTATGACCCAATGGGTTCAGAACCACTGGCCGTCATGGCCTCCGAAGGAGAGATCAGCGTGAGAGAGCGAACCATGTCCGTGTTCCTAACCGGGGCCGTTGTTCTGGCAGGAGCCACTATGCCAGCCCTAGCCAAGGATGAGTCTTTCGTGCAGACATCCGTGTTGTCAGATGACTTGGATGCCTCAGTGATTGAATTCTCAATTGAACGACCAGATTTTGGAACGGTTCGGATCGATGGAAGTCCATGGACGACCGTCACTCTTGGCAATGAGAGTATCCCTCGTGAAGCTGGCGAGCCAGCCTTGCCGGACGTTCGCCGGTCAGTCATGATTGGTCCAGATGCAGCAGTTGAAGCTCGATTTGTTGGCGGTGACTATCAAGATTATCAAGGCATTCAGATGGCCCCTCATAAGGGCATCCTCTTGCGCACGGTCAATCCCCACGATGTGCCCTATACATTCGGCAAGGTCTATGACAGTGAAGGCTTTTGGCCACGTGAAGTAGTCACGATTGGCGATCCTTACATCATGCGCAATACGCGTGGTGCAGTCGTACAGGTCAATGCCATTCAGTGGAACCCAGCCACTGACACACTCCGCGTCTGGAGCAACGTCAAGGTTGCGGTGGATCGTGTTGGGACAGCCACTGAGAATGTGCTGACGCAACGCTCCTTGACTACGCAGCGTGATAATGCTGCATGGGAAACCTTGTACGGCCGACGCTATGTGAATTATCCCGATGAGCGTCGCTATGACCCACTGGATAACTCAGGAGACATGCTGATCATCTGCTATGACCAGTGGCTATCGAATATCCAGCCATTGGCTGATCACAAGAACAGCATCGGAATCAATACAACAGTGGTTCCGGTCTCGAGCATTGGCAATACTCCAAGTGCCATCTCCAGTTACATCAATGGCATGTACCTGAATCAAAGTCTTTCTTATGTACTTCTGGTCGGTGATGCGGCCCATATTTCGGCCTATACAGCTGCCGACAATGGTTTGTCTGATCCGACCTACTCAAAGATGACCGCGGACGACTACCCGGACATCTTTGTTGCTCGAATCAGCGCTGAAACAGCCGCACACGTAGATACGCAGGTTGAGCGCGTCATTGCCTATGAGAATGATGCATGGACCGAGCGTCCGGAATACTTCCGCGCAGCAGGTATTGCTTCAACGCAAGGGCCTGGTGATGACAATGAGTATGACCATGAACACGTGGCCAACATCATGACTGATCTCGAGGAGTATGGATTCACGTACACCACCGTCATCAGTGATAGTGGCGGCAGTGTGGCGCAGGGCGTTGCAGCGGTCAATGATGGTCTTGGCGCTATTGCCTACTGCGGCCATGGCTCGACCACCTGCTGGGGCAATGGCGCTCCGCTTTGCAATAATGACGTTAACGGTCTGACTAATACGCACATGCTGCCCTGGATCATGTCGGTCGCATGTGTGTGTGGTGAATACAACGCCGGTGATTGCTTCGCAGAAACATGGATGCGCGCTACCCACAACGGGATGCCCGCGGGTTCTATTGGTCACTATGCCTCAACAATCAATCAATCATGGGCCCCGCCGATGTGTGCTGAGGATGAGACCTTCGATTGCTTTGTGGCAGAGCAATACGTCACACTTGGCGTACTCTTCTATGCTGGCTCATGCCAGATGATGGACGAGTACGGCTCTGGCGGTGTCGACATGTTTGATACCTGGACTCACTTCGGTGAGCCATCCACGGTTGTAGTTGGTACAGCTGCTCCGCCGACAGGCATGCGTGTCTCCGGCAGTGGTTGGTTGGCAGAGGGCCCCAACGGCGGTCCATTTGAGCCTGTGCAGGGAACTTTCACGGTGAAGAACCATGAGGATTCCATGATCAATGTCTCTGTGTCCACTAGTGGCGGCAGTTGGGTCACGGTGTATCCGACCAACTTCAATCTGCTCGCTGGTGCCGAGGTTGAAGTCCAAGCAACCATCAATGTCGAGGCTGATAGTCTGGCAAACGGGACACATACCATCGCGGTGGCATTCAGGAACAATACGACCTTTGATGGTGATGCCGACAAGGACATCACGTTGACCGTTGGTGTGCCTATTCCAGTCCTCGATTGGAATATGGACGAACATCCAGGTTGGACCATGGATGGCGAGTGGGCGTGGGGCGCTCCAACCGGTGGTGGTGGAGACAGCTTTGGCAATGCGGATCCCAACTCAGGGTCAATCGGCAATGCGGCTGTTGGTATTAACCTCGACGGCGACTACAGCTTGGCTGTGGGTGGCCCATATCACCTCACAACTGGGGCCATCGATTGTTCAAACTATGCTCAAACGAGTCTGATGTTCGATCGCTGGCTAAATTGCGACTACCAGCCCTACGTTGAGAACTACATCGAAGTCAGCAATGACCTCGCAAACTGGACCCGTGTATGGGAAAACTCCAGCAGCGCTGAAACTGCTGATAGTTCTTGGTCCACTGTCGAGTACGACATTTCCTCCATCGCTGATGGCCAACCAGCCGTGTATGTGCGTTGGGGGCATGCAGTGACCGACTTTGCCTGGGCCTATTCTGGCTGGAATCTTGACGAGATCAAAATCAAGGCCGTTGATAGTGGATCGAATCCACCATGTGACGGCGACCTCAATGGTGATGGGGTGGTTGGAGTCGATGACATTCTTGAGGCCGTTGGTGGTTTCGGTGACATGTACGACGTCAACACCATCCTTGAGGTCTTGGAGAATTTTGGTACTGATTGCTGATTCACTTGCCGCTGATATTTGCGTGACCCAGCCTCCTCCTGCTATTGCGGGGGGAGGCTGTCTTTTGGGTGGTGAGATCGCTTGCGCAGATGCGAGCGAAAGAAGCCGAAGATCTCTTGCTGGCGTTGAACTCGCCCGCTCATGTAGGTAGGGTCACGTCTGTGAAAACAATTGATCTCAGTGAGAAGTTGGCAAAAGTACAGGAGGCTTGGCGTCCTGGCATTATCGCTCAGGCCAATGGTCAGCACGTCAAACTTGCGCGGTTTCTCGGGTCCTACCCTTGGCATGCACATGCAGATGCAGATGAGGTGTTTCTTGCCATCGAGGGTTCATTCACTATGGAATTTCGCAGCCATTGCACCGAAGTAAAACAAGGCCAGTTAATTGTTGTACCTCGAGGTGTAGAGCATCGTCCTGTCGCAGCGTCCGAGTGTTGCGTACTTCTTTTTGAACCTGCAGGCACGGTGAGCACCGGTGATGGGCAAGCAATCGAACTGACAACATCCGGCGATTGGATTTAAATGCATTCAGGGCTCTTACAATGATGTTGTTTTCTGGTGCTGCAGGAAGTCCTCATGCCTGAACTTCCTGAGGTTGAAACTGTGCGGCGTGGACTCGATAAGCATGTCAGGGGCTGTGTCGTCAAATCGGCTCAAATACACAGTTCAGGGCTGCGGTGGCCTTTTCAGGCTGACCTCGGCCGCAAATTGACCGGCTCGCAGATTGAGATCTGTGATCGGCGTGGCAAATACTTGCTCTTGCACCTGGACACAGGCAACACATGGGTGACCCATTTAGGTATGACCGGGGGATTCAGTATCGATGGCCGCCCAGCCAAAGGGCGCCAGGTCTATGAGCCTAAGCCGCATGTCAGATCCCGTCATGAGCATGTGACCTTGCTTCTCTGTGATGGAAGAGTGCTGTCTTTCTCCGACCCTCGTCGCTTTGGCAGTATGGAAGTGGTCGACACAAATGCACTAGCTTTGCATGCAGTGCTCTCCCGACTTGGGCCGGAGCCGATTGACTCAACATTTGACGCAGATCAGCTGGCAGGACAGTTGCATGGAAGGCGATGTTCGATCAAGGCTGCCATCATGAATCAGCAAATAGTTGCTGGTGTCGGGAATATATACGCCTGCGAAGCCCTGCATCGTGCACGAATCTCACCGCGACGTATGGCTTGCACATTGGTCCGTGCTAGTGGCCAGCCGACGGATCGATGTCAGCGACTGGCTGTTTCGCTCACTGACATCTTGCAGCGGGCTATTGAAATCGGTGGCTCCACCCTCCGCGATTTTTCTGGAATCGATGGCGAAGTAGGTGGGTTCTCGCTTTCCTTCCGCGCCTATGATCGCGAGGATCTTCGCTGTCGGCGAAGAAATTGCTTTGGTGTGATCCGTCGCTACGAGCAGGCCGGGCGGAGTACCTTTGCTTGTCCAGTGTGCCAGCGTTGATACGAGGTATGTGGGGTGGGTCCAATTGATTTGAAACAGGAGTGCGTCATGCAGCCCACCATTGAAAGGACATCTGACGGGTTCAGGCTGTTTGCCAGCGCCAGAATCCGCCAACCTCGGGCTCGGGTGTTTGGCTTCTTCTCAGATGCCCGCAATCTCGAGCGAATAACGCCGCCGCTGCTTAAATTCTCGATCCTCACGGAGGGGCCAATCGACATGTGTGTCGGGGCGCTGATTGACTATCGCCTTCGAATACGGGGCCTTCCCCTCCGGTGGCGGACTGAGATCACCGCGTGGGATCCACCGCATCGCTTTGAAGATACACAACTCAAGGGGCCATACAGGCAATGGATTCATGAGCATCGATTTCACGACGAAGGTGAGTGGACTCGAATGGAGGACACTGTTCACTATCGTGTGCTTGGAGGCCGATTGGTTAATCGCCTCTTTGTAGCTCCTGACGTATTGAAGATCTTTACCTATCGAAATGCAATGCTGCAGTCGATCTTTGGCGATGCCGATGGTGGGGATGTATGACGCTTGCGGATCTATTGCTCGTGCAGTTAGTGGCGAGTTCAGGTATGGCGGCGGTTATCTGGTTTGTGCAGATCGCCCACTACCCACTCCATGCCCTTGTTCCTGAAGGTTCTTTTTTTGTCTACCACGCCGCCCATCTGTATCGAGTGAGCTTTATCGTTGGTCCCTTGATGCTGGTTGAGACTGCCGCGGCATCATGGATCCTCTTCATGCCATTGACGCATGTTTTGGCAACTCTTGCCTGGGTTGGCTTCGGATTGATTTTGATGCTCTGGCTGTCAACAGCCCTTCTGCAAGTGCCATGTCATCGTCGGCTCGAGCAAGGGTATGATTTGCAGGCATTGCGTCGTCTGGTGGCGACGAATTGGATTCGGACGGTGCTTTGGACTGGGCGTTTGCTAATCGCAGTAATGATGTGTGCTGAGATCTGGCAATCTGCTCATGAATTGCAAGGACAGGTGAGATGACTCGCATCGTGATGGCGACTTCTATTTTGGGCTCGGTTCTGCTATCGCTGGCCCTCATGGCTGGTTGTGGAGCAGGAAATATCGTGGCGTCAGGCCCACTGGTAGGCAAGCTATTCCCAACAGTGACTGGCACATCACTGATGGATGAGCAGGTGACTCTTCCAAAAGAGTTTGAGGGGGGTGTGGCGATCTACATGATTGGCTATGTCCAGCAGACCCAGTTCGATATAGATCGCTGGACCATTGGCCTGCTCCAGGTAGGTCCTGAGGCAAGTATTGTTGAAATTCCAACGATCTCTGGGCTGGTACCAACCTTCATGAGTGGATGGATAGATGATGGGATGCGATCGGGCATTCCCAAAGAGGATTGGCCCTCTGTGATCACCCTGTATGGAAATGGGGCTGGAGTCGTCGCCTCTCTGACAGGAACAGAGAATCCTCAGAACGCACGAGTTCTTGTTGTAGACGGCAATGGCGTCATTCGCTGGTTCTGGGATCAGGGCTTTAGCGCCAAGCGGCTGCTCGAACTCAACTCGATTGTGGATCAGTGCCAATGAGCATTATGCAATCAATTTGGCGTGTATTGAGCCGAGTGGTATTGGCGGTGCCAATGCTCTTGTCGGCATGTGACTTTCGAACGGTAACTCGCGGCCAAGAAAAAGAGGGTGTTGCTATCGATATTTATGGGCATTCAGTACATGACTTAGGTGGCGAATTAGTCCCACTTGAACAGTACCGGGGACAGGTAGTACTCGTAGTCAATCTTGCAAGTAAGTGTGGATACACCGGGCAATACGCCAATCTGCAAAGCCTGCAAAAAGACTATGTCGACAAGCCGTTTACTGTGCTTGGCTTCCCATGCAATGATTTTGGTGGGCAAGAGCCAGGGGGCCGGGAGAGCATTGAGGCTTGCGCTGCTGGCTACGGCGCAGATTTTCCAATCATGGCTAAGGTGCAAGTAAAAACGGGTGATGCCCAGTCGCCTGTGTATCGGGATCTTGCTGCCGCCATGGATGTAGGGCCAAAATGGAACTTTGGGAAGTTCCTCGTCGGCCCAGATGGAGCCCCTGTGGCTTTCTTTGGATCATCCGTCAAGCCTGACAGTGCTGAGGTGCGAGCAGCTATTGATGGGGCGATGTCTTCTCGGGCTGGAGGTGCTTTATGAGTCCATTTCGCTTTGTTTTTGTCATGTGCCTGGCCCTGAGTGTGACCGCAATTGGATTGGCTGAAGACAAAGAATCCAAGTCTCAGCCACCAGAAGGGCAAGCGCTCGCCATACTGCTCGCAAATGCGATTGAGCGAGGCGTCCCACGGTTTAACCAAGGCGATGTCGATGCCTGCGCTGAAATCTACGCTACGGCTATTGATGCGGTTGTACTTGGTCGCCAGTGGGGTCTCAGTGATGATGAGCGAGTCATATTGACGCAAGGGGCGAAAGAGGCGGGGGCCATCTCAGATGCATCTGAGCGTGCTTGGGCCTACCGCAGCCTGATGGATACACTTTTGATCCCGCGTATGTCATTGCTTCCACCACCCCCAGAAGTTCAGATGGTCTTTGGATTTGATTCCGACATCGAGACTCGTCCATGGCGCGTGGTTGTGGATGGAGTCATGGGAGGCCTTTCAACAGGCACGGTGGAATGGTCCAAGGGCACCATGATTTTCCGAGGCGCTACCTCGCTGGAAAACAACGGCGGATTCTCATCAATTCGTGTGCCAGTTCCCCAAGGGTCGTTGTTCGGGTATGACACGATGCGCATTCGGGTACGTGGTGATGGAAGGACCTACATCATTGGCGCCAGAGCGCGTAGTGGCATGGGTGGTGACAGTTTCTGGCATCGATTCAAGACTGTGGCAGATGAGTGGGTAACCATCGAGGTTCCTATTTCTGAGATGGAACGACACTTCTTCGGTGAACGGCTCGCTGGACGGATCGATGCAAGTCAGATTGCCGGTCTTGAGTTTTACATTTATGACAAGAAGGCTGGTCCGTTCCAACTCGAAGTGGACTCCATTGAAGTCTTGAGATCCTCGGGGAATCAACAGTCCAGTGGCGATCTGGTGTAGATGGGTGATTGGCTGCGTTTTTGAGCGCAGCCAGAACTTTCAATGGGGCATCGATCCCAGTGAGGAGACCACGCAGAGGATGTTGGTATTCAGATTGATCATGGTTGTGGGCAGCCTGCTCATTGGTGGATTTTGCCTATTCGGCTTCTTGGCAACCTTTGAGCCACTAGACGGTTCGGTCATGGCACTCCGCATTGTCTATGTCATTGTCGGAGTCGCCAGTGTGATCTTCAGTGCAGTGCAATTAATCACGCTATGCAAAGGGGCCTTTGGCGGGCCTGAGGATTGACAACCTATTGAGCAGTCATCTTGATGCGCATTCACAATGCGCGTGTCACCTGAGATGGACCTTCAAGAATGCCAAAGTCGCGCACTTGCATGTTGATGAAGTGCTCGTTGGCTGCCAGCCCAGCGCACAAATCTGAATTGAGGTAGTTCTGTGTTGCCTGCTTGCTTTCAAATACATAGACGCCGCCGTAGGTGTTGGTGTCCTCGTTTGACAGGAAGTGCTTGGAGATGAGCCCAGGAATCTCCGCAAAGGCAGGTGCGGCTTCAGTGGCAACTGCTTGAAAATCCTCATGGCTGAGTTCATGAAGTTCAAAGTTGATGACCAGAATGTGCATCTCGGTTCCTTTCTGTGCCTCTTGTATGCATTGCCACGCCCCACGTTGACCGCGAGGCATGGCATGAATTCAGAGTGCGAGTGGATCTAGCGACCGCTCGAGGTCATGCGATGAGCGAGTCGAACCACACGCTGGATTTGGGCATCAGACAGTTCCAGCGTTCCGTGCAGGTAGGTCTGCATTCTTGGGCTCAATTCGAACTGGTCACCCTCAGTTTTGATCTCATGAACAATCCGGTCCATGGCAGCCATGACGTCACCAATGACCTTTCGCTTGATCCCGGCGTCTGCTAAGGCCTTGGTGATTCGACGATTCATCCCATCAGCGGCTTTGGATGCTTGATCCTGGTGGACATCAGTCTGCTGGTGATCTGCGGCAATGCGGTGTGCCAGTCGCACAAACCGTTTGATCTGGCCATCGCCGAGTTGCACAGTCTCATGCAGATAGGCATGCATTCTTGGGCTTAGTTTGAATTGATCGCCCTCGATGTTGATCTCATGCACGATCCGTTGCATGGCGACTATGGCATCACCGGTTGCGGAGCGTTTGATGTTATCTGCAAGCCCTGAATCAACTAGGGCCTGGGCAATCTGACGATTCATCCCAGTGGAATCATGTGCATCTTGAGTTTGCTTGGCTTCAGCCTCACGGTAGCGTTCCCACATGCTGCGCGAGGCAGTCTCATATTGTTGTTTCGCGTCTGCCTCCGACAATGTGCCATCAGCCACGCTCGCACGCAGTGATTCGCCAAGTTTGCGTAGTCGCTGCTCAATGCCAGCTTTGATGGCATCAAGCGATTCATTGGAAGGCTTCGCAGAGACCTTGGTCTCCTTGGATTGACCACTTTCGGCCTTCTTCATTCGCTCCCACATGCCTTTCTCAGCACGTTGGAATCTTGCCTTGGCCTGTTCCTCTGTCATCTCACCAGCAGCGACTTGTTCTTTCAGGCCTGTGGCAAGTTGTTGTAGACGCGATTCCATATCTATTTTGCGTTGCGCCATAGCGTTGTCTTTGGCATCGACGCCGATCTTGTCTTTGGAGTCGCCTTGCCGTAGCACGGTCATCATGGCACGGGCTTGTTCTCCGGTGATTTCGCCAGCTGCAACAGCTTCTCGAAGTCGTTTGCCAATGCCATCTAAGCTTTGTCCAGATGCTTGTCCCAGTGGCAACAGGCCGATCAGAAGCGTGATCGCGAGAAGCAGGCAGGTCGAGTGCGAGGTCAGTCGTGAGATCATGACACGTGTCTCCAATTGATGATGGTCCAAATGATCTTGTATGTGTGATCCAGGCGTTCTCACGCCCAACAAGTTCCGGGCAATCACTGCATGATACGTCGAGCGTCCCAAGCTCATCCCCTTTGAGCAGGAGGCTTTTATGGCTGTTTCACGCTTCTTATGGCCTTTGGGAATGCACTACGATGCCCACGCAGGGAGGTATCCATGGGATCAAAATTCACACATGCCCGAATTTCTATGGGGATCATTGCCCTCATAGCCCTTTCCCAAACAATGCTTGGGTGCGCATCCAACCGCGCTGTGACCTCGGTCACCACGCGTCAGGTGGAGCTGCTGAAACAAGAAACGTTGGCTGAGGAAATTGCACCTGGCCGTGAAGTCGTTGTGACCTCAGTTGAAAGCCCGCCCAACATGGTTGGCAAGTGGCACTGGCATCCATCGGAGACCTTCCACTACTACCTTGCAGGCCGCGTCGAGATTGAGTTTCGTGATGGATCGAGGATTGTTGGGGTCCCTGGTCGGGTCAACCATGTGCCTTACGGCGCATGGCATCGCGCCAGCACTGGAGAAGAGGGTGTGCGACTGATCATCTTCCGTGTTCACCAAAGTGGTGAGCCGGTGCGCCATCTCGAGCATCATTCACCAACAGATACAGAATGAAATGATGGGCTCACAAGCACTCCATTGAAACAGCCCTCTCTGTAGTCAGAGAGGGCTTGCTTCGGAGCCAATAGCGGGGGCAGGATTCGAACCTACGACCTTCAGGTTATGAGCCTGACGAGCTACCAGACTGCTCTACCCCGCAGTCGAATGGGGCATGCTAGCGCCCCATGGAGAAGCCGTCAAGATGTGGTCACTCTGAGCACCTGTATGGACATTTTGGCCCGCATGCCTCTGGGCGTCCGATAGTGCAGACATGCCCGCTACTGAAATCTCATCCAATCAGGTCCAGCCGTGGGTCACGCTGGCTCGACAACTTGGAACATGGAGCCTCCTGGTCGCTGGGCTGACCCTTGTGGCAGCAGTGGTGCTCATTCCAGCCTGGCGTGATGTGCAGCAATCTCGCTATGAGCAGGTGCAACTCAAGGCAGCGGCCCAGTGGACCGCTGAACAAGTGGATGCGGCGCGGCGGATGGTGCGAACCTTAGATGAGCAGGATCCAGACCTCCAGCAGCGACTGATCGCCTGGCAGCTCAATCTGGTCCCTGAAGGTGTCACGCCGATTGCCAGGGCCACGTACGAGAACGGTGTGCTTGGGTGGGTGGAGTCAACGGTCCCCAAACCAGCGATGGCGCCCGAGCCACTGGGCGTCACCACCCTTGAGGCAATGGTCACTGGCCCGTGGCGACTCTGGTTGCTGGCAATTGGAGTGCTCTGTGTCTTCGCTGGGGTCATTGGTGTTGGCTCGGCCTCTCCCCGAACAACCAATCAAGAGCAGCCCAAGCGGCCAAATTCTCCTCGCCTTTCCGCGCACAACTCCTAGATCTCGGTTCTACCTCTCTACGCTTGGGCGTGGATGGTTCGCAATCACAAATGGATTGGCTGCAACTCACCGCAGCAGAAGGGATCGGACCACGGACGATCCGCGCATTGCTGCATGTATACGACAATGCCACAGAGGTGATTAAAGCCGCATCGCCAAGCGGCGCTACAGTCCTTGGGGAGGCCATCGAACTACCAGAAACTACTCGGCGATCGCTCGCTGCCGCTATCCATGCCAGTCGACCAAGTGATGAGTTGGAGCGGCTGCGCGTTATTGGAGGCCATCTGATTGCGTATAACGATTCCCGGTATCCACCACTTTTGATGCAGATTCCAGATCCACCAGCACTCTTGCGTGTTGGTGGAGATCCTGCAGCGATCACAGCATCTGCAGTGGCAGTGGTGGGCACTCGACAATGCTCGCCAGATGGACTGGTACAAGCAGGCCGCTTTGCAAGTGGATTGGCAGAATGTGGTGTGACCGTATGTTCTGGTGGCGCTCGAGGCATTGATGCAGAAGCCCATCGGTCGTGCATGAGAAGCAAAGGAAGGACTGTTGTGGTGTTGGGAAGTGGACTGAGCCAGCCCTATCCCTGGGAGCACAGACGACTTTTCGATGATGTTCGGGCCTGTGGTGGTGCCATTGTCAGCGAATACCCAATGGGCCGACCTCCACGGCCATCGCAGTTTCCACGTCGCAATCGAATCATCAGCGGATTGTCACAAGGCGTGCTCGTTGTGGAAGCGCCTGTCCGAAGCGGCGCCATGCTGACCCTCAAGATGGCAGTTGAAGCCCATGGTCGAGCCAGTTGGGCGCTCCCTTGGCCCGTAGGACATCGCACTGGCCGTGGTGGAAACGAAGCCATTCGAGATGGCTGGAGTGCCATGGCTTTGGACGTATCCGATGTGCTTGGCGATTTGCCAGAACTCATCCGAAGAACGGATCTGGGCACAAGTGCGAATGATGCGTCCATAACGTCCACGTTTTCTCAGGTACAACTTCAGGTAGTCACATCGCTGCGGCGGGGTGGTCGGAGCGTTTCTCAATTAGTGGAAGGGATACACGCCGCCCCAGTAGACGTCATGCGGGCACTCACCAGTCTTGAGATGCTCGGCATCATTGCCCGGCGTGACAAACGAGTCACCCTTACCCCTGCAGGGGTAGCAGCCATGGTGCCGATTGCACGTGATCAATCACAAAGCACTGAGGCTGAGTAATGCTGGCGTAGTCTGTCTTCGATTGGGTGATGATCAGTGCTGGTAGTTGCGAAGCACACCAACAACCACCCCTTGGATTGTGCAGTTGGACACAATGATGGGGTCAAAGTCCTCATTGGCTGGCTGCAGTCGAATGCGTCCATCAGGCTCTTTATAGAACGTCTTGAGCGTTGTTTCGCCATCTGGGAGCAGGGCCACCACACGCTGCCCATTACTGGCAGCGCTTGTTTGCCGCACGATGACATAGTCACCATCCAGAATGCCTTCATCCTGCATGGATAAGCCAGTCACTTGGAGGGCAAAGGTAGTTCCTGAAGTTCCGATCCGAGGTCCGAAGACTGACTCGAGGTCAAGCGTGTCATTCTGCTCGTATTGCTCAATGGGATGTCCCGCGGCGATACGTCCAACCAGAGGAAAGGCTAGGGGGTTGTGCTGGTCTGGAAGATCAACGCCTTCAGCAACCGACAAAGAGCGTGCCTTGTGTGGCTCGCGCTGGAGCACACCTTTTTTGATCAGCACACCCACGTGTTCGAAGACCGTGACTTTGGCGACGCCGACTTCGTCGGCGATTTCCTGAATCGTCGGCGAACAACCCGTGGCGATTCGAGTGTCGCGTACGAACTGAGCGATTCTGAGTTGTCGAGGAGTGAGGTTCAATGGCATGGGTTAACGGAGCCTCCATCAGGGTGTCAGTCATCGCAGCATTGATTCGTAGAACACAGCGTGGTGCTGCTGTTGGCTGCAAGTGAACAAGTCGGTGGGGGTTAGGTCGATGGGCATGAATCAGTGTTAGTAGTGATTCCAGTTGTGCATCGTCTGGAGTGGGCTGGCCAGCGAGGGTCGATGGAATGCCATCGGCTGAACGGTGGAGTTCCTGAAGATCGAACGCAGCTGTGACATGGCGTCGGATGAGTTGCCCATCCTCGTCATGGATCGCCGCTCGGAAATCGCCTCCAGGTCCGCTCAGCACTAATGGCATACTCATCGAATTCCTCGCTTCCTTCCCGGTTCGTGAGACTGTGGTCGACCCACCAGAGCCCACACCCCGTATCCGTTGGATGGTGGAAGCCATCAGGCACAAGATGTTGTGGGTTCTGTTCATTGCTCAGGGCATCTCGACCACCCATCTCAATGGGCTTGAGGATTTCATCGGCCAATCTGGTTGGGTTACGTTAGGGGAACAGAACCCGACTTTCAAGGGGCTTTGCTGGGATTGTTTCTAGGACCTTCGATATATGGGCTATTTCAGCCAGTATTCCAATGACAGCCCCTGGGGCTGCTCTCTCGCTAAGGTGCTCGCCATGCATGATCTCGCACCAGCACCGCTCAGGGGCTTTGAGGACCGCTCAGCATGGGCGGTCAATCATGATTGGATCTTCCTCAATGCAGGCAGCTTCGGGATGCGACTGCGGGCTGTAGCAGCTGCTCGGGCTGATTTGCTCCAGACCTACGAACAGCAGCCGGTTGATTTTCTTGAGCGGCATGCTGAGCAGGCCGTTCATGCCGCCCGCGAAGTGATTGCCTCCTTTGTTGGGGCTGACCCCTTGGGACTTGCCTGTGTGACCAATGCCACCGAGGCCATTGATGCCGTGCTGGCGTCTATGCGGCATCTCTCAGGAGATATCCTCATTGGCTCAGAGGCCTATGGGGCAGTGCAGCAGGCTTCACTCTGGGAGGCTGCTGCCAGCAATCATCGTCAGGTACGAGTCGTTGATACCCCATTGCCCGCCATGCAGGCCAGTGACATTGTCAATGCGTGGGATGCAGCGCTTGCTCAAGGAACGCCCGCGCTGGCCATCGTTGATCACATCACCTCGCCCACTGGTGTGGTGCAACCTGTAGAGGGCATCATCGCCTGCTGCCGCGCCCATGGTGTAGCGGTCCTCATCGATGGTGCACATGCACCAGGCATGTTGCCCCTTGAGATTGATGCCTTGGGGGTTGACTGGTATGCCGGCAATCTGCACAAGTGGGTGGGGGCTCCAACTGGCGCAGGTTTCCTTTGGACCTCAGCGGCCTACCGGGACATCACCAGACCGGTCATCCCCAGCCACTTTATTCATGATGGTTACCTGGAATCATTTGATTGGCAGGGGACGCGTGACATCACCCCCTGGCTCATGGCCCCAGTGGCCATTGAAGCTGTAGAGCAACGCAGTGGGTGGCAGGCACTCCGTGACTGGCAGCAGGAGATGTGCGCATGGTGCGGTCCACAACTTGCAGATGCGCTAGGGACCATGCTGGCATCACCGCCGGATTGTCCCCATGGCGCGATGGTGGCCGCAAAATTGCCTGAAGCTACCCTCGCGGCCTATGACGGTCACTTTGCATTTCGCGATGAAGTTGCCAAGCGGCATCGTGTCGAAGTGGCGATGAGTGAGGTTGCAGGCTCTTGGTGGGTTCGATTTTCCATGGGCCCTTGGCTTTGTCCGGCCGATCTCGAAGTTGCTATCGACGCTGTTCAGGACTGTGCGCTGCAGCCGTCCTGACCACAATAAAATCATCAGCACCAAGCGTGCGTCGCGCGGCTGCCGCACTACGCCGGGTCTCGTACGCGCCGCCTTGTACCAGCCACATCGTGCCGCTGGGGCCCGTGCGCCCGCGAACCACAATGGGCTGTAACCGTCCACCATGTGAGTGACGAAGCCGAGTGGCATGCTGCTCAGCCCCCGTGCGACTTTGATACGCCCCGGCCTGAAGTGCAAAGGATGAGGATGCCATCGTGACATCGCTGGGCTGTCCGGCAAGACGACGCTTCCAAGATGCCGCGGCAGTGGTATCACGATCGCGTTGCGCCGCTGCAATGGCGTGGAGTGCTACCTGTCTGCGGTCTGGGCCACGAAGATCAGTCCACGCCTGCTCATAGTGCTTCATTGCCGCAGTTGTATCGGCGCGTTGCTGGGCAAGTTGGCCAAGCATCGATTCAGCACCTCCAGCAATAGCAGGGGTTGGGCTGGTAGCTGCCTGCTCGAAGAAGCGCCGCGCAGCAGCGGCGTGACCTTGGCGATATTCAGCAAGCCCGCCATACCAGGCAGCTGTGGTCGCATCCTGCCCACCCTGACGAACCACCATGGCAGCAGTCGAGGCCGCAGAGGCATCGAGGCCTTCTTGGTAAAGCGTGGCTACGCGATCAAGCGAGGCTGTAGATTGGGTCGCCTCTTGGCAGCCTGCACAGAGCAGCAACATCAGGACAATGGCAGTTCGCATGTGCATCAGACTAGCGAGCCCTGCTACCCTGCGCGCTGGCAATGCGGCTGCTTGATCCAATCATTCGAAACTGGTGGCGTCATCCGCTGTCCGTCTTTGCGGAGGATGATCAGCGTGCGTGGAAGGGGTTGACGGCTCTGATCGCTAGTCGGCACATTGCCAAAGCAGTATCTGATCACACGGATGCACCGAACATTGGCATTCTGCTCCCCACCAGTGGAGCCTTCCCAGTGGCCCTGGCCGCTTCATGGATGCTTGGGCGAACGGTTGTTCCAATCAACTATCTCTTGAGCCGAGAAGAACAGGATTACATCATTGGACATGCTGGGCTTGACCTTGTGCTTACCGCTGGACCAATGCTCGATCGATTCGGGCCGCTGCCCGATGGCGTCACGCCTCTGAAGCTTGAGACGCTGAATATGAAGCGGCTACCGCCGCGGATCAAACGCATCCGCCGAGAGGACGATCATGTCGCCGTCATTCTCTATACATCCGGCACTTCAGGACGCCCCAAGGGCGTGCAGTTGACTGCCGGGAACCTCGCAGCCAATGTGCAGCAATGCATTGACTGGGCGAATTTCACCAGGCAGGATCGCTTCATCGGACTGCTGCCACAGTTCCACAGCTTTGGATTCACAGTGACGACCGTATTGCCATTGGTGTTGGGGTGTCGAAGTGTCTACACAGCCAGATTTGCAGTGGCCCGTGTCCTCGATCTCTTGCGCACGCATCAGCCAACAGCCTTTCTGGCCATCCCATCGATGTACAACGCATTGCTTCAATCGAAAGCAGCCAAGGCAGATGACCTCAAGTCAGTACGTTTCATCGTTTCTGGTGGTGAACCACTCCCGGATGCGGTGTACGAGGGTTTCTATGAGCGGTTTGGAGTTCGCATCTGTGAGGGCTACGGGCTGACTGAGACCGCCCCGGTGACTAACTGGACACGTCCCGAAGAAGAACGGCGCGGCGTTGTCGGCCGAGCACTCGATGGTGTTGACGAGATCATTGTCGATGAGTCCACTGGAGAGCGACTTGGTCCTGGCCATGATGGGGAAGTACGCATTCGCGGCGCCAACGTCATGAAGGGCTATTACAAGGACGAATCCGCAACCAAAGCAGCCTTTGATGAAGATGGCTTTTTCCGAACTGGAGACATGGGTCGTTTTAGTGATGATGGCTTTCTCTCCATTACAGGTCGAATTAAAGAGATGCTCATCATTGGCGGCGAGAATGTTTTCCCACGTGAGATTGAAGAAGTCTTAGTACGGCATCCTGCGGTATTGGATGCCGCTGTGATCGGCCAGGCAGATCCAATGCGCGGCGAGGTGCCCTTGGCGTTTGTAGAGTTGGTGGAGGGCGGCGACGTCGACCCATCAGAGCTTCGTTCCTTCTGCAATGGTCCACTACCGAGCTTTAAAGTGCCACGTGGCGTGCGCATCCTCGAAGCACTGCCTCGAAATCCCACTGGCAAAATTCAGCGTCGGGCATTGTCGGTTGACGTGCCATGCATCAAAGCATCGAACCATGCCTGAGTCCATCGAACTTACCCTTGCCCATAGTCCAGACCCAGACGATGCGTTTATGTGGTGGCCACTTGTCGGCTTGGGGGAGTCAGGGCCCCGCATCGATACTGCAGGGTTCAAGTTTGAACTGATCATGGATGACATTGAGTCGCTCAATCAAAATGCAGAGTCGCGCCGCTATGACGTGACAGCCGTGAGTGTGGCGCACTATCCAAGGATCCGTTCGGACTACATCTTCACCGCATGTGGCGCATCAATTGGCGATGGCTATGGACCAAAGTTGATTGCTCCATCAGGTACAGCATTGGACTCCATTCGCACGCGGATGCCAGTGATTGCGGTGCCCGGTGAGCGGACTACGGCACTGGCATGTGCCCGGCTCATGCTCGGACCAACAATGCGCTGGGAGGCGATGCCTTTTGATCAAATCGAAGATGCGGTGGAGTCTGGGGCTTATGAAGCAGGCGTGGTGATCCACGAGGGACAGTTGACCTGCGAAACGCGTGGATTTGTCATTCTGGCTGATCTTGGAGCTTGGTGGCGGGATACGCGTCATCTCATATTGCCTCTTGGGGGCAATGTGGCGGCCCGGGATCTAGAAAAACGAGTTGGCCCTGGCACCTTGGCTCGCTTAAGTGGAGTCCTCCGGGCCAGTGTGGCCTATGCGATGGCCAACAGAGCCGAATCCCTGGCGTGGGCCCTGAAGTTCGGCCGTGGCATCAATGCCGCTCAGGCGGATCAGTTCGTCGAGATGTATGTCAATTCATGGACCCTTGATTTTGGGGACGATGGCCAGATGGCGGTCCAGCGCTTTCTTGATGAAGCGCACCACGCACGGCTGGTGCCTTCGCCGGGTATGGTGGACTTTGCCAGGCCAGAAACGGCTGGAGAGTCTGAAGTCGATTGTGGAGCGACTGTGTGAGCAGCTTTGAGGATGATGCAGGCGGGGGCTTTGGTGAAGGCGCCGATGGTGGCTTTGCGGCCGGGACTGCTGCTGGATACAACGCGCCATCAGTTCGACAGTTCAGCATCTTCTTGGAAAACCGTGTGGGACGGCTGCTCGATGTGCTCACCAGCTTTGATGATGCACCTGATCTGCAACTCCATGCACTCGCTGTACTCGAGGCAACTGACTTTGCGGTTGTACGGCTTATTCCAGACAATGCAGATGCGACACGGATCTTGCTGCGAGAGCGATCAATGGCCTTTTCCGAAATTGACATCAATGTGGTTGAGCTTGATGATGAGGATCACACGCTTTCCAGGATGTGCCTCTGTCTACTTGGCGCCGAACTAAATATCCAGTTCATGTATCCCATTATGGGTGATCAGCCAGTGGCAGGCCCGCGACTGGCGATTTGCTGTGATGACAATGTGTTTGGTGGGCAGGTACTGCTACGCAAGGGCTACCGGATGCTCGGCGCCGGCGATCTGCGCTAAGGACCGATCAGGAAATCGGGGAGTTGGCCGCCGGTTCAGCAGCTGGCTTGGACGCCGGAGCCAGATGAGGTTCCACCAACATGTACAAGGGCATGCTCGTGCCACTGTTGTCCAGAATCCACGCTTCATAAGCGTCTTTGGGGGGGCGAATAATTTCGACCCGATCCAGCGTGTCGCCCTGCTTCATTTCACGAATCACATCCAAGCCTGAGACGACGTGTCCGAATGCGGTCCGCGCCCCGTTGAGGTGTGGTGCAGGAAAGTGAAGGATGTAGAAACGCGTGTCCGAAGAGTGGGGCTGCGCTTCACGATAGGCGACCAATGTGCCCGCATAGAAATCTCGATGGTCTGGATGCTCATGCTCATCTTCGATGTTCCACGTTGGAATCGGGTCGCCTTCTTCCCGGTCACCGAAGATTGTTCGGAAGCCGGTGTGCACTTGGCCGGCTTCATGACCGTCATAGATACCCAGTTGGGCTGCGGTTAGAAATGAACCGACCGTATTCGGTGCAGAGTCGGCATAGAGTTCGACAGTCACTGGACGGCCACTGATTGTCAGTTTCGCGATGGGATTCGTGCCTGCGGCGGAGTCAGTTTTGCGGCGCTCAAATTCCGCAGGCCACCGCTCGTACGCGGTCTTGCGTAAAGGAATCATCACCGAGAGTCGTCGGTGCAGCCCAGGGCGGGTCTTTTCAATAGAGGCCATGTCAATGCGCTGTAGTAGTTCATAGGCGGCGCCAAAGTCGTGATCGGCGTAGCAGGTGTCAGACCAGAGGTAGAGGTGCCCCGGATCGGTGATGGCTCCTTCCGGAAAAGTATCAAGGACAGCTCTGGCCTGGGCAAACTGGTTATTCATTCTCAGAGAACGTGCTGCTGCAACTGCCAGGGGAATGTTGGTCATCATGGCCGCTTCAATCGAGGGCAGTGTGCGAGTCAATGCAACAGCACGTGGCGCATCATTGCGGGCTGTAGCCTCCAGCATGAGCGCGGCCTGCTCCCAGTTCTCATCGGCAACTAAAGTTTCCAAGCGTCGATCGAGCCCCTCTGGGTCGACAAGAAGCAGCGCCTTGACCCGGGCTCCGTGGTAGATCAAGCTCTCAGGCCGCATGCTGATTAACTCATCCAGAATCATCAGTGCCCGTTCGGAGTCCCGATTGGCCCAGTAGGCCGCCCAGGTCAGGCCAGCCTGGGTGTCCTCAGGCGTCAATTGAAGCAATTCGGAAAATGCCTGATCCATGGTTGATGCGCTATCGAGTGACATAGAGACCCGTGCCAGGAGTCCTAGGGCCTCCACATCCATGGGCCAATTTCCATTGAAGGTCACCAGTTGGGCTTCCAGTGCCACCAGTTCCTCGCGAAGAGGTCCTTCCAGGGTGTTTGCTTGGACTTTCGAGAGGCGTTCGTGCAGCTCAGCGGCCGTTGCTGAAAGTGCCTCCCAGTCAGAGGCTCGTGTCGGTTCAGGCTGGATAAGCGTATGGCCCTGGGCGATCGAAGCGAAGCCGGAAAGAATCAGGGCGATTGTGGCGAGTAGATGGTGGGCGTGAACAGGGATTAGCACAATGTGGCTCTTTCGAAACAAATCCTAGAGAAGGGCAATGCCGGCTTGCAACACATGCTGTTCAAGCCGCCGGAATTGATATTGTCGGCTCGAACAGGAGGACAACCTATCAGTTGAATTCTCGTAATTGTTAGAGAATAGTGGGTATAGGGATCTTGACTCATGGCCCTTTGACTATAGGATTCCCACCCTGCCATTTGGCCAAAGGGCCAGATTGGCAACTCAAATGACCCCCGGAAGGGCTCGGTATGCGGCTTTGCCGCTACCGGGCCTTTTTCTTTGACCGACGGGTGATGATGGTGGATCAGGCGTTCGCATGCCGCCCAGCAGCCGCAATAGCAATTGCCAAGGCATCGGCTGCATCAGGCTGGTCGATCGGGGCGCTCATGCTGAGAATCGATGCTACGGCATGCTGGATCTGTTCCTTGGTCGCCCGGCCATGACCAGCAACGGCGGCCTTGATCTCTGCGGGGCTGAGTTCGGTCATCGCAATCGGGGGGCCTTGGCCGCACTGGGCAGAGGCTTGGTATTGGGCGGCGGCCAGAAGAATGACTCCGCGGCCATGCCCCATCTGAAGCGCAGTTTGCCCTCGTGTGCGATGCACGAAAGCCGATTCCACAACAATCAGTTCAGGTTTGAGTTCGCGCAGAATTTCGGTCACACCAGCATGAAGATGCGCCAGTCGCTCATGCAATGGGGGATTACTTGGAATGCGGATCACCCCTGCTTCGACAATCTGCATCGTGGTGCCATGGTGTGATGCAGTGATGCATCCATAGCCTGTTAAGTTCAAACCCGGATCAATGCCGAGCACTCGTGTTTGATCGTTTGTCATGCAGACGACCCTGTGGCAGTGTCGGATTCAATCAGTCCGTCACGCAGACGAATCACCCGCTCACAGCGTCTGGCCATATCTTCATCGTGGGTGACCATGATGATGGTGCGCCCTTCATTGTGCAGTTCGTCTAGAAGCGCAAGGATCGCATCGCCAGTACTGGTGTCGAGATTCCCCGTGGGCTCATCAGCAAGCAAAATGGCTGGATCACCAACCAGCGATCGGGCAATAGCAACGCGTTGCTGCTGACCGCCAGAGAGCTGGTTTGGGCGATGATCCAATCGATCTGCAAGGCCGACCCGCTGAAGAACATGCTCAGACATCTTCTTGCGATCATCGTGATGAATGCCACGATAAAACAGAGGCACTTCAACATTCTCCAGAACGGTCAGTTCGGGAATGAGGTTGAAGGATTGGAAGACAAAGCCAATTCGCTCGTTGCGGACACGGCTCAGTGATGCATCGTCCATACTTGATACATCCCGCCCTTCGAGCAGATACTTGCCAGCTGTTGGGCGATCGAGGCATCCGATGACATTCATCATGGTGCTCTTGCCCGATCCGCTTTGGCCCATGATGCAGACATATTGGCCTTGAGTGATCGTGCAGTCCACGCCGGCAAGGGCGCGGACCGTAGCGGAGACCTCATGGTGGCCATAGACACGCTCAACACCCAGAAGTTCAATGACCGGCGCAGCGTCAGCAATCATGCCTGTGATGATACGTGGCCGGGGTACTATGGCCCACCATGACGGATACAACCCGTGCCTTCTTTCTTGAGCAGGCAGCAAATTTTGACCTAGTTCCAGTTACTCGTCGGATCCTCAGCGATTTTCTGACGCCAGTGCTGGCCTATCGGCGGTTAGTCAGTGCTGATCAGCGGACCGATACAAGTTTTCTTCTTGAGTCGGTCGAAACCGGTGGACGGGTTGGTCGATACAGCATTCTTGCCGCTGGCCCGAGCATGGAATTGACAGCCCGTGGCGGATCGGTTCATTGCATTGAGCATGCATCTGGCAAAGAACTGGTCCGCACAGATGCTGACCCCATCGCGCTGATGCGTGACATGACCTCGAATCTCCGCATCGCCCCTGAGCCACCCGGGCAACGTCCATTCTGTGGCGGCTGGGCAGGCTGGCAGGGCTATGACTGTGTCCGGCGATTGGAACCTGAGGCATTGCCGATCGAAGGGGCCCCGCCAGAGGATCGTGACCTGCCTGATCTTCATATGGCTCGATATGACTCTGCTGTTGTCTTTGATCATGTGGACAAAACCATTGAATTGACCGTGTGGGTGGCTACCAGTTCCGGTGATGCGCCTGCGCTGTGGGACAAGGCTCAACAATCGATTGATGCCTTGCTTGCGACGCTGCGCTCTGATTCAGTTGCGCTCCGCCCCGGGCATGTAGCGATCGACACTGCCGCACACGCTGGTCTTCCCGGCACACCGGTGATTGCCCAGGAGGCGTTCGAGTCTGTTGTCCAGCGCTGTGTGGAGTACATCCGTGCTGGTGATGTGTTTCAGGTTGTGCCCTCGCAACGCTTCGACCGTACGAGTCAAGTCGATCCTTTTGCGGTCTACCGCGCACTTCGGGTGGTCAATCCCAGCCCTTACATGATCTACATGCAGTCCCCCGATGTCATGCTCATGGCCTCAAGTCCTGAAATCCTCTGCCGGGTACGCGGAAATGAGGTTGTCAGCCGGCCGCTGGCGGGAACGCGGCAAAGAGGCATGAATGCAACACAGGATGCTGCACTTGAGACAGAACTTCTTGAGGATCAAAAGGAACGATCTGAGCATGCAATGCTCGTTGACCTTGCGCGTAATGACCTTGGCACCGTCTGTGCCCCCGGTACTGTGACAGTAGATCGGCTGATGGATGTTGAGCGGTACAGTCATGTCATGCACCTGAGTTCAACAGTTACAGGCACACTTCGGCCGGGCATGGACTGCTGGGATGCATTGGCCCACACACTTCCAGTTGGTACGGTGAGTGGTGCGCCGAAGATTCGAGCGATGCAAATCATCGATGAATGCGAAACGGTGCGTCGTGGACCATACGCTGGTGGAATTGGCTATGTGTCCTATCACGGGGATATGGACATGGCGATCGCCCTACGAACAATCGTGACACCAGTTCGTGCAGGAAGCGCGCCTTGGACGTATCACCTCCAGGCTGGTGCTGGCGTTGTTATTGATTCAGACCCACATCGTGAATATTTGGAAACTGTCAACAAAGCCGCTGCGCTGGGGCGCGCCCTTGATCTTGCCGAATCAATGTGCTCGCCATCTCAAGACTGAGCATCCTGCCCCATCAGCGCATGCAGTGATCTCAGGTGGGACTCAATGCCGTCCCATCCACGTGTCCATTTAAAACCAAGATCCCGCTCAAGGTCGCTTGTGTCGAACATGTTCTTTGGAGCGATCGGACTGCCGTGATCGATTTCGACACTGCGGCCCGTGATCTCACAACAACAGGCAGCCCAGTCACACCAGCGTGCATAACACTCTGCGAGA
This sequence comes from Phycisphaerales bacterium, assembly GCA_022446905.1. Lineage (GTDB taxonomy): Bacteria > Planctomycetota > Phycisphaerae > Phycisphaerales > SM1A02 > UBA12567. The sequence continues at coordinate 568,542 of JAKVBT010000005.1, forward strand.
TGGTAGATGTGACCACCTGAGTGATTCTTGCGTGCAGATCTTGCAACCGTCTCGGCCACGTCTTCGACATGGACGAACTTGCCTCCGCCAGCACGTCGGTAAGGCTTTCCTTCGGCGACATCCCTGAGGATGGGGTACCCAATTGATCGGGTGATGACTGGGTCGATGCCATAAATCGCGGCAGGGCGAAGAATCGTAAAGGGATGACCATGCATGTCATGAAGCGCCCAGAGGTGAGCTTCAATGGCAGCTTTACTGGCACCATAGAAGCCGCCAGGTCGAGTGGGGTGCGTTGCGTCGATCTGGCCGTTCCACTGCTCAAGCATGTGATGATGGGTTGCAACACTGCTGATAAAGATGATTGGTATGCCGCGTTGGGCCGCATCAGTGAGCACTTCGATTGGCCGAACCAGATTGACCTGATGGTGGGCCTGCATATCCCCACTTCGGAGTGTCTTCCAGTCGACGGCGTTGTGCACCAGACAATCCGCCCCCTCCAGCAGTGAGCGACAGGCATCCTTGTCGGAGAGATCTCCCGAAATCGTGCTTGAAAGCCATGGTTCCACATGATCCCGCTTGCTGGAATCTCGGAGCAATCCAACGACCTCATCGCCATCCTGCGTGAGTTGCTTGGCAATATGCAGTCCGAGAAATCCACTGGCGCCAGTCAATGCAATCTTCATGATCTGTGCAGGCTAACAGGCCATGGTGTGGCATCTGCTATCCTCGTCTGGCCGCAATTGAGGTCGATTGCGACTGGAGCATCCAACTGTTCATGTTCGGCGCACGTGCATGTTGAAGTGGGTTCGCCGCTGGTGGCTCTGGGTGCCAACCCTTGTGGTGTTGCTGGTTGCGGCCATCCCATTGGTCTTATGGAAGAATCCAGATTACCTGCGGGCCATGGTCGAGCAGCGGCTATCTGACGAGATTGGTGGAGAGGTCCAGATTGGCCGGCTTACATGGTCTGGTCGCTGGCTGCTTGATGTAGAAGAGCTCACTATCCGAGTGCCAGACATGGAAGGGCCTGCTGGCGAGGTCCTATCAGTTGATCGGATGTCACTTCAGTTGGGACCATTTGATCGTGGATGGGTGCGTGATGTGACCATCCATGAAGCTACGATTAACTTGGTTGAATCACGGTCTGAAACGTGGTCGCTCACCCTGAACCAACTGCATCCAGACATTGAGCCAGCAAGTGGAACTGGGGGGGTGACTCGGTCATCTTCGGCCCCTGTTCAACTTCCTTCGATCACCATCCAATCGCTCAATGTGATCAATGCACGAATGGAGCGAGGTGCACTCTCCACCATGGGATCAGGAACCTTTGCGGGTTCCTTGGTGCAGGCCACTGAGTCTGGAGATTTGGTATTTGATCTTCGCGAAACCGGAGATGGATCCGCTGCCCTGGTTGGGCAATGGCAGACTGATACAGGCGATCTTCAAATCGATATCACCGGGCTGGCTGTAGGGCCGCGCATGAGTGAGCTCATCCCATTTCGTGTCGTCCGCGCCTACATGCGACAGCTTGATATCGAAGCCGATATTGACCTCGTGACCCTTCAGGTCAGACAAGGCGAATCGCCATCAGTATCGATGTGGCTTGATCGCGCATCAATGTTGCTCGACCCCACTTTACTGGGCATTGGCAAGGACACATTTTGGGAACGCTATCCATCCGGCGGTGTGGTAGACGGTGTTCCGAGACTGATTGCAACAGATGGCTGGATGCAGTTTCAGGACGACCAATTCCAAGTCATGGGATTGGAGGGTGTGCTTGCAGGAGCAGAGGGTGAGCAAGATGTCATTAGTGTGCCGTACCGGGTCAGCCTGACCATTAGTGAGTTGCCGCGTCTTGGAGATCTTGATCAATTAGCAGATCTTCAATCAGCGATTGCTGATCGACCATTTTCATTCGATGTGACCGGCTGGGACATTCGCCTGAGTCCTCAGACTCATGCGGATCTTCCAGCTGATGTAGCCCGCATTCTTCATCTATTTGAAGTGCGTCAGTGCACAGTGCAAACTGGAATTGCATTGCAACGTGATCAAATCGGTGGGCCTGTCAAAATGTCAGGATGGCTTGAAATTGAGGATGGTCTCGGAGCGTATGCCCGCTTCCCATATGACTTGCGTGATCTTGAGGCTGACATCCGACTTGAGGACGAGGACATCAAGGTTCGATCGCTCTTTGCTCGCGGCAGTGGCGACTCGACCGTGTCGATTACTGGCCGGGTCGAGTCATCGATGGGGCGGGAGCTCCAGGTCCAGATCAATGCTCGTGATGTTCCGCTTGATGCAGACATGCTTCAGGCAATGCAATTGCGTCCAAGAGCACAGGCAACCTTGAAGGACATCTTTAGCGAACAGAACATTGAATCTTCCTGGGATCCACAGCTCGGCCAGCAGATCGTTGATCTCAACCTGCTCATTACTCAAGATCAGCAAGAGAATCTCACAATCAAAGGTGAAATCCCATTCAGCCAACTTGAGATCACGTGGTCAGAGTTCCCCTTGCTATTGCATCTTGGGCAGGGGCGTATTCGATGGGATGATCGGCTCTATCTAGAGGGTTCTGATGGCATGCCGGTGAGCGCGCGGACTGATTCTCGCGGCGTTGGCACGCTCGCGGGGGCAATCGAGATCCCTGATGGAGACGGCCCTGCTGGTGGCCGCATTGACTTTGATCTGAAAGATGAGGAGATTGGCCCGGCGCTTTTGAGCGCGCTAGACACGGTTTCCAATGGGGCCCTGATCGCGCTGGCAGAAGGACATTGCACTGGCGAATTGTCTACCACAGGGCATGTTGCGATTTCTGGTCCTGATACGACATACAACCTAAATGCCACAATTAGAGGTGGTCAGTTGCAGCCTACGCCTTCTCTTGATGAATTAGTGGGCATTGAAATCGCTGGCGCAACTGGCGGTGAGCATGTACTTGCATTTGACTGCGATCTTGAGGCGAGCACCTCATCACTCGATTTTCACCATCTCTCCTTGCGCAGTGGCAATCTTGAGGCAAGTGTCACCGGACGTGTTCGCGCAGTAGATGGGCCAGTGGACATGCATGTCAGCGCATCGGGAGTTCAGGTGGCACCTTGGATCCTCAGTGAGTTGCATGGCAAGGTCAAAGCACATGCAGAAGCGCTTTGGGCACGGTGGCATCCCACAGGACTGTTTTCCGGTGCCATCAGCATTCAAGGTCAACCACCGATGGTCAAAGAAGCCACGATCAGAGATTGTGACCTGATGTTGAATGAATCTCAGCGGCTTCGCATTGAAGGCGGGCATTTGCTCATGACCCGCACTTCCAATGTCTTTCAGGCATTGCAACTCTCAGCAGAGTCGCCAGGGGGACTTTCTACGGTGTTGCTGCAGGGTGATATTCATAGTGGCGATGTCAGGGGCCGCCTCGAATTTGATGCTTCACCGCTGCAATTGGACCTTGGTCTTATGGAATCCGTGCTCGAATTCACAGCCGGCCCTGAGGCAGCTCAGTGGTGGGAGGAGTTGGATCTGGCTGGCGAAGTCACAGCACAGGGTCGCTGGCAGCAAGGAGTTCAGCCGGACTGGTCAATTCTGGTCGAGCCCCATGCCGTAGAAGCCACATGGCGTTCACAGCGTGTGTCATTTGTAGATGACGGAAGTAGTCAAGTTGCTATTGGGCCATCAGGAATGATGTGTACTCCAATTCAGGGCAGTATTGATGGCACTGGACAACTGCAGGCAAATGGACAGATTTCCCTGGATCCTGGTGGCGTTGATCTTCGGCTGTCCTATCAGGGCGGCCTGCGTGATTCCTTGCCGCTTGCTGCTGGGGGCAATGGCTGGCAACGGGTGCTTGATGCCACGGAGTTAGAAGATTCCCGTCGGACCCGAATTGAGGATGCCCGAATTCAATTGGAGGAAGACCAAGGTATCTGGACAGGTGATGTTCAGGGCCGTGTGTTGCTTCAGGAGGCAACACTTCAGGCTGGAGTGACCTTTGAATCAATCAGTGCAGTTTTGGATGTTGATCTCAACATCAATCCTGAAGCAGCGCTGGTTGACATTGACATCTCTGGCGCCTCGGCAACCGCAAAGAAGATTGCCCTCTCTGGATTGCATGGTCGGATTGTGAGTGACCCGTATCCCGCAGCTCCAGACATGATCCGCATCGAGGATCTCAAAGGGTATGCAGGTGGTGGCCACGTGCTGGCCAATGCAGTAGTTGGAGGGGTTGAGGATGCTTGGACTGCAGAGATCCTGCTTGCTGATGCGCGACTGACTCAACTATTCCCGAAGACCACAGATGCATCTGATGAAACAATTACAGGCGTTGTAGATGCATCGTTGTATCTCACGGGCGGCGGAGATGATTCTCCCGCACCAGTTGGAGTTGGTGGGTTTCGGGTTACGCATGGACATCTTGCACGACTGCCGATGCTGATTGCAGTGCAACAACTGCTTCACCTGTCATCCCCTGTGGTTGGAGCCCTGGCATTTGTCGATGTTGACTTTTCCATCCGTGGCCATGAAGCGATGCTTTCGGAGATCGTGCTTGCCAGTGGCCCTGAGGGTGGAGGTGGCTTCCGATTGCAGGGAGATGGTGTCCTGGACGTGGACTCCATGATGATCGATGCCCGTCTTCGCCCCAGAGGCAATTGGCCGATTGTCAGCGATGTGATCGGTCTCTTTCAGGACCACCTGTACGAGTTTGCGGTCACAGGGGCCATTGGCTCCCCAGAGACCGAATTGGTGCCACTTCCAGGCCTCTCTTCTCGGCGTGCCGGGGCAGATTCGCGATAAAGTGCGTGGCTCATGGATCACACACCGATACGTCCTGATTTTCAGCGTGAAGGTCTTCGCCGGCAGGTGGAGGCGTTTCTATCAGATTTGGCACCTGAGATCCCTGCCGATCGAAGGCGACATGCTGAGGATGTCATGCGCATTGCAATTCGGCTCCTCGACGACCCTACAGATGAGGGCCAACTGCGGCTGGTGACACGCGCCATTCGCGAACTCCGCCATTCATGGGCGGTGTTCAATCAGTATCGCACTGATCAGAAGGTGACCATCTATGGCTCTGCACGAACCCCTGAAGATCATCCCGACTACATCGCCGCGCGTGATTTCAGTGAGTTGATGTCTCGGCACGATTGGATGACCATTACCGGCGCCGGTGATGGGATTATGAAAGCGGGGCATGAGGGGCCAAGCCGCGAGTCAATCTTTGGATTGCGAATCAAACTTCCGTTTGAAACAGCCGCGAACGATGTCATTGAAGGTGATCCGAAACTGGTCAGTTTCAAGTACTTCTTCACACGGAAGTTGATGTTCATGGCGCATGCAGATGCGATTGCCGTATTCCCAGGTGGCTTTGGAACCATGGATGAACTTTTCGAATGCCTGACCCTGATTCAGACAGGAAAGTCCAACATTGTCCCTGTCGTTCTGCTTGAAGGTGAAGGCCGCACCTACTGGGAGGACTGGTGGACGTTTATCTCTAATCACCTTGGTGATAATGGATGGATCAGCGATGAGGATCTTTCTCTGTTGCACAACGCATCAAGCCCTGAAGATGCCTGCAACCACATCCGCCAGTTCTATCGCCGTTATCACTCGGCAAGATATGTTGGTGCGACTTATGTCATCCGACTCAAGACTCCATTGACTCAATCTCAGGTCACGACGCTGAATGAAACTTATGGCGATCTTGTGGATGGGGGCACAATGAAACTTTGCGGAGCCCTACAGGGCGAAACGGATCATCTTGACCTTCCTCGTCTGGCCTTCGTGCATACGCGGCGTGGATGGGGCCGAATGCGAGAATTGATCGACGCCATCAATGAACTCCCGGAAGAAACGGCGTGATTCGAGCAGCTTTGGTGCTCCTCCTGGGCATGGGCAGCTGCGCCAGTTCATCTCAATCGCCAGCGCCCATCCAACCACTTGGCACGGATGTGCCCATCCCCTTAGCACCGGTCATTCGTGGTGAGGGCGTTGAGGTGCGACATGTCCGAGGGCAGGCCAATATTGAGGACGTCCATCGAGCACTGATTGCTGCATCGGGACGCCGAGTGACCAATGAAGCTCTTCAAGCGGCGGGCTATGAGGTACATGCGGTTGATCTCCAGGTGATCGATGCGGTCTCACGGAGTTTTCTTCCAACATCTATGCCCAACATTGGCTGGCTTGGTATGCCAGTGATCTGGAGACAGTTAGCTGGAAATGAGCGTGGACAACTCCTGGTGCGCACGTGGCCGATGCTGACCGAACTTGGACCACGCATTGTGGTTGAATTGATTGCTCAGCAACCTGAAGAGAATGCAGTAGTTCGTACCGAATACCTCTTGCCGCCTGGAGATGGCTTAATCGTGGCGCCATCAAGAGGTCGCTGGCCAGAGCAAGGGCTTGGCAGACCTCAGACGGTTGGCTCACAAGTCCTCACTTGGACTGAACCAGATGCAGAAGTGACGACAGGATCGCTCATTGTGCTGTTGTTGCCACGGCTGGGTGAGTGAATGGCCGCTCCAAGGGGGAACTGCTGCTGACGATACAATGCGTCGATGCGCTGGCGTCAGACCGCTCATCTCGAAGAAGTTGAAGATGTGCCGATGGACAATGCCAATGTCCAGACATCAAGTGGCCGAGGCGGCCGCGCAACCCTGGCAAAACTGCGTCAGGTAGGCCCAACAGGGGCATGGCCGGCACTGTTTACGCTGGGCAATCTCGTAGTCGGTTTTGCTGCGATTCACTTTGCAACCAAGCCTGCCTCGATTGCGGCAGACCCATCCACCTATGTTGGGCCTTGGGGATGGAGCACCTTGACGATGGCTGCATCGCTGGTGCTGCTGGGCATTCTGCTTGACAGTGTTGATGGCTCCGTGGCCCGATTAACTGACAGTGTTACTGAACTTGGCGGTCAACTTGATTCGCTGTCGGACTTAGTGACATTTGGCGTTGCGCCGGCATTCATCATGCTCAATCTCCTCAGCCAATACATTGCCGGCACTGAGGGAATGCCCATGGTCGGTCCTGACACCGGGCTTGCCCTAGGCAAGTTGTGCTGGGGGGTGGCAGCCATCTTTGTCTGCTGCGCAGCACTGCGCCTTGCCAGATTTAATGTTGAAACAGCAAGTGGTCAGCTCGGAGATCACATGGTCTTTCGCGGACTGCCAACCCCAGGAGCGGCGGGGGCCGTTGTTGGTCCCGTGCTCTTGCACGAGCATCTGCTGGCTCTTCAGGTTGGCGATCCTTCTTCGATACTTGGTGTGCTTGCAGGCGCGATGGTGCTTCTCCTTCCATTGGTCGCGCTGCTAGCGGCAATCATGATGGTCTCGAATGTGCCTTATCGACATTTGGCGAATCGTTATCTGCGTGTGTCGGTGAGTTTTCCCTATCTTGTTGGTGTCGCAGCAATTCTGTGCGTCGCCATCTGGTGGTTACAAGAAACGCTTGCCATCGTCTTTTTGTGGTACCTGCTCTCTGGACCAGCAGGCATTTTCAAACATCGTTTGTCAGCTGAAGGTCAGGAGGAAGCCGCATGACTTCGGAGAGTCGTGTTCGCACGCGATTTGCCCCCAGCCCAACAGGGCATTTGCACGTTGGAGGCGCACGATCAGCCCTTTTCTGCTGGGCCTTCGCCCGTCGCTACCAAGGGAAGTTTCTGCTTCGAATTGAAGACACGGACCAAAAGCGATCAAGCGTGGATGCGAGCCAGGGTTTTCTGGAAGACCTCAGCTGGCTTGGAATTGATTGGGATGAGGGTCCGAAGTGGAAATCCTGTGGCGGCGGAGACACCGGCCCCTACGAACAATCACAGCGCCTGGACATCTATGATCGCTATATGCAACAGTTGCTCAATAGTGGCGCTGCATACCGTGCTTTTGAAACGCCTGATGAACTGGATGCTGCTCGCCGCCAAGCACGCGCCGAGAAACGAGCCTACAAGTACAACCGAGCATCGCTATCGCTCGATGAGGCAACGATCAAGTCCTATCTTGACCAGGGACGCCCGTATGTGATTCGATTCAGGATTCCTGATGATCAGCCCGTCGTAGTTCAGGATGCGGTCTTGGGTGAAGTCCGTGTAGAAGCTGGAGAACTTGAGGACTTTGTTATTCGCAAGGCTGATGGTTTTCCAACCTATCACTTTGCAGTCGTCGTTGATGATGAACTAATGGGCGTAACGCATGTGATTCGTGGTCAGGAGCACCTGGCAAACACACCAAAGCACGCGCTGCTTCAGGATGCACTTGGTTTCACTCGGCCCGTATGGGCTCATGTATCGCTGATTTTTAACCCTGATGGCTCCAAAATGTCTAAGCGGGACAAGGACAAGGCGCTTCGTTCAGAAGTGCGCGCACGCGGGCTCACGGCACCACCTGACGATTCGGATATTGATACCGCATCCTTTGAGCATTGGCTCGCAGACAAGCACGCGCAACTTGATACCGATACCGCCACCCGATTGGCCCAAGCACTTGGCGTCACGCTTCCAGAAATTAATGTGGATGACTTTCGGCGCGCGGGCTACCTCCCTGAAGTACTCCTGAATTATTTGGCCCTGCTTGGCTGGTCGCCTGGTGGCGATCTTGAACAGTTTGATCGCGCTTTCCTTGCCGATCACTTTGATCTGGATCGCATCGTCAAGAGTCCCGCTAAATTTGATCGAGCAAAATTACTGGCATTCAACCTCGACGCGATCCAGGACATGGAAGCAGTCCACTTTGTGGACTGCCTGCGCGAATTCTGCAAGGTCTATGAGCCATCCTTTCTTGACATGATGACACCAGAGCAGTTTGACTGCTTTGCGCTTTCAAACAAAGAGCGGTGCAAAACTCTTCGTGACCCGGTAGATTCTGGCCGCTTCTTTATTCTGGATGATTTGGCCATTGAATGGCCTGATAGCAAGCCAATCCGCAAGGCTTTGTGCAAGGGATCACCCTCGGGATTTGACCGACTCGAAGCTGTGCGTGAAACTCTGGAAGCCTTGCAGAACTGGAATGCCGACAGCCTTGAGACTTGCCTAACGGAATGGGCGGCATCTCATTGCGAAGAACAGATTGGCAAGATTGCGCAGCCTTTGCGCGTCGCGGTCAGTGGTGGACCTGTGAGTCCGCCCATCTTTGACACGCTGGCGATACTTGGTCGCGAATCGACCTTGGCTCGTCTTGACCGCTGCATTGCCTCCCGATCTGCACTGGAAGGGGCGGCGACATGACTATGCCTGCATCCATGAGCCTACTGCTGGATGGTTTGATCGACTATGCCGGGTTGTTTCCACCTGCCAAGTTGGACATGCAGCCCATGGTGGAGACATACCGCCGGGTGATGCTTGATGCCCGTGGGTGGATGGTCGGGCGGGTGATTGTGCCCGTTGGCCAACTTGAGGAGTTTGAACTTGCAAGTCGTACCCTGCTGCCAGATGAGGAAGATGTCGACCCCTGGTGCCTCAGTGTCCTCGTGAGTGCATGTGGCGACGATGCACTTGCGAGCGATCTGGAATCGATTGCCTTGTTTAATCAGCGGCACGCATCACATGCACAAGGCCGTGCAGTGATTGATGTGGTTGAAATGCGAGGCGACAATGCCGAGGCCATTGAACATGCGCTGGATCTTCTTCCAGATGACTTATTCCCATTTGTGGAATTGCCCTTGGCTGATGATGTCCGTGGCATGCTCGCAGTGCTCTCTGGAAGTGAAGCAGCAGCAAAAATTCGCACTGGCGGGGTCACGCCCGATCTGTATCCCGGCGCCGAATCTGTAGCCTCATTCATCGTCCAGGCCGCTGCTGCTGGGGTGCCATTTAAAGCGACAGCTGGAATGCATCATCCGCTTCCGAACAACCATCCATCCCTAGGTGTGCGTCAATTAGGTTTTCTCAACGTCTTTCTAGCCGCCGCTGCAGCAATGGCCTCGCCGCTTGATGTCCAGGCGGTGATCGACATGCTCGATATTGATGATCAATCTGTGATGTACTGGGGGGATGACAAGGCTCGTATCGGCGATGTCGAGGTGCACACAGATGACATTGAAGAGGCGCGACTCGCCTTTGCCATTTCCTACGGCTCCTGCAGCGTAGATGAGCCATGGGATGATCTTGCAGCGCTGGGCTGGCTTGATGTGATATCGGAGACAACGAAGTGACCCTGAATGCAACCCATGATCCGAGCAGGCAGAGTTGGGTCGAGAGCGCCAATACAGCGACTTGCGACTTTCCTATCCAGAATTTGCCCTTTGGCGTGTTTGAAGATGATGGGCGTGGTCGAATCGGTGTTGCCATTGGCGATCAGATTCTTGATGTTGCAGCCGCAATTGAAACAGAGTCCCTCGAACTTGAAGGAACGGTGGCTTGCGCTTTGTGCAGCGAAACACTGAATCAATTCATGGGGCTTGGCAGTTCTGCTTGGCATGCAGCGCGAGTCGGCATTGGCGATCTACTCAGTGCAGATGCTGCACGCCAAGATCGTCTTTTGCGTCCGATGGGGGACATGACCATGCGGCTGCCCGCAGCGATTGGGGACTACACAGACTTTTATGCCGCTCGTCATCACGCAACCAATGTCGGTCGCATGTTTCGTCCTGATGGTGAGCCCTTGATGCCCAATTGGTTGCATTTGCCAGTTGGATATCACGGGCGTGCCAGTAGCGTGGTCGTTTCGGGAACAGAAATTCGACGTCCAAATGGTCAGTTGAAGCCCGAAGATGGGCCACCGATTCATGGTCCGTGCAAATTGCTTGATCACGAACTCGAGTTCGGGGCCTTTACTGGACCGGCCAACCCCATGGGCAATGCAATTGCCATTGCTGAGGCCATGAATCACCTATTTGGCGTGGTGATTCTCAATGACTGGTCTGCCCGTGACATTCAAAAATGGGAATATCAACCACTTGGCCCATTCAATGCCAAGAACTTTGCCAGTTCGATATCACCGTGGGTAGTCACGATGGAGGCGCTGGCGCCCTATCGCAGCATGGGCCCTGCGCGACAAGCAGATGATCCGCCACTCTTGGACTACCTCACTCCGACACCGGGAAGTGCCGATGCCATTGATGTGACTGCAGAGGTCACGTTGTGCTCGGCCGCCATGCGTGAATCAGGTATCGAGCCGATGCGTATCAGCCGCGGTTCGCTGAGTGATCTATCGTGGAGTTTTGCTCAAATGCTGGCACATCACACCAGTACAGGTTGCCCGATGCGACCTGGGGACCTGCTTGGCAGTGGTACCGTCAGTGGTCCAGAGAAGGACGCTCGTGGATGCCTCTTGGAACTGACCTGGCGTGGCACCGAGCCCATCGAACTCCCTGATGGATCTCAGCGGAAATTCTTGATGGATGGCGATGAACTCACGATCAATGCATGGTGCGAACGCCAGGGCGCCGCTCGGGTCGGCTTTGGCTCATGTACTGGCAAGATTCTGCCAGCGCTTTGAGCTGCTACCAGGTGTCTTGAGTCTCGCTGTCGTTTCCATTGCTGGGAACCTGGTCAGGTTTCCAGTCGGCCCATGACTGCGGATAGTGCGGATCATCCATTTCCAAAGCAGCCTTGGTGGGGTGCAGTGGTCGGAATGTATCGCACATCACGGCCAGTTCATCCGTCCAGGTCGCACCGATACTTTTCTCAACTGTGCCGGGATGTGGCCCGTGTGGAATGCCTTGGGGGTGGAGACTGAATGAGCCTTGCTCGATTCCCCGTCGTGCTTTGTAGTTGCCCTCAACGTAGTAGAGCACTTCATCACTATCCAGATTGCTGTGGTTGTAGGGAACCACGATTGCTTCTGGGTGGAAGTCGAGGACGCGCGGGCAGAACGAGCAGATCACAAAGTTGTGCCCCTCGAATGTCTGGTGAGTCGGCGGCGGCATGTGGTGCTTGCCAACGATCGGAGAGAAGTCATCGATGTTGAAGCAGTAGGGGTAATAGCAGCCATCCCAGCCAACCACATCAAGTGGGTGATAGTCGTAGATATAGGAGTGCACTGAATCTCGTGCTTTGATCCGCACTTCAAACTCGCCTGCTTCATCCCAGGTCATGGGTTCCTCGGGAAGGCGGAGATCGCGTTCGCAGTAGGGAGCATGCTCTAGAAACTGGCTGGTCTTCTTCGAGATGTATCTTGGAGGCGGGAGAATATGGCTTGTGTTCATCGTCTCAAAGCAGAGAAAGCGTGCTGGCGGCTCACCATCAGGCTGCTTGTCAAAGATCATCTTGTAGGTCACGCCCTTGGGAATAACGATGTAATCCTTCTTGCCAAACGGCAGTGTGCCCATCGAGGTTTGGAGTGTTCCCGAGCCAAAATGCACAAATAGGCACTCATCTCCACTGCCATTCTTATAGAAGTAGTCCATCGGCTCAGCTGGCACACAAATGCTCATTTCGACATCTGCATTTCCAAGAACGACTGTTCGGCCGGTGACTGGATCACCATGTGGGGCGCGGCCCCATGATTTCAGGTGCCGCATGCGCATCACGTCAGTTTCCAAAAACTCTGCACGCGTGCTGTAGAGCTGCTTCCATCCAGTGACCTGCGTTGGAGGATGGATGTGATAGAGCGTAGATGTAGGGCCCACAAAGCCCTCGGTGCCGAAGACTTCTTCCGAGTACAGGCCGCCATCTGGGCGCCGGAACTGGATGTGTCGCTTGGGCGGGATCTGACCGAGGCTGGTGTAGTAGGGCATATGAGACCTCCAGACATGGATTGTACGGCGGTCGCCTCAAGCGAGGAGTGTGGCTATCGTTGGGTGATGCATGTCGCTGCCATGACCACATCACGAGCTGACTGGGGGCATATTGAGCCAGTTCTCCGAGTTCTGCAGGACCAGTGCAGGCTGTCGCTGATGGTGGGAGGAGCACATTTAGAGACTCGGTTTGGCTTGACCGTCGATGCCATTGCTGCTGCTGGTTATCCAATTACTGCAGAGATTCCCTTTTTGGCTTCGGACGATTCTCGCCGTGGCATGGGCGAGGGCATTGGGCGTGCGGTGCTGGGGTGTACGGAGGCTTTGGATCAACTCAAGCCAGACATTCTGCTCTTGATCGCTGACCGCTTTGAAATGCTTGCCCCAGCGGCTGCGGCCATGGCCCTGCGGATTCCCATTGCCCATATTGAAGGCGGAGAGATTAGCGAAGGGGCTGTTGACCAACAGGTCCGCGATGCACTGACCAAGATGAGTCATCTGCATCTGGTGCCCACCCAGGAGGCCGCAGACCGGGTAATCGCGATGGGCGAGGCGCCCTGGCGGGTGCACATCACTGGCGCTCCCTCGCTTGATCATCTTCGCCGGGATGCGATTCCGTCACGGGCTGAGGTTGAAGCGGCCGTCGGTCTGTCCTTAGATCCCGCTCCAATCGTCGTCGCCTTTCACCCGACCACATTGCGTGAAGACACAGTGGACGAAGCAGAGGTGTTCTTTGCCGCCATGGGTGCGTGCCCACGTCCAATGGTGTTCTGTTTTCCAAATGCTGATGCTGGATATTCCCGCATCATTGAACTTGCGGAAGCAATTTGTGAAACGCGAAATGACGCGGTCCTTCGCGTCAATCTTGACCATCTGCATTACTGGGGCTTGCTTGGGCATGCGTCGTGCCTAGCTGGTAACTCCAGCAGTGGCATTATGGAAGCGGCCTCACTGGAACTGCCGGTAGTAAATGTTGGCATGCGTCAGCAGGGGCGAACGCGGGCTGCAAACATCATTGATGCGCCAGCAGCGCATCACGACATTGGTGAGGCGCTTGAGCTTGCATGCAGCCCGACCTTTCGGGCAGGGCTCCGAGGGCTACGGAATCCCTACGGCGATGGTCATGCCGCAGACGCGATCGCATCGGCAATCATATCGATCGACCTCAATGCGGAGTTTGTAATCAAGCAGCAGGTCAGCATCACCCCGACCTGCAACTGATCAATCAGTTCTTTGATTCCGCGATTCGAGCGCAGTTCACTGCAATAGCGCGAATGGCTTGCAGGACTCCGCCAGCTGCCGACAGCACCACTCCCCACAGGAGCATGGTCACACCAGCCACTGTGGCCTGCAGGCCAAACATTGGGCTGCTCATGGCGACTTCGCGGAACTCTGAGATGATCCCAAAGACCATCGAGAATGCGCCAAGCAATGCTACGGCCACACCAAGGCCGGTCAGAATTTGCCCGAGTACTGAAAGGGTTCCTGTCCGCTTGTCCACTGTTTTTGAGTCAAATGACATCACTCATTCCAATCATCTAAAAAGGTTGAACATCAAAGATCCGCCGACTTGACGTTAGGCCGGTTGTCTTTCACAGATTGCCGCGTCGCTCTTGCTCGATTTCCAAAGCCTCAAACAGCGCTTTGAAGTTGCCCTTGCCAAATGACTGGCTGCCACGGCGGCCAATGATTTCGAAGAAGAGCGTCGGGCGATCTTGCAGGGGCTTGGTGAACAGCTGCAGCAGGTAGCCCTCATCATCGGCATCGACAAGGATGCCAAGATCACGAATGCGCTCGTGATCTTCTCGCACTGCCTTATGACCGTTCTCCGTGAGAATGCGATCGACGCGCTGCCAGACGGTTTCGTAGTAGGCCTCGGGAATGGTGAGGAAGTCCACGCCGCGCCGCCGCAGTTCTGCTACTGACTCCATGCAGTCATTGGTGCGGAAGGCAAGGTGTTGGACACCTGCCGTCATATCGTGCCACTCCAGATATTCCTGGATCTGACTCTTGCGCTTCCCGGGAGCAGGCTCATTGATGGGGAACTTGATGAGATTATTGCCTGAGGCCATGACCTTGGACATCAGCGCTGAGTATTCAGTGGAAATATCAGCATCATCAAAGTGCTTGAACATGGCAAAGCCAAGCACGTTCTCATACCAGTCCACCCAGTAGTTCATCTTGCCGTCATCGACATTGCCAACGCAGTGGTCTAAAAACATCAACCCGCATGGATTGTCTCGGTTGAAATCATTGATGGAAAGATGTCCCACTCGCTTAAAGCCGGGCTCAAAATCTCCGCCTTTCTTGACCCGATCAATCGCATAATCACCCGTTCGGCTGACAAATGAATGCACTGCTCGGCCATAGGTCTTGATGCCTGCAGTAGTGACTGTGCCCGCTTCATCAGACAAGGTCATGGGCTCATAGGCCACTTCGCCGCCATTGGCGACCGCCTGCTTCCAGGCCGCTTCGGCATCCTCGACGGTGAAGGCTACGTCCTTGACGCCATCGCCAAATCGGCGGAGTTCATCAGCAGCAGGGTCATCCTTGGACAGCGGTGTCTCCAAGAGCATCCGAATATTGCCCTGAGTGAGCAGGTATCGGGATCGATCTCGACTGCCAGTGGTGAGGTCCGCCATCTGCTCAATGGTGAAGCCAAAGGTGTAGGCATAGAAGAACGCCGCCTGCTTGGCATTGCCCACAAAGAAGCGAATGTGGTCCACATCGATCAGTGCGAGTGGGTCAGTGCTCGTGGTGGATTGCGGAAGATTGGCAGTCGTCATGGATTCGTCTCCTCAGCACATCATTCTCGGGCCAAACGACCATGATACTGCACGAAGATGCTTTGCCAGCACCATCCAATCGGCCTATCTCCAGCGCAATTTGGTCTTTGCTGCATGGATGCGGATAGAACCTTCGTCAATAGGTCAGCACGCTATGGACCGTGCGGGGCGCCAATTTCGCAGCACCATCCAGCCCTTCAAGTTCGATCAGCACTGAGATGCCTACCAATTCACCGCCGAGCGCTTCAATGAGCTGACAACTGGCTTCCATCGTGCCGCCTGTAGCGATCAAGTCATCGACCAGCAAAACGCGTTGTCCTGCCTGAATGGCGTCATCGTGAATCTCAAGGCGGTCGCTGCCATACTCCAAGTCGTAATCGCGCGCAATGGTTGACCACGGCAACTTGCCAGGCTTGCGGATGGGGATGAAGCCAGCATTCAGTGAGCGTGCCAGCAGGGTGCCAAAGATGAAGCCGCGGGACTCCGCACCGACAACCACATCAACGTTCTGGTGACGGAATGGATTAACCATCGACTCGGCGGCAAGCGCAAGACCAGCGCGATCAGCCAGCAGCGGGGTGATGTCCCGAAACACAATCCCCTCCGAGGGATAATCGTGGATGTCGCGGATCAGCGAGCGAAGTCGTTCGGGCATACGCGTGTCTCCTTTGGACATGCGGATGCTAGCAGGGCCGGATACCATGCTCGATATGCCCGCCAAGAAGTCATCAACCAAGCAAATCGAGGTTGTCGAGCCCGTCGGCATGCGGGTGCTTTTGCGCAAGGATGAGGACCGCAAGACCACCAAGGCCGGCATTCATCTCCCCGACAAGATTGAGATCCCAACCCTCACAGGACGCATCGTGGCAGTCAGTTACCAGATCGAACACGATGATGAATGGCCGATTGCTCGCTACGACAAGGTGCTGTTTAACCCCAAGCACGCTGTGCCAGTCGATTTTGAAGGCGACAACCGGCTCTTCGTCGTGCCAATCGAGGACATCGTGGCGGTTTTTCGGCGAGAGTCATGAGCGGGGCGCCACACCCAGTGGCGGCTATCGAGACGCCACCCACGGCCACCATTCACATACCCGGCTCCAAGAGTGTGTCGTGTAGGGCCATCATGCTTGGTGCCATTGCTTCAGGCCCATCAACCCTGCGTGGCCTGCTCATGTCAGATGACACCGCTGCACTCCTAGCAGGCGTGGAAGCACTTGGCGTGGGCATCGCTGTCAGCGCTAATCAGGTGTGCATGACGCCGCCGGATACGTTGGGTGCGCAGCCAGAAGCGCAGGTCAATCTAGGGCACGGTGGAACACCCGCACGCTTCATGATGGCACTGGCCAGCCTTGGACGAGGCGAGGTGTTGATTGATGGCTCGGCACGCCTGCGTGAACGACCGATGGGCGACGGGCTTGATCTGCTCGCGCAGGTCGGTATTGCCGGTACCTGGCAAGGCGAGGATGGCAACTTGCCAGTGACTATTCATGGTGGCCCCTGGAACACACCAAGGCTGGAAGTGGGAGAAGCCGCCTCCAGTCAGTTTGTATCCGCCATGCTGCTGGCCGCACCTGCAACCGAGCAGGGCATTTGCGTGACCTTCCAAGAACCCGTGGTCAGCGAATCCTATGTGCGGCTGACGGTCCACGAACTCCAGTCATGGGGGCTCGATGCCAGGCTTCAAGAGCAAGACGGCCAACTGCATGTCATCGAGGTACCTCCTGGTCGCCCAGCGCCACAGATGCGTGAGGTACCTCCAGATGCCAGTTCGGCACTGTTCTGGGCTGCTGCAGCTGCGATCCTTCCGGGAAGTTCCATCACACTGACGGGAGTGACGCTGGAGGACGATCAGCCCGATAGCGCTGCGATTGGCGTGCTTGCATCGATGGGCATGACTACTGAGCAGACAGAACATGGGCTTCGTTGTCTTGGGCCGGATCAGTTGAGTTCACCAGGCACCATCGACTGCGCCCTGATGCCGGATGCGGCTCCAGCGCTGGCAGTGGCCTGCTGCTGGGCCAGTAGTCAAACCCGCCTGACTGGACTGAGTACGCTGCGCGCCAAAGAATCCGACCGTGTCTCGACCATTGCTGGAGAACTCAACCGGGCGGGCTTTGATGTCACCATCGATGGTGACGACCTCATCGTCGTCCCATCTGACCCTGAAGCAACCCCAGTCACACTGCAGACCTGGGATGACCACCGCATTGCTATGGCAATGGCCGTGATGGGCCTTAGGCGTGGGCAGGTTGAGATTGCAGATCCAGAGGTGACCAGCAAGAGTTATCCGGGTTTCTGGGTGGATTTAGGCCGACTGTACGGATCCACCGAGAGTGGAGATACTGCGCCCCAATGAAGCCCTTCTGGACGATGGCCAAACTTCTGCTTGAGCACCGCGCGATTCTGTGCATCGCGGTGATCATGGCCTTTGTGTCCGCCCTTGGACTTGGCGCCGGATTGCTCAGCCTTGGGCCGATGATGGAGCAGATCCTTGGAACAGATGGAGGCGCTGGACTGCATACCATGGCTGTGCAGCACAATGCTGCAGGTGGATGGCAGATACCTTCATGGCTCGTCGAGTGGCTCCCTGATGATCGCTACGACGGTGTCCAGCTTCTGATCTTTTGCATCTGGGGGCTGACATTGCTTGGTGCCAGCGCGAACTTCTTGCATCAGTACCTCAGCCAAACATTGGCGATTCGGACCATTGCCACTGTCCGCCAACGTTTGTTCGCCCATGTCCTCACGCTGCCACTGTCGCAAGTTGTTCAGCGGGGGCCCAGTGAGTATGTCTCGCGCATTATTCGCGACGCTGCAGCACTTGAGTCTGGCTTTATTTCATTGCTGGGCAAATCCGTAGCTCAACTGACCAAGGGTTTGGCTGCGCTGGGCGCAGCCCTGATCTTCGATTGGCAGATCGTCCTCGCTGCCATTGTGGTGGGGCCGGTGCTGGCTGTGGTCATTCGCAAACTTGCCAAGCGAATTCGAAGAGGTAGTCGTGGATCGCTCAATGCCCAGCAGGAGTTGCTGCAGCTTGCCACAGAACGCGTCCAAGGATTGCGCGCAATCAAGACAAGTGGAGGCGAGCCCGCTGCTCGCCAACGCTTTGATGGCATCAACGCGGATGTCATTCGCTACGAACTCAAGATGCGCACAGCCAAAGCCATGAGCAGCCCGATTGTCGAAACCCTTGCCATTCTCGTGCTTGGCGGATTGGCGCTTCTTGCCGCCCAAAAGATTCTGGACGGCTCGATGCCCTTTGATGACTTCATCCTGTCGATTGGCTCCCTGGCTGTCGCTGGAGCAAGCCTGCGTCCGCTTACCGGCATCGTCAATGAACTCAATGCTGCAGCCCCGCCAGCACAACGCATTCTTGATGTCTTGACTGAAGCGGGCGAAGATGCACAGGGGCAAGAACTCTCTCGTCATGCACAGACCATCCGATTTGATGGCGTGAGTTACACCTATCCCAACGCGGATGATCCAGCGCTCCATGACATCACGCTTGATGTGGACTTTGGATCACACGTGGCAATTGTTGGCCCCAATGGCTCTGGCAAAACCACACTGCTGGCCCTTTTGCCACGACTGCTCAAGCCAGATCAGGGATCGGTATCAATTGATGGAGTCAACATTGCCGATGCGTCGCTGAGCTCACTTCGCGCGCAGATTGGCGTGGTGACTCAGGATGCCTTTATCGTGCAAGGGACCATTCTTGACAACCTCACGCTTGGTCGCCCAGATGCCACGCGCGAGCAAGCAATTGAAGCTGCAAAGGCCGCTCATGCCGATGGGTTTATTGAATCGATGCCAGGCAACTGGGATGCGCCTGTAAGTGAACAAGGCGCATCACTATCAGGTGGTCAACGGCAACGCCTATCAATTGCGCGGGCCTTGCTCCGCGAGCCGTCCATTCTGATATTGGACGAGGCAACCTCACAGGTCGATAGTGAATCCGAAGCTGCCATTGCCTCAGCCATTGGCGCCATAAAGGGCCGTACTGTGCTGGTCATCGCGCACCGACTCGCCACAGTCCTGGATTGCGATCGTATTGTCGTCATGGA
The DNA here is from genome assembly GCA_022446905.1 of Phycisphaerales bacterium. Classification (GTDB taxonomy): domain Bacteria; phylum Planctomycetota; class Phycisphaerae; order Phycisphaerales; family SM1A02; genus UBA12567. The sequence continues at coordinate 588,046 of JAKVBT010000005.1, forward strand.
TCAGGGTCGCATTGTGGATGTCGGACGCCATGAGGAACTGCTGGGGCGTTGCCCACTCTATGAACGGTTGATCAGTACGCAGTTGGTATCGGTTGAATCGTGAATGCAGCAACGCGTCTTGGCTTGCTTGCCACTGCTTTGGTGCTCGCTGCCGTAGCGCGGCTACTTATTGGAGTTGACCCCGCCACTGGAGAACTCGAATTCAGCTGGCCTGCCTCTGACTGGATCACGTTTCGATTCACTGCCGCAATCATCGCTGTCTTGGTTGGTGCAGGACTATCCCTCAGTGGACTCCTACTCCAAACATCCTTGCGCAATCCACTTGCAGCCCCTTCCGTACTCGGGGTCAGCAGTGGAGCAGGCCTTGGTGTCATGGTTGCCCTGCTCATTGCGCATCACGCGGGCATTGAAACGGTTCCATGGTTTGCCCCGGCAATCATCGGCGCCCTGATAGCCGTTGGCATTGTGCTTGTGCTTGGGCGTCGCGATGGCTGGCCTGATCCAGTAACGACCATTCTGGCTGGAGTCATTGTCGCCACCATGGCCGGTGCCGGCATGGTTCTGATGCAGTCCATGCTGCCAGCAGATACCCGTGGGCGCTTTCTCGCCTGGGCAATGGGCACGATTCCCGATCTCGCCGCACCCGGACCACTCTGGGGCCTCACTGCGCTGGTCCTTGCAGCGACCAGTTGGGCTTGGATCAGTGCTCGGCGTCTTGATGCCCTCCGACTCGATGAAGCATCAGCCCAGACCATTGGCGCTGGCCCAGAGCCGCTGCGACTGGTGTGCTTAGTGCTGGCCGGTGTAGTGACCGCGATGACCGTGGCAATCTGTGGGCCACTGGGTTTTGTTGGCTTGCTTGGGCCACACGTAGCAAGACTGCTTGTGGGCCCATCGCATCGCCTGCTTGTACCAGCAGCAGTTCTTACTGGTGGCATGGTGCTGGTTGGGGCTGATGTATTCCGTCAACTTATTTCACTTGAAACGGGTCGTTTGCCAGTTGGTGTTGTCACTACGCTTGCCGGTGGCCCATTCTTTCTTTGGCTGCTGACGACCAGCCGAACGGGCGAGTGGAGAGGAGACTCAAATGCTTCGGTGTGAAGGTCTTCAGCACCACTACGCAGGCTTCACGCTTGGTCCAGTCGATGTCACAATTGATCGCGGACGTCTGGCTGTGCTTGTGGGCCCCAACGCAAGCGGAAAGACAACCCTGCTTAACCTTTTAGCTGGACTCAAGTCGCCATCAATGGGAAGCATCTGCTTGGATGGAGTCAATCTAAGCAACACAGGCCGCCGAGAGCGCGCTGGGAAACTGGTTGCGCTTCCACAGCGACCTTGGGCGGGTGAAGGAATGACTGTCATCGAATTGGTTCGCTTAGGACGCTTGCAACTTGGGCGTGATGATGAAGCCATTGAATCTGCACTTGATCAAATGGGGCTGCTTACACATCAATCCACGCCACTTGGCGCTTTGTCCATTGGGCAGCGGCAACGTGCCCACTTTGCACGGGTGCTTGCCCAAGCAGAACCCAAATCGATGCTGGTCCTAGATGAACCCACAGCACCGCTCGATCCCGTATGGGCCCAGCGCGCCTGGGCCGTGCTCCGTGAGCATGTTGCCAGCGGCGGCGGGGCAGTACTTGCTGTGCATGACATTGCGATTGCATCAGCGATGGCTGATGATGCCTGGATGTTGCATGAAGGCCAGGTCAGATGCAGTGGAGTTGCCAGCGAAGTGCTCGCCCCAGACGCGTTGTGTGAGGCCTTTGGCCAACGATATGAGTGGGCTATTCGATCAGACGGCAGTCGCTGGCTCGTGCCTGCACCTTGCAGTGAGACCTCGGATGCACACCTGAAGCGGCCAGGCCAATCCTCAGAATGATCCTCTCCAGTGCGGTAGGATGGGCTCATGGGCTTTGATGATCTGGTCATCTTGGGCGGTGTGATGCTGTATGTCGTGGGTGCGGTTGCTGGTGCGCTCAAAAAGGGCAAGGCCAAAACCAACACCCCCAAAGCCAAGAACAGCACCAAAGCACCTCAGGCCAAGACCATTCGCACCGGGGGTCGACGTGAGCCGGGCACAGGCCTCCGCAGAAAGTTCAAAGAAGAAAGCCCAGCTGCGCCACCGAAATTGCCCCCAGTAGCCAATCCAGCGGTTGTTCGGCGTATTTCCAATGACGAAGATCTGGTCACAGTTCCTACCGAGTCACCGAACCCTGGATGGTCTCAGTGGCAGCAGGCAATTGTCCTCTCTGAGGTCCTTGGCCGACCCCGGGGAGATGTCGACCACGAACCTGTGGCCTGAGCGGGATCGACGCAAATCTCAGCGCGTTGGCGAACGATCGACCATAGATCGTTATACTCCCGCCCCATGTCTGCACTTCCATGTGTTGATACCTGCCTTGGGCAGGACCAGATCGTGCTTACTCGGCTCGCCGCAGCCCGCGCTGCCATGCACAACGCAGACATGGAGGCCCTGCTGATCACAGGAGAGCAGGACATACGCTATCTGGTCGGATGCCACGGACATGATGTCAAACTGCTGCTGACTCAGGATCTTGCTGGTCTGGTCTCAGACCGGCGATACGAAGAATATCTCGATCCTTGGGGGCAGACAGGGCACTACCACGTCCACATCGACTCCAATCGTGCAGGGCAGTGGAAGTGGATGGCCTCCATGCTTGGCAACGCTGAGATCAGCACACTCCACGTGCAAGCGGCGCACACCACCCTGACGATGCAAACAACCATGGAAGAGGCCATGCCGGGGATCAAGATCACCTCAGGCACATCCATTTGCACGCCGCTGCGAATGAAAAAATCTGCTGATGAAGTGGACGCCATCCGCCGGGCCATTGATATTCAAGTTGAAGCGTTGCGGGCTATGCAAGCGGACCTCAGTCTGCAAATGACCGAAGGGCAAGCTTCGGCTCGGCTTATCTATGAGATGCGATGCCGTGGCGCTGAGTCTGAGAGTTTTGAACCTATTGTTGGCAGTGGTGCCAATGCCAGCATCATTCATCACGTCCCAGGCAATAGCCCGATCGTCCCTGGTGTCTTGTTGGTTGATTGGGGAGCGCGGGTCGATGGTCTTTGCAGTGACCTCACACGCACCTTTTTCCTTGGTTCGCCACCTGATGAACTGGCAAATGTGTATCAGGTCATCGACCAAGCCCGCCAATCGGCCATCGCGGTCTGCACTGCTGGTCGGCCGGTACAAGAAGTCGACGCCGCAGCCCGACAGGTCATCGAGTCTGCTGGTTACGGCGAACAATTTGGACACGGCGTTGGCCATGGCCTGGGCCGTGATGTACATGAACAACCATTCATGGGACGCGCTGCCGCTGACACCGTTCTAGAAGAAGGCATGGTCGTGACCATTGAACCCGGGATCTACCTGCCTGGCATTGGCGGGGTTCGACTTGAAGATGATGTGTTGATTACTGGCAGCGACCCTGTTGTGCTGTCGGCAGATCTAGAGACGAGTTTTGAGAGCGCTTGTTTGGCGCTCCCACATTGAGGACACCGCATGATTGATATCCGAAAGCTCAAGGAACTGGTCAAGCTGATGGTGCAGAATGATCTCACAGAGATGGATCTGCGCGATAGCGAGGAACAGGTGACGCTACAACGGCCCAATCAGTGGTCATCACCACACGTCCAACCGCAGGTGCCCATGGCAATCGCCCCGGCTCCAGTTGCAGCAGCCCCGCCATCAGTTGCAGAAGCACCTCCGCCGCAAACAATTACAGCGTCAGAGCCGGCAACGGCAGGTGCTGATCGAGCAGGACTGATCGCCATTGAAAGTCCAATGGTCGGCACCTTTTACTCGGCTTCTTCTCCAGACTCTGACCCATTTGTGAAGGTAGGAGGCACAGTTTCAGATGGGTCCGTCGTCTGCCTTCTTGAGGCCATGAAGATCTTCAATGAGATCAAGTCTGAAATCAGCGGAACTGTGGAGCAGATTCTGGTCGAGAGCGGAGACGCCGTTGAGTTCGGCCAAGAACTCATGCTTGTCCGACCATCCTGAGGCGACCAATGTTTGACCGAATACTTATTGCAAACCGGGGCGAAATCGCGCTTCGAATTATCCGAGCAGCCCGTGAACTCGGATGCGAAAGTGTGTGTGTTTACTCGCAGGCAGATCGGGATGGCCCCTGGCTAGAACAAGCTGATGAAAAGGTCTGCATTGGACCTGGCCCCGCGACTGAATCCTACCTCCGTGTCGATCGCATTATTTCAGCGGCTGAAACGACCCATGCAGATGCCATTCACCCGGGCTACGGCTTTCTTGCTGAGAACGCTCAGTTTGCAGAAGTATGCAGAGATTGCAATATCGAGTTCATTGGCCCCAGCCCGGAGGCCATGGCGCTGCTTGGCGACAAGATCTCATGCAAACGTATGGCTCGTGAGGCTGGCACTCCCGTTTTCCCAGGTAGTGCAGAGGCGATCGAAGATCCCGAAGAAGCAATGTCCGTGGCCAAAGACATCGGATACCCGGTCATTGTGAAGGCAGCGGCAGGCGGTGGGGGCCGCGGCATGCGCATTGCAAGAAATGATGATGAACTTGCTGAAGGCCTGGCGTCAGCACGCCAAGAGGCTGCTGCAGCGTTTGGCAATGGTGCTGTCTACGTTGAGAAGTTCCTTGAACATGCACGCCATGTCGAAGTGCAGTGTCTCGGAGACAAACATGGTGGAGCAGTTCACCTCTTTAACCGCGACTGCACATCCCAGAGACGCCATCAGAAACTCATCGAAGAAGGACCAGCACCAGGGGTGGATTCAGAGATTCGCGATCAAGTCTGTGAATCCGCCTCGACTCTGATCCGAAATGCCAACTATGCAGGTGCTGCGACCGTTGAATTTCTGATGGACCATGAGCAGAAGTTTTACATGCTGGAGGTCAATACCCGGGTACAAGTGGAACACCCGGTGACTGAGATGATTACTGGTGTTGATATTGTCAAAGAGTCCATCCGAGTCGCAGCCGGCGAGCCACTCAGCGTGACTCAGGATCAAATCTCCATCAACGGCCATGCCATTGAGTGTCGGGTCAACGCCGAGGATCCAGATCGTGGGTTCATGCCCCAGCCAGGCGTTGTTGAGCAATTTCAGATCCCCGGTGGGTTTGATGTTCGAGTCGATACCCATGTTCGATCGGGATATCGAATCCCACCCAACTACGACTCCATGATCGGCAAATTGATCGTACATGGCCGAGATCGCACAGAAGCCATTGCTCGGATGCGTTCAGCTATCAGCGAATTCCATATTGGCCCAATCAAGACCACGCTTCCGCTGCACGCACGCCTCATTCAAGAGCCTGCGTTTACAACTCACGATGTCGAGCACCGGTACGACATTCACTGGGTTGAGCGGCTGCTCGACGCAGATGCTGCAGAAGCTACCGCTTCGACTTGACCGTGACGCCTTCGATGTATCCGACCGTCAAGTCATCCATCATCAACTCCACAGGTCGAATGCCTTCTGGCACAACGAAGATCAGGTAGAGGAGATCGTCGGTGCCAGCACGTGGTCGCGCGCGAATATCGCTGAGTTTTTGGATGGTCTGATTGAACGAAATCGTGGCACCCCGATCACCAATCATCTCATAGCCAACTGGCTCGTAGGTCTTGTTCTGGTCATCGAGCAGGGCAAGGGCGCCATCGCCGCCAAGTTCGCGAGCAACAGCCATGATGCTAGCGCCTGAGCCTGGTGACACGTTAATACGCACCACCACAGCATCCTCAGGTGACAAATATCCATTAACCGCCGTAGCCCCTCGGCCACTCTTTCGGCTCTTCTTGACCTTGGCAAAGGTGGCTTTGGCTAACTTCTTTGCCTTTCGATCGATATCAAAAGAGCCGCTGAAATCGTCAATGGTCGGTCGAATCGTTCGATGGAAGCGCCCGCGAAGATCGACCAATTCAGTAATCACACCACCCCAGCCATCATTGATGCCGGCCCCAGTAGCGCCGGTTCGAGTGAAGTACTCCTCCATCCCTTCAGTCTGGTCGGCCTCCTCAAGCATCAGCCTGAGATTCCGCACTTGAATAAAGCGTGGCTGGAATGACTCAGGAAGTGCAAAGACGAGTTTGATGTTTGCCTTGTCAATACCGTTGACATTGGATGCATATCGAGATGGGGCGTCAAAGCGGTAAAAGCCCGAGGTGTCATCCTTATCGACAGCTTGGCGCCAAGCAACTGGGTGATAGGTCGCTGTAGACCCATCGGCAAGATCTCCAACGAGCCGAGCCTGTGATGATGACAACATCAATATGCGCTCAAAGTCCAAGCCTGTGCGTTTGAAGTCAAGCGGTATGGTCAGGTAGTACCCGTTTTCTTCATCGGGATACCAAGCAACCGGCCGATCTACCGTGACGCTGCCAGGTGGCTGCATGAGTTGGCCGGTTTTGCTTTTGTTGGTGTGGCCAGTGTCACGAAGTAAGGTTGCTTGCCGATCAAGGTGCGGAGCCCATATAGCCATTGGCTGACCGCCAACATCCGGATACAACGTGCTTACACTCAAGAACTCATAGAAGGAGGCTGTAATGCGGTCGACCGGCACCCAAAGGGATGATTCAGGTGCTGACACAGCCCCATTATCAAGCCGGGCCCAACCCTGGTAGCCCATGAATATGAGCGGGCGCTGGATAAATCCAGTGCCAATCAACAGTAGGCCCACAGTGAGTACCCCAGCTGCTGCACCACAGCCTGCGCCGCCAATCATGTCGACCGTTTGTGGCACATTGACATGGTCCGGCGCCAAACGATCCGTCACCATCCGCATGAGGAGCAGTGCGACCGCAAAAGTGAGCAGCAACATAACCCCAGGAAGTAACTGGTCCCACCAAGAACCAGTGTGAACGAAGTCATAGATCAGTGGTTCCCAAAGCGCTAACGCAAATGCTCCAGCGCAAATGACACACACCAGATGCAAGAAACCGCTGACAAAACCTTGGGAGGACCACCAATACGCAATCAGGGCAACGATTGCAACAACAAGAAGATTGAAGACGGCTTCCATGCTTACGCTCCCTGCGTCGTCTGGGCCTTCGCAGGCTTTTTCTTCTCGCCACCGCCGCCGAGCACCCGGGACATCTCCTCAATCGAAGTAATGCCAGCGGCAACTCGCTTGAGCGCGACTTCTTGCATGAGCACCATACGCATGCGGCGTGCATGCATCATGGCAGCCTTCAGATCGCCTGTTGCGAGAATTTGCCGACACTCTTTGTCAATGGGGAAGACTTCAAAAACGCCTATGGCCCCGATGTAGCCCGTACCGCGACAGCTCTGGCAGTCTTCAACATCATTACGCACCTGAACTTTGCCACTTGATCGGTAAACACTGCTTCCTTCAGGAAGGCGGAGGCTCTTTGGATCCGCAGGCGTGAATTGCTGCTTGCAATCAGGGCAAAGAAGTCTCACAAGACGCTGACATACAGCCGCCCGTAGATGTTTCGCTGCCTTGGGAACATCGCCAACAAGCCGGACCCATTCCCGAATAGCCATGGCGGCGCTGTCTGCATTGAGCATCATGTATTGAAGCGTGCTGTCGCTGCCAGCTGCAGCAGTAATCTTCGCTGTCTCTGAATCAAGCAACTCGGCCAAAACGACGTCTGGATCGCGCCGGAGGATGGACTGCAGCGCAGTGGCATAGTCAATGTCGGGATTGGAGGGATCAAAGGTCACATGATCGACACCTTCGAGGCCAAGTAGAGGGCGACGCTCAAGTGTCTTGATATTGCTGGTGTAAGCATCATGCCTGCCCAACATGGCGTATCCGGTTGCAGAAAGACCCTGTCCGGCAGGGGCTGACAACAAGACGATGCCATGCCGCTCATGATCGGGCATCAACTCATCAAGCGTTTCTTTCTGAGATTCCTCAAGGCCTAACTGGGCATACGGAATCGACACATTCTTTGCTTGGTCAAAATCAATTCGGACTGCCTGGCCACGAGAACTTCCAGTGACTGACATGCGTGCCTCAACGAAGCCATGGACGCCCTGAATGCTGAACTCTCCATATTGCGTATGGCGTGTGTCCTGGAGATCCATCCCAGCCAAGCTCTTGAGCAGGTTGACAACCTTGGCACCGGCCTCTGGATCAATCGAATCCTGACGCTCTGACATCGTGTGCACAAATCGGGCACTAGCCAAACCGCCTTGGCTAAGGGCCATATTGATACGGCTTGCTTCGAGTTGGAGCCCTGGCACGAGGATGGACTCGAGGTCTAGCCAAGTTTCCAACTGTGGATCTTCCTTAGCTGGAGCATCAAAGATTCCTGAGGGCCCCTGAAACTGAAGGACCGCATCCTTCGATGAACGCTTCTTTCGATGTGTGCTGGCCTGCGGATCTTTCTTAAACAGGTTGTACTGCTGATCTTCAGGCACAGCGGCATTCCTGACTTTCCAGTAACACAGAATGGGCAGCAACATCAACAGCATGCCCACAAACCAGGACACATAAAAACTCCAAGCGAAGAGCATGACCGACAGGCCTGCAATGCCTGCTGCCATATGGGCCATATTCCATTTGTAATGATCGAGACGAAGTCGCCTGCTATCTGGATCCAACTTGGTTCCCACAACCCATGCCCAGGCCACAAAAGGTGCCCACATCAAGAGTGGCTTCCATGGGCTCAGCAAAAAGACTGACGTCTCCGCGAGAGTCATCCCAGTATCCATCATGAAATGCCCTTGAGTCGCATTTTGAGTTCTTCAGGCTTGGGAGTTGCTTCCATCGCTACACGATGGTGGATCCATTCGGCCTCGACGAGGTTGACCAGTGCGCTTGTGAAGTCCACCATGCCTTCCTCTTGCCCCTTGCGAATGAGATCCAGCAGTTCGCCCTCACGACCTTCCAGAATGTACTTCTGTACTGCTGGCGTTCCAATGAGGATTTCAAGTGCAGGGATCCGTGGGCTTGTTTCGGGTCGCAGTGTTTTGAGCAGCTTTTGGTAGATGATGGCCCGGATGTTGTACGCCAACAGCTTGCGGATCTGCGGAACTTCACCCTCATCGAACAGATCGTAGATTCGCCCAAAGGTCTGCCATGCGGATGATGCGTGGATAGTTCCGAACACAACGTGCCCGGTTTCAGCAGCTCGAATAGCTGCTTCAAAGGTTTCCTTATCACGCATTTCACCGACAAGCACCACATCAGGGTCTTCACGCACCAGTGCCCGAAGTGCCTCATTGAAGTTGAGGCAGTCAATGCCAACTTCTCGCTGATTGATGGTGGATTTTGACTCTGTAAAGATGTATTCAATCGGATCTTCGATGGTCACAATATGGCAACGGCGACGCTCGTTGACGTGCTGCAGCATTGCCGCAATCGACGTGCTCTTGCCCGAACCTGTGACACCCGCAAAGAGAATGAGGCCGTTAGCGGCAAGAGCGATTTCACCTAGCGAGTCAGGAACATGCAGTTCCTCAAAGCGCTTGATTTCCGAGGTGATTAAACGGCAGGCATAGGAGACCTTGCCGCGAGACATAAAGATGTTGACGCGGAACCGATGGGAATCGTCATAGTCATAAGCAATGTCCATCTGGCCATGCGAGGCGAAGATCTGATACTGATATTCATCAAGAATGTCTTTGGCAATCTGATGCGATTCGTCATGGGTGACCGGATCAGTATCAAGCGGCTTGAGCTCGCCTCGGAGACGCACGCGGGGGGGGCCGTCCGCCTTGATATGCAAATCGGAGGCCCCATAGGTAATGCATGCTTTGAGGTACTTGCGGTAGAGCTTCTCCCCAGCACCTGGCTCAGTGCCCTTGGCATGGTGCACAAGGCGTGCTTCGGCATGGATTGGGCTGGACACGAGCGTGGATCTCCTGATCTCCCAACTTTCGGGGAGGCGTAGGTGAACAGGTTATCGTAGCAGTCACGGGGGTTCATCGCGGATTGCCTTGACACCAAGGGGCCTTCTGGCGATCATTCTTCAATGGAGCGGCTCTCATTACCCGAAGGCATCACCTTTGACGACGTTCTGCTGATTCCACAGCGGAGTGCCGTTACCCCTGATCAGACCGATCTCTCGACGAACCTGACTCGGCGGATCCGCCTTGAATTGCCCCTCCTGTCTGCCCCGATGGATACTGTCACGGAATGGTCCCTCGCCATAGCGATTGCTCAAGAGGGCGGCATCGGCATCATTCACAAGAACCTGAGCATCGAAGAGCAGGCCGCCCAGGTCACCAGGGTCAAGCGCAGCGAAAACGGGATCATTGTTGATCCAATCACCCTCAGTGCTACTGATACCGTGCAGAGAGCCATTGATCTGATGGCAGCCCATAACGTCAGCGGCTTTCCGGTAACCGACAGTGGCCAAGCAGATGGGCGAGTCTCCGGAATCCTGACCAGAAGAGATATCAACTTTGTTGAATCTACTGACAGCCCCGTTGGTGAGGTGATGACGCCTCGCGAGCGATTGGTCACCGCGACACCCGGCATTGACCTGATGGCGGCTGAGGCCAGCATGAGTCGTGGCCGAGTTGAAAAACTACTGCTTGTTGAAGATGGCGATCGGCTCGCTGGCCTGATCACGATGCGGGATATTGAGAATGTCCGCCATCACCCGCGAGCTTGTCGAGATGACCGTGGCCGACTCCGTGTCGGTGCTGCTGTGGGGGTTCATCAATATGAGCGTGTCGAAGCGCTGATCGCTGCAGATGTCGACGTGATTATCGTCGACACAGCCCATGGTCACTCAGACAACGTCATTGACTCTGTTCGTGAGATTAAGTCTCGATACGACATTGATCTCATTGCTGGCAACGTAGCAACCAAACAGGCTGCTGCCGATCTGGTTGAAGCTGGAGCAGATGCGATCAAGGTCGGGATTGGCCCGGGATCGATCTGTACAACACGGATTGTCAGCGGTGTCGGCGTGCCACAACTTTCTGCCATTGCTGAAGCCACCCTTGCCTGTGAGCCCGAAGGCGTCCCTGTGATCGCTGACGGGGGCATTCGACAGAGTGGAGATATTCCCAAAGCCATTGGCTTTGGGGCCAGTTGTGTCATGCTCGGATCACTCTTTGCAGGCCTTGATGAAAGCCCCGGCGAACTGGTCCTGCACCGTGGCCGGCGATACAAGTCATACCGCGGCATGGGGAGCATCGGTGCAATGCACCAAGGCAGTGCCGACCGATACAGCCAGAGTCATATCACTGATAGTGGAAAGTTTGTACCCGAAGGCGTTGAAGGTCGGGTTGCATACCGTGGCCCACTGGATGCGTATGTCTTCCAACTCATGGGCGGCCTCCGCGCAGCACTTGGCTATTGCGGATGTTCATGTATCGAGGAACTCCGGCAACGAGCTCAGTTTGTGCGCTTAAGTGGTGCTGGGCTTGTTGAATCCCATGCCCACGACATTCAGGTTGTCAAAGAAGCCCCCAACTACTCGGTCGGCGAATCGCTCGATAGCGCCCAATAATCAACCGGCCATGCCTCATCCTGGCCTGATAGAACCCGCGACCTCGGCTGGGGGAACGTTTGGGGTAGCACAGACGTACTGCATTACATAGCGACCAAGTCAATTCGGTCGCTACACTCAGGCGAACGTCTGGAGGGTTTCCCAATTCTTGAGAATGTGCCCTTGGAACTGACAGACTGGACAGAGGGCCAAATCGACGCCCGGCGCGATCGAATTGTCATTCTGGGTCGTCGCAGGGCTGGGAAGACAGTCTTTCTATCGCGTCTGTACCAAAAACTTTGGCAAGGCAACGAAGGCGTCTCTGCGCGTGCGGGGGACGGCGCCATGCATGAGCGATGCATGGAGATCTGCGAGGGTCTCTCCCAAGGCAAGTGGCCTGCGGCAACCGCAGGATCCATTCTCAGTGAACTCGAAATCACACATGACGAGCACAGTATTCAAGTAGTCATCCTCGATTACCCAGGCGAAGTTTTTCGCCGTGCGTTTGTCGACGGTGGCAGGGACGAGCAGTCACTGACACTCCTTGAACACATCGACCGCGCTGCTGGCGCGATCATGCTCATTGACCCAGACAACCTCGAGGGGGGCTCCACAGCAGAGCAGGTTGATGATGACTACGGCATGGTGCAAGCAGTTGATCGGATCCGAAAGAGTCCTGGCGGAGCAAGCGTCCCTGTTGCTGTAGTTCTGACCAAATGTGATGAACATGTGCAACTGATTCGAGAAGCAGGCACTCCACGCGATTTCATGGAGTCAAGAATTCCCAATCTCTTCCGATACGGAGGAAAATTGCGCGTCTTTGGCTCCTCAGCAGTGCGCATCCGTCGTGACGCGATTGGACGCGGCATCCCCAACACTGAAAAGCCGGCGCGAGGCTTGATTGAACCGCTTCGCTATTGCCTGCGCGCCATCAAATTAGCATCAGATGTGCCCGCTTCTCCGCACCAACCACCCACGCCGAAAGTCATCGCACCTGCCTACAACATCCCATCACGCGTCACACCTGCTCGACGCGGGATTCCCACATGGGCCATAGTCTGTGGTGCTGTTGCCCTGGTATTTTTAATTGTCGTCATTGTGCTGGTACTTGCAGACTAATGCGATGTGACACGCACTTACTTGGTTCACGTGATGGATATCGCCCACTTGCATGGTGCACTCCAATCACCAATGAGGATCTCCAACACCTTTCTCACGTCGATCTTGGTCAGCCAAGAAGCAGCGATGTCCCAAACCTCGATACACAAGTAACTGCCTGCTGTCGCACACTCCCCAGTGGTTGCATCGCATTGACACGATGCATTCCAGGCGGCCAGGATGATGCGGGGCGAGCGACTATCGCCTTTCCAACATTGGTCATTGGCCAACATGATTGGCACAAGATTGTGGCGCCGGCACTGAGCCATGTGCTGCACGACACGCGCATTTGGCATCGACAAGAATTTGCTGATGGCTCACCAATCGAATTGCCTTTGCCTCAGCAGGCACTGCCCTTGGACTATCAAGGCGCCCAATTATTCGACCTTCTGATCCACCATAAGCGTCAGCGACAAGGCCCATTGCTCATAAAAGCAGAGTCCACGCTGCTTCCAGCACTGAGCAACATGCTCAGCGCATTCTCTTCACAAGAATCAATGGCATTGCAGTGGGGCGTTGGCGTCTTCTCACCAGCTCGCTGGATGGATATTGCGCAGTGCGCCCCTGGTGCCACAGGTCTTTCAAATAGTGCTGTTCAACTTGACCATCCGTGGTTTGACACCTCGAATGCTCGTTTGATCGGGGGGCCACTGATTCCTGCAAGCGCTGCTCCACAGCCGACCTCCGCGCCACCTGTATCCGCTTTGCTCACGCGCCCAGCAAGACGGCGACTCGGCCTTCCTGTGTGGATCTTGTTGGCACTGATAGTGCTCCTCCTTGCCAGCGGGTTGCTCTGGATCAGTCGCACGGATAAGCCGACTCAGCCCACAGAACCCACAGCCTCGGCCATTACGCCTTTGCCGGCGGAGACCTTGACAGCAGGTGATGAGCATGAGGAATTGCACGGTTCTCTTGTTGCTGCCCAGCAATCTGAAGTCCATGGCAACGGAGCACTTCATACCACTGCAGAAGATGACTCCGCAAATATGGAGTCCAAAGAAGTATCGGCAGCCAAGCTCATTACTGAGGAAACACAAACTGGCAAAGAAAAGCTTGATTCAGACCCGCCTGTAAGCCCAACTGATGATGATGCCCCAGTAAATGAGCCAAGCACAGTGGATGTTGCCACCGCCACTAATTCAGCCCCCCAAGTGCAGTCGCCCTTAGTCCTGCCCTCGCTCCCCGTGCAGGTACCGCAAGCAGAGGTTCTGAACAATTCCGACTTTGCTCGTGTACTCCAAGAACTCACCGATGCATTGAATGATGCCACAACGCAGCTTGGCGGTCGCAAGCAGGCCTGTCATCTGGATCAACTGGACAAAGACATCAAGGAACTCGCAGAGGACACCATGACCTTTGGAGCCGACTTTCTCAGCCCCGCTGCCAAGGAAGAAGCAGAAAAACTCTGCCAGACAATGAGCGGACTGAAGCATTTTCAGCGAGCACTATCAATCGCCTCTAGGCCGTCCGTTCATATGTATGCCTCCACCTATATGACTGCAACAGCCATCACAGCTACGACTGAAAGGGCGACTGCGGTTGCCGGAGAAGGTGATTGGTTTTTGCAGCCACTACGAATGCGTCGACAAAACCTGAAAAAACTTCTTGAACGACTGCAATGTCTCGGCGAACTGACAATCTTGATTGACGAAGCATGGGATCAGACGGCTCACAGGTCGCTTAAAACAGCGACCCAATGGCTCAACCAATACGCCCCTGATATCTGCCAGGTCGATGGACCTTGGGCCACCATGGAACATCGGTTTGCCCGCCCAACGGACACATTGCCCCGAAAGGCAACCCTTGATTCGATACAGATTTTGAATGCCGCGTTGAATGATTGACTTGGAGCCTATTTCATGAAAGTCCTATTTCCAATGATCGTCTTCACGCTACTTACTGGATGCGCGAACCAGCAGGCGTCAATGTCATTAGATGAAGAGCCGCTGTCGAGCTCAAAAGTCCCTGATCGGAATCGGGCGGTCACTCTTGCCCCAGTGCAATCTGTCGCACTACACACGCCACCTCAAAGGATCAATCCGTCGCAGAATGTGGCGAGCACTTCGATCACACAGTCCTCCTCAACTGCTCGCAACAACTCCACATCAGCCACACCTGATACAGGCAAGCCTGATCAGAGGATCGCCCCTGCGCCACCGACAGGAAGTGATCGGCAGCAGACTGATCAATCAAAGACCCCAACAACCGGTGAATGCCAAGGAGGCGATGGCGAAGAAGGTGGGGCAGGTCAATCATCATCGCCTGGCTCCAGCCAGTCTGGGCTGGCTTCCTTCGCTGCCACTTCTTCCACCGGCTCTTCTTCAGGAGAGACGGCCGATGCCGGCCTCAAGACAGTCTCCGCCGCCTCGTCCTCAAACAACAAAGCACCCGCCTCCGCAGAACAAGGGTCTATTGACACACAAGTTCCTTCTGCGCAAGATGCAGCAGCATTAGGCTCTGCCATGCCCGCGGCAACAAGCGTCCAAGGTCTACTTGGCCCTGCTTCAACTCGCAGCCCAGAGGGTGACGCAAACCAAAGCGACCCATCATTGGACAGCAAAAAGCAAAGCGGCAGCCTGTCTGACGCCCAAGGGTGGAAGACTGCCCCAGTTGCAATGCCAACTGGACAGCCCAGTTCACCCAAGAGCACACCTGATCAACAAGCAGATGTGAATTCCCCGGAAGCTGAGATTGGCCATGGAACTGGCCCAAGCGGACGCAGTGCTGGGCAAGCATCCGGCGCATCCGCTGGTGGCGGTGGGCATAGTGGGAACCAGAAAGCCGCAACTGGTGGCGGCGCAACAGAAGACCGAACCAGCGATGCATCGATTGGTGATGGTGTTACTGGAGCCAATTCGCTGCCAAATGATGAGGCACCATCAAGACCATCACTGACGCTGCGTAGGCTCGCTCAGACCATGTCGTCTCAGGATCATGATGATGCGCACGCGCTCCCTGAAATCGATGAAGGGCATATGGACCCAAGCCGACTTGGGATTGCAGAAGAGGTTTTAAGTGACCACGCAGCAACAGCTCCCATACGTGGCGTGTGGCGTCTCGTGGAATCTGGCCCAGATGACTTTCTGCCAACTGGATCCCAAGAGCGCTTCATTGGCATTGACCCCGATCGTGGTGAAATTGTCACTCTGTTGTCATGGAATGATGGTGAGGTGGTACTGATGGCTGAGTACGCCGCCGACATCAGCCAGCGCGTTGCGGTGATCCAGGAAACACAGGATCGCGCCTCACGTCTGCCTGAACCTGGACAACTGCTCCCGGGGGGAGTCCGTCTTACATCAACAACAATGCCTGGACCATGGACATTGAATTGGCGTCGCGCAGGAACGAGCCTTCGGATTGGAGAATCGTTATATGTCGCAGAGGATCCCGCGATCATCGACAATCTCATGCGTGGCGAGGTCTTTCTGCCCACTCAACCCCTGCGGCCGACAGCCCAGCTTGGCCCAGCACCCATCATCGAGAAATCGCAAGAAGCAACTTCTGTTGACTTCTTCGGTGTGCAATCCGAGGGACGTTGGGTGTGCTATGTCATTGATATCTCTGGATCCATGGCTGGCGATAAACTGGAGCGCCTCAAGCAGGAGTTGCGCGAGTCAATCTCCAATCTCCCTCCAGGAGTCTCCTTTGCATTGGTGTTTTTCTCAAGCGATGCCCAGGTCATCGCAGATGGCTGGACACGATCACACTCCGTAATTGCCTCATCCATCCTTCGCAAGGTCCGCCAAGTTGGTGCTGGTGGCGGCACCGATCCTGCAGAGGCATTTCGGTGGGCCTTTGGGGCACTTGAGCCTGCCCCAGACACCATCTATTTCATGACCGACGGAACAGTCGCCACTGCGGATCTGCCTGGGCTATTACGGAATCTCAATGCGTCACGACCGCGAGCCAGAATCCACACCATTGGCTTTGGCGCAGATGCTGACATTAGTCTCCTTCAGATGATCGCCCAACAGCACGGTGGCAGCTTCGCTGTCGTGCCGTGACGCGTCATTGAGCCGTTGCTGTGCCTTCCCGAATGCGATCGTGGTATCCACGGTCTGCGGGCATTATCCAGGGCGTAACGTCATACGGAAATCGTGATTGCACCAACGCATTTCGGAAGAGCTGAAATGCGGCATAACTATCTGCGCTGACACGCATCGAGACTACGTGAAAATCAGGATCGAGCACTGAAAGGGCATCTGTGATTTTGGCAACCGATGCTCTTGTTTCGTCTATGGGGATACCCCCGCCCGACAGCAGGCGAACACGCCGCTCAATGTCTTGTGTCCCTGTGCGAAATTCGCAACCTTCATGAATGATCGCTTCTACAGGCTGCTGAAGGTCGATGGCCTCGGGATTCCATGTCGTCCAAAATACACATCGGTCTCCGATCGGATCGCTCGACTGATGCCAACTCGACCAATCATTGAGTATGTATAGGCGGCCCTCAGCCAAAACGACTTGTACTGGAAGACGCCCCGCGAGCTCTCTACGCTTTGGCGTTCGCAGAGTGACATCTCGCAATTGCGTCATTCGCTGCAAGTCTTTCTGAAGCGTTTGAGTCTGTGATCGAATCGTGTCAAGATCAACCGGCGCATTCTCAGGCGCGACAATGGCATGCAAGCGATCGAGCAACTCCTCTCGCTGATCAATCTCTTTGTAGAGGCGGTCAAGTTGTGCTCGGCGTGATGTGATCATGTCTGCCACTAGATCATCTGGCTGAACTTCTGGGCTCGTATTGACTGACATCGTCTCCTGAGTTGCAAGCAACGGCACTTCTGCTGTTTGTCGACTTCGCACACTGGCGATCACGGCTGCAAGGATGGCCACAAAGATGATCAGGCCAAACATGTTGCAGATCGTGTCAAGCAGCAGATCAAGACTGCCATCTTCTGTCGTGTTTCGCCGACGCATTTTCATTACTCAGCAGGGAAACGTGTGGTTGAAGCAGACTCGGGAATAAGATCTAGTCCCATAGACAAATTGCGCAGTGCGGGGTCAGTCTTTATTTGGCGTTGCAGCGCTTCCCAGATGGGAAGGCCGGACGGCTTCAACACAATAAGCAGATGCCGGTCGGATAGATCAGACTGCCCGCGATACCAAGACAAGAGTCCAGTGGCAATTTGTTCCGGATCACTTTGGCGAATTGCAATAGGGGGGTCATTGGCCTGATCAGTTGAGACAACACACCGCCCCGCGGCCAACTCTGCAACGATGGGGCGGGTTTCTTGATTCGCAATCAAATAGACCAGCCGTCGATTGCGCATTGTTTCAATATCTCGACGCAATTCATCTTGATCAGCAAGAAGTAATTTGGCGACCTGAACATCCCCGTCCCGCATCGCTGACAGTCTGGCTGATTTGGTGGCATCGATGCGGCGACGCAGTGACCGAAGTGTGTCATCAGCCTCCAAAATGTTTTGAGTCAGCACAGCCAGAGCAGCACGCTGATCAGCAGTGTCAGCCGGAATGGCTACGCCCGTGGCTTGCGCAATATCTGGCTCTGGAGATACTGGCTCAATGCGTGCGACCGCTGCTCGCCCAATTTGCAGAAGCAGCAGAAGCGTCACCACAAGAACAACGCCAATGGTGCCAATCATGACATCCTGAAAAGCAAAAAAACGAACCGGGGATCCAGATCCTCGATGCCGCCGAGCCATCAGGAGGCCCCGTCGACACGCACTCGACTGACGACATTCCGAAGTGCGTATTGCCTGCAATCATCCAGAAGCAACTCATCTGCTCGGCGAACAAAAGTCTGAGCGAGATAAATCAAAAGCGCTGCAACCAGTCCTTCCCCGGTGGTGATAAATGCGGTAGACAGACCAGCAAGAACTAGCGTCAGTTGTGAAGTCAGTGCATCGACAGAAGCATTCCCCGCATCTAGCACGCCACCAAACTGTGAAATCGCCTCTGTAAGTCCAATGATGGTGCCAAGGAATCCCAATACAGGGATGGCCCAAATAAAACCACGCAGAATCGTGTAGCCGCTGTCCATCGCGGCCTCATCAGCTTCCGCAGCACTGTCAAGCATCTCATCGATGTCGCCAATTCGTCCTATGTTGCGAATGGATCGAAGCGCATCCAGCACACGATTGAGCAGTAGAAATTGTCGCGGCTCATCAACAGCAGCTTCAATCGTATTCATTACCTGATCTGCTGAACCCACTGTCAGTGCAAAGCCAGCTTCCTCAGGCATAAAACGCAAACGCAATGCCGCTCGCTGCGCTTTTATTTTGAGCGATTTCAGCAGAAGAATGGCAATAGACCAGCAACTCAACGCAGCAATTGGTATTGGAATGCCTGAGTACCCCGTTAGAAGTTCCCAAACAATGCTCCCGAATCCAGTGTCCCTGGCAAACCAACTCACTCCATACATGAACCCCATAAATGCCACGCCCAACAAAAATGATGAGAATGCAGATGGAGTTGTAAAGCGACCGCTTGGAAGGCCAAAGCGTCGTTCGGGATCGCATGAAGCAAAGGACAGCACAGGCTTCGTTGGGCGGTCCCAGGCTGGTGGTGGAGTTGCGTCGGCCATTAAGGTGAAAAGAGTACCGCAGGGGTCTCCGGCAGGTTGAGCGCGCCCATGGGGATCCTATTTGAAGCATCTAATTCCACAGGCACCAACTGCCAGCGGCCGGCTTCATCAGAAACGAGCACCATCAGTTCTTGTGGGGCGGTCCCAGCTGGCCACATCCCTTCCATATGATCGCCCTGCGGAATTAATACCCCTGCAGGCACATGTGAGATCATCGCAGCATCCATATCTCGGAAAGAAGCAAGAACACTCGTGCGAATCGCATCAACATCAGGCGATTGAGCCAAGGCTGTGGCTGCCTGCGTTCGGATACGTCGCTGCTGAGGTGATGTGGCCGCTGCAGCCATGGCCGGCCAATCCGATTGTGCAGCCATCGGAGCAATGACGCTGAGGTCATTGATCCATCGATCAACAGGCTCCACTGCTTTGGGAGCGATGGGGCGAAGTGTCTCAAGAGCAACAAGCCACGCTTGTTTTGTCGCATAAAGTCGCAGCAGTAGATCGAGCTCATCAGTGGAAACAACATCTTCAACCATTTGCAAGACAGCAATCGCACAGCCGCGCGGCGATGTCGCCACCGGCCTTTCTATCCAATCACTGAGTGCTGATGACAGCGCAACAAAATCAAGCTGGCCTATTGGGCCGACGGATGCATCAATTGGATCAGGATCCAGCAGTTCTGGAGGAAGTGAGAACGACTCAAGATCTTCAATAATCCGAATTGACCGCGTGTTCTCAGGGGGCCTGACATAGATCCAACCACCCCGCAAAATGGGCATACGTGCCAAATCGAGCAGATGGGTTTTCTCTACCAGCTCATGCGGTCCTTTATGAAACTGTGGAGAACTCAAAGCTGTCAACATGGGCAACATCTTGACGGCGGCTTGCCCATAGGGCGAGCCATCATGACGTTCCATGTGATTCCGAAGTGCTGTCGCAGCTCCACGTGCTAAGCGGGACATCGAATCAGAATCGGAACTCTGCAGGGCAGCTTCTACTGCGGGGCGAACAACCATCCGCCAATGTGACAAAGCTACCGCTGCTTCAGCAGCACGGCGCCCACGATGCCACTGATGTACGGGGCCGGTATCAGCGAGCACATCGAGATGCTCATCAAGCAATGACTGCCACACACGCAACCATTCCTGTTCGCTCGCTGGCGTTTCTGCCAACTGCCCAAGCAAAGCATCTGCCTTCTCAAGAGACTCCAGTCGTAACTGTGCACGCTCCATACGATTAGTGCGCATTTGAGCAAGTTTCTCAATGGCCTGGCTGATGTCAGGCTGTGTACCTACTGGTGAACGACGGGTCTTATCGAGCATCGACTGGACATCGTCGAGTTTCATCCACTCAGCCCATGCATCTGGATCAAGTGACTTGCCACCCCCTGGGGCAGACTCCTCGAGTCGGCCACGAGCGACTGCGAGCACATCAAGAGCGCTTTGTCGCTCCACCTCATAGGCTGCACGCCGAAGATCATCCACCTGATCACGCGTCTGCTTAAGCGCTTTGGCATGCTCGGAAATTCCCAATGATGCCACTTGCTCAAGCAAATCAGTTGCTTGCTCAAGCGATGCGATGCTCTCTGGGTTGATAGATGTGAGCTGGGTTGCTTGGTCGATCCATTCAGCCCCTTGGGCGACATCAGCAAGCCGCTGCTTTTGGGCCTGTTCAATTCTTCCTTTGAGCGATGCCAATACCGGCGAGTCTGTCAGACTGGATTCCGAGGCTTGACGCCATGTCCTAAATGCTGATTCAAGATTCCCTGCCTCTAGATCTGATTGAATTGCAGCCGCCATGCCTTCAATCGTCTGCTGGTATCGAGCTGATCGTAATGAAAGGTTGATTGCGATTACAGCGAGCACCGCCATGGCCAATATGGCTGTCAGCCCAAGCGCGAAGCGACGCCGATGTCGCCGTTTCGCAGTGGCATATCGGTGCGCCACCCGAGACTCCAACATGGGTGTCATGGAGACATCACTAGCGCGTAAATCGGCGTAGAGCGGCTCAAACTCACTGACTGGACGATCTTCATCAAGCAATTGCTCGAGGCGCTCGACATGAAGTCTTTGCGATGCACGCCTCTGGACTGCTTCCTGCTGGCGGTCAAGCCAGCCTGTCAGTTGCCCCATCGCCGGCTGCAAGACAGAGGCAACACCAGCATCCGCACCAAGCGAACGAACCCGATCAAGGAGGGCACGAGCCAAAGGCTCATCCATCGCGAGCCACGCCCGATACAACTGACGATCAAGTTCTTCCATCTCTTGCGCAGCAATCTTACGTGCGCCTAATGCAAGGGCATCATCAAGTTCTGCAAGCAACGCCCGCCCGCCAGATCCACCGGCATTGATTGACTCAAAAACCTTTCGACAGTGACGAATATCAGCGAGATCGCCAGCGCCAATACAGGCCTGGACACGCGGCTTCCACGCTTGCACGACATCCTGTTCAATCTGCTCAACAGCATCCGCCCAAATCGCTTGTCTTGGCTCAAGACGGCGAAGGGTGCGTAAACATCCAAGTCGATCGGCAGCCGACGCAGATGACACCGCAGCACTTCGCCATGCTGAGACAGCCGCGGCATGTGCAGATGCGGTTGCATGCAATCTTGCTAACTCATCAAGGCTTTGGTCATCCGGAAAGTCCAATTCGTCCATGAGTGCACGAACAGCTGAACTCTGCTTGAGTTGAATGGCATGTGCAACAATGTTGCCTCCATCAATGTTGTAGGCGGCAGCTTCACGTCCGTACCCGGCTTTCGCCCATGCAAGACAGCGATCAAGATCCCGTTTCATCCTCTCCATAGATCGGCGCAGTTGTGCTTCATTGCCAGCATCGAGTGCTTGTTTGACTTCATGACACGTTTTCATGCAGCCGCTCCCAGCCAGACCCACAGCAGGATGACCAAAATGACTGCAAAAGCAGCGAAGAGCAGCCAAGGCCACATGCGGCGATCTGGGGCCTCCATGCGCACCAGAGGCATATTGATGACCTCCGGCTCGATGACCGGGGAGGCAGATGTCGATGGGGCAGCTGGAGGATCAGACCATGGGATCGATCGTGATTTTAGATCCTCGCCAACATCGTCTGACTCGAGAATGATCACAGCAATACCGTGGCTGCTGGCCGGTGGACCAGCAGAGAAGGTCCACGACCATCGGTCAACTGGCTGCATAGCAGCTTCGATTGATTGAATGGCCTTGATTGCAGATTGCCCCTGGGGCAGCGCAATGACGCGCCGACTCGATTCATCTTGGCATTGATGGAGTAGTGGAGCCCATTCATGGGCTGCTTGTAGACCCGCTCCAGAAGCGATTGGCAAATCCTGCAATCTGGCATTTTCAGGATTGCACGGCCAGTTAGTGCACATCAGTGGACTGGCAAGAAGAGTGGCGGGTCCACTACATCGCTGATCTGCTCGAATTAACACATGATGCGTCACGCGGTTCAGCCCATCTATTGCAATGGGAGGCGCCTTATGAACACTGGTGAGTACCGACCACTGTGCGCCATGGAATCTCATTAGGCGATGCGACAGCGACGCATAACCCGCTCCATCTTCATTGACATACATCCCAGAGGATTGCTCGAGTTGTTCCAACACGTGAGCGGGCACACCAGGACTTGCATGAACGGTTCGAAAACCGACCATGCCCACCTGATCGTCCCATGTGTGTATGACATGGAGCATCAGGCTGTCGTTTCGATAACGAGTGATTTGAGTTTCTCTTCAATAGAGCTCACGTCAGGTACTGGGGATCCGCAATTGGAATCTCGAATAGAGACAAGAAGCCCTCGGGCTTGACCCAAGCACACTTCATGCCATACGACATCTCGTTCCATTGGTGGCTGATTAGCCAACTCAAGCATCTGAACATGACACCCATCTGGCGCGAGTTTCTCGCACGCAATCTCAATGCGTCGTTGCAACTCCGACATGGACTCTGCCGACATCACCCGAATCGAACTCTGGGCGACAGGCACACCCAAACATTGACGCGGAAGACTGGCCCTGCAATTTGGGCAGGCCATTTGGGATGAGGGTGTCCCGGCAGGGTCAATCGCATCACCATCTGCGTTGAACCGAACAGGCAAGAAACGAACCGGCCATGGATCGCCCAATACAGGGTCTCCAGACAGATCAGGATGAGCCGCTACGAACCGAATTTCTTCGGCTGCAAGGACGTGATCGCAATATGGACACTCTTTGACCATTGCAGCGTCTGTGAGTCTACCGCTGAGGAACTGAGCGGGTGAGACCAACGTCCACGGCAGGACTCGAACCTGCAACCTTCGGCTTCGGAGGCCGACGCTCTATCCAATTGAGCTACGTGGACCCTAAGGCACCAAATGGTATCGCCTCATCCTTTAGAATCGTGCCTGATGCCAGAGTCCTTCGATCCATCCCAAACACTTGATCAGGTCGCAGTGCTGCGCCTGGTAGGGGTGCGTGGGCCTGAGATGGAGCCTGTCGAACTCAGTCGGTCCGGAGGCGTCCTTGGCCGTGGGGCCGCCAGCGAGGTTCGCCTCGCGGATGCAACTGTGTCCCGACGACACGCGTCCATCTCCCATGTTGGCGGTGTATGGCTGCTGACCGATCTTGGCGGAGCAAATGGCACCTGGCTCAATGATGTTCGCATGGAAAGTGGCGAAGCGGCACCGATCTCCCCGGGCGACCGCATCGGCATCGGCCCGTGGATTCTTCAGGTCGGCTCATGGGCACCGACCACCATCTCAATGACCAGTGAGTCAAAAGATGATGTTTCTGTGGTCAACGTGCAGCGCATTGACCCAGCAGCAACAGGTCGATTGGCCCGGCATCGTCTTCAACTACTCATTGATTGCGCCGGTCGCATCAACCAAGCGACAAATACAACTGAATTAGCCGCTGCCATTCTAGAATCCGTGATCGATGGCACCGGGTACGGGCGCGCAGCACTCCTGCGTATTGCAGGGACCGGGGATGAGGTCGAAGTGATTGGCTATCGATCCAAAGATGGCGCTGACCCAGATCCATTCAGTCGGTCACTGGTACTCCGCGCTACCGAAGGCGAAATGGTCACCATGATGGCTCAGCAAGCAGATGCGGCATGGGGGCAAAGCATCGCCGAGTTGAATATTCACTCTGCCCTCTGTGCTCCCATTCTGGTCGACGAGGTGGTCGCGGCCTGCCTTTATCTTGATGCCCGTGGACAGGAAGAAGATGTTCAGGGTGATGCTGCTGGATTCTGCGAGGCAATTACTCAACTCGGCGGCCTGTGTATGGCCAATATCAGGAGGCAAGCCCTCAAAACGCGCCAACGCGAACTTGAAGCTGATTTGGCTGCCGCCAAAGAGGCTCAGCAACTCATGGTTCCTGTGGATCAAACCTCCATGGGGCATGTGGACTACCACGCAGTCTTTCACCCTGGCCGCGCAGCTTCCGGTGATTTGTTTGATGTCCTTGAGATCTCTGAAGACCGGATTGCGGTACTTCTCGGCGATGTCTCTGGCAAAGGGGTTGGTGCGGCCATTTTGATGGCGGCTGCCCAAGCCTATCTGCGCGGAGTTTTGTCACGAGGAGAGGATCCTGGCACCGCTGTGAAATCCCTCAATGAATTCCTGATTGAGCGAAGTGCCGTCAACCGTTTCGTCACACTCTGGGTTGGTCTATTTGATGCTGACGGCTCGGTGACCTATGTCGATGCTGGCCATGGACACTGGGTAGTGTGCCGGGCCAATGGCGACGTGGAAGTGGGAGAATCCAATGCCCCGTTGGTCGGAGCGGTCGAGGGCATGGAATTCACATCTATGTCTCTATCCCTTGGACATGGGGACCGGATCGTGCTCATGACCGATGGCATTCCCGAGCAGCCTGGCGGCGAAGAAAACGAGCAATACGGCATCAACCGCGTCACTCAGGTACTCAGCAGAACTCGCACCTGCAATGAGGATGTCACAGAATTGATGACCTCACTTCGGCGCTGGTCAGCAGGGCCGCTGGCGGATGACACAACCGCCGCAAGCGTCACAGTGAATTCCATAAACAACAGTGTGGCCCCGGTATGATTGGATTAGCCACTATCCCATTCTTGGGCCAACTTTGGAGCTCTGCATGCGGCTGATCAGGTTCTATCGCACTGCCATCGGAAAGAAGATTGTTGTCGCCGTGACCGGCGTAGTCCTCTTCGCTTTTCTGATTCTGCACATGTTCGGGAATCTGAAGGTGTTTTTTGGACCCACCGCCCTTGATCAATACGCGCTCCACCTCAGGACGATCGGAGAGGGCATCTTTGGCTGGGGGGGCGTGCTCTGGATCACTCGGGGCGTACTCATCGTCAGCGTCCTGGCACACATCATCACGGTGATTCTGCTTGTCATTCAGAATCGGCGTGCCCGCCCAGTGAAGTATCGCAAGCACCGTACACAGGCCGCAACGATTGCTGCCCGCCTCATGGAGGCATCCGGCTTGCTGATTTTGGTTTTTGTCGTACTGCACATTCTGCAATTCACCACTGGTGATATTCAGCCAGCCCCAGTCTTATTCAGTGAGCAAGACGGCCACATGATGGCCGATGTGTACCGGAATCTGTATGCAGCATTTTCCATCTGGTGGGTTGCTTGGCTGTACATCTTTGCCATGGCCTGCATCTGCGTACACCTCTATCACGGCGGCTGGTCCTTCCTACAGACGCTTGGCTTTGACAATCAGGACCGCAACTTTGGCGCACGAATCTGGGCATGGTGCCTCTCTGTAGGCCTGTTCATTGGCTTCTCTTCTGTCCCACTTGGATTCTGGACGGGCTACTTGCCCGCCCCTGAAGGAACCCCTTCCCTGACCGCAGATGCGCAATCCACTGACACCTCTGAAACCACACATGGGAAGTCCCACTGACATGCTTGAACTGAATGCAGGAATCCCAGAAGGGCCAGTTTCAGAGGCGTGGACGAAGTACCTCGACCATGTCAAATTGGTCGGTCCACGCAATCGCCCCTCCTACGATGTCATCGTGGTTGGCACAGGATTAGCCGGCGCTGCGGCAGCTGCATCACTGGCTGCGCAGGGCTACAAAGTCCATGTCTTTTGTTTTCAAGACTCCTCGCGTCGTGCCCATTCCATTGCAGCCCAGGGCGGCATCAATGCCCCGAAGAACTATCGCAACGATGGCGACAGTGTCTATCGCCTGTTCTATGACACTCAAAAAGGCGGCGATTTCCGTTCCCGCGAGGCCAATGTATGGCGATTGGCCGAGGTCGCCACCGGCATTATTGATCAAGCGACGGCTCAGGGTGTGCCATTTGCCCGTGAGTACGGAGGCAATGTTGCCAACCGAAGTTTCGGTGGGGTACTCGTAGAGCGAACTTTCTATTGCCGTGGACAAACCGGCCAACAACTGCTTCTCGGTGCCTATCAGGCGCTACAGCACCAGGTGGCCGTCGGCAATGCGGTGATGCATCCTCGCACTGAGATCCAAGACATCGTCAATATTGATGGACGCTGCCGTGGCATCGTCTATCGCTGCCTCAAGACTGGTGAGATTCGCAGCATGTCCGCAGACGCAGTGGTTCTGGCCAGTGGTGGATATGGAAATGTCTTCTTCCAAAGCACCAATGCCTTCAACAGCAACGTAACGGCAGCATGGCGGGCTCATAAACGCGGGGCAGGCATGGCAAACCCATGCATGGTGCAGATTCACCCCACCTGTATTCCCGTTTCTGGAAACTTCCAATGCAAACTGACGCTGATGAGCGAGTCTTTGCGAAATGATGGCCGGGTTTGGGTGCCACGTAAAGAAGGCGACACACGTTCGCCTGACCAGATTCCAGAGGCGGAGCGCTACTACTACCTAGAGGAACGCTATCCGTCCTTTGGCAATCTAGTTCCTCGCGATGTCGCTGCAAGAAATGCGAAATACGTCTGTGATGATGGTCTTGGCATCGGTGGCCGAAAGCAGGTCTATCTTGACTTCAGCGACGCCATCAAGGAGCGTGGGCATCAGGTCATCGCTGAACGCTATGGCAACCTCTTCGATATGTATGAGGAAATCACAACTGAGTCACCCTATCAGGTGCCCATGCGTATTTTCCCGGCTGTCCACTACTGCATGGGCGGACTCTGGGTCGACTATGGACTCATGACCAATATTCCAGGCCTTTGGGCGATAGGCGAAGCCAACTTTTCTGACCACGGCGCTAATCGACTTGGCGCCAGCAGCATGATGCAATGCTTGGCAGATGGCTATTTCGTCTTACCGCAAACCATATGCAGTGACTTGCATGATTTGTACCGCCAAAAGGTCACCACTGAGCATCCTGAATTCGCAAAAGCAGAGGCCGATGTGAAGGATCGGATTCATTGGCTGATGTCACGGCAGGGCAGTCGCACCCCAATGTCGATCCATAAAGAACTGGGTGAAGTCATGTGGGACTATTGTGGCATGGCGCGCACTGCTGATGGCTTACAGCAAGCGATGTCAAAAATTGATGACCTGCGCGACGCCTTCGAAAATGACATGATCGTTCCTGGAAGTGCAGATGGAACCAATCAGGCGCTTGAACGAGCTGGTCGGCTTGGTGATTTCCTCGAGTTGGGGCACCTGATGTGCCGAGATGCCTATGAGCGCAATGAATCTTGCGGCTGCCACTTCCGCGAGGAACACCAGACCGATGATGGCGAGGTGGTTCGTGACGACGAGAATTGCTCGCATGTCTCTGTATGGGAGTGGAAGGGCAAGGACCAGCCTCACGAGTTGACCAAAGAAGCCCTCAGCTTCGACACATTGCCGCTGATGACCAGGAGCTACAAGTAATGCGAATTAAGTTGCATATCTGGAGGCAGAATGGTCCGCAGGCCAAGGGCGACTTTGAGGTCCACCAACTCGACGATGTCGATGAAGATATGTCCTTCCTGGAAATGCTCGATGTGCTGAACGAGGAGATCATTGAATCTGGCGGCGACCCAGTCACTTTTGACAGTGACTGCCGCGAGGGCATTTGCGGTGCTTGTAGTTGTGTGATCAATGGCCGCCCACACGGCCCTGGACACAAATCCACAACCTGCCAGATTCGCATGCGCTCTTTCAATGATGGCGATGAAATCTGGATTGAACCATTTCGATCACGGGGGTTTCCGGTCGTCAAGGACCTCATGGTGGACAGAGAGGCTTTCGATCGGATCATTCGCGCTGGTGGTTTCATCTCAGTCCACAGTGGCCCAAAGCCCGACGCCAATGACATCCCAATTCCACATCGCATTGCTGAGGAAGCCATGGACGCAGCCGAATGCATCGGTTGTGGCGCGTGCGTTGCTGCCTGCCCGAATGGATCTGCCATGCTCTTTACAGGCGCCAAGGTGTCTCATCTTGGACTGCTCCCACAGGGACAACCCGAACGCGTATCCAGGGTTAAATCAATGGTCGATCAAATGGACGATGAAGGTTTTGGCGCGTGCACGAATTATGCTGAGTGCCAGGATGCCTGCCCCAAGGGA
The DNA here is from genome assembly GCA_022446905.1 of Phycisphaerales bacterium. Taxonomy (GTDB): domain Bacteria; phylum Planctomycetota; class Phycisphaerae; order Phycisphaerales; family SM1A02; genus UBA12567. The sequence continues at coordinate 616,637 of JAKVBT010000005.1, forward strand.
ATTAGCATTCGCTTCATTGGACGCATGAATCGCGACTACTTAAAGGCGTCTTTGTGCGAGCCTGAAAAGGTCCAAGGCCAACTCAAGGGACATTGATGCGAGCTGCTGGCTTCTCAGCTTCCACGCGCACTTCGTAGGGCATGCCTTCCACAGCGGTCCATGTAGTGGCTCCATAAATTTCATCATTTGTTGCCCGCAGAAGCAGGATGCCTGAGCAGCCGCCATCGGTGGCAACGGTCAGCCAGTTCGGCCGATTGCCCGCAATCTGAACGTGGCTCACTCCATTGGCATCGGTCACTGCCTGTGAATATTGTGGATTTGGCCATGGTGACACTGGGGGCCCAATGACTTCCCGTGGAGGCATGAACGGACGCCCACCACTGAGCCACAAACGGGCAGCTGGCACAGGAACATGCGTCGTGACATGACGGACCTTGACTGTAGCTGGAATCGGCTGCGATCCCGGGAGACAGCCTCCACTGCACAGTGCCACTGCAATCAACCATAAACCACGTCTCATTGAAATCATGGTATCGCAGCCATGATCCACAGCGCAGATGCATTGAAAGCAACAGTCAGGGAGGCCAACGGTGGGGGCGGGATTCGAACCCGCGATACGCCGAAACGTATACCGGTTTTCAAGACCGGCGCATTCAACCGCTCTGCCACCCCACCTGCAAGAACAGCATGCTATCCAGAGCGAGGCCGGTATGTCTGCGGCACTGCCCCTGCAGCAACCCAGCGATACTTGATCCAAGTGCTCTGCCCGAGAACCCAGGCCAGCGACCAGCCAGTCCGACCATCAAGCACACCGCCTTTGAGCACATAACTACGCAAAAAAGCCCAAGCAGCTCTCGCCGCGGCGCCTACGAGTGTGATGCGCTTTCCTCGGTCGATTGCATCTTGGGCGCCAATGCCGGCATAGTGCAGTTGTTTGTGCCGGAGATGTGATTTAGTCGGACAGGTGTCATGGAGAATCCAGCCTGACAGCGGGGCGACATCACCATTCACAATCAGTCGTTCGTGAAGGGGCACATCGGTGAAGCGGCCACTACCTCGATGAAAGAGCCGCAGTTTGCGCTCCCCTGACCACTCACCAAATCGCATCGTCCGTCCAAGGAACTGATTTCGAAAGGGGATCGTAAAGCCTTGAGCGTTCGTGGCCGTAATAGTTTCTGAGATCTCCGCAGCCAACTGCTCACTGACGTATTCATCACAATCAATGGACAAAATCCAATCGCAAGTTGCCAAATCAATCGCGTGATTCTTCTGGGGGCCAAAACCTTTCCAAGGAACATTATGGACGTGGGGAGTGTGCCGCGCCGCGATTTCGCGCGTGTCATCGGTGCTTTCCGAATCCACCACGATAATCTCGTCAGCCCACGCGACTTGTCGCAGGCACTGGTCGATCCTCGCGGACTCGTTGAAAGTAATCAAAACGACACTGACGCTGGTCACAAGCGAACCATACCCGACATGCGGGGTACCCTGCGAGCATGGCCCGCATCCCGGTCTTGCTCTATCACCGAATTGCACCAGGCGAAGCATCGTCGATGAACACGCCGCCTGATGTTTTTGCGCGTCACTTGCGACAGATCAAGAATGCCGGATGGCAGTCCATCACACTGGCAGACATGATTCGCGGCCAGCATCTTCGACCCCGCAGATTCGTACTCAGCTTTGACGATGGATATCAGGATTTTGCTGATACGGCATGGCCACTGATCCAAGCTCATGGTTTTACTGCGGTCAATTTCGTAGTCCCAACCTGTGTAGGTGGAGAAAACCAATGGGATGGGGGGGGAACATCTCTGATGTCGCTCAACACCCTGAAGGACCTGGCGGCTGACGGATTGGAAGTAGGACTGCACGGATGGAAACACGAAGATTGGGATGCCATGCCAGAGGAGAAGCTCCACTCACTGCTCAGCCAAGGCCTTGATTGGTTTCAAGAATCACAGTTACCACTGACGCCCGCCTTTGCTTATCCGGGGGGTAAATTTCCACGACGCGAGCCACATCAGTCGACACTTGCCCGCGTTTTTGCCGCGTCCCCAATTCAGATGGCCTTTCGCATTGGATCAGCATTGGCCCGTGTCCCATGCAAGAATCCCTGGGCCATGTGTCGAGTCCCGATCGAGGGAAAGGATGGGCCGTTCAAACTACGTTTTAAAATGACGCTCGGTCGCACGCGATTCTGACCGAGTATCCTGCATCTATGGTCAAGGAGATTTGCTGATGCATATTCGCGTACACATCATGGTCACCTCTATCGCTCTACCACTGGCTGGTTGCCATGGACCACTGGATACATCGGATCTGCCAGCTCAGGAAGATGCGATCATGGCCGAAGGACATATGGATATGGGAGACGGTTCAACAGCGCCACTGGCCCAAACACCGCGCAATGACCCATTTGACCCAGACCCCTTTATTGCACGAGAACGCTACGACAGAGCCTCTACCCTCGACGAATCCAATCTCGCTCCCGGGGCCTCCACACTGGTTCCAAGCCCCGAGTCCCCAACAGGTGATCCTATGGATCAGCCCGCAGTCAACGTGCAGGACGAATAGCCAAAGGGTTCAGTCGAGCAGCTCCGAAGACACCACTGCTATCACCGTGGAGTGCTGGAACAATCCGCGTGCGGAGTTCATCACAAAAGGTGTACTCCTTCCAGCGCAGAGGTAGCTCCTCGTAAATCGCATCAATGCGACTGAGTCCTCCGCCAACAACCATCACCTCCGGATCAAGCACATTGATGATGACGGCCGTGGCTCGAGCCAAACGATCAAGCCACTGCTGCACTACTTCGGACTGTGGATGGGCACTCGCTAAAGCAGTCGCGCTCATCACCTCTTGCCCGCTGCGCACCCAGTTCGCTTCTAGCGCAGGACCAGACAACCAAGTTTCAAGACAACCTACTTGTCCACACCAACAGGGCTGTGGGTCACGCTCCCCAGCCTGCGGCCAAGGCAGAGGCATGTGTCCCCACTCCCCGGCCACGCCATTGAGTCCGCACACCAATTGGCCGTTTACGGTCCATGCGCCGCCCACCCCTGTTCCGAGGATGATCGCAAAGACCGGACTGGCCCCAGTAGCTGCACCTTGGAGTGACTCTGAAAGGGCAAGGCAATTTGCATCATTGGCCATCACAACCGGTCGGCCGAGCGCCAATTCCAGATCCTGACGAAATGGGCGGCCATTGAGCACCGTTGAGTTGGCGTTTCGCATGAGACCGGTGCTGGGTGAGGGGCTACCAGGCACGCCCATCCCGATGTGCGTACTGGTGTGATGAGCTTCACGCTCTACAGCGTGGACCAAGTCCGTGATTACCGACACAATCTGGTCGTAACTCCGCGCAGGTGTCGACACACGTTTGCGAGAAAGCACCTGATCAGCAGCATCAATGACCACCGCCTCAATCTTGGTACCTCCAATGTCCACGCCTGTTCCCATACACCGAAGGGTATCGGATGCATGATGACGATAGGCTGGTGCGCATGAGTGAAGGCCCGAAGATCATCTACTCCATGCTTGGCGTGTCCAAGACGATCGACAAACGAACGATTATCAAGGACATCTCCTTGTCTTATTTCTATGGCGCCAAGATTGGTGTGCTTGGGCTCAATGGTGCTGGCAAAAGTACCGTGCTCCGCATCATTGCTGGTGTGGACACCGCCTTTGATGGCCAGGTCCAGCAAGTGCCTGGGTATTCGATCGGCTATCTCGAACAAGAACCATTGCTCAATGAAACAAGGACGGTACGGGAGGTAGTTGAAGAAGGCATGCAAGAAACGGTCGAACTCATGAGAGAGTTTGATCACATCAATGCCGCGTTTGCCGAGCCAATGGATGATCAAGCTATGCAGCAACTCATTGAGCGCCAGGCAGAGGTACAGGAAGCTCTTGACGCTGCCAATGCATGGGACCTCGAATCAAGACTTCATATGGCCATGGACGCCCTTCGCTGCCCTCCGGACCATCGAACAGTGGACACCCTCAGCGGGGGAGAGCGCCGCCGGGTTGCTTTGTGCAGATTGCTGCTGCGTGAGCCCGACATCCTGCTGCTTGATGAGCCCACGAACCACCTCGATGCAGAAAGTGTTGCCTGGCTCGAGCAACATCTCAAGCGATTTCAGGGCACCATCATTGCCGTCACACACGATCGGTACTTTCTCGACAACGTTGCTGGTTGGATACTCGAACTTGACCGAGGTGAAGGCATCCCATGGGAGGGCAATTACTCCTCTTGGCTTGAGCAGAAGCAAGCACGTATGGCAATTGAACAACGGCAAGAAGGCAAACGGCAAAAGGCTTTGCAGCGGGAACTCGAATGGGTCCGCCGAAGTCCGCAAGCGCGACAGGCCAAGAGCCAAGCCCGTATTACAGCCTATGAAAACCTCATGGCTCAAGATCGGAAGGAACAGGCCAATGCTGTGGAGGTCTTTGTGCCCCCAGGTCCGCGACTTGGCGATCTTGTCATTGAGCTCGACTCCGTTTGCAAAAGTTATGAAGACATCATCCTTGTTGACGACATGAGTTTCTCAATCCCTCCTGGTGCCATTGTTGGCATCGTTGGTCCAAATGGAGCTGGCAAAACAACCCTCTTTCGCATGCTCACAGGTGATGCAATGCCAGACGCAGGCACAATTCGAATCGGCGACACCGTACATATGGCCTGTGCACAACAAGGACTCGATGACCTGCCCGCGGACCAGTCTGTCTGGGAGGCAATCAGTCATGGAGATGAGGATATTGACCTAGGTGGTGTCAAGATCAATAGCCGCGCCTACGTTTCCAAATTTGGTTTTCCTGGCACAAGCCAGCAACGTCAGATCGACACATTGTCTGGGGGTGAACGCCACCGAGTACAACTCGCTTGCACTTTGCGAGCTGGCGCCAACGTATTACTACTGGACGAACCAACCAATGATCTGGACGTCAATACCATTCGGGCCATCGAGGAAGGGCTGAGTTCCTTTGGAGGAACCGCCTTGATCATCAGTCATGATCGGTGGTTTCTTGACCGCACAGCGACCCACATCCTTGCGTTCGAGGGTGATTCCACGATGTGCTTCATGCAAGGGAACTGGAGTGAATACGAATGCGATCGTCGGCGTCGACTCGGCGGAGCGGCTGAGCAGCCGCAACGAATCAAGTACCGCAAACTCACGCGATAAATTGACTGCACTGAGCCAGCATTGGCCACTGCTGGCTGATCCCTGGTCCGGGTTTGTGGCTTATGCAGCCCAACCAACCCAAGCACCAAGAGATTCTCGACAGTTGAGCTGAATCACTATGCCTCCTTGGTCGAGGACCGATAGGTCCTCACTTCAAGGAGTTCTGCATGCCTGAATGGCCAACGATCTTTGTCTCCATCCTGTGTGGTGTGATGCCAGCAGCAGGAGGGCTGTCCTACGAGCCCGCTCAGCCAATGATCCAGGCGGACCAAGAACAAATCAATGCCATGCTTGAGGCCGCCCAGGATGGGCATGTATCTGCCATGCGAGACTGGGCGATCCACCAAATGCATCAATCTGAACGCCCAGAGGCGCTGCATGAGGCTGTCTGGTGGTTTGACCAAGCGGCCCGAAATGGGGATCTGGAGGCATCCCATCAACTGGCCTTGCTGATGCTTGCAGGCAGGGGAACACCGCGAGACGAATCTGCCGCATTTGCCCTGTGGGACTATGCGGCTCGCGCCGGGCACATCGACGCGATGTACTACCTGGCCCGTTGTCACCAGTCTGCACAAGGAACCTGTGGTCACCCTGGCCGTGCAGCGATGTGGTTCAGACGGGCCGCTGAAGCAGGCCATGCTGGAAGTATGGCAGCGTGGGGCCGATGCCTTTTTGACGGGCGTGGGACGACCAGAGATGACCAAGGGGCCGTGTCATGGTGGCGCCGGGCAGCCGCTCAGGGAGATGCGGATGCGATGGCTGGCATGGCGGTGGCTTCCATCTCCGGTCGTGGCCTACAACGAGACCCCGCTTCAGCGGCCATGTGGTGGAGACGAGCCGCTGAGCATGGCTCTCCATTGGCCATGGTGATGACCAGCGCGTACCTCGAAATGGGCCGCGGGGTTCCCCAAGATCGCGTCGCCGCAGAACAGTGGTATGTCAAAGCGGTCTATCACCCCAGTCCAGCCCTTACAGCCCATGTCACGACCCCTTAGGGGGGCCTAGAATCCAGTATCATGTGGCCTGACAACCGGCCCCGTCGTCTAGCGGCTAGGACGTGAGGTTCTCATCCTCAAAACAGGAGTTCGATTCTCCTCGGGGTCATTGCTGATATGCGGGGTCGCTCGGAAAACCCCATTCTGAGCCACTTAAATCCACTTTCAAGAGCCAATAGGCTCAAATCAAGCCATCTTCCAAGGGCTGAGAACCTCATTATTTTTCTCTAAAAACGTAATCCATAGTGTTTACGCATTACTTCATCGATTAGATTGACCAGTGGAAGCGGCGTCCCCCGCATGCGGAGGACGAAATTGTGAGGCCACCTGTAGGTTCAGGTGGATAGTCACCCCCGATAGGGGGAGGAGATTGAAGACTCATGAATATGAAGACTATTGGTGTTACTGGTGCATTTGCACTGGCCACCGCCGCAACAGCGGGCGTCACTGGAATCAGCATTGACAGCTTGGGCGATACCGGCAACGGTGTTACCTACCAAGTCTTTGTCGATATGACAGATGACACTCGGATCGATGCGGTCTTTGGTAACTCGCAGGGCACTCTGAGTATCGGCCTGGCCGATGCAAGCATGTCGTTCTATCAGAACCTCTATGGCAATGCCCTGTCGACTGGTAACAATCCGATGTTCTACCCACTGGCGCCATCACTTGAGTACGACTCGTTCGTAACCATCGGCGCACTGGATGCCTCAGGCAATCCTTATGGGTCGAACAGCTTGTTGGACATCGGCATTGACTTTTCAGGTTTCGAAGCGGGCGGCGGAATTGAGACCGACAACGGTTCTTGGTTTGTCACTCCAGCCGATGATCAGGGCAACCCGATCGACGGCCGCGTACTCATCGGACAGTTCACCGTCGTTGGTGGCAGTGGCGATGGCTATGCTGACCTGACTGGCTTTATCAATGTTCAAGGCTCTGATGCCAACGGTGGCTTCCAGGAATACGGACTCAATTGGATTCCGGCTCCTGGTGCCTTGGCACTGCTCGGCGTCGCTGGCCTCGCCGGCCGTCGTCGTCGTCGCTGAGTTCAAACGTATGAGGTCTGGCCACAGGCCATATCTCATTCATTGATACCCACGCACACACATACAGCCCCGCAGCCGTCAGGTTGCGGGGCTGTTGCATGGGGTGTGCATGATGTCAGGGATGAGAGCGGGGGGTGTTCTAGCCCCGCAGAGTCATCAGACAGCCCCCACGAGCCGCATTTGCGACATCCTATGCAGCATTCTGGGGGGATCTGTGTCCTATGTGGATTTCACGCCCACAGGCGATCAGTGGGGGACACAAGCTGTGTCAATCGACACGACCATATGCACATGGCGATGACTGGATTTGAACCAGTGACCTAGGGTTTATGAATCCCTCGCTCTAACCAACTGAGCTACATCGCCGAGGACGGGGCAGTGTAGTTGAACCCGCCCGTGGCCGACAAGCGAGCGGCGGGCATCTCATCAGTGCGATGGAGCAGTTGCTGGAGCTGTGATCACCCTCGGGCCAGGCTCTTCGTCCTCTGCATCACCGGACTCCAACCAACGCTCTGAGATGGAGCTCGCAGACGCACCTGGACACGCACGTTGGGCGGCAGCAGCAAGAAGACCCATAAACAAGGGCTGAGGCCCAAGTGGACGGCTGGTGAGTTCTGGATGGAATTGAGCAGCCATGAAGTAGGGGTGTACTGAGCGAGGCAATTCCAGAATTTGCATGATCGGCTGGGTCGGGTGCTTTCCTGAGAAGAGCAGTCCTGCCGCCTCCAACTGCTCAATACGCGCTGGCTCCACTTCATAGCGATGCCGAAAGCGCTCGCGTATGTGATTGCCCCGATCAAACAGCCAACTGGCTCGAGAGCCTGGAGTCAGGACGACGTCCTGGCCCCCAAGCCGCATGGTGCCACCAAGCCCCTCGATGGCTTTTTGATCGGGCAGTTCAGAGATCACCGCCTGCTCACAATCGGCACGAAACTCCGTGGAGTGTGCTCCGTCGATTCCGGCGACATGACGCGCGTACTCAATCACTGCGACTTGGAACCCAAGACAGATCCCAAGGAATGGGGTTTGGGACCGTCGAACCCAATGAACACTTGCGATCTTCCCCTCAACACCGCGTTCACCAAATCCCCCTGGAACGATGACCCCGTGCAGTTGCAATGGGTTCAGAAGATCACCAGCGCCTTCAATTGATAGATCTGTGACATCGATCCATTGCACCTGACAGTCAATAGAGAGATGAGTACTGGCATGCTCTACCGCCTTATCAATCGAAGCGTATGCATCACGCAGGGCCGTGTACTTGCCAAGGATGCCCAGATTGACCTGGTGACGCCTTGGCGCTGTGATTCCAGCGGCGTAGGCATTCCACTTTGCTCGTGCAGCATCCTCCTGCACAGGCTTGACCAGATGATGCCGATTGATGATGGTCAGCACTTCCCGGTCAAGACTCTGGGCTCGCATGGCTTCCGGGATTGAGTAGATCGATGTTCGATCATGCATCGAGAACACTCTGGGAAGAGGCACATTGGAGAACATGGCGACCTTCTGTCGAACGGTTTCAGTCACTGGGTTCTCAGCCCGACAGGCGATGATCTGTGGCTGAATGCCAGACTCCATGAGCCGCTTGATCCCCAGTTGGGCAGCTTTCGACTTTTGTTCGCCCAGCGCAGGCGGCTCCAGCACATAGGTCAAAGCTACGAAGCAGAAATTCTCCGCACCTTCCTCAAAGGCCAATTCACGCAATGCCTCGATGTAGAAGCCATTCTCATAATCACCAACAGTGCCGCCAACCTCAATAAAGACCATATCTGTTGCGCCACCATCCGGGCCACCAGTCATAGCCAGTTCGCGCAGTCTCCGCTTCACCTCACCAGTCACGTGGGGAATCATCTGGACGTCCCGCCCGAGGTACCCACCACGGCGCTCTCGCTCAAGAATTTCGCTGTAGATCTGCCCTGCAGTAGTAAAGTTCGATCGCGTGAGATTCTGGTCCAGCAAACGTTCATAGGTCCCCAGATCCATGTCGCACTCCGTGCCGTCATCGAGCACAAAGACCTCGCCATGGCGATAGGGGTTCAGCGTCCCGCTGTCGACATTCAAATACCCCTCGAGTTTGATCGGTGCAACAGACAGCCCCTTGTCCTTCATGAGTTTGGCCAATGAGGCACTAAAGATGCCTTTGCCAAGACCTGACATCACAGAGCCCATGACAACGACAAAGGCAGTCCGACCGGGCTGATAACCCTCAGGCACTGGGGAGAAGAACTCAGTTGTATCAGTGGATTTGCCGAACTGGCTGAGGAATCCCTCGCCAGTAGGCTCCGCGGGATCTGCTTCGACGTTTTGATGGTGGGGCATGGTTGATACTACCGCGCCACCCCACATGGAATCAATCCGGATGCTCGCGACGCCAACGATCGACAAAGGCCGCATATTGAGTTGGAGTGTCGATGCCCTCCGGACCAGCCTCACACAACGCCACTGTGATGGGAATTCGGTGCGCGAGCAGCCGCAATTGCTCGAGCTGCTCAGCCCGTTCCAATGCACTGGGAGGAAGGTCCGGGTAGGCCATCAGCGATGCCCTACGGTAGGCATAGATTCCGATGTGTCGTAGGCGAGGGACCGATTCTCCATCGCGTGATGCGGGGATCGGACAGCGCGAGAAATACAGGGCCCTGCCCGCCTCATCGAGAACCACCTTGACGATATGGGCAGATTGCTCATCTTGCTCATTGGCGATGGGGGTCGCCAAGGTACCAACAGAGGCCTCCTCGTCGGCGATCAGGCCCTCGATGCACTGATCGATGAGCGCTGGATCCAGTTCTGGCTCATCACCCTGCACATTGACCACAATATCTGCATCGATCTTGCCAGCAACTTCTGCAACTCGACTTGAGCCATTTGGGTGATCCTGCCTGGTCATCACATGGCGCACGCCCGCCTGTGTTACAACCACTTCGATATCCGGGTGATCTGAGGCCACGAGGACCTCATCGACATGCTTGGCTGCTGCTGCAGCATCAGCCACATGAAGGACCAATGCACGGCCTGTCTCAGCCGCAAGTGCCTTGCCAGGAAACCGAGTTGACCCCATCCTGACAGGAATCACAGCAGCGACGCGAGGGGGGGTCACAGGCTTCGAACCAGTTCATCTAATGTTCGGCGCTGTTCACGAATATCTTGATACGTGATGTCCCGACGGGCGATGCCCGAACAAATCTCAAGGGCCTCACGGGCATGGTCCAAGGATCGATCGCGCTCCGCAATCTGCTTGAGTGAGAGCATCAGGTCATATCGAATGCTCAACTCACGATCCCCCTCAGTGGCATCAATCTTGCTCAGGACATCCTTGTATTCGGCAATTGCTTCCGCGAACCAACCCTCAGACGCAAAGCATAGTCCCAGGGCATGCCCTGCCCGAGTACGCAGTCGTGGCTCATCTTTTGCCTTCTGAAAACAGCCCATGGCGGTATCAATGTCATTGCGACGCATCGCCACTTCACCAAGTTGAAACTTGATATTGCGATCAGTGGGGTACTTCTCTGCCCGCTCGGTGTACTCAGTAGACTCAAAGGCCAGCAGATCTTCGGTCGTCTGCGCTCGCAAGGACTCGAGTTCCTCGGTGGAGCCATCACGCTCGATCTTGTCTTCAATCTTTTCCAAACGCATTTGATACTGCTGAATGCGAATGTCGCCCGCAGCCATCTTGAATCGGTACTCGCCGGAACTTTTGAACCCGTGCATGTAGACAGACCGAGCCATCTTGAGCGATTCCGCCGTCCCCTCGCGCCGAAGTAGGGCGGCAAAGCGATTGATGTTCTCAGCAACCTCAGGAGCTTCTTCAAACTGGGCTTTTGCACGAGCAAGGACCCGCTCGCCACCACCACCCACACCAGCGATTGAATCTTCCTCCTCAAGCTCACGCTGCTTATCCAGGTCTTTGATATTGCTGCGGAATCCACCTTCTTCAGTGGCTGATTGACTCAGGTTACTCTTGGCGATAGCCAATTCTGCCTCTGCAGCTTTGATCTCCGCCTCCAGATTGCTATCACTTGGATCAAGTTGCATGGCCATACGCCCAGCCCCCAACGTGACCTCCCAACAGCCGATCCGCTTGCAGACTTCCTTGAGCCCGACATAATGCGCTTTGGATTGCTTGGCGGCGGATCGAAGACAATTGAAGGCTGTGGGCGCCATGCGCGTAGCAAAGTCATCCTGATCAGCTTGATGTGCCGCATCAATAGCCTTCACGGCTAATGCACCATTCTGAAGATCACTGGCCCAGATCAGCAGTTCTGTGGCCATTTTGTCGATCGGCTCATCCCCGCTGACAGAACGTGCTTTCTTTCCACTGAGTCGCTTCCCACCTTCCTGGCCATAGCGAACGGCAACCCGGAACATGTCCATGAGTGCCTCCTCTGCACTCGGATCTAACTTGAGCCCACTGACGTAGTAGATCAATGAGGTCTCGAAATTGGCTGAATCAGCCATCGTCTTGGCATGGTTGAACCAGGTTCGCGCCTTCTCAGGTTGCGGCGTAAAGGCGGGCGTCTGGTCCTCCTCTGGAAGATCCTCACCCTCGTCCTGCTTCTTCTTGCCAAACAATGCCATGATGCTGATGCTTTCGAGTCGCTCGGGCCACCGACGCCCAAATCCCGTGCCGACGGGGGGGCCTTGAATGGAGCACGATAAATCAGGCCGCCCAATAAGGTCAAACGACAACTGAGAAGGCGGCATCCTATGCCAGTGACCTACCATGCCCATATGGCTGTCAATCCGGCTTCTTTATTGATCGAGTGTTACCCAGCGCCGATCCTTCGGACTCGGGCAGATGAGATCTCTCAGATCACCGATGAGGTGCGGGCGGTCGCTGATCGTATGCTTTGGCTCATGTCCGAAGCCGAGGGCATCGGCCTGGCAGCCCCGCAGGTTGGCCTCCCATGGCGACTCTTCGTGACTCGAGACCCAGATGACCGCCACGCTGAGGGAGGGCAGGTGATCATCAACCCAAGCCTGGAAATTATAGACCCCACACCAGTCGATGAAAGTGAGGGATGCCTGAGCCTTCCCGAAGTCGATGTGACTGTCCGCCGGCCCACAGCTGTGCGATTACGAGCAACCAACCTCGATGGAGATCCAATCGTTGATGAGCGAGATGATCACTTTGCACGTGTCTACCAGCATGAATATGACCACCTCGAAGGAGTGCTGATCATTGATCGCATGAATACGATGGAACGGCTTCGCAATCGCAAGGCACTTCGTCAATTGAAGCGAGCCTAGTGATGCGTTTGGTGCTGCTTGGCTCAGGCGCATTTGCTCTGCCGACGTTTCGCCAGCTGGCGAACGAGCACGAGGTCGCCCTTGTGGTCTCCCAGCCTGATCGCCCTGCGGGACGCCACCGCACGCTGACACCCACCCCTGTGGCCCAGTGGGCAATCAAGGCGGACCTTCCTCTGCTTCGAGTGGATGACATCAATTCGAAGGACGTTTCTGCTCAGATGAGATCCCAAGATGCAGATGCTTGGGTCGTCATTGCGTTCGGGCAAAAACTCTCCGAGGATTTGTTGTCTAGCCAGTTTGCCATCAACCTCCATGGTTCACTGTTACCGCGGTGGCGAGGAGCCTCACCAATCCACCATGCGATCCTCGCAGGCGATACGGAAAGCGGAGTCAGCGTCATTACGCTGGCTTCTCACATGGATGGGGGCGATATCCTCGGCTCACAGGCTGTGCCAATCAAGCCAGGCACCACTGCGGGACAATTGCATGATGAGTTATCGCTTTTGGGACCTGCGTTGGTCATTGACGTTTTGCAATCATTCCAAAGTGGCACACTCAAACCCACCGTTCAGGATCCAAGTGCAGTCACGCAAGCAGCCAAGTTGTCACGCCGAGATGCCCGCTTGTGTCTCAACGAAGCCGCAGCAGCGATACGACAAATCAACGGGCTCTCCCCTTGGCCTGGTGTTGATGCGATCATTGATGGGCAGCGAGTGCGACTTGCTTCTGCCATGCCTTGCAGCGAGGCAGGGATCCCAGGAATGGTGAGTTTGTCTGGTTGCGTGGGCTGCCAATCTGGATCGTTCTCTCTTGTCAATATTCAACCACCTGGCAAACGAGTCATGACTTTCTCAGAATGGGCCAATGGACGACGTCTTGAACAGCCTGTCACTTTTGAGGTTGACGAGGCAAGTCCATGAATGGGCTAGCACTTTGGGATCTCATGCGAGGGCGGAAGCCATCCCCGGTGCGCGCCACGGCAAAAACACGTTCTTCCAAGCGCACAGCTCAACAGAAACGGTATGACGCTCTGGTTGCTGATATGAAATCAACATGGAATATCCGCATTGGCAAATGGAGATCTTCTACGAGTGGATGTGCCTGGGAACTGCGTGATCAAGCTGGCACAGTGACTCGGATGATCGAATCGCCATATCCACGAGGCCCAGTGTCCTGCGCCATCTTTCTTCACGAAGTTGGCCATCACGCCATTGGATTTGCGCATCAGCGACTGCGTTGCATGGAGGAGCATCTGGCCTGGGAGTGGTCGATCCGAGAAATGCGGCATCGGGGCTTTCACGTGACAGATCGTGTACTGCAACGTCGAGCTATGGCCATGCGCTATGCACTGCGCAAAGCGCTGCGACGCGGACTGAAACGCGTCCCTGAGCCACTTGTTCAGTGGCTGCCTGATCACGTTCAGTTGGAGCAGATCGATGCGCGTGGATGAACTCGACTTCGAGCTCCCCGCTGATCGCATTGCAACTCAACCAGCTGAGCCGCGCGACGCAGCCCGTCTGATGGTTGTGCGAAAGCAAGAAGGTCAGATTGAACACCACCATGTTCGAGATTTGCCCGACCTCTTACATCCTGATGATTTGCTTATTTGGAATGACAGTGGCGTACTCGCTGCTCGCCTGCAGGGCCATCGTGCTTATGATGGAGTACGCGGCGGGGGACATGTAGAAGGGCTATTTATCCAACAGCGTTCTGACTCGCGCTGGCTAGCACGCCTGAGCGCAGGCGGTCGGCTGACTGAAGGAGAACACATCACCCTTACCCACGGTGACCATAAGACAGCATTGACGTTAATTGAGCGCGAGGGCGATGCCTGGATTGTGGAACATGCAAGTGACGGAGTGCTGGAGGACATGCTTGACCAGTGCGGATTTACACCGCTTCCGCCGTATATTCGAAAGGCTCGTCAGGATCGCTGTGAAGAGATTGACGATTCTGTTGATCGAACCTGGTACCGAACCTCATACCAGCGAGAAGATCGCCGCGGCTCAATTGCAGCTCCTACAGCGGGCCTGCATTTCACCCCAGATCTCATAGAGCGCATGACGGACCGTGGCATTGGCCATGCAGCGGTTACTTTGCATGTTGGAGAGGGAACATTCCTCCCCGTCAAGACCGAGACGCTCGAAGCCCATCCGATGCATCAAGAGAGATGGCACGTCGATGGTGAGGCTCTCAAACGCCTCATCCATGGACCAGGTCCTTCCGGGCGGATTGTGGCAGTAGGAACGACCACTGTGCGGGTCCTGGAATCCCTCGCCAGGCCACTTCCAGAAGCCGCATGTTCAGGAACAACTGATCTGCTCATTGCCCCGGGCCACCAATTTCGCAGGGTGGATGCAATGATGACCAACTTCCATCTGCCACGGTCGACGCTCCTAGCCCTGGTTGGTGCGTTTCTGGGAATGCAATTGATGGCTCGTGCCTATCAGATCGCCATTGAGCAGAAATACCGGTTCTACAGTTATGGCGATGCCATGCTGCTATTGCCCTGAGGGCCCAGCGGCAATCAGGCGAACTTTGTAGGGTGAACATGTGACCAACGTGTCGCTTGGAAGCTTGATTGAAGGATTGTCCGTCGAACCAATTCGTGGGGCTCAGGCCGTTGTTGCGCAACGCTTGGTAGAGGACAGTCGTGCTGTGCGTGCTGGTGACGTGTTTCTTGCACGAAGCGGGGCGAGCCATCCAAGCGATCACTTCGTGGCCACAGCCGAATTTCATGGCGCTGTGTGCATCATGAGTGACTCAAGTGGCTGCGCTGCCGCCGAAGGTCCTGCACTGCGATCAGACAACCTTGCAAGAGATGGAGCCATTCTTGCTAATCGACTGCTTGGAGATCCGTCAAAATCACTCCATCTGATTGGAGTCACTGGGACCAATGGGAAGACGACAGTGTCCACTATGCTCCAATACATCCTCAGCGGCCAAGGACCGTGCGGACTGATGGGCGGCATCTCTATCAATGACGGGAAAGCCAGTTGGCCAGCTACGCTGACCACGCCGATGGCCGATCAACTCGCGCAATGGCTTGCCCAGTGCGTTCAAACAGAGTGTGAGTCTGCTGTCATGGAAGTCAGTAGTCATGCGATTGATCAGCAACGTATTGCGGGACTGCACTTTGCTGCTGCGGCATTTACCAACCTCTCTGGTGACCACCTCGATTACCACGGCAGCATGGATGCATACGCGCAGTGCAAACGCAGCCTGTTTCAATCGCTCGACTCAGGTTCAGTCGCCTGCACCAATCTTGATGACCCAAGAGGGCTGTGGATGGTCCAGGACACAGATGCATCCGTCCTTGGAGTATCACTTGAAACGATGGGGGATGTGCGCTGCGATGTGAAGTCAATCACACCAGAGGGCTCGAGCGGTCTTCTGCAAAGCCCTTGGGGCGCACGTGAGTGGCTCGTGCCCATGCCTGGCCGGCACAACATCACGAATGCCATGCAAGCACTCGCAATGGCCTGCTCACATGGCCATCCATTTGACAATGCCATCGAGCGAATCAGCCAATGCAACGCCCCCCAAGGCAGGTTACAACGTGTGGAGGAAGGTTCAACTGGGCCCACCGTGCTTGTGGACTTCGCCCATACAGATGGGGCACTGACAACAGTGCTCGCAGCAACGCGAGAAACTCTCAAACCACATCAAGAGTTGATTCTGGTCTTTGGCTGTGGTGGTGATCGAGACCGATTGAAACGTCCGCGCATGGGTCGCGTAGCCTCAGAGTTAGCCCATCGGGTTTGGGTCACCTCGGATAACCCCAGAAGTGAATCCCCTACAGCAATCATTGACGACATTCTGCAAGGGGTCGTGGAACACACTCGGGTAAATGTCGAACCGGACCGCGCAGCAGCGATTAAACAGGCCATTGCATCTGCCCAGTTAGACGATGTTGTCCTCATTGCTGGCAAAGGACACGAACAGGTCCAGTTGATTGGTGATCGAGTCGAACCATTTGACGATGTCGAAATCGCAAGAGCCTGCCTGCAAGAGGCGCGTTCGGCATGACAGCACGATGGACCCTTGGCGCACTT
This sequence comes from Phycisphaerales bacterium, assembly GCA_022446905.1. Taxonomy (GTDB): domain Bacteria; phylum Planctomycetota; class Phycisphaerae; order Phycisphaerales; family SM1A02; genus UBA12567. The sequence continues at coordinate 633,158 of JAKVBT010000005.1, forward strand.
GCCTCCGCATGCAATGGACAATTGGCTGGAGATGCCAATACGCCTATCGATTGCATCTGGACGGACTCGCGCCAAGACGTCCATGATGGACTCTTCATCGCACTTGAAGGACCACGATTTGATGGCCATCATCATCTCGCCGATGCCCAGCAAGCCGGAGCCGTCGCAGCTCTAGTACGCCCTGGAACCAATGGCCCTGATGGCCTGAACTTGATCTATGCAACCAATCCACTGGATGGGTTGCGCCAAATGGCCTATTGGTGGCGACGGCAACTGACTACGACCCGTGTCATCGCCATTACCGGGACAGCCGGCAAGACAACCACCAAGGATTTACTCGCATCGGTCTGCAGCCCATCCATACGTGTATGCGCAAGTCCGCGCTCATTTAACAACGCTATAGGCGTACCACTCACCGTGCTCTCTGCAAGACAAGATGACCAACTGCTCATCGCTGAGGTTGGCATCAATGAAGTTGGCGAAATGGCACCACTGGCTGATTTGCTCCAGCCAAATGCTGCGATCGTGACACTGATTGGCACCGGCCATCTTGAAGGGCTCCGCGATTGCAATACTGTTGCCTCTGAGAAATACCAACTGCTGGAGCATGTGCAACCAGGCGGCTCAGCCTGGGTTTTTCAACAAACTTGGCCACTTCCAAGTGTCGGCATCAGCGTGGAAACATTTGGACTGGATGCAAGCGCTGACTGGACTGTTGAATCTTGGGGGCCAGGCTGGTTCCAATTGAACGGCCAACGATGGCCACTTGGACTGATCGGACGGACTGCCGCACTCAACGCCACTGCTGTCATCGCTGCAGCCCGCTGGGCGAATGTGCCAGAAACTGAGATCCAGCAGCGACTGGGCAGCGCCAAAGCCTCTCCCCAACGCATGCAGGCGCGGATGATCCGAGGACTGAACATCATTGACGACACTTGGAATGCCAATCCAGAGTCCATGAGCGCCTCGCTGGAGACCTTCGCAGAACTAACGGCCGCTGGTGATCGCCGTGCAATCCTCGGCGACATGCTTGAGTTGGGAGACGATGCTGCGAACTGCCACCTCAATCTTGCTGATCAGATGACATTGCTGCACGAACGCGGACTCCTTGACCAGCTCATTCTCATCGGTTCGCATATGGAGGTGCTAGCAAGTGTTTTGGCTGATGGCCCACTGGGGGATTGCACAGACCACTACACCCAATTGGATACGCAACTGGCTAAGTCCATTGCTGCCCAATTCAATCACGACGATCTGGTGCTGATTAAAGGATCACGCGGACTAGCGCTGGAACGCATTATTGATGCCGCCAGCTCTCAAGCCGAACTAGAACAACAGTCGATGGAACAAGACTGAATGCTCTACAACCTCCTTCAGTACGGAGATCAGTGGCTGGAGCAGTGGGGCGGATATTCCCTGCTGCAGGTGCTGTATCAGATTGAATTCCGCGTCTTCGCAGCGGCCATTCTTTCATTTGCCATTGTGCTTGTCTGTGGCAAGCCAGTCATTCGATGGCTGATCCGCATGAAGATCGGCGATTCCCCTGAGTTTGATCGGGCTGACGTCAACGCACTGATGGGGTCCAAACGACACACGCCGACGATGGGGGGCATCCTGATTGTTGGGGCCATCCTCATTTCCACCGTGCTATTGGCAGACTTACGTAATCCCTATGTCCATCTATGCATCCTGATGACCGTCTATATGGCTGGAGTTGGGATCGCCGACGACTGGCTCAAGCTCACCACTGCTCGGCGCACGCCTGGCGCTCGCGAAGGTCTCAAGCCATGGGAAAAACTCCTCTTTCAATTGGGCATTGGACTGGTCGCAGCCTTCTTTATTTGGCGGCTTGGTGGAGACAACCCAGCAGCGAGATCCCTCGTGCTTCCATTCCAACGCACCTACCAGCCCAACATGGAAACGCTTGCTCTGGAACCAGCCGTTTGGGTGCTTGGCATCTGGACGTTCTTGATCTTGGTCACACTGATCATTGCTGGCACCAGCAATGCAGTCAACATCACAGATGGAATGGATGGCTTGGCGCCTGGCACGGTCCTCATCGCCTCTTTGGGAGTCATGATTCTTGCCTATATCGCCGGTTCTGCTGAACGGGCACAGTTCATGCTCTTTCCGTGGATTGATGGCGCTTCTGAATTGATGGTGGTAACCGGCGCCATGGCCGGCGCCTGCCTTGGTTTTTTGTGGTTCAACTGCGCCCCTGCGGCGGTGTTCATGGGGGATACAGGATCACTGGCACTCGGAGGGCTTCTGGCCACCATTGCGTGCTGCGTCCGACAAGAATTACTCCTGCTGATCATTGGCGGCGTGTTTTACATGGAAGCTGGCAGCAGCTTCTTGCAGACCACATGGTTCAAAGCAACTCGACGATTTTCACGTGACCACGAGGGCCGCAGAATCTTTCGCTGTGCGCCGATTCACCACCACTTTCATCTGGCCGGATGGCGAGAGTCACAGGTCGTCGTACGATTTTGGATTCTCGGAGTGCTGCTTGTTGTCGTTGCGCTGGTGATCATGAAACTCCGATAGCACTCACGAACCTGCGGGCAAGACTGATTCCAAATCAATGACACGGCCAGGAACATCCGGACAATCGACCGGACCTCGCTGACGCAGAAGGCGGATCATTGAAGCCAAATCCTCGGGCAACGGGGCAGTGAAAGTCACTTCCTCCTGAGTGATTGGATGGGTAAAACCCAGCAATGTGGCATGCAACCCCTGACGGCCAAGCAACACATGGCGTCGATCGCCGGCTGACCAATCCGCAGGCAAAACATCTCGCACTTCAACATGACGACCGCCATACAAGTCATCTCCTGCAAGCGGCCAACCAAGATGCGAAAGGTGAACCCGAATTTGATGAGTACGCCCCGTGCGCAATTCGACTTCAACCAAAGTGAAATCACCATATTGCTCAATGACTCGATACAAGGTCGTGGATTCTTTGCCAGTGTCATCCCAACGAACAGCACATCGATGGCGAATGGTGGGATGTAGACCCAGTGGCAAGTCAATCACATCTGCGATCGGCTCAACATTGCCATGCACCAGTGCGATGTAGCGCTTTCGCGTGGTCCGATCCTGAAACTGCTTGCCAATGCGCCAGTGGGCCGTTTCTGTCTTCGCTACTACCATGACGCCTGTCGTATGCCGGTCGAGACGGTGTACGACTCCTGGGCGAGCCTGCTCGGCACCAACCTCAGATAATTGACCAGCACCCTGGTGGCGAAAGTGCCACGCAAGACCGTTGATGATGGTCCCCGATTGATTGCCTCGTGCTGGATGCACGATGATGTCGTCTTGCTTATTCAGCACCAGCAGATCGTCATCCTCATACATGATGTCCAGGGGGATCTCTTCTGCAGGCAACGTCTTCTCCGGCGGAGGAGGAAGCACAACCCTGACCTGATCGCCTAAACGCAACCGAGTAGATGGCTTTGGCGGCCTGCCATTGACTGTGACAGCGTCTTCGCGAATCAAGCGCTGCAGCGATGTACGACTGAGCCAAGGAATACGGTCACAGAGATATCGGTCCAGTCGCTTGTTGAGATCGCGCTGCAGCGTCAGCGATACCTCGGCCGGCCCATCATCACTCTCAAAACGACTCGGGTCGATCGCGCCGCCTGGGGCGATCGGAGACTCATCACTCACGGAGTATCTGCCGGCTCGCCAGAAGCAGCAGGTGAAACCTTCTCGCCATTTTCCTGCGACGGACTCGGAGCAGGCGGCGGACTGGTTGGCAGCCCTGATGGTGGAACGGACAACAAGACAGGCAATGATTCTTGATCAATCACAGAAGCCGCTTCAGGGATTGCAGGCGGAGTAGCCAACTGCAATGGCTCGCTAAGCCCATCAAGTGAGGCTGCTCGTCGTTTGGCCTGTTCAGCAAGCGGTGGCATCCACTGCTCGGCGCGGCTGACGATCTGCTCATACCGCGATCGAGCTTGATCAACATCACCCTCTGTTTCATCAAGCGCGGCTAAGCCATTGAGCGCCGCTACGGTCGCCAGCATCCGCGCAGGTGAACCATCATCATCGGCCACGATGGCGGCATACAAGCGTCTTGCGGTGGCCACATGTGTTGCCCGCAACTCAGGCGTAAGTGTTGTCCATTCCTGACCAGTATCGTCAAGGGTGCGACCATTGCGCAATTCGATCAGGAGGGTGTCCGCAGCAGACAAGCGGGCCAGATCTGCAACACCATCAATCTCTGCATAGCGGAGAGCAACATCTTCCAATGATGCGGGATGAACGGCAGCGACCAATTCCAGCCAAGCCTCATCACGGGCTCGATCTTCAGCATCCTGCCACCGAATCATGGTGATATAGGCCACGACAAAGGCCAAAATAATCAATAACCACGTCGGCCCCTTGGTCTTGAGCCACGTCACAAAGTCCTCATTGACCCGACTTTCGTTCAGATCAGTGGCATGAACTTCGGCAAGCCGCTTGCGATCGTCTTTTTCGGCCATGGTGTGAGGACATCTCGCTGCATGAGGTCAGGAAGAAGGTGACCCGGCATCGTACCGGGACGCTCAGAAGGCCACAAGACCACTTAGGCCCCAAGTCGATCCAATGCAGCCTCCAATTGGGCCAAAGAACCATTGAGATGGCGTGGATGGCCTTCTGTGCGAAGAAAGGCTGGAGCGGTTGCAGCCATGAGCACTCGGCGAATGTCAATGAGTTCTAGGGCATCTTCCTCCACCTCTAAGTCGAGTTTGCGGCGAGCTCGGGCCATTTCACGCACTGGCTTAGTTGCGTCTAGCCGATCTGGACGCGCCCAGAGTTGTCGCTCAAGAAACACGGCGTCTTCGGTCCAGTGACCGCAACGCACCTCAGCCAAATCAATCAAGATCACATCTCCGGCCTGTGCAGATGCTCGCGACATGGCATTGGCCAAATGCAAGTCCCCGTGAATCCAGTGCGAGCCATCTCGTTCGCGCCAATGCGCCACCAGCGCATCACAGGAGCGTTGCACACGTTTCAGCGCTGCGACCCAACGTGGCTGCTTGGGCAAGGCATTTTCCCGCACGCCAGACCGTGCCCGATCCAACAGATCGACCCATGACTCGATGCGGGGGGTGGCATCTTCAACGGGCAAATCAAAGGTGACCTGCTGGAATCTTGCCGCTGCCTTGCAAATGCGTGCAATGTGATCTCGGTGCCAACGCATTCCTAGCGGACCAAAGGGAAGTTCCTCAATCACCATCCATGCAAGGTCGTAATTGCCAAGTGACTGCCCAGATGCAAAAAGATGCGGAACCATAGCTGGAGGCGTCCCATCTGTGTTCTGGAGACGACGCGTCCAGTACAACTCTCTTGGAACCACCGGAAATTTGATCACGACCGCCCGATCGGGCTGACCATCAAAGAGCCATTTGGCACGAGCCGTACTAGCACCACCCCGTTGCCAATCCGCCCTAAACCACGACACCCCATCGAGCCGGCCATTGCACGCCTCCTGCAACGCTGGCAGCAAGTGCCGAGCCAGGGCGGGGTCGTGCTTCATCCGAGAACCACCATGATGTCTGACGGTACGCCAGACGCATGCCCGTGGCAAGTGCTTTAGCCGGTTGATCTTGATACCGTCTCTATTGATGGAACGACCGGATCTGCTGGTGGTGGACCTGGATGGGACGCTCCTGAATCGCCAGGGGGAGATTTCCCAAGAGAATCTCGCCGCGCTCCATAGGGCCGAGCAGGAGGGCCTACCTTTGATCGTGGCAACCGGCCGAACCGCCAGTGAATGTCGACCGATCCTTAAAGAAATCAAGGGCACGAAGGCGTTCATTGGTGCCAGTGGCTCGCTGCTGACCCATCTGGCCACCGAACAGACGATTGACCGACGTGTGATGGCCCCGACCCTAGTTCAGCAGGTTCTTGAAACATGCCCACTTGAGGACGCTGCGATCATGCTGCTCAAAGACCATCATCAAACTGGCGTTGACTACATTGTTGTTGGTGATGCCGATCTCCACCCCGTCTCCCAATGGTGGTTTGAGGTGACAGGGGCATCCTGGCATCGCATTTCAAGGATTGAGGACGACCCACATCCCGAGCATACGGTTCGAGCAGGGGCCGTGGGAACACCCTGCCAATTAGATCCGATGGTAGAACGCATTGATGAGGCCATGGGTAAAGCAGTACTTGCACGACACTGGGAAGCCGTCACCAGCAGCAGCCATGCAGGCACCAAAATTCACTTGCTTGAGGTCTTCCACCCTGAAGCTGACAAGTGGACCATGATTCAATCTTGGTGTGCACACGCCAACATTGCATGCGAGCGCACTGCTGCAGTTGGGGACGGACTCAATGATGTGATGATGATTGAGCGTTCTCGGCTGGGCATTGCCATGGCCAATGCAGATCACCGGGTTCTGGCGGTCGCCGATGCAGTCACTGGAGATCATGAGGACCATGGCGTTGCTGAGCTAATCGAGGACCTTCTTGATGGCCGCTTGCACTTAGGTATGAGCGAGCAGGTCCAATGAGCAACGCCCAACATCTCTTTGAACACCAGGGGCAGGCACGCCTCTCAGCTTGTTACAGCATTCTCAAGGCTGTTCTTGAGTGCCAGGCCCATGTCTCACGCTTCATCGTGAGTCGATCCGAAAGTACCCGGCCACTGGTTGAACTGCTTGAACAGGGATCACTCCGCGAGTTGTTCCGACGCCATCAACTTGTGCATCATGTTGTTGATGATGCCGGCAGGGCTGCCACACTGGCTCGCTGGGAAGCAAGAGAGGGGCGACGCGTCGTAGCGCTGCTCACTGGACCTACTGTGCCGTCGAGCATGCTCGCGCTTGAGGCGGCAGCAGCAAATCCATTTGAGGACGTTGAAGCCCTCAGTTGCATCGTTGAGGACAGTGGAGTCGCACGGGACCTGCGCAGCCGCGTCATGTCCATGGGCCTTGTTCAGATCGAGGCCACAGGTGTGCCACATCTGCGCGAGTCAGTTGACCACGCACTCCGACTGAGTCGAGCAGCCAAAAGACCAGCAATCATCGTCGCAGAGCGCACTATTTTGCGGAGCGCAGCAACGCTTGAACTGTTTCCCAACCATGCCGGGGAAGGTCCACCCGCCGGACTACCTCGACGACGCGGCGTTCGTGGAGAAGAGGGGGGTGATGCGCTTCGGCTTGCCCGCCGCCTTGAACTGAATACCAGTCGCGCCATGCCAAGCCCGGGGGAACGAGCAAGCGTGGGCGTCATCACAGTGGGCCGCGCTGACCGTTCGATCCGAAGATTGGAGTCGATGCTGGACCTTGTTGGCCGCATTCCCTCCCTTCATATGGGCCTCACATCTCCCATTGATGATGCGGCCATTACCCGTCTTCTTGAACGGTGTCAGCAGGTGGTCGTCATTGAACCTCGTGGGCGCAATGTGGAATGGCGGACAATGGAACTGGCCCAACAAATGCATGAAGATGGTGGCAATGCGCCCTCGATCTGGGGTGGCCGACTTCCAAATGGCGGAGGCATTGATGGACAAGCGCATCCTTCGCAACTTGCGCGACTTCTCAGTCCATTTTTACTACCCCTGATGGGCGATCGATCCCTTGAGCAAGCACTTGCTGTGCTGCCTGATCCATTGCCATGGCAACCCAGTCCACCACTCCTTGGAATGGCTGGGCAACACGTCGCGATCCAGGCACTTCTGCTCGATGTGATCGAGAACGTCCCAGAGGCGGAGGAAGACGCCACTCCTGATGAACAAGCACCGACAGATGAGCAGCCGATTCGCTGGTTTGTCGACGGCGTCTGGACTGGGCCGACTGATGGGCGAACAGTCCATGCAGAAATCTGGACAGAACCAAACTTTCGCCGCAGTGGAGCCGCAGCGGTGCGACAAGCAGCAAAGGATGGCGGCACCTGGCTGATGCTGATCTCGGCAGGTGCACAGGCACCTGATCTTGAACGCTTGGTGATCGGCATGACTCCATCCAGCGACACTCACCGACCACGCATCATGCGACGCTGGATGGATGACGCAGGCGATATTCGCCGGCTCATTCGTGATGGAGCGCTATACCCAGGGCTGACGGTTCTGATCGTTGAGGATGGCCCCGAGCCCCGGTACGACACGCACGCTATGGAACGCCATCTTCGCGAGATTGATGTCACTGGGTACGAGGCCATGCAGCGATTAACTTGGCCAGCAGACCGAGCCTGCGTCATTCGGCAGCCTGCAGATCAAATGCAAGCAGATCTTCGGGCAGTGCATGAGGCAGTCGGAGCCACGACTCATTTTTCGAGCGAGATGCTGGCATGGCGATGGCCGCCTCGGCTTGGAGCACGGGTCGAGCCGCTGGTCGAACAAGTTGTTGTGCGCCGCCAATCGGCCCCAACCCGAGGTATTCGCAGCCACGAATTACCAGCGCAGCCTGCATTTCTCCATGCAGACCAACCAACATGGTGTGCCCATCTTGCGGGGGTACGTGGTGATGATGGAGGCATCGCAACAGCCACCCTCATGCTCGCAGCGGTACACATGGGATATCACGCCGAGTCGACTGCCGACCCAACTCCTATCGGCGCAGGTCGTCGCCAATGGGCCCAGGTCGTGTTTTCTCGACCCCGATCTACTGAGGAACGACGGGGGGCACCTCCGGTTGTGCCATGGGGAGAAGCTGATCTGCTCTTAGGCTATGACGGCAACGCGGTGATGCAGGCTGTGAATCCATCTGGAGATCTTCGAGCCGCCTCTAAGCAACATACGTGCATGGTCGTCAATAGCGGTCGATTCAGTGATGATCCTGAAAGCCCTTCAGATGACGTACAAGACGTCGATTCGCTCACTGAGTATCTCCAATCCAATACAGCACCTACACAGCTTGTAGTTGCTGATGTATGCGCCGCTTGTCGCTTTCACTTTCACAACGAGCGACTTGCTGATCTCGTGCTGATTGGCATCGCATGGCAATCAGGATGGATGCCGATCACCTTGGACGCACTACAACTGGCTTTCAATGAGTTGGAAGGGCAGGGCCTAGCCCGAATCGGTGAAGCGTTTGATTTCGGCCGCTCTGCTGCCCATGACCCAACGATTCTGCAGACAAGCAAGATTGATCCGGCGTCTGATACACCATCTCGGGCTGCTCGCCGCTATCGCCTCCTCCTTGCCAAGAGTCGATTTGCCGGTGTCGATCGCGCCGCCCGCTTCCGCAGACTGACTCGACGGGTGATCGATGAGGTTCCAGGATTGGCTGAAACTCAACTCGGCCGCGCAGCCCACCGGGACATGCTTATCGCCCTAAGAAGGTGTGTCACCTGGGGCGGGTTTGATCTTGCTGAAAGATGGGCCGACACGATCATTCGCCTCTACGAGGCTGATCGCGCAGATACCGGACGAGCATTGACCCGCGCAGCCATCTTGGCATTGGCAGAGGCCACACTGATTCGCGATGCCATCTATGTCGCATCCATGGCCATCAGTCCTGACCATCGCCGACAGACTCGACGTCGACTCAATGTGCGACTTGGCCGCGGCGATCGGCTCTCGACTCGATATCTCACCCGATTGGAATTGACCTTCGCTCTCTGGAGATTCCGACTTGACCTGCGGACCAGCGACTGGATCGCTCAATTTCTTGCTCTCCTTCGTTATGTCATTCCGCACCGCTGGCGCGGCCGTCGGCGTGACCGCCACATCCGCCAAATCGTTGAAACAACTGTGATGCGAGCGACCAATGATGGGCCCGACAACTATGAGATCAATCGAAGCATTCTTGAGCGGCTCCATGAACTGAGCCTAGAAGGACGACTGCGCCGAATGTCCCCAGCAACGCTCGAAGAGGAACTTGAATCGCTTCGTCAGGCTGAGTGACGGGCCTCATGCCGCAATTGTCCACATGCGGCAGATATATCTCGCCCGCGACTTGCGCGAATGTGGACGTTCACATGCCGACGTCGCAGTTCCGCTTGAAAGGCCAGAACATCCTCGTCTAACGGACGCTTAAATTCCAGACCTTCAACCTCGTTGTAGCGAATGAGATTGACATTGGCACGAATGGTCTGAGCGATTTCTGCTAACTGAGATGCATGCATGAGTCGATCATTAACTTCGCGCAGCAGCAGATACTCCAAGGTGATCTCACGCCCAGTCTGATCAAAGTAGACACCACAGGCCTCAATGAGTTCATCAATAGTTGCATGAGACGCCCATGGAATCAGTGATTGCCGAATGGCATCATCCGGGGCATGAAGACTCAGAGCCAAGGTAACGGGAAGATGGAACCCTGCCAAACGTCGGATGGCCTCCGGAAGCCCGACGGTCGAAACCGTGATGCGTCGAGCACTGATACCAAGACCCCATGGCGCGTTGAGCGTTTCGATTGCGCCAGTGACTGCGCTGTAATTCGCTAGTGGCTCGCCCATACCCATGAATACGATATTGGTAACTCGTCCCATGCCCAGACGCCCAAGACGATGCGCTTGTTCAACAATCTGACCCCGGCGCAGATTGCCATCTAAACCGCCGAGCCCCGAAGCGCAGAATCGACAACCCACCGGGCATCCCACCTGGCTCGACAGGCATGCTGTGCGTCGCTGTCCAGATGGAATCAGAACAGTTTCAGTACGCGGCGCCTCCCCGGCAATTGCCAAGGATGTTGATTGCGCCGGCCATTCGATCAGCAACTTACGTGTGTCATCTGAGGCAATCTGCGCCTGCACTTCATGGCCGGAGTCGATCTGCATGGACTGGGAAACCAGCTGCCGATGAGATAGAGAAACATTGGTCCACTCCAGTGGATTCACCACACCCTTGACATAAACCCAGTCAAGAAATTGATCCGCTGCATACCCAGGAAGTCCCTGAGACAAGCACCATTGCTCAAGTTCGACAGGGGTGTAGTCGAAGAAGCTCTTGTGGCTGCTCACGAAGTGGAGCCCACCGTCAGGTCTACGGTTCGATGGGCAATGCCCTTGGACTGAAGGAATGCCGCAGTTGAGGCAATATTGTCCATGGTGATGCGACGGCCCGCGGGATCTACATCCCGAGATCGCATGAACTTCTTCAGTGATCCAGGCAGACCAAATTCGACGGATTCATTAAAAACATCCCACTGCTCAACTTCGCCACCGTGCTCATCAACAAGACTGAGAATCAGGCTTTGCACAAGGTCCTCAGGAGCGCTGGCACCAGCAGTTACCAGTACAGTTTCGACGCCAGCAAGATCGGACGCGTTCAGTTCAGAGGCGTCATCAACCAGAATTGACCTGGTCCCTCTCGCCTCCGCAAGTTCGCGCAATCGCTGCGAGTTTGAACTGTTCTGAGATCCAACGACAATGACCAGATCACATTCACTTGCCAATTGACGAACCGCATGTTGTCGATTCGTGGTGGCGTAGCAGATGTCGTCACTCGGAGGTTCATTAATCGCCGGAAAAGCCTCCTTGAGTGCTCGAATAAGCACCGAGGCATCGTCCATACTAAGTGTTGTCTGAGTGAGGAACACTAGTTTCTCAGGATCGTCGATCTGAAGGCTTGAGATACTTTCTACTGTGTCGACGATTTGAATCGAGTCCGGCGCTTCGCCACGCGTACCAATGACTTCCTGATGATCCTCATGCCCGATGAGAAGAATTTGCCACCCACGCTGAGCGTAGCGAATGGCCTCTGCATGCACCTTGGTCACCAAGGGGCACGTGGCGTCAATGGCTGCAAGTGCTCGCTCTTGGGCGTGACGTCGAACTTCTGGGCTAACACCATGGGCACTAAAAACAACGATGGAACCTTCTGGCACCTCGTCCAATGACTCAACAAACACGACCCCACGGTCACGGAAGCGTCGGACAACGTGCTGATTATGAACGATCTCGTGAAAGACGTAGATTGGCTCATCGTCAACGATATCGAGCAGTTGATCTACGACATCAATCGCCATATAGACGCCGGCACAGAACCCTCGGGGATTGGCGAGCATGATCCGCATGATGACGCATCAACCTCCTACAAAGAGGCCCCATGATAGCCTGCAGATCCCATGTCCGAAGGCATTGTCTCGCAACTTGATCGATGGGGACCTGGCCACTCCAGCATATGTGGCTCTGCTGATGCGGCCGCCTACTGCCGTGCGCTGACGCTCGGACGCTATGAGAACTTCAGCGTGCTCAGCAGACTGGTACCGAAACACCTCGAAGATGGCGTGTGCGCTGTGTACGCATTCTGCCGATGGGCAGATGATCTCGGAGATGAGATCGCTGATCCTGAAGAGGCAAAGTCACTTCTCGACTGGTGGCGGGCACAACTCGAATCATGCTTCCAAGGAAACGCATCTCATCCGGTGTACGTCGCTTTGCAGCCGGTGATTGAACAATACAAACTTGATTCCACCGAGTTCCACCATCTGATTGATGCCTTTGTTCAAGACCAGCACATCAACCGCTACCAAACATGGGGCCAAGTTGTTGACTACTGCACACGCAGTGCTGACCCCGTTGGCCGACTCGTACTGCGACTTTGCAAAGCAGATCGATCCAAAGAGCAGCTGTCCTGGAGCGACGCTGTTTGCACCGGCCTGCAACTGGCGAATCACTGGCAAGACGTTCAGCGTGATTTGCTCGAACGCAATCGGATCTATCTACCAATGGAGGATTCGGGCATCGATGATTTCGAATCTCGACTCATCGCCACGGTTCAAATGGGACATGCACCAGACCCCACATTTCTTGACTCCTATCGATCCTTCATTCGTACGCTAGTACATCGAACACGGCCACTGCTTGAGCAGGCGCAACAGCTATCAGCATCACTGGAACCTGATGTCCGACCGATGATCAGTCTTTTTGCCCAAGGTGGCTGGGCAGTGCTTGATTTAATCGAACAATCAAACTGCGAAACGGCCCTCTATCGGGTGCGCATTTCAAAACTTCGAAAAGCGTGGTTGGTCTGGCAAGCGACGCGGCAGAGGAAAGCGTCATGACCAGGAGCAGAACGCCTGAGCAGGCACTGCAATGGTGCCGCGATTTGGTCAAACAGCGAGCCGGCAACTTTTTCTGGGGGCTGCGCATGCTGCCCGAGCCAAAACGAAGTGGGCTGTTTGCACTCTACGCTTGGATGCGTGATGCCGATGACATTGCTGACAGTGATACTGAGATACCTATCGCTACCGACCACCTAAATTTGTTTGCTGCTAACACTGCAACGCTATTTGATGGTGGCTCGAGACCGGAGGGGCCGATGTGGGAGGGCATTGCATGGGCAGTCAATGAATTTGACCTCCCCCGCAAACCCTTTGATGACATGATTGAGGGCCAGCGTCACGATCTTGAGCAGCGATGTATTGAGACCGCCGAAGATTTGCTCGAGTATTGCAGGTGCGTCGCGTCGACTGTTGGTGAGTTGTGTATTCAAATCTGGGGATATGCTGATGCAGAAGCACCTCAGTTGGCCGTGCAGCGCGGCATTGCACTCCAACTCACGAATATTCTTCGGGATGTTGGCGAGGATCTCGAACGTGGCCGTTGTTATTTGCCATCCCAGGATCTGCAACACGCCGGCCTGTCAGTTGAGGACTTGGCAACATGGGACAAACCAAAGGCATGCGAACAATTGACCCGAAATTGGATTCATCAGGCGGATGCTTACTATCAGTCCTCAGCACCACTGGACAAAATGATCAGCCGTGACTGCCGCCCAACACTGCAAGCCATGACTGGGATTTATCATGCATTACTTCGCCGATTAGCTGCCAGGCCAAGCAGAAGCGTCCTTGGACCGCGGGCTCGGTTGTCAATGCTCGGCAAGCTCAGTATTGCCCTGCGGGCACGGGCAGGGGCCAGATGAGCCAGCATGCCGTTATCGCAGGTGGGGGGCTCGCAGGCATGGCAGCCACCATCGCATTGTTGGACTCGGGATGGACAGTGACCATGTGTGAGTCGCGCCGACGTCTCGGAGGTCGCGCCTCTAGCTTTCATGATCAACAGACTGGGGAAACCCTTGACAACTGCCAGCATGTGCTCCTGGGATGTTGCACCAATCTCATGGATCTCTATACCCGCCTTGATACTGCTGATGACATCAACTGGTACGACTCGACTTGGTGGGCCCGTGGCGATGGCCGAGATGATCAGATGCAAAGTGGACTCTTGCCGGCGCCCCTTCATCAGGCGTGGAGTTTGCTGCGCATGAAGGGACTTCCTTGGCGCATACGCCTGCAGGTCGGCCAGGCAGGCCTGCGCATGCTCCGCATGGGCCTCAAAGGCCGGCGAGTCTGGCAGGACCGTACTGGTATCCAACTACTCGAACATCTTGGGCAAGATGAAACCGCCCAGAGACTTTTTTGGGATCCGATCATTGTCAGCGCATTGAACATGCCTCTGGCTGAAGTCGCGGCCTCACATGTATTGCATGTCATGCAGGAGGGATTCCTCGCTGGCAAATCACATGCACGTATGGGGGTCCCGATGGTGCCCCTTGATACGCTCTATAGCCACTTTATTGATCGCATCGACAATGCAACAGAATCGGTGCGATTTGGCACCAAAGTGACTGGCATTGGTATCGAGAATGGTCGCGCCATTGGCCTTGAAACCAATCAAGATTTCATCCGTGGTGATGTGGTGGTCCTCGCCCTTCCATGGGAAAAACTCGATGCAATCACGACACCTGCCCAGAAGGAAATGGACCGCCGATTACAAGGTCTACATGCGCTTGGCCACAGTCCAATTCTTGGGGTTCATATCTTTCTTGACCGTCAGGTGCTACAACGCCCACATCTTGTTTTGCCCGGACGATCGACTCAATGGCTGTTCAATAAAGGCGTAAATCAGCAAGGACATCAGCATTTGCACGCGGTCATCAGCGCAGCCGATGAATGGATGGACTTGGACGAGGCCGCTATCACCAAGCGGGTCACGGAAGACCTCATCTGGGCTTGCCCAAATGCACACGCAGCCGAGTTGATCAGCATGCGGCCAGTGAAGGAGCGCCGAGCCACCTTCCGTGCCACGCCCGAGGCCGAACGAGTGCGCCCTTACGCAACACCAAACCGTGTTGGCAATAATGGCGGCGATATTGAATCACTATTTCTGGCCGGCGACTATTGTCGTACAGGATGGCCAGCAACAATGGAGGGGGCTGTCCGAAGCGGCTATCTCGCAGCAGAAGCGATCACGAATACAACTGTATTGGTGGATGATTGCCCAACTGGCTGGCTTGTGAATCTTTTATCAGGGAGTCAGTGAGCAGGAGTTTCCACAGAGACTGGCGCATCCAGTGACTTGATGAGAAATGCCCACGTGTCGGCCACCTCGTCCATGCGCATGCTTGTTGGCTTACCGGCGCCATGCCCTGCCTTGCGATCAACTCGAATCAGCACTGGAGGCGCGCCCGCTTCATCGCTCTGGGCATGCTGAAGCGCGGCGGCATACTTGAACGAATGACCGGGGACAACTCGATCATCAGTGTCAGCAGTAGTCACCATAGTGGCAGGGTAGCGCGTTCCAACCTTGAGGTTGTGGTAGGGAGAGTATGCATGCAGAGCACGAAACTCCTCTTCCACCTTTGGATCGCCATAGTCAGGAACCCATGCCCGTCCAATAGTAAACTCGGGATAACGCAGCATGTCCATCACACCGACGGCCGGAAGACAGGCGCCGAAGAGTTCAGGACGCTGGGTCATCGCTGCGCCCACCAGCAATCCTCCATTACTTCCGCCCTGGATCGCCAGCCGGGATGGCCTGGTCCAGTCGTGCTCAATCAACCACTCTGCGCACGCAATGAAATCATCAAAGACATTCTGCTTCTTCAGCTTGGTCCCGTCTAAATGCCAGTCCCGACCATATTCCCCGCCGCCGCGGAGATTCGCCACCGCCATCACTCCACCCATTTCCATCCACACCAGACGCGATGCTGAAAAGACAGGCAGGAGCGGTATGTTGAATCCACCGTAGCCGTACAACAGCGTCGGCCGCTGACCATTGGCGGTGATATCACTTCGCCGCACAATCATCATGGGCACTTGGGTACCGTCCTTGCTGGTCACAAATACTTGAGTGGCGATGTACTTGTCCGGATCGAATGCGACATCGGCCTGCCACCATGGGGTCGACTCACCAGTTGAGACGTCATAACGGAAGATCTGAGGCGCTGATGTATAACTTGTCCAGGTGTAGAAAGTCTCTGGATCATCCTCCCAGCCACCGAACCCAGACACAGTGCCTGGACCTGGCTGCTGGAGCGTCCGCTGCAGGCGCCCTTGAGTGTCGTAGATCTGAACCAAAGATGTCGCATGATGCAGTCGGTTGGTCACAAAGTGGCCACCGACCAATGAGACTCCCCGAAGCTGATCATCCGATTGTGGAATGACCTCGCGCATCGATCGCTTTGGATCACTCATGTCGATTGATACAAGTCGACCGCGCGGCGCATCTTTGGTCGTGCGGAAGTACAGCAGCGGCCCTTCACTGCCCACCAGTGACCACTCATCTTCAAACTCTTCGATGATTGGCTCCAATGCTGATCCGGTCTGGCGAAGATCCTGCACCATCACACGATCCTCGGCACCACCACGCCAGACGTTGACGACCAACCACCTTCCATCTTCCGTGACCTGAGGGCTCCATCCCCAATCGGGATGTTCTGGGTCGGCATGCACAAGCACATCCTCACTCTGAGGCGTGCCGGGGCGGTGGAACCACATCGTCTGATTGCGATTGGCATCCTGCATTGCCTGTCCAGTCTGAGGCTCGGCAAAGCGACTGTAAAAGAAGCCACTCCCATCTGGCATCCAAGCAGCTGGGGAGAACTTCGACCAGCGAATGGTTTCCGCAAGATCAGTGTTGGTTTTCAGATCGCGGACTTTCCAAGTCACCCAGTCAGATCCGCCCTCAGAGATGCCATAGGCCATGTACTGTCCATCCCTGCTGAACCCTGACCCACGCAGAGCGACCGTGCCATCTTCGGACCACGTATTCGGGTCGAGCAACACCTGAGCAGGGCCGTCCAATGCATCCTGGACATACCAAACTGGCTGGTTTTGAAGACCATCATTACGAGTGAAGTAGTAACGATCACCAACGCGAAACGGCGCACTGGATTTCTCATAGTTCCATACTTCTTCAACTCGATCGCGGATGGTCTGACGCGATGGGATTGCACCGAGATAGGCCTGGGTCACCACGTTCTGAGCATCTACCCAATCAGAAACCTCGTCATGAGTACGCACATCACCTTCAAGCCACCGATAGGGGTCTTCAACCAGCACCCCGTGATGTGTTTCAACAACATCACCCCGTGGTGTGGCGGGGTAGGGCAACGCGATGAGAAGAGCGACAAGGGGGACAATGATGGTCATCAGGTGGACTCCAGTTGATAATCAGGACACTAGATCAGGCAAATTGAACATGTCCTTAGTCAATACCTCAGGGCCGTCGGGTGTGATCAAGACATCAGCCTCATAGTGCACGCTTATAGACCCGTCCACAGTCGAGACTGGCCAACTGCCTGGCACTGAGTCAACCTCATGACCGCCTGCAGAAAGCATCGGCTCCACTGCCAAAAGCATGCCATGCTCAAATATTCGAAATGCATCAGGCCACTCATGCGGTCGCGTTGGAACAACGTTGCTAATAAACGGAGCTGTATGAAGCTGCTTTCCATATCCGTGGCCTCCATAGCCCCGGATCAATGAAAAGTCCGACTCTACCTCTACGCAATCCTGTACCGCCCGGGCCCAGTCAATCAGTGGCCGACCGGGTTGCATCGCATCAATCCCGCGACGCAGTGATTCAACTCCGACGGCCATCAATCGTCGATTGGCATCTGAAACTTCTGCGATTCCGTACGTCCACGCGGCGTCCCCGATCCAGCCTCGATGTAACACACCAATGTCAATACTCAACACATCACCCTCAACCAAAGGTTCAACATGATCAAGATGGGTGCCATGGACAACACAGGCATTGAGTGATAGGCATGAATGACTCGGAAAGGGCCGCTGACCAGGTATGCGATAGCGAATAAAACAAGACCGGCTGTCTAGTGAACGGAGCGTCTCCCCAACAAAAGCATCGATCTCAGCCAATGTGCGACCGGGACCGAGATACTCGGCCAATGCTTCGTGGACCCTGCAGACACGGGTTGCGGCGGCTCGAGCTCCTGCAATCTGTGAGTCTTTGCGCACCAGCACGGTCATGATGCCCCGTCCTGATCCGTATCCGCCAGAAACTGCACCGGCTGTCCATTCAGCAGCACGATGGGCGGGGGCACAGCCCCGAATTCCCAAACAATGGCTCGTTCATCTCGCTGATCTATGACTTGAATATCCGCTCGCTTGCCAACCTCCAATGAACCCGTGTCCGCTTCTACACCAAGGACATTGGCAGCATTCCAGGTGGCGGCCGTAATCGCTTCCGCTGGCATCAACCCACAGAAACGGCATGCCAATGACAAGGCCAGTGGCATTGATGAAGTTGGAGCGGACCCAGGATTGCTATTGGTCGCCACGGCAACGGCTGCCCCTGCATCGATGAGCGCTCGACCGGGCGCATATCGACCATCAAGATGAAATCCACTCGCTGGCAACAGCACTGCAGCGGTATCACTCTGCCCAAGGCGGTCAATATCTCGGTCGGCGACTGCTTCTAGATGATCCACACTTCGAGCCCCCAGAGCGATCGCCAGATCGACGCCACCAAGACTGTTGAACTGGTCGGCATGCAGGCGAAGCGGACAACCTAAATCAATGGCACGCTCAAAAAGTTGCCGGACCTGATCAAGCGACCACGCGCCCTCTTCAAGGTAGGCATCACAGGTAATCCCTGGGAATTCTTCTGCAACTGCCGGAAGCGTGTCTTCGATCACATGATGAACAAAATCGGGCTGCTCCCGGTCAATTGCGTGCGCACCAAGAAATGTCCCCGCAATTAGCTGATCCGAAGTTTGTGAGCAGGCATGGATCGCCCGCAGCATCTTGAGCTCATCTGATGTAGTCAGGCCATAGCCTGACTTGACCTCGAGCGTCCCGGTGCCAAACACCTGCAGTCGACCTGCCCGGCCGACCAACTCATCGGACAGATGATCCTGTGATGCCTCGCGAACAGCGCGCACCGTCGAAAGAATTCCACCACCTGCCTCGAGTATCTCGGTATAGGTGGCCCCGGCTAATTGCCGCTCAAACTCATCCAAACGACTGCCTGTCCAACAGGCATGGGTATGACAATCGACCCAGGCGGGCATGACCAGCCGCCCATCAAGGTCCAGCACCACTTCGGCTTGCATCTCTGCTGGAGGATCGCCACTACCGACCCCAACAATCCGACCACCTTCAATGGACAGCCAGCCCGATTCGATCACACCCAGATCGCGCATCGCATCGCCACGGCGGAATCCGCCCCCAGACGGCGCTGCTAAAGTCAAGATGCGACCATGGATGATGGTGACCTCTGGCATGGACGTCACCAATCTCTCATTGGCATATCAGCGCCAAACTGATCGCCGCACTGACGGGCTAGATCGTATCCAGCATCGCTGTGGCGAAAAACACCCATCAATGGGTCGTTGACAAGCACACGTGCCAGTCGCTGGTCAGCGGCATCGGTGCCGTCACAGACGATCACCTGACCAGCATGCTGGCTAAAGCCAATCCCAACACCACCACCATGATGAAATGAAACCCAACTAGCACCACTGGCAATATTGACTGCAAAGTTCAGCAGCGGCCAGTCACTGACTGCATCGGTTCCATCAAGCATGCCTTCGGTCTCGCGATTGGGCGATGCCACCGATCCACAATCAAGATGATCACGGCCAATGACGATGGGTGCAGAGACCTGACCACTTCTGACCAACTCATTGAACATCAGTCCTGCTTTATCACGCTCACCAAGACCAAGCCAGCAAATGCGGCAGGGGAGTCCCTGAAATGCAACACGCTCCCCAGCCATCTTCAACCAGCGGTGCAGACTTTCGTCATTTGGAAACAATTCCATTAATGCATTGTCTGTCGTGGCAATATCCGCTGGGTCACCCGAGAGGGCGCACCACCGGAATGGGCCGCGCCCAAGACAGAACTGTGGTCGAATATAGGCAGGAACAAATCCAGGAAAGTCAAAGGCTTCCTCTAAGCCCTCATCGAGGGCTCGCTGGCGGATGTTGTTTCCATAGTCAAACGTCTTGGCCCCGCGCTTCTGGAGTTCCAACATAAGTTCCACATGATCACGCATCGACGCCAAAGCCCGCCGCTGATATTCGGCGGGTTCGGCCACGCGCAGCGCATCGGCCTCATCGCGCGCAAGTCCCTGTGGGTAATAACCAGCCAGCGGATCATGGGCTGATGTTTGATCGGTCAGCGCATCGGGTGTGATCTCACGAACCGTCAGTCGCTCAAGAAGATCAACCGCATTTCCCAACCATCCGATAGACACCGACTCGCCTGCATCCCGTGCCGACGCAGCCCGATCAATCGCCTCATCAAGATCTTCAATGATCTCATCGAGATAACGATCTGTAACACGCTTCTCAAGCCGTTCACGACAGACGTCTGCGATCAAGCAAACGCCATCGCACATGGTCACTGCCAGAGGCTGCGCGCCACCCATACCTCCGCACCCGGCTGTTACAACCAATCGGCCACGCAGCGAACCGCCAAAATGCTCACGGCCACACTGGGCGAAGGTTTCGTATGTCCCCTGGAGAATGCCTTGCGTGCCGATGTAGATCCATGACCCTGCAGTCATCTGCCCATACATCATCAGCCCACGGCCCGCGAGATCATCGAAGTGTTCCTGCGTGGCCCAGTGGGGGACAAGATTTGAATTCGCGATCATCACCCGAGGGCTGTCCTCGGTCGTACGGACCACGCCCACTGGTTTGCCCGACTGCACAAGCAGTGTTTGATCCGGCTCTAATCGTTGCAAGGTCTCAATGATGGCATCAAAGGCTTGCCAATTTCGGGCCGCCTGGCCACGACCGCCGTACACCACCAACTGAGCAGGCAGTTCAGCGACTTCTGGGTCGAGATTATTCATCAGCATGCGCATCGCAGCTTCAGCAGCCCAAGTACGACAGGTCCGCTCCGCCCCACGAGGCGCTCGGATGGTTCGAGTGGTATCAGCTACAGGAAGGGACATGGGATGGCTCCTGATCTGCGTGACCAGAGCACATGGACACGCAGAATCCCAATCCTAGCAGGCCCAGACATTCAACCCGACAAGGCACTTGAAGCCAGCAATGCTTCGATCTTCTCGATATCGGGCGATGGGGGCCGGTCTGCCTTCAAAGGAGCAGTGACAGCTCGAATCCGATCATGGATTCGCTCAATCGCGTCGCTACTCCGAAGCGGCCGCTGATGCTCCAAACCCTCAGCAGCGACCAACAATTCAATCGACACGACCTGCCGACATAACTCCAAGGAAGTCCGCGCCTGCCGTGCAGCGGTGGCACCCATGGAGTTGTAGTCTTCAATGCCAGCCGAAGTCGGCACATTGCCAACACTCGAAGGATGTGAGAGGCCCTGCATTTCGTTGACCAATGATGCTGCGGTGTACTGGGCAATCATAAGACCACTGTGCAGCCCAGGGTCGCTACTGAGATACAGCGGAATCGGGTTCTCAGTATCTCGGCCACTGAGCAGCCAGAAAATCCGTCGCTCTGCAATGCCCGCAATATGACACAGTGCAATTGCTGCATGATCCGCCGCAATCGCAAGGGGCATTCCGTGAAAATTACCCCCGCTGAGAATGGCATCATCATCAGCAAAGATGAGCGGATTATCCGTTACAGCGCCCAACTCGGCAGTCACAACAGTACGAACACTCGCAAGTGCATCCATGGCAGCCCCCATGACCTGTGGCATACACCGCAGACAGTAAGGGTCCTGAACGCGCGGATCATCCTCGATGTGAGACTCGAGAATTTCGCTCCCCTTGAGAAGATCCGTCAGACGCCGGGCCACCTCGACCTGCCCACCTTGACCTCGAGCTTGGTGAATCCGAGCGTCAAATGAACCCGCACTTCCCTTTGCGGCATCCAAACTCATCGCACCAGCTTGAATTGCAGCCTCCATCAATGAGGCTGCATCGACACAGAGCAAAGAGAGGATAGATGCCATGAGATGGGTGCCGTTAATCAGCGCCAGCCCTTCCTTGGCCTGCAGTTCAATGGGCCTGAGACCAACGGATTCAAGCGCACTCGAACCCTCTACTCGAACGCCATCTTCACCAAGAACCTCCCCCTCGCCAATGAGCACCAACGCCGCATGCGCCAGTGGCGCCAGGTCACCCGAAGCACCCACTGAGCCACGACATGGCACGCGCGGGGTCAGGTTGTGGTTCAGCAGGTGCAATATCTGCTGCACAACCTCCAAACGCACGCCACTGTGTCCGCGACTGAGGCTTGCAGCCAACAACAGAAGCATGCCTCGGACAATCTCAGTATCCAGATCAGGACCAACACCCGCCGCATGGCTCCGCAGCAGATGACATTGAATATCAGCAGTCTGGTGCGGCTCGATTCGATGACGCGACAAGGAGCCGAACCCAGTATTGAGGCCGTAGATCGGATCTGATCCATCCGCCGCAGCATCGACGACGGCTCTTGCTGATGCCAGCAGCTGGACCGCGTCAGGCCCAAGCTCGACCCGCCTTCGATCGCGAGCGACAGCGCAGACTTCCTCGGGTCTCAGTGGCCCGCCTGTCAGAACCAGTGGATCCATGCCCATGACGTGGCACTCTACAAGCAATGCCATCGGTACTATGGTTTCCATGCTTGCGGCCCTGCGTTGGTTGATGATCTGTTCCGGCATCGCCCTGACAGCGGTGGCCTTTCTGACTGCGCTGCCATGGCAGCGAGCGGCGGGCGGAGAGGCCGGTACTGCATTCATTCTGGCCCAAGATCCGCTCATTGCAGCTACCGCACTTCTGGCTGCCACGGTGGTCGGCGGAGTGATTGCCTGGACACTGGCTCGCTCCTTTACGCCATTGACCGGATTAGCGGTCCTTGGTACTGGCATGGGCTGGGCGGCCCTAGACCTGAACACCATCGCGCCAGCAATCGCCGATGGATACGCCGCTCGCATCGCGATTGATGGTTTGCTGTGGACCATCGTCGTCCTTGTCATCAGCTGGCTGGCCTTTCGTGGCGCACCGCCATACCCCCAAGTCAGAGCGCACCAACATGAGGATGGTCCCGCTGATCCATTGATGTCATCCGACGCGATTCGAGTGCTTGCTCTTGGTCTGGCAGCACTTCCCATCGCATGGATCTTTGCGGTGACTGAATTGCGCGGCCAGACAGTGCTCGCGACTACTCTTGGCGGATATGTCGCCGGATTGCTTGCGCGCTTTGTCGCGCCTGGCGTGGCCCCAGTCCTACTTCCTGTTGGTGTTGTGCTCGCAGGAACTCTGGCCGGATGGACATCAGCAGTCTTTGATCTTCCCGACGCAGTCGCCACAGTGTGGGCAACCAGCAGTGTCCCACGCCTGCTTCTTCCACTACCAATTGACTGGGCAGCTGGTGCGCTTTTGGGATGCGCTGTGGGATATCGAGCCTTCTGGTCTCTCGATGACAAACACCCTCCGTCCGCAGATGCTGGCGAACTCAACACGACAAACTGAGCACCCAACGACGGCTGACTACCACCCCTCTGCGAAAACCACAATTCACCATGGACCACTCTCAGGACAATCTCCAACTCCATGTCTTTCCTCGCGAGCATGCTGGTGTGATGCTGCGTCCAATGATGCTGGAGGATGCGGAGGATCTCCTACCTTTACTCTCAGCCCCAGGCGTCTATGAAGGCTTGGTATCCATTCCCCGCAACCCTGACATTGACTTCGCTCGGTCACGCACGAAAGACATCTGCGACAACATGGCTGAAGGGAAGGGACTGCAACTGATTGCGCAACTTCATGGCACCATTGTGGGAACAATCGGCATTAGAATTAACTGGAAACATCGCCACGGCGGCCTTGGCTATCACCTCGATGAGCATGCCCGCGGCAAAGGCGTTGCCAGTCGAATGCTGCAAGGAATGGCTGAGCATTGTTTTGAGCAACTGAAGTTGCATCGAATCTGGGCCGAAACCTTTCTCGATAATGAACCCTCACGGCAACTGCTCAAACGCAATGGATTTATTTTTGAGGGGGTCAAACGCGCTGCCTACCTGAAAGAAGAGCACTTTCGGGATGTGGACATGTGGGCCCTGACTGCTGATGATCCTCGACCTTGGTGACTGCAGCACGCTGGCCTGATATGTCGCCGCCGAGCCATCCCTATTAGGATAAAACCCATGGCACGCCAATTACGCCATCAACGCAGAGTCCCCGGAGACGGCGTCGTCGTGCTTGGGTCGATGCTTGCTGTCATTGCCATCTTCGACGCGACCTGGGGACTGACCACCGTGGTCGTAGGCAAAGAATTGATGGCCATCGCCAACGCACTCGACGCCAACAAGATCCAGATGGTGGTAGGGGGCTTTGTGCGACTGTTCACACTTGGCCTATTCAATCTCAGTGGAGTCGAAACGGGGCAGCATGCCAAGGATCTTCTGGCAACGCTGCCACGCGCGGATTACCTCGTGGTGGTTGGCTGGGTACGCACATCGCTCTCACTGACGGCACTACTGCTTGGCGTGGCCCTTGCAGCCCGGCGACGCTGGGCGATTTGGCCAACGGTGCTCTGGGCCACCATCGCCTTTTGTTGGAGTCTCTGGATAACCTGGCATATCTGGGAGGTACTGACAGATGGCATTGGAGACCCATGGCAGGGCCAGGGCCTGCCACTGTTTGCTTTCGAACTGAGTGTTCATTTCATCTGGCCTGTGATTCTGGCGGGGGCTCTCCTGCTTCGTCGATGCACTTTGATGAGATGAGCAAGCACAGCGCACCCCAAGGGGTGGCCATACTCGATCTATCAATCCATTCCAATCAGGCGCATTCCAATATGCGTTCAGGTTTGGCACTGGTCGTCATTGGCCTCGTACTGTTAGTGCCTACGGTCATAGGCATCATATTTTTAGAATCAGAGCTCATTATCTGTAGTGCTCCGTGCTCACTCGTATTCCTCCTGACTGGAATCGCTATGTGCCTCGTAGCGTGGCCTGCCATCAGAAGTGCCAAGGGAACAGTTCGTAATGCCGAGACATACAGCCACATTGCCCAGCCACTGGCAGACCTCCAGTGGCCAGTGGAGCGATCAGGAGCCAAG
This sequence comes from Phycisphaerales bacterium, assembly GCA_022446905.1. Classification (GTDB taxonomy): domain Bacteria; phylum Planctomycetota; class Phycisphaerae; order Phycisphaerales; family SM1A02; genus UBA12567. The sequence goes on from JAKVBT010000005.1 coordinate 658,326, forward strand.
CCACGGAAAACCGCAGAGATTGCTGCTGTAGCGGAGCAGGGAATCCGGGTCGTCGCTGACTCCAGATTGGAATCATGGCTGATCACCCAAGAGATACGAGCGGCCCTTCTTGAACCAGTGGCGATCACCGCATCTCGACCAGTTTCCACTGGCAACGTGGTCCTTGCCACAATTCTCCAGGCATGTCTTTGCATCATTCTTGTCCCAGCCGTGTTCGTTCTTGGCGGGCTCACCGTGAATGAATTATTTGGGGCATTCTTAGCACTCACCGTGATTGTGCTGTTGTTTTGGCGGACGCTCTCTCAACTGCTCATCGTGCAACGCATGATCGGCCCGATTCCAGGTCTTGGACGACTCGTTCGTCCCAAAATCGGCCGAGGCGGGCTGGTGGTTGGACCTGGCTGGGCCCGCTCTGGAAAAGTCGTCTGGCATGCCAGACGTGACTTAATGCTCATTCGGCGAGTTCAGGGGCTTAGGACCGGTGCTGGCATTCAATTAATGTTGGCTGGCTCACCAGGGTGTATGTGTTTCACACTTGCAGGAACCAAGGACCCAATGCTTGACGTGGTATGGCAAGCCTGGATGCATCCCGAGCCGAGGCCAGAACTGGCCATGAGCGATCTCTCAATGTCGACTCGTTAGCATCAGCGACTATGACATCACGCATTGGATCAGGAAGCAGCAACTGTGCCTGCTGGGCACCGGTCATGGGCACGATGCTCATTCTCATTGGCCTGTTTGACCTGCTTTTTGGGGCCACGATCACCGCGCTAACCATCAATCTCGCAGAGATCGCAGGCGAGTTGGAATCAAAGAGCGCACTGATTTCCATTGGCTCAGGACTCTCCCAATTCAGTGGCGGCTTAATCTCATTGGGCAATACCGCTGAAGCCGCTGCTGCCAAAGCAGTGCTCGGCGATCTGCCACCCATCTGGCTGAGCATGATCCTCGCCATCGGACGAGTGATTTTGTCCTTGGCAGCCATCGGCCTTGGCATCATGCTGGCACGGAGGATGCGTACTGCACTATCTCCGCTGAAGAAGTGGTCGGTGCTCGCAGTAGCCTGGGGCGCGATCACGATCTTGACCACCATTGCCATCTACCGTTTCATTGGCGAAGTCACTGGTGGACTCGCGGCCTTTGTCACGGTGCTCTTTGATCTTGGACTGCACATCGTCTGGCCGGCCTGTGTGTTTATGCGGGTGCGACAGAAATCTCCCTAGACCCTAGGCATTTGATTTTCTTCATAGACTTCGCATCAGAAATACTCGCAGAAGAGACAGACATACCAGTACGCGAATTTCGGAAGGATCTTGATCGATGCAACAGCACACAATGCTATTCACGCTCAGCGGCACACTCACACTCACCGCTGTAGCGCTTGCCGGCAGCACATCAGTCCCGCCCATGCCAGGACTTGGCATGTATATCTGGTATGACCAACCAGTCTGGTGCGCGCCTCATTGGAGCAGCTCTAACCCCTGCCTGAGTAGCAGTGACATCTATGAATGGGGAGGAAACTACCTATGCGATGTCAACGCCAACCAAGATGCCTATGCCTCCGTACACAACATGGCGACCAACATGCTCCCTGCCAGTCAGATCCCACTCGATGCCCAGGTCTTTGGGGGAACGGTGTACATGATCGCAGAGTCGCTCACCACGGATAATGATGACTTCATGCCTTGGGACCCAGACGTCTATGACATCAATACCATTCCTGACTGCTACAACCCAAATCACAATGGCACACCCCAACAAATTATCGATGCCGCCAGAAACGACATTTACCACGCGCATGCATCTTTCATTGCCGGACTCACGACGGGCAATAGCAACGCTGGCCAAACGCATGTCCCAGTTGGATTGATGTTCAGCAACGAGCGAACCCTTCGTTGGGGACGATGGCTCGGTCCTCACCAAGATGATGATGGAACACATTGGGGTGGTCGCACACAGCTTGGCAACGCAAGTTGCACCGGAAATGATATGCCCGCACCCTGTGATGGCAATGACGCTGGCTCTGGAGCGTGGAGCAGTCACTGGCCAGACAACGCCACGATTTCATCGCAAGACGATTACGACATCACGATCAATTACACCAATCGCGTGATTGATTTTATTGGCTATTGTCAAGATGGAGCTGTTGCCGGGACTTATGACTTTGGGACAAAGCCAGAGCTTGAGGTCTACTTAGATCTGGAACTCTTCCAACTCAGCAAAGTCGCACCTAGCGGCGATCCAAACACAGGCTTCGGCTGTTATTACCCAGGCACGGAGAACATGCCCAGTAAGTGCCGCAACAATGTGATTAATCCGGGCGATCACACCCCCGCCTGGGCGACCAAAGTCATCAACTACTGGCAAGTTCCAGCTAATGTTGCCGATGCATTCTGGCGAACACTTCGGGATATCAGAGTCTTAATCGATGCACACAATGGCACGATCAGCGACCAGGACTGGGAAGAGGGCAAAGGAATTCGCCTAACGATGAGCGTCTGGGCCCAAGAGGCGTATCGATTTGTAAGCCCACGCTTTGCCATCGAAGACACCATGACCAATTCCCATTCATGGAACCGCAACAACACTACACCTGGCTATGGCATGTTCAAACAACCCTTTGGGACCGCCCAGATGGACTACAACGGCGACGGAACCCCAGAAGACTGGCGTTGTGATTGTTGCACCATTGATGGCTCAGCAGGCCTTCCTGGATACCAGTCGACTGAGATTGATGACTTCACCATCATCAATTGCGCCTACAAGTATGCTGATCGCGTCGTCCTGGGAACCTACCAATCAGTACCCGCCGCACTTGATCAAGTGAAATCCAAATACAACCGGGCAAATATGGCGGTGGACTTTGTAGGCCCAAATGCCAATGCAACCAAAAAGATTTTGGATTGGATGCCGGGCGATGGCATTCCTCGCGTTGGCAACCCTGGATCTTCAGGATTCCAAGTTGATTTCACAAAAGCGTTCACGGTCGACGTGAATGATCCGTATCGTTACACCGCCATTGGGGCCTGGCCTCCAGGAGCACCGCCCAACGACACCACTCCAGATTGGTCGCAGTTTTCTGACTGTGATGACTACTGGGGCAACTATGACACCAGCATTGTGCGAGCTGGCGGCGTCAACATTCCAACACAGGGATGGATTCCATTTGCCTCAAGATTTCTGAGAGGCCTGCATCGCTGGACAGAAGCAAATACAGCCGCCCCTCGTGCTCCTAAGATTGTGCTGGCCCTTGAAATGACTGGGCTTGACACCTATAACGCGGGGTCATCAACAGCCTGCAGACGCAACTCCTATGGCAACCAATGGGTTTGGGGAAATCAATCGGATCCATCCGCAGCATGTTCCGAAGAAGTCCTGCAGGGCAACTTGTGCCAATCAGACCGGACGCTCTATGTCATCGGCAGTGACAGCGGACAGACACAGCCCACCTCCGACACATCAATCACGATTGGGAATGCATGGGGCGTCAAGCCCGCATGGCGACTGTTCCACCAGACTCTTGCAGATGCATCCAATCCAGAATCGCCAACCTTGGCGAGCTATCTCGCGGATACGCCATGGGCCATGAACAACTACTTCTCGTACCACTGCTTATTCTCGCATGAACCCTTTGTAGGCACTTTCACCTCCTCGATGCCCTGCACAGATCACAAACAGCCCAACACGCCAGGCTGGTGCAATAACCCTTGGGCAAGCTGCTATACCGGGTGTGCCATTCCGGGCGCGCACGTAAGACCCTCACCGGTAGCGGTCTTTATGCGCCATGATGGTCTCATGGGTGATGTTGATAATGACCGTGATATTGATGTCTCAGATCTGCTTGAGATAATCACGCATTTCGGAGTCGAATGCACAGGACCATGCGCGGTTGACCACGATGGGGACGGCGTGGTGGACGTCGATGACATGCTTGGTGTACTGCATCATTGGAGAAGTTGATCTGCAGCCCACGAATAGCAAGATGCCCGATCAAACCACCTCAAATGAGGACAGCATGCAGGGTCGCAATCAGTTCTCAACGAAAAATATTCTGACCGCTCCCTACTTCACAAGCATGATGGGCAAACTTACCGGACCTCGCCGGCGGCGGGCGCCAATGCCCTTGGCAATCTCCAATCCGGTTGTATTCTGATGGACGTGACCATTCGATCGACCCTAATTCTGCTCAGCCTGCTGGCTTTCTTTGCCGCGCCTCGTCATGGAGACGATGGCGATGGAGATCGAAGCAGCCATGTGCACACGCACGTGCATGCACACGGAAGCTTTACCCACAGCCACACACATCAGCACGGGCCAACCCAACAGGCTGGGCCAACTGCACCTGTCAGCAGCAATGACTATGCACATGCCCATTCGCACTGGTGCCCAGAGCACCATGAGGCCTGCCACAGCTTCAACCACAGGCTGGCTGCCCGAATACGTCCGGCAATGGATTGTTCAACAGGCGTGGTCAATATTGTTGCCTGCAGTGCAGCAATACCAGGCCATCTGTCGCAAATCACTCGGCCATTAGGTATCCGCGGCCGGCCACCAGACGTACTGCGACAGATTCGCTCTGTCGTGCTTCGCACCTGAATTGCTCACCCAATGCAAACCGTACCACTACGGACGTTGTGCCGTAGCTGGTGATCATCTGCATCGGCTTTAGGAGCAAGCGTGTGCTCAACCTATCCGTTTGGCCTGTCAGTGTCGCGACGATGTGCGTCGTGCTGGCACTCAATTCAGGCTGCCAACACTATGAACCGAGGCCTCTAAACCTCGAGGCTCATCGCGACGCATGGCGACTGCGTTCTGCGGATGATGCCTCTGTGCGCTCATTGGCCGAGAAGTTGTCTCGCCCCACACAGCCAAGCGAATACAACCCCGACGATGGATTGAGTCTTGCAGAGGCTGAGATTTTGGCCCTGGTATACAACCCTGATCTTCGACTGGCTCGGCTTCGAGTTGGCATTGCTGCAGCCGGTGTCCAACATGCTGAAATCTGGACAGACCCCGAGTTCTCCTTAGATTTCCTGAGAGTCACAGAGTCAGTCTCAGACCCATGGGTCATTACCCCAGGACTAGCACTGACCATTCCAATTTCAGGCCGTTTAGAGGCAGAGAAGGCCCGAGCCGACGCCGCATTGCGACTATCACTGATTGAAGTTGCCGAGCAAGAATGGCGCACTCGAATTGACCTCCGAGGAGTTTGGGCAAAGTGGTCTGCTGCAGTACTCAGAGCCCAGGAACTCGATTCACTTCTCAACACCGTTGAACCACTTGTGAAATCGACCGCTCAATTGGCCGAAGTAGGGGAGCTAGCTCCAACTGAAGCGGGCCTATTTGCAATTGAGCAAGCCAACCTCCTGCAGATGCTCATTCAGGCCCGCGGCGAAGCCGAGGCAACATCGCAACACATTCGAACGATCATCGGGCTCTCTCCCGCAGCACCACTCGACTGCATCCCAAGCCTTATTCCATCCGATACCAAGAGCGAGGCGGCTGTATCCGGCGGACTGAGCCTAGCACGACTCCGCGAAGCCTATGAAGTTGCTGACATGACACTCCTACGTGAGATCCGGCGGCAATATCCAGATTTGGTGATTGGCCCGCTCTATGAAACTGATCAAGGCCAGTCACGATTGGGTTTCTTTGGGGCTGTACCAATTCCAATTTTCAATGCCAATCGACAGGCAATTGCAACCGCCAAAGCAGAGCGCGAAGTTGCACGCGCTGCCTTTGAAGTGGAATACGAGCGCGCCGCCGGCGCCCTAGCTGCTGGCAGCGCTCGCCTGAATGCCGTTTCGAAACAACGACAGATGCTCGAAACCGACCTAGTCCCCTTGGTAGACACGCAACTGCAATCAGCACAGCGCCTATTTCAACTTGGAGAGGGAAGTCTGCTGATACTGCTTGAAAGCATCATGCAAGCAGGGAAGACACGCATGGCCCTCATCGATGTACGTGAGCATGAAGCACTTGCCTGCATCGATGTATCAGCACTGCATGCACCACCACTTGAAAGACCTACAGCCGAGCCCCTTGCTTCACCAGCACTGCCGATTGACACACCGGTCCTCAACGCACTGGAGATCGTCCCATGAAACCCTCGAACCTCAAGATCGCACTCCTTCTTTGGCTGGGAATCATCACAGCAGCCTGTCAGTCTGACCATGCCCCTGACGACAATGCGGTAGTAACCACACAGGCACCATCCAACCGAATCTCGCTCCCGTCAACGGTGCGGGCCAACCTAGGAATGACATTTGCCAATGTTGAGCGGCGACAAGTTGAGCAGACGATTCGAGTTCCAGGAGCATTCGAATTGCTCCCGCTAGCACGCCACGAGTATCGGCTCGCTCTTCCTGGAACCGTACAACTTGCAGTCGATCAGTTTGATCATGTTGAAGAAGGGGACTTGCTCTATCGCATTCGCTCTCCGAAGTGGCCTGAACTTCAACATGAAATCGTAGAAGCAGAACAGGCCATTGATGCAGCAGGATCTGACATTCTTGTCGCCAAAGCCAACTTACAAGAGATGACTGTGCGGCTCAGCATCATCCATGATCGATTGCGGGCACTGGGGGAGGCCGGCGTTCGAAATGCTGCGCTTGAATCAGAATCAGCAACACTTGAGGCTGGACTGCCAAAGGCGCAAGCCAAGTTGAGCCAAGCAGAGACGGTACTTGCCAATGCGATGCGCGCCAGATCGCACGCGGTCCACCGAGCATCAGTTGCGACAGGGCTTTCAGAAGATCGGCTGATTGACAGCAAGGAGGGCCTTCCCGCCTACCGAGATATTGAACTCATCGATGTCTACGCCGTCGAATCAGGCATCGTGGAACAGATCACACTGACAGATGGAAGCTATGAAGAACCGCCCACTCTGGTTTTGTCGACGATTCAGCCCGAAAAGGTTCGCCTAAGCGCATCGATCATGCAATCCGATTTGCCTCGCATCGCAGATTCCTCATCTGGGCGCATAACACCGGCTCAAATTTCTACGATTGATCCCAATACAAATGTTAATGCAGTACTCACCATTGGCCTTGCAGCTGACCCATCACATCGAACAGTCCCGATTCTCGCCGTTCCTTCTTTGCATCAAAGTTGGATGCGACCCGGGGTGTCTGCCTTTCTGGAGTTACAAGAACAAGGGTCTTCCGTGATGACCCTGGCCATCCCTCGCGTCGCTGTTGTCAAAGATGGAATGCAGAGTGTGTTCTTCCGCCGCGATCCGAAGGACCCCAATGTCGTCATTCGTGTCGAGGCTGATCTTGGAGCTGATGACGGCCGCTGGGTGGCTGTCAACAGCGGCCTCGCACCCGGTGACGAGGTCGTGCTCAATGGCGCCTACGAACTAAACCTTGCCAACCAAACCAGTGGTGTCGTTCAGAAGGGCGGACACTTCCACGCAGATGGAACCTATCACACGGACCACGACTGACGCCATGCTCAGGAAACTCATTCAAATCTCAATCGACCATGCAGGGGTAGTACTGCTCGCTGCGGGCTTTCTCATCGCCGCAGTCGCAATTCGCATTCCAAACATCCCTGTAGATGTATTTCCAGAATTGAACGCGCCAACCGTGGTCATCATGACTGAGTCACCAGGCCTAGCCGCTGATGAAGTTGAACAGTTTGTCACCTTTCCAGTAGAGACTGCAGTCAACGGAGCCTCAGGCGTGCGCCGGGTCCGAACTTCCAGCGGACAAGGGCTTTCCATCGCATGGGTCGAGTTTGACTGGGGAACCGATATCTACCGAGCCAGGCAACTGGTCTCGGAACGACTTGACACAGTTCGCGACACACTGCCACCAGATTCGCATGCTGAACTGACCCCCATTACCAGTATCACTGGCGAAATCATGTTGCTGGCGGTGTCGTCGCCCGAAGGGGAGGTGCCACCTCTTGACTTGCGCGCATGGGCAGAGTTTGATCTCCGCAACCGGCTCCTTGCCGTACCGGGAGTTGCCCAAATTGCGGTCATTGGAGGTGAGTTACCTGAATATCAGGTGCTTGTTGAGCAGGACCGCCTCCGCTTGTATGACCTCACGATTGCTGACGTCATTGCTGCCGCAGATGCCTCCCACAGCACGCTCGCTGCTGGCTATTTGCCCGACGTCGGCGGGCTGGAGTTGCCAATTCGGCAAAGCGGGCGCGTGCAATCTACTACGGATATTGAGGGAACATTAGTTGCGCTGCATCAAGGTTCGCCAGTGACCATTGGACAAGTTGCTGATGTCCGAATGGGTGCGGCGCCCAAACGAGGAACTGGTGCCGATGGCGGCTTCCCTGCCGTCATATTGACCGTGCAAAAAGCGCCAGACACCAACACATTGGTCGTCACAGATCGAATTGATGAGCTTCTTGATGGCATTGAGATGTCCATGCCTGATGGGATTCGCGTCAATCGCCAAGTGTTCCGACAGTCTGATCTCATCAATGTGTCTGTCGACAACGTCATCGGCGCACTTGGCGAGGCCGCCATCATCGTCGCGATCATTCTTCTGCTCTTTCTGATTAACATTCGCACGACGCTAATTACCCTCACGGCACTCCCTGTCACCATGGCGATGACGCTACTCATCCTTGACTGGATGGGAGAGAGCATCAATGTCATGACTCTAGGCGGATTGGCCATCGCCGTTGGCAGTCTCGTGGATGACGCCATCATTGATGTCGAAAATGTGTTCCGCAGACTCCGAGAGAATTCTCGCCGAGCGTTGTCTGATCAGCTAAACACGCTCAGCATCATCTTTAAGGCAAGCAATGAGATTCGCCCAGCAATGGTCTTTGCAACCATCATTATTGCACTTGTGTTTATGCCATTGATGTTTCTTGAGGGCATTGAAGGACGCTTCTTCCGCCCACTGGGCCTCGCCTTCATGATCTCAATCTTGAGTTCGCTGCTTGTTGCGCTCACAGTAACACCCGCGATGTGCCGCTATTTGCTTGGTCGCTCTCAATCAGAACTCCAAGCAGGGGACGGCGCACTTGTCCGTTTGCTTAAGCGGTGGTATGAACCCGTTCTTCGACTGGCAATAAAGCAGCGAATTCAAGTCCTCTCCCTAGCTGGCATCGCCACGATCTTGTCACTGTGGCTCGGCAGCACCTTTGGAACCTCATTCCTTCCCGAATTCCGAGAAGGCACATTCACCGTCGGGCTCTTTGCTCCCCCCGGAACTTCACTTGCCGCCAGTAACCGAATTGCCTCTGCTGTCGAGGCCCGACTGCTTCAGGTCGATGGAGTGCAGAGTGTCACCCGAAGAACTGGTCGCGCCGAACGTGACGAGCATGCTGAGCCTGTGAGCAACTCGGAGATCGAGGTCACGGTCAAGCCCGGCTTTGACGACATGGAAGTCCGCGCTTCGATCTCCGAAATCCTCAAAGCAGTCCCTGGCATGACGGTCAATATTGGCCAACCAATTCAACACCGGTTAAGCCACATCCTCTCCGGAACGCCAGCCGCCATTGCGATCAATGTCTATGGCAATGATCTTCATGTACTTCGCCTGATCGCCAAGGAAATCGAAGACACGCTCAAGATGCTCCCTGGAGCACGCGATGTCGCCGCTAATCGAGAGCTGATGATTCAATCTATGCCCATCGAATATCAGCCAGCGGCACTTGCGGCCATGGGCCTGACTCCACAAGCCGCCGCCGAACAGGTCCGAGCTGCTGTCCACGGAGTCGAAGTTGATGAAATCAATGATGGAACGCGGCGATACAAGTTGGTGGTGAGGCTCAATCAAGAAGCACGTGACAGCATCGATGACATTCGCAATCTAGTACTTCGCGGCAGCGGGGGGGCACTTGTGCGACTGAACGACGTCGCCGTCCTCGGCCCAGAGCGCGTTTCAAATCTGATCGCGCGCGAGAACATGCAACGGAAAGCGATCGTTTCACTCAACGTCGCAGATGGTCATAACCTTGGCGATCTGATTGATCAGGTTCGCGGCAAGGTTGATCCAATCGTTCAGAGATATGGGCACAGCGCTCGTTACGGCGGTCAGTTCGAGGCCCAACAATCGGCAAGCCGCACCATCATGCTCTTTGGCGTGCTTGTGCTGATTGCTATGTTTGGCCTCCTACATCTGGCTGTTCATTCTGGGCGCGTGGCCTTGTTGGTGATGGTCAATCTTCCGCTGTCGCTGATCGGCGGCATCATCGCCATCTTTATTGCGGACTCACCATCGATTACGAACAACATCCTTGGCCTCTTTGGAGGCACGTACGTCGCCCCAGTGATCTCCATTGCCAGCATGGTGGGCTTTATCACCCTCTTTGGCATCGCCGTTCGCAATGGCATCCTTCTCGTGAACCACTACAGCCACCTGATGCAATATGAGGGCCTCCCTATGGCCCAGGCCATTGTGCAAGGCTCTCTTGAACGCCTCATTCCTATCTTGATGACGGCACTCACGGCCGCATTGGCACTTCTACCCATTGTGCTTCAAGCAAAGCAGCCGGGCAATGAGATCCTAGCCCCGCTCTCCGTGGTTATTCTCGGGGGGCTGCTTAGCTCGACCTTCCTCAATCTGATTGTGGTCCCAGCGGGATACGCACTGATCCATCGAGGTCAGGATCACGTAGTACCATGAATCTGGACTCTGACAGGAGAGAGATCATGTCAATAATGAACTCAGTGGCGTGCACATTGCTTCTCAGTACTGGTCTCACATGCATCTCTTGCAGCGAGCAAGCCAGTCATAGCCATGCCTCAGAAGATGGCTCCTCAAACTCACATACGCATGCAGATGGAACCAGCCATGCGAATCACGGAGCACCTCCAGTCGGACCGCCAGTCGAACATGATCATGCTCACGAGGAAGTTCCCCTTGAATCAACTGTCATTGACGGCATGACCGTTGAATTGGCCCAGAGCCACGGCCCACTTACCCCTGGGCAGGAAAGCCATCTGGTTGTCAAACTTCCCTACAACGATGGCGGCCAAACGATCGTGCGTGCGTGGATCGGCTCAGAAGACCGCACCCTGTCATTCGTAGGCAAAGGACAATATGCCCCATCCCACGATGACTACGACCTCCACGCACTGGCCCCTGATCCGCTTTCACCCACCGCCATGTGGTGGGTGGAAATCGAACGTCCAAATGGTTCGCGATCAGTTGGATCAGCTCAGCCAATCCGCTGATCTACGGCAGAGCTTTCTGCTCCACAACTCAGAACCACCGGCTTGAGCATCTCCAAGCACGGCATCCCCACAGCATCTTGGCCCACATGTTCCTTGCACCCCAGAGCTGGGCTCTACTACAGTGGTCCACATGTCATTGATTGTCACCGGCACCATTGGGATCGATACCGTCCAAACGCCGACAGGATCGGCAGAAGAAGTTCTCGGAGGCTCCTGCGCCTACTTCGCAGCAGCATCATCGCACTACACGCCGACGCGACTAGTCGGGGTCGTTGGGGATGACTGGCCCGAAGAGCATCGCCGCGAACTCGAAGCCTTCTCTGCCATTGATCTCGCCGGGCTAGAAGTCCGAGCGGGCTCAAAGACGTTCCGATGGGGCGGGCGGTACTTCGACAACATGAATGAGCGCGAGACGCTTTTTACTGAGCTGGGCGTTCTTGAGGAGCATCCCCCAGCGGTTCCACAAGCCTTTTACGACAGCACCTACATCTTTTTGGCCAATACCCATCCTTCAGTCCAACTGGGGTTGCTTGAGCATTTTTCAGAGCGCTCACTGGTAGTAGCTGACACCATGGACCTATGGATCAACATTGCCCACAGTGAACTTCTCGAACTGCTCAAGTCTGTCGATGGACTGGTCATCAATGACAGTGAGGCTACGCAACTCACAGATGAACGCAATGCGGTCACTGCGGCGCGCCGCATTTTAGATCTGGGTCCACGTTTTGTCGTCGTTAAGAAGGGCGAACATGGTTGTATTTTGGCCCATCAAGATGGGATTGCAGTACTGCCCGCATTCCCCGTTGAAGCAGCGGACGTCGTTGATCCAACCGGCGCGGGTGACTCATTCGCAGGGGGCATGATGGGGCACATTGCAGCCATGGGCAGTACTGACATGAAGACAATCCAAGAATCGCTCGCGTGGGGCACCGTCACAGCCTCGTTCACACTGAACTCTTTCGGGCTCTCGGGCCTGTCTCAGATTAGCCGCGCGAAGATCGATGCCCGCATGGAGCACTTTCAACAGATCGCTGCCATCGGATCACACTCGTAAACACAGTCACACGCAAACAGCTCCTCGATCTCCTGGCATGTCTCGAAGCCGGCCCGGACGACCAACTGGATGCACCATGAAGATCCTGTTCCTCTGCACCGGAAACTCCTGTAGAAGCCAGATGGCCGAAGGCTGGGCCCGAACGATCGGCGGTGGCGCCGTCGAGGCGTATTCCGCCGGCCTCGAAGCCCATGGACTAAACCCCCGAGCGGTGCAGGCTATGCAAGAGATCGGTGTCGACATCTCGGGGCAAGAATCAGACACGATCGACGCCCACCTCGAACAGAAGATCGATCTGGTCGTCACTGTGTGTGGACATGCCCACGAGACCTGTCCCGTGTTCCCCCGTGACGCGGAGATTCTGCATGTGCCGTTCGACGATCCCCCCGCACTCGCGGCCGGGATCGAGAGCGATGAGGCCGCAATGGCCCCATATCGTCGAGTTCGGGATGAGATCCGAGACCGAATCGTCGAGTTGCTCTCCGAGCGCGGTATCGACGCGAAGAGCTAGTCCCTGTCGATCGGCCGTCGCCCGATGACGGAATTGGTCACTCCTCCAGTTTGAGCGCTGCCCGCAAGTGACCAGCATGCGCCTTGAGCAGTGATGCTGCTTCCGCAGGCGAGATGTTCTTGCACGCGCAGACAATTGCCGTCTTGAGATGGCCTTCACACTGTTGGATATGGGCGGCCACATCGGCACGACTGAGATCAGGCTGATAGGTCTGCAGGATCCGAATCGCCCGATCCAGCAGTTTCGCATTGGTCGCCCGCACATCAACCATGAGATCACCATGCACTGCCCCAAGCCTGACAAAGACGCTGGTCGTCAGTGCATTGAGCGCCACCTTGGTCGCCGTGCCCGCCTTGAGTCTCGTTGAACCAGTCAAAACTTCAGCACCAGTATCGAGCACGATCAACTGATCGACGCCATCGGGCAATGCACGCGGAGCACAGGAGAGCAGGGCAGTTACAGCCCCACGCGATTTGGCCGCTGCCAACCCACCGAGAACCCATGGAGTGGTCCCTCCTGCAGCAATACCAAGCACCACATCGCCCGCACCAACGTGCAATGTGGCAAGCTCTTCTGTGGCACCTTCAGGATCATCTTCTCGAGCCTCACTCGAACGTCGAAGCGCCGCATCCCCTCCGGCAATAACACCGATGACCTGGGAGGGATCTGCCCCAAATGTTGGCGGGCACTCTGATGCGTCTAGAACACCAAGGCGTCCACTTGTGCCTGCACCCAAATACACAAGTCGACCACCAGACCGCATGGCCTCAACAACCTGATCTGCCAAAGATGCAATCGCCTCAGCAGCGGCTTCCACCATCGATATCGCGTGGTGCTGTTCGACCGTGAGCAATCGGACGAGGTCGACAGTCTCCAGCGTGTCAAGCGAAGCGTCATGACGTTCCGGTCGCTGCTCTGTAGCCACATGTCCACGATCTGGGGGTAGTTTCATCACGATGCAGCGAGTCTAGCGGGATCTGACCATGCTGCCACACAGAGCGTCAAAGTGCGTGAACACGAAAGATGCAAATAACAGGGCCGCCGAGTGAACTCGGCGGCCCTGTTTGGAACTTGATGAAATCGAGAAGACTCGAGGTCAGACCATTTCCTTCAGACCCTTGAGCGCCGTGAACTTGACGACGTTCTTTGCTGGCTTGGCAGCGAACCACTGCTCTTCGCCAGTGAAGGGATTCTTGCCGAAACGACGCTTGGTCGCGGGCTTACGGTGCTTACGAATCTTCATGAGACCAGGAACGGTAAACGTTCCAGCACCACGACGACCGAGGTCCTTCTTGACCAAACCGGTCATAGCCTCAAACACGCTGGCGACTTCTTTGCGAGTCAGTCCCGTTGACTCAGCGATTTCGCCGTAGATCTGGGTCTTGGTTCGGGCCTTGGTCTCGGTTGAGGCCTTGGCCTTGCGGCGAGTTGTCTTCTTCTTAGTGGTCTTCTTCTTGGCCATGTGCAGGAATCCTTTCTGCTCTCGAATGGTTTCGATCGGACTCCGTCCGATCGGTGAATATGAATCACTCGAGCCACATCGCTCGAACTGTGCGAAATGTAGCGATCGTCATGCCAGCCAACAAGCCGCAGACCCCTATAAATTCAGTGTTTTTTGACGGGCCCAGACTGTATTTCACTTCGGCGCAGTGATCTTCGAGCCAGTCCACTGCCCATCCAGCGACACTACCCAAGTGCCATCTCTGTGAGTAGACCCCAAATATCGTCCATCCAAGCAGCAGCAGTCTGGGCTTCCATCAGAGGTTCCGTCCATGAGAATGTGGTTCGCAGGACACCTTTATGGGTCATGATTGGGACCAAAATCGGATATCCGCCAGCCTGAGTGGCAGCGGTCATATCCACCGCATGGGTACGCAGTGGGGGGTGATCGAGCGTGGGCACCACACCAATATTGGTCGGGCAGAAGCCCATGCTGTAGTGATCCTCCATCGCTCCCCAGGCCTCGGATGAGCGAATGACATCCTCATCAGTGGCATCCCAGGGTGGCAGATAGGCTGGGGTCAACTGGGGTACAAAGTCATTGTGGAATCGCTGCCCAACATCCCATGGATCATCATCTGCACGAACATCTCGGAGCAAGACCCGCAGGCAGTAGGCGGCCATCTGGATCTCCCGAAGATCGGCCGGCGGCTCAAAGAATCGCCGCATATCAACTGGCACACAAAAGTCTGCGTCAACGATGTGGTTGGAGTGATTGGCATGCTTGGCCTGAATCACGGCCAAAGCACCAACGATGGCCTCTAGAACAGTCACACCATGATCGTGACAGCGCGACCGAAGATGCTCGGTTGTTGGAGCATCAAGTTGCCTCAGAGCAATGCGAGGCCGTCGGCTGGATAAATCAGCCTCATGATCCACCAACCATGGAGTTCGGGGGACCAGGGCGCCAGCCTCCTCGAACTTCTTCAGGTAGGTCAACCGATCCATCCGCTCCCCAACACGAGCCTCGGCATGGGCTGGCAGCAACATGTTCACTGGTTCACTCTGAGATCCATTGATGAACTCAGCAGCGCACTGCACCAACTGATCAACCACATGAATCAGCGATCGACCATCAGCGATTGCATGGCTCATTTTGATCATGAGGCGCCACGTACTGCCGTCTGGAGTAGGTACAAATCGCAATTCCCACAGACGACGGACGTCTGGCAGTGGCTCACGCACCATTTGCTCCCAAATTCCAATCAACTCATCCTCAGTCTGGGCATGCTGCACCAGCAGAGGCACGTCTTCGAACTGCACATCGTCAATAAAGCGAGGAACGGAGCCACTTTCCGTAAAACGGCAGCGCAGCGTCTGATGACGATCAAACATGATCTGCATCGCCTGCTTCACCACAGCCTCGGTCATGGGGCCTTCTCCCTGCACCACGGCCACGACATTGCCACCCCCCTGAGTTGTCCTTGCCAGGACTGCACAGGTGGCCTCCCAAAGGCCAAGCGATCGAACTGGCACTACTTGTTCGAGTGGACTCATGTCATGGTCTCCATCTCTGATCGGGGACGTCCAAAGAGGCAACATGGCCTCTCAAACGGACCAATTGTAATGAGTGACAGATATCGCATATCCACACAAACCGATTGACTCATTCCGGAGAGATGACGCTTGCCTTAGCCCGAACTCGGGACATGTTTGGAACTAAGGGAAGACTATGCCACCAGGACTACCATTCATTGCAATTGGCCTCGTGCTCCTGACTGTGGGGCTCGTCGCGACCTATCTGGAATCAGCCGAGGAAAAGTAGGCTAGCGCCGCCTTGTATGACGCACCGGTCACTCAGGTGCGATTTGGCGTGCGCTCTTCATTCATACTGACCGTGGCGGGCACATCCTGACCCAAGCCGCTCATCAACCCATGAAAAAGATCAAGCCCCCCGTACCTTTGAAAGGTGCGGGGGGCTTGCAATCGTATGGATACGCCGGCTATTCGCAGCCGAATTCAGCCAGCAGTGCAAGCAGGTCATCAACGTCATACTCGTTGTTGAACCCGGCAATGAGCGCCAAGAGATCATCCACATTGGTCGCACCATCGCCATTGAGATCCCACTGACAGTTGGACTCACACTCATCAGGGATACCGTTGCTATTGCTATCAGCACTTCCGCCGCCTGCGATGTCGCATGCGTCATTCATGCCGTTCTCATTGCAATCGGCCCATGCCCCCAAGGTGAAGGTCTGGTTGGTAGTTTGCTGATAGGCCACGTCCAGTGCATTGCGCCCCTGGAAGAGACCCTCGAACATGATTTCACTGCCGTGCCCATAGGCCGTGACTCGCGCCACAAGGACGCCATAGCCAACATTGCAATCATCAGTCATGACGGTAGCAGCTGCACCCTGAGCATCTGATGGCAGGATGAACCAGGTGCCATTACCAGTTGACAAGGTGCCACCATTTTCAAAGTTCGTAAAGTCGATGCCAATATTATTGAGTTCATTTGAAGCAAATGGATCGCCACTTGAATCTAGAGCACCGATAGTCACACGACTGTCGTAGACCAAGTCAGGCGCCAATGGATAGAAGGCAGGATTGACATCCTGCGAAGTGCCGCCACCGAAAGCGTTCTGATAGAAGCCGTTCGTTGACGAAAGCACCTTCTGTTGATTGGCATTACCAGCAACGGCATCTAGGCGTTCACCCTGACCCATCATGGCGTAGATATCAACAGTCCAGGTGTCCTGAGGATCATCAACCATGTTGAGGCCAACGACTCTGGCATTGAGGCCGCTGAACTGGGTATCCGTGCAGGGCGTGCCATCACAGGTGGTGTCCGCCCCAAGCCATGTACCAAGACAGTCAGCCTCTTCAGTAACCGTGCAGTTGTCGAGATAGCAACAGCCGCCAGTTGGATCTGGAAGACATAGTTCATTATCACACGGGACACTGTCACCTTGATACGTCCCACCAACATTGTTGCATTGACTTTCAGAGACAGTGGCACAAGAACCACTGGCTAGACAACAGGCACCAGTTCCACTGTCACAAGTCACATCGGAACAATTCGTATCGTCGCCTTGGAACTCCCCACCAAGCCCTTCGCACTCTGAAAGCGCATTGACCAAGCAGGTGCTCCCGAGACAGCAGGCCCCAGATGGACCGGCAATATCCAAGCAGCCAGAAATGGCGTCGGCAAAGTTACTGATTGTGGTCCTACTATCGACTGTGAACTGATTGGCGCACACAAGCGACGGGTTCATGGTGTAACTAGGACAGTTGCAGTGACCAGCATTCCAGTTATGGCCCATTTCGTGAGCTGAGAGATCTGTGGCACATCCGAAAGATCCACAACAACTCGATTGGACGACTCCATATTCGCTGCTTGAACAAACAGCACCCAGATAGGCAAGCCCAATCGTTCCGCCGGTATCAACACCCGTAAAGAGATGCACCATGTCGCGCCCGATCCCAGGGTGATTGTTGCTGTTCCAATCATTCTGCAACTGATTGAGACGGGTCTCAATGCTGTTGGAACTGTAGGGGTCATTGTTTGTTGACCGCACCACAATGGCCTGAATGGCATGGGTCAATTGGCACTGCTGCTCATATTGCAAATTGACGCTATTGATGACCGCGGTGACGCGATTTTCAACGCCGGACACAGAACCGTAGATCTGAAAGAACTCATAATCCGCATCAACAGCCATCTCAGCTTCAAGGATTAGACCGCGTGTTGTTGTGCCACCTTGATCCGCATCCACCGAGGGAAGATCNGTCNCCCGCCAAGTTTCATCAACTGGGCAGTTNTTTTCAGGTGAGATGATGGCCTCAGCGGTGTAGACAGCGTAATCATCGGCCTCCGCACCCTCTACTCGACCAAGCAAAGGCTCTGCGAACCACTGCTGCCCATCAGCTTCAATGAGCCGCAAACGGAAACCATCAGNTTCCANCCCCAATGCCAACCGCACTCCAGCGTCGGATACATCCGTACCACGGTACGTCGTGCAAGGACCAACCGGATCATCCGTAAAACTGCCGTCAGATTCCTGCACAATGAGTCGGTAGTCCGGCCCACGCACATCATGTTCCCACAACCTCAGTCCACGGGTCTGCCCACGAACAACCAGATCCAGCGACCATTGACCGTCACTCAGTGGACGTAATTGCAATGTCTGAATGGTGCATGACTCCACACTTAAGGCTTCACATGCATCTGGAATAGTGGGTGCGGCAATCGCTGCTGATGACGTCAGCAGCGTGGCAACACAGGCCCCAAACAGGGCCTGACGACTCAGCGAAATGGTCAACATGGTGTCTCCTCTCGGGGGGATCAACGTTGGGCCCCAGCGAGCAACTCTCAACAGAGCCCCCAACCGGTTGATACAGGCACTACAGGGTCGGGCCAAATCAGTTCTCCGTCAAGGATTTGTTTGCCTGAATCAGCACTCAGATCAACATGGGCCCCATTTGAAACGACTGGAGGCCCTTAGGAGGGCAGGACGGTACACTGCGTCGCTCTCGGGACAGGTGACCGAGCGGCTGAAGGTACCGGTTTGCTAAACCGGCGTAGGGCGCAAGCTCTACCGCGGGTTCGAATCCCGCCCTGTCCGTTCCCAGACGGCCCCTTGCTGAAGCGCAGGGGGCCGACCCACTTTTAGCCACTTGCCAAGTAAGGACTTCAACACAAGTTTGTAATCCTCAGGGTGAGCAGAGTGAGCAACCCACTGCAAATCCCACCAGTATGCTCTGACGCCCATGACTGCACCAACATCGCCTCGTCTGGCCTATCGCATCCTCGCTGGCATGGCCCTGCTCCTGGCTGGTGTCGGCATGGTTCGGTACGCCTATGGCCCATTGCTGCCATCCATGTTCCATGCCAAGTGGCTTGATCCAACATCCGCTGCATACATCGGCAGTGTCAACTTTGCGGCCAATGTCCTCATGGCCATGCTGTGCCCGGCGCTGACACGTCGCTTCACAGTCGGTCGTGTAATGCGATGGACCATGATGATCGGCGTTCTCTCGACTGCCGCCAACGCATTTGACTTCGGCATTATCTGGATTGGTGCGTGCCGAGCACTCGCTGGAGCAACCGCCGGTACTGCCATTATTTTGACTCCAATCCTGTGCATCCAAGGACTGGAACGATCCAAGCGCAGCGTAGTGGTGGGGCTTGCGTTCTTTGGATCAGGCGTGGGGGTCGTTGCCGCAAGCTTGCTCATTCCAATGGTGACGACAACATCTCCTGAAGGGGGGTGGCTGCTGATCAGCGGGGTGACGCTCGCGGCCACGATCTTCACGTGGAAACTCATGCAACCGGTCCACACAACGGCCAGTGCGACCAAGCCAGCTCCGCTTGGCCCATCAGCGCGACGGGCCATGCTGGTGCTGCTGTGTGGCTACACGCTGTTTGCAATGTGCTCGGTGCCCCACGCCATCTTTCTCTCGGCCTACCTGCATGATCGTTTACATGTCGGCAGGGACAACGCAGCCATGGCCTATGCAGCCTTTGGTATTGGCCTAGCAATCGGAGGACCGCTGATATCCAGCTTGATCGCACGATTCGCAGGCCTCAGAACAGCCACCGTAGTTTCTGCAGCGCTTGGGGCTATGGCCATCACCATGGTGCTCGCCTGGGAAAGCGTGCCCCTTGTGATCGCTTCAGGCGTCATCATGGGTACTGCCCAGATGGGCATGGTTCCAGTGTGTTCCAACTGCTGCTTGGAACTGGCCGGGCCCACCGGTCACACACGTTGGTGGTCCATCCTGAGCGTTGGATTCACACTGGGCATCTCCATAGGAACATTGGGCATCGGTGCCATGTTCCATGCTGGCTGGGGATACCGCGCCGCATTTGAGGTTGCCGCGATCGCTTCAGCAGCCTCGATCACACTCATGATCACCTTTTGGTTCCTCTCTCAGGCTGCAAAGCCGGACGACATTGCCTCTGCGCCAGTGACAGCATGACTACAGAGCTCATCTTCGTCTACGGAACACTGCGCACCAATGCCCGCAACTGGACACGCTATCTCGCACCACAGTGTGGCAGAGCAGCCACAACCAGTCCGATCTTCACCATGCGACGCGTAGGCAGTTTTGAAAGGGGATACCCAATACTTGAGGCCGAAGGCACGACAGCCATTCACGGCGAGGTCTTTGAGGTCGATTCGGCAACTTTGGAGTCGATCGACCAGCTCGAGGGGCATCCAACTTGGTACCAACGCCAGATGATCAGCGTACGGCCTAATGACAATACCGAAGTTGAGGCCTGGATCTACCTGATGCCAAAGGGGCAGTACCCCACAGCGCCATTGATCGAGTCGGGCAACTGGCTTGCTCCAGACCCCTAAGTGCACCTGAGCGTTTACTGAGCCAGATGTGCCCAAGGCATCGCCAATGGGCCACTACCATGGCCGCATCGTGTCCACTTGTCACACTGCCAAACGACTGCAACGCTACGGGGAATCTGTCTTTGCTACCTGGAGCCGGCTGGCACTCAAGCATGGCGCGGTCAATCTCGGCCAGGGCTTCCCCGACTTCGATGGCCCACCCGAAGTCATTGAATCAGCTCATCGCGCGATGCTGGATGGACACAATCAGTACGCGCCAATGCCTGGCATTCAGCCACTCCGCGAAGCGATTGCCGCGGACTTTGAAACAACCACGGGCGTGCAGCCGTGCGTCGATCACGACATCACGGTGACCTCGGGGTGCACTGAGGCTATTGCAGCGTCGATGCTCGGATTGCTCAATCCGGGGGATGAAGTCATTGTGTTTGAGCCGTTCTATGACTCGTACCCGGCCACCATCGCCATGGCCGGAGGTGTCATGAAGCATGTGACCACACGACCACCAGACTTCGGAATTGACCTCGAAGCGGTGGAGGATCAGATTACAACTCGAACCAGAGCGATTTTGCTCAACACACCGCACAACCCCACTGGACATGTCGCCACTCAAGAAGAATTGCGCGGCCTCGCTGCACTCTGCCAGAAGCATGATCTCATAGCCATCTGTGACGAGGTCTACGACCGCATGGTCTTTGAAGGAGATCATGTGTCCCTAGCTTCGCTCCCAGGAATGTATGAGCGGACGATTACCTTGCGTTCCTTGGCCAAATCATTCTCACTGACTGG
The DNA here is from genome assembly GCA_022446905.1 of Phycisphaerales bacterium. Classification (GTDB taxonomy): domain Bacteria; phylum Planctomycetota; class Phycisphaerae; order Phycisphaerales; family SM1A02; genus UBA12567. The sequence continues at coordinate 679,637 of JAKVBT010000005.1, forward strand.
ATGGAAAATTGGATGGTCCATTGCCCCAGCGCCATTGACTGATGCCATCCGAGCTGCCCACCAGTTTCTCACCTATGCGGTTTCCACACCACTTCAACACGGTGCCGTCACTGCATTACACATGGGCGATGACTACTACACCACGCTGCGGCAAGACTACCTGCATCGTCGCGATCTTCTCTGCAACGGACTTGCGCAAGTCGGCCTGAAGGTGTGCCGACCTGCAGGCACCTACTTTGTCATGTGTGACCACACGGCCTTCGGGCACCAGTCCTCCGAATCCTTCTGCCAGCATCTGGTCGAACAGATCGGCGTTGCTGGCATTCCCCCAGGATCGTTCTATATGAACCCTGAGGATGGACGCACATTGGTCCGATTCGCATTCTGCAAGACCGACGCTGTTCTTGAAGAAGCCATCAGCAGACTCAGTCGTCTGCAGCACCACTAGACACTGGTCGTCGACCCAGCAAACACATTCCCATCGCTGCAGCAGTGGCGATGGCCATCCGCCATGGGAAGGCCGGCGCGGGCAGGTGCGGCGTGCTGTGATCAAACCATGGCATCCAGAAGTTCCATGCAAATGGCTGCAAAATCAGCACCACCAACACACCGACAATCAGCGCTGCCGCTGCAGATCTTGCATTACCCCGCGGAGTAAGCAGCACTGTGAGGAAAACGCCAAGAAGTCCCGCATAGGCAAAGACCATCACGCCAAGGGCAAAGTCGAGCATGGTCTCTCCGCTGACGCCCTGCCAATATGCACACAACAATGCAAAGCCAACCAAGGCAATCGTCCAGCCAGCGATCAGGCCACGGGCCAGCCTGGTCTCGCGCTTGGGGGACATCTGGGACAAGCCTCGTGAGACGCGCCAAGGCCGAATGATGTCTGATGTGGTTGAAGCGGCCAGGGCATTGAGGGCTGAGTCAAGGCTGCTCATGGCTGCAGCAAACAGCCCGGCCATCATCAGGCCACGCAGTCCCGTTGGCATGTCGCGGAGAATGAAGTGCAGGAATACATCACGATCACCTGTATCGAGTCCACTGGACACAATGGGCCCATTGGACTGTGTCTCTAACCAAAGCAGCACGCCAAGCAGCAGAAATAGCAAAGTCACCGGCCAGCCAATGAGGTTGGACAATATGCCTGCCCATGCGCCACGTTTTGGGGTCCGACAGGTCAACAAACGCTGCGCGAGATCTTGATCAGTCCCATAGGCAGCCATGAGAAAGAGCACCATGCCAATAGCAGCGCCCCACACGGTATATGGCTTCGTCCAAGACCAAGACCAATCGAGCATGGTGAGCTTGCCAGCATCATCGAGCTGTTGCCATACTTCGCTCGCTGGCATATCAAGCCCGTACCACAACAAGCCCACTGCAATGGACACCGTCGTCACCAGCACGCCACACTGCAAGACGTCCGTCCAGATCACGGCCCGGACGCCCCCAGCCATGGTGTAGAGGCAGGCCACGGTGGCCACCATCACAATCGACAAAGCCAAACTCCAGCCAGTTGGTTCACCAAAGGCAACAAGTGAAAAGGGGATGGCCATCATGAACAAGCGAGCGCCGCTGGCCAGCAGTCGCCCAAGTCCAAACATGATCGCAGCTGCAGCGCCGGCCCCAGGACTGAGCCGCTGGGCAATCAAGCCATAGACACTGGGCGTGCCAGCGCGAAAGATGGCTGGCAAAAAGAGCACGCCGACGATGATGAATGCTGCGAGCCCAGAGAACTTAAAGACGAGGTAGGACAGATCACCGCGAAAGCCCTGCTGGGGGCCACCAAGAAACGTGGCAGCGCTGAGCGCCGTTGCCAGCGTTGAGATCGCGACAGCCCAGATGGGCATACTGCGGCCAGCAAGGTAGAAATCATCCCCTTGCTCATGTCGACGGCTGACCAGAGCCCCAATCAGCACCACAATGGCCAAATAGACGGCAACGACCAGCCAGTCCCACAGAGTGAACATCCGGGGAGCCTAGCGTGCTTGGCAGGGGAGGGGGTTTCGGCTACACTGCCCGATTCCCGCCCGTCAGGGGCGATTCCACAGGAGCCCTAGCCGTGTACGCCATTGTCGAAGACAGCGGAACCCAGATCAAACTTGCCCCAGGTGCCGTCCTTGATGTTGACCTGCGGGAAGATGCCTCCGAGGGCAGCACGATCACCTTTGATCGTGTCCTGGCCGTCAAAGGGGAAGGCGACGAGACTGCGACCCTTGGCACGCCGTATATCGACGGCGCCTCGGTCACTGCTGAGGTTCTTGGTGAAATCAAGGGCGAGAAGCTTGATGTGATCAAGTTCAAGCGACGCAAGAATTACCGCCGCAAGCAAGGCCACCGCCAGCGCTACCTGCGGATCCGCGTTGCTGACATCGCTGCAAAGCCCAAGAAGAAGACGACTAAGAAGAAGGCTGCCGAGCCTGCTGCTTCGTCCGAGGACTGATCTCCCTCACATCGAATCCATCGCGAGTTGATCTGGCCACGTCCAGATCAACCAGTTGCTGGCTGGCAATATGACTGTTCGCACAAGCACCGGCAAGACTGCTGGGTGACACTAGCGTTTTACATAAAGTGTTCGGCCCATGGCATTGGTGACCAGTTGGTTCACACTGTCTGCATAGACCTCGGCGATGGCCGTATCACACGCTCCGCTATAGACAGCCGTCAGCTCTGCAGGGCTCAAGAGGTCTACAAAACCATCGGTGTGGCTTCCAAGCACCATGCCCGATGGCTCAATCCGCAATGACATTGCACCATCCTCATGGGTGCCAATCGGATACCCAAAGCCGCCACCTTCGTAGATACCAAGTTCGCCCCCTGAGATGACGATGCACCGAATCGACAGATTGGTTGCCGATGCATCGATGGGGGTACTGCCGGGCAAGGGCGGAAACAGCAACTCAATATGCAGAATCATGCCCTGATCGACATCGCCCGATTCAATTTCCTCAAGGGTCAGATCCGACAGCCATAGTGATGAATGCACATACGGATCACCACCACAGGCCATCGAAGTCACATTCATCGACAAACTGCCACCGGCATCACCCTCGACTCGAGAGATCTCGACGTGCGGAACAAAATCACCAAGGTAGTGCCGGGAGTAGTCGACATAGGCGCAGCCTGCAATCAACAATCCCAGAGCAAAGAGGGACACGATCACCACGGATCTCATGAGCATGCACGGATTCTACGCTTCCGCTAGCTACCATGGGGGTCCGATGCCTTCGACCAAGACTGACCGCGCCTGGACCCAAGAGGAACTCAAGGGTAACCCCCACGAAGAGGCCAATAAGGCCGACCGAGTGCGGCGAATGTTCGGCGCGATCGCGCATCGATATGACCTCAATAATCGTGTCCACTCAGCGTGGCAAGATCAGGCCTGGCGAAGACGAGTCGTTGCGATGGCCAAGATCACACCACAAGACCGGGTACTCGATATGGCTTGCGGAACAGGGGACTTAACACTGCTGCTGGCCAAAGCTGGGCCAGAGGCCATTCTCGGCATGGATTTCACCGAGGAAATGCTGGCCCATGCCCGAGTCAAGGCAAAGCGGTGGGGGCAGCGCCACCAAGGCCGCATTCCTGATTTTCAACAAGGCGATGCCATGGCCATCGATCTGCCTGACCAATCAATGGACGTGGTGACCATTGCCTTTGGCATCCGCAACGTCACTGATCCATCCATTGCGATTGCCGAATTTGCACGCATACTCGCCCCAGGAGGTCGGGTGCTCATCCTTGAGTTCAGCGAGCCAACGAATCGACTGATTCGGGCATGCAATGCGTTCTACACCAGGCATGTCATGCCTTGGACGGCAAGTTGGCTGGCAGGCGATCGCTCAGGCGCCTACCGATATTTGCCTCGGAGCATTTCAACCTTTGCCGAACCACGGGAATTGGGCGTGATGATGCAGGCCGCTGGCCTGACCCACATTCAGCAGCAACGGATGACCGGCGGCATGTGCACGATCAGCCTGGCGACCAAACCCTGAATCACCGTTCTGAGGGGCGAACCGCCCACAAGCCCACTAGAAGCCCAGTATTGAGAATTTGACATAAGAGTCATTATCGGCGGCCATGGGGCGGCAGCCCCAGGGACCGCGTTTCTGCCGGGGTTCAAATCGAGCCTTCGATCGCCGCTTCGATAGCGGCCTCAAGCCGGCACGTGGCCTCCCGCGCCACTGCTGGGGCGAGATGCAGTTTGATTGCTGCGCGGACCGCATCGGAATCTGCTGGCGGCTGCATTGGCGTCAATCCTGCCCACTCTGGCGGGGTTAATTCTGGGTAACTCAAACGCCCAGGTAACCAAGGCAAACACCCGGCCTGCAAGGCTTCGACTACAGCCATGCCAAAGAACTCATGGTGCGCCGTAGAAACCACCCAGTCACAAGCATGCAGCCAAGTTTCATACGCATCGCGCGGCGCAAAACCCGAGTGAATCACACGATCCCCGGCAAGCTGGGCCAATTGCGCAAAAGCTTCTGGCTGACGCTCGAACTGTTCGCCACAGATGACCCAGCCAATCTGGTGGCCTGCACCATGCTGGCGCTCCAACTCCACTAACAGTTCAGGCCCCTTGTCATGCTCCCAGCGATGCGGCCAGATCACCAACTTCAGTCCCCGCTGCCTAGCCTTCTTTGCGTTATGTAAAACTCTCTGATCCGTTGCCTGCGTGGGTTCAACTGGCGGCCAGATGATTTGACTGCGTTCCAAGACACGATCAATCAGATCTTCCCCCAAGCCCTCGCGATCATGCGCCAAGAGCGACGCAATACCGCTTGCAAATGAATCACGATTCCAAGCGCTGTTCCAAAGCACCACATCTGCCGCAAGCATGCTTGTCAGATTGGTAATCGCCAACTGATGATCTCGATGATCCGCTCGCCCAACTGAAGCCGGATACGCCGCCTGATTCTCATGCATGTACAAGACCCGCGGTATTTGTGCATAGGACGCAGGCATCAAAGAGATCAGATCTGAAAGAGAACAAAGTGAGCTTGCAAAGATGGCATCCCAATGGCACCCTCGATCGAACACCCCCGCTTGCTCAGCGATGGAGACCAACGCAGGAGCTCCAAGTCGCATTCGCCACCGCCAATGGCCACGCGGCAGCGTCACCCAAGCCCATTCACATCCCCCATGCCGCGACCAAGACCTCCGGGCTGCTTGGTGAGATCCATGATCCCATGGCTCAAAGCCAAGGATTTGATGCCGTGATCGATCTCGGCTCATCGCGGCCATGCAAAGCATCCCCCTATACTCAGATAATGATGTCCACGAGCAATGATGAGCTGATGGCCAGCGACCCACCAGTCGCTCCAATCTTGGCGCCCTTGTGCGCTGTGTTTCGCCGCCATTTGACAGCCCAATCCTTGCGCTACACCCCAGAGCGTGCCGAGGTGCTTGCTGCAGTCATGGAGACCGATGGTCTTTTTGAAGCGGACGCTTTGCGTGACCAGTTGCGAACCGATGGGAAAGATGTATCTAAAGCGACGGTCTACCGCACGCTTCGTCTGCTGCAGGATGCCGGCATCATCGTGCCCATCATGCTGCTTGACGCCAAACAGACCCATTATCAATTGGCCTATGGTCGTGACCCATATGACCTGATGGTGTGTATGGAAACTGGACAAATCAATACCTTCCGCAGCGCCGCCGTGGCTGCGATCAGAGATGAACTTGTTGCAGAAGCTGGATGGAAAGCCGTCGGTCATCGATTTGTCATCTACGGACTTTCACCTGAAGCTGGTGGTGGCATACCTGCCCCCCGCTGATCATCTGCCCAGCAGACTTCTACATCCCGGCCTTGGGCAACATGCCACATGGATATGCGCACTGCGGGCAACTGCGACGGCAAAGGATCAACACGCCGCGCCCACTCGATCACAACTATGCAATCCCGCTCAAGCATCCATTCGGACCACCCCAGCGGCAACAAATCTTCAGGACCACTTAGGCGATAGGCATCCAAGTGGATGATTCGCCCAACCTGTCCCAGTGCATATTCGTGCACCAGTCCAAAACTCGGGCTCCCTATCTCTTTCGGATCGGCCCCCATGCACTCGGCCAGGGCACGCACTAGGGTTGTCTTCCCTGCGCCAAGATCGCCATCAATGGCAACAATGTCACCTGGTCGCAACTGAGATGCAATGCAACGACCAAGCTCGCGGGTTGCGTCAACATGAGGCAGATGCCAAGACTTCATCCGTGATCCCATCCCATTGCAGAGACATCACGAACCTCTCCATCCAGAGTTCGCACACCCACAAGCGGAGTGTCAGCAGATGCCTCAACCACTTCGCCAATGACATGAAGATGACATGACTCGGCGCTGCCGCCAAGTGCCTCTGGCAAGTTAGCCTCTGGACCAACCGCCAAGAGCAGTTCATAGTCCTCGCCATCTCCAACTGCTTGCTCCCAAGACACACCTGTACGGCATGGGACTTGCATTGCATCCAACATCATGTGCACGCCAGATGCTGCTGCAATTCGGCCAGCATCTCTGCCTAACCCATCACTGAGATCAATCATGGCATGGAGGTCCACGCCCAGAATCGCACGCAACATCACGGCCTCGGACAAGCGCGGAGTGAATGTGAGGTGATGGCCGAACCCATCGGCGCCAACTGCCCCCCCAAGCGGGCCTGTCACCACCAATCGATCCCCAACCCGAGCCCCATCCCGTCGCACAGACTGACCACCGGACTGCTGCTCAGAGGGAGTCGCCAGCACAGTGACTGAGATGCTCAATGGCCCTGAATCGGTTCGATGGATGGCTACATCCCCCCCCACCAGCGGCGCATGGACCAACGCTGCGGCCTCAAAGAGACCGGTGCAGAGTTTTTCAACAGCATGAGCCTCGGCATCGGCTGGCAGCAGCGCCGTGGCAATGGTGGCTACTGGCCGCCCCGCCATCGCCGCCACATCGCTCAATGCTCGACACACAGCCTTGCGGCCAATGAGATCCCAAGGAATCAGATCTGCTCGAACATGAAGTCCATCGATGACTTGATCTGCCCCAACCAGCAGCGGCGGGCCCACCTCAGGTGACTCAGGAGGCGATACCCGCACACATGCCAAATCATCACCCGGTCCGATCAGCACGCGAGGATCATCACTGGGCGAACGCCCAAGAATCGACTTCAGCACCTCTGATTCACGCACAGTAGAAGTGTAGTAGCGGCCGTGCACCGGTTGCGCAGCCTGCATTGATGCGAGCACACAAAAGATTCTCACATCTGCGGAACAACTTCATCAAGCCTCCGTATGGAGCCAAGAGCCCCCTTTGGCTCGCTTCAATTTGTCCTTTCTCCCCGCATCTCCGCTGCTTGACGCAATGATCAGGCAGCGGTGGTGCTCTTTTGAGCCCCCTCAAATCCCAGATCTCAAGATCCAAGATTAGTTGGAACTAGCAGAGGCATGAACAAGCAGATCGGCGCAGCGATGGGTCGCCCCCTGCTTGGACTGAATCACATCACGTCCAGCAGCCACCATGGCAGCGCGAGCTTCTGCATCTGTCACGAGACGAGCGAGTTCACCAGGCAGTTCTTCGGCTGTGCACTGGACCAATCCCCCGCCATCTTTCAGCGACTGGACGACATCGACAAAGTCCTCGACAGCCGGGCCGATGATTGTTGCGGCTCCTCGAGCGATCGGTTCGATGGGATCAGATCCGTGAAGGGAGCCAAAACTACGGCCGACCACAACAATGTCAGCCAAGGCGTAGGCATCTGAAAGATCGCCGATGGTATCAAGCAGCAATCGATCCACATGTGTTCGATCATGCTGAGATCGACGTGAACAGGGCAATAGCGCCGAAGCCGCATCATCCCACCACTCTGGCCGACGCGGGGCGCACAACAATTGCGGGCCTTCAGGAAGACTGGCTCGAAGCAATGCATCTTCACCAGGCGCTGTTGAACCTCCAACGACAAGCAGACGATCAGAAGAAATGTGCAGATCCTCAGCCAACTTCTGAGAGGCATCTGAATGGGACAATGCACGCCCAGCACTGTCCCACTTCATATTGCCCACCACCTCTACACAAGCCTTCGGCACACCGAGCTTCTCAAATCGGCGGGCACTTGCAACATCCTGGGCCGCTACATGCCCTACGCGACGAAACATCGGACGCACCAGCGGCGCAATCCAACCGTACCGTTTCGCGCTCCGCTGTGACAATCGGCCACTGACAACAACGGTATCGATGCCGCGTCGGGCGCAGTCAGCAGTCATGTTTGGCCAAACTTCCAACTCAACCAAACCAACAACTGTCGGGCCAACCGCATCGAGAAACCGCTTGACTGCCCAAGACAGATCCAAAGGCCAACGAACTACCGTATTGGTCTGGCCAAATAGAGCACGCGCCCGCTCGATGCCTGTATCCGTTGTGGAGGCCACAACCACGTCGAGTTCCGTTTGAGCATTGAGTTGGTCAACCAGCCCACGGATCGCACCGACCTCCCCCACCGACACGGCATGAAGCAACACCCGTCCCCCCGATGGTGCGCTGCCAAGATCATTTGTTCGACCAAAACGTGCTGACCAGTCAGTTCGATGACGCCCACGAATCAACATGCGCGGAAGCCAAACTGGCAATGTCACCACGGCAAAGAGCAGCAGAATGAGGTCGACAAAACGAGCCATGGGCGGGAGTGTACGAATCTAAGGGGGTCAGGCCGTGAAACTGAGCGAAAATAGGCCCTAATGCCTGCCAGCCCCCCTTCTGTTCAGTTACTGTTTATTTGGCGGCAACTGGGCCACGCAACTTTGCGGCACACAGACTCCCCCGCCGGGAAACCCCCAGCCACTTTCCACGTTGCTGGGAATATGGATGACTGACCATGATGATGGAAGTTCATATTGTCAATGCCAACTCAGGAGAAACCCTGAAAGCCTATGCGCTGGGCGACAAGGCCGAAATCATCGTCGGCCGAGATGACAGTTGCGACATCAGCATCATGTGCCCAACGGTTTCCCGTGAGCACTGCGTCATCGAACAACAGGATGGCACCTTCCTACTCAGAGATCTGAAGTCGACCAGTGGCACTTACAAAGATGGCGAAGCTATTGATGAAGTCCGCATCGAAGAGGGGCTTGAAGTCAAGGTTGGACCCACCCTGCTCCGCTTTCACGACTCCGGGTATTGATCCGACAAAAGCGATCCAAGTAGTCAGACGCCACCAGGACCGCGAGGCCCCCCACCACCACGGCCACCACCGCGGCCACCACCTTGACCGCCACCACCGCCTGGACGACCACCGCTTCTGATCGCCTTGATCCGCTCTTCCAATTGACTCATCATCATGTCCAACTGCGTCTTATTGGTTGTCGCACGTCGCTCTATGGAAATTCGCGCTTTGGCGGCGGAGTTTCGATTGATGATGGAAATGTATTTCTTGATTCCCTTCAAGGCTGCTGCCAAACGGAAGACCTCGCCCGAATTTCGAAAACGAGAAAAGGTCATATAAGCCGCCATGGCCTGATTGTAGTCCTGCTCCCAACCCTGCCGATGCTCCTCAATAAGTTTGGACGCATCGCCGACGATCTCATAACTCTTAGCGTTCAACAGCGCCACGAGATCGTCATAGGAATCCGCAAGACCATCAGCAATCATTAGTTCTTCGGCAGCCTCGCCGTTGAACTGCAGCACTTGCCGCGGGTCTATTTCTGTAATGGTGTCCAGAAGCAACTCCCCAGAAAGATCTCCATACCACTTTGCCTCCCGGCCAACCCAACTGGTACTCAGGACCTTCTCTGGAATCACAAAGGCCTCAACAAAGGGCAAGCGATCTTTCTCAAGCCAGCCCCCATAGATCACCAAGCCTTCAACATCGCCAAACATAGCATCAATGTACTTGCCGTATTTATCATCATCACCCATTGAAGCCATTGCAGATCCAACCCAAGCCTTCCAGCCATTGCCGAATTCTGCATCACGAGTCATGTACAACTCATCCCAAGAAAGGGCCAGCAGCGAAGCGACGCTAAATGCATGCTTGACCCAGCAGATCTGTCGCGTGTCGCCAAGATCTTCTGCAAACATGCGGCGCAACTTGATGAGGTCCTTCATCGAAGCGACGGATTCGTCATTGGAGTCAGGCATGCCTTTCTCATCCATGATGTCGATTTCATATTCATCAATATCACGCTCATCGTGACTCTCAATCATGATCACAATGGTGTCGGGCTTCTTCACCTTGATGTCTTCGATAATGTCCTCATACACATCAGATCGAATATCAGTCCCAACTTGGCCACGCATTGGCACGATGTACAACTTCTCAGCAGTCCCACCACTGCCCTGACGAACTCGCTTTGCAGGACCATCCCCTGCCTCATCATCAATCGTTACATCCGTGGGCACTGTGCCAGGTAAGCCCTGTGGCTGCTCATCGACAACATCATCCTCACGCTCAACATCGCGCTCAATCGTGATGATGTCTCGCCGACTAATGGTCAAAGGAGTCGCAATACCCAAGACTGGATCTGTCCATTGGATCACGATGGAGGTGTCATTTTCGTCAAGAATCTGACCCACCACCTCACCACGGGAGCGGGTGTAGACCACATCAACAACCTTTGCCATGGCCTCTGATGTGAGACTCACCACAACCAATAGCCAAACCAGCACAGCTGAGGAACGCAACATGAGAGGGAACTCCTGCTGAAGAGGCAACTTCCACTGAGTCGCCGTATGGACGCAGTATAGAACCCCAAAGGCCTCACGGAGCCTCAGATAACCCCGCAAGCCTGCGTGCCAGGTCCAAGGCCTCGTTTTTGGATTCAATCTCGCCCCGAAGTTGCGCGTCATAGACAGATTCGAGCACCCGTCCGAGATCTGGCCCTGCCATGTGACCGTTTGCCAGGAGATCATCTCCTCTGATCAGTCGCTCCGGAGCCAATCCAGATTGGCGAAGCACGATGAGATCTCGGTCGATTTCATTGACGAGATCAGCTTTCACACAACGCAACATCACCCGCGCAGGCTCAAACCAATCATTCGCAGCCAAACGCTTCTGACCAGCCGTATCCAAGGATGGCCAGTCTTGACTACGAGCGAGCACATCAAGACATGCACGCATCCCATTGGTCTCGGCATTGGTCAGGAGCAACGCTGATCGCCACTGCCCGACCAACTCCTCTGCAGAGCCTTGAAAAACGGCCCGATCCAATGCCCATGCGGCAAGTACAGCGGGAAAATCAACATCTGCGCCAAGCGAATTCAGCCGCAGCCATAACTCGCCAGCACCTTGATCTGCGAAAATCGCGTTATCCAATGACCATGCCTGGATCAGCGCGGCAGCGCGGACCCTGCTGGCGTGACTGAACATACGACGAATCTCATCTCCGATTCGCTCACGCGAGACGCCTGCAAGATTTCCAGATCGCGCCAGAATGGCAGCTTCTGTCTTTGGATCCACGGCCAAATCCAAGGCCGCAGCAAAGCGCACCGCACGGAGCATGCGCAAGTCATCTTCAACAAAGCGATCATGCGCTTCACCAATGGCCCGGAGGCAACGAGCCTCAAGATCAGCAACGCCACCAACAAAGTCATGAATCTGCCCAGTGTGTGGATCCTGAAACAAGCCGTTGATGGTGAAATCACGCCGCTGCGCATCCTCTTGCGGACCGGCAAAGGTCACTGCATCCGGGCGGCGCCCATCGGAGTACGTCCCATCGGAACGAAAGGTCGCAATTTCAATGGGATGATTGTGCCTCAGAACCAACATGACTCCAAAGGACTCCCCCACCGAGCGTGCTCGCGGGAACAACTGACGCACCTGCTCAGGTGTTGCATTTGTGGCGATATCCCAATCCTTGGGTGTGCGGCCTAAGAGTTCATCACGCACGCAACCACCAGCAAACCACGCGGTAAACCCGGCCTCAGCAAGCGTCTTGGCAAGATCTACTGCAGCAACACGCGGCGAACGATTCCCACGGCGTGTCATGATGCATCTGCCTGGTGTTCTGGAAGCGCGTAGTACAGGGTTTCATGTCCACGCCGATGGGTACGAATCTCCGGGCCGTCCAGTCCATCAATGTGATGATCAAAGGCTGCTGCCTCCACCGGCGTGCGCAAGATCACCAAGGCATCTTGAGCAAGCATGGGAGCGACTCGTGACAATTGCCCCAGTACACGTTGTCGACCTGCTTCTGTTTCCATCAACTTGTATGGGGGGTCACAAAACACTAAATCCAGTGGACGTGGGGATCTGAGCAAGGCCACTGAGCCAAGCGCATCTCCACGCAAAAGGTCGACTCGATCCTGACATCCCAGCGCTTCTACATTCTGTTGCAATAGGCCATAGATCTGACGATCCTGCTCGACCATCAGCACCATGCGAGCCCCCCGACTGACCGCCTCTAAACCAATGGTCCCAACTCCGGCAAAGAGGTCCAGCACATTGGCATCATCGAGCCGCTCGCGCAGAATATTGAAGACCGACTCCTTGAGTCGCTGGGTATATGGCCGACTCCGTGATGCATCGGGCGGAGAAAGGAGGCGACGAGACTTATACTGTCCGGCAATGACGCGCAGCATGCCAGAAGGATCGGGCCTGAGCACCTCGGCGTCAATGTCCGCACGCGGTGATGATCGATTCCGTGCACTCCCAACAGCACTTCAGCGGCAATCAACCATCGCCGATCTCAATGGCGTCCCGGCACTGCTGGTGACTCCCGAGGCCGCTCCTTCCCCCCCACCGCTGTTGATCTGGATCCATGGCCGCACCGCATACAAGGAACTGGACCCTGGGCGATACCTCCGGATGATGCGGCACGGCATTGCCGTGTGTGCAGTCGATCTCCCAGGACATGGCCAGCGTGCTCAACCAGCTCTTCAAGGCCCCGATCAGGTGCCCGCCGTGGTCGCGCAGATGCTGGCGGAACTCGATGAGGTTGTCCAGCAGGCAATGAACCGCCTTCATGCGGATTCCACACGGGTTGCATTGGGAGGAATGTCTGCAGGTGGCATGGTCGCCCTGTCCCGATTGTGTCAGCCCCACCAGTTTGCAGCAGCCACGGTAGAGGCCACCAGCGGCTCTTGGCAGGACCTGCCAATGTCCCGCACCCTCAATGATGCCACTTGGACACTCATGGAATCACTTGAACCAGCGACACACCTGCATGGGTGGACGCCCACCCCATTGCTGGCCATCCATTGCCGCGCCGACCAGTGGATTCCATTCCCATCGCAATGGCGTTTCCTCGATGCGCTGGAACGGGCCTGTCCTCGACCGCCAGTCCAACGAGTCGCCTACGATTCCACCGGCGCCGAAGGCGAACATGCAGGCTTTGGCAAGCACGCTGCAGATGCCAAACAACGCCAGGTTGACTTTCTAATGCGAACGCTTTGTGATGACCACGTACCCGACACCGGAGCGATAGGCCCATGAGTACTTCATCCTCGCCAGCAGATCCACTGGCCCCGCAAGATGGATGGTTTGGCTCCTTCGGTGGCCGCTATGTTCCAGAGACGCTTGTAGCTGCACTGGATGCATTGGCCGTGGCCTGGGAGCAAGCGAGCCAAGATCAATCATTTCTAGATGACTTCGATCGATTGCTTGTCCACTCCGTCGGACGCCCAACACCAATCAGTCGTGCACCTCGATTGACTGAAGCTGCCGGCGGCGGCGAGATCGTGCTCAAACGTGAGGATCTCGCCCATACCGGCGCCCACAAGATCAACAACACTTTTGGACAGGTGTTGCTCGCTCGTCGGATGGGAAAACACCGAATCATTGCTGAAACCGGCGCCGGCCAACACGGTGTCGCCACGGCAACCGCATGTGCCCAGTTCGGCATGACCTGCGAGGTCTACATGGGCGCTGAGGATGTTCGACGCCAATCACTGAATGTCTTTCGCATGCGATTGCTCGGCGCTACCGTGCATGAGGTCGAAGATGGCAGTCGCACACTCAAAGATGCCACCAACGCTGCCATGCGTGACTGGATGGGATCGGTTGAATCCACCCACTACATTCTGGGATCCGTTGTCGGACCACATCCATTCCCACTGATCGTTCGATCACTGCAATCAGTGATTGGCCGTGAAGCACGGCAGCAATGCATCGACCAGTTTGGCCGACTGCCTGACCATGTGGTGGCCTGCGTGGGTGGCGGATCCAATGCTGCTGGCATTTTTCACCCCTTCCTCAATGACCCCAACGTGGCCTTGTTGGGTGTTGAAGCAGGCGGGCAGGGCGACAAGCCAGGCCAGCATGCTGCCCCACTCTGCTTTGGGCAGCCAGGGGTACTGCACGGCTCACGCAGCTATGTCCTCCAAGACCAAGATGGGCAAACTCAGGACGTGCATTCGTGCTCGGCAGGCCTTGATTACCCAGGAGTCGGCCCAGAGCACGCTTGGTGGAAAGAACTCGGTCGAGCCACTTATGAGCGTGTCGATGACCAGGCTGCACTTGAGGCTTTTAGTGTTCTGTCCAAACTGGAAGGCATCCTGCCCGCCCTTGAATCATCACATGCCATTGCTGCTGCCATGCGACTGGCATCAACACGTCCAAAAGATGAACTCATTCTTGTCAACCTCTCCGGTCGGGGCGACAAGGATGTCCTTGAGGCTCGCACGCTGCTTGAGCAGTAAATGATCAGGGCGCGCCGCCGATGATGCGACTGCGAAGGCTTCCGATTTCTCCGCCGGCCACACGTGGCAAACCGTGTTCGCCAACACTTGGGGTCTCGGCAAGCACCTGACTGCGAATCAGCAACACCGCCAGTTCCAATTGTGGGTCAAATCCATCGGCGATTAACCGCTCGACATCAGGCGGGCCTATATCTGCGAGATTCACTTCCTCATCTTCTGAGGGGGTCGTCACACTGTCAGGAATCGGAAGTGCTGAAACGGCCCGCTCGGCCCGAATCATGAGACGCTGCGAGGCAGCAACATCATCAACTGACATTGGCACAATCAAATCAGGAACCACGCCCCAATCAGATTCCCCAGGCCGTTTATGAACGAGACGCCCCGGAGTCACCCCGTCACAAGATGGAAGTCGGTAATACTGATTGGTGATCTTCACACGTGTCTCGGCGCCGATTGGATGCACCGTCTGCACACTCCCTTTGCCAAAGCTACGCTCGCCAAGGACAACTGCGGCGCCATGGGCCTGCAGACAGCCCGCAACAATCTCACTGGCACTGGCAGAGCCACCATTGACAAGTACTACAGTGGGCAGACCGCCAAGCGTACACCTGACCGAGTGCGCATCCATGGCAAAGGTCTGCTGGCCATCTCGATCCTCACCAGTAACGATTTCTCCCCGAGGGATGAACATATTGCTGACGTACCCGGCAAGGCTCAGTAGGCCACCGGGATTAAAACGGAGATCCAGCACAATGCCCCGAAGATCTGCCTCGTGGCGCATCTGCGCTACTGCGTTCATCAAATCCGGGCCCGTCTCTTGATCAAAGCCTGCCAATTTGATGTAACCGACACCAGAATCAGCATCGACCATCCAGTCCCACTGTTCTCTGCCATCTTCATCGATGCCTGTCTTCCGCCATCCTTTGACAGTCGGCATCCGAATAATCGCCCGCGTCACTGGGACCTGCACCAGTTCATCCTCGCCTTCCCGGCGAATGCCAAGGTTGACCGTGGTGTCCTCTGGCCCAGTGATGTGTCGCACTGCATCCTGCACCGTCCAGCCTGCAGTAGAAAGCCCATCGACTTCAACGATGACATCGTCAGCCTGCACGCCTGCATAAAAAGCGGGCTTGCCTTCCAGAGGGGAGACCACCAGAATTTCGCCAAGATCGGTCTCCTGAATCTGGACACCAACGCCAACGAAGGTGCCCTGCAACTGGCGCTGAAACTGTTCGAACTCATAGGGCCAGATCACCTGGCTGAAGCGATCAAGTTCATTCATGGCACCATCGGTGAACTCCCGCCAAAGCACTGCATCAGGCAGTTGGATGGATGCTGCATTGGCACCTTCAAGCCGATCCAAAAGCGGATCAAGAGAGACCTTGACACCTGGCAGTTCAAGAACCGCTTCGCACGCGTCCATCGCCGCCTTCCATTGAATGCGCGCCTGTTCGTCGGCAAGCCCCGGGAAGGTCTCAGTAAACGAGTCAATTTCTGCAAGCAGACGCAGGGCATCAATGCCACCCTTCAACATCGGCTTGAGCCCTTGTGATTCCACATGCTCTGCATCCGCCGTACGCAACGCACGCACTACGTGCGAGCGATCAATATCGCGCACCACTTCCTTCCAACGATCAATGAGCAACGGGCTGTATTCCGTATTGAATTCATCACCGCGAGCCTCACGGTAGTTAGACATTCGCTGGTGATAGTCTTCAAATCGATAGCGCCGTAGCAGCTTGAGTTGATCCGAAAGAGACTCATACTCTTCAGTCAATCGAGACCATGCATCCCAATTGGATGTGTCTTCATACACACCTCGAAGCAAATACAAGGTCTGATGCGCAAAGAAGATCTTGTCTTCATCCTTCCACGCCAATGCTTGTTTCTCGGCTTGTTCCAGCAGCGCTTTGACTTCTGGAGATTCGAGAGGAGCATCAAGCACTTCAGACAACGTCTGCACTTCAATCAATAAGCGCAGTGATTCCATCAGATCGCCAGCGGCTTGGGCAGCAAACATCTCTTCGCCAGCCTGCTGCAGACGCGTTTCGGCAAATGCGTCGTCATCACTGTCATGCTGCTTCCACAACTCAACATCAATCGCAAAGTCTTCAAAGGCCTCAATATCGATGCCATCACTTGGCGGCGTCGCCAGCAATTGCTCCAATGTCTTGGCATTGCCACCACGAGCAGCGGTCCAGACTTCATCGGCCCACTGACGAGACTCCTGTGATACCGGCGCGGCCCAACTGATCCCCGCAACAGTTCCAAGAGCAAGCACCAGACCGAGGGCACAACGTCCGAATCCACTGTCTTTCAGCATTCAGATTCACCTTCTAGGGACAACCAGGCGGGCAGCCACTGGACTCCAACAGCCCAAGGGCCTCCAAGGACAATCGGACCGACCTGATCTGTTGTTCAGTGAAATCACCAAGTCGGGCATCCATGACCTCTCAAGCAACGTTACGGCCTCATGAGAGCCTTGGTTCGAGGCGTCTCATGGCCTTCTATACTCGCTTTGTGGCCGTTTCGCCCCCATCAACACTGCCCGAACTGGCGATGATTGCCGGAACACTGCTGCTGATACTCATCGCAGGGGTGGTCTGTGTGAGCATTCTGAGGCGATCCAAACGCCGCCATGCCACTGGCCATCGCCCACCAGGCGATAAAATCGACCCTTGGCGTGAGGCAGCTCGCCGGCTGCCAACCCCCACTGACCAAGATGACTAGCACCACCGCCGATTTTCAGGGCTTGCTTTCCTGATCGGGGGCATTTTCCAGTGCAGCGACGACCTCCTCCTCTGGAGCGCCCGCGCGGCGGGCCATACGCGCCATGGCTGCTGCTTTGGCGACATCACCATCACGCTGTGCCGCCTCTAAAGCCCGCACTGCCCAGACCCAACGGTCCCACCGCTTGGGATGATTGATCAGGAATGCGGCCCAAACATCAGCTACGCGATCATGCCGACCCAAAGCCTCCCAGCACGCTGATAACTCCCAGGCGATTGCTTCATCAAGTTGTGCTTCAGCTGACAAAGCAGCCAGCACCTCCACTCCTGCTTGCGGATCTCCAGTCATTCGAAAGACCCGGGCCTGTGCCAGTCGTACCACAGAACTCGTGCGATCCAAAGCAATTGCTGACTCAATGGAAGCCATCGCTTGGTCACCTATCCCCTGCTTGGCCTGAAGCACAGCCAGCCCTGCATAGGCTTCAGGCACAGCTTCATCAATCGCAATCGCCTGCTGAATCAACCGCGCAGCCTCACTGAGATCCTCCGACTCAATGAGTTGAGACAGACACAACAAAGCGCGCACATTGCGGGGATCAAGTTCAAGACATCGCTCATAACACGCCTGGGCAAACTGCACCTGCCCAGCTCGGCTGGCCGTATCCCCAGCACTTTGGTGCAGCCCTGCCAACTCTGGCGCCAACGCAAGTGCCCTGCGATAGGACTCGGTTGCCGCAGCTGCCTCCTGCCGTGCCTGCGATTGCAGACCCTGCTGCCCCAAAACAATGGACTGCCGCAGTCGCAGGCGGGCAACCAGATCGTGCACTCGCCAATCTGAAGGGGACTCATTGACCAAACGCGCTGCGAGCACCGTGGCATCTTCTACACGCCCCACCGAAAGCAAACGCTCTGCTCGATCAAGCCTGGCCTGCTCAGACGGAACTGGCGGCGCTATCCTGTCTCCAGGCGGAGGCGCATCATCACTACATGAGGCAATGCACAACCCAACTGCCAGCAAGATGACAGACGGAAGCAGCCTTGGGATCGATATGATGGGATGATGTCGACGGCGCACAGCAAAGCCTCTCTTGACCGATCCTACTCTCCCGAGGCCTTCGAGCCGAAAGTTCGGGCCTTGTGGGAGAAATGTCGCCTCGGCCACGCCGTGCCCCCTGAGGATCGCGATTCCTGTTACAGCATCGTCATCCCCCCACCGAATGTGACCGCAGCCCTGCACCTTGGGCACGCGCTAAACAACACCCTGCAGGACATTCTGGCTCGCTTTCATCGACTGCAGGGCAAACACGTTCTCTGGATGCCAGGCACCGATCATGCTGGCATTGCCACCCAGACTGTGGTGGAGAAGCGACTTCTGCGTGAAGGAACCAAGCGCACCGATATGGAGCGTGAGGCGTTTATTGCGGTAGCTCAGGAATGGAAGGACCAGTACGAAGCCATCATCCTGGGTCAACTTCGTGAATTGGGCGCCAGTTGCGACTGGGAACGGGCCCGCTTCACGATGGACGAGGTTTGCGCTGCAGCGGTGCGACACGCCTTTTTTCGCCTCTTTGCAGATGGCCTGATTGAGCGCGGCAAACGACTTGTGAACTGGGACCCGGTCTCAGGAACTGCCCTTGCCGATGATGAAGTCGAAATGGAACAGGTAGACGGGCACATGTGGTATCTGCAGTACCCGCTCACTGATGGGTCCGGCCATGTGACCGTAGCCACCACACGCCCTGAAACCATGCTTGGCGACACCGCCGTCGCCATGCATCCGGACGACCCCCGCGCTGCATCACTGCGTGGTCAGTCGGTCAGACTCCCGATTGTCGATCGTGTCATTCCCATCGTGGAAGATGAGTACGTGATCATGCCGGGCAAGGGAGATGACCCCAAGGCCGAATTCGCAACTGGGTTCCTAAAGGTGACCCCAGCACACGACCCCAATGACTGGGACATCGGCCAGCGTCACGACCTTGACATTATCAATGTGATGGCACCAGATGGATCTATCAGTGATCGCCACGGCTGGGAGGATGTATCTGATCAGGCCAAAGCCTTTGTAGGACTCAGCCGAGAGGCCGCCCGCGAGAAGATCGTCGACTGGTTCCACAATGCAGGATTGCTCGAGCACATTCGCGACTACACGCATAGTGTCGGCCACTCGTATCGGTCACATGTGCCCATCGAACCCTACCTGAGTGATCAGTGGTACGTGCGTGTGACTGATGACCGGCTCTGCGGCGAAGCATTACGGGCCATGGCCACAGAGCAGCATGAGGGCAAGGCACCAGCACGCGAGAATGCTGACGCGCGACAAGGCGACGGCCAATTGCGCTTCTACCCATCTCGCTACAGCCGGACGTTCCAGCAGTGGCACGAGAATCTCCGCGACTGGTGCATCAGCAGGCAACTCTGGTGGGGCCATCGCATCCCGGTGTGGACACTCCGCTGCCCGCTCCAAGGCGACTTGCCCGACGGCCCACTATCCGCTGCTCCTGATGGATGCAGCTTGCCCATGTGCGACCATCAAGACGATGCCTTGTGTGTTCGACTGACTGTCGACCACGCCGAGAACACGGTGACTGTGCTGGCATGTGTTGATCGCGGCCGGCCTGACATCGAAGAAATGCTGAGCAACGCAGGCTTTGAGCAGGACCCCGATGTGCTGGACACATGGTTCTCATCAGCGCTCTGGCCAATGAGCACCATGGGCTGGCCGGACCCCGCAGCATTCCCAGAAACCATCGGCTTACTGGATGCGTTTAACCCAACTGATGTGCTCTGTACTGCCCGTGAAATCATCACCCTTTGGGTAAGCCGCATGGTGATGTTGAACCGCTACTTCTTGGACGGCCGTCTTCCATTTACCGATGTCACGATCCACCCCATGGTGCAGGATGGTCATGGCCAAAAGATGAGCAAATCACT
This sequence comes from Phycisphaerales bacterium, assembly GCA_022446905.1. Lineage (GTDB taxonomy): Bacteria > Planctomycetota > Phycisphaerae > Phycisphaerales > SM1A02 > UBA12567. The sequence continues at coordinate 699,902 of JAKVBT010000005.1, forward strand.
GGGCAATGGCGTTGATCCACGGGACATCATGCATAGCCACGGCACAGATGCGCTCCGCCTGATCATGGCGAAGATTGCAACCACCACACAAGACGTGCGTTTGCCTGTGGATTTGGTCGACCCCCACAGCGGCGACACCTTCACCCCCGAGACAATCACCACGGAGGCTGGACACATCGTTGCAGCCCCAATCCAACAGAGTCCATCAGTTAACGACCGTGACATGGTGACGGTCTATGGCACCTTTGTCGGCGAGGACCCAACAGACGATCGCCCGCTGGCCAAGAACACCTCGAGCCAGTTTGACGCAGGTCGTAACTTTGCCAACAAGTTGTGGAATGCAGCTCGATTTGCCATGAGCAAAGTCGAGTCACCCGCACCGGTCGATTCACTTGACGATCTATGCATGGCAGACCGCTGGATGCTGACACGTCTCGCGCACACCTCGGCGCATCTTGAGAACGCGATGAGTGAGTATCGATTCAACGCTATGGCAGATGCCTTGTACGACCTGATGTGGCGCGACTTCTGCGACTGGTACCTCGAGGCCATCAAGCCCACCGTGGCATCCAGTCCTCAGCAACAGCACGTGCTGCTTACGGTCATGGACGCCATGCTTCGATTGCTGCACCCACTGTGCCCATATGTCACCGAAGTCATTTGGGAACATGTACGCGATCTTGGACCACGGGGTGTTCCAGGGCTGATACTTGAAGATGGCGACTGCCTGGCACAATCACGCTGGCCATTGATTGATTCGAACTTGGCGTGCGAGACATCGATTGCAGATACGCAATGGCTACAACGCCTTGTCGCTGAGATTCGCCGCATTCGATCTGAAAACGAAATCCCGTCCAAGGCCGAGGTTGGCCTGCTCGCAGCGGGCGATCAACTCAAGATGGCAACATGTGAATTGGCTTTGCTAACAAACATGTGTCGGGTTGATCGCGTAAGCGATATTCAAGATTGCACGACAGGCTCGATCAACTTCACACTCGACGGCCATAAGTATGCGATCGATGCCTCTGGCAGCGTCGACCCTGAAGCCGAGCGTGCACGTCTCCAGACGCGTCTTGACGATCTCAACAAACGCATCGCTGGATTGAACGGACGACTCTCTAATGCTGCCTACGTAGAGAAGGCACCAGCCCATCTCGTTGAAGAGACACGCGGCCAGTTAGCGACCGCTGAAGCCGACCACACTGCCACCACGGCGGCACTCGAGGCAATCACATGAGGCACTGGCATCTTCTGCTTTGTCTGGTGCTGAGCAGTTGCGCACCAAGCCCCCGCGCGGTACTGCTTGGCAGCGTCGAACCCCACCAAGCGCCCCCTGCCGGCTCTCCCATTCGCGTTCAATCTTGGGAGTTCATGGGGGATGCAGGCCTTCGGCTTGAAACCAGCCGCTGGGACATTCGCACCACCATTGATGAGCCAACCCTGCATGCACGCTTGCCTGTCATGCTTGAATCTGGACTCGACGCGATGTGCGACCAGTTTGTTACTAGCGCGGGGCCACTCCCCCCACCACGGGAAGTGATGATCACTTGCCTGCTTGGTGACCGACGACAGTGGTCCAACATGTCAGCGATGCTGATTCCAGCGCACGCAGAAGCGATGAAGTCATTGCAACGTGGCGGATATACATCCCAAGGAGTCGCGGTTCTGTACGACATCGACCGCCGCAGCCACTGCCGTAACACCATTGCCTTGGCGATGCACGAGGGCTGGCATCAATATGCCCAGACAGCATTGCACAGTCGATTACCTGCGTGGCTCGATGAGGGTTTAGCGACCAACATGGAAGGCTTCCGCATGCACACCGATGGCTTTGAGATTGACCACACGGCCAATCGCCAGCGGGAACGTCGCTACTGGTGGATCAAGTATCGCGGCAGGCAGATTCCTCTTGCTGATTTGCTCCGCAGTGACCCACATGTCGCCCTGGCCAAAGGCTCCCGATCGCTGCTCGATTACTACGCGCAGGTCTGGGCGTTCATGCGTTTCATGCTCGCTGATGATCAGCGACGAGGTGCGATTGCTGCGGGTCTGCACCATGCTGCCACCCCCGGCAGTACACCAGAAAGCACGCAGCAAACCATCGAATTGTCTCTGGGACAGTCACTTGTGTCGCAACAGGAAACCTATGAGGCCTGGGCTCAGGAGCATCTCACGCCCAGTTGGTGGCGGGACTGATGCCCATATACTGGCGTGGCTCCGACCATGACCACGCACACCACGACTATTCGAACTGCGGTACCAGAGGACATCCCCGTCCTACGTGAGCTATTTGAAGCTGGCATGCATGAAGGCCAGGTTCAGATCAATGACACTGGCGCCGACATTGAGCAACTCGATGCCGCCTACTTTGCACCAGAAGCGCAGGGCGGCTTCTGGGTCGCCAGTCGTGGCGATGAGATTGCTGGCATGATTGGAGTCCAACGGGTCGACGATTCTGTTGCCGAGGTTCGTCGCCTGCGAGTGCGGCCCCAGTATCGACGCCAAGGTGTGGCCACAGCACTGATGTCCCACGCAGTCCGCTTCTGCCGCGAGCATGATTTCCTCAAGGTGGTACTCGATGTCCGCGTGGAGCGAATTGCAGCCATTCAACTCTTTGAGAAGTTTGGCTTCTATCTGTCACGCATCAACGATCATCAGGGCCGCAAGACGCTCGACTTCTTCGTTGATCTCTACTCAGAGCCGGAACAGCACTGATCCGCTCGGTTCAGGTGGGAAGCGCACACACATGCATGTGGCGAATTCGGGGGAGCTCGCCACCAGTCGCTTGAACGGAGGAAGCAAAGGAGGCATGCCCCGCCACGCGGATCATGCCTCTGTAGAAAGCGGGCGAAGGGACTCGAACCCTCAACATTCAGCTTGGAAGGCTGACGCTCTACCATTGAGCTACGCCCGCGAACAGCGACAGATTGTAACACGCGACCGCTTCTTTTAGCCCATTGGCCCAACTTGGCCTTGGCAATGCGCATCCTGATCAGCAAGCAGAAACGCAGTGCCCGCCGAGTATCCTGCTGCCATGGCACCACGGCTTACCCTGCACCTGCACCCCGACGCGACTGCAGAACGGCACACGTCCTGGGCACTCTTAACCTTCAAGGTCATCGGCCTGCTGGCCGTCGGCGTGGGCCTGTACCTACTCTTCCACTTTGTCCTCGAACCCTATATCAACTCCGCCGAGGCGTTCGTGGAGTCACTTGGCCTCTGGGGACCACTGCTCTTCATTGGCCTCTTTCTTGTACTGACCAGCCTGTTCGTGCCCGAGTCCATTCTTGCAATCGCTGCCGGTGCCATCTTTGGCTTGTGGTGGGGGTTGCTTTGGGTCTTTGTTGCAGGAACGATCACAGCCACCTTCATCTTCCTTATTGGGCGCACCATGCTGCGGAGTCGGGCCGAGAAGTTGCTGGCTCGACACCCCAAGATCAATGCCATCGACACCGCAGCATCGAACGCAGGATTCCGATTACTCCTGCTCTTGCGCCTGTCCCCATTGAACTACTCGCTGCTGTGCTACCTCATTGCCGTCAGCCGCGCTCGCTTGAAGCCCTATCTCTTGTCCTGCATTGGCATGGCTCCGGGAAACTTCTCAACCGTTTATGTCGGATTCGCCGCCAAGCACTCGGCCGACTTGGCCCGCAAGCTCAAGGAACATGGCGGCCACCTTCCAGCTGGAGACAGCATGGTCCACGAGGTCACGCTGTACCTCGGCCTTGCCGCAGCCATCATCGCCAGCCTCGTCGTGACACGAATTGCCATGAAGGCCATCCGCGAGGCCACCCAGCAGACCGCCAGCACTTCCTGAGAGCGACCCGCCTGCCCCCATCCAAGGCACTTCGAGCGACGCTGACGGTCACTTTGCACATGCTTCTGTGAATTGCACTTGTGGCTTGATGATGTGGGGATTAGTTTGAAACCATCCCACGTGGGATTTCTGGAGTAGAGAAGGAGTCTCCAATGTTGATGCGCGCCCTTGTCGTGACCGGTCTGACCGCTGGCCTCAGCCTTGCTGCAACGGCGGCACCGATTGATGCCGTTCCCACGGTGTCACTTGATCGCCTCGACTTCGCGGCGTTAGAAGCTGATGACATGGTTCGAGACGCGCAGGGCCTTGCGCCCCGCTACGCCGTTCCCCACGACACCTGGCACACCCCAGGCGGATCTGGACTGTGGTCCAAGACACCTCAGGGTCAACTGCAGTGGCAACTACGGATCACCTCTCCGGATGCCGTATCTATCAACTTCGGCTTTGAAATCTGGAGCCTGCCGGATTCTGCTGAAATGGTCATCGGCACTTCGCATGGCGACTGGACGATGCGGCCATTTACCAGCCTTGACAACAAGCAACACGGCGAACTCTGGACGCCACCAGTTCCAGGCGATGACACCTTGATTTGCATCACACTGGATCCCGCTGACCGTATGGCGCTGGAATCATCTGTGGTCTTGACCAAAATCAACGTTGGCTACCGCGGCTTCTATGAGTCGCCAGGCACTGCCCGCAGTGGCTCCTGCAATTTCGACGTGACCTGCCCCGAAACCGAAGGCTGGGAAGATGAGATCCCGTGCGTGGCTGTGATTTCCACTGGCGGATCAACTTTCTGTACCGGGTTCATGGTGAACAACCTGCGCAACGACCGCACTCCGCTCTTTATGACAGCTGATCACTGTGGCATTAGCAGCGGCAATGCCGCCTCGCTGGTGACCTATTGGAATTACGAAAATGACCCCGCTGTGAACTGCCCAGGCGCTGCTGGCGAAACCGCCACACTTGATCAGTTCCTCACTGGCTCAAGCTATCTCGCCTCCTACGGCTCAAGTGATTTCACACTTGTACGGCTGGATGATTCGCCTCCACAAGAGTGGGAGATTTCATTCTGTGGCTGGGATGCAGGCCCACAGGCTTCTGACTGGTCCGTCGCCATCCACCATCCCAGCACCGATGCAAAGCGGTGGTCGATCGATTATGACCCAAGCAATATCTATGGATACAACGCCCCGGGCGATACCCATATCCAAATTGTCGACTGGGATCTTGGAACGACTGAACCAGGCTCATCTGGATCGCCGCTCTTTGACCAAAACCAGCGCATCATCGGCCAACTTCACGGTGGCTATGCCGCATGCGGCAATGATCTGGAAGATTGGTACGGCCGCTTCCACATCTCGTGGACAGGCGGAGGCTCACCGTCCAATCAATTGAAGGTCCACTTGGATCCAGAAAACACCGGCGCCACTGTCTGCGACACCCTCCCTGGACGCGGCCTGGCAGTCACACCCGGAGGCAATGTGCTGCATCTCTGCACCGCTGGCTGCGAGTCCATTGAACCCGCACAAGTGCTGTACACACTCACCAATTACGCCCCTGATGCAGTGTCGTGGAGCGCTTCAATTTCAGGCAGCGATTTCCTTTCAATCCTCGGCGGAAGCTCTGGCACCATCGTGCCCGGAGGTACTGCGGAACTGATCGTGATTGCAGAAGCGAATGGATGGAGCAATGGCACCTACGACGCTGTCTTGACCATCAACGACAACACTTCAGGCGTGAGTGTCACACGTGAACACATCCTTGAAATTGGGCTCACTGGCTTCGAGACCACTCCTGCCAATGACTTTGTCGCAGGCGGCCCCGTTGGCGGCCCCTTCACGACAACCCAGTCATACACCCTAACCAGCACTCGCCCCTCTGCCATGGAGGTCGTAGTGTCCGCGACCACAGAGTGGATTTCCCTCAACGGTAGCACCGAACCTTTGCAAATTGAGTTCAATGAGACCGGGCAACAGTTTGTGGTTGAAGTCGGCTTCTCAGATGCCGCCAATGACCTCAACGCGGGCCTGGCCTATGGCACCGTGGTGTTTAACAATCTCGATGATCTTGGCGAGGGCGATACCACCCGCGAAGTCACCCTCGATGTTGGCCGCTACACCTACACAGCCTATGACACCCCATTGCCGATTCAGGACAACACCGAGTTCACCAGTCTCATCGAGATTGGCGACACGTACTGTGTAGGTGATGTCGATGTCGAACTTGATATCTCGCACACCTACATTGGCGATCTGATTGTCGATCTTGAATCACCTACTGGTGTGGTGGTGCGTTTGCACGACCGCTCCGGCGGCAGCGAAGACGACATTGCCACAACCTATGACGATGACGGCGGCACCCTCCCGGATGGCCCCGGCGAGATGTCAGACTTCGTAGGCGAAGTTGTCACTGGCACTTGGACACTGCGCGTCAGTGACAATGCTGGCGCTGACACAGGCTCTCTGAATAGCTGGACGCTGAAGATTGCTGGCACAGGAGAAGCATGTCCTCCATCAGCCGAGGACATTGCCGTAGTCACTGAAGTTGACACTCCAGTGGACATCCAACTGGCCGGCGCTTCCTCCGAAGGCAACCCACTGTCATTTGTGATCACCAGCCTCCCAGGCAATGGCCAACTGAGCGATCCATCAAGTGGCACGATCAATTCAGTGCCGCACACCCTCGCTGGCGGCGGAGACACCGTGACCTACGGCCCAGAGAACGACTACCTGGGACCGGACGCATTTACGTACCGCACCAATGATGGCCAACCCTCTGAGGAAGCGGTTGTCACGATTGAGGTTGGCTCGATCCCAAATCCAGACGACTGTGCAGATGCCGTCTTCCTACCAAATGGCTCCTGGGAGTTCGACACGACCAATGCCACCACCGACGGAAATAGCCATGATGAATGCCAGTTCGACGGCCAAACGTACAACGACATCTGGTACCTCTACGAGGCTTGCGGCGATGGTTCACTAACTGTCAGCACATGCAACGCTGCCGACTATGACACGGATCTGGTGCTCTATGACCGTGACTGCTTCGGAGCACTGCTCAACTGCAATGACGACGGCGACGGATGCTCGGGCTATACCTCCGAAGTCACCGTCAACGTCACCGAGGGCGACATCGTGCTCATTCGAGTCGGCGGCTGGAATGAGGGCAACCAAGGCACCGGCGTGCTCACCATCAGCGGCCCCGACGGCGACTGTGGCCCCGAACCGTGTGACGGGGATTTCACAGGCGACGGCGTGGTGGGCGTTGATGACCTCCTGGAAGTTGTCGCTGGATTTGGCACGCTCTACGGCGTCGATGACATTCTGCTGGTGCTTGAACGCTACGGCATCATCTGCTGAGAACACATGCTCCCCCCGGGCAACCGGGGGGAGCGACATCTCACAATGGCGGCCCAATCCATCAGCTAACCGCTACTACCATGCGTGGCTCTCATGCTTGAGCACCACACCACATGGCCACGACGCAAGGCTTGCCCTACTTCAGGAGCAGCCTTGTGAATCATGCGCAGCCCAAAGATGGCATCGCGCCACCCACGGGCATCTTTGATACCTGGTGGCCGCTAGCACTGAGTTGGCTGCTGATGGGCATTGAGTTGCCTGCACTCTCAGCAGTGGTCAGTCGCCAGAGCGATCCTGAAATCATGCTCGCCGCCTTTGGCGGCGTGGTCTTCCCCATTGCCCTCCTGATTGAGTCGCCGGTGATCATGATGCTTGCCGCCTCGACTGCAGTCTCGCGTGATCTCAATCGGTTTCGACGCTTACAACGATTCAACATGCGATTGGCCGCGGTGTTAACTGTGGTGCACGCACTGCTGGCACTCACCCCCCTGTTTGATTTGATCGTTGTGCCACTGCTCGATGTCCCTGAAGAACTTCGTGGGCCATGTGTTCTGGGATTGACCATCATGATTCCTTGGACTTGGGCCATTGCAGACCGGCGCTTCTGCCAAGGAGCACTGATTCGTGTTGGTCATCGCGAGAAAATTGCCCAAGGGACCGTGCTTCGGCTTGCAAGCACCCTGGCGGCAGGACTCATCGCAGCATGGCTGGGTGGCTCAGGCATTGTGATCGCCACGGCCGGACTGAGTACCGGCGTGATCATTGAAGCAGTCTTTGCTCGGTGGTTTGCGCAAAAACTGGTGCTCCCCGCATTACATAACGCAGGCCCATCTAAACAGTCAGCGCCGCCAAGTCTGCTGATGTTCTACATCCCGCTGGCCCTCACACCCATGCTTGTATTGGCCGCCCAACCGCTCGCCTCCGCTGGAATTAGCAGAATGCCTGAGGCCTTGGCATGCCTAGCTGTTTGGGGACCTGCCGGTGGTGCTGTCTTTCTCTCACGCAGCAGTGGCATTGCCTTCAATGAGGTCGTGATCGCCAGATGTGAAGATCGAGGCGCCATTGAAAGACTTCGCCGCTTCGCATGGGGATGGGGGTGCGTGTGGACGCTCTTGCTTCTAGCGCTGGCGGCCACCCCACTGGCAGATGTGTGGTTTGGGCCGATCATTGGCCTTGCCCCAGATCTGGTTGAGATTGGCCGCTCAGCCTTATGGCTGGCCGTGCCCATCCCGCTGCTGACCTTCTTGCAGTCCTACTGGCAAGGCCTACTGGTCCATGCCCATCGAACCAGGGCGGTGACCGGGTCGGTGGCCATCTCACTGGCAGTCATCACCGCCGTGATGGGCATTGGCCTGATGGCGGACTACTGGAACGGGCTGGTTGTAGCCATGGCTGCCTTCACCGCCGGCAACATCGCCCAAACTTGGTGGATGCGCCTGCAGTGGCAAAAGACGACCCGAGCAGGGCACCAAATCCCTGCTGCCAGTCTCTCCGCACCAGAACCCATCTAGGCTTTTGATGGGTTGCATTGGTCGGATTCGCAGGGTTTTTTGGAACGAATTCCTCTGACTTTGCGGATTACCCGTGCGAGGGAGGCCGTTCGGACTACCTTAGTGGGCCTGAGTGCCCTGTATTCAATTCCCCTGCCGATGGCCTGAGAAGCCACGGCCAACCTATTTGACTCCCAAGAAGAGGACAGAGACACATGCGATTCAATGTTGTTTGCGGAGCCACTATGGCAGCAATTGCCGGATGCCTGACAGCCAGTGCAGCAGGCGGCGGAGTAGGTGGCTTCTATGATGTCACCACTGTATTTGTTGGCGAAGAAAACTACGGCGGAGGCGGTAGCGACATCGAATACTACGGCTCCAGCAGCGGCGTCACTGGATGGGCTGCTGGGACAACTGCATGCAACCTTGGTGACATTGTGGCCCCGTGGTATGGCGGCACCAATGAAGCCCCAGTGATTGCAACCAATATGTACCGGTACAAGAACGGTCGATTTGAGCAACTCGGCACCAGTTGGCTCAAGCACAGTTTCTGTGCGATCAGTGAGCCTGGATGCGCTGATTGCGACCCAACTGGCTGCAACACGCTCGGCGTTGGCTGTGCAGACACCTACTGGGCTGGCCTCAATGCCGACGCAGATGCGCCTCGAAGCGAGATCAACGCAGCCACCGGCGAGTATGCATACCCCTTTAGCAATGCACCTAGTGGCCCTTCCTCGATCCGTGGCAAAGTTCAAATCTTCCCAGATGACATCGATCCATCGTTGAACTCTGGTGCTCTGTACTTTGTGGAAGGCCAGTATGTGGTTACTGGCGAGAGCGACTTTGGGACGCATCTGAACAATGCATCATCCACTCCTATTCGCTTTACATCCACCTCCAACTGCCAACGCATCGGTGAAACTGGCCATCAACTCTCTGCCATCATGCGATGGCCTGCACTTGACTCGAACGCCACCGTGGTCGAAGTCATCACAGAAGAGACTGGCCCCAATGGCAATGGCGTCATTGATGGCTTGCTGCATGTCGGGCATTCTGCAACCGAAAATGCCGACGGCACTTGGCACTATGAATTTGTTGTCCACAATCAAAATTCACACCGCTCAGTAGGCACGTTCAGCATTCCTGTGCCGGACTGCGTCAATATCTCAAATGTTGAATATCGTGGCCCCCGATACCACTCTGGGGAAACCATCAGCAATGACGATTGGTCATGGAGCCGCAGTGGCGGCATGCTGACCTTCTCAACTGACTCCCACAACGACAGCAATGACATGACTGGACCGGCAATTCGCTGGGCGAGCATGGCCAACTTCCGCTTTGATGCGGATCAGGCCCCTGTCCAGGACGATGCCATGGTCGGCCTCTGGCGATCAGGCCCTGGCGCCTCTTCCTTGGACATTTCGGTCAAGGTTCCAGACTGTGACGATACGGACTGCCCAGAAGACCTCAACGGCGATGGCGTTATTGGGGTCGATGACATCCTGATCTGTGTCGGCGCATGGGGCAGCTCAGATGGAGATGTCAACGGCGACGGAACCACTGATGTCAATGACATCCTCGCCCTGATCGGAGCCTTTGGCTCAGACTGCTGAGTACCTATTGGCGGTCCCCGCCATAACCTCAATGTCACCAGCCCCCGTTCGCAATGCGATCGGGGGCTGTTCATTGGTCAAAATTGGCCGTTTTTACCGATTCAAGCCGAATTTCGGGGTCTCTATCGGAACTCAGATGCCCGAATCTACGGAGGGACAATTGCATCAGGGTCCATCCGAACTATATTGGGGAAGGACTTTGAGCAGAGCCATGGAGAATCGGAACCCCCTACTGGGACGTTGCAAAAGAAACCTAAATACGTGACACTGCTCCTTCGGCTCTGGCGACGCTTGCCGGACCAATTGGAACTTTCCGCTGGTTGGAGACCGGGCACTTGAGGCCCCTTTCAGGATGAATCGGATCATGAACAACAAACGTGCATTTACTCTCGTCGAACTGCTGGTGGTGATTAGCATCATCGCCATCCTGATCGCCACCCTTCTGCCGGCCCTGTCCAACGCGCAGCGTCGGGCACGTGAGGCTGCTGACATGAAGCGGCTGCAACAGGTGCATGCTGGCTGGACCACATGGGCCGCTGGCGAACAAGATGGTCGCTACCCCATTCCGGGCTTCATGGACCGCAAGCCAGTCGAAATGTTTGATGCCAACTCCGGCGGCGTAATCGCTCAGGAAGTCGCCGACCGCGGCGAACCCAACTGGGGCTACAACCACCAGGCTGCCGTTCACTCCGCCAGCATCATGCAGGGCCTCTACAGCCCCAAGGACATCGTCGCTGACGGTGATCCCAGTGCTGCGGTCTACAACTTCGATCAATATCGCTACGACGACTACAACCCAAACCCCAACGTCACCGGTGGCGAAGACGATGTCCACTGGGATTCGACACTTCAAAGCGACCTCGATGACTCTCAGATCTCCAATGTGTCCTTCTTCTCGATGCCCCTGATCGGCGAGCGATTCGACCAGAATTGGCGCAACAATGGCAATTCGGGATTCGCCATCATTGGATGGCGTGGACCCATCCGCAATGAAACTCCTGCGGATGTCGATGACTTCTACCCAGACTGCTTCCGGGCCTATGGGCCGCAGCGTCAATGGGTCGGGCCGGTCGTCTACAACGATAATGCGATCAAGACAGAAAAGACCTTCTACCCCGCGACCATCCCTTCCATCCAGAAAGAGCCGCTGATCAATGACAGTCTCTTCTGGTACGAGTGCGGTTCAGACGAAAATGGCGGCGTCTGCCTGCCGGACAACTATGACGTCCTGCTGTGCTGCTTCCGCTACGTCGAGGGTGGCGATGATGGCACTGGACGACTGGACATTCTGGACAAGAATCCTCGCAAAGAGGACATCGGAGTCTCAGACTTCAGCGATGGAACAACATGGGATCCCATCAACTGAGTCCATAACAGACACACACCACTGGCTGGGCGAAAGCCCAGCCAGTTGGCTTTTAGCGACTGTGGGACGCCCCCCCGAGAGGAACGAAATATGAAAGCCCATCACTTGCTTTCCGCCGGCCTTGTGCTGGCTTCGACCACCACCCTGTCCACCGCTGCCACTCGTTTGGTCCTTGGCGAAGAATTCACTGCGACTTGGTGTGGCTACTGCCCATCCGTGGCCGACGCCATGCTCCAAGTACATGAAGCTCGGCCAAATGAATTCATCGGCATGATGATCCATGGCGGCGACAATTACACAACATCATGGGGCAATAGTCGCATTGGCTTTTACGGCGTTGGCGGCTACCCAACCGTCTGGCTCGATGGCTGGAATCTCAAATACGGCTCAAGCGGATCCGTCGCGGCCAACTACGCTGACATCAACAACAAAGTCAACCAGTGCCTTGCACGCCCCTGCGATGTCTCCATCACGATGTCTGGCGAAGAACTGAGTGGATCCCAGTACCAGGTCTCGGTCGATCTGGGAGTTGATGCAGGCGGCACGAGCAAGACCATTCGCGTCCAACTTGTCCAGTGCTACAACGCCGAGAACTGGCCCGAAGCAAACGAAGCCCAGTTCAATACGGTCCGACAGGCGGCCAGCTCCTTTGATGTCTATGTTGGTGCAGGAAGCTCCCACTCCTTTAATCACACCTTTACCCTGTCTGGCGAGAGTCTTGCCAATGACAACGACGTGACCTATATATGCATCGCGCAAGAAGCAAGCAATTCCGGCCCTGCAGATATTTACAACACCGCGATTCATGAACATGGCGCACTGCCACCAGCCAACGTCACAGTCGGCCAGGGCGGTGACTACAGCACCATCCAAGAGGCCATCAATAATGTCGGCACAGGCAGCACCATCACCGTAGCCCCTGGCACCTATGAAGGACCCATCGATTTTGATGGCCGTTCCGTCAATTTGGTATCCAGCGACGGCGCTGATGTCACCATCATCGATGCCATGCAACAAGGCAGAGTGGTGACCATGATGAGTGGTGAAAATGGCACCATCGACGGCTTTACCATTACTGGCGGCTATATCCATGCCGGATCTGCGATGATGATCTTTGGAAATCCAACGATTCTCAATTGCATCATCCGTGACAACGTGGCCTATTTGGACTACTGCATCGCCTCTTATGGATATCCAGTGTTCCAGAACAACTTGTTCTGCAACAACTCGCCGAACAACATCGAAATCTCCTGGGTCGATGGAGGTGGCAACATCTTTGACGATGTGTGCCCTGGCGGCGAGTGCCCTGGGGATCTCAATGGTGACCAAACCGTCGGCGTCGATGACATCCTTGAAGCAGTTGCTGGATACGGCGATCAGTATGACGTTGACACCATTCTCGAAGTACTCAACAACTTCGGAAACAACTGCTGAACCCATGGATTGATCCTGCCCTCGGGCAGACCAAGATGCTCAACCCTGCGGCCTCGAATCCCTGCGATTCGAGGCCGCTTCACATGCCCCAAGGGGCCAAGAAGACCCTTGATCTAGCAATTTCAATGCTCTTCCTGCCAAAGTCAAATTGATCCCTCTCAAGAGCCAAATCAACAGTAGGCTTGGCACAACTAGCCGAAACTCCGTCGTACATGGTGGACTGATCTCAGCAAGCACCCAGAATGGCCAACCAAGGATGAATCGGATCATGAACAACAAACGTGCATTTACTCTCGTCGAACTGCTGGTGGTGATTAGCATCATCGCCATCCTGATCGCCACCCTTCTGCCGGCCCTGTCCAACGCGCAGCGTCGGGCACGTGAGGCTGCTGACATGAAGCGGCTGCAACAGGTGCATGCTGGCTGGACCACATGGGCCGCTGGCGAACAAGATGGTCGCTACCCCATTCCGGGCTTCATGGACCGCAAGCCAGTCGAAATGTTTGATGCCAACTCCGGCGGCGTAATCGCTCAGGAAGTCGCCGACCGCGGCGAACCCAACTGGGGCTACAACCACCAGGCTGCCGTTCACTCCGCCAGCATCATGCAGGGCCTCTACAGCCCCAAGGACATCGTCGCTGACGGTGACCCCAGTGCTGCGGTCTACAACTTCGATCAATATCGCTACGACGACTACAACCCAAACCCCAACGTCACCGGTGGCGAAGACGATGTCCACTGGGATTCGACACTTCAAAGCGACCTCGATGACTCTCAGATCTCCAATGTGTCCTTCTTCTCGATGCCCCTGATCGGCGAGCGATTCGACCAGAATTGGCGCAACAATGGCAATTCGGGATTCGCCATCATTGGATGGCGTGGACCCATCCGCAATGAAACGCCTGCGGATGTCGATGACTTCTACCCAGACTGCTTCCGGGCCTATGGGCCGCAGCGTCAATGGGTCGGGCCGATCGTCTACAACGATAATGCGATCAAGACAGAAAAGACCTTCTACCCCGCGACCATCCCTTCCATCCAGAAAGAGCCGCTGATCAATGACAGTCTCTTCTGGTACGAGTGCGGTTCAGACGAAAATGGCGGCGTCTGCCTGCCGGACAACTATGACGTCCTGCTGTGCTGCTTCCGCTACGTCGAGGGTGGCGATGATGGCACTGGACGACTGGACATTCTGGACAAGAATCCTCGCAAAGAGGACATCGGAGTCTCAGACTTCAGCGATGGAACAACATGGGATCCCATCAACTGAGTACACAACGCCGTCTGTGTCAAATGATGCCGCATGAATTGGGCTACTCGGCTGGCTTGTCAGGCTCTGCGCGATGCAAAGCACGAAGCACCCGCTTGGGCCATCCCTCATCCACGCCAATCTGCTGATCAATGATGACTCCATCTGGACCAATCAGTACCAGATATGGCACGGTGGTGATACCCCATGCTGTCAAGACATCTTGCCCAGACTCCACCAGACTGGGAACAGTCAGCCCAGCTTGCTCCCAGAATTTCTTCGCCTGCAATCTCCGAGGCTCATCATCTGGAATCCGTTCCATGATGTTGACTGCATAACAGTCAACTGAGATGTCATTGGCTGGATCGAGCGACTGTCGATAAATCGACTCCAACTGATCTATGCCTTTCCGGCTCACCGGCGCCGAAGATGTCCAGAAGCCCAGGAGCACATGTCTTCCTCGAGTCGTGGATAGATCAAACACCTTGCCATCTGTGTCGTACAACTTGGCAAGCGGAGCCTGATCACCAATCGAGCGACGATTGCGAGTCACTGGATCCAGATCTCTCCTGGTTGCCACCGGTGTTCGAATGCCTGGATCAAAGACAATCTCGCTTGGCAAGGCATCCACAAATTGAATCTCTGTGGTCATATTCATAACCAGTTCAAATGGCTCAAGATCCTCATTGACAACGACAGACATCTCAGCATGAGACCCCACAATCTGCTTGAGATCAGGCCGATAGTCGATCCACCCGGTGCCATACCCCCCAGCAACGAGTATCCGATTGATCGGCTGACCCTCCTGCGTCTGAAGCATCTCCAGACCCGAAATCACAGGCTTTCCGAGGCTGCGCATCATCACCACTTCCAACCACTTCCCTGGATCGAGTCCTTCCCGAAGCATGGCCTCAAAGCCCGCCATGGCTGGATCACCAATCACCGCCTCAACCCCATCAACCATGCTATTGCCGATTGGAACTTCAATGTACCGGTCATAGATTTGATGAAACACGAGTCTCATGACCCCATTGCGAACATCGACAATCGAGTCTGGCGATTCAATTCGAACGAAACCATCTGGACCAAACATGGATTCGACGACGACTTCCTTCCTCGATTGCGCCGTGGTATTGACTACCGTCGTCTTTGCAATGACTGCTGGGGCTGACCGAAAGGCATCGGCCGCCTGCCGCAATAGAAGAACTGCAGCAGCCTGCGTTGCTGGGTCAGCCTCCGAAATCTCCGGAGCCGCCGGCATCGTGAATTGAGCAGGGCCAACATCTTGAGCATGCCCCATTGAAGCCGTGCTCGCGACATACAAGAGGATGATTGAGATAACTGGATAACGCATGGGACCACAGCATAGCCCGCTCACTGAAACTGCGCTCAACGAGCCCGCTCGATTCGATAGAGACGGTCGACTGCATCAACCTCAACCACCTCGGAGACGCCATCTGGCCAATCGATCACGACTGAATCCACAACCTCTGAGTCTCCCAGACCAAAAGTGAGTGGCAATTCAACCTGCGAGAGATACGACCGCGTGGGCATGACCTGACGTCGCTGCGTCACACCACCTGACACCACCTCCACCCATGCGCCAATCGCTCTGGTATTGGACGACTGGGGATCACGCAAATCAAGGCGAAGCCAATGGTGGCCAAGTTCCTGATCATTGCGAAGAAGTACTGGAGGAAGACCAGGCTGAGTCACAATTAAATCGAGGTCCCCATCGGCATCAATATCGGCGTGAGCTGCGCCCCGACCGACAATCGGTTTTGCCAACGCACCAGCCGAATCGGAAGGCACAATTTTAAAACTCGCACCCTGGTCACTCCCCGCATTCCAGAACAACTGACCTGGCTGACGGTAATGCTGGCTCGCCTGCACTTCCTCGATATCTTCTTCCAGATGACCATTGGTTTGAAATAAATCAAGACGGCCATCTAAGTCGTAGTCAAGCATGATCAAGCCAAACGAGAGCAGAGATCTCGTCGGACCCCCAATACCCTCAACTACTGCCTCATCCGTAAACCATCCATCAGGAGACTCTGCCACATAGAAACTTGTCATTTCATTTGCGAAGTTACCAATGCCAATTCCAAGCGCAGTGTCATTTCGATAGTGGGCAACATCAATGCCCATGGCACCAGTCGCCTGCCCGCGGGGATCGTACGCAAGGCCTGCCGTGACCCCCTCTTCAGTGAACACACCCGATCCATCATTACGATAGAGAAAGTTACGAGTTGTATCGTTGGCCACAATCAGATCCATATCGCCATCACGGTCGATATCGACTGGCGCCACAGCAAGAGACTTGCCAACGGCAGTGCCAGTAGCCGAATTGAAAACTTTCATGCCTGACTGGGCAGACACATCAACAAAGGTCCCATCTCCCTGATTCTCAAACAACGTGGGATGCGTACCCTCGTACTGCTTTGGCGGACCATAGGCTCGATCGGTACCGTTAATTGTAAATCCAAGAGCCAAATCCTTTTCTCGAGACCACTGCACATAGTGCGGCACAAAGAGATCAAGATCGCCATCGCTATCTACATCAATAAAAGCCGGACTAGTACTCCACTGTGGTGGCAATGCTGACAAACCCGCGACCTGGGTGACATCCTCGAGCCCGTTGCCGGTATTGCGATACAGCCGATCTTTATGCAAGCCTGCCAGATAGATGTCAATGCGACCATCACTGTCGTAGTCGCCAGCAGCGACCCCTGTGGCATACATATTTTGACCAATATTCCATGCGGGGCTGGCAGGCTCAAAGTGGCCACTGCCATCATTCATCCAGACGCTTGTTTCTGTATCGGCAGATTCATCCCCTTGATCATGAGGCCACCAGGCACCGCTGACCAGTAAAAGATCTTGATCGCCGTCATCATCAAAGTCCACAAATGCCACCCCTCCGCCCATCGTTTCTGGCAGCAACTTCTCACCGCGTGCACCCGAGACATGGGTAGTCTGAAGACCAACCTCATCGCCGATACTTGCAAACGCAACATCTGGAATAACAGCCAGATCTGCAACCAATGCCTCTGGCGCTGCAATCTGCTTCTCTATCACTGCTTCTGTAGGCTGTTCACGAAAAGTAGTTGCCACCCAGAAAGCTCCGCCAAGCACAGCAATGCCCAGAAAGACCACCATCGACCAACCAAACGCACGACCGATGATGGCGTCATTCTGTCGGTCAAATTCGTCGTTCGGGTCCGGTGTTTTTGACGGAGGATCAGTGGTCATGGTGTCTCCGCTCCAGGCTCAGATACACGCTGAAGATCGTAGATGACAACTGCTTCAGCCGCCCGGTTTGCTGCTGGATACCTGCGACGAGCTTCGGAGATTGCATAATCACGAGCATTGTCATCTGGCTTATACGTTGCATGCTGGACTTCATGATGATCTGCCCGCTCTGTATCCCCTAAATCTCGATACACCTGCATGAGCCCGAAGTGGGCCTCCACGTTTTCTGGATCGAGTTCAAGACTACGTTCAAACATCTCCGCCGATTCCCCAAGGAATGCCTCTCGCTGATCTTGGCGTTGTGCACCACGGGCTTGACGCGCCCGCTGGTACAACGTGCTACCAAGTTCGTTAAGCACGCGCCAATCCTCTGAGAAATCAAACCCTCGGCCTGCAGCCTGCGCAAAACCGCCATCGATGATCTGTCGATACTTCGCGATTGCTTCATCTAAACGACCATTTTGCCGGTCTACCTGAGCACCGAACCAGAGCAGATGCCATTGGCGCGCCGCGGGGTCCTCCATCGCGCCTGCACGTGCCAACGCCGCTGGGGCTTCCTCAGTCACACGGCCCTCTCTCAGATAAACACGCGCGAGATTGATCGGCCCATCCGGATGACCTAGCGATTCCACCTCGACAAATGCCTGCTCGGCACCACGCAGTTCTCCCGCGCCAGTCTTACGCAAGAGGCCAATGCCATAGTCATTCCAACGAACCCATTCTGGAATGTCCACAGGAAGCATCTCAACTTCTTGCTCTCCCCCCTTCACTGGAAGCACAACCTCATCGACGGCAAGCGTGGTCACTGGCAGATCATTCACCCAGCCTTCATCACCATGCACAAATCGCATTAACTCTGTATCGAACTTGCGGTACTTCAACTCAGCTCGAATCGTGACGGGCTGATCACAGCGCTCAGGCAACTGAAATCGGTAATGCACCACGTCAGCTGCACCTGGGGGAATCTGGTTGTTGTAAAGCGAAGTAAAGATGTCTTGCGCATTTCGACGAGAAATTCGGCGCCCTTCACGATCAATGACAAATGAATTGACAAAGTGAGACCATGGGTCAACTTCCCCATCGGAATCCATACTGCCACTGCGGCCAATCACCTCGTCACCACAACGAACCGTCACATCCATCCATACCTGATTGGAATCCGCTGTTCCCTGTGTAAACAGATGGCCCATCTTGACCGTCCGAATGACAGCATCAAGCAGGTAGGTCTCTCCAGGCACCAGTTCTGGGGTCTGATCTGGGCCAATAGGGCCAAGCAACGGATCAGTGATCCGACCACCTTCACGCAGAGCAAAGAGATCCAAACGCATGACCCCCTCGAGAAACTCGCGATGCTTGGCAATCGCCTCATCACTGCGCGGCATATCAACCAAAGTTGGCATGGCAGTGTTCGCAGAGGGGAACATGTGATCGTGCACTGTTGGCACGCCACTGTCATCACGCACCACAGCCCCAAAGTCGCTCGATGGCATCAGTGGCATATGGCAGTCATTGCAATTCACTTGAGCTATCGGGGGATAGTAGAAACTTGCCACCCCATGCCCTGACACTCCGCTGAGATGGAATGAATCTTGATGATTCTGCCCGCGTAACCACTTGTAATGATTGAGCTCTTCAGGGAGATGCACCTTGTGGCAGGTGCCACAGAAGATGTCTGACTGGTGCAGCGGCTTCAGGAATGATTTCTTGTGAAACTCTGGCTTGGCCTTAACGAGCTGACGATTGACCCAGCGAAGGACTGGATCCTCACTAAAGGTAAAGGGGTAATGCGGGGGCTCATCAATCGTGTAATCAGCATTACCACGGGGCGTATTGACATGCGTAATCCCATGGCAAGCCGTACATGTGATACCCGCATGCGCCGTTGGATCATGCACCATGTCGTAGTCAGGATCATTGAATGCCCCACTGAAGAATGGAACAGGGTCGTGACAGCCCGCACAGAATCTAGATGCAGCAACATCGCCGTCACGCTCCAGAGCCACTTCGCGTGTCTCACGCACCGATGCCAAATAGACCGGATTGTTGAAGGATGAAAAACGATGGACACTGTGCATCCATGAGTCATGAATATCAGCATGGCACTCAAGGCAGTACTCATCATTATCGAGCACATGCGATGGAATAAAGTCTCCACTGACAGTTCTTGCAAGCGATGGGAAGAAGTATTCATCCCCCGCTTCATTGCCCTCCACATTCCATTGGCGAGGGTCCTGAGACTGCAGCACCAACATGACCACCGCGAAGGTTGCTGCCACGCCCCCCCAGGCCAACCCAATACGCCACTTGATGCGCCGACCAGCGAGCCGGTGCAAAATAAAGAGCCAGATGACCAGTAGCGGCACGATCACATGAAGCCACCAGGCGGTCTCTCGAATCGCCGGATCTCGCACATCGATCAACCCCTCAATCCGAAGCAGAACGATGCCTGTGCCCAAAACAATCAGCGCAGCGACAAACAAGGCATAGCCTGCCTTGACCGCACGACGATTGGGGTGGTCATGTACCCGCCGCATGTGCATCAGGCCAAAGATGATGATGGGCAGAATGATGATCAGCCCCAGCACCAGATGCGCAAGGAACATGGTCAGATAGAACCAATTTTCGTAGGAGGCTCCAGTGGCCAATCCCATGACCCGGATGCCAACGAGGTAGACCGAATTGACGATCAGCAGCGCAAAGAGACCAAAGCTCGACCAGAGCAGAAAGCCCAGTCCACCCACCGGGGCTCGCCATCGACGACGACGATCCTCCATATCAACCTGATTTGGACGTGCGGCATCACTCATCTCAACCCACCCTATCGGGAAAGAAGCCCCACTCGGATGTCTTTTTTAAGCCTGAGACCCACTCAGCGGCCGCTGCGATACCGCGTCCGGCCTGTAGATCCCTCCCCAGGGACAGGCTCCACTGAGCCACTATCACGGGTCATGAGATCCATGTCCTTACACCAGCCATGAAATACCAGCACATGCCGCCTGACCCAGCCTGCTGGCTGCTCCCGCACAGGATCAAAACGGCAGCGAACCGCATCCCCGGTTCCAAAGACCGCCACCGTTCCATCTGGCGTACCCACATCAGCGAGTACATCGCCCAGTTGGTCATACCACCCTCGCTGTGTCCGGGTATCCCACAAAGGCGAACGCCTCGCCCAATCAAAACCGGGCTTTCGGAGCGCTCCATCAATCCGCCTAGGGAAGCCAGCTGCTTCTAGATTCGCCTGCAATGGGGTGCTCAAATGCACGACAGCCTCAGCACAGGGCTCGACCCACACCACGCTCGCCGCATCTACGTACAACTCTAAATCCGTAGAAAGTCGAATGGCCCGACAACCATCTGGAAGTCCGTGCAATGGGAATACCGACCGCCGCGGCATACCGGCGGGATAGCCGATTTCAGTATGCAAACGAACCCAGTCACCATCACTGCCCTGCGCATCGATGGAGATTGGACGATAGGTCCGGCCAGCCTGCCACGCGGCGAACATCGTCTGGGAATATGGATACTCAACCCATCCATCAATCAACAACATTGGCTCGCCCGAGCCACTCCGCATTTCATCGAAGCGAAGTTCCATATTGAGTGGTTCCAACAACCGCCCCAAGAAACGAACATCCCGGTGGCCAGGATCCAGGGCAACACCATCGGCAACAGCAGCCTGCTCA
Source organism: Phycisphaerales bacterium (assembly GCA_022446905.1). Lineage (GTDB taxonomy): Bacteria > Planctomycetota > Phycisphaerae > Phycisphaerales > SM1A02 > UBA12567. The sequence continues at coordinate 721,168 of JAKVBT010000005.1, forward strand.
GTGACGGCCACCCCATGAAGGAGCACCTCATCTGGCACCTGCTGATGGCGATAAAACAGAAGTTCGGAACTAGGCATTGGCTCCCCAGTCCCCATGCGCTCATCAGGTACGACCTGCCAGCCTGGCGGACAGTCAATCGTCTCCAACAACACCGCATCGAGATAGCAGGTCTCTTGCATCGGCTCGGCAATGATGAACTCATAGTGTCCGTCACGCGGCTTGATCACATCAGCGGACAACAACACACGCTCAAGGGGGCGCGGCGGGGCGTAGCGATCTGGCCCTAGAAGAAATCCCAATCCCGCAACACCGAGACAGTCCGTCATGAATTGCATCGAGCTGCCATCCCACGCGAAGATGACTGGGCACGATGACAATTGGCGTTGTGTCTCGGCAATCTCATGAACAGGGCCTGGCGCCAGTCGCGATTCCGTCTGGAAAACCCCATCTGTCCAATCGATGGCCACAAAGTCCACATCAGCTGCGCCCCCAAGGCCGATGGCGTAGGGCTGCAAACTTTGCCCTGGACCTGCATTTGAACGAACACCACCTGTAATGGTCCAGCGATCCTCTACACGCGCCGCAATATGAGTTCCAATACCGCTCATGTTGCTGCGCATCGACTGCCCAGTGTCTGTGCGACCTTGAGGCAAGACATTGACAAATGAAAATCGTCCCGTCCCAGGCGGATAGCACTTCATGCCCTCAGATTCCGCAACCAACAAGCCCGGCCCTTGACTACTGCCCACATCACAGAGCATCCACCGCTGCGCCGCAATGGGCAACATCTCACGTTGGCCAGAGCCTCGAAGTACCTGAAGCAGAGGCATCGCACCTTGTTGATCAGGCAAACCCCATGCAGACTCCGCTACGACATCGAGTTGACCATCACCATCGAGATCCGCAACCGCCAGTTGTCTCGGCAATGGGTCATGACGACGTACTGCTGCTGAATGAGGAGGCGTTGCCATTGGCGCAGCTAAATCTTCACTGGACCACACGGCCTCCCCACGTGACCAGATCTTGACCGAAGCATCTGGCTGACTAGTGATCAAATCGATCTGCCCATCTGCATTGAGATCCGCCGCGACAGCGGCTGACACTTCAGCTTGCAGCAACCCATCCCAGCCCTGCTCAGGCTTTGACCATGCCCAAAGTCGATCATTGGCCCACAGCATGTGCGGCGGTGATTGCCCGATTAAGAGCACATCCGTATCCAAGTCTCCATCGAAGTCGGAAACAACAACCTGCCGACCTTGCACCATCGACTCTGGAAACCCTGAGGTCTCATCGCGAATCGTCCGCCAACTGCCATCGCCATTGTTTCCCAGCAATTGACAGGGCTGACCATCATTGACCATCAGCACATCGAGGTCACCATCGTGATCTGCATCAAAGAGAGCACCGTCAACCGTATTGGCCTTGGAAGTCTCAAATCGCTGGTCTAACTCATAGCCGCCGTCACCACGACCCAGCCAAAGCTGATTGATTCCGTCACCACATAGAACGACATCGAGTTGCCCATCACTATCCACATCCCCCCACAGTGCAGCTGATGCCTTCAGATCAGAAAACGGCGATGCCATCGGCCCCCGAATCACCATCCCCTTCGATTCGTCCCCTTCTTGCTCAAGGCGATACATCGACGAGCCATCTCCAGCAGCAAGCACATGCAGGGTGCCATCAATCCAGCCTGCAGAAAGGGCGTTCACTGTTACAGCCTCAGCCGATTGCAGCACGCTTGCAGATGCCTCATCAAACAAGGGGCCTGGAGGCTGTGGCGGTGGTGGCCCAAGCTGCGCATTTAAAACCGCAAGTTCAGCCTTTGGCCCCATGCGGGTGTATTTCAGTTCTGCCAGATGCGCTCTTGGATTGTGTTCCATCCGCTGGAAAGTATCCAGCCAACTCGCTGCTAACCCCGTGTCCCCAGCTCTTCGTGCAGCTTGCGCTCCGGCATACAGGGCGCTGCGGAGATATGGATCCAGATCAATCGCGCGACGAAGTGAGGTCAGCGCGCCGGGCATGTCTCCCAACTGCATACGAGTTTGGCCCAGGTAGTAGGCGGCAAAGGCATCCTCAGGATCTTGGCTAGCTACGTCCGCAAACAGCTGCTGCGCCCCTTCGATATCCCCTGCATTGAGCCGTAGCAAACCAGCGGTATACGCTGCACGCATATTGTCAGGCTGCCGCGACAAGACTCCCTCAAGCAACTGCAATGCCACCGTCTCATCGCCTGGCATCTGACGGTTCAAGGTCGCAATCGCAAGATCAACCTGAAATTGATCTCTTGATGGATCTTCATTGGCGAGTTCCTGCAGGATGTCAACTGCGCCCTGATAGTCAAAGGCGCCCATCACCGCGACCGCATCATTGTGTTTCGCCAGTTGTGCAGCCGTGAACTCTTGTGCTGGAACAGGGCCATCCGCTGGCGGATCCGACTTGCAGCCAAGGAGAAGAACGAAAAGTACATAACAGCCCAGAGTGGCTCTAATCACGATTGCCCCTTCGCCTTCTTGATTCGATCACGCAACGATGTCGTGGAAATGGGATGTTGGGCTGGTCCCATTCGTCCAGAGTTCTGACTATAGGAGTAGGCTTCAGGCCGATGATGAGCAAGCGTGTCATGTCCGAGACGACGTAAGCGATCCTCACGTAGCGCCTCAATGTCAATGGAGGCCACAACCACACGCTCTCCAGGACCTGCTTCAGCCTGCGCCAAAATGCGGCCGTCATAGTCCACCACCATGCTGGCGCCCGGCCAAGAGAATGGAGGGAACTGCTTCATGGTTGCTGCTTGATTTGATGCCACGACATAACACCTGTTCTCTGCGGCCCGTGCTCGATTAAAGAGGGTCCACCAGTCCATCGGCGGCGTTGCCCCCCACGGGTCCATATAGGCCGAGACCCGACACAACACTTCAGCACCATTAAATGCCAATTGTCTGGTCACTTCAGGAAACAGCCAGTCGTAGCAGATGGCACAGCCAATGCGTCCAATCTCGGTATCAGCAACTGGGAAGTGGTCCCCAGTCGGATCGAGATCATGCGGCGAGGCGTGCACTTCGTGAGGAATCCAAGGATTGACTTTGCGATAGATCGACTCAACACCCTTTGGACCAACCAACACAGAAGTGTTGAATACAACATCCGGGCATTGCGGATCCCGCTCAAGGAAGGTCCCCGTCTGAATCCAGCATCCATGAGCCTGACAGAGTTGAACATATTGATCGATGTAGTCGTTTGGTATCTCGACGGCCAAATCCGCCAATAGCCTGCCCACATCTTCATGAATCGGAACTACATGAGCAAACTCAGGAAAGACCAGAAGCCGCACATCACCAAATGGTTGGTATCCGGCAATGGTCTGCTCAACCATGTGGCACATTCGGTCGACACGGCTGCCGATTTGATCTCTGTGCGTCGGAGGTTCAAAGGCCGTCTGGATCGCAGCGGCGAGATAACGCAGTGCCATAGGTGAATCATACGCATTGATGCAACATCTGCGGCACTTCGTAAGCGGAGATACAATCAGAGCGATGAAGTCTCTCCGCTGGCTATTGGTCCTGTGTTGGTCCATGAGTGCGTGCGACTCAGCACCTCCGGACGTTGGACCGCCCCCATCACCTGGGGAACAAATGCTCGGTGGCGAAGTCATGGAAGCCGTCACGGCCCAATTGGAGGCCGTGGCTACCAACCCCTCTGACCCAGCCCATCGCCGCACCCTTGGCATGCTCTACCTTGCCAATGGCATGCCTGCCGCTGCTGCCATGGCCTTTGAGCAGGCAATCGAGCTTGGAGATGCCACCGCGGCGACCTATTACCTCCTTGGAATTGCCATGGAAATGAGTGGGAATCTTGACCAAGCCCTCATGGCCATGGCCCAAGGACGCCAGTTGGATCCCTCCGCCCGACAACTGTGCTGGCGGCCTGGCTTCTGGCTGCTGGAGGATGGCCAAGCCGATCGAGCGCTGGCTCTATTTGAACAGGCTGGCGTGCTTGAGCGGCAGACCGGACGGCCCCAAGCGGATGGCGCCGCTTGGCGAATTGGCCAAGCTCGCTCGCTGATGGATCTTGATCGTCCAGAGCAAGCAGTACCGGTGCTTGAGGAACTGGACAATTTGTTAGACCACTTTTACGTCGACTATCTGCTCGCACAGGCGCGTCGCCGCGCTGGGCTGTCAAACGCTACCGCGACGCAGGCAAGCACCGGGGCCATTGAAGCGCCAAGTTATCCTGATCCCTGGTGGGACGAGGTCTCTGACGCCCAACGTGGCCTTGATGGACGCATTGCTCGCATCGATGAGTTGCTCGATGCCAGTCGATTCTCCGAAGCTTCATCGGTCATCAATCAAGCTCGCGCCAGATGGCCGCGAGACGTCAACCTGCTCAATCGACAAAGTGAACTCCACCGCCGCCAAGGCGACACCAAAGCCTGGGTCCGAGCACTCAAACAAGCTGTCCGAATCGAGCCAACGCACGCCCCATCACACTACAACCTATCGATTGCGCATCAACAATCCGGTGATTTGGATGCAGCCCTGAACCACGCCTACCAAGCTGTCGCTGCCAATGAATCCATGGCCAGCGGCTGGCTCCAGATTGGACGTCTCGTGGTACGCATGCGTCGCCTCGATCAAGGAAACAGCCCGGGCCAAGAGCAGGCCATTGCCGAGGCCCTGGCACCGCTGGACCGCGCCTTTGCACTTGGGGTGGAGTCTCCCAATGAACATCTCATGTACGGCCATCTTCTGCTCCGCGGGAATCGACTGGATGATGCCCAGCGTGTACTGGCGCGGCTGACTGAGCGCCCCGATGGAGGCCCGCCAAAGTCCTGGGCAGTGCTCAGCGAGGTCTATGCAGCCCAAGACGACCATGAGTCTGCACTGAAGACGGCGCTCATGGGACTCAATCGCTTTCCACAACAACCAGAACTCATCCGAATCATCAACCGATACCGACTTGGTCGCCCCACAAGCGAAACTCCCGATTCATGAAACGCACGCTTCTGATAGCACTGATGCTCAGCGTGGGATGCCAGGGCGAGCCAGCACCCCCGAACGCCGAACCTGCTGCCATCAGTGCTCCATCATCAGCCCCAGCAGCGTGGGTCAAAACACACGAACCATTTGATTTCAAGTGGATCTCTGGCGCTTTAGGCGAGTTTGCAATGCCTGAAATCATCGGTGGCGGAGTCGCTCTGATTGACTACGACGGTGATCGGGATCTCGATGTGTATTTCATCCAAGGCGGCGATCTGCTCGCTGCCCGAAATGCAGCCGCATCCAACCCACATCAAAACAGACTCTTTCGAAATGATGGGCAGTTCCGTTTTGTCGATGTGACTGAGGAAACAGGAACTGGAGATCGGCGGTACGGGATGGGCGTTGCTGTGGGCGATATCGACAACGACGGTGATCCAGACCTCTATATCACCAATGTGGGCCGCAACACCATGCTCCGAAATGACGCCGGCAACTTTGTCGACGTCACAGAAGAGACCGGCACCGGCGACCCGGGCTGGGGCGCCAGCGCCGTCTTCTTTGATGCAGATCTCGACGGCGACCTCGATCTCTTTGCCACCAACTACCTCGATTGGACCCCTGAAACAGAACTGACCTGCTTCAACCCACTTGGCGGGGAGGACTATTGTTCCCCACGAAACTACCTCTCACCAGCCATTGATGTGTTCTACCGCAACAAAGGCGATGGCACGTTTGAGAATGCCACCGTCGATACAGGCTTGAATGAATCAGCTGGTACTGGACTGGGTGTGATCTCTGCCGACTGGACCGGAGATGGCTACCCAGACCTCTTTGTTGCCAACGACGGCATGCCGGACTTCTTCTGGGCCTCCAATGGCGATGGTCGCTGGAGCGAACACGGCATGGACCGTGGTTGCGCATTGGACGACGAAGGAATCGCCAAAGCTGGCATGGGTGTAGACACAGATGATATTGACGATGACGGCGATCTTGATCTCATCGTGTGCAACCTCACAGGCGAATCCGATTCGATCTTCCGCAATGATGGAGACTACTTCATTGACATGACCGCTCGTACCGGTGTCCGCAAGTCCACGCGCCATGCCACCCGCTTCGGGTTGGGCTGGGTCGATCTCAACAATGACGGATGGCTAGATCTTTTTGAAGCAAATGGACGTGTCATGCGATCCGCCGATGCGAAGACACATGACCCTTACGCCCAACACAATCATCTGCTGCAAGGAGATCAGCGTGGGCGTTTCACGATGGTGCCCCACGCGCTGGACAGTACTGATGCCCAGCCAAGAACCAGTCGAGCAGCAGCTTTTGGTGATCTCAATAACGACGGGCGGATCGATGTGGTCATTTGCAATCGAGATGCCCCTGCCATCCTTTTAGAAAACATCACCAATCCTGAACATCACTATGTTCGAATCGATGTCATCAATGAACATGGCCGTCCAGATGTCGGCAGCCTGGTTGAATTGCGTCTCCCTGATCGCACGATCACCAGACCCGTACAACGAGCGGGGTCCTATATGGCCTCAAATGAGCCGACCGTTCATATCGGCATTGGCCCACATGAGCGTTATGAGGCATTGAGCGTGATCCGCCCGGATGGCACTCGTCAAACCTGGCCCGATGCAGCCCATATCCTCAACGGACAGTTCCGGATCGAGCCCCCCATATCTACACCCTCCTCTGCTGCCCACAATGCCGATGCAGTGGCCCCAAAGGCCCCATCAACAGAACCGGACGTTGGCAGAGAAGAAAAATAAGCCCCAAGATGTAGTGGGTCTCGCTATCGACCTCCACCCACCATCGTGTATGTCCACGCCTCAAAGTGCCTTCAAAGCCTGCCAGGGCCATTTATCCGTTCTTGAGGAGACTGCCACGTGGCCGACAAAGAGGACACCGAAGGAGCGAGCGGACTATGGACTACAAGAACAACCTGATCGACACCATCCAGACCCACAATCCCACTGCCGACCGAATCTGGCTGGAGGGATTCTCAGCAGAGTCGCTCCGCACCTATCTGGATCACCTGGTCTCCGCGAGTGAACCACGTGGGTCACACTGGGTTCGCCCCGGCGATACACCTGCAATTACCTTCCGCGCCACTGCAGCCTGATTAGCTGTTGTCAACATTTCAGACTTCGATGGCACCGGTGCATGCCCTGTTGGGCAGTTTGGTGAGACACCGGTGTCGTCGTGCGCCCACTCAATGATCAGTCAGTTTTCCTGCTCAACCTCATCGACCAATTCTGTCGGAGGCGGCTCGATCTGATCCCCTTCGTCAGTCAGGCCGATGACATCCGCTGCCCGGGGCTGCCACTCGGGCCCAGTGCGAACACCCAGCTTTTGCCCAAGTCGAAGTTCAAGGAATGAACGCACTCGAGTCAGCAGTTCCAATTTGTTGACCGGCTTGGCAATAAAATCATTGGTACCACACTCAACCGCTCTCTCGAAGTCACCGACACCATTTAAGGCTGTCACCATGATGACGATGACATCGCGCGTCGCCGGCTGCGCTTTGATCTTCTGACACACCTCAAATCCGCTCATGCGAGGCATCATCACATCAAGAAGGACCAAATCAGGTGGCTGGCGATCAATCTCCTCAATGGCAGCAATGCCATCACTGGCCGTGCGAATCGTGCAGCCAAGCCCGTCGAGATAGGCCTGCATCAGTTCCAGATTCTGCTGGTTGTCATCAACAATCAGGACCTGGGCCTCAGCGAGCGTGGAGGATGCTTCTGTCATACGCGAATCCTACCACCCCAGAGTCGTGGCTTGAGCCTTCAGAACCACCACAATCGTGCATCTAGGCGTATCAACGCTGCTTGAAGTACAATGCAGGGCTGGCGACGGAGACCCCAATGGCCCCTTCACACGAAAAGCGACCACCTTGGCAGAACCAGTTTGAGATCCCCTCGACGGACGACCTGCGGACCGATCTTCCGCTCCCGTCTGTGGAGCTGTTTGATGACATCCGAGAGGCCGTGCTCAAGCACGAAGACATCGTCGAAGAGAAGCGGTGGTACGGCGAATGTTGGTTCTGGACACTTGGATTCTTTCTGAAAGATGAGGCCACTGTCGAGGATGAGCCCCTGCTCTTACTCATTCCCACCCCGGAGGACCTCCAAGTCGCCATGCCCTTTGATCGTGAGTGCCTTGAATCGCTCAATACCAGGCGCATGAAACGAGCCATCCGAGATGGCCTCGATCTCGCCTCTGACCCATACTCCACCAACTGGGCGATTTGGCCGATCAATGCGCGCAATATGCTTGATGATCTGTATTCCATCATTCGGCATCGCATCAACTGGCTGCGTGGTACCTGAGTTTTTCTACGGGATCGGTTGCGCCAGTTCCACCACCGGAAGCCAATCCACATCCATGCGGATTGACATCGTGTCGATTGACTCCCAGTCGGTCCCCCAACCCAACAATGCCGCTCGAGCTGCAAGCCATGGATCATCTGCCCGAGGCTGACGGTCTCTCAATGCGGCATCGCGTCTGACCGCTGGCAAACCACCTGGCATCAAACCCGAAACGGTACGCAGCACAGCCTCTACATTTGGATCTGCCAATTTCTTCCGAGCTGCGGCCCGCCGGCCCGCTGCAAGGTCGCCCAGCAATCGCGCAGCCTTGACTCTTGCCTCTTGTTGCAGCACAGGCTGAGGCCGCGCTATCGCAGGGAGTAATCCGCCATCTGCTTTCAACGCTGAATGATTTCCGGATGTGGCGTGCTGCCCGGCCGCTGGACTCACTTCGATAATCAGCAACGCTGCAGATGTCGCGTGTGTTACGGGCGACGCCGACGCTGCCTCCAGCGCTGCTGCTCGAATTTCAACTACCGGCGCCCCTGCAGACTGCAGGCGCTCCGCCTCCAGTAGCCACTTCTCAGCAATATCCACAGCCGCAACATGCATCGCAGTGAACACCGTGAGCACATAGAACACCGAGCACATCATGGCAGGCCTCCTCCACTGAGCCATTGATCCCACAATGTGGTCATAGCCCGCTCAATCATCAGCAATTGATCAACAGCATCCCGCGATGAAACAAGGTCAATTTCAACTGCAGGCTGTTCAAGTCGTTGTGCCATCGCCTGCAATGTGCGCAGGCGAAGCCGCACCACGTCGTCCAATTGGAGAGACCAACGACCATCGGCTTCAACAGGCAGTCCAGTCCATCCATGAGTCACCGCAGCGACTACGTGCTCGCCGACACCGCCAATCAATGCAGCCTCACGACCAAGAGATTCTTCCCACTGATCCCACAGAACTTTGGAAGCAAGACGAGCAGCATGTAACTCAATGACCCGCCGCGCAATGGACTGCTCTGCAGCAACAGCCCAATCTGGCGATGCCTCCTGAAGAACGTTGTCATCAGCAATTGTTGCCACAAAGTTTCTGACATCGCCCGACGGACTGCTTGGGGGCGGCGCATCAAGCAGCGCGCGTATGACACCAACATCATTCATGTGCCGGTCAATCAACAAGGATTGCATCGCAGTACGTGGCCGCAGATCGCCATACATGGCCTGTCGAGCGGCTGTCTGCGCATCAGATGCGCTCAGTGGCCCGATCGTATCCTTGATGCGCCGCAATGCCCCTGACATACCTTGCATGCCACGTGACGGCCCGAGATCCCCTGGAGCATCGCCGTCCCGAATCTGCGACGGCAGTATGCCATCGCCAAGAGGACGAGCTTCAAGTTGACTCAACTGTCCTATGGCCGTCGAGTGAAGATTGCGACCTAATGCAATTGACAATGCTGCTTCATTTAAAAGTCGCTGTCGACGCAGAAGAGCAACACGCTCAATCGTTGATGATGGCTGCTGATCGGCGAGTGATTCCTCTACCGATCGCCAGGTGGCAGACCAAACCAAATCGCCCTGCGTGATTTCTGTCGACCAGTCCACTGGCCCTAAGGCCGGGTCCAATTCACGCATCGGCCTCTGCACTTCATGGGCAGCCAGAGCGCTGTCAAGAACAGGATCGTGACTGACATCAGCAATGTCCGCCATAAGTGCATACCAAGCCTCTGCATCAACACCTTCTTGGGATGCTGACAGGAGCGCATTTAAGTGTGTACTTCCAGTTGCTGCCAGAGAGAGGGCATCAACCAAGGCCAATACGATTTGCCCGCGACGGGCCTTGTTCATATCGGGCCATGCACGCACGACTTGCCTGAGCAACTCCACGAGATCCTTATCAGCGGATGGCGCCGCTGACACCAACCCACGCCCCACTTCAAGAACGCGCGACATAGATACATGGTTCATTGGCAGCGCAGCATTTGACGCAGGGAACGATTCTTCCTTGGCAACAAATGCTGGCTCAGGTGCTGGCTGCATTTCAACCAGCAAAGGTGGACTGCTCGAAGCGACTTTAGGCTCATCCACAAGCGCAACAGACTGCTGAGATGATGGCTCAGGCCAGAACAGGATTCCGGCGACAAATATCGAGAGGACGATCCAGGCAAATGGCATCCAACGCCGAGCTGAACTCCCTTGGACAGCATTAGGTACTGATCCTGGAGTGGAGACACCCGCCGCCATCCTTTGTGAGCGCAACCAATCTGCCATGCCATGCAGCACGGGAACGAAGCGATCGAGAGGCAATCCATGCCGAGCAGCAAGGCCTATTGCCCGCCGCCTAGTGCGGGGAGTCCAACCACCACGAAGTACCGCGAGCAAACGACGATCAAATGCAGTCAACTGCCTTCCATGGGCTCTTGGATGATGCTGATGAGCCCCAAGGCTGGTTAATAGAACTGAACGTGCATCCGTGAGTGTGGTCTCCGCAGCAATCCGTATCGCCTCAGGAAGTTCGCTTGCTCGCACTATTTCACAGGCATGACGCCATGCATGCTCGACACCCTGCCGATCGTATTGAAGATTCCCAAATCCCAGCAAAACTTGCGGTGGCGCGGACTGTGGCACATCCAGCAGTTGTGCTGCCGGCAGAGGTAGACGCATCAATGCACTTGGTCGCTGCGCCTGATTCATGGCGCATCCCCTTGAGCTAGATCCGCCTCTAAACGAAGCAGAAGTTCGCCCCATGGCGAAGGCCCCCCAGTCGGATACAGACCAACATGTTGTCGCGCTGCAGCAGTTGCCCGCGGCAGGTCGACAAAGGACAACGCGTAAATGCCCTCGTAACGTGACCGAAACCACGCATCGCTTGTAGCTGGCAATGCATGATTGGCCCGTTGCCACCACAGCACCGCAGAATGCCAATCCTGCTGAGCCGATGCCGCCCCCGCCCGCGCGATCAACAACTCTGACGACCCCTTCCCCAGCTCCAAGACACCCTCAAGAAGCTGGAGTGCTACTGTGTCCCTCGGGTTCCGGCGAAGCATCATTGAAGCCAGCATGCCGATCTGTGCGCGGACATTTGGGGGCACTTCTCCAAGTGGCATTGCCAGCGCTGCCGCGACTGCGGCCAACACATCCTCGTCTGTGAGATCATCTCGAGCAGCAAAGACGATCTCCCGAAGGGCCGTCTTGACTGCAGGATCACTGCGATCCAAGATCATTGCTGCTCGCGCATCGCTTTCAGCCTGAACCAGGTCCCCCTGCTGCGCATGCCATCGTGCACGCAGCGATCGAAGTTCGACAGAAGTATCTACCACACCAACTTCTTGCGCATAATTGAGCGCTAGCTCACAGTCATCAACGCCACCAGACCCAAGTGCCAGAGATACAGAGGCCACACGGGCCGCTACTAGTCTGACCTGCGCCGGGTCACTGCTCTCAAGAAGTATGGGCATGACGGTACGCACATAGGATGCCAGCACCTCTGGAACTTCAGGCTGCTGAAGCACCTGGTACCAAGCCACCACCTCCAGCGCCTGATCGATGAGCGCACGGTCTGGATCCGTACTGGGAATCGCGAGCAATCGATCCATGACATCTGGACCAAGTCGCCCAGAAAGCGAAGCAAGTTGCAGTACATGTCGACGCCACCAACGGCCCGACGGCTGTTCATGAACTGATCGTTCCAAGAGTTCAATCAACCGTGGACTGCTCGGCTGCGCTTCTGCCATCGCATCGATTGCCAGCGCCAGACACTCATCGACCTGAAATCCTGCGTCCGCAGAAGCCACATATGCAGCGGCCGCTTCTATCGCCTCGCCTGCCTTCCGCCACGCCCAACCAAGTTGATAATCGTACGTATTGGGCAGACCAGTTCCGCCGCTGCTTGCATGATTCCCAGCCTCCGCCATGCGAACCGCCACCTCACGCCATGCCTCAGGCTGCGCATCACGCTCTAGTGCCTGATCCCATGCAGCCAGCGCCTCGGCCAATGCCGCCAACGGACCAGTCACCACCAAGGGGCAGCGGCGCGCGACCAATCGCAAACGCTCTAAATCCTGCAATTCATGCAACCTGCCGATCGCAGTGGACACTACTTGCGTTGCCTCAGACGTTGACTGGGCACAAGACTCCAAGGCGGCCAAGACCAGAAGATCTGGGTCATCCTCAGCAGATTGCTCAATTTCACGACTGATCAGATCAAAACGACCTGCTGCAGCAGCGACAAAAACGTGCCATCTTGCGGCCTCAGCTCGAACGACATCTGGAACCACTGTATTGGTCGCCGCCTGTATCCACTCCAAAGCAGCATCGTGTCGATCAGTAGCAGATTCAACAAGGGCCAACCCAAGCATGCTGCGGGCAACCGTTGGATCACGACGCAAATCCAACGAAGCATATTTTGGCGACAGCCGATTGGCCGGGAGTTCCAGCACCCGAGCAAAGGACTCTGTGGCATTGCGCCGGGCAACAATATCGCCAGAGGCAATGCTCTCAAGCAAACGTGCCCACCCATTCAAAGACCATGCCCTTCGAATCAGCCGATCGATGGCCACCATTTCATCACGACGGGCTATCGCCACAGCGGCAGTGCCTGCACCTGGCGTATCAGCCAACTGATCACGTCGCCGCTCCAAGTCACGAATCAACAACTTGATGCGTCGACTTGAAAAAGAGGAAGTGGCTGGCACATACTGCTCCGCCTTGCCGAGTCGACGCATCCACTGAGCTCGATGCATGGTTCGAATTGCAGAGGAAGCCAACTCCAGTTCGAGTTCTGCAGCAAGCAATAAATTCAGCTCGCCAAGGATCGCCTCTCCCTGCGCCTGACGATGCTGCTGCAACATTGGGTCAGCCAACTCGCGCAGATCAGATGCGATGGCCTGCGCAGCTAAAGCGACATCCTCGGGTGACTGCCGGTGCCGCAACATGGCCTCTACTACACAATGGCTCATGTCCTGCTCTCGCAGCCAATCAGCCACTGTCTGGCCATCGCCAGTAAGCATGCAGGTCGCAAGAACCACTTCAAGGAACATCAAGATCATCCCATCGCACAGATTCAATTCCTGCTGCCCGAGCCGCCTCTACAACGGCCACGCCTGCGCCGACTGGCACATTCCCATCAGGGGACACGGTGAGCCCTGCATCCCCAGCAAGATTGGCCATCACAATCTGAAGATCCTCAGGATCCTGAATCTGATGCGCCCCGATGCGCCATTCCGGCTGGTCACCAACCATGACAATGCGTACGACCTGTGGCTCCAGACTCGCCGTCTGAGAAGAGCGACCAGTCAGGTGCGTCGTCAGTGTGGCCTCCTGTGGCCGAATGATGGTCGCCACCATAAAAAAGATCAGCAACAGAAAAACCACATCAATCATGCTTGCGAGGCTGAGGGTGGCCCGCTTTCTAGAATGAGTTTGTTCGGTCCCAAAATGCATCATCAGCGATCCGTCACCACACCAAGATCGAGTTGACGCACCCCAAGTGACCGCAAGGCATCAAGCACAGGGTCAAGTTGCATGGATAGGCATCTCCGATCCGCACGAACAAGCACACGACGGTCACTGGGCGAATCACCAACTACTGATCCCAACAAGCCCACCGGAATTGGTTCGGGTAGTTGACCACGTCGGATCACGCCCTCGGCATCAACATGCAATACCAAATCATGAATGTCCGAAACCACGCGCTGTCCTGTCTCTTCTGGAAGCAACATGTCTTCTGGCCAACGATGCGCTACAGTTGCAGCAACCATAAAAAACACAATCAGAAGGAAAACGACATCGATCATGGCCGTCAAATCAATTGACGAGCCCGCTGCCGTAAGGGATGAAGTACGACCGAAACGCATCAGGCCCCACCACTCCGCTCAATCAACCCAGCCATACCATCAGACAAGTCGGCCACTTCACTTGCCAGCGCCTCCACTCGATTACGAAACCATGAATGCGCCGCCACACACGGAATGGCCAGTGACAGACCAAGCAGTGTGGTCACTAGCGCCATACTGATGTCCCCTGCCAGTTCCGCATACTGAGAAGAACCCCCGTCTGAAATGGTGTCAAAGGCGCCCACCATTCCAAGGACCGTGCCAAGCAAGCCCAGCAGCGGCGCGATCGCCGCAACAAGCGACAATGGTTCCAGGGAGCGTAAATATCGCGCGACCTCTTCCCTGCCAGAATCTTCCATTGCCGTGCGAACTTCAAATACGCCCATCGGAGAAGCGATCTGCCGTTCTAATCCAGCACCAACTACATGCGACAGCATGCTGCTATTGGCCGGATCCCGAGTGAGACGAAGTGCCACAGCCAGATCCCCAGCCGACAGCGATTGCCGCATGGACTCGACCAACTCGTCCGGCATCATTGCGCCGCGACGTATTTGAATGAAATGTACGAGCACCAAGGCCAAAGCGATAACGCTTAGGGCAATGATGATCCAACCAACCAACCCCCCATCCTGCACAATATCCCACCAAGATCTTCCAGGTGAGACCACAGTGGATGTGGCAATCAAAATCTTCATGGTGTCGTTTTCTCCTCTTGATGTGTTCGCATAAGCAACTGGGTCAGGGAATGCGCATTTGAGACTGCTGGATGAGTCGGATAACGAGCCGCCAGCATGCGATGCAATGTCTGTGCAACTCCAGGGCGATCATCTTGGCGCATATGAGCTGACAATGCAGCCAGCGCCCACCCTGTCAGCATTGGGTTGGCCTCTCCTTGAGTTGCAGGCAGCCAAGCCAGTTCTGCCACCCCTGCTCGCTGTCGGCCGCGACCAGATTCAGACAGTAATGACCAACCGATCGCAAATCGAATCCAGATTTCTTTTTCAGCATCCGCAGCAGCGAGCATTGATTCCAGCTGTTGGCGCGCCTGCTGACGGTCCCCACGATCACCATAGATCGCGCGCACAAAACACATCAGCAGCCCTGTGTCATCCAACTGCTCACCCTCAGCAATAGCAAGCCACTGCGCCACCAAAGACCCCATAAGGGGATCCGATGGCGTTCCATAACCACGCAGGTCATATGCCAGTCGGTCTCGCGCTACATTGTCTGGAAGAAGTGGAGGCAGCCAAGCACACCACCCCGTCTCAGAGTCGACAATAGGTTCCCAGTCGGCAGACAAACCTGAACGCAATCCACGCGTCACATCAAGCAGCGGCACCACTGCCTCAGCCAACGCTCCACGATTGAGCAGGCATCGCAATGTGGCATCGGCTACAAACAGATCGGACCTGTCCATCTGGGCGTGCTCACGCGCTGGCAACTCCCGTAGCAGCCGCTCGGCCCCTGTGAAATCACCGCGTTCCATGCGACGGCGAATGAGATTCAGCTGCTCCCCACGGGCTCCCCAACGCTGCCAACCCACTCGTTCGCCCAGCTGCTCCCCCTCGATCTGTGAGATGCGATCCCATGGAATGGACTCGGTGCCGCCAACAACGGATACCAAAACGCCTCCCCGATCAATCGAAGTGATCTGCCCATTGACTGGAACCTCCGAGCCAATAATCCGCAGCAGGTCGGCGCTCACCAGGGAAGTGCCCACCCAAAGGAGAACCACACCCATTGAGAAATACTTCATGGTGCAACCCCGCCAAGAGGCACAATGGTGATTGAGCCCCCAGTTGGGCCCACCAATCGATCGAGGGGCGAATCCGGTGCTGCTTGTTCCAAAGCAGCTGCTGCATCATGAGTCAGAACCACTGCGTGAATAACCGACTCCAAGCCACGCCTGCGGTTGGCAGCAGACACACGATCAAGCATCAATGACGCCGGACCAACCTCCCCATCCGTAAGAAAGAAAATCGCATCTGGCCGGTGCTGCCCTTCCATCACAGCAAGAAAGCCCGGCCCAGGCACGGTGCCACCTGTGACCAAATCCGGAATCTCGTTGAGCAAGCGCCGACACATACTGTCGGCAATCCCCGCCTCGAGAGTGACCCAGCCCTGCCCAAAGGGTTGATAGAGATCATCGCTATAGAACACCACACGCACACTGGCAAAGTCTGGCAATCCTCGAAGGGACTGACAGAGCTCACCAAGTGTTCTTTCGATGCGGGCCCCTGTCATGCTGCCTGACATATCCACTACAAAGGCAATACGTCTGCCCTCTGCCCGCGCACCAAAAAACCCAGTCTCAGGCTCATCGATGGATGAAGGCAGTTCAAGACCGCCCCACCCGACACCATCTGGCCCTTGGCTATTTCCCGATGCCATCCCCTCCAGACTGGGACCAGATGGCAGTGGCGATGGCAAAAGATCCAGTGTTGCCGTCGGCAGGGTGATGCTGGACAAAGCTGAATCCAAACCTGATTCTGGCTGGACGGCGGGCATCTCAGACACAGAGTCCGCCATCAGTGGCGGTGGGCCCAGTTCGATACGAACAAGTGTCTCCCCGGACGAATTCCCAGGCATCCAACGTCCAGCAAGCCACCAGACCAGCACCAGATGCACCAGAACCGAGCCCAAGACCGCAAGCAGAAGCAAGCGATACCCTTTGGGGGATCTGCCTGTTTCCGCCGTCCACGCGTCCGCTTGCTGGGCTGAACCTACCTGCATATCCATCAGCGTACCGCTGGTGGGGTTGACCCGGCAGCTCAAGCCGTTTCCAATAGGCACAGAACGAGGACACCATGGCCGATACAGACCGACCTGACCGAATACTGCTCAAAATCAGCGGCGAGAGTTTCTCTGGACCAGATGACGGGGGCATCGACGCCACCGAGCTGGACACCATTGCCAGAGAGATTGCCGACGCGGCCTCTCAGGAGGTAGAACTGGCGGTTGTCGTCGGCGGCGGGAATATTCTCCGCGGGGCTCATCTTGCCAAGCGACTCAAGATTGACCAATCTTCAGCTGACTACATGGGCATGCTCGGCACCGTCATGAATGGCATTGCGTTGAAGGAAGCATTAGAACGACTCGGCCAACCAGCCCGGGTCATGTCCGCGATCAACATGCCAGCCATTGCTGAACCATTTATTCGCAAGCGTGCCATTCGACATCTAGAAAAGGGTCGCGTGATCATTCTAGTAGCGGGCACGGGCAACCCATTCTTCACGACTGATACCTGCGCGTCTTTGCGCGCCATCGAACTGAACTGCACTCGACTCCTAAAAGCAACGAAGGTCGATGGAATCTACTCCTCTGACCCATCCAAGGACAAGAACGCCACTCGATATGAAAGTCTTTCCTTCAGTGAAGCGATCGAGCGGCGACTTGGTGTCATGGACTTGACAGCACTGTCCATGTGCATGGAACACGATCTGCCTGTCGTTGTCTTTGACTTCAAAGAAACTGGCAACATCCGCCGGGTCGTCGGCGGCGATGCCATTGGCACTCTTGTCACCAACTCAGCAACACCAGTTGACACACACTGAATCACCATCCGGGCAAACAGCCCGATAGCAAACTCTGGAGCGACCTATGGCCGGCGACATCATTAAGGAAGCCAAAGCGGACATGAGCCGCTGCATCGAGTATCTCCAGAATGAACTTCGTGGAATTCGAACCGGTCGCGCCAGCACTGCGCTACTGGAGTTCCTGAAGGTCGAGGCCTATGGCAGCCAGTGCGACCTCAGGGATGTCGCCGCCGTGTCGGTCCCCGAAGCCACCCAATTGCTGGTGAAGCCATTTGATCCAACGCTTAAGAACGGCATCGCTAAATCGATAGAAACTGCCGAACTTGGACTCAACCCACAAGTTGAAGGCGAGTCCATTCGCATTAATATTCCGCCGCCCTCGGCAGAGCGACGCAAGCAGTTGTCTGGCCAGGTCAAGAAGATGGCCGAAGAGACCCGCGTGGCCATTCGCAATGTTCGACGCGATGCCATCAAGGCAGTTGATAAACAGGTCAAGGACAAATCTGACTCGATGTCCGAAGATCAAGGCAAGGATCTTCGCAGTGAAGTCGACGATTTGACCAAAGCGCAAATCGGAAAAGTCGACGAACTGTGCGACTCAAAAACGACTGAGATTGAAGCGATCTGATCGACGTTTCAATAGGTGCGGCGTAGGCGTGCCGGGGGAATTCCCAGCCGCTGGCGATACTTGACCACAGTGCGACGCGCAATGTCAACGCCCTGCTCCCGCAGTGCTTCTGCAATAGCCTCGTCTCCAAGTGGCTTCGCTGGATCTTCGCCTTCGATAATTTCAACCATCACTTGCCGCACAGCTTCCCATGACATCTGTTGACCGCCTGAAGTCTCCGTGCCTCCGGAGAAGAAGCGCCGCAGTGGAACAATGCCCCGCGGGGTTTGCATCCACTTATCCGCCACCGCGCGGCTCACTGTGGCCACATGTACCCCAAGAAGATCTGCCACTTCCGTCATCGGCAATGGCTTGAGTCCTCGCGGACCAACATCAAACCAGGCCCGCTGCCGATCAATCACGACCTCGACGACACGCAAAACGGAGGTCCGGCGCTGATTAATGGACTCAATGAGCCAGCGTGCATTATTGACGTTCTTGGACAAAAATGATCGTGTATCACCATCAAGATCTTTGTCCTTGGACATGTCTGAATAACGAGGCGACACACGCAGCGGAGGTATCAAGCCGTCACACATTGCAGCAAAGTACTGATCACGCTCTTGATCGTATTCCACGATGACATCTGGAATAACTGGTGGCACACTCTCATCAACAAGAGTTCGCCCAGGAGACAGCGTCAGACGATGCATGTATTCCATGGCGGTCTTGATGTCATCCAGACCTAGGCCAGTCTCACGCGCAATGACTGGAAGTCGGTTCTGTACTAGATCATCAAGATGCGATTCGACCACCATGGCCACACGATCCCAAACCGCTGTGTCCTCCGGCTCACGCTGTTTCCAAGCTTCAATCTGCAGGAGCAGGCTTTGCTTGATGGTCTGCGCGCCGATACCGGGCGGATCAACCAAATGAACCAGCAGGCCATGTGCCTGCTGCAAGGTTGCAAGTGGCAGTGCGCCCTGCGACTCCTGACGCTCTGCGATTTCTTCGAGAGGCAGGTCAAGAATCCCATTCGTGTTCAAATGCTCAATCAGCAAGCGACCCGCCAGAGCCACATCCTCAGACACTTCTGCAAAGGACCATTGATGAAGCACCTGATCGATGAGGTTGTCACCTCGAGCACTGATATTCGCCATCGCGTCCATCTTGCGATCGCGTTCGCCACGCATACGTGAGGCAGACCAACTCTGCGATGAGTACTCATTATCCATCGCTTCGCCATAGGTCCGCTCCATGGCTGCGAGACGCTTGAAGTCCTCAGTCCCCTCCCCCTCCTGCTCAACCGACGCCTCAGGCCTATCTGTCGATTCCTCTACCCCGGCGGGTGATTCGCCAGCAAGATGCTCATCGACCTCCAACGCGATGTTGTTTTCCAACTCATGATCAATTCGCTCCTGAAGGGCTTGCACAGGGAGCTGAAGGATCTCCATCGACTGTATGAGCCGTGGACTGAGTTTCTGCTGCTGCGACAGGCCAAGCTGCTGCCGCATGTCCATCCGCATATCCATGCATGCAGGGTATCGACTTCACCCCTCCAGCTACCCAGAATTCACTCAGGAGTCCATCTTGCGGCGACCAAGCAGTGCATCAGCCAACATGGCTGGCGTGGCAAACTCCAGACTCGATCCACTTGGCAGTCCACGAGCCAGACGCGTCACCTGAACCGATCGATCCCCAAGCAGTTCACCGATGTAATGCGCCGTAGTATCGCCCTCAAGGGTGGGACTGAGACCGATGATGACTTCTTCCACCCGTTCACCACGCGCATTCTGATCAGGACAATCGATGCGGTCAAGCAGTGACTGGATGGTCAAGTCTTCAGGCCCAACACCACCAAGGGGATCTAATCGGCCAGTGAGCACGTGATAGACACCACGATGCAGACCGGTCGACTCGAGTCCAATCAAATCCTGTGGCTGCTCTACGACGAGCACGCATCCGGCCGTGCGCCCAGGGTCAGCACATATCCGGCATGGTTGCTGCTCGGCGAGATGCCAGCAAATTGGACAGCATCGCACCTCACGCTTGATCTCCATGATTGCACTGGCAAGGTCTTCGGCTTCTTGCAGATCTGTCTTCAGCAGATGGAAAGCCAGCCGGGTAGCACTACGGCGCCCGATCCCCGGCATGCGCTGCAATGCTTCAATCAACCGCTCAACTGCTTCGGGATAGCCCTTAGACATCGCTTCAGAACGGCCCTGGCAATGAACCACCAGGCGGCATCGGCAGGCCGATTTCTTCGGCAACCTCAGCAAGGCGTCGCTGCGCTTCCTGACGCGCCATGGCTAAGGCCTCGTTGACCGTCACCTGCACAAGACCGGCCAAACGCTCCAGATCGGCCTCCTCGCTGATCTGAATATCTTCGATGCGCAAATCACCCGTAGCCGTCACCGAGACAGTCCCACCAGCTGATGTCGCCTCAACACGCAGAGTCGAGAGACTGGCCTTGACCTCCTCCATGCGTGCCTGCATACGCGGGAGATCCTTCATCATGGACGCCAGACCTGCCATATTCTTGAACCCACCGAGCATCACTCAATCCTCCTTGGTGTCTTCAATCCGCCGCACATTCACCACTTCAGCATCAAACAATTCAGTCACCAATTTGACATTTGGATCATCAAGTTCCGCACCCTGCTCACTGGACTCAACCGTTGACACTGACGCTGCCCGTTGATCATGAACACGCAAGGCACGCCCCGACAACTGCCCAAGTCGTTCTGCAAGACGATCCAAGACCATTGATGGCACATGACCGCCGCCAACAGCCTGCACAGTCAGAACATCACCATTGAGTTCCAGCGGCTCGATGTCCTCCAAAGCCGCTTGCGCGGATTTTGATGTGGCTGTCTCAAGCAGTCGTTTCCACATTGCATCCATTCCATCGATTGATGGCGGAGTCGACTTTGACGCTGGCCGTTGCTTTGCTGGCTTCTTCTTTGGTGTTGGCGGTGGCGACTTTGCCTCAACATCAACTGGCGTACGCAGCTTGCGAGTCGCTAACTGAGCAGGAACTTTCTGAGCTCCTACTGAGGCAGGATCAGCTGCTGCAGACGGGTCCGACAAGGCAGCAGAGAGCGCCAAGCGTGCAACAGTAGCGTCAAGTACCGCTCGAGCCGAAGCCCCCAACTTCGCCTGCCGGGCTGCAGCTTCGCACACTGCAATGGCGTGCACCATAGCTGCCACATCGGAGCGATCAGCCCGCAGTTTGATCTCCGCTCGCCCTTCTTCAGTAGCTTCCACCAGATCTGTATTTATTCCACATGTCTGCAGCAAAAGGACATCACGGAAGGACGCAATCAGCGCCTCAAGTGCCTGATCAATACTGGTGCCACGAGCCATCAGCGCATCGATCGCCTGCAACGCCCCACCAGGATCTGAATCAATCACAGCATCAAGAACATCATCAACCAGCGCTGTTTCCGGCAGGCCGAGCATGTCCTCCACCAACTCAAGGGACAAAGTGGTATCACCACCAGCAAGAAGGCGATCGAGAATGCTTAGCGCATCGCGCATCGACCCATTACCAAGCATCGCCACCCGATGCACTACAGCGGCATCGGCAGACACACCTTCTTGCTCAAGCACAGATGCAAGGTGAGATGCAATCATGGCGACTGGAATTGGACGAAAATCAAAGCGTTGACATCGACTCTGAATCGTCGCCAGCACCTTGTGTGGCTCTGTCGTACACAGAATGAACTTCACATGCGGCGGCGGCTCTTCCATCGTCTTCAGAAGCGTGTTGAACGACTCGGTCGTCAACATGTGAACCTCATCGATGATGTAGATGCGATAGCGACATCGAGCCGGGGACAGTCCTGCTGAAGCAATCAACTCTCTTGCTTCCTGCACGCCACGATTGGACGCACCATCGATCTCGATGACATCCAAATCGTCCCCTCGCATGATGGCCTCAGCAATGGCCTCGGCATCAGCCAATGAATTGTCGACGTTGAGTGCCCTTGCCAGGATGCGGGCCATTGTGGTCTTGCCCACGCCACGTGTACCACAGAACAAATAGGCATGAGCCGTACGCTCACTCTCGACCGCACGCTGCAAGGTCTGTGCAATCGACTCTTGACCAACGACTTCTCCGAAGTCACGGCTGCGATAGCGTCGAGCCAGAACGGTGTAAGACACAGGCGCCTCAAATCTGGGGAAAGAATGCGCAGGAAGTTGCAAGAACCCTGTCGAGGAGCTGTGGTGGGCGACCAGGCGATCACCGGCATGGGCGGCGACGCTTATGGCTGCTGCGGTCAAGCCCTGACCAGGTTCACGAGCTACCCACCAGGCGGACCCGGCCGCCCACCGCAACTCCTCGCGTCGTCCATGGTAGCCACATCACCACCACTGGTACACTCGCCACCATGGGAATACCGCCCACACAGATGCGCGATCGAGAACGTCCCTGGACTGCGACCGACGATGAGCAGCCTCGCAGCCCATTTTTGTTGGCAGCGATCCGATTCCTCTACCTGGGCCTCATGGTGGCGGCGGCCTCGATCCCGATCATTGGCACCGGACCTGGGGGGAGTGAACTCATCGACTTCGTCATCCCAGCCAGCACAACCCTCATGGTGGCGGTCATTGTCGTGCTTCTGGACATGCGCACCCCGGATAAGCGGATTTCCAACGTCGTTGGCGTCTATCTCGCGATTGTCGCGGGCCTCTTTGCCGCCCTGGCAGTAGGGGTACTGATCGACTTGATCGCCGAGGCATGGGAACTGACCACCGAGGACTTCGCACTGAAGTACTTGACGCTTCTGAAGCTGGCCATTGGCCTGACGCTCTGCTACGTCTCTGTCTCGGTGGTTCTTTCAACTCGGGACAGCATTCGCATGCTCATCCCTTATGTTGAATTCAACCGTCAAGTACGTGGCATTCGGCCGCTGCTACTAGACACTTCGTCGCTCATTGATGGGCGGCTGAATGGGCTGTCAAAAACGGGCTTCTTGGATGCCCCAATTATTATTCCACAATTCGTAGTTGACGAAGCCCATCAACTCGCTGACTCCTCCGACAAACTCAAACGAGAGCGTGGCCGCAGAGGCCTTGCCAACCTCCGACTGCTTCAGGAGGTATCAAGTTCTACCGTGCAAATTGAGCCGCTTGAACTGGTGCCTGGAACAGATGTCGATACATCCCTGATCGAAGTTGCGGCCGAAAAAAACCTGCGCATCGTCACAACTGATGCAAACTTGGCAAGGGTGGCAGATATTCGCGGCGTATACACACTCAACTTACATGAGCTGAGCAGCGTCACAGCAGCGCCTGCGGTTCCCGGCAACACGATTCAACTTGAGATCATCCGAGCTGGCGACGGCCCTGGCCAAGGCGTTGGCTTTCTCCCAGATGGAACCATGGTGGTGGTCGAATCGGGCCAGAACAGTATCGGCCAGACCATCGGTGTAGTGATCACCAACTCGGTGCAGACAAGCGCCGGTCGAATCGTCTTCGCGAAAGATGCACACGGCGAAGATTCACAGGAAAGCGGGTCACTGCGTCAATCTGCAACCAGCGGCCAACCCCGACACCGCGGCCCCGGCCCCAATGCATAACCACTGAGCACCCCCAGCATCACCGCTCATCTGCCAACAACACAGTTGGCTACTCCCACTCGATGGTGGCTGGCGGCTTGCTTGATATGTCGTAGACAACGCGATTGACGCCTGCGACCTCATTGATAATGCGATTACTGATGGTGGCAAGGACATCAAATGGAATTCTTGCCCAGTCTGCAGTCATGAAGTCCTGCGTCTCCACCGCCCTGACCGCGACAACCGAGTCATAGGTACGACCGTCACCCATGACACCAACACTTTGTACTGGAAGCAGTACCGCAAAGACCTGATCCGTACTTCGGTAGAGATTTGCAGCAACGATCTCATCGAGAACAATCTCATCGCACTCACGCAGCAGATCTAATTTCTCTGGCTCAATTTCGCCAAGCACGCGCACAGCGAGGCCTGGACCGGGAAACGGATGACGCCAGACAATATGAGGGGGAAGCCCAAGCACCTCACCAAGTCGACGCACCTCATCCTTAAAGAGATCACGCAACGGCTCAATCAACTCGAACCCAAGTTGTTCAGGCAGACCCCCGACATTGTGATGCAGTTTGATATTGGCCGCTGTCCCCGCATGGCCATGCCCAGATTCGATTACGTCAGGATAGAGCGTCCCTTGGGCCAAGAAGTGAACTGGAGGCCCTCCGTCCGAAGCAACCTCCGCTGCCGCTTGCTGAAAGACCTCAATGAAACGATGACCAATGCGACGCCGCTTCTCTTGCGGATCTGAAATGCCCTTGAGATCACCAAGAAACTCGCTGGTGGCATCCACCACACGAAGATCGATCTCAAAGTGGTCCCGGAAGGTCGTCTCAACGAGATCCCGTTCCTTCTTTCGTAGCAGTCCATTGTCCACAAAGATGCAGGTCAACTGATCGCCGATTGCCCGCGCGAGCAACGCTGCTACTACTGAAGAGTCAACACCACCACTGAGACCGCAAATGACCCGACGATCTCCGACCAATTGTGGAATTGAAGCGCACTGTGACTCCATGAAGTCGGACATACGCCATGTCCCCTGGCAACCACATACTTCGTAGAGAAAGTTGCGAAGTAGATCGACGCCATGTGGCGTATGGGTCACTTCGGGGTGGAACTGCAAGCCGTAGAACTGACCTCCTTTGTGCCTGACTGCAGCTGCCGGGCAGGAGTCAGTAGAAGCGATCACATCAAAGGAACTTGGAAGATCAGTGACCTGATCTCCATGGCTCATCCAGACAGTCATGTCTTCAGGCAGGCTGGCAAAGAGTCCGTTGCGCTGCTGAACTTGCAAACGCGCCCGACCAAACTCTCGACGTTCAGCGCGCTCGATGCCCGCACCGAGCATCGAACAGCCCAGCTGCATGCCATAGCAAATCCCCAGCACAGGAACATCCAGTTCCAAAAGCGCTGGGTCACACCGCGGCGCCCCTTCCTCATTAATACTTGCTGGACCACCAGAAAAAATGATCCCCCGCGGAGCAAGCGCTTGCACCTCTTGGACTGCGACATCAGGCGCCATTAAAACGCTGAAGGCTCCCGCTTCTCGCACCCGCCGCGCAATCAACTGGGCATATTGACTGCCAAAGTCGATGATCGGAATCGTGTCGACACCGGGCGGACGGGTCGACCCAATGGCGATAGCTGCCATACGGGCGGTCTCCTCAGAATCACGGATTCTACTGCCGGAGACACCGACTCGCCTGAGGCCGTAGGCGGCGGTATCATCGCGTCACCGTGGTCGAATCAGCCCGGAAGCATATATGTTCGGGACCTGACAAAGGATGTATCCATGGCGCCCAATGACGCCTCCATCAACATTGACATTCAACGAACTGACGAATGTCTCCGCATCCACCCACAGGGGGATATCAACCTGCAGAGCTCACCTGCTCTGCGGCAAACGCTCAAATCCGCACTGTCTGAAGGCCAAGAACCTGTTGACATCGTGCTGGCCGACGTGGAATACATGGACTCATCTGGCGTCGCCACCCTGGTTGAAGCCCTGCAACAGTGCCGACAACACGGGCGGACACTGCGGCTGCTGGCCCCCACTCCACGGGTGCACTCCATCTTTCAGATCGCCAAATTGGACTCCATCTTCACCATCGTGACCGATCCCGAGGGTCACGACACCTGAAATGGCAAATGACCGCCCAACCTCAGCTGGCATGACGACCCGCGTGCTGAGTCGACTGGGTCAGGGCGCTCTTGAATTACTGGCGCTGGTGGGCGGCACGTTCAAACTGACCTCCACCGTCAGCCGTTGGTACTGGCGCTCAACCACCCAGCCCACGGTCCGACTCGGCCGCCCTGCAGTGGTTGCACAGATGGTTCGTGTGGGTGTTCGGTCGATCAGCATTGTGCTCATTGTCAGTGGCTGCATTGGTCTGATTCTCGCCATGGCCATGTACCCGGCTCTTGCCGAACTTGGCCAGCAGAGCAAAATCGCCAACATTGTGGCCATCGCGGTCTTCCGTGAAATGGGACCAATCATCTCCGCGGTGGTCCTGACCGGATTTGCGGGCGCATCCATCGCCGCAGAACTCGGCACGATGGTGGTCGGGGAAGAAATCGAAGCGCTAGAGGCTCATGCCCTTGACCCCGTGCGTTTTCTCGTACTTCCACGCATGACTGCAACCGCCGTCAGCTTGGTACTCCTGACCATTCTCGCTGACGTCATTGCTGTGACCTGCAGTTGGGCCGTATGCCTGCTGTTCTTTGATGTGAGTTCTTCCGTCTACATCGACAACACACTAGCCCAGCTCAATCTCTCAGACTTCCTCACTGGCATGGCCAAAGCAGTCACCTTTGGCCTCATGCTCGGGGCCATTGCCTGCTTCAATGGACTCCGGGTCAGCGGCGGCGCTGCTGGGGTAGGCAAAGCAACAACTGACACTGTGGTTCAAGGCATTGTCGGCATCATCATTGCCGACCTGCTCTTTACCGCCGTATTCCTCCGACTCGGCTGGACTTGATCCGCGTCAGCGCCGCACCTCACTCCTGGTAAGCAGGGTGCTATTGACCATCCTGCTGAGCAGACATTACGACACCACGCATCTCAAAGCCTGTGTCTGTTGATACAACCTTCCATGCAGCTGGACCCATTTTTTCTGACAAGCTGGCAAGACGTTCAAGTTGCTCACTGTTGGTCTCCGACTCCAGTTCGCCCTTAATTTCCTCCCAGAGCTCAGGGTCGACCTGCGCCAGTTTCGATTCAAATTGCTTCATTTGCTTGGCCTGAATCTCTGCGACCGTGGTCATCATCTCTCGAAGATCCATGCCACCCCAGGCGGTCACTTCTTCAGACCCAATCCATGAGAAGACACGTTCTACCCAGGGATTGACACTTGTTTGCTTCGTACCCAAGGACCGAATGGCCTGTTCAACAGCCACATTGTCACCCATAAGCACCGATTGCCCGGCAATGGCCATCGACATCATTTCTGATTCACCCATTGGGAACGGCATAGGAAGGGCTTCAGAAGGGTCAACTGACCAGATCTGCTGTCCCTGAAACTCGCGCGGAGCCATCGACGCCCCAGGGGCCGTTTCCGCCATGGCATCACTTAAGGCCTGTGGATTCTTGCAGGAAACAGTTGTTAGTGAGTTCAAACTGTCCGCCGTGATTGGGTGTGTCACCGATGCGATACTGACCACTTGGTCACCGAGTGGGTTCAGCAACTTTTGCATTTGAGGCTCTGCTTGATCCAGCATCTGCCCCATACCCATAAGCATGGGATTGGATCGTGCCACATCACGCAACCATGGGATCACACCGCTGAAATCCATATAGAAACTCGTCAGACTGACACAGCTTTGCCCCGCCCACTTGGTAGCGCCGGATACCGCAGCAGGACCACTGAGCAACTTGGTCAATCCGCTTGGGCCATCGGGCATCCAGACGGCCCCACTCATCGTGAGGAGTTCCTCGCCCTCACCCGCACCCATCTGAGCTGCCATGGCCTCAATCTTTCCAATCGCCACATCAAGTGTCGGGCGGACCATGGACACCATCATGCCGTTACGAGAGTTACCAGCGGCCCGAGCGAGTCCTTCTACGAAGAACGCAATGCGCATGCTGCCATCGCCGCCCAACATGTCCCGCATGCTGATCCAAGCCTCCGACTCGCCAAGACTCTCCTCTGTTGCATTGCCATCGAGCACATCCAACATGCGCTCCATTCCTTCACGCCCACTGGCAAGCATGACCCAGCGATCCTCGCGCAGATGCCATAGTGAACTGCCGGGCTCGTCAGAAGCCTCAGTCAAAGAGACAACATCGACCAAACGGCCCATGACCTGCTCAGTGCTGACATCTGAGCGCGAACGCACTTCTTCCCATTGCTGCTCGAACATAGCGCCCATGGCCTCAGCCTGTTCGGCGAGATCTACCCAACCGGCCATGACTACATCTGGAAGCGCCTCATCTGCCTTTCCCATCCACACAGCACCGCCCATGGACATGGACCCCAGCATTTCAATTGGTGAGCGATCATCCATCATGTTGGACAACCCATCGGCCCAAGGCTGCGGCAGTTGGTCCATTTGCGCGTCAAGTTCATCCTGCAAAGTGTCCATACCCATCGCATCGAGCATGCCCGAGGATTCCATCCGCTCAAGGATGCGATCAAGGTGAGTAATGGACATCACCGCGATTGCCTCTGCGGGGGCGACCCGCTCGACGCTCAAATCATCAGCAATTGCTGCCGTCGAAATCAGAGCCGATGTAGCCAGACCAAACCAGTTCATGGTTGCTTCTCCTCAAGTCCTGGGGATGTCCCCAACTTCCGCCGCTGCGGTGGTATGTGATATTTGTGACCCGTATTTGGATTGGAAGCGTCGTATGCGAACGCCTCACGGTTACGCAGAAAGTCTTTTACATATCGCGTGGGGATCGCAAACCCTAGCGCTTCCCCACCGCGAATACCCATATTCGTAATCCCAACCACTTCGCCCGCAGTGTTAAACAACGGACCGCCAGAATTACCCGGATTGATCGCCGCATCTGTCTGGATGTAGGACAGCCCATCAAAACTGCGCTGGGTTGTGGAAATCACACCTTGGCTTGTCGTCTGCTCCAGACCAAGCGGATTACCAATGGCAAAGACCGGCTGTCCAACTTCAATAGACTCCCAAAGCTCCAAAGGCGCCCAGCCAAATGACCCCTCGTCAGCTCCTGGCAACTTAAGCAGAGCCAAATCAAGGTGGTCATTGACTGCTTCAATCTCTACATCTTCCAAAGTTCTTCGCGCGAGGGTGCCATCTTCCCGGGGTTCCCAAATGACAACTCGAAGATCCTTTTCTCCCTGAATCACATGCGCATTGGTGACGACATGACCGTTTTCATTCACGATCACACCTGAACCAGTTCCAGAAGGCGTCTTGACCAGCACAACGGCTGACTTCACCCGCGCCGCCTGCTGACGAATACTCAATTCCCGCGGCTGCTCAATGGTGTGGAAGATTCCGTCACGAGTAGATCGAGGCACCTCGGCAGCCTCAGAAATACGAATGTCCGCGACTTCGTTGTTATCGACCTCGATCACATCAGCACCGATATCAACCCAAAGTGATCGCTCATCCTGTTTGATGACACGACCATGCAACTCTCCACCCTTGCGAAGCGTCACCACATCAGCCGTCAGCGGCGAAGCCATCAACACACATAAGACGCAGAGAACAGCAGATCGATACATGTCTCGAAAACCTCCTGATGGGCCAAGTGTACCCTGCGACACTACCATGCCTCTGTATCCAGATATATCTGGGTGCCGCACATAGAGGATGCTGGAGGATGCTGAAATGAGAAGAGCCCCAATCATGCTGGCCTTACTGGCCCCGCTGCACTGCTTCTCCATCGCCTCAGCCGACGCACCGTCGCTGAGTGATTACTTCGGATTTTCTGGACTTGATGTGATCCCGATTGGGGATGAGCCCGGGCCCATGCTGGTCGTCGATCTGGATGGTGATGGCTATGACGACATTGTTGTCGCCAACAACCAGCGGAGCCGCATTGAGATCCTCAGACAAATTCCAGGGGCCACCTCGGATCGGCAAATCACACCTCCACGTGACATCAACGAATTTCCAGAGCACTGGCGATTTGAACGTCAATTTGTACCTGTTGCCAATGCCGTCTCCGCCATGGCAACAGCCGATTTAGATCAGGACGGCCAATTGGACCTTATTACTGGTGGCCCTCCTGGACGCGTAGTCTTCCTCCAACAAACTGAAGGCGCCCAATTCAAGAAGGTTCGACAGCGGGATATTCCCAAACTCGGCGCAACAGCATCTGCATGGACCATTGCCGATATGACTGGAGACGGCGCGCTGGAGCTCATCTCTATTGTCGCCGGAGAACCAGCCATGTGGCCGCTGGAGGAATTCACCCTCGGCCCAATTCGTCGCTTCCCAGCAGGCGCACCAATTTTGGCAGTGATTCCTGCTGACTACGATGGCGATGGGCTGATGGATCTGGCGGGCATTAGCCCGGATGATCCTGCCCCTGTGCGCATTTGGTTCGGCCGGCGCGGGAGTAGCGGTGTCGAGCCGGGACCGCAGACCATTTTTGAAATGCCGCCCATTGTCGAGTTTGAGGCGCTTGAACCAAGCCATGATGCCCCGCCACGCATTGCTGTTATTGAACGCAATGCTCGGCGAATCGTCGTCTACGACCTCAAGGATGAGTCCGTCATGACCACCGGTGATCGTGAGGCAGCGTTCACGGTCTATGGATTCCCAGATCCCGGGCGCAGGAATCGAGCTTGGGCTGTGGTCGACATCAACGGTGACGGTTTAACCGACGTGGTGTCTGCCGATGCCCGCGCCAACGCATTGGCCGTTTTCACACAGGATGCCCAGGGCGATCTTCGAGCTGCAGAGTCTTCACCGAGCCTTTCCGAGATCGATGCCATTGCCGTAGCGCAAGCCGATGATGGCCCCGGCGAGCTCGTGGTCCTATCAACGAAAGAGGGTGTTGTCGGGCGGCTGCCCTTAGGCAACGATGAATTGGCTTTCCCAACACCACTGTCACTCAGCAGTGGCTTTGAACCGGTGGCGATGAATGTTGTAGACATTTCCGGCGCTCCGCATGCTGCGGTGGTCGTCAACCAGAAACGCAACTACCAACTCGATCTGATCAATCTTGCCTCCGACCAAACGACGACCATTGACCTTGGCGCACTGAGCCGCAAACCAAACCATATTGAATCTGCAGATGTGAATCAGGACGGACAAGATGACCTCGTGGTCCTCACACCTGAACGTCCCATGCTCGTGCTCTTGGCTGACTCTGGCTCAGAAAGTGGCTTTGAAAAATTAGAAAAGGACGACATGGGCCAATATGGCCTAGTCGACGCAGCAACTGCCGGCAATATCACCACCTTTGATGTTGACGATGACGACATCAAGGAACTCCTAATCGCCAACGACAATTGGATTCGAGCTGTCCGTTTTGACTCCGCGGGAACAGATGGTGCTGCGGGGTGGCGTGTTGTCAAACAATTCAATACGGATGATCCGGACAGCGAACTGGTCGCCGTCACACCACTTGACAATGGCCTGGTTGCCTCAGACCGCGCCGCCGATCGCCTCTTGATCTTCCGGCCGGACGAGGACGGGACGGGATGGTCACAGCGCGAAGCGCTTCGCATTCGCGGGTTCACCCCTGGAGCATTGGCGACCGGCCAATTCCGCAAGGATATCCCGGGAATTATGACCATCGGTGAAGATGGCTTTGCCTTGATCCCACTGGGCGGCAATCGACGCGCTTTGCACGAGACCCAGTCTTGGCGCAGTGGCATTGAGGGGCACATCCCACATGAATTGGCTGTCGGCGATGTCAACAGCGACGGCTTTGGTGACATGGTTGCCCTCGATGCCGGCGAACAGATGATGGAAATCCTCACCTTCAGTCATGATGGAACCATGATTCACGCAACTGGCTTTCCAGTCTATGAGTCACGACTCTTCACCGGTGGTGACACACGGGAGTTTCAGCCCCGGCAAATCAGCATTGCCGATGTCACAGGCGATGGGCACCATGATGTGGTGCTGCTGTGCCATGACCGAATTCTGATTTACCCCCAATAACGCTTAGCTGCGATCAGCGATATCCACCCAACTTGCTCCGTGAGGTCCGGTGTACTGACATCGGGGCCGAATCAGACGGTTGTCCGCAGCACGCTCCATGGCATGTGCTGCCCAGCCAGCATTGCGGCTCATCGCAAATATGGGCGTAAACAAGTCAATCGCTAGCCCGAGTGAGTAGTACGTCGTCGCGGAGTAGAAGTCGACGTTCGGGTGAATTCCCTTGCTGCCAACATTTGCTTCCATGATCTGCTCAATCCGCTTACTCATATCAAAGAGTTGCTGATTCCCGGTCTCGGACGCAAGCGACTCAGCAAACGTCTTGAGATAGGTGGCACGTGGATCAATCGCCTTATAGACCCGATGGCCAAAGCCCGGCACCTTGTCCTTGGCTGCCAATCGCTCAAGCACAAATGATTCAACAACATCAGGGCCGCTAATCTCCTGAAGCATGTGCATGACACGCTCATTGGCACCACCATGGAGTGGGCCACGAAGCGTTCCCACCGCTGCCGAAAGTGCTGAGTACATATCACTCTGCGTGCCAATGACAACCATAGTTGCAAAGGTTGATGCATTAATTCCATGGTCTGCATGCAAGACCAAGCACACGTCTAAGGCTCGAGCACTGGCTTGGCCCGGAGCTTCACCATTCAACATATGGAGAAATGCCGTGGCAATATTCTCACTTGTATCCGGGCGCATCATGTCCAAACCACGCCGTCGACGATCGAAGTTGGCAATGATCGTTGGTGTTGCAGCCAAAATACGAATGGCCTTGCGGATCTCAGCCTCCGGAGTAACCAGATCGCAATCATCATCATCAAAGGCCAAGGCCGCCACCATGGACTGCAACATATGCATCGGCGGGGCCTCAACTGGCACTTGCTCGAGCATATTCCACAAACCTTCGGAGAGGTCATAACACGATCGAATGTCAGACTCAAAAGCTTCCAACTCAGATGCTGTGGGCAAACGATCATGCCAGAGCAGATAGCACGTTTCCTCAAATGACGAGTGCCGCGCCAAGGTGTCAATGTCGATGCCAACGTACTCCAAGACCCCCTTGGCACCGTCAATGAACGACTTGGTCGACTCACCGATGATGGTGTGGTCAAGACCCTTGTCCATGGTCATCATTGTGGTTGCGTCAGCCATCAAGATGATCTCCCGATCAAAATCTAGACATTCACGCCCGTTCCTGGGCGCGAGCCATTCATTCTACACAAAGCCACCCACCCCGCTTGGGGCCACAGGGCGCTACACTGCGACCAAGATGTTCATCCTGCTTGGAACGGACACGCCGCTGCGAAAGCGACCGCTGGTGACTGAAGCCATGGTCGTCTTGATGCTTGCCGCCTACTTGGCGATCCTGGCAATTGGCCTTGCAGATAAGACCATGGCGGCCCAATTGCTGGATGCCATGGCCCTGAGCCGCCGCGATTTCCAATGGTGGCAACCACTGACCTATCTGATCGCCCACGACAACCCCCTGCTGGGTGGCGAAACCCATCCACTGTGGAGGCTGCTCCACCTCGGCTTCAATCTGATGGGCCTGTGGGTGTTTGGCGCCGCAGTGGAAGATCGAATCGGCCATGCATCCATGATCATCTTCTCGCTGCTCGGGGGCGTCATTGCCGGACTTGCTCAAGCGTGGTCATCCCCCGAGTCCATCATCGGCGCCAGCGGCATGGTCGGCGCGCTGGCCGGCGGCTTCATTGTGCTTCGACCACGCTGCCGCATTCGAGTATTAATCGTCTTCATTCTCATTCGCATCTGGATGGTGCCCGCTCTGTGGATCATTGCTTTCTGGATCTTGATGGACCTCATCGGGTGGGCCGGAGTGACAGATCAATCTGTCGCGCACGTAGCCCATCTTGCCGGCTATTTGTGGGGAGGATTCACCATGGCCTTGTTGCTGCTTGCAGGCCTTGTGCCAGGCCATAACGAAGACATCTGGTCGCAATTAAAACTGTGGAATCGGCGGCGGACCTACAAGCAAGTGATCGCAAGCCAAGACCAGCAACATGGAGCACCGCCTGCACGTGCAAAACCTAAGCCCAAGGGGCATCCAGAGCTCTCAGCGCTCCGCTCTATGGTCGCTGCTGGTGATATGCAGGCTGCAGCCCAACTCTGGCAGACCATTGCAACAGAGGACCAGAGCGCGATTCTGGGCAGACAGCCCCAGCTCACGCTTGCCAATCACCTGCAGGCAAGCGGCCAGCGTGATGCCGCTGCCGAAGCCTACCGCCGCTTTCTTCATACGTATCCAAATGCACCAGAGTCCGCTGAAGTCCGACTGCTGCTGTGTGTTCTCCTAGTCCGCACACTTGGAAGACCAACTGAGGCAGTCCCGATACTGAATCAGTCCCTTGCTGATTCGCTAGACCAGCGGCGACATCAATTGGCACAAACACTCCTGCGCGAGGCCACTGCATGACCGCGCTTGACGCCTGGAACGATCCCACCCCTGGACCAACCCGCATCAAGATTTGCGGGGTGACTGAATCCGCCCACGTCGAAGCGGCGATTGCTGGAGGGGCCAATGCAATTGGGCTGGTACGAGTGCCAGAATCACCTCGATTTGTTGATGACAACACCGCTGATGAACTTGCAGCATTGGCCGAGGATCGAATCGCTGTGGTGACCTTGCTTGCCGACCCCACCCATGACGCGCCACACTGGGGCACTTGGTTGCAGTTGCACGGAAATGAAACCCAAGACACTGTGCGCCTGTTTCAGGAACGCAGCCTCACGATCAAGGCGGTGCCATGGAGCGACCCCGAAGCAGTCCTTGAATGGGACGCCTCCAGATGCGCTGACAGGCTACTTGTCGATGGGCCTCGTGGCGGCAGTGGCACATCATTTGACCACGAAGCACTCGCACGCATCCGTGACCAATTACAGACCCCGCTGCTCATTGCTGGCGGCCTTGATTCATCATCCGTTACCAAGGTCATGCAGCAACTCGGCCCATGGGGCGTCGATGTCAGTAGTGGCGTTGAATCGTCGCGCGGCGTGAAGGATGCAGATCAGATCCTTGCGTTTTGCCATGCCGTGCGTCAGTTCGACCAAGCCTCTTGATCACTGGCCCTCTTCTCTTTGGAGACAAGTCGGATGCCCTCGATCCGCAGCGAGTCATCAATCGCTTTGGTCATATCCCACAAAGTCAGGGCAGCAACACTGACCGCAGTCAGTGCCTCCATCTCAATACCCGTCCGCGCTGTCACCACCGCGGAGGCTTGGATGCGCAGGCGTTCATTGCCCGCACGCTCAATCTCAACAGTGGCATGCTCAAGTGGAAGACTGTGACACAAGGGAATGAGCTGATCAGTGCACTTCGCCGCCTGTACACCTGCGAGCCTCGCTACGGCAATGGCCTCGCCCTTGGGAAGTGCTCCCTCCACCAACCGATCAAGCGTCTCAGGCTGAGCAACAAAGAATCCTTCAGCTACAGCGCGTCGATGCACCACAGGCTTGGATGAAACATCCACCATTGCTGCCTGACCGTGCTGATTGATATGAGTTAACTCGTTTGTCATGAATTGGAAGCTCCCAGAGAATGGCCGTTCAGCAGATCTTCGCCTGAGACACAGCGGGCGTCTACCCAAGTGGAATGAACGCAGGCCTGATCAAGATCGAGCAAAGGATCCCCATTCCAAATCACAAAGTCCCCAGGGCCACCAACCTGCATGGCAACTGGAAGCCCCGCCGCCTCAGAGGCATCGCAGGTTGCCGCCCTCCAGGCCTCTTGCACGCTGATCTGCTGCCCGTCATGAAATGGAACCCCATTGACATCATGCCCGGTGATGGCCGCCCGCAGGGTTGCCATCGGATCTGCTGGCACCACGGGCCAGTCCGTGCCAAATGACAATCGTGCTCCAGATGATTGCAATGAGGCCAGCGGCAGCACCCAACTGCTTCTCGCCTCCCCCAGTCGAGCGTTTGCCATTCCAGCATCAACGGCGCGATGGGTCGGCTGCACGCTCAGTCGCAGTCCACCAAGTTGCTGGAGATCAGCAGGCGAAACCACCTCAGCATGTTCCAATGTGCCCCGCAAGTCCTCTGGCACATCCGCCAAGAGCGATGCCGCGCGACCTACGGCCTCGTCACCAATGGCGTGGATCACCGGTGATAGGCCATTGTCGAGCACCTGCCTACACCACTGCACCTCTTGATCATGAAGCGCATGCTCCAACCATGAGCCACGCCAGCCATCCTGATCCTGATAGTCCTGCCTCAATCGCGCTGTGCGAGATCCCAGCGTGCCATCAAAGAAGGACTTACAGCCAGTAAGGCGGAATCGATCATGACTGGGCAATTGCTCATGCCAGGTGAGATCAAGGGGAAGATCTCGATCAAGTTGCACCAAGGAAAGCCGAAGTGGGCAGTCTTCTGCCAGCGGCACGAACGTCTCAAGGATGTCCGATCGATACTCCATGGTCCGCACGGCGGTAATGCCAAGTGCCAACAGGTGCTCGATAGCCGCATTTGCAGCGGCACGCTGCTGTGCACCATCTGGCCGTGGGATCACCGGTTGCAGCCATCGCCATGCAGCAGCTTCTGCGAGATATCCATCCCGCGAACCCTCCGCATCACGACCCACCTGCCCTCCAGCAGCAAGCACCACGGCATCATCAGGAAGATCCATTAGCCCAAGCACCGCATCATTGACCACAGCAGCATGCCAATCACATCTCCAGCAGACCACCGGACGGGTCGATGCCGGGGCCAACCATGTTCGGTCAGGCCGCTGCTGATCAGCCCACTGACATTCTGACCAGCCACTGGCTAACAACCACTGCGAAGGCTCCATGGCTGCGTGGGCGGCTTCAATCTCAGCCTCAAACGCAGCCCGGCTGCGGACACCACTCAGATCAAGATGCTGCAGGGTCTGGCCGCCCAGCAGCAAGTGCATGTGGGCGTCAACGAGTCCTGGCGTGACCACCCGTCCCCCAGCATCGATCACCACCGACCCAGCACGCGCTGGCGTGTGGGCTGGACGAAGCTCCTGAAGCCGACCATGATCAAAGCACGCCACGCACAGCTCAGGAGATGGCCCATGGCCACACCAGACTTGGGCGTTGATGAGATCCACACGGCGCATTCTGTGATCTCCTAGCCACTCTCAAGAAGATTCAAGGCAGGCAGGATGGTATCGTGATGTCATGAAGTGCAAGAGTATGGTTGAACGTGCCACGCTGGCAATTTTCCTCTTCCTGCTGACGGCCTCGTGCAGTGACAGTCCAGCACCACCCCCGCCAGCCCCAGGTGCATCCAGTACGCCCACGGCGCAAACACCTTCGCCCCAGGGCGGCTTCTCCAATATTGGCAAACGCACTGATACAAGCGCACGCACAAGCCAAGCACATTCACGTAAAACCCCTCCACCCGATCCACGGGTTGCAACCTTTGTTGGCCTCACAGCGCCAACCAATCCAACTTGGCGCTGGGAACCACCAAAGAACAACATGCGGGTGATCAACTGGACGGTTCCAGCCGCGGAAGGAGCGGAGCCTGCAGAATTGGTGATCTCGAATTTCCCCGAAGCGGCTGGCAATACGCGCGAGGCAAATATCAATCGGTGGACCAGCCAGTTCTATTCCGGCGACATGCCCACAGAAGCAAATGTCACCGAAATGACCGTGGCCACCATGCCAGTAGCGCTGGTTGAAATTAACGGCGAATATCAAGGCATGGGCGGCGGCTGGCACAAAGAGAACTACACCATGCTCGTGGCCATGGTCGACGCGCCTGTCGGATCAGTATTTATCCGCTTACTCGGTCCTCGCGAGACTGTTGATCAGCATCGAGCGGCCTATATGGAATTAGTTGATGGTCTTCGACCAGCGCCTTGATTCAGGCGTTGCTGGTCGCATCTGACCAACTGGCACCTGAGCGCACATGGAAGTTGACCAAGTCACCAACTGCAATGGACGCGGCGCTGGCAGGATCTTCGAAGCGGACATGAACTGGGACAACACTTCGAACAACGGCACCGGCCCCATCCGCATCCATCGCGACGACATGACCGGCCACAATGCGTGGCTCACCATGAGCCGGCTGAATGAACCGTCCGCCACCAGACGCAACATGCACCTTCATCGCCGTTGCCTCAATACAGCCCTCACATCGATCGCCTACTGTGCCGGTCCCCTGTAAGCGAATGGAATATGCAGTCCCCGGCACGGCCACATCAATCGTTCCTTCTTCCGCCCCACATACTTTGACAGTTCCAGTGACAGTCGGCTGATTGTGCATTGCCAGCAGTGTACTGCTTGCTGTTGTCATCAGGTCTGAAGAAAACGATCCACCATGGCCGGCCCCGCTGGACTCATGAAGCTCTCCGGATGAAACTGCAGGCCAATCATGGCCCGAGTATCCCCACCAGGCCAGCCTCCCTTCCATCGCAGCGCCATGACTTCTCCTGCATCCGTCCAAGCAGAAACTTCAAAGTCATCACCTACTGATTCGCGGTCGACAATAAGCGAGTGGTAGCGCATCACTTCCACAGGGCTGGATAGACCTTCGAAGAGGCCGCGCCCATCGTGCTGGACAATCGATGTCTTCCCGTGCATGGGACGATCATGACGGACCACAGACATGCCATGGACCTCGGCAATGACCTGGTGGCCCAAGCACACCCCGAGCACAGCAACCTCACCGGCGATGGCACGTACCAAGTCGCGACAAATCCCAGTCTCTGAAGGCGTACAGGGACCGGGCGAAATCACCAGATGGCTCGGCTGCATCGCCAGCACCTCATCCACAGTGCATTCATCATTACGGATGACGCGAACATCGAGCGACGGCCGCAGCACGCCAATGCAGTGCACTAGATTCCAAGTGAATGAGTCGTAGTTGTCAATCAGTACCAACACGCCGCGCAGGGTAGCGTCCGGGTTCGGATCAAGCCGCCTTGCTTGTCCCAGCAATCCCGTCCTGCGTTACAACGAATAGAGCAGGGGTGATGGGATATGGGAGTCGCTCAAAGTCACGATCCACCCGGCTCTTCACACGCTCAAGAAAATCATCCGGCCCGGCAGAAACCGCTAGGAAGATGTCACGAGCAGGCGCTGCCACGTAAAAGTCCCCCTTTAACTTCGGCGCTAAGCGGGCATGCAGCGTACTCATCAGCAACCGTGCAGCGTCATATCCATCTTGGGCGGACAACTGAGCGACACGTCCGCCTTCAGCAGACTCAATGATCTTGACTTCCAATGATGGCGCATATCGGGCGAGGTTTCGCCGAGCGCATGCCTCAATTTGCTCGATGTCCAAGCCCCACTTGATGATCTGCTCAAGGGTGATGCTCACAGTCACGCGCGGCATGTCGATCACATACACAATGGATGTATCGTTGACCCACGGGGTGTGCGCCACCTGCTCTTTGTCTAGTTGTTCAAAGAGCGAATTAGGCTGGATGCGGGGCATGATGCGGGACTGCACCAACGAGAGCGGCATGGCGCTGCCCATCATGGCCTCGCCTTCCGTAATGCGACTGAGAAACTCACGGACGATCTCATCGCCACGGGAGGGCTCACAAAGAACCATCCGGAACAAGTTGTTGAGGTCAAGGTGGCGTCCGGATACCAATACATCCATGGGACCAGCCAATTCGACTTCTTCGGCAGGCAGTTCCTGCTGAATCAACTGCAGAACGTGCTCAGCAAAAGCCTCCGGCTCACGTGGCATGTTGGACATACTGATCTAGCCTCCAAGAACAGGGCGGGAAGTTCCCAAGAAGAGTCTTCGACGCTTCTCCTACTCGACTTCAGTTCCAACCCGCTTGCCATGGGATTCTGTTGATTTCCTGACAATCCAATCCCATCAGAAGCGTCCTGAACCGCGTTTTCGGACTCCCGCCCCCCTTCAAGCCGATAATCTGTAAGACATGTCACACACTTGCCCCGTCGGGCCAATCACCATCGGCCCTGAATACGAGCTCACCATCATCGCTGGTCCCTGCGTGCTTGAGGAAGATGCCATACAGCACGCCATCTGCGAGCGGATGCAACGCGTCTGTGCAGACCTTGGAGTGCCCTGGATCTTCAAGGGAAGCTTTGACAAGGCCAACCGCACCAGCCTGACCAGCCCACGCGGCCCAGGACTCAACCAAGGCCTTCAACGACTGGCAAGCATCCGCGATCAGTACGAGGTCCCAGTCACTACGGACGTCCATGAACCTGATCAGGCAGCCGCTGTTGCCGAGGTCGTCGACCTGCTCCAGGTCCCCGCCTTTCTTTGCCGACAGACAGACTTGCTCGCTGCCTGTGGCAAGACCGGCAAACCAATGAATATCAAGAAGGGACAGTTTCTCTCCCCTTCTGAAATGTCCTACGCCGCTGACAAAGCGATGCAAGCTGGCGCCGGCGGACTGATGCTTACAGAACGCGGCACCTTCTTCGGCTATCACCGCCTTGTCAATGATTTCATCGGCCTTGGTGATCTTGCTGATCTTGGATGGCCGGTCTGCTTTGATGTCACCCACTCCACCCAACTTCCAGGTGGCGGTTCTGGACGAAGTGGCGGACGACCGGATCGAGCCGGATTGCTGGCACGAGCCGCAGCGGCGGCAGGGGTTGATGCGCTTTTTCTTGAAATTCACCCCAATCCGGAGGCCGCAGCATCCGATGCATCCACTGTGCAGTCACTGGATGCCGCAGAAGCTCTTATTCGCGAAGCTGTCACGATTCGCCGCGCCTGGCGCTCGTGTTGCGACGGGGCGATGACCTCATGAAGTGCGATCGCTGCAACCGCCCTGCCATTGTCCATCAGATCATTATCTCTGGCGGCCAACATAAGGAAGTGCATCTCTGCGAAAAGCATGCACAAGAGGCCGGCATTCCAAATCCCGGCAAACAGCCGATCAACAAGATGCTTGAGAAAATCGGAACGATCGCTGTGCCACTGAAGGCGACTTCCGTCTCGTGTCCACAGTGCGGCTCAACATTGGCACAAATTCGACAATCTGGTCTTCTTGGATGCGATCAGTGCTATGACGTATTTGATCAACTTGCACACTCCATGGTGGAGCGTGCGCAACACGGCGCCACACAGCACAGTGGCCGCCAACCAGGACAAGGCCCTGCCGATCGTGCCCGTCAACATGAACGTTCCAGACTTCTGCGGGCGCTGGACGATGCTGTGCGATCAGAGCAGTATGAACGAGCTGCCAAACTCAAGCACCAACTCGCTGACCTGAACCACAGCAAAGACGTTCCAGATGACAACGATGGCGCCGGAGAATCTGCATGAGCGCCGATGTCCCCAGCCCAGATGACCAGATCTTCGAACTTGAGGCAGACGTTGTCCTGACCAGCCGCGCACGAATCGCACGCAACCTCTCAGGAAGCCCCTTTGTCCACCGATCTGATCCAGAGCAATGTCAAACTGTGGCTGAAGAAATCCGCACTGCAGCAGAGTGTGTTGATCTTCCCGGCTCCCCAGTCTGGATTGACCTTGCCGAAATCAGCAACCGCCATCGACGGGTGTTGTACGAACGGCACATCATCAGCAGACAGCATGCTGAAGGCCACCACCCACGTGGCGTCATTGTTGACGAAGATGAGACAACAAGCATCATGGTCAACGAGGAAGATCACGTCCGCATGCACACCATTGCGCAGGGGCTACAAACAGACCACTGTTTCGATCAGGTCAGAGACATCGACCGCTCTCTGGAAACAAAACTTCCGTGGGCGTTTCACCAGCGGCTTGGATACCTCGCAGCATGCCCGAGCAATGTTGGCACTGGCGTTCGATTTTCCGCCATGCTCCACCTACCAGCACTGAGCCTCACTGGAGACCTGAAGAAAGTTCAGAATGCCGCCAATGATTTGAAGTTGGCAGTGCGCGGCTACTACGGGGAAGGATCAGAATCCTCCGGCAACTTCTTTCAGGTCAGCAATCAGGTCACTCTTGGGTGCAGCGAAGAGGAACTACTGGAACAATTCCAACAGGTCATTCTCCCCGGGATCATCCAATATGAACGATCTGCAAGAAGAGCACTGCTGCGACAAGATCGTGTTGGCATTGAAGACCGTGTTCGCCGTGATATTGCCGTCCTTCGCTCCGCCCGACTTATCAAGGTCGACGAGTGCATGAGACGCCTCAGCACCGTGCGCCTCGGCGTATGCCTTGGCATCCTTGACGATGTCGATCTTCGACACATCAACTCACTCTTTGTACTGATTCAACCTGGCCATCTCCACGAGCGTGTCGGCGACGCACTGTCTCCGCGCGAAGCGCTGGTCACCAGGGCGGATACAGTCAGAGAGATGCTGGCGTGATCACTCCTGCCCATTCGAGCGTCGGTGCCCAAAACTGCAAAACAATCAGAGCCGCAGCAGCCGCATATGACATGAATCGGTTCTGCTCGTGACTGAACGCTGCACACGCCTAGCGCCATCGCCAACCGGGGCGCTACATCTGGGCAACGTGCGAACATTCCTAGTCAATTGGGCGCTTGCCCGCCAAAACGGCTGGTCCATTCTGATGCGGATCGAGGACCTTGATCACCCTAGAGTCAAACCCGAGACCATTGAGTCAACGCGTGAGGAGTTGCAATGGCTTGGCCTTGACTGGGAACACGAGATGCCACTGCAATCTACGGACCTGCAGCCCTGCCACGCCGCCCTTGAGCAGTTGGGAGCAACTGGTCGCATCTACCGCTGCGATCTCAGTCGCAGCGAGATTGAGCGATCAGCCCCCCATGACGATGAGCAGCAAGCCACCTTCCCGGCCAAACTCCGCCCCGCTGATGCCGGCAAACGCATTGAGTGTCCTAGCCTGACATGCAACTGGCGCCTGATGGTCGATGATTGCACAGAGGTCATCGACGACCAATTCGCCGGCACACATCAGTTTGCACTGTCGAAATCATGTGGCGACTTCCCAGTCTGGACCGCAGCCCGTAAGCCAGGAGCGGACGGCGGTCCCACCTATCAACTTGCCGTGGTTGTTGATGACGCCAGGCAAGCGGTCACTGATGTTGTACGCGGCGATGATCTTCTGGAAAGCGCTGCTCGCCAGCAGATGCTGTATCGCTTACTTGATCGACCTTGC
This sequence comes from Phycisphaerales bacterium, assembly GCA_022446905.1. Lineage (GTDB taxonomy): Bacteria > Planctomycetota > Phycisphaerae > Phycisphaerales > SM1A02 > UBA12567. Next base: position 764,183 of record JAKVBT010000005.1, read on the forward strand.
CCAAACTGGTGGCATGTTCCGCTGGTCCGTGGCCCGGACGGGAAGCGCTTGGCCAAAAGGCATGGAGACACCCGGCTGGCCAGTTTTCGCACCAGAGGCTGCACAGCAGAACAAATCATTGGACTGATGGCATACTGGTGTGGCATGACAGCGACCCGAACCACCATGCCGGCCACTGACTTCCTCAGTGCCTTTGACCTCGCCAAGTTGCCCAGTGAGGATGTGACACTTGGCCCGGAGGATCTTCAATGGCTTTGCTAAGGCACATGAAGACAATGACCTTGCTTGCGGCCGTGCTACTGCTGTCAGCCTGTACGGCAGCGGGCTGCAAACAGGGCGATCCAGAGACGGAAAGGGTGCATATTGGCGGGCAAGCATGGGACCTTGAAGTCGCCGCAGACGATGTGTCGATTCAGCAAGGCCTGATGCATCGACCAACCATCCCGGACGGCACGGGCATGCTCTTTATATTTGACCGACCTGAAATTCATGCATTTTGGATGGGACATTGCCTGACTGATATCGATCTCATCTTCGTGGACGTCACTGGACGCATCATCAGCCTGCACGAGATGAAGGTGGAGTCGCCCCAGACTCCCAGTGAAACTGATTGGGCCTATCGGCAGCGGATGGCTTCCTACCCCAGCATGTTGCCGGCCCAACTGGCCATCGAACTACCCCCAGGCTCAATCGACCGCCTTGGGCTCAAAGCCGGGCAATCTCTAGAACTCGATATCCACCGGCTCCGCGCACGAACGCGGCGATGAGCTTGACCACAATCATGCGCGGATATCTCTTATCGACAACTGACGATCCACAAGTTTGGCGATGAGATCAAACTCAAGATTGACCTGATCTTGTGCCTCCCGATTGGACAAGATCGTTCGCTCAAGCGTTTCTGGAATCAGCGCCACTTCGAGCCAAGAATCTTCACAGGCAGCGATAGTCAGTGATACACCATCGATGGTGATCGATCCTTGAGAAACCACCAATGCGTTCTTGGCTTCGGGATAGGACACCCGCAATCGCCATCCCAAACCTGGCTGATCACCATTGCTCAGCACGGCCCCGACCGCATCCACATGACCCTGCACCATGTGCCCACCAAGAAGCGTTTCGGGGGTCGCTGCATGTTCCAGGTTGACTCGATCCCCAGCCCTCAATCCGCCCAGGGTGGTCAGTGCACAGGTTTGCTGGACGACATCAAAGTGAGCATGCCCCTGCTTGATCTTGACGACCGTCAAACAGCATCCGTTGACCGCCACCGAGGCTCCTGCCTCAGGCTGGTAAGCCCAATCCTGCAAATCTACTTGCAGCCTCAAGCCCGAAGGAAGGGCTTCAAGGCCGGACACCAATCCAATAGATGAAATCAAGCCCGTGAACATGTCTGAAGGATACGATCTCAGGGGCAATGCAATCCTGTGCGATTCTTGACGCCACCCCCCTCGCGAGGGGATACTGCTCGATTCCAACCCCTCTTGAGGCCCCGATCTGAGGCCCTAGCCGGAGCTGACCCACATGCCGCGCATTGCTGCCAGAGCCAACCATGCTTTCTTCGCCGCGTCTGTGCTTGCACTGACCGCCATGGGAGCTGGCATGGCCGCCAATGACCAGATCATGAATGAGGCCAAAGCCGATCACCAGCGGCAGATGGAAGAGCTCGAGAATCGGATGCCACTCGGGCCGTTGCGTGCAAAGTCCCTTGGTCTGACCCCACGCTGGCAATTGGACGCCCCCGATCCCATTGTGCAGTTCTTCCCCCATAACGCGGGCGTGTTCACCATCAATCAACACAATGAACTGAGCAAAATCAGTGGTGACAAAGGCACCCTTCTATGGCACACCCATGGCGGGAACAGTGCCGACCAAATTATTGATGTCATCGCCATTGATGATATTGATCGCATTCTGATTGTTCGAACGACCTCTGTCCTGACCATTTCCAACTCCACAGGCAACCCAAGCTTTATTGGAGAGGCACGGAGTAGTTTGCAACAACTCCAGTGGCTTGCCGACACAACAGGTGTCGTCGATGGCCCCTATTTGATTTATGGCGGGCTGAGCGGAGAAATTGTCTGGCAGGGCTACACCCATGGGTTCACCGAGGGCGCACATCGAATCGGTCGCCGAGTTGCAACCCCACCGGTCATTTCCGACACACTGGTGATTGCAGGTTCTGCATCAGGCACCATCTTTGGCCTTGACGTGAAGAGACGCAGCAAACGATGGACCGTGTCGCTACTGGCCGCTCCAACTGCCCCACTCACCGTTCACGGCCAATTGCTCTTTGTCGCTAGCAAGGACCAACACCTTCGAGCAATCAACACCGATACAGGTGTGGTTGAGTGGGCTCGACTCCTAGAGTCGCCACTTCAACACGGACCGTATGCCGCTGCAGACTCGGTCTACCAGCAAGTTCCGGATCGTGGCTTGGTCTGCCTCGAGGCTCGACCCAAACACGCCCCTGAAGGCATGGAACGCTGGACCGCACCTACAGTGACCGGCAATGTGATCGCCGACAAGGACGGCATGCTCATCACTTGGGATGCAGACAAGCGGGTAATGCAAAGTGTCTCGGCCTCCACTGGGGTGGTAGAAGCCACCGCAGCGATCCCGGAAGCACTCAACGTCACCGCCGACGGCGACTTGATTTACATTCTGGGTCATTCCACACGCCTTCAACTGCTGCGACTTGGCTCAGGGGACTGAGCGCCATGTCGCTCCCAATACCTGTCAAACGTGCACTCCTGTCGGTCAGTGACAAGTCCGATCTCATTGCCTTTGCCCGTGCATTGCAATCCATGGGAGTTGAGTTGCTATCCACCGGCGGCACTGCCAAAGCCCTCGAGGCCGCTGGAATTCACACCACCCCAGTTGAAGATGTCACTGGCTTTCCGGAGATGATGGATGGCCGCATCAAGACACTGCACCCTCGCGTCCACGGTGGACTGCTTGCACGCCGAGATCTCCAAACACATGTGGAGGCCATGAACGAACATGGCATCCTCCCCATTGATCTGATCTGCATCAACCTCTATCCATTTGAACAAACCATCGCCAACCCTAATGTTGCCGACGATGAAGCCATTGAACAGATCGACATCGGCGGCCCTGCGATGCTCCGCAGCGCTGCCAAGAACCATCGCTTTGTTGCTTCCGTGACCTCCCCACAACAATACGACGATGTCATTGCAGATTTGCGTTCCAACGACGGCTGCACAACCCTAGAACTGCGGCGAGCACTTGCCTCTGCGACCTTCGCACGCACAGCGGGCTATGACGCCGCCATCTCCAACTGGCTGGCGAAGTCAGCTGGAGACCCGCTACCACCCCACCTGTCCATCACAGCAACCCGGTCACGCATCTTGCGCTACGGAGAAAATCCGCACCAACGCGCAGCCCTCTACACATTGCCAGGCGAGCGTGTTGCCGGCTTGGCGCATGCACGAACCATCGACGGGAAACCCCTGAGTTACAACAATCTCAACGATGCTGCAGGTGCACTGCGATGCTGCCGTGATCTCACCCGATATCAGCCAGATACCGCCGCTGCGGTCATTGTCAAGCACGCTACCCCATGTGGCGCAGCAACCAATACAAGTCTTTTGCAAGCCTTTGAGGCAGCATGGGCAGGTGACCCACGAGCGGCCTTTGGTGGCATTGTCGCGCTTTCCCAGCCGCTGGACACCGATCTGGCAACAACCATCTGCCAAGGGGATCGGTTCATTGAAGTGATCGTCGCCCCATCTGTGAACGAAAAGGCCATTGGCATCTTGACCAATCGCTGGAAAAACATTCGGATCGTTGAAGTCACTGACTTTCATGAACCGACTTCGGCAGTCACCGAGGTACGAACCATCCCGGGAGGATTGCTTGCGCAACTGACTGATGACAAGCACGCGATCCCAAATCAGTGGACCCACGCTGCCGGGCCACCGCCGACACCCGAGATGCTGGCCACTGGTGGCATTGCATGGACCTGTGTCAAACACGCTGGCTCCAATGCAGTGACCATTGCCCACGGCCAACAACTGACCGGTGTTGGCGCGGGCCAAGTCGATCGGCTGACGGCCTCTCAACTGGCCATTGAGAAGTCTGGCAAATCCATTGACCAGCAATCTGTCGCAGCATCAGATGCATTCTTCCCCTTCCCAGACGGGCCTGAACTCCTGATCAATGCTGGAGTCGGCTGCATTGTCCATCCGGGTGGGTCAAAGCGTGACGATGAGACTTTCGCGCTGTGCAACGATCGCGGGGTCACCTGCATGACCACTGGTATTCGGCACTTCCGTCATTAGCAGCGCTCAGGTTGCCCCGATACTCACATCAACTGGCTGCTCGCTGGGCTGCCAGGTAGGCTCCAGATCTAACTTGAGCGGCACTCGCTTGCCATCGCCGTCATAGGGAATCTGATCTTCATCGATGATCCGCTGAATAGCCATGATGCCTTCGATGAGCATCTCCGGCCGCGGCGGACATCCAGGCACGTACACATCTACCGGCACGTACTGGTCCACGCCCTGCACAACCGCATAGGTGTCAAAGACCCCACCGGTCGATGCGCAGGCACCCATGGAGATGACCCATTTGGGCTCACACATCTGAACGTAGATGCGCTGCAGAACGGGAAGAATCTTGACTGGAACACGGCCCGCAACAATCAACAGATCAGCCTGACGCGGACTGAATCGAAAGACTTCGGCGCCGAAACGCGCCAGGTCAAATCGACTGGAGGCTGTCGCCATCAATTCGATCCCGCAGCATGCCGTGGCAAAGGGCATGGGCCACAGCGCACTTCGTCGAGCCCAGTTGACCACCCGACTCAGGCTTGTTGCCAGAAATCCGTCAACTGGAATGGACTGTTCAAGACCCATGGTGTCGTCTCTGCATGCTCCAGAGCCGGCCTCAAGACCGCTTCTGTACATCAGGATAGCACCCTGATACTGGACGCGACAGTCAAACTGACCGATACTCGCACAGATGTTGCTCCAGACCCTGATGATCACCACAGCCCTGGCAGCAGCGCCACACGATGGACTCACGACTGATGCGACCACAGCCGACCGCGTGGCCTACGTGCAGTCGCTCATGCCCGATCTCAACCGGCACGCGAGCAGCCGCTACATCATCCTCTCTGATTCAGATCGTGAGCTCATTACAGAGGCCCAGAACACCCTTGAAGAAACACGACGCCAATACGATCGATGGTGCCGCGCCGTCGATGTCAAGGCGCCGCGTCCGGACCAGCGCCTCATCAGCATCGTGTTCCACGACCGCGACTCCTTTCTCGAGTTTGCCAAACAGACCGAAGTCGACAATGCTCCCACTCATCACATCGAGGGATATTTCAGTCCCAGACACGAGTGGCTCGTTCTTTTTAATCCCGCCGATGCAGACGACCTATCCCGTGCTGATGAACGCCTCGCAGAGGCATGGGCGGAAGTTGATCGCGCTGCCGAGCAGGGCGCGGATCCCCAAGCCGTTGCAAAGGCACGACAACAACTCGCTGATGCCGGGGCAGAACTTCAAGAGGCTGAACGGGCCCGCCGCGCTGCCGTGATCATCCACGAAGCTGTCCATCAACTCGTCCATGTCAGTACTGCATTCCCCGGACGCCATCGCTGGCCGGTGTGGCTTCACGAAGCCATCGCAGTGTCCTTCGAAACCGACAATCGCCGCCGCCCCTTTGGCCCCGATCGAACTGATGCCCGACGCCGCGCCGCCTTTGAGACTTATCTCGAGGCCGAAGAACTGCTCCCGCTGACGGAGTTAGTTGCAACAGAAACCCTGCAGTACGACGAAGGCAAACGCACCAATATCATCTATTGCCAATCAGCGGCACTCTTGTCGTGGATGCACCTAAAGCGACGTGCTGAACTCTCAAACCTATTGCAGACAGTCGGAACTACAGAACAAGATGGCCAACTGATCTCTGCACCAAAACGCATGGCTGAGTTGCTTGGCCCGCTAGATCAATTCGAACGACGCTGGCTTAATGATGAGCGTCGGTAGCCGCATCACGCCCCAGACTGCGAACTGAACGCCAACGCCAGCGCGCCCGATCAAGCATCGCAGCCAACTCTGCGCCATAGAGCACGCAGATCCACATCACATAGACCCAGATCATCAGCAGCGGCACCATGCCCAAACTGCCTCCAATGGGACTGGCACTGGTCGCACTGAAAAAGAAGCGGCGAAGCAGCCACTGACCAATTAACAAGGAAATCGCAGCCACCAGCGCCCCGATCGATGACGCTCCCCAGCCCTTGCGCCCTGCTGGAACAAAGCGATAGGCCAGAAGGACAATAAGCCAAATCAAGATCAGCGAGATCAGCGCATTGCCAACCATTGCAACCCAGCGATAGCCAGTAGCTTCAATCTCGGACACCAGATCACCCAAGACAGCGATACCCCAAACCGACAATGCTGGGGCCAAGACAAGAATGAGCAGAGATACCAGCACGCGAGCGATGGCACTCCGGCGCTTGTTACCAGCGACGATCACACTCAAACTGGCTTCCACTTCATCAAATAATCGGTAGGCCGCCCAGATGAGCACGATCGCACCAATCCAGGTCATCCCAGTGACATCGATCTCGGCTGCTTGCGCAGCCAGGCTTTCCAGCCAATGACCAAGATCTACACTTGAACCCGCATGCGCCCCCGTGGGAATGTCCACTCGTTCGAGGCCGAGCCTGGTCACCAAATTACTAACGGTGTCAAGAAACTCCTGCTTAGTGACTGACAGTCGAGCAATTGAGGCTGCCAGTGCCAGCAAGGGCAAGAGAGAAAAAAGCACACGATAGGACAAGGCCGCTGCCATCATGCCCGCGCGATGACGTCGCAGCCGAAGCGCCGCCAAACGACCAATGTCCAGCACAAACCGGACCATCCGCTCGCCGGAGGACAATTCCTCCCAGGTGACGCGACGCAGCCGGGCACGCAGATCCTTCCAAGACTGACGCCACTGCTTGAATCCCATCGCGAGCACAGGCTACCCGTCCTCGACCGCTGATGTGCGGTAGCCTGCGCCGTCCAACAATGAAGCCATCCGGAGAACAACCCGACATCCCACCAGGCTGGTCCAAGCCGGAGCAAACTGGCGATGCCACGCCTGCTCAATCTCAAAAGGCCGGCCAAGATGACCCGCTGCGCGATGCCAGTCGTGGCGAGCGCATTCAAAAAGTCCTCGCTGCTGCGGGGGTTGCCTCACGCCGCGCCTGTGAGGGCTTGATTGAAGAACGAGCTATTCGCGTCAATGGACGTTTGATTGAATCGCTCCCGGTCTGGGTAGATCCCATCAACGATCGCATCACCGTACATGGGAAGGCCGTCAAGACAAATGCCCCGAAGGTGCATGTCCTTTTGTTCAAACCACGTGGCGTGGTCTGCACCGCTGAAGATCCGCAACAACGCCGCCGCGCAATCGATCTGGTGGATCACCCATCCAAGGTGCGTCTCTTTTCCGTGGGCCGACTCGATATGGATTCCTCGGGGCTGCTCCTGCTGACCAACGATGGCGAACTCAGCCATTTGCTGACGCACCCTTCGCACCACGTCAAACGCGTATACGACGTCACAGTTGATGGGGAAGTCCCGGATCGGGTCATTGATCGTCTGGCCCGGGGAATTAATCTGCCCGATGATCGAACCGGCCGGCCGCGCCCGGCAAGCTTTGACTCCATTCGCATCTTGGAAGCTCATCGAGATCGCACCCGCTTTGAAGTTGTGTTGCATGAAGGACGCAATCGACAAGTACGACGGATGTTCAAAGCAATGGAACATCCAGTCAGAAGACTACGACGAACCGCTTTGGGACCGCTCAGTCTGTCTGGCCTTCGGCCAGGGCAATGGCGAGAACTGACTGAAGCTGAAGTGCAGCGATTGCGTGATTCGGCCACCACCCGCCCTCGCAAGAAACGCGGGGGCAAAAAACGCCCGAGCCGCCCAAGCAAAGACAAGTAGACACCTCAGCTGGCTTGATCGCCTGCATCCTCCGGCGACTCCTCGCCGTCACGCAGCATCAGTGTGATCGGACCATCCTCTGCCTGGTCAAAACGCACTTCAAAGCGACGCACCAGTTCCAACACCGCCAGGAACATGCCCACCCGCTGCACTGGCTTTTGTCCAGCAAATGCTTCCTGCAAGGTCAGTGACTCCCCACTACGACGCATCAGCCGATCGACGAGATCTTTCTCATAGAGCGCAATAGGCGTGTCATCCAACTCAACGATGTGATCTCCAAGACGCCGAAAGTCAATGGCCGATGCGATGCGCTCGTAGGCCTCAGAGAGGTCCATGGCATGCACGTCTTCCAGTTCAAGTCCCTCTTCGAGCTTAGGCAGTGCGCCCTGCTGATGCCCCGCCTGACAGATCAACCGCTGCTCAAAGGCTGAGCGCTGCTGTTCAAGTTGCATTCCTGCATCGCGAATTCGCTGATATGCAAGCAGTTGACGAATCAGTTCGTTGCGTGGATCAAGCCCATCCTCAGCTTCCAATTCCACATCATCTTCACTGGCTGCAACCGGAGTGATGCTTCTGGATTTGATCTCCACCAGCGTCGCCGCCATAACGAGAAACTCACCAGCCTGATCAACGTCAACCCGAGCAGTCTGCCGCAGCACGCCCAGGTACTGATCCGTGATCTGTGCGATCGGAATGTCATGCAAATCGACTTCGGCCCGTCGCACCAAAAAGAGCAGGAGATCCAGAGGACCCTCAAATGCATCCAGAGAGACGCGATAGTCCTGCTGCATATCCATCGGTTGCGGGGGTTGCGGCATCATGCGGGATAGGCTCCACCTCGGACGATACACTGCCGCATGTCCGGCGACCTCCGCCGGCCAGGGAAAGGCATCGTACACGGCATGACCGCCCCGACTCCACCGACAGCAAACTCCCCGGCATCCGAACCAGATGGTTTGGACGCTGCTGCCGCCACACGCCAATCACTCCACGAAGTACTGCACCACGAAGCGGTCGCCTTGGGCGAACTCGCAGCCAGGCTTGAGCAAGATCCGACCGAGGCCGCCCACTGGACCCAGGCTGTGGCCCTCATCGCTGACTGCCAAGGCCATGTGGTGGTCTCGGGAATGGGCAAGTCCGGACTGGTTGGCGCCAAGATTTCAGCCACCATGTCTTCTCTGGGGATCCCCTCCCACACCGTACATCCTGCCGATGCCATGCACGGTGACCTCGGTGCGATTCGCCGGGACGACGTTGTTGTGCTGCTGAGTTTCTCGGGCGCGACCAGAGAGATCATCGAGCTTGCAACGGTACTGGGCACCGATGGGGTGAAACGACTGGGAATCTCCCGTTCTCATGATTCACCACTTGGCCGCCTCTGCGATGCCCATCTGGCTCTGGGCGATCTTGATGAAGCTGGATCGCTCAGCCTCGCCCCAACGACATCGACAACCGTCACGATGGCGTGCGGCGATGCGCTGGCACTGACCGTGGCGCATCAACGCAACTTCACGGCCACCGATTTCCAACAACGACATCCTGGGGGCTCGCTTGGCGCGATGCTTCGACCAGTTGAAGCATTGCTCCGTTTCCGGGTCGGCGACAACCTCAGCACAGTGCCCCCAAACACTCCGCTGCGAGAAGCGCTCGCCCAAAGCGCACTTGCCTCAGACAGTCCAATTCGTCATGCCGGAGCCGTCCTTGTAGTCGATGCAGATGGCTGCCTCATTGGCCTGTTTACCGATGGTGATTTGAGACGATTGGTGCTGGAGAACCCTGATAGCCTCGATCAACCCGTCTCAGAAGTCATGACCGCCAACCCACTGACCGTGTCAGCTGACACCACAGTGGCGGCAGCACGTCAGACAGTGTCGACCCATCGCATTGACGAGTTGCCAGTGGTCGACGCGAACCACCGACCAGTGGGCCTGATCGACATTCAGGATCTCCTTGCCCCCCGCGTGGCCATGGACTAATCCACCATGTCGATCGTGACTGCCGTTCGAAGTTCTCAGGCGATCACCATTGCCGCTGACACACTGGCCGTCTTCGGCGAGGGCATGGTCGTCCCGACGGAGAATGCTCGCACGAGCAAGTTGATGCGCATTGGCGATGCCGTCATCGGTGGAACCGGGTGGGCCGTGTATGACGACATCATTGATCACCACCTGACTGACCGGCCTGCCCCATCATTAACGACAAGACGCCACATCTACGCGTTCTTCCTTGAACTCTGGGGCGTGCTGCGGGACAGATACACCCTTGTCAACGAACAAGCAGCCAGCAAAGACACCCCCTTCGGTGATCTTGATGCATCCTTCCTCGTCGCTTCGCCTGGCGGACTCTTTAAGGTTTCAAGTGATCTTGGTGTCACTGAGTTTGCACGCTGGTATGCCATCGGGTCTGGGGCCGAATATGCCATGGGTGCTATGCATGCCACAGTCAAGCACAGACTTGACGATGAGTCCATTGCCCGAGCAGGCTGCCAAGCAGCCATGGAACTCGATGCACATTGTGGCGGCGAGATCGATCTCCTTCGCGTTGAGTTACAGGCATGAACCAGTCACCAGCGATTCGTTGGGGTCTGATCGGCGCAGTCATTTCTGTCGTCGTGTTGGGCATTCTGCTCTTGTTCGAAGCGCCATCAGCACCACCGCAAACCAAAGAGAAACCCGTCATTGATTTGATTGGCCCAGCCCCACTGCAGGACGCATCAGAAGTTGGACAGGGCATGACGGATCCAGACATGGCCGTGTCGCTCCCAGAAGGTGGATGGCTGCAAGTGGCAGGTGATGATGGACAACTCTCGCAGCAGTACCGCTTCTCGCATCTGGACCCAGACCCTCCCGCGATGCCAGACAATTGGATTGCCATGCAGGACCTCGTCGTGGAGATGTTCATGCATGGTGGGCGGCTGATCACTCTAGAGGGCGATCGCGCTGTGGCCTATGCCCCGCGACGAGCGCTGGAAGAGGGGCGGCTAATCGGCAATGTCGTGATTCGCATGTTCGAGTCCGTTGGTGGAACCTGGCCGGATCCAGCCAAGAGCACCCCATCGATGACCGTCAACACCACTGCGGCTGCATTTGACAATCTCAGTGGCCGCATCACCTGTGAGAGTGATGTCAAAATCGTGACATCGACTGAGGAGATGAAAGGCGAAGATCTCCAAATCCTGCTCAACGATCGCGATGATCGCATTGAGTACCTACGTTTTGAAAAGGTGGACTATCTCTTGATCCGCGAGCTACAGGGAAGCGATCAGCCTGTGGTCTCGCATCGCCATGTCCATCCAGCCATCGCCAAAAGCTCAGGCACACGAATCATCCCTGTCAAGCAATCGGCACCGCCGCCCAAAGATGTCCCCTTCTATGTGCTGACCATGGAACAGGACGTACGGATCGTGCAATCGCCGCCAGCAGATGCAGCTGACCCACGCCTTGGCCGAGTCGCTACAGCCGATCTTTTAACCGTCTTTTTCTCTTTGGAAGCAGATGCCTTTGATACACAAGAACCACCACCGCCAGCGACCTCAATGGGCGGGACAGGTCTTCTCGTGGCCATGGCGATGGGCGCAGCGCCTCCAATTCCAGCGCCTGAAGAGATCTTGGTGACATGTAGTGGCCCCATGGAAATGGTCCCCTTAGAGGATGATTCCCTCCGCCCGCCCACACCCCAGGATGTGCGGCTTGAACTATCAGGGGCGCCAGTGGAGGTCCGAGACCTCAGTCAGAACCTCTCAGTGACCTGTGGGCTACTGACATGGCGCACGCAGATGGAACGCGTCGATCTCACGCGTGCTGATATGCGCCACGTGATCATCACCACAGATGATTTGCGCCTCGAAAGTGACGCCGTCTGGGCACGGCCAGACCATGGAGAAGCGGGGATCGACGCAGAGGGAATGGCTGTCCTCTCACCAACCGATGGTGGGAGCGAAGAAACCACGATCACCTGGCAACAGAAGGTCAAGATTGCATTTGATCCCGCCACGGAACAGCAGGACCAAGGCATGCGCTCTATCCGCTTTATGAAAGACGTCGAGGTTAAGGACGAAAGCGGCAACATTTCCACAGATGATCTAACGATGCGCTTTAAGAGAGATCCCCAAGGAGCATCTCGACCAAGTCGCCTGATCGCCCGCCGCGGTGTTCGCGCCGCTAATGCCCAGCAAGTTCTCTGGTCCGACCAACTCGAAGCCAGCATTGAGCCCGCAGCTGATGCAGATTCCACAGAAGACACTCAAAAACTGGATGTCCGCAGCTTTGCAGCTGAAGGTGGTGTGCAAGTACGCATGGCTGATGGTGGCCGGGTGTGGGCCGAACGCATGGAAGGCGATGCCCAACAAGAGATCATCGACCTGACCGGTTCAGATGTCACGATTGCACGCCGTGATGTCATCATTGGACACGGAAAACATCTGCGAGTCGAACGACTTGCCGGAACAGCAGACTGGGATGGAAGTGGACGAGCCATGCTTCTGGGCACGCCAATTGATGTCACTGCCGATCAGCCGATAGATCGCCCCGCTCTGCCTTCAACCCCAGGGCCTGACGACACCCAGATTGACTGGAACAATGGAGTCCACATCACCTTCGATCCAGATGATCAAGGTCAGGATGTCCTCCTCAAATCCATCAACTTCCATGAAGACGTTGTGGTGCAATCCCCCGACGGGTCAATATCAGCAGGCGAGCTGTCGATGACATTTGTTCCAGATGACAGCGGTGAAGCCCGACCAGACCAACTGGTCTGCCGCACGCGGGTACATGCGCGCAATGACCAACAATCACTCTGGGCAGACCAACTGGTCGCCGGACTCGATACTGCAGATGAGAAGCCCGCCGAAGATTCGCCCCAGCAAGGCGGACTTCATTCCGACAACATCATCGTTCGTGACTTCGATGCCACTGGCAACGTGCAGGTACTCACAGCAGACGGCGCACGTGCTTTTGCTCAACGGCTGCAGGGCGACGCGCAACAGGAGGTCGCTCGTCTAACCGGTGACGACGTGCTCATTGCACGCAGTGATGTCGTCATCGATCGAGGAAACGACCTGCGACTTGACCGCCATGCCGGGACCGCGGATTGGATCGGCCCTGGCAGATCCAGAATGCTTGCCACCCCTATTGACATCAGCGCCAACAACAGAATCCCACCACCAAGAATTGTCGGCCAAGATGGTGGGCCAACTGTGACCATGCGCACAACCTGGACCGAGTCCATGCACTATGACAGCACGTTTGCAAACGGGGCTGGCGCGCTGGACATTACCGGCAATGTGGAATCTGTGGTCGACCGATCCGACACCGAACGCAGCAGTCTCAAGGGTGACACACTGCGATTGGAGTTTGCTCGAGTCGTTGGAGGGTCAACTGAAACTCAGACGCCGACCAATGACAGCGACGCCATTGACCCATTTGGATCCGGAGATCGTGTCCTTGAACTGTTGATTGCCCGTGGCCAAGCCCGCCTAGAGTCGCGCACCTGGCCAACCGCGGAACGAACGGCACTGCCGCGCGTGTTCTACGTCGGCGCCATGCACCTCACTTGGAATGATCTCAGATCAGAAGCAAAAATCGTCGGCGATGGCGACCTGATCATTCGCGAACCGAACTGGGAACAAAAACAACGCACCGGCGATGGGCCATTCTCGGGACCAGGCACCAGCCGTTTTACCTGGTCACAGAATCTGGACTTAACCCGTGAGCAAGATGATCGTTTTCGAATCACCATGACCGGAGACGTGCAGGGACGCTGGAAGAGCGCCATTGATCGCCGCGATATCGCCACCATCACCGCACAGTACGTAGAAGTACTTACACGACGAGGCGAGGAGTCTTTGACCCTGGAAGCAGATGCCCCACTGGACATGGGCTCTGATATGGAAGTCGATCAACTTCGCGCTCGCGAGCGCGTCTATCTCGCGACTCCCACTCGGCGGGTTGACTGCCATCAGGTCGATTACAACTCGCGCACACGAATTGCCGAATTGTCCAGCAGGCCGGGTCGCACCGTATCCCTGATCACAGAGGGATCACCCATGCCCGTCCAAGCCACCCAAATGGTCTGGAATATGGACCCAGATGTGGACACGATCACACTGGAACGACCGCGAGGATCAGGCATTCCCTGATTTTGACAGAACACCTTAAGGCCGCTGATCACGCTACGATGTAGTCCAATGAGTGAATCGGCCACCATGCATCCAGACCTCAGCCGCGTCCGTGAGGCCTTCCCTGACCGCACGCTCAACGCCATGGAGTTCCGTGGCTGCACGACGCTCGTGGTTCAACGTGAAGATCTGCACTCGATCATGCGCTTTCTCCGCGAAGATCCTGCCTGTGATTACAACATCCTGTCGCATGTCACAGCCGCCGACTATCTCGACTATCCCGCACCGCAGAAAGCGCGGTTTGGCGTCACATGGATACTCCGCAGCCATGCCAATGACCGCATGCTGCTCGTGCGTGTCTGGCTTGACCCAACACTCGACACCACAGGTATCGAAGAAGATCCAGGGCTGGAGGTCGATAGTGTCACCGACATCTGGTCCGGGGCTGAATGGCCTGAGCGTGAAGTCTTTGATATGTATGGCATTCGATTCCGTGGCCATCCCGACCTGCGTCGCATCCTCTTGTGGAAGGACTATCCGGGACATCCGCTGCGCAAGGACTACCCCCTTCGTGGCCGCGGCGAGCGTGAAAACCATCAGCCAATCGATCGCACCTCTGCCTGACACCGTCACGCATGGCTGAATCTCTGCTCATCAACGAAATCTTTCATTCCGTCCAAGGCGAATCAAGCTACGTCGGTCGGCCCTGTGTCTTTGTTCGACTGCGTGGATGTCATCTGCGATGTGTCTACTGTGATACCGAATACGCCTTTGCAGAAGGTCATCGCATGACCATCGACGAAACTTTTGCAAAGGTGACCTCGTGGCCCACACCGCTGGTTGAAATTACAGGCGGAGAACCATTGCTACAAAAGCCCGTACACACACTCATGACTCGCCTGTGCGATGCCAGCCGCACGGTGCTCATCGAAACCTCAGGGGCTTGTGACATCTCGAGCTGTGATCCACGGGTTATTCGAATTGTCGACTTCAAGACCCCCGGCAGCGGCGAATGTGAGCGCAACGAATTAGCCAATATCAATCACCTCACAAAACAAGATGAAGCCAAATTTGTCATTTGTGACCGCGCTGACTACCAGTGGGCAAGGGCCTTCATCAGTGAACATGATTTGACCACGCGCACCGCAGCCGTCTTGTTGTCACCGGTCCACCAGCAAATCGCCGGCAAAGAAATTCCGGGACATGATGGGCTCGCTCCAGCAGACTTGGTCGCTTGGATGCTCGAAGATGGACTTGATGCCCGCATCCAATTGCAGATACACAAATTCATCTGGACACCGGACACACGCGGCGTATGACCAGCACACTCCTGGCGACATCATCCGTACAAGAGAACGGATGGATTCGTGGACCAGTCGGCCCATGGACCGCAACCGATCAACACCTCATCCACGATGGGCTTCCTGACATCGATACCCCATCTATTGTCTGGTCTGGTGGTTTGGGCAAAGATCCATTTGGGGCAAATCCTGCGACATGGCTGACCCATGGCTGGAACCAACTGCAAGCCGCTGTGCCCAGCGAACCCCATCCACACCTTCTTATTCGCCCGCATTGGGCGCATGTGCTCAGCGATGCGCCGTCTTGCCGTCATGCCTGCGAAACATGGGGCCTTGGACTTGCACTTGCTCCAGCATCCATGCTGACCAGTGGCATGATGCAGGATGCTCCTGAGCACCTCGAGTGCATCTTTCGCATGTGTGGACCACTGACCCGCGTGCTGCTGCTTGAAGATCTCGTCATGCAAGATGACCTGCTCCAACCCTGCCCCGCCGGCTCTGGACTGCTTTCTGGCAAGGAACTTGGGCAACTCGCCCGAGAACATCTCGACGATCAGGTCCTGCAAGTAGTGCTTGCCGACGACCCCGAGGCAGCAGCAGCATGGCTGCAGCACTGACCACAACAGCGACTCTGCCTGCTATCCTGCCCCGTCCGATCCCTTGAAGCGCGAGTGGCGGAATTGGCAGACGCGCCAGCTTGAGGTGCTGGTGGGAGTAAAATCCCGTGGAGGTTCGAGTCCTCTTTCGCGCATGAGCACCGGCCCCTGATCTCCTGATGCTTGATCCGGAGAATGACTCGGGGGCCAACCCCGGAAACCCCCGGGGGCCCGGACCGCCTGAAAACCCCGCCCTCCGAAACCCCCAGACCACTCCGGGGCACCCATCGAATCTCTGGGCAGTACAGTCCGGACCGGAACACCTCCCTCAGATGGCCAAGTCCAAAAAGAACGCGGCTCACGACCACGAACCACAAGTTCGCAATCGTCGGGCGCGCTATGACTTTGAAATCACTGACACCCTGGAGTGTGGCATCAAACTCACTGGCACTGAGATCAAGTCAGTCCGGCTCGGACAGATCAGCCTGCAAGAGGGATATATCAGAGCGGAACTTGAACCGCCCACCTTAACCCTGCACGGCGTGCACATCTCTGAATATGCCAACGCCTCGTCCGCAGCCCAACATGAACCGGCACGGCCACGAAGGCTGCTGGCGCACAAACGCGAAATTCGCAAACTCGCCCGAGAAGCTTCCGCCAAGGGCATGGCCATTGTGCCATTGGAAGTGACATGGAGAAATGGACATGCCAAGTTGGTCATCGGCCTGGGCAAAGGCAAACGCCGCTTTGACAAGCGGCAGTCCATGCGGGCCAAAGATGATCGCAAGCAGATCCGTGAGCAGTAGCCGCTTACGCCACTTGCAAATGTGACACTTTGGATCCTGTGTGCAGCATCAGACCAACCCCTTGGCGTTTCGCCGCATACATCGCCTCATCGGCCTGTCGCACCAATTCCTCAGGATCGGATACCCCACATAGTGATCGATGCGAAGCGCCCACTGAAATGCCCAACTTGGTATCGCCAAGATCCCATGTCTCAACTTCCTCATAGAAGCGCGAAACAAGGCGACGCCCCACCTGCAAGGTCGCATCCAGATCAGCATGCGGAAGCAGAATGCAGAATTCATCACCTCCGTAGCGGGCAGCAACATCAATGTCGCGACAGATATCCTGCATCATCAAGCCAACCTGCTTGAGCACCTCATCACCGCGGTGATGGCCAAGCGAGTCATTGAGCCCCTTGAATCCATCCAGATCGATCAAGAGGAAACCAAGACCAATCTGATGGCGTTCTGACTCGGACCATCGGCCCTCCAGCATCAGGCTGAGCCATCGACGATTGGTCAGCCCAGTGAGGTCATCAGTGCGTGCTAAATCCTCAAGCTGCGCGACGGTCTGCTCAAGCCGACGATTGACTTCTGCCTGTTCAGCCATGGATCGAGTCAGTGACTGCTGTAATCGATCATGATCAAGTTTGAGTTGACGGTGAACCACTGCCTTGCGCACTGCCAGTGGAATCGTGGCTGCCTCATGGCCAGTCAACAGAACAAACTCACTTGCTCCGGCTCGAATAGCCTCTGGCGCCATTGGGGCATCCGCAACATCACCAATCATGACCACCGGGAGGTGCGGTGCAAGACCACGCAGATACGCCATCGCATCCAATCCACAGCCTTCATGCATCACCGATGCCACCAAGGCCGCTCCAAACTGCTGAAGATCGACGCGATGCAGCAAGGCAAGCGATTGAACCACTTGGCAGCCTGCCACATCCTGTGCACTGGGCGATTCTGCAGGGCCCCCTTGGCTGGGCAGGCCCCCGCGGGCACTCGCCAAAGCACAGACAAGTTGCCGAGCAATCTCCGGATCACTCTCGACAATCAGCACCCTGGGCAATCCTCCCTCAGGCACGTCCATAGTCGCGGTCACGTTCAAGCAGGCCTCCACAATCGAATCGCGGCGAAACAAAGACTCTGCAGCCTTGAATCCCCACCGAGGTGTCTATCGTTCAACTTGACGCTGAAATCAGGGACGATCCATGGTTCAACCACCATGAATGCCCCGAGAAGCCATCTTCAGGCCCTACAGACGGAACAGGCCCTACCCCACCAACCGGGCCACGTCGTTGTAGAAGGTCACAACGAAGAGGGTTCCGATGAGCAAAAGACCAAGCATCATGGCCCCAGTCTGGAAGGCCAACGAGGGAAGCCGGCCGGTCACCTTCTCATAGATCAGATAGAGGAACTGTCCCCCATCCACGATGGGAAGAGGAAGGAAGTTGAGCACTGCGAGATTCACGCTGATGATCGCGAGGAAGAAAAGGAGATAGGTAAAACCACGATCCACCACACGAGTACCCAAATGCACAATCCCAACTGGCCCTCGCAACTGATCCACGCCCAGTGTGCCACGGAACAACCGATCAATGGTCAAGTAGGTCAGAATCACAAAATTGCTTGTCTCTGCCGCCCCCATGGCCAGCGCACGAATCGGATTGCCTCCGCTTGAACGCGTGACGTAAACAGGATCAAACAATAACTCTGGTATCGGCGACTGCCAATGCAAGGCTGCCAATTCCTTCACCGTTGACTCGCGAAGCGTAAGCGAGACTGTCCGCGACGCAGAGGCCGCAATCGGCAGTTCCACCGTCATCTCGATTGTCGTATTTCCAGCAAGTGTTGCCGCATGCAACTCCATCCAAATATCACGCCAGGAGTCAATGGCACGCGAACCCAAGCGCGTCACCCGACTGGTAGGAACCAACCCGTCAGGCACCTGGCCTGCTGCAGTGACCATCGTGCCTCCATCGGCCAGCTCAACCTCACGCATCGGCGAAGCAAGCAGTGGTGTGTCAAATGCATATCCAGGAAGCACCTGCAGTTTTGGCTTTGGATCAAGCACACCCTCCATAGCGACCCTCGCCGTCACTTCGACGCGCTGATCACCTCGCAGTACGACCATGGGCAGCGATCCACTTGCCGCTGCAATGGCATCTCGGAATGCTCGCATTCGAGGTCCAACGACATCACCAACAGCGAGCACCACATCCCCAGATTGCAGGATGCCATCGTTGATACTCCCTGGCATGACTTCGACCAGACGAACCAAGGGGACCAGTCCAACAACTCCCTGTTCCCAGCCCACAAGATCCGCACTGCTTGCATCGGGATAACGAAGCTGTTGCCACTGTGGGTCGGCTGTCAGTACCGCATCCACCACCTTGCCATCAGGCACACGCCATGTTGACGCTACAGGCTGACCACCAGAAGCTTGCATTGCAAGATCAATGGCATGAAAGCTCGATACTGAGGTATCCCCAAGCGACTCCAAGGCAGCCCCAGGCACAACGCCTGCTTTGTCAAGCCCTGTGCGCTCCAGAAGGTTCTCAACATAGCGGCCAAGTTGACCTTCACTTCCCAGTGTTGTTGATGACGCTGGGTAAATCCCAAGCGAACGTGTTTGTGTCACCGGATCGTGCCTGGGCGTCAACTCATAGGAGAGCAATCCGTCGACACCGCGGCGCTCAATGCGCATGGACATCGGACCATCGCCGACCGACATCGCCGTAATCACCTGCAGATCCGCAAAGGTAGGCGTCTGGTCACCATCAAGTTGGACAATTCGATCACCACTTTGCAGCCCAACTCCATGTGCTGGATCTGCTGGCACCGCCTCCGCTGCCGGAGAATCCACAACGACTTCCCCAACGACTGGCGCTTCAAAACGCACACCCATCGAAAAAGCGATGATGAAGCACAGCACCGCAAGCAGGACGTTCATCACCACGCCTGCAGAAATCACGACCATGCGGCGACCGATGGTTGCACTGTTGAAACTTCGAGGGTCACCTGATTGACTGCCTGGGTCAAGATCATCCTGCCCGAGCATGCGGACAAATCCACCAAGGGGCAGCCAGCGAAGCGAGTACTCAGTTTCGCCAATCTGCGCTTCCTGCAATTCATGATCACGCATTTGCATGGCAGAACGGCCAGCACGGCGGCGGATCACTGGATCAGTCGATCCCCAGATCAAGCCAATCCCGCCTCTCCAACTGATCACGGGCGGTCCGAATCCGATCGCAAACGATTCGACTCGAATACCAGCCCACTTTGCTGCTAGGAAGTGTCCCAATTCATGCACGAAGATCAGCAGCCCGAAACCGAGCACCATGATCAGCACATTGAATGCAGATTCGATCATTCCCATGGCTCGACCTCAAGCTCCAGCGGTTGCCGCGATGCGGGACTGTACCCACTGGCGTGCAGCTTCGTCCGCCGAACGCACATCTTCGAGGCCCTGCACGGTCGTTGCTGGCAGAGACGCACATGCCTCGAGCACAATGTCAGATAACTCGCCAAAGCGAATGGAACCACTCAGAAACGCCTCGACCGCAGCTTCGTTGGCTGCATTAAAAATGGCGCCCGCTGTGCCTCCCTCTCGAATGACCTTCCATCCTTGAGTGATGATGGGAAAGGCCTCGCAATCAATTTGGTCGAAGGAAAGTTCCCTTAATTCAGTCCAGTCCAACCTCTTTGAGCATCCCTCAACACGCTCCGGATAGGTCAGTGCATATTGAATTGGCGTACGCATATCGGGCGGGCCAGCCTGTGCCAAGACCGAGCCATCGGTAAATTCAACAAAGCCATGCATGATTGACTGTGGATGCACAATGGCATCAATGCGATCAGCATCGAGCCCAAAGAGCCAGTGCGCCTCGATGACTTCCAATGCCTTATTGGCAAGTGTGGCCGAATCTACGGTGATCTTGCGGCCCATGGACCATGTTGGATGGGCCAAAGCCTCATCGACCGTTGCATCGGCAATTTCTTCGCGGCGACGACCACGGAAAGCGCCCCCCGATGCGGTCAACACGATGCGCTTGATTTGGTCACGATCTCGACCAGCGCCTTGCAGGCATTGGAAAATCGCACTGTGTTCACTGTCCACAGGGAGAAGTGAAACGCCGGCACGCTGGACCGCAGGCATCACCAGTTCACCAGCTGCAACGAGGGTTTCCTTGTTCGCTAGCGCAATATCACAACCACGCTCAATCCCCGTAAGAACCGCCTCTAAACCCGCCGCGCCCACGATAGCCGCCACAATGAGGTCACCTGGACGAGCCACCTGATCAACCAGTGCCGCAGAAGCATCTGGACCAACCAGCGCCGGCACCCCGGAATCCCAATCTGCGGCTGCGGATTCATCTGCAATGGCAACCAACTCGGGCTTGTATTGCATGACTTGTTCAGCAAGTCGCCCAACATTGGCGCCCGCAGCCAAGCCAACAATTTGATGTGCGTGACCGAGCGCACCTAGGTGCGTCACAACCTCAAGCGTGTTGACGCCAATAGACCCCGTAGATCCAAGCACAATGATGCGCCTATCACAAGGCATCAATCAACACCCTCCGAGGCAAGTACATCCGCAGCCTCACCTGGGTTGAGTTTGCGCCGCGACCCATACAACGTCCGCCGTCGGGGCGCTGGCTTCTCCTCGACCGTATCAGTCTTTGGTTCAACCCCCGCCTTGGAGCGGCGTGTCTGTTTCGGGCTGGCCTGTTCTTCTGAAGCAGACTCAGTCTCAGCCTTGGATTTGGCCGGACGTCGACGTCTACTGCGCTTCTTCTTCGGAGGGGTCGAGTCTCCAGAGGCATCTTCGCTGTCACCTGTGGCTGCAGCTTCGCTGGATTCTGACGTGCTCTGGGCATCCGCTTGATTCGCTGCGGCGCGACCACGGCCCTTACCCCGGCCACGACCACCTCGCCGCCGACGACGCCGCTTGACCTCCCCTTCACTTGCTTCTGCCCCTTCGGCCTCAACTCCTTCAGTGGTGGCCGCATCGGCTTCTTCATCAGCCGTATCTGTGATGCCAGCAAACCAACCTTGGATCACCGAAGCCTGCTCAGGCGTGACACTGGACATGTGGTTGTTCAGCACAAAGTCGAGGTTCTTTTCACCACCACTGGCCTGCCATCGTTCGACAATGTCCTTGGACTTGACATCCATGGCCTTGGCCAAGACGTAGAGGCGTGAGGTCTCACTAATCAGAGGCGCGGGCTTCTTGCGACGGCGTCGACGCTTCTTCTTTTTCGACTTGACTGCTTCTTCTTTAGCGGCTTCTGCTTCTTCTGCATCTGCCTGAGCCTCAAGTTGCGCCAACTCCTCCTGGAACTCACCAGATAACGCGATTGCTGCGGCATCCGCTGGCGGCGTACTGCGGCGCCTTCGACCCCGTCGTCTTGTCTTGCCTTCCGCAGAAGAGTCTGATGCATCCCCAGTGGGCTCTTGCGCTTCCGCTATGAGGTCTTCAATGGTTGGCCTCGACGCGGAGGTCAAAACGTTGAGATCCAGGTCCGCCCCGCGATTGTCGTAGGCGTAATAGGCAACTCGATCTACCGCAATACTCTCACTGACTCGAACATCGATGGGCTTACCTGATTCATCTTCCATGTCATCGAGGACCCGCCTGCGTGTAGACAGCAGCGACGAGGCCACTGGCGGCGAAACCACCACTTCAACCTTGGCCGTCTCCTTGCAGTGCATCAACCATCCAATTTCTCGAATCGCATCTGCCGCAACTAAATCAGGCGACTTAATTTCGCCCTGACCAGCGCAGGTTGGACAGTCCACATAGTTCGCCATCCGAATGCTCGGCCGCATCCGCTGCCGGGTCATCTCCAAAATGCCGAAGTCACTGATTGGCAAAATCGTTGTGCGTGACCGATCTTCTTTGAGCAGTTCCCCAAACCTGCGATAGACCTCCCTGCGTTTGGCAGGCATTCGCATATCAATGAGGTCATTGATCACCAGCCCGCCAAGATCTCGCAGGCGGAGTTGTCGAGCAATTTCCTCAACTGCTTCCATGTTCGTGTTGTAAGCATTTGTTTCACTATCACGTGACGACCGGCTTCGACCAGAGTTCACATCAATGGCAACCAGCGCTTCGGTTTGATCAATGACAAGCCGACCACCACTTGGAAGATCTACTTCACGTGCATGGATGGTCTCAATTTGACGCTCCACATCAAAGGCATGGAATAGTGGAATCGCTCGTCGGTACAACACGACTTTGGGGGCCGATCGCGGCGCGATCACGCGCAAGAAACCCTGAAGCCGCTCATATGCCTGCTCCGAGTCAACCACAATCGACTCAATCTGGCTATTGAGAACATCACGCACCGTCCGCAAGACCAGATCCGATTCGGTATAGAGCTCTGCTGGCACACCAATCTTCTCGATGCGACGCTCCATGACCTTCCACATGCGGGTCAGATAGGCGACATCGCGCGTCAGATCGCGCTTGCTCGCACCCATACCCGCGGTGCGAAGAATAAAGCCGAAGTCTGGCGGCAGATCAAGTGAGTCCAATACCTTGCGCATGGCCTTGCGTTCGTCTGGATTCTCCACCCGACGCGTCACGCCCACCCGATCCATGTAAGGCATCATCACCATCAAGCGGCCAGGAATCGACAGGTAACTGGTTAACGTCGGACCCTTGGTGCCGATGCCCTCCTTGATGACCTGAACGAGAATCTCATCGCCCTTCTTCAGTGCTTTCTGAATCAGCGGGCGTTGCCGGTGTGATGTCTTGCGACCCACCTTCTCTGTTTGCTCACCACCTGGGAAGTGCCTCGGGTGCAGATCAGATATGTGCAGGAAACCACGCTGCGTCTTGCCAAACTCGACAAAGGCAGCCTGAATGGCGGACTCCACATTGGTGACCCGCCCCTTGTAGATGTTGCCAACGCTGGTCGCGGTGGCGACCCGCTCAGTGAACAGATCCTCCACACGGCCATTGCGGAGAATGGCGATCCGGCACTCTTGGCCGGGCACGTCGTTGACGAGCATGATCTGGCCCGACGTCGCTTCGTCGCCGGTTGTTTTCTTTCGTGCCACAGGGCATCCTTTCGCGGATGACCGTCAAGCACGAGCGATCCCATGTGGCCACCTGATCGATCCCAGTGGGAGCGACAGGCCAAAGGTTCACATGCATCGAATGGCTGACTGGCGTCATCCTTTTGGCGGTTCCCCGCGGTCCCATCAACGCTCGGCTTGAAGCTGAGCAGTGGATTGACCGCGTTGAGAATCCTGATGTCTTGTCCGTACTACCCGATGTCGTCAACGTCTTCGTCATCGATCTCGGGCAGCACCCGTAGAAGTTCGTTGCGAAGCAACAGGCCGATCCTGCGCTCCGAGTCCATGGAGCCAACTCGTCGAGCCAGCCGCTCACAGTCCTCCAGACTGACCCGTCGAATGACCTCTCGGACACGCGGAATCAGTGCTGGGACAAGCGACAGGCTTCTCAAGCCCAACCCCAACAAGAGCATAGTGTAGTTGATGTCGCCGGCACATTCACCACAAAGACTGACAGGTACTTTTCGACGCTGAGCCGCCCGAACAACCGTTTTCACCAGCCTCAGGACGGCTGGGCTGGAGGCGGTGTAAAGCGAGGCAACCCGCTCATTTCCCCGGTCAACAGCAACGGTGTACTGAATGAGGTCGTTGGTGCCGATCGAGAAGAAATCTGCAGCCCGGGCAAAGGTAGCTGCCATGATGGCCGCGCTGGGCACCTCCACCATCATTCCAATTGGAATATCACGAGCGACCTCATGGCCCTCATCACGAAGTTCCTCCGCGACATCGAGCAACATCATCTTGGCCTGACGGAATTCGCCTACCGTTGTCACCAGTGGGAACATCACCCGCAGTGATCCGTGTGGAGAGGCGCGCAAAATTGCCCGCAACTGCCGCCGGAACATGCCCAGATTCTGAAGACTGTGCCTAATGCTGCGCAAGCCGAGAAATGGATTGCGCTCTGGCTCAATCTTCATCGCCTGCGTGTATTTATCTGCGCCAAGATCAAGCGTCCGCAGTGTCAGCGGCTTGCCATCAAGCGCCTTGAGTGCCGATGAATACATCTCATAGAGGGCATCTTCATCTGGCTCAGTGTCGCTTGTGAGGTAAGAAAACTCTGTTCGATAGAGCCCCACACCATCGCCACCAACCTCTTTGAGCGTGTCAACTTCACGCACAAACTCAATATTGCCCAGCAGCTGAATGTCCACACCGCAGGCCGTTCGCGTTCTACCAATACGCGGAACACTGGCACGAAATCGTTCTTGCTCTTCAAGCCGACGGCGATACTTCGCCATCACTTCATCGTCGGCCCGGATCACGACCCTGCCTCGAGTGCCGTCTACGATGACCGGATCACCATCCTGCAAGTCGCCGACGAGATCACCACAGCCAACCACCACTGGGACGCCCAGTGCTGCAGCCACAATTGAGGCGTGATCTGTACGACCACCAGCCTCAGTCACAACCGCTCGCACAAGATCGACGGTCAAAGACGCGGCATCTGCTGGGGTGAGTTCATGCGCGAGCAGAACCACCGGCTCACTCACCTGCGCCAAGCGTGCCCGGGTGCGTCCAAGTAATTCATCAAGAACCCGCCGCTCCAGATCCAGAATGTCTCGGGCCTTGTCACGGAAGACCGCGCTGCCCATGGAGCGGAACTGTTCCGCCAACCGGTGAAAGGCGTCAGACACTGCCCATGCAGCAGTCACACCATCGCTGAGAATGCGATCACGCACGGGCTGCAGCAGCGCATCATCGCGCAGCAAACCAAGATGAACATCAAAGATCTGAGCCGCCTCTGGGCTCAAATCCTGCTCGACCCGATGGCGGTCGGCCTGCACAGATTCGACGGCAGCCGCGATGGCCCGATTGAGGGCTTCGACCTCTTCCTGACATGCCTCCGGGGCGACGCGATCCCGAGCAATACGCTCCCGGGTCTGGTCCAAAACAAATGCGGGGGCGATGGCGATACCAGGCGCAACCGGGATTCCGTGGGTGATGTTCATGAGTCGCTACCCCCGAGCGACGGGGCAGGCATTGTACAGGCGCCGTCCTATTGGGCTTGGCATTGCTACCCTCTGCCCACCCATGACCGATTCTGCCCCTGAAAAACCCCAACTCAACGAGCAGCAAGTGCGTCATGTCGCTCGACTTGCGCGCCTATCGCTTTCTGAAGATGAACTTACTGCCATTGCCGCAGACCTCGACGCTGTAGTCCGCTTTGTGGACCGCCTGGCGAAGGTGGATGTCCAGGGCCTTGAGCCGATGGCCTCGCCCCATGGACATTCCAGCCGCCTGCATCCTGATGAACCCATCGCCCCGCTCAGTCAGGAGACGGTCATCGGGGCAGCGCCAGAGCACCAGGGCGATTATGTCGCTGTGCCCAAGGTGCTTGATCAGGGAGCAGACGCATGACGCACCCTGAAACAGCCCGTGACATCGCTGCTGCTGTTCAGGCAGGCCAGACCACGGCCATCGAGGTCTTGGAAACTCGTTTGGCCCGCATTGAGCAGATCGATCAGCAACTTGGCTGTTTCCAACAAGTCCGGGCTGAGACCGCTCGAGCTGATGCCCACCGTGTTGATGAGGCCATCGCCCGGGGTGAGGCCGCTGGGCCGCTGGCTGGTGTTCCCATTGCCATCAAGGACAACATCATGGTTCAGGGCGAACCCGCGACGTGTGGGTCACGCATCCTCGAACACTATGTCGCGCCCTATGAAGCCACCGCTATTGAGCGTCTGCGGGCCGCTGGGGCTGTGATGCTTGGTCGCACACGCTGCGATGAGTTTGCCATGGGCTCTTCTACCGAACATTGTGCCTTTGGCCCAGTACACAACCCCTGGTGCCATACACGTGTCCCCGGGGGGTCCTCTGGGGGCAGCGCTGCGGCCGTTGCTGCAGGCCTGGTCCCATGCGCACTGGGAAGTGATACCGGTGGTTCCATCCGCCAGCCCGCATCGCTGTGCGGTGTGACCGGACTCAAACCATCGGGCGGTCGCATCAGTCGCTGGGGCTTGGTTTCCTTTGCCCCGAGCATGGACCAGATTGGTCCGTTTACACGCGATGCCGCAGATGCCGCCCTCCTACTCCAAGTCATGGCTGGCCAGGATCATCGCGATGACACCAGCGCCGAGGCCATACCTCCATCTGGCCTTCAGGGATTAGATGCCCCACTGCAAGGCCTGCGCATTGGTGTCCCCGCCGAACACTGCTCTGCTGACAATCACCCCGAGGTCAACGCCGCTGTAGAGCGCGCTGTGGACACATTCAAAAGCTTGGGCGCCACGGTGTGCGATGTGCAGCTCAAGACCACCGAACTCGGTGTGGCCTGCTACTACGTTGTTGGCCCCGCGGAAGCCTCAAGCAACCTCGCACGCTTTGACGGCATCCGCTACGGCCGCCGCGCTGACGCCCCGGGCGTTGAACTTGAAGAACTCTACGCCCGCAGTCGCAGTGAAGGACTTGGTGCTGAAGCAAGACGACGCATCATGCTAGGCACATGGGTGCTCAGCGCGGGGTACTACGACGCCTACTACCGCCGAGCTTTGCAGGTCAGACGACTGATTCATGATGAGTACGCAGCATTGTTCAAGCAGGTCGACTTACTACTTGGACCCACAGTGCCAGCACCCGCATTTAAACTTGGGGAAATGGCTGATCCCATTGACATGTATTTGTGCGACACCTACACGGTCACTGCGAACATTGCAGGTATTTGTGGCATGTCAATTCCAGGTGGGCTCGCCGATGTCGACGGCGACACACTGCCAGTGGGACTGCATCTCCAAGGCCCAGTGCTCGGCGAGGATCGCATTCTCCAGGCCGCGCACCAATTCCAACAGGCAACGGATTATCACTTGTCACAGCCGCCTGGCGCGGCGACGTCTACTTGTTCGTAGCGCTCTGAGCGCGATCTTGAACATCTGCAGCAGTCACGACGTTGTCTGCATCCTGCGCAGGCAATTCAGGTCGTCGACCCCAGCGCTGCAATGACGCCAACACTTCCGCTTCGATGCGCTTTGCCTGCGCCTTGGCACCTGGATGTGATGGATCTGGACCCATGATCACCTGACATGTGATCACCCCATCAGCGTGTGTGGCCTTGATCCATCCCGGCCAACCATCAAGCGTGCGGATACGGAAGCTCGCAGTCTCCACATCGACTGTAGAGGACACC
This sequence comes from Phycisphaerales bacterium, assembly GCA_022446905.1. Lineage (GTDB taxonomy): Bacteria > Planctomycetota > Phycisphaerae > Phycisphaerales > SM1A02 > UBA12567. The sequence goes on from JAKVBT010000005.1 coordinate 792,154, forward strand.
ACCGCAAACCCTGCTGATGGCCGCTTGCCTGCAGAGGACACGGCACGGGGCACATCGACCCAACGCTGACCAGTAGCTGGAAGCAGGGCTAAGGGCTGGCCAGTTGGTGGTTGCACAGCCTCCTGCATGCTCGAGAGCACCGCGCTTGCCTGAACTGGGCTCAGGATCACTTTGGCTGGCGAGGCCGGTGGCCCGGTGGGCCCACTGGGTGCCGATTGGCACCCCAGCCCAAGTACGGGAATGACGCTCATGACCTGAAAAAGACGCTTTAACACGTGGAACTCACCTCTCAATGCTCACCGAGCCGATGGAGCCTACCACGCAGGCACCGAGATGATCGCTTCAGGAGCGGTAGACTGCCTTGCAGCGGTTCATCGACAGCGCTCCTGGCCCGAGTCCGACCCATGAATGCCCCCCAACGCCCACGTAGCGACCAACGTCGAGAGACGCTCCGACAGCGAATCCCTCGACCCCCAGCGACGCTTCGCCAAGCGATCAAACGCCCGGAGTTCCTGCGAACCTCGGCGATCATTCTGGTCTTTCTCATCGTGGCCAGCCTGCTGGTGGCATGGGGACGCGAGCAGACACTGGTCGTCCCTGGTCGCATCGTCAAGGACTCCCGCCTGACTCGTCAGGACTACGAACACGAGAATATTGCCGCCACCGAGTCACGCCGTAGCGAAGCTGCTGCTGCTTCACCATTCATCTATGCACCAAATGAAGCCGTGCTGGATCGGCTGGAGTCTTCACTGATGGGCTTGCCCACCGCAGTGGCGGCCACCGATTCGCTCACCGCAGTCGCTGATGAACTCAAAGCCGACTTTGGTCTTACTGAAGTAACACTCCAAGCAGTGCGACCATTTGCAGGCCCTGGCGGCCCCACCGATGCGTGGACAAGTTGGTCCGATGCCTTGGTACACAGCGCGCTGATTCATGGGCCGATCCTCGACCCAGAAACATTCCAACTCTTCTCCACCCAAGCAGCGACCAACCGCGCTTTGGAACTCCCTGGCGGCGGACTGGAACAACCATTCCGAGGGGAAGCGCTCAATGTGACCTCCCTGGAAGATGATGCAGTCCCTCCACGACTACTTGAAATTGTTCGCCGCGCCGGCTTTCCCGAGTCGCTGGTCAAAACGGTGGCGTACCGCGTGTCCAAAGAAGCACGGCCAACGCTCAAACTTGATCGTGACAAGACTCAAGCCCTGCGTGAGGCCGCAGCCGATGCCGTTGAGCCGACGATGGTCAAACACACGGCAGGCACTCCGCTTTATCGTCGTGGCGATCGGCTGACCCAGCAACAACTCGACGAAGTGCTGCGTGAGTCTGCGGTCTATGCCACTGAGGCATCGTGGGCAGCGCGGTGGATCCCACGGATCGGCATGGGACTTCTTGTCGCGGCAATGTCGTGTTTCCTTGGGGCATTCACGATGATGACCTACCGCCGCATCGCGCGCAATCCGATGCGACTGATTGCGGTGTGTCTTCTGGTCATGCTCATGCTTGGGATTACCGTCTTGGTTTCGGTGGATTCTCCAAGCATCATGGTCGCTGCTGCGTTTGGTCCACTGCTGCTCTCAACTGCCGTGCTGCGCCTGGCCTATGACCGGCGACTGGCCACGGCGGTCGCGGGCATGCAAGCAGCCATTTTGGTCATTGCTCTGCAAGAGAACATCGGATGGTTTGTGTTGCTCATTGGCGTGGCAATGACCCTGATTGCCCAACTGGCTGAAGTCCGCAGTCGAATCGATTTGATTCGCGCTTCAAGTATTGCTGCCACGGCCGCCGCCATTGGCACCGTTGTGCTGGGCATGATCGAGTACCCCGTCTTTGGCAATGCCATTGGTCAACTTCTTGCCGACGGTGCACAGGCGGGTCTGGCAACTATCGGCGTGGGCTTCCTCATCCTCGGCATCCTGCCCAGTATTGAACGGCTCTTCCACATTACGACCGGCATGACTCTGGCAGAACTGCGAGATCCACGCCGACCGCTGCTTCGCGAGTTACAGCAGCGAGCCCCAGGCACCTGGGATCACAGTCTGCAGGTAGCCAGCATTGCCGAAGCCGCTGCCGAATCGATCGGTGCTGACGGGCTTATGTGCTATGTCGGCGGGCTGTACCACGACATTGGCAAGATGCACAAACCGCAGTACTTCATTGAGAACCAGCATGGCGGAGAGAATCCCCATGACAGCCTCAGTCCGGCAATGAGTTTGCTGGTGATCATTGGCCATGTCAAGGACGGCATTGAGCTGGCACGCGAGTATCGCGTTCCGCGCGAGATTACTCACTTCATCGAATCCCATCACGGCACGACACTGGTTGAGTACTTCTATCACGCTGCCAAACAGCGCGCCGAAGAAGGCGGCGATAAGGAGTCGCCCCAAGAAGTGGAGTTCAGGTATCCCGGGCCCAAACCATCAACGCGCGAAACAGCAGTACTCATGTTGTCAGATTGTGTTGAAAGCGCAACCCGGGCCATGAATGACCCGACACCAGCACAGATTGAAGGCTTGGTACATGACCTTGCGCAGAAACGTTTGCTCGATGGTCAGTTTGATGAGTGCCCCATGACGCTGGCTGAACTCAACAAGGTCAAGGAGTCCATCTTGACCAGAGTCTGCGCCATTCACCACGGCCGCATCGCCTATCCAGAAGAAGAAGACGAGCAGACTGAAAGGCTCGATCTTGATGACGGACCGGCGGCCCAGACGCCCGCTGCATCTTGAACTGCAGCCAAGTGTGACCTGCAAAATCGAATAGAACTCACCGACCGTCGGTGAGTCCCATCCGTGTGCAAGGGAGCAAGTTGTTGTGGGAGTGGCTCAGGTCCTGGGCGACTCCCGGTTCACAAGGTTTCCGCGGCAGAGCGCTGAATCTGTCACCACCTACTCATTTTTTTTCAAAATCACCCTTCAGAAGCCATCAGCGGCATTTCAAAGCCCCCTTGGCCCAGTGGTCCAGCCACGCTCAATTACTTCATTTCGGCGGCCAAACCAAGCACCTCTCGGGCGGCATTGCTCAAAGGAGCCGCCTCAAGATCAAGCGCAGCCATCCACCGCTGATCAGCGCCCTGTGGGCAGCGAACCCGTGGCCGGAGCACCCCTCGGTGAACGTGCAGGTGCACCCGGCGATGGGTCAGCAGACGCGTTGTTGAGGTGAGGTATTCCACATCAGCAAGCGGCAATTCGCTCGCCTCCAGCAGTGAGGTGGTTGTGAGCCTACGCCCGGTTTCAATTGCTGGCGCTTGCCAGAGGCCGGCCCAAAGTCCGCCTTTGGCCCTTCGATGCATGAGGGTCTTGCCACCCCGACGGATCACGATGGCATGATGGTGCATCGTGACCTTCTTTGTCTGGCGTTTCGCAACTGGGATCTCCCGCTGCCGACCTGCAGCCTTTGCAGCACACTGATCCTGCAGCGGGCAAATATTGCATTGCGGCGTTGCGGGCGTGCATACCAAAGCCCCAAACTCCATCAATCCTTCATTGAGCGTGGCGGGATCAAGACAAGCATCAACGAGTTGTTCGGCGCGAGCCCATGCATCTGAAACCACTTCCGGATCATCAGGCGGACGGTCGTCCTCGTAGAGCCGCGCCAGCACACGCGAGACATTGCCATCCACGATGGGTGTTCGCGCTTTACCGACAATCGACGCGATACTCCCAGCGGTGTACCTACCCACACCGGGCAGCGACATGAGAGATGGCACCTCAAGCGGCACTTCCCCTGCAAACCGCTCCACAATGTCGATTGCTGCGCGTTGCAGCATGCGTGCTCGGCGGTAGTAGCCCAACCCCTGCCAGAGCGCCAGCACCGTTTCTTCTTCAGCCTGAGCCAGTGCTGCTGGCGTCGGGAAGCGGGTCATAAAGGGCTCAAACCGTTCAATCACGCGAGTGACCTGCGTCTGTTGCAACATGAATTCGCTCACCAGGGAACGCCAGGGCGTGCGGTTGGATCGCCATGGCATGTCACGCTGGTGGGACACAAACCACTTCGATACATGCTCGGCAATTTTCGCTTGGCCAATGCTCACGGCCGCTCAGTCTAGTTCTTCGCCTTGGATACTTGCCCAGCCCTAGGACAGTCCTCACAAAGGCGACGCTCCTGAGCCCCGATTCCCTGATTCGGCCTGTACTGGGACCGGGTAGAATCGATCCCTTCGAGGGCTGATAGCTCAGCGGTCAGAGCAAGCGACTCATAATCGCCAGGTCGCAGGTTCGAATCCTGCTCAGCCCATCAGCGTCCGTGGCAGATTTCAAGTGCCCCAAAAAGACGGTCGGGGCTCGGGCGTCTCCCGGCGTTTGCCAGGCGGCCCGAGCCCCCACCGCAGGTTGTGAAGTGCCTCCATCAGACCCGATCAGGGACAGGCACCCCACGCGCTGAAGAGGATCATCATGTCGGCCATGTTGACAACACCGTCACCGTTGAGGTCACCCTCACAAGGTTCGCGGCCCCAACTGACGTAGAGCGCCCATGGGCCATCGCCCGATGTGCCTGCTTCCAAGTAGTGGTGACCAGCGGACACGCTGACGACATCCTCAATTAATTCTGAAGGCATCGAAAGCGAACTGCAGGATGTGTCGCCGATGTACGAAACGCTGATATCGCTGCTGCCGCCTGACTGATGCAGATCAGTCCACAGCGTGCTCGCGGCGTTGTTGCCAAGGAAGCGATACTGCAAGCGCCCGTCCACCATCTTCCACTCGACATGAGCGAATTCCGCTTCAATCACGTCCCACAAAGGACTTGAGGATGAAGGCGATCCAGAGCTCGAACTGGAACTGGAACTGGAACTCGATCCTGAACCAGAACCCGAACCAGAACTTGAAGCGCCTGGGCCAGGCATATCGATATGCAGTTCAGATCCGCCTGCAGACGTGTCGTTGTAGATGATGTGGTAGCCATCACCGAGCGTCAGAGTTCCGGTACTGACAGCCGCCGAACCTGAGCCCGCGGTATACACGTAGATGGCAGTTGCGCTGTGGACATCAAAGTCCCACGAGCCTTCAACCTCAACGGCAATCTGAAATGGCGCCGCGGGATTGGTTGTCATGCTGTCAATTTCAAAGGTATCACCAGCAATGGAATCATTTCTGTACCAGTGAAACAGGTCAACACCGACGGAAGACACATAGTTCAATGCCATCGTGTCGGGAGATGCCGAGCCAAACGGGCCAGGTGCGACCTCGCCAGGTTCGAAGATTTCGGGATTGACCACGAGGTCTTCAACGGCGGTTGCAAACGCTGCCGACGAAGTCACTACCGTGCAGATAGCCATGGCGCGGACAGTGGTGGTAAACATAGGAAAGTGCTCCTGAAGTGCGGCGCCCGGCAACCGCGATCAAACGACACCGATGTTCGGTGTCACTCCCTCGCACATGAGGTCCGGGACAATTTCACCTATGGCGCTGACTCATCGCTGTGTGACGCGCGAGGGTGTATTTCTGCATGACAACCGGCCTTTAGGCCTTTAAACGGCCATTTAAGCCCCCCCAAACCAACCAGCACATTCATGCGCTCACCAAGTGGATGCCTTGGCATATGCGTCAGCAAAGGTGATCTGGGAAGATGGCGCAGAGCCTCAAAGGGCACCAATGCAAACACAACACCAAGTACAGGACGGTGACCAACTGTGATTCTCAGCCTCTTCCTACTGAGCATGTGCGTTTCGACAGCGGCCGCATCCCCGCATCGCATTCATTCCGTGTCGGATATCTCCCAAGAGTTCACCTTCTATATGGACGGACGCTTTGCTCGTCAATATCTTCGCCAAAGCGACCGAGATGTCCGCAACTGGGGCAGTCTTGGCAATCTCGATCTCTCCAATGCCAACCTCCTGATCCTCACTGGAGGCAATCCTCGCGTGCCCTATACCAAGGCAGCAGGCGAACGCATCGTTAACTTCCTCAACGATGGCGGCGGCGTTTTGATCATGGCTGATGGCAGCGACCCAATGCCTCCGGCCACCTCGATCTTGACGAACTTTGGTGCGACATTGAAAACAACGCGTGCATCTAAACCTCTCAAAGGCCTCAATGCCATTGGCGAACATGACATCACCTATCGCCGCGGCACGACATTGCAACTCAGTCCTGATTGGACGCCACTGATTGTTGATGCTGCTGCTCAGCCAGTGCTGGCGCAGCGATCCGTTGGCAAAGGCACACTTCTGCTAGGCAGCCGCGGTCTCTTTGGGCAAAAGCCTGATGCATCAGACCCAATCAATGCCGACTGGATTCAGCCCCTGCTGAACCAAGCTTGTGCTGCAAAAACAATCGATCCTTCCAAACCTCATCGCAGGACCTGGGCAGAGCATGCCCAGCAAAGCGGCCCGCTGATTGTGGAGTACCACGATGGCACCCAGCCGATGGCTGCTGCCATTGTGGATGTCTATGAAGATGTACGACCACACTTACGCGAGATCACCGGCGTTGAACCTGCACCTGGCATGCTCAAACGACTGCTTGTGCTCCCAACCGGTGGTGGCGGATTTTCCAGCGGAGCTCGAATTGCGATTGGCGCTTGGTGGGGAGGATTTCCAGAAAACCGCTACCCCATGGTTGAACTCATCGCGCATGAGGCCACGCATTCGTGGGTGCTTCCTCATCCCGAACCAGTGTGGAACGAACCAATCGCCACCTACCTGGGCATGTTGACTGGGCGGCGCATGCAGATGCCCGAAGCATCACAACGCATGCAGGCTCAAATTGACAAAGCCCGAGCGCTGGACCCAGATCTCACTGCCATCGACCCCATGGCTGCAGATGCGCCACGACATCTCATCTGGGGCAAGACCTACTTCATCTTCGAGCAACTGGAAGCCAAACATGGCCCCGGTGTCATGGCCAAGTATTTCCAAACCAAACGAGCCCACGTGCCAGCAGCGCGACCGAACTACACGATGCATGACTGTGTCGCCATTTGGAGCCGCGCTACCGGCGAAGATCTCTTTCCATGGTTCCAGTCTTATGGATTTGCAGTCGATGCTGAACAAACAGACCTGTATCCAACAAGCACTGCTGGCAACACCAACAAGTAACGACAAATGGCTAAAGCCATTTCGCCATTTTCATATCAGACCGCTCCTGACCCGGCCTGATCGCTCATCACTGAGACATGCTGGCCGCAGTGGCATTGATTGACTGATCGCACCTTGGAAAGTGCTATTTGGGCACTACGATGTGTATCTAAACAGACTGAGAATCACACGAGAACATCGCCCATGCTTTCCATGCTTCCACTGATACAAGCCGCCGCGATTGGCGCCACGATTCATGTGCCAGGCGATCAGTCCACCATTGCCCAAGCGGTACAAGCTGCGGCTCCTGGCGACACCATCATGATTGCTGCAGGCACCTATCAAGAAGGCAACATTTTCCCATCCGTGTCTCCTCTGAGCATCATTGGCGAGGTCGATGCCGATGGCCTCCCAGCAGTCACCCTTGACGGGGAGAACACAACGGGCATCCTGATTGGCATCGGCGTGGTTGGCTCCGAGGATGTCACGCTGGAGAATCTCCGATTCACAGGCTCGCAGGGCAATGCGCTGTGGATCTATCACATGAGCCCCCTCGTGCAAAACTGCGTCTTCTCTGACATAACCACCAACAACATCAGCGGCACAGCCATCTGGGCATCTGATTCCCGCGCCCGTTTTGAATCCTGCCAATTCTTCAACATCGACGCAGGCTTAAGCGGCAGCATCGTTAATCTCAAGGGTGTCACCGGACTTAACGGCAATAATCAGGACGTCCCAAGCTTTGCCAGTTGCATCTTCGAAAACAACTCGTGTTACTCCGTAGTCAGCACCCAGTTCTGGGATGTGCTTCTAGACACATGCACACTGCGCGATAACACCGCCAACTCGGTGCTGGCAAGCCATCAAGGCATCATTACATTGGCTAACAATCTCCTATGCAATAACACCGGCACGCCCATCAGTGGCGACTGGGTTGATGCAGGGGGCAACACCATCACTGATCAATGCCCTATTTCATGCAGTGGCGACTATGACCTCAGCGGCGAGGTCGACGTAACTGATTTGCTGCTTGTAATTGCCGAGTTTGGCAACCCGTACAGCGTGACTGACGTACTGATCGTGATTGCCAACTGGGGCCCTTGCCCATAACTGGCGTTGGATCAGCGCCCTACTTGGACAGACCTTGATGAGCCACTTGATCAAGTGGAATCGAGGCCGTGTATTCAAGACCTTCACTTTGCATTTCCAAAGACACTGTGCCCATGAGTTCGTGAGGAACAACCGCCCGAAGTACCTGCAAGCCAAATCCACCTGCAAGGCTCTCTGGCTTGTCCCCCTCATGTGATTCACGCCAGTGCAGGTCAAACAATGGCGCATCATCGACCTCAACAGTCCAGGTGACCTGCAATGTGCCCTCATGAGCCAATGCCCCATGCTTGCTTGCATTGGTTGCCAACTCGTTTAACACCATCGCCAGGGTCATTGCTGCCTTGGGCGACACCCTGCACAAAGGACCGTCAATGGTCACTACCTCTGTGTCAAGAAGGGCGTAGGGTGATAAGCACACACGCACTAATTCATTGAAATCAATGCCCGTTGCTCGCTCGCGACTAAGCAGTTCATGAACTGCCGAGAAACTCATCACCCGCGCAGAGAGCGAGGCCACTACTTCCTGGTCGACCGTGGCATTTCCTTCTGCCTGGCGGCAAAGCACGACAATTTGAGCCAGCATGTTTTTGACACGGTGATCGAGTTCACGATTGAGAAGTTTTTCTTGTTTGGCTGCTTCATCGATGGCTGCACGCTGCGCATGCTCATTGGTCAAATCACGCAGAGTGGCTGTGAAATACTTTTGATCGGCGTATTCAAATGGAATCACCGCCAATGCCACTGGAAACTCCGAGCCATCCGATCGCATTCCTTGAATTTCAAGCCGCTGGCGCAGGATGGGGCCTTCACCGGTCTTGCGAAAGTGTTCCATGCCAGCTAAGTGCTGCGCCCGCAGCGATGGTGGAATGATGAGTTCTGACAACTCCCGCCCAATGGCATACTCACGCTCGTACCCAAACATCACAGCGGCCACATCATTAAATTCGACAACCTTGCCCGCAAGATCAATGGTGATCATCGCATCAAGGGCACTATCAAGAATCGATTTCAATCGACCCTTGGATTCCTGTTGACGGTGACTGCTGTCCTCAGCTTCCTGAATCGCCACATCGCGCGCCTGCAATGCAAAGAGCAGATCTGGCAGTGGATCGTGCAGCGAGAAGTCCTGAATCGCCAACCCAGCCTTGCCCAATTCTGCCTGTGAGCGAATCAGCGGGGTCGCTTCAAAGATGCACCGCTGCTGATCCTTGGATTCCATGATGGTGCCACGCAGGGGCACAGCCAATCCTTCCACCTCAACGACTAGCAGCCGGCTAGCAATGGCAACAAGATCCTCATAAGAGGTGATCTGCTGGGCAGGTCGCAGCATCTTGAAATGATCAGCAAAGCAACTCCCGGCCTTGATCTCGGGCAGATGCCGGGCAAAGCTGTGCCCAAGATGTTCGATTCTGAGATCCTGGCCGACCACGACACACCACGGCAACAAATCGCCGAGATCACTCAGTGATAAGGCCTGACCTTCAGGATCAGCTGACATGGAATTTCGACGAGTCTGCCCCGTCATCCTTGGATGTCAACTGCTTCACATCGACTGCAACTTTGAAACGCTTTCCAAGACCACGAAGCAAACCGATGAGGAGATCATCCAAACCTGGTCGATCGGAGCGGTAGTGCAACACCAGATTCTGATCTTTGATGTCTTCGCATGAGAACTCCGGGGGATTGAGATCTGGATACATCATGCGAAGAAGGTGCTCATCACCAACCTGAGCCTTGGCAAGGATGGATTCCCACTGCTGCTGGCCGAATTGGTTGGTGACAAGATCGCGAATCGCGATATTGATCAATCCATACATTGCCGCCATCATAGTCCATGGCCCACTGCCTCCCGGCATCGGCTACCCTGAAGAGGTCAATTCTGAAGGCGACGCGCTCATTATGGCCAGTACAACCCCAGCCATCCTCACGGTCGAAGATGCATTTCTAGTTGGTCTTCAACTAAAGCGTGATCTCGAAGCACTTGGCTTTGAAGTAGTTGGCCCAGCAGCCACCGTAGCTGAGGCCATGGAACTGCTTGATCATCCCGGGCTTGCTCTGGGCGTGCTTGACATCAACTTGGGCGCCGAGGATTCCATTCCAATTGCGCAAGCCCTCCGCGATCGGAACATTCCGCTGCTATTTATCAGCGGCTACGACTCCGTCGCACGCGAGCCTTTTGAAGAAGCCACGGTACTGCGCAAGCCCAGCACTCCCGCCAGAATTGCCGAAGCCATCGCCGCCATCATTCCACTTCCGGAATCATCGAGCACTGATTGAGTCCTGCACTACTTCTTCGCTACTTGTGCGTAGAGCATGGCTTGCCTGACAGCCTATGCCTCTGGCGGCTGCTTGCCGGCACGCATATCGTCATAGGCCTTCTGCAACTGCTCAAGTTCTTGCTGCTGCTGAGCCAACTTCTCGACAAGGCGCACCTGAATATTCATGCCCAACTCGTCAGTACGCGCAATTAGTTGATCTGCGAGCGCATCGATGCGCCTGGCCATGGCATCGGCGCGACCTTGGATCGCCTCCCCACCAACTCGACGGTACTCAGCCAAATTGGCCCTGGCTGCTGCCAGATTCTGTCGCCCGATTGTTGTTTCGCACAGCACGAACAAGCACCGGGTCAGCTTCTGAGACACTCCGATGTTTCCCGGCCAGCTTTCAAGAATGCGTTCCAAGCCATAGCGGCAATGGCCAGCGACTTCATCGAATGTCGCGGTATCAACATCTCGCTGCTGAGCCATTTCCTCAAGCTTGGCTAGATTTCGATCACATTCCACCTCGAGATCTGTCAATTCGCCGTACTCAATGACATAGCGCAGGTCTTCAAGCATGGCGCGCACTGAGAAATACCGATCAGACGGATCGGAGGCCAGCGCTTTGCGGCACACCTTCGCCAGCGAAGATGGCCATTCATCAGTGATATCTGGTCCTGGCGAGATCAGGATTTGATTGAACACCTCTTCAGCGGTCGTACCTTGATGGGGCGGACCACCGGTGACAATGTGATAGAGCGTAGCGCCAAGCTGATACACATCGGTCCGCTCATCGAGTATTGGTTTCCGACCAATCATCTCCGGCGCAGCAAAGGAGGGCGTGCCGGCAAATGCTGGCGATTCATAGACACCGTTCTCGTCAAGCTCAACTGAGATACCCCAATCCAGCAGGTAGACCTCACCAAAGTCACCAATGACCACATTGGAGGGTTTGATATCGCGATGGAGAATCCGGTGCTCATGTCCAAAAGCAATGGCCTCGCCAATGCGGAGTAGGGTCCCCAGCTCCGCCCGCAGCGGAGCGCCCTGCAGGATCTTCCCCGTATTGTCCAGATCATAGTCTTCCAACTTCTGATCCCACGGAGTCCCCTGCACGCGCCGCATAACAAGCACACATTGGTTATCTGCGGTAGCCACCATGTGCAGCGGAGGAATCGCGGGGTGTTCCAGCTGACCCATCAAATACGCTTCGCGTCGCAGCTGCGCATCTGAGCCATCATTGAGTCGATCAGGCCGCACACGCTTGATCGCCACCTCACGCTTCAAGCTCATCTGTTCAGCTGCATGCACCATGCCCATGCCACCGGTGCCGATCAACTCGCCGACCAATAACTCGACGGATTCACTGCCAATCCGCTCACGGTCCTGAAGGGTGATCTTGGGCAGTTTGCTTCCACTGATCTGGCCTACGAAGAAGTCTCCAACATCGGGCGGTCGCCACGTCGCCGTCGGCATCAGATCGCGCGGCAGCGTACTCGCAAGATGCTTGGCTTCTTCGTTTGAACTAGTCACGCTGCCACTCCGATGATGTCCTGCACATCCATCACCCGGACATAGGCCGCAAGCACTGTCTCCAGATAGATCTTGCGCTCAACCTCACTGGACGCCAGCAGGCAATCTGCGGGCACAACCACCTCATAGCCCAGCGCATAGGCCGTTCGACATGTGTCATCGAGCATGCCTGCGATTGTCGGCCCAGCGATCACAATCTGTCCGATGCCATGCTCGCCAAGCACTTGATCAAGATCACTGCCACGAAAAGCATCGCGCCCGGGAATGGCCTGCAACTGTTCCATACGTGGATGTCGGGATGCAAAACCATCCAGCAACGCTACGCCTGGCGAACCAGCGACGATTGCTTGTGCCGCAGGCTGAGACGCCTCCTGCGGCTCAAGTTCCATAGCTACATGAATACTCTTCAACCATGACTGATCGGCGTGGGCAAGCAACTGGTCAATGCGCGACGCAATATGGCTGGCCTCATTGCCATGGGCATCGGTCTGATGCCATGCGGCATGCCGGCCAAAGAGCCCCTCCTGCATTCCCATGACCACGAGACCACGTCGCTGCATTGCTCAGCCTGCTCCTTCAGACCTGCTGCGGCGCGCACTGGGCGAGCAGTTCTTCCGAGGTCATCACCGTGGCATAGGTTGGGAAGATGCTCTCACAGAAGAACTCCTGCTCGGCGGCGGTTCGAGCAGCCGTGCAGTCAGAGAGGATGCTGACATTCATGCCCCGCTCATAAGCTGCGCGAGCGGTGGAATCGATGCAGATCGATGTCACAGCGCCAGCAACGACGACATCTTGAATCTGCTTTGACTCCAGAGTGCCCGACAGCGTCGTCTGAACAAATGCATTCAGTCCACGTTTCCCCGGTATCTCCATGATTCGGTCACCGAATTCAGCAAAGGCATCAACCGTCGCTGCCCCTGGCTGTCCGGCCTGGAATGCCTTTGCTTCCTTGATGGCTGCGAGGATGCCCCCGGCCTGAGTCACTTCCGAGTAGTCCGAACTGAAGATGATCGGGGTGGCGATCATCGTGATGGGCTGATTCTGCAATGCCTGAATCAGTTGAATCGTGCGGTCCAGAACCTCGCTGGTGCGTTGCGGGCTCTCGAGTACACCTTGCAAGATGCCATCAGGGGCAAAGTAGTCATTCTGATAACCGATCAATATGATCGCTGTCTGAGCCGGGTTCATCGCGCCACTCCTTATCTCCGTACTGACGTCATCGACGCCACGGCGAAGCCTGAGTGTACCCGTTCTCCCCAGCCCAACGAAGATCACAGTGTGGCAATGCCCTGCCATCAGGCAGCAGCGGGCTACCCGGCGGTTGTCATGACATCTTTTCGCTAGAGCGCTTGGTGTTCACCAACTTCAGCGATGCGAAATCCACGTGATTCGACCTGCTCACGCAGGTCTTGGTCATGCAGTACGGGATTGGTGTGATTCATATGAATGAACCGCATGACGCCTGGCCGATCGGCGGCCTGGGCCTCCCACATCTGCATCGTCTCGACCATAAACGGGTGTGGAATTCGACTGAGATCTCGGCCTGGCAACTCACTGCCGTCATAGAAGGTGGCATCGACATAGGCCACATCAACACCCTCGAGCAGCTTTGGCAGCAGGCCATCGTGTCGTCCCCACTGATCGACGTCTGGCACCCACAACAGGGTCCGGGCCGGGCCATGCACTTTAAATGCCACGGTGTCACTGTGTTCTTCACGGTGCGGGACTTCAATGAACTCCACGCGCAAACCTTCGAGCGGTTCGCAGGTATGTCCTGGCGCTACTTCACGGACATCGACCTGTCCGTACTCAATGACTTGGGCCCATGGGTCATTGGAGCGCAGGAACTCAGCCATTCGAGGCGTGATGTGCAGCGGCACATTCTTGGTCGCAGCCACTTCCTCACCGAACTGCATCAGTCCTGTGTAGTGACCAATATGGGCGTGGGTAATGAGCACACCATCAACTGGTGTCCGCCCGCGGCCAGAGGCCCCTGCCAAATCATGCAGCATGGCAATTTGCGGCTCTACTGCCGGCGTTGCTTCGATAAGCAGCAGTGTTCCAGTTTCACGATCGCGGATACCAAGCGCGCAGGGATACTCCACATGCCCACTGGCCCGCGCCTGTTCACAGCACGGACGCTCACATCCCAAATGCGGCAGGCCACCATCTTGCACCCGCCCAAGTAGCCACGCGTCGTATCTGGCACCCTCCACCACGTTTGTCTCCTGTGTCGGTGGCATGCTGGTGCAGCCACCAAAACCGACCACCATCCAAACTGCCGCCAAAGAGCGTATCCACTGCATGCTCACCACCCTATCAGGCCACCACAGCGGCATGTGCAGGGGCCTGATGGTCCAATTCAGCCTTCGCTTCTTGCGGCAAGCCACGGGCACGTCTAGGTTGAGCGTACTGGAGGCGTTTGTGACCACTTGGGCCCACAACCTCATAGCTACGACAAGCGTGCTTGCTGCGCTTGGCACATCGAGTTCCGCTGCCCTCCCACAGCGTTACGTCGTCACTGAACTCGAGCATCCCGACGGCAACGGTACGCAAACACTGGTTCCTTTTGACATCAATGATGCCGGTCGCATCACTGGCTTTGTCTTTCACGGCTTTGGTCTGGATATCACACGTCAACCATTTATCTGGGAAGACGGCACGGTGTATGTGACACCTGTGATTTGGGACTACGCCGAAGCGCATCGGCTTACCAGCAGCGGTCTGGCCTACGGGATTGATGGCAGCGTGGGCACGATCATCCAAGTCGACCTCATGGGCATGACGGCAATCGCCGCTGGTAATTTTAATGGGCAAGCCGATGTCACCCACGTGACTGACACCGGTCACATCATTGTGTCAGACGGGTATGACGGATATCACTGGCATGAGTCGACGGGACTGACACGTTTCTTTGATGTACCAGGCGGCAATCTCCCAACGGGCATTGAAGACATCAACAGTGCTGGCGTGGCTGTTGGCATCAGCAATATTGCGAATCCAGCGATTTCGCGCGCAACGCTATGGCAGGGCGCCGAGTTCATCGATCCGGCACCGATGCTCAGTGGCGCTACCCGTGCAGTTGGCATTGATGAATTCAATCACCTTGTGCTTGCGCGCGCAGCTGGGGGCTTCTGGCCTGGCGGCGGGCCTCATGAGATTTACCTCGCCAGTGCCGATGGCGACACATGGGATCCAGGCGAACCTATATATACGGTCTCCTCGGCCTACAACTTCGAGATCAAATCCAATGATGCCGGTGTCATCGCTGCGTCGTGGGACACTGGCGCTGACAACCCTCGCATCTTGATGACCAGCGAAAGCGGCTTGGACCCTGTGGAGCTCTCCGTTCCCCCTGGCATGATCGCCGTCATTCTTGATGGCATCAGTGATGGCGGCATTGCCTACGGCCGCTTTCTCGACACTGACTATGTCACTATTGGCTACGTTGCAACTGCAAACGATGGCATTCGCATCATTGGCGATCGTTTGATTGGCTCACCGCCGCTGCAGTTCTATGGTGTTGCTCGCGACATCAACGCTTCGGGGACGATGATCATCAGCTGGGCGCACAACTACAACTATGGTCACTGGGCGCTGGCTGAACCAGCGATGCCAGGCGACGTCAACGGCGACGGCACTGTCAACGTGACTGATTTACTGGCCATCGTTGCTGCCTGGGGTCCCCACCCGGTCGACGCCGCATGCGGACCGGATCTAGACATCAATGGCGTGGTCGATGTCGAAGATTTGCTCGAGGTGCTTGAGGCATTCGAGTTTGAGCCCTGATCAGCGTGCTGCGCCACTGGCGTCATCTTCTCTGGCCCCAGAGGTCCACCTACCCACTGCTCTTGAGCAATTGGCACGGTCTGTACCGGTAACATCCCGCCCTGTACCACCGGCAAGCCGTCTTTCGTTTCGGTCTCTGACCCGTTTGCAACCCTCTTCCTGCGTGGTACACTTCCTCGTCTTGGCTACCGCCCATCCGGGCGATGCCGACAATTCAATGCGGGTGTAGCTCAGTGGTAGAGCGTCACGTTGCCAACGTGAATGTCGGGCGTTCGAATCGCCTCACCCGCTTTCAAACGAAGAAACCCCTGTCACGAATCTGTGACGGGGGTTTTTCGATGGTTGTGCTGACGCTCTGGAACCATACACCTCGGAACGAAAACCACTAACCATACATTTCACCAGTCACTTTGTTGTAGTTTCCAGATTGCTGATCTCCCCTGAAAGCATTCTACAAAGAACAACCCCCCTGCTATGG
>JAKVBT010000050.1 GCA_022446905.1 Phycisphaerales bacterium
TGAAATGGGAGGACAAACCTGATTGGCAGGCGTCAGTGCTAAGTCCTGTGAAGGAGACCCGAGGAATCTGGCCCTTTTGTCAGAAGGCGTAAAGGGATGATTTGCAGCCACCCCTTCGCTGTCCGCTGACGTGGCACTGCCATCTTCGCTGTCCTCTGAAGTGGTCCTGGCTCCTGCGCACTCTTGCACATTTTCTCCTGCGCACTCCTGAACATTTTCTGCCGCAGCCGCCAGGGGTGCTTCCTGGGGACAGGCCCTCGGAAGCTGGGTAAGCCCATGGCCCTCGGAAGCGGTATGCGCTGAGGCGACCGTGGCTCCTGCGCACGCCTGAACGTCTCCTGCTGCGGCCGTCTCCAGTAAGGAACCGCTACTGCCGACGCTCTCATCTCCTCCCCCAACCTCTGCCACCCTACGCTCCTTTCTCATCTCCGGGGACATTGTCTCCAAGGAGCCCACTTGCGTTGCAGCCGCTTCTTCCCTAACACAGCCGCAGCGCTGGTAACCAGCAATGTTCTCGATCGAACCAGCAACTGCGCCACTCTTCACTCGCACGCGTTTCCTGCTCACCGTACCGTTTACCAACGCATCCAACACTTCCATATCTGCCCTTTCCTCATCTGTACGGGCACCATCTTTCATCCAGCTGTACCAACATTTCTCTTCTTTGTTCTGGGTACCATCTTGATTTCTCAAACACAGCTTCTTCAATACACCAACACCTTTCCGAGCCCGGAGCTCATCCATATGATTGTGCACAAACGAGCACAATTGGTCGCTGGTGCGCTTCCTCGTTCCGGTTGGTGGGAATAGGGGCGCCCGGAAGACCAGTACTGCAAAGCACGTGCGCAGCCCGAAAGAGTAGCCCGTCGAGATACCTACAGAAACCATTGCTGACAAAACCCGGCAGCACCATGTATTGCTGCAGTGAAGTTGAGTTACCAGCAGAACCGACACGCAGATCCCGAGTGGATCTGCAGCGGCGCATCTGCAAACTATCACTCCACAGAACACGAGGCGCACGATCGTCTTATCAGTAAAAGGAGTGTCACCAACTACCTCTGGGCCACATACAACCTCTGGCACAGCAATGTGTACCAGCACATACACAATGCACACAAACAACGCTATATCCAACCACGCAACGATCAAGATCGCTACACAGGCTGACATTATAATGCTCACATACAATGCCACGGCAGCCAGGCCCCGGATGCGTGCACGAAGCAACCGACGCCACTGCCGCTTGAGTACCATCGTTCGCCGCTCCTTGTCCAACACTCTCCTCCAACCCGAGCCCAATGAACCCGTGATCCCACCTTGAACCGCCTGCTTCCATGTGTGTGTGCGAGTGAGAAGGCTCATGCTGCTCTTGAACAACTGACTGACTGACTGACTGACTGAACTGAGGGTTTGTAATTTCGACGATATTAAACCCCAATCGAAGCGAACCCGTCTCCTATGCAGCGAATCACTGTCCCAGGAAGTAAGGTAAAACCCTACTGTTGTTCATTCTTGTTCATTCGAATAGGAGCATGTTGCTTTCGAACAACTGACTGACTGACTGACTGACTGAACTGAGGGTTTGTAATTTCAGCCGTGTTGTACAGGGTGACCAAATCATACCTGACACGTCACCTGTGCAGCAAATCACGGTCCCGGAAGGTAGACCAAGACCCTACTGCGATCCCCCCTTGGGGAGGCCAGATCATACCTGACACGTCACCTGTGCAGCAAACCACTGTCCCAGGACGTAATGTAATACCCTAATAGTGTACCCCCTTGGGGTGCCCAACCCATACCTGACACGTCACCTGTGCAGCAAACCACTGTCCCAGGACGTAGGGTAATGCCCTACTGTTGTACTCCCTTGGGGTACCCAACCCATACCTGACACGTCACCTGTGCAGCAAACCACTGTCCCAGGGAGTAGAGTAATACCCTACTGTTGTGTCCCCTTGGGGTACCCAACCCATACCTGACACGTCACCTGTGCAGCAAATCACTGTCCCAGGACGTAGGGTAATACCCTACTGTTGTACCCCCTTGGGGTACCCAAACCATACCTGACACGTCACCTGTGCAGCAAATCACCGTCCCAGGACAGAGGGTAATACCCTACTGTTGTACCCCCTTGGGGTGACCAAACCATACCTGACACGTCACCTGTGCAGCAAACCACTGTCCCAGGACAGAGGGTAATACCCTACTGTTGTGCCCCCTTGGGGTGACCAAACCATACCTGACACGTCACCTGTGCAGCAAATCACCGCCCCAGGACAGAGGGTAATACCCAACTGTTGTGCCCCCTTGGGGTGACCAAACCATACCTGACACGTCACCTGTGCAGCAAATCACCGCCCCAGGACAGAGGGTAATACCCAACTGTTGTGCCCCCCTGGGGTGACCAAGCCATACCTGACACGTCACCTGTGCAGCAAATCACCGCCCCAGGACAGAGGGTAATACCCAACTGTTGTGCCCCCCTGGGGTGACCAAACCATACCTGACACGTCACCTGTGCAG
>JAKVBT010000051.1 GCA_022446905.1 Phycisphaerales bacterium
GGATCTTGCAAGAGAGTTGGATGACCACGCCGCCAGCGGACAACCGCTCGTAGGCGTCTTCCCGCAACTTGTACGTGCCACTTGGGGCGCACCTATCCCCCCGGCAATCCCAGTATTTGTTTCAGTAGGCCACCTAGCGACACACACCTTTCCATCGGCCAATGAATGGCCATCGCACCCAAAAGAGACAACCCCCCTGCGATGTGCAGAGGGGCTGCGTGTTGTTTGGTTAGTTGGCGTGGCAAGTCGTGGCACCCCGTCGGAGGTTTACTTGCCCGCTACTAGGCCAACAATTGCATCTTTGACCCCCACAGGGAGGGTGGGCCTCGCACAACTCCGCCAATGAGCGGGGTTTCTTGTTTTTGGTGCAGCAGGAGGCTCCTGATCTGCCCCTTTCGGGGATAATTGAGGATCTGTCATGAGCTTGGACTGGCTGATCATTGGTGGTGGCATTCACGGCGTGCATATCGCCGCGCGGCTGCTTGCAGATGCTGAGATCTCCCCTGACAAGCTGCGCATTGTTGATCCTGGCAATCGACTGCTCGCCTGCTGGCGGCGCTGTGCCGCTGCGACTGGCATGACGCACCTGCGTTCCTCCTCAGCACATCATCTCGGAATTGACCACACCGCCCTACGAAAGTTTGCGGGGAAACAAAAGAGCCGAAAGCCCGGACATTTCGCCGTTCCCTACACACGTCCATCCCTTTCGCTGTTCAATGATCACTGCGACCATGTTGAAAAATCATTTGGACTCTCTGAGCTCCACATCCAGCAGCGAGCCGTGCAGTGTGTCGCCCATGCCGACAAGGTGGAGGTCTTGCTTGATGATGGACGCTCCGTTGATACCCGACATCTCGTACTCGCCATTGGAGCGAGTGAACAACCCACATGGCCAGCATGGGCACCGCGCAACCACGCTGAAGTGCATCACATCTTTGACCCTGACTTTGATGACTGGCCTTCAAAAGGCGAGACGGTCATGGTCGTGGGAGGCGGCATATCAGCAGCACACATGGCACTTCGGCTGATCAAAGAGGGCCATCAGGTACATCTTGTATCTCGACACGCGATGCGGCAACATCGCTTTGACAGCGACCCTGCATGGCTTGGCTGGAAATACACGGCTACGTTCACGCAAACGCAGGTGCCAGAAGAACGCCGCGCCATAATCACGGAAGCCAGACATACTGGATCAGTTCCCCCAGAAGTTGCTAGCGCCCTACGCAGAGCAATAGGACGCAAACAGCTTGTATGGCACGAAGGTGAGATCAGCCAGTGTGTCGATCGAACCGATGGCCTCGAGGTCCACATCAACCAAGACAGCACCGTGCACGTGAATCGCATCTTGCTTGCTACTGGATTCGATTCCCAGAGACCTGGCGGCCAGATGATCGACGAGCTTATTGCCTCTGCTTCGCTTGCATGCGCGTGCTGTGGCTATCCAATTATTGATTCACATCTTCGCTGGCATCCACGCATCTATGTCTCAGGCCCACTGGCAGAACTTGAGCTTGGACCTATTTCTCGTAACATTGCAGGGGCGCAACGTGCTGGCGAACGAATCGTCGAAGCTGCTCGGTCGAAGTCCGTAGCTATCAATTGCGTATAGGGCTACTAGACGAGCATCATGTTCTCTCCGAATCAAGCAAAACATCGAACGTGAATGTCGGGCCTTCGAATCGCCTCACCCGCTTTCAACCGCTCTTGAAATGACGTGAGAGCGGTTTTTCGATGCACTATTGACGCTCTATAGCTGGCAACTTTTAGAGCAAATCCACTGACAAGCAAGGTTTACCAGCAACTTTTGTGTAGGTATGAGACACATGGCTCCGGTAGGCTGTGCAGCTGGGCAACTAGTCCTAGGAGAGGGATACATGAGCATTCAGAGCACCATCGTTGCGGCCATCGCGTCGCTTGGCATCAGCAGCGTCACCTTTGCACAGGTCATCGCAGATTTCTTTCCTGGTCAGAATGTGACCTCCTACGATGCGGGAGAAGGGGATGAATTCGGGGAAAGCGTGGCAATCGACGGCGACTACGCCATCATCGGTACAAAAAACGATGACTCCTTCAGGGGGAGCGCCTACATCTTCGAGCGACAAGCCGGTGGTAACTGGAACCAAGTTCAGAAGCTGATTACCACGGACGCGGAGGAGTTCGACTACTTCGGCTGCAGCGTCGCCATTTCAGGCGACCTTGCCGTTGTCGGCGCACGGGGAGAAGATGGGAACGACTATAACTCCGGAGCCATCTACATCTATGAACGCCAGTTCAATGGATCTTGGGATGAGGTCGCCAGGTACGTCATAGACGATGGAGGCGACAATGATCAACTTGGATGCAGCGTTGCGATCTCTGGCGAACTCGTTCTGGCGGGCGCATACAACCACAACGTTGATGGAATCCAAGC
Organism: Phycisphaerales bacterium; assembly: GCA_022446905.1. Taxonomy (GTDB): domain Bacteria; phylum Planctomycetota; class Phycisphaerae; order Phycisphaerales; family SM1A02; genus UBA12567. Next base: position 2,411 of record JAKVBT010000051.1, read on the forward strand.
CGGTGCTGCCTATATGTTCGAGCGATCTATTAGCGGCAACTGGTCGCAGCCCATGGAATTCAATGCTCCAGTTCTTGTAGAAGACGCCGAATTTGGATGGGCGGTT
>JAKVBT010000052.1 GCA_022446905.1 Phycisphaerales bacterium
ATGAAGATGACGCCTTCCCGTATGACGAGAACGAATCAACCGATACCGACGGTGATGGCACTGGTGACAATGCCGACACCGATGATGATGGTGATGGCGTTGATGATGGTCTCGACAACTGTCCGTTGCTGGCCAACCAGGACCAGGCAGACTGTGACGACGATGGCATCGGCGATGTCTGCGAACTGGCTGACGGCACGCAGGTGGATGACAATGCTGACGGTGTTCCCGATGACTGCGAGGCGGCTGACTGTCCGCCGGACTTCAGCGGCGCCGCTGGCGTGCCCGATGGCGCCGTGGGCATCGAGGACCTGCTGCATGTCATTGCCGAGTGGGGTCAGGCCGGCGGCGACTGCGATGACGATGGCGACACCGACATCGAGGACATGCTGATCGTCATCGGCTGGTGGGGCCTGTGCCCATAGCCCCCCTGATTCACAACACGTGAACCCACCGCAGCCCCGGCAGAGACCCTGTCGGGGCTGTTCCTTTATATACAGCCCCCGACCAGCTCGCCTGACCGGTTTACCCTTGATCCCAGATCCCGATCTGCCATGATGGCAAGGACATCAAATCACCCGTGGGAGGGAACACCATGAATCGCATCGCTGCTGCTGTCGCCGGTCTGTTGCTGGCTTGCGCAGGAACATCTGAAACCTTCGCTGCCACCTACAACGTGCCCGCAGACTATGCCACCATTCAGGCGGCCATTGATGTTGCAAGCGATGGTGACACAATCCTGGTAGCGCCAGGCACGTATACATCGCCGGCCAACGTCAACGGGGTCATCCAGACCAATGGAAAAGCGATCTCGATCATGGCAACCGGTGCTGTCGATCAGACGTTCATCAACGCTCGAGGCAATGGCAGCGGCGTACGATGCCTCAGCGGCGAAGGCCCGGACACGATGATCCAGGGATTCACGATCATCGGCTGTTACCAAAGTGGCATCCGCTGCGTGGACAGCAGTCCTACGGTCATCAATTGCATAATCCTGAACAACACCGCTGGCGAGGGTGGTGCCGTCTATTGTCGGAACGGAAGCCCCACGTTCAATGGCTGCACGATCAACAGCAACAACGCATTGTCCGGTGGCGCTTTCTGGTGCCAGGATTCAAGCAATATCACACTTGACAACTGCACGATCACGAACAATTCCGCCAATCTTGGCGGAGCGTTCTACTGTGTCAATTCCAGCATTGCCACGATCACAAACTGCACGATCTCAGCAAACACCGCAAGCAACAAAGGCGGTGGGTTCTTTTGCCTGAAATCAAGCGGACCAGTACTGCAGAATTGCGAAATGAAACTCAACACCTCTTCGGATGCTGGCGGCGCCTTCTACTGCTTCAATTCCAGCACAACTATCCTGACAGACTGCACAATCTCGAACAACATCGCCGAGTCTGCTGGCGGACTTTTCGGGCCGGCAACACTGTTGAACTCGACGATTTCATTCAATACGGCATATGACGGTCGTGGTGGCGGCATCTCCTGCACCAAGGGCCAACTCACCATCACGAACTGCACGATTTCGAACAATACCGCCAGTGACAGTGGCGGCGGTATCTACAGCCTCAGCAACACCCCGACAATTACTGATTCCATCATCTGCAGCAATCGATCTGACCAGATCAGCGGAACGTGGACGGACAACGGAGGCAATACCGTCTCGATGCTGTGCGTGGGCGTCGGCGGTGCCTGCTGCACCGAAAACCAAACGACATGTATAACCGCCGTTGAAGATGATTGCGATGTATTCGGCGGCATCTACATGGGCGACGGCACACAATGTGAAGATGTGTCATGCCCAACGATATGCATTGGTGATGCCAATGGGGATCACGTTGTTGATGTCGATGACATCCTGGCTACGATCGATCATTTCGGCGCAACCTGTCCGTAGCCCCCACATCTGCCACCAATGTTTTCGAAACCTGAACCCACCGCAGCCCCGGCAGAGACCCTGCCAGGGCTGTTTCTTTATAAAGAAGCCCCCAGCCAGCCACCCTGACCCTGTTCCCCCTTGATCCAGGCACCAAAATCACCATGATGGAGGGATCACAACTCCATCTTGGGGAGGGGAAACCATGAATCGCATCGCTGCTTCCGTCGTGGCCATTTTGGCCTTTGCTGGAACATCATTCGCTGCCACCATCAATGTGCCCGGCGACCAGCCCAGCATTGCGGCGGCGATCAGCGCGTCAGTCAATGGCGACGTGATCAACATCGCCCCCGGCACCTACAACGAGCACACGCTCAACCCCGGCGGCAAGGCCATCACCATCCAGGGCACGCTCAATGGAGATGGAACGCTGGCCACCACCATCGATGCCCAGCAGGGTGGCCGCGTGTTCACGATCGAGTCTGGTGAAGGTGACGGAACCGTGATCAAGGACTTGGTGATTACTGGTGGCTCGGCTGGGGACGGCGGCGGGATCTACTGCAACGTCAGCAAC
>JAKVBT010000053.1 GCA_022446905.1 Phycisphaerales bacterium
TTCTGTGGTGCTTCTACAAACACCCTGAAGGTCTCGATCCAGAAGACTTCACCCACGACCTTCGACGCGACCCGTCGATGGTGCGGCTCAATCGCTTTTTCTGGGCACCACAAGCAGTCCTCGCGTTACTCCTGGTGCTGGCTGGATGGTGGCTGATGGGTACCTGGCAATATGGCGTCGGATGGATGGCCTGGGGCATCGGCATCCGCTCTGTGGTGCTCTTTCATGCCACTTGGTTTGTGAATTCTGCATCCCACACCTGGGGCTATCGCAACTTTCAAACCAGTGATGGCTCACGCAACAACTGGTGGGTGGCCATCCTTTCATTTGGTGAAGGCTGGCACAACAACCATCACGCGCAACAGCGTTCTGCAGCCCATGGAATGAAATGGTGGGAATTTGATCCCACGTGGTGGACGATCCTGCTAATGAAGCGGTGCGGATTGGCGTGGGACATCGTCCATCCCAAACTGCCCACGCCGAGCGATCAGGGCGAACGTTCAGCCTGAAACAGGTTCAGTTCGCGCCAAGCCAAAACGCCCGACGGTCACCCCGCGCTTTGATAACCGCTAATGCTGCGTAGATGCATGCAGCCAGATTCCCAAGAAGGCACAACGCGATCAACCAACCCACTGCCACACCACGCTTTGGTTCTCGTGCAAAAATCCAAAACGCAAAAAGAAGGAACCCGAGATACAGATCAACCAACGTGAGCTGAAACCAAGGGCTCGGAAACAAGACCGCCGCTTCAGCCATCAAAGATCCGGCCACAAGCGCATAGACAATAACCGCCACCATGATGATGGCACCAGCAATAAGAAGAGCCACGGTCCGGTTCATGGACGTACTCCTTGAGATGAACTCTTTCGGTACACAATTTGATTCACATCGACCAAACCTGAACGAAATGCCGCTGCGCAACCAAGCAGATAGAACTGCCAACATCTGCGAAACCGCTCGCCATACCGATCACTGATGGTGTTCCACCCTTGCTCAAATCGCTCATACCACGCGAGCAATGTGCGGTCATAGTCACCTGAGATTCGCTCCCACGAGTCAATCCGCATGGATGTGCCACGAGCAGAAAGCTCTTGAACACGGGGTAAACAACCATCAGGGAAGATGTGCCTGACAAGCCAGAGGATGTATTGATCGAGCCGTCGATCAGAAGTTCGAGAGATCGTCTCACCCACGATCGCCTGCAATGCAAAGCAGCCGCCTGGCCGCAGCCATCGATCGATATCCCGATACCAGCGAGGCAGATTGCGCCGCCCCACAGCTTCAATCATCTCGATCGACACAATGCGATCAAAATGTCCGTCAAACGTGCGATAGTCCTGAAGCAGTATGTTGACAGGCAACGCTGCACAGCGATTCTTGGCATAGTCCGCTTGCTCAGCAGACACCGTCAGACCCGTGACTTCCACTCCGTAGTGTGTCGCGGCATGATGTGCAAAATTCCCCCACCCACAACCAACATCGAGCACCTGCATACCTCGCTCAAGTTCCAGCTTACGACACAGTACGTCTAGCTTATGACGCTGTGCTTCCTCTAAGTCGGTGGCGTCCTTCCAGTACCCGCACGTGTAACTCATGCTTGAGTCAAGCATGATTTCAAAGAGCTCATTCCCGAGGTCATAGTGCGCCTCACCGATACGAAAAGCACCCTTGCCAGCCTGCTGATCGACAAATCGCGTCTTGGCCGCTGCACCCAAGAGACGCACCCAACTCAGCCATGAAATCTTTGGTGTTGGTCCAGACATGATTTGGCACAGGAAATCATCGAGATGGTCAACTGTCCATTCGCCATTCATCCACGATTCCCCCAAACCATAGATGCCATCGCGCGCCCAATGCCGCTGCGCTTCTGGCGACTGAAGAATGCATGAAACTGAACCCGAGTTGCATGCAACCGCATGATCCCCAGGTGCGTTGGATGTCGGACATGAAGACATAAGTACTATTTTTCCTTACAAGAAGTGCGGCGTGATGCCACTGAGATCAGCTTGCGACGAACCCAATACCACACCGATGGACGAGATGCTGGAAGGGTACGAGGATGCGCCGGAGCGGGCTTGTGATGAGGACGGATTCCCAGTCGCAATCTGAGCACCAACGCTTGCCAGTGAATTCGAATCATCACGAGCGTGACCGAGAGCGGTAGCCGCAACATGGCCATGCACAATCGCCATGTTGTCAAGGGAGCCCCATCACCACGGAGATCGGCACGGAAGACCAACTGATCATGCTGCATCAGCGCAATGTCAATCTCGTATCGCCCTTCATCACAACTCACGCGCAGCTGATACCGACCAGCATCCTCAAGAAATGGCGATACATAGAACTGCTTGGGGAATGAGAACGTAGCCCACTTCCCAGCCGGGGGACCGGCTGCTGCCACATAATGGTGCACTTCCCCAAAGGTGTTCCGAACTTCAC
>JAKVBT010000054.1 GCA_022446905.1 Phycisphaerales bacterium
TATGGACCATATGGGGCCTAATGGAACCATCTGGTACCATATGGGACCATATGAGGCCATATGGCACCACATGAAACCATATGGAGCCATCTGGGACCGTCTGGGCCCATCTGGGGTCATATGGGACCATATGGGACCATATGGGGCCATCTGGGACCATTTCGGTCCATCTGGAGCTATATGGGACCATCTGGGCCCATCTAAGGCCATATGGGGCCATATGGGACCATATGGGGCCATATAGCGTCCTGGGCCTGGGGCTTCCTGGGGCCTCCTGGAGCTTCCTGGGGGGGGCTCGTCCCCTGGTACAATGCTTTGCTGCACACGTGCTGTGGATTCTATGATAACCATGCCTTTGTCCTACCTGTCCTATCTGGTGCGACTGTTTTTTGGTAATTGCATGATTCTTATGCGCGCGATTCTGCACTGAAGGGAAGGACACATAGAGGCCTTGCAGAAATACAACGCGCTACTCACACACATGTGCATACAAGCATTTTTGTTTTTTTGCTGATGCCGTGCGTAACCAGTCAATCCATTGACCTAGCAGAACGAACGGACAAATTCGTATTATTTCGTCCTCATCCACGGGACATTAATTCGTACATCGTCCTCGTCCAAAACGAATTAATTCATCATTCGTCCTCATCGTTCAATATTAATTCGTCCTGCGTCCTAATTGTCAGCAAACCACACGCAACACAGCTTGAACCCTTCCAAATTAACTAATTCGTCATTCGTCTTCGTTCCTCCGAAATAATTTGTCCATCGTAGTGCCGGGCCCGTACTGGACATACATCCTAAGTTGCCGATACCCCGCTCTAGGGGGAGGCTCAATCTCGTTCGAGCATCACAGCTCGAACATATCTAACAAACAATGCTTCCAATCAACCAACTCCGTTGGTTCCAGCAAGCATTCTTTTCGCAGCACTGTCTCCACGACAGCGAACAGCTGCTTAACTGTGATCGACTTAAATTCCTTGATGCTCCACCGACTTAAAGATCCCGCGAAAATCCCTTGATGGCGAAGGTCTAAACACAGGAAAAGGGCGTCTTGTCGCCCAAACGGCAATCGGTGAGTCTAGAAAAGAAATAGAACATTGCTCAGCGCATGAAAGCAACTGGCAGGACTAACGCGAGCATCTCACGTCGCCCAAACAACAACCTCGTGTCACTCGAACAGCGATCAAGTCTATCAAAACAAATGTCATGCCGCTCGGGCAGCCCTCGAGTCGTAAGTCGTAGCATCATCGGCGGCATACCTGGTGGTCTGCAATGCTGCAACCTGGAAGGCGATGGCCAGTGGATCGAGACGCATTGAGGGGAGTACAGGGCCATTCGCGTCGACCAGCTTTATTAGGCGTCTCTTCTTCAAGGGGCGCCTGTGCGCCGCCAGGCTGTTGGCCGTGCTATCATCGGGGGCATACCTGGTGTTCTGCACTGCTGCAACCTGGGAAGCAATGGCCAGTGGATCGGGACTCACTGAGGGGGACACCAAGCCATCCGCGTCGATCAGCTGTATGCGTCTCTTCTTCAAGGGGCGCTCGTGCGCCGATGTATCGCCCCCGCGCGGAGGAGCAGGGCTGTTGGCGGCCCCCGAATGGGGTAGCGGTTGAACGATAATTGCAACCTCTAGCGAGTGAACTACCCTGGTCACGACTCGGCAAAAAGGCAGGGTGCTCCAGATGGCGTCGACTCCTGCATTGCCACGGTCGCGCATTTGACGCCTGACTTGCTCTATCGCAACGTGGAGCTCCTTAAAGGTCGCCAGGCGATAATCAAAGTCGGGAGGTTTGGCTAGGTTGACGTCAATGAGGCGTATGATGTCTTCCTCATGCTTCTCAAAGGTCGTCGACGGTGCAATAACCAGGGCTGCGCCGTGGCTCCGCCCGTAACAGCGGAGTTTGAACGAACCTTGCACAACTCGAAATTTATCATCCAGTGAATTCCCCTCATTATGACTCGCACTGGGCCGATCCGGTGCGGTGCTGGCCGTTAAAGGTCGCGCTAAATACTCCTCATAGCTCACGTTATTAATGGAAGACGCCATGGCTCGCAGCTGCACCGCACCCTCCTGCCACAGCAGCAAGGCACAGGTTCGCGAAACTCGCACGCCCGACAAGGCTAACACGGCTTTCTTCGATCTTGAGCCAAGTAGCTTCAGGCCCCTACAAGGGGTAGATCCCTCAGGCCCCTCCCAAAACTAAGCTTGAAAAGATAATGGAAGACCCTCCCCATACTGACCGATTTTGGTCGGCATTTGAGCAGACATCCATCATTTTTTTTGAACCCGTCTGCCAGCATGTTTCACAGTGCTTGTATTGCATTTACATAATAACACCACCGCAGGACCCTGCACTGACTGGTAACACACAGGGGGA
>JAKVBT010000055.1 GCA_022446905.1 Phycisphaerales bacterium
CCCTCAGGGTTTGGCTGCACCGCATACTGAATGGAAACACCCCATGCCGAACCGTCCCCAAGCAAAGCTTCAAAACGAGGAACATCTGCAGGCGTACTAATCAGCATGATGTCCCGAATGCCTGACAACATCAAAACCGATAGTGGGTAGTACACCATTGGTTTGTCGTAAATCGGAAGCAGTTGCTTACTGACAGCGACTGTAACTGGATGAAGTCGAGTCCCGGCGCCCCCGGCCAACACAATGCCTTTGCGTATCGTCATAACTCAATCAGTGTATGCCGGACGGGAAGCAAGCAACTGATCGAACTCCCTGCGAATCTCCGCCACATGTGGGCCGGGCATATCAAGCCATTTTTGACGCAATGGAACAACCTCTCCGCAGGCTGATGGCCAATCTTCAGGCCGTGCCTCCTGGCCAATCACCAATAGAAGCTCGGGCGCGAGCCGAGCAATATCCTCATGCGAGACTGCTTGCCATGCTGAATCTGGAAGCACATTGACACCACCTGCTGCAGTCAAGACCTCCCCCACATATGTCTGCCCACCCCATGCCAAAGGCGCTGGTCCGCCACTGACAATCATGACACGCGTGCCAGAAGGTGTCGCCTGCGGAACAAGGGATGCTGCAATCTGGTCTTTCCATAACTGGCACTGCGACTTGATCATACTGCGCCCATCTAATGCAGCGAAAATGTGAAGAAAATGGACAACATCCTCCAGATCCTTGAGTGGCTGCGCAATGATCTCCCATTGATGCTGATCAGCCAACTTCAACAACCCCGCGTCGATATCATCATTTCGCCTTTGCACAAAGATGTGCGTCGGATGCAACCGCACTAGCATTTCGGCATTGATGTTTTCGAGATCCCCCGCAACCGGGAGATCAACCGCATCCCGACAGTAAGCCGACCGCCCAACTAACAGATCGCCAACATGAGATTTGACCATCATGTCAGTTATAGCTGGGCTCAGACTTACATAACGGCGTTGCGCTGTCTGAGCTGACTGCGTAGGTTGATCATTGCACCCAGCGAGACTCCACAATACAGCTACGAAAATGGTTGCACACACACGCCGCATTCAATTTGGCTTCCCAGGCAAACGCTCCAGAGTTGCATAATCATCGCGCAGATCCCGGCAGTGGTACACCCCTGCTGGTGGCGCATTCAGTGTCACCAGCTTGAATTCCACATGGTGAAAAACACGGGAGTACATAGACCAGTAATACCAAGGTATCTGCGTGATTTGTGTGAATACGCCTGAGGTGCATCGCCTCCGCCATGCATCAATTACGCACTGGTTCACCTTTTGAGGAAGACTTGGCGTTGGAAGACAAGACAAAAAACAATCAACCTGATCTACGCTCCGTTGATCGAGAATTTCATCAATTTCTACAGCGCTGCCAAGTACGACATCAGCTCCTGGGCAGCGATGTCGAGCAACCGCATGAAGCTCTGGATCCAACTCCACAGCAATAAGCGTGCTCTCAGGATGCATACGCTCAAGAACTGCACTGGTCACAGGACCCATTCCGGCGCCAAGTTCCAAAATGACTTGTGGTTGAGTTGGGTCAACATCGCGACACATCGCCCCTGATAACCACCTACTAGATGGGGTCAGGCTGGCGATCTTTCTACCGTGTGTAAAGAACTTAGACGCCCACTTCAGTCGGTTACCGAACGTCGGCTTCATTGGAATTCCTTCGATGGGATGACCTCATCCTTGAGCAATGAAGACAAGGTCGGTTCCATTGCTTCAGCCCATCGACGATAGCCCTCTGGTGAAAGATGTAGCGCGTCTGGCATCACCTTCTTGCTAATGGTTCCATCATCTTCGATAAACACATGGCCAATGGGCAAGTAGTGCACCTGCTTGTGGCCTTGCAGGCGTGACAAGGCTTGGTTGATCTGGAGGATCTTGCCCCGATCCTCATTGAATTGAGCCCCGCGAGGGAAAATGTCGAGCAAAAGAACCTGTGCCGACGGGGCATACTGAAGAACCCTAGCTACAACCGCCTGCACACCTGCCAAAACCTCCTCTGTGGCATGCGTACCATGTCCAATGTTGTTGGTCCCGATCATGATCACAGCAACCTCGGGCTCTATGCCCTCAAGATTTCCGTGATCAAGCCGCCACAGCACATGTTCTGTGCGATCGCCGCTGATCCCAAGATTAACTGCCTTGCGACCACTGTAATAGTGTTCCCAGACACTTTGACCAGCCTGCTCCCAGCCCTGCGTAATCGAATCTCCAATAAACACCACATCGACATTGCTGGTGTTCGCTTGGACAACGGCATTGATCGCCGCATGTCGCTGAGCATGCCATCCGTCACGAGGGGCAGGTGTCAC
>JAKVBT010000056.1 GCA_022446905.1 Phycisphaerales bacterium
ACCACGTCACAGTCGTGCATTGGGCTCATCCCCCCTGCCACTGCTTGATCGCATCAACCGGGAAAGTCAGCATGAGCACGTTCAGCGTGAGGTTATCACGAATCATGATGAGCGTGAACACCTCAAAACCCACAGCAATAGCAGCTGTGAGCCAGGGTGGAAGTCGCCACGCCGCCAAAAAGCCCAGCGACATCCACCCGATGTCCGCTGTGGAGTTCAAAACAGAGTCCCCTGTATAGCCCAGCGCCATGGTGGCCTCGCGATACCGCTCAATGATGATGGGTGTGTTCTCGAGAAGCTCCCATCCCGCCTCGAGCACGACCGCCCAGATGTACCGCACACCGACAGGACGCACCGGCCTGAGCCACTTCGCCAGCCAATACAGCACCGCATAGAAGACCATGCCGTGCACGACATGGCTGAAGATGTACCAATCGGCGATGTGCTGGGAGTTCTCTGCTGAGTGCACTTCACCGTGCCAGAGCTTGACCGTGCCATTGGTACAGATCAGTGGTCGCCCCATCAACCATAAGATCAGCGCGGTAGCGGCAATGATTGCAACGCAAATCACCATTGTTTGCGTGGGCGCTGATCGATCTGAACCGGTGCGATGTAACTTCACGAGGCTGCAGAATTCTCTGCCATGTGATCACTCATTCTCACGCAATTGACAGCAATTGAGCGAATTGCTGTCAACCCAGCTGCGAAAGCAAACTGTACGTCCACACTGAAGGTACGACGCTGTCCCGCCTGATGATCATGGACATGCACTGATAACTTCTGTTGTGTACCCATCGTGAATCTACCTCCTGATTGAACTGCACTAATCAATCAACCAGTGGCGTACAGGGACCCCACCCGGCGATCACCTGAAGCAAGTCATTGATATCAACATCACCATCCTGATCAAGATCTCCTGAGCACCCTGCTGGACAGGGACCGAACTCACCAAGGGTGATTAACAAATCGTCGATTGTCACACTGCCATCCCCGTCAAGATCACCCGTACAGGTAATCGATGAAGACAGTGGCCGCAATGACAAACTTGGCGTATCAAATCCAAGAAGTTGATTCCCACCGCCAATGGTCACCAATTCATTCAACCCATCGCCGCTCACATCGCCGGCGTCAACGAGGATTACATTTTCCCCAATTGCCGTATCAACAGAAGTGAATGACAACGCTCCATTGCTTTGCAAGACACGAACACGGCTTTCCCCGTCTTCTTGGACAATCACCGCAATATCCGAGTTCCCATCTTGATCGAAGTCAACAGAAGTCAAACTAGCAGGCGATTCACCTACAGGGATCTGCAAAGGTGCCTGATAGATTCCTGTGGTCGGGTCTGCCAACAAGACTGCCAAACTATCGTTGTCCTCGCTGCTTACCACAATGTCGTCTATTGAATCACCATTCAAGTCTGCCATTGTTCCGGATCTTAAGTTTGAACCGGCCACATAGAAGTCGACTGTCAAAGTAAAGCCCTGAATTCCAGGCACAGATGACCCTTTCCCAACTGCCACTCGGCCTGTTGAAGTCCCCCCAATGAAGACCCCGTCTTTCTGCCCCTCGTCCTCACTTGGATCCCCAAAGATTGGATCTCCAATACTAGGATTACTTCCGCCAAATGGCATCCCGCCTGTCACGAGGCTCGAGGCGTCTACGCCAAAGTAGAGTTCCCAAGCTCCATTGCCGTCGCCATCTGTATCAGCTACACCAACGACCAAATCACCAACCCCGTCCGTGTCCGCCTGAACCCCGGCAAGACATGTAGGCGGTCCACCAGTTGCCAAAGTGACTTCTGTCATGCCATCGAGCAGATCGCCGTCGTTGTAATACAGAGTCACGTCACCAGAAAGATTGTTAGCAACTGCTAAGTCCATTAGACCATCGCTATCGAAATCTTCACTGGAAACATCCAGGGGTCCATCCCCAGTTGAGAAGACAACCTGCTGCGAAATCCCACCGCTGCCGTCATTCTCAAAGATGACCAACTGCCCCGGCGATCCATAGAAGGTCACACAAATCTCTTCCGCACCATCACCTGTCAAATCCACAACTTCGACAGCAGTCGGCTCGCCAGTGACTGAAACACTGTTTGGGCCATCAAAATTAAGCAGCCCCGACAACGAGACAATGTTCAGATTCAAATTCCATGCACCAGCCAGGGTGCTGCTGTATTCCAACTCGCCGGCAAGACCATTAGGCAAACCAGGCAGAACGACAAGGTCGAATCGATCCTGTCCGTTAACGGGAGCAACGTCGCTTTGCAATAACGTAAACGTATCACCCTCTTGCAAGTTGCCCAAAGCAGCAGCATCACCGACGAT
>JAKVBT010000057.1 GCA_022446905.1 Phycisphaerales bacterium
TATAGGTCCCGGGGCTAACTAGGATCAGATCGCCAGTTGTTGCAGCGTTGACTGCACCCTGAATGGTGGCGTAGTCACCGGGCACATTGATGGTTGCAGCGAATGATGTTCCAGCCAAGGCCAACATAGCCACGACGGCAGTGCAGATATAGCGCATTGGGTTCCTCTCTCCTACAGGCGACCTGAGGCCGCACAAGTCCCATTAGAGATCGCCTGATGGGGGAGGTCAACAACTGTTTCTATGGGTGTCCCTGGGGTAGCTGTAGGGGGGCACTTCACCGACGTCTTCCCTAAAGAACAACACCCCCGTACATACGGAGGTGCTGTGGGGTGCGCTGTCTTAAATCATGCCAGCGTTACGACTCAATGCCATCTTTGCAGCAGCATAGGCGGCGATGAGATACAGGGGCACTTCAACCCACATCCATGCAGGTATGGGCATGGTCGCCAGGTTGTAGATGCCTGCGATCATGCTCAGTGATCCGACGATCATGGCAACAAGCATAGGAGCGTTTCGGCTGATGATTGCGGCGATCCAACCACCGACTAATGCTTGCCCGAGGTGGGCAAGCATGACGATCAGGAACGCGGTAAAAGGAAGCGTCTCGATGTAGGCTGCCAGGCCCTCCCTATCATTGAAGCTGACACCCTCGGGCATCGGATAGAGCACCGTGCTCAGCATGACGATGAGCATGTTGACAGCCATGCCTCCAGCAAGGCCCACGATGACTGCGCAGATGTTTCTAAGCATGGAGCGTCCTCTTCAAGTTAAGGCGACCTGAGGCCGCACATGACACATTAGAGAGGTGGGCGTAGGGGAGGTCAACAATAGAGCAACGGCACCCCGTGAATACGGAGGTGCTATGGGGTGCTAAAGCACAAGTGTGCCCATGTGGGGATCTAGATTCCTAGCAGTCTTGCCCAAACAAACCAAGTAGCTCGAGGATGTCTGAGACATCAGTATCACCATCGCCGTCTACATCTCCACCATCGCCATTGCCAAAGGAGCTGATCAAAGCAAGGATGTCATTGACATCACGGATTCCGTCTTTATTTAGATCGCCAGGGCAGTCGCCAAGACATTCAATGACGCCCTCTAGGGAGTATTGAGAGACATAGTCCCAAATCCACTCGGGGCCCTGGGGATAGTCAGAGGGGGCGTCATGGCCACCTCCCTGACGGACATAGTGCTGATGTCCGTGACATTCTTCGCCTGGAAGCCAGGTGTACCTGGTGATGTTTCCACCAAGGTATTCACTGATAGGGGTTGTCTGGGCACCATTGAGTGTGACGAAGTGGTTGTTTTGTGCACTGGTCGCAATGCTGTAAGCGTTTCCGTTGTATGGCGCGTAAAAGTCGTTCGTGCCAAGAAGGTGTACACATGCAATAGGAGTTGACCAGTTCACGTCACTCAAAGTCCACTCCCACATATTTGCCGCGACTGGCGCAATGGCGGCTACTTGATCTGGCAGGTAGCCCGCCATGTCGTAAACAATGCTTCCGCCTAGGGAGTAACCGCCGGCATAGACACGTTGCGTATCAATGTTGTAGTCAGCGGACATCGCATTAATCATCGCGGACATAAAGCCCATTTCGTCTATTCCGCCATGATAATCACCAAGGCAGTCCCAGCTATTGGGGCCAGAAGTGCTATTAATAGCTTGGGGATATACAGCCATAAAGCGTTCAGAGTCTGCAAGTGATCGGAAGTCGCACTCATTGATCCCTTGGTATGCGGTGCCACCGCCGCCATGGAAGAAGAACATGGCCGGCATGTTTTCTGCAGCGTTGAATTCGACGGGGATATAGACCAGATATGAGCGATTTACGCCATCAACGTTGATGTTCTTGTTTATCAACTGCTGGGCAGTTGCACTTGATGCAGTGGCAGCTACCGCGAGGGCGGTTATATAGGATGAGGCCCAGGAATTCATCGCAAATCTCCAGCTATAGCCGACCCCAGCGCCTACTAATGTAGGACCAGTCTGCCGATTTTGCCAAAAAGAATCTGATGAACCTACGTTTGGTGTACGTGCTGGGTCAGGATGAATCAAAGACAGCCACTGGCAGAATGGCTAGTGGCTGTCTGTGATCTTCTAAGCAGTACGAATCAAGGGCAGGCAGTGCCAAAGTTCGCAATGCACTCTAGTAAGTCGTTCACGTGAACAACCCCATCCTGATTTGCAGATTGATGAAGTGGAGGCTATTGGCACTCGCCCCATGCCGCGATCAAGATAAGGAGATCCTCTACATCAGTGTCTCCGTCCTGATCACAATCTCCGGTTGAGTTAGAGCCAAACGCTGCAAGCAGTGCAAGTAGATCA
>JAKVBT010000058.1 GCA_022446905.1 Phycisphaerales bacterium
ATCATCATCACCATCACCATCACCATCACCATCACCATCACCATCACCATCATCATCATCATCATCATCATCATCATTATCATCATCATCATCATCATCAGCATCATCATCATCATCATCATCATCAGCACCAACAGTGGCCTGGGGAGGCGCCGAATTGGCTCCAAGATGGATCCGACATGGCCCGAAATTTTGATAGATAGCGCCGTTTAGGGCGGCGTGGAGTGGAGAATATACCAAAAGAGCTGTGGCACTCCAACTGTGCACCCCATCGATCTCACAGCCTTGACACAACCACCTGGCGAAGCGACCCTTGGCCTTGGTGCCTGTCGTTCCTAGTAGCATCACCATCTCCTTCACGGGAGTCTTCAGCAGTCCCATGCGGTTCAGGTCAGATATTGCTCAAATAGCGATCGAGTCTACCCCGTAAAAACAAAAAAGTGTTATGTTGCTCAGACAGCGCTGGTGTCGACCTTGGCGCGAAAAGACGATTATCGGTGCGACGTTGTGTGCTTGGTCTGCGTGATAGTCTCGCGCTCTCTCTCTCTCTCTCTCTCTCTCTCTCTCTCTCTCTCTCGGCCGATCGCCCACTGTGCCCGAGCTCAAAGAACGCGTATCGGCCAAGGCCAAGGTCAAGTACAAGCCGCTAG
Organism: Phycisphaerales bacterium; assembly: GCA_022446905.1. Taxonomy (GTDB): domain Bacteria; phylum Planctomycetota; class Phycisphaerae; order Phycisphaerales; family SM1A02; genus UBA12567. Next base: position 651 of record JAKVBT010000058.1, read on the forward strand.
CGAGCCTCGAGGAGCGAGCAGCCGCCGACAAACAGGAGCGCGAGGAGCAATGGGCATCTGCTAAAGTCTCGCGGCGCAGCAGTTTAGCGTCACCGAGTTTCGCCCGCAAGCGCAGGTGTCGGGACGAGGCGCCAGCCATGGTGACCAAGCAGGCCCCGTGGTCCAGGGTGCCCAAGTAGCTGCACAACTGTGGAGCAAAGGGCCGTGATTGCCAGAGTGAAGGACAAGGTTGCGAAGCCCAGGCCGCGACAGGAGCGGTGATGAAGCGGTCAGCGACAGAGCCGCTCATGAAGAAACCCGCTTTAATTACCAGAGCAGCGAAACGTGTAGCGAGAGTAGCGCGTTTGCTCGCTTTCGTTCCTGGCTTCCCCGCTTAGCGTTGGTGAAGGGCTTGTCTCAACACCTTTTGAGGTGGCTTTTGTGATGAGCACAGATTGGTAGATTCGAGCCCTCTCTGACCTGCATGACGTGTTTGCGTTCTGGCCAATGAATTGTTGCACCGGGTGGCTCAATAGTCGGTGTTGGCAGATCCTCATTTCAGTCAGTGAGTCAGTTAGTCAGTTGTTCACGAGCAATATTATCCTACTTCCTGTTCAGTGATTTGCTGCCCATGGGGCGCAACACTCGGTGTTGACAAACCCTCCGTTCAGTCAGTCGGTCCGTCAGTCAGTCGGTTGTTCATTTGCAGCATGCCTTTTCTACGGTTTGGACGGTTCCTCCAGGGCGTTGTTCCAAGGTACATATGTACAGTTGGAGTGCGATGCTTTCATTCAGTTGCTTTCCTGTGGTGAGCGCTGTTTGAGTAACCACTTGTCCTGCTATTATTCACACCGCCTGTTTACTTGCTCAAGCCCACAACAGTCTTGTGCCACGTTTCATTCTGAGCTCATGGTTGTATTGAATTGAAGCCAGCGTCGACTTTGTTGGGACCACGGAGAAGACCAGTTCACGCATGGCCACGCGACCAGGAATTGGATCGCAGGGTGAAGAGAGTGAAGGGCATGGAGAAAACAAAGACAGCGCGGTACAAGTATGTCCGCCCGCTGTCGGGGTCCACATCGCAAGTTTTCTGGCAATCCAACCTTCCAGCCTCCGCCAATGCTGCCCGTGCGTAGGTCCCAAGAGCGAGCGTTGGAGGGCGAATTCAACGATGTTCGCCAAAAGGGCTTGGATGTGCATGTGTGACGGGCGGGGGTTTTGTGTGTACACGCGCGATGATGAGGACAGGCCAAAGCTGTCGTTGCGCTGCTTTTGCACTACACCTCACGGTTGCCATGATGAGCCATGGCGCCAGTGGAAACGATATGCAAGTGCTGTTTTAATTGTGATAACGTGGAAATTGAATTGTCACAGCGCGCAGAACAAGTCGTTACATGGTGCCCTCGTTGAGGAAGTCATCGATGAAGAGGAAAAGGACGACAGCGAAGAATTCCGCCTACGGTACCCGCGGCTCTTTGAGCTTTGCCAAATGAAATGTGCTCGCCTCTCGCATAGGATTCTCCTCGGGAATCCAGATCACAGCTTGAAGAGATGCAACTGGTCCGAGATCGAGGTGAGACTTGCTAGAGATGGCCATGACTATACCTTTCGTGAGTTTGAAGAAGAGCATGGTGAATGGGCTACATGGTGTTGGGAAAAATGCATCGTCCTCAATCCAGTAAG
>JAKVBT010000059.1 GCA_022446905.1 Phycisphaerales bacterium
GTTTAGTTGCGCCGATAGGATCTGGTCCTTTTTGAGTCGGCGGCTCTGTAGTGTGATGTGTTATCTCGGCGTCGGCTTGAGGACGTACCGCAATCTCAATCAGCTCAATCAGCTCGTTTGGCTGCTCTGCAGCAGGCAATACTGATGCGGAGACTTTATCCAGTGGTAGCTGCGACAGCTGCCTCTCAGGACGTAGAGCAACCTCCTGTGGGTCGGGCTGCGGTTGCTTCGGTGTCCTTCCTGTCGGTACTGCTGCTGCTGTGGCTCCTGTCGCCCTGGACTCCGTCGTTGTATCGGATGCTGTTGGAATCTGCGTCTGTGGCGGTGGCGTCGGTGTCAGCTGAACGGTAGCATGCTGTGGTTGTTTTCGCCAGACGATGCCATATGGTACGTGTTGGGGGTCGTGGTTGTCGGCGCTTTCTTGCACCATGGTGGTCGTGAACCCTCCCACCACGCATAGGTCCCCGTGTTTCCCATTGAGCGGCGCCATCACGTCGACCTCCCCCTTGAGGATGTTTTGGAGCCGTAGCTTCTCGAGAAGAAGAGCGAGATCGCGTTTACGTGTATTCATATCGCCTCCGATGAGGAACTTGCCCTCGCCGATCGGTCTCTTAGCTCTGGTCATGGAACTGCTCTGTAGCAGGTTCCCTATGAGCTCGAGTCGTTGTGCGTCGCTCAATCTTGGCTTACCGGACGGCGCATGTACGTTAACGACGTCGATGCCTTCCTCATCGCTCTCTCCAGGCATGATGCATAGGAAGGCTTGTGCCATACGCCGATGTCCTGGCACATTGTACACCTCTTTCAAAATCCGCTGGTGCTTGCATGTGCAGCGGTTGTTATCCCATATCGTAAGGTAAGGCGCGTCATCCACGAAGAGACATGATATCGCGGGGCGCTCTGACCGTGCAGCCTTCTCCCATGCTTTCTGCATTGCGTGCGCCATCGCATACATCTGGTCCCAGGTCATGGGTTCCATCGCCGTTCCCACTTCACAGCAGCATATGACGGCTGGCTTCATGTTGGTGACTATGCGCGATGTAGTGTCGGCTAGCAGAGTCAAGTTTTTTTTTGTATTCTTCTCACTGTTGTGCCTCGACGTCTTCCAGTCAATGTTGACGAAGATTATGTTTGCCTCGGCCGTGCTCTGTAGCAGCGGCCCAGTGCCGTGCTCTGTAGCAGCGGACGACATTGCGTAATCGAAATGGCTGCGTATACCGTAGACACTGAGAAAGCAATCACGTCTGACTACCTGTGAAGCAATCACGAAATAAGGCTCAATCAAGAAATCCAAATACAATCACTGGACAGCTTGAGCCAGCAACGACATTACGCACAGTAAGCTGCTATTGCGAGCGCACGCTGCATAAGCCTAAACCCTAAAGCCAAAACCCTAAAGCCAAACCATAAAGCCTAAACCCTAAAGCCAAAACCCTAACACCTAAAGTTTTAGACGCTGAGCACTAATGCATCACATTTTAAACCAAATTCGGCCTTAACTGTGTGGAAAGAGGGCTCCACTCCACGGGCCCTAAAATTTCCGACCGACCGTCCGTCCGACCGTCTGTACATGACGACTCGATATGTTTTCCTCCCAAAGTCTGACGTCTCCCTAGGAAAAGCTGAAGTTTCCCACGGAGCCCACACTGTCCCTACGGAAACTGTGGGATTGAATTAGTGCCCCGCGAAGCGGAGCGCCCTCCCGAAACACAAAGATATGCATAGCAACGGACTATATACATAGTGACACAAGATATACTGAGCGACACAATTCATCATAATGCCCATCATGATGATCATCATGATAGTCACATGATGATCGTCGTGATGATCATCGTGATGGTCATCATCATGATGATCATCATGATGATCGCCTGGGTGATCATCATGATGATCATCATGATAATCATCATGATGATCGCCATGATGATCATCATGATGATCACCATGAGGGTCATCATGATGGCGACTAAATTTCGGTATTTGGGCTCAAAAGCTTTTGATGTCAGGTCGATTCTGGAATGGGAGGCTATAAGCAGGCTATTGGGAGCTGGGCTAGGCAAGTCTAGGCAAGTCTAGGCAAGTCGGCGGCGACGGGAAATCCTGATCTACAGGCTATTGGAAGCTGGGCTGGGCAAGTCTAGGCAAGTCGGCGGCGACGGGAAATCCTGATCGACAGGCTATTGCGAGCTGGGGTAGGCAAGTCTAGGGAAGTCTACAAGTCATTTAGGCAAGTCATTTAGGCAAGTCATTTAGGCAAGTCATTTAGGCAAGTCATTTAGGCAAGTCATTTAG
>JAKVBT010000006.1:0-129343 GCA_022446905.1 Phycisphaerales bacterium
TCTGATAGTCGTTTCGGTGTCTCGGTGGCTATTGATGATGGACGCGCGATTGTCGGCTCCGGTGGGTATGAATCGCAGTCCTCAGAACCAGGTCGCATCTTCGCCTATGAATATGAAAACGCTGATTGGATTGGCAGCGACACAGTGCAAGCGCCACAATTCCCGTGGCGTCAGGACTTCGGTTACGCAGTGGCGCTGGAGGGGGATCGTGTGCTCGCCAGTGCCAGTGGAGATCCATTCTTTGCTCCGCGAGCTTTTGGATTCAGATTGAATTCCAAAGGGTCTTTGCAGCATGAAGCAACCCTGCAATCCAATGCGACGTCTGGATCTGAAGTCGGTATTGGTTTGTCTCCTTCGTGGGCGGCGGTTGGTAGCCCGCAGTCTGTTGGCATCTATGACGCCAATTGGCTTGGGGTTGATTCCATTACTGCTTCTGGCGGCGAGTTTGGAGCGGCGCTTGCATTGTCTGATGATCTGTTGGCGGTCTCGAGGTACGACCAAGATGGCACCAATGTCATGCAGATCATGCGCTTTGATGGATTCTGGTCTGATCTCACCGACATTGTGGTGGACGCCTTTGCTCGGGTGGCAGCAATCAGTGGGTCCACCATGGCAGTAGGTTCTCCCGCAGCTGGTCAGGAAGGCTTGACCCGCATCTATCGCGAGGCAGACTGTGATCTCAACGGCATCATGGATGTCTGCGAGATTGCAGAGGATCCAACTCTTGATTGCAACGAAGATGGTCTCTTGGATATCTGTGGCATTGAGGATGGTCTGCATGTGGACTGCAACGGCAATGGCGTTCCTGATGAGTGCGATGTGGCAGATCCTGACATGGATCTGAATGGCAATGGCATTCCCGATGAGTGTGAATGTGTGGCGGACCTGTCAGGCGCGACGATATGCACTCCAGACGGAATCGTCGGCACGGATGACATCTTGGCCGTGATTGGGTTCTGGGACACAACGGCAGCATGTGGTGATGCCAACCTCGATGGCATCGTGGGTACCGATGACATCCTCGCCATCATCTCGAATTGGGGTCCATGTGCTGGCTTCCGTGATGCTCCACCATCTGAACCCAGGCCTGCTGGCGTACCCACTTCACGTACGCCGCAAAAGCCAAGTGGGGGAAGTCCGGCTGCGATTGGTCGAACAAAGTGATTTGAAGTCACGCTCAGCGTGTTGATCAATAGGCTTTGGCCCAGACGACGCGTTTGTCGCTCGGTTTGCCCGTAAAGATGCAGGTGCCCGCCTCGCCATCTGCAAGCGGGATGCACCGTACAGTCACACCCAACTCATCATTGATCCGCTGCTCGACGTCTTCATCGCCGCAGAAGTGTGACCATGCGAACCCACCGTGAACGGGTGTTGGTTCGCCCTGAGGAGCAGCAAAGAATTCGCGGAACGCATCTTCAGAGTCAATCTCAACACTGTGGGCATCACGAAATGCCACTGCTCGATCAAACAAGCCCTGCTGAATCTCCTCCAGCAGATCGTGTACTCGAGAGATGAAGGCGGTGCGCTCCACCGACTCTTTCTCCTTTGGGCTCTTGTCGCGGCGCGCCATGAACACGCTATCGGCAGCCATATCTCGCTGGCCAACTTCCAATCGGATGGGCACGCCCCGCCGGACCCATTGCCAGTTTTTCTCGCCACCTCGGATGTCGCGATCATCGATTTCAACTTCGATCCGCCGCCCGTAATAGGGGATCCCACGCAGATCATCTGCCAGTTTGTGGCAGTAGTTACGCACCGCTTCTGGATCGTCGGCACGGCCGGTCATCGGGAGGATGACGACGTGGGCTGGGGCGAGCCGTGGCGGTAAGCACAAGCCGTCGTCGTCTCCATGGGTCATCACCATCGCGCCCACGAGCCGTGTTGAGACGCCCCAAGAGGTGGTCCAGCAGTGCTCAAGTCTGCCTTGCTCACTCTGGTAGGTAATGTCCTGTGCTTTAGCGAAGTTCTGACCGAGAAAGTGTGTCGTGCCAGCCTGCAGGGCTTTGCGATCCTGCATCATCGATTCGATGCACAGCGTGCGAACGGCACCTGGAAAACGTTCACCCGCGGTCTTCTCGCCGGTCAGTACGGGCATGGCCATCCAGTTTTCTGCAAAGTCAGCATAGACATCGAGCATGCGCTCAGTCTCATGCATCGCTTCTTCTGAAGTGGCGTGCGCTGTGTGACCTTCCTGCCAGAGGAACTCACTGGTGCGTAGAAACAGTCGTGTCCGCATCTCCCATCGCACCACATTGGCCCACTGGTTGATGAGCAGGGGAAGGTCGCGATAGGACTCAATCCAGCGACTAAATGCGTCACCAATAATGGTCTCACTGGTCGGCCGCACAATCAGCGGTTCTTCCAGTTCACCAGCAGGGACGAGTGTGCCGTCGGGCCCTGCCTCGAGGCGGTGGTGCGTGACGACAGCACACTCCTTGGCAAAGCCATCGACGTGTTCGGCTTCCTTTTCTAGAAATCGTTTTGGGATGAACAGTGGAAAGTAAGCGTTCTTGTGCCCAGTGGCCTTGAACATGCCATCAAGCACTCGCTGGAAGTTCTCCCACAGGGCGCAGCCCCAAGGTTTAATCACCATGCAGCCACGAACAGGCGAGGTTTCCGCTAGGTCCGCCTTGCGGACGACCTGCTGGTACCACTCTGGGTAATTCTCATCGCGGGTTGGTGAGATTGCCGTCTTTGCCTGTTTGGCCATGTCGAGCAGGATAGCGGTGGGGCGGTCAAATCGCGCAGCCGTACAACAGCAAAGCCCATTCGGGCAATCCTGCATGTCATGTGCAGTTGGGCATCACATGATTTGCTCGAGGAGAGATGCCATCGTACATGATGCCGCTGGCATCCCGTTCAGGCATCCACAGGTCTGAACTAGAATCGTGGCGTGGACTCGACTATGGCAACACCACGCAAGGCGACCCAAGCGATGCTGGCTGACATCAAGATCGCGCACAGCATCTTTGCGCTGCCATTTGCTCTGCTTGCGGCCGTCATGGCAGCTCGGCCAGCACCGTCAAGTGGCATCGAAGCAGTATCCGACCAGACCTTAGTGGTTGGACTCTTGCTGATCCTCGCAGCGATGGTGACCGCCCGCACCGCAGCGATGCTCAGCAACCGGATTCTGGATCAATCGATCGATGCCCGCAATCCACGAACGGCGAAGCGACCACTTGCTGCTGGGGTGGTCTCTCCCAAGCAGTACATCGTGGGTTGGCTGGTGATGAGTGCGCTATTTATTGCAGTGGCGGGGTGTTTTTGGATCTTCAATGCCAACCCATGGCCCATCATGTTGTCCGTGCCAGTGTTGGCTTGGATCTGTGTCTATGGACTTTTCAAACGCTTCACCGCTTGGTGTCATATCTGGTTGGGCGCTTCCCTGGCGTTGAGTGTCCCAGCTGCAGCAGTGGCTGTGAATCCTGCGGTCCTTGTTGGGCCAGAACTCTGGTTGCTTTCCGGCATGGTGTTGTGCTGGGTCGCGGGTTTTGATGTGATCTACGCGCTCCAAGATGTGGACGTTGATCGTGATGAGGGCTTGCACTCCATCCCATCCCGACTTGGTGCCATCCGGGCACTCTGGATCAGTCGGAGCCTGCACGCAGTGTCCGTTGGCCTGCTCGTACTCATCTGGTGGCTGGACCCTCGATTTGGAATGGTCTTTTTTGCTGGGATCACATTAGTTGCAGCGCTGCTGGTGGTGGAGCATGCCACCGTGCGTCAATGGGGCACCACTCGGATGGCACTGACATTTGTGATGCTCAATGGCATTGTGTCTTGTGTGCTTGGCGTTGCTGGCATCTTGGATGTCTGTTGGTCAGCAACTTAGGGCTTGATGGCTTGTGCTCAGTTTTCAGCCGCATCGGTGCGCGGCTGAGCCAGCAGCACAGAGGTCATCTCGCCAAGTTCAAGCGTGGCTTGGGCTAAGCAGGCCGGAATCAGCGCTGTGCGGCCGCGTGGCAGATGAACGGCGCCGCCTGGGCCTGTGACATGCGCAGCTCCCTGAAGACACATGGCAACCATCGGCGCCTGTTGTAGATCCTTCCGCCATGTTGTCGCATCACTGCTGTCAATGCGCCACATCTGAAACCAAGGTGTGTCAGCAAGCTCAGATTCTCTTAAGCCCTCTTGGTCCTGAGGCGCGGCGACTTCTGCTGGAGGTGATGAGGTGAAGTCAATGCAGGCAAGGGCTTGGTCAACGTGCATGGTGCGGCCATCGCGTCCCCAGTCCCAAAGTCGAAAGGTGGTATCACTCGTAGTCTGCACTTCGGCAACCAGCACACCCCGACCCAGTGCGTGGCAAGTTCCGCTTGGGAGTGTGTGGCAACTGCCGATGATTGCTGCTCGCCAATCCAAGCAATCGGTCAAGCGATCATCGTTCAAAGCTGACTTCATAGATTCGGCGCTCGTTTCTGGAGCCACCCCAACCCAAATTCGGCTTTCTGGTTCTGTATCAAGCACGACCCAAGCTTCACTTTTGAGGTGCGCATCGGGATGGGCATTCGCCCATGCTTGGTCTGGATGCACTTGGACGGAAAGATTGTCGCAGGCATCGAGGAATTTGATCAGCAGTGGAAAGCGGCCTTGGCTGTCCATCGGCACTCGGCCAAGAATGTCCTCTTGGTAATCAACCAATAATTGTCTCAGCGACTGCCCAGCCAGCGGTCCGTCAGACACGACACTACAAGGGCCGTCTCCGGGCATGTCAGCAAGTTCCCAAGATTCGCCGATGGCCTGCCCGTCTGGAAGCGTCTTGCCAAAATCGGTCAGCCGACGACCGCCCCAAACCTTTGGGACGAGGATGGGATCAAATGTCAGCGGTGCATCGAGCATCTGGTTTCTCTTGCAGAAGACGCGTGATGCCGTAGGATAAAGCCGATGGCCCGATGGTTCACAATCATCCCAGTTCTACTGCTCGCATCGATGGCGAGGGCCGACATCGTTATTGCTATGCCGCCACCCCCAACGGGTCCTGCGGCGAAGAGCCTTGCGCTGGCCCATTTTGCCCATCAGACGGCCGCTTGTGATCGTTCTGGTCAGCCCAAGCCATCGCCTCAAGAGGCTGATTCCTACAACGCTTCCGCCATCCTTGCTGGTGATGGTTGGAATTGGAGAAACGACGGAGGCTGGTATGGCGGGGCACCCTACTGGTGGTGGGGCTGGTGGCCATGCATCTATTGGAATGCGGGATGCCTGCCAGTGAACTGTTCTGGCAATGGAGTGGGCTATCTGAATGCCTCGGGGGTTGCCGTCCAATATCGCAGTTCATCATTGTCGTTTGGATGGGGTGCGGCGATCCGTTGATTGTTCAGCCGTAGGCTAAATCCGCATCCCCGTGCACTCGACTTCAAAGACGACATTGCCGTCTACAAGGCCCTGTGCCCAGCATGAGAACCGACGTCTTTGGAACTTCTGTTCCCGAGCAAGCAGAACGAGTTGCTGGCCTGGCACAACACTGCCGCGAAACACGCAGTTATTCACTCGGGTGAAGCCGAGAAAGCCAGCATTGCCATCTTGCATCTTCAGTTGGTACAGGACGCTGCTGATCTGGGCAGCGGCTTCAATCATGATTACGCCTGGCAGCAGTGGCCGCCCGGGAATGTGGCCAGGAACCCAGAACTCGTCCGCAGTGACATCCTTTACGCCAACGGCATTGGAATACACATCATCCACCCAAGGCACACGGTCAATCTGTCGCATGTCACCGGTCTGGGGCAACATGCGGTCAAGTTCATCGGGCTTGAGACAATGCGAGCTCAGGTCGATGTTTGAAATGTCGATGAGCGGATCTGTCATAAGGGAGTCTGAGCATAGTCGGGGCCAGCCACGCTCGGCAAGGCCATGGGCTTGATGGGCAGACGACCACCGCGCAAGCGGTGGTCGTCAGACAACACATACATGTCCCCCCTTGGTGCCGCTGCTAATCGTCCCGCATGGTCAGCACTTCTTTGCGGACATCCTGGGCAGCATTCTTGATGTCCTGCATCGCTTTGCGGACTCGGGTCCCGGCGGCCTTGTTGCCTCCGGCGCACTTGGCGACATCATCTGCGGCTGATTCAATGAGATTCTTGAGTTGTTCATAGGACTGCATTGACATGGCGACCTCCACCTTGTCCTTGGGGCTATGCTGCCCCCGCGGTACGTCCCGCGGGGGTACCCCCAATACCCCGACCTTATCGGCCAAGAACGCTCATGCCCGCCGGTTTTCGCCCCTTAAAGGCTCTTTTTTCGCTCTATTTTCGGTATTTGGACGGGTATTTTTAGATCTGGAGGGCTGCGGGGCTGCCAATTTGGTCGTTCCAGCGGTCTGCAACCGCCTTCCCAACTGCCTCAACGAAGGTGTCGACCTGTTGGGGGCAGCGGCCAATGAACCGCTCTGGATCAAGTGCTGACTCGAGGTCGATGCCGGCAAAGAGGGGGTCATCAGCAAGTCGAGCAAGCAGGTCATTCTGCCCCCCAGACTTAACCACTTCGGCAGCTGCCATCGAATGGGTGCGGACGGCCTCATGGGCTTCCTGTCGGTCGGCACCTCGAGCGGCCGCAGCCATCATGAGATCTTCAGTCGCCATGAATGGAAGTTCGGCGCGTAGCCGTGCTTCGATGACGGCGGGTCGAACGATGAGGCCCTCAGCGACATTGCGAAGCACATCCAAGGCGCCGTCCAGTGCTAAAAATGCTTCAGGAAGCACCAGGCGGCGATTGGAGGAGTCATCAAGTGTGCGTTCCAGCCACTGCACTGATGCAGTTTGCAATGGGGCGGCAGCCAGCGTCATGACGTGCCGCGTCATGCCACAGATGCGCTCACAACGCATCGGATTACGTTTGTAGGCCATCGCAGAGGAGCCGATTTGATTCTTTTCGAAGGGCTCCTCAAGTTCCCGGTGTCCAGCAAGCAAGCGAATGTCTGTGCAGCATTTATGCATGGCCGCAGCGATCACTCCGAGTGTGCCGACGATCTGGGCGTCAACGACGCGTGGATAGGTTTGTCCGGTGACGGGGAAGCGTTGCGTCGTGGCCCATCCCATTTTTTCTGTCACCATTCGATCAAGCGACTCGACGGCTGCGGCATCGTTGTTGAAGAGTGCCATGAAAGAGGCCTGTGAACCAGTAGCGCCACGCACGCCACGGAAGCGAAGGGTGTCGATGCGGTGTTCGAGATCTTCCAGGCCCAGCCAGAGATCCTGCGCCCAGGTGACCGCTCTGCGTCCGACCGTGACTGGTTGGGCAGGTTGGTAGTGCGTCGCGCCTAGGGTTGGCAGTGTCTTCCACTCCTGCGCGAACTTGCAGAGTGCCAAAATAACTGCAGCGGATTTGGCCGCGATCAGTTGCATTGAGTCTCTGATGAGAATGAGTTCGGTGTTGCAGTTCACGAACTGACTGGTTGCGCCGAGGTGAATAATGCCACGCGCCTCTGGGATGATGTCGCCCCACGCATGGACATGGGCCATCACGTCGTGGCGTAATGTGCGTTCATAGGACTTGGCGGCCTCGAAGTCGATGTCATCCAAGTGCGAGCGCATCGCATCAAGTTGAGCATCGGTGATGTCCAATCCAAGGGCCTGCTCGGACTCGGCCAGTGCCAGCCACAGGCGACGCCAAATGCTGAAACGCTTCTGGTCCGACCAGATCGAGCGCATCTCAGTGGAGGCGTAGCGGGCCGACAGCGGCGATTGCCATGTGTCGAAGTCGAGCATCAAGTGTCCCATGATACCCGTGGGCTCTATCCTCGCGTCATGACGGGACCGCATGTAGTACCTGTGCGCTTTCTGGAGGCCCTAGGGCATCTGGCAGTATGGGCTGGCTGCTATGCAGTGGGGTGTGTTCTCTTTGTCGCAGCGATTTGTGGTGAGCCCTTGCCCATGCGTGGGATGCTGGTGGCCTTTCTCGCGACCACAGGGACCTACCTACTGGACCGTGTCGGCATTGGCAGTGGATTGCCAGATCGAGCAGATGTTGCATCGCAACCACGCCGTGTGCATTTTTTGCGTCGGACGATTCCTGCAGTGCGTCCGATGGCATTGGGTCTGCTCGTAGCAGCGCTAGCCTTGATTGCTAGTGCCGGCTTGTTGGCGGCTTTGGTTGTGCCCGCGAGTCTGGTTGGCATGTTGTTGTATGGCCACACGCCCAGCCAACGTCGTCTTAAGGATGTGCTTCTCATCAAGAACCTCGCAGTCGCAGTGAGTTTGGCAGCCATGGCACTGGTCTTGGGCACGCTTGATGCCAGTACGGTTTCAAAATCAGCCTTGGGAGTTGCAGGTGGGGCGTTGCTCTTGCACGTGATGGCTGCAGCCATGTTGTGTGACATAGATGATCAACATGCCGATGCCCGTTGTGGAACCAAGACAATTCCCAATCGATTTGGCCCAAAGGCGACTTGGTTCCTAGCAGATGTTTTTGCGATCATGGCTGGCGGACTGATTTGGTTTAGCGGGGACCTTGGCTGGACTCAAGGACGAGTTTGGCCGCTCGCCGTTGTGCCAACTGCAGCGGTGCTGCTCATGCACCTAGCAAAGCCGATGCGGGTGCGCCATTTGGTGGACATCAGTTTCCCTGTAGCCGTTGTTATCGCAGTGCTGCTCTCTGGCTCGCCTCCGGTCACCAGCCTCACTTGAATCGGTGTTCGCCACCTTGCAGGAGTCGCTTGATATTGGCCCGATGCCGGACTAACACCAACAATGCCACCAGCACTGACACAAGCAGTGGTGGAGTCTGGCTTGAGGCCATGACCACCTGCCCATCGCTGTCTTGATTCCACATCATGAGTGCGAGGACCGCCAGAGGAAGTGAGATGGCGGCCAGCATGCTCGCCATAGAAACTACGCGCGTTGCAATCATGCACATGATCCACACCGTCAGTGCAATAAGGGCAGGGATGCCCAGTGTTGGCCAAATTGACAGCAGGGCGCCAAATGCGGTGGCAACCCCCTTCCCTCCCTGAAATCTGAGAAACACCGAGGCCATGTGGCCAAGAAGCGCTGCGCCAGCGACGGCCAGCCACAGCCACATGTCCACGGGATGGATGTCGCTGGCGGGGTAGCCCAAGTCCTGATGCCACGCCCCGGCGACGAGGACTGGGACAGCCCCCTTGGCCATGTCCAGTGCAAAGCAGGTAAGTCCTAGTGGGCGGCCGAGGACGCGCCAAACGTTGGTGGCCCCAATATTGCCCGATCCGTGTTGTCGGATGTCAATGCCGCGTGTGCGGGCAAGCAGTACACCAAAGGGAATGGATCCCAAGACGTACGCGGCAACGATAAAAGGCAGCCAAGTCATCTGGTTGATCCGCCAACTTGCCGAATGAGACCGCCGCATAGCGCCAGTGCCAGTGCTGCCTCAGTCACACCACTGATCAGCAGCGTGTCGAACACACTTGCAATGCACCACGCAAAAAGAATCCCGAATGTCGCGAGAAAGGCTGGATCTTCTGCAACTCTGCGGACCTGTCCGATCAGGCCCAGAAGCACGGTGCTCATGAGGAGTGTGAACCCAGTCAGGCCGGTTGCGGCCATTGTCCACAGCCACGAGGAGTGTGGCTGGAATGGCTCAATTGGCCAGTTCTTTGGTGGGCGAGTTTCGCCGGGTGGAATGAGCAGCCCAGGGTAGTTGCCCAGTTGTGATGCAATGCCTCCAGCGCCAACGCCTCGCCAGGGATGCTCTGTGATGATGTCCTGCATCGCACGCCAAGAAACGAGGCGGGTGCCAATGCTTCGACCTCGAACAGGATTGTGGGTGGAGTAGGTTCCTTCGCCAGTCAATTCTTGCTTTGCTTGATTCCACCGGTTCTGGGCTGCATTGGTAATGGCATTGTCCAGCAGGGCGTCATCGATGGTCCACGCAGTGGCAATGCCAAAGGTCATGGCTGCCATGATGAACAGGCAGACTTGCCGCGCATGAGGTCGAACAGCCGCTGCGACGAGCAACATGATGGGAACTGTGATTACTACAGCCACGAGTCCGCCGCGATTCTGGCAGAGGATCAATCCAACTGCTGCAAGTGGAATTCCAATGATGTGGAGAAACGCATGCCGATGTTTCCATCTCGCAGTCAGGATGGCGATGTGGCCGATGATCGCTGCCGCGCAGACAAAACCAAGCGGCATCGGGCTGCACCATGCGGCTTGCCGTCCGGTCATCTTGGTCCAGAATCCGGGCAACTCGATGAGTTGTCCAATTTGGAGCAGGTTGATGATGGCCACGCCAAGCAAGAACCCGTTGATCAAGACGCGGAGTCGTCGAATCACCGGAAAGATGATCAGTGGGAGCGCAAGCATGCGCATGCCCTTGAGCTCTTCCAATCCCCAGGCTGGATGCGAAGACCATGTGACGCTGAGCGCGACCCATGCGAGTAGGCCAATCATGGTCCAGGCTAGTGGTGTTGTCAGTAGCGGTCGCCACGTCCCCATGATGCCGCCAAAGAGAAAGCGAATAACAGACCACGTGACAAGCAAGGCCAGGGCACCATCTTTGGCCCATGGGATCATTTCAAATGGCAGAAAGAATGCCCAGAGCCATGCCAATGCCAACTGTACTTTGTGGCCAAAGGGGTCAGTTTCTTCGCCCCGATGCAGCGTCATCAGTACACGATCGGCGAGCGGAGGGGACTCAAATCCAATCTGTTGAGACGATGGTGAAATAGTGATCTGCTCCGACAAAGTGCCAGAGTATATGCCCATGAAAGATCAGATTGATCTTAAGTGACACTATGCGCATTTGCCCGATTAGCAAGGAGGCTGCTGTCGGATCCCCAAATCCGACCTTGTCGATGGTTCGCTGAATGCCCCGCACAGGATAAGCCCCAACATAGCTGCAGTCTGCCCTGTGAGCAGGAGTGAATCAAAGGTGTTTGCAATGCACCATGCTGTGAGGAGGCCAATGCTCGCCAACATGATTGGCTGCGCTGCTAGACGCTGCGCATATGCGATGGATGTGAGTACAAGCATTGCGAACAGCAGCAGACCTCCAATCAGCCCTGTTGATGCGAGAATCCAGCACCATGTTGAATGTGGGTGAAAGTCACGTGGTATCGGCTTGCCGTGTTTATCAATCTCATTGAAATGTGTGAGATCGGGCCATACCTCTAGGTGCATTCCCATGCCTCCTGCGCCTAGGCCCACAATCGGGTGGGATTCCCATAGTTGCATCGAGGCAGCCCACATAGTTTTACGTATGCCAATAGAACTTTTGTATGCAGGCACATCATCTGATTGCACTTCATGCATTGTCTGCTCGAATTGATGAGTCCAGGCAGCGATGCCTCTAGACTCAAAAAACGTTGCGTCAATTCCAATTAGAAGCACAAGTGAGCTGGCTCCTGACAAGACGACGAGAGGGACTCGTGCCCATGTGGTGTGTCTAATGGCCAGACCGACGATGGTGACAACGATGCAAGCAATTGAAGCTGCCAGAATGCCTCCTCGATTCTGCACAAGTACGATTCCTGAAAATGTAATTGCTGTCACAAATGACCAGATAAGTGCACCGGACTTGTGTTTGCTCGTGAGTGCAAAGGTGGTTGCGATCACGACACCACCACTGAGCAGCAAGCCAAGTGGGTTTGGAGAACCGCCCGCTGCAAACCGATATGAGTGCTTCTTGGTCGGTATCAAGTCAGCAACCTGCAAAATCTGTACGGCATTCACTATCAGCACTCCTCCTAGGAAGGAGATGATCAGCGGTGTGATGTGATGCAGTACTGGGTACACAACGAAAACGGCGACTAATCCACGCATGGCGCCGACTTCTTCAAGCCCCCAAATTGGTTGGTCTGACCAGATGCATGTGATAAGTGACCAGCACGGTAGGGCTAAGAGAATCCATAAGAGAGGACTCTTGTACAGACAGTGCCAGATATGACTGACGCCTCCAAACATCATTCGCAGAATCACCCATCCCGCCAAGCATCCAAGCGTGATGTCCTTCAGCCCAGGCACCATTTCAATTGGAAGGCTCATGGCCCAGGCCATTGCCATGAACATGTGAACACGGTGGCCGAACGGATCAACCTCTTGTCCCCACCGCATCAGCTCTTGTGGAGACATGCTGGCAACAGCGGACGCTGCCAGAGGGCCCCAGGGATTTTCCTGGTTGGGGGTCATCTCTATTGTCATATGCGATACATGCTGGGATGGAGTGCATGATTGACACGCTCCATCTCTCTTTCCAGAGTTCCATATCGTCGATAGATGGAGGCGGGCCTCCCACTTTGTGTGGGCATGGTGATCGTATCAAGTGCCATCTTGGATATGAGCCTTCGTCTGAAACACTGCATCGAGCACATCGGTGATACGAATAGATTCCATGCAGCAGGAGGATTCTCTGGAGCGGAGCCCAGCGATTTCATGTTCACGGAGAAACGGATCCGCAAGTAATCGAACTTCGTGCACATTGGGAATGATGGTCCAACGGTGGTCAGTTGGTCCAAAGAGTGAAATTGTTGGCGTACCCACGCCAATGGCGACATGCCGTGGGCCGGTATCGATGCATATGGCCAGTTTAGCGCGTTGCATGATGGCCTTGAGTGCTCCGAGTGAAGAGCCGGCCTGTGCAAGATCGATGCTTGGACCGACACATCCAGATGCAATCTCGCCAGTGATGTCGGCATCTTTGCTGGTGCCGACCACAATGGCGCCCCATCCATAGTTCTCATGCAATGCATTGGCAACAGCGATAAATCGTTCTGATGGCCAGCGCTTATGGGCTTTCATTGCTGCCGGCACAAGGGCAACCCAGGCTTGTGCCTTGTTGCCAAGCACTTGCTCCGCTTCAACAATGTCCTCAGGAAGTACAGCGAGCGTAGGGCAGACGGGTTGTTGTGTGGTTTTGGGATCGACCAACTCGTAATACCAGTTCACTTGTGGGTAGCCATTGGAGCGATCAGGAGCTTGCGCCGCTTCACTCAACAGCCAGCCCCGGCCATCCCAGATCCAGCCGATACGGTGCTGGGCGCCACTGAGCCGTGCCGTCAATGCTGAACGGAAACTGTTTGGGAGCACAAGGATGGTGTCTGGGCCAAACTGTCGAATGCGCGCCGCGCCACGCCATGCCCCTAGCAGGCCGCGATAGTCAAGTGTCTCAATAGCATCCACACACTGGAGACCTTCCAGTAGCGGCTGATGTCCATGTCGAACCAGTGCCGTGATGGAACTGCCCTCTGCAAGAACCTCTCGTAATCGATGAAGTGTTGGTGTAGCCATTACAACATCACCGATCCAAGTCGGCATGATGACCGCAACGTGTTTGGCCTCACTCCAATTCATGGGTTGGCATGCATTTGCAAAATGTGTGAGACGGCTTCTGTGAGCGTTGATGCGATTGCGTCTGCTTCAACAAAATCATCGTTGGTACTCAGTAAGACACTTCTGCATCCCGCCGCCTTCGCTGCTTCAATGTCGCGCGGCTGATCGCCGATCAGCCATGAGGTGCTGAGGTCTAGCGCATGTCGGGAAGCTGCTTCCAAAAGCATGCCAGGTTGGGGCTTTCGCCAAGGGTGTTCTCGCGTCCACTCGGGCACTGTCCCTTGGGGATGCCACGGACACCACAGCCAGTCAAGGATGGGTATAGGCCCGAGAAGCTTTTGAATGCGTTCGTGGACGGCACGAACATCTTCTTGTCCATAGCAGCCACGTGCAACACCTCCCTGATTGGTGACCACAATGAGCGGCCAGCCAGCCTGATGCAATCTGCCAAGGGCGGCAAGCGCATCATCGACAAGAACGACTGCCTGAGGATCACCCAAATCACCGTCGTTCTGAATGATTGTGTTGTCACGATCTAAAAAGATGGCGCTGCGTGACATCAGCGAGCCATCCCAACCGGTCGCAGCACGATGTCATTGATGTTGACATGTGGCGGGGCATCAACTGCAAACTGGACGGCGCTGGCCACATCGTCAGGCGAGAGCACATGCGGCATCTTTTGGTAGTACGTTTCAACCCCAGCTCTAGTTTCGTCATCGCGGATGCTCGATGGCAGATCGGTGTCTACAGCGCCTGGGGCAATCGATGTAACGCGAATGACTGGGCCCCCATGCGCAGCATCTACGGCGAGTTCGCTGCGAAGTGCTTCAGTCAAGGTATCTACTGCAGACTTGCTGGCCGAGTACACCGCGGCGCTAGGGAATGCCTGTCGACCAGCAACTGAAGAAATGTTGATGATGTGTCCGCTGCCTCGTGTGCGCATTGCTGGCAACACTGCCGCAGTCATGTTGAGCACTCCGTGGACGTTGACGTCGATTGTGTCAGCCCAATCCTCCAAGGCGGCACGATGCACTGGTGCGATAGGCATGATCGCAGCATTGTTGACCAGTAGGCCTGGGCCTCCAAATGACTCGGTCATGGAGACAGCAGCCTGCACCTCTTCTCTGCTTCGAACATCGCCTGCGATCAGGGCTGCTTCACCAGGCATTGATTCGGCGGTGGACTCGAGGGCCTCCCGGCGACGGCCCATCAGCACAACCGGCCATCCCGCCTGTGACAGCGAGATCGCGATGGCGCGACCGATGCCACCACCACTTCCGGTGACCAAGGCCGCACCCCGTTCCGGCGTCTGAAATCTCGAAGCGGTCTCGGAGCACATGGCGCGGGTATCGTACGGTCATGAGCGCTACCGAATCACAACCTGCCGCCGAGTCCGATCTGATTGCTGCACGTCGGGCCAAACTGGACCGCTGGCAGAACGAGCTGGGGATCAATCCTTGGGGAAATCGCGTTGATGGGCTTTCTACGCTCGCTGAGGCGCGTTCCATGTTTGTCCAAGCCGCATCCGACGCTATGGCTTCGGATGAACCACCAGCGGTTGACCCACGTCCCACGGCCATGGTCGCAGGACGGGTCGTGCAGCATCGGGCCATGGGCAAGCTGACCTTCATGGTCCTCCGTGACGAGTCCGGGGATCTTCAGGTCTCCGTCTCCAAAGCCGATCTGCCGATTGAGGCATTCAAACTTGCGGCGAAGGTCGATTATGGAGATATCGTCGTTGCATCAGGGCCTGTTGGACAGACTCGCAAGGGAGAGATCTGTATTTGGGCCAATCGATTTGAAGTGCATTGCAAGTCGCTTGCTCCACCGCCAGAGAAATATCACGGCCTGACAGATGCTGAAGCACGCTCGCGCAGGCGATATGTCGATATGTACGTCAATCCCGAAACCATGGAGAGGTTCCACGCACGGAGTCGGTTGGTTTCTTTGACAAGGCGATTCATGGAGGGGCGTCAGTTTCTCGAAGTTGAGACGCCGATGATGCAACCCGTTGCTGGTGGGGCTGCAGCAAGGCCATTTGCGACACATCACAATGCCCTTGATCTACCGCTGTTTATGCGAATTGCTCCAGAGCTGTATCTCAAGAGGCTGCTGGTTGGTGGCATGCGTCGTGTCTTTGAAATCAACCGCAATTTTCGTAATGAGGGTGTCAGTCGTCGACACAATCCAGAATTCACCATGATGGAGGTGTATGAGGCATTCGGTGATTGTGAGTCCATGCTTGAACTCACAGAGTCGTTGCTTCGGACGTTGGCCAACGAGGTGTGTGAAGACGGTGCAGTCGTCCATTTCGGCGAACATGCCATTGACTATGGCACTGCATTTGATCGTGTTTCGTATGGGGCGCTTTTCGAGCAAGCTCATGGCGTATCAATGCATGATGAATCTGCTGTGCGTGCGCTAGCACAATCCAAGGGATTGGAGGACGCCAAGACAAGAGATCATTGGCTGCTAGTCGAGTCGCTTTTTGATGAGGCGGAAGACAGCATTGACCCAACTCGTCCCACTTTTGTCGTTGATTTTCCTGCCGTGATTTCTCCTCTGTCGCGTCCAAAGTCTGACCAGCCTGAACTGGCTTGGCGGAGTGAGCTCTTTATTGCTGGCATGGAGATAGCCAACGCCTATACCGAACTCAATGATCCAGACCTGCAGCGTGCACGCTTTACCGAACAATTGTCTGGTTTGAAGGACGAGGATGCCTCCTTCCGGTCACTAGACGAGGACTTCCTTGATGCTTTGCAAGTAGGTATGCCGCCAGCCGGTGGGCTTGGTGTAGGTATTGACCGTGTCATCATGTTGATGACCGGGAGCGAGAGCATTCGTGATGTGATTCTGTTTCCCTTACTGCGTCCAGAGGGTGGCAACGCATGATTCGCATGTGGATCTTGATGGTGACAGTGCTGACTGCGACGACGACAGCTGTTGCAGATGTACAAGAGTGGTTTCAAATCACCCTGAACAGCACGCCAGCGGGCTGGCAGCATGTGGTGGAGTCCGCATCAGGCGATCTTCGCACTCATGCAAATGTCGAGGAGATGCGTCTGGCTCGCGCTGGAACGGAAGTCAAAATTCGTTCAAGCACCGTTTGGGTCGATCGTGCCAATGGCACACCGGTCTCCATGACTTGGAAGCAAGAACTTGGCGGCCAACCGGTGGAAACAACGTGGACCTTTGAAACGGATTCGGTCAATGTGCGGGTCCAACAAGGCACTCGTACATCAGTGAGTCAGCAGCCTGCACCAGAAGGCATTTGGTTGACGCCACTGGCCGCCCGAGATTTCCTCAAACAGCGATCAGAGGCGGGTGCCAATGAGATTGTCTATCGCACGATCATGCCCGATCTCGGATTGTTGCCAGTCATGCAGACGTGGAAGCGAGTCGGTCCTAGCGTTCTGAATATTCTTGGTCGGCCACGTCCAGTGACAGAATGGTCAGTGACTACCGCGGGACTGCCAGTAGAAATGTCAGTATGGATCTCCAAGGACTGGCGCAATGTGCGGACCACAATGAAGGCGGCATTTGGCAACATTTGCTCAACGATGACTGATCAGACGACGGCACAGTCATTGCATGCCGGCCCTGTGCCAGAACTCTTTGTTTCACTCTTTGTTCAGCCAACGGGAACCATCAAGGATCTTGCAAAAGCTGATCGTGCGCAAATGAAGTTGACTACTGTTGATGGAGAGGCGCTTCGACTTCCAAGTGCCGGTGGCCAGAGCGTTGTGAACGAAGCCGATGGTCAGTTGACAATTGAGGTTGCTGCCGAGGGGTCTTCCGAGGCGACACCAGCCGAGTTGGAGGATCCGTCGTATCGGGCGGCCTCGGGGATGATCAACAGTGATGATGAGGCTATTCAGAAGTTGCGTGATGTTGCACTGAAGCCGATGTCGGCTGATGCTACTGATGCGCTGAAAGCTGAAACACTCCGCCGATACGTCACCTCGTACATCACATCAAAGGGGTTGTCGACAGCGTTTGCCACCGCATCAGATGCAGCGCGAACACGAGCAGGTGATTGCAGCGAACACGGGGTGTTGTTGGCAGCGATGCTCCGCAGCGCTGGGATTCCATCTCGTGTTGCATCTGGGCTGGTCTATATGGATCAGATCAACGCGTTTGGCTGGCATATGTGGACACAGGGGCTTATCGATGGACGTTGGGTTGATCTCGACGCAACAATGCCCAGAGCATTTTCGCCAGGTCATGTGCTGGTGGCAACATCCGCTATGAGTGATGGCGACGGCCAGCGGGAGTTGGTTGGCCTGATTGGTTTGCTTGGAAATCTCAATATCGAGATTGTTCAGGTGGATTGATGCAGCCTGCGCCGCTGCCTCCGAGACCGCACGATGCACACAAGGGCGTGTTCGGCACTGTCGGCATCATCGGAGGTCGGTGGACTGAGACCGAAATCATGCTTGGGGCGCCCGCACTGGCAGCTCGCGCTGCATTCCGAAGTGGTTGTGGTCGCGTCATTGTGGTCGGCCCAGCTGCCGTGGTATCTCCATGTCTGCAGATGTGTTCATCTGCAACAGGAGTCGTTCTGCCACTGAATGACGAGGCTGAGATCGAGGCTGACCGGGCTCTTGGTCAGATCCGGCAATGGGACACATCGGTGCACGCATGGGCCATTGGACCTGGCTTAGGTGCGCCATCTTGGGGGTGTGCGATCGTTCGGGATCTTTTTATGCAGAGTGGCCCACCATTGGTGCTGGATGCGGATGGGCTTGGTTTTCTGACAACCATGGATCCACAAATGGTTGGCGAGTCGTGCCGTTCATGCATCCTGACGCCACACCCAGGTGAGTTTGATCGACTTGCGCAGGCATGGTCACTGCCCGTCTGTGGGACCAATCCAGGCAGTCGGATCGAAGCGGCGACTGCACTGGCTGTCGCATGCGGTTCGGTGGTTGTTCTCAAGGGCCACCGTACGGTGGTTGCAGATGGGCATGGCGACCACTGGGTATGTGATGCTGGTGGTCCGGAATTGGCCAGTGGTGGAACTGGTGATGTTTTGGCTGGTGTGATCGCAAGCCTCATTGCTCAAGGCGTTCCAGCAGAGTTGGCAGATACAGTCTGTCTTGGCGTTGATTTGCATGCGGCAGCGGGTGCATTCTGGCGATCGCAGCATGGGGATCGGGGGATTTTGGCCATGGAGTTGGCAGATGTAATGCCCGAAGTCATCCAGCAACGAAGTAGGCTGTAACTATGTCAGAGGTTGTATTGCAAGCGGGGGACACGATTCGCAGCGAACTCTTTCTGCTGATTAATCCGCAGATGGGTACGAGTCGGGGTGGTGCGCCCTACTTGCGCTGTTTGCTTGGGAACCGAGCAGGCCGTGCAGCAGGCCGCTGCTGGTCCTTTGATGCTGCTCGAATGCAATTGCTTGAAGATGCGCCGGTGGTGCGTGTTGATGGTGAGGTGGTGGAGTGGCAAGGCAAGCCACAGATCAATATTGAGTCGGTTGAGGCTGTTGAAGCCGATGCAGAGACGCTGGCCTCACTGCTGCCGCAGACTTCAGGCAATGTGCCAACCATGTTTCGACAGGTGCGATCTCTGTTGGACACGATCACTGAGCCGACACTGAAGGCGCTGGCTGAAGCATTCTTGGATGATCAGCCACTGATGGATCGATTTTGCCAGTCCCCGGCCGGTGTCAGCATGCACCACGCCTGTATTGGAGGATTGCTCGAACACACGCTGTCGGTCATGCAACTGGCTGCAGCGACGGTTGAGCACTATCAGTCCAGTGACACGCCCTTACAAGGCGATCTTCTATTGATGGGTGCCTTTGTGCATGATTTGGGCAAGACCGACGAGCTCGATTGGTCCCGGGGCTTTACGTACACGACTGATGGCAAACTTGTTGGTCATATTGTGCGTGGCTCGATCATGATTGAAGACAAGGCAGGGGAGGTCGCCATGACTGGTGGCGAGATTGATGAGGACATCGTTCGTCATTTACAGCATTTGGTGCTCAGCCATCATGAGCGGCCTGAATACGGCGCCGCCCGTGAGCCTTCAACTCCCGAGGCCCACACATTGGCCATGTTGGATCGGCTTGATGCGACCCTCCACCTGAACCGCTGATCGCGGCCACGGAGACAAGCCGAGCGAGTGATGCGTTGAGCTGAGATGTCACTCAATTCTGTGTGAAGTCATTGAGCCTTTGGCTCGGTCGACTCTAGAATGCGGCGATGCGCGGTCCACGCACACTGCTCGGCATTCCCGTTTTCAATGAAGCAGCATCTGTGGATGCTGTCTTGACTGAGGTTCTTGGATATACCAGCGAAGTGCTGGTTATTGATGATGGGTCGACCGATGCCACGCCAAGGCTACTGGCATCGCATCCAGTTGAGGTCATTCGTCATGCGAACAATCGTGGCTATGGCCGATCCATGCAGGACATGTTGCGGTGGGCGGCGGTCGATGGCTATGACTGGTTGATCACAATGGATTGCGATCGTCAGCACGAGCCCGCGTCCATACCAGCATTCACGCGTGCGATTCTCGATGATGATGCGGACGTCATTTCTGGCAGTCGATATCTCGCGGAGTGTGCCGATCAAGATGCGCCGCCGCCAGACCGTCGTGAAATCAATTCTGAATTGACCGCACTTCTGAACGAGCGTCTGAATCTTTGTATCACGGATGCCTTTTGTGGGTTCAAGGCGTATCGCGTACAAAATTGTGCCGAACTGCGTTTGGATGTTGATGGTTATGACTTCCCCATGCAGTTTTGGGCGGAGGCCTATTGTGCGGGTCTACGTATTCGTGAGTTACCTGTGCGTTTGATCTACACAGATCAGTCACGCAGTTTTGGCGGTCCGTTAGATGATCCAGTGCACCGCAGACAGGTTTATCACGCCACACTGGAGAAAGCGTTGCAACGCTGTCAGCCGGAAGCCCCGTGCTGTGGATGAACTTTGCCTCGAACCAGATCTTTGGATACCACGAACATCGCCGCTGGATCCCATCATTCAGGACGCCAGGCGCTTCTATGGCTTGCCCGATGACAGTCCCGTAGTGGTTACTGGTCACCAACCTGTGCCACCTCATCCAGGGATACTGACCAAGTACATCGCAGCAGAGGCTTGGGCCCGCTTACACGATGCGTTGACAGTTCATTTGGTCATCGACACAGGACTTGAGCCGGTGGCCTGCCTGGATATGCCCATCGGTGAACCGCCTGCTGGTATCGAGGTCTTCACGGACACCTTGGCGGATGAGTCCTCTGGACCCTTGATGTGTCGTATGCCAGCGACACCTCGGTCCATTGCGCAGGTGTCATCACCTGCGTCAGTGGCAGCAGGTGTGTCGCGGCTCGTGCATGCTTGGCAACAGGCACCCCGAGAGGATGCTGCGGCGCAAGCGTGGTCGGTCGTGCAGGATGTGATGTCGCCATGGGTAGCGAAGGCTCCGGTCATATTTGCATCCCAGTTGATCGAGAGTCCAGTTGGTGCCCTCTGGGTTGAAGCGATGCGATCTGATGCATGCGGATGTGTTGATGCATACAACAGGGCTGCCCGCGCCTTTCCAGAGGCCCGAATTGCGCCTCTAGCCCCTGGAGATGATCCCGAACTGCCACTCTGGGTTATTGATGGAGCGAACCGACGTCCAGCCTACGCCAGTGATCTGAGTCAGCGGCATCGATTGGTGCCGCGTGCATTGTTGACCACCGCCATCGTGCGTTCCATGGTGGATCTGTTCGTGCATGGGACCGGGGGTATGCGCTATGAACAAGTGATGGAGGCGTGGCTGGCATTGTGGCGGCCCACGCCGCTGGCCCCGAAGGTACTGGCGACCGCTTCGTGTCGTTTGCCGCTTGGTGACGCGGCGGACTTTGCTGCAGCGCGACAACATGCACTCGCGGCCAATCGTCAAGCGCAACATGATCCGGATGCCCGTGGGCCTGGACTTTCCGCATCTAAGCAGCGCCTCTTGGAAGAGGTTGGTCGGCATGATCGTGGAACCCCAGGTCGCCGTGCTGCCTATGAAGCTTTGCAGGCCTATGTGCAGGATCGTCGCGAGGACCATGGAGGGAGCGCCATTGAACTTGCGGCTATTGACCGTTCAGCTGCGATTGCTGCTCGACGTGATTGGCCAGCCGTTTTTCATGACACGACCGCTATAGACCATCTTGCACAGGTGATCCGCGGCTGCTTTAGCGCAGTTTCAATCCCGCATCTGTCCAAATCCGTGCAACCGTCTCATCGTCCACAGTGTCAATGAGCGTTCCGTCCGGGCGGCTGGCCCGGACCAATTGGCCACGGCGATTACTCTTGAGCAAGGTGGGTAATCCATCGAGTCCACTCCACGAAAAGTGGACGCCATCGGCGATTTGATCCCGACGTGTGGTCATCCTTGGGATCAGGCTGCTGGTGTCCCAGGTCCGCCATGCAATCAGTTCGGTACCAAGTGGCCTCGTTGCTGGGACGAGCCAACGCAGCCCTCGTGGAAGCCATTCATCGGAGACCACATAGGTCCAGTCATCCCGAGCACCTGTTCGTTGGTCCGAGCGAATGACCAATAATTGGCCCTGGGGTTGCCCAAGGCCAGGGGCCGTTCTGAAGCCCAGTTCTGTGTTCGTCCATCGTTGGTCTCTTTTTCGCTCGGTGGCTTGGTCCGCCCAGATTTCCTCGCTGAGGTCCAAACTGACCCAACTCCGCTCCGCCCGATCGACGTAATGCTCCGCATCTGCATCCATGACAAAGCGGAGGTGAGTAGTGACAATCAGCCCCTGCTCACGATCGGAGGACTGCCACGCTTCCGGTGGTCCTTGTGTCCCAGCGACCTCACCACGGGGTCCGATGTGGGCTTCAAGGGTGCCATAGGCGACTTCAGATGGATCAGGACCGGTGCGATGGACTCGGAGGACCTGCCGCGTTCCTCCAAGTGACCGAAGTGCTTGTTCATCAATGGCTTGCAGCCAGGCCACGCCACGTCTCAGGGCGGCTTGGGTTGGCCCTGTGCTGCTGGGATCATCGCGAAGCCGTATCGATGCAAAGGATTGATCAATAAGAGGTTGTATTGAATCAAGGGCATCAGGGGTGGTCACTGCTGAGCAGATGGCCACCCGTCCAAGGATTTGCGGAATCACCAGATAGCCCAAAGCGAGGGGTTGCCCATTGGGGCCTTCACGCAGCAGCCATAGCCGCTCAGCGGGCCGGCCATCCACCAGCGTAGGGCCTCGGTCGATCAGGCGATCGGTTGTCGTCATGCTTGCGCGGCGGTCCAGAATTGCTGCTGGATCAGCGTTTTCAGTCGCAAGAGACTCGATCCGAAGGCTCCAAGCCGGGCTGGCCTGTCCATCACGGATCAGAAAGTGCTCTCCACCATCGCCGGGGCGATGCACCATTTGAGCCCCGGCAGGCAGTGTGATATCCAGGCCGAGTTCATCACTTCGAAGCAGATTTTGAGGGCTGGCCCAAATGGCGAGCATCAACGTGAGCAGGGCGGTCATGAGCATCTCCATCGAGCGGTCGAGACATTGAGAATTCGCAGAATACGCCCCTCTGGTCACCTTGACAGGGGCTCAGGGTGCTCTATCATCGTCGGTTCGCGCCCAGTTTCCGCCGTGAACGGGCGTGACTGTTGTTTCAGCACGGTGCTGAACCTGGTTTCTTGATGGGGCGTGTCGCCCTGTGAAGTGAGTTCTTCATGAAGATTCGTATTCGCATGGAAGCCTATGACCATCAGGCACTCGATGCTTCGGCACGAGAGATTGTCGATCATGCCAAGCGCACCGGCGCTCGTGTGAGTGGTCCAGTTCCGCTGCCTACGCGTCGTGAGATCTACACCGTGAACCGTTCGACATTTGTCAACAAGAAATCGCGCGAGCAGTTCGAGATTCGCACGCATAAGCGGATCATCGACATTCTCGAGCCAAGTGCCCGAACGGTCGAAGCGTTGAATCGACTGGTTGTCCCCGCCGGTGTCTTTGTGAAGATTAAGGCCTGATCGACAGGAATTCATGACTATGCCCCAGGCAATGATTGGAAAGAAAGTCGGTATGACTCGCTGGTTCATGGAGGACGGCACCAATGTCCCCGTGACTGTGATCGAAGCGCCCCCTTGTGTGGTGACGCAGGTCAAGAAGCAGGAGACCGATGGGTATGACGCCGTGCAGATCGGTGGTGATCAGGTCAAGCCTCGTCGCAGCACCATGCCAATGATCGGGCACGACCATCGTGCGGGAAGCGGGCCACTGCGAACGCACGCTGAACTGCGGGGTGAGGCTGATTGTGAGTTGGGCGACACTGTGGATGTAAGCGTCTTTGAAGACGTGGCGTTTGTTGATGTCGTCGGAACGAGCAAGGGCAAGGGTTTCCAAGGTGGCATGAAGCGTCATCACTTCCGCGGGCTTGAAGCTTCTCACGGTGTGAAACGCAGGCACCGTTCTCCGGGATCAATCAATGGACATGCGACCAACCTCGGTACCGGCCCGAAGATCAAAAAGGGCAAGCGGATGGCTGGTCACATGGGGCATACGCAGATCACGCAACGATCAATGCCCGTCGTGTCCATCAATGTGGATCAGAATCTCATCGTGGTGAAGGGCACCGTGCCTGGACCGATCGGCGGATCGGTTTTTGTGCGGTCGGCCGTTCGATTAAATAGGAAGAAGGCGAAGATGGCCAAGGCCGGGTGACCGGCACCTCTGGGCGAACAGAGAGATCGCCCAGTACAACCACTCGCATACGCCGAGTCGCAGCATTGCCTCTCATCCCCCGAAGGCCTATAGACGGGAACCACGGGTGGGGCCGATCGAAAGGTCGATCCAACGCATGGGTGGAGTGCCAGGCGCAACAGGCCAGAAGGCCACAGGTGTGAACGATGATAGATCTCCCCGTACTAGATAAAGCGGGCAAGCAGATCGATACGCTTGCCATCGATGAAACGACCCTCGGAAGCGAGGTGCGTCCTGGTTTGCTCAAGCAGGCCTATGTGATGTACCACGCGAACCGTCGTCAGGGCTCGGCCCGGACCAAGAGTCGTGGCATGGTGGAAGGCTCGACTCGAAAGTTGTATCGCCAGAAGGGCACGGGTAACGCTCGTGTTGGCAACGCACGCACGGTGATTCGTACCGGAGGTGGCGTGGCATTTGCCAAGAAGCGATCAGGCGACGACTTCCGCAAGAAGATGCCCCGAGGCATGCGTCGACTGGCAAATCGCAATGCTTTGCTGGCCAAACTGGTCGATGGCGAAGTGAAGTGCATTGACTCTTTGGCCTTCGATCAGCCACGGACCCGAGACATGAAGGGCGTGCTTGATTCCATCGGCATCGACCGCACGTGTCTGTTGGCCTTGGATATGGAGAATCGTAATGCCGCGTTGTCCTCTCGCAATCTTGCTGATGTCGACGTCATTCGGATTGACCAACTGAATGCCTTTGAACTGCTGAATCACCGCTACTTGGTGGTTGAGCGAGCGTCATTGGAAGCTTGGCTGGCTGCAGCCGGTGATGACAAGGAGGCTGCCTGATGTTGTCGACTGAAGTCATCCGCCGCCCGCTCGTGACTGAAAAGTCCACTTGGGAGGCATCCACCCATAATCGATACGCGTTTGAGGTTGATTCCCGCGCCACCAAGCCTGTGGTTCGGGCGGCGATCGAGGATCTCTATGACGTTCGTGTTGCGGATGTGGCCATTCAGAACCGCAAGGGACAGATGCGTCGCAATAAGTTCGGTCGCTGGCAGACCAGGTCGGTCAAGCGAGCCATCGTGAAACTGCACCCGGAGGATCGCATCGAGCTCATTTGAGCCTCGTGGGATAAACACCATGCCGATTCGCAAGTACAAGCCGACAACTCCCGGGCGACGCAACGCCTCGGTCAACATGCATGCCGAGGTCACCAAGAAGACGCCTGAGAAGTCACTTCTGCGTCCGCTGAATAAAACCGGCGGTCGCAACAATCAGGGCAAGATCACGGTCCGAGGCCGAGGTGGTGGTCATAAGCGTCGGTATCGACTGATCGACTTCAAGCGTCTCAAGGACGGACTTGATGCAACGGTCATCGGAATCGAATACGACCCGAACCGTTCCTGCCACATTGCACTGCTGGAGTATGCCGACGGCGAGCGTCGCTACATCCTCGCACCAGTCGGCCTCAACGCCGGCGATACGGTGTGCAGCAGTGGCGAAGCGATCGATCCAAACCCCGGCTGCTGCATGCCGCTGGAGTTCATTCCTACCGGCCTGACTGTTCATGCAGTTGAGTTCGAGCCGGGTAAGGGAGCCAAGATGTGCCGCTCAGCCGGCACCGGGGCGCGTCTGACCAATAAAGAGGGGCAATGGGCTACGCTCGTGCTTCCTTCTGGTGAGATGCGACAAGTGTCAATCAAGTGTCGCGCCACGCTTGGTCAGGTTGGAAATACAGATCACCAACTCGTGAAGTTGGGCAAGGCCGGACGCAACCGCTGGCTCGGTCGTCGGCCGAAAACACGTGGTATGGCGATGAGTCACCATGAACACCCGCTGGGTGGTGGTGAGGGACGAAGTAAGGGCGGCCGTGAGCCAGCCAGTGCTTCAGGAACGAAGTCAAAGGGTGGACGCACGCGGCGTCGGGGCAAAGCTTCCGATTCGCGCATCTTGCGTCGCCGCAAGAGCCGTCGTTACGGCCAGTTGAAGCTCTGACGGAGATATCGAGATGGGACGCTCACTCAAGAAGGGCCCGCACGTCGACGAGAAGTTGTACCGAAAGGTCATGGCGCAATCAGATGCTGGTAGCGCCAAACGACCAATCAAGACTTGGGCGCGATCATGCACAATTGTGCCCGAGTTCATTGGTCACACCTTCCAGGTGCACAATGGCCGGACGTTCAATGACGTCTTCGTGACCGAGGACATGGTCGGGCACAAGCTCGGTGAATTCTCGATCACCCGCATGTTCCGCGGCCATACCAATAAGAAGGAGGGCCTCAAGGCCTGATCGGCTGGAGGCTGTCTGCCATGATGTACAAAGCCAGTCATCGATTTGCCAGAATCGCGCCCCGCAAAGCGCGGCTCGTGGCCGACTTGATTCGCGGCATGCGGATCGATATCGCCATGAACGAACTCGACTTTTCCAAGAAGCGAGCGGCCTGGTACTTGAAGGCGGTCTTGAAGAGCGCGATTGCCAACGCCGAAGAGAAGGACGTAGATGTGTCCACGCTCGTGGTGTCCGAATCGCGTGTTGATGAGGGTCCGACGATCAAGCGTTTCCAGCCCAAGGATCGTGGGCGGGCGCATCCGATCCGGAAACGCACAAGTCATTTGCACATTGTGCTTGAGGAAAGAGGCTGATAGATGGGACAGAAGGTTCACCCATTCGGATTCCGTGTTGGCATCACTGAGGCCCATAAGTCTCGTTGGTACGCACCGAAGGCACTCTTCAGCGAATTGCTCGTTGAGGACTTCCGCATTCGTGAGTTCGTTGATAAGCGACTCAATCGAACGCCACCGTTCGCTGCGGTGTCGGACATCTATCTAGAACGTACCCGTGAGGAGTTGACCGTCATTGTCAAGACGGCTCGTCCTGGGTTAGTCATCGGTCCCAAAGGTGCAGAAATCGACAAGCTCACAGGTGACCTGCAGTTGCTGACCGGCCGAAAAGTCGCCGTGAAGATTGTTGAGATTCGCAGCCCTGACCTTGATGCGATGCTCGTTGCAGAAGCCATTTGTGAGCAAATGAAGAAGCGTGCCAACTTCCGCCGGTTGCTTAAGCAGCGATGTGAGTCTGCTATGCAAGCTGGTGCCAAGGGTGTTCGTATTCAGGTTTCCGGCCGTCTTGGTGGTGCTGAAATGTCACGGAAATTCGTAACCCGTGAGGGCTCGATTCCACTGTCGACGCTGCAGGCCAATGTTGACTATGCGTCTGCGACGAGTTTTACGACCTATGGAGCGATCGGCGTGAAGGTCTGGATCTACAAGGGAATGTTCACTGAGACTCAGGAAGATCAGACCGAGTCGAAGGCCGCAGGTGCACGAGCTCGTGCGAGAGGACGTCGCTGAGCCTCGGCTCAGCGTGTAAGGAGCGCAACCGATGCCACGGATGCCAAAGAGAGTCAAGTTCCGCAAGCAGATGCGAGGAAAGTTGCAGGAGAAAGCCTCCCGCGCCAACTACGTCGCCTTTGGCGACTATGGCTTGCAGGCCCTCGAGCCGCACTGGGTGTCGGCTCGTCAGATTGAAGCTGGACGTATTGCCGCGCAGCACTTCCTGCGCCGTGAAGGCAAGGTCACGATTCGCATCTTCCCGGACAAGCCCATCTCCAAGAAGCCCTTGGAAACTCGAATGGGTAAGGGCAAGGCCGAAGTGGATTACTGGGCTGCTCGCGTTCGGGCAGGCACCATTCTGTACGAAATCTCCGGTGTCTCGGAGGACATGGCGCGTGCGGCGCTTGCTCGAATCGCCCGCAAGATGCCTATTCGTTGTCGATTCGTCGGGAAGCGACTGTCCGTCTGACGGATCGTTCACGGAGAACTGCACTCATGAAGCCACATGAAGTCAAGAAACTTGGAGATGACGAGATCGACATCGAGGTTGCCAGCCTCCGACGTCGGCTCTTCGATCTTCGTTGTCAGCTGGTGACCGAGAAGGTTCAGCACACCGCGCAGTTCATGCACATCAAACATGATGTCGCCAGGCTGCTCACAGAGAAACGAGCCCGCGAGATCGCGGCCAATAAGGAGGGGGCCAAATGAGTCACCTCAAGGACATCGCCGTATCGGACAACGCCCCGCGTCAGGCGGGAGTGGTCACATCCGCCGCGCGTGACAAGACTTGTCGCGTATCGATCGACTATCGCACGCGTCACCACAAGTACGGCAAGTACGTTCGTCGCCGCACAGTGCTTCATGTGCATGACGAACAGAATGCTGCCAAGGAAGGTGATCGCGTGGAGATCGCTGAGTGCCGTCCGATTTCGAAGACCAAGTCATGGGTTCTTCTTCGGGTCCTTGGCAAGGAGGACGCTGGAGCCTGAGGCTCCTTCGTGAGAGGTAACGGACATGATTCAGAAAGAATCCAGAATCGAAGTTGCAGATAACAGCGGCGCCCGCGTGGTCAGCGTGATCGGCGTGCTTGGTGGCAGCACTGCGCGTGGTCGGCATGCTCGGCGGACTGCTGGCATCGGCGACATGGTGGTCTGCTCGGTCAAGAAGGCGATGCCGAATTCTGCGGTCAAGCAGGGTGACATCGTGCGGGCGGTCATTGTTCGAACGAAGTACCCAACCCGTCGAAAAGACGGGTCCTATGTTCGCTTTGACTCAAACGCCTGTGTGCTGCTCAAGGAAGGCAACCCCACTGGGACACGCATCTTTGGCGCCGTTGCTCGTGAATTGCGAGAGCGGAACCATATGAAGATCGTCTCGCTCGCATCGGAGGTCATTTGATCATGGCACGGCACGTACGTAAGGGTGATTCGGTCATTGTGACCGCTGGAAACGATCGTGGCACGGTCGGCGAGGTGCTTCGGGTGATTCCCGATGAGAACCGCGTTGTCGTGGCCGGCGTCAATATTCGCACCAAACATCTCAAGCCCAGTCAGCAGAACCCCAAGGGCGGTCTGCTTCGCAAGGAGATGCCGATTCACATCAGCAATGTCAGTCCAGTCGTCGAGGGTAAGCCAAGCCGCGTGCGGTTCGAAAGCCGCAAGGATGGTTCCAAGGTGCGACTGGCTGCCAGAGATGGCAGTGAGTTGAGTGTGCTGAGAGGACCGCGCGAGGACTGAGTCCGAGCTACGGAGAATGACAGAGATGACTGATCAGAACACCAACACGCCCCGGCTCAAGTCGAAGATGCAGAACGAAGTTCTGTCCAATGTCGCTGAGCAGTTCGGGCTGAAGAACCCCCATCAACTGCCGATGATCACCAAGATGGTGGTTAATTCTGGCGTTGGGCGATTTCTGGAGAACCAGAAGCTCAAGCCGGAGATTCGAGACACCGTTACTGACACACTGCAGATCATTACCGGTCAACGCCCCGTCATGGTGATGGCCAAGCGCAGTGTGGCGAACTTCAAAGTTCGTGAAGGTGCTCCATCTGCATTCATGGTGACACTTCGCGGCAATCGCATGTGGCACTTCTTAGATCGTCTGATGAATCTGGCAATGCCACGAATCAAAGACTTCCGTGGTGTCAAGGACACGGCGTTTGATGCCGCCGGGAATTATTCAATGGGCCTGACGGAACAGGCGGTGTGGCCGGAAATCAACATGGCCAACGTTAGTTTCAACCACGGAATGAACATCAATATCTGTTTCGAGCGGTCGAACCCTGCGGTCAGCAAGTTTGTGTTGACGGAGTTGGGGATGCCCTTTATGAGAAAAGAAGACTGAGGATTGAACCATGGCTAGCAAGCGTGTCTTCGCCAAGATGAACAAGGAACCGAAGTTCTCCACCCGGAAGCGCAATCGGTGTGCAATCACCGGACGTTCGCGTGGGGTGTACCGGAAGTTCGGAATCAGCCGGATCATGCTGCGTCAGTTGGCGCTTGAAGGCAAGATTCCTGGAATGCGGAAGGCCAGTTGGTGAGCAATCAGGGTGCAAACCCTTTCTGGAGCGAGAAATGTCGCAACAAGATCTGACATCTGACATGTTGACCCGGATTCGCAATGCGATTCGGAACCGTTCGAAGGACGTAGTCTGTCTGGACAATCGTCTGAACCGAGGTGTGGCTCAGGTCCTTCAGGACGAGGGCTACATCGAAGGTTGGGATGTCGAACAGACCGGCGCTCGCAGTAGCCTGCGGGTCCGTCTGAAGTATGGCCCTCGTGGTGAACAGATCATCCACGAGATCAAGCGCGTATCGAAACCGGGTGGACGTGTCTATGCCGGTCATACGGACATTCCCCGTCCGTTGCAGGGCCTCGGCACGGCGATCATTTCGACGAGCAAAGGCATTATGAGCGGCCATTCGGCACGCTCGCAGAGAGTCGGTGGCGAAATCGTCGCCGTGGTGAACTGAGGAAACGAGCGATGTCACGTATCGGCAAGACTCCAATTTCGATTCCCGGTAGCGTCAAAGTCGACGTCAAGTCGGGTGACCATCAGATCGGTATCTCCGGTCCCAAGGGTGATCTCACCTACACCTGGCACGACGATTTGGACGTGGCCTGGAATGAAGATGACAAGACGGTCACCTGTGCTATTAAGGATGGGCGGCAAGGCGACCGTGGTGCTCGTGCTCAATGGGGCACGACACGAAGCCGGATTCAGAACATGGTGACTGGCGTAACGGAGGGGTATTCAAAGGTCCTCAACATTGTTGGTGTCGGTTGGAATGCCAAACCAATGGGCAAGAACATCCAACTCAACGTTGGCTACTGCCATCCCGTCGATCTCACGCCACCTATGGGGGTTGAGTTCGCGGTCGACAACGGGACAAAAATCACCATCACCGGTGCTGACAAGCATCTCGTTGGTCAGTTCGCTGCCAACATCCGTGATCAACGACGTCCAGAGCCGTACAACGGCAAGGGCATCATCTACGAAGGCGAACAGATCATCCGTAAGCAGGGCAAGGTATTCGGCGCCTGATGGCTCCGAAACGCGAGTACACGACATGAACCGATCCGATCATCGAATTCAAAGACGCCTTCGGCGCAAGAAGGGCATCCGCGCGGGCCTCATGGGCCATCCGGACCGTCCGCGTCTGAGCGTTTTCCGAAGTTCCAAGCACATCTACGCGCAGGTCATCGACGATCTCAGCGGCCGCACATTGGTGTCCGCTTCCACCGCGGAGAAGGACAGCTCGGGCTATGGAGGAAACAAGGATGCTGCGACCAATGTTGGTCAGCGTCTGGCTGCGCGTGCAAAGGAAGCTGGTGTACAGCGTGTGGTCTTCGACCGCAACGGTTATCAGTTTCATGGAAGAGTGAAATGCCTCGCCGACGGTTGTCGCGAGGGTGGACTGGAGTTCTGAGCCGGACTCCGGCAAGAAGGCAGAAGCATGGCTGAGTATCTCGAAGGATCAGGTGGAATTGAGTCGACAACCGTCGGCGTATTCCGAACAGCGGCGACCGTCAAGGGTGGTCGACGTTTCAGTTTCTCTTCGCTCGTCGTCGTCGGTGACCGTCACGGGCGGGTCGGCGCTGGCTATGGCAAGGCAAACCAAGTGCCGCCAGCCATTGAAAAGGCGCAGAAGATCGCGAAGCGGAACATGAATGCATACCCCATGACCGGGCACACTATTCCGCACCAAGTAGAGGGCCGATTTGGTGCCTGCCGGGTGCGTCTGATTCCAGCATCCCCTGGTACGGGTGTCATTGCCGGTGCCCCGGTGCGTGCAGTGCTTGAGATGTTTGGTGTGCAGGATTGCCTGACCAAGTCTTTTGGTTCAAATAATCCCAAGAACGTGGTCAAGGCCGTGCTCGATGGCTTAGGCAAATTGCGCAGTCGTGAGGACACTGAGCGGCTTCGCGGAGTGGAGCTTGGGATGTCTGAGGTCGAGGAAATGGTCATCCGTGGCGGTGATCGCATCGGCGCGGCAGTTGAGGCAGATGGTGACCAGCAGGAAACAGCGGCGGCTGAAGAAGCCGGCGAGGAGACCCGATCCGAGTGACCCTTCGGGGTACGACGGAAGGAGCAGACTCCCCATGATGATTCACGAGATTACGTCCAAGGTCGGCCGATACAAAGGTCGCAAACGCATCGGGCGAGGCCCGGGTAGCGGCCATGGCAAGACCAGTGGTCGCGGCCACAAGGGTGCCGGATCGCGTTCCGGACATAAGCGTCGCGCCTACTTTGAAGGTGGCCAAATGACTTGGGCTCGACGAATGCCCAAGCGGGGGTTCACTAATGCCATATTCCGGACTGAGTACCACGTGGTCAACCTCAAGACGCTGGAGCAGCGGTGTGAGGATGGCGCGACGGTCAACTTGGAGACACTCTCTAAGGTTGGCATTATTCGAGACACTAAGAAGCCACTCAAGATTCTTGGTGAAGGCGAATTGACCAAGCGACTCGATGTCACTGCAGCCAAGTTGTCCAAGTCGGCAATGGCGAAAATCACGGCCGCTGGTGGCAATGTGACTGAGGTGCCGCTGAAGAAGTGGACTCGACCAGCCAAAACAGTCAAGAAGGCTGCGGCCGCAGCAACTCCTGAACCGGCTGTTGAGACACCGGCATCTGAAGAAACGGCTCAGGACTGATCGGAACTAAGGATATCAACGCTCAAAGGCGACTCACACGGCATGCTCAACGCAGTCCTCAACATCTTCCGAATCCCTGAACTCCGCAATCGTGTTCTGTTCACGCTTGGGGTGATTGCGATCTATCGCATTGGGTTCTGGATTCCACTGGTTGGAGTCGACCAGACTCAGCTTGAGGCCTTGGCTCAGGAATCATCGGAGTCAGCCAGCGGTTTCGGTAAGTTGCTGGAGTATGTTTCGGTCTTCTCCGGTGGATCATTCAGCCAATCGACGATCTTCGGATTGGGCATCATGCCGTACATCACCGCGGCGATCATTTTCCAACTTCTTCAGTCCGCCGTCCCGCGGCTGCAGGAGTTGAAGAAGGAAGGTGCTGCTGGTCAACAGAAGATCACGGAATGGACTCGCTATGCGACCATTGCCATGTGTCTGATTCAGGGCTTTATGTGGATGAAGTTCCTTCAGACCAATGGTCTGGTCCAGCCACAGTTTCGTGGTCAGGGCGGCATGCTCATCTTCTACTTCTCAGGTTTGACGGCGTTGACGGCCGGCAGCGTCTTCCTGATGTGGCTTGGTGAGCAGATCGACAAGTATGGCATCGGCAATGGTGTGTCCCTCATTCTGACAGCGGGCATTGTCAGTCAAATGCCAATGGCCATCGGCTGGCTCGTCAATAACGTCGACTTCTCGTTGCAGAGTGGCGACGGGAGTGTCGGTGTACTTGGCATCCTGTTCTTGATTGTGGCATTTGTCATCGTCGTGGCGGGGTCCATCCTGATTACGGTGGCGCAGCGCCGTATCCCCATTCAGCAAGCTCGACATACCCGGGGCCGTCGAACTTACGGTGGCCAGAAGCATTATCTGCCCTTGCGTGTCAATCATGCGGGCGTGATGCCCATCATCTTTGCGTCCTCGCTGCTGATCTTCCCGAGTTCATTCCTCGGTTATTTGGCGACGAGCATTTCGCAGGACTCACCCATGTGGTGGCAAAATGTCGTGTACTTCATGAACAGGAATTTCCAGTTCGGGGAGTACCCATACATCATCTGCGAGATCATTCTGATCTACTTCTTTAGTTACTTCTGGACGACGGTGGTCTTCAGCCCTGAGGACATGTCGCAGCAGTTGCGGGAGAACGGAAGCTTTATTCCAGGTTTGCGCCCCGGACCACGAACCGCCGAGTATCTCGAAACGGTGGTGGAGCGGATTACCTATGTGGGCGCTGGATTCCTAGCCATCATTGCGGTCATCCCTTCGATGGTTGCCCGCTATATGGATATTCCATTCTTCGTCTCAAGCTTCCTCGGAGGAACGGGGTTGCTTATTGTGGTGAGCGTTGGACTTGATCTGATTCAAAGGATCGAAGCCAATCTGCTCATGCGGAATTACAGAGGATTTATCACGGGTGCCGACACCTCCCGCCGCAGTGGTGGCATGGGTGGTTCGACACCGCAGCGGTCTTGAGGAGGTTCTGAGCAGCACATGGCCAAGGAGGAAAAGATTGTCCTCGACGCAGTCGTCAAAGAAGCACTGCCCGACACCCGGTTCATGGTTGAACTGGAAAACGGCAAGCAGATTCTGGCGTATATCAGTGGTCGAATGCGAAAGTTCTACATTCGCATTCTTCCGGGCGACAGTGTCAAGGTTGAGATTAGCCCCTACGACATGACCAAAGGCCGCATCGTCTACCGTCAGTAGGTGACATCAGGAAAGACACTATGAAAGTCAAAAGCAGCATTAAACGACGAACCAAGGACTGCCAGATCGTTATCCGCAAGGGACGACGGTACGTCATCAACAAGAAGAACCCCAGGCTCAAGGCCCGTCAGGGCTGAGGAACACGGAGTCACGATATGCCACGTATTGCAGGCATCGACATTCCCGAGAAGAAGAAGATCCGTTATTCGCTGCGGTACATCCACGGCATTGGACCACGCTTCTCAGACGACATTCTCACCGCCGCTGGTGTCAGTCCAGACACCAAGGCCGGTGATCTCACTGAGGCGGAAGTAGTCGCGATCACAGGCGTCATCGAAGAGGGTTATCTCGTCGAGGGATCGTTGCGGCGACAGGTTCAACAGAATGTGCAGCGACTGCGCGACATTCGCAGCTATCGAGGCGATCGTCATCGCCGCGGACTGCCGACACGCGGTCAACGCACCAAGTGCAATGCTCGTACCCGCAAGGGCCGTAAGCGTACGGTGGCGGGCAAGAAGGGCGTTAAGGGCTGATTTGACCCTGAAGGAACATCAAGGTTCGATATCGGACCCGGAGTACTGAATCATGGCCAAGAAGAAGATTCGAAAAAACATCACCAAGGCGATCGTCCACGTGAACGCATCGTTCAACAACACGATTGTCACGTTCACCGACCTTGGTGGCGAGACTTTGTGCTGGGACTCTGCCGGAACTGTTGGGTTCAAGGGTGCCAGAAAGGCGACCCCATTTGCTGCGACCAGGGCGGCCGAGCGTTCGGCTTCCAAGGCCAAGCGGATGGGAGTTGCTGAAGTTGAAGTTCGAGTGAAGGGTCCTGGAAGCGGTCGCGAAGCGGCAGTCACCGGACTTGATCATGCCGGTCTCATCATTACCGCAATCGAAGATCACACACCGGTACTCCACAACGGGTGCCGGCCGAAGAAGCAGCGTCGCTGCTGAGTTTGAGTGCGGGAGTGGATCTCCCGCCGAGTCGGGCGCAGAAGGGCTGCATCGCCAAGTAGCAGGGCGGATCAGTACCGAGCACCCCGGTTCGATTCCAGATTTGGAAACACTGCTACACAAGAGGAGTTTGTCATGCACGTTCGATGGAGAGGATTGGAACTGCCCGCTGGCGTCGATGTCGATCCGAAGACTCGGACCGATTCATTTGGACGCTTCACGGTTGAGCCGCTGGAGCGTGGCTTTGGCACGACCATCGGCAACAGCCTTCGCCGAATTCTGCTGAGCAGCATCGAGGGTTCTGCTGTGACGACGATCACCGTCGGTGGTGTCGAGCACGAATTCACCTCGATTGCAGGCATGCATGAGGATGTGACGGACCTGCTGCTTAACATCAAGGGTCTCGTTGTTTCCATCGATAGTGATGAGGATGGCGAGCGCACCATGAAGTTGCAGGCTGGTGGCCCAGGTGCGGTAACGGCCGACCTGATTGAAGCAGATCCCGCGATTCGAATTCTGAACCCCGACCATGTCATTGCCACCTTGACCGAGGATGTCAATCTGGACATTGAGATGGCGGTCAATCGTGGTCGTGGATACTCACCTGCTAACGAGCGACACGTCCGTAGCAGCGACGACCAACTCATTGGAGAAATTCCAATCGATGCTATCTACAGCCCCGTGTTGCGAGTGCGGTACCGCGTAGAAGATACGCGTGTGGGTCAGAAGACCAACTTCGACCGACTTGTCATGGATATCTGGACGGATGGGACCGTCACACCTGAAATGGCACTGACCGAGGCTGGCAAGATTCTCCGCAAGCACCTGAACCCCTTCGTGCAGGTGCAGGAGCCCGGTGAAGAGCGTATTTCTGACGAGGCAGCAGCAGCTGCAGCGGTCGATGACGCGCTCATCAACAAGCTGAACATGCCAATATTGGACCTCGATCTGACAGTGCGTTCCAACAACTGTCTCGAATCGGCCGCTGTGGAAACTGTAGCGGCTTTGGTGGTCAAGACTGAAGCGGAACTGCTGGGGGTCAGAAGTTTCGGGAAGACCTCACTGCGTGAGATTGTCAAGAAACTTGAGGAAATGGGCCTGTCGCTGGGCATGCGGTTGCCTGAGGGCTACACGCCGCCCGAGGCAGCCTACGTCGGCTGATTAAGAACGCGTCACTGCAGTGCGGTGATGTCAAGGAGTAGAGCAATGCGAAATCGCATTCAAGGCAAGCAACTCAATCGGGACAGTGAGCACCGCCGCGCTATGCTGCGCAACCTCGCTGCCGCTTTGTTTGAGCATGGACAGATCGAAACGACCATGCCGAAAGCGAAAGCGGTGCAGCCATTTATCGAGAAGATCATCACAATTGCCAAGAAGGGCGGCTTAAACGCTCGGCGTCAGATTGAATCTCGTCTTAATGACCGCATGATCCACAGTTGGGTTGCAGATTCGAATGTCCCAGACGCGCGCAAGGAAAGCGCTTGGTTTGACCTTCCAGATCCATCATCAATTGAATTCAATCGATATGGCGAACTGCGCAAGGCTCCACGCCTGGTGCAACATGTGATGACGACTGTGGCTGATCAATACCGTGATCGCGATGGTGGATACACCCGTGTGGTACGGACCGGTCGGCATCGCCTCGGTGATGGTGGCGACATCGTTGTTCTTCAACTGGTCGGACAAGAGGAGGGTCCACAGATCGGCGGTGGCACATCAGGTCGTCGCAAGCAAGCTGATCGACGGACCGCATTTGCAGCATCTCTGCGTCAAGACACTGAGGCTCCTGCGGCTCACGAGGAAGAAACTCCTGTCGACGCAGAAACTGAAGTGACAGAAGATGCGACGGCTACAGAGGTGGCGGCGGAAGTTGTTGCCGATGATGCGGCTCCTGAAGCGGACACAGCTGATGCCGCTGAATCAGATGCGGATGATGCTGAAGCCTCCAAGGACGAGTAAGCCTCCTTCTCACAGCATGATGAGTATTCCATCGCCCCGGCCCAATCATGGGTCGGGGCGATGTCATGAATGCGGCCCCCTCGATGCTTCGGATATCCTCCGCCACGTCCATGACCGTTGATATCGATGCAACCCGAACGGAGGCTTTGGAATCGCTGCATTCGGCGGATGATGCCAGTGGGCTTGAAGACTGGCGTATCAACTGGCTGGGCACCAAAGGCCGGCTCAAATCGATGATGGGGGCGATGAAGGATCTGGACCCATCAGATCGTCCAGCCTTTGGTCAGGGTATGAATGCGCTCAAGGCCACTTTGGAAGAGTCATTTGCAGAGCGAAAATCAGCGATTGACTCAGTGCCACAAGGACCTGGGATTGATGTCACCGAGCCAGGTCTGCCGGTGGGACTGGGGCGACAGCACATCATTTCACGCACGGTTGCTGACATCCTTGATGTATTCGGTCGCATGGGTTTCACGCCGGTTACTGGCCCCGAGGTGGAAGACGAGTGGCACAACTTCACAGCCCTCAATGTTCCAGAGGCGCATCCGGCTCGTGAACCAGTGGACAACTTCTATCTTGCCGCAGGTGGGATGTTGCGAAGCCAGACCTCCACGGTGCAGATCAGGGTGCTTGAAGAGACGCCGCCGCCAGTGCGCATCGTCGCCGCTGGGCGCGTCTATCGGCCTGATACCCACGATGCGACTCACTTCAGCATGTTCCATCAGGTCGAAGGACTTTTGGTTGACCGTGATGTGACGATGGTGGATTTGAAGAGCTCACTGCTGGGATTCGCACATGCCTACTTTGGTCCAGAAGCCGAGGTGCGTATGCGGCCCAGTTTCTTTCCATTCACAGAGCCGTCAGCTGAAGTGGATATGAAAATGAAAATCAAGGATTCGTGGCAGTGGGTTGAGCTCGGTGGATGTGGCATGGTGGATCCCAACGTTCTGACAGCAGTCGGCCTTGATCCAGAAGAGTGGACGGGATTCGCCTTTGGCTTGGGTGTTGAGCGCATTGCGATGCGAAAATACGGCATCGCTGATATTCGATGGCTCTATGAAAATGACGCCCGCTTTTTGCGACAGTTTTGAGACGCCAGTCTAAAGAAGGGATCTGCGATGACTGATGAGAAGCCTCCAGAAGCCAAGTTAAGTGATGTGCCAATGCCCTCTGAGACCTTTCTGCCTGGTGACAGCATTCAGGGAGATGAAGTGCCGCAGTGGGTGTCCATTGTCTGCATCGTGCTGGGCATTCTTGGGCTGCTTTGCTGGGGGGGGCAGGGGCTAATGATGATGGTGCCAGAAGGTTTGGCCTCAGAGATGCCGGAACCTTCGCCCGATTTTCGAAGCTGGATGTACGTTCAGTATTTCGCCGGGGTGGTACTTGGGATCTGGCTGATCGTTGCAGGCAGTGGGGGTTTGTCAGGGGCATCTTGGGCTCGGTCAGCAGTGCGTTGGTGGGCCTGGGTGCGATTGCTGCTTGCGCTCATCAGCATTCTCGTTGCATGGCAGTGGTTTGATGAGGTGGTGGATCAGAGCATGGTGTCCATGCGGGCTGAAATGGCCGGTGCGCCAGATCTTTCAAATGACAATGCCACAACAGCAGCCACTGATGTTTTGCCAAGAGAGAGCGTAGAGATCTTCACTGGGTTCGCGATGGCGTTGCAGACACTTGCCGTGTGTCTTTGGCCGGTGCTCGCATTGATTACGACCCGCCGTCGTGGGAGTGGGTGATCGGTGATGTCCTTCCTTGATGAACTGCGTTGGCGTGGATTGTTGCATCAGACGACGGCTGATGAAGAGTTAGCCAATCACCTCAGTGGTGGCATGCGGACGGCCTATTGTGGCTGGGATCCGACAAGCGACAGTCTGACGATCGGCAATCTCGTGCCGATTATGCTGATGGCCCACTGGCAGCGCGCGGGACATCGCCCGGTGATTCTTTGTGGTGGCGGCACTGGGCTCATTGGTGACCCCTCTGGCAAAGACAGCGAGCGGACGCTTCAGACACGTGAGCAAGTCGAGCAGAATGTGGCATCGCAGCAGCAGATCTTTGCCAAAGTGATCGACTTTGACTCAGGCGCCGAAAACGAT
Source organism: Phycisphaerales bacterium (assembly GCA_022446905.1). Classification (GTDB taxonomy): domain Bacteria; phylum Planctomycetota; class Phycisphaerae; order Phycisphaerales; family SM1A02; genus UBA12567. Next base: position 39,092 of record JAKVBT010000006.1, read on the forward strand.
GCGCTGATGGTCAACAATTCGGACTGGCTTTGTGAATTGGGGTACCTGGATGTACTTCGAGATGTTGGCAAGCANTTCTCAGTGAATCAGATGATTCAAAAGGACTCTGTCCGTGAGCGGCTGCACAATCGTGAGCAGGGGATCTCGTATACCGAGTTCTCCTACATGCTCTTGCAAGCGTATGACTTTCTGCATCTNCGGCGCAACCATGACTGCACCGTACAGATGGCCGGATCAGACCAATATGGAAACATCGTTAGCGGCATAGATCTGATTCGCCGGGCGTGGCAGGACCAGCCAGAGGAACAAGCCCGCGGATTTGGCATTACAGCACCGCTTGTTCTAAAGGCGGATGGCACCAAGTTTGGAAAAACCGCCGAGGGAGCGGTCTGGCTGACAGCTGATCGAACAAGCCCTTATGCCTTCTACCAGTTCTGGTTAAACACAGCAGACGCCGACATTGGCATGTTCCTTCGGTTCTTTACATTCCTTGATGAGTCAACAATTGTTGCGCTCGAAGCAGAGCATGCTCAGGCAGCGCATGCACGCCTCGCGCAGCGTCGATTGGCTGATGAGGTCACGTCGATGATTCATGGGTCAGATGAGTTGGAGCGTGCTAAGGCTGCCACTGAGGCGCTATTCAGTGGCGATGTCGCTTCACTTGACTCGGCACTGCTTGACGAAGTTGTTTCGGATGTGCCAAGCACGACCCATGATGTCGGTGCCTTATCGGGCGACGGCGTTAGTCTGCTCGAGCTGCTTCCAGAAACGACGCTTGCTACATCCAAGCGTGAGGCGCGCGAGTTTCTCGGCAATGGCTCAGTTGCAATTAACGGGGGCAAGATTGCGGCAGATCAAGCGCTAGAGCGCCGACTGACAGAAGCAGATCTCCTGCATGGCCGGACAATTCTACTGAAGCGTGGCAAAAAGTCTTGGCACTGTACGCGCTGGGAATAGTGACCAGTTAAGCAGCGGGCTTATCAGCCACCTTTGAGATCTTCAAATCCACATTAGGATTGGTGGTGCCATCAACGCGCCCCTGGATTGGTGTGGCTTCGCCATCAGCATCGATGACTGCAAAGAAGGAAATCGGCTTTGTTTCGATGCCCTTCTCCTTGTCATTGGTGCTTAAGTGGAGCACGGCAACAACCTGGGCTCGCCCGGCCTCTACTTTGGCAACATCGTCTGGTGATGCTTCAATCTCAACGCGTTCGAACATCGGCGTCATGATTTCGACGTGATAGTGACCAAAGTCCTGCGGTGCAGAAACCACCTGCACACGCACCCGGGGGACGGTGGCTCGCCGTTGTCGAGCAACCAGTTGAAATGACACCCGGGCTGTTGGCGGATCAACAGTGACAGGCCCGATGCCTCTTGGCAGGCCAATGGGCCGCAAAGTGCCCTCCACCGTATGCAGGACACCGGGATCAAGCCGGGCGACATCTCTTGGATCAACGACCGCTTCGACATCAAGTGTGTCGGGCAGGTCACGCGCCGCTGTCATTGGAAGCGTGATTGATGCGGTGTTGGGAGTCACCGTGACGTCCTGTACTGTTGAGGCAGTTTCAATCTCTGCTCGGATCACTGCAGTGCGGGCGACAAACTCGGTGACATCAACTGAAATAATGGCTGGATCGACGGCCAGCACATCCACGCCAGCACTTCGGACGGCACTGTTTTCCTTTAGACGCGTTACCAGTTCCTTGACTTCTACGCGACCTCCAGCCGCAGGCAGTTGCAGTTCCAGCGGTGCTCGGCGAAGGGCCTCGCCAGCATCTCGAACAGCTAAGGCACCACCTTCAACAGTGATATTGACAGGTACCTGCATGGGCGTGACTTGAAAGCGATCCAATGACGCATCGCCGGCGACCGTAAAAGTTAGTCGCGCAGGAATGGTCGCGGTCTCACGTGTCTTAGCCGCTGCCAACAGCCAGATCAGCAAGGTCACAATGGTGACGAGCACAATGGTGCCGAATTCCTTGGATTGGTTCATGACTCGGCCTCCAAGTCCTCGGCGTCGACCTCGTCGACATCAGCATCGAGCAGCCGGCGCAGCGCGTCGGCAAATTGATCTGCTGGTATCGGGCTGTCGAGTCGTCCATTGGCAGCCAAACTGATTCTTCCCGTCTCTTCACTGACGACGACCACCACACAGTCAGACTCGGCGGAGAGTCCCACCGCCGCCCGGTGACGCGAGCCATATCTGGTTGGAAGCGAGCCTTCTTCAGCCAGTGGGAACTGGACACCAGCTGCCAGAATGCGTTCGCCACGGATAATGACGCCAAGATCGTGCAATGGGCTGTTGGGCCAGAAGATGGACTCTAAGACACGAGCATTGAGCCGGGCATCGAGTACCTGCCCACTTTCGACCAGAGTACCAAGACGTACATGGCGCTCGATCGCCATGATGGCGCCAAATTGATTGCGGCTGAGGAATGTGGTTGCTTGGGCGATCGCCTCGATGCGCTGATCCGGTTGCCCGCGTCTTCCTGGGTGCAGCAACCTTGTCTGTCCTAGACGGATGGCTGCTTGGCGGAGTTCCGGCTGGAAGATCACAATCAGCAGCACCGCTACGATGCCAACGAAGTAATCGATCAAGAAATTAAGTCTTTGGAAACGCTCTGTTCCCCAGCCGAGGAACTGCAGCAGCACGAGGAGTGCTAGGAGCACGACAAATCCCTTGACGACACCAGCGCCACGTGTGCCACGCAAAAACCGAACAGTCGCATAGACGACCATCCAGATGATGACCAGTTCGATCAACAGCTCGAATGGATCGATCCTGAGCAGAATTGTGGGCACGGTAAGGGGGCTCCAAACAGCGACTGCCAGCCGGTGGCGGCTAGGCCTCAATCGCCATGGCGGCCGAGTATACTCGCACGCTTCCGGAGCGCCCGCGAGCACCTTATGGCACAGACTGACGGCAGGTATCAGGTAGCACGATCAACCGGACGATGTTCCGCGACCGATCGCGTATTGGAGCCCGGAACGCCCTGCATCGCAACCTTGTGTGATGAAGCCGAGGGAGACGGCCTGATGCGGGTCGACTTCAGTATTGAGGCGTGGGATGACGGCCAGCGGCCGGATGGTTTGTTCAGTTTCTGGCGGACCGTGATTCCCGATGCCAAGCCTGATACGCGTGTGCTCGTCGATGATGATGTGCTGCTGGACCTCTTTGACAGGATGGCGGAAGATGAGCGATCACAGCGGATCGCATTTCGCTTTGTCTTGGGATTGGTGCTGCTGCGGAAACGCCGGTTGACCTTTGATTCGCGTGAAGAAGTTGACGGCGATGTTATTTGGCACATGCGTGCTCGTGGCAGTGGTGCCACAGGTGGCCCGTGGAGGGTCATTGACCCTGGGCTCGATGATGATGATGTCATCGCGCTGCACGAGCAGCTCGGTGAGATATTGCATGGCGATTTGTAGTCCACGCAGACTCGCGGAGTGGCTCTGTTTGTTGATCCTGTGTACAGGATGCGCCAGTCCAAAGACCATTTCGGCGGAACATCGCTCCGAGGTATGCAACGATGCTGTTCGCATCGAGTTCATTTCGACATGGAATCAATCTATCGAGGCGATGCGTCAGTTGGAACTCGAGGGCGTGGCACAGTTGGAGTGGACCGATGAAGATGGAAGCCATCGTGAGCAGGGTGATATGCAGGCGTGGATCGATGGGGATCTTCGGGTTTCACTTCGACTGACCAAGTTCGGTGATGTCGTTGTCTGGATCGGTCAGGATCAGCGTGTTGCTTGGATGTTCGATCTTTTGTCCGATCCTACCCGCCTGACTATTGTCTCCCCGAAGCGTTCGACTCTTGCAGGGGGATTGCCACTTGATCCATCAGTACTTCGATTGCTTCTTGGGTTTGAGCCTTTGCCTGATGACGCCGAGGTGATGTTTCTGTCAACAGGCAAGCGTGTTACTGGGAATATTGGGGCGGCGCAATTCTCCATGGACGTCGATGATGATGGTCGTCCGTTATTGATCAAGGTGGCATATGGCGATCGCCAAGTGGAAGCCCGGCATCGCTGGACTGCCGGGAGTGTGATGCCAGAGCCGGTAGGTGTGGCGCGTCGGTGTTCCAGAGTCGTGGATTTGCATCATGGGGAGGCATCCATGCTGAAGATTCAACTCTCAACCATTCTGCTGTTAACCAATTCACAGTTGGAAGAGCAGTCCGTTGTCTTTGACGCGTTGGGGCGTATTCGATCGCACTTGGGGCCAGCGGTTGTTGAGGATCGCCGATGATTGCCCTCAGCCTGCTCGCCTTTGTACTAGCTGTGCCAGCGCCAACTGAGTCGCTGCAATACGTGACAGGTGGCGATGGTCAGATCTGGATGTGCCTCTCTGCCGAAGGTGGAGGTGCCCAACTGGGCACATGGTCAGTGGATGTCAATACAGATCAGTTTGGCTTGGTGCATGAGATCGCCGCAAAGCCAACGCTCTTTGGTGCATTTGGAGAGACCGTCTGGTTCGCCAATGTTTCAGGTGAGGGATCGCAGGTTGATGTTCGTGTACTCGTTTTTCAAGCGAAGTGGTCTTTGAGCCGGTTGGACTGGATCACGCTGCCAGCCGATGGCCCTTCGCGTCTTCCATTGCGATCGATTGACGGCACGCCACGTTGGCTTGTTGGTGGTCAAGATGGTCCTGTACTGCTGAGTACGAAACCTGACAAGGACACTTTGCAGGTTTCGGCCTATCGACATGGCCAGTGGATGGATTGGCCTACCTTGGAACTGGGTCCATCGGGAACACTTGAATCAGCGGCCAGTGGGGTCGATCTGCTCGCCCTGCATGTCGATGCAGATGGCTCCAAGCACTTGAGTCGCCTGAAGGATCATGGTGTTGCATGGCATCGCCTCAATGTCGATGTTCCCCATGCTGCGACCATGGTGGCATGGTGGGGCGATACGCCAGTGGTCGGGGTTCGGCAGGACGATCGTCTTGATGTCTGGATGATTCAGGGTGAAACCCTCGTGCGGATGGCTCAAGGACAGCCTGGGAGCACATCCGCGTGGTTGGTGTCTGACCAAGGCAGTGTGTTGCAAGTGCGGGATGATGCGGGCGTTATTCAGTACAGCACGCTGAACACGTTGCGGGAAGAAGGCACGCCTTGGATTCCATTGCGTGCGGCTGATACATCACCCATGCGATTGTGGTCCATCATCGTGACGATCGCCATTGGCGTCTCTGTCCTATTGGTACTGGTCTTTGGACGTTCGATGGAGGCAATTGCACTTCCTAGGGGGGTTCGCGCAGCACCGCTGCTGACCCGCTTTGGTGCATTTGCAGTGGACCTCATTCCAGGTCTGATCGTGGTCGGTCTCTGGTGTGACATTGAGATTGGCACCTTGGTGCGAGCGGTGATGCAGGGGCCCATGCCCGGGACACTTGTGCCGCTGTTGCTGGTCGCTGGAGCGTGCTGGATCTGGCAGGCTGGATGGGAGGGGCTCACCGGGACGTCTCCCGGTAAGCGGCTAGGCAGATTATGCGTGGTCAATCTGCATGGGCAACGGCCCTCTTGGGGTCGAACAATCGTCCGAACAGGTGCGCGGTCTTTGATTGTCTTGGCGGTGCCGCTGGCAATCATCATCGTGCTCACGGCCACTGGGCAGGGTCTTGGTGATGTTCTGGCTCGCACGGTGGTTGTTCGGCGGTTGCCACAGACGCCGCCTGTGGCCACCTAGGGGCCTCTGTCAATCCTCAACAGCAAGGGGCTGCACGTCCGATAGAAATGCAGGCCGGCTATCGGATTCGGCCCTTGGAGTCAGCATTTGTCCACATCGACCCAGTTGCGTTCTGAAGCCAGTACAGGGTGGCTCGGCCAAGGCATTGATGTGGGATCGCTGCATTGCTTTGATGCATCTGGGGAGGCTGTCAGCGGGATCGCTGATGCGATGGAGTTAGAGACGGTGCTTCGCGCAGGTGAGATTCACGTCATCATCGCACCGACCTCCATCGATAGAGATCCTCTTTTGGCTATTGATCCACTGGTGCAGATCCTGCATGGGGTGGCTTCGCCATCTGCCGAGTTGATCAGTGAATTGCTGAAAGCACGGCAGGCCGGCCTGGGGCTCCTGATTCGGTCAATGGGGGGTACCCCATCTGGTGACTCGGCGTGTCGACCTCATGATGAACTCATTGGTGGGGGTGAGGCCATGTCGGGCTTGCGGAACCGACTTCGGCAGGTCGCAGAACATGATGTGCCTTCACTCGTTCACGGGCCACTGGGCACACCAGTAGAAGCAACAGCCCGCTGGTTGCACATGTCCAGCCCACGAGCAGATGGGCCATTGGTCGCCGTGGATTGTGACAGTGGTCTCGAGTCTCAAGTACTTGGTCGTTTGTTCGGATATGCGCCTGGGGCATTCCCCGGCACCGAACAGCCACAGGTGGCCGCTGTGATGGCAGCGCGTGGCGGCACGCTGCTGCTGCGGTCCTTAGATCGTGCATCACAAAGTGTGCAAGAGCGGGTTGGAGAACTGCTTCGTGATGGGGCCTGGTGTGCCGTTGGCGATCGACATTGGCGTACAGCCGACCTCCGCGTAGTCTTAGCGATGGATCAGCCTCCGGTGCAAGCTGTCATGCGTGGTCATTTGTCGCGTCAGGTCCTCGATCGGGTCGGATCTCATGTCATTCGAGTGCCGGCGCTCCGCGATCGGCTTGAGGATTTTGAAGAACTTTTGAATCACCAACTCAAACGAGCTGCGGCGCGTATGGGTCGACGGCCTCCCGCATTGCCTACAGATGTCGTCTCAGTGCTGGCTGAAGCACCATGGGCTGGGAATGACCGCGAGTTTGCTGCTATCTGTGAACGCCTTGTGTTGTATGGGCAGGGCGTGGAACTTGACCCAGCCATGGTGCGCGACTGGGCTGGATCTGCCTCTTTGGATTCAGCAGCGCCAGAAATGGTCTGTGATGGAAGTGGCAGGATGCTTGCAGACATTGAGCGAGAATCGATTCTCGCAACTCTGCAGCACTATCGCGGCCATCGGCGTCGTGCAGCGGCAGCATTGGGGATTGGTGTTCGGACTCTGGGCCTCAAGCTCCGTCAATGGAAAGACGCAGCCATCATTCCTGAATCGCTGTAGTCCAACTCAGCAATCGTTCACGATGTCATTCTTCTTCGCTGCGACGGAAGGTGGCACGCTGAACCATCAAGCGAAGTGTCTGGCATACCAACTCCACGTCTCGCTTGGATAGCCCAGCATGCATTGGCAGTGCCAGACTGCGTCCAGAAAGAGAATGCGCCATTGGGCAGCATTGATCGCTACAACACGAATCATCGAGAGAACAGATATCGACCATGCCTGTGGCCGTCTCAATATCGTGACGTTGCATGCCTCGAATGATCTCATCACGGTCGTTTGGGCTGAATGTCTCATCAAGTCGAACGACCAGCCGCGACCAGATTGGCATCACAGTGTCGCCGGGGGAAGGCAACATCAACTCCGGAATGCCTGATAAATGCAGCGTGTAGGCCTCGGCCAGTTGATGACATCGCTCAACGGTTTCTTCAATGCGGTGCAGTTGCGAGAGCCCAAGGGCTGCCGCTGGCTCCGGTAGGCATTGCGCATAACCCGTGGCAATATGTTGTCGACAGGCAGATGCGATTGAGGAATCACTGGTGGCGATGAGACCGCCGCCCCCTGCAGAGATCAGGCTCGAGGGAGACAAATCAATGATGGCAACTCGCCCGATGGAACCTGCTGCTGCGGGGCCACATTGGCTTCCGAGGCGGCATCCGACCAACTCTACCATCGGCACTTCATGCCGTTGGCACACGGCTGCTGCCTCCAGCATGCCCTCCATCCCCGCATCGCTGCTGCCCACCATGACAATGCGAGTGTCTTCGCCAATGGCACTATCGAGTGCTTCTCGATCAGGCAGTTGTGTCCGTGGGTCAATATCAACAAATCGCGGCGTTGCGCCAACTCCGCGAACGGCTTCGAGCCAAGCACGTTGTCCCAGAGCAGGCAGTACGACTTCGCTGCCATGCTCCACGCCCATCGAGGTCAATGCCAGTCGCATGGCCTCGCTGAACGAAGCTGCTGCCAATGTGTCTTCAACCCCCAGCATCTCTGCTGCAGCCTGCTCGAGAAGTCCCCGGTTGTGTGTATCCACGAGTCTTCCGCGGCGAAGCATGTCGGTCACGGCTTCAATGTCGCGGGGAGTCACGACTGGGTTGGTCAGTGGAATATCGCTTGACACGCAAGTCTCCAGAGCAGGGAGGTCACTGAGCGGGATTGATCAGGCTGGCGACCATGTCATCGACGCTGCCATCATGTCGAACGGCCAACCAAGCTGCCTGTGTGCGAAGGTCTGATGATGCTGCAAGCCGAGCTGCAATGCGTTTCAGTCGTGCGACATCCGAATCGGTGAGTGTGGGGCTATCTCGGGCGGTCACCAATAAAGCCAGTGTGTCTGCTGCTCCAAGGCCGATGCGGCGAATGCTGCGCACTGTGTCGATGAGATCTGGCGTTGGTTGCTGAAGCATGGCCAGCAAGAGGATCTGCTGTTCTGGACTGTCATCGGTCACGCGGCTCAGGCGCGTCCGGAAGGTATCCGGAGATTGTTTCAGCAGCGCTGTTGCTGCGTTGACCGCATGGGCTCCAAAGTCGCCTGCAAACTCTGCATCTCTTGCTTGGTCGAGCATCCGCTCCAACGGACCCACTGCACGTGCACTGGGCCACTCGCTGGCGGCGTCAACAAGCCAACTGATGCTTCGTCGGTGTCCCATCTCAATTAAGGCATCAATCGCAAGTTCGATGCGATCCTCTTGGTCGGTGCTGAGTGCCTCAGCCATCTCAAGCATGGTGAGCAACAGTGGACTGTCATCAGCCTCATGGCGAAGCGACTCAGGCGGAGACGTTGCAGTCATCATGAGGAGCATGGCCAGGTCTACTTTGGCTCGGTGCCGGGCAGCACGTGCAGATTCGACTTCAATGAGCTGCATTGCATCTGGATGATCTGCTTCCAGGAGTACAAGCAACGCAAATCTACGGACGCCATCTGCTTCGGATGTGCTAGCAGCATCAACGGCGAATCTGTGACCACCATTGCTGGGCAACTGGCGAATCATCTCGAGTAACTCGAATCGTCGAGCCTCTGCATCGTCTTGGTCTAAGACAGACCAGGATTGCAGTACTGAAGGGTCGTCAAGGCTGGCAAGGAGTACTGCCTGAAGCCCTGCAGCTGTCAGATCTTCTGCGGTGTTGATCTGGCGCACATCGGCCACATCGACCGTACTTCCCAGTTGTATCAAGCCAGCCATGGCCATCAAGTGTTCACCTGGTGTCAGGGCGGTGACTTGCCTGAGGGTATGGAGGTCATCCACTGACAGTAGGTCATTGGAAACGCCGTAGTCGATCAGCGTGCGTCGCGCATCTGGATGGGTGCGGATGACCTGCTCGATGTCGAGTTGGCCATCACCGCTGAGTTCGGCGAGTCCGAGCACAGCATGGACTTGAATTGAGGGTTCGCTGCGTTCCGCAAGTGAAGCAAACAAGGGGAGCAGGCGAGGATCCTTGAGGGCGCGTAAGGAGGCAAGGCGAGGGAGATGCTCATTGTTGACCTGTGGTGTGACGGTTCGATCGAGTTGACGGTGAACGGCGTCATTGAGTGGTCCGCCCCATGAGCCTGCGTACGCAGGAAATGTCGACATAGCGGCCAACAACATCACCAATATGCTGGGGAATGGGAGCGCCATTCCCTGAGTCTAGCATTGAAGAGGCAAAGAGCGACCGCAAATGGTCATCTGAAACAGGTTGGCTTCAGTATTGACGCGTGGATCGAGTGACCATGCGTTGGATGCGGCCCACCAAGACTTCCACTAGGAGGGTCTCACCGGCGATCCGGCAGGTGGTCTCATTGCGGATGGCGGTCTGCATTCGACGCTCCGCCGCATGCACGGTGGAGTGGGTGCGTCGGTTCATGGCTGCGGCGATCTCCGGATAGCTCGCTGTGGTGAGTTCACGTGCAAGCAGTGAGATGACGCCTCTAGCTAAGACCGTCTCTGCTGCCCGCCCCCGGCCCTTCAGATCACTCGTCTCCAATTGAAGTGTGCTGCAGGTCGCCTCGATGACCGCATTGAGGGTCACCCGACAAGGCCTTGGGTCAGTTGCTTGACTGGCGGCGGTCACATCGGCCCGTCCGACCACCCCTTCAACTCGGCTCGCTGTTCGTACTGCCGTAATGCGAGCGATGAGCCCATGAATCTGTCGCACACTGTCTGGGCATCGTTCGACAATGTCATTGATGGTGCTCGGGTCGAGGTGTAGCCCGCGTGCGGTAGCAATGCGTTCAACCACACTACGACGGAGATCTGGATCTGGAGCTTCAATGCACGCAAGCATGCCGCTGGTGAGTCGGCTCACAAGCGAGGAGTTAAATCTACGTATCTCGGATGGCGGGGCATCTGATGCCAGTACAAGTCGCGCGCCCTGGAGTTGGATCGTATCCAGCGTGTGCAGAATCTCATCCTGTGTTCGGGTTTTACCCTGCACAAAGTGGATGTCGTCGATGGCCAGCAGTTGGAGTCTACGCATGGCTTTGCGAAATCGATCGAGTTGATTATGCCGAACAGCCTGAATGTACTCGTTGGTAAACGCCTCTCCAGTGACGTAGCGAATGGGTTCGCCCGGATGCATGCGCCGATAGTGTTCGCAGATGCCTTGGAGCAGATGCGTCTTGCCAACGCCACATGCCCCATATACGAAGAGGGGGGACATATGGCGTGCGTCTGGGTCCTCCACCAAGGCCTTGGCTGCTGTCCAAGCCAGTCGATTGCTCGGGCCAACGACCAGCTCATCAAGGCGGTGATAGCGACGCTGTCCGGTTCTTCGAGGAGCGGATTCTGATACGGAGCGTTCCGGTAGCGGGTCATCGGATCGCATGGAGATGCAATGATCGGACTCGGTGATGCGGTGCGCGATGTGTGCAGGTTTGCCAGTGCGTTGTTGGGCAACCTCATCTAGGACACCTTGGTACCGGCGGGAGATCCAATCGGCCGCGAATTTTGAGTCGGTTGTCACCGTCATCTGATTGTCGGCCACGTCAATTGCGGCGTGGTCAAACCACATTCGCCATGCCCCCTGGCCGATCTTCTCAGCAAGTTGGGCTGTCAGGGTCTCGGTGATGCCGTCATTGGGCGTCAGTAGTGAGTTTGCCACAGAGTGAGTCAATCGTGGGTGTCCGAAGTACTTCAAGGAGGGGTTGCTGAAGAACAAATGCAAGAACCAAGAACATGGGAATGCATGCGTTGTATGGCAGCAACACATTGCATCAAAGGTCGAGTTCGAGCCCAGAGCCATGGGTTCGAGTCCGATGGACCTGCCGGATCACCACACACTGATCGCGCTGCAACGGACGACGCCGTTGATGAATGAGGGTGCAGGGTTTGTCAGCTCAGGCCGGTTGTCCCACTATCCAAGTGCGGTCTCGAGTGGGTGGAGTGGTCTGTGCTGCAGAAGCGACAGTTCCAACATCCATGCGCCCCGTTGGGAATCACTTCAGAGCATGATTCCCACCGAGGGTCCAGTGCGCCCACCATCGTGATGGGATACACACGGTCCGTCCTTGGACTTGGGGGACTGTATCGGAGGATGAGATCCCACTCAAGGTCTGCGGGCCTTGTCCCGGGTTGTGCAAACACGTAAAACCCTGTGTGCAAAGGTTGAAAGGTGCGCAAAAAAGATTCATCCACCGAAGAAGTGCGTCGATGTCAATGTGATGTGGATGATGTGTTGTTCGTCGGGGCGGCTTGCACTTCACGGAGCGATCGGATAGCGGCTCGTTGCATGCCGATGCGACGAAATCCGAGTCGGCGATAGAGCGCCAGCGCGGGGGTATTGCCAGAATCAACGGCAAGTCGAATCGTGCGAATTTGCCTGTCTGCAAGGCGATTGAGCATTTGTGCCATCAATCGCTCCGCCAGTGCGCATCCTCGCGCTGTGGGAATGAGCCCAATGTAGGCGAGATCGGCAGTGCACTCGGGACCGAGTGTGATCAGGACACAACCCACCGCTTGGGTATCGTCGAAGACAGCGAGCCAGAGATCCGGATCGACTTGTCCGCCAGCCCGATGTCCGGCAATGATGTCGATGCTCCGGCGGAGTCCACGCAGTGCTGGGCAGTCGAGTGTTCCCTGGTAGGTCTTGGGGAGGAGTTCGGCGAGCACCTCATCGCATGCTGGTTTGGTACACACGCCCTGCGGAAGAGTTGCACTGGCCTTGGGGCGATGCACGGTGCATTGCATGTGATGGAGGTCGGCCAGGTGCATGAGGCCTGCGTCTTGAACGCCTTCCAACATGGCGGCAGCATGAGGTGGGAGCAGGGTTTGCGCCAGATCTGCGAGGTCTGCCTGTGTTGCTTCTAGCGCCCATGTGGTCAAATCTCGGACCAGGGGAGCTGTCATGCGGCGTTCAGAGAAGCAGTAGGTCACTGTTCGTCCAGGTGACGGTAGGACTAAGACTGCAGCCCGATAGGCGTCATTCCGTCCCATCACTGCTCCAATTGCATATTGGGCAAGTCTGGGATCGGCCTTTAGATGTTCCAGAAACCGTTCCAGTGCAGATGGTGCGGCTTCGGGGCGGATGAGCCGCATGGCTTCCACCTGACGATCTGTGGGAACAGGAGCGATTGCATGCATGGGGCTGGCTCCAGTGGTCCGGAAGACTGCGAGCCGAACCCTCGGCCTGCTAGACTACCCAGTCCTTCGGTTGTGAAGGATGGAGTTGCCCTGAATGGCCCGCCAGACCATATTGATGCTGATTGCTCTTGCCGCCCTGTTGGCGACCCCAAGTGTGCTCTGGGGCTTTCCTCGACCGGCGCCGGTGTCGATTCGGCCGGAACTGACCTTCCGTCCTGACGCCATGCGGCTATACACCCACCCCGATGGACGTCACTACTGGTACTTCATCTACGACGTGGTCAACACAACGGGTGAGGATCGCGTTTGGGCCCCGTCGATGGTCCTCTTTACGGATCGCGGTGAAGTGATGGCAGATGGCCGAGGCGTATCCAGAGAGGTTCGTGATGCCGTCATTGACTATGTCGGCGATCCGCTCTTGGAGTCCAAGGTGTCGATCATTGGCAAGCTCCGTCAAGGAGCCGGGCATGCGCGACGTGGGCTGGCTATCTGGCCTGCCAAGAAGACTAATGTCAATGAGTTGCGCCTATTTGTCCAAGGCATTAGCCCTGAGTCCACTACCGTTCCGCACCCAATCACTGGTGACCCAGTCACGCTTCGAAAGACGTTGTACCGGCATTACCTGATTGTGGGTGATGCCACCTCCCGTGGAGATGAGGCGGTCCCATTGCATCCGGACTATGTCGGGGAAGATCACTGGGTCTATCGCTAGTCGGTGCCAAGAACATTGGTTCTGGGGTTGAAAAACGCCATCTGCTGGTGTGAAAAGCCCTATGGCGCGGAGGCCTGAACTGGTATACTTCGTGGCTCGGCCCGATGGCCGTGGCTTTGATCAGGAGGTGTGCCGTGGCCCATAAGAAGGGACAAGGTTCCAGTAAGAATGGTCGCGACAGCAATCCGCAGTATCGCGGTGTGAAGTTGTATGGCGGTCAGCGAGCTCAGAAGGGCTCAATCATCGTCCGGCAATGTGGAACACACTTCCATCCGGGCTATCTGGTTCGTCGCGGCAAGGATGACACACTGTTTGCGATTGCTGACGGGACGGTTCGCTTCCGAGGTCGGAAGATTGACATCGTGCCCTCAGATCCCAATCTGCCGCAATACACGGCCGTTGAAAAGGCGTCCTGATCGACGCAGTTCATGCTGAACATGTCACGCGAGCGGCCCTGCGTCGCTCGCGTGTGTTTTTTCGCCATCGCGGCTTTGGACTTGGCCATGCTTGTTGATCGTTGCACAATTTTCGTCCGTTCGGGAAAGGGCGGTCACGGCTGCGCCAGTCTGCGGCGTGAGAAATACCGTCCCAAGGGTGGCCCGGACGGTGGCAATGGGGGCAATGGCGGGGATGTGATTCTCGTAGGCGATCAGGGCTTAAGTACTTTGCTATCGCTGACCCCGCGACCGCACTACCGCGCCACGAATGGGATGCAGGGGCAGGGGTCATCTCGGCATGGTCCCAATGGTGAGGATCTGCACGTTCCGGTTCCGCTGGGCACACTCGTCATGGATCAAGCAACTGGGGCATTGGTTGGTGAAGTGACCAAGCATGATCAGCAGTTGGTGGTAGCGCGGGGGGGCAAGGGCGGGCTGGGCAACGAGCACTTTAAGTCGTCGACAAATCAGACGCCACGTGAAAGCACGCCCGGTGAGCCGTGGGAAGAACGGACGCTCGATCTGGAACTCAAACTGCTTGCTGATGTTGGGCTGGTCGGACTCCCCAACGCTGGCAAGTCGACCTTTCTTGCTGCAGTCAGTGCGGCCCGTCCGAAGGTGGCTGACTATCCGTTTACCACCAAATCACCGCACCTTGGGATTGCAGATCTGGTGGGAGAGCGACGATTGATCATTGCCGATCTTCCAGGGCTGATTGAAGGGGCTGCCGCAGGTGCTGGCATGGGGCACGATTTTCTCAAGCATGTTGAGCGGACCGGCGTGCTGCTGCATGTGCTTGATGTCAGCCCAATTGACGGGAGTGATCCGCTGCAGAATTGGCGATTGATTCGTGGTGAACTTGAGTCATTTGGGGCAGGTTTGGCCGACAAGGAGGAGCTCATCTTGCTCAACAAGTGTGATCTTCTCGATGAGCAAACGGTTGAAGACTTGGCTGCCCAATTGGTTCGTCAGACCGGTCGGGCTGTGCTCTGCGGCTCCGGCGCCACCCAACGTGGGCTCCTCCCAGTCCTCGAACAATTGTGGCGGATGGCCCGTTCCGATGCTCTGACAGCCGAATTCCAGACAAGTACAAAAAAATAGCCCGCACAAGGCAATGGCTGATTGGTGATGGTCGTTCCACGACTGACCTCGCAAGGGACACATCGGGCTGCGACATGTTTCGCAGTACCGGCCTTGCTATTGCAGGCAAACCCAGGAGTACACCATGACCCTTTTGACTTTGACCATGGCCACCATCGTAAGTACAAGCGCTGCCGCTGCTTCAAACACCATCGACCTTGACTTTGAAGGAGGATCGGTGCAGGAGTGGGTGACCGCTATCAAGGCAGAATCACCCAAGAGCAATATTGTGGTGAGTGCTCATGTTGCTGGCACCTATGTCAGCGCAATGGATCTGCATGATGTTTCCGTGTCTTCGCTCATGATGTTGTGCAATGTGTCTGGAGCCAGTCCAATCACCAGTGATGTCATTCATGAAGGTGGTGAGCCAATTTGGATCATCTCTGAATCGCAGCGAACCATGCAAAGAGGGCAGAACCGAGGATCATCGCAACAATCCAGCCTGTCTACCATCGTGCTCAATGTGCCCAGGGCATATGCCGATCAGGGACCATCTGTGGCAGACATGATTCGTGAGGTCTGTGGGATGTCGTCTGAGCAGCCAGTTGAGATTCGCGTCATCAAGACGGGCATCATTGCCTTGCACGGTTCTCACGATCAGCAGGCCATTGCAGAGGATGTTCTTGGTGCATTGGCACAGGAAATAACTGCCAAGCGGCAAAACACCACTGCAGGCGCAACTCGCCAGTCTGGCGATACGCAGGCACTCCGGCACCGTGTCAGCGATGCGGCTCGTGCCCGACAAGAGGCAGGCGGGACAGAATCCCGAGAAGATTTTGCAGAAGCTATGGAGGCGCTCAAGTCTGACCGGGAGAAGCAAAAACCCTGATCAACCTAGATGGCCGCTGCCTGCAACCGAGGGCTCAACTGCAGCAGGCACTGCACCCGCTCACACTCATTCACCCAGTCCTGGACCATTCCAGCGAGGACATCATCAGGAATCGGCGCGCCCGGCACCGGGCACGTCGCTCCTGTTTTTTTAGCGAGCATCCACCGGTAGCAGGCCAGTGTCCGGTCTCCAAAGATGGATACGAGGCCACTGTCCTCTGCCATAAACGCTGCGACTGGAACTCTGGTGCCCAAATTGATCTTCATGTGGGCGATTGGCGACGCTTCATGATCGCGATCGATCCACCGAAGATCAATGACATCACATGCTTGAGCGATTGCAGCGATGGCAGGACCTTGGCGGACACAGTCACCACACCATGCGCCAGACACAACGAGCATACGCATCGGCCGTATGAACGATTCAAGCAGCGTGTGATGTGTCGGCAGGAGCGTTATCCGTTCAGCCATGTCATGCCATGCTTGCGCGTGATCCGGAGAGGCAGCTAGATAGTCTTCATAGGAATGAGCTACTTCAAATGCAGCGGCGATAGATTGTTCGGCGATGGACTGTTCAGACATCTTCAGGGGGCTCCTGGGCTTCTTCGTGCAATGAACGAAGCAGGTCGAATGCCTGCAGCGGGGACAGTTGGTTCAGATCCAGACCGCGCAGACGTCCAATCACTGGATGATCTACGGTCTGCATAAACAGGTTCATCTGGCTGCCTTCTTTGGGCGCGGCGGAGGGCGGAACGCCATCGGCTGCGTGGTGCACTTCCATGGACTCAAGAATAGCCCGGGCGCGCTCCAAGACAGGCTCTGGAATGCCGGCGAGTCGGCCGACATGGACGCCATAGGAACGATCGGTGCCACCAGGGCGAATGCGATGCAGAAAGACAATGCGGTCTTCCCATTCTTGGACGGCAACGTGGCGATTGCCAACCCCATCAATTCGATTGGCGAGGTCAGTCAACTCGTGATAATGCGTCGCGAACAAAGTGCGGCAACCACGATGGGCAAGTGATTCCGTGATGGCCCAAGCCAATGAGAGTCCGTCAAGCGTGCTAGTGCCGCGGCCGATCTCATCAAGGATGACAAGACTTCGTTCAGTGGCATGATGGAGAATATTAGCGGTCTCGGTCATCTCGACCATGAAAGTCGACATGCCGGCATGCAACTCATCGCTAGCGCCAATTCGGGCAAAGAGCCGGTCGACTACGCCGATGGTGGCAGCATCTGCAGGCACAAAGCTGCCGGCTTGTGCAAGTAGCACAATCAGGGCAACCTGTCGTATGTAGGTGCTTTTGCCAGCCATGTTTGGGCCAGTAATGAGCAGTAGGCTGGTTGTATCCCCGTGATCCGAGGCGGTCTGGCAGTCGTTCGGGACGAATTCACTGCCTATGCGATGATCGAGTACCGGATGACGGCCGTTGTGAATCTGAAGTTCGTGACCGTCCGTCATGACAGGTCGAACCAGTCTTCGTGTTGCAGCTTGTTCGGCGAAGGTACTGAGCACATCGAGACTGGCAACCATGTCTGAAAACTCGCCGAGTGCTTCAGTCTGGACCGCGCAGCGGTCTGTCAGTTCAGCAAACAGTTCTTGCTCGCGTTCAATTCCTTTTGCCAGCGCGCCAGTGGCCTTCGTCTCATACTCCTTGAGCGTCTCAGTAATGTAGCGCTCGGCGTTTCTCAGCGTCTGGCGTCTTGTCCACTCCACTGGCACCTTGTCGGTATTGGCATGGGTCACTTCAATGTAGTAGCCGAAGACCTTATTGAAGCCGACTTTCAGTGAGTTGATACCACTGTCATTAGCCAACTGGGCCTGATAGTCGGCCAACCACTGTGAGCCATCGCGTTGCAATGATCGCGCTTCATCGAGCGTCTCATCGACGCCGTCCTCAAACAGCCCGCCTTCACGAAGGTGTGCTGGAGCGTCATTACGACAGGATTGGCGGATTGAGTCGCCCAATGGCCCGAGACGCTGCTGAAGATCAGAGGCAGCTTGGAACAAGCCTGACGCAGTTGGCAGAAGTTCAAGTCGCTCACACAGTGAAGGCAACTGTCCGATGGAGCGCCCGAGTGCAACTATGTCACGAGGCGTGACCCGGCCGGTGGAGACCCGGCCCGCAATACGAGCAATATCCTGAATGCGACCAAGGGTGTCCAGCAAGTCATGTCGCAGCGGTTCATCTGCCAGTATCGCGCCAACCAATTCGTGGCGAGCCTCGATATTCTTGCGATCTGTCAGTGGCCAGCACAGCCACTGGCGGAGCAGGCGCCGACCCATTGGCGTGCGGCAGGTCTGTAGCACATCTAGGAGTGAGCCATCATGTCCGCCAGTGCGCATCGTGCGTTCGATTTCAAGTTGACGAAGTGTCGAGGCATCCATTGACAATACGCCACGATCGCGGCGCACTTGAGGTGGGCGGAGATGGCGTAGCCCAGTGGCATCTGTCCCCGGCATCGTTTCCAGAAGAAAGCCGAGCAGAGCACCTGCGGCAATGGATTCATCACTGCCTTCATGCAGCCCCCATCCTTGCAGCGTGCCAACTTGCCAGTGGGTACGTAGTGTGCGATCGGCTTCATCAGCGTGCATCGTCCACGGGGGTCGCGGTGTGAGTACGCACCCGGTGACGGCTACCGCACGTTGTACCATCAGATCATCTTGAATGGTTTCGCAGACAAGCAACTCAGCAGGGCCAAGTCGCGCCAATTCGTCCACGGCTCCACTTCGCGTTGTAGTCAGTAGTTCAAATCGGCCTGTGGAAAGTTCTGCCACAGCAATGACCGCCTCCTCTTCTCCGAGCAGCATCAGTGCGGTGGAATTGGCGGTGCCGTCGCTCAGCAGGTGTTCGTCGACCAGTGTGCCAGGTGTCAGTACGCGGGTCACTGCGCGATCAACGACGCCCTTGGCTTCCTTAGGATCCTGAATCTGATCACAGATGGCAACCCGGAGGCCTTGTGCCAGCATCTTCTGAAGGTAGTTATCAGCGGCGTGGTATGGCACGCCTGCCATAGGAATGCCTTCGGTGCGCTCGGTGAGCGTCAGGCCAAGCGCTTGGTGGGCCGTAATCGCATCCTCATCAAACATCTCATAGAAGTCACCCATCCGAAAGAAGAGCACACAGTCCGGATGGGACTCCTTGAACCGCCGATACTGGCGCATGGCCGGGGTATCGCGTGGTGACTTTCGCCCCGACGACTTCCTTCTTCCTTTCGTGGGGGCCGCCATCAAACCGATTGTAGGGACTTGCAGGCTCGTGGCCTTGGCGAACGCATGCTTGTGGATGAGCTTTGGGCATACACTCAGTCCGCATCTCTCGAATTGAGGACGTCCATTGATGACCAATATCTTGCTCTGTCTTCTCCTAGGGGCCTCTGCAGCTGTCGTGGATGAGGGGCAGCTCAATCAGGAGGCAGAGGATGCCATGGTTGGAGCCCCTCCAGGGGCGCCGTTGCCGGAGTCGGCCCAGGGTGTTGGAGATCCATTCCCCTCGGGTCTTCCTCTGGAATGGTTGGGGCCGTTGTCAGACAACCTTCGCTTCACTTTAGACCTCAGTGGACGCTTTGAGTACGCGACCGATTCTCAAGAGTGGTCGATTACGCAGATGTACGGGTTTGATCTTTTCAAAGTCTTGTCTGATCGTCGCGGTGATTTTGCAACCATCGTGATGCAAGGATTTGCAACGCGCATTAACAACAACCCGAATCCACCGTGGTTTTTTGATGGCCCGACGGACTGGGAATTCATCTATCGCATCTTCAGCATCAACTGGAAGCTTGCTCCCCGAGGGGCGCTCAATCTGAAAATGGGTCACTTTGAAATGCCCTTTGGTCTTGAAACTTTGATTGATACCAATGGCACGCTGAGGCAGATGGGAACTGCCCGCAACCTCGGCATCAAAGCAGATTGGGGCGCAACGCTCAATGGTGTCGTCAATGGGATGCAGTATGAGTTTGGCTTGGGTCGAGGCAGTGGGCAGCAGTGGCAATCAGCAGGCAGTCCATACGACTTTGTCGGTCGCATTGGAACTGATCCTGATAAGGGGTGGTGGGTTGGGGTTTCTGGCTTTGCAGGCTCGCTGTACCGCCCAAATGGATTGATTGCACGTCGTCGAATCGGGATTGATGCCGGTATCGAGAGGGGGTCTTGGACCTTTATGGGTGAGGTGTCCGGCGGTGACAATGATGATGACAGCGCCATCCAATTCCTCGGCGATGTCAGTTGGCGTGATCCTGAGCAGAAGTGGTTTCTCTATGGTCAGCTTCAGGTCAACAAGCAGCGATCAGCTGCTAGTGGCTGGTTTGGCACGACCCAGACAAATCTTGGCGTGGAGTGGGCACCCGATCAGCATTGGACGTTGTCAGCACAGTGGGTGCAGAACCTTGAGCCAGCCGCCAATGGGCAGCGTGATGCACTGATTCAAATGCAAGCGAGGTATCGATTTTGAACATGGCATGGAAAGCATGGATATGCGGTGTGCTTGTAGGGGCAGGAAATCTGTGTGGCGTTGTGCCAGCTTGGGGCCAAGCATATTGCGCACTTCGCGACCCGGTGACCATGATCTATGAGGCGTACCCATCAGCAGACTCCTACCGCTCGATTACAAAAACTGTTGGTGTAGATGATCGGCGTGCTATAGGCGAGAAACTGCCATTTACTATTCACTTTGATGAACTTGGTCGGCACACCTTGTATGTCGCACTTGAGGATGGAAAACCAATTGGGTTGGTGCATGTGCGCAGTGAGCGTGGCCGCTACGGACTGACGGAGATCGCATGGTCATTAGGCCTCGATATGACCATTCAAGATGTGCGAATCCAGCGCACTCGTGATGCTGAAATGCGACGAACATTGGATGGCTCCTTACGTGAACGTCTGCGTGGGCACACAATTGAGTCCCTTCAGGATCAACTTCCGGCAGCAGAATCAGTAGAGCATGCTGATGTGATTAGACGCAGTGCTGCCAAGACATTGGTGGTGACAGATCATGTCTGGCGTGATGACTTACGCCCATACCAAGCGATTGTGATGGCAGAATCACAATGGCCTGATATGCGACTGGATTTGCAGCCCATGGAGGTTGACCAAGGAGCTATCACGGAGGACAGTGGCCTCCAAAAGCCGATTATCGCATGGCGGGTGCGTTCTGCCGATGAAAATGATCTTGGTGTTTTGGCCTGGTCCGCTTGGAGTCTCGATGAGCGATCGGCAGATATCTGGTGGTTTTTTAAGGAGGATGGCTCGCTGCAGCATGTGGATTTGCGACGCGTGCGCGGGGATGATGTGCGTTCGGCATTCAATCAAAATCATGCTGGTCAGAAGTCAAGTGACGCCTGCGCGACAGCTGTTGGTGTGGCAACGAACGAAATGAGCAACGCGGTTGCGCCTAGGTTGGGTTATTGAAGCAAATGGGCCGCACGTCTACCTCACGTGGTCGAAAGATTGAGTACTCCATTGGCTTAGTGGTGGCTGGCTGTGGCTTGGGTGGTTTGGCGCTTGCAACCGTGCTGGCACTGGCCTGGGGCGATATTGGCCGTCAGTCCCTTGAACTCCACGATCAAAGTGCAGCCGTCAGTGACCTGTGGCGGTTGGATGCGGAACTGGATCACTGGGCGCTCAATGTTGATCTTGTTCTTGGTGGAGCAGTGGGAAGCAGCCTGTTGGACACAGATCGTGCGGCTAATCGATTGCGTGATCTTGTTGACCGCATGGAGTGGGATCAAGTTCAGATCATGCGTAGCGCACTCTTGGCCTATATCGATCAAGAGGTGGCACGGCTTCATGAAGCTGTCCAACTGTTTGGCGAGGAAAGAGAGGCACGCCTACCGCAACTGCTTGTGGCATCTGATGTGCAATTGGGGCCTATCCTCGAGCAGTTCCGAACGATTAATCAGCAGATTCAACTGGTGATTGCCCGGCGTGTTGAGGCGCTCGAATCAGCGCGCGCCACACTCCGTGTGGTTTCATGGGTCGCGACCGTTCTGTATCTCGTCCTGATTGCGGTGCTTTGGCGTTGGTCGTCCCGCTCAATCACGCGTCCACTGGCCCGCCTAGCCGTTGCCTCCCAAGAAGCGCTTCAGGGCCATGAGTCGCTACAGGTTTCTCCATCCGGCCCCCGTGAGGTGCGGATGTTGACCGAGTCCATGATGGCCTTGACGGATTCCTTGGAACAGACAGTGCGCGAGCGCACCGCGGATATACAGACTTTGCTGGATGAACTAGATCATCGGGTGCGTAACTCGCTTGCATCCATTCTTTCATTGGTTCGTCTAGAGCAAAGTCAGCAGGGTGATCAAGCCGGATTGGTGGTCTTAGCTGGACGGGTGCGGGCTATGTCTCGGGCCTATGAACTGCTCGGCCCATCACCTGGTCATGGTGTTAATTTGCAAGATGCGATTCGCGTTATTTTGGAACAGTGGGTGAGTTCTAGCCGGGTCACTGTGGAGGGGCCAGCAATCAGTTTGCTGGCTTCGTCCGCAACCCCATTGTGTCTGCTGCTCAATGAACTAGCTACGAATGCAAGCAAGTACGGAGCGCTATCGACCGAGGATGGCCGACTCGATATTGAGTGGCAAGTCGAAGGTGCATCACTGCACTTGCGATGGATCGAAGAAGGCGGCCCTGAAGTTCTTGGGCCGCCTCAGAAAGTAGGGTCTGGACTTCGCTTGATCGACGGGTTTGTCAAGCATGATCTATCTGGTGACATCGAGTGGATCTGGGATCAACCAGGACTTCAATGCCATATCACGCTGCGTCCAGAGTCCCTGCGTGAGGCTTGAAACTGGTACTATTCTTCGCTTCGAAGGGGCAGTAGCTCAATTGGGAGAGCGCCTCGGTCGCATCGAGGAGGTTGTGGGTTCGAGTCCCATCTGCTCCATCTCAAGTTTCGGCTGTTCCACCGCACCATCATGATGTAAGCCATGACACTTTCCGTTGCCATTCTGATTGCCTGTGCCGCCACTGCAGTGGTGTCGCTTTTTGGTGGATGGCTTCCAATGTTGATTGGGCTCAGTCATCGCCGGATGCAGGTTCTCCTGAGTTTTGTTGCTGGTGCGATGGCAGGAATTGCCATGCTGGATTTGCTTCCGCATGCCATCGAGGCAATCTCGAGTGAGGCCGCGTGTCAAAGTGCTGCTGAGCCAACTGTGCCGCAGCATGATCATAGTGCTGTACACAGTCATGGTCATGACCACGGGCATGATCATTCCTCGATGTGGCCTGTGCAGACTGCAATGCTGTGGTTGATGGCCGGCTTTCTGGCCATGTACCTGCTCGAGCGCTTCGTGTGTTTTCATCATCATGAGCCCAGCACTGCCGAGTGCGGTCACTCAGAGCACGGTCACCGTTTGTCATTTAGTGCAGCTTTCACAGGCCTTTCAATCCATGCTGTGCTTGCGGGGATGGGGCTCGGGGCTGCGATCGTGCTCGAGGCTGCACAGGAAGCCAGTTGGCCTGGCCAGGCCATGTTGCTGGCCATTGTTCTGCACAAGCCGCTGGACGGTCTGGCCATTGTCAGCCTGATTGGAAGAGACAGGTCGTCACCCATCATGCTTTGGGGGGCCAATTTTGCTTATGCCTTGGTGACCCCTGCAGGGGTTCTGATCGCATGGTGGTGGATGGGCGGCTCAGGTGGACAAGCATGGGCTGGGCCTGTTGTAGCCGTGACCGCTGGAATTCTCCTATGCATTGCGTTGTGTGATTTGCTGCCGGAGTTGCAGGCCCATGCACATGATCGTGTGCTCCTGACAGTCGCCTTGTTGGTGGGTTTGACTGTGGCTGGTGGTGCTGCCTTGATGCACTGATGCCGATTTCAGTGGGCGGTACCATGCCCAGATCCCATGCCTGAGTCATCGACCATCAACTGGCGGAAGTCGTTACAACTTCCCAAGACCTCATTCCCAATGCGGGCGAACCTCGCGCAGAATGAGGCTGGCACACTCAAGCGATGGAAGAAGTTCGATGTTTATCACGCGTTGCAGGAGGCACGCGCCGATGCGCCGCCCTTTATCTTTCACGATGGGCCTCCATTTGCCAATGGCGATATTCACATCGGCCATCTGGTCAACAAAGTGCTGAAGGACTTTGTGGTACGCACACAAGGATTGCTCGGTCGTCGGTGTCCATTTGTGCCGGGATGGGATTGCCATGGTCTGCCTATCGAGCATCGGGTGATGACCGAACTGGCTGAGTCAGGGAAATTGGACAAGATCCACGCCCTTGATGACGATGCCAGAAGAATGGCGATACGTCGTGCGTGCGCTTCGTATGCAGCTAAATACCAGAAATCGCAAGCGGGGCAATTAGAGCAGTTGCTTACGCTTGCTGACTATGGCGATCCCTATATCACGATGAATCCTGGCTATGAGCAGGCAGTCATCGAGGTCTTTGCGGATCTGGTCGCTGCCGGGCTGGTCTATCGTCGCCTCAAACCTGTGCATTGGTCGATCGCCAATGAAACGGCACTCGCTGAGGCTGAGTTGGAGTATGAGGATCGAGTTGATCCTTCTGTGTGGGTCAATTTCAAAGTTGCTCACCGTGATGCGGTGGCGAAAGTCTTCGGTCTTGATCTTGAAGAAGATCTGTCCTTCATGATCTGGACAACGACCCCATGGACCCTACCAGCCAACATGGCCATCGCCGTTGGTGGTGGACTCACCTACGTGCTTGCACGGTTTGGCGACACGCACACGATTGTGGCTGAGGGTCGGTTGGAGGAGATTCAAGCCGCACTGGGCATTTCAGATGTTGAAGTGCTTGGCAGCTGCACGGGCATGGATTTNGCAGGCTTGGCTTATGAACATCCATTCTGTGATCGAACCAGCCCAATACTGACAGCAGAGCATGTCACACTCGAGGAAGGCACAGGCTTGGTACACACCGCGCCTGGGCACGGCACCGAAGACTATGTGGTTGGTCTAGANGCTGGGTTGGATGTTTATTGTCCAGTGCAGGGTGACGGCACCTACGACATCACGGTGCCTGACTGGTTACAGGGAATGAGTGTGTGGGATGCCAATCCAGTAATCATGTCACGCCTTCGGGATACTGGCCATCTTGTCCATCACGTCGAATACACACACTCCTATCCACATGACGGCCGGAGTAAAACACCAGTCATCTTCCGCAGCACTGAACAGTGGTTCATCGACGTTGATCAGGCCTTTGGCGAAGGTGAGTCGCTCCGCAGTAGGAGTTTGGCCGCGATTGATCAGGACGTTCAGTTTGTACCGGCCCGTGCTCGTAAGCGGATGCGGGGCATGGTTGAATCACGACCAGATTGGTGCCTTTCGCGACAGCGATCCTGGGGCCTGCCTATTCCTGCATTTGAAATGCCAGATGGGTCAATGCTATTGACTACAGCAACGACCAGAGCGGTTGCAGAAGTCTTCGGCCGTGAAGGATCGGATGCTTGGTTTACAAAGTCTGCTGAAGAGCTGCTTGCATCTTGGGATGCATGCTCGGATCCGGATGCGCCCAGTGCAATCGAGGTGTCAAAACTCTCGAAGTGTTACGACATCTTTGATGTGTGGATGGAGTCTGGAACTTCTTGGAACGCAGTCATGCGTCGCCGCGATCTGGGATATCCGGCCGATCTGTATCTAGAGGGTTCCGACCAGCATCGTGGGTGGTTCCAACTGTCGATGTTGCCGGCCATCGGTGTGACAGGCAGCCCGCCATACAAGACTGTCATCACTCATGGGTTTATGGTGGATCGCAATGGCCGCAAGATGAGTAAATCCGAAGGCAATGATCTTAAAGTCAAGGACCTCCTGAAGGATGTTGGCGCTGATGTCTGTCGATGGTGGGTTAGTAGTCTCGCGTTTGAAAATGATGTCAGAGTCGACCTCGAACTCTTCCAGATTGCGGGGGAGTCATACCGTAAGGTCCGTAATACCCTGCGGTATCTTCTGAGCAACATCGGTGATTCATCACGGGATCTAGTCGAGATCGATATCCCGTCGACTTCGCTTGATGCTTGGCTGCTCGGTGAACTCGAGCAGTTGCGTACTTTCGTCTGTGATGCACTTGAGTCCTACGAGTTTCGCAAGGCCCATTTGGCACTCTTTGACTTCTGTAATGACACCTTATCGGCGAAGTACTGCGTNGCGATGAAGGATCGACTGTATTGCGATCGGCCAGATTCTTCGCGGAGGAAGCGGGCGCAGGCAGTCATGCGGCATGTTGCAGAGCAGTTATGTCGACTGTTGTCGCCCATACTTCCACATACGGCCGATGAGGCGTGGCGAACCATGAATGGAGATGAGGCCTGTGTACTGCTGGAGTCCATCAATGCCACAGATGTGCCAACCATGGACGCTGGCTGGGCGGTCGCTATGGAACTGCGCGAACATGCCCTTCGTGCGCTTGAGACAGCCAAGGCTCAGGGCATTGAGAAGTCGCTTGATGCAGGGCTTGTTCTTCCAGATGCTGATGGTGTGCTTGCAGCGCTGACTGAGGATCTGCGAGATCTACTGGAAGTTTCACGCCTGACCTGCGACCCGTCAGCGACGAAGATTGAGGTTGTCGATCTGCGTGATGAACCAGTGTGCGCACGATCATGGCGACGCGATGAGACCGTCACGGAACGCGCTAATGGAGCCTGTCTATCAGATCGCGACTGGGAAGCAGTGGAAGACTGGGAACCAGTCTTCGTTTCCTGAATTCGGTCGATGGAGTGCTGGATCAGCTGACTTTGCTACCGGGCGGCACTGGCTGATCAATGCGAAGTACACACACGGTTTCTTTCTCGCCATCATCGCCGGTAGCTGAAGCTGCCATGATCATCCCTTGACTGACTTCGCCACGAATGGTCCGGGGTTCCAGATTGGCAACGATCACGACTTGCGTTCCGATGAGGGATTCCGGATCGTACCAAGCCTTTATACCAGCGCACACCTGGCGTCCTTCTTCGGTACCGTCGTCGAGTTGAATCTTGAGCAGTCGATCTGCATTCGGGTGGGGTTCGGCTGCCTTCACAGTTGCAACGCGCAGGTCAAGGTTGGTGAATTGCTCAAATGAAACGCTCGGGAGTGGTTCTGGGCCGCTCATGGCATGATCTCCAGAGACTGGTGTGGGCTAGTTTGTGGTTTCAGCAGACACAGTGTCAATCGATGAAGCATCTGTTGATTCTTCATCGCTTCCAGAGAAGCGGAAGCTATGACGGCCACGGAGTGCTTCAGTGGTGAAAGCCGCTCGAAGTGGCTCCAATGTGGGGCCTCCAAAGTCGTCAGCGACGATGAGCGACGGCAACGATCCCAATTCGACATAGCGATCGTATTGCTCTTGTTCCAATGGATCACGTTGATCCAACTCAGCAACGACCAGTGCCATATGCCGCTCTGATGGGATCACCATGATGCGTTCCCTCAGGTCAATTGAATCGAGTGGCTCGTGTCCCAAAGCGATGGAGTGGGCCACGATGCTGTCAACGATGTCCTGATCAGAGCCCAGACCTGGAATACTGGGTGGTTTGGTAATGCCTGGGGCGAGATTGCGTTGCATCGCTAGGGGGCCACGCACTGGTGCCTTGGTCTCTACCGCCACTGCCTCGATGCCGCTTCCTGCCAACTTGCGCAGATGCTCCTGCATAGGTTGCATGTCATTCCAGTGGGCCTGACGTCGAAGATCTTCAACAACCTGAGTGCGAACTTCATTGAGGTCATGTGGCGCGCGGGCTGGGTCGGCATCAGTCATCCGCACAATCCAAAGGTTGCCGCTGATGTCCTCAAGAATTGGCATGGCAACACCGACCTGCACGGGGACCTCACCCTGACCACCGAATTCACGGGAGGACTGCACCATGTCGGCCAAACGTCGCTGGCGCGATCCATTTGCAGCTGGTCCAAAGCGGTCAGTTCCACTCCGTCCAATGCGTGGTAGCGCAGAGACTGCCTCCATATCCAGCAATGCTTCGCTGTACTCAGGCAGCGGGAGGGCATTGTCGCCCTCAATCGCGAAGTTGAATTCTTCAGCGAGAGATCGTCGCAAGTCCTCTAGATCGATGCGATTGTCGGCCCAGTCATCTGGGAGGACCAAAAAGTTGGCTTCTGTGCTGAATCCACGTCGTGGGGCACGCAGCATATCTCCTGCTGATCGTGCGATGGTTGGCATCATCTCATCTACACGACTCGTGACATAGGCATTCAGGACGTCGTCTGGGACGGCGGCGCCAGGATCAACTTCAGAGAAGCGAGCGGCATTCTTTCGCCAATACATTCGGGCTTCAATATCGTTTTGAGCCAAACTGTTGCGCACTGTTTGTTCAACAACATCTCGAGGAATCTCGATCCACTCAAGAGAAGCGCGGTCAGGCAGTCGATAGCCAAAGCCATGGTCGCCTTCTCCGGGCACTACATCTGCCCAAGTATCAAAGTGTGCCTGTTGATCGGCGGGCGTTGGGTCGTCATTTGCCTCAGCAGCTTGTGCAGGGATGACCACCACCCGTGTGCGAACGCTGTCGAGCATCCGCCTGGAGTCACGCATCAGGCGGCGGTCAGAAAGCCGGCCCGATGATGCCACCATACTGAGATAGCGTCGAATACCTGAGAGGTTGATCAAGGTCTGGCGTACTGCAGCCGGTGGGAATCCAAGTTGTTGTGAGAGTCGAAGGACGGTGTCGAGGTTCAGTCCAGCAGATGCAGATCCGCCGATCATGCCAGCTTCTGCTGCTTCATGGACCAGCAGGAAGTAACGCTCCACATCATTGCCGATTGTGCCAATGATCGGAAGCGGTGTTGGCGCCACTGTCGACTGCTCGAGTCTTTGCAGGATCTGCATTTGCTGCTGCACGATTTGCCAATCTTGGCGAGTGACTTTGTGACCATCTTCACCCATGGTCGCCACTAAGGAACCAGTGCCACCAAATCGCTGCAGGAGTTCCGGCAACTGGGGCATAAGGAACACGATCATCAGGCCGACACCAAATACGGCCAGCAGAATGCGGTTGTACTTGCGAAGCAGGCGATTCATGCGGACACTCTCGCTTCCTGAAGCGCCGGTCGGGCGCAGGAGGGGCAGTGCGCTGATGGCCGGCTCTGGCCTGAGTTCATCAGGCCTTGGTGATCAACGGTAGAACTCGACAATGAGGTTGGTGTTGACTTCGAAGGGGATTCGATCCGGATGCGGTTGCCCGGAGATAGTCGATGTGAGATCAGAGGGATTGACATCAATCCAGTCAGGCACAAGGTGCCCCGCAAGTGATTCCATATTCTCGCGAATGACCTTCTGGATGCCTTCCTTAAAGGTAATGACGTCGCCAGGCTTGATAGCAATGCCCGGCTTGTCGGCCTTCTTGCCGTTGACCAGCACGTGACCGTGCACCACGGTCTGGCGGGCGGCCCAAATGGTGCGGACAAAGCCCGAACGACGCAAGACATTGTCAAGACGAGACTCAAGCAGTTGCAGGAGCACATCACCAGTGTTGCCTTTGCGACGGCTAGCCTCGACGATGTAGCGACGGAACTGCTTCTCAAGAATGCTGTAGTGATACCGAAGCTTCTGCTTCTCGGTCAGGCGAATGCCGTAGTCCTTGGGACGACGGTTGCGGTACCCGTGCATGCCCGGCGCGTTGAGTTGTCGGCGAGCAGTGTGCTTAGGGATGTCCTCAATCGGGACACCGACACGACGGGACAGTTTGACCTTGGGACCGAGATAGCGAGCCATCAGAAAATCATCTCCACGAGATTCATCGAACAGCCCTCCCGGAGCATCCGGGGGGGCATGTCGAGTCGCGTAGTGGACCACGAATGAGCCTTCGCGTCAAGGTCAAGCGGGTCCAGTTGGGCGGCCAATCAGCCTTCAAGGCCTCTCAAAGGCATTCAAAGGGGGTGGTCGTTGCGGTCAGCCAGCCAGTCAGATGGCCTACGGCGAGTACTGCCAATCATTGAGCAGGGGGCTCGGAGATCCACCATGCCGATGCTGTCAGGCTTGCAGGCTTTGTGGTCATCTGCAGCACGGAGGGCGTTGAATAGTCTGATCAGTATGCTCGATCTGATAAACCATCCCGCCAGTTAAGGAAAGCTCGATTCAGCACTTGCTGGCCCCCGGGTGTGGGGTAGTCGCCAGTGAAGTACCAATCGCCTCGATATCCGGGCATGGCGGCCTGTAGGTCCTCGACGGTTTGGTAGACCACCTTCAACTCACCTTTCCAGGGGAGCCCTTGAGGGCGGAGCAGGCGGGCGATTTCGTCAGAGAGTTCCTGCTGGCTAAATGGTTCATAGAGCCTACGGACATGGTTGGTCATGCGTGCCGGAGGCAGACTGGCTTGCTCGCGACAGGCACGCTCAATTTCCAAAAAGAGATCGTCCATGTCTCGGGACTGGATCAGGCTGACGGCGGCCTTGAATGCAATGAATCGATCCAACTGGCTCATGTCGATGCCGTAGCAGTCCGGGTACATGATCGGTGGGGCCGAACTGGCAATCACGATGCATTTGGGGTCGAGTCGAGAGAGGATGGTAATGATCGACTCGCGGAGCGTTGTTCCACGCACAATTGAGTCATCCAATACGACCAGCGTGTCTTTGGAACTCACGATGCCCCGGGTGATGTCATAAACATGGTTCACCAAACTGGTGCGGGCCTGGTCTGATGTGATGAAAGTACGGAGTCGCTGATCTTTGTGTGCGACTTTCTCGGCACGCACTTGTGGGATGCTCAGTTCAGAAAGTTCTTCATGGCTCAGTGTGCCGGCTTCGACTTTGCGCCATATATCATCGATCTGTCGCTGGCGAACCAGATGTTGGGTCTCGGAAATCAGCCCGTAGTAGGCAGTCTCCGCCGTATTGGGAATGAAGCTGTAAACAGTTCGGTGCACATCCCAGTCCACTAGATCTAGAAGTGGCCTTGCCAACGCATTGCCAAGACGTTTGCGCTCCTCGTAGATGTCGGGGTCGTTGCCTCGACTGAAGTAGATGCGTTCGAAGGTGCATTGGTGAACGGGCCGCTCCGTGGCGACTCGATCAGTCCAGGTTGTGCCATCTTTTCGCACAAAGATCGCATGCCCGGGTTCAATGGCCGGGACAGCTTCTGGGGAGGTGTTGAAGATGCTTGCCAGGGGCGCCCTTTCCGAAGCGGCTGCAACGACGTGCTCATCTTCGTACCAGAATCCGGGTCGGATACCACTTGGATCGCGGAAGACAAAGGAATCTCCGTTGCCAAGCAGCCCCGCGAAGAGCCATCCACCATCCCAGTCCTCGGCAGCGCGTCGGAGAACGCGAGCAAGATCAAGTTCGCGCGAAATCGACTCTGCCAACTCTCGCCCTTCCAGTCCAACAAATGTGCCTGGTCCCATCGAATTGCGCAGGTGACGATGCTCAAGGTCAAGGCAATAGCCGATCCGTTCCAAAACGACTTGCGTGTCGGAGTCTCCGACGGGGCTCAGGCCGTAGTCGACAAGCCGCTGAAACAACTCGGGGGAGTTGGTCATGTTGAAGTTGCCAGCGATAGCGAGATTTCGGCTTGCCGTATTGTCTTTTCGGAGCAGTGGATGACAGTGCATCAGCGCGTGTCCGCTGTGCGTTCCATAACGCAGGTGGCCGATGTAAGCGTCACCAAGAAACTCATGCGCCGCTTTGCAGGTCACCTCATCGGCCTCGCTCATGGGCCTTCCGGCAAGTGAGCCAAGCCCCTTCTCAGCCGCAGCAAACACTCGTTCGATGGCGTTTGATTTTGCGCTCCGAATACGACGCATGAATGCCACGCCAGGAGGCATGTCAAATTTGACTACGGCGATGCCAGCGCCATCTTGTCCCCGATTGCGTTGTTTCTGCATCAGCAGATGGAGCCGTCGAAGGCCCCATGCGGGATCTCCCATGTGCTGCGCATACCACCAAGTTGGCTTCTTGAGCCGGACGAAGGCCAAACCACATTCGTGGCCGATCGGGTCGCTCATGCGGGGATGGTAGAGAACGTCGGCTTCCGCTGCCGCTGTGGTGCATGAGCGATTCTGCAGATGTCCAGCAAAGTCATGCGGTTGATGTCGCTGGCCCGGTCTGGCCGCAGGCTCAGATCGGCGCTGCGGCTGGACTTTGGGCCTGCCTTGGAATCAATATCGGTAGTGATCGGGCTTGTATGGGCCTTCCACTGGCACGCTGATGTAATCGGCCTGCTCCTGGGTCAGTTCGGTCAGGTTGGCACCGAGCTGATCGAGATGGAGTCTGGCAACCATTTCATCCAACTTTTTGGGCAGTGTGGTCACTGTGGTGCAGTCATACGCGTCAGCGTTGGCGTGGAGTTCCATCTGCGCGAGCACCTGGTTGGTGAAAGAGTTGCTCATCACGAAGGAGGGGTGTCCAGTCGCACAGCCGAGATTCAGTAGGCGTCCTTCGGCCAGGACGAGGATGGAGTGTCCATCGGCGAACTTCCACTCGTGGAGTTGGTCCTTGACGCGGATTTTCTCGATCCCTGAGCTGGCGGCCAGCCCAGCCATGTCGATCTCGTTGTCAAAGTGGCCAATGTTTCCGACGATCGCATTGTGTTTCATCTTGGCCATGTGGTCGGCGCGGATGATGTTGTAGTTGCCGGTAGTGGTGATGAAGATGTCGGTATCGCTGACGACATCGTCAAGTCGAACGACCTGATACCCCTCCATGCAGGCTTGCAGGGCGCAGATCGGATCGATTTCGGTCACGAGCACCCTGCACCCTTGGCTACGCAGGCTTTGGCAACATCCCTTGCCAACATCGCCGTAGCCGCAGACTACCGCGGTCTTGCCTGCCAGCATGACGTCCGTAGCCCGCATGATGCCATCGACGCAGGAGTGGCGACAGCCGTAGAGGTTGTCGAACTTGCTCTTGGTGACGGCGTCGTTCACATTGATGGCGGGGAAGAGCAGGGTTCCAGCTTCTGCCATCTGATAGAGGCGGTGCACTCCTGTGGTTGTTTCTTCGGTCACACCACGAATGGCATTGGCAATCGGAGGCCAAAGGTCTGGGCACTGTCCGGCAAGGTCGGTCAAGAGTGAAAGGAAGACCTGAAACTCTTCGGATTCACCGGTGGATGGGTCTGGGACCGCACCAGCGTGGGTGTATTCGGCTCCTCGGTGGACAAGCATGGTGGCATCCCCACCATCATCCAAGATCAGGTTGGGTCCGGTGCCATCACCCCAGTGCAGCGCTTGCAGCGTGCACCACCAATATTCAGGGAGCGTTTCGCCTTTCCAGGCAAAGACCGGAATGCCCTGTGGGTTTTCTGGCGTGCCATTTGGACCGACTGCTACGGCTGCAGCCGCGTGATCTTGGGTGGAGAAGATGTTGCAACTCGCCCAACGCACCTCGGCACCCAACGCGGTCAGAGTCTCAATCAGCACAGCGGTTTGCACAGTCATGTGCAGTGACCCAGTGATGCGGGCACCGCTGAGTGGTTTGCTATCGCCATACTGCGCTCGCAGGCTCATCAAGCCTGGCATCTCGTGCTCTGCAAGTTCGATTTCCTTACGCCCAAACGCAACCATCTCAGCTGAGAGGTCATGCACCTTGAACGCTTCCTCAGTCAGGAGTGGGAGACCGGTGTTCATGAAGGTGGAGGCGGCAGTGGCTGTCATTGGTGGTTCCTTACAGTCGTTGTTGGGGCGTCTTGAGGCCTATCCACGTATCCGGATAATTGGATACACCTATGGTATGAGGCGCAAAACGGCCATGTCAAGCCTGTATTCGTATTCCAAGAGGTCATCCGACGCTATCATGCCCCGCTTCCCAGTCAGGAGCGATCGGATTCATGTCCACCCCGTTTCAATGCACCGTGATTACACCGTCCGGCTCAGCCTTTGAGGGTCAGGTGCGCTACGCATCATTTCCCGCGTGGGACGGCCAGTATGGAGTCGCCGCTGGTATGGCGCCGTTGCTTGGGAAACTTGGGCAGGGTGCTCTGCATCTGGACACGTCCCAGGGACGTCGCACCATGCAGATTGAGGGTGGATTCGCCCATGTTCGGCAAGGTGTCTTGACACTGCTGACCGAGCATGTCCAGCAGGACTGATCCGTTCCTGCATATGCGGTGCGTCGATACACTGTCTCCGTGGTAGAAAATACGCACAAAAGTGAGATCACAACTGTAGACGCGTTGGATGCCGCCATCGCCGATATTGATCCCTCGGCACGCGTTGAGGCAGTGCTGCTCACCAGCGACCGTCCAGTTCGACTTGCAGCGCTCAAAGAGTCAACTGGCCTCGACAGCGGGGCAATTGATGCAGCGGTCGATGAACTCAATGTGGCATATGAACGCAGCGGTCGTTGCTTTCGCATCATCCGACTCGCTGACGGCTGGCAGATGATGACCGAGCCTCGAATGGCCCCTGTACTTGCTCGCCTGTTGTCGCAGCGACAACATGCGCGTCTTTCGCAAGCAGCCATGGAGACGCTTGCCATCGTCGCCTATCGCCAGCCGATTCTGCGGGCGGAAGTCGAAGCAATTCGTGGGGTGGCCTGTGGCGAAGTCCTACGTGGTTTGATGGAACGGCGCTTGATTCGAATTTCTGGGCGTGCCGAAGAACTGGGCCGCCCGATTTTGTACGGGACGACCCGTGACTTCCTGAGGATCTTTGGGCTTTCGAGCATTGAAGATTTGCCAGATGTGGATGGTCTTGAGCGGGTTCCCTCGCATGTGCCAAAGACTTCGGAAACTCCGGATGAAAGCCAGCCAGTCGAGGACGTGCAAGAGGTTGTGGTTGCTGAGACGTCGCCTGAAGAGTCTGGCGATGACGATTGATCTTGCGCGATGAGTGTTGGATACGTTGATGCCTCTCCGGGCCGACGTAGTCGTCGGCGGATGCCAATCTTGCCTTCGCTTGGTTTGTTTCTTGCGATTGTGTTGGTCGGCGTTCCAGCTTTCTTCCAAGCAAACAACTTGCTGATGTTGTTACTTGGTGTGATCGTTTCTGTCAGTGTGGCGGCTGCCATCACGTCGCGTCTGATGTTGCGCGGTATATCGGCCCAACGCCTTTTGCCTGATCATGCAGAAGTAGGAGAGCCAGTTCGCCTGCGCTATCGTTTGGTCAATCGTTCACGCTGGATTCCATCTTTTTGCATTGGCATTCGGGACGAACTCTCCCAAAGTCTGATCGAAGGTCGCTCAGATGCCTGGGTCATGCACGTTGGTCCTGGAGATACTGTGCATGGTGATGCGCAGATCACGCCACTACGGCGGGGTCGTTTGGAGTTGAGCCGAGTGACCCTGGAATCGAGTTTTCCCTATGGCATGCTGCGACGTCGTCGAATGATGATCCAGCGCCAAGAGTTGATGGTGTTTCCACGGAGATATCAACTCCGAAGTCGACTGATGCACCAGTTGACTACCGAGGCAACTGATGGACCACATGCATCCAAAGCGAGGGGATCCGGGCAGGAGTGGTTTGGCACACGGCTTGCGCGACCGGGTGATCCTTGGCGGGACATGGCCTGGAAAGCATCAGCGCATCGTGGCCAACTTGTCGCGCTGGATCGGGTGCGGCCAGGATTGCCACGGGCGATGGTGCTGCTCGATCTGTCTCGGCCAACTGAGGACCTGATTCTTCCTGATGGCATTGACGGTCGTCAGGAAGAGGAACGTGCGATCGAATTGGCGGCATCAATGCTGGCGATGCTGCACCGTCATGGACATGAGTTTGGGTTGACCGTGGTGCTTGATGATGTGGAGGCATTGGCTGTGAGTTCAGGTCATCGACATCTCACTCGCTTGCTTGGTGTCTTGGCTCGAATTGATTTGACGGGACCTCGGGGGGGCAATCCAACTGCTGTGGCACCTCCGCGTGTAGCAGTTGTTGTGGTGCAGACCGATCGTGTGCGCCCTATTGGAACCTTTCATTCAGCGAGTTATCTCGTATCACGGCGTTTAGAGTCCTTGCGAGAGACGGTGGATGTGCCGACATGAGATTGTTCCCGAGTTTCAGTGTTTGTAGTCATGCCGTGGTGTTGCTGGCGATTCTTGGCGCAGCAATGGCGCAGGGAAGCCTGTGGCTCCTTCTCGTTGCTGGCACGCTTGGTGTGGCAGCTCGACTGGTTTCTGAAGGGCCAAATCCATGGTTGATCAGTCGTCGATGGTCACTTGGCTTTACATCGCTCGCCTTGATTGGTTCCATTATCTACATCGTCATTGATCCAATGATGGATCGTGTGGTGCAGGGTGTGCTGATGTTCTCGATCTGGATCACGATCATCAAACTCTATGAGCGGCATACCCTTGAAAATGAAGCAGAGCGACTAGTCCTCTCTGTGTTGCTGATGTCTTTGGCTGCAGTTCATGGCACAGATTTACTCTTTGGCGTTGTGTTGCTTTCTTGGATTGCACTGGGATTGGTCGTTCTGATCCTGTTGCCGTTCCAAGCGGGCTCAGATGAGTTCGAGGCTGCTGTGGGAGTGAATAGGTCGGCACGTCGAGAAGTGATTTCTGGACCACGTATGAGGCATCAGCGCCAAGGGGCTGTGCTGCTCGTGATTGTCATCACAGTGTTGTGCAGTGGCATGTTGTTCTTCATTTTGCCACGTCCGGAAGAGCGTGTATTGACTCCCGTCCGCCGGGCCCAAGTGCATGTCACAGGAAGCGGCATTCGGCCTGATGTCAATCTGCCACAGGAACTTCAGATCTTCAATCAAGGCGCAGCGGTTGCTGACATCGTGCAGACCGATGGAGACCCCATTCCAAGCGGTCCTTTGTATCTCCGCACGGGCACTTCAAGTCGCTATCTGGGTGATGGCAAATGGGTGCCTTCCGGGCATCGCCCTTCACGGATGCGTTGGTGTCCTGAAGATGAATGGATCACACTGCCACCGAAGAACCGATCTTCGCAGGTGACATTGAGTGTGCAACTGTTGCAGCAGTTGGTTTACATCCCGGTGCCGCGCGGTCCGACGCGTTTGCGTGCGATGCGCTCCGTCTGGGTTTCATGGGACCGAGTAGGCCAGATCATTGGCGTTGAATCAGCAGGGCAGTTGACGAGCTTTGAGTTGCAGGCTGATCTGCTTTCGCCTGCAGCCATGATGGAAGTTGACCGTGAGGCATGGAATGGACCAGTCCGCGAGCTTTCTGCTTCATTGTTGACTGCAGCGGGGCTGCCTATAGACCAGCCAGATGATCCGGCAGCAGCGCAAGAGTGGCGTCATCAAGCCGCGATGACTTTCCGTGCCTATCTCGAAGGCGGCGCTTTCTTCTACACACTTGACTTGCGCTCGGTGGGTAGTACTGAGGCAACTCGTCGCATGGATCCAGTGGAACGGTTCCTCCTCCATGAGCAGCGTGGACATTGTGAGTACTTCGCCTCAGGCTTTGTGGCGCTGTGTCAGGCATCGGGGATTCAGAGTCGGATTGTCACCGGGTTTCTTGCACAAGGTGCTGGACAAGGTCGTTGGCAGGCCTTTTCTGATGATGCGCATGCGTGGGCCGAAGCTCGGCTGAGTGGTGGTGTGTGGACGCGCGTTGATCCGTCGGGTGCTCGTGCAGCAGAAGATTCAGGTCGTGGCTTGATGGCAACGTTGCGTTCCTTCTACAGCGCTGCAGACATGTTCTGGCAACTCAATGTGGTTGGATTTACTGACTTAACCAAGCAACAGGCGGTATCGGCAATCTTGCCGCGTTGGCAAGCATTCATGGACTCCATTGTCACGGGCAGCAATAATTTCTTAGCAGAAGTCGATCATCGTTTTGGTGCTGGTCGCGCAGGAACAATTTGGCTAATCAGTGTTGGGGGTATCGTCCTACTTGGTGTGGTGGTACTTGTGCGCTTCATTCGCAGGCGACGTCGAGCACGTGTGGTCAGTGGTCTTCCTAGCGGGTCTTCGATTCGAACATCTGATGTCCTTTTCTATGACGAGTTATTGCAGCACATGGAAGCCGCTGGATTTGAAAAGCCGGCCTCGATGCCTCCGCTGACCTGGAGTCGCACAGCCATTTCTGCCTCTGCCGAGTTGGCCGGCTTGGTCGAGCAGATCGTTGAGCAGTTCTACCGTGTGCGTTACGCTCAGGAGCCTTTGACCGTTGAATCAAGACAACGTGTGCGGACTCAATTGCAGCAGGTGCAACGGCTGCTCGGGGCAAACAGATGATGAATCCATTGTTTGACCCTGATTCCAGTGCCCCTTTTGACTCTGAAGACAGTGCTGCGCAGATCGATGCAGTGAAGCGATTGGTCGGCCCTACGCGCGTTTGTGACCTTGGATGTGGGCAGGGCCGTGTTGCAGTTCCATTGGCGATGCATGGTGCTGAAGTAGTTGCGTTGGATCGTTCGGCTGATGCACTCCATGTTTGTCAGCAGGCCAGCGCGTCGATGCAGACTGTCCGTGGCGATTTCACCGATCCTCCAAAAGAACTTGGGCAGTTTGACTGGTTGCTGTGTCTGGGGAACACATTCGCTCTGATCCATGACGTTGACAAGGCCGTTGCGGTTTTGGCAAGGTGGAAGCAGATGCTCAGAACAGGCGGGGCTGTCGTGCTCGATGATCTTCCAGGGATGCTGTGGCCCAATGTGGCAGTGGGTGATTGGTGTGATGGGGTTGATGCGCAAGAGCGCCAGCAATTGGTCTGGCAGACCCGGGACAGTGTGCTGACGATCCGAACTGGGGCTCAGGTTGATCCAGACTGCTGGACGGTGGGTGCGGATGAATTACTGATTCGTGTATGGACGGATGCAGCGATTCATCTAGTCGCGCAGTTGGCTGGTTTTAGGGCACCGGAAGTCGATGCCGCCGCGGGCATTCTGGTATTGCGGCCTGTACCGACTACATTGGCTGATTAGGCGCTCAGTAGGGGACTGGGACTTCAGGTGGCTAGAACTCCTGCCGATGGTCCACTCGACACTCGCATTTGGATGCGAGAAGACGGAAGACCAAGGGGACCCCCATGCCCGCAATACGCTCACGCACCGCCGGATGGCGTCAGTGCTTGAATCAAATCTGTACTCGTCGAGGCTCAATCGAATTGGCGGTTCGCCGTGAAGGCGATCACGGCAGTTCTGACCTGCTATTTCGGGCGCGTGTCCTAGGCCTTGATGGTGGCGATTTACGGGTGGAGACACCAATCACCCTTGGTCAGGCCGTCGAGTTCGAACCTGGTCTTGAGCTCATCGGCATCATGGCCATTGGACAAAATCGATGGATGTTCCATACGCGATGCCTTGATCGTGATGCTTCGCGTGGTCCTGATGGCACCCAAGGTCTTCGACTGGCTGCTCCAGAGCAGGTGCAGCGGTGTCAGCGGCGCCGGGACTACCGAATTGAAACCGCGGACCTATCTCTTCCTGCGGTGCAGATGTGGCCGCTCCTTGATCCAAATTCAGTCTTGCCGGCCGAGCGTCTCAGCGCCGTCGATTTTCAGCGAGAGGTCGAAGGCTTGGCTATGCCAGGCCCAGCTCCCGAAATTGAGGATGACCTGCTGCCTTCCCTGGGCCCAGCAATCGATGCGGAGTTGGTGAATCTTGGTGGTGGTGGCATTGGTATCCGAGTAGGTGTTGATGCAGCTGCAGTGGTTGGCCGACATGCATCCTGGTGGATGCGCTTTCAACTGACACCATGGGTGCGCACGCCCATCTGTGTGTCAGCACGAATTGCGCACCGGCATCTCCGCAGTGATCGATCGGTCTATTGCGGTATGTGCTTTGAGTTCTCCGCGAACCCAGGTCATCGCGCTGTGGTCTCTCGCCAAATCATGCAGGCGATTGCGAACATGCAACGTCATCAGTTGTCGTTACGCAAGGCGGGCTAGCGTCAGGATTGTGCAAACTCATCAACAGGGCACGAGCCTTGTCATCTGACTCTTCAAGTTCCCGTATGGGGTCCGAGTCAGAGACGATGCCACAGCCCACGCCATAACGCAAGACACCTTCCCACTGTGTGCCGGCCACGGCCCCATGCAGGTGTGCTGTGCGTATGGCCACCGACAATGCCACAGCTTGGCCGGGTCCGAGCATGCCGATGGCACCGCAGTAAAGGCCTCGTGGCAGTGGTTCAAGTTCTTTGATCAGTTGCATTGCACGAATCTTAGGTGCACCGGTGATTGACCCAGCAGGGAATGTGGCGCGAAGCAAATCAATCAAAGTGATCTCAGGCCGCAACCGTCCTTGCACCTCGGCCACACCATGATGCACAGTGGGGTGTGACTCAATCGTCCGAGTGCAAGTCACTGCCACTGTGCCAGGAGGGCAGACACGTCCAAGATCATTACGCATCAAGTCGACGATCATGTGTAGTTCAGCAGCATCCTTGGTTGAATCGCGGAGTTCCTCCCACGAGGCTTCAGTACTCAGGGTGCCTTTGATTGGTCGGGTGGTGATGCCACCTTGGTGATCCACGTGCAAAAACAGTTCTGGACTGATGCTGACAATGATGCCTGATTCAGGAGCGTCTACTGGCGGTTCAATCAGACATCCAAAGACAGCCTGAGGTTCTTGCAGTGCGCGCATGGCAAACGCGCGGGGAGTGCCGCGAACCGGCACTTCCAACTGTCGCGTGAGATTGACTTGAAAGATGTCACCGCGGTGGATGGCTTCAATACCTGAGGCTACGTGTTCCGGCCAGACTTCTGCAGTCGGCGTGCTGCTGACTGGGCCGGTGGCATGAAGTGAAGTGGGGCTGTGTGGCTCCTCTTCTGGAATCGGGGGATCCCCACATTGCCACCATGCATGATTGACTCGATCGTAGATCAAAGCGTCTGGACACCAGCAGGCGTCCACGAGGAGCGCATCGTGCTGCTCGGAGGCGACACCTGCTCGTACGGCGGGCTCGAGATATTCACCGAGTTCGTAGGCCATCGACACGATCCAACCAGTAAATGGCGGCATGTCTGTATGGGTGCTCTGGTGGCGGCGATGGGTGTCAATGGCAGCGAGGATGTCGACCGCGTTTCCCGTGGGAGTCAGTTCTGGCAGTTCTGGGAGTGTGCCAAAGGCAGTGTGGCCTCGAGCCGAGGCGCGAAGGCGTCCTGCTGCAGGTGCGATCAGCGACCAGCGGGCGACCTGATGGGAGGCAGCCTGTGAGTGCAGTACCACAACGGGCGTGTCGCTTGGCCACGACGCCAGCACATCGAGGGGGTCACGTGTGCCAAGTTCGGGACAACTTCGAAAACGCATGATCTTCATCATACGTGCCGGTCGCTGAGAAACCTCCACGGGTACACTGCCACGCTTCTGAGCGATTCCATTCTCGCATGCATGGAGACACACATGCCTACCGCTACTCGTCGGCGTTCCCGTACATCCACCGCTCGCGTTCCTCGCATGATTTATGCCTTTGGCCGCACCAAGACCGATGGCAATGCGACCCAGAAGACCCTTCTGGGGGGCAAGGGTGCGAATTTGGCGGAAATGACCTCGATTGGTCTGCCGGTACCTCCTGGATTCACGATCACCACGGAGACCTGTCGGCAGTACAACGAACGTGGCAATCGCCTTCCCAATGGTTTGATGGACCAGGTCAAGGCAGCGGTGCGTCGCCTCGAACGGGAAACGGGCAAGAAGTTTGGATCCACGAAGGACCCACTGCTGGTAAGCGTGCGCAGTGGTGCGGCCGTATCCATGCCCGGCATGATGGAGACAGTTCTTAACCTCGGACTCAATGATGCGTCGGTAAAAGGACTTGCTTCACAGACGGGCAATGCCCGCTTTGCATTTGATGCCTATCGCCGCTTGATCAATATGTTCGGGAGTGTGGTGTTTGAGATTGACCATCATCACTTTGAGGCTGAGTTTGATGCAGTCAAGAAGAAGTGTGGTGTGACTGAAGACACTGATGTGCCTGAGTCGGGCCTTGAGGATCTTTGCGCTCGATACGAGAAAGTATTCCGTAAGTACGCCAAGATCGATTTTCCGCAGGATCCATTTGAGCAACTGCAGCACTCTATTGAAGCCGTGTTCCGCTCATGGTCTTCGGGCAAAGCCATTGCCTATCGGCAGATCAATGAAATCACAGGGCTTGCAGGCACCGCGGTCAACGTGCAGACCATGGTCTTTGGCAATATGGGCGATGACTCAGGCACTGGTGTGGCTTTCACGCGCGACCCATCCACTGGCAAGAACGAGTTCTATGGTGAGTTTCTCATCAACGCGCAGGGCGAGGACGTTGTGGCTGGTATTCGCACGCCCCGTCCAGTCAAGCAGATGCCACGCTGGAATAAGGCGGTCTTTGATCAACTAATGAAGGTTCGAGCAAAACTCGAGAAGCACTACCGTGATGTGCAGGACATCGAGTTCACCATTGAGCGTGGCCATCTGTGGATGTTGCAGACGCGCACGGGCAAGCGCACGGCCGCCGCCGCGGTCAGAATTGCAGTCGAAATGGTCGATGAGCGTTTGATCAAGCGTGATGAGGCGATCATGCGCGTGCCCGCTGGCGATCTCGTGCAATTGCTGTTGCCGAGTTACTCCGCTAAGGACAAGAAGGACGCTGAGATCATCGCGCGGGGTCTGCCTGCATCGCCAGGCGCTTCCTTTGGTCAACTTGCATTTACCGCCGAGGAAGCGACGAAGCGAACGCAGGCTGGCGAGGATGTCCTTCTGGTTCGTCGCGAGACTTCGCCCGAGGACGTTGAGGGCATGCACCATGCAGTTGGCATTCTTACTAGTACTGGTGGTATGACCTCGCACGCGGCTGTGGTGGCTCGTGGGTGGGGCAAGTGCTGTGTTGCAGGCGCCGGCGAGTTGGAAATTGACGAAAAGGGACAAAAGGTACGTATCGGCAAGCGGACATTTGGCCCTGGCGATGTCTTCTCGCTCGACGGCTCCACCGGTGAGGTCATGGTTGGAGCCATTCAGGGTTCAACGCCCAAGATGTCCCGACACTTCGCCACACTCATGAAGTGGGCAGACGCCAAGCGACGGATGAAAGTGCGCACGAATGCGGATACGCCAGCAGATGCCAAGCGTGCTCGAGATTTCGGTGCGGAGGGCATCGGTTTGACGCGGACCGAGCACATGTTCTTTGAGTCTGATCGCATTACGAATATGCGGAAGATGATTTTGGCAACTGGTCGGGCAGCGCGTGAAAAGGCACTCAAAAAGTTGCTTCCATATCAGCGCAAGGATTTCATTGGCATCTTTACAGCGATGAAGGGATTGCCGGTGACGGTCCGTCTGTTGGATCCGCCGTTGCACGAGTTTTTGCCCAATGAAGAAGCAGCAGTCAAAGAAGTTGCAGCATCCCTTGATGTAAAGCCCAAAGAAGTTCGACGACTTGTCGCTGCATTGCATGAGGCCAACCCGATGCTAGGCCATCGCGGATGTCGTTTGGCAGTGACCTACCCAGAGATTCTCCGCATGCAGGTGCGTGCCATCGTCGAAGCCATGATTGCGTGCAAGAAGAAGCGCATTGATGCCAAGCCCGAGATCATGATTCCATTGGTCGGTACCAGGGCTGAACTTGAGATGCTTCGAACTGAGACGCTGGCCACCATTGCAGAAGTCAAAAAAGATAAGAAGTACACGGGCAAACTCGATATTCCAGTCGGCACCATGATCGAGATTCCACGCGCTGCAGTGACGGCAGATGAGGTGGCGGAAGTTGCTGACTTCTTCAGTTTCGGCACCAATGACCTCACGCAGCTCACCTTCGGATACAGCCGTGATGACATCAATGGATTCCTTCCTGACTATCTGCATCAGGGCATTCTTGAGCGTGATCCCTTCCAGTCCATTGATGTAGATGGCGTGGGGGCGCTTGTAGAGACAGGATGTCGCAAGGGTCGTATCACCAAGCCCAAACTCAAGCTTGGAGTGTGCGGTGAGCATGGTGGGGATCCAGCCAGCGTGAATTTCTTCGAATGCTGTGATCTTGATTATGTGAGTTGTTCACCATTCCGAGTGCCCACTGCACGGCTGGCCGCAGCGCAGGCTGTGATTCTTCGGAAATAGGTCGGCAAGAAGACCGTCTTGTGATCTACATCATCCGCTGTTCGCGGTTAGACAGCCACCCCGCCAGAATCATGATGCCGATGCCAATGATTGGGACACCAATGATGATGCCAATGATGACGGTGTCGAAAGTGTCAGCCGCGAGTTGATCTTTGAGATCGCTGAGCATCAGCACAAAGGACCACGCCAACCCAATTAGGCCTGAGACGACAAATGGCCGCCATTGCCGGCGCACGCTTGCCACGGTGAAGCACAGACTGGCAAGTGCAGTCACGCTGATCCATACCCAGGCTGCAGCGACTGAATCTGTATCTGCTTCCAGTGCCAGTAGTCCGCCAAGAATGTGGGCGGGGATGATCCACCGCAGCAAATCTGAGAGTCGTTGACAAGCGGTCGTTTTTGCTGATCCAAGCAGCCAAGAGAGTCCAGTCAGCAGCAGGCCGTTGAGAATGAATGCAATCGAACGGGATTGAGGGTCCACGACCATTTCGCTGCTGCCCTCATAGGCCGGCGATGCGCTTTCGAGCAACCCTGGTAGGTACCACTCAGGCACATTCCATGCGAGCAAGGTGAGCGCCGCAACCATCGTGATGACACCACCAGAGAGCAGGGCCCAGGCATCTAATAGATGCCCATGTCCGGGTGGCAGCATGCGCAGCGCCGCCTGTTGTCGACGATTCAAAGGAATCCCCGTCGCCAGCATCGCGATGCCAGACATCAAGAGCACCAGTCCAAGAGAGGCCCAGCCGGTTTGGCTGTCCGTCATCAGTCCAGTCGTACTCCATCCAGCAGTAACGGAAATGATGCTGCCGATGACCGCAAGAATGGCAAATGCGCTCGAACACAATAGATGCCGGGATACCAGCGACAGCAGCGTGAGTGTCGCGGCAGAAATCAACAAATTGATGTTGCTGATGATTGGTGGGACATCCAGGATGACGCTGAGGCACTGTGTGTCGAGACTGTCTCTGGTTGCAGAAAACCAATGCATGTCTTCAAGAAAGATCGCCACGGCGATGGGCAGCAAGATGCAAGCGGTAAAGAGATAGGCCAAGGCTAGGCGTGGATGCTGTCGCTGCAG
Organism: Phycisphaerales bacterium; assembly: GCA_022446905.1. GTDB lineage: Bacteria > Planctomycetota > Phycisphaerae > Phycisphaerales > SM1A02 > UBA12567. The sequence continues at coordinate 83,773 of JAKVBT010000006.1, forward strand.
GAATGTCATGGCCACGGACAGAATGCCAAGGGCGATCCCGCCTGGGATTGCCCAGCGGAGCCACGTCGTCTCTTCAAGCGTCTGCCAGCCATAGCCAAGGCCAATGGTCATCGCGAGCAGTACGACCCAGCCACCGAGATAGAGTGTGACTTGCGAGATTGTGAGTCGTCGACTGTCAACAATCCAGTGTGACTCGGGTCGTTGAATCCGTTCGTAAATGCGTCCAAGTTGCGTAGCTTCACGTTGGGTGATCAGGCCCTGCCGATTCCACACCTCGGTCTCTTCTTGTCGCTGCCGAACTTGCTCTGAAAACTGAGTGGTCAATTGCGATGGTCGGGCGGCGACCATTTCGCCACGTTGATAACGGAGCAAATCAAGTCGGATGTTGCGAGCATCGGGATACCGGCGGGCAGGTGATCGTTCAAGGGCAGCCATGGCGATGCGCTGCAAGGGCCAGGGTGCGCCGGGTGCCAATTCCTCTGCAATGCGGGGTGGTTCCTGCATCGCTGCCTTGAGCAGGGCTGCAGTGGAGTCGCCAGCCCATGGAAGTTGATCGGTCATTGCTTGAAAGAGAAGGACGCCGATGGCATGGACGTCGGCTGCTGGGCCAGGTGTTGATTCGCCACTGAACTGCTCGGGAGCGGCATATCCGGGTGTGCCGCCCGAAGAGGTGCCTGGTGTGTTGGCGGCGGATCGAGCCAGGCCAAAGTCCACCAGGACGGGCGTATTGAAACGGTCTACCAAGATGTTGCAGGGTTTAATGTCCAGATGCACCAGGCCCACATCGTGTAGTTCAGAGACCGCAGTGATGACTTGATCAACCATTTCAATGCGTTGATCAAGATTCATGCTCCGCCAAGCAACATCCATTTCAATGCCATCAATCCACCCCATGACTAGATAGGGGATGTCTACATCGCAGACGACTTCATGCACGGGGGCGATACCGGGATGTCGAATGCCAGCCATCGCACGGGCTTCCGACAACAAGCGTTCACGCGCGTCTGCTTGCAGTGGTCCTGTTAAGAACTTGATGGCAACGCGTCGATCAAGGCGTTGGTCGTGGGCCGTGAAGACTCGCCCCATGCCCCCTTGACCTGCAACAGATTCCATGCGGTATCGATTGCCCACTAACTCTTGGGCTTGGTCCAGATCGAGTTTTGGGGCTGAGCGGATCGTGGGTGGTGGCTCGGTGTGCTGCTCAACAGGCTGCGGTGCTGGCACCGTCGGTGTCGAGTCGTCGACCGGTTCATGCTCAGATGAAAAATCAGAGTCGCTCATATGGCCTCTGCAAGGGCTGCGGCGAGTGTTTCGCCCTGCACCAATTCACCAGCGGGCCACACCAGACCCAGTCCACTGCCATCGGCATGCTTGGGAATGATGTGAAAATGCACATGGAACACCGCTTGATGTGCGTCAGCGCCATTGTTCTGCAGCACGTTGTAGTCGGCGCAGCCAGTGACCTCCATAACTGCTCGAGCAATTCGCGGGAGAACGCGGCCAAGCGCGGCCGCGGCCTCATCAGAGAGTTCGTGGAGGAATGCCACCCGCTCTTTGGGAATCACCAGGACATGGCCAAGGCTCAGCGGGCCAACATCGAGGAAGGCCAGCACGTCTTGATCCTCATACACCCGATGGCAGGGGATGTCCCCATCAAGAATGCGTCCAAAGATGGTTGGTTCGTCACCCATGCGGACAGACTACTGCACAGGACCGAGGCTGCATGGATCTATACTTTGTCGCATGGACGCTGCGGCATTACTCCCAACTGGCATGGTGGCCGAAGATCTCGACCACTGGTTGCGTGAAGATGGCCTGGAAACAGGCGATGTCACCAGTGAGGCGTTGCTTGGCGATGACTCCGCGGATTCTTGGCATCTGGTGGCCCGCTCACCGATGGTGGTGTGTGGTCTTGAACCACTGGCGCGTGGCTTGGTTGCGCTGCAGTGTGATGTCACACTGATGCCGAAAGCTCAAGAAGGCGATGCGCTCGAAGCCGGTGGTGTACTCGGAGTGCTGGCAGGTGATCGGCACAGTGCGCTGGCTCTTGAGCGGACCATTCTGAACATACTCGGCCGCGCCTGTGGCGTGGCGACGTTGACCAGGGCCTATGTCAATGCAGTAAGTCATCAGCACGCCGTAATGACTGATACACGCAAGACCATGCCGGGCCTTCGCTGCTGGGATAAGTATGCAGTGATGTGTGGTGGTGGCACATCACACCGCATGGGTCTGCATGATGCGATGCTCATCAAGGACAATCATCTCGCAGCGCACAGAGATGATGATCTTGGCCCATGGTTGGAACAAGCGGTGCGTCAGGCGCGTGCAGACCACGCGTTGTCCTTTGTCGAAGTTGAGGTCGACACCATGGCCCAATTAGACATCGTGCTTGGTGTGTCCGGTGTGGACATCATTTTGCTAGACAACATGCCGCCAGACATGATGCGTCAAGCAGTCGCCAAGCGTGACGCTATAGCGCCCAATGTGCTACTGGAGGCATCTGGTGGGATCACCTTAGAGAGCGTGCGCGATGTTGCTGAAAGTGGTGTCGATCGTATTGCGGTGGGAGCGTTGACTCGTGATGCGGTGATGTTGGACATTGGTCTGGACGCGTGACAACTGCCATGTCCATCACGCATTGGCCGGATCGGGTGGAGTCCTTAGTCGAGCAGATCGGGGCACCTTTGATCCAGTCTCGAGTGATGTCATCATGCGAAAGCACCCAAGATCAGGCTCGGGCGATGGGCCTGGGTTCGGTTGTTGTGACCGGTCAGCAGACTGCCGGTCGTGGCCAACGCGGGCATGCGTGGTTTGGTGGTGGCGATGCCGGACTAGCCTTCAGTGTGGTGTTGCCTGCGACACGTAGGCCCGAACGATCACGGGCCGTGGCTTCGGCGATGGTGGTGTCGTTGGGCGATTTGCTGCCACGGCGGCTTCGCGTGAAAGCGCCAAATGATGTACTGCTGGACGGTCGCAAACTGGCTGGTGTGCTGATCGAGCAGACAGATGACATCGCCGTCATTGGTGTTGGCATCAATGTTGGTGCCATGGCCTGGCCACCTGAATTGGAAGGACAGGCTGTGAGTTTGTATGAAGCAGGCGTCGACATTGAACGTATTGCTGTGCTTGAACTGTTGCTTCCACCGCTGGTAGCGGCCTGGTCGTCGAACTAGTCAAAAAAGCCGCGTGAAGATCCGGAGATCTCCACGCGGCTCCAATGATGTGCCTGATGGATCAGGCTGTCCAGTTGGCGATGACCATGAGCAGGTCGCCCATGTCGATCTGGCCACTCTCATCCAGATCTGCACCCTGACAATTGTCATTGGCGTCATCACACTGCTCGCCCCATCGGCTGATGATGATCATGAGGTCGTCGATTGCGACGACACCGTCGAGATCAATATCACCGGGGAGCACGATCACGCAGTAGGGCAGGTCAATGCACATGGTCTCTGTGCAGGTGGACCCGTCGTGGAAGCCGATCTCCAGATCGATGCACACGGTGGAACCTTGGGCGGCGCCTTCCAGGACGGTGTCAAAGGCCCAGGAGTGCAGCGGGGGCAGGGCCATGCTGACGTGATCTGGCGTCAGTGTGGTGCCAGCTGGCGGGAACAAGGAAACACTGGTAATGGTTGTGCTTGGGTCCATATTGCTGACACCGAAGGTGAGTTCGAAGTCATATGGAGCCCAGACGCCGATGCAATCCACATCGAGCACTTGGATAGTTGGGCAGTCCACCTGTGGAACTGCGCTGCTAGCCACAACGACGTCACCAAGCATGGTCTTGTCGCCCCAGGTGAGGTTGTCTTGATAATCGATCAACACGCTGTCGATGACGGAGCCACCGGTGGTGGGAAGGCCTTGAATGCCGTACATGCGCGTTCCCGCAGTCAGTTTCATGGCGTCAGCGCCGCACCAGGTGTGCTCGGGTGTTGCATCGCAGCCGCCGGTCGAGCTGTAGATGTAACCAGAGCCACCGACTTCATAGCTGTTCACGGAAGGTGTCCAACCACTGGTCGTGCACTCATACTCGAGCAGGCGTGACTGATGTGCGCCCAAGCTGCTGTTGCCCTGCATAGAACGTTCTGCAAGAAGCAGGCTGCCACTTTGGGTGAATCGCATATCTGCGATTGGTGCAGATCGACCTTGGCCGGCATAGAGGTCGGTGGTAGTGATTTCCAGCATGGTCGTACCAGGAATGAAGCCGCCAGCAGGGTCAAGTTTGATCGACCAAACTTCGTTTGCGCTGGTGCTGGTGTAGTTGACGAGGTCTTCATTCCACAGGCTGTAGTAGAGACGTCCATCGTGCGCTTCTACTGCCCAAGGTCGATCGCCCAGAGCTGTCCAGCCACCGTTACCGTTCCATGGTGTTCCATGGTCGTAGAAGTCGATGATCGCGCCGCTCATGTCAAGGCGATAGATGCGACCGTCACCAAAGTTGGACACGAAGAACTGTTCATGATCACAGTCATAGGTAATCGAGCCAAGGCTGCCATCCTGTGCGTTGGGCAGTAAGGCAAAGGTGCTAATGGCGCCACTGTAGGTGTCGATCTTGTAGACAGCGCCCCAGCCAGCGGGTCCCATGTCATCGGTATTCCACGTCTTGGTGGCAGTGACATAGATGTTGCCATCGCCGTCAAGGGCCAATCCAAAGATGCTGCCGAGGTTGTCACGGGTCCAGGTCGGGTGGGCATAGCGGTTCAGGGCAAACCAACTATCTAGTGGTGCCGTGGCCACGCCAGAGAGATCAAACACGGTGACGACAAAGTCGCCCAGGATGCTTGGTGATGCAGTTTGAACTGCAATGTCACCACCACCGAAGGCGGCATAATTGGGGTCCTGATAGCGTGGTCTGCCAGCGCAGTCAGCGCCCGGGGTGCTGCTGCACGCGGGCTCGCAGTTGATGCCTGGATCAGAGCAGAGTGTGCCAGGGCCGTACCAAACGCCAAGAGCATCCTCGCAAAGTTGGAAGCTGATTTCGACACAGAACCAGTAGCCCGATCCTGGGTCACCTTCTTCGATGCAGCAAGCGCCATCTTCTTCAAAGACGTCACATTCAACCATGGGGTCAGAGCAGGTTGTGCCTGCGCCATAGAAGACTCCGCCAGCGGCGTCGCAGTCCATCCATGAGATGACGCTGCACCAGTAGATGCCGTCGCCATCCTCATCGATGCAGCATGCGCCGGGCTCATCGCTGGGGCCGCATTCATCGGCAATGTCGAGGCAGCTAAGCCCTGGATACCACGTGCCACCGACGTCTTCACACTTGTAGTCCTCCATTTCCATGCAGTTCCAAGCGCCATCAGCATCTTCCCAGCAGCACGCACCGAGATCTTCCAGCGGTTCGCAATTGACACCGGGGTCGCCGCAGAGCACACCCGCGCCGTACCAGATGCCGGAGTACTCAGCACACAAGTGCCATGGAGCGTTGATGCAGTACCAGCCAAGGTCTGCATCTTCAATGCAGCACGCGGCCGGGGTGTCGTAGTGTGGGCATTCGACCATGGGGTCGCTGCAATCTGTGCCGTTGCCGTAGAAGTAACCTCCGTAGATATCACACACATCGGGTGTGACAACATCACAAAGCATGACATTGGCGGAGACTTCATAACAACAAGCACCCTCCTGATTTGCATTGGCAGCGATGGCTGATCCAGTCAGGAGGATGGTGGACAGGCTGATTGCCATCCGTGTGGCGATGTGGTGGGTGGTGGAACGCATGGTCTTTCCCTCGAGTGGTATGGGTGTCGTATGGCGGCTCGATGCCGCTGCTCACCATGTGTCCGAGGTCGGACCTCAAATCTGTCAGGAAGTGATCCAATTTCTGGATTTCAGGCACATAGGGCCCATATGAGGCCACGGATGGTTGGATTTAGGCGGAGGTGTCTGTCTTCCAGCCCTCAGCAAGCCGCCAGCAGCGATGAATGGTCTTGTGGCGGAAATCATCGGGAACGGTGCGGTTGGTGATCTCGCGACAGCCAAAGCCAGCGGGGATCGTGGCGTCCTCAAGAGAAAATCCACGGGCATTGGTGGAGAAGAACAGCTCGCCCTTCGGGGCCACAAAGCGCGCCGCGCACGTCAGTAGATTCGTGGCATCGCGATCAATGCTGAATGAGCTCGTAAGCATGCGTTTGGAATTTGAGAAGGTGGGTGGGTCGAGCACCACTATGTCATAGCGCTCCCGTTCGGGCGGGTGCTGGTCGAGCCACTGCACACAATCAGTGTGCAGTGACAGATGCTGGTCATTGGTATCGAAACCATTGAGTTGGAGATTCCGCCGGTACCAGTCGAGATATGTTCCTGAGAGATCGACAGTGGTGGTGATTTTGGCGCCGCCGGCGCGGGCGCACACGCTGAATGCACCTGTATATCCAAAGAGATTGAGCACGCGTTTGCCGGCACTCCGCTCGCGCAGCATCTGTCGAAGCGGTCGATGGTCCAGAAACAAACCCACATCGAGGTAGTCGGAGAGATTGACTTCGTACCGAAGGTCATGTTCCTGCACAATCTTTGTGGTGTGTTGTGAGGATGTGCGCTCGTACTGTGCACGACCACCAGTCTCAGCCCGCTGGCGACTACGTCGCTTGATGTGCACGCGTGTGCGGTCAATGCCAAGGCCATCGAGGACTTGCACGCACAGATCACGCTCATGGGCATCGCGGGCTTCAGGCGTTTCATCTTTGGTGCGATCAAAAATCCACACGATGGCATCGCCATCACGAGCCAAGTCGGTCGCGTGCTCATCGCCATACCAGTCGATAATCGCGGGATAGTCGGGGATGTCGCGGTGATACAGGCGAAAGCAGGAGATGCCTTGGCGGCGGCCCCATTTAGCAAGGTGGCGCATTCGATTTCGGAGTCGAGCAGCAAGCACCCACCAAAGATACCCATGTTGGCATTGGTGTCACACTGCTGTGGTGATGAACATCTTGACCGCAGCGATCATCAGGACGATGGACAGCAGCAGCCGGATGCCATGCCCAGGTAGCACGCGCGCACCCAAATTGGATCCAATCAATCCACCAGCGAGCGCCGCTAAGACGTAGATGGGAAGCGTTGCAGGCAAGCTGGGCTGCTCTGCAATGACACCACCGAGTCCTGCCAGGGAGTTGACCAACACAAAAACAATGGTCACAGCAGCCGTGCGTTGTGGGCTTGCCCAGTGGGCAATCAGTAGCAGTGGGGAGAGAAAGATTCCACCGCCGGTGCCAGTTAGGCCAGCTAGGAGACCTAGGACCACACCACAGCTCATGGCCATAGGCAATGGTGGCATGGTGGTGTGCACGGGTGGGTGCGGTCGCGTTAAGGCGCGGGCTTTGAGTGCAAGGACCACAGCTGCGTACAACAGCACAACCCCAATGAGCGGATTGAACACACTGGTGGGCAGCGTCCAGAGACCGCCAACAAAGGCCATTGGGACCGCGGCAGTTGCAAAGGGCCAGAACGTTCGCCAGTGAAAATGACCAGCGCGGACAAAGTGATAGGTGCCAATGCCACCAACGAAGATATTGAGCGTCAGGGCGACCGCCTTCATTTCCTCTTGGGGCATTGTGCTGACGATGGCCATGGCAGCGAGGTAACCCGAAGCGCCCGCATGTCCGACTGCGGAGTACAGCATGGCGATCATCAAAATGGCAATGGTGAGCACGAGAACCGTGAACATGGTTCAGATCCTACGTGGAACTCGGAGGACATTCGTTAGATGGATGCCTATGCGCTTCTGGTATTCTCAATTACATCATGATGCGAAGTGCGCGAGCCAATATGTGGGTCTTGGTTTTTAGTTTGGGATTGATGCTTGCTGGCTGCTCATCGCGTTCGATCGTGTTCGATCAGCATGTCCGTGAGTCAACATTCGAGGTGTACCTGAAGGCCCTCGGAGAGTGCTACCCAGATGCGGAGGCATGTGGTCTGCATGCGCAAGAGTTTGAGGACAGGTGGCGGGCCGAAGTTGTAGATTCAGAGACAGTCACCGAGTACTACCACGCACTAGCACGCATGTGCAGTGAAGTTGGAGATCCCCATCTTGTGTTCAAGCCAAACTTTGAACTTTGGGAGCAACTCGACGGCCCACTCGGTGCCAGTGACCTTGCTGTAATCAACTTGAATGGTCGCGCTGGACTTTGGTTCCTCAGTGCTGAAGCGGTCGATGACATGCCTTTGCAGCGTCAAATCCGTGATTTTAATGGATGGACAGTCCATTCACTTCATGGAGCAAAGTTGCAACGCTCAATGCTCACTCACCCGCTGAATATTGGTCCTCAAGGGTCCACCTTTGTGATCGAGTTGCAATCGCCCGATGGCACAAAGACCGCAGAGTTGATTCGGCGGCGGGGGCTCAGCCTGCATGTGCAGCATCGACATGGAGCACGAGTCAATTTAGGTACGCAGTTGTATGCCAAGGCCAGACATGCCAATCGTTCATTTTTGGAATCAGTTTCAACAAGCGATTCCGCGGTCCATCATGGCACCTATATCTCAGTGTGGAATATCGATGGTGTTGGGGTTCTGGTTTGGGAGCCAGGAAAGCATTTTCCTGGAGATGACGAGCAACTCAGGTTATTGCGTGCGGATTTGGACGCTGCAGGAGAGGTGTTGCGTGGCGTGGAATGTGCGGTGATTGACTTGCGCTATCAGTCAGGTGGTTCTTATCCGGGCTTTGCTGCGGTGATGGAGTCTCTGATGTCTGAAAGTCTGACTTTCAAATCTGCGCGTGCAAGGTCAGAGCTCTTTGGTCTGCTGAGTGTGACCCATGCTTCTGATGTGACCGAGAGCCCTTCCATCATTGGCAGTGCAAAACACACAGTCATTTTGGTCAATGAGCGCACTGCAAGTTATGGAGAGTGGATGGCTTCTCTATTGCGTCGAAATCATGCTGGAACCACCATAGGAGCTCGCACGAGCGGAAGTGAATATTGTGTGGTTGATGTCGCCGGGCCGGATGGTTCCTTACTCCGCTTTGGTGGAGATCCTTTCGAGCGATTTGATGATGTTCCGGTATTTCAAACCGTTGGTCTGACGCCAGACCGACTGGTAGCTGTGAATCTGTCAGACTTTCCAAGTCGATCCATCGAAGACGTGTTAATGCAGGCACATGCTCGTCAGTGGGAAGAGGCGTGGTCAGTTGTGGGATCTTGTCCCCCGTAGATGGTGATGCGTGCTGGGGGGATCAATCATGTGCTCTTGCAGGCATCTCTGGAACGCAGTGCAGATCTCCGTGGTGTCACTGCCCACATTCTGTACTTACCATGCTGAGCACGATGCATGATGCGATGGAACAGATCGAGTTGCCCCATGAGTGGACGGTGCATCCGATTCGGAATCATCCCATCAAGGGACTATGGACCTCCCTGCTGGTGCTCGTCTGTGGGCTCTTGGTGGCGCTGGCCGTTGGTCAGGGGCAGGCTGGGCCGCTGGCTGGTGGTGGGGCGATTCTTTTTCAACTGCTGATACTCAATCGCTTCTACCTTCCAAGTCGCTATCGCATCGACGTTCACGGAATGGCCGTCAGGTATCCGATTGGTGCCCGGTCAATGCGATGGAGCGAAATTGCACGCTTTCGGCACGATGCCAGGGGTGGGTATGCCTCACCTCGCCCAAGGGGTGGAGCCTTCGACTCGCGTGGCATCAGTCTGCTCTTTAATGACCAAGGCCCGGCCATTGTGGCTGTCATCACAGCCCATCTGCAGACAAGCCAATCACATGAAGACACCTCAGCATCTTCTTGATCGGTCTGCTTGGGAAACCACCAATGCTTCGCGGATTCGGCTACCATCGCCTGCGTATGTGTCTTCAAGGTCAAATCGACGTAGTTCCTTGTCAGAGAACTATTTATGTTCTCAGGACAGCGTCAGTTGACCAGCAAGGATGTGGGCGTATAGGTGTGTGGTTGGGCCACTTATCAGCGCAGATGATTCGAGCGCAACCTATTGTCAATATTGAAGATGTGCATCACCTACTTGGCTGCGAGGTGAGCCTGTGAGTTGGCAGGACAACTGGCGTCATGCCTTTGCAGTGGAACGGGAAGAGGATCTTGCTCCGACACCGCGACAGATGGAGTTGGTGGACACCCTTTGTCGGGCCGTGGTTCGTCGCAAGATGATCACTCCAGCGATTCTGACACTGCAGATGTGCAGGCCACTGAACTTCGTGGCTGCCCAAGCCATGCATTTCTTCCGCCCCATTGCCTCGGTGGTGCTCGATGGTCAGGCCATCAAGGAGTTGGCGACCTTTCTTGAGCAGCGGGGTTCGGTCGAGTACCTTTGCCGCCGTTTGGAGCATTGGGACCGCTTGGGTCCTGATGCGGAAGATGCCACAGCAACCGTTGTGGATGATCCAGAAGGAGCCTCACAAGCCCCGCCCGGACCCTCGGGCGTTGGCAACGGACCATCCGATGTCTGATACGCCCGCAATCGATCCTGAACAGATCAAGGTCATTCTTGCCACCGACTGTGGCAGTACGACGACCAAGGCCATCCTTATTCAATACGTCGACGGTGCCTACCGTCAGACGCATCGTGGTGAAGCGCCCACAACGGTGGAGAAGCCATTTGCCGATGTCACGATGGGTGTGGTCAACAGTGTGACTGAAATCGGCGAACTCGCTGGACGCCGCCTCGTTGGTGATGATGGTCGAATCATCTCACCCGCAACAGAGACTGAAGGGTGCGACATCTATATCTCGACATCGTCGGCTGGCGGTGGTCTGCAGATGATGGTCGCTGGGGTTATTGCGGAAATGACCGCAGCGAGTGCGAAACGCGCAGCGCTTGGTGCAGGTTCCATCGTGATGGATGTCATCGCTGCCAATGACGGTCGCCGGCCGCACGACCAGATTCAGCGCATCCGCGATCTGCGTCCGGACATGATTCTCATCTCTGGTGGCACTGATGGTGGGACAACGGACAAAGTCGTGCAGATTGCCGAACTGGTTGCGCCAGCCAAGCCGCAACCTCGATTTGGTAGTGACTACTCCATGCCGATCATCTATGCGGGCAATCAGGATGCGCGCGATGCAGTCTCCAATGTGTTTGACGAGGGTGGTTTTGATCTCCAGATCGTTGACAATCTTCGCCCCGTATTGGAGCGAGAGAACCTCGGGCCAGCCCGAGACAAGATTCATGACATCTTTCTTGAGCACGTGATGGCCCAGGCCCCCGGGTATGACAAGTTGATGGGCTGGACGGGGGCGCCGATCATGCCCACCCCTGGCGCTGTGGGCGACATTCTCCAGACGGTGGCTCGCCTGCAAGGCATCAATGTTGTCGGTGTCGATATTGGTGGGGCAACCACTGATGTGTTCAGTGTGTTTGATGAGACGTTCAACAGGACTGTCAGTGCCAACCTAGGCATGTCGTACTCCATCTCCAATGTGTGCGCTGAAGCGACCATGCCCAATGTGCTGCGTTGGGTCCCGTTCGATATGGACGAACGCGAATTGCGGAACCACGTCAAGAACAAGATGATTCGCCCAACGACCATTCCGCAAACGCGGGAGGCGCTCATGTTTGAGCAAGCAGTTGCGCGTGAGGCGCTGCGACTGGCTTATAAGCAGCACAAAGAGTTTGCGACCACCCTGAAGGGTGTGCAGCAACAGCGCACCGTGGGCGACACCTTCAGTCAAGAAACCGGTGGCATGACCATCGTGAACAACATGAAACTCGACCTATTGGTGGCATCAGGCGGCGTGCTCAGTCACGCGCCACGCATGCACCAGACGGCGATGATGCTCATTGATGCCTTCGAGCCTGAAGGTGTGACCATGCTCGCCAAGGACTCGATTTTCATGATGCCGCACCTTGGTGTGCTTGCCAGTGTTCTCCCGAAGGCGGCCGAGCAGGTCTTTGACCGTGATTGTCTGGTCTATCTTGGGACATGTGTCTGCGCTGCGGGCACGCCAAAGCCTGGCAAGACATGTTTCAAGTACGAACTATCCGGCAGTGTCAACGAGTCTGGCGAGATCGCCGGTGGGGAACTGAAACTCATTGACATGGGCATGGATGATCGGGCGACCATTGCGCTGACACCGGCCCGGGGCATTGATCTGGGTGCTGGCCCAGGCAAGAAGGTTGAACAGGAAGTGCGTGGTGGCACGGTGGGCCTCATTCTTGATGGGCGTGGCAGGTCTCTGTCGCTGCCTGAAGATCGAGCAACTTGTCAGAAGACCGTACAAGGCTGGCTTGACTCACTGGATGTCTATGCCCAAGAGAAGGAGGCCGTCGCCGTCTGAGGCGAGGTTGCATGATGGCCAAGGCTTACACACCAGGACTGCTTGTCACTCGTCACAAGACCCATCGCGTCATGCGACGTCTGCCGATCAGCGGCGATGTGAAGGTGTCTCTCGGTGATGTCGTCACCGCTGACAACATCGTGGCCGAGACAGCGCTGCCAGGCGATGTGAACCCAGTCAATCTGTCAAACCAGATGTCCCTTCCGCCCAAAGACGTTGTCGACTGCATGCTGAAAAAGGAAGGCGATCCGATCACAAAGGACGAACCCTTGGCGCAGACCAAGGGCCTGTTCGGGATGTTCAAGACCACTGTCAACAGTCGGTATGCAGGCACGGTTGAGACGGTCTCTCCGGTGACCGGGCAAGTCATCATCCGCGGTGCGCCACTTCCGGTTCAGGTTCGAGCCTACATGGGTGGTACGGTCGTGTCGGTGCGTGAAGGGGAGGGTTGTGAGATTGAAGCCGAGGTGGCTTATGTTCAAGGTATTTTCGGTGTCGGCGGTGAGACCAATGGCCACATCATGATGGCCTGTGAAGCGCACGATCAGGAAGTGACCGCGGGGCTGATCACTGATGACATGCGTGGTGCAGTGGTGATTGGCGGAGCCCGAATGACTGCGGAGTCCATTGAGAAGGCGCGCAATGTGGGTGCTGCGGGCATTATTTCCGGTGGCATCGATGATCAAGATCTCAAGAACATTCTTGGGTATGACCTCGGCGTGGCAATCACTGGTCGTGAGGAGTTGGGCATTACTGTCATCGTCACCGAAGGCTTTGGTGAAATCGGCATGGCTGAACGCACGTTTGAGATGCTCCAAAATCATGTTGGTGATCAGGCCTCGGTCAATGGTGCGACACAGATTCGGGCGGGTGTCATGCGCCCAGAGATCATTATTCCGCTGGCCAGTGCGCCAGCGGATCAAGCCGATCAAGACTTTGAAGAAGGACAATTGGAGATTGGCCGGACCCTGCGAGTCATTCGTGACCCGTGGTTTGGCATGATCGGCGAGGTGTCCGGGTTGCCGGCAGAACCCGCCGTTCTTGGTTCAGGATCAAAAGCTCGCGTTCTGGAGGTGAAGTTCCCCTCCGGAGAGACGGCCATTGTGCCTCGCGCCAACGTGGAACTGATTGAGGAGTGAGCGGCATGATCAAGGCCGTAGTCCTCCTGCTCGCGGCGATCGCTGCGCCGATGTCATCCTTGGCAGCGGTGATAGATCTAGCTCCGCCGACTGATGTCATGGCATCTGATATGCCAAATGACGTCGGTACGCAGATGAAGGTGATTTGGGATCTTTCGCCGGACGATGTGACACCGCGGGGTGATGCTCCGCGTCGTGTGACTGGTTACGCCATCTTCCGTAAGGTCGTGCCAACGCCGTTGGGCTTGGAGAGCACCGCGGAGGCCGCAGCTGATGCCAGTGAAGTTGGCTTCCCCGCCAATTTTGACTTCGAATACGTGCAACCGGTTGGTTCAGTTGCCTATGGCAACAGCGAATTTGTTGACGAGAATGTCGAGCGGGAGATGACGTACCTCTATGCCGTGATCGCTACAGGGCCGAGGGGCTCGGTTTCGCCCTTGGCTCAGGCAGAAACGCCGGTCACGGCGCAAATGGAGTATTTCAATGGAGGCAAGTTCTGGTTCCTGATCATTACGCTTGCCATCAGTCTGGTCATTGTCCTCTTTGTGTTGATTGCGAAGCGAGGCGGGACTGTCAAAGTGCGTCCTATTGCAGGCCTTGAAGCTGTGACGGAAGCAGTTGGCCGCGCCACTGAAATGGGCAAGCCAGTGTTGTTTGTGCCAGGCATTCTTGACATCAATGACATTCAGACGGTGGCCGGTATCACGGTGCTGAGTAATGTGGCTAAGACATCAGCAGAGTACGACGCGCTGCTGAAGGTTCCGACAGCCCGCTCATTGGTGATGACCACTGCACGCGAGACTGTTGAAGCGGCCTATCTTGGGGCAGGACGCCCGGATGCCTACAACGAAGACAACATCTACTACCTCACTGATGAACAGTTTGGCTATACGGCTGGTGTTCAGGGTGTCATGGTTCGAGAGAAGCCAGCAGCCTGTTTCTACATGGGCGCCTTCTATGCAGAATCGCTGATTCTTGCAGAGACTGCCAACTCCATTGGTGCTATTCAGATTGCTGGCACGGCCATGCCTTCGCAGCTTCCGTTCTTTGTCGCAGCGTGTGACTACACGCTTATTGGCGAAGAGTTCTTCGCTGCTTCTGCCTATCTCTCGAATGATCCTGAACAACTTGGATCCTTAAAGGGGCAAGACATTGGCAAGGTGATTGCCGGGGCGTTGCTGATCATTGGTTGTCTGACAGCAACCTTGGCGACAGTCACCCCCACGAAGGTCTTCAAGGTGACAACGCTCTACATCAAGGACAATATTCTTGGAAAAGACGGCATCTCTTTAGATCAGGAGAAAGTCACCAAGATTGATATCGAGTTGGAAGAATTGACTGCCGACCCGAATCCCCGAGGAGGTGATTCGTGATTGCCAAGAGAACCATCCCGCTCTTTATCGCGGCGATCGTTGGTCTGCTGCTGATTGCGACGTACTTCGTTCCCTACACCGAGCAGTGGGGTGCCGATGCGATGGAGATGTTCATCATCCTCGCGGCAGCAGCCATGGCACTTGGTGCGGGCAATCTGATTCTGCTCAACATGTCCAAAGTCTCATCGCAACGCCCGGGCTGGGCATATGCGGTTATCACACTGCTGGCTTTCTTTGTCATGTTCATTGTGGGCATGTTCAAGATTGGCGCTCTGCCTACAGCAGGGGCACCAGATAACACTTGGACTGCTCCGATCATTCAAGAGGGCGCTCCATTCTGGTGGATGTATCAGTATGGCCTAGTGCCGCTGACCGCCACCATGTTCGGCATGCTCGCCTTCTATATTGCGTCGGCGGCTTTTCGGGCGTTTCGAGCAAAGAATCTGGAAGCCACATTATTGCTTGGCACCGCTTTCATCGTCTTGCTTGGGCAAGTCTATGCAGGCGTCCTGCTGACGAGTTGGTTGCCGGATTTGGAGAGTTATGTGGCTTCATTCCCAGTTGCGGATCAAGACCTGGTCACGGCAGTGGGTATGCAGTTAAGTGCCACGCCTACAATCGATTTGAAAGATGTGACGTTCCGCGGCGTCCCACTTGCCGCATTGGCAATGGATCAGCAGGCTGTGATTACAACGGCCTACGACCACCTTGGCGGTTGGTGGTATCAACTGCTCAATGGCTTGCGTCTGGAGAACCTCACGCAGATGATTCTTGATGTGCCGCAGAAGGCGGGCAATAGGGCAATCATGATTGGTATTGCTCTGGGCATCGTCTCTACTTCGCTCAAGGTCATTCTTGGTGTAGATCGTTCCTATCTCGGATCGGGAGACTGACTCATGATGAACCTGCTGAGAAATCTCGATCGTCGAATCATCTTTCTTGTCATGGGTTTGGCTGTGGCAATCCCGATCCTGTTGCGGTTTACGCCTCCAACGGAAGTGACCAATATGGATCGCAGCGTCTTCAATGCCATTGAGGAGTTGCCTGATGGCTCACGGATCCTGTTGAGTTTCGACTTTGACCCTGGAAGCCAGGGGGAGTTGTTGCCGATGGCCATGGCATTCACAAGGCACATGGCGGAAAAGCGGCACAAGATCTACTTCATGTGCTTGTGGCCGCTCGGGGAACCATTCGTGGAAGACGCCATGGTCATTCTGCGTGAGGAGTACCCAGACTTGAAGTATGGGACTGATTATGTCTCGTTTGGGTATAAGCCTGGCAACGAGGCGGTAATCAAGAACATCATCGTGGATTGGAAGCAATTGTTTGTCACGGACTCGCGCCGTGAGGACCTCAACAATGTGCCAATGACGGCGAACATTAAATCTGCTAAGTCGATGGATTTGATCGTCAATGTGAGCGCAGGTGATCCAGGCACCAAACAGTGGGTGCAGTATGCGGCGACGCCCGCAGACATTCCGATGGTTGCCGGCTGTACTGGTGTGCAGGCTCCCTTGCTGTATCCCTACGTCCCATACCCCCTCGAGGGTCTACTGGCGGCCATTAAGGGCGCAGCAGGCTATGAAAAACTTGTTGTTGATGCGTACCCCAAGTTGAAGGAAGAGCAGTTTGTCAAAGCTCGTTATTCCTCAACTTCTGCGCTTCAGTACATGGGACCACAACTTGTGGCTCACTTGCTCATGGTGCTGTTGGTCATCATTGGCAACATCATCTTCTTTGTAGATCGGAATCGAGGTGCGGCATGAGCACTGAGTCAACACCAGTACCTTCTGGCAGTGGCGGTGTGATCGGTTGGACGATCGGTGTGCTCATCATTGTGGTGGGCATGGTCGTCGCGGGGTTCATGCTCGATGCTGGACAGGTTTATGTTGTTCCAACCCAGAACACATACTCCGAGTTCACCAAGACCACCCCAGTAGACACGTGGCTTCCAGTTGGCTCAGCGCCAGCACGAAAGTTGCAGTGGAATGGCGCCGAGATTTCTGAGGTCAAGAATCAGAATATGACAAAGGCCGATGCGTTTGCGCTTGGAATGTCTGAAGCGAAGTGGCTTCACGCTGAGCAAGAAGGCAAGACGGTTGATGTTGCACATTTAACTGGATCGGAAGTAGTCACCAAATGGTTCCCGAAGGGTGACCAGGCGGGCACTGGCTGGACCGGGACTGGTCAAACCGTGTCTTGGGAAACCTATACAGCTTTGCCGGCAACGATGGCGGCTGACAAGCGGCCAGAGAACGCTCAGTTGTCAATGAGTCGCACATTTGGTATCTGGCTCGCGGCCATCTTCACGCTCTGCATTATGTCGTTCTTGATTGGCGATAACCCGTTCTACAAAACGGCTGAGGCCGTGGTGGTGGGTGCGTCAGCGGGCTACTACGTGGCTTTGAACTTTTATACCGGCATCGTGGACAAGCTGCTGATTAATGTGTTCCCAGGCTTAGTGCGGGCATGGACCACACCTGGACTTTCATTCGAGCAGGAGTTTGACTGGATCTATCTCATTCCAGCCATCCTGTCCGTCATGCTGCTGTGCCGCTTGCTTCCGTCTGGAGGTTGGATCGCCCGCTGGCCGCTGGCCTTCATCATTGGTGCGACTGCTGGGTTCCGACTGACGTCCTATATCGAGTCGGACTTCTTGGAGCAGATCAAGGCAACAATCACATCACTCTGGGTTGTCAACGCTGGTGACCAGTTCATGTTCTGGCCGTCAGTAGGGGCTGTGGTCATCTTGCTGGGCGTCTTGTGCTGCCTGGTTTACTTCTTCTTCTCCATGGAACACAAGGGTGTTGTGGGCAAGACGGCACGTATGGGCATCTTCATGCTGATGATTACCTTCGGTGCGGCATTTGGCTTAACTGTGATGGGGCGGATCACGCTGCTCTCTGACCGGTTCATGTTCTTGTTCAAGGACTGGCTGCACCTGATGTAGTGTTCTGGGCTCATATGGGTCTGAGGGGCCATAAAATGGGCCTTTGAGGGCCTTGTGATTGACAAGAAGTGGCTCTAGGGATACCCTGCGCGGCTCGCTGGGTATCGTTCCCGGCCCGTTTTCAGGAGTTCCCGATCATGGCCGTTCCAGCCTTTCGGACATCCCCAGCCCGCAAACGCAAGCGGCGCAGCCACCATGCTCTGTCGAGGACCAACCTCGTTGAGTGCCCCTCGTGTGGTGCTACCAAGCATCCCCATCAAGCTTGCCGTGATTGCGGCTTCGTGCGGCCTGGGCTGACCCTGAAGACTTCGGGTACTGTCTGACTCCGATGCGTATCGGTGTTGATGTTATGGGAGGCGATCTGGCGCCGGGCCCGATCTTGTCGGGTGCTTTAGCTGCTGCATCAACCTTCAACCCAGATGACCAAATGGTGCTCTTTGGTCAGCGGGATGTCATTGAAGACGCGCTGGCTGAGGCCTCGCCTGCGTCTGGCATGATTGAAATCGTTGCCACTGAAGATGACATTTCCATGGAAGAGTCACCTGTTGAAGCGGTTCGCAACAAGGCGAACTCATCGCTTGTGCAGATAGCTCAGATGGCCGGTCCTAAGGCCGATCCTCGATTAGACATGGCGATCAGCGCTGGTAATACAGGCGCATTTGTGGCCGCGGCTCAGATGTACATGCGTCGTCTTCCAGGTGTGATTCGTCCGGGCATTGCAGCGGTCGTACCGACTTTCGCGGGGCCTGTGACCTTCATTGATGTCGGGGCCAATATTGATCCCAAGCCGCATCATCTGCATCAATATGGAATTATGGGCACGATCTACTCGCGTCGTGTACTTGGCATTGAAAAACCTCGTGTGGGATTGCTCAACGTCGGAGGCGAAGAGCAGAAGGGCACCGAGGACATGAAAAAGGCCCGTGACCTGCTTCGTGAAGACTCCTTTGTCGACTTCGTTGGTTATGTCGAGGGTAGAGCAGTCTTTGACGGGGCCTGTGATGTGGTGATCTCCGATGGTGTTACAGGCAACGTCACCATCAAACTTGCCGAAGGGCTCAGCAAGGGCATCTTCAAGCGATTGCAACGCGAACTGCAGGAGCAAGACGCTTCATTCGTCAAACAGTTCGCGCCAATTGTAGAGAAGCTCTACGCTGAGTATGACTATCACGAGTATGGCGGGGCGCCGCTGCTGGGCGTGAACGGTGGCTGCCTGATCTGTCATGGATCGAGTAAGGAACGTACCATCGTCAATGCTGTTGCGGCGGCGAGGCGATTTGTTGATCTTGGTGTCAATGACATGATTACTCGAACTGTTTCTGCACAAGAGGTTGGCGTCTGATGACCATGAGCAAGCCCTGCGGTGTGCGAATCGCAGGGGTCGGCTCTGCAGTTCCTGACAAGCGGCTCACCAATGCCGACTTGGCTTCGATGGTTGACACGTCGGATGAGTGGATTGTCCAGCGCACCGGCATCAAAGAACGTCGAATTATTGATCGTGATGCAGGCGAATCGCAGTGCTGGCTGGCCACTGAATCATTGCGTCGCGCACTTGATGATGCGAGTATGGATGCCAAGGATCTCGATCTGATCATTCATGCATCGGTTAGTTCTGAGATGACTTGCCCGTCCAATGCCTGCCGCGTTGCTGACAATCTTGATGCTGGAACCACGGGGGCTTTCGATTTGATTGCGGCCTGTTGTGGATACGTCTATTCAATGAATGTTGCGGATTCACTGATCCGCTCTGGTCGGCATCAGGCCATCGGGGTGATCGGTTGCGATGCGATGAGCACTCTGATTGACTACACCGATCGGGGTGTTTCAATTCTGTTTGGTGACGCTGCCGGAGCGGCTGTGCTCACGCGAGATGAGGATCCCAACCGCGGCTGTGTTTATCAGGTCATGGAGGGTGATGGTCGTGGCTGGCCATCGTTGTTTATTCCGCGTAATGAGCGTGATGTGCCTAGCGGGGTGTCCGCGCCGCCGACCCAACTCGGCTGTTTGCGCATGGATGGTCGTGAGGTATACAAGTTCGCCGTCAATAAGTTCAGGGAAGTGATTGAGGATGCGCTCTCTGCTACAGGCTTGTCGGTCGACGATGTTGCTCAATTTGTCTGTCATCAATCCAACATGCGAATCATTGAATCAGCCAAGGCGAAGATTGGTCTCCCTGATGAGAAGGTCTATGTCAACATCGATCGCTATGGCAATAGTTCTTCCGGTTCCGTGGGTCTCTGCGTTGACCAGCTCTGGAAGGCTGGCAAGATCAACAGCGGGGACACGATCATTATGGTCGCATTCGGCGGCGGGATGACGTGGTCATCATCCGTATGGAACGTCTGATCGTTTTTACAGCAGTCTTGGGAGACGCTGTACTATGCACACGATGAGCATTTTTGATGGCACCGTTTTGTGTCCTGGCCAAGGAGCCCAGGTTGTGGGGATGGGGCTGGCCTGGAATGACACCTCGCAGGCTGCCAAGGCAGTCTTTGCCGAGGCGGATGAGGTGCTTGGCGATTCACTGGGCGCCCCGCTGAGCACACTGTGCTTCTCTGGTCCCGCAGAGGAACTCAACAAGACCAATGTCAGTCAGCCAGCAATCTATACGTGTTCGGTGGCCTGTTGGAGAGCGCTGCATGGGGATGCTCGTCCTGCAGTTGCAGCAGGCCTGTCTCTTGGTGAATGGACGGCGCTGCACTTGGCAGGGGCTTTCTCATTTGCTGATGGTTTGAAGTTGGTAGCCACGCGGGGATCATTGATGCAATCGGCTGCAGAAGCGTGCAACGGAGGCATGGTGGCCCTCATGGGGCCTGATGAATCCGAGGCTGAAGCCATGTGTCGCGAGATTGTGGATGCCCAGGGTGGTGTGTTGGTGCCGGCAAACCTCAACGCGCCCGGACAAGTGGTCATCAGTGGTGATGTCACAGCTTGTGACCGGGCAGTGGAGTTGTCTGCGGAACGGGGCTGGCGTGCCACGCCACTGACGGTAGCAGGTGCCTTTCATTCGGCGCACATGACACCTGCAGCGGAATCGATGGCTGAAGTGCTTGCCGGTACGCATATCACTTCCCCAATGACTGAGGTTTGGTCAAACGTTACGGCAGCGGCCTATCCTGTGGATGACGTTGACGCCTTGCGGGAGTTGTTGGTGGCTCAGATCACCAGCCCAGTACGCTGGTCAGCCCAAATGGCGGCTATGGTGGCTGCGGGGAAGACCGGTTGGACTGAATTGGCCCCAGGCAAGGTACTTCGAGGACTCATGCGCCGTATTGATCGCGGCGCTAAGGTGGTGAATCATGATCAACCTGATACGACAACGACGGCCTGAGTGTTGGGTCCTGATGGCCGGGCTCCTGCTCGGTCTCACTGGGATGCCCGGTTGTGGGGAAGATCCACCACCGCCCGCACCCAAGAAGCGCGTCCGGGCAGAGACGAAGCCACCACCGCCAATGGTGACGTCCATTGAAGAACTCATGGCGCAACATGGCATTGATCCTCGCGTCTATCTCGAAGAAGATCAGGCGCCTGGAACTGACGCGGCCCGCGTCGGCCTTTTGACCTTCTTTGATGGCTTCGCCACTGGTCGTCCGGAGGGCATCACTCCCATGCTAAAGCCGGTGGAAAAGGAAGAGTTAGATCGGATGGTGCAGGATGGCACACTTGCTGCAATGTCCTCTTTGATTGAGGAGATCGAAATTCTCTCAGGAACGACCCCCGAGGGGCAGCGCGCTTATCTGGCGATGTATTGGTTGCCGGATGAAATGGGAGCTCAGATGTGGATCATGGATGACTCGATGGGAGCTATGCAGTTTGAGGCGGCTCCGTCTGTTCCTGGAATGGTCGAGTACCTTGGCGAGGATCCCTTCGAAGAATGGTTCGCGGTCATTGCTGATGAGAAGCAGCAACTCTCAGAACCCGATCTTGGACTGTTGGAGATTGAGGCATCTCGGATGATGAAAGAAGCAGAGGAAGATTGACTTCCATCAGTTATGCGCTCAGGCGCGGCAGGATCGCCAAATGCAATTCAGGAGCATGAGATGAGTGAGGACCGACGAGTCGCCATAGTCACCGGTGCCAGTCGCGGTATTGGCCGGTCGATTGCCAAACAGCTGGCAACTGACGGCTTTCTGGTCGTGGCAGTGGCGCGAAATGCGGACGCGCTGAACGAGTTGGTGTCCGAGGTGCAGTCTGCAGGAGGCCACGCTGAGGGTCGACCATGTGACCTCATGGATGATGCAGCAGTCGATGGCCTCATTGAAGGTGTTGTAGAGGGGCATGGGCGACTTGATGTGCTCGTGAACAACGCTGGCGTGACCCGGGATGGTCTGGTCCTCCGCATGAGTGATGATGACTTCGATACGGTCATTGCTACCAACCTCCGCGCCGTCTTTAGGCTCTGTAGGGCTGTTGCTCGGCCAATGATGCGTCAGCGGTGGGGCCGCATCATCAATATTGGCTCAGTGGTGGGCATGATGGGGAATCCAGGTCAGGCGAACTATGCCGCTGCTAAGGCAGGTCTGATTGGGATGACCCGGTCAATCGGCAAGGAACTCGGGGGCAAGGGCATTACTGCCAATGTGGTTGCTCCAGGCTGGATCGATACCGACATGACCGCAGCATTGCCGGAAGCCATGCTCAAGGAGGCTACCGCTCGGCTTCCGCTCCGTCGGCTGGGACAGTCTCAGGACATTGCCGATGGGGTGTCCTTTCTCGCCTCAGATCGGGCCAGCTATATCACAGGCCACGTATTGACCATTGACGGGGGCATGCTCAGTTGAGCCTGTTTGCAGCCCCGGGCATGCCCTCATACAATCCCACATACGAATCGCAGGAATTCCCTGCCAGCAGGAGATAGTCCAGTGACTGAAGCAGAGGTCGAAGCCAAGGTCATCCAAATCGTGGCCGATCAAATGGGTGTGGATAAGGCAGAGGTGTCTCGCGACACCAGTTTCGCCAATGATCTCAATGCCGACAGCCTCGACACGGTCGAGTTGGTGATGGAGTTCGAGGATGAGTTTGAAACTTCGATTCCAGACGATCAGGCGGAGTCGATTCAGACCGTTGGTCAAGCCATCGACTACATCCTTGAGGCGTCCAAGTCCTGACCGCACTTTCGCGGATCAGGCATGTCGCCTGTCGTCATGAGTAACGACCGTCGTCGTGTTGTCATTACCGGTTTGGGTGCAATCACCGATCTAGGTGTTGGTGCTCCCGCGCTGTGGTCTGGACTGTCTGAAGCACGATCCGGCATTAGCGCGATTACGGCCTTTGAACAGGATGAGCAATGGACGACCACCATCGCGGGCGAAGCCAGCGACTTTGATCCATTGAGTTGTCTTGAGATCAAGGAAGCACGAAAGGTCGATCGCGTATGCCAAATGGGTTTGGCTGCTGCAGTAGAAGCAGCTGAAGATTCAGGGATCGATTTCACGCAGGGCGATCCCTATCGGCGTGGCGTGGCGATTGGATCGGGCATCGGTGGCATCCTCACCATCGAGGAGTACTACGTCAAACTATTGGAGAAGGGCCCGAAGCGGCTGAGCCCATTTGTGGTGCCGCGTTTGATGGTCAATGCAACCGCTGGGCAGGTGTCGATCCGTTTGAATCTCCGTGGGACCAACATGTCCCCAGCTACTGCCTGCGCCACTGGCGGACATGCATTGGCTGATGCGATGGCGATGATTCAGCGTGGAGCTGCTGATGTGATGCTTGCTGGTGGTTCAGAGGCTGCAGTGTCCAAACTTTGTATTGCAGCCTTCAGCGCTATGCGTGCATTGTCAGTTCGAAACGATGAGCCGACCAAGGCCTCTCGGCCATTTGATCGTGACCGTGATGGATTCGTCCTCTCAGAGGGTGCCTCTGTGCTTGTGCTTGAGGAACTCGAGCACGCCCGAGCGCGTGGGGCAGACATCTACGCGGAGATCATTGGATTTGGGATTACCGGTGACGCGCATCACATTGCAGCTCCGGATCCTGAGGGAACAGGTGCCGGCGAAGCCATGCGACTGTCGCTGGTGGACGCTCAAGTTGATCCGAACGACGTTGGATATATCAACGCTCATGGCACATCGACGCCGCTTGGAGATTCTGCTGAGGTTGCCGCCGTGAAGCGTGTCTTTGGTCAACACGCGCAATCACTAGCGATATCTTCGACCAAATCGATGACTGGTCATGCCTTGGGCGCCGCTGGGGGAATTGAATCCGTAGCCACTGTCCTGGCGCTGCATCACGGGGTGATTCCCCCGACGATCAACTTAGACAATCCAGATGAGGGCATGGATCTGGACTTTGTCCCCAACGAGGCTCGAGTCTCGCAAGTAGACGTCGCAGTCAACAACACGTTTGGCTTTGGTGGCCACAACGTGTCATTGGTATTCCGACGCTGGGATGGCTAAACGCCCACTCAGAACGGGAAACTGAGTCCTGTATAGACCATGATGCTGTCGCGGCCAGGGTTGTTGGCATACAGCGAGGCATTGGAAATGTGATGCCATCGCACGCCAAGGATCCACCGTCGATCTTGGCCCACATCAAAGGTCGCGCCAAGGCCCGCCTGCGGTGTGAAATTGAACTGTGACCCATCGAAGGGAACCGGCTCATTGGTTCCCAGCAGGCCACAGCCAAAGTCGACATACATCGACCATGTTTCTCGGCTGATGAAGTGCCACTCAAACATCAGATCAAGCCCGCCACCGAATGCATTCTCGCCTTCTTGCGAAAATCCCCAGAGGTTCAGTGCAGGTGCAAAGGCAAAATCGTCTACCAGAAACCACTTCAGGCCAAGTGCAATGCCATATTCGTTGTTTGAGGTGTCACTGATTTGTACGCCCCAGCGACCATTGATCATCCATCGCTGTGATCCAGCAGCGCCGTAGGCGGCCATGGTGGTCTTCTGGTCGTTGCCATCTTGGAGAGAAAGGCTGCGGTCCAGATCAGTCAGTGGTGGAAGGTCACGCCAAGGGCGTGCATTGATGGTGTTGGCCGAATCATCCTGAGGTGTATCCAGTCCAGTGACTTCTGAGAGGGCTGCTCGCATGGCGGGGGAAGCCGGGGGGGGTGGCAATGTCGTGACACCTTGGGCGGTGGAAAGAGCCATTGCGGTCAGAGTCAGCATGGGCATGGATCGTGTCTCCTATTTCGGAAGGGGCCAATATAGCCTAATCCTGGACAGCCTCTTGGATGGTGGCAGCGTGTTGTGCAGTGAGCTTTGCCACGGCGTGCATGGCGTGCCTGGTTCGCCGTGCAAACTGCAGGATATGGAGGAGATCAGCGGGGTTTTTCACCAGGTCCAACGCTGCTCGGAGGGGCCTGATGCCCCCTTGGGCATCAAACCACTGATCGCATCCTGGGGGGAGCGAGTGCTCGATGCCATCGCTCACGCCTCGAAAGATCGCCCAAGGTCGTCCACTAGCCTCTGCGGCGATGGCAAATGCTGTGGATTCCATATCCACGATGTCGGCGCCAGTCAGTTCAGCCAGGGCCGCCTTGTCCTCGGGAGTTGCGACGATCCCATCGGCCTGCGTGACACGAATGCCCTCATCCAACAGTGGGCTGGTCAGCACACTGTTGGCGGTGACAACTTCTCGCACCTTCCAGGCAGAACCGGACGTAAACGGTGCGCCCCGGAGAGCGCCAGCAACGCCGGCCAAAATGACTGGGGCATTGGGTGTGGCTGCATTGACTGCAGCCGTGACTGCCTTGCCACCGATGCCGGTGACTTGCAAGGACCACCCGTGCCGACGCGCCATCGTTCGCATGCCAGCAGCCTCCATACGAAGTGGGCAGAAAATGAAAGGTGCTTGATGGTTGATAGTTGGTTCCTGTGGATGGCGAGCAGTTCGATTATCATCCTCGGATCCGACCCCATCGTCTAGTCAGGTCAGGACGTCAGGTTTTCATCCTGAAAACAGGGGTTCGAATCCCCTTGGGGTCGCTTTATCTTCGGCGACGGCGGATTATGCATCCGCCCGCTTGGATCAACCGAGGTCGGAGGGGGCATTCTGGCTGGTATGGGTGGTTCCATCGTGCCGTGCCGCTACTGGTGATTAGCTTGGCAACCGCTGTGGGGGCGGCTCCGCTTTATCAGTTACAAGGTCGAGTTGATCAGACGGATCCCTTGGATCATGGCGGCACGCATGTCTGGATTCGACCGGCTGATGCGCCGCCAGTTCGGGTCCTGTTGGATTCGTCGCTTGGCGTGCCACAACTTGGAGACCACATCACCGTCCAGGTGCAGTGGGATGATCCAGTGGCGGATCGGGCTCGAGATGGAGTTGTTCGGACCTGGCGAGCTGCCACTGGGACGGGGTGGCGCACCGTTCGAGCAATGGCTCAGACAAGCAACGTGGCAACTCTGGGAGCCTTGATCGTCATCCTTGCCCTCACCTTTGGTGGGGTCCTGCTGCTGAGTCGCCGGCATCAGAGGCGTACCCGCTCGATGGGGTCAAAGCCTCCAAAGCCTGATTGGCCTATGAAGCCAGCGGATTTGCCAGAGGATCCTGCAGAGGCCTTGGCTGAATTGGCTCGGCGTGCCGATGAAGAAGACAGGTGACTACCAGATTGACCGTTCATGCAGCTTCTGGAGCCTATGACGTTGTCATTGGCGTTGGGGCGCTATCGCTGCATACGGCTGGATGGCCGGATATGCAGGGGCGTCGGGTGCTGGTCGTCGCGGACCAGAATGTGATGGAGCACCATGTATCGCCCGTGGTGGCTGTCTTGGAAACCAGCGGTGCAACGGTGCAGACTGTGGCGTTGGTAGCGACAGAGCAAGACAAACGGATGTCAGCTGTAGAGTCCATCTGGGATGCTGCACTGCGTGCTGGCCTTGATCGGCACAGTCTGATGGTGGCGATCGGTGGTGGCTTGACTGGTGATGTCGTTGGCTTTGCGGCTGCAACCTATCTGCGTGGAATCGACGTAGTGCAAGTGCCCACCACATTGCTGGCAATGGCAGATGCCTCGGTGGGGGGGAAGACGGGCATCAACGTGCCCTTGCCCGAGCGTTCCACGTTGGGGAAGAACCTTGCGGGGGCATTCTGGCCGCCTCGCCTTGTGCTTATTGATCCGATGACATTGGCAACGCTGCCCCGTCGCGATGTGGCGTGCGGCCTTGCCGAGTGCATCAAACACGGCATTTTGGCGGATCGGTCTTTGCTCGAGGTCATCCGTGCGTCAACGCCACTCTTGCTTGAAGCAGATCCTGAGGCGGTTGAGCGGGTCGTGACGAAGGCTGTGGCCGTCAAAATCAATGTGGTTGACCGTGACGAACGAGAAACGGGGGAGCGGATGCTCCTCAATCTTGGGCATACCTTCGCTCATGCCATTGAGCCGCTTTCTGAACTCGACCTGCGGCATGGGGAAGCGGTCTCGGTGGGCTTGATGGCCGCCTACCACTGCAGTGTGGAGTTGGGCTTGGTAGCGCAGTCTGAGGCAGCATCGATTGCCTCGTTGTTGGAGACGGTTACTCTGCCAATAGCCCTTTCCAAGCCCGTTTCCATCGATGCACTCATTGATGCCATGCGCTTCGACAAGAAGGCCACAGCCGGCGTATTGCGGCTGATTCTGCCCACCGAAGCGAGTGCTGTGGTTCGTGATGACATACCGGAGGGGTTAGTACGCTCCGCCTGGGAGAGTGTGATGCCTGCCATGGGGTGACTCCGACCGCTCGTTTCAAGCGTTCGACCGGGTGCGGCCGATAAGGATGGCACCGGCACCATCCCGACGCCGATTTGAGAGACCCAAGTGCGCATCATCGCAATCGTGAATCAAAAGGGCGGATGTGGTAAGACCACAACTGCAATCAATCTGGCGGCTCTGGCTGCTCGCCGTGGCCGCAGAACATTGCTGGTTGATATGGACCCGCAGTCGCATTGCGCAGCAGGTCTTGGTATTCCCGAGGATGCCATCGAGGGTGGAACTACCGCAGTCATGCGGGGTGAATGTGATGGTGTCGAGCCAGAGGATGTTTGCTGGGAGGTTGGTCACCGCTTCCAGGTGCTCCCCAGCACCATCATGCTCTCCGCTGTAGAAGCCACAGCGCATGATGCATCGACAGACATTCAATGCCGACTAGAGCAATTTCTCGGTCGAGCACATGGGTCATTCGACTGTGTGTACATCGACTGCCCGCCAGCACTGGGGATCTTGACCTTTAGTGCCCTCCGGGCTGCGACTGAGGCCTTGATTCCCGTAGAAACGGGGTACTTCTCGTTGCGTGGGGCGCAGCGGCAATGGGACACGATCGAGGCATTGGTCCGCCGACTCGGGCGGACGCTGCCTCGATGGATTGTCCCGACCATTCACGATCCAGCATCACGTCTGGCTGCCCGAATTCTTGAGACACTGACCCAGCAGTTCGATCCTTGGCTGGCACCAGTGGTCATTCGAGCTCATGATTCTTTGCGTGAGGCAGCAAGCCTCGGCCAGCCCATTTGTGAGTATGAAACTGATGGGGCTGCAGAGCAGGACTTTGCAGCCCTACTTGACTGGCTCGATGCACTTCCGGCGCCAGCGGCCTCTTCAGCGCCTCCAGCTGAGGAGCAGCCAACTTCTCGGGCTGGAGAGATTCTCCGTCGAATTCAACCCGAACAAACAGGTGTTCCGGCTCCGGCGATTGGCTTATCGCCACTGTCGGGGGGTCAGGTAGTACCTGCCAGTCGGTCACTGGATCCCAGTGTGCACACTGAGGAGGGCCAGTCCACCTTTGGGGCAGTCATCACGCGCCAAGGGATTCAGTTTCGTCAGCCTGGTCGGCCGGAACAGACCATGGCTGTGTCGGGTGATTTCAATGGCTGGTCAACGTCGGCGACACCGCTTCGTTGGAATCCAACAAGTGGCGCATTTGAGGCGATTGTCCCACTGCCTCCTGGAACCTACCACTACCAAGTTGTAGTGGATGGTCGGGCTGGCCCCGACCCACACAATCAGGTCGCACCCGGAACAACCGAGGATGCGTCGATCAGTGTGGTCGAGGTGGAAGCCGCGACGACGGAAGGATGAGCCGCACGCGGCGGGAGATCGAAGCGTTGGCGGACCTGTTCGTCGGTATTCCGGCGACACCGGTGCCAGCCAGCGAGGATCGTGTCATTCGCTTGATAGAAGGCCATCTGCCGGTTCGCGCCACATTGTGGCGACGGCCCGCACTCAGTGTCATCGTCGATCATGCACAGGCGACATTGCTTGAAATCGATGACCGCCAAGTACACATTACGCGTCACAAAGATCCTCATGCAAACAAGCCATCAGATCTTGAGCACGCTATTGGGCAACCAGCAGCAGGGCACACATGGATCATTGCCAGTTCAATCGTCATGGAAGCAGGAAATGACTGGTCGAACTATGACGAAGTGGTGTTGCTGACAGGCGCAGATCAGGCTGCAAGCGTCGCGGCCTATCGGCACATCAAGTCAGTCGTGACATCATCCACAACACCGCCCAAGGTGTCCTTCATCATGGCTGGATCCCCAGAACCAACAGCCCTTGCGGCTGCCGATCGCCTGATCACAACTGCGTCAAGTCATTTGTCGATGTCACCTGTCTGTCGTGGTGTCATCTCGCAGATGGACACGGGTGATATTTCAGCCAGTCACACGGTATCTGCGGGATCTGCATTGGTTGGCGATGTGGTGGCGTCTATCCGAGCGCGGGTGTCCGCATCATCTGCACCAAGGACGTCGGAGGCGGCCGCATCGCCGGTAGCGGATGAAGCCACTGAATCAAAGATTGCCCCCGAAGTCCATGCATCTAGAGAATTGCCTCCAGTCTCTGCATCCCTTCCTCCAAGTGCGCACACGGTTCCGTTGGAAATGGAGGATGGTGACGCTCGGCGATCAGTCAGTCAGGCCCCCGCTGCGGCAGCCATGTCCACACTGCCGCTGGCCAATCTTCAACCGGTTGAAATTGCAGAATTGCCATCGGGCATTGTGGCTGGTCTAGATGCCCATGGCTGTCTTCATGTGATGTCCGAGGGTGATACCGGGCTTCTCGAAATTGCCAGAGGTTGGGCAATGCGGCACCGATCACTTCTGGCCGCATCCATTCCGACTTTGGATATTGCAGCAGCCGTCGTCGCTGACTTGATTGTGTTTGACGTCCACCAGGCATCGGATCTTGCCGATGGGCCGTGGCAGGTGCACCTCAAGATTGGAGATCATGTGACCAAAGTGCTGCCACGTCAGAACTGATGCAGCAATCGGTCTTCAGGCTTTATGGTCGCTCTGGGCGGATCCTCATGGCTGAGTTTGCCGGTCGATGAGCCGCTCGGGTACCCTCAGCGGAATGGCGGCCTCCCGTTCATCTCAACTCACGGCAACTGGTCGCTGGATCGCAGTGGTGGTCATGATCTTGGCGGCCTCACCGCTTGTGGCGGCAATGATGATGCAGCCTGCAGCAGAAGGTCATGGCACCCACCGGCAGCTTGGGCTTCCAGCCTGTGGCTGGCAGGTATCGATGGGGATCCCTTGTCCGACATGTGGAATGACCACTTCATTTTCTCATGTGGCTCGTGGTGACTATCTGACTGCGGCGATTGTGCAGCCGGCAGGCATGATGCTGAGCATCTTGGTGGCGATGACTGTGGTTGCAAGTCTGTGGGCAGCGGTCACTGGTGCTCCGATGCAGCGATTTCTCGCCGGCGCGCTCCGGCCCGGTATCGTGTGGTTCGGTGTGGGGATATTGATGCTGGCTTGGGTGTGGACGCTGCTGCGTGCTGGAGGTCTGGCGACATGAAGTGGGTGATGGCATCGTTGCTTGGATTGCTGGTGGCATGGTCGGGAGGATGTCATGCCATCCTCCCAGCGGCCAGCGCCGCACTTGGTGCAAGTCAGGCTGGTGTGGTTGCTGCTGCCGGAGCGAGTAGGAACTTTGAGTATCAAAAACTCAAGGAAGTACATGCACGATACGAAGGTCTGCAACACAAGTCAGTTGCCATTCTTGTTGATGCCACCCTGGAACTGCAGTATGAACATCCCGATGTCATCGACATGGTTGCGGGTGGTGTTACTGCCAGAATTGGTGAGCACGTTGAAGGCGTCAAGATTCTGCACCCAATGACCGTTCGTGATTGGCAGTATCGAACTGCTCAGTGGAGTTCGATGCCATGGGGTGAGGTCGCAGATCAACTGCAGGTAGATCGCATCGTCCTGATTGACATTCAGGATTTTCGACTTCATCCACCTGGTAACCGTTGGTTGTGGGATGGAGTGTGTCGGGCCATAGTCTCTGTTGCTGAGCGTGACGGGTATGACCCGGACGAATTTATCGATGTCTGGGAGGTCGAAACTCGGTTCCCAGAGTTAGAGGGACTCGATCGAGACTCGGCAAGTGAGGAGGAGATCAAGACCGGTCTGCTTGCCGAGTTCACCAAACAGACGGCTTGGATCTTCTATATGCACCTCGAGCCGAAGTACCCAGACAAGTACAACCCACAACTTGATCCGGAACTTAATCTGTGAACCTTTATTTCTTGGCGCGGTGTTTCTGCTTATTGTTGCTGCTTCTAACTGCAGGCAGTTGCAACATTGCGCAAGCAGTGGATGCCGTCACGCGTCCAGATCCTGAAATCAAAGCCAAGTATGAAATTTCAGATCGCACGACGGTCGTCATCGTTGATGATCCTGGCTCTCACGTGAACCCTGTGAGACTGCGGCGCGAGATTGCGTCTTCGGCAACCGAGAAGTTGTTGCAGCGGCGAGCGATCTCCGACATGATCGACCCACGTGATGCATTTCAGGTAGCTCGAAAACTTGATAAGCCGGGCGATCCAGTGAGTCTCGATGACATCGGCCGAGCCGTTGGCGCATCTCAGCTGATCTATATCGAGGTCATTGGTTTTGGTATTCAACAGGGGCCACGTGGTCTGCAGCCACGAGCAGATCTTCGAGTCAAGTTGATCGATGTCGATGGCAGACGTCGGCTTTTTCCCGCAGATGACGGTAGCGGCGGTAGCTTTGGGGCCTCAGTCAGCGTGTCAGTTACTCAGCAGGAACTGCAGAGCATTGGCGTTGATCGACTCAATGAAGCGCAGATGGAACTCGCCAAGCGAAGTGGTGTGGCAGTTGCTCGTCTGTTTGTTAATACCAAGTACACGCCCTCTGGCGATCCGTTGTTGGGGCAGTGATGGCCGACGTGCCCTTCATTCATCTTGTCGATGGACCAACCATGCAGAGCCGCCCTTGCCTTGCGTCCATGGTGCAGGCAGGCATGGATACGGTTGGTGGTGAGGTGGTGTGCCTCAAGACGGGGATAACTGGCTCATCTGTGGTCATCAGCCAGCATGGCAGACCTGTGGTGACAGATGCGGCGCGAACGCTTGGCAGTTTGATGGATCATCATCAGGCCAAGGCCTGTGTGGCTTGGGATATCGATGCCATGGCTGTATTGGTGGCATCCGGGCGACGTGGATTGGCTGTCTTGGATGACGCTTTGGCAGGGCTTACTTTGCCTCCCGATGGTGTGCTGAGGGCTGGCGCAGCAGACTGCAATGGCATGATCAAGTCGTTACCGCCATGGGTATCTCTTCCAGAAATCAGGACCGATGGTGAATCAATCCTTGCCATCATCGCCGAGCCATTTCAACAGGGAACGGTCTCGTGGTGTGAGCATCTTTTGGGGCGCTGGCATTTGTTAGGTTCGGTGCCACCCGTGGTGCTGGGTGGGCGCACATCTGATCAACAGCGTTTGACCAAAGTACTTCATCGTGTTGGTTTGACATCGGTGCGTCTGGCAACATTGGACAACCTCTGGCCTCGTCTCTCCGCAGAGTCAGTGGTTCTGGCAGCGACTGAGATGAGTGGTGGTGTTGCGCCGGCGGTGCGGGCATGGGCTAGTGGGGCAACAGTCGTGTTGCCATCGGGGCACGCTGCGGCCGCGCTGCTCGCTGGACATGAGGGGGTTCTGATCGAATCAGAACGGGACTTGGATGTGACGGTGGGGGCGTTGCGGAATCCATCCAAGCCTCATGTGCAATCACGTCAAGACATTGTGGCGCAGTGGAATGATGATTGGTGTGCAGTGTTGCTTACGGCATGCCAAGCGATTGAGCGAATTGAGCAGCAGCCTGTGCATACAGCGGTCTGAGAACCTCATCGGTCAGTGCCCGTCCGACAAGGGTGGGCGCGTCCAGGGGTGTGAACTGATCTGGATCAATTCGATGCAGATCGGGATCTGCGATCGGCGAGGGGCCAGTCCAATCCCGCTCAAACATGGTTCGCAATGCCCAGTAGCGACTCGCATACAGGTCAAATGCTTCGGCTGAGGTGCCTGCTTGGTCGGCTCTGGCTCCTTCGCCTCCGATGACGAGGTGCTCGCCAACGGCCACAATGTCGGATCCAAAGAGGATGCGGTGTTTCCATCGTGTGAAGAAGGTCTCGATCTGCTGCTGATCATGAGCAGAGAGTGCCCGCACCATCCATTTGGTTGCGCTGGTATCAAGATGCAAGTAGTCGTATCGCTCAAGCAATGTGTCCAAGAAGTTGAGGTCTTCAGGCCATCCGCCCATATGGGCAGCGAGCCAAGGAACCGGGAATGCTTCAAGCGCCCGTTCAAACTGCTCGTACTGTGCTGCTTTGGTGCCGTATCGGTCCTGGTCGCTGTAGACGGTTTCGAACCAAGTATCAGGATCGGCAACGTGGGTCATGATGCCCATCCCAAGTGAGGCTGCGTGTTCCATCTGGCGTCGACGCCATGGCCCGGTGAGGTCCATTAGGTCTGGGTGCCCAGTTTCGATACTGAGATCCCGTGCCCTTGGGGCGGCCCAGAACTTCACCAGACGCGAGCCTTCTGAATGAAATGCGCTGATTGCATCGAGGAAGCCCTGTCCCATCGTATGGAGTGGATCAGGGTTTCCCCAATCGGGGACCGCAATGAACCTGACATCGGTATCACCCAATGCCTGCCGGATGAGATCCACTTGTGAAAGTGGCGACATCGTCCAGCAGCATCGGATTCCATACGATCGGGCGACCTGGCCATACACTTCCACGGCTGGTGCATCTCGAAGATGCACGTGCACATCGATCATGGGCGTTGGTGGCGGCCCCAGCACGCAACACTCATCTCGGTAGTTCAGGCCAAGACGGTTCGCAGGGTGACATATTGGTTGATGTGGTTCCGCCACAGCGGGGCAGATGATACTCGCGCAGTTCAAGCTTCGGCATGCGCCTTGTCAGCAGTGGCCGCTTTGTCGCTGGCTTCATCCGTTTCTTCTACATTGAAGAACCCCGAGGCCAAAATGTGACCGATGTACAGCCGGTGTGAGCCTTCAGGTGCGAGGTGACCAACCAGTTCGCAGTCCAACCAATACTCGCCGCGCAGCAAGAGCGGGCAACCTGTTTTGGCTGTCATCAAACGCATGCCAACGAATGGATCCTCACCACGTGCTGGCGCGGGATCAAACCGCCTTGAGATGAGCCGATCACTCTGCCGCAGTGCGGTGAGGCCGAAAGACCGGCAATCTCGAATAATGGTCTCAATCACGCTGCCGCGGGGAATGGCCACGCTGATCATGGGTGGCAGATCACTGCACTGCTGCGCCCATGGCGTCACCAAACCCGTCCGGCGGTCGTCCACCGAGGCCGAGATCAAGAAGGGATGCGCAGGGAGCATCTTCGGAATACGCGGATGAATGGCAGGCCCATCCATGGTGCCAGCTCCAGAACGTAGGGCTCGAGACCGATTCCCGAACACATCAGTGTGAAGCACAATCTGCTTCTGACGAGGAAAAAGCCTTGGAATTGAAGGGGAAGGCTAGGAAACATTATGTTTGCGTTTTGTTTGGGTTGGACTATGGGGGTTAGAGGGGCCAAGGGGTGAAAAAGTGCCTTTTGTGCTCAGGAGTGTTGCGGTGTGGGGTAAAGTGGGGTAGTTTCCCAGCCGAGGAGAAGGAGGTCGCTGGTACGGGCCAGCGCATACCACAGGGATGCAACGAGGTTTGATGCGTGCTGTTTACAGGCGAATTCGAGCACACCATCGATGCGAAATCGCGACTGGCTATCCCAGCGGATATTCGCAATCGGCTCGACGACAACCTTCACGGAACTGGCTTCTATGTCGCTCCTGGCATGGCCAACACACTGTGGCTGTGGCCTCAACTGACCTTCGAGCACATGGCGATGGCCACCGAAGCGTCTTTGCTCCCAGACGAAGATCTACAGGGTTTCGACGAGTTTCTCTACTCGCAGGCGGCCTTTGTCGAGATGGACAAGACCGGGAGAATCCGTATCCCAGAACGCCTCTTGCAACTGGCGAACCTTGGTACACAGGTGACCCTTTTAGGGGTCAAAGATCACCTCGAACTGCGCGACCCCGATCGATGGGCGCAGCAGCGACAGGACAAGCTTGCTTCACAGAACGAAATCATGATGCGGGCACGTCGCGCGATGGTGCGGTCGCGGCTTGCATCTACGGAGGATTCATAGAACACGCTCGCTGGCGTCGGGTTTGTCCGGCGGGCGAATTGATGCAGTGGCAGTAGCAGCAGGGACGCTCCTCTGCTCCAAGCATGGCCATGGACGGCACGCTTGACGGGGTGCGTCCGACCCGCCGACCGGAATCCGGCGGGCCGGACGACCCCCAATGCATCCTGCGAGTCAAGGATGACTCGCTTGGCTCAGGGCACGCACCACGCGGCACGGATTGCCGCGTGCCCGAGGCCTCCCACGATGGCTTGTACGTCGTGGATCGTGCTTGCTTCGGCAGGCCCCCTTCCCGGTTCGTGACGCGTCTCACCAACGCGTCACGAACTTTTTTTAGGCAGTCCGAAATGTGTTCACTCAATCAGGCCTTGTTTGTCCCAACGATGCCCGCAAAGGGTTGAGTAATGCTCCCCAAGCCTTGTGTCGACCGACCGCAGATCCATAGATAGGTTGACGCACTTGATCATTGCTTAGGGTGAGGACAGTTCGTCCCGATTCCCAAAACCGCAAGCAGTCATCCTCAAAAGGCAATTCGCAGAAGTCGAGGATGCGTCGGGCCCAGAGATCTAAATCTCCGACCAAGGCTTCATATGGAACCTCAAGCAGATTGAGATTCAGTGTCTGCTTCCAATGGGTCATTAATGCATCAGTCCGACGAATCATCTGACCCAGTGAGGTCAGGTTGTTGGCCCAAGTGTTTGTGCCGGGTGCAAACTTTTGCATCCAACAGGAGAGGCCCATGTCCATTGGATCACGGGTGCAATGGATGATGCGGGCTTTGGGAAAGAGCAGGTTGATCAGGCCAATGTGGATGATGTTTCCAAGTTGCTTGTCGATCACACGAGTGGCTGAGCCTGCGGCGGCATCAATATCGGCGAGGTAGGTCTTGGCCAAGGAAGCCATCGAAGGTTCATTGACCTCATTGAGAAGGTCAGGCCAAGGCAGACGTGCGCCCAGATGCTCGGGCATGTCCAAGACAAGGCGACCCAGTGTTTCAATCTCACCAAGACCAATGGCTTGCGAATGGGCGTCAATGATCTGTTCGGTCAGCGTTGACCCGCATCTCGGGATGCCAACAATGAAGATCAGGCGTTCATCGTCGCTATTGACTCTTGGCAGTCGTGCCACTTGATCACTACTGAAGATCCGCATGAGGGTTTCATTGCGTGTTTGAGCAGCCTCATCTGACCAGCCGCCAGCGGAGAGGGCGTTGCCTTGTGTGGCGGCTTCAAAAGCATCTTCAAAGCGTTCGGCCCGTTCACAGGCTGTCGCCAATGCGAACCACAGTCCACGCTGCACATCGAGAGGAATCGATGTGGTATTGGCGTGTTGCTGGGCAATGGCGATGGCGTCGTCGTACTGCTTCAGGCGAATGAGCGCCCGTGCGTGAGGCACTGCAGTCAAGGGTGAATCTGGACAGGAGCGGGCTGTTTCCAAGGCCTTTTCGGTGCGTCCCATGCGAAGCCAGGTTTCAGCCTTGCCGGCATAAGCAGCTTCATAGCCAGCATGACACTTGATGGCTTGTTCAAAACGGGCAATTGCTTCTTTGTGTCGTCCCGCAGTAGTCAGGATCTCAGCAAGCATGGCGTGGTAATCCGCTCGACGGCGGTCGCCACGCAGCGCTCGCATGGCCATCGACTCGGCTAAAGGAAGATCACGTTCAATCATCGCGATTTGCCCAAGCATCGCAATCGCTTCATGGTCATTGCGTCGTCGTGCAGTGTGATCCGCGAGCAGTTGACGTGCGTCCTCGAATCGGCCAGTTTGCATCAATGCCCTGGCCCGATCTCTTAGCTGAGCATCGTCCTTTGCCGCCACAATCAGCCTCGAACCAAATCTTCGTTGGTAGGAAAGCGTTCCATCGCCTTAAGCAGTTGTTCAATTTGATGTGGCGGCTTCATGTTCAACAGACGCCGCCTCAATGCCGTAATGGTTTTGAACTCAGTCTCAGTTAAAAGCAGATCTTCTTTGCGGGTTCCAGATGCGGCAAGATTGATGGCCGGAAAGAGCCTCTGTTCGGCGATGGATCGATCGAGGATGAGTTCCATGTTCCCCGTGCCTTTGAATTCCTCGAAGATGACCTGATCAGCTCGTGAGCCTGTGTCGACAAGGCAGGTGGCGATGATGGTCAGAGAGCCACCCTCTTCAACCTTGCGGGCTGAACCAAACATCTGCTTAGGAACTTCAAGTGCTTTGGAATCAAGTCCACCAGACATCGTGCGGCCGCTCTTGCCGTATTTCGGATGGTTGTTGAATGCGCGACCCACACGGGTCAGCGAATCAAGCAGGACCACGACATCCCGTCCTGCTTCGAGTATTCGTCGGGCCCGATCGATAGCAGTCCTCGCTAGGCTGATGTGTCGATCCAAATCTTCATCGTTGGATGAGGCAAGTACTTCTGCGGGGACGTTTCGTCGAAAATCAGTGACCTCCTCAGGTCGTTCATCGATCAACAACGCGATGACGTCGACATCCGGGTGGTTGGTCTTGATGCCTTTGGCGATGTTCTGTAGCAGAATCGTTTTGCCTGCCTTTGGCGGCGCTACGATCAAGCCACGAGACCCGTACCCAATGGGGCAGAATAGATCGATCAGGCGACAGGCCTGTGGACACCCATCAAATTCAAGCGTCAAGCGTGGCTGCGGATCAATCGGCGTGAGCTCTTCAAAGGGCTTGCGAGCTGCCCAGTCATCAGGTGAAAGTCCTTCGATTTCCATGACTTCATTGACAACGAGACGCGGTCCACTGCGGCCTCGTCCACCACGCCTTCGCGACTTTTTTGAAATCACTTCAGCAGTGATTCGGTGTCCTGGGCGAAGCTCCAATTCAGCTACTAGATCGCTTGGAACCAGCGGATCACGCTGGCCAACCACGATGCCGTTGTCGAACTGACGCAGTCGACATTCAGTTGGCGAGTGCCAATCGAGAATACCAGTACAAGTCTCTGACATGGTTGAATCTAGTTGCACCGCTCACCAAGGTGCGACAAAACAAAATCCTGCTTGATGAACCCGTCGAATCCGCCCGCATGAACATGGGACGCCGTCGGGTGAGAAGGAAACCCTGCACGGGTTTCGTCGACGCCCCAGTATATCAACACAGTGCCAAAGCCAAGTCGGCAGCCGTTGACGCATTGGACTCAAGCAAGGCGATGTTGACCCGTAGGCTGGCACCCGAGGTTGACTCTGCCATGGCCTGCAAGAGCGCAGGAGTGCGTTCCTGCCCAGTTGCGCAGACGCTCGATTCTGCCATCTGGACTGCTTGTTCGACGTCCTGAAGGGACATGGCTACCGCTGAAGGCGGTGCTTGCATCAGTAGCACGCCAGCACCACCAGGGAGCGACCAGTGTGCGGTTGCAATGCTGGCGGCTTGGTGTACTGACTCCACTTGTGAAATCCTAGGGCACTGGAGGTCACCTGCGGCCTGAAAGCGGGGGAGTCGGTCTGTTTTGAGTCCAAGCACTGGGATGCCCAGCGTCTCTAGTGTCTCCATGGTTGCCACCGGATCAATGATTGACTTCGCGCCAGCACACACCACGCAAATCTCATGCCGTGTCATCTCACCGAGATCTGCAGAAATGTCAGGTGTGTTATTCCAGCCAAAGTGCACTCCGCCAATCCCCCCAGTCGCAAAGACTCGTGGCACTGGACCATCGGTGATCGCAGCTGCAATACGCAGCGTCCCTGAGACGGTCGTTCCCGCATATGCATGGCTGGCGATGGCCTGGCCAAGTGTCGATGCAGATGCCTTCTGCGTAGTGGCGTTTTCAGCAAGTGCTTCGAGTTCTGATGGGCTGATTCCAAGGTGTGGCACACCGGCGATCACTGCGGTGATGGCCGGGACAGCGCCACGACCACGAACGGCTTGCTCCATGCACTGCATGGTGGCAAGATGAACTGGTAGCGCGGAGTCAATCCCGTTCGGAGCATCACCAAATGCGGTTTGCCAAGGGAGTCGTGGCAAGCCGTGGGTGA
Organism: Phycisphaerales bacterium; assembly: GCA_022446905.1. Classification (GTDB taxonomy): domain Bacteria; phylum Planctomycetota; class Phycisphaerae; order Phycisphaerales; family SM1A02; genus UBA12567. Next base: position 122,858 of record JAKVBT010000006.1, read on the forward strand.
GCACAGCGGTTTCCAGCAACACGACCGGCTTTTGGTCCTGCAGCGCCTCAGCAACTTCAGGGTGAACGTGCATGGTGCTCAGCGCCGACGACCCTTGAGTCGGCCACCCATGCGGCGATTGGGCATGGCAGCTGGAACGACGCCGCCAGGAAACTTACTGGCATCCTGGGCGGACTGTTGGTCTGGAGGTGTTTCGACGGTACGCCCAGTGGCTTTGCGATGCGCCTCACGAACCTGGTCGAGTTCCACTTGTTTCTCTTTGATCTTCTTCGGTACAGGTCCCGGCTTGAAGTCTGGATAGGGTTGTTGCTTGACTTCAACGCCAGTTAGTCGTTCGACGCCGGTGAGCAGGCTGCCTTGTTCGGGATCGACAAAGACAATGGCCCGTCCACTCCGACCAGTTCGTGCAGTTCGACCGATGCGATGCACGTAGACCTCTGGATCCTCCGGAATGTCGTAGTTAATGACGTGCGTAATGCCGTCAACATCAATGCCACGAGCAGCGACATCGGAGGCGACCACTACATGGACATTGCCTTCGCGAAGTTGGTCCATCACACGATTTCGCTTGGACTGGTGCATGTCAGCGTGCAGCGGCTGCGAGTCAATATTGTGGTCTCGGAGGTCCCTAGCCACTTTGTCAACAGTAGCTTTGGTTCGGCAGAAGACCAGCGCAAGTTCAGGCTTCTCGTGGTCAAGCACATGTCGAAGCAGCCGGCGTTTGTCCCAGGGCTGGACCGCGACATAGGACTGTTCGACCTGCGCAACGGTGAGGCTTTTTGCCTCAACGGTGGAGAGGTCCAGCGGCTTGTGCATGTAGCGTCGCGAGAGACTTCGGATTTCATCAGAGATCGTTGCGGAGACAAAGATCGTCTGGTGTTTGTGCTTGATCGCACCCAGAATTTTCCGGATGTCCTCGCGGAATCCGATATCGAGCATCCGGTCAACTTCATCAAGCACGGCAAGCCGGATGCGATCGTAGGGAAGCATGCCCCGGCGATTCATGTCCATCACCCGGCCAGGTGTGCCCACAATGATCTCCGGTCTTCGTTGGAGTCGCTTCGCTTGGATATCGATTCGCTGGCCACCATAGACCGCCAGTTCGTGCAGCCCGGTGTTCTTTCCCAGCACATCAAGTTCGCGTGCCACCTGAATAGCCAGTTCGCGAGTCGGCACCAAGCACAGTGCGCCAAATGCATCACCACGCTCAAGTAGATGCAAAATGGGTAGTCCGAAAGCAGCAGTCTTTCCAGTGCCAGTTTTCGACTGGCCCATGATGTCTCGGCCAGTGAGGGCTTTGGGGATCAGCGCGGCCTGCACCTGCGTCGGATGTTCAAATCCAGCTTCGGCAATGCCAGAGACGACCTCCGGCCGGAGGCCCAAGTCCGCAAAGGACTGTTTGGTATCGAAGATGTCACTCATGAGGGTGGCACACACCTGGTGTGGGGGGATCTTTGGGTCTGAACCGGATCCCGTGGGTGCTCATGGTAGGATCACCGAGCGGTCGATACAACCCAAGGACGTTGGCACGGATGCATAACGACAGCACACTGCAGGTTGATCTCGGGGCTATTGGACACAATGTGGGTGTCTTTTCGACACTGATCGGTCCCCGATCGTCAATTTGTGGCGTGATTAAGGCAAATGCTTACGGGCTTGGTGCGGCGTCCTTGGCGCCTGTGCTCCGCGATGCCGGGTGCAGCATGTTGGCGGTGTTCCGAGTGGAAGAGGCCATCGAGGTGCTTCAGTCAGCAGGGCCTGTCTCAGTACTCATTCTCGGTCCCACGCGTGATTTGCATGCCCTCCATCCGCTGGTCGATCCATTGCGGCAGGGACTGGTACATCTGGTAGTCCATGATCTCAGCCATGCCCGCGCCCTTTCAAGAATGGCCAGAGAGCAGGGCGTGACTTGGAAGGTTCATCTGGAAGTGGACACGGGCCTGAGCCGCGGTGGCTGTTCAGTTCACGATACGGCCGAACTGATACACACCATCATGTCAGATGAATCACTTGAGCTTGCTGGAATCATGACGCACTACGCATCCGCCGGCACCAATCCATCTGACACCAAGATGCAGTTTCAACGCTTCGGTGATGCGATATTGTCAGTGAAGTCCCTGCCGTCCACATGCACGCTGCATGTAGCGGCAACGGCCGGTGCCTTGCAAGTACCTGAAAGCCATATGGACATGATCCGGATCGGTCTTGGGTGGTGTGGGGTGGTTCCAGGAGATCCATCACTGCAAGGGCATCTGCCGAGCCCGTTGCGCCCTGCGATTCGTTGGAGTAGCCATATTGCGCAGATCAAGGTCGTAGCAGCCGGTCAACCTGTGGGGTATGGGGGATTGTGGACGCCGGGTCGTCAGAGCACACTGGCCATTGTGCCAGTTGGATATGCCGATGGGGTGCCTATTCAAGCTGGACGACAGACGGGCGATATTGCTGATCGAGCTGTGGTGGCAGTCTTATCTGGGGATGGCAATCGCTCCGGTGAACCGATCTGTTTTGCCCCGGTTGTTGGGGCGGTCAGTATGGACCAGATGATGATTGATTTGACAGACGCATCCGGGCTTGAGCGTCTTCGCCTTGGTCACGAGGTTGAGTTGGTATCTGCCAACAACCATCAACCAACATCCCTTTGGCATGTGGCACAGCGATGCGGTCTGACCCCACATCAGCTCTTGACCGGCATTGGGGCTGGTGTGCGTCGACAGTTTGTGCAACGACCGGAAACAGTAGCTTCACCTATGACCATGGCCGTGTAGGCTGTGGGGATGAGTGTGTTGACCCCAGCACAGGCAACCGCCGCTCCGACGGTGTCACAGACGACTGCCCCGATACTGCGGGCGGGCGTGGTTTCATATCTCAACACACTGCCACTGATTTCGGGTTTAGAGCGTTTGCATGGCTTGCATATGCAGCCAGCGCCGCCAAGTGAACTGGTGCAAATGCTTGAGCGTGATCAGGTCGATGTCGCGTTGTGTTCTTCAGTGGATCTCTTTAAGGCCCCATTTGATCCTGCATGGATTGCCTCAACGCCATTGGCCTGCGATGGCGAGACGCACACCGTACGCCTCTTTTCGAGAGTGCCCCTTGGCCAGATCAGCACTATTGCAGGCGACACGGAATCACATACATCAATGGCACTCTTGCAGGTGCTGCTGCGCTGCCATTGGCACAATCAGGCGACCTTGGTGGCAGATGCAGAGCCTGACACCTGTGATGCAGTTTTGCGCATTGGAGACAAGGTGGTTGATCCTGCGTATTCAACCGAACAGTGGCCGGTTCAGGTAGATTTGGGGGCTGAATGGAAGGTTTATACAGGGTTGCCATTCGTCTTTGCAGTGTGGATGAGTCGTGCTGACCGCGTTGGGCAATTGGTTTCAGCGGGTCGGATTATCGATCGCCAATATCGGCTCAATCGCACCCGCATTGAACACATGATGTCGCGTCAGGCGCCTAGGCACGGATGGAAGCCAGGCGAGGCGCAAATCTATGTTCGAGATCACATTCAATACGAATTCACCACCGATCTGTTGAACGGCCTCAAGCGGTTCGCAGATGCGTGTCGACAGTTAGGGCTGGTTCCTGATCGACCGTTGCCGGCGCCGGTCTCCATCTGACGTGGCCCGCTGGCCTCGATTTCGTTGTGCCATTATTGAGGACCTCCATCGCCAATTGGCATGGTCAGGCGATCAGGCTCGTCATCGCATGTTGGAAGAAGCGATGGTGTTGGTGCGTGAAGTCGACGACGACCGCGCGTATCCCGTGGATTTTGTCATCTGGCGATTGACCCGTTGGCGCCCAGAGGCCACAGATTCCATGGAGGGGCTGCCAGGTGATGCGCTGCGTGCAGATCTCATCACCTTGGTGCAGCGGGTCAGTCATCGTATTCCTGGTGATGGATTGCAGAACAATGTGCTGTCTCTGGATGATGTTGCCCAGTCGCTTGGTATCTCGCGGCGGAGCGTAGAACGACTGCGTGGAGAAGGTCTCGTCATGACCTATTGGAAGTGCGATGACGGCCAACGCCGGTTGGGTTGCCTTCGCGATGATCTTGACTGGTTTATTGAGCAGTCCCAGTATCAACGGCCCGCCATTCGGAGCGCCCCTCCAGTAGAGCGCATTCAAGCCATGGCGATGGCGCATGGTGTGACGGATTCAAGAGAAGATGCGGCGCGAGCGATTGTCACGCGCGACCCAACACTTAGCATTGCCACGATTCGTGGTGTCTTGCGTCGTCTAGAAAAAAGTGGTGCCATTCACACTTCGGCGCGAAGTCGATTGAATTTGCGTCAGCAGGAGGTTGGCATGCGGGCCTGGTGGCGTGGTATGCCCGTCAAGGCCATGGCTGATCGGTTTGAGATCGGGCGGCCCTCCATGCATCGTGCTTTGTTGCGCATGAGGGCCTCTGTACTCAGCGATATGGCTGCTGCGTGGTCCATAGATGGCGATGCAAAGAGCCACAGTGATATCGACACAGTGCCTTGGGATGGGCAGGCGACTTTTAGTGATGACTTTGCAGCGGATCAGTTGCAGCGCGCCATGGACACCTACCGGCAAGCTGTGTGTTGGTTTGTTGACCAAGCAACATCGCTGATTGGTCAGCCTGCTGCATCTGATGTTGATCATGTAGAAGTGTCGATGCGTGTAGCGGTGCGATGGCGATGGACAGCCACCATGTGCATGATGCCCTTGCTGACACGAGTGGTGGCAATGTGGGCTAACCGTGCACCTGAGGAGTTGCCGCCCTCGGTGCGCCGCAAGGCGCTGGTTAGTGGAACCCGTCTATTGCATGAGCAGATGCCACACTGGTGCGGCTTGGCGAAGGATCGCCTGGAATCGCGTGTCATACAGGCGCTGGGTGCCATGATCTCACGCTTGCCAGCCCTCCGACATGATTTGGCGCATTCACGGATCGCCAACGATGAAGGTGTTTTGCTTCGTTCCTTACTGCCGGCAACGGTCTTAGTGCCTGATCCACGTTGGGAGTTGGCGATCAACAAACTGGATGACACCGCCCGATCAGTGGTCGTGAGTCGCTGGGGCTTGGCAGGTCAACCATCACGCACCCTTGAGCAGGTGGCAGCGGTATACAACACAACGCCTCAAGGGATGGCTCGCCGATGGGCGAGCGCGCAGCGACAGCTCATTGTTTGTTCAAGATTGTCTACATGATCAACGCTTGGAGAACTGGAAGCTCTTACGGGCACCAGGTTGGCCGGGCTTCTTGCGTTCCACACGACGTGGGTCACGAGACAGCAGCCCACTATCACGAAGGGTCTGCTCAAGTGATCCGTCGTAGCGCAGCAGCGCGCGGGCCAGTCCAAGCACGATGGCTCCGGACTGTCCCGTGTAACCGCCGCCATGAGCATTCACCTGTACCTCAAGGCTGTCGCCGGTTCCGGCGACACTGAGCACATGCTGAATGTCCTTGTGATCCCGTTCTTCGGTCAGATAGACCTTGAGGTCCTTGCCATTGATCTGGAACTCGCCCTTTCCTGGACGAACACGAACGCGAGCGACGGAAGCCTTTCGTCGTCCGGTGCCCCAAAACCAACCGCCGGATGAAGGGGTGTAGGTCTTGTCAACCTGCGTCTCCGGGGTCAGTGATTCACTGGGGAGTTCCGGAGTATCCACGGCGGGCGGGGCGGCAACGGCCGCAGTGTCCTCTGTGGTTGGCAGGTCAGTGTTGGTGGCATCCTCGGTCATCGGGTCGTATCTCTGCTGGTTTCTGCTTCAGCCCATCTCAGACGGACATGGTCGCGGGGGCCTGCGCTGTGTGCGGATGTTCGCTGCCAGCGTAGACCTTGAGTTTGTTAAACATTTGTCGACCAAGACGTGTTTTGGGAAGCATGCGTCGGACCGCACGTTCAATAACACGCTCGGGGTGTTTGGCGAGCACTGAACCAACGCTGCGCTGACGCAGTCCGCCGGGGTAGCCGCTGTATGACTGGACCATGCGTTGCTCCGCCTTGCGGCCAGTGAGCACGATCTTCTCTGCGTTGGTGACGACGACATAGTCACCACAGTCAACGTGTGGTGTCCAATCAGGGCGATGCTTGCCCATCAGCACACGAGCGATCTCAGTGGCCATGCGCCCAAGTACTTTGCCTTCTGCATCGACATGGTGCCACTCAGGCGTGACGTCTGTGGGCTTGAGGAAACTGGTCTGACGGGGCATCGGGCAAACTCCAGCCGTGGTCTTGGTCACGGTGATTGGACACACTCAACACAGAACAACAACGCCGCCGCCGAAGCGGTGGCGAACCGGTCAGGATAGCGAAAACCGGGGTTCTGTCAAGCCGCACAGGGGCCCTGCAGCTCGTTTGCCGGGGGCTGGGTATGGTATGGCCCATGTCTGTGTCACCACCCACACAAGGCCAAATCAGGTCCTTTCCATTGGTGGCTTGGGGCGTCATTCTCGTCGTAACGGCTCTGATCGCATTGGGGGTCGCGGCCGATAAAGCAGACTCTTCGAATGCG
>JAKVBT010000006.1:129436-227998 GCA_022446905.1 Phycisphaerales bacterium
ACATCGTGCGGTACATCTCGGGCCGTGTTCCGTGCGCACTGGAAGCTCGGTCCTTCCACGATGGTCTGTATGCAGAGACATTCGCCATCTGGTTATTGCTGTTTCAAGGGTTGCTCCTTGCCGGGGCTGCCCTGGGCAAACTGATGCCAGAGTCAATGGCGTTGGTTCCAACGCTCATCATGTTCCCCGTCAGTTTGGTTGTGCTGCTTTGGCCGAGGATCCGTGGCGTGCCTTTGGCGCAGATTCGATGTGACATTGGATGGACCACTGGCAAAGGCATTCTGCTTGAGTGCTGGGCGGGGTTGATGGGCTATCTAATGGCCATGCCGATTCTGGTGGTTGGTTTAATGCTGACCACGATCCTGATGTGGTTGGCAGGGCCTGGTGATGCCGCCCACGGTTCTGCCCATCCAGTGATCGGTTTGCTGCAGTCCGACAATTGGTGGATGCGTGGTCAGGTGCTGCTTCTGGCTGTCGTGCTTGCTCCGCTGGTGGAGGAGACACTGTTTCGGGGAGTGCTGTACCGACAACTCCGCTTGGCCCCTAAGTGGCGGGCTGGGGTCAGCATGTTGCTCAGTGCTGTGGTGACCGGTGTGATTTTTGCATTGATTCACCCACAGGGGGTTTTAGCTGTGCCCGCACTGGCTTCGTTGGCAGTGGCATTTGCCTTGGCTCGGGAGTGGCGGGGCAGTCTGATCGCACCCATGATCATGCACGGGGTCTCCAACGGCTTGACGCTGATCTTTGTCTTGATGCTGCTGGGTTGATGTGTGCTCAAGAAACCGAGATGGTCGGCGCGGACGCTCTTGCTGCTTGCGCAATTCCCGTTTGGCGGGCGAGTGCTCCGGCGATCTGTTCGATCACCTCTGTGATGGAGTCATCGATCTCATAATTCTTGAGAGGTGTGCCTGCATCGCCATGTTCACGCATGGCGATGTGAAGTGGCAGTCCGCCGAGGAATGGCAGGGACATTTCTTCAGCGAGGTTTTGAGCGCCGCCACGGCCAAAGAGATCGTATTCGGTGCCGTCATTGCCCACGAACCAACTCATATTCTCAACCACGCCGAGTACAGGAACATCAAGCTGCCCGAACATGCGCACGGCGCGCCGCGCGTCATCTTGAGCCACACGTTGGGGCGTGCACACAATGACGGCTCCAGCAAGCGGAAGTGATTGCGAAAGCGATAGCGGAATGTCACCAGTTCCCGGCGGAAGGTCGACAATCAAGAAATCAAGTGCGCCCCAGTCGGTCTGCAGCAACAATTGTGAAAAGGCTTTGTGTGCCATCGGCCCACGCCAGATCATTGGCTTGTCTGGGTCAACCAACTTGGCGATGGTCATCGCTTTGAGTCCATGCACTTCAAAGGGCGCAAGCGTGTTGCCGTGCCCCATGGGTTGCAGGTCATCCAGTCCAAGCATGGTGCTCATAGACGGTCCGTAGATGTCGCCATCCAGCAGTCCACAACTGGCACCAAGCCGAGTCAGTGCTGTGGCCAGCAGGACCGAGACGGTGGACTTGCCGACCCCACCTTTGCCGGCACCCACAGCAATGACATTGGTAACGCCAGGGAGTACGTCTCGGGCATCGAGCGCCCCTGCAGGGCGGGCTACAAAGGAGACTTCAATTGGAGGAAGATCCTCACCACCTGCATCAGTCAGGCGTGTGATGATTTCGTTATGGATCTGTTCCTTCAATGGGCATGCTGGGGTGGGGCGCTCGACCACAATCCGGATCGATTTTGAATCACAGGTGATGGACTGAACAAGCCCTAGAGACACCAAGTCCTTGCCCAGATCTGGATCCACAACAGTGCCCAGGGCCGTTTGGATGGCATCTTGGCTCATAGACATTCGGGGTGGCTCCGGGTGCAGACTGGGGGTCAGGGATGCGGTGTAGCTTGGGTTCGTACTATGGGTGCGGTCAAACTCGACCGTGAATCCTAGCCGCACGAGGTGCCGCGCATATGGGAGTTCGCTGATGTGGACGATCGTTTCTTGGTTGACTGTCGCCATGATGACTTCGATGTCACCAGCGGCTGATCCCACATCACCAGAATCTGTCGCACGCGAGAATCAACCCGTGCCTGGGGCGGTGCCATTGGCGGGTCCGTCCGTAGAGACGCAGCCCTCCGGTCGCGGTGATGCCGCGATGCGACCGGGTGGGCGTGGACCGATGGGGACCGGGGTCATGCAAATACTGGCGGATCGATGTGTCAGTTGTCATGGTGCAGAAAAACAGAAGGGTGGGGTGCGAGTCCTTCCAGTGTCGGCCCTCTTTGAAGGCAATCAGGCAGATTGGGTGATCATTCCAGGTCGTCCTCAGGACAGCGTGTTCTTTGAACGCATCACCCTTCCCGCTGGTCACGATGACATCATGCCACCCAAGGATCCACCACTGAGTTCAGCAGAGCAGAAGATGATCGAAGATTGGATCAAGAGCGGCAGCACGCCCAAGGCGTTGATTGATTCGGCAGGCGTGGAACGTGGTGGCCGGGTAGATCCAAGGACATGGGCCGCAGCCTATCTATCGCTTGATTTAACAGCCGCTCAGCGACGCGAGGCAGCATCCACGCTGCAGCGTCTCTCAGCCAAGGAACGTCTCGTCCGTGGTTCGCAGCGTCGGCCTGGATCGAGGGGGTCGTCGCCGACTGGTGATGCCAATGCCCCAAATGACCCAACACAGAGGCAGGCACGCCAGCAACTGCAGGCAGAGATTGCCAGTGAGCAAGTACGGCTTTGGGAAGCATTGACGCCAACACAGCAAAAGGCGATGCAGGCGATACTGGATGATCCCGATGCGGTCAAAAAGCTCCGCCGCAGTGGTCGTGATCGCCGTGGGGGGGCTGAGGGGCGGCGTAGGCCAAGGCAGCCCTCTGGGAGCAATGATCCAGCGTCCCCATAAGGGTTTTATTCGCGGATTCCCCCGTTTTTAAATGAAATTCTGATGCAGAAGCCCACCCCGCAGCAATGCTCTCTACGATGGCTGTCTTGTCTTTCATTTTCGGTCCAAGTGTCAAGTGTCAATTGGGCCGGGTGCATCAGGTCAACCACAGTAGGAGTTTCGCATGTCTGCCAATGGTCTTGTCCCACCTCATGGAGGAACACTTGTCGATCGATTCGTGACGGGTGCAGATGCGCAAGTACTGCAAGCCGAGGCGGCATCTATGCCTCAGATCGAGTTGTCGGCCAAGCAAGCCTGCGATCTCGAGATGATTGCAATTGGGGCATTTAGTCCACTAACCGGCTTTGTTGGCCGTGCCGATTTTGAGTCCATCTGCAAGAACATGCGGTTGGCTGATGGCACCGTCTTTCCGATTCCGATCACCTTGGCTGTCGATGACGCGGTCAAGGACACATTGACTGAAGGCGGCCGGGCGGCGCTTCGTCATGCCGATGGCACGCTGATGGCGGTGATTGATGTGGCAGAGATCTACACGCATGATCGCACGCTGGAATATGAAGGTGTCTTCCGCACTTCGGACGAGGCGCATCCAGGTGTGCAAGCGGTCATGGACGAAGGCGACTGGCTCATTGGTGGTGACATCCATGTGTTGACAGTGTTGCCCGAGCACGAGCCTGGTGAGCAATTCCCCGACCATCGTCTGCGTCCTGCCCAGACTCGTGCAGAGTTTGAGCGTCGCGGCTGGAAGACCGTTGCTGCTTTCCAGACCCGCAACCCGATTCACCGCGCTCATGAGTACCTATGCAAGTGTGCTCAGGAAATCTGCGACGGCCTCTTGATTCACCCGCTCGTCGGTGAGACCAAGCCGGGAGATATCCCCGCTGACGTGCGTATGCAGTGCTACGAGACCATCATCGATCACTACTTTGTGTCGGAACGCACCTGCTTGACCGTGATGCCTGCAGCCATGCGCTATGCCGGTCCACGCGAAGCGGTGCTGCACGCATTGGTGCGTCAGAACTATGGCACATCACACTTCATCGTCGGGCGTGACCATGCAGGCGTAGGTGACTACTACGGCACTTATGACGCACAAGAGATTTTCGACACCATGTCTGATGACGATTTGGCAGTCATTCCACTGAAGTTTGAGCATGCCGCTTGGAGCCATAAGGCACAGGGCATGGTTTCTGCCAAGACATTCCCGAAACTGGAAGGTGATCAGGTCTTCCTCAGTGGCACGAAGGTCAGGGAATTGCTTGCTGAGGGGCAACGTCCTCCGGCCGAGTTCAGCCGCCCCGAGGTTGCTGATGTGCTCATTGAGTGGGCCACTGCAGCTGAGCCAGCCACCGCCTGAGACTTCAATCATTATCAACACTCCACAGGAGCAGATCACATGGCCCAACAAGTGGCAACGAACATTACCTTTCACGATGGCAACGTGACCCGCGATGAGCGGAAGGCTTGCATGAAGCAGACCGGCGGCACGGTCTGGTTCACCGGGCTGTCCGCCAGTGGCAAGAGCACAATTGCTGTGGCGCTGGAACAGGTGCTCTGTCAGCAGGGCAATCCGGTCTATCGCCTTGATGGCGACAACATTCGCTTTGGCCTCAATAAGAATTTGGGCTTTAGTGCGGAAGATCGGGCCGAGAACATTCGACGGATCGGCGAAGTCTGCAAGTTGTTTGCCGACGCTGGTGTCGTCACATTGGCCTCGTTCATTAGTCCCTACAAGGCCGACCGTGATGCAGTTCGAGCGCTCCATGAGGAGGCAGGGCTGCCGTTCATTGAGTGCTATGTTGAGGTCGATCTTGCGATTGCTGAAGAGCGTGACCCCAAGGGTCTGTACAAGAAGGCCCGAGCAGGTGAGATTAAGGGATTTACGGGCATCGACGATCCTTACGAAGCGCCTGAGCAACCTGAGTTGGTAATTAATACAGGTAACCAGACGCTCGAACAATCGGTTGCTGCTGCCCTTGAAGGCATCAATTCAGCAGGCCTCTGTTCCTGACCACAACCTCAAACGTTATTTACCTGAGCGGATTCGTGTTCATGCACGAATCCGCTCATGTGCTTCTGAGGTACAGATAGAACGACTGAGCAGGTTTGCTCAGGTGCCACCATAAAACACGACGTCATCGAAGGACTCGAGATATTTGTGATCGGACCGATCGTCTTCTTCCTCGAAGTCCAGATCAGGTGCGCCAGTTGACGGATCGATCGGACCATCCTGTCGCGCCATAAACACACCGTCAGCGCCTGGGGACATCAGCATGTATCCCCCGCGGGCAGTACCCGAGTATGGCGCGCCATGTTCACCGTCGATGTCCCACTCCATGGCTGATGTGGTCAACAGCAGGAACAACCAGTATGCACGCTCTTCAAGTTCACCGGAATCTCCTATCGGCGCAATGCGACTGCCCAAATATTGGTTGGCTGGATCGAGCCGCTGGCGGGAGTTGGCCTTGCCAAGGGTATTGGCGCCAAGATATCGGTCAATGCCAGTAACCTCGAATTGCGGGGCGGTGGTGTCTTCAGGGTCAACTAGCAGTACTGGCCCAGATTTGCGGTCACGTCGCAAAATGATGATGGGCTGTCCCCACGCGTCGACCAGATCAGGAAGCAGGGTGCATCCAAAATCCTTGGCCGAGGGGTGGAAGTTAGCAGGGTCACCAAGGTTGACACTGAGTTGGTCGGCGCGGCGGTTGATCTCGGAGTCCTTGGGGGAGAGATAGGGGGCGTACTGCTTGCCATTGATCAGTGGGCCAGCACCGATGCGGGGCACACGAACTGCAACGTTGTAGATGATGTTGGAGTTGTCAGGATCCTGAAGTGCCAACTCGATGGCCTCCATGCCGTCTTCGTTTTGGGCGGCAGCCTCGAAGCGACCATATTCAGCTTCTGCAATCGGATCAGCTGGTTGATCGTCAACCTGCACGGATACCCGAGCACCACCCATCAGATGCAGGAGCACATTCTGGCTGCTGGTCATGAGTGAACCATCGCCAAGGACACGCGGGGGCACCAAGCCGGGCATCTCACTATGTTCGATACGGAATGCATCCATGGCAGCGGACACCGATTCAAGTGTGGATCGAGTCTGCGCACGTTTGGCCGAATCAGTGGCGCCTCCGACTGCAACGAGCAAAATGCCTGCAAGGACGCCGATCAGGGCGATGACAACCATGACTTCAACGAGGCTGAAGCCACGCGAAGAAGCGGCAAGACGATGGGGGAGTCGCATGAACATGTTCACTTCCTGAGTCAAACCATGGGGATAGGTCCCCCTTAGAGTACCGCTGGACGGGCCTGAAGGTTCCACTCCAACTGGGGACACTGCTGAATCAGAGGGCTGCAAGCCGCTGAGCCGTATCTAGCTCGATCAATGCGTCGATCAACGGTTGCAGGCCACCCTGCATGACAGTCTGGAGCGGGTAGTTGCCCTTGATACGGCTATCGACGGCAATGGCGTCCTTGTACCGGTAAGTCCGAATCTTTTCGGCTCTTGAACCACTACCAATCATGGCAGCTCGGGTCTCAGCGCGTTGGGCCTCTGATTCAGCGCGTTGCCGCTCATAGAGTCTAGCGCGAAGGAGCTGCCAAGCTTTTTGCCGGTTCTGGGCCTGGCTCTTGGTGTCCTGCATGCGGACTTCGACTCCCGTGGGTTCGTGAATGAGATGTACTGCGGTAGATACCTTGTTGACGTTCTGGCCGCCCGGTCCAGTAGCCGTTGTGATCATCTCTTTGACGTCTGATTCATCCAGATCCACTTCAACTTCTTCTGGTTCTGGAAGCACGGCCACGGTTGCAGTTGAAGTATGCACGCGTCCCTGAGCTTCGGTAGCCGGAACGCGCTTGACTTGATGGGTGCCACCTTCGTAGCCGAGGTTGGACCACGCGCCTTCGCCGGCAATGGCGACGATGGCAGCGCGGACACCTCCATGATCGCCCGGGCTCGACTCCAGCGTGTCAACCCTCCATCCTCTGCTATTGGCATAACGCTGATACATCTCGAGCAAATCACCTGCCCACAAGGCAGCTTCATCGCCACCGACGCCTGCTCTAACTTCCAGTATGAGCGAACCGATGGAATCATCATCAGCCCGGACGAGCCTTGACTGAATTTCCTCGGTCAATGTCGTGATGCGCGCTTGGAGTGTCTCGATTTCTTCTTGCACCATCTGCCGCACATCGGCGTCCGATTCATCTTGCAACATGACAGTGGCTTCGGCAGCCTCTGAAACCGCAGCGTCGTAGTCCAGATATGGATCAACCACTCGGGCCAGGGTCGACCGTCGAATGGACAGTTCACGAACGCGGCGATGATCCTGCACCACATCTGGATTGAGCAGGTCAGATTGGCACTGCTCATACTGCGACTTCAGGGCATCAAGTCGTTCAATCAGATTGGCTGGAAGTGTGGACATGGGGGGTTCAAGGCGATGGTAGAGGCCCAGAGCAAACGAGGTGGCTGCGCAGCAACAGGCCGCACGCGGTCGCATGCGGCCTGAATCAAGGTTTGGTGAATTCGAGCTACTTCTTTTTCTTGAAGTAGTCGCCTTGGAACTTCTTCTGGAACTTCTCGACCCGGCCGGTGGTGTCAACGAAGGATGATTTACCCGTATAGAACGGGTGCGATCCAGACCAGATTTCGACGTTCATTTCCGGTACGGTAGCTCCGACCGTCATGACGACTTCGCCGCGGTACATGATCTTGCACTCTGGGAAGTATTCGGGGTGGATGTCGTTCTTCATAGCGCACTCTCCGTAGCCGATTTCCCATCTGCCGACACAGCAGAGGGATGGCCGAGCCCCGAAGGATAGAGTCCAGCGGCCAATTGTCAAGGGACGGGCTGGCCCGGCGTTGCTTGGGGTCTATCAGGGCGGTATCTTGTCCCGTCCCGCCCGTTGAGTCTGCATGATGAGGCCGTCGGGCGACATTTCAATCCCCTGTAGCTCAATTGGTAGAGCGAGCGGCTGTTAACCGCTAGGTTCCTGGTTCGAGTCCAGGCGGGGGAGCTTTAACTTACAGCCCCGCTGGCAGGCCACGCTTGCCGACGGGGTTGTTCATTGGACCAGCGGTCGGATGTGTTGTTGTGTCATCCCTGGGCAGATGCCGAGTCGATCATGTCAGCCATCGCGGCGGTCGTGTCAGGCGTGGTGCCACAGCAACCACCAATGATGGTCGCGCCAGCACTGAGCCAATCAGCTGCATACCCAGCGAATCGCTCTGGCTCTACAGCGTCGGTACTGATCCAAGCGCCTTCTGGCGTGGCGTATCCGACATTCCCGAACGCTGCAATCGGAATCGCATCATCGAAGATCGCACGAGCATGAGATACGTGTGATTGCAGCGTTGTCGCTGCGACACAATTGATGCCAATGAACGCTGCGTGTTCAAGCGTGTCTATGAGATCCGATACTGGGGTGCCGCATAGCAAGACACCGGGCTGGTCTGGTCGGCCCGTATAGCAAAGCCCCCAGCGCCCTGGAGCGATGGCTTGGGCAACCTCCGCAGCAGCTCGAAGTTCGTGGGCAGCACACATCGTTTCAATCATGAGACCATCGACTCCCGCCTCTATCAGCGCGTGCATGATGGCCCCATGTTCGTGTGCGCACACATCGGCTGCAGGGGCCAGATCAGGTCGGTAGCAGTCTTCCAAGGGCGCCACACTGCCCAGCACGAGTGTNGAGGGGTTGATGGAGTTGCGGGCTTCTATGGCGATTGCTGCAGCACTGCGGGTCAGTTTGGTCGCCTGATCACCAAGGCCTGCTTTTGCCAGTGACCTTTGATGCGTCCGGAANGTATTCGATGTGATGGCTTGAGCGCCTGCTTCAAGATAAGCCTGATGTACCGCACTGAGAAGCTCCGGCGCATCGATCAGGACGCGTGCTGACCACAATGGCAATGAGAGATCGGCGCCCCGTCGCTCCAATTCGGTTCCAGTGGCACCATCAAACAGCAGGATTTCATCACGGGGAATCATGTTGAGTTGTGTCTTTGGTCTTGGGCAGCACCGTGGTAGTTCGTGGCAAGGTGAAGATGATTGGGTAGTGATCGGAGACCACTTCCAAGGCGCCGCCGCGGGGCAACTCAACAGTCAAGCATGCACCAGCAGTGTTGGGATCCAACAAGACATAATCGATCCGTTCGATCCATTGTGGCTGTGATGTGGCGGTAGACGCGTGATCAAGCACGGTCGTTGGATAAGTCCCCGCCCGATGTGGGTGCTCAGCCAGTCGGAGGTCACACACATCGACCAATGTGAGATCTGCAAATACTTGCATGACAGTGAAGTCGAATTGGTGATCGCGCAGCTGTCCCCCAATGTCTCGAGCTTGACGAAGCAACTCTTGACCTGAGAGGTGGACCGCATCACGGGAACTATGAGCGTTGAAGTCGCCTAGCACGCAGACGCGGCGTCCAGCTTGGATAGATGGAGCAATCGCCTTTGCCAGGGTGGTGGCTTCGCGATGCCGGAAGGCCCAGTCGCCAGGGTGTAGATGCACGACAAACCAGTCAATGTCAGCACATCGCGCATGGAGGAAGCCGTGATGCATGCCTTCTGTGCGTCGTTCGATGAGCTCAATGGGTTGATTGGAGGTGAGTCCAACCGGATACCCGCCTTCTTTACAGATCAGGCTGTGGCGGTGTCCCCACCGTGCTGCAACGGCAGCAAGATCAGACGCGTCAAAACCGACCAGTTCTTGCAGGGCTACGACATCTGGTTGCTGCTCTTTGATCCACTTCACAGCAGCATCAACCTGCGTATGTTGATGGAATCCATTCCACACATTCCAGGTGATGGCTTTGATCGGCTGGGTTGCGGGTTCAGCAACAGCGACTTGTGGATCAGCGGCGAGAAGCAGGGCGGTCAGTGCGGTACACAGCATGCCTCGTATGGTAAAGCGGCGAAGGACGGTTGATCTGGCACCTCGTTCAGCTCACTGCTGCGATAGTCTGAAGCACATGGGAGTCTCGCCATGAGATTTTTTGCAGCGGTGCTGATGTGGACTGGGCGGCTGATGTTGTCGATGTTTGCGGCCTTAGTGCTGCTGTTACTTGTCAGTGACGGCATGCCCAATTTCTCATCATTGCAATTCAGTGAGCTCATCGCGCTGCTTGGCGTGTTGATGCTGGTGATTGCTGGTGTGTGGTCATGGTCACACGGGTTGATTGCCGGGGTACTGGCAGTCTTGGGGTGGGGATTGGTGGCATCATGCACCGGCACCACCCTTTTGGGATGGTGGTTCTCAGCCGCCGCCGTGGCCGGCGTGTGTCTGATGTTGGGTGCGGTCGTTCAGGATGTCAGTCGTCAGCATTAGGTGGTGCTGGAGAAAGTGTTCCTCGCAGCAGGCCCGGCCACCAGATTTCTTTCGGGTCTTGCTCGTCGACAGCTTGTCGAAGCAGCAAGTACGAACGGGTTGATACGCCCATCACATATGCCAAGGACCACCCGGCGACCACCCATGTAGTCAAGGTAGCCCAGAAGGCCATACACCAACCAGTGGCTGACGACCACCAAGAGATATCACCGAGATCGCCATTGGACTGCATGGTCTTGGCTGCGAGATGGGCATCATTGAATGTCCAAGTAGAAGTGACCCCCGCTGTGATGTCGACCGTAAATCGCATGATGGTTGAGATCAGCAGCAGCCCCAGTGCCAGTCCGACCGCAGCAGTTGCAACATAGAGAATCCACCGGAGTGGACGATGGACCACGTAGGAGAAACTCCGGCTCATCGCATCACTGGCATCGCAGTTTTCAACGACCAGCGATGGAAGAAACAGCGGCCATGAAACCAGGCCGCCGAGGACCAGAAGCGTCATGCCGAGTCCAGCCAGCAGTGCAAGACCGTAGAGCAGGCCGCCAATGATGTTCAGTACAGGGATGTTCAGCAGCAACAGACCAAAGAGCAGGAGCAGTGCACCAAGCATGCCCGCCACAATGAACGGCACCAGAAGGCCGACTGTGAACGACCACCAGTGGCGAGACACCATATGGACAGCATCCGAAACTGAGGCCGGACCAGGTTGCGACACCTCGACTGCTTCAAGCCTGCACAGGATGCCTCCCCCAAGTGCCATGACCATCGCGACCCAGCACCCATAGATGAGCATGAACCAGAAATATCCCCCCGCCCACAACGCTGCTGGGGTTCCCCATCCCATTGCGATCACCCCTTGAACGACACCGGCAGCGTCCAAAGTCAACGCGGCATGCGCCACTGTGTTGCCTTGCATTTCAAGATGGGTCATCATCATGGCAAAGGGGCCCATCTGTTCCGTTGCCGCTGTGGCGTCAGCGCCTGAGGTAGTCAAGCCGTCCCAGATGCGGCCGCCGCCGACAAGAAAGGCAAGGGTCAGAATGGCGATGCCCAGTCGTGCTGGCCTCAGGGCTGAACCAATGGCACGCAGCAGTGAGCCGAAGGGAAACGCGGCGCGAAAGTCGATGTGGTCGACGCTGGTCACGGGGGAGTGGTCAGTCATGTCAAGGCTCCATCAGCTGCCAGTGCAACCCCTGAATGAGGCGCAGAGACAGCGGCGTGCTGGCGATGGTACATCGTGTTGGAAGAAGGCCTACGAAGACTGGGATCAGTCTTCGTCCTCCTTGGTCACACCGGCCTGCATGATCGTTTGTGTACGCAGCACCAAGCCACAGTCGCCTCGGAGGTGGTATGACTGCAGGTGAATTTCATCACCATAGCGCTGATACTCAAGAATCGAGAGGCTGGGGTGTTCGTCATCTGCCTGCCATGTAGTGGAGATGCAGTCAGGCTGCTCCCCATGCTCAAGCATCTCTTGGTAGGTCCCGAGATAGAGATGTTCAGAGAGTGTCTCGGTCTGCATGGAGGACATCAGCGTCACTCGTTCAGCAAAGACCTCGTCATATTCTCGTTCGCCCATGCATGGTATGGAGGTAACCAATCCACGTTCTGGAAGCACGGTGGGATTGGAGGTGATGACTTCAGACACAGTGGTCGAGGCGTGCTCGAACCGCAGTACGTGACCGCCACGGAAGACCCAGCCCTCGAACTCGTAGTTCGGATGGGTGAGCTTTTTGCGGCCTGCGAGTTGGAAGAACTCAGGATGCAACGGGAGCCTGTAAACCATCATCTGGTACGACTGCAGGCTTCCGGTGATCTGTGTAGCTGACATGATCGAATCCATTTCGGAGAGAGTCCGCTGACGCCTACCGCTGGGCGGTTACCCCTTGGTAACCGGGCAAATCCCCACATGGCGTCCCATGCGTATGGTCTGTATTGTCGCAGGCAATGACCAAATGGCAACCCGCTAAATCCAATCAATTGAAGATCTCTCAAAGCAGGATCTCAACCTGCGGCACTGTCGGTTGTTGCGATCGAGGAAAAAATGGGTAACTCAAAAAAGCCTGTAGCCGACCTCCGTTTGGCAGCCTTTGACGCTTTGATTGGGGCGAATCTGACGCCAATCGCCGCCCCAGCCGGAAGAGGCCCCCAGATCCCTCCCCAAGGGTCTTTGCAGGCCCTTCAAGCATTGCTTGAGGAAGGCTTCCCATGGTGTGCATCGCTGGCTGGGGCCACCCAGTGCGTATTTGGCGAAGGCAGCGAGACGGCGGAGGTGGTCTTTGTGGGGGAGGCTCCAGGGGCTGAGGAGGACCGGGTTGGCCGCCCATTTGTTGGCCCAGCGGGGCAGAAACTGGATGAAATCCTCAGCGCAATGGGGTTGAAGCGGTCCTCGGTGTATATCTGCAACGTGCTGAAAGCCCGCCCGCCGGGAAACCGAGCCCCATTGCCCGATGAAGTTGCATTGTCCGCCCCTTGGCTTGCAGCACAAATTCGACTGATTTGTCCACGTGTGATTGTGGCCCTTGGAGGGGCTGCCGCGAAGCACCTGTTGGACACCACCACCGGCATTACGCAATTGCGGGGCCGTATGGCGAGTTGGGAGGACCCAGAATCGGACCTGGTGGTGCCAGTGATGCCAACCTTCCATCCTGCCTATCTGCTGCGGAATTACACGCCGGAAACCAGACGGGCCATGTGGGAGGACATGCAGCAGGTGACCAGACTTCTCGGGTAGCTGTGCATTGCGCTTCGGCCTGATGGTTCAAAGCAGATTGGAATGGGGGATTTGGGCGCAAAAAAAGAGCCCGACGTTGACCGCCAACGTGCAGGCTCCTTGTGGGGGGCATGTGATGTACAGCCATATACGCTTCGCTGCGGAGGCGGTTTCGTTCAGAGCAGAATAAAAAGTCTGGGATCTGTCGGGCTTTGCCTACAGCCCCACCAAAGCGGCATCAAGCCCGCTTTAGGGACTCCGTAAGATCAGCGTGACGGGGCCGTCATTGACCAATGACACCTGCATGGAGGCGCCAAAAACGCCTGTGCGTGTGGTGATGCCATGGTTCTTGGACAGCGCCTCAGCGACGGTTTCGTAGAGGCGTTGGCCAAGTTCCGGGTTGGCAGCCCCAACAAAACTGGGCCGGTGTCCTTTGTGGCAATCGCCGGCCAAGGTGAATTGGCTGACCAGCAGCAATTGTCCACCAGTATCCAGGATGGATTGGTTCATGCGCCCTTGGTCATCGGCCATGACCCGCAAGTGGGCCAGTTTGTGGCTGATCCACGCTGCAGTTTCATCCGTGTCATCTGGCTCTACGGCCAAGAGCACCACAAGACCCTCGTTGATGGAAGCAGTGTGGTTGGCCTCGGGCACATCGACCGAGGCCGATATGACCCGCTGGACCACAGCAATCATGTGCCGAAAACCAGTCCAGCAGAAGACACGAGTGCCTGACCTTCTTCGCCGAGATCGTGTTGTCGATAGTCAACGAGTTCGGCCTTGGTTGGCTTGAGAATGCCAAGCAATGCAGCCAGCGCACCAACCCCACTCCAGCGCGACTGATTCGAGTTCCACTTGATTGCTGAGAGAAACTCCTCCGGGTCGCCTTGAAGCACGGTGCTGAGCAGAGAACGGTCCGCTTGTTCGATGTCCTGACGCCGTTGATCATCGATGGCTCGTGGTTCGCCAAATTGAAGTCCTGCATGGCTCAGGTCACCAGTGGCAAGCACCAGCGTGCGACCACCATGTTCCTCCATCACACTTCGTGCAGCATCAATAAATGCCTGCGCTGTGACCTTCGGATGCTCATCGATGGGTTCGGACATAGGGTCGGGCAAGAGCACGCCGACCAGTGGTGTATTTGGGAGTGCGTGTTGAATCCAAGGCACCTGCATTTCAATGCCATGGTCTGCAATGTGATCCAACTCATCACTGATAAACCCATCACCAAGATGGTTCACCAGTGCGTCCATGAATGAGGTGTCACAGCCCAGCGTGCCAAGTGGAGACTGAAATCCCAACTGTGTGCCAACGGCACCATCACCCAGTCCATAGTGATTGTTGCCAAGTGCCAGGACGCGGTCATAGCCCCCATGGGCCACAGCTTGGTAGAGGGCTCCGTAGATCGGCCCTGCGAGGGGGTAGTCCATCCGTGGTGAAAACAGGCCGTCGATCTGAAAATCGATCTCCGGGTCTTCGCTTTGCTCAACTAACTGACGGAGTGCATTGCCGCACGCGGCCTCATCGCCGCCCAGCGACTGGCTCTGGCGCATTGGTAAGACGCCGCTTTGATGCATCTGGGTGCGCTTCTGCTTTTCGAGGGATTCGGCGGTTGGGCCCCATAACAACCCGACCTCATCGAGTTTGTTGACCAGTGTTTCGACGGTCTCTGCTGGCACCTTGAGATTCGTGGCGATCTGGTCCAGCGTCCAGTCCCCATTGAAGTGCTGTATGGCCTGCATGGTCGGGGCCGGGACCACAATCGTTTGCTCACTGAGCATGAGAGGGTCTCTTAGGGCCACACCCTGCTTCTCTTCCGCCGTCACAGGCTGTGGGATCACGCGACGCAGGTGGGGTCGGTCAATGTGGGGAGGGCGGTCAGGAGAGGCCGATTCCATGCTGAGGGGCTCCAAGTGGGGGGATCGTCCGGAAAGCGTAACGACTGAATTGACCGAACCGTTGAGCCGATGAGGCAATAGACCTCTATGGCCCACGTTCGATGGGTGACCAATGCGACCGACATCCCTCCATTTCCTCGCGTCCAGGGCCAGATTGCCGCTACGATGGCCGATCTGCCAGTTCGTGAGGGCCTGGGGGACCTCAGCGAGCTGAACACTCCCTCGGAAGGGGAGCTAGATACGACCTTATGTGATGAGGACTGCCATGACCCGATTTCTTCGATTGAACACGCTGACGACGCTTACAGCTTTAATCATTGCCGGTAGTACGGCGATGAGCGCTCATGCGCAGAGCAAGCCTGAACAGCCCGCTGACAAGCCGGCCCAGCCATTGCCGCTAGGCCCTGGTGGTGGCGTGCTTGGCCCAGCCCCAGGTGCTGCTGGCGATACCAATGCCGCGATGCGTGCACAGGTCATTACCGCGACTCCTACAGCCATCGAATTGGGCGAGTTCTCTACTTCTGAGACCAAAGCTGGCACAATCAAATTGAAGAACACCGCCGATCAGGATGTGACCATTCGTTCTGCCAAGGCATCATGCGGATGCACGACTGCTGACTTCAAGCGCAATACCGTGCTGAAGCCCGGTGAGGAAACAGAAGTCACTGTCCGTATGCGTGGCGGCCCGACTGCTCGTGTGTTGAACAAGACAGTCACTTTCACCATTGATGGGTATCCCCAACTCAAGGTGCCGGTCAAGGGCAAGTCAATCGCCTACGTCAAGAGCACTCCGGAACGGATCGGTGTGGTTGAGAATGCTGATGGCAAGATCGTCTTTGAGTCGATCGACGAGCAGCCCTTTAAGGTGCTCAATGTGCAGCCCAATGTGCTCAAAGGTGAGCTGCCCAAGGAGCCTGCTGCAAAGCACACGCTCAATCTTGACTGGGATAAGTTTCGTGAGACCGCGGTGAACACCCGCTTGACCTTCTACTTTGATCATCCAAAAGCCAGTCAGCACATGACCATTGTCAAGGTCGACCCAGCGACTCGCGCCGATATCCGTGCCAATGCGGAGGCCAATCGGCCCAATCGCAATACCACCACAACGAAGGCATCTGATAAGGGCCCGTTGGGCGCAGGCCTGACTGCTTCTGGCACTCCCGATCCAAGTGTGGTCAATGTCCAGCCCCGACAACGCTCAATGACATCGCTGGTGCGTCGCGGGAGCACGGACGAGCTCAAGCAGCGCATCGCTGATGGTGGCGATGTCAATGCCACGGACGATGGCGGCGTTTCTTTGCTTTCGCTGGCCTCCAAGGAAGGCAACGTCGAGATGATGACCATGCTGATTGAGTCGGGTGCGGACGTGAATGCATTCGACAAGGTCGGCCGCACGGCATTGATGAATGCCGGCACCTCCAAGAGTGTTGAAGCGGTACGAGTGCTCATCGAGAGCGGTGCTGATGTCAATGCTCGTGACAATTTCATCGGTGGCGCATTGGCTTGGACCAGTGCATTTGGTTCTGCCGAGTCGGTGCAAGATCTACTTGATGCTGGTGCTCAGGTCCAGACGGTCGGTAGTGCAACTGGATTTACGCCCCTGATCTGGGCATCTGGATTTGGTGATGAGAATTCGATTCCGCTGCTTCTTGAAGCAGGTGCCAACATCGAGGCCACAGACGGTGTCGATCGCAGTCGTCCATTGATGCACGCTGCGAAGACGGGCAAGATTGGTGGCATGCGCATGCTGCTCACCGCTGGCGCTGACGTTAACGCGACGAATAACAATGGCCGGTCCGCTTTGCTTGAAGCAGCAAGCCACCCCAATGGGTCGCCCGAGAAGATTGCCCTGCTCATTGAGCAAGGTGCCGATCTGAACGCAACTGACAACTCAGGCAAGACAGCGCTCGATTTGGCACGCGGCCGAACCGATGGCAATGCTTCCAAGGTGTTGGTTGTGCTTGAGGAAGCTGGGACTCAGGCAGGTTCAGGCAAGTAGGCTCGCGTTCACAACTTAGATTCCGATTACGCGGAGGTAGCTTGGCTGCCTCCGCGTATCTCTTGGCACGGTGGTCTGTTAGTCTGGAGGGTCCGCTGAACAATGGAGCCCAGCATGACCACCACGATGTCAACCGCAACCCACCCAACCTACGAAACCCTGACTACCACCGTGACTGAAGGCGCCACGCTGCGCTCGTGCTTGTCGGTGCTGCATTGGGACCAGGAAACCTACATGCCTCCCGAAGGCATTGAGCCACGCGGTGCGCAGATTGCTCTGGTTGCAAGGTTGGCTCATGAACACTTTACATCCGACCAGATTGGCGAACTCATTGCTGCCTGTGAAGGCAACTCGGAACTGATGGACGACCCTGTGAGTGAGACGTCAGTCAACGTGCGCCGGATCCGTCGCCAGTACGATCGAGCAACCAAACTCCCACCAGAATTGGTATCTGAGGAGGCGGAACTTGCTTCTAAAGCGCAACATCACTGGGCTGAAGCGCGCCAATCGCAGGATTTTTCCAAGTTCCAGCCATGGCTGGAAAAGGTCGTCAGTGTGCTGCAGCGCAAGGCCGAGTGTTACGGTTGGGCGGAGGGCGGTGAGCCATGGGACGCACTGGCAGAAGACTATGAGCCGGGATGCACTGCTGCGTGGGTTGATTCGGTATTTACGCCCCTGCGCACTCGATTGCAATCGCTACTGGATCGCATCATGGGCGCCACGCCGCCGAGCAACGCATTTAATGAAGTGCGTCTGCCCGTCGAAGCGCAGGAACGCTTTGTGCGGTTCGTTGCTGAATCGATCGGATTTGACTTTCAGCGTGGACGCATTGATGTCTCGACGCATCCATTCTGCTCTGGATTTTCGCCACGGGATGTTCGCCTGACAACACGCTTCCACGAAGACAATGTCAACGACGCGCTTGGTTCAACCATGCACGAGTGCGGCCATGGCATCTACGAACAAGGCCTCCGCATCGACCAGCCAGGTCTGCCGATGGGGAACTCGGTTTCGCTTGGTATTCACGAGTCTCAGAGCCGTCTGTGGGAGAATCAGGTTGGTCGCTCGCGTCAGTTTTGGGCGTGGTGCCAACCCAAACTCACGGACTTCTTTGGCGATGCTGTCAAGGGACTCGACTTGGAGACGGTCTACGCAGGGGCCAATATCGTTCGTCCCGATTTCATCCGTGTAGAGGCGGATGAGGCGACTTACAACATGCACATCATGATTCGGTTCGAGATTGAACGCGCACTTATGAAGGGTGAACTGGCGGTCGCTGATGTGCCCGCGGCCTGGAATGAAAAGTATCGAGAGTATCTCGGGCTTGAAGTCCCCAACGATTCGGTTGGCTGCATGCAGGACATTCACTGGTCTATGTGTTCCATGGGCTACTTCCCAACGTATACGCTTGGCAACCTGTATTCGGCGCAGTTCTTCGATGCGGCTCGAAAGGCGATGCCGGGTCTTGAAGATGGATTTGCCAGCGGCACTTTTGCGCCGCTACGTGAATGGCTCAACGAGCACATCCACCAGCATGGCCAGCGCTATTTGGCAGCGGATCTGTGCGAGGTTGTGACTGGCGCGCCGCTGACGGCAGATCATCTCATGACTTACCTCGAAGAGAAGTACGGAGAGATCTACGGTCTTTGATGTTTGCCCTTGTCAGGTGTCAGGGCAGACTCGTATTGCGATCGGCGGGGTAGACCGTGGTTTGAATCATCTCATCGTCACGCTGTACTTGCACTCGACAGGCTTTGCCTGGCGGCGCAGTGGCGATGGCATGTCGTGCATCTGCAGCGGAACGTATGGCGCGATCGTTGATGCGGATCAATAGATCGCCTGAGAGCAGCCCGGCCTTTTGGGCGGGCATGTCTGCTACGACCCCACGGATGACACACAATGGCGTATCAGCATCGACCGTTGCCTCATCATTGGGGTCACGATCCCAGAGTCTGACGCCGAAGAAGCCACGCTGCACCGTGCCATAGTTGATCAGCGAGGAAGCCACGCGATGCACCATGTCGGCAGGGACGGCAAAGCCGACACCTGAGCTATCACCGGTGTTGGTTTTAATGGCCACATTGATGCCGATGACTCGGCCACGCAGGTCTACCAGTGGTCCGCCGCTATTTCCAGGGTTGATGGCGGCATCTGTCTGAATGAGATGCTCGAATTCACTCAGGCCCAGATTGGAGCGGCCAGTCGCGCTGACGATGCCTGCCGAAAAGGAATGTCCCAAGCCATACGGACTGCCTACGGCAAGTACCCATTGTCCAATCCGCGCGTTCTGGGTGTGTGCAAGTTCAGCCGGCTGCAGATTTGTCGCTTCGATTTGGAGCACGGCCAGATCAGCGCCTGCGTCCAATCCAACCGGTGTTGCTTCAACGCGTCGACCGTCATGCAAGATGACGTTGATTACATCTGCATCTTGCACCACATGGGCATTGGTCAGGACGTGTCCATCTGCAGAAAGAATGACGCCAGATGCAGTGGCCTGCACCGTCATGCGTCCCCGACCTCTGGACCAAGGACCGCGACGCATGGACACCGCATCGGTGATTGCAATCTTGACCACAGATGGTTTGATGCGGTCCGCGGCGGAGCCAAAGGCCAGCGACAATTGCTCTGCAGCCTCGACAGCCGCTGCGACACCAGGGCTGTCTTGTGTGACCTGATCACTGGCTCCAAGGAGCACAGCAGCAGACAGACTGATCGAAATGATGTGAAGCATTGTTCTTCCCATCCTACGTCCACTTAGCAGGGTTGGCACCATTGAAAGCCAATCATTGTGCCTGCTCGCCGACCAGTAACGGCAGGAAGGGTCGGTGGCACACCATCGTGATGCAGCGCTCCCAGTGCTGCCAAGCAAGCTGCTTCGCGATAAGAATGAAAGGAATCCTGAGGGTCAGAAACTTCAATGTGAAGATCCGATGCGGATCGAATCGAATCGACCAAGACGCGGTGGTGGATGCCACCACCTGCCAACTTGATGGTTGTGCATGGGTGCTGTCTGGCTGCATGAGCAATCGTTGTTCCAATCGCATCAGCGGCGGTGGCGGCAATGTCTTCTGGTCTTTCCGCGGTGATGGTATGAAGCCAATCGAAACACTCGTCTGTGGTGCCAAGCGATCGATTGGCCTGTGCAAGATGCACAAGGCGTTCACGTAAATCGGTGTGTGGGTGAGGCAGGACGGTGCCTTCACCAGCATGGTTTCCATCCTGGTCCAATGGTGCGTTGAAGAACTGCCGCGCGATTTCATTGAGGAGTAAGTTGCAGGGGCAAATGTCGGCGCCGCGGATGTCCTCGATACAGCCGGTGTCGGGAAGCCAGGTGATGTTGCAGAAGCCACCGAGGTTGATGATGCAGACCGGTTGAGTCGACCGCCAGAGCATCCAGTCGCCCAGCGGAGTGATGGGAGCGCCACGCCCACCTGCGGCCAAGTCACCCGCGCGGAGATGAGTTGCGACAGGACATTGGAGTTGATGGGCGATGTGCGCACCGTCGACGATCTGTACTGAGTACGGGGTCTGGTGAAAAAGCGTTTGGCCGTGGACCACGGTGCCATCAATGGCAAAGTCGGCAGTGGCCTCCTCGAGCACGTCCGCGATGCACCGTGATAACGTTTCGGTTGCTGCGCCCCATGTGGCTGCCGGCAGCGGGGCGCCCCGGCTGAGATCGTGGAGTTCTGGCACATCGAGTGGGCCGGAGTGTGTTGCCACGATTTCACCGGTGGCCTGTACACCGTGGCCGTCCACACGGATCACAGCGGCATCAACCCCATCCAAACTCGTGCCAGTCATGGCGCCGGCGTAGAAACGGGTATGAGGGGGTGGTGGGGCCATACATGCGATGATGCCGCACAGCGGCGATCTCGGCAAGTGGCCGCGAAGTGCTCAATTCTGGTACAACGCCGCCCTGATCGCTAGCCAGAAAGGCTGTTTCTCCCATGTCCAAGCGAATTGTCGTCACCGGCGGGGCCGGATTCATAGGAACGCACCTCGTTCAGCGATTGCTGGACGAAGGTGATCAGGTGTTCTGCATTGACAATTTTTTCTCGAGCAGTCGTCGAAACATCGAGCAGTTTGTCGGGCATTCTGGCTATGAGTTGATCGAGCACGACATTGTCGATCCCATCTACGTGCCCAACGTTGACCAGATCTACAACCTCGCGTGTCCAGCTGCTCCAGGCCACTATCAGTTCAACCCAGTGCGAACGCTCAAGACGTCTACTGTTGGTGTGATCAACATGCTGGGGATGGCCCGTCGGACCGGGGCTCGGATTTTGCAGGCCTCCACCAGCGAGGTGTATGGCAATCCGACGACTTCACCGCAGGCGGAGAACTATTTAGGCAACGTCAATCAGATTGGACGTCGTGCGTGCTACGACGAGGGAAAGCGGGCAGCTGAGACACTGTTCTTTGACTATCACCGTCGCCACAACGTCGACATTCGGGTGGTTCGGATCTTTAATACCTATGGCCCGATCATGCATCCATTTGATGGTCGCGTGGTTAGCAACTTTATCCGGCAGGCCATCGCTGGTGAGGACATCACCATCTTTGGGACAGGTGATCAAACCCGGTCATTCTGTTACGTGTCTGATCTTGTGGAAGGTCTTCATCGCATGATGAATCAGGATGAGTTTCTCGGCCCAGTCAATCTTGGCAACCCCAACGAGCGCACCATTCAGGATCTCGCTGAGCATGTGCTGACCTCTACAGGGAGCACATCTACTCTGGTGCAGAAGCCGCTTCCGCCCGATGACCCGGTGCAGCGGTGTCCCGACATTGCGCTGGCCAAGCAGACTCTGGGGTGGACTCCCAGCATTGGCCTTGATGAGGGTCTCAAAGCCACTGTCGAGTGGTTCCGCAGCTTGGATCTGGCTGAGTGGACGCCGCCCACGCCATATTGGGAAGCGCCACCAAGCGACTGAGCGGGGTGGGGCTGGGCCCATTCTGACCACCCGAACAAAATCCAGAAAAGTGACCGAATATATCCCGAACATCGCTTGCGATGGCCGATGGATTCAGCGACACTGACTACCCGAACAGGACCCGAATAGGATAGGTGCCTCATGCAGCCACACTGGCGAAAGGATTCGAACGATGCCCATGGCCACACGAAATGGACGAAGAACAAAGGAAGCGACGACAGCCAAGGTCCGGGAACGTGGTACCGTTCGAGCTCGATCAGCCTCCGGCAGAGGAGCCGGGGCCAAGGATTCCACGGAAGGAAGGACAACCTCAGCCATGCCCAAAACATCACCCGCCTCCAAAGCCGCCTCGACCAAGGAAGACAAAGCACGCGTTGAGTCGCTTGAGCGTGCGCTTGGACAAATTGACACCATGTTTGGTTCCGGATCGATCATGCGCCTGGCAGGTGATCAGATTCGCGCGGTGGAAGGAATTGGCACCGGAACGCTCAGTCTCGATTTGGCTTTAGGTGGTCGTGGAGTCCCTCGTGGACGTGTGGTTGAAGTCTACGGCCCAGAGTCATCGGGGAAGACGACCTTGGCACTGACGATTGTGGCCAATGCACAAAAGGAAGGCGGCACGGCCGCATTTATTGATGCTGAGCATGCACTTGATCCAACCTGGGCCAAACGCATCGGTGTCAACCTTGGCGATCTGCTGGTATCTCAGCCGGACACTGGCGAGCAGGCTCTTGAAATCTGCGAATTGTTGGTTCGCTCCAACGCGGTCGATGTGATTGTGGTCGACTCGGTGGCGGCCTTGATCCCGCGTGCTGAAATTGAGGGTGATATGGGCGACAGTCATGTTGGCCTGCAGGCACGTTTGATGAGTCAGGCCCTTCGAAAACTCACTGGCGCAATTGCCAAGAGTAAGTGTGTGGTGATCTTTATCAATCAGTTACGTGAGAAGATTGGTGTCATGTTCGGAAGTCCGGAGACGACGCCTGGTGGGCGCGCATTGAAGTTCTATTCATCGGTACGGATCGATATTCGACGCATTGGCTCGATCAAAGATGGCGACCAAAATGTCGGTAACCGGATTCGCACCAAGGTGGTGAAGAACAAGATCGCACCACCATTCCGTGAAGCCGAATTCGACATCATGTTCAACGAGGGCATCAGCGCTAGTGGCGACCTTTTGGACTTGGCTGTTGCCGAGAAGATCGTCAAGAAGTCAGGTGCGTGGTTCAGTTACGGCGAGATTCGCCTTGGTCAAGGCCGAGAGAATTCCAAGACCTACATTCGTGAGCGTCCTGAGTTGTTTGAGGAAATTCAACAGCGCGTGCTTGAGGTCAAAGGTGTTTCTGGAGGGGGTGATGGTTCTGATGCTGAATCTGCCGCCGATACTGAAGCGGATACTGTGGCAGAGGCTTGATCGGTCGAGCGTTGGTGCACGCTCGTTGATTGCTTCGGGCCGATCTGTCGCTGGGATCGCTATACTTCGCCGCTCGCCTTAGCGGCTGTGGCGGAATTGGCAGACGCGCTAGATTCAGGTTCTAGTGGGAGTAAAATCCCGTGGAGGTTCGACTCCTCTCAGCCGCATGAACTTGAACAGGGCCCAGCCACACGGTTGGGCCCTGTTTCATGGGCTCTTTGCCTCTGTCTCAGGGGCTTGCTCTACACTGGTGGACCATGACGCGTTTATACCTCGATCACAATGCAACAACGCCTCAAAGTGAAGCAGTGACCACTGCCATGCTTGAGGTCATGCGATCGAATTGGTCGAACCCCTCGAGTATTCATCGCAGTGGCCAGGAAAGTCGGCGGGCGGTGGATGATGCCAGGGCTGTAGTCAGTGCTTTGATTGGTGGTTCGCCTGCGGAACTGACCTTTACTTCCGGAGGCACTGAGTCGGTCAATACAGCGATTCGTTCGCTTCTTCGTGCTCGCGCTCCAAGATCGCTTGTAGTGACTTCATCGGTGGAGCACTCTGCAGTTCGAGAGTTACTCGAAGTGCTTGGAGAGGACGGTGTGGACTGTGTCCATTTGGATATGGATTCAGCTGGTCGTGTCGATCCTGCGTCACTTGCGCATCTTTTGTCGACCCGTGGCGATGACATCGCACTGGTCAGTGTGATGTGGGCCAACAATGAGACTGGTGTGATTGAGCCGATTGAAGCATTGGCGGCGATGTGTCACGATGCGGGTGTGCCGATGCACTCGGATGCGACGCAATGGGTTGGCAAGATGCCAACCGACGTGTCTTCCCTGCCACTGGACATGATTAGCTTTGCGGGACATAAATTTCACGGTCCCAAGGGTATTGGTGGGCTCTGGGCACGCTCAGGAAGTGTGGTCGCTCCGCTGATTCGTGGTGGTGGGCAAGAGCGTGGCCGACGCGGTGGCACTGAGAATGTCCCTGGCATCGTGGGCATGGGTGTTGCGGCGCGTGAGGCGATGGATTGGTTGCAGGCCGGGGGCCATGATTCGATGGAGCCACTCCGAGAGTGTTTCGAGCAGTCAGTCAGGCGGCTGATTCCTAACGCTTGTGTCAATAGTGAATCAGCCCCTCGGATCTGGTCGACTTCCAGTATTGGTTTTCCAGGCATTGAAGCCGAGTTATTGCTGCTTGTGTTGTCTGAAGGGGGACTCGATGCATCTGCTGGTTCGGCGTGTTCTTCTGGGGCAGTGAAAGATTCGTCGGTGCTTGAGGCCATGGGACGTCAGCCATGCCAAGTGGATCCAGCCGACTATGGCTCTGTGCGATTCAGTTGGTGTCGTCATACGAGCGAGGCCATGTTGACTCAGGCTGCTGAGCATATTGATCGCGCCTGCAAAGGCATTGCGGGCATTCATCCACCCACCAAGAGTGATTTTGCAGATTCATCGACCCCATCGATGTCGAGTCCATCGGACTGAGTCGGTTGCGTTTTCATGGCGGGGTGGTCCACAGCGTCTAGATAGGCCAGTGGCTACAATCGCTGCTTCATCCCTCAGGGGTTTCCGCCCTGTTAGCTCAGTTGGCAGAGCAGCTGACTCTTAATCAGCGGGTCGTGGGTTCGAATCCTACACAGGGCATTGAACACAACGCCACGCCTCATGCGTGGCGTTGTCATTGGTACTTGTTGTCGCAAATTAGGTTGCGCGCATGATCCTCAAGCGTACCTTCTAGCGGATTAGGAACAGCCCGCCTGTGACCTTGTGTCGATGCATGGGGGGCTTTAGTATCAATCCGACCCAGCGGATCTGACTTGGAGGAGGATTGGCGTGCCACACGGAACGGTGACTCGACTGTTCGCACAACGTGGCTTTGGGTACATCACTCCTGATGACAGCGATCGAGATGTCTTGCTGACGATGGATGTCATTCCAGAAACGATGAATGCATTAGTCGAAGGGCAGCGGGTCGAGTTTGAGACCATTGAGATCGAGAGTGGGGTCAAGGCGTCCTCGCTGCATCTACTGGCACAGTCTGTGGCGATCTGACACGGTGGATGATTCACTTCCTGAGGTTTTTCTCCAACGTTGTGCTGCGATTCTTTCAGCAGAAGATTTAGCAGCGCTTCTGTCTGCGCATGCATCACCCCCGGTTGCTGTTCGCTGGACTGGTTGCCCCGAGTCTCTCCACGAGGGTTCTGCCTATTTGCAGGCGCATGAGATTTCTACAACCCCGGTAGCGTGGTATGACCACGCCTGGCGTGTGCAATTTGCGGATCGTGAAGTATTGGTTCGGCTGCCCTGGGTCGAATCACAGCAGATTTTCGTGCAATCACTTTCCAGCATGGCTGCTGTACTGAACATGGGGATCTTGCCGGGCATGGACATCCTTGACCTTTGCGCTGCGCCCGGGGCCAAGACCTCTTTGATTCGTCGCTTACAGCAGGGTTCTGGTGTGCTCGTTGCCAATGATGTAAGTCAGGGGCGTACTCAGCGGCTCAAGCATCTCCTCAGCATGCAGGGCTTTGATGGCATTGATGTGCAAACTGGTGACGCACGATCACTTGGTGGCGTGATGGAATCCTGTTTTGACCGCGTCCTTGCTGATGTGCCTTGCAGTGGTGAAGGTCGGTTTGTTCGAGCTCGCCCCGAATCGTGGTCGACTTGGAGCGAGCGTTCTATTTCAATGCTGGCCAAGCGGCAGTTGAAACTTCTTGAATCAGCCTGTCGCTGCCTGCGTGTTGGCGGAGAGGTGTTGTACGCGACGTGTACGATGGCACCGGAAGAAAATGAAGGTGTGTTGCACCAATTTTTCGATCGTCGAGCACGGCGTGGCGACTTTGGCATGTCCATGGTGCCGATTGAATGGCACGTTGATCAACGACGGCCGCCACTGTCGCAATGGCGTGGCGTTGTTTTTCGCGATGAGGTCATGGAGTCGGTGCGAGTAGTGGCTGGCGATGGAATGACCCCTTTCTTTATGGCTCGTTTGAGGCGTGAGAGTTAGATGATGATTGGGCGTGTACGAGTAGCACGCTTGTAAGCATGATTGCGGACATCGCAACTGATACAGTGCCAGCATGTGTCGTTGGATTGCCTATCTCGGACCTGCGCTTCGATTGGACTCACTCTTGGTGCAGCCAAGTCACTCGCTGCTCATGCAGTCCAAGCATGCGCTGGAATCGACCTATGCCATCAATGCCGATGGCTTTGGCGTCGGTTGGTACACCTCAGAAAGCGAACGTCCCGGTCTCTATCACGAGACCAGACCAGCATGGAATGACGAGAACCTCAAGAGTCTGGCGTCGCATCTCAGTTCACACATGTTCATGGCTCATATCCGGGCTGCGACCAGTGTGGTGTCCCGGTCGAATTGCCATCCGTTTGCGCACGACAAGTGGCTGTTTCAACACAATGGTGTGATTGGTGGCTTCGATCGCATTCGCCAGCATCTTGATTGCCAGATTGATGATTCGATCTATGCGCGCAAACGCGGTAACACCGACAGTGAAACCATGTTCGGACTGTGTCTGACCGAGGGCCTCAAGGAAGATGTGCCTGGGGCTATCGAGCGCATGATTGGCCGTGTGGAAGCAGCGCGCAGACAATTCAATATTGAAGAGGCCTTCCGGATGACGGTAGCCATCGCTGATGGTCACCAACTTTGGGCCGCCAGATACCAATCCGATGGAGACGGTCCAAGTCTGTATCACACCGCAGATCACAGTGGGGTGGCTGGGGCTGTCGGGGTCGATGCGCAGATCGAATCGGAAGCTACGATCGTTGTTTCTGAGCCTCTTGATGAGGTCTCAAATCACTGGGTTGAGGTGCCAACTCGGAGCGTGTTGATCGCATCGGCCTCTGGGGCCACCTTACAACCCTTCAAAACGGCCTTTTAGGCATTGAAACCGCAGTTCAGGCGGATCCAAAGACCACTCCTGGGAGTATCCTAGAGAGCCCTGTGTTTTCTGCGATCTTTGTTCTGTAGGGTCGCGTAGCACCTATCGGAGTAGTTGACTTGATGCGTATTGCCCTGCTTGTGGCTGGAATTGGCCTGTTCGTTGCAGATGCCATTGGCGGTGTCATGACTGTCCGACCATCCCCAGTGCGTTCGCTCGGGGCCGGTGGTGTCGCTGCAGCCCGCGCCATGCGTGTCGAACCCACACTCATTGACGCGCTCGATGGTCTCACAGAAGTGCTCATTGACGATTTCCGACTTCCCGATGGCGAGCCTGTCACCCTGCACTTGACCCCGGTGATCATGGACGTGGGCCCCACTTGGATTGTGGATGACTCTGGCGCCACAGCGCCTCGCCGACTTCCTCCCGAGCCTGTCAAAGCCTGGACTGGAAGCGTGTTGGGTGAACCAGATTCGCGTGTCTTCCTTGGATTTGCTGGAAGCACAGCCCACGGTTGGGTTGAGACGACCCGTGGCTTGGACATGCTGGTGACGGACCCCTCCAACACTCAGATTTCTTTCTATCGCGTTGGTCAGGCCCGTGGCGGTGTAGAAGTCCAGCCACCAGGCACTGCCTTGAAGGATGTCTCGTCAAGCGCGCGCAATGGGTCATGGTCGCCTCCGGCTACCGAAGAGGCGCTGATTCGCAGTGAACTGAGGCGCTTGCTGCAAGATATGGATGGTGATGGCCCATTAAGCGATCGAATGGATCCCGAAACCTATCTCAACCTGTACCGCTTGCTCGATGCGGATGATGATTCTGTGAACATCTTTGCCAGCGGAGGCTGTTGTTTAGCTCCTGGTTATTGCTACACGCTCACTGAAGCACTGTGCGCTGAGTTATGTGCTGGTGCTCCCGATGATCTTGGGGTGCGTTGTGACAACTTGGCAATTGCATTAGACCCAAGTGACCCATCTAGCGGCACGGACTATGCGCCATGTTGGCTGGGGGCGGGAGTGCCCTGTAATGCGCAGTGGGTCTGCTTTGAGGCTGGCACAGGTGAGTATGACGGTGCTTGGGTGGGGGCGTGTTGCTATCCAGATCCCGTGAATCCCGGGGTGCAGGTGCTTGGTGACCTGCAGGCGTGTGAGTGCGCCATTCTTGGCGGCCGTTTCTTGCTGCCACCAAAGCCCTGTGTGAGTGATGGGAAGCCTTGGGAGATTCCAGCAGATCGGTTCTTGTCGGCAGCGGCATTAGCTGATGTGATTTGTGTGGACAACGACGGCGATCCGCTGCCATTGGATGAATGCCAGATCTGTTACGAACCTTCCGGTGCTTGTTGCCTCGACCAAGGCTTGTTCTGCCAAGATGTAGTTGATGAGGGCGAGTTCCCGAATCTCTCCTCCGTGCGTTGCGCACAACTGCCACGAAGTGTGTGTGAAAGCGATGATGAAAATGTTCTGGCAGTACTCAACGCATCAGTGCCTGGCTACTTCATTCAAGAGTGCATGCCATGCATTGATCAGACTGACCTTGCCCTCTACGAGGATGACGACTTGCCACCGCCGACCATCGTGATAGCTGGCACGCCGCCAGTCTGCAGCAGCGTGACGCCAGTGGTGGAGTATGCCGACCCTGAAAATCCACTGTCGGGTTCAGTGGTCGAATTGCTTGGCCCGAGAAGTCTGATATGTGAAGGCAAAGGGGTGTTGATTGACAGTGATCCCTTCTTTGTCCAACTTTTCGGTGGGGACTATGTGGCAGCGTCCGGCTATGCCCGAATTCTTGCGGCAAGTGTTTTCTCGACGATCGAACGTGATGCAGCCGTCCAGTTTTCAATCGCAGGAGTTGTGCTTCATGATTGGTTGGTAACGGACCCAGATCCGGCAGGCATTGGTGATTTGCCAGACATAGATGGCAACCAACTATCCATTGGCGCTTGTTGTTTGTCCGGCGCCTACTGCTACGAAAATATCTCTGCCTACCAATGCGCAGAGTACGCGGGTGATTGGCTTGGAGAAGGCGCATCATGCTGGACCAATGAGTGTGGCGATGGCGTTTCATCCCCGAATGATATTTTGCAACACGCACCCTTGGACATCACCCAAGCCATTGATCGATTGCAGGAAGCCTGGACCGTTGACCTTGATGAATGGGCAGGTCCCAATCCTGACAACAACAATGAGGCGCTCGCCGAACTGTTTTGCACCGCCACCGCAGTTGTGGCACTTGGTGCAGCGCCCTATTACGTTCCCTCGGATTCGAGCGAGGGTCCTGCAGATGGTGTCTATCGACAGGGTGTGGCTACTTCTGGGGTTGGGGTGCTGTGTCAGCGCGAGGATGCATTTGCGCTTGTGCCGGTGCGTGGGGGCTTTGCGCCGCCACCGTCATCTCATCCGCCACCTGCAGAAGAGGGCATGTGGGACTTTGTGCAATTTGCACGTGCCATGGGCTTGCTTGCGGGAGTCAATGCGACTTCGCTCTATGGTTATGACAGTTGTATCACCTTTCCCTGTGATTCAATGGCCGCACTTCCAGATTGCACACTTCGTTATGAAGATCCAGCGGCCTCAGCGCTTGGGGTGATGCCATCGACCATCATGTCCAACTGTCTGACCTGCGACGGTGGATTGGCAAACATTCAGCTTCGCTATCGAAATGAGATTGCAGCGCGGATCTATTCAAGTGTTGCGGCGCTGGAATGCGGCCCCGAGGCGGCTGGTGCGTGGCCTCCAATCTGTGTTGCCAACCTCGGCAGTGGCAGCGACTATGTAGCGGATCAGCAATATCCAATTCCAATCAGTGATGTGTTGATTGTTCCTGATCTTGTCAGTACGACACTCGATGTTCTGGCAAATGACATCCCTTGCAACTGCAATGGGACATCGGACGGGGATGCCATCAAGATCATCCAGGGTTCGGGGAGTATGATCGATTGCAGTAGTGGTTCGGTTCTAACCACGCTTGGCGGTGCTGTTTGTCTGACAGAACTCCCGTCCGGGGTTGAGGTAGTTGAATATACGCCGCCGGTTGACTGGTGTGGCATTGACTCCTTTGTCTATGAAGTTGAGAACTGCAATGCAAGTCAGCCAAATCCTGCAACGACGGTGTATTTGGTTCCAGATACGGGCGATCTGCCTTTGTCGCCTTTGGCAGGCTCCTTCTCATGCGTCAGCATTTCGAGCATTGCGGAAAGCTCCTTTGTTCCCGCCAGTATTCTCGATGCGCCGCCTCCAATTACGGCTTGTGGCTCTGATCCCACGGTGATCTGCTATCGAGCCAACAATGTTGGCGCTTCGATCAAGCGAATCCGCTGGGACAATGCCCGGTTGGTTGTGCATGCTGGACATCAATCTGAATCGATTCTGCGGTTCTGGTTTGCCAGTGTGCCTGGTGGTGCCGCAGATGTGTTCTTCGATGTCAGTCCCTTTGCCCCGGCCGATCCAAGTGATCCATATCCATATTGCGCGACTGCGACTGGTACTTTGTCGCTGCCGAATATTGAAAGCGTCTTTGTGCCAGTTGGCGGTTTGATTACGGTCCAATGCTATGAAACGTTTGATGATGGTGCGTTGCCAGACGCAGAATGGAAGTCATTCAATATCGACATCGATTTAGGATCCAACTCAAGTGTTTTGGGTGTGTGCTGTGTCGAAGGCCTCTGCTTAGATGAGTTGACAGCCAACGAATGTGCTGACTTCCACTGGAGGTGGGATGAGGAAGCAGGGGTAGCAGGGGAATGGGTCGAAGATCTTACGGTCAGTGGTTTCTTCTATGGTGCGGGGAAAACCTGCGATGACTTGGATTGGTGCACGCGGCGAGCGCCTTGTTGTCTTGGATCAGTGGCTTGTGTTGAGGTTGCACCTGACGTGTGTACCAATGATCTTGACGGCACCGTGCTGACTCTGCCCGACAATGTGTTTAATCCAGACGAGCCATTGTGGGGGTATCCCTGCACATTTACGGTGTGCGACCTAGATCCGACCGTCGATGTGATTGGTGGTTGTTGTTTGAACAACAATGCAACAGGCTTGGCATTCTGTACAGATACCACGATGGATATCTGTGATGGCTTGCCAGCACTGCTCCCTGGGGCTGCATGGGAGTCCACTTGGCAGGTGCGTGCCAAATGCACTGCAACCGCTTGTGGAACGGGCAATGGGCCCACTGGAGGCGTTGGGGCATGCTGTTTCGATGATTTGAATTGTTGCACTGATGGTCTCACTGCAGCAGTTTGTGCAGAGGCCTACGGCCTCTTTATGGGAACAGGAAGCACTTGTGCGGATACCTGTCCAACATCCAATCCAGTTGACGGCGTCTGCTGCTTTGACTCGAGCAGCATTGGTGGCTGGGCCTGTATTGAAGGGCTTCCAGCGTCACAGTGCACGCTGATTGGTGGTAATCACAACACCACATTGACCAGTTGCTCTGGACTTCTGCCGTGTGATCCCGGCGTACCCATCATCAATTGTTGTGTGGATTATCAACTGCTGGTTGTGGATAGCGCCCAAACCTGCTGGGAGGCTGGTGGTCTCTTGGCTGGGGTTGATGGTGTTGACCCAGATTGTGACCCGCTCGATGGTGTCATTGCAGTGAACGGCAACACAACGAGCTATACAGTTTGGGCCCCGACCTTTGGTGGAACTCCATTAGGATTTTTCAACGCTGCAGACTTTGATCGGGACGGACGCGTTGGGGTTCCTGATTTGCTCATGCTGCTGGACTTCTGGCTCGGCGATGGTCCAAATAGTCCTGCTGGCGATCTCGATGGAGACGGCATGACGGGTGTGGTTGATCTCCTGCTCCTGTTTGAGAACTGGGGTTAATCGGCGTGGGCTCGGCAAGTCGCCGTGGAATCATCTTGACATCGGTTGCTGCAGCGTGTGTTGCAGAAGGCCTGCTCGCCGTAGCGTGGTGGCGCTTTGCCGAAGATCCATCCGCTCGAGGACTGAGTTTGGCCTTGTGGGTGTGGCCACTGTCGTGGTTGGGATGCCTAGTGCTGGGGTGGATCTGTCTTTGGCTGGCACGTCGATGGGATGACGGACCCTTCGGTGTTGGCTGGAGCACATCGATGTGTGACTTGTTTGCCCGCGCCTTGCTTCTGGGTGTGCCACTGGTGGTCTGCGGCTACGCAGCGCTCATGGCGATTGTCGCTTGGTCAACCCTACCGAAGTGAGGCCATGGTCTCGATGCGGTGCCCAATGTCGCGGCGAAAGAATCCACCTGGCATCTGAATGGCATCAAGGGCTGCATTGGCACGGTTTCGTGCCTCGACAAGACTGGCGTCCAATGCCGTGACTGAAAGGACCCGACCGCCGCTCGAGGCCAATTTGCCGGAAGCATCACGGGTAGTTCCTGCATGGAACAGGATCATGTCGTCATTGGATACTTCATCAGCACCCTCAATGGGTCGTCCCTTCTCATAACTCCCGGGATATCCCTCGCTGCACAGCACGACACAGCAGGCGTGTCTTGGGTCAAAGGAAATGTCCGCATCAATTAACGTGCCAGCGGCAGTGCGCCAGAGTGTGTCAAGCAAGTCGCCTTGAAAGCGAGCCATCAAGGGTTGGCACTCGGGGTCACCAAATCGGCAGTTGAACTCCAGCACTTTGGGGCCACCCGGAGTCAGCATCATCCCGGCATAAATGACGCCGCGGTAATCGATTTTGTTTCGCCGCAGTGCATCAACCAATGGGATCAATACCGTGCGTTCGATCAGGTCGAGCATGGCTTCATCCACGACGGGAGTGGGGCAGTAGGCGCCCATGCCACCAGTGTTTGGGCCTGTGTCACCTTCGCCGACCTGTTTGTGGTCTTGGCAGGGATCAAGAATCCAAATCGTCTCGCCGTCATACAGGGCAAGAATGCTGGCCTCCTGACCTTCCAGCATTTCTTCGATGATGATCCGATCTCCAGCTTCGCCGAAACATCGTTCAACCATGATGGCTTGGATTGCCTCGACCGCTTCCAGCGCGGTACGGCATACGACTACGCCCTTGCCGG
This sequence comes from Phycisphaerales bacterium, assembly GCA_022446905.1. Taxonomy (GTDB): domain Bacteria; phylum Planctomycetota; class Phycisphaerae; order Phycisphaerales; family SM1A02; genus UBA12567. The sequence continues at coordinate 162,530 of JAKVBT010000006.1, forward strand.
CAGCTAGCCCGGCAGCTTTGACCACCATGGGTTCTTCGCGTGAGGTCAGTAGGTCGCGTATGTGCGTATCCAAGGCGGGCATTGGGCGTTCGCCACGATCATCACTTCCGCGAAGCCACCAGAGCAGCGGCTCGAAAGTCATATCGCCGGCTTCCACCTTGGCGTCTAGTTCCGGCTCGAAACTTCGCATTGCCCAGCGCAAGGCAGCGTTGGCTGTTTGCAAAGTCCGGCTTTCAGCAGTGGGTATGGCTGCCTGCCGCATGATTTCTTTGGCAAAGGCCTTGTCTGATTCAAGTTGAGCGCCAGCCTGAGTTGGGCCAAACACGCGAATGCCATGTTCGATCATGACATCAGCGACACCCTCTGCCAAGGGCTGCTCAGGTCCGATCACTACCAGATCAATCGCATTCTTCGTGCACCAGGTGGTGAGTGGATAAAAGTTGGTTGGATCCCAGCAGAATTCGCATGGCTTGGCGACGGCATCAATTCCTGGATTGCCTGGATGCGTTGTCCACAGTGTGCCGCACCGTGGTGATTGATGTAGGCGCCATGCGAGGGCGTGTTCGCGCCCACCGCCCCCAATTAAAAGGACATTGCATGACTCTGGGCATGGGTGGTTGGTTCCAGACATCTCTGAATCCTACCGCGAGCATCAGAGATCTGCCCTAAATTTCAGCGGCCTCGGCCCTTATGGCGGCGCTTCCCGCGTGCGGTTCCGGGCTCAGCAGTGCGCGCTCGATGACGTGGATCGCCTTCTCCACTGCGGATTGCTGCGAGCCGATCACGTAAAGCCGCCGCCTTTTCAAATTCCAGAGAATCCGCCGCCTCAAGCATGTCCCGTTCAAGTTGCTGGAGTAGCTCAGCTTGATCGAGTGAAGCATCGTCATCCTGTACGTTCAGGGCTTGGCGAGCTACTCGCCTCGCTTCCAGTTCCTTATCGATACCGCGGCGGATAGCTTTGGCGATTGATTGAGGCGTGACGTTGTTCGTGGCGTTGTACGCCTCCTGAGTACTTCGTCTTCGACTGGTTTCATCCATCGCTGCTTGCATCGAAGAAGTGATGTTGTCTGCATACATGATGCACTTGGCCTCAACGTGTCGCGCGGCTCGTCCGATGGTCTGAATGAGGCTGGTCTCGCTCCGAAGAAAGCCTTCCTTGTCGGCATCCAAGATGCACACCAGTGCTACTTCAGGGAGGTCAAGGCCCTCGCGCAACAGATTGACTCCTATGAGGACATCGAAGTCTCCCTCACGCAGCGCTCGAAGAATCTCGAGTCGGTCCAAGGTGTCAATATCACTGTGAAGGTATCGGACGCGCACCCCACGTTCATCGAGAAAGCTCGTGAGGTCTTCTGCCATTCGCTTGGTCAGGACGGTTGCGAGAACCCGCTGCTGCTTCGCAGCATATTCGGCGCAGACGTCGATGAAATCTGGCACTTGCCGCTCGGCTGGTCGCACCTCGATCACAGGGTCAAGCAGGCCCGTGGGTCGGATCACTTGTTCAGCGACATGCATTCCCGATTGTTCGAGCTCCCATGGTCCGGGTGTCGCAGAGACATACACAAGCTGAGGCGCCAGTGATGTGAACTCATCAAACTTCAATGGCCGGTTGTCCAGCGCGCTTGGTAGGCGGAATCCATGATCGACCAGCACCTGTTTGCGAGCGCGGTCTCCGTTGTACATGGCCCGAATCTGTGGAATGGTGACATGCGATTCATCGATGAACACATTCCACTCTTCAGCCTTGCCAGGACCATGGTTGAAGTAGTCCAGCAATGTGCTAGGTCGTGAGCCCGGAGCACGCCCTTCGAGGTGGCGGGCATAGTTCTCTACACCCGAGCAGTAACCAACCTCCTGCAGCATTTCGAGGTCGTACTTCGTCCGTGCCTGCAAGCGTTGGGCTTCAAGCAATTTGCCCTCCTTGCGAAGTTGGGCGACGCGTCCGGTGCATTCCTCGCGAATATCCGAGACCGCCTGTTCGAGACGTTCTTCAGGAAGCACATAGTGCACGGCGGGGTAGATATACGCTTCGTTGGTACTGCTGAGCGTCTCGCCGGAGATAGGGTGAATCAGTCGAATGTCCTCGATCTCATCACCGAAGAAGTCCAGGCGGATAGCAAATTGCTCGTACGCTGGAAAGATGTCGATGACATCACCCCGTACCCGATATTTTCCACGCTCAAAATCGATGTCAGTACGCGTGTACTGCATGTCGGCCAATTCATGCAGCAACTGGCGACGATCAATGCTTTGTCCTCGCTGCAATGAGACGAGCCTGTTCTGCCATTGCTCTGGCGAGCCGAGTCCGAAGATGCATGACACACTGGCAACCACGATGACATCTTGGCGAGAAAGCAAATTGCTGGTGGCAGAGAGACGCAGCCGGTCAAGGTCGTCGTTTCGAGAAGCGTCTTTCTCAATGTAGATGTCTCTCTGAGGGATGTAGGCTTCCGGCTGGTAGTAGTCGTAGTAACTGACGAAGTAACAGACCGCATTGTCCGGAAAAAGGGCGCGGAACTCCTCGTACAACTGCGCTGCAAGCGTCTTGTTGTGACTGAGTACCAACGTCGGCCGCCCGAGGCGCTCAATGATGTTGGCCATCGTGAAGGTCTTGCCGGTGCCAGTGGCGCCAAGCAGCGTTTGCGCCGGATATCCGGCACGCAGACCCTCAGTCAGTTGGTCGATGGCGGCAGGCTGATCGCCGGTCGGTTGATAGGGCGCTTGTATTTGGAATGGGCCTGACATGGCCTGCAGGCTCAGTTTGTGTAGCGCTCGTCGTATCCGGCGGCGTCCATCAACGTCTCAAGTGGGGTCATATCACTGGTGCGAATGCGAACCAGCCATCCGTCCCCCTGGGGGTCACGATTTAGGATCGCCGGGTCTTCAGAGGCAGTGTCATTGATCTCGATGATTTCTCCACCGACTGCTGAGAACACATCGCTGGTGGTTTTGACTGACTCCACCTCGGCCACAGCATCGCCTGCTTGGACTGCCGTTCCTACAGGTCGCATTTCGACGTAGGTCACATCGGTCAACTCCGCAGCAGCGTGGGGGGTGATGCCGAGCGTGACCACATCACCATCGATGCGAAACCACTCATGTGAGTCGGAATAGCGGCAATCGTCAGGACTGGGCATGGGGTACTCCAGGCGGTTCGAGATGCTTGGGCTAGCTCCAAATTCGCAGTCCACCAGAGGCGGGGCCAGCCATGTCAGGCGGACATGGTATCAGGCGTCCGTCGATCTCTGGACGCTTGCGGTATGCTCCGACACCTCGCTATGACCCTGCTGCTCTCACTCACCACCGGCTCCATTCGTTCGCTGCTTGATCCCAAGGCAGATCCGCCTCGAACACTCCACGATGCGCCCTCCTATGCTTGTGGTGAATTCGGGCTCCGGGGCCTCAGTGTGGAGGCGGACATGCTTGCGGGTTGGTCAGTGGCCGATCTGGAGTTGATGCGGAACCGGGCGGATCAGGCGGGGTGTCCCTGCCTGGTTCTTATCGACCGCACGCCGCTTCTGGTTGCTGAGGCGGTCGAAGATACCCGGACAGATGCCGCAGCCAGATTGGGCCGGTTGGCGCAGGGGGCCAGTCGGCTTGGGTGCAACAGTGTGGCAGTCGAAATCGCGGTACCCACAGGTGATGAGGATGCTTTGGAGCGGGCGATCGACACCATGCAAGGAGTCATGACGGCCGTGGAGCGGCTTGAACTCAATCTCCTCTTAGCACCATCAAGTGGAATGACCGCCAGTGCTGAGGGCCTGTCCGATTTGATTAAACGCGTTGGTGGATTCCGCATCGGCGCACTGCCGACCTACGGAGATCCCGTATCGTCAGATGACCCCATTGCCCAGATGCGTCACCTCGCGCCCTATGCCGGGGCTGTGCATGTCCGCGTGGAAGGGTTTAATAAGAAGGGGGCGCATACCGGGCTGGATCTCGCTGCGGGGGTCGCTGCGGCCAAGGCCGTGGGCTATCAGAGCAATATTGCCATCGACTATGTCGGTGCATCGCCAGCTAAGGATCTTCCACGCGCTGTTGAAGTTCTGCAGGCCGCGGTAGAAGCCGAGGGCTGATCCTCGTGACCACCGCGTCGTCCGTCATCATCACAATCGATGGTCCGGCCGGAACCGGCAAGTCGTCGGTCAGCCACCAACTCGCCAAACGACTTGGACTTCAGTGTCTGGATACTGGGGCCATGTACCGGTGTGTCACGCTGATGTCGATTCGCGAGTCGATTGATCCGTTGGATGGGGACGCGCTTGTGGCAGCCCTAGAGCAGCACTCCATCGAATTTGACTGGGATGTCACGCCCCCACAGGTGTTGCTGGACGGATTGGGCGTTGAGGATGAAATCCGCGGGCCAGAGGTGGCCCAGCGGGTTTCGATTGTGGCCACGGTCGGTGTCGTCCGGGAGGCCATGGTGACGGCTCAGCGGCGCATTGCAGCAGCACATCGAGGGATTATTAGTGAGGGTCGAGATCAGGGATCGGTCGTTTTCCCAGATGCAGATGTGCGTTTCTTTCTCATTGCAGATGCTTCGATCAGGGCACGGCGTCGGGTGAGTCAATTGCAGGCACAGGGCAAGCATGCAGACCTGGACACCATCGAAGCCGAGATTCGATCTCGAGATGAAATCGATTCAGGTCGGGCCATCGGACCATTGGTATGTCCGGATGGAGCAGTAGAGATTGATACCACAGAACTGACGCTGCATCAGGTGGTTGACCGTCTGGAGCACGAAGTTCGCCATCGTGTGGATGCGGCGGTCCTTGCATCATGCTGAGTTTGTTTCAATTCCGCCGCCGCAACAGTGACCGCTCATGGTTTGCGATGATCTTGTGGTGGGGGATCGTTCCCTGGTCTGTGGGAACCATTGGGCGATTGCTGTGGGGCTATCGCACAGTGGGTATTCAACGGGTTCCTCGAACTGGACCAGCTTTGGTGATTGCCAACCATCAGTCCCACTTGGATCCCATGTTCGTCGGAGTTGCTGTGCGTGATCGCGGCTTTCGTGCGCTGGCAAGGCGAACGCTGATGCAGGACTTGCCACGATTCATCGCGTGGTGCATGCGCGTCGGCTATCAGACAATTCAACTGGATCAAGATGGACCTGATCCAGCCTCGCTGAAGGCTTCGGTCCATGAACTCAAGTCGGGCCGCTTGTCAGTGATCTTTCCAGAAGGCGAGCGTTCCAAAGACGGCACGGTGCAGCCATTTCAGCGTGGTGTCTGGTTGTTGATCAAGCGCAGTGGAGCGCCAGTTCTGCCGATGGGGGTGGAAGGCACCTTGGATGCATGGCCAAGCGGAGGACGTCCAACGCGTCACGCAAGGGCGCTACTGCACATTGGTGAGCTCATTCCGCACCAGACGTTGATTGACATGGGCCCTGATGAGGGTCTGTCCTATCTGCGGCAAGTCATTGATGACCTGCGTATGGAGGCTCGCGCCGACATTCGTCGCAGAAGCCGCGGGCGCTATCCGCGACCCGGACCTGCTGATCAGCCATTGCAAATGGAGCCTCCCGCGTGACTGGTTGGGAGTTCGTTACCGATCTGGTCATTCTGCTCTCATCTGCCTCCCTGTTGGCCGTCATAGCGGAGCGCATTGGGCTCAGCGCTATTATTGGCGCCATTGTGGCGGGGATGTTGGTCGGTCCCGGAGTGCTGGGATGGGTGCGCAATGATCACCTAGAAGTGCAGTACGTCGCTGAGTTTGGCGTGGCCTTGCTCCTCTTTACGATCGGTTTGGAGATTACACGCGACCGCTTGCGGGCTTTTGGCCTGCCGGGTGCTGGCGCAGGCATTCTTCAAGTTTCATTGACCACCATTTTGGCTGCAGTGGTAGCCATGCTCATCGGCTGGGATGGTGCAGGGGCGATTGCAATTGGTGCCATGGTGGCGCTCAGTAGTACAGCTGCAGTTGCGCGATCATTGACCGATGGCGGACATCTCGAGTCGGCGCACGGACGCATGGCTATAGCCATGTTGTTGGTTCAGGACCTGGCCATTGTGCCGTTGGTGGTTTTGTTAGCGGTGCTTGGCGGGCCGGTGGAAGTTGAACAAGTTGCGGCTGAACTTGGATCCGCTGGTGTGCGAATGGTCGCGGCGGTACTCATTATTGGATTGATATCTGTGTTGCTGCTTCCACGATTGCTTCAGAGTTCACGGGTCAGTGGCAATCGTGAACTCCCGGTGGTGTTGGCCGTGGTAACTGGCATTCTGGCAGCCTGGTTGTCACATGAAATGGGACTCTCCGCAGCGTTGGGCGCGTTTGTTGCCGGGTTAGCACTGGCGAACTCACCATTTGCGCGGCAGATTCGAGTGGATGTCACGGGACTGAAAGCCATTTTTCTCACCATTTTCTTTGCCAGCATTGGTTCGCTTGCAGACCTTGCGTGGATGCTCGATGGCAATCGTCTCTTCGTCATTTTGCTGTTAGCGGGTCTGGTGATCAGCGGCAAGACGCTCTTGGCTGCGGTGAGTGTGCGTCTGATTGGCATCGCCCCAGCCACTGGCCTGGCCGCCGGCATCTGTGTCGCGCAGATTGGGGAGTTCTCATTTGTACTTGGTGGTGTCGCGCGTGCAGAAGGACTGTTGGGAGATCACACACTCAACCTTTTCATCGGCACATCGGTGGTGACCCTCTTGTTCGTGCCACTGATGGTCAATGTGGCAAGTCGGATCGCTGGACAGGCGCGATCTAGCCGGTCTCCAGTCGCCGCTAGCGGAGATGCCCCACGCGTTGTGGTCATCGGCATCGGCCCATCTGCAACGCAGAGCATCGAATTGGTGAGTGCTTCTGGGCATGCCTTGTCGGTCATTGATCTCAATGATCGTGCAGTGATGCGGATGCGGCAGGAGGGGGTTGTTGGTCTGGTAGGCGATGCTCGACGTGAGGAAATGTTGCTCGCGGCGGGTGTGGCGCTGGCGCCGATGGTGGTGGTGACCTTGCCAGATCCGGTAGCAACAGCAGCGGTGGTCGAACGGGTGCGCGTTTTGGCACCAGAGACCCGCATTGTGGCCCGATGCAGCTACAACCGAGCTGAATCTTTGTTGCGTCGTGCTGGCGTGGATGACCTCATCCTCGAAGAGGATGCGGTGGGTGACATGTTGGCACAGGCAGTCGCAGACGGGCTTCTACCTCTAGCCGATGCGACCGAGCAGTCGGCCGACTCCAGCGCATAAGCGCATGGCTGGGGCCATACGGAGTGCCCCCGGCGTGAGAGCATCAATGTAAGCGATAGATTCTCTGCTACAGCCCTGGTGCAAATCCGCGGCGCATTGTGTTCTCACAGATGGCACGTGGAACCGTGAATTGGGCGAGGTACTCATCACCACCAGCCTTGGCCCCGACACCAGACATGCCAAATCCTCCGAAAGGCTGGCGTCCAACCAGAGCGCCGGTGCTGCCGCGGTTGAGGTACAGGTTGCCAACCCGGAATGCCTGTCGAGCTCGATCAAGATTGGCGGGTTTGCGGCTGTATACCGCACCAGTCAGCTTGTAGTCAGTGCTGTTGGCAATCTCAAGAGCTTGCTCAAATGACTCGGCACGCATCACCGCGAGCACAGGACCAAAAATCTCCTCCCGGGCAAGACGATGATGCGGCTCAATGCCAGTAAAGACATGAGGGGCGACAAATGGTTTTCCAACTTCTGCCTCCAGCCCAGCAGGCACTGGAAGTGTGGCAGCGAGAGTCCCTTCTTGTCGGCCAATCTCCACATACGACCGGATCTTCTCAGCGGCTTCTTGGTCAATGACCGGGCCAACATCCGTTCCGGGCAGCAGTGGGTTGCCAATGCTGAGTGTTTCAACTGACGGACAAAGACGATCGACAAATGGCTGCCAGGCTGTGCCAACAACAATTACGCGACTGCAGGCTGAGCACTTCTGTCCCTGGAAATTGAAAGCGCTATCACGTACCCCGAGCACCGCTTCATCCAAGTCCGCAGAGGTGTCAACAATGATCGCGTTCTTGCCGCCCATCTCACACACAACCCGCTTGACGAAGGGCTGGTCAGCAGTCACTTGGCCACATGCTTCCACAATGTCTAGGCCCACAGCCTTCGAGCCAGTGAATGCCACCAGTGAAGTGAGGGGGTGCCGGACCAAAGAAGCGCCAACGGTTTCGCCACGACCGGGCACAAAGTGCAAGACATCCTTTGGAATGCCAACTTCGTGCAGTAGATCCACCATCACCTTGGCAATGGCGGGCGTTTGCTCTGCGGGTTTGACGATCGCAGTATTGCCAGTCACCAAGGCTGCAACGGTCATGCCACAGCAAATGGCAAGTGGGAAGTTCCACGGCGAAATCACAACAGCGACTCCGCGCGGCTCATGGAAGTGTTGGTCGAGCTCGCCGATGAACTGCCCCAGCCGACGCGGTGCAAACATTGGGATCGCTTGACGAGCGTAGTACTCGCAAAAGTCGATGGCTTCACATACATCAGCGTCGGCTTCACGCCAGGTCTTGCCAGACTCGCGAATGATGATGCCTGCAAGCGTGTCACGTCGCTGTCGCATTGCCGCAGCAGCTGCGACGAGCAGATTGGCTCGCTCCGTTACCGGCGTATCGCGCCAAGCAGGAAATGCTCGATGGGCGGCTTCAACGGCTTGTGTCGCTTGTGCCTCCGTGGCATCAATGGCCACATGAGGCACTGCAGAGGCCTCGACGGCCTGTGTGAAAGCCTCGCGCTGAGATGCATCGGAGAAATCATGCATGGACTCAGAGAAGAAAGGTCGGCCATCAGCGAAGCCCTCAACGCTATTTGAAAGTGCATGTCGTTCAGGGGCGCTAGCGATGCGGGCAATGCCCGGATCTTCGCCATCGAAGGACTCATGGGGAGAAGCCAGTTGGGTTTCAACTGAGGACGTTCCAGTACTACTGCCCCGGAGCCATGACTCATTGGAGGTATTTTCAAGTAGACGTCGCACCAGATAGGCCATGCCCGGGATCATCTCGCCGACGGGGACATATTCACGCAATCGGATCTTGCGTTCCACCATGACCGCCTTGAGTTGGTCGGCCATGCCATGCAGCATTTGCAATTCGAGTGCTTCCGGTGGCAATCCCCGCTGCTCAAGCAGTGCCATGGCTGTGGCAATGGAGCGAAGATTGTGGGAGCCCAGCGCGAGTTTGACACCGCCTTCGGTTGTGTCACGAGGCATGCCAGCGATGAACGCCGAGGTCATGCGTTCAAAGCACGCATCCGTTTCGACCTTGCGTGACCAGACTGGCACAGGCCAGCCATGCATTTCAGCTTCAATTGTCTCCGCATCCCAGTACGCGCCCTTGACCAGACGCACCGTGACCTGCCGGCCGATGCGTTGTGACCATTCAATGATGCGACGGGCATCCTCATCGCCACTACGCAAATAGGCCTGCATGGCTAGCCCAGCAGGGAAGTCCACCTGTTCTACGCAGCGTTGGAACAGATCAATTGTCAGATCCTTAAATGCATGGTGCTCCATGTCAAAGTTGATCAGGACGTTCTTTTTGGCAGCGCATTCCAGTACCGGCCGTAATGCTTCGATCAAGCCCTCAAGCGTGTGCTCGTAGTCAACTGGATCTGTTCGGGCATACAAAGAACTGATCTTGATGGACACATTGGCTCTCGGAATCGGGCCGAGGTAGTCGGTGTCCAGAAGCGGGTTGTCAGCCCAGGTTGCGGTCTCATCAGGGAGGTGCTCAACCAGATCGAGATAGCGGGCTTGATATTGCGCAGCCTCCTGATCACTCAGACATGCCTCTCCGAGCAAATCCACAGAGAAGGCCATGCCTTGTGACCGAAGTTTCTGAAGCATCGGTGTTGCCGACGCAGCGTCAGTTCCGGCAATGAACCGTTTGGCCATGGCTTCGATGCGACCAGCAACGGTCTTGGACATCGCGCCCTTGGCAAGACCGCCAGCTTTCAGCCCGAGACCAAGGCCGGATGGAAGGGTGACCCCGGGTTGGGTGAGGTAATCAACGAGATGCTCGTGGATGTCGTGTTTGGTGTGCAGTGATGGGAAGCAGTCGATGAATCGGAATAACTGCACCTTGAATGCGTCATCCTTCATCGCCCAGTCCATCAATTTGTCCGACCAGAAGGCGGCCGAGAGCAGCCCGCTGGCATGTCGATCAGCCTCGCGGAGGAGATCGCCGCCAATGCGGTGAATCGCCGCCTCAGTAGCGCTGCCAAATGGGCTGCTGGCGCTTGGTGCGGTCGAGTTGACTTCAGGCGTACGAGATTTTCGGGCAAAGAGCGACATGAGACCGCAAGTATAGAGGCAGGGGTGGCCTGCCTTGCTGCTGACCTGCCGTGGTAGCCTGCGTTTCAATGGCACAGGCTGCTGGTACAGGACCCGACACATGGACCACCCGCACGCTTCTGGAGTGGATTGAAGGTCATCTGGCGAACAAGGAGGTTCAAGAGCCCTTGATTACCTCCCGGTGGCTCGTAGCACACGTGATCGGGACAGACCCGATTCACCTCTACACCGATCTGGATCGGCCTGCGTCACCAGATGAACTCGGGCAATTGCGCTCACTTGTCCAGCGGGCAGCCCAGCATGAACCTGTGCAGTACATGCTTGGTGAGGCGGGCTTTCTTGGGCGCCACTTCAGCGTGACTCCAGCAGTGCTTATCCCCCGAACCGCCACTGAGTTGCTGGTGCAGATCTTCGATACCTGGTGGCGTCATCTCGATCCAGAAATGCGGCCTGACCCAATTCACATTGCTGACATTGGCACAGGCAGTGGGTGCATCGCAATCAGCGTCGCGTTGCAGCGGCCCGAAGCGATTGTGATTGCAGCTGACCTCCAGTCTGATGCACTTGAAGTCGCAGCTGCCAATGTCGAGCGTCATGGTGTGAGCGACCGGGTGACGCTGGTGACTGCTGATGCCTGTGCTGGCCTAGAGGGACGGGGCCAAAAAGGACGCTTTCACGCCATCCTCTCGAATCCGCCCTACATCGATGATCAGCGGTATGCGCAACTCGATCCCAACGTTCAGCAGCATGAGCCTGAGGTCGCCTTGCGCGGTGGGGCAGATGGCCTAGAGGTGGTCCGCCAAGTGATCGCCCAGGCTCCAGAACATCTCCTGCCCGGTGGACTGCTCGCTATTGAAGTCGACGATCATCACGCAGACACAGCACGGTCACTTCTTGAGCAGGCTGGCTTGCAGGACGCTCGCGTGGTGACCGATGAACATGGTGATGACCGCTTTGTTGTCGGATCTCAGGGTGACTGAGTCGAATTGCACAGCAGTGCATGCCGAATGGCTTCGATGAACTGATCAGTTCGGAACGGCTTGAGCAGAATGCCCTGTACGCCGTCGGCGCTGGCACGGACGATGGTGTGGTCTGGGTCGTAGCCAAAGCCAGTCATCAGCACAACTGGCACATCAGGCAACACCTCTCGAGCTTTTGTGAATACTTCGTAGCCGTTGGCATCAGGCAGTTTGATGTCAGAGAGAACCAAGTCGAACGCGCGGTTCTGACCAGCGGATTCAATGGCCTGAAACGCGTCGGTGCCACATGCGGCAGCGCAAACCGTGCAACCGATTTGTTCAAGGACCTGTGTGGTTTCAGTTCGGATCCGTTCTTCATCATCGACGACCAGCACCAGACTGCCCTGAAGTTCTGGATCAATCGTCAGTGATCGCAATTCGTGCTCCGCGTCAATGAGCGAGCGTGGCCCGCTGGCGCACGCATCAACTCGACTGCGAATCTCTGCCGCAACTGCGGCGACATGTTGTGCTTCATCGGTGCGTCCTTGGTCACGCAGCGTGACCGCCATCTGGTGCAACATGTTCAGAGGATCTTCGAGGCCGACCTCGATGCTGCGGGCGGCTTGCTCGCGTGTGGTTGTTCGTTCCACGACCAGCAGGTCGAGCATGTGCATAACACTAGCGACGTATTCACCAAAACGTTCAGCTGCGACCCGATCGTCGTCGTCAAAGACGCCAACGGTGTCGGACTCAATGTTAAATACACCTATCACCTGTTCATGCAGCATGAGCGGTACTGTCAAGCTGCTCATGGCATTGTCAAGACCCTCACGATAGAGAGCATCTTGCCGGACATCAGCACAGACATAACTGCGACCGGTCGCGGCAACCCATCCAGAGATGCCGTTGCCAGTTTCAGATGCGTGAATAAACTCGCCTATACGAAGTGGCGACAAGCTCTGCGAAATGACAAGCTCAAGTCGATCGCTTCCCGGACTGCGGAGCCGAATCTCGAAGTGGTCAAACTTCAAGTCGCGGCGCACGCTGGTGACAATGCGCTGTTCCAACATGCGCAGCCGATCCGCGACTGTCATGTGACGGATCTCGTCGCGGTTAAAGTGCAGGAGCAATAGCCCAGCTGCTTCAACTGCTTCGAGTCGGAGTTGTCTGATGCGGTCCGCAGTTGTTTCTAAGAGAACGCAACAAGCAGTGCTTTCATCGAAGCGTCTGAGGATGACCTCCCAGTGGCGGCCACCGCCTTCCAAGTAGGTGCGACCAGTTTCATCACGCTGAGCACACCAGCGGCAACACTGTTCCTGCACGGTCTTGGGTAACTGAGAGAATCGTGCATCAGTCCATACAAGACTGGCGTCATAGCCGATCAACGCCACAGCGTCACCGACCGCTTGCAGGGCTGACTGCATGTTGGAGCGGCCATCAGACGAGTCCTGGCCGAAATCAGATGTTCTTGAATCCTGGTCCATGTCGGACCCTCAACTGCACTACCGTGTGGGAAGCGTACTCCATCATGGGGTTCTCGCAAGCTATTCGTCTTGACAGAGTGGCCAAGGGACGAAACCATCACGGCCCACGACCCGGTTCTCTGGAGTTGATTCTTGATTGAAGCTGACCATCTGACCAGACGTTTTGGCGACCTGATGGCGGTCGAGGATGTGTCTATGGAGATCCCTCGCGGCCAGATTGCCGGTTTTCTCGGTCCTAATGGGGCTGGAAAGACCACTTGCATGCGCATGCTCTGTGGAGTGCTCTCGCCCACGGGTGGGCGTGCACGAATTGATGGTCATGACATGGCAGATCCACAATCGCCTGGTCGGCGTTTGCTGGGTTGGCTTCCAGAGGGTGCTCCGGCTAGGGATGAACTGCGAGTGGCCGAGTATCTGAAGTATCACGCGGCCCTCTGGGGGGGCGTGCCGGCAGGTCGGATCGGCCAGATGATGGAGCGTTGTGATATCGGGGATGTCCAGGGACGTCTGGTCGGTCAGTTGTCTCGCGGATACCGCCAGCGCGTGGGGTTGGCTGCAGCCATGCTGCATGATCCACCAGCGTTGATCCTCGATGAGCCAGGAACGGGTCTAGATCCCATGCAGCAGCAGACATTTCAGGCTTTGCTCAAAGACCTGTCTGCAGATCGGGCCATTCTCCTTTCCACCCATCAACTCTCAGAAGCAGCAGCAGTCTGTGATGTGCTGCATGTGATGGTCGGTGGCCGGATCCAAGCGGCTCGGCGGGTCGATCACGCCGGAGACTCGGGGCAGATCATCGTGGAGGCACGCGGAATTGATCTAGACGCCTGTCTCAAGACGGTTGGATCCATTCAGGGTGTGCATGTGGAGTCAGTCACACCCCCATGGCAGCAGGCCAAGTGTGAAACTGCAGATCCGGAGGATGCCATGATGGCTATTGCGGAAGCAGTGGCCACAGCGGGAGGCGTGATCCGCCGACTCGCTATGGAAGAGCATGGCTTGGACCAGTGGGTGCACCAGGCGCTTGAAGGGCGGCAGTCATGAAGGCGGTGTGGGCCATCGCATGGACACAGTGGCGTGCCTTCTACTTGGCCCCAGCCGGGTGGATTGTGCCGGCGCTTTTTCTTGCGGGTTCAGGCCTGGTCTTTATGCAATCTGTTTTTCGTAGTGGTCAGCCCGCAGAACTCGGACCCGTGTTCGGATTCAATGCCCTCTTTTTGATGGTGGCCGCGCCGGCGGTCACGATGGCTGCCATCTGTCAGGAACGACATCGTGGGACACTGGCTTTGGTGCAGTCTTCGCCAGTGGGGCCATGGCGTGTGGCATGTGGAAAGTGGCTGGGTTGTCTTGGTGTGCTGCTTGTGCTGCTGCTGCCCACACTCATGCAGGTTGGTTTGCTGGAAGTCTTCGGGCGTCCAGATATGGGGGCGATCGCGGCTGGATACTTAGGCCTGATCTTGTTGTGTGGCGCGCTGGTTGCTACGGGTCTTGCAGTGTCTGCGGTTGCAGGAAGCCAAGCAGTGGCTTTTTTGGTGACCTGTCTTGGGTGGATTGGCCTGGCAGTCATTCTGGAGGTTGCGCTGCCCACCGTACTCGGGCCGACATGGCGTGCCGCACTGGGTGAGGCAGATCCACTGCGACGCTTGCAGGACTTTTCTTCGGGGCTGCTTGACTCAGCCAATGTCATCTACTTCCTATCGATCATTTTCGCCTTTGTTGTTGGCGCGGCGTTGTTGTTACGCACAGATGGCCGACTGGCAGGGCGTGTGATTTGGTGGGCTGGACTGGTAACAGCGCTGATCGCCGTGAATGTTCTCGTGATGTCTCCGTCCTGGCGATGGCGCATTGATGCCACCAAGTCACGGGCCTATTCGCTGAGTCCACGAACGCTGGCCATGATGGAAACGCTTGAAGGGGACTGGCGGATCACGATGGCGCTTGCAGAAGATCAAAGTGAGCCAGCCATGCTTCGCCAAGTCGACGAGGTGCTTGGCCGCTTTGAGGCAGCGTCGCCATCGATCATGGCCCGTCGGATTGATCCGACCCGTCCTGATCAGTTGATGGACTGGGAGGCGTTGCTGCTGGAACTGGACCGGGGCCAAGAAACAGAGTTGGGTGTGTGGCAGTCAGCTATTGACTCAGCGCGCGCCAGCTTTGCAGATCTCATTGGCTTTGCTGGAGCAGCAGCGGGGCCGTGGCGTGCATTGCAGCGTGACGGCATGCGGCCACTCCAATCACAGGCTGCCGCCATGGCGATCCTTGCTGCGCAGGGCGATCAAGTTCTTGACGCGGTGGATGCAGCCTTGGAGACAGCACCACATCAGCCACTTGCAGACTTGGAAGCAGCGCGGGCGATTTTGCAACAAGGTCTCTCGTCGTGGGCAGTACAGTTGGATGGGGCCAGTCGCCTGGTGTCGACCTTCGAAACTGGATTGCCTCCAGGGGCGGATCACCAGGCCTGCCAAGATATGGCGGCACGACTAGCACTCGATGCTGATCGTCTGGCTCGACTGGAGCCGTTGCCCCGCGCAGCACTGGGTCGACGGTTGGCCGAGGGGGAGGCTGCTGTGGTCTCTGGTCCGATGGGCGCCCATGTCATCCCAGCATCTCAGATTGTGCCAAGGCGTTTACAAACAGCCCGTGATGGTCAGATCAGCTTTGATCAGCGGTTCCGAGGGGAGCAGATCATCAGTGCGGCCATTCGCAGCCTGCTTGACCAGGCGCAGCCTCGTGTGGTGTTTGTTCATGACGGTGATGAATCGATGCTTCAAGGGGGGCAGGATCAGATTGACGTCGCTGGTGTGGCCGACATGTTGCGGGCCTCTCGTATTGCGGTTGATCAGTGGCAACCACACCGTGACCCGCAACCACCAGAATGGAGTCATGGGCCGACCTCATGGGTTGTGGTTCCCCCTATGCGCCGAAGTGGACCAGGGGGCTCCGCTGGCGAGTCATCGCTCCGGCGTGCCACGCAACGCTTGATTGATCAAGGTGAAGGGGTACTGGTCAACCTCTATCCCAGTCCAGCGTCAGCCTTGGGGCAACCTGATCCATGGGCAACGATGCTGGCAGCCTATGGCATTGAAGTAGACACGGCACAGGTCCTGTTGCGTGATGTGCCTGAGATTGATGCGCCATTGTCGGCCATGGAATTGGCCGACTTTCCTGAGGACCATGCAGTGGCAGCTGCAATGCACGGGCAATCCCTTTTGCTTCCATTGGCGATGCCTATGAGTGTCGTGCCGGCACAGGGTGCAACCCCATTGGCACAGGTTGCGGCGACACCAGACCTGTGGATTGAGCCGAATTGGCGGGCTTTGGTCAGTGTCGATCCTCGTCTTCGCCGACGTGTTCCTACCTTTGATGCGGCCAAGGTGCCCAGTGGCCCAGTCACTGTGATGGCAGCTACGAAGACGCATGCTGGTGGTCGACTTCTGGTCGTTGGTAGTGGTAATTGGCTTCGTACAGCGGTGGCCGACGCCGCTGTAGCCGCCGGAGGTGACCGTGTGGCATTGGCCCACCCAGGAAATCATGAGTTGATGATGGTTGCGACGAGTTGGTTGGCAGGCCTGGACGATCGGCTGGCACGCGGGGCACTGAGTCAAGAAGTGGGGCGAATTGGCAGTCTGTCAGGCAGTGTGCGACAAGGATGGGGCTGGGTGCTCCTTGGTGGGTGGCCTGCGGCGTCTTTGGCGCTTGGCTGGGCTGTGTGGTTCAGGAGGCGTGCCTGATGCGGGTCTCCCAAATTCTGTGGATGTGGGTCGTGGCGTTACTGCTTGGTGTGGCCGCTTGGCAGTGGGGTCCGTCTTGGACGTCAGGTCAATCGAACGTTCAGACGATTAGCTTTGTGGGTTCAGATCTCTCACATGTTGCGGAAGTCACTGCCTTGGTGTTGGAACGTGATGGTGAGCATTGGCGTTTTGAGCGTGAAGCTGACGGATGGTGGCAGGTAGAGCCATTTCAGCATCGCATGCATGCGGATTTGCTCATGAACTTGGCCGCAGTGGCATTGGAGATTGAAGTCTTCGATGTGGCAGATGACCGAGTCGATGTTGATCCTGCCCGCTTAGGGCTCGACCCGCCGCTGGCCGCGCTGACCCTGTCAACTCCAGACACCAGCACCACACTTCATTTAGGTCGTCGTGGGCTCGCGGGTCGTGCCTGGGCAAAGCGGGGACATGAGGGGCCTGTCTTTGTAGTCGATTCAACCTTGCATGATGCATTGCTGTTGGAACACCCAGCGTCGTGGCGTGACCTGCGGTTCTATCCCGGTCTGTCAGTTGATGCGACACGCCTTGAACGCACGGTTCAGGGGGAGTCGATGGTGTTGGAAAGACAAGGTCGTGATTGGCAGATCACCGCACCGATCAACACGCGGGCGGATGCTGAGGCGACATCAGAACATCTTGTGGCATTGGCTTCCGCGTCCGGTGAGACCGTGTTGATGGATCAGCCTGATGATCCCGCTGCTTTTGGATTGGATCCTGCTGTTGCCCGAATTGAAGTCACCACTGTTGATGGCACTCGGACCTTATTGGTGGGGGATGTCATTGCGGGATCTGATCAGGCGCGATATGCCATGGTGGAGGGCGCACCATCCGTGGTACGCATGGGAGCGCGTGATGTTGCGCGTCTTCTGGGTGATCCCATGGGCCTCGTTGAGCGATCTGGGACTGATGTCACTCCGATGGATGTGCACCAAATTACGATTGCGCAGGATGGCAAGCAACTGGTGCTGGAACGCTCACTCGATCGTTGGCTGGCTGGCGATCTGGATGGGGCGGTGGCGTCAACGGATGTGGTCGACAGTCTTCTTGGTTTGCTGACTCAGTCACTGGCGACTGAACTGCTCCTGGTCAAGCAGTACCCCAGCGACTTGGAGGTGGCCGTCATCACCCTGAGTGATCGCAAAGGTGGGCCTATTGATACCGTGCGGCTACTTCGTGAACTTCCTCCCCCAGACGGGCAAGGCCGTTGGGCGATGGAGAATGGAGATGGTGTGTTGCGGGTGCTGCCGGAGGGGACTCAGTGGCCGCTGTCGCCGGAATCCTTTGGGTTGCTCACTGGTTCGACCAGATAGCGAAGGAGCACATCATCATCGCGGCGATGCATTGAGCACAATTCAAGTCGGGTAGCTTGGATCACGCGCAGTGGTGAGCGTCCTCGGAGTGGTGGGATGGCCTCTTGGTCACCCATGAGCAGTGGGGAAGCAAAGACAGCCAATTCACGAACCAGATCTTCCTTGACCAGGTAGCGCATGAGTCCCGGTCCACACTCCACCATCACATTGGTGAGATCGTGACGTGCGGCAAGCGTCTTGAGTGCTGGCCGAAGTGGAACGACGTCCTGTTCAGCTGCTTGTGTGAGCACCTCGACGCCACGCGACTCCAATGCGGCACGGCGTGAGGTATCCGCGGTGGGACTGGCAACAACTGAGAGCGGTGCATCAGGCAGGGTGTCAATCAGATTGCTATCGAGAGGAAGTTGGAGATCGGGATCAATGACGATGCGACGAGCTGAACGACGAAGTCGAACATGTCTGGCCGTCAATTGTGGGTCGTCAGCAAGCACAGTGCCAATGCCTGTCATGATGGCGTCCACGCGTCCGCGATGACGATGTACCAAAGCGCGACTTCGACCTGACGAAATCCACTGGCTGTCACCTGTTCGCGTGGCAATCGCTCCATCAAGCGTCTGTGCCCATTTGGCGATCAGCCAGGGCAGGCCGGTATCTAGCCGATAGCGGAAAGGCGCGGTGAGTAGATCGCTAGCACGATGATTCACTAAATCAACCCGAATGTTCGCCTGCTCAAGTGCGGCGACCCCGTCACCTGACAGTACATGCGAATCGAGGCATCCCACAACCACCCGTGCAATCCCTGCATCGACAATGGCTGAGGTACAGGGTGGAGTGCGGCCTGTGTGGTGGCATGGCTCTAGTGTGACATACAGCGTGCCCCCTCTTGCACGATCGCCCGCTTGCTGCAAGGCATTGACTTCTGCATGGGGGCCACCGCATTCTCGATGAAAGCCGGCAGATAGAAAGGCGCCATCTGCATCGAGCACAATGCACCCAACAAGCGGGTTGGGGGCAACATGACCGTATCCACGCACCGCCAAGGCCGCTGCTCGATCAAGCCAGAAGCGATCGAGGGTCGGCACACGGGGCGGTGTCTGAAGTGGACTCACGAGTGCTGCAAAACCTCGTCACTGAGATTGGTGGGCATGACACGATATTCGGCGGGCTCCATAGTGGAACTCGCTCGGCCCTGGGTCATACCACGAAGCACAGTGGTGTATCCAAACATTTCCGAAAGGGGAACTTCGCACGTGATGATGCGGGCATTCCCGCGCATTTCAGATTCCACCACGTGTCCACGACGGCTCGAGATGTCGCCGGTGACAGAACCAAAGAAGTCCTCAGGGGTCGTAATGGTCACGAGCATAATTGGCTCAAGCAGTGCCAGACCAGCCTGCGTGCACGCCTGTCGGAATGCCAGACTTCCGGCTTGTTCAAATGCGACCTGACTGGAATCGACATCGTGATAGGAGCCATCAACCAGTTCGACCATGACATTGACCATCGGATAGCCACCAAGGATTCCAGACATCGCAGCGCTGCGGGCACCAGATTCCACTGAGGGAATGTACTCGCGGGGAATCGCACCTTGGGTGATCGAATCCTTGAAGGCCATGCCATCCTTGTACTTGAGTTCCATGTCGATGGCTTCTGCTTCAGTACAGGGACGGACATTGACGATGGCATCGCCATACTGACCACGGCCACCAGTCTGCTTGACAAACTTGCCGCGGACACCTTCGGCCGGACCAACGATGGTCTCGCGGTACGACACCCGTGGTGTACCGATATTGACGCCGATGTTGAGATCGCGCACCAACTTGTTTTTGACGATCTCAAGGTGGAGTTCGCCCATGCCTGAGATGATGGTCTCGCCGGTTTCCTCGTTGTATCGGGCACGGAAGGAGGGATCCTCGCGTGTGATCGTGCTTAGCGCTTCAGACAACTTCTTTTTGTCTTCAGTCGTCTTGGGTTCAATGGACATGGAGATCACCGGCTCTGGGAACTCCATGCGTTCCAGCACGATGGGATCATTGGTGTCGCACAGAGTGTCACCAGTCATACTGTTCTTCAGTCCGATCAAAGCGACAATCATGCCAGCTTCGGCCTGATCCAGTGCCTCGCGATCCTTGGCATGCATCTCGTAGATGCGGGAGATATTTTCCTTGCGGCCATTGCCGGGATTGAGCACCCGAGAACCCTTCGGGAGCACGCCGGAATAGATGCGTGCATATGTCAAGTCGCCGTGCGTATCAGCGACCACTTTGAACACCAATGCAGAGAAGGGTTCATCCACACTGCTCTGTCGATTCATTTTCTTGTCGTCATCACGAGGGTCACAGCCCTCGACCGCCGGGACCTCGGTGGGGTCCGGCAGGTAATCAATGACCGCATTGAGTAGTCGCTGAATGCCAATATTGCGTAGCGCAGCGCCGCACAGCGTTGGTACACAGGCGTGGCTAAGTGTGCCCTTCCGAATGGCAGCCATAATCTCATCTGAAGTGATGGAGTGCTCATCTTCGATGTACTTCTCGGTGAGCGTGTCGTCGAGCTCAGCTGCTTTCTCGATCAGATCGTGTCGCCAGAGTTCTGCCATATCCTGCATATCTTCTGGGATGTCACGCTGTTCAACGACGGCACCAAGTTCTCCACTGTCGAAGTAGTAGGCCTTCATTTCGATCAGATCAACAAGCCCCTCAAAAGTGTCGCCGTCACCGATGGGAATTTGCAGCGCGATTGGATTGGCTCCAAGGCGTTCTCGGATGGTGTTAAATGAGAACTCAAAGTTGGCGCCGATCTTGTCCATCTTGTTGATGAAGCACATGCGAGGCACGTTGTATCGCTCAGCCTGTCGCCAGACGGTCTCACTCTGAGCTTCCACACCTTCCTTGGCATCAAAGACGGCAACAGCACCATCAAGCACACGCATGGATCGCTCGACTTCAATCGTGAAGTCAACGTGTCCTGGGGTGTCAATCAGATTGACGGTGTATGTCTTGCCATGGTGATCCCAGGGGCAGGTGGTTGCGGCCGACTGAATGGTGATGCCACGCTGCTGTTCTTCCTCAAGGAAGTCCATCGTGGCAGTGCCTTCGTGCACTTCACCGAGCTTGTAGTTCTTGCCGGTGTAATACAGGACGCGTTCAGTAACGGTGGTCTTGCCCGCGTCGATGTGGGCGCAAATGCCGATGTTGCGTACGAGTGTCAGATCGGTAGCCATTGGTCTGCTCTCTAGGTCACCCGCATCATTCTGCGGGTTGATTGGGAGGGCGGTGCCCTCTGGAAGGGGTGATCGATCCGATGCCACTGCATCGGTGTCGTCGTCAAATTGGTCGGTGGCTGCCAGAGGCAGCTGGGGCTGAGGCCCGGCATCACGCCGGACAGGAGTCTCAGCGAGGCCGGGCGTCGTCGTCCTCTTCATTTGGCATGGTGGGGTCCTCCCGACGCGTTCCGGTCTTGATTGGTTGTGCGATCACCGTCGATCGCACGAACGAGGAATTGTATCTTGAGCCGCTTCGAGAACCAAGCGTGCTATCGGCAAATTCAACAGGATCGCACCAGATCCTGGACGGTGATACCAGTGGTTTCGATGACCGGTTCGATTTCTCGGAGGTATCGTCGGCCATCCTGAACGTATCCAGCGGTTGGGGCGAGGTCTGGAAGATGACTCATAAAGAAGCGGTTGAGGCGAAGCATGAGCAGTTCCCGTGCATACTTGGCGGTCATCGAGGCCAAGGCCACAGGCAGGTGCCGCTGGTCTGCTTGCGCCTCAAATCGAAGTTCCAGTGGCCCCCGACCCTGAAGCGAGAGGATGTAATGGCTGGCCTCAGGTGTTTCGGTCATCACCCGCCGATTGGCTGATGGCCATGCAATACCCAGATCCTCAAGATAGCGCATGCGTCCACCTTGACGGTCAATGGCCAGGATGAGTGGTCTTCCATCCGCACGAATCCAGCAGCGTTCGATCAGGGCCAAGATCTGCTCCCAGTTGACGATGGCTTTGGATCCTGCGGTCTCCACTCGCTGGTTGAATTCTGCGGCTCCAATGGCGCGACCACCAACCCAGACACATCGCATCTGAGCATCGTCAAAACAACGACATAGGCGGTTGCGGTCAATGCGCAGTTGTTCAACAGTGCGGCCGAGCGGGAGATCGGTGGTCGAGTTGTACCACTGGCCGTGAATTGGCTCGATGCCCAGTGTGTCCAGTAGGTGCTGGTCATCAAGCGCATCAAGCCAGTGCCCGTTTTCTTCGATCGTTGATGCGAACGTCAGTACCCCGCGTTCGAGCCAAGTCAGCGGATGAGCTTTGCCGTGTGATCCCTTGAGTTTCTTGGAGTCATTGACGGCGATGCGATCACGAGTGTCCCGGCGGCCTCTGACCACAACTCGATCCAAAGTCTGCCAGAGACATGGGAGGGCGCCATCAGCAAGATCGGGAATCTCAAAGACAGCAACACCAGCGCACAGGGGCCCAAACATGGGTCCATAGCCGGCTTCGTCAATGCCTCCGTAGAGCATGAACGGAATGGTATCGATCAGCGTGTGACTGCTTGCCCATCACGGCGGCCATCACTGCCGCCGCACCAGTTGTCCCCAACACGCATCGCGATTTGTCCACCACCAAAGGACACATCGCGATGGGGGGCTACGACCACATCGTGGCCAATATTGCGAAGATAGGCGATGCTGTTTGCAGGAAGGTCCGGTTCAACGGTCACACGGCGGGGTCCTTCCACTCGCCATCGCGGGGCATCGAGGGCTGCTTGTGGGTCCCACCCGTGCGACACGATGCGACAGAGCACCTGTAAGTGCCCCTGAGGTTGCATGGGCCCACCCATCACACCAAAGGCCATGTGTGGCGCGCCGTCCTTGGTGGTGAAACCGGGAATGATGGTGTGATAGGGACGCTTGCCACCGTCGATGTCGTTGGGGTGGCCTGGCTGGTTGGCAAAGCCTGCCCCCCGATTCTGCATGGCGATGCCGGTGCCTGGAATAACTACACCACTGCCAAAGCCCTCATAGTTGGATTGGATCAAGGACACGGCGCGGCCCTGGTCATCACCGACGCACAGATACACGGTGCTGCTCCATGCTGGTACTGACACATCCTCTGTGCTCACGGAATCTGCAGAGATAGCATTAGCCAATGCATCGAGTCGGGCTGGATCGAGGCACTGGGCCAGCAGTTCGTCAATGTGGTCTGGATCGGCCACATGCGCATCCGCATGAGCGAATCCAATCTTCATTGCTTCGATCTGGAGGTGCAGCAATGTGGGGTCATCTGCATCTAACTGGTCTGGGCAGAGTCGATTCAGCACCCCGGCTGCAATCAAGGCCGCCAGACCTTGGCCGTTGGGCGGTAGTTCGTGCAGAAGGACATCCCCATAGGGCACTGACCAAGGTTCAACGTCTAAGGTCTGATGTCCTTCTAAGTCGGATTTCTGCAGTGCGGCTCCATGTCGCTTCGCATCGGCGGCGATCGCATCGGCAAGTGCGCCGCTGTAGAAGGCAGCACCCTCTGTTTCGGCAATCAACTGCAGCGTGTTGGCGTGATCCGGCAGGCGCCACGTTTCCCCGATCTCTGGTGTTCGACCATGGTCGGTAAACGTGTCTTGCCACGCTTGGTAGCCCTTATAGCGGTCTGCTGCGCGTTTCCAACCAGCAGCACATTGGGGTGATACAGCGAACCCCTCACGGGCAAGATCAATGGCAGGTTGAAGGAGGGATGGCAGTGGCATGGTGCCATGTGCTCGCCAAAGATCCATCCATGCGGAAACACAACCGGGCACCGTGACCGAGGGCCAGCCAAGTCGCGGCATCCCCTGAGCCCGTATCTGGTCGACCGGGAGGGCAACTGGGGATTTGCCAGAGGCATTCAGTCCATGGAGACGATGGCCATCCCAGGTGATGGCGAAGGCATCGCTTCCCAAACCGTTGGCAGTGGGCTCGGCCACTGTCAAGGCGGCGGCTGTAGCGATGGCAGCATCGACCGCTGTCCCCCCAAGGCCCAAAATGTCCAAACCAACCTGTGCAGCCAGCGGCTGACTGGTGGCGACTACCTGACGCCCAATCATGGGCATACGGGCGGCTGGTCGGGCGCCTGCTGGCAAGCTGTGTGACCAATCAATCATGTTGCTCTGGTGACCTGATCAATCCACCCGCCACAGATCACAGCATTTTGGTCGTAACAGACAACTGCTTGGCCTGGTGCAGCGGCTTCCTGTGGGGTGGTGAATTCAACCTCAATGAGGTTCCCATCAGCACGAACCCGCGCAGGCATTGGATCACCATGTGCTCGAATCTGGGCATGGCAAGAGATCCAGGCATCCGAGGCATCAACATGCCAACTGACTTGGTTGGCACGGCAAGATGCTGCCATCAGTTGTGATTTATCGCCGACCACCACGGTGTTGTCGTGTGCGTTCTTATCTATGACATACAGCGGGATTCCCACAGCTACCCCGAGGCCACGGCGTTGGCCAATCGTGAAGTGTTGATGTCCCTGGTGGGTTCCAAGTTCACGCCCACTGGTATCCATCATCTGTCCTTGGTCAAACTGCTGCTCGTCGCGTCGTCGAAGCAGCCCAGCATAATCATCATCATGCACAAAGCAGATTTCCTGAGAGTCCGGTTTGGAATGTACGCCAAGCCCGAGCGCCTTAGCTCGTTCTCGCACTTCTGCTTTGGTGAGCGATCCAACTGGCAAGAGCATGTCGTCCAGTCGGCGAGGTCGCTCGCCTGGAATACCGGCGGCTCCAAAGAGCACATACGACTGATCTTTTCCCATATCGACGCCACGTCGCAATCGTGCTTGGCCGCTTGTGCGGTCAATTTGTGCATAGTGTCCACTCGCGACCCATTTCGCGCCGATGCCTTCAGCGTATTCATGCAAGCGGCCAAACTTGAGCCAGTCATTGCACCGCACGCATGGATTGGGCGTGCGACCAGCGTGATACTCCGACTCGAAGTAGTTGATGATGCGATCAAAGGCATCACTGAAGTTCAGTGAGTAGAAGGGGATACCGAGATGATCGGCAACCCGCCGAGCATCGTGGGCATCATTGATCGAGCAGCATCCCTTGTGTCCAAGGGTGGTTCCGGCGACTTCTTCGCCAGGAGAACCAAGCCGCATGAAACATCCCACAACATCAAAGCCCTGCTCTTTGAGCATGGCAGCGGCTACGCTGGAGTCCACGCCACCAGACATGGCCACGAGCACTCGATCACCGGGGGTTGGTTCCATAACCGACGATCATAGGTGGTGGGCACGGTCTGATAGAATCTTCTTCAGGAGGTTGCTGCCAATGACCACTGCGACTGCCAATATCACCGATCTGCTTGGCTCTGAAGCCGATGATCTGCTCGGACACGAATGTGTGCTGCCAGCGAGCATGCTGCATCTGCCAGGGGGCGACTTCGTCGACCGCATCGTGACCGACACTGACCGCTCCCCACAGGTACTGCGATCCATGCAGGCCTTGTACGGGCACGGACGTCTTGGGGGGAGCGGCTACCTCTCCATTCTTCCGGTGGATCAGGGCATTGAGCATTCTGCCGCAGCGTCCTTTACGCCCAACCCGATCTACTTCGATCCCGCCAAGATCGTGGAGTTGGCTATTGAAGGTGGCTGCAATGCAGTGGCCAGTACCTATGGGGTTCTTGGCGCGGTGGCGCGCAAGTATGCCCACCGGATTCCGTTCATTGTCAAAATCAACCACAACGAATTGCTCACCAGCCCAAACCAATTCGATCAAGTCATGTTTGGCACCATCGATGAGGCATGGAACATGGGGGCTGTGGCGGTCGGGGCGACGATCTACTTTGGTAGTGAAGAGTCGCGGCGCCAGATCGTCGAAGTGGCAGAGGCATTCAACTACGCGCATGAGCGTGGACTTGCCACCGTGTTGTGGTGCTATCTTCGTAACAGTGATTTTAAAGTTGATGGCACCGACTATCACGCTGCTGCGGACCTCACCGCTCAGGCCAACCACCTTGGCGTCACGATTCAGGCTGACATCATCAAACAGAAGCAGCCCACCAACAATCGTGGTTATGTGGCGATGAATACGAACAACTCATTCGGCAAGTACGACAAGTCGATGTACGACTCTCTGTGCACGGATCACCCCATAGATTTGTGCCGTTGGCAGGTCGCTAATTGCTACATGGGCCGTAGTGGCCTGATCAACTCCGGTGGCGCCAGCGGCGACAACGATCTTGCTCAGGCGGTGCGTACGGCGGTGATCAACAAACGTGCCGGTGGCTGTGGACTCATCTCCGGGCGCAAGGCCTTTCAGCGACCGATGGCTGAGGGCGTGCAATTGCTCAATGCCATTCAGAACGTGTTCCTTGACGACACGGTCACGATTGCCTGATCAATTCCCTCAGCCGCCTGAGGCGGCAATTCGAGCGCGGCGGGCTTCACTAGCTTGAGCGCGGCGTTCCTGCGCCTGCTGACGAGCGGCGCGGCTCTGTTCCGCTTCGCTGTATTCCTCACCAAACCGCACCAGTCGCAAGCTGTTGGCGATCACGACTACGTATCCCAAGGCGTAGTAGAAGGGCGCCATCCAGAGAGTCAAGAGTGTGCCGGTGGCAGCCAGTGCTAGGCCAACCGCAGCAAGCAGCAGCGACATGCCGATGTTTTGGCTAATCACGTTTCGCGCCCTGCGAGCGAGTGAAAGTAGGAAGGGAATATGCCGCAGATCATCGTTCATCAGCGCAACACCAGCGGAGTTTGTAGCGATGTCTGATCCACTAAGCCCCATGGCCACACCGACGTCAGCAGTGGCAAGCATCGGTCCATCATTGATGCCGTCGCCGACCACCATGGTGCGGTGGCCACGGGACATGAGGTGCTTGAGTTCCTCATGTTTTTCTTCTGGCAGGCACTCTGCTTCCACACTGTCGACACCGATGGTTTCAGCGACACGTGTCGCCACGGCCAGTCGGTCGCCCGTGAACATTGCAACGCGGCGACAGCCGAGTTCTCGGAGTTCTGCGATGGCTTCCTGAGCATTGCTTCGCAGTGCATCTTCAAGTCCCACCGCGCCGAGATAAGTGTCGCCACGCATGACATGCACGCTTGACATGCCGTCGATCTTTGCCTCGACCTCTTGCAAGGCTGTGGCGATGCTAGGCTCGAGTTCAAGAAGCCAGGCTGCGCGTCCAGCACGTAATTGGTGTCCATCGGCAGCGCCGACGACGCCTCGGCCATGGAGTTCTTCGTACCCGGTAATGGATGCTGGCTCGATGCGAGCGCGTTCTGCGGTCTCAAGGATGGCTCTGGCCAGTGGGTGGTTGGAGTGCTGCTCGGCGTCGGCAGCAGCTTGCAGCAGGTCAACACCTTCAATGTCGCCAGCGGGTGCCAGTCGAGATACAGCAAAGTTGCCTGTGGTCAGCGTGCCGGTCTTATCCATGACAACGGTATCGATATCTGCAGCAGCTTCGAGTGTTCTGGTCTGCTTGATCATGATGCCCAGTCGGGCAGCTGCAGCAAAGGCAGCAACCATCGCCGTTGGGTGCGAGATCAGCAGGCCACCAGGGCAGGTCACTACAAGCACCGTGATGGCTCGGATGGAGGCCTGCGCGCGGACGACTTCATCGCCACTGCGGGTTGCGAAGAACCACACCAATGCTGCCACCATGATGACAACCCAAAAGTAGTAGCCCGCAAGTTGTTCAATGACTTCCTGGCGTCTCGTTTTGCTCGACTCTGCTTCGCGGATCAGTTCTTCGACTTTGCCAATGGTGGTATCACCCGCGATGGCTGTGACTTCGATGTCGATCTGTCCAGTGAGGTTGGTGGTACCTGCGTAGACCGAAGCGCCAGTAGCAGCTTCGATGGGAACAGCTTCACCGGTGAGCGATGCTTGGTTGATGTCTGATTCACCAGCGATGATGCGTCCATCCACTGGAAGGTTTTCGCCGGGCCGGACGCGGACGGTGTCACCAAGTTGCAGTTGTGCCAGGCCAACGGTTGATTCACCGCCGTCAGCGGCTACACGCCGAGCAGTATCGGGCGTAAGGTGGACCAGATCACGGATGGCGCGCTGCGCGCCCCATGCAGTACGGCTCAGGACCAGATTGGCAGTCCAAAGAAAGAGCGCAAGGAAGCCAGCGGCCAGATACATCTCGGATGACATGGCAGCCAGTACAGCGAGACTGGCCAGGGCGTCGCCACTGGGACGTCCCATCCCAATCTCGCGCCAGGCGCCGGCAAGCAATGGGATGACGAGGGTCACACCACCGAGGAAGGCGGGGATTTGGGCAATCTGCGCATCTAGGCCAAGAAGACCCCCAATCCATGCAGTAGCAAGCAGCACGCCACCACTCAATGCAATGAGCAACCGGCGTTCGAGTCCGGCAGCACTGCGAAGATCATCGTTTCCTAGGGCGGGCGGAGCATCCCCAAGGGCGGGGGCGGTAGCCTCGATCTCACTCATCTCAGACTCCATCGTTGGTCGGCCTTGTCAGGACGCATAGAGGCATCCTGATGGGGTGAGAAGTATAAAGCCAGATCGGGTTCTTCCCACACCATGACGCCATGAGTTCGCTACGCCAGTTGCCCTGCTGGGGTTCACACCGGAGAATCATCCGGGCGGGTACCCTCCATTGACGCCTGTAGAGGGCATCTAGGAGGTTTGTCAGCGTGTCAGAGAAGGTGACCATCATTGGAGATGGGCAGATGGGCTTGGTTCTTGCCGATGCATTGGCATGGGCGGGGGTGCCAACCACGGTCTGGGGTCCATTTCCTGAGGTAGTTGGTCATCTGGCAACGCACCGTGAGAATCCAGGGCGGTTCCCGGGATACCGACTTCCAGATTCAGTCCATGTGGAGGTTGATCCACCACTGGCCTTGGATGGCGCGATGCTCGCCATCAACGCAATTCCGAGTCAATTTGTGCGGCCTGTCTGGACCAATTTGGCATCTCATGTGCCAAATGGTTGTCCGATCATCAGCGTCGCCAAGGGTGTCGAGAATGACACATTGTTGCGACCCACCGAAGTTCTTTCCGCATGTGTCCCAAGTGCTGGCGCAACTGGTGTGTTGTCTGGGCCCTCGATTGCGCGCGAACTGGCGGATCACTTGCCGGCCGTACTGGTGTCGGCTTCTAGTGACGAGGCGGTGGCCAACACGGTGCGATCGCTTTTTGATGTGCCTTGGCTGCGCGTCTACACCTCCACAGATGTGCTTGGAGTTGAACTGGCCGGCGCATGCAAAAACGTGATCGCGCTAGCAGCGGGGATCTGTGATGGACTCGAACTGGGTGACAATGCCAAGTCAGCTGTGTTGGCTCGTGGTTTGGCGGAGATCACGCGTCTTGGACTGGCGATGGGTGCGCATGCGTCCACCTTTGCAGGGGTGGCGGGCGTTGGTGATTTAGCGACGACATGCTTTAGCCCACATGGGCGCAATCGATCATGTGGTGAAGCGCTCGGGCGTGGGGAATCGCTTGAAGGGTATGAAGCCCGCGTTCACTCTGTGGTGGAAGGTGTGGCGACGACCCGCAGCGTGATGGCACTAGCGGCGCAATGGGAGGTCGACATGCCGATCGCCCAAGTGCTGCATGAGATTCTTTTTGAAGGGCGGTCTCCAGCCAGCGGGGTGGAGTCGTTGATGTCGCGGGAATCAGGACGAGAATCGAATCAGGCCTCTTGAAACCCAGCTTGCACCAGTGTTTCGATGGCGTTGACGGCCTCAGAAGCGTCTGGGCCATCCGCAGCGACTTCGAGTTTGGTGCCAGTAGTTGCTGCGAGCATCATGAGTTGCATGATTGACTTGGCATCAACAGCATTGCTTTGATCCAGACGCCGCACTGTGACGGATGAGCGGTACTGCTGTGCAAGTTCAGCCAATAGCATCGCCGGTCGGGCGTGCATGCCCAGCCGGTTGGATATCTCCACCTTGGCAGATGCTTTTGAACTCACGGGAGTCTCCGCGTGAACGAATCGGGAGTGGGGGTGTGTCAGGACGTCAGTTGGCTCGAGTCAGCATCTGTGAGCAGTGTGGCGACTTCTTCTACGGTCGTTGCTTGCCGTAGGAAACGTCGGAAGGTCTCTTGGCTCAAGTTGCCAAAGATCGCCTCCATTGCTTCAAGGTGGGCTTCTGGCTGATCTTCGGGGCTCAAAAGCAGAACGATGGAGTGCACCGGTTGTCCGTCGAGGGCATTGAAATCGATGCCTCCTTCCACATTGGCAATGGCTGATACCGGTTTCTCGATCGAGGCATGTTTGACGTGTGGAACCGCTACTCCATGGCCGAACCCAGTTGATCCACGCTGCTCGCGGTCGATGATGGCTTTGAGGTAGGCCTTGCGGTCATCCCCCTTGCCACACCCAGCAGCGAGCAGCATGTCGAGCATGGCTGCGATGCTGTCATCGCGTGTGCTCGTCTTGAGCGCCGGGTCAATGGCGTCGGGGTGAATAATCTCGCCAAGCTTCATCATGTAGCTCCTGGGTTGTTTGAATGATGTTTGTCGTCGCGAAGTCTACTCTTGTGGTCAGTCAATTGTCGGACGGCGCGATCCGTACATAGATCAATGGCAGCGTAGAGGTCATCACTATTTGCATGTGAAACAAGATCATCGGCGTGGTCGACGCACACGATGCACTCGACACTGTGTTCATTGCGCTGTTGATCGAGAATGACTTCGACGGATGAGATCTGATCAAAAAAACGTGGCAATCGGGAGATCTTCTTCTCAATATAGGTGTCAATCGCAGGTGTTCCCGACCCGTGTCGGTGTGTAATTTGAATGTTCATGAGGCACTTCCTTCTGAGCCAGCGGGGTCTTCTGCTTTCATGGCTTCAGCATCGATCAGGGTTTGGTCGGTATATTCGGAAGGTGGTCGCAATACACCTGCACTAATCGTAAAACCAATGGCCTCCTCGACTGTCAGTGGGAGATTAATGGTGTCCTTGCGAGGTACGGTGATGGTGTATCCGGTAAATGGGGTTGGTGAACTCGGGATGAACACCGTGATGGCATCATCATCGGTTGAATCTGCCATGCTTTTCATGACATGCCCAGTTTGGAATCCAACTGACCAGATGCCACGCCGTGGATACTGAACGGCCACAACCCGGCTGAAGTTGATGGGATTTTCCCGTTGGTTGAATAGAAAGTCGACGACCTGCTTGATCCAACTGTAGATCTTCTTAACAACGGGGACTGAAGAAATGAGTCGCTCAATCCACCGGTATCCGGCGCGTCCCATCCAGCCGCCGACAAATCGTCCTGCGAGATAGACCGCGACAACTGCCACAAGCAGACCGATCATCCGCACAGGCCAGTAGTTCGCCCACCAACTTTCCACGACACCCATGCGGTAGTCCGTGATGATGGTGGCATCGCTCACCGTATTCCCGGCAGGCAGATCCAAGGCAGCCCTTGCCATTTTGAGTTCTTCTGGCGATGGCGTGATGCCGAGGCCTTCAGGAATGGCCGGCCAAGCAGCAAAGACTTGTTGCATGGCAAATTGAATGCCAGAATTGATTGGCGAGGCAATGGAATCATTGACCCAGAGATAGGCCTGCACCAGAATCCATAGGGTCAGTGTGGCGGGCAGCACCACTGCCAGACCGCGCAGGAATGACCGGCGGAAATTACCTCGAGATGACGCACGATTGCCCATTCAGTGACATCGTCAATGGTACCGGTGTGGCACGCTGTGGGTTTCTCTAGTCAGTTTGGCCTGCCCTGCGGTCCTCTGCAATCTGCTGGACCGCCTCTGGGAGCGCAAGGCACTCCTCTTCAAAGACCCGAGCAGCGAGGGTTTGGGCATCATCATTGGGTAGGACAGGACACTGTCGCTGGAGGATGGTTGGGCCGTGGTCATAGCGTTCGTCGACGTAGTGCACCGTACAGCCCGACTCGTTCATTCCCGCGGCTAGGACAGCCTCATGGACGTGATGTCCATACATGCCAGGGCCACCGAAATCAGGAAGCAGGGCGGGATGGATGTTGATCACACGTCCATGGAGCCATGCGGGCATCGGAAGCAGCCGGAGGTAGCCGCACAGACACACCAGATCGGGCTGACGATCGTGCAGTTGCTCAAGTATCCAGTCATCGAGATCTCCATGAGTTGGTGGGGCCAGTGTTGTGAGGCCCGCATCGCGGCAGCGGGAACTGGCTGCTACCTCGGCGCGTGAGACGAGCACCGCCTCAATCGTTGCTTGTACACGACCGTCCTGAATGGCCTGCTGCAAGTTGAGCACAGTGCGGCCACCGCCACTGGCCAGACAGACCAGTCCCAGAGGTTTGGTCATTTGAGGTGATCCGGTGGGTCGATGGAGGGTGGGGAGTCAAATGGAATCGGTCGGGAGTTCCGATCAACGCTGACCATTGTCAGATTCGCAACGGTGACCGAGACGACTTCATTGCTTTCATATCGTTCTGCTTGAACAAACACATTGATGTTGACACTGGTGCGACCGGGTCGAACGGTCTGGGCGTAGAGGCTGACCACATCACCGCTGAATACAGGCTGGCGAAACTCGACACCATCCATGGCCACGGTGACCCATCGATGAAGACCATATCGTTTCGCTTCATAGAAACCTGCTTGGTCAATCAGTGAGAGAATGGTGCCTCCGAAAACGGTGCCTTGGGGGTTGAGTTCACTGGGCATCATGTGCACTCGAAGTGCTAGATTGGCGTCGGCAGGGAGGTCTTCTGGGGCACACCGATCATTGGGTCGATTGCTCATGTCGACATATTGCCCGGCAATGCCCGCTCTGGCAATGCCGCTGATGAAGATGTCTGCCCTGATTCGTTCAACAGAGTCAGATTGTGAAAGTCTGTCGGGCCGAAAGGGTGTTTCGGCCTTGAACCACCCAGCATGGGCGGTCTCGTTGGGGGTGACAGGGGGCTGTAATCAGGCGGGCTGCACTTGGACTTGGGAGGTCGTGATCACCGGCGTTTCGGTATGGGCGGCTGTGCGAATGAGATCAATCAGCCCATTGACGTCAATCCCAGCTTGGGCCAGTTGCTCGCCTCGTGAACCCTGATGGATCCAATCATCAGGGAGGCCCGCTCGGAATACCTTCGAGGTGTCCAAATGCAAATCGCTGGCAGCTTCGATCACGGCGGCGCCGAATCCGCCGGTGACTCCATGATCTTCCACAGTGATGATCGGAATCCCTGCATTGATTAGTCGTGCGATCAGATCGCTGTCGACCGGTTTGGCAAATCGAGCATCCCAGACCTCAACATTGCACTGACCATCGAGCTGGGCGGCGGCATCCAGCGCAGTCATGGCTGTGACACCATAGGCAAGCACAGCGACGTCAGCTCGCTCCGCACTGCGTAAGCAGCGTGCTCGGCCAAGTTCAAATGGAGGACAGCCGGCGTCGTCAAGTCGGGTATCGACATCATCTCGCGGATAACGCACACAAGACAGACTTTTATCCCAAGTGCGCATGAACTCCAGAGATGCCTGCAGACTCGCTTCGTCGATGGCGGCCATGAGAACCGCACCTGGTAGCGTCCGAAGAATGGAGATGTCACAGAAGCCATGATGCACGGCGCCATCGCCGCCGACAAGGCCAGCCCGATCTAAACACAGACGGAGTGGAAGGCCTTGTAGTGATGCCTCTTGGAAACATTGATCAAAGGCTCGCTGCAGGAAGGTTGAGTACACCGCAAAGAACGGCCGCAGGCCTGACTTGGCCATGCCAGACATCATGTCACAAGCATGTGATTCACAAATGCCCGTGTCCCAAGTGCGGTCGGGGAAGCGTTCCAATGCCTTGACGATGCCAGTGCCGTCTGGCATCGCAGCAGTGCATGCTGTGACCGTCTCATCGCGTTCCATCAGCATGCACATCGCTTCGCCGAAGGCAGTAGTGAAACTTCGTCCTCCAGACTTCACTTCGACGCGGCAGCCAGTGACAGAAAACGGCTTGGGAGAGTGGAAAGCCGTGGCGTCACCCTCTGTGTATTCAAAACCTTTGCCCTTGACGGTGTGCGCATGCAGCACCAGAGGCCGATCGACGTCCTTGACCATCGTCAGGATGTCGATCAGAGATGGCAGATCATGTCCATCAATCGGTCCGACCTGAAGCAGTCCAAACTTTTCGAACCACGGATCTTCTGTAACAGCATCTTTGGCGATTTCGCCAAGACGGTGTCCGATGTCGCGGAGTTTGCTGCCGCCAGGAAGATGTCGGCAGAGGTCCTTGGCCGATGCCTTGACGGATCGGTAAGTATCACTGACTCGAAGTCGATCGAAATATCCCGCAACTGCGCCTTGGGGGCGCGCAATGCTCATGCCGTTGTCATTGAGTACAACCAAGAATTGACGGCCGAGTGTGCCTGCGTGATTGAGTCCTTCCATAGCGACGCCATTGACAATGCTTGCGTCGCCAATAAAGGCGACAGCGCGACGTCCACTGGGATTTTCAGGAGACCAGCCTTCGCCACGGATCGTGTCACCTCGGGCCATACCAGTGGCCGTCGAGATTGCGGTGCCTGCATGGCCGACCATGAACAGGTCGTAATCGCTTTCATTTGGATCGGGGAAGCCGCCCATGCCATCACGTTGGCGCAAACGATCAAGCAGATTGAGGCGGCCGGTCATGAGTTTGTGTGGATAGCACTGGTGACCAACATCGAACAGCAGCCGATCATGCGAGAAATCGAACACACGGTGCAAGGCGATGAACAACTCCACCACACCGAGATTGGGTGCGAGGTGCCCTCCAGATTTTTGGACCTGCTCGCAGATCACGTGCCGGATCTCGGCGGCCAGAGTTGGCAACTGATCAAGATCCAGTGCCTTGACATCGGCCGGCGAGGTGATGCCGGGAAGCAGTTCGAGGTGCATGTCGGTCTCCTGAGCCCGTGTTCGGGAACGGCGAAAGTGTATCAATGAAGCTTGATTTGGCCTCACTCAAACTGGATTAACGGGTGCGAATGGCCATGAATTTGGCCAGAACGGCTAGGTCATCCGCTGCGTTGCCCAGAGGTGACAGGGCTTCAATGGCTTCTTGGAGCAGCCGTTCGACCTGCTCATGGCAGGCATCGATGCCGAGCACCTCCGGATAAGTCAGTTTGCCTAGATCAGCATCCTTCCCGGTTGCTTTGCCGACATGTTCTGCGGATTGGGTGACATCAATGAGATCATCTACGATCTGGAACATTAGCCCCATGGCATCGCCATAGTTGGTCAGCGCCCGCATGGTGTCTGTTTCAGCATTTCCACAGATGGCACCCATGCGGCAGGCGCATCGGATCAGCGCGCCAGTCTTATTCTGATGCACCAGTTGCACTTGCTCGATGGCAGATCGTTCTTCCGGAAGCCCGCCAAGCGTGTCGTAGACTTGGCCAGCGACCATATCGGTGGTGCTGCGTGCGAGCTCGTCGACTAGCGCGATGCGTTTTTCGGCGGAAAGATCAGCCTTGGCCAGTTCGGCGAAGGCCATTGTCAGCGTTAAGTCCCCGGCCAGAATGGCCATCGCTTCACCAGAGTGCACATGGAGCGTCGGGCGATTGCGGCGGAGTAGGTCATTGTCCAGTGCCGGGAGGTCGTCATGGATCAGGCTGAAGCAGTGCACCAATTCCAGTGCTCCAGCCGCAGGCAATGCCTGTTCGACCTGTCCTCCTACACAGCGGCATGACATAAGGACCAATACCGGGCGTAGCCGTTTGCCGCCGCTGAGGACGCTGTAACGACCAGCTTCAGCCAAATTTGCCGGGAGGCCGGACCAATCGATGCCATGATCCAACCAGGCATCAATGGTGTCATTGAACTCCTTGAGGATCACCTCTCCGGATCTGTCCGCTAGGTCATTGTGCATCGTCTTGATCTCTCGCATCCCGTGCCGGAGTGCCCAACCTCCTACTATAGCCCGTCATGTTGGCAACGACCTCCGAGATGATGGTGCAGGCAGCAGGAGCAGGCGGCTGGGCGGACTCGCTTGGCTCATTGTTGACACGTGGCGGCTACGTCATGATTCCGCTCCTCGCCCTCAGTGTTGTGACGATCGCCCTGATCGTGGAACGGCTCATCTTCTGGATTGCCGTTAATGGCAAGACTTCGCTGCGACGACTGGGCCGACTCAATCAAGCGCTTCGCACTGGTGATGGAGCGCTCGTGCAAGGCCTCGTGTCTGATGATCAAACGCCTTATGGCTGTGTGGCCAGGCGACTCGTAGAAGAGGGTGCCAATGATGCAGTTGCTTTGGAGGTGGTCGAAGATCAGCGTGGGCGGCTCGATCGGTACTTGGTGACCATGTCGACCATTATCACAGCGGCCCCGTTGCTTGGCATTCTCGGCACGGTCATTGGCATCATTCAGAGTTTTGAATTGCTCGGAGGACAATCAACCTTGACGGATCCTACCGAGGTCGCCGGAGGTATTGCCGCTGCGCTTTTGACAACAGCATTCGGTTTGATTGTTGCGCTTGTCACGCTGTTTCCGTACATGTCATTCCGAGGCCAGTCCAATCGGGCAATGGGTCGACTAGAGGCCTTGGTAGCTGCAGCGCAAGAAGGTGAGCAGCGACGAACTGGGCATGGGGACACGCCATAATGTGGCTTGTCGCTTCGATCCTTGCGCTGACATCGGTTTCTGATGATGCTTGGATTCGCTCGCAGTGGACTGATCAGCATGGGCAGTTGGAAGTGGCGGCCCGTCGCTATGAGCCGGCCGATGCACAGACCGAGCAGCCGGCTGTCTGGCTCATTGGCGTGACCCACATTGGCGATGCGGCGTTCTACTCCGCATTGGAAGACCTGATGGATGGGATGGATGTGGTGATTTACGAATCTGTCCTTCCTCCCGGCGGGACACCGCCACAGCTTGAAAACGAGGGGAAACGTTCTGAAGCTACGTTGGCAACGGCCAAGTTGCTGGCTTCGCTGTACGCCGGTTCAGAGCCCTCTGACATGTCTACATGGACCCATGCACATCAGGCACTCAGCCAACGGGATGCACGCTTGGGCAATATGGCAAGGGATCTGTCTCGAGACGGTTGGGGTGTTCCATGGCACTTTGTTCATGATCCCGAGGGAGTAGTCTGGATCGAGTCATGGGGCGCTGATGCCCAGCCGGGCGGCAAGGATGATTCCACGGATATTCGTGTAGTTGTGCCTGCAGAAAGTCCCGAAGAAGATCATGGTGAGTTGCAGCGCAAGCTCGGCGATATGTTGGATCTTTCCTTTCAACTCGATGCGCTGAACTACGGGGATCCACGCTGGGTCCCCGGTGACCTTCGCATGGACCAAGTCGCTGCAGCGTTTGAGGATCGAGGCGAATCAGTGCAGGAGCTCACAGGCCTGATGTCTGGCACTGGCTTTGCTGGGCGCATGGTGCACGGCATGGTCGAGGCCATGCCGATGATCGATGCGATGTTTGGAGGTCGCGTCGTCGACACGTTCCATGTCGTCCTGATCGAAATGCTTGGCCAGGAATCGCTCGTGGAAGGCGCTTTGAGTGTGTACGGCGACACGTTTCGTGAGGTCATCATCGATCTGCGGAATGAGGCGGCATTAGCTGCTATGGACCGTGCTGTGTTTGAGCGAGCCGATGTGGCGGAGGTTGGCGTGCTCTATGGCGGTGGTCATATGGCCCATATGGCCCAACTGATGCAGGGACCGAGGAACTACCAATTAGTTGAGACCCGCTGGTTTCCTGCAATCACATTTGACGTGAATGCCTCGCCTCTGTCCGCGATGGAAGTCGCCATGCTGCGCAACTGGTTCGGGGCCATGGGCGCACGGATGTTTGCCCAATAGGCCAACTACTCAGCTTCGTGTGTGAAGTCACGAGTAGGGATCTCGTTGATTTCGCGGGCCCCATCAATCCATTTGCTCTGGTCACCAAACGACTCGATGCCCAGCGCCTTGGTGTGGCCATCGCCGTGGTACACGGGGGCTTTGTCAGTGCCGCGTCCGGTTGGCGCGGCAGCACCTGCACTCATCCCTTGAATCTGACCTGGCACGGGCGCACTCCATTGTTCCTCATCAGCGAGAAAGCGTGGGGTCACTTCAAACCACGGGTTGAATTCAGTTGAGTCCATCCGCACAGAACCAGGCTCCTCAAAGCGATGGCCTTGCGTGAAGACAATGACTTCACTGGGGCGGCGAAAGCGCGAGCGTGAATCGACGACCAAATTCGCATACTGGCGAACGCCCAGTCGCGCTTTGACAAATGCTGGGGTTGGATTCGGGCGGTCTGGTTCGATGCGGATATGCCCGCCTACATACCACCCGTTGTATGCATAGGCTGGTTCATAGGCAATCTCCTGGGCAATGTCCACGTCATCGCTATAGGGAGCATCCGGGTTCAATGAAGCGCTCCGAAGCAGGGTCAGATCTTGGTCGAGGTAGGGAACCAGATGCCATGTCCACGGTCCGGCAATATTCGGTTCGGCAGTTGAGAATGTCGGGGCCGGAGGGATAGGTCGCATGTCGGGATAAGCCAAGTACAACTTGTGCCATGATTGCGCTTCGGGCGTGATGAAACCGGGAACAAATCGGTCAAGGTGATCAACGGAATACTGTTCCCAAGCAAGTCCAAGCTGACGGACATTGCTTGATGCTTCTGATTGTCTTGCAGCGCGGCCAGCAACACTTACGGCAGCGAGTGAGAGTGCCAGCAGCAGGCCAATGATTCCCAGAACGACAAGTAACTCAACGAGCGTGAAGCCACGACCTGATCGTGAGTTCATGACTCCCCGACCGTAATCTGCTCAACCTCACCGGCCGCGATGCGTTCAGCGCCGCTACCGAGGGCTCCAATGGGATCAGGGGGCACGATTTCCACCGACTTTTCGCCGAGTTTGGCTTCGCCAGAACGGACCCGCTCTTGGAAGGCCAGACACTCTTGGAGAAGACGGTCAAGGATTTCCTCTTCTGGAACGTTGGCGACACGTTCCCCTTGAACATAGATGATGCCACGGCGATCTCCGGCAAAGATGGCGATATCGGCGCCCTCTGCTTCGCCAGGTCCATTCACCACGCAGCCCATGACAGCCACTTTCATAGGTACTTCGACTTCGTCAGCAAGCCGCGAGCGGACCTCTTGTACCAGCGTGAACAAGTCCACCTGGATACGCCCACAGGTTGGGCATGCAATCAGTTCGGCGCCTTTCCGCTCACGTAGTCCCAGCGACCAGAGCATTTCTAGGCCATCTTCAACTTCATAGATCGGATCGCTTGCATAGCTGATCCGTAGCGTGTCGCCGATGCCTTCAGCCAGCAGCGTCCCCAGCGCCACGACACTGCGAATGCTCCCGGTTTCGCGTGGCCCGGCATGAGTGACACCTAGATGCAAGGGATAGTCAAACCGTTTTGAAATCTCCCGGTAGGTTTCGATCGCGAGACGGGCATCCATGGACTTGGCGCTGATGCACACGTCGTGGAAGTCACGCGCTTCGAAGATTTCCATGTACTCTTCAAGTTTGGCGATCATGAGGGCCATGAGGTGTCCCTGTTGGTGATCGGCAAAGAACTTGCCGAGTTCTTCCATGCGGCGCTGTTTGTCTTTGCGCTCGATGATCGATCCTTCATTCACGCCGACGCGAATTGGAATGCCTCGCTCCGCGCAAGCATCGATGACGGCATTGACTTGATCGCGATCCGAGATATTGCCAGGGTTCAGTCGAATCTTGTGGATTCCGGCTTCGACGGCTTCTAATGCACGTTGATAGTGAAAGTGCACATCTGCGACGATGGGTACTTGGGTCTGAGCAAGAATTTCGGGGAGGGCCTCGGTGTCAGCCCGCTTAGGGACTGCGACACGGACAATGTCCGCTCCAGCAGCCGCCAACCGATTGATTTCAGCCACACAGGCGTCGATCTCATAGGTGTACCCAGACGTCATGGTCTGCACAGTTGGCGGGGCATCACCTCCAACACGGACGATGCCAGTGCGCTGGTCACCAAGCGTGATCTGACGTGTCTTTCGCCGCTGCATGCCACTCATTGTAGGTCACTTGGACGGGAAGTCGATCTCATTCGGTCCAAGGTTCGAGTGTGTCATCTTCGTTGGGAAGCAGTAAATCATTGATGGCAGTCCCTTCAGGGATCGGATCGCCATCCATGCGCGTAATGGGGGGCACTGGATTGGCCTTTTCATGGGCTTCCAAGGCTGCTTCGAGTTGACTCTTGGTGTCTTCGTCCAGTTCCGACCATTTGCCCCGGCCCCGACATTTGGGGAAAGCGCTACATCCCAACCACGGACCACGCTTGCCATACCGCAGATTCAGTGGCTTTTCACACTTGTTGCAAGTCAATTCAGTCGTCAGGGGTGGAATCGATGGGAACTTCAACAGTCCCTTTTTGTCGACATTCAGGACCATCTTGATGTCTGGGTAGTTGACCGATGCTAGGAATGGTCCAAATCGACCCTGTCGAAGCACCATTTGTGACTGATCTTCCGGACAAGCGACATCAACTTGCTGCACCATTTGCGGCTTGCCATCGCGATCGGCCCCTGTCGCAAAAGTGCAGTCCGGATAGCGTGAGCAGGAGATGAACCGGCGTCCGCTTCGGGCCAGTCGATACGCGGCTCGAGCGCCGCATTCCGGACACTTGTAGTCCGCAGGCGTCATTTCAGCCCGGGCGTGTGTCATGTCCTCGTAGGCGGTGGCGAGTGCTTTGGAGAATGGGTCGTAGAAAGACCGCAATGTTTCGACCCAGTCGGCATCGTCTGACGCGATGAGGTCAAGTTTCGATTCCATCGAACGTGTGTACCCCACATCCATCAATCGCGGGAAGGCCTCCAGCAACTTTTCTGTCACAACTTCACCGACTGCTGTCGGGTGAAAGGAGCGGTCAATCTTCTCAACGTACTTCTGTTGAATCTTCTCGATGATTGAGGCATAGGTGGACGGACGTCCGATGCCTTCACGTTCAAGATGTTTGATGAGTGCAGATTCGGTGTATCGGGAGGGCGGTGCTGTGAATCGCTGTCGTGGCTCGACTGCAAAGGCAGCCAACTCATCACCTTCCTTGAGGTCGGGGAGATTCTGTTCTGTGTCTGATGAAGGTACGCCAGCAACGCGATAACAGCCATCAAACGAGAGGGTTCGGCCGGTGACTTTGAACTCGGCTCCTGTGTCACAATCGCTGCGACGCAGACGCAGTTCGGTTCTGTTCCAAACTGCTGGCACCATCTGTCCAGAAACGAATCGGCGCCAGATCAGACTGTAGAGTCGGCGCTGGTCATCACTCAGCGAAGCAGGCAGTTCATCGGGATGTCGATTCACGTCCGTTGGACGAATAGCCTCGTGTGCTTCTTGCGCCTGTCGATTACTGGAGTGGTACGGAACAGGTTTGTCGGGCAGGTAGTCCGGTCCACAAGTTGTTCCGATGTACTCGCGTACAGCGGCAATGGCTTCGGGTGCCACATGTGTTGAGTCGGTTCGCATGTAGGTAATCAGTCCTACTTGGCCTTCGCCGGGCATTTGCACACCTTGATAAAGCGCTTGGGCAGCGCCCATCGTTCGTCGTGCGGTGAATCCAAGCGTGGATGCGGCAGCAGCTTGTAGGCTGCTGGTAATAAACGGCGCGTGTGGTCGGGACTTCGATTGCTTTTGCTGCACGCTGTTGACAGACCATCGCGCATTCGGGTCCCGCTCGCCTTGAACCTGTAGGCGACGGACGGCTGGGCCCTTGCCCTCTTCGTCTGTAGTTTCAACCAGATTCGGTTCAGTCAGTCCAACGGCCATGGCCATATCGATGATGCGTTGACGATGCGACGCTTCCTGCGGACTGTCCGCTGACCAGTCTGCGCAGGGCATTTTGAGATCAGCATCGCCGCTGGGCAGGGAAACCAGTTGTGCTGTCAGAGCAGCATGTTCGGTCATCCACACTGCCTGTGCTTTCTTGGTCGGCGGGGGGTCTTCAGCTTGCAACTGTTGCCATGCCTTGGCGAGTTTCTTCTGCTCAGATAGCTGCGGCGTGACGCGAAGTTCGACCTGCCAGTATTCGTCCGGAATAAAGGCTCTGATTTCCATCTCGCGTTCAACAATCAGGCGGACCGCTGGCGACTGCACACGGCCGGCACTAAGCCCGCCTGCCACTCGTTGCCACAGCAACGGTGACACCTGATATCCGACAATCCGATCAATGATGCGCCTGGCCTGCTGAGCATTGACTCGATCGACGTTGATCGGGGTCGGGTTGGCAAATGCTGCTTGAATGTCTTTTTTGGTGATCGCGTTGAAGGTCACTCGTTTGGCACTTTCAGGATCGACCTTCAGGCATGCTGCCAGATGCCATGCAATTGCTTCTCCTTCTCGATCAAGGTCGGTAGCAAACCAGATGTCATCAGCGGCTTTGGCAAGTTTGCGGAGTTTGGTGACAAGTTTTTTGGAATCGGCCGAGACCTCATAGGTCGGTGTGAAATCGTTTTCTAGATCGACCCCAGGCACCGGGGCTTTGACACCCTTGGGATTCCGTTTGGGCAAATCGCGGATATGGCCCACAGACGCCTCGACGGTCCAGTCATCCCCCAGATAGCGCTGGATGGTTTTGGCCTTGGCAGGACTTTCGACAATGACGAGGTGGGTGGTCATGAGTGAGGGTCTAAGGGCGATTAGAGGGGAAGCACCCCAGGTCAGATCGGGGGTTATCGCGAGCGGTTAAAGGTCTGTCAAGGCTTCTTTCGGTCAACCGACCCCAATAGGTTTGGTCATTCAGAGAAGATGCCAAGTGAGTGAATATACGCAAGTGTCTCTTTGACAAGAACTTGCGTTTTATTTTCATTTGCATCAAGCCATCGAATCAAAGGGATGGCCTGAAAACGGCGGAGCCAGGTTCGTTGCTGTTTGCCCAGTCGGCGAGACTTGATCTTGATCTGCTCAATGGCTTCCTCGAGGGTGCATCGTCCTTCGAGGTGTTCGATCAGTTGCTTGTACCCAACCGCCTCGGCCGCCTGTTCGCCAAGGAGCCCCTTTTCATGCAGTTGACGGACTTCATCGAGCAGTCCTGCATCCATCATCCATTTGACTCGGGCGTTGATGCGTCGATTCACTGCCTCAGTTGCCCAATGGAGACCAATGACCACGGCGTCATCACGGCACTGGCCCGACCACTCATGCTGCTGGTCCGAGCCAGGCTCTCCAGTCGCTGAGGCAATTTCAATGGCTCGAATAGTCCGCCGGCGGTCATTGACGTGGATCCGCCGAGCGGCGTTTGGGTCGAGTTCTTGTAGCCGTTGATGCAAGGCTTCCGGCGTCCATGTGGAGAGTTCCGCACGTAGTGCGGGCTGGGGAGGCGGCCCATCAGCCATGCCAAAGAGCAACGCTTGCACATACAGGTTGGTGCCTCCGACCACGATTGGCCATTGTCCTTTGGCTCGAACCTCGTTGATGGCCTTTCCTGCGTGCTTGAGCCAATCATCGACCGAGAAGGGTATTTGGGGACTCACGAAGCTCAGGAGGTGGTGGTCTACACCGCCTTGCTCTTGGACCGTCGGAGTTGCAGTGCCGATGTCCATGCCTTGATAGATCTGCATCGAGTCTGCCGAGATGCAGGCTCCGCCAAGTTCCTTGGCTAGGGCCACTGACAACGCGGTTTTGCCGCCGGCAGTGGGCCCAACGATGACCAGAAGGGGCCGCTGCTGAGTTGGCTCATGAGTCATCATGTTGTCGCTACGGTACGCGATCTCATCCGCGATGCAGGAGCTGACATGAGCCGACCAACAGTGATGGATCTGGATTGCACAGATG
The DNA here is from genome assembly GCA_022446905.1 of Phycisphaerales bacterium. Lineage (GTDB taxonomy): Bacteria > Planctomycetota > Phycisphaerae > Phycisphaerales > SM1A02 > UBA12567. Next base: position 205,991 of record JAKVBT010000006.1, read on the forward strand.
CACGCGTCCTGGTGCGTGTTGATTTCAATGTGCCACTCGATCAGGATGGCCATGTCCTCGATGACCGTCGCATTCGCATGGCGCTTCCGACCATTGAGCACATTCTCAAACACAATGGCATTCCGGTGCTGATGAGTCACTTCGGGAGACCTTCCGGGACTGGTCCAGAGCCAGATGCGAGTTTGGCACCGGTGGCATCGCGGCTTGGATCGCTCCTTGGTTCGAAGCATCCCGTTCACTTCATCGAAGGCAATTGCCGTGGTGAGTCGGTGACTTCTGCCGTCTCCCAAGCCGGTATCGGCGAGGTCGTGCTGCTGGACAACCTGCGTTTTGATGCGGGCGAAAAAACCAACGATCCTGCGTTGTCTCGTGACTTGGCTGCATTGGGCGATGCGTATGTGAATGATGCCTTTGGCACCGCTCATCGTGCTCACGCCTCTATGGTCGGAGTGCCTCAGGCCATGGGCGATAAGCCATGTGTCGCTGGATTGCTGTTGGCCAAAGAGTTGAAGTTTCTTTCGGAAGCGATGGAAGATCCCAAGCGTCCGTTTGCTGCAGTCCTCGGCGGGGCCAAGGTGTCGGACAAACTCGGTGCTATCAAGCACCTCTTAGAGCGTGTTGATCTCATTCTTGTCGGTGGCGCAATGGCCTACACGTTTCTGCAGGCTCGGGGTGAACTCATTGGACGCAGTCTCTGTGAACAAGACATGCTTGAGACGGCGCAAGAACTCATGCGGACTGCAGAGTCGCGAGGAGTTGATCTCCTGCTTCCCCAAGACCACATGTGCGCGGAAGCGTTGGCTGAAGGGGTCACTGTCCGAACCTGTGAGATTGGTATTCCAGAAGACCTGATGGGCCTGGACATCGGTCCAGAAACTGCAGCGGCTTGGGATCAGCGTTTGCAGAAAGCGGCCACCATCGTTTGGAATGGGCCCATGGGCGTTTTTGAACAGCCACCGTTCGATCGGGGAACGACGGCCATCGCCAAGGCAATAGCCCACGCATCAAAGCGTCATAAGGCCATGTCGATCGTCGGTGGTGGCGAGACCGCTGCCGCGGTTGAACAGGCCGGGGTGGCTGGTCGCATCACGCATGTGTCCACGGGTGGTGGTGCGAGTCTCCGTATGCTTGAAGGCGCTGTTTTGCCTGGCATTGAAGCACTTGATGCTGGGAATCCTGACTGAAACTTACTCTGGTCAAGCAGCCAGTTCTCGAGTCAGGGGTCTTCGAATGGTCCATTCGGGCCTATACTCAAGCGTGTCGGTGGGGGCCGGCCAATTTGCTTCTTGCCCAACTTTGGAGATCCTGCAATGTTCACCATGGCTCATTCCATTCGAACCTGCCTGATGGCCGGTGTACTCGCGGCGCTCTTGACACCAGTGGCAACTGGGCTCGTACTCAAGCGGGACAAGTTGGAGGTCGGCAGTGATGCGCCTGCGCTAACGGTTGAAGAGTGGATTTCGACCCCCTTTGGTCAGCCGACTTTGGAGAAGGGCAAGGTGCATGTAGTGGAGTTCTGGGCAACCTGGTGTGTGCCATGCCAGCACTCCATTCCGCATCTGGCGCGTCTGCAAAAGGAGTGGGGTGCTGATCGACTCCAGATCATTGGCATCTCTGAAGAAGAGCCCAAGGTAGTCAAGCCTTGGGTCATTAAGCAAGGTAAACGTATCAACTATGCCATCGCGACTGATAAGAACAAGGCAACGCGCGAATGGATGAAAGCAGCGGATCTCAAGGGTGTTCCGTGGGTATTCATCGTTGGTCCTGAAGGACGAATCCAGTTTATTGGTAACCCCAATTCAACTGACTTTGACCGGCGGTTGAACGATGTGCTGCGTGGTCGCTTTGACATTAAAAAAATGCAGGAAGCGGCGCCGCTGTTTGAGCGATTGCGAACAGAGCGTGAACGCAAAAACTGGCGGCAGTATGACGCCACGCTGGCCTTGATCCTTGCCATTGATCAGCGTCTCTTCCGTGAAGCCGAAATTGATCAGATTGAGTGCATGATTGTCGAGCAGAAGAATCCTCAAGCTGCGTATGTCAAGGCGGCCGCATTTATCGAGATGAATTTGCAGGACGACCCTGAGGCTGTGATGTGGCTGTCAGAACGTATTGCGACTGATCCAGACATTCCTGCCGAGCATCGCAATTACCCAATGGCTGTACAGGCCGGCACCGCGGTGCTTGATCAGTTTGAGAATGCCACTGTTCGTGCAGACATGCTGGCTCGCCTTTCAAACATTCAAATGGCTGCTGGGAATTCAGATCAAGCCATTGCATTGGCGCGGCGGGCCTATCGGACTGCACCCAAGGAACTCAAAGAAGACTTCCGCAAGAGATGGGTTGAAATGAAAAGTCAGGCTGATGGCTGAAACCAGCGTGCTCACACCTCCCTCATTTGCCGTTCCTGCAGCGCCAGGAACTCGACTGGTTGCGGCATCGATCCTCTCTGCAGATTTTGGCCAACTTGCCTCTGATGCGCAGCGGGCCCTTGATGCGGGGGCTGACCTGCTGCACGTCGACATCATGGACGGTCACTTTGTGCCCAATTTGTCGATGGGTCCAGCGATCTGCGAGGCGGTGCACCGCCATCTTCCCGAAGCGATGCTGGATGTGCATCTCATGGTCTCTGATCCAGCAGCCTACTTAGAGCCCTTTGCCAAGGCCGGGGCCAATCATCTGACGGTGCATGCGGAAGTCGTTGATCAACCGGCTGACATGGTCGGCCGCATTCATGCGTTGGGATGTACGGCGGGTTTGGCAATCAACCCAGATACTCCGGTTGAAGCCATGTTTGAGGCTGGTGAGGAATTTGACCTTCTACTGGTGATGAGTGTGCATCCGGGGTTCTCGGGTCAGCGGTTTATCGAGTCAGTGTGCGAGAAGACACACGCGTTGCGAACACATTTTGGATCTGAGGTGTGGATTCAGATGGACGGTGGCGTGGGCCCTTCAACGGCGGCACAGGCGCGGGAGGCTGGTTGCAATGTGCTGGTGAGCGCTTCAGCGATTTATGGGGCTGATGACCCTGAGGCGGCCATTTCGCAGATTCGGGGCGCTGGCTGATACCCTGTAGCACGTATGGCAGGGACTCCTCGAACTTGGAATGATGCCGACGTTGGCACCGTGACACGAAAGAAGCCGGTGCCAGAGGGACTGTGGCTTCGCTGTGATGGGTGCGGTTCCATTCTGTTCAAGCGTGCCTTGGAGAATAACTTGGGGGTGTGCCCGGATTGTCGGCATCACTTCCGGATCGCGGCACCGGAACGCATCGCTCAATTAGCCGATCCAGATAGTTTCGTTGAGTTTGATGCGGATTTGACGTCCGAGGATCCTTTGTCATTCGTGGATATCAAGCCCTATACCGAACGACTGGAGGGAGCCCGACGCAAGACGGGTACCAATGAAGCAGTGCAGTGCGGCACGGCATTCATCAAGGGTCGAAAGGTTGTCATGGCAGTTATGGACTTCCGCTTTCTCGGAGGGTCCATGGGCTCGGTGGTGGGCGAGAAGATTGCTCGGGCAATTGAAGTCGCTGCTGAGGAAGATTTGACGCTCATTGTGGTGTCCGCCTCTGGCGGTGCTCGCATGATGGAATCCGGCCTCTCACTTATGCAGATGGCAAAGACTTCTGCGGCCTTGGCTCGCTTTGACCAGATGGGTGGACTCTATGTGTCGGTGTTAACAGACCCCACCACCGGTGGTGTGACTGCTAGTTTTGCCATGCTTGGCGATGTCATTCTGGCCGAGCCCAAGGCGCTGATCGGTTTTGCAGGCCCGCGGGTGATCAAGAACACGATCCGTCAGGATCTGCCCGACGGTTTCCAGCGGAGTGAGTTCTTGTTGGAGCACGGCTTTGTCGATCGCGTTGTAGATCGTCATGATCTTCGAAGCGAAATCTCCAGCCTCATCGACTATGCAGGCAAGTGACGCGCCCGACCAAGGCCAGTCGGACAACGCGGCATCAAATACAACAGATGGTGCTGATCCACGCTGGCTGACTGTGTCATTGGTGTTTGCATCTGCTGTGTTCTGGTGGGCGGCGCAGCCTGGCGGGCTACTTTCTGTTGAATGGAATGCCCTCGGTACATTCGCGCAGGTGGCATGGGTGGCGCTGTTGTTGCAGGCTGGTATCGGTGCTGCTCGGGGGCGTACGGTGGCATGGTGGACACTGATCTCATTTCTGGCCGTGTGGCTGATTACGTTGTCCTGGATCCGTGCGGTATCAGTTGCTGGCTGGCCGGCCTTGTCGCTCTATTCTGCGGCCTATCCAACCATTTTCGTTCTGCTTGTGCGTTGGGTATCGCGCCACCAGCGTATGCCCACGGCGGTACTTGCCGGCCTGATCGGGGTGTCATTGGAGTACATCCGTACTGAAGTGCTTTTTGACGCATGGCCGTTCCATTTGATTGCAGGCCATTGGTGTGATGCAGAGGTGGCAACTCTGGTGCAGTGGGGCGGTGTGTGGGCTTGGTGTTTGTTGCTTTTTTGGACGGGGGCATTCATTGGGATGCGCCATCGCACGGTGTGGGATTGGCTTTTGGTGTTGCCCCTGGCGTTGCCATGGCTGGTTGATGTTCCCTCTGCTGTGCAGCGAGTGTCAGACTCATCGCCACTACGAGTTCTGGCGGTCCAAACCAATTTGCCTCAGAACAACAAGATGTCATGGACCCATGAACAACAAGCAAATGACTTACAGCAGTTTCGTGCACTTACCTTGGCGGCGCTGGATCAAACTGGCGAGGTCGATTTGGTGGTTTGGCCTGAGACCATGGTGCCTGGTCTTGGATTCGATCCAGATACGATGGCCTTACTTGACCAACTTGGAGATGCGGTGGCGCCGTGGCGACTGGGCTCGGCAGTTGTTCAGCAGTCGGTTCTGCAAACAGGTGTGCCCTGGCTGGTAGGTTCGCCAACTTGGACAGGCGTAGAAATCATTGAAGATCGACTTGAGCCAGCGCGGCGATATAACAGTGCCGTCTTAGTACTCCCTGATGGCAGTCTGCAGCGGTACGACAAGATCTTTCTGACCCCATTTGGTGAAACCATGCCGTATGCGCGGCACTGGAAGTGGCTTGAAGAAGCTGTCATGGACTTTGGTGCCGCTGGGATGCGGTTCAATCTTGATGCTGGCATGCATCCAAGCCAACTGACTCTTACAGCCCCGGGCGCGACGGAGGCTTGGCAGGTTGCTGTTCCGATCTGTTTTGAGGATGCAGTCCCGAGTGTGGTGCGACGCTTGGCCGTCACGGATGGTCACACCATGGCCGATGTTTTGATCAATATCAGCAATGACGGATGGTTCAGTGATCACGACTCAGGCCGCAGATCACATGAGGCCGCAGCCATGTGGCGCGCTGTCGAACTTGGCCGACCGCTGCTTCGTGTTGCAAATACCGGTGTGACCTCGCTCATCCTCCCAGATGGCACCCATGTAGACAGCCTGCCGCCCCGATCTGAAGGAACGCTGGTGGTGGAGATCCCACGATTTGAGGGAACAACCCTGTACGCCAGGTGGGGCAACTGGCTGCCCCGAAGTTGCATCATCTTCGCATTCCTTGGTCTCTTGGCGAGGTGGTGGCTTGGACGATTCAGACCAGACTCCAGTGGGCATCTATCATCACCTGCATGATGACTCGACTGCTCCTGACATGTGCGACGCTGCTGGCGGCCTCGTGTGCCGCTTCAGTGAGTAATCCGCCGGTACCGAATCCTGGCACTGCCTCGGCAATGCCTCCACTTTCCACACCACGTGTTGCCACCGTGCAACAACTGCCACGTGCTGTGACTTCCCAGCAGCGCGCTGCGGTGGCAGTGTTAGAGGATGCCATGCGTTCTCCGAATCCACTGGAACGAGCAAATGCACTGGAAATGATGGAAGGACAGATCGAACCCTTGCGAGCCATGGTGATCAAGGGGCTGGTCGATCCCAACGAAGGTGTTCGGTTCGCTGCAGCGATGGCCGCTGCTCGCAATGGCTTGTGTGGGCTGTCGGACCAGATGCAGCCATTGACCTTAGATCCCTCGCCTTCGGTGCGTGCCGCTGCGATCGCAGCGTTGGCTCGCTGTAAGACGGGCATGAATCAGACACCGTTGGCGGCCATGGTGCTTAGTCAGGATTACGCAACCAGAGCCAATGCCGCTATGGCACTTGGTGAGATTGGGAATCCATCGGCTGCAGGGTTGCTTCGCGCGGCGCTGAATAAGCCCATTCAGGCAAGTGATCCGGTGGTCGTTCGGGTTTCTGAAATGGAGCTGTCCGAAGCACTGGTGCGTCTTGGGGATCGGTCCCAATTAGAGACGATCCGAGCGGCCTTCTTCGCCCCAGCTGATCAGGGTGAGTTGACCGCCCTTGCTGCGCAGATGGCAGGGCGATTGAAAGATGAGACGCTGGCGCCTGCCATGCTTGCCATGGTGACCGGGGAGGGCCCACGCAAGCCAGGCCCAGAGCTGAGGTTGATCATCGCCGACGCCCTGCTCCGCATGCGTCCTGTATTGGCTCAACAAGTCAGTCCGCTGGCCATTGAGCAGTCCACCAACAGCCTTTCGGAGGTCCGAATGCTGGCAGCCGCAGTCCTCGCTCATGATGCCAGCCCGGCGTCTGAGGCCGTTCTGAATCGACTGCTTGAGGATCCAGAGCCACGGGTTCGGATTGCAGCAGCTGGCGCCATGCTCCGGCAGGCCGGTTCTGAGGCTGGAATACGTTGACACCCACCCTCTGAGGCCGTAAAACACCGAGTTCGAACCACGCCGCCCGGCCTATCGTGCTGGGGGTCACAGAGAGGTTTCCAGTGCACATTCTCACCAAGATCTTCGTCGTCCTTGTCTCTCTGCTGGCCATTCTGCTGGTACCTCTGGTAGTGGTATCCACACAGAACCAGGAGCATTGGCGCTCTGATGCATTGTCTCTGAAAGCGGACGTTGCTCGTCTGCGCAGTGAGCAGGTCTCTGACCGCCAGTTGGCCCAGACCCATCAGGCCAATCTGCAGTCGCAACTTGCCGAGTACAGCGCTCGAGAGCAGGCTTTGATGCGTTCGCTTCAGGAATCAACCACTGGCGCAGAGGATCTTCAGTCCCGGCTTGATGACGCAACAAACAAGATTGCCATGACCCAATCCCGGGTGTCTGCCTTGTCGCAGAGTATGAAGACCAGCACAGCATTGAGCGAGAAGCTTGTTGGTGATCTTGACTTTCTCCGTGAGCGTGCTTTGACAGCCGAACGTCAACGTGCAGAATTGACTGAGCGTTTGGCGGAACTCGACAGTCAGATTCAGGTATCTGAATCTGTGCAGCGAGCACTGCGTGAGGAAAATGAGAGCCTCAAGGCTGAGCACAAGAAAGTGAGTGCTGAACTCAGTAAGTACGTGGCTCAGTTCGGTGATATTGGAACCGCTGGCACGATGTCACTCGAAGATGGCATCGCGCCTGATCGTAATCTTGAAGCGACTGTGGTTGATGTGGCGCGAGGGGATGCCCAAACTTTGATCGAGATTGATGCTGGTTCACGTGATGGTGTGCAAAAAGGTTGGCTCATGAGCGTCGGCGACGGCGGGACATTCATCGGCCGACTTCGAATCATTGAGGTTGATCTCAATCGTTCAACCGGTTTGCTGATGCTAGAGAACCGAGACCGGGGCAAGGCGGCCCCAGGTCAGCGGGCTTATGCGTTGGCGGGGCAGCACTGATCATGAGTCGGTTTGCCACCCCTTCCATCAAGTCCTCACCGGACATTCTGACTGCTCTCTCGGGAATTGCGGCCTTGGTCATGCTCCTTGGCTGCATCTGGCTGGTGTTCCACAACATGGAGCAGTCCTCCACGAGTGATCGCAGCGATGACGGTGGCGTGTTCACCCTTATCGATTGAGCTTCGTCGCCGGGCGCGGATCCTGTCGCTCCGTCCCGGGCTATCATGCGGCCCGTCTGTGGAGGTCTGATGTACCGTGCTTGATCGTCTACTTAGTTGGTTCAGCGTCGATATGGGAATCGACTTGGGAACCTGTAACACGCTAGTGGCTGTTCGTGGGGAAGGCATTCTCCTGAATGAGCCGTCGGTTGTTGCTGTTCGCACGGGTACCAATCGTGTGCTGAACAATGGCAATGCGGTCGGTGTGCAGGCCAAGGAGATGCTCGGTAAGACGCCTGGTTCGATTAGCGCGATCCGCCCGCTCAAGGACGGCGTGATCAGCGATTTTGAGATTACCGAGGCGATGCTCTCGTACTTCATTCGCAAAGCCACGGGTCGAGCACGCATTGTCAGTCCACGTGTAGTCATTGCCGTGCCAAGTGGTATCACTGCTGTTGAGAAACGAGCTGTGCTCGACTCAGCCGAGCGTGCCGGTGCCCGGCGTGTGTACCTAGTAGAAGAGCCAATGGCGGCAGGTATCGGAGCCGGTCTTCCGATTGCTGAGCCAACGGCTTCGATGGTGGTTGATATTGGCGGCGGGACGACTGAGGTCGCAATCATGTCTCTTGCAGATATCGCCACTTGTGAGTCAGTTCGCGTGGCTGGTGATGACTTCGATGAGGCCATCATTCATCACATGAAGAAGACCTACAACCTCACTATTGGTGAACAGACATCTGAACGGATCAAGATTGAAATTGGCTCGGCTGCGCAGATGGGTGAGGACACCTCCATGGAAGTGCGTGGGCGTGACAATCTCACGGGTCTGCCACGCAAGACAGAGATTTCCAGCGAGGAGATTCGCGAAGCTTTGCAGGAGCCGATTCGGTCAATCATTGATGCGGTTAAACGGACCCTTGAGCGGGCCGAGCCAGAACTCGCGGCGGATTTGGTCGACAACGGCATTTGTCTGGTCGGCGGCGGCGCCCTTTTGCGTGGCCTCGACATCGTGATTACCAAGGAAACGGGGTTGGATGTCACCATCGCTCAGGATCCCCTGACCTGCGTCGCCCGGGGCACCAGCATCTATCTCGAGAACCTCGAGGACTGGAAGGCGACGATGGAGTCTGACATCGACGACCTGTGAGTCGGTGTATGCGAGGACTGGCGCCATGAACAACCGATCGGTGCCGGGTTTCAGTTTGGTTTTGTTATTGACGGCGCTTGCTGCGTGTGCTCCTGCCAAGTGGTTGACTTGGGTTGACGACGCAGCGGATGTCGTTCGCGCGCCCATCATGCCGCTGTCACGGGCAGGTACGGCGCTGGCATCGTGGTTACGACCACCGAAGGATCCATCCGGTCGGCCAGTCAAGGATGCAGAACTCGGGCAGCTTCGGGCCGATCGAGATCGTTACGAACAACTATGGCAGCAGCAGCGGCTTCGAGCTGATGAGTTGGCTGGACAACTCCGCACACTGCAGTCGTTGCCCTCCTCAGCTCTTCGCGGCGCAAGCCCGCCATTGGTGGTATCCACTGAAGTGACAGGACGTGATCCACGCGATGCGCGTTCGCCTATTGAGTTGCGAGTTCCGCGCGAAGGACTGGAACGATTGTCAGTTGGCGACGTCGTGGTATGGAACGGGCATGTCGTGGTGGGGCGTTTGGCCGATGTTTCATCGGTACGAGCGATCGTCCTGCCGATTGCCAATGCTGAGACACCGCCGATCGAAGTGGCGGTGGCGGCGGGACCAGACGCGCCTGAGCAGCCAGTGATCCGCATGCTGCTTCGGCAACAGCGCGATGGCACACTCAGTGCAGATGTTGATCGACGCCGTGGAGTGGAGCCCGGACAGCGATTGGTTTTGGCCGATCCACGCTGGCCAAGTTGGGCCCAAGGTCTTGACATGGCAGTCGTTGATCGAATTGATGACATTGATGATGCCCCGCTGCGTCGTCGCGTCATCGCTCGCGCTGCAGCTGATGCCCCTGCGGTATCGCTCGTGACGATTCTGTCTGCCGATCAGGCGCTCACCGAAGGGCATCAGCCATGAGGTGGATCGCCTTTTTGATTGCAGCCATGATTGCCGTCGCGATTGACTCAGGTCTGGTGGGTGTCTTTACTATTCGACCACTGGCATCAGCTACTCCGAGTCTGGCGGCAGTGCTTCTGGCATTTGTAGCTTTGCAGACCCGCCCATCCACTGCGCGCTGGGCTGCTTGGGTCCTGGGCATCATGCTTGATCTGTCGCCCACCGCCGCAGGTGCTGTAGGGGGGATTCCGATCATTGGTCCACGGACGCTTGGCTGTATTGCAGCTGTACAGGTCATTTTGCTGGTGCGTCCGGTGCTCTTCCGTCGCCGGATCGTGACCATTGCAGTGATGAGTGGTGTGACGTGGGCGACCATTGGTCTGATTGCTGCCGCTGTGGAGACCATCCGCTGGTGGTTGCCATGGACTCATGCCATGGCACCTCCGCCTGCATCAACAAGGGTTTTGACAGTGCTCGCAAGTGCCGTCTATACGGCCGTGCTCGGGCTGCCGATTGGAGCTTTGTTGGTCGGGACTGCTGGTTTATGGCGATTTGAGGCAGTGTCTCCACGGCTTGACTATGCTGGCTCTCGGCGATGAACACCACCTCGCCAGTGAAAGGATTCCATGTCTGAGTTGGTGGTATTCGACGATGATGGTGGCGCATTTGGCCCGTTGACGCAGATGCGCCCGGTATTTGCCGTGCGGACAGGTGGTGTAACCACCTTGGAGCGCATCGAGCGTTTGCTTGGTCGTTTCCCCAGTCGATTTTTGGTTCCCGACCGCCTCCAAGGCACGCTGGAGTCACGGGTGTCGATGCCGGTCAACCAGTCGCCAGAAGCTGAGGGGTTGTATGTCAACGGTCGCTGGAATGCTATAGGGGAACTTCCGGAACTGGATCTGGATCAGGCAGCGATGATTGGTGAAGCTGTGTTGGCGGCTCGACTTTCTCCGGCGATGGCAGGGGAATACTTTCAGACCTGCAGACTGCCTGATGGAGTTGCCACCCATCAGGTGGAGGACGAATGTCTCTACGAACGACCATGGGACATTCTTGACATGCTTCCAGATGTGCTCGGCGTGGATTTGAGCACCACAGGGATTCGTGAAGATCGTGTCGATCCGGGAGAGCAGGTTGGTGAGCACCCCGTGCATTTGCATGAATCTGCGGGCGTCTTTCCGGGTGTGGTCTTTGATACCACTGCAGGTCCAATTGTCATCGAGGCGGATGCTGTGATTCGACCGCGTGCTGTGATCTGCGGTCCTGCGTGGATCGGACGAGGAAGTATCGTCGCCGATGGGGCGGTCATTCGTAGCAACACGGTGCTCGGTCCTGGGTGCAAGGTCGGCGGTGAACTCGGCGCAACAATCTTGCAAGCTTGGTCCAACAAGGCGCATGATGGATACCTTGGAGACAGCATTGTGGGTGCCTGGGTCAATCTTGGTGCAGGGACCACGACGTCCAATCTGCTGAATACCTACGGGGAAATTTCTGTCCGATTGGCTCCAGATGCTGCCCGCGAACGGACTGGCCGCAGTTTCGTGGGTTCGTTCATCGGTGATCATGTCAAGACCGCGATTGGTACGAGACTCATGACTGGAACATCCATCGGCACTGGATCGATGATTGCAACCTCGGGCCATGCACCCAGTACGGTTGGATCCATGCGCTGGGTTACGGATGCTGGGGAAAAGCCGTATCGCATTGAACGTTTTCTTGGCATGACCCGTGCCATGATGGATCGACGTGATCGTGAACTCGACGCAGCAGATGAGCACCGCCTTCGGGAATTGGCCGACGCCCCATGAATCGCACCCTGTGCGTGATTGACGGTTACTCGCAGTTTTTTCGGGCGTATTACGCGCGACGGCCGTATCAGAGTTCTTCGGTGACGCGCGAGCCCACCAAGCTTGTGGCCGGCTTCTTTGACATATTGATCAATCTATTGGAGTCACGCACGCCGACGTACTTGGCTGTTGCATTGGATGTCTCAGGTGATACTGGCACCTTTCGCAGTGAGATCGATCCAGAATACAAGGCCAATCGTGAACAGGCTCCTGATGACTTTGGTCCCCAGGTTGACCGCTGCCTGCAGTTGATCGAGGCCATGGGGATTCCGCTGCTTGGTGTTCAAGGGGCTGAAGCTGATGATGTGATCGCAACCCTGGCACGCCGATTTGAGGCAGAGGACCCGGAACTCGAAGTGACGGTCATCTCTGCAGACAAAGACCTTGCGCAGATTATCAATCCGCGCACTGTCATCTATGACCCGCAACGCGATGCCATCCGCAGCCCCTCCGATATCTTCAAGACCGAAGGAGTCGAGGCGCGGCATGTCGTGGACATCCTGTCGCTGATGGGGGACACGGTTGACAATATTCCTGGCATCCCAGGCATTGGACCTAAGACAGCTGCAAAGTTGATTTTGCAGTATGAGACCATCGAGGGTGTATATGAACACTTTGATGAAATCAAAGGCAAACGGCGCGAGAACTTAGAGGGGCAGGAAGAACGACTCTTACAGAATCGGTCTTTGGTGCAACTGCGTGATGATCTGGACTTCGCCTTTGATCTCGATGATGCACGGGTTGATTTGGCGAATCTTCCCGTCGCCGACGTAGCTCCACTGCTGGCCGAACTTGATTTTCGTCGCGCTCCAGCGAGGCTGGCTGGACTGGTAGCCACAGCTCGGGCTGCCGATGGTGATGAGGTTGGTGCATTGGCTGCCGATGCGGGAACGCTCTGGGCCGACCACGATGCCGATGGGCAGGTGCGGCCGGCAGATCCTGACGCCGAGTACATCGGTGTCTACGATGGCGAGGCGCTGGCTGAAGTGGTTGCACAGATTCGAACTGCTGGTCGTTGCAGTGTGGATGTCGAAACTACCGGCCTCGATCCCATGCAGTGCCAATTGTGTGGCGTTTCAATTGCGGTGCAGGCGGGGCATGCCTGGTACATACCCACTCGATCACCTGAGCCAGAGAGGCATCTTGATGAGCCAGCAGTCCTCAAGGGACTACGGCCGGTGCTTGAGGATGAGTCCATCGTCAAGATCGCTCACAACGCCAAATTTGATCTCAACGTTCTGCGTTCTGCAGGAGTGCAAGTACGCGGGCAAGTCCTTGACACCATGGTCGCTTCCTATGTGGCCGACGCGACTCGCTCCAGCCACAGGATGGATGCATTGGCGCTGGGCGAGTTAGGACTGCATTGCATTCCCATTTCCAGTCTGATTGGAACAGGCAAACAGCAGCGGTCATTTGACACAGTGGCGTTGGAAAAGGCAGTCCCCTATGCCGCAGAGGATGCAGACATCACACTTCGCCTTTGGGACGCATTGATGCCAGCTGTCAATGCCGCAGGATTGGCTGATTTGCTGACCGACATTGAACTTCCGCTCATGGGTGTACTTGCGGACATGGAATTTGCTGGAGTCGCCATCGATCCAGATGAGTTAGATCATCAGCGATTGGCTCTTTCGGGTCGGCTGAATCAATTGCGAGAGCGCATTGCTGAATCAGCACCAGGTCCCTTGAATCCAGATTCTCCAAAGCAACTTGCTGCGGCGCTGTTCAATGACCCAACAGCAGATCCCCCTGGCTTGGGATTGGCTCCGATCAAGCGGCGAAAGACTGGTCCAAGCACAGACATGGAAGTGCTTGAAAAACTAGAAGCCAATCCAGAGGTTGAGACACCGCTGCCTGGTTTGATGTTGGAGTACCGCCAGCTCTCCAAATTAGTCAATACCTATCTCGTGTCGCTCAAGGAGTGCATTAATCCAAATACCCATCGCGTGCATGCCTCGTTTAATCAGACCGTCACAGCCACTGGTCGACTCAGCAGCAGTGATCCAAATCTTCAGAACATTCCAATTCGTTCTGATGCGGGGCGTGAGATTCGCAAGGCTTTTGTTGCACCGGCAGATGGCGTCCTGATCACGGCGGACTACTCACAGGTGGAACTGCGCTTGCTGGCGCATCTGAGCGGCGATGAGGCATTGCAGGCCGCCTTTCATGCGGGCGAGGATATTCATCGGGCTGTAGCTGCGGAGGTCTTTTCGGTTCCTGTGAGCGAAGTGACGTCGACGCAGCGTGGCGCTGCCAAGATGGTCAACTTTGGCATCGTGTATGGGATCACGCCCTATGGCCTGGCTCGACGTCTCGGCGATGGCACGGATGTCGGTCGCGCAGCGGCGATCATCTCTGACTACAAGGCACGCTTTCGCGGCATTGATTCTTTCTTACAGTCTTGTATTGATCAGGCCGCAGAGCACGGTTGGGTTGAAACGCTTAGTGGCCGTCGTCGCACCATTCCAGAAATCGACTCCAATGACCGTCAGCGACAGATGCTCGCAGAGCGCTTGGCAATTAATTCGGTCGTGCAGGGAACAGCAGCAGATCTGATCAAGATCGCGATGGTCAATCTGCATCAGTCACTGGCCACGATGCATGATCAGGCGCGATTGGTGCTGCAGGTCCATGATGAATTGGTGGTGGAGTGTTCTGCATCAGTGGCTGCGTCAGTACGCGATACTTTGGTGTCGTGCATGGAGGGTGCAATGACCCTCGATGTTCCACTGACGGTGGATGTATCAACGTCGACATCTTGGTACGACGCCAAGTAAGTCTGAGTGGAGTGCAATCGACCGTGTGGCCTGAAACACACGACGCTCGCCTCAGCCGAAGCCGATGACGAGCGTCTGGGTCCTTCTCCCCTCCGCAGGAGCCTGTCAGCGACGCTCTCTCCTTCGCCGCTGGGCCGTGCTCAACCTTCTCTTCTCTTCCAAGGGATGTCGTGCACGACTCCCACACAATGACGCGAAACGGTTTCAAAGCAAGGGAGAAAATGGTGAATTTGAAGTTCGATTCTGAACTCGGACCAAGCAACCCTCCCTCCGCTAGGCTCTCGGGCCTATGACACAGGTCATTGTTGCTGCTGGTACCCGCTGTTCGGCCCAGGCTGGAGCCGATGTGGCTGCCTTGGGCGGAAATGCTGTCGATGCAGCAGTCGGAGCGACCATTGCCTCCTGGGTGTGTGAGCCGGGGATGACGGCGATTGGGAGTGCCTTGCTCGGTCTGGTGCGGCCCGCTGGCGGGCAGCCCTATCTGGTTGATGGCCTCACCGCACAGCCAGGCCTGGGCGGCCATCAGGCCACTCCGCCGGGTGGGCATCGCATCACGATGCCCTATGGCCCTGGTGTGGAGACCGGTGTCGGGGCTGGGTCGGTTGCCGTGCCCGGAGGACCGGCTGGCGTCGAATTGCTGCAGCAAGAGTGGGGGCGGCTTTCATGGCCAGAGGTCCTCGCCCCAGCGATTGCATTGGCCCGCGATGGGTTTGCCTATCCCTCAGTGTCAGCAAATTACCTCCCCTTCAGTGGCGAGCCGATTTATGACCTCACACCGGGCAGCCGGGCGATCTGGCGCCATCCTGATGGCCGACCTCGAACTGCCGGCGATCAGACGTGTTTGCCAGATCTCGCTGATGATCTTGAACGGCTCGCTGCGCACGGCGCTTCGGATTTCTACACCGGTGTGCTTGCGGAGCGCATCAGCACTTGGATTGTTGAACACGGCGGGGCCATGAGTGCTGAAGATCTTGCTGCCTATGCAGTCGATGTCCGCGAACCACTCTGCTGTCAGGATGACGGATGGCACGTCGCTGCCTGTGACACCATCGGTGGTCGCTTGCTGGTTGATCTGATTGCGGGGTTCTCGGCTATTGACTCTGCGGATGATGATGCGGCATTGCAGTTGATTGACTGTTTGGGGAAGGGCATTGAGCAGCGGGATGCCATTTTGCGACGCGCGTCCTCATCTACGACGCAGGTCTGTGCTGTTGATGTTCATGGAAATGCCTGCAGCATCACAACCTCTACTGGATACGGTTCAGGAGTTGTTGTGCCTGGGACGGGCAGCATGCTCAACAACATGCTTGGCGAGTTAGAACTGCTTCCACATGGCCCAAACGTCCTGCAACCGGGGCAGCGTCTGCCCTCGAATATGACCCCGATGATTGCTACACGGGAAGATGATGTGGTTGCCATTGGTGCCGCAGGCGCTGATCGAATCAGTTCCGCGATCGCGCAGACTTGGCGCGGGATGAAATCAGGTGCCATCACCGTGAGCGAGGCGATTGGAGCGCCGCGGTGTCACTTGCGGTACAGCGAAGAAGGCCGAATCCTTGAGTATGAGCCGGGGTTTGATCCGGATGGGTTCTCTGGTAACACGCATGGATTCGATCATGCCCACATGTACTTTGGGGGTGTGCAGGCCGTGTCGCGACGATCTGGGTCGCCTCTCGATGGGGCCGGTGATCCGCGTCGAGGCGGCGCAGTGGCCTGGGCCTGATGGCGTTTGCTCAGGGGGTTGTGGGGCAATCGCCCCAGTCTTCAAGCATCAGAAGCAGGTCGGACATCTCCACCTGGCCACTGCCATCAAGATCACAGATCGCATCTTGTTGTCCCCAATATCCCACCAAAATGACAAGGTCAGCGGTATCGACGTCAGCATCCCCATCTACGTCCATGCATGAGGAATCACACCGAGATTGGATGGAGTTGCCGCCGCCATCAGTCCAAGTGCCTTCTGCTTGGCTCGGTCGGTTGTGGCACACACTTGTGTTGCTCAGCGTAGGCACGGGTGTGTTTTCGGCCACCAGCCCGCCGCCACCAATTGGAGAGACATTCCCAGAAATCACACAGTCATCCATCGTCATGCCACTGGATTGTGAGAGCACGCCACCAGCGGCAACAGATGCCGTATTTGTCTGAATGGTGCACTGGGTTAGGGATGGGTTGCCTTGAAATGCGTACAGCCCTGCGCCACGCTCAGCTGTGTTGCCGGCGATCAGGCAAGAGGTCAATGTGGACGCTGTTGTTCTCAGAAGCATGCCGCCACCAACAACATCACTGTGATTGCCTTGCACAGTGCTTCCATACATTGTGAGGGAGGCTGTGTCACAGAAGACACCGCCGCCAAAGCTGAGGCTGGTGTTGTTGGAAACAACTACGTCAATCAGCATTGGGGCTGAGGAAGCGCCGACAATGGCGAGGCCGCCCCCGGCGGTAGCTGCATTCTGAGCGATGGTGCATTGCATCATCGTGGGGCTGCTGGAGTCTTCGATTCGGAGACCGCCGCCGCTTGTCGTACAGTTGTTATTCAGAATCTGGCAGTTTTCAAAAGTCGGATTGCTGCCGCCACTGCAATGCACGCCACCGCCATTGTTCTGGGCGATGTTTCCGGTGATCACACAATTGATGAAGGTCGGATGGCTGGCGTTGTCAATCTCAATGCCCGCACCATCTGCAGCGACGCCGCCTGTAATGGTGAATCCTTCGATGACAGTGTCGCTCGTTTCTCCAGCGGCGCAGCGAATCACACGTCGAACGCCTTGTCCATCGAACACGGTGTATTGCGGGCCTGCTGCGGAGCGAATGGTGATCCTGCGGCCAAGTGGATTAAATACATAAGCGCCGGTTCCTGTCCACGTGCCTGGGCCAACAAGAATGGTGTCACCGGAAGTAGCAGCAGCGAGGGCTTCCAGCACGGTGGCATACTGCCCTGGGACTGTCAGCGTTTGTGGAGTTGCGCATGGGTCGTCTTGACAGGTGGTGTCTGCGCCAAGCCAATCTCCCAAGCATGATGACTCCGTGACTATTGAGCAAGACTCTTGGACACAGCAGGCTCCAGTTGGCGGAGGAGCGCAGGGGTCGTCGGTGCAGGTGCTGTTCTCGCCCAGCCAGTTGCCATCACAATCGCCTTGAGTCTGCACGCTGCAGGTGAAGCCGACACAGCAGGCGCCCGTTGGGGGAGGCTCGCATGGATCGCTGCTCTGGCAAGTGGTGCCTGCTCCGAGCCAGTTGCCATTGCAGTCTCCTGCTTGGAGTTCAAGGCAAGCGGTGCCGATGCAGCATGCCCCATATGGGGCGCAGGGGTCATCGAAGCAGGTCGTGTCCTCGCCAAGCCATGTGCCCTCACAAAAGGACTCGCTGGTTACTACACAAGACTCAGCAATACAGCAGCCACCTGTTGGTCCACAAGGCTTGGTGAGGCAGTCGGTGGCGCCTTCGATCCACGTGCCATCGCAGGCGGAAGCTGCTGTAATCATGCACCCGCTTGGCAGACAGCATGCCCCGGGGCTGCGGAGTTCATCGGTTCGATGTTGATTGTTGAGCGCTGTCCATGCAATCATCGACTGCTGTTCAGAGGATAGAAAGTCACGACAGGGCTTTGTTGAGTAACTCATGATGTTGGTCGTATCTGGGTCGTATGGCAGGCCAGACCCGCAGATATCCAATTCATCACCGACGTAGTCACATGTATCCCAGTCAACTACACCGCTCAGGTTGGGATCGGCAGGGGTGTCACAAAATCCGTCGCCTGCCGAGGCGCAGTTGCTGCCATCAACACATTCGCCCCCACCCCAACCGGAATGGGTATGACGGAGGTTGAAGTAGTGGCCGACTTCGTGCGTAAAGGTTGAGTGATTTGAAACTGTTGCCGCGCAACCATTCGCTGTGGTGACGCCTTGGCAGTTTGAGCTAGGAAAGCTGGCGACGCCGCACAGGCCCTCGTACACCGGAATGAAGTAACAGTTGACGGTGTTCGGGACCGGATCGGTATTTACGATCGTGCAGAAATCTTCATACTCCGACTCCGCTAAGTCGGAATCATCATGATAGATGGTTGGTCCTTCTTGGAAAAAGATCAGCCCAGTCTGGGGCACGTTGGCATTTAAGTCCTCGATGCACTGATCGACGCGTTCTTGTGGAAGGCCCTCGGATCCGTCGTCGTAGCGAATGACATGCATGGTCATGGCCACGAACATCAGACCACCTCGTTCAGCATTGCTGTTGAGAAAGCGGCGGGCCTGATCCCATTGGCCACTTGCAACCATTTCTTGGCGATCACGGAGACTCTCAGCAGTCTCCACAGTGCCGCACTCTGAATTCCCAGTCGCCACAGAAGGGCTCATCGATGCGCAAAGCAAAGCTGCGATTGCTCTTGTTGCCCCTTTGGAATGCCGGCCCATGATGATGTGACTCCAGATATTCCCCAAGAACACTATGGGGGAATGCAATTTCCTTCGATTATGGTAGCACTCTCGGTCTTGGGGCTGAAGAGATCGTTGAGATAAGTGGGGTCTGATCGCCTACGCTGTCTAGATGCTGCAATTGCTGTTGGTCATGTTGATGGCAACGGTCGCTTCTGCGGACATCGCCAGCGATGGAAGCGTGGCTGCTGGGTGGTCACTTGGTCGGACCGGGGACACGCCAGTCATTGATGCGTGGCGGCCAGTGCTTATGCTCGACGGGGGTTTGCAGGCTGAGGCCAAAGTTACAAAGACACCAAATGGCTTCGATATCGTGTGGACGGTATCCAATCCCACAGGCACAGATGCCGCTGTGCCTGAACTGCGACTGCCACTGATGGACCTTGGCGATGAGATTGTGGCGATGGATTTCTATCGCAGTGGGTGGCCGCAGCGACTCACACAGCGGGGGCCGCACACCAGCATGATGGGGGTCTATCCAGGCACCTTGTATGCGCCAGTCTCAGTACTGATGACCACACGACTTGCTATTGGGATCACGGTTCAGTACCCGGTGCTGGAGTACCGACACGAATGTGCTTTGGGCATCGAAGCGGCTGGGGAGGGGCGGTGGCAACTGCGATTGTTGCTTGGAGGGAAACTGGGAGAAGGTGTTGGCACGATCCGCCGTTCAGCCAAAGTGCCTGCGGGGCAGACACGTACCTGGACCATTACCGTGCGTGCCACCGCCGATCCAATGCGCTGGCTCGAAACGCTTGAGCCCTATCGGCAATTCTTTCGATCGACTTATGGAGGCGTGCAATACCACCGCGATGCGCGGTCAATTCGTGGCGTGATTCCTGCTTTTGGTCATCGGCAGTCAGAGGGNAATCCGAGTGGTTGGATTGAGGCTGCTCATCGCCCAGATCAGCACGGGTACGCGGGCATCGTGAGAGTAGTACTGCATGCTTTGCAGCAAGCCGATCGAGTCATCCTCTGGGCGCCCAGTGGGCGAGCGTTCGATCATCGCGTATTGAATTTGCCGTTCCGTTTTACGAGTCATTGGATAGATGGAGATCCTCAGTCGCCGCTGTCTGATGCTCCGGAATTGCTTCGGCGCATGCCACTGGGGGCCAAGCAGCAGTGGGGCTTGTGGTGGGGCCACTCAATGCAATCGACACCCGCTTGGGACACCCTGCCGCAAACACCGCTGAATCTCAACGATGACATGCAGCGATCGCTCTTTCTCAGTGAGTTGGATGGAGCGGTCGATGCGGGGGCTGTGCTCGTGGGACTGGATGAATTTACAACGGGCCATGTGGGAGAATGGGACCGTGTGATCTGGCTGACGCAATTGCAAGAGGCAGCGCCTGGTATCACATTTTGCAGCGAAGGCATGAGCAGTGACATTCTGCATCGACTCGCTCCAACTTGGTTGGATCTCTATCGTGCTAAGCCAGATCGTTTTGGTGGCACGCTGATGATTCGTGGCCCATTCCTCTTGGCCGATTGGCTCTTGCCTGGGCATGAGACATGGGCTGGGATGTTATTTGATCGTTCGAGTGACCCCGCACTGCATGCAGATGCCATCCACGCTGAAGAGTCGCGGATGGCGGTGATTCGTGGCGTTGCCCGTGATGGCTACATCCCGGTGGTTTTTGCCGACCTGCCAGTGCGTCGTGTGATCATTGGTGATCCCGGGGTCGCCTCAGCACAAGAGCAGTGATGGCTCTTCTGTTGGTCAATGGCGAGCCACTTGGTGCGTGCATCAAGGGCAATCTCCCCAGTTCTTAAGGAGCAGCATCAGATCCACGACACCGACCTTGCCATCCTCATCATGGTCGTATTCGCACGCGTCACTTGAGGGTCCACAAAGATCGTCAGCGCACGTTGAATCGGCGCCAAACCAAGTGCCACCGCAACCCACTTCAGTCGTCACGGAGCATGCGTCATCGATGCAGCATGCACCTGTGGGATCCGGAGGGGTGGTGCTGCACAAGGAGTCCAAGGTCTGTGTGTTGCTGGAGGTGGGGTCGAGCCAGTCTTTGATCGAGTTCCAGGAGTAGTCCAAGGTTTTGCCGTACCAGTCGGGATCAGTTTGTGCATTGCAGTATGAGTTTCCGCAGCACAGTTGGCCGATGATCTGTCCTTCCCCATTGAAGAGGGGAGATCCTGAAGAGCCTGGTTGGGTGACTCCATCTGCCCAAACAACCTCCCAATAGGTGTCGCTGTAATCCGGGTCATTGGTGACCTGGCTGGGGATCGAGATTCTTTTTTCGGCGGTGTTTGGGTGGTGAATGCCAGCGCCAATCGACGGGAGTGATTGGTTTCGAGACCAGCCTGCATAGGTCACATTCCAAGAGGCATCGGGGGTGCTCGTGAGTTGGAGCAGCGCATGGTCGGTCGTATTGAAATCTTCGCTATTCAGCAGCGTTGAGCCGCTGGTGTATTGGTCGAGGGTGCCATCGCCTGCTGCTCCACTATCAGAACTCCCGGGGGTTCGGCAGGTCGAGTTTTCATAGTTCCAATACACGACCACGCTTGATGCGTTGTTCGGCCTGACTTCGCAGTGGTCTGCGGTCAAGAAGTACGGGGTGCGATCTTCCGCGGTGTTGTTGATCATCGCGCCGCTGCAGGTCCAAGTGCCATTGACCGTATACACGCCGACGGATGAAATTTCGCAGGTCCAATTGTCGCCCTGCGGGCACTCCACATCGATGTTGCAGGATTCTGACGTATGGCTTGGTGGGTCGGTACTTCCACGGAACCCACGGTATCCCTCATTGATCGCTGAAAGGGTGACTCCTTGGACGAGTGCTGCGCGTTCATCCTGATCAACGGTGAACTCAATGATAATTTCGTCGCCCTCAATCACCGGCGACCAATACTGGCCATTGGCCAGTGGAGTCTGCGCATTGATTGGTCGAATAGCGCTGCGTCTGTCGAGTGCGTACATGCGCATCACCGCCGATGGCGGCAGATGTAATTGCTCAAAACCACAGTTGATGTGCGCAGCGCCCGGCGACAACACGCGGATTCGCCACATCATCTGGCCGTTGCCCAGATGCTCCCAACTGCCTTGGGTGTCCATCTTGACGTTCACGA
>JAKVBT010000060.1 GCA_022446905.1 Phycisphaerales bacterium
GTATGTCTACATGAATCTTTCTATATGTATCCAGCTACTGTTGTGCCCAAAGTGTCTTCGCAAACCCCCACTTCCCGGACCGCGAGCATTTTGGCGTCTCTCAGGGGTCTACGGTAGTCGACCCCCGACCCTCTGCCGCCGCAGAGGTTCTCTTGAAGTTCTCTTGGACCCCAAACAAAACAGCCATACAAAAACAGACGGTCAACATTTTTTCACCTTTTGATCTGCCATGGCGAACGCGTTGGTGCAGAACAAGACCCTCCAGTCCTTCACTGTCTCTGTTAAAGGTCCGATCACTGATGAGACTGGTAACACCACGGCGGAGACATTGAAGCACAACTGTGCCTGTCCAGGAGAAGAACTGCATGTCTGTATCTTGCCAAAGCTGATCGGCACTGACAGCTTTCTCGTGAGCCATTTGTTTGTTGGCTTTCTCGTGAGCCAGTTGTTTATTGGCGATTTCGTGAGCCATTTGTTTGCTGGCTTTTTTCGTGAGCCACCTGTTTTGTTGTTGGTTTTCACTGAGAGCCGCCGCAGCGCCAGCGCACGACTACGGCCCTACCGTACGGAATGAGGGCCACTCCGTCCTCGTGCGCGACGATGGCGCGGAGACCGCGAGAACGCCACTCCCTCCTCGTGCGCGACGATGGCGCGGAGACCGCGAGAACGTCGCCAGGCTGCAGTTGCCCTACATTGAATAATTCGTGATGCTTCATGGCCGCCGACCTCCGTTCGGCCTGCCGTGATAATGGCGCGCAGCGCAGCTGCAGCAGCATAAAGGGACCCAAGGGAGATCCTGAATCCTGGATGCAACGCCCAGCATCAGCAGCAGCAGCAGCATGTGTTCTTTCATTTTGAGGTGGCGAGGCCCTCCAGCCCTCCATGGTCTGCAGCATCCCCGCGGCCGCCGCGGCTCACAGCAGCAGCAGCAGCATGTTTTCTTTCTTTTTTTGAGGCGGCGAGGCCCTCCAGCCCTTTTGTGTTCTTCTTTTCCTTAGGCCTTGTATTCTTTTCCAGCGGCATCAAATAACGGGAGAACGGCGGCCCATCACTGGAAACAGACGCCTGGCAGGCCTTGCCCTTGTACCACCGCCGTGTGAATCGCTCGACCGAGCTTTAGCTTTGCAATCTGATGAGATACGCCAAGGGTTTCTAGAGCAGGCGTTGGCGCAAACATTCGCGAGCCCAAGAAGAAACACTTCAGCAGCGATCCGATACCTCGGCTGATGAAACACTGGCACCTCAACTGACACGCACCAATGCCTAAGAGTTACTCAACAGTGATGCAGAGTTAGAGAGGTCCACCTGCAAAGCAACGCGCCAGTGCAAATCTTTGTCAAGCAAAGTGGCCCAGGTTTTGGTGGGATTAATGATGATGATGATGATGATGATGAGGATGATGATGATGATGATGATGATGATGATGATGATGATGATGATGATGAGGTTATATGGGACCATATGGGACCATATGGAGCCAAATGGGACCATATGTGATCATCTGGGGCCATATATATATATATATATATATATATAAATGGTTCGATGGTGCGCTTCGGAACCGATAAACTTAAAGGCGCGAAACCGGACGTCCGTATTTGCTTCACTGGGCACGCAAAACGAGCATTCTGACATGCACTTAACCCACCTATCGTATACATATCATAATAAATGTCATGCACCGCTGGACGATTCCCCTGGCACTGGGCCCCCCCTGGAAAATCCCATGCGGCGGCGACGGATATTGGGACAACCCCTCAGTTCACGCCAGTCCTATGTATGGGAAGGGGGGGCGAGTGGTGGGCCGCACCGCAGCAGAGCCCAACTATGCCACGAACGGGCGTTACTGCAATACGTTAAACTGGATACGTACCGCATCAAACTACGCCCGGTTTCACTTGGATGTTTTATACGCATGTACATATGAAACTGGTGGTTTCATACACATGTACATATTAAACTGCATCTACTATACACATATGCACGTAAAAGTGGCGTGCAATGCAAACTACGCCACCGCTACCGCCGTTGCCACCAGCAACGCCGCTGTCACGGCTGTTTCCCTAGTATACGCCAAAAAGCGAAAACTTTGCGCTTCGACCGTACGAAGGAATCATATTGGGACAGGCCCTCAGATTCCTGACGGCGCAATTCATGGTAAGCGAGGAATGTGAGGCCGGTGCGCATCGAGATAGTCCTTCACTGCTTGGGCCCCTGGCCGACTAATCTCCACTCCGTAGATCGCCCAATCTGCCACCGTCC
>JAKVBT010000061.1 GCA_022446905.1 Phycisphaerales bacterium
CCCCCCCCCTTTGTTTTTTTACCCACAGCAGCATCTCACTGCTCTGGATTTGGTGTTGGGACAAGCCCTCGACCAACGCAGTAGGGTGCGGTATTTCGGCTTATCAACCAGTGAAGTGAAAAGAGGCCCTCCATCACCAATGAAGTGCAGTGTTTTGGCTTATCAACCACCGTGATGGTAAACTTCAAACCATCTTCGCCCAGGCTACCGACCAGCCCAAGACCAGCTGAATCGACTGGCCCCACTGGGCCCCAAAGCTGAAAGAACGTACCTTTAGGGGCATAACCCCGACTGTCCTGGCAGAGCAAGACGATTGGAGTGTTCAACCTAGACATGATAGCTGAAGTGACCATACCCTCTCCACTGATATGTTCGACACATCGAGGGGAATGTTACCCACAGCAGCATCTCACTGCTCTGGATTTGGTGTTGGGACAAGCCCTCGACCAACGCAGTAGGGTACGGTATTTTGGCTTATCAACCAGTGAAGTGAAGAGCGGCCTTCCATCACCAGTGAAGTGCAGTGTTTTGGCTTATCAACCACCGTGATGGTAAACTTCAAACCATCTTCGCCCAGGCTGCCGACCAGCTCAAGACCAGCTGAATCAACTGGCCCCACTGGGCCCCAAAGCTGAAAGAACGTACCTTTAGGGACATAACCCCGACTGTCCTGGCAGAGCAAGGCGATTGGAGTGTTCAACGTAGACATGATAGCTGAAGTGACCATGCCCTCTCCGCTGATGAAGTTCGGCACATCGAGGGGAATGCTAAGAGAAGTCTTCCGAGTAGGCAAGTAAGGGATGCAAGATTCAGCATTCTCAGCCCCCTCCCCAACAAAGCAGCACCCTGGCATCTCTCGAAGTGGCGGAAAGTAGAGCCGGGTGGGTGGAATGTCCTTTGCTGATACAGAGGCTGCTGCCTCTGCGTGTGCTGGCGCAAGGGACCCAGTGATGGCTGCACCTGCAATCTCTGGAAATACCTTTAGCCCGTGCAATACCATTTGCCCATCCACCTCGTGATCCACGGGATTCCCATCGCTATCTAAATCCACCCGCTCAGTCTGGAGGACGGACTCATTGCCAATGCCCAACTCGAAAGCAGAAGCCTGCTCATTCAATGCGATATAGCGATAACACCACATAAGCAAGAATGAGATCCCCGCGGGAACCGCGGCAGTGATGGTCTGAACCAAACACTGCAGAGGCCTGTTGTTGCTAAGAGTCACATCCCACCGTGCAGGCTTATCGAAGAGGTCAAGGTGTTGCACGACGATGCGTACCTTCTCCACTGCTGGCCGGCGGACACCAGCTGCACAAGGGGAACCCATGGTGTCTTCACGTGCCACCCTCAAAGCCCTGAAGGATGAGAACGTGGTAAGCCCCATATGTCCAAGAGTGCGATCTGCATCATCAACTGGATGGAGAACGGTAGCAGCGACATCCGCCCCTTGACGCTGGCCCTCCAGATACATATCTAGGCAGAAAAATTCATCCTGTGCCACTGCAGTAGAGATAATCTCATAGACAGAGCGCACCGTTGTCTGATTGGTGAGTGTAATGACGTTGACCCACTCTGCAATCATCCCTATTCGGAATCCCTCAAATACAAGAACAAAGTCACGCTGCTGAGTCGCCCCAGTGCCACTGCTGCAAGAGGGGTCGGTTACGGCAGTGCCCTGACAGCGGCGGTCCTCACTCCTTTTGTTTGAGGCCACGGTGTTACGGCGACCCCACGGCGAGCGAGAGCGAGAGGTGCGTTTCGCACGCCAGGGAGGCGTCTCGGCTGGCACGGCAACGGTGGCCCGTGCGGCACCACTGCGACTGCGGCCAGTACAGACAGAAACGGCTGAGGCTGCTCGCCAAGGAGGCGTCTCGGCCGACACTACGGCGGCGGACCGGCGCCGGCAAGGGGAAGTAGCATCTGATCCCTCGGCCATGGCTGGGTCGGCCGCTGCGTGGACTGGCATCAAATCTCGAAGATGCTTCAAAAATTAAACGAGAGAGAGAGAGAGAGAGAGAAAAAGAGAGGGACCAGTGATGAGCACCCGTTGGTAAATTCAAACCCTCTCTCACCAGCCTGACGTGCTTGCGACCAAAAAACGGCAAGCACCATTGCGAGAGAGAGAGAGGGAGAAAGAAAGAGAGAGCGAGAGAGAGAGAGAGAGAGAGAGAGCGAGAGAGAGAGAGAGAGAGAGAGAGAGAGAGAGAGAGAGAGAGACGGCGAGCCGCGG
>JAKVBT010000062.1 GCA_022446905.1 Phycisphaerales bacterium
GGACAAGATTGGCGCGGACTTCTTTAACTGCGTTAACATGATCGAAGACCGCACCGGCGCGCGTGCTGTTCCAGTTGGTATTCCAATTGGCGCAGAGACCGAGCTGGAAGGCCTTGTTGACCTCGTGACCATGCAAGAATGGGTCTATGAGGGCGAAGACCTTGGCGCATCTTGGGACAAGCGCGACATCCGCCCTGAGCTTCAGGACATGGCGAATGAGTGGCGCGAAAAGATGATCGAAACTGCCGTTGAGCAGGACGAAGAGGCGATGGAAGCTTATCTGGAAGGCGAAGAGCCATCCGTTGAAAAGCTGCGCGAGCTTCTGCGTAAGGGCACTCTGGCGCTGGACTTCGTTCCGGTTCTGGGCGGCTCTGCGTTCAAAAACAAAGGTGTTCAGCCTCTGCTCAACGCTGTGATCGACTATCTGCCGTCCCCACTGGACGTTGTTGATTACATGGGCTTCAAACCAGGCGACGAAACTGAAACCCGTGACATCGCCCGCCGCGCGGACGACGAGATGGCGTTCTCTGGTCTGGCGTTCAAAATCATGAACGACCCATTCGTTGGCTCCCTGACCTTCACACGTATCTACTCTGGTACGCTTGAGAAGGGCGACACCCTGCTGAACTCCACCAAAGGCCGTAAAGAGCGCATCGGTCGTATGATGATGATGCACTCCAACAACCGTGAAGAAATCACCGAAGCATTCGCTGGTGACATCATCGCGCTGGCAGGTCTGAAAGACACCACAACCGGTGACACGCTCTGCGCTGTGAACGATCCTGTGGTTCTGGAAACCATGACCTTCCCAGATCCGGTGATCGAGATCGCGGTTGAGCCTAAGACCAAAGCTGACCAAGAGAAAATGTCTCAGGGTCTGCAGCGTCTGGCAGCCGAAGATCCATCCTTCCGCGTTGAAACTGACCTGGAATCTGGTCAGACCATCATGAAGGGCATGGGCGAACTGCACCTCGACATCCTTGTGGACCGTCTGAAGCGCGAATTCAAAGTCGAAGCGAACATTGGTGCGCCACAGGTTGCGTATCGTGAGACCATCGGCCACGAAGTCGAGCACACATACACCCACAAGAAACAGTCTGGTGGTTCCGGTCAGTATGGTGAAGTTAAACTCATCATCACCCCAACCGAGCCAGGCGAAGGTTACTCCTTTGAATCCCGTATCGTTGGTGGCGCGGTTCCTAAGGAATACATCCCAGGTGTTGAAAAAGGCATCCAGTCTGTCATGGACAGCGGCCCTCTGGCTGGCTTCCCAGTGATCGACTTCAAAGTTGCTCTGATCGACGGTAAGTTCCACGACGTTGACTCCAGCGTTCTGGCGTTTGAGATCGCATCCCGTATGTGTATGCGTGAAGGCATGCGTCTTGCTGGTGCGAAACTGCTGGAACCAATGATGAAGGTCGAGGTTATCACTCCTGAAGAGTATACCGGCGGCATCATCGGTGACCTGACGTCCCGTCGTGGTCAGGTGTCTGGTCAGGAACCACGCGGCAACGCTGTTGCGATTGACGCATTCGTTCCACTGGCAAACATGTTTGGTTACATCAACACACTGCGTTCCATGTCTTCGGGCCGCGCGCAGTTCACCATGCAGTTTGACCACTACGATCCAGTGCCAAACAACATCTCTGAAGAGATCCAAGCGAAATACGCATAACCGGGGCGGCGGGCTTTTTTGGTCCGCCCTACCCACCCACCGTAGGCCGGGACTTCGCCCGGCACCCCAAAAAAGAGGAGCCATAAAATGGCAAAGGAAAAGTTTGAACGTTCCAAACCGCACTGCAACATCGGCACCATCGGCCACGTTGACCACGGTAAAACCACTCTGACCGCAGCGATCACCAAGCAATTCGGTGACTTCAAAGCGTATGACGAAATCGACGGCGCGCCAGAAGAAAAAGCACGCGGCATCACCATCTCGACTGCACACGTTGAGTATGAAACAGACGCACGTCACTACGCACACGTCGACTGCCCAGGCCACGCGGACTATGTGAAAAACATGATCACCGGTGCGGCGCAGATGGACGGCGCGATCCTGGTTGTGAACGCAGCCGACGGCCCTATGCCTCAGACTCGTGAGCACATCCTGCTGGCTCGTCAGGTCGGCGTGCCGCGGATTGTTGTGTTCATGAACAAGTGCGACATGGTCGATGATGAGGAACTTCTCGAACTCGTCGAAATGGAAGTCCGTGAACTGCTCAGCC
>JAKVBT010000063.1 GCA_022446905.1 Phycisphaerales bacterium
GACGTTGGTCATTCGATCGTTTGATCCTTTGGTCGGGTTATCAAACATGTTCAGTTTGCAACAAAAAGCAGAAACGTTATAATGCACGTCAATTCAAACACAGGCGCAACGAAGAAAGGCCGCCACGAGTGGTCCGGGTTTGACGGGAATCCCTTGCACCTCACTCGCAAGTGCAGTTGGGCGCGCTTCTCGCGCGTGTCACCATAATGTGTCAAAGCTGTATTAACAGGGATGCTTGTACCCGCCTGAGCTTTGTGCCAAGATAGCTCTGACGACAGACAGGACAGTTCGAAGGCTCAGAGGAACGTGAATCCAAATAGCGGCGCCAGCATGCCGAATGAAAACGATGCTTGCATTCGGTCTCAAAGATGTCCTCCTGGTCTCGAAGGTGGTCGAGACAGAGCGCACACGCGGATACCTGATTGCGCCAACGATGAAAGACAACGCGCAATACCAATGGATTCAATATGGCACGACGCCACAAACGTACTACCGATCGCAAACTCTGGTCCCCGCGACCGTGCTTTACGCGGCACACCTGCAAGCGCCAACTGCGCACCAGCCACCTCAGAGTCCGCTGGCACGCGTCACCATACCTACCGTCACTGAGATCAACGGCACCACTGCCAGAGGTCCGTGACGCGAGTGCGGTAGCGCTAATGAGCGTGGGGGGAATGGCAGGAAGCGACCTCAGCGCAACTTGTGGTACCTCCAGCTGTACGCCCGTGTAAAACCACCTCCCAGTGGTGTCGTGGAACCAATATACCATATCGTCTGCGTCCTTGTGTTGGGACCAGTGGCGACTGTTGCGATCCACCTTGTCTTCCCAGAACCAGTCCACGACCTGCCCAATGTTGGAGACGTGACCCCACCACCATGAATCTGCATAGCAGTAGCGTTGCCACAACGCTGGTGGCATCGGGACGGAGTGCACCGCTATCAGGCAGCCGTCCTGTCGAAGCGACGTTGTGTCAGGTGTGGTAAAGTCAGTCGTCATGGGAGTGGCGGGGGACGACCCCAACGCAACTTGTGCTACCTCCAGCTGTACACCCGTGTAAAACCACCTCCCAGTAGTGTCATGGAACCAATATACCATATTGTCTGTATCCTTGTATTGGCACCAGTGGCGGCTGTTGCGATCCACCCTGCCTTCCCAGAACCAGTCCACGACCTGCCCAGTGTTGGAGACGTAGCCCCACCAACATGAACCTGCATAGCAGTAACGTTTCCAAAACGCTGCTGGCATCCGAACGGAGTTCGCCGCTATCAGGAAGACGTCCAACGGACTCAAAGTTGTGTCATGTGTGGAAAAGTGAGTGGTAGGGAGCGGACCCAGCGCAACGTGTGGTACTTCGAGTCGTGCACCCGTGTAAAACCACCTCCAAATGGTGTCGTGGACCCAATATACCCAATCGTCTGCGTCCATGTGTTGGGACCAGTGAGGGTTGCCCTCCCAGAACCAGTCCACGATCTGCCCAGTAGAGATGCAGCCCCACCACATCGCATTCATGTGGTCGCGGTAACGGTGCCACAGGTGGCCAACCAGGTTGCTCATGGCTGACGGATGCTGGATAGGAGATGGAAAGAATTCGAAAAAGCTGGCGTGACACTCGGTCAGCCAAGACACTGCCAGCTCGTCGCTCACAAGATCGTTGCTTGCTTGAGCTGAAATAACATTTAAAGCAACAGTAAACTGATAAGACTTATCTTATTTCACGGGGCTTACCACGAGGTGCCTGTACTGTCAAATGAAATCTTCACACTTCAATTGTACACAGGAATCGTTTGGGACAAGCCCTCGGATTCATGATATGCGATCCCGCATCCATTCTCATTGGCTTCTGAGTGCCGGTATTTACGACTATTGCCTTGCCATGATAAAGCAAGAATATAAAGCCCATTTGTACAACCGTCTCTAACATAGGAAAGGAGTGCTCTGACAACAGGAGGCCCCTGTAGCCCGCCACTTAATCGCATTGTGATGGTGCGGCATAATTTGATGCAAGCCTCGGGTCTCGATAGTACTGCACACAACGAGCCGTTTGACACCAAGGACAAAGCACTGGACGACCTGACTAGAATCAGGCGACACTTGTACCCGGTCACACAAGTCGAGCCGCTGACTGACCCAGTGCACTTGCGACGCTTGCTATAAGCGCAGGTCAGCGCCTTATCGGATTCG
>JAKVBT010000064.1 GCA_022446905.1 Phycisphaerales bacterium
CAGGGTACAGGAGGCTCACATTCGGCTGCACACACACGCACGCGCACACCCGTGCGCACACCGAGATTGACACACAGCCACGCCGCTTGCCTTAGAGCTCGAGGATGTCTAGCGACGTCATCAGGTATGACTTGGGTATCCCCGAGGGGGTACATCACTAGGGTGTTAGCCTACCCCCCCGGGACAGCGATTTGCTGCATAGGTGACGCGTCAGGAACCCTCAGTTCAGTCAGCTAGTTAGTCGGTCAGTTGTTAACGATGGTGTGTGGCATTCGACTTGGACCATATGCAGCCATATCGTGCCATCTCGGGCTATCTGGGGCCCTTGGGAGTGATTTGCCGTACAAACCCTCAGTTCAGTCTGTCAGTCAGTCAGGCAGTTGTTGACGATGGTGTGTGGCATTCGAATCTACTCCTTAGTAGCGATTTGCTGTACAAACCCTCAGTTCAGTCAGTGAGTCAGTCAGTCAGTTGTTCACAATGGTGTGTGGTATTCGAATAGGATCATATGCGGTCATATATCGGGCCATCTGGGGCCATCTGGGACCATATGGGACCATATGGGGCCATTCATCTGGGGCCATCTGGGGCCATTTGGGGTTATATAGAACCATCTGGGGCTATCTGGGGCTATCTGGGGCCGTCTGGGGTTATCTGGGGGTCATTTCTCGAGAGCGGCCAGTGCACGAGCAAAGATGGCGCGCCAAACCTGTGTATCGAGCTTGTGTAAAATACGGATCGTGCAGCTTCCATGTAGCACGTCTAGCCGTACATTGCCGCGGACAGGGCTCTCGACGCCCTTGGAGGTGACGCTCTTTTGGTCCAGTGGTTTTAATGAGACCGTGCCCTTAGTGTGGGTAGACTCCGGACAGAACCGAGACGTTTTGTGCACCGAGGGTTCAGGCGTACGTTTGGCCGTTAAGCTACAAACGCTGCCCACCGTCGACTGGCATCCGAACAGCGATGAGCTGGCTTTGGCGCCCTCGCTGAAGGGCCTCATCCCCGCGGTCTACGGGTGTTTTGAGGTAGAAATTGGGCCATCCCGTTGCAGCGCTTTAGTGGTGCAAGCGGTTTCTTCAACCGTGCAGACCTTCTTTGATGAGATGATGCGTGCGCCGCTGACCAAAAACTCGTTTGCTGTTATGCTGGACGTGTTGATTGAAACCCTGAAACAAATGTGTGTCTATGCCGGGTTTCCGCATGCGTTCAGACTGGGAGATTGGCATGCCTATAACCTTGGTATGGAACGGAAGCGCGTGTATCTCATTGATTGGGAGGATACCCGATACAGCCCAATGATGACCGCATACCGGCGCATCAGCCCGGCCATGAAAACCTTTTTGAAATGGATCCCAGAATTCCAACCAGCCAAGATTCAAGAGGATGTTGGATTCAGGACAGCTTGGATGCGTTTGCTCGAGAAAATCCAGCAGCACTTGGGTCGTTGGTGGCGAACATTCCATGGGGGAGATTTACCTACCCCCTCACAGTTGGACACGTTGTTGTCCGAATTGTGTGACGTCGCCAAAGATCTTCCCATCGAGCTGGGTTGTTCTAGGGACCTGGGTTTTTGCGATGAAAAGATGGAGGTGGGCCCGGGTTGTCTTAGGGACCACCCAGGGACCACTCGGGGACCTTCGATCTACCTCAGTATGAAAGAATGTCTTCGAGAGATGCTCCATACGGACAAACGTAACACCGTTGAGTTTGTGAAAAACCTCGCGCTTGACGGACTGAAGACCTCGAAGAACATGCGCCAGCTGATGTTCGATCAAGGTGGTTCCCTCTGGGACGATGTGTTCATTGAATCTTTGGCCTGGTGCACCGCCGAGCAACGGGGGTCGATCACAGCCTCGGAAATCCTTTGTGCCGTGGATGACGCGATGAAAGATGTGGACGGGGACGAGCCGCGCTTGCGGGAATCTAAGGATCCTCTCGATGCGCCTCCTCCGTGGGCGCTAGCGTTGTTAGAGAGCATGCAGGAATGCCTTCGACAGAAGCTTCGTGGTGATCCTGACGACGCGTTCCTTGAGAATGTAAAGTTTGCGAGAGACTGCTTGAGTGAAGGAGTGAGGCAGCAGAAGACGATGCGCGAGTTTATGAAGTTGATGAAGTT
>JAKVBT010000065.1 GCA_022446905.1 Phycisphaerales bacterium
AACATATAATATTATTTGGTAAAAAAGGAACGCCTAATTACTCCACGCCGGGCAAGGTCAAGTTGCAGGACTCTACGGGGGAAGGGGGCGCTCAACGGCCGCCTCCCCCCCCGACTAACTGTTCGTTTTTTTTTTTGGGTTTCGCTTTCCCTCGCTCAGGTGCGCCCGCTCGCTGCGGCCCCCCGCGGTTTTAACTCCTCACATGTTGCCTCCACCACTCACTTGCACCTGCTACCCCCGCACCCTGCGTGCGCGTTGGTAGTGATTGCCCTTGGCGGTTGCTGGGCGTCTGCGTCCACCCTATCGTTTCGTCACTTCTTTCCTCCTGGTGCCAGGCCAGCCCTCCGAAACCACCATGGGCCCAGATGGCACGAACTTTCGTAGCGGCGGTGTGAGGAAAACGAGGCAACGTCCCCAGCCTAAAGTCTTTCTCTGTTGCTCCGCGGTTCTTTGGGCGGGTTTGCGGGTGTTTGTGTTTGCGTTCGTGTTTGCGTGTGCGTGGAGTTGCGTTTGCGTTTGCGTCTGTGTTTGCGTTTGTGTTTGTGTTCGCGTTTGGGCGTGTGGGGGTGTGTTGTTTGCGTTTCCGGTTGCGTTCGTGCTTGCGTTGGCGTTTGCGTTTCCGTGTGTGCGTGTGTTTCGTTTGCGTCTGCGTTTGCGTCGCCGTGTGGCGCCACTATTGTAAACATATCTTGGCTACTGGGCTAGTTCAATCCTGGTTGTTTTTTCCTCTTTCGCCTCAGGCCGCCGCGCGGTGAGACGGGATCATCGCGATGAAGCCGCGCCCTTCCTTTTGCTGACCTCACGGCAGACCTTCTTAAACCCCTTCACGATCGACCTGGCTACGCGGCGGGCCTTGGGAGACTGAATGATGCTTCTGATTCTGGACTTATACTCGGTCTTGCAAAGCACGGGCCGCTTCGCGGCCAAATCGGCAAAGTCGCGTTCGTGCAGCTCAGCCCGCAACCAGCTCCAGAAGTTCTCCACGGGGTTCAGGTCGGGCGAGCGAGGTGGCACAGTCCAAAGCTTTACCTTGCAGTCGGTTAGAGCTTTGCGGCTCTCAGGCGTGTGCAAGAAAGACTCGCCATCGCAAATCACATGCCACGGCCCATCGTGGCGCACGGGGCCCAAGCGGCAGATCGCGTCAGTCAACTTCCCATCCTCGACCAAATCGACCCACTCATCGCCATCCAATTTCTTCGTGTCATGGAAGGCGACGATGGAAGCGCCGCCGTGCGCGATGCCACCTTCCTCCTTGTTCTTTATTCCATCCCTTCTTCTTTCTTCCTCCTGCCTCCCTACCAGGATGCATACCGAACTGGGCGCGCGGCGCGAAGCGCCGCGCGCCCAGTGAGGTATTCTGTGCAACCTTCTTTCCTCCTTGTTCTTTATTTCTTCTTCTTCTGCCTCCCTACCAGGATTTATTCCGTCCCTTCTCCTTTCTTCCTTCTGCCTCCCTACCAGGATGCATACCGAACTGTGCGCGCGGCGCGAAGCGCCGCGCGCCCAGTGAGGTATTCAGTGCAACCTTCTTTCCTCCTTGTTCTTTATTCCTTCTTCTTTCCTTCTGCCTCCCTACCAGGATTTATTCCATCCCTTCTGCTTTCTTCCTTCTGCCTCCCTACCAGGATGCATACCGAACTCTGCGCGCGGCGCGAAGCGCCGCGCGCCCAGTGAGGTATTCAGTGCAACCACACCAGAATACTGGAGTGCACTGGTGCGCGCCAGACTCCCAGAAGGCGAGGAAGACTATCAAACAAACGCTCAAGTCTAGGTCCGAGATTCGAGTTGGAGAAGCAAATTCGGAGGAGCAAATGCAGGAGGCGCCCGACAGGGCCAAGGGCCCCCAAAAAATATCGGGCATTATGTCGCCTCTGGGTTGTCAATATGTGAAGATGAGAAGTTGCACTCGCCTGCTACGAAAGTGTCGTGTCATTCCGAGGTTTGGGCTTGGAGCGCCAGTGGAGTAATTAGCTCACGTGGAGTAATTAGTTGTCCCATTAAAAATGGGCGGAGGAATTAATCACCCGGTAATAAACATATAATATTATTTGGTAAAAAAGGAACGCCTAATTACTCCACGCCGGGCAAGGTCAAGTTGCAGGACTCTACG
>JAKVBT010000066.1 GCA_022446905.1 Phycisphaerales bacterium
ATATATATATATATATATATATATATATATATATATATATATATATATATATATATATATATATATATATATATATTATATATATATATATATATATATATATATATATATATATATATATATATATACTATGTATACAAATATTTCCGTCGGGGGCCTCGGCGCGATTTGAAATGTCCCTGGCAGCTACCCCACGATTGATGACCATATTTCATCGGCCGGACACGCAAAGCGATCCCGCAAGTCAAGTCATTGAGAACGTCGAGTCGTTAGGAAAGTCGAGTCGCCGGGAACGTCGAATCGGTGGGAATGTCGAGTCGTTGGCAAAATC
Organism: Phycisphaerales bacterium; assembly: GCA_022446905.1. Taxonomy (GTDB): domain Bacteria; phylum Planctomycetota; class Phycisphaerae; order Phycisphaerales; family SM1A02; genus UBA12567. The sequence goes on from JAKVBT010000066.1 coordinate 332, forward strand.
GAGGCGCTGGGGCCCTCTGGCTGCCACTGGCTGGGCTTAGCTTGCTGACATGCTGCCTGGGCTCACTGGGCTGGCTATATATAGGCTATTATATCAACCTGTGCGAGGATGCCATTCTTGTCAAACTGCAAGTGCCACCTACGAACATCAATGCATGAATGCTGGTGATGGGCTCAATGAAGGGCTCGGTGGAGTGGTGGCGTGGAAGACGGACTGGGACTGGGCAATAGCGAGATACAAGCAACCGCCTCGTTGATGCAAGTAATATCCTCGAGCAACGGACGATTCCCCAGTCTACAAGTAGGTGGGCCGCACAGCTCGCTAAGTGAGTGTGGAGAGCGCATCTCACACGTGTGCACAACCACGTTGCACACGCCTCTCACAGGAACTACCGGGTCAGGCGCCTGAGAACCGCTGCTTTGAGTAAGGCAATACTAAGCGATGCCGAGGACGATGTGCCAGGCGATGGGGATGGACTCGGTCGGGTGATGGAGAGGGGGGCTTGAGCTGGGCTCTGGTGACAGACTCGGTCGGGGAGATGGAATGTGTGCTGGGTACTGAGTTGAATCGCAATCGGTAAACTCAACAAAGGTGTCGCCGACGTGCCTTTTATAATTTTTAAAATAACATGTACAACTGACTTGTGCCGTTGGCTGGAGTGACTGGCTGGCCGGCCGCCTGACTGGCTGGTACTTATGGCTGGACTGGTTTAGTACAGTTCCACCTTCGGATAGTACTAACTTTGCCACACTTTCAAATTTTACATCCAATCCACTGCGCTATCAAGTCCACTTCACCATCAGATCCACGACCCCAGCTGGCCGGCCGCCTGACTGGCTAGTACTTATGGCTGGACCAGTTTAGTACAACTCCACCCTCGGATAGTACTAACTTTGCCACACTTTCAACTTTTGCATCCAATCCACTGCACGATCAAGTCCACTTCACCATCAGATCCACGTCCCTCTGTGCACGTATATACACAGGAGCACTCTAATATATATATATATATATATATATATATATATATATATATATATAAACATATATATATATATATATATATATATATATATATATATATATATATATACATATAGGCCTTTGTGTCATCTGACGCCAATTGGACCGATACAGCTGACAGTGCGGGAACTGCTTCAGGCTCCAATATTTGTCGGCGTTGGGACAAGCCCTCGACCACGCAACCACACACCACAAACAAACACCAAGCAGCAGATAAACGGATTCCAATGTCACTGTTACGCTGGACGCACACCGATATCCCAGCCAAAGCTGATCGGCGCTAATGGCTTTCTCGTGAGCCATTAGTTTGTTAACTGTCTCTGGAGTCATCTGTTGGTCGGCTTTTTCGTGAGCCATTTGTTGGTTGTTTTTTTCGTGAGGCGCCCGCTTTGTTGTTGGCTTTCTCGCGAGCCATTTTTTGTTAGTGTCAATTAGTACTCTTGCAGCCGCGCTTGTTTTCTGAACGTGCCTAAGTGTACGATAGTTAGAAGGAATGCGCGAACCAGATGAAGGAGACCTGGACGACCCGTGCCCACGGCATCCATGGGCCCTGATGTAGACATATACAACATAACGAATATATACCTGGCGTCAGGGACAAGCCCGCGGCCCGAGGCGAACATCAAAACACAAACGTACCAAGCAAAGAGCTTGGGCCAACATACATTATGGATGCTGAAAGGCTGAGTTCATTC
>JAKVBT010000067.1 GCA_022446905.1 Phycisphaerales bacterium
GCAGATGAACATGGTCCGGGTGCAGTTTAAGGGAATACATGGCTGGGAGGTGACTGCCTTAGAGGCAACCGAAATTTGCAGGGCCTTACCTGAAATCGAACAAGCGTTGAAGGATTCTACGGATTTGTCTTTGAAGCCAACAAAATCTTTGACACAGGAACCCGTGGGAAAGACGGATTGGGACAGCGTGCCGGCACACCAAACCTCGCTCGGCCCCCTGATCGGGTGTATCGTGCCACACCTGTCACGTGATCTGAGCGGAGGCTTGTACGAGGTCCACAATGTTGCCATCACGGGCGTCAGTTCGATCCTGTCGGACGAGAAAGTCGTTATGGCATGTTGTAAAGAGTGTAAGTGCCAGATCTCCACAGACGCGTGCAGTGAGCATCCAGAAGCGGGTATAGAGATGCGTTGGTTCCTGGAGCTGCAGTTAGCCGAGGAGGGAGGCACTGCACAGGCGATCGTCTTCCATGATGTCATTGTTTCTTCCAAGTTGATGCTTGATCCTGGCCCCCCAGACCTTACAGGCATTTCCGCCCATGACGAGATGGTGGCTTTGACCTCCAAGCCTGTCCAGAAGTTCATTCGGCAAATGAAAGCCATTCCTTGGACGATCTTACTCTCCTTTCAGAAGCAAGGCTACAAGGACGTGAACAGCCTTGTCGTTCGAATGTTAACTCCCACTTGGACGGAGCAAGGGGTTGTGGGCACTTGGAGTCCTAAGCCCCTGCCGCAGTTTGCGGAAAGCAATGCGTGTCCCATGGCCGCTGCTGCAGAGATCGGTTACGATGAAGAGCTTCAGATGATGACAGTGAAGGGCTCACCGGTAGGCGCTGTACGACTGCTAGTAAAGATCTGCGCAGCAGAATCGGATGAGGAGACTGCAGCTCCAGACGCAAACATTGGTTTGCGTGCGACCAGGCGCGTGCGGTGCTATTTGGATTCTGATGGTCCGGAGTACACCATCATGGCCTCCGGGTTGTTTACGAGTGTGCAATGGTTGGCCTCAGCCAAAGATGATGAGGTCTTCTTTGTGCTCGCCCGATGCCGCGATGCTTCCCTCAAGCTTCTAGTCTCGACACACAATGTCATCAAGCAGGAATCCAAAGACGACTTCATGACGTATTTCGAAGCCTGCGTTGGGAGGAAGCCGGGTGTGGAGTTAACGTATCCCAGGGAAACAACGCCCGTTGCGCGGAAGCGTAAATTGGATGACATGACGGAGCTGTCCGCAGCGCAGCGGTCACAACGCATCCGTCTCGGTGGCGCATGAGATGCTAGTCTCGGAAATGTCCACAGATACACGTGCACATACCAGTTACCAAGCATAAAGCATAGTTTGTTCAAGTGGGCCGGTCATTGTATCTTGACGCGATGAATACCCCACGCCTGCTCCATCACGCATCGCGTGGCGACTTGCGCTCATCCACCGGCTGGAACTCAGGTTCGAGTGGGAATTGTGGCAACTTGCGTTCATTCACAAGCTGGAACTCGGGCGGCAACTGTGCTGCGGGCTTGTCCCTAATGCCAGTCTTGAGATTCCGTGTGTGTTCCTAATGCGTGTCATCAGTCACTCTAGGGTGCGGGTATGACTGCGTGATGTGATGCACGATGGTTTTACCCTGCGGATCTGCCCCAGCCAGTCTGGCCATAAATCAGACCGCGGGCCATGTTTTTGCATACCACCTGTCAGTCTAGGGTGTGGGTTTGACTGCAGGACACCTCGATCGCCGGCAGGTGTAAAATGCTTTGGAAAAAGTGATCACCGGGGCCATATGGAGCCATATGGGGTCATATGGGGCCATGTGGGACTATATGGGGCTATCTGGGCTGCGGCTTCGTGTAGGCGCCTCTCTGGTCGATGTAGGCGCCAGTCTCTGTCAACCACGGGAGTAAGGTAAATACTTATAGTTGCATGGGATACTGGCGAGTGTGTCTAGGCTAACCCAAGACCATCGGTGCAAACTTTCTTGTGCAACCAGGACGCCAAGACCGCCATTGTGTCTACTCTCTCTCTCTCTCTCTCTCCCTCTCTCTTTCTCTCT
>JAKVBT010000068.1 GCA_022446905.1 Phycisphaerales bacterium
CATCATCATCATCATCATCATCATCATCATCATCATCATCATCATCATCATCATCATCATCATCATCATCATCATCACCATCACCATCACCATCACCATCACCATCACCATCACCATCATCATCATCATCATCATCATCATCATCATCATCATCACCAACACCATCACCCTCACCATCGCCATCATCATCATCATCATTGATCAGATGACCCCATATGGCGCCAGCGCTGTGTATTTTCTCGTCACGTCCGGGTATGTATGTTTAAAAACGCGCATGCTTTCAATTCACCGTGACCTTTCAACCCCACATCCGTCTTAAGCAACGCCGCGTTTGGGTGTCACGGCACTCCTGTCCCGCACTTCCAGCGCCACCACTGTCACGGCCATCGTCAGTACCAGTCGTGAAGAAGATGAAGACCATGGAGAAGCGCAAGCAATGCAAAGCGTACAAGAATCGCAAGCGATGCCAAGCGTCCATCGGCCGGTTACGCGAGTATGTGCGGAATAATCTGGCCGTGATCGGGGCTCGGAGTGGTAATGGTCTTTTGAAGAAGCTGCGGATGAGAAACCCAGATCGCTCTTTCAACAAAGAAGAGAAACGTTGGTACAGCTGGATGATGGACAAGCGCCGCACAATGAAGGAAAAGGCGGAGATGAAAGAGTTGAATGCGTTGGTGAATTATTCGAGTCAAGGAAAGGGCGGATCGTGTCGAGGCTGTGAGATCGATGGGGTGTATGTGGAATGTAGCTTCAGCACCCGCGTGCCTGGTGGAAAAGCGAGTGTGCTACCAAATACAAATTGCTTGCTTTGTAGCGAGACGCGCTTGAAGACGTATGTGTATGACGAAACCGTCCCGCAGTGTATGACGAAAGCAGCCCGCTGTGGGAGCATATTTCGTTCACTCAAAACATATTACGCTTGGCGAGAGGAGCATCCCGCAGTGTATGACGCCGCCATGGATCGCATCATCCGGTGGGTGCCCGAGCTCAAAGACTACTTCGAACGCGCAGTGGCCAATGATAAGATCAAGACAGGGCTGTGTCGAGGCTGTGAGATCGATGGGGTGCACGTGGAATGTATCTTCAGCCCTAGTGTGCCTGGAGGAAAAGTGATACCCCGTCCACATACCAGTTGCTTGCTTTGCAGCGAGACGCGCTTGAAGACGTTTGAGTCGGTTAAAAAGCGATGGCTCTATGGGGTCTTATTGAGCTTACTTAAAAGATATTACGCTTGGCGAGAGGAGCATCCCGCTGTGTATGACGCCGTCATGGATCGCATCTCCCGGTGGGTGCCCGAGCTCAAAGACCACTTCGAACGCGCGGCGGCCAAGGCCAAGGTCAAGCACATGCCACCAGTGGTCAAGCACAAGCCAGCAGTGAGCCTCGAGGAGCGCGGGGCGCGGCCCGTGCAGAGGAAGCATGCCACGACGCAGTTTTCGTGCAGACGGACTTCAACCAAAAGGAAACATGGGCGCACTTAATTAATTCGTGCACTAATTCATCCGAGGGCCGGCTTGTCTCAACTCGATTGTTCTGCACATTTGCAGTGCGAAGTGTTCACCTTTTTTCGACGTGCGTGTGAATAGTGTAATCCGGATGTCTGCTCAAATGCCTCTCCAACACTGGACGGTATGGCTATCTTGATCGGTAGGCTATCGTCGAGGGCGTGTCGTGTCACATGCCGCGGGAGCAATGTAGGTGGGATGTGAACTATCAGGTTGGCTGACGGTTGGAAATGTTACGGTCCGATGATTATTGGGCTGCAGTCACCGTTGTCGTTGTCGACGTTGACGATGATGGTTGTGTCTATGTTGTCTACGACGTGTTGGGTTCCAGTCGCCGCAAGCAGTTATCCGTCGCTTTGTGCGATAAGCGTCTACGCATGCCATGGTGTCCTAATTCTGCAGAGCTCGCCGACTTGAAAAAAGTACCCAGGAAAGTATTCCTGAGAGGCCGCAAGCCGATGCATATATTGAAGGTGGCTTG
>JAKVBT010000069.1 GCA_022446905.1 Phycisphaerales bacterium
AAAGCGCTGGCGGCGCACTCTGCAACACCAGGCCGCCTCTGAAACTCTTTTCCAAGGTATCACACATATCAATCGGATTCGATAAGGCACCAGCCCGAACTTCCGCAGACACAGGACACCTGATAATGTTCGCCTCGCCTGCCTCGGCTGGGGCACCGAACACGCGCGACGAAGGAAGAGGATGGTCACGCGCCGCGTAGGAGCCGTCGATGCTCTTCAAAAGTTGACTCAAACATTCCTCGGCGTCCTCTTGACGACCGCCCTGGAAGCCTGGACATTGCACAAAGATCTGGCGCACAAGTTGTGCTAAGGGCACGATATAATCTGGGCGAAGATCTGCACACAAGTACACGTCGCTAAGCGTCCGGAATCTGTCGCCCAAGGGGCTGACGCCATGAATTTGCACACCTGTCACGTCCTGCATCCAAGGCTCACAGTTGAGGAGACAATGAAGTACCACGTTGATATAGCAAGTGTTGCCCAAGTTTGGGAAGCCAAGGAGGGGCGTCTTTGCTTCCAGAGGCGCATCCATGTGTGCGCGTACGTATTTGGCAAGTTTCTCCGCGGCGAAAGCAATGTTTGAAGGAGGCTCGATGAGCGGTACCAACGTACGCCACTGCTCAGATACCCATAACAAACGTCGCAAGCGCACGAGGTCGGGCTGCGGGTTCTTTTGTGTAGCCGAGTACAAGTGTCGCCTGATTCGAGTCAAGTCAGCCAGTGCTGTGTCCTTGGTTTCAAACGATTCGCTGAGCACACGGAGGTCTGCAAATGTCCAACACCATCCCTGGCCAGGCACCCCGACCACGCTGCCAAACCACTTGGCACCAGTCCTGCGCAGCATGTCTGGAGCACATGCAAAGAGACGCAGATGGGAGACCTTCATTGGAAATTTGTGGCTATCCACTCTGTACAGCCTCATCCATAAGCCATACTCCTCATTCTGTTTCGGCAAGTACGTCTCATCTTTCCGATCGATACGAAGTTTCTTGATCTCCTCGTAAAGCGGTCCCACCCGTGCCGCACATTCGGGATGGTTCTTGAGGTCCATCTCCTGCGAAGCCCTATCTTCGCTCAGGGGATGGGAAACGCCAGCTAAATCCAGTGCTTGATGGTGAGCGACCCCCTGACACATAACACTCTGTACACAAGACACCCGACGCGAGCTGGCCAATGAAATGGGGAGCCGAACCTGATCGGCAGGCGTCACCGTTGAATCCTGTGACGGAGACCCGAGGAATCTGGCCCCTTTGTCAGAAGGCGTAAAGGGATGATTTGCAGTTGCCCCTTCGGTGTCCGCTGGCGTGGCACTGGCTCCTTCGCACGCCTGAACGTCTCCTGCTGCAGCCCTCGGATATGCTTCGTCGCGACAAGCCCTCAGCGTAGTGCCCTGTGGCCCGTCTTCGATGTCCGCTGAAGTGATCATGGCTCCTGCGCACACCCCAACGTCTTCTGCCGCAGACGCCAGGGGTGCTTCGTAAGGACAGGCCCTCGGAAGCTGGGTAAACACATGGCCCTCGGAAGCTAGGTAAACACTATCGTCGGCGTCCGCCGATGTGACCGTGACTCCTGGTACCAGCATGCGTCCATCAATCTCACAGGCTCGGCGCGCTTGCTTCCTGTGGGCCACAGAATAATTCACCAGCGCATTTAAATCTGCCATATCTGCCTTTTCCTTACCTGTGCGGCGCTTGTCCCTCATCCAGCTATACCAACGGTTCTCTTCTTTGTTGCAAGAGAAATCTAGGTTTCTCGTCCGCAGCTTCTTCACACCACCGTGGCCACTCCGAGCCTGGAGCGCGACCAGATTATTCCACACAAACTCGCATAACTAGCCGATGGCCCGTTTGCGGTCACCAAAACGCAGGGTGCAACGCTCGAGCCCCCAAAAAATATACATTTTTGCTTTTTGGAGCATGTAAAAAAAAGGTATCAGAATTACGAAGTTTTGGAGCACATGATGATGATGATGATGATAATGAT
>JAKVBT010000007.1 GCA_022446905.1 Phycisphaerales bacterium
TATGTGCGTTTGGTGTACACGCGAGGAGTTGGAACGCTTGGACTCAACCCCTTCCATTGTGGCAATGCCCAAGCCATCTGCATTGCGGCCACCATCACGCTCTACCCGGAATCGATGTACACCGATGGCATGTCAGTCATCGTCGCCAAAAGGCCACGCCTCCCCGTGGAGTGCCTCGATCCACGAATCAAGAGCCTGAACTACCTCAATAACATTCTGGCCAAAATCGAATCGATTGAAGCAGGTGTACTTGAAGCGATCATGCTGTCCATTGACGGACAGGTCGCCGAATGCACCGGCGACAACATCTTCCTGATCAAAGATGGGCACATCAGCACGCCCCATACAGATGCAGGCATTCTCCATGGCATCACCCGCCAATTCGTCATTGAAGAAGTCGCGCCGGCCCTCGGATATACCGTGGAGGAGCGGCGCGTCGAACTCAGTGAGTTGCGGCAGGCCGATGAAGTGTTCCTCACTGGCACTGCTGCCGAGATCATCGGCGTGAGCCAAATCGATGACACCACCATCGGGTGTGGACAAGTTGGTGAAATCACGCGGAAGATGGTGGATGAGTTCCGGCGGCGAACCCATCACAACGCCCCTGAGAACTAAGCCAAGAACGACGTCCGGGCACTGCGGATTCGATCGTATACTTCAGCCGCAGGGGCTGAGAATCCGATGTTATGTGGGCCACTGAGCCCGGCCGACTGGATCACCGAATGACGCACCGACAACTGCGACCAGATCAGACACGACGGCTGTTCCTTGGTGGCGCCCTGCTGCTGCTGGGCGGATGCGCCACAGGCGGTGGCACTGCCAGCCGGGTTGCCCGGCTTCCTGGCCCCATCTGGGACCCCTCGCCAGCACTACCCACACCAGATCCCCCACGCAAGAGCGTGACCAGTGGTGGCTACCGAGCGCGGTCTGCTTGGGCCGGGGGCGCCCCAAACCCACGACGCATGTCGACCATGGCACCGATTCGACGCATCACGATGCACCATGACGGCATGTCAGCCTTCACCGATACCACCATGAGTGCTGCCAGCCAGCGGCTGGAATCCATCCGCCGAGCTCATCTCAAGCGACGCCCGCAGCCCTTTGGAGACATTGGCTACCACTTCGCCATCGACCCGGCTGGACGAATCTGGGAGTGCCGACCGCTGCAGTACCAAGGGGCACATGTGCGTGCCCATAATGAGGGCAACATGGGCATCGTCGTACTTGGCAACTACGACAAACAGGGCCTCAATGCAGCCCAACAACTCGCCATCATCAGCTTCCTCCATCGCCAAATGCGCACTCGGGGTATCCGCTCATCGGCAGTGACCACCCACCAAGAACTCGCCTCGACAGCGTGTCCTGGAAGAAGCCTGCAAGCCTTCATGGTCAGCGCCCGCCAAGGCCGACTGGGCTAGTTCAAATCGCCTGCAGAAGGCTCTGAAATCGGCCAATTTTTGACCGCGCAACAAGGCCATTTCTGAACCCGCCAGAACGCCAAAATCGGCCTCTAGAAGGTCAATTTCAACTATCATGGCGGGTTCCATGAGTGACCTCAACGAGCAGTCAAATGCGGCCCCAGTCGCGGAGTACACCTCTGATTCCATTCAGGTTCTAGAGGGGCTCGAAGCGGTTCGAAAACGACCGGGTATGTATGTCGGTGGCACCGGCCTGAGCGCGCTGCACCACCTTGTATACGAGGCGGTTGACAACTCCATCGACGAAGTCATGGGCGGCTTTGCAAGCATCGTGACTGTCCGCATCGGCGTCGACGGTTCATGCACGGTCAGTGACGACGGTCGTGGCATGCCCATCGACCCGATGAAGAGTGATAACCCCAATATCAATGGACGCCCAGCGGTCGAAGTCATCATGACGGAACTGCATGCGGGCGGTAAATTCGAAGGCAGCGCTTACAAAGTCTCAGGTGGTCTGCATGGCGTGGGCGTCAAGTGCGTCAATGCCTTGTCTGAGTGGACCGAAGTTGAAATTATCAAGGATGGACTGGTCCATTCGATTTCCTTCTCACGAGGCGAACTATCCAAACCGCTGCATGAGGTTGGCAAAGCCAGTGATGCTGATGGACGAACCGCTGGTACTACGGTGTCGTTCAAGCCAGACGGCGACATTTTCTCCGATGTCGATTTCCGATACGAAACGCTTGAGCACCGACTGCGCGAACTGGCTTATCTCAACTCGGGTGTCACGATTCGACTGATTGATGAACGCGTCGACCACACCGGATCGCTGCGCGAAGACATCTTCCACTTCGATGACGGCATTGCTGGGTATGTGTCCTACCTCAATGAGTCCCGCACCATCACCAGTCCGGTGATCCGCATCCTGCGTGAGGACCCCGAGACCGGCCTGGCCATCGACTTGGCGATGCAGTACACCGACTCGACCTCCGAGACACTCTTGGCGTTCGGCAACAACATCATCAACCCAGATGGTGGCACCCACGTGGCTGGCTTCCGCACTGCGCTGACACGCACCATCAATGGTTATGCCAAGAAGAACAACCTCATCAAGAGCCTCACCCCATCCGGCGAGGATCTGCGTGAAGGACTGACAACTGTCCTTTCGGTCAAGACGCCTGACCCCCAGTTCAACAACCAGACAAAGGAAAAACTACTCAATCCAGAGGTAGAACCATTTGTCAGCCGTGCCATCCATGAAGTACTTGGCGCCTGGCTTGAAGAACACCCGGCCGAGTCCAAACGAATTTGCTCCAAAGCCATCTTGGCTGCCGAAGCGCGTGAGGCTGCTCGTAAAGCACGTGAGCTGATCAAGCGAAAAGGCGCCCTTGAAAGCGGCGGCATGCCGTCCAAATTGGCTGACTGTGTTACCAATGACATTGATCGCTCAGAACTGTTCATCGTCGAAGGTGACTCGGCAGGTGGCAGTGCCAAGGGTGGTCGTGATCACGACACGCAGGCGATTCTTCCCCTGAAGGGAAAGATTCTCAACGTTGAAAAGGCCAGACTCGACAAGGTCCTGGGCTTTGAAGAAATTCGCGTACTCATTCAGGCCTTGCAATGCGGCATTGGCGAAGACTTCGACATCTCAAAGCTGCGCTACGGCCGCATCATCATCATGACCGACGCCGACGTCGACGGATCGCATATCCGTACGCTGCTACTGACCTTCTTCTTCCGGCAAATGCAGGAGCTGATTCGCCAGAGCAAGGTGTATATCGCCCAACCGCCGCTGTATCAGATCACCAGGGGCAAGAAGCAGATCTACGTGCTCGACGAGCAGGAGATGACCAACCACCTGCTCGATCTCGCCCTGGCCCACAGTGAGCTGATTGTGCGCGACGACGCGGGCGCAGAGGTGAACAGACTCTCCGGAGATGACTTGAACCGCATCGTCCGGCGCCTGACACGTCTTGTCGACTTGGTCGAGATCTCTGGGCGCCGTGGCATTCTGTTTGAAGACCTACTGCAACTGCGTGATTCAGACCCAGACGGCCAAGGTCGCCTGCCGCAGTGGCGCGTCACGTGGACTGGCGGAGAACAACTGTGCTGGAATGAGGCGGAAGCCCGTGCCTTTGTGCAATCAGAATCACTGGTTCTTGATGAGGTCATCGCCACCAATGGCACCTCTGCCTCATCCATTGCCTCGCTTCGTGAACTGCACGAGAACGCGGAGATCCATCGCATCGCTGAGGAACTCGCGGCGTTTGGCATTCGCCTTGAGGATTGGCATTGCGTGCAGGAAGAGACAGTCTCCGGCGAGAAGTTGCCGACCCGCTATGCGTGGCTTTCAGATGTCGGCACTGACAAAGAATCCACGCGTGATGTGGCGTCGGTACCGGACATCGTCAGCACCCTGCGACTGATCGGCCGTGGCAACATCGAAGTCAAACGCTTCAAGGGTCTGGGCGAAATGAACCCGGAAGAGCTGTGGGAAACCACCATGGACCCAGAAGCACGGACCATGCGGATGGTGACGATGGACGCTGCAAGTGAAGCTGATCGCCTGTTCAGCATTTTGATGGGCGAAGACGTGCAGCAACGGCGCACCTACATCGAAGACCACGCGCTGGAAGTTACGAACCTGGACGTGTGATCAGCAGCGTCTCTGGCGGGTCCGTGAACAAATCTGACGACGGGAATATCGGCATCACCTTTTTGAGCCGCGCTGTCAGCGGCGGCATCAGTCCAACGTCTGCCTTCAGCAGCGCCCGAGCAGCAACCAGATCACCATCGCCAGCATGTGCGGCCGCTACAGCCTGAACCACCGGCGCCGCATCTGGCTGATCCCACGCCGACGGAGCTTGGAGGCCAACCGCAATCAGGGTCTGCTGCAAACGTGTCTGCGCCCAGTTCTGCCAGGTGGACACAGCGGCTGGGTCGCACAGGCCCGCAGCGGCATTCCAGAAAGCTGGGTCCAGTACCACATCCTGGGGAACCCCTTCTCTGCTCTGCACCAGTTGACAGGTCTTCATCCGCGCAAGGGTCGTCAGAAGGACCTGCTGCTCGGTACGCATGCGGTCTGATGACCACTGTGAATCCAGACCGTCGTACCAAGCACGAGCATCGGCCAATTGCGCAGCCCCACAGTCTTGAATCCACTTCTGAAAGGACTCGGCGGACTGAGGCATCAAAGGCCTGCGCTCACATGCGCTACCTGCGATCAACGCGAACATGAACCACGGAAGCCACCGTCTCCAAGCCATACCTAGGAAGTCGCCTCCGTCAGCGGGTCAGTATGACCAGCCTCTGCAAATCCCTTGGCTCGCAGCACACATGAATCGCAAGACAAACATGGCACGCCCTGCGCACTGGGTTCGTAGCAACTACTTGTCAGTGCGTAGTCAACCCCCAAAGCCACCCCACGCTGAATGATCTCGGCCTTGGTGAGATGAAGCAATGGCGCTTGAACCTGAAAACTCTGGTGTTGCACGCCAACTTTAGTCGCAAGGTTGGCGAGGCCTTCGAAAGCATCAATAAAGGCGGGGCGACAATCTGGATAGCCGCTGTAGTCAACAGCGTTGGCGCCAATAAAGAGATTGGTGGCTCCGATCCCCTCAGCCACACCCAATGCCATAGATAAGAAAATCGTATTGCGCGCTGGCACATAGGTATCGGGAATGTGCTCATCTGTGGCACTTGTGCCAGAATCAACCGCCCCGCCATCTGTCAGAGCTGAACCCAGAAATGGTGTCGGGTCGAGCACGATGGTGCGATGGTCCGACACGCCCAGCGACTGGCAAACCGCGGCCGCCCGCTGCAGCTCGCAGCGGTGCCGCTGCTGGTAATCAAAGGAGAGTGCGGTGCAGACAAAGCCCTCGTCCACAGCCATGGCAAGCACGGTGGCGGAGTCAAGACCTCCAGACACCAGGACAACGGCACGTCGATGCTCCTGCGCGCTGCTCATCGCTCAAAAGGGTAACCGCCCATTCTGGTGCCACGGCCACATGGCGGCCGGGATGGCGTAGAAAGCCAAACGGCCATGGCAGCCTTGCCAGAGCAGGGTGCTCAGCAGTCGTTCGCATGCACCCTGCCGGTACGATACGCCCCCATGGCTGGCGAACGTGACTTCTATGACATCCTCGGCGTGCCCCGCACCGCCACCGACGATGAAATCCGATCGGCCTTCCGCAAGGAAGCGCGGAAGCATCATCCCGATGTCAGTACCGAGCCAGATGCAGAGAAGAAGTTCGCAGAACTACAAGAAGCCTACGAGGTGCTCTCCGATACTGAGAAACGCGCCTCCTATGACCGCTTTGGACGCACTGGTGTGGGCGCAGGGGCGCCGCCCGGTGGTGGACACCGCTGGGGACAAGCCGGAGCTCAGGTCGATCCGGCCGACTTTGAAGACATCTTCGAACAAGTGTTCGGCGGCCGCGGTGGTGCTGGCGGGTTCCGCGGAGGTCCGCAGGCCGCGCCTTCAGCTCCACGCCGTGGGGCCGACATCAAACACACAATCACAGTGACCTTCCAGACAGCAGTTCTCGGAGGTACTGAACACTTGCAACTGGAAGGCGGCGCCTCCATCGATCTGCGCATTCCGCCAGGGATTGCTGATGGTGGCACATTGCGACTGCGTGGCAAGGGTGGTCCCGGGATGGATGGCGGCGCTGCAGGTGATGTCTTGGTCACCGTGAAAGTTGGTAGTCATCCATTGCTGAAGCGTCGGGAACAAGACCTGCTTGTGGACGTTCCGATTTCACTTTCAGAAGCGGTGCTTGGGGTCACTGTGCGGGTCGCCCTGCTCAAGGGATCCGTTGATGTTCGTATTCCGGCAGGCACATCATCGGGATCCAAACTGCGCGTACGCGGACAGGGCATTCAGAAAAGTGAGCAGGAAGTCGGCGATCTCATCGTCACCGTACAAATCATGGTCCCCGATGCCATCAGTGATGCAATGACGCAGCAGTTTGCCGCCATGGCTCCGGCGCTTCCTGATCCTCGGCAATACATTGCCGGCCTTTCAACGGTCGATCCAGAGGCAACGGACTGATGGCCCAGCGCACGACCCATGGCATGCCGAATGATCCCGGGCAATACACCATGAGCCTTGGAGATCACCTTGACGAATTGCGCAAGCGGGTTTTCCAAGCGCTGATCGTGCCACTGCCGCTGGCTGTCGTACTCTTCTTCTTTGCAGACTTCATCATTGAGTGGCTACTGCTACCGCTGCAGAAGGTCCAGATGGCGTGGGGCTTCCCACCTGAAGTACAGGTGCTCAGTCCACCTGAGTTTCTGATGCTGCAGGTCAAACTCAGTTTCATCCTAGCCCTAGTCGTAGCACTTCCGTGGCTGATGTGGCAAGCGTGGTTGTTTGTCGGCCCAGGCCTGTACCCGCGCGAACGTCGATTCGTCTATCTACTGATTCCCGGCAGCCTGCTGCTGACGGCAGTGGGCATTCTGGTCATGTACTTCATCATGCTGCCACTGATTCTCCAGGTGCTGATGTTGATCACACGCGGAGTGGAAGTGCCAGCAGCGCTGCTGCCTGCTACTGATGCGTCACAAAGCTCGCTGGTCATTCCGATCGAAGAATCGCCACCTGAAACTGCAGCCCCTGGCACCTTCTGGATTGATGCAACGACCATGACCCTTAAGGTCGCTGTGACTGGTCCAGATGCGTCGCAGGTACAACTGTTACAGATTCCCATGCAAGGCGGATCAGCCGTCATGCAGGTTTTCCGCCTCTCGTCTTACATCAACTTCACACTGCTGCTTCTCTTGAGCATTGCAGTGGGCTTCCAACTGCCACTGGTGCTGCTGCTACTTAGTTGGATGGGCATCGTCGATGCGGCCAGCCTGCGGAAGAAACGGCGATGGGCCCTGTTGGTTTGCGCTGTCGTATCGGCCATCACCACCCCACCTGACGCGTTCTCCATGGTGCTCATGCTGCTTCCGCTCTACATGCTGTACGAGTTGGGCATCGTTCTTGTCGGCATGCTGCCCGCTGAACGCATTGCTGGTGATGCGCCTGCCACTGACGGTGACCAAGCGGCATGACCGCAGCACAACCACTGGATGTGCAGATGATGCAGCGGGCGCTAGCGATTGCCGCAGATGCGGCGCGGGCTGGTGAGATTCCAGTGGGCGCCGTGGTCTATCGAGGCGAGGAGATTCTCGGTGAGGGCGGAAACCGACGCGAGATCGACGATGACCCCACCGCACATGCGGAAGTTGTGGCCATGCGGCAAGCGGGTCGCGCCCTTGGCCGCTGGCGATTACACGACTGCGCCATGGCAGTCACGCTTGAACCATGTCCCATGTGCGCTGGCGCCATGGTCAATGCTCGACTTGGCAGAGTGATCTGGGGCGCCGATGATGCCAAAGCTGGAGCCTGCAAGAGCCTGTACCACATCCATGATGATCCCCGCCTCAATCACCGCCTTATAGGCCTTGGAGGCGTACTTGCAGATGAGTCTATTGCACTCTTGCAGGCCTTCTTCAAGACCCGCCGCGGTCGATGAGTTCATCGATGACTGCAGTGGCATAGCAACCCTTGGGCAAGATGAACGACACTTCAATCAACGGACCATGGTCATCAAAGCCAGCACCAGCACTGACCTGTGCTACTGGCACAACCAAAGGCCGGCGACTACCCGTTGCCGCTGCATTCCCACACATGATGTCTTCGGTTAGGCCGCGGCTGCGACCTGCCTCCAGTTCCATAGCATCAATGGCTCCAGCAGCGCGACGCATCTTGCGACCCCATAGTGGCCCTGTCGCAGATGGTGGGCAATCCTGCTCATTTTCGCCAATGGCAGCAAGAAAGCGATCGTGCGTCCAACTGATGTCCCCATCAAGCAATGTCCGCAACGTGCCAGCTTGAGCACGCTGATCGACCACGTCATTAAAGACAGCTGACTGCACTGAGTCAGTCCAATATCTTCGCATCGGTCGCGGAATGGCCTTGACCACTTCTTGTACTGAATGACCACTGGCCAGCATCTTCAGTGCATGGCATTCCGCCGCCCAGTTGCCCGGCCATTTTTGAGCAGCCTGATCAAATCGCTCATCTGCAAACAGATGCCGGCGCTCATCTTCCTCGCCCGGCCAGGTCGGACCATCAAGCCCAAGCCAGGCGCTCAGCACCCCGTTCCAATCTTTCTGCAACATGCGCACGCCCATCGTGGGATTGGCCCCACGATGTCCAAAACGCTGCTCCATGAATTTATTCGCCAAGCCATCTGCTTGTAATGCGAGCAGATGACGGTGCATGCGTGGCGCCTCAAGTGGGTCGATCTCACGAATGCATATCCGAAACCGATTCCCGATCACTTGACCAAGCCGAATCCGCCGGTCGTGGCGGGTGACTTGGTGCAATGACAGGTCCTCGTCGTCCAGCGAGGGAAGTACGGCATCCGGAGCGTGAATCGTGATCCACTGCTGGGTGACAGCGACACGATCCTTGGTACCAGCCCACGACACCTTTGATGGTGGCACGCCGAGCTGCTGAGCAATCCGTCGAACCATGGATTGGTGATCGACGCCTCGCTTGACCACCCAAGCCGCAATGTGCTCACCCTGCCCACTTGGCGCAATCGCGCCAACTTCTTCGACATAGAAGTCTTCCGGACGCATGCGAATGCGGCCAGAGGGACGCGCTCCTTCGGGGTGTTCTAATCCCACTCCGCTGAGCCCTCCGTACCCTCATCCTCTTCAAATTCATCCAATGGGGGAAGGGAGGGGTTGGAAGGAGGACCTTCACGTTCAACTTCCTCAAGCACGTGTTCGCTGACGTAGATTCCAACCTCACCCCCAACTGCCAGCGCCACCGCATCAGAGGGCCGCGCATCAATCTGCATTTCCTCACCCTCACGCTCAAGGCAGAGCACCGCATAGAACGTGCCCTCACTGAGGTCGTGGATCACAACTCGATCAAGCCTCGCCCCAAGCGAGAGAATCACGGACGTGAGTAATTCATGGGTCATTGGCCGGGGCACAGGAATCTGCTTGACCCGCCGCTCGATTGCGAAGGCCTCTGCAACACCCACCACGATGGGCAGACAACGCTCACCATCGACCTCTCGCAACTCGATGACCTGCACATCGCTCAGTTCACCAATGAGGATTCTCGACAACTCAACCGGAACGTCCATGGAAGCCTCTCCACACAGGATGGTACCACTGCGTCACCACTGATGGCCCGATACAATGATCGGATCGAGCAACCGTTGAACCGGACCCTCAAATGCAGGAATCTTCATGAGCAATCACACCTACGAATTCACCTCCGAGTCAGTGTCGATGGGACACCCAGACAAGATGGCAGATCAGATCTCTGATGCCATCCTCGACGCCATGCTGGCGGAAGATCCAAACTCCCGGGTGGCCTGCGAAACGATGGTCACCACTGGGCTTGCTGTGGTCGCTGGTGAAGTGACCTGCGATGGGTATGTCGACATTCCAGCCATCGTGCGTCAGACGATTCGTGAGATCGGATACATCGACTCTGACATGGGCTTCGATGCAGATTCTTGCGCGGTGATGGTCACCTTGGACAAACAGTCCCCTGATATTTCTCAGGGCGTGACTGCTGGCGAAGGGCTCAATGCGGAACAAGGCGCTGGTGACCAAGGACTCATGTTCGGCTTTGCCTGCAAAGAAACCGAATCCTTGATGCCGCTCCCGATTGATCTCAGCCATCAGTTGGTTGCCCGTCATGCGGAGATTCGACGCGATGGCATCGTGCCACACCTGCGACCAGACGCTAAGTCGCAAGTCACAGCCATCTATGAAGGCACGAATCCGGTCAACATCAAGACAGTTGTGTTCAGTACCCAGCATGGTCCCGAGTGGAATGACCAACACGAAGAACTTGCCGCCGCGGTGACCGAACACATCATCAAACCAGTCCTTGGTGACTGGTGGAGTGATGACATCGAAGTACTTGTGAATCCCACTGGGAAGTTCGAAATCGGCGGACCGATGGGTGACTGCGGGCTGACCGGTCGAAAAATTATCGTCGACACCTATGGTGGTCGCGGCCGACACGGCGGTGGCGCCTTCTCCGGCAAAGATGCGACCAAAGTCGATCGCAGCGCCGCCTACATGGCTCGGTACATTGCCAAGAATGTCGTCGCCGCAGGCCTAGCCGATGTGTGTGAAGTGCAATTGTCCTACGCGATTGGCAAGGCCGATCCAACATCAGTGCATGTCGACTGTCAAGGCACCAATCATGTTGATGAATCCGTGATCCGATCGGCCATCACAGATACCTTCCAACTCAGGCCGGCCGACATCATTTCCACGCTTGATCTCCGCCGCCCCATCTTCAAGGGCACCGCAACGCACGGGCACTTTGGCCGCACTCCAGATGAATGTGGCCCCGGCACATTTAGCTGGGAGAAGACCGATCGCGTCGAGGCACTCCAGAAGGCGGCTGCGCTCGACACGGCCAATGCCTGATTCACGCGAGCGCTCTGGCGCTTCGGTCAGTCCAGCCAGAGTCGCTGCGTTGTCGCATCTTGCTGTCAAAGCAAGTCGATGGCCTGATATCTACCCCACTGCCATGCCGACCACCGGGCTGTCGGTGCGTGATGCCCGATTGGCTGAAGCCATTGATCGTGCTGCCACTATTCGATGGCTCACACTGAAGACGATCATCGAGCCACTACTGAGTCGACCATGGAACCAGCAGGCACCAGAAGTGATTGCCGCGCTCCTTGGTGGTGCAGCGCAGATCCTGCTCCTCGATCGCATTCCCGACCATGCAGCCATCGGTGAATCTGTCGGCTGGTGCAAGACCACCAAGGCTGTACGCGCTTCCGGAGTGGTCAATGCGGTCCTCCGCAAAGTGATCGCACTGCGCGGTGAGAAACTCGATCAAGCAGGTTCTCCACGCGCCGATGTACTAATCCGTGAAGACGGCAGTGGGTGGACACTGAACACCCCCGTCTTTGATGGAGAACCACGCAAGGCGCTCGCAGCGCAGTGTGGCTTGCACCACACATGGCTTGAACGCATCGCCGGCAACGCCACCCCAGAACAACTTGCTCAACAAGCGTTGCATAGCATCAGCAAGCCCCCGGTGGTTCTACATCATGCGGGCCCACACGAAGCCTTGATTGATCACTCAATTGCTGGATTCCAGGTCTTACAGCCAGGGAATCATCTCGGCGCCGTGCTGGAGGCCTATCCAAATGCCATCGTGCAGGACTCCACCGCTGCTGCTGCTGTTCGCGCCACCTCCGCGATGGCCCCAACAGTCGCTCTGGATCGATGCGCCGGACGGGGCACGAAGTCGCGCCAACTGGCCCGCCAGCATCCATCCGCTCGCATCGTGGCCTGCGACACACATGCCGGGCGGATCAAGGAATTGCAGCAACTTCCAGAAGTCCAATCTGGTCGCATTGAAGTTGCTGGCGCTAACCCCCCCGAGTCTTTGCGCGGTCAAGTAGATCTGCTTTTGCTGGATGTGCCATGCACGAATACCGGAGTGTTGGCACGTCGGCCCGAAGCCAGACACCGCACCGATATGAATAGCCGCACGGCGCTCCGTGATCTGCAGCGGCAGATTGCAGCAGATGCGCTTCCCTGGCTCTCGCCCAGAGGGACGCTCGTTTGGACAACTTGCAGCATCGAGCCAGAGGAGAATGAGGCACAAATCGAGTGGCTGACCCAGTGGCATCCACTGCAGGTGGTCACGATGGCCGCACACCGAGGTACCGGCACACCAGGAGATGCGCCCTCGGCCTGGACCGATGGCGGCTTCTTTGCTCTGCTTCGTCACCGCGACTAAAGAGCGGCTGCATCGCTACAATTCCCCGCTTTCCCCAACGGCGATTCACGCCACATCGTACGGACCGGCTCCATGCAACTGGACACACTTATTACCCCAGAGGTCATCCGTGTTCCGCTCCAAAGCGAGGATCGTCTCGGTGTCATTACCGAACTGGTAGAACTGCTTGGCGCGCAAGGCTTGGTACATGATGTCAACAAGGCCGTGCAGACGACATGGGCACGTGAACAAGAACGAACAACTGGCATTGGCGAAGGGCTGGCGGTGCCTCATGGACGATGTGACTGCATCGATCGTCTTGTAATAGCCATTGGACGAACAGCTGCGCCTTTGGATTTTCAGTCCTTTGATCACAAGCCGGTGCACCTGGTCGTACTCGTACTTTCGCCAATCGATGACACGGCTTCACACATTCAGGTACTTGGTGGCATCAGTCGCATGCTCGCCGATCGCATGATCAGAGAAGCGGCTTATGCCGCAGAGTCTGCCGACGCCTTGGCGAGCATTCTTCAAGGACGAGGCTGAGCCGCCCGAGCGTTCTGATAGGACTGCAAGGCCTGATCAAAGTCCGCAAGCGCTTCGCCCGAGAGCGCATCACGATGCTCCATAGCTGACTCCACAGCGGCGTCCGCTGCCTCAACCTGGCCCAATGCCAACTGCACTTCGGCCAGCATCATCCAAGCAAGGACATCATCGGGGCGTGCCTGGACATACTGCTCCAGCAAAGGCAGTGCTTCCATGACACGCCCTTGTTGCAACATCGCCAGAGCCTGATACTGCAAGACGGTAGGTCCCTGCGCCATGCGACTGGCAGCCAGAAGATCTCCACTTGCCAAAGCCAGTTGCACCGCCGACTGCCTAAGCCGTAGCCAGTTCGGATTCGACTGCACACGCGCTTCGAGCAACGGCATGACAGTACCCGGCGGCGTAAGCGATACCTCAAGCATCATCTGTTCGATGGCCACTGTTTCGTTGGGCTTGGACATGGCCGCAACCCGATCAAGCAGCCGTGCTGCCTGATCAAGTCGACCGAGTTGAGCTTCGATCCGGGCCATTGACAAAAGTGTGTTGGGATCGGACGCCATCGCGATGCCACCCATCGACCAACTACACCCCAGTTGGTACCAATCGATCGCCGCAAGCGCTCTGGCCTGCTCATCAGCAGTCAAGGTCGTCACGCCGACGCGCCTGGGCACATCGATGCCTTGACGCAGATCTCCTGCCACCCGATCTCCCTGAACTCGCGCCAATTGAGAACCCGCGGCCTGCAAGGTCGCCAGTACCGCCAGCGCGACCACGATCAAAAAGACGACTCCCCCACGCCGCCATGATCCACCTTGTTTGAGGACTGAGCGGTGAAATGAAATATTTGAATCATGCAGCAGCCGCCACCCCTTCCAACACAACCAAGTCAGTGTGGATGCTGCTCCCAGTGACATCAACATCGGCACCAGCCCATAGGCCCCGCGCCAGGCGAGAAAGCCAAGGAACATAATGACAGCCAGAGTGATTTCGCCAGACCATGAGATGTCCCACTTGGTCTTGGGGGCTGAGGACCCAAGACGGGTCTTGGCACCTAAAACAGGCAAACCCCATTGCATCGACAGCGCGTCATTCGGACAGGCTTCTATGCAATCGGTTGTCCGCATACACCCGGCGTCAATCACTTTTCCATAGGCAGCGACCTGCTCATGCACTCGAACATTTGAGGTGCACACCGCTGTGCAGTGCGCACAGCCGCGACAGTCATCATTGACGTGCACACGCCGAAGCGCGAGCTTATCCAGTGGCATGAAGAAGCCGCCATAGGGACAACCGTAGGTGCAGAATCCTTTGGCTCCAAGGATGTAGACCGTGACGAAACCACAGAGAAAAAGAAACACGATGGCCACGCCAACACCAGGCATTGTCGCCCACATGTCACGCGTCAACAATTCAAGACGAAATCCATGCCACTCAAGATCTGGCCTCGTGAAGGGCGCCACAACAAAGCGATACACAATTGGCCAGACGAACATGTAGAGGGCAAGTAGAAACGGTGCCAGCATCAATAGGCGACTACGAAAGGCGCGCGGTCGAATGCCCGCCATGCGGAGCAGCCGCAGACACCAGTCTTGAAGAAGCACGATGTGGCAACCCCACCCACAGAACCAGCGACCCAGAATCGCCGTCGAGAGCAATGCGACAGCAAAGAAAACTGCCCCAGCATTAATGATGCCATCGGAGACGGTCTCAATCGCTTCGGATGGCTCAACTGGCGACAGGGTGCGCCAGCCATATGGGACCCCGATCCACCAGATGATCACATGGATGATCATCGCGATCTGCACGATCAGTAGCACGGTGAGGCGCAGTTTCCAACGCCGTCCCCAGCCAACAGAACGCTGACGATCCGACAGCACCTGCAGGGGGACACTCGGACTTGACTCAGACGTGCTCGGCACGCTCTAGATAGTACGAAATGCCGACCCGATCAGGACGAATTGATTCTGCGATTCAGTTGATCAACTTCAATGACTGCTGTCTGAATTCATCCCGATCCTCCCGCGGCAAGGATGACTCTTCGATTGACAAGCGGAGTTTTCGCAGCGCCTTATTCTGAATCTGACGAACTCGTTCCTTGGTGAGTCCGATCAGTTTGCCCACCTGGGCCAGAGTGCGAGGACGCTCATGGCGAATGCCCGCTGCGTCACCTGGGCCAATCCGGAAACGATGATGGATCACATCACGTTCGACATCACTGAGATGAGCGGCGTTCTGTAACACAAGGTGGCGCACTTCCTCAGCACTATCCTTGATGTCCTGGACACGCCGATCATGTGGGTAGTTGCTGCGTTCTAGAGTCGGATCAAGGCCAACTGAGAAACGCTGGCGATACCGAAGGTGCTTGCCCCCATGCCGCGAAAATGCCTTGAGGATGGCGCGGCAGGCGTAAGTCGAAAACTTAAAGCCACGCCCAACATCAAACTTATCAATGCTGCGCATCAGCGCCATGTTGCCTTCGCTGATCACTTCGCCAAAATCCATGTCACCAAGGTTGATACGCTTGGACATCGCTAGCACCAGCGCCAGATTGCACTCTGCAATCAAGTGTCGGAGACGATATTGGCGGTCATACCAGTGCCTTAATGAAGCTTCCTGCCGAGGTCCAGGGCGACTGGTCTTGATGCGATCGCGGCAGGTGCAGAAGCGATATCGCGCGTAGTTGTATTGCAGAAAGGCCGTTCGTTCCTGCGCCGCGGTCAGAACAATCGAAGCACGTTCACGCAATGCTTTGTCCGGCTTGTCACCAATGGGACGCATCAATGGCCCGTACCACGCACTGTCGGGCATGGGCAGTGGATCTGGGTCGTTCAAGATCCGTCGCTCAGCCCCAGGAGTTTCAAACTCCTCACTGCGGACCCACTCCAATGCCAAACCCATCAGGTCTTCTAGTGACAGTGTGGCGGGTGGATTTTGGATGCGATCAAGGCCATCCAACTGATTCCTCTGGCTGATCATGTCTCCCGTGCTCCTGACGGTACAGGGCCCCTCCCACACACTGCGGGCGCACCGATAGCCCGCAACGGCCCCGTTACGCCACCTATGGGCGGTGGGTTCGTTGCAAACAAGAAAGATGCAAAGAACCTTCTTGATGCGCTGCAAACCCTGACTCGTGCCTCAAAATGACGCATGCTCCCCTGCACAACGCAGTGATTGGGGATTGCTTGCAGTGGATTCCAGAGTGCAGCGCTGAAGCTGGTCGATTATTCGGGTTCGCCGCCCGAGAGATCGTAGATCCAGCCTTCGCCGGCTCTAGACCAATCCAGGACCTCGCCATCGGCAAAAAACAGGCTCAACTCACGGCATGCTGCCTCAGGGCTGTCGCTGCCGTGAATCAGGTTGAAACTGTTGGAGACGCCAAAATCGCCTCTGATCGTGCCGGGGTCAGCATTACTGCCAAAGGTCGCGCCCATCATCTTGCGACAGATGCCGATGGCACCGACGCCNCGAAGTGCCAGTACCAGCACTGGGGATGAGGTCATGAAACTGACCAGACCGTCGTAGAACGGTTTGCCTTGGTGTGACTCGTAATGGGTCGCGGCCAGTTCATTTGAGATCTGCATGAACTTGGCTCCGACGACCTGAATGCCTTTGTCCTCAAATCGGCTCATGATGCGGCCCATGAGACCCCGCTGCACAGCATCGGGCTTGAGGATGATGAGGGTAGTTTCCATTGGTGCTGGCTCCTGTGGGAAGCAGCGCATTCTACCTCAGCCAGCCAGTTATGCGTCATAGAGTCCTTTCTGTGCCAACCGTGCTACCCTCCTGCTGAGGATGGATCCTCAACACCGTAGGGATGGAGCCCAGTGTGGCCGTGGCGACGAAGAAGAAGCCTCGTAAAAAAGCGACCGCCGAGTCCATGGCGGCCAAACAGCGGGAGATCTCGGTCAGCGAATTCTTCGCCAAGAACCGACACCTCCTCGGATTTGACAACCCTCGAAAGGCCATGCTCACCACCGTGAAAGAAGCGGTGGACAATGCCCTTGATGCCTGTGAGGAAGCTGGCATCCTTCCAGCCCTCAAAGTGCAACTACTTCAACTGGAAGAAACACGATTCAAAATCACGGTTCAGGACAACGGGCCAGGCATCGTCCGTAAACAGATCGAAAATATCTTTGGCAAGCTCCTGTACGGATCCAAGTTTCATCGCATGAAGATGAGCCGAGGTCAGCAGGGCATTGGCATTTCCGCTGCAGGCATGTACGGGCTGATGACCACCGGCAAACCAGTGAAGATCATCTCCAAGACTGGGAAACGCAAGCCAGCACACGAAGTGGTGCTGAAAATCGATACCTCCAAGAATCGAGCCGAAGTCGTCAGTGACAAAGAACACCCAGCAGGCGACAAGTTGTTCCCGGAAGGCCGGGGCACGATGGTGGCGATCGAACTTGAAGGCAAGTACCAAAAGGGTCGCCAAAGCGTCGACGAGTATCTCGAACAGACAGCCATCGCCAACCCTCATGCGCAGATCACCTACATCACACCAGGGAACGAGACTATTGAATTCCCGCGGGTGATGGATGAGCTGCCGGAAGAAGCGAAGGAGATCAAACCGCACCCCAAGGGCATTGAACTAGGCACTTTGATTCAAATGCTCGAACGCACAGAAGCACGCCAACTCGGTGGCTTTCTCCAGAAGGATTTCTGTCGCGTCGGCCAGCAGAAGGCCAAACAGCTCGCTGAGGGTGCTGGCATGACTTCCCGAACGTGGGTCAAGAATGTCGGACATGCAGAGGCGGAAAAACTCTACAAGTCGATTCAGGACACACGCATCACCTCTCCCCCCACCGACTGCCTCGTGCCGATTGGATCTAAAGCACTGCTTGCTGGACTACTCAAAGAAGTCAAAGCTGAGTTCTTTGCCGCTGCGACCAGACCCCCTGCTGTCTATCGCGGCAATCCATTCCAGATGGAGGTGGCCATTGCCTATGGAGGCGAATTGAAGACCGAGGAATCCGCAAGAATTCTTCGCTTTGCCAATCGTGTTCCATTGCTGTATCAGCAAAGTGCCTGCAGCAGTTTCAAAGCGGTGGTCGAAACTGGCTGGAAGAATTACAACCTGCAGCAACCCCGCGGGGCGTTGCCTGTTGGCCCCATCGTGCTCATGATCCATATGGCCAGCGTGTGGGTTCCCTTCACCAGCGAGTCCAAGGAAGCCATTGCGGACTATGACGAAATCCGCAAGGAGATGCGTCTGGCTCTGCAGGAGTGCGGCCGCAAACTTGGCATCTATCTCCGACGCCGCCAGCGCATGCGAAAAGAATCCGAGCGACGGAGCGTCTTTGAACGCTACATCGGCGAAATCTCCCAGGCATGCAATGCGATCACCGGTGTCGATGCAAAGAAACTGTATGCAGCGCTGCAAAAACAGGCTTCTAAGAAGACTGCGGAAGCGGATCAGCAACTTGATGATGAAGGTAAGGTCATTGACGATGGCGGACGCCTTGCCAAGGACAGCGACGTCATCATCATTGAGGATTTACAGACCGCAACTGACGCAGATACGAATACCGACGAAGACCTCTTTGGAGGTGTGACCATGAAGGGGCGCCGTAAGAAGACCCGCAAGAAGGCCACTACGACCAAGAAGAAAGCCAAACGCTGATGGCGAAGAAGACAAAAAAGAAAGTCGCCAAGAAGACGGCCTCCAAGAAGACCTCTACGACCAAGAAGTCGACGCGGAAGAAAGCGACCCGAAAGAGTCGCGCAGCTGTCAGCAAAGAGCGCGACAAAGTTACAAACCGCGCCATTGAGCTTTTTGCTGACAACGTCGCCCGCGACGGATTGAAGGGTCGCGAACCGAATGTTGAAATTCCACTTCGCACTGTGTCGAACATGAAGTGGAACAAGCGCAAGCGGATTCTCGAAATGGGCGACTCCACCCAGACTCGCAGCTTGTTCAACGTCGGACAGGCACGTAAGTTCATGCAGACGCTCCTGCTGGCAAAGGGAAGCCGCGAACTCATCAAGGCCGAGAAGACACTCAGCCTACGTGGCATGTACTACATGTCCCTGCACACGATCGAGGGGACCAAGGAAAAGACCTTCAACGACCAGAGCGAATCTGACACGGTGCTTGAAGATCTGGAAGTATCACTTGGTGGCCTCCGCGAGGAACTCCACGTCTTTGCAAAGAAACGTGGCACGATGGTGGGCAATATCACCATCGAGGACAACGGCGATGAGATTGACTGCCGCCGTATGGGCACTGGTGGATACGCCATTCCAAGCATTTGCGAGCCGAGTGTGATCCAGTTCAAGAAGTGCGATGCCAAATTCGTATTGCACGTTGAGAAGGACACGGTCTGGAGTCGCTTCAATGAGGATCGATTCTGGGAAACCCACAACTGCATCCTGACCGAAGGCTCGGGCCAGCCACCACGCGGCGTGCGGCGCCTCCTGCACCGCTTGAACAAAGAACTCGGACTGCCAATCTACTGTCTACTCGACTGTGATCCATGGGGGCATTACATCTACAGCGTCATCAAGCAGGGGTCCATCAATCTCGCATTCGAAAGCCAGCGCATGGCGATACCGGATGCGAAATTCATCGGTATCCGCGCCGACGATTACGATCGCTGCGATCTCTCTCCAGATGTGCGCATTGCACTGAATGATCGTGACATCACTCGCGCGCAGCAGATTGCCGAGTATCCATGGTTCAAAGACAAGCGGCCGTGGCAGCGCGAAATTAAAAAGTTGCTTGGCAACGGCTTTAAGATGGAAGTCGAATCGCTCATCACCAAGGACATCTCCTATGTCACGGAGACCTATGTTCCAGAGCGACTGAAGGCCAAGGACTTCCTTGACTGAGCCCTTGCAAAGCACAGGTTTACGGCTTGCACAGGCCCGGCAGGTTGCAACATTGGCTCAAAAACACTGACTCTCGGTGTTTCATTGCCAACAATTCGATGTCATCGGCTCTCATCGATATGATGATTAACAACAGCCGGGCCGCCCAAGACGGCGCCTCGGTCTCGGGAGCACTTGTCCATGTCGACAGATGTCGCACACATTGATCATCCTCACGATGACGTACCCGCACTTCCGCGTCGGGTAATGGTGGCCGATGACGAACATCTTGTGGCAGCTGGCCTCTTGGGGCTGTTGGAAGATCTGGGATATGAAGCTGTCGGCCCAGCCAATAATGCTGAATCTGCAGTGTCCATGGCCGATGCGGAGTCACCCGACATTGCACTCCTTGACATCCGCATGCCAGATGCGGAGGGCCTCACCGCAGCTGAACAGATCTATAAACAACTGGGCATCCCGGTGATCATGGTGTCAGCCTATTCCGACCCTGAGTATGTAGCCATCGGCCAGCGCATCGGCGTATACGGCTACCTGCTCAAACCGGTCACGGTCGATCAACTCCGGATAGCGATTGATATCGCCTGGTCGAGATATCTGACTGATCTTGATCTGAGTGGTCAGGTCAATGACCTTGAAGATCGGCTTGCGCAACGCAAGATCATTGAGCAAGCCAAGTGGATCATTGTGAAACGCAAGCAGATCCCTGAGCCAGAAGCCATGCGCATGCTTCAGAAGCAGGCACGCAATGGCCGCAAGCAACTGGTTGAAGTCGCGCAAGCGGTCATCGATAGCGATGATCTGCTGGGTGACTAGGCGTCAAGAACGCCTGACCCAAAACATCAGACACTGGCGGCAACGTCACGCTCGTTGACCGGCAGTTCGATGGTGAACTCCGTTCCACGGCCAACTTCGGAAGCAACCGACAATCGACCACCGTGCTCATCAATGATCCTTCTCGTGGTTGGCAGCCCCAACCCGGTCCCACCCTGCCGGCCAGACACATAGGGCAGGAAGATCTCATCGAGTTTGTCAGTTGGAATCCCAGGGCCAGTATCACGCACATGCACCTGAACCTGATCTCCCAACCGTTCCGCTTGGATGATCAACTCGGCCTGGCGATCGCCCTCCCCCTGCTTCACCATCGCTTGCACTGCATTAATCATCAGATTGAGCATCGCCTGCTTAAATAGGCCTTGATCGACACTCACCAGCAGTGGAATCTCGGGCACTTGTACTCGAAGAATGACGCCGGCCTGATCACACTGTGGATGATAGAAATCACCAAGTTCCTCAATCTGACCCCGCAAATCACAGGACTGCTTGGACAATTGCACACGCCCGGCGAACTGAAGAAAGTCGGCCAAAATGCCAGCCAAGCGTTCAACCTCGCGACGCAAGGTGTCAACACGGCGAATCAGCCGCGCCTTCTCATCGCCGTCAAGTTCCGCATGCTGTAGATCTTCAATAAGCAACTGGGCATTAAGCCCTACCGTTGACAGTGGGTTCTTGATCTCATGGGCGAGGCCACCAGTCATCGCACCCAATTCAGCTAAACGCTGACTATGCAGCGCCTCGCCTTCGGCAATTCTGGCGCGCTGTTGCGCTTTGCCAAGCAATAGAAAAAGAAACGGTGCCAGCACGACCAAAGTCGTGCCGGCACCGATCAAAAACCAAATCATGCCGCTCACAGCAGCGCGGTCAGGAGGTCGCCTCGACGGCGTCCTCACGCTTCTTGCCACCGCGACGACGACGCCTCTTGCCGCCACCATCGCCGTCGGAATCAGACTGGTCACCGCCGCCATCGGCATCGCCCTCGGCAGGCTCCAGCAGAGCCTTACGCGACAATTTGATGCGGCCAGCATCATCGACATTGATGACCTTCACTTTACAAGTGTCACCAACCTTGACAACGTCTTCGACGCTCTTGACGAATCCGTTGTCCAACTCGGAGATGTGACACATGCCATCGGTACCTGGTACCAGTTCAATGAATGCACCAAAGTCCTTGACCGAAACAACCTTTCCGTCGTAGATCGTGCCGACCTTGATCTCGGCACCAAGCGCCTCTACCTCAGCCTTGGCGGCTTCGCCGGCAATGCCGTCAGTAGAAGCAATCGTGACCGTACCGTCGTCATCGACGTCGACCGTCGCGCCAGTTCGCTCCTGAATACCACGGATGGTCTTGCCACCTGGGCCAATGAGCTTGCCGATCTTCTCAGGATCAATCATGACTTGCATGATGCGTGGCGCGTAGTCACTGAGGTTCTCACGCGGCGCGGCAAGGACCGCTTCCATCTTCTCGATGATGTCGACTCGACCTACGCGAGCCTGTTCGAAAATGGTTTCGATCTCGTCGAACCAGAGTCCGCGGGCCTTGAGGTCGAGCTGAATACCCGTAATGCCACTGCGGGTACCACAAACCTTGAAGTCCATATCGCCGAAGAAGTCTTCTTCGCCGATGATGTCAGTGACATGGACGATCTTGCCTTCATCATTACTAAATCGACCGACCGAAATGCCGGCACAGGTGGCTTTGAGCGGCACACCCGCGTCCATCATCGCCATGCAACCACCACATACCGATGCCATCGACGACGAACCATTTGATTCAGTGATGTCGCTGACGAGGCGGACGGTGTAGGGGAAATCCTCAACATCAGGCAGGACGCCCAACAAGGAACGCTCTGCCAAGGCACCGTGTCCAATCTCGCGACGACCCGGGCCCATGATGCGGCCGGCTTCACCAACACAGAATGGTGGGAAGTTGTAGTGAAGGTAGAACTTCTTAGCGTATTCGGGCATCAGGCCATCGACGATCTGCTCGTCACGACCGGTACCCAATGCACACGTCAAGACACCTTGGGTTTCACCACGCTGAAAGAGCGCGGAGCCATGCGTACGTGGGAACAAGCCACATTCGATTTCCAACTGACGAATCTCAGTAAAGGATCGCCCATCGGCTCGAATCGAGTCCTCGACAATGAGCTTTCGGGTCGTCTTCTTTTCGAGTGTTCGGAAGGCTTCGCGTGCCTGGCCCAGACGCTTCTCGGCATCGCGATACTCGGTGTAATTGCCGCTTGTTGGAAGCGCGTAGTGCTCATCAAGCACCTTGGTGCGAAGCGCATCAACAGCGTCGCCACGATCATGCTTGCCAGGAATCCGTCGAGCCTGCTCCATCTCAGCGCTGGCCACGGACTTGACGTGATCCATAATCTCGGCTGGCGGAAGCGACAACTCGCCCTCACGCTTCTCAGTCTTACCGGCCTTCTCCATCAGTTCGATCTGCATCTCAAGAATTGGCTTGCAGCCATGCTCGTACCCGAACTTAATGGCCTCCAAGACGGATGCTTCTGAAACTTCAGCAGCGCCGACTTCAATCATGTTGACGCCATCGCTGTGACCGGAGAGCACCAGATCAAGATCGGTGTACTCCATCTGCGCATGTGTGGGGTTGATGACAAACTGCGGGCCATCATCGGTCACAATGCGTCCAACACGGACAGTGGCCACGGGCCCTTGGAAGGGGGCGTCCGTCAGCATCAAAGCTGCCGAACCACCAGTGCAGGCAATGACGTCGGTGTCGTTTTGGCCGTCATGGCTCATGGTCCAACATTGAATCTGGACTTCATCGATGAACCCGTCTGGGAACAGCGGACGGATCGGTCGGTCGATCATCCGCATCGTGAGAATTTCCTTCTCGTTTGGTGCGCCTTCACGCTTACGGAAGCCACCGGGGAATCGTCCACCGGCGCTGAGTCGCTCGCGGTAATCACACTGCAGCGGGAAGAAGTCGAGCCCTGGTCGTGGATTGGCACGCATCGCGGTACACATCACGACCGAGTCTGCGTAACTAATTATGACGCAGCCACTGGCTAACTTGGCGATCCGACCGGTTTCCATACGCATCGTACGGCCGCCGATTTCTCGCTCGACAAAAATAGGATTGGCATCTGCCATCTTGAAGACCTCCTGAGCGTCGATGGCGTTATCGCGCCACCCGACATCTCGAATATGGGTCCACTGGAATCTCACAGAGGGCAGAAGACGGGAGGCACCAGTGGTGCTGCCGCCTGTCCACTGCCACCTGCACGGAGACCTGGACCCGGCTTAGCGGGATACGCCCGCTACTTACGAAGACCAAGACGCTTGATCAGGTCGCGATAGACCTCCGGCTTGGTCCGCGAGAGATACTGCAGCAAACGGTTGCGCTTCCCGACGAGTTTGACCAGACCAAGCCGTGCGGCATGATCCTTCTTGTTGGTCTGCAAGTGATCATTGATCTCCGTAATACGGGAGGTCAACAATGCAATCTGCACCTCGGGTGAACCGGTGTCTGCCTCATCGCGGCAATACTCGGAAACGATCGTGGTCTTCTGATTCAGGGTGAGGGCCATAACTGGTCCTGCTCCTCATGACGAAGGCACCATGCCTTCGGCGAATCGCCCATGGTAGTCGAAAATCGGCTTCCCCGCTACCGCATCGTCCCTCTACTAGGTCCGGTAATTCAGCTCACAATGGCGATCGACCTTCTCCAAGCCCTCAGGAGCCTGACTCGCCCATCCCGACCAAGGCGTCCATCCAAGCCCCAATCCGCTGACAACCTGTAACGATGGAATCCTCATCAAGGGCAAATGAAAGCCTGATGTGGTGTGGCCCGCAACCTAGGAAATCGTCACCGGGCACCACCGCCACCCCAGTGTCGTCTAATAACGCCGCGGCAAAGTCGCCTGCACTGGCAATATGGCGACCATCCGCAGTGCTGGACCCAAATGCTGCCGAGATGTCTGGGAACACATAGAACGCCCCCATCGGCGGCGCGCAAGTCACACCTGGCCATGTGGAGACCGCGTCGTACATCAGTTTTGCGCGTTGCTCAAAAACCTCCCGCATGGCGGCGACCTCGCCTTGGCATTGCTCCAAGGCAACTACCAATGCTGGCAGGGTAAATGCCGTCACCGAAGAGGTCATTTGGCTCTGCATCTTGCCCATCGCCTTGGCAATAGCGCCGTCGTGCCCGGGCGCACAGGCGTAGCCAACTCGCCAACCAGTTGCTGCAAAGGCCTTGCTCAGACCGTTGATCGTCACGGTGCGATCTCGCATGAAGTCGATAGACCCAGGTGACAGATGCGTGCGAGCACCGTAAATCAGCCGTTCGTAAATCTCATCACTGATGAGCGTGACATGGTCATGCCGAGCGAGCACGTCACAAATGGCTCTCATGGCGTCCGGGTCATACATAGTTCCACATGGATTGCTTGGACTATTCAGCACGATCGCACGCGTCTTCGGCGTAATCGCAGCATCGAATTGTTCAGGTGTGGCAAGAAAGTTGGCATCCGCAGTTGTAGGGATCTCCACAAGCGTGCCACCAGCGAGTTCGATCATCGGCTTGTAGGACACCCAGGCCGGCGTAGGCATTAGCACTTCATCACCCGGATTGACAATGGCTTGGAAGGCCAGATAGAGGCTGAACTTCCCGCCATTGGAGATGACCACATGCTCGGCACTGCAGTCGATGCCATTTTCTTCACGGAGTTTCTCAGCGACTGCTTCGCGGGCCTGGGGCGTACCTGGAACAGGAACATATCGCGTCATGCCAGACCGCAAGGCTTGGATCGCCGCATCGCTAATGCGATCTGGCGTAGCGAAATCTGGCTCGCCAGCTCCAAACCCAATGACATCGCGGCCCTCCTCCTTCATCTGCCGAACACGGGCTGTAATGGCCAGTGTGGAGGATGGGGCAATGGAGTTGGCACGGTTCGAAACGGGCATCTGTGTGGTTTTCATCGCGATCGTTCCCCGCTTCAGCATTGTCCGGGAGAGGAGCGGCAAGCCAAGGCCGAACATGCACCGATTCTGCTTCTCACTTCTTCGTTACCCTACCGTCAAATGCACTACGACGCCCACCAGCCAGTCATTGACGATCTTGAGGCGCGGATCTTGACCATCCGCGACTCTCTTTGACTACGACTCCAAAATGCAGCGACGTGCACACCTGCAGGAGCAGATGAGCACTGCAGATTTCTGGGACAACCAGGAGGCTGCACAAAAGGTGATCGGCGAATACCAACTGTTGAAGGCCCAGACCGAAGGTCTGGCGAAGGTTATTGAGGCCTTTGAAGAAGCCACGATTGGATACGAGCTCGCCCGCGAAGCCAACGACACAGACCTGCTCACCGAAGCCGATGAAGGCCTCTTTCAACTCACCCGCAGCATGGAGCGAGTCGAACTGCAGTCACTACTGTCCGGCAAGCATGATCATCGCGACTGCTTTGTTTCTATTCAAGCTGGGGATGGTGGCAATGATGCCGATGACTGGGCCTCCATGATGGACCGTATGTACACGGCATGGTGGGAGAAACAGGGTTGGAAGGTGGAACAACTCGCCTTGGTACATGGCAGCGAAGTCGGTATCAGCAGCGTGACCTATCACGTGAAAGGACCACTTTCCTATGGCTACATGTCATGCGAACGTGGTACGCATCGTTTGGCACGCGTCAGCCCGTTCAATAGTCAGGGCAAACGACAGACGAGTTTCTGCACGGTTGATGTGACCCCAGAGTTTGATGATGAAGATATTGAAATCGATGACAATGACATCGAACTGACAACCTATGCCCGATCGTCCGGGCCTGGCGGGCAGAACGTCAACAAAGTCGCCTCTGCTGTGCGCATCGTGCATAAGCCAACAGGCATCATGGTTGTCAGCTCAACTCACAAGGCGCAGTTGCAGAATCGCAAACAAGCCATGCGGATCCTCAAAGCCAAACTCGACCAACTCGAAGAAGAACGCCGTCAAGCAGAACTCGATGCTGCCACCGGAGGCAAAGTTGACCGTGGGTGGGGCTCACAAATCCGTTCGTATGTGATTTATGACAATCGAGTCAAGGATCACCGCACGAGCCACGAAGTTGGCAACCCACAAACGGTGCTCGATGGCGATCTCGATGGATTCATCGATGCTGAACTTAAACGCCGGCGGTCTACCGGCTGAAGGCTCTTGATCTCAAACACCGCGATCAAGTCACTGCCAAGGCAGTCGATCAAGCGACACGTTGCCACCAGTCAAAATGACGCCGACTCGTGATCCACTTGGAATCGGACAAGTCTCCTTCAGCAGCGCCGCCAGTACTGTGGCACTACTGGGCTCAACCAAGAGTTTGGCACGCTCCCACAACAAACGCATGGCCTTGATTACTTCATCATCCGATACGGTCACGATGGCTGCGAGATGATCACGCAGAATGGGCCAGGTCAGGGACCCGAGACTAGTCAGCAGCCCATCACAGATGGTGTTGGGCGCTTTCTGTTCGATAAGGGCGCCCGCCTGAAGTGAGCGGGCCGCGTCATCTGCGCCGGCCGGCTCGGCACCAACCAGCATGGCCTTGGGCAATCGCGCAGCGGTCGCCAAACAGGTTCCTGACATGAGCCCCCCACCACCAATGGGCGCCATCACGGCATCCAAAGCCCCCACTTCCTCGATCAGTTCCAAAGCTGCTGTTCCCTGACCAGCGATGATCCGCGGATCGTTGTACGGATGAATGAACGCTGCCCCAGTAGAGTCGATGACTTCGCCAGCAACGCGCTCCCGCGCCTCAAGCGTTGGCTCACATGGAACCACCGTAGCCCCATATCCCTCAACAGCCCGACGCTTGATCTCCGGCGCTGAGGTTGGCATCACAATCCATGCGGGAATGTCTCTTTGCCTGGCCGCTCGCGCCAAAGCCTGAGCATGATTGCCGCTGGAATGCGTGCACACTCCCTTAGCGGCCTGCGATTGCGGAAGCAGCGACACTGCATAACTCGCCCCCCGAAACTTAAACGCTCCGACCCGCTGAAGATGCTCACACTTGAAATAGATCGATCGCCCTGCCATCTCATCAAGCATGGCACAGGTAATAACCGGTGTGCGATGTACACAGTCTGCAATCCGGGCATGGGCTTGTTCAATATCAGTGATCGTTGGGGAATCAATCATCTTCGATCCAATCCCGCTTGCGATTCAATGCTCACTGCTGCTTAGGCACTGTGTGCCTGCAACTTCACGGCCCACGCTGGGAGAATATTGCGCAGCACCAATTGACGACGTGTACGCATGCCTTCAGAAAGCCTCGTTATAGACTCGCGATGCATCCGAGCGCCTGAACGCCACGGACCAGGAACCATGCAGCGGATGGAAGGCAGTGCGGCATACTCGAAATATGCCAAGGTGCCGTCGACTGAAAGTAGGCCTTTGAGTTGCGCAAAAATGCGTGAGGCCACGACTGGAGGAAATGAGTTGAATGGCAAGCCACAGACGATGGTCGTGTAATCACCAGTGAGATCTGCCTCTTCGATCGATCCTTCGATCACCCGGGCCGAGCGATCTGTCTGGCGATGGGACCATGGATCAACGATCCTGCGTTTCAGTTGTTCGCAGAATCGAGGGTTCAATTCAACAATATCGGCTTGTCCATCGGCAGAAAGGCGATCGAGAATCCTGCCGGTAAATGCCCCAGTCCCTGCACCGACCTCCAATACCCGATCCGCATGCCCGTTGACTCCGATCGAACTGGTCATCTCACGCGCGAGATACCGGCCAGACGCCGCGACAGCACCGACCTCCCCACGTCGTTTGACCGCTTCAATGAGAAACCGAGGCATGTCGAATAACGATCAAGATGCCGCGCACGCTGTGGTCGCGGCTTCTGACTTCTCTACCAACGCATCGAAGGTCTTTGGATCCTCAATGGCAAGCTGGCTGAGCATCTTGCGATTCAAACCAATCCCGGCCTGCGAGAGCCCGTTCATGAATCGGCTGTAGCGGGTACCACGCATGCGACAGGCAGCGGAAATCCGGGTAATCCACAAGCGACGGAAGTCCCGGCGGCGGGCTCGACGATCGCGGTAGGCGAACTGACCAGCCCGTAGCAGCGCTACCTTGGCCTGCTGCTTGTGGCGACTCTTGGTTCCCCAGTACCCGCGAGCAGCGCGGAGAATGCGCTTGCGGGCCTTGACTGTGGCCGATCCTTTGCGAACTCGTGGCATGACTTGAAACTCCTCTGTCCGAATCGGGGGGCTGGCTCATCCAGCCGCTTCACCCGGCAACGGATCACGGGGTTGTAGTTGATTCCGGCGATCAGGCCTCAGATGACTCCGAGGATGAACCGGAAGAATCTGCCGCAACAATGCGGCGGTGCAACATGCGAGCGGCGCGACTCACGTCCGACGCATGCGCGTAGTTGGCCTTCCGATAGGAACGCATCAGCGAACTGGACTTATGGCTTCGGAGGTGACGACCAAATGCTGGCTTGGACTTGACGCGACCTGACTTGGTAATCCGGATTCGCTTGAGCAGTCCCTTATTGGGCTTATTCTTGGGCATCGATCGCTCCTCGGGGCCGTGCCTGCATCCGGCAGGCCAGCCACGCAGTGTAGAGCAGCCCTGCATGGGGTTCAACCCCACGCAGCGAACAGGCCCATGAGCCCAAATCAGTGGGCCAGAAAGAGCTCTACCGGCGCTGGACCCTCACCCGGATCGACACGCCAGATACCGTCACCATGAATCTCCGCTGAGGGAAGATCAACCGTTCGGCCATCTGAGAAGACCACGCTTGGCCGGTCGATCAAACGGCTGTGCCAGCGTGCACTCTTGACGGCAGCTGGATAGTCCATCCCTTGAATCATGCCATCCAGTGCGGGATTGCTATCGCCCGCGAGGATGACGGCCCCATGATGCAACTTGGGGAGTTGATCAATTTGAATGACGGCGACTGAAAAACCATTTCCGCCGGCCCCGGGGCGACGGGGATTCCGGCGGTGTGCGTGATCACAGTACTGATGGGTCACAAGCGAGCCAAGGTCAATCATCCCGATGGCATCGTTGCGATGTCCCATCAGTGAGCCAACCTCAGGCGAAGCCGTGCGTACCGGGACTTTGCCCTGGTCAGCCTCAAAGGCGGTCATGCCAGCATGCAGTTCACTGAGGTTACGTCGCGCACCGTTGGACATCGAGCGCTGGCGAGATGTTGAGGTAAATGACCATACAGTCGCCACAGCCATCGCCAGCACTGCTGCCACCGCCAGTCCTTCTGCCACCCGAAAACGCAATCCACGACCCATCATGACGGGGTGGTTGTCCATGCGAAGGCGGTCCTGACGATCGGCTTCGGCACGATTGATGCGCGCCATCGTGGCATCAACGAGCGTTCGACAATCATCATCACTGAGTTCAGAGGTGGGATAGGCGTTGAGTTGTTGCAAAAGGGCATCAGCAGCATCCAGATGGTCCGTGAGCGCATCATCGGAGTCGACCTTGT
Source organism: Phycisphaerales bacterium (assembly GCA_022446905.1). GTDB lineage: Bacteria > Planctomycetota > Phycisphaerae > Phycisphaerales > SM1A02 > UBA12567. The sequence continues at coordinate 29,871 of JAKVBT010000007.1, forward strand.
TGCGATCGAAACCCGCTGCTGCCAAAAGATCAACTGCACGGGCATCATCGCGAGAAAGTTTTGGAGGGGTAGGTTCAGAGGCGCTCACGAGGTCTCTCCCGGGTGCATGTCGCCATGTCGACGCCACGCATCAGCAAATGCCGCAACGGCCGCATGTAAACGGCTCTTGACCGTTCCCAGCGGAATCTGCAGCGTTTCGGCAATCTGGTTGTAACTCATCTTCTGGAAATAACTCAGCAACAAAATCTCTCGGAGGTGATGGGGTAGGCCATCCACCGCATCCCGCACCGTAGTGGACAATTCAACGCCCTCTGGCATGCTTGATGGATCGGGGCCTCCAGACTCAATCAAATCAATCATCCCCACACCATCATCATCTGAACCAATCGGTGCAGAGAGCGACAACGCGCGTCGCCGCGACTGCCGACGGTGCCAGTCCCGAGCCTTGTTGACCGCAATGGTGTAGAGCCACGGCTTGAACCGTCTTGAGAGATCAAAGGTGTGGGCCGACTGGTGGACCTGAAGGAAGGCTTCTTGAAAGACATCCTCAGCAGTGGCCCGCGATCCAGTCACGCGAACGAGGTAGGGCACCAACTCACGTGCATAACGATCGACCAGCGTGCGGAACGCCTCATCGCTACTGCCTGCCAGATGGGCCTCCAGCAGGGCCTCGTCGCTTTCGGATGTCAGAGACTGCACGGCGGACACACACTCCGAGGCCGCCCCGAGCGGCCGGCTCGTCACCCATGTCCGAACCTCCTCGGCCACGGCGCGGGCGATCATAGCGGAGGCCTCCGCAGGTTGACGTAGCCACAGCGGGCTTGTGACGTCCAAAGCAGTCATATCACCCCTACCAGCCACACTGGCATCATGTTCGGCCACATTTTGAGATTCGATGTGATGTCTCCACTTCAATGTTGATGCAATCATCCAACCCACTCTGAGAGCCGAGAAGTGCCGGTTCGGCCCTGCTACCATTCCCGGCACGATGGGTGTTCCAATCAGTCAAATGTGGACCGTGGCCAGCTATGTGCTCGGCCAGCGCCTTCGCGGGCGTCGGAAGTACCCGCTGGTGCTCATGCTTGAGCCGCTTTTCCGTTGCAATCTGGCCTGTGCCGGCTGCGGGAAGATCCAATATCCGGCCCACATCCTCCGCAAGGACATGCCACTTGAGGACGCCTTGGCAGCAGTGGATGCATGTGGAGCGCCGATGGTGAGTATTCCAGGTGGTGAGCCACTGCTGTACCCCCACATTCGTGAGTTGGTGGAGGCACTGATCCAGCGGCGCAAATACATCTACCTCTGCACCAACGCCATCCTGCTCAAGGAGAAGTTGGAAGCAGGTTGGTTCAAACCCACCAAATACCTGACCTTCTCCGTGCACCTCGACGGCGGCCAGCACGAACATGATTTCTCTGTCTGTCGCGACGGAACCTACGACAAAGCGCTCGATGGCATCCGCAAGGCGGTCGACATGGGCTTCCGTGTCACGACCAACACGACACTCTTTGATGGAACTGATCCCAATGCTGTGCGCAGTTTCTTTGATGAAATGATGGACGTCGGTGTGGAAGGAATGATGATCAGCCCGGGGTATGCCTATGAGGCTGCACCAGACCAAGCGAATTTCCTTGGTCGACAGAACACTAACACGCTGTTCAAGATGCTCCTGTCCAACCGCAAAAAGCGTTGGCGTTTCAATCAGTCACCACTTTTCTTGGAGTTCCTCATGGGGCGTCGACACTACGACTGCACCCCATGGGGCAATCCGACGTACAGCCTCTTTGGATGGCAGAAGCCGTGCTACCTGCTCAGCGAGGGCTATGTGGACTCGTTTGATGAACTGATGCAGGACACCGCGTGGCACGAATACGGGCACGCCTCCGGCAATCCCAAGTGCGCCAATTGCATGGTGCACAGCGGCTATGAAGCAACCGCTGTTGACCACACGTTCACCTCCTTCAACGGACTTTGGGGCACCATCAAAGCCATGGTGTTCAACCGCTACGCCAGCCCGAGCGCTACCCAAGATCTTGAAGCAGAGAAGTCCAAGCCGCATGGCCCAGAAGTCCATCTGGTGCAACTCGGCATGGATGTAGATGCCCTCAAGCGCGCCAAGGCAACTGAACACGCCGCCGCCAAACCCACCGCGAACGTGGCGTAGCGCAGGTATGACCGGCTGGTGGGCCCATGATGTCTTCAACAGTATGGGTGGCGGTGGCGCCGGTGCCACTGCCGTCTTGGGGTGGGCATTCTGGGTGCTGGCCTCGATCACGCTGCACGAACTTGGTCATGGGTGGGCTGCCATCTGGGAAGGTGATTTGACACCCATTGAATCCGGGCACATGTCTGCGAGTCCATTGGTGCATATGGGGGGCTTCTCCCTCATCGTCTTTGCGCTGATTGGAATTGCCTGGGGACTCATGCCAGTAAACCCGTCACGCTTTCGACACCATCGATGGGGACGCGTGATCGTCGCCGCTGCGGGACCGGCGATGAATCTCCTGCTCTTCATAGTGACAGCAACGCTGCTTGGTGTACTTCTCGGCACAGAGGCACTCAAACCCGACGACACGGGCTTTGGTGCCAACATGATCCGCTTTCTCTTAATGGGCGCGACATTAAATCTCGTACTGCTCGCCTTCAACCTGCTGCCAGTCCCACCGCTTGATGGTTGGCGCATTCTTGAGGGACTTTCATTCAAGATTCGGATGTTGACCAATCATCCAAACGCCCCCATCGCTGGCCTGTTCTTCCTGATGGTCGTCTTTCTCACTGGTGCATTCGATTGGATGTTCGCCGCGTCCAACCATGTCGCCTTGTGGTGGGTCAGTGGCGCAGCCAACCTCGTGTCCTAAATGCGCTGTGGCCTGAAGAATTGACTACTCGGAGTCCACTGCACCTTCGTGCTGACGGCGATAGATAATCTCTCGCATCTTGTATTCGGATTGATCTCCAATAATCCCATACATCGTCACGCTGAACTCATCGTCACCCTTGGCAGTCTCTTCCATGCGCAATTGAATAGCGCCCTTGAGTGGATCTGTAAAGGTCGCCGACCAAACAATGGCGCCGCCATCGGCCTGACCAGTGCCTTGCAGCATCCCGGTTCCCCAATTGTCGACCCATGTGAACTGAAATTGTTTGGTGATGTTGTTGTGACCGGCGAGGCCCCATCCAACCACCTTGCGCCCATCACCCTCGGTCTGATACTGCTGCTCTACAAAGCGCCCTCCCATTGTCATCTTGAATTCGGCTGTGCCCGTGGAGGTACTGGGCTTTAAGTCTGCTGATGCCCACTCAGTGCACTCCACATTCCACCTACCGACCCGCTTTTCAAGTTCCGCTTGAAACGCACCGGGGGTGGCATAAGCCTCTAATGCATGGGTGTAGTCAGTGTTGGCCTGGGCGGCTTGGGGGGCGGATACGCCACTTGGGTTTGCCAGTCCGCCTGCGGTCGTGATGAGCAACGAAGCCATCAAGATGATGCCCGGCAGGCCGAGGTTCAACATCTTGCGTTGTAGTGTGTTCGCCATGACTGCCCTCCAGACCTTAGGTGTTGCCACTGGGCAACTGAGACTCATAAACCCCCAGAAAAACCGATTCAAGAGGCATTGGGTGATGGTACTGGTGTCTGGTATACTCCGCGATTCGTCCCTGCAGCGAAGCATCACCCCACAGCTGACCGAGGCTCTGGTCAGTTCCCGGTGATACCGGGCGTTGGAATGACTCAAGCGAGTCAGAACGACCCGAGCAGCAGGCAGTGCACAGGAGGAGCCACATGGTCGTATTACGACTGAAGCGTATGGGACGCCGGCACCGTCCCTTCTATCGACTCAATGCCATGGACAAGCGGGCGCCCCGCAATGGCCGCGTCATTGAGGAACTTGGTTGGTTCAACCCGCTCGAACTCGATGAGAGCAAGCAGTTGAATCTCAAGGCCGAGCGAATTAAGTACTGGCTCAGCGTTGGGGCCCAGCCCAGCGATACAGCCCGCACCCTGATCAAGCGGATCGGTGTCGATCCGACGCCAGGGGCGAAGGCCTGACGTGTGACGGGCCCACGCCATGCGGATCGACATCCTGACTTTGTTCCCCACCATGTTCGAAGGACCGCTCAACACGAGCATCCTTGGACGAGCCCATGAGGCAGGTGTGCTGGAGACTCATGTACACGACATTCGTGACTGGGCCGACAACAAGCACAACAAGGTTGATGATCGGCCCTTCGGCGGTGGTCCCGGCATGGTGATGATGTGCCAGCCACTGCATGACGCAGTACTGGCTGTCGAGAACTTAGACCCAAGGCGGGCGCAGCGTGTGCTGCTGACACCGCAAGGAAGGAGAACGACGCAAGGAACCATCGAGACGCTGGCAGGCCATGAGCGACTGCTCTTGATTGCCGGTCACTACGAAGGCATTGATGAACGTGTGATCGATGAACTCGCCCCGCTGGAGATCAGCATCGGCGATTACGTCCTCAGTGGAGGCGAACTGCCTGCACTTGTCCTCGTCGATGCCATCACTCGACTGCTCCCCGGTGCCCTCGGGCATGAAGACTCAGCAGCCGAAGATTCATTCAGCGTCACAGATGAACATGGCCAACCACTACTTGATACGCCACATTTCACACGCCCCCGCATCTGGCGGGACCGTGAAGTGCCCGAAGTACTCCTTTCTGGAGACCACGGTGCCGTCGAGGCGTGGCGACAAGAACAGCGGCGTGGCCGAACCCAAGCGAGACGACCCGATCTTCAGTCACCGGTCAATGGTGACGACACCGTCCTTTAGAGAACGCGACCCCTGGGCAAAACGACCCAAGTCGTGGGGCCAGCAAGGCCCAAATGAGAATAGTCATGAATAAGCAACAGATCATCGAAAACCTGACCGCCGGCCAACTCAAGGATGACTTCCCAGCCTTTAGTGTCGGTGACACACTCGACGTGCACTGCCGCATCATCGAAGGTGATAAAGAACGTATCCAGGTCTATCAAGGTGTGCTGATCGGCCAGAAGGGTCGTGGCGTCAACCGAACCATCACTGTGCGACGCATTGTGGCGAATGAGGGTGTCGAACGCATCTTCCCGCTGCACTCACCGCGCATCGCCAAGATTGAAGTCGTACGACGAGGTGATGCTCGTCGTGCCAAACTGTACTTCCTGCGCGATCGAGTCGGTAAGTCGCGACGCCTGCGTGATCAGCGACGTGGACTCAAGCACATCGGCTGAGTTTCACAATCTGCGAACAGTTAACGGCTGGCGTGTTGCCTACAGGCAGCACGTCAGCCGCTTTCATTTGAAACACCTGCTGCCATCTTCAAAATCGACGGCGCAGTGATGTCAGCGTTGTGGTGGGATGTGATCAGCCCGCGCGACGAAGTCGCATGGGCGCCAGGTCACGCTGTCGGGCCTTCGGAGCGATGCCATCATCCTCACCAGAGCGTGCAAAACGGGCTTTCCGAATGGCCAATTCCATGCCTCGGAGGGCCTGGCGTGCCTGACGAATAGCCTCTCGGCTTCGCGGTGTTTGATACGTCATTGTCACTCTCCAATGGGCCTCTCAAGCCCGCTGAAGGCATTGTCGGACGCATTTGCACTGCACTTCACTGCGAGTGCCAAATGCACCGCAAGAGATCACCAACTCATGCCTGATCGAGCTCAGAATCGGTTTCTGGCTCAACTGGATACTCGGTGGGCGCATCGAGGATCTGCCCCGCTTCACTGGCCACGTCGTCATAGATCGTGGCCAGAAGACCACTCAGGGGAAACCGCCCCTCAAGCAGCGATGGCCCAAGTCGACGCAATAGTGCGTGCGGCACATAAGACTCGCGATCGACATCATGGGCATGGCTCCGTTGACGCCACCAACTGTCGATCAATTCACCCAAGGGCGCACCTTCTGCTTGGGCTCGGCCGATAGATGCCAGCGGATGCGCCACCGCTTCACCCTGACTGCGCAAAGATCGATGATGACGAATGCGCTCCAGAAGCTGTTCATGCGAAAGACCTCGCATCTCCAGAATGCGCAGTGGCTTTCGACACAACTGCTCAGCAGCAACCCACGCTAGCGCCGCAATCCGCCATGGTTCAGGCGATCGGCTTCGATTGCCAGTGATGGACAAGTCTTCTCCGGCAGGAATCAGCGGCGCTGCACAGCCGACACAAAGATCGAGCATCCCTGGCGGCAACTCCTCCTCCAAAAGTTTCGCCGCCCAGATGGCCTCACAGGATGCTGCTTCAACAACCCGTCGCCACGCATCATCCTCAAGCGTTGGGAATGTGATCGACACCTTCAGCGATCCATCCGCCTCCGATTGAACGAGTCCAGAAATTGAGCCCGCCTCGAGCGTGACGGATCGCACCGCTCCATCCCGAGCGGCGACATAGCCATCAGTCATCGCCGTTGCATGCACATGACCATTCATCGCTGCCATCAACGCACCAGCAATTGGAGCGGCGTGAATAACCTCCTGCTCCATCTGCAAGCGGATGCGACCACCACGACGTCGAGATGGACGTGGCGCATGACTGCCAGCTCCTGTCACAGCCCGACTCATGCCTCAACCTCCACAGCATGACTTCTGAGCAGCAACATGTCGCGGAGTTCGCCGGTACTCAATTCCGTGAGCCAGTCATCACCTGTGCCGATGATCTGCTCAGCCAACTGGGTCTTTTCTTCCAGCATGCTGTCAATGCGTTCCTCAAGCGTTCCCATGCACACAAACTTATGCACGTGGACGGTGCGAGTTTGACCAATGCGAAACGCTCGATCTGTCGCTTGTCGCTCGACAGCAGGATTCCACCAACGATCAAAGTGGAATACGTGATTTGCTTCGGTCAGATTCAGACCAAGGCCACCGGCCTTGAGTGACAAGACAAACACAGGCGAGTCTCCATCGCCCGATTGAAACTCATCAATCATCTTTTGGCGGCGGCCCATGGGCGTGCCACCATGCAGGAACAAGGATGGACAACCAAGGTCATGTTCGATCATCGCCGAGAGCAAGCGTCCCATACGGCGATACTGTGTAAACACCAGCGCCTTTTCTCCAGTGGCAAGCACTTCCTCTAGGAGCATGATCAGACGCTTCGCCTTGCCGGATCGCTCCGAAAGTCGCTTCACAGAATCACCAGACTCTGCAACAACCACTGCTTCGTCGCCAGAATCAGCAAGTGCCGGGTGATCACAAATCTGCTTGAGACGAGACAACATGGCAAGAATGACACCACGTCGCTGAATGCCCTCTGAGCGGTCGGCCTGCCCAAGCATGGAATCCACAACAGCCTGATACAACGTCGCCTGCTCACTGGTCAACGTTGCAAACTCACGCGTCTCAACGCAATCAGGGAGATCGTCAATCACAGTACGGTCAGTCTTGAGCCGCCGAAGCACGAAGGGTTGCACAAGTTGACGGAGCGAAGCGGCAGCATTGACATCACGATGGCGCTCAATCGGACGGGCAAATCGGCGACGGAATTCAGGGGCATCGCCAAGAAATCCTGGATTACAAAACTCCATAATCGACCAAAGCTCACTGAGTCGATTCTCAACTGGCGTACCGGTCAATGCAACACGACGCTGCGTATCTAATCCCCGTATCGCCCGTGCTTGCTTGGTCGGGGGGTTCTTGATGTACTGCGCTTCATCCAAGACCACTCGCCGCCATGAAACACCCATGAGTGTGTCGCTGTCGCGAGCCACTAGCGCGTAGGTCGTAATCAAAACATCATGTGAAAACGCCTGCGCAGCAAAGTCGTCGCCAGAAAGGCGATCGGGACCGTGGTGCACACAAACTTTCAGTTCCTCAGCAAACCGATTGAGCTCGCGCTGCCAGTTGCCGACAACGGAAGTCGGAACAACCAAAAGTGTCGGTCCGACCTTTTCATCAATGGTGCGCTCATGCTGCAGTAGTGCAATGAGCTGCACTGTCTTACCAAGACCCATGTCGTCAGCAAGGCAGCCCCCGAGACCAAAGCGATCGAGAAAGGCCAACCAACTCAAGCCCGTACATTGATATGGGCGCAATGTGCCATTGAAATCCTCGGGCTGATCCAGCAACGTCAGCTGTTCGTGATCAGGACCTTGAAGCAAAGCAGCAACCCAACCCTCCGCATCCAAGCCAAGTACTTCTAGACCAGTCTCTGCTTCTGCTGAATCCGAAGCACGCCGCATGGCTTCCAGCAGCGTGGCTTCTGTTGACTCCTCACGTTCGAGTAAGTCAATCGCACGCGCAATCTGATCCTGATCCACCTCAATCCATCGGCCATCAACCTGCACCAGTGGTGTCTGCTGATCACGCAAACGACGAAGCGTTTCCAAGGAGAGTGGCTGATCGCCAACAGCGACCTGCCATCTGTATCGAATCATGGTCGCCATGCCACGCGGTGGCCCATCGAGATCCTCCAAGTCAGCACTCTCGACAACCATGCGTAAGCCAAGCGTGTTGTCCGAACCGCCCCACCATGATGGCACCACGACAATGCAACCGGCTTCCTCCAGAAGCGGACGGAATTCGCCAAGCAGTGACCAAGCACCTGCTGCGTCGAGTTCAAGTGTGGCTGGGGTTGGTTGGCCAAGCAATGGTTCCAACGCCGGCCACAGCCGAGCGGCCTGGCCAAGTTCGGTCAACAACACATCCTGACCATCTGCCTCACCAGCCAGATGCGCCGCCTCTGGTGTGCCGTTCCAGATGTCCTCAGCAGACACAGCCATGGTGGCATCCGCAGCAGCAGCAAGGCCCAGACGCACTGCCCAAGGACCATGTTCGCCATCAGGAGGAAGGACATCCAACCGCAATCGAAGCGACTGACCGGAGGCGAGATCATCCAACTGGGAGATCCACGAACGAGCCGACCGAAGCAGCGATACCGCATGATCGCCTTCCGCAGTCAGTAGCGACCGCTCATGAAGCAGGCCACTGAGCCACAGCACATGTTGATCATCAAAGCTGCGGCCATCGATGGCCTCGATGAACTGCTCTCGACGCAACATGGTGCGTACCACGCCATCGGTCATGCCCTCCAAGGCGGCCTCTAAACGTGGCCAGGCAGTAGGCCCTAATTCGTCGTCCACTGCCCGCGCAACCGGCGGCATGCGATCAAGCAGGTCGGTTAGACGTTCAGCGGCTTCTTCATCCTGCAACCACGGTCGCCAGAGCGCTCGCAGGTGCCCCTGACCGTCTTGTCGCAGTGAAGGAATAAAACGCTGTGTCTCACATCGGTCTGCAACCAGTCGAGCTACATCAGACCAGAACACGACGTCGTAGCCTGGATCCTCAATCGTTGTGACATCACCTGAGGCCAGCGCCAGTAGAAATCTCAGGGCATCGGCGCCGTCAAAACCAATGGTCGGAATTTCGAATCTCGCCAACCATGGTGTTTCGCTGCGATCAAGACCACCCAAGGCCGCCACCATCCGGTCACTTGGATGAGGTCCAAGCAGATCGCGTGGCAAACGCACTGCAATTCGGTCAGAGATTGCGCGACTGGCAAAGGGCCCAACAAGAGAACGCATCTGGTCTTCCGGAGTGACGTAAGGATGTTGTGGCAATACTTCCGAAGACGCCTCATCTGTTGCGTCCTCCATCGCCTGTGGAGCAAGATCAGCCAGTAAGCGCCAGCGATCAATCGACTCAGCCCATACATGCAGTCTGCACGCGGTCCAAGCAGCATGCAGAATGTGGCCCAAGGCGATCTCCCTTCCAATACGCCAGATTCCGGGCCGTCCACACGGTGAAGCGACCCATGATCGCGCTGGGACTCGAACCCAGGACCTACCGCTTAAAAGGCGGTTGCTCTACCAACTGAGCTACGCGATCCGAATCGACCAGTGTATCAAAAACCCGCTTGGCGCTACCTGTACCTATGAAAATGGGGGTATCTCAGAAATCTGCCGGTGGACAAGTGGGCTCACCGCGCGAAATCTGCGCGTTCGATCAAGGCCCGAGAATCTTTTTGCGGGGGCAAATGGCCCCGGGCCGATCGTGAGAAAGCCCCCCGGATGGAGTCCACGGCTTGGACCTGATCCATCCATTGCACCCACAGGAGGTCGGTCCCATGGACGCACCAAAGCCACTTCCACGCCACCAAATGGCCTTTCTGCGTGACGGTCAGATCTGGCAGCTGTTTTGGGAGGATGGCGATGAGGCCCTATTGATCGACACGATGGCTGCCTTGGTCGCCGATGAAGCCTGCCCATTGGACCGCCACGACCAGACGCTGGTTGAACAGCAACTTTCTCCTAGCAGTCACCAAAAGTCCTGAAAGACGCCCTACCGCATCCGACTTCTCCGTCGGAGGTTCCCGGACCTTACACCGCCCCCATGCCCTGGAAATGAGCCCCATGCCGACCCCCGCCGACCGCCCAGAACTGAAATACCCCATCGTCAAGGCCTTCCTTGACTACCTACTCAATGAACGCCACTTCAGCCAGTACACCGCCAAGTGCTACGGCGTAGACCTTCGGCAGTTCATCACCTACCTCGTGGATGAAATGGATATTCCCTCCGAGCCTACCCGTGAAGCAGAGGTGTGGAACCGAGCCAAGGACGGGCAGGCTGACATCGTGGGCTCCGTAGGAACCGCAAGTATTACCAGCACGATTCTGTCCTGCAATGTGGAGCCAATTCGAGGCTTTCTTGCACACCTCGCAGACAGCAACTACAGCGCTGCAACGATGGCGCGCAAGATCGCCACGCTACGCTCATTTCACAAGTGGCTAGAACGCATCGGTGCCATTACCCGCAATCCGATGACGATCATTCGAACACCGCGACAAAGTCGTCGGCTGCCCAAAGCAATCACCGTGCATGATGTCGAACAACTGCTGGCTGCTCCAGAAGCTGCCACGCTGCTTGGTTGTCGCGACCGTGCCATGTTGGAAACCCTGTATTCAACGGGAATTCGGGTCAGTGAGTTGGTTGGCATCAACGTGCAAGACGTTGATGAAGCTGGACAAGCACTCTTTGTCCGCGGCAAGGGCCGACGCGAACGCATCGTTCCGCTTGGCACCCATGCCCTTCGCGCGCTGACAGCCTGGCTGCAGATGCGGCGACAACATGGGCACGACCTCAATGGCGATGAGCCGCTGTACATCAACCGTCACGGCGGACGGATCTCAACCCGCAGTGTCCGACGCAAAGTCAGCAAGTACCTCGATCAGGCTGGACTAGATCCAAGCATTAGCCCGCATACCTTGCGGCACTCCTTTGCAACGCACCTGCTCGATAATGGGGCGGACCTGCGGGCAGTACAGGAGTTGCTGGGGCATCGATCACTCTCAACAACGCAGATTTACACACACCTCACAACCCAGCGCATGCGTGATGCCTATGACCAGGCACACCCACGTGCGGAAGCAAGCTGAAGTCAACCTGACTCGGAGTTCCCTGCAACCAAAAGGCAACTCCCTAGTCAGAACACCACCGCCTCGTCTCGCTGAGGGAAGCGAATCGGGGCGGTGGTGTTTTTAGACCGAGGCGAGAGGCCAGGTGACGCTAGCATGCACGCCCCCCACTAGGGCGATTAGCTCAGTTGGCTAGAGCGCTTCGTTTACACCGAAGAAGTCACTGGTTCGAGTCCAGTATCGCCCATGTTTGAGTAAGGCCATTGGCCTGCTTGAGGCCTCAGAATCAAGGGCAAAGGCCTTTGCGCTGCCAAGCTGGCGATCCAGCCTTGGCCTACAGAATCATCTCGGGTACCGTGACCTGATCCCCTCCAGTTGAGGAGTGGGGCTTTTTTGGAGAAAGAACCATCATGCCCGTTTCACTGACTTTGACTGCAACTCTGGCAATAGCGAGCACGATCAGCATGCCTGGCGCGCGAACAGTGGACTCTCCATGGTCCATGCGTTATTTCGATACGCACCAAGCCATGCAACTTGATCTTGATTGGATCGCCGTACATGCTGAATCCTTGCCAACGCTCGACCTCGTCGCCCACGATGGCATCACAGCACACTTGTCACAAGCTGGATCTAGCCAAGTCACAGACTGGCACTACGTACCAGTCTCCGGGGCATCGACTGCTCAGGATGTAGCTGCACTGATTCACATGACCTCAGAAACGGACGGTGTGTTTGCCTCACCCATGCTGCTTGGTGGCACACATCTGCTGCCCTGGATTCCAACACAGGAACTCATCGTTCAGATTCGTGCCGGGCATGATCTCGGTGACACGCCGATGCTTGAGGAAGGACTAGGTGGACATGCTGGCATGTGTCGCATCGACACCGAGGCTTCCAATGGCTTGATTGTCATGCAACTCGCAGAGACCATGGCTCGCAATCCTGCAGTTGAATGGGCACAGCCAAATGCAATTTGGTGGGCCAAACAGTTCTATACACCCAATGACCCTCAATACGGAAGTCAATGGGCACTGAATAACAACAATGACATGGATATGGATGCTCCAGAATGCTGGGACATCACATTTGGCGATGCATCTATCGTGGTTGCCATTCTTGATGATGGCATTGATCAGAATCATCCGGATATCAGTTCTGTCCCCGGTGCAGATTTCACCAATGAGAACACTGGCGGAAACCACACCACGGTGTGCGATGGTCATGGATCCTGCGTCGGCGGATGTGTCTCGGCCACGATCGACAACAACATCGGCGTCACTGGTGTTGCTCCAGGCTGCCGTGTCATGGCGACGCGAATCTTCAATTCGATCGCTTTCTTTGGCTTCTGCTTTGGGTTCATTGAAACAACAGATGCATGGATCGTCAACGGGATTGGTCATACGGTGACTGCAGGCGCCCGTGTCACCAACTCGAGTTGGGGCGGCGGGGCTCCATCAAGTGCTGTCTCAACCGCATTCAACAATGCCGAGGCTGCCGGAGTCATCCATTTCGGCGCTGCAGGCAATGATGGGTCATCTACGATTAGCTATCCCGCCAGCCTGGCTTCAGTCAACGCCGTCGCAGCAATCAACAGCAGCGGCAATCTCGCATCCTTCAGTACCTACGGAAGCGGTCTGTTCTGCAGCGCTCCTGGTGAGAGCATCTTGACTACAGACTGGACGGGATCAAACGGCTTTGCCAGTGGCGACTACACCACCATTGATGGGACGAGTTTCGCAGCCCCGTACGCCGCAGGTGTTGCAGCGCTGGTGCTGTCCATGGATCCGTCGCTGACTCCCGATGAAGTCGAAGACATCATGGCGGACACGGCGATGGACCGAGGTTCATCCGGGTACGACACCCAATACGGATGGGGCATTGCCAATGCCGCCGCAGCAGTGGCGGCTGTCGATACGACTGACCCTTGTCAGGGCGATGTCGATGGCAACGGCAATGTGGGTGCTGATGACATTTTGGCGATCATTGCCGCGTGGGGATCAAGTGATCCGGATGCAGATATCAACGGCGATGGATTGGTTGGGACAGATGACATCCTGATTCTGATTGCCAACTGGGGCGACTGCCCCTGATCAGCAAGCGCCGTCCTTCATGACAAACGAACACGCTCGCCTTCGCTCGTCGAGGCGAGCGTGTGTGTATCTCCGCGCCACTGAACACCGCCACGAATCAGCGCAAGTGCCATCGAGCGGAGTGTGATCAATAAACCAGCGACTGCTCCCAGCGGCCAGAGGAGTGACCACCAACGCGGCAGCCCAAAGGACATCGCCAACATCACGCTGAGCGCCGTAGCCATCGCCACCGTGGCTGCAGCCAACAATGCCCACGGCGATGGCCACCACATCAGCATCACCAGTGGCGAAACATCAATCGCAATCAACAGGATGCCTAGTAGGCCAGAAACAGCAATGCCAATACGGGTGCGCGCTTTGGCAACTCCCTTTTCTGCACCACGAAGGAACTGCCCAGTGGTTCGATACCACTCAATCTCAACCCATTGCGCACCAATGGCACTCCTGCTCCTCGCGCCTGCATCTTTGATGATCTGAGCCAACCCAACATCATCGGCAATTTCAAGACGAAGTTGCTCAAGTCCACCAGCACGTTCAAGCGCGGAACGACGTACAAGATTAAAGGCCCCTACACCCATCGCCCGAGGTTGATCATCATCATTTGCCAACCACAGTCGCAAGGTACAGATCAGCACACGCATTAATGGCGCCAAACACAATCGCAGCACCAACGGTCCACCAACCATGCGCGGGGTCATCGCAACATGATCGGCCTGCTCACACTCGGCCCAAGCGATAGCTGAGGCCACCGCGCCTGGGAGCACGTGCGTGTCGCCATCACTGAAGAGATACCATCCTTGTTCCTGAACCTGCGCATGTTCAAGGCCGATCTGCTGTGCATGCACCTTCCCAAGCCAACCCTCTGGAAGCGTGACATTGCGAATCACGCGTGCTCGCGGATCATGCCCGCATTCGCGTTCGAGGATGTCGGCAGTTGCATCATCTGATCTGTCGTCGACAAAAATAAATTCCATCCACGGCTCAGGATCAGCCAATCGTGTTTGAGTGGCAGCTTCAATGGCATCCGCTTCATTCCGAGCGGGGCAAATCACCGAGACGAGCGGTCCACTTTCACTAGATGTATCCACCTGACCAGCGGGTAGTGGTCGCACAGCACGCAGTGTGCGCATGATGCACACTGCCTGAAGCAACCACCACAAAGCACCACATAACGCGATCAGCCAAAGCACCATCAGCGCACGGCGCGGGTTAGTCCCCCGTCCATACAGATTGACTCACCTGTGATGTACCTCGCCTCATCACTACATAGCCACGCCATCAAACCAGCAAGTTCAGAAGCATCTGCGGCGCGACCCGCTGGAATCTGCGCCACAATCTCGTCGGGCACATCGAAAGTACTGACGAATCCAGGCATCACAGCATTGATGCGAACATCAGGTGCCCACTGCCTCGCCGCCATCCGAATCATCGCCGTGAGTCCGCTTCGCAGAACCGTTGAAACTGGATAGTTGTCCATCACTTCCCGTGCTGCAGCCCCACTCGTACAGACAATAGATCCGCCACCAGACTGCCGCATAAGCGGCACGGCCAACTTGCCGACGCGCATCACGCTGAGCAGCACCATGTCCAGCCCTGCGTGCCAATCGTCATCGCTGAGATCGAGCAATCGCCCTGTGGGCAAATGGCCGGTATTGAGAACCACGGCATCCAGCCGCCCCCAAGGGGCGATGGAGGCAAAGAGGGTGTCGATGTCCTCTGAGCAAGTCAGATTGCCTTGCACCCAAAGGCCATCCACCTCATTGGCGATGGCCTGACCATCGTCACCCCGCGACATGAGTGCCACCCGATATCCATCCGCCGAAAGTCGGCGGACGCAGGCAGCGCCAATGCCCTTGGATGCAGCGGTCACGATGGCGACTGGGTGTTCAGACATGTACGTAGGGTATCGACCCGCAACAACACAATCGACACGCAGGAATCCTGATCTACACAGCTAAGCATGGCTGCCATGACTCAGTTCGTCGACAAGCTCACCAAAGAGTATGCTCCAAGCATGGCTCACCGCCGAGGGAGATTCTGGCTGATACTGGCGACCTGCCTTCTGCTTGGGGCGTGCGCTCCGCGATCGATGCCACTTTTCAATGGCAAGGATTTGGATGGCTGGACCAAGGTCGGCGGCGATGCAACCTATACCGTCGTTGATGGCACAATCATCGGCACTCGAGGACCAGGACCGAACACTTTTCTACGCACCAATGACACCTATGACGACTTCATCCTCCAGTTGGAGTTCAAGTGGAACCAGCCGATCAACTCTGGCGTGCAGTTTCGTTCACACCAACGTGAAGAAGATGGCCGAGTCTCGGGCTATCAATGTGAACTTGATCCTTCCGATCGCGGGTGGACAGGTGGGCTGTATGACGAAGCTGGCCGTGGCTGGCTTGTCTCACTCAAGGACGATCCAAAGGCCATGGCAGCAGTTACGAACATCGATCAGTGGAATCAGATGCGAATTGAGGCCCGTGGCGATCATCTACAGACATGGGTCAATGGCGTGCCCTGTGCTCAACTGACCGACACAAACGCCCACACTGGCTTCATTGCACTGCAAGTGCATAGCGCGACCGAACCCGGTCAGATCTGCTGGCGCCGAATTCATATCACTCCACTCCAATCTAAGTCGGAGTGAGCCACTCTGAGTGCTATGACTCCCCGAACCTATGGGGCAACGTCAGAGCATCCCAAAACATATTCAGTCATTTGTGACGCGTTTTGGTTGTGGATGGCCGTATGGGGGGCAGGCCATGATGTACTGATAGGCCGATCGAACATGGGCTGCATCTTGTATGCAGTCACTGATCAATAGAGCATTCAAAGGCTACTGGTTGCCCTTTCTGCCGTGACCTCTTCTCTTTCGGCCAATGCCGGAACCTCTCCGCAGAAGCGTCAAGCGCGCTTCTAGCACCATACGCCCCGGTGGACTGCAACTTCAGATATTGAAGTGGCACCGCCGGGGCGGCCGTTGGCCCTCGGCACCAAGGGTCCTAGTGTTGTCCTACGGCTGATGTGCTGTCATGAGCGTCGGATTTCAAAACCAGAGGAAGGAAGCCCTCCACTATCAGCTTGCACATCAGTCCGCTGATCCACGTGCCCAGGCATGGCTGCTTCCACTGCATCAAAGAACGCCTCAATTTCAGATGCAGTCCCGGTCACTTCACAGCGTACAGAACCATCTGGTTCGTTTCGAACCCAACCACGCACAGGAAAACGCTCAGCAACCGTTTGCGTAGTCCATCGGAAACCCACCCCTTGCACACGACCGTGAAAAACGACCGCGCGCACAGACATGTTCATTCCAGTGCTGCCATGACGTCGCTTGAGATGTCGGCGTTGGAGTGCACTTTCTGCACATCGTCACACTCTTCCAACACATCGATCAGCCGCATGATCTTCTGAGCGAGGCCTGCATCACAAGCGACCGTCATATCTGGAACCATGGTGATCTCTGCACTCACCGTCTCAATAGCAGCCGCGTCGAGTGCATCCTTGACGGTGATAAATGAGGCAACATCAGTTACTACCTCAAAGCCCCCATCCTGCTCCATAATGTCTTCGGCACCAGCCTCAAGCGCAATTTCCATCAACTGCTCTTCAGTCGTTTTACCCGATTCAATCAGAATGACACCACGCGAATGGAAGCCAAAAGAAACAGCTCCAGTCTTGGCCATATTGCCGCCGTGCTTTTCAAAGGCGTGACGAACAATAGGTGCCGTGCGTTGCACATTCTCAGTCAAACAGTCGACCAGAATCGCCACCCCACCAGCACCGTACCCTTCATACCGGATGTCCTGATAGACAGCCCCATCATTGCCCTCACCACTGGCTTTCTCAATGGCCTTCTTAATGGTGTCCTTGGGCATGTTGACGCTCTTGGCGTCTTCGATGGAATAGCGCAGCCGGAGATTCATCTCCGGGTCACTCCCACCCTCTTTCACCGCCACCATGATGGCGCGACTGGCCTTGCTCCAGGCTTTGCCTTTGACGGCATCCTGTCGAGCTTTGCGGTGTTTGATGTTCGCCCACTTGCTGTGACCGGCCATCGACGGCGCTCCTCAGTCTGTTTCAGGTAATTGACCCGACCAACGACGCATGAGATCGGCTCGAAGCCGGTCTTCCATGACCCCGAACTCAAGATCATACAGCGATCGGGCAGGCATCACCGATACGCCCCAGTCATCGCTTTGGACGCGCGAATAGATTCGCATCTGATTGCGCATGAAGTCTGGATGAGTCAATGTCCCAAGCGCCAATCTCCAGAGACGTCGCCCCTCAATATGATCGCCCGAAGCCCAAAGCGCATCACCTAAGTGCTTAAGGATCAGCGGATCTTGCTCATTGGCCAGACGACTGGCTCGACGCAAAACCGTAACTGCACCTAACCCGTTGGCATCATCTGCCAGACGACCCTGCTGCAAACGCAGACAGCCAAGACTGTCGAGTGTTGCAGCATCTTCAGGCACTTCAGCCCATGCACGCTCAATCAATGACGCAGCTTCCTCGGTTGGTCCAGAATGCTCAAGAATGGCATATCCCAAATTGTTCAGTGCCAAAGCATTGCTCGGATTGATGATCAACGCCTTACGATACAAGCGTTCTGCACCATCCCGATGACCAAGAGTCGCATGGATGTTCGCAGCAGCCGCATACGCCGCTGCGATATCCATCGGTCTCCGAAACGACTCTAAAAGCCGAACATCATTCTCCTCCATCGCTTCAATCAACTCAGCACTCGACTGATCATCCTGCAACAACGCGTCCATTGTGATGGCCACGGATGCAAATCGGCCTCGATCGCCTGGAGCTGGAAGCATCGCCTGAAACCGCCGAATCGCTGCCAGTTCTCTGACAACTTCGTATGCACGCTGATCGACCAAGGCTTGTAGTAGATAGATCCACTCCGCCCGGTGGGCTCCGTCACCTGGATCAATTGCTGCATGTCGACGCAGCACTGCCAGTGGCTCACGTTCATACATTCCCGCTTCTTGAGCAAGGCCAACCTGGCGCAGGGCTTGGGCCAGCAGGATGTCCCATGGAGCAGATTCCTTAGATGTTTCCTCAGGTGCACACCTCCGGCGGCGAATCAAATAGGCCGCTGCCTCTCGGGGACGATCATCTAACATCGCAGCAGTCGCATTAATTTCCAGGGCCTGCACATCTTCAGGGCAACACAACAAACGGTGGTACCAAGCCCGAGCGGCCAAAGGCGCATCGCCCAGCCTGGAAGCCAAGCGTGCTAGTCCACTCCAAGCGGCTCCATTGGCTGGATCTGCTTCTACTGCAGCGAGATAGGATTCAAGTGCACGCTGCACATCACGTTGACGCTCAGCGATTCGACCTTCAATCTGGGATCGGGCACTGGCTTCATGACGCACCGTATTCCAGCCAACGTCATGTGATGGCTTCTGCACCTTGACATGCAGCCGCTCAAGCATGACCGCGTCATCTGGCATATCAGCAATAGCCGACAAAGTCAGGGTGAGCATGATGCCCACGCAGCACAGCCTAATGATCACCGCGGCGACTTCTTCTTAGCAGCCTTTTTCGCAGTTTTCTTTGCTGTCTTCTTCTTCGTCGATGTTCGACTGGTCTTTTTCTTCACAGCCTTCTTAGTAGTTTTTTTCTTGGCTGCCTTCTTTGTGGTCTTCTTGGCAGCCTTCTTGGCCACTTTCTTTGTGGTCTTCTTTGCTGCCTTCTTGGCCACTTTCTTAGTGGTCTTCTTTGCTGCCTTCTTAGTCACCTTCTTAGTGGTCTTCTTGGCAGCCTTTGGAGTGGCCTTCTTCTTGGCGGCCTTCTTTTCAGGCGCTTTCTTCGTCACTTTCTTCTTGGCAGCAGTTGGCTTGGGCGCCGCAGCCTTCGCGGCTTCCTCAGCCAGCTTTTTAGCAGCACGCTCCGCAATACGCTTCGCCTTGTCTGCTCGGGCTTGCGCACGCTTCTTCGCTGAAGCTGTTCTTGCTCGCTTCGCCGCCTGCGTGTCAGATTGTTCCTGAGCCGCTCGCTTCTTCTGCACCGCTGCATTCTGACCGTCAACCCAAGCCTGCAAAGCCTGGTGAGCATCAGTTGCTTTATCTGACTTGACTTGACGACTCATCCAGGCCGCCACCTCCTCAAGTGTCGCCCCTTCATCAACACAGCCCGAATCGACCAGCAACCAAGCCAACTGACTGTCGACCGGCACCTCACCAACATCGGCACACAAGAGAAGCCAGCGTGCAGAGACATAGGGTGTCACGCCATCCAAAGAGTTGATCGCTGCCCGCACATCCCGCTTGCCCAATTCCAACTCAGGCGCCATCGTCACTTCATGATGTCGCAAATAGAGCCGGTGCATCATGCTCTTCAGGCGTGCAGCACGCTCGTGTGCCATTGCCGACTTGTCTGCGCACATTTCAGCAATCTCTTCTGGCGTAGAGACGCGTACTTCATGCCAATCAATCATGGCACTTTGCAACATCTCCCAACTGGAGTTTGCTTCGCTTGTGGTCGACTCCCACAACAACTGCGAATATGCCAGTACATCAACGGGATCGGTCATCTCGACGATGGAGGCGCGACGCTTGAGCTTCTTGAGTTGCGCCGTAAACTTCTTGCCGTAGGCTGATGAATTCTTCACGATTCAAGATCCTCTTCAGTCGGTGTGCGACCTTCACGTTCCGCCGCATCCTGAATGGCACCGAGTACACGGGCCTGTTTTTTGAGTGACTCGTCTAGAACAAACTCCAGAGTGGGCACACGCCGCATAGAAACCTGCTCACCAAGTTGGCGCCCAATCCAACCGGAGGCCGCCTTCAGTCCATGCATGGATGGTGATGTGCGATCCTCCGGTAGCACCGAGCAGAACACACGAGCAGCACGACGATCAGGGCTTACTTGCACCTTGGTGACCGTAATCATGCCGGTGATCCGCGGATCAGCAAGACCACGAGCGATAATCGCCTGTACGGCCTTGCGAATCACAACCTCGACCTGCTCCTGTTGCCGGCTCATGGTGGGCGTTCCGCAATTCACTCGCCGTGGCGCACTTCATGAGTCTGGTAGCACTCAAGCACGTCCCCTGGCTTGATATCGTCATAGCCGTCAATGAGCATGCCACATTCTTGGCCTGACTTGACTTCCTTGGCATCATCCTTGAAACGCTTGAGTTGCGACAACTTGCGGTCGTTTTCAATCACGATTTCATCTCGGGTGACACGCATGAGGGCATTGCGCTGAATCGACCCATCCGTGACATAGCAGCCAGCAACCATACCCACCTTCGATACACGGAAGACCTCGCGAACTTCAGCGTGGCCGAGTACCTCAAGTCGATGTTCTGGATCGAGCATGCCCTTGATTGCAAGATCGATGTCATCGGTGATGTTGTAGATCACGTCGTAGTAGCGAATATCAACGCCAGCCGCTTCGGCTGCCTTACGCACCTTGCCAGTCGCAGTGACGTTAAAGCCGACCACGATTGCGCCAGAAGCATCCGCGAGAGATACATCTGACTCAGTAATACCACCGACTGCCGAGTGCTTAATGGACACACGCACTTCATCGGTAGTCATCTTGCCTAAGGTGGCAACAATGGTCTCCACAGAGCCCTGCACATCAGCTTTCAGGATGATGGGCAGTTCCTTCTTGCCAGCTTCGGTCATGTGATCGAGGATGTTGTCAAGCGTCACCCGCTCTCGAGTGAGCGACTTTTCTCGCTCAGCAGCAACACGCTCGCGAGCAGCAGACTCGGCCTCCCGCTGATTCTTAACCACAAAGAAGCGGTCGCCAGCATCGGGCACTTCATTCAGACCAGAAATCGTGACTGGTGAACTTGGCAACGCCTCTTTGTCCCGGGCGCCTCGGTCATCGACAATGTCTCGAACACGACCATACCCACGGCCCGCCACCACATAGTCACCCTTCTTGAGCTTCCCTTGCTGCACCAGCACGCTTGCGACAGCACCACGACCCTCTTCAAGACGGGCTTCTAAGACAGTGCCCTCCGCGGGACCATCAAAATCAGCGGAGAGTTCAAGCATCTGAGCCTGCAGATCGAGGACTTCAAGCAAATCAGACACGCCTTCGGATTTGATTGCCGCAGTCCGCACGAGTTCGGTATCGCCACCCCACTCGACTGGGTTCAATTCATGCTCGGCCAGTTGTCCGAGCACTCGTTGAATATTCTGGTCGGTCGCTTCAGGCTTATCAATCTTATTCAATGCGATCACAATTGGAACGCCAGCAGCCTTGGCATGATTGATTGATTCGATCGTCTGTGGCATCACACCATCGTCGGCAGCGACTACAAGCACCACGATGTCCGTCACGTTGGCACCACGAGCACGCATTTCCGTAAATGCCTCGTGCCCTGGTGTATCGATGAAGGAAATCACCCTGTCTTCACTTCCAACGGTTACAGGAACACGGAAGGCGCTGGTGGCCTGTGTAATTCCACCGGCCTCACCGTCAGCCACACTGGCATTTCGAATGGAGTCAAGCAACGAAGTCTTGCCATGATCGACGTGACCAAGAATGGTCACCACAGGCGATCGCGATTGCTCGTCCTTCATATCACGATCCGTGAAGGCATCTGCGATTTTCTCTTCCGCCGACCTTTGCTCGACCACAGTGAGTGCAACGCCAAAGTTCAACATGCACTCAATGGCGAGATCTGCCTCCAGTGCCGAGTTGATGGTGACGTCGTACCCCTCGTTGACAAGCCAGCGCAAGATGGCGCGTGTCTTGACGCCACTGGCAGCACTGAGTTCCTTCAGGTACAGCGGCTCGGGCAGAGTGATTTCACCACCCTGCTCGACAATGGACTTTGCTCGCGCCCCGCCACCAGCAGTTGCCTTCTTGCTGCTGTCACGGCGAACCGCGCGGAAGTACCCACCACTTCGGGACAGGCGCATTTCACGTTCTCGTAGATCCTGCTCACGCCAGTTGCGCTGCCCTTGCGACTGTCCAACTTGTGGTCGTCCTTCGCGTTCATCGCGGCCAGTGCCACCACTGCCACTGCGACGACGATTCCGTCGTGATGTCCGGCGATCGTCTGCTGGCGGTGGCATCGGACCACCCATCCCAGGCCCACCACCTGGTCCACCTGGTCCACCTGGGCCACCTGGGCCACCTGATCGAGGGCCGCGAGGCCGCGGAGTCGGCAGTGCTTCGGGCTGCTCAACTCGGATCACCTTTGGTCCTGATAAAGCAGTCTTCTTGGGCTCTTCCAATTTACGTCCAATTGGAACCACCTTGTCTGGTCGCACCGGCTCATTGGGTACCGACTCCTGTGATTCCGGTGGCTGTGGAACTTCTGTGGGGCGAGGCGCTCGCGATGATTCGATCAACCCGCTACCACGACTGGCACTTGGCGGCGGTCCCGCATCTGGAACTGGAGGTGGTGGTGGAACTGGGGCCTCAGGCTCATCAGCCTCTGGCTCCAGTGCTGGCACTGGATCCAGCGGATTGACCTTCCGCCGCGTTGCCTTTTTGGCCTTTGCTCGCGCAGCCTCAACATTGACCGGCGCTGCGGTCTGAATCGCTGAACTAGGCCCCTCGCCACCGCCAAACCACTCCGAAATGGTGGCCGCAAGACCAACCGAAATCGCAGACATGTGGTTCGTAATGTTGGGAACACCTTCCTCCAGACATTTCGCCACCACATCCTTGGATGTGACGCCGAGTTTCTTGGCGATCTGGTGTACCCGAATGGTTGTGCTCTTCTTGGCCACAGATGACTCCGTTATCCCCGATGCGTTTGTTGCCTGATGACTCAGGCCTCTTCGCTGTGCTCACTTGCCAGGGATGATTCCTCACCGTCGAGAATAGAAGCCGCTGCCGCTTCGGCCTCTGCATCAGGCGCCGGCTCCACAACGGGAGCATCGCCACCTCCTCCAAGAATGGAATCGGCAGCTGCTTCACCACCATCGGTGGTCGCTGCTTCAGCCTCTTCAGCTTTGCGACGTGCTTCCTCTTCCTTCTCACGTTCCTGTTGTTCTGACACCAGTCTGGCTTTGTCAGCGCAGGCCGTGACCACAGTCTCAGCCAGCCCAGACTCCATCGCGACATCTTCTACTAGCGTGTTAAGGCCGACTTCTTCGACGTCAAAGACACTAATCATGCCCAAGGCACCCATGCGATCGAGCATTGCATCTTCCACGCCTTCAATGGCTTTGATGGTGCTCTCGAGCGTCTCCAGACCCTTGGCAAACTCTTCCGGTGTCAGAATGTCAATATCCCACCCAGTCAAGCGTGCTGCTAATCGGACATTCTGCCCACGCCGACCAATGGCCAATGACAACTGATCTTCACGCACAATGATCGTGGCCCGGCCAAGTTCGAAACAGAGACTGACCTCTTCAACCTCTGCAGGCTTGAGCGCATTACCGATGAGAATCTGACTCGACTCATTCCATCGGACGATGTCGATCTTCTCGCCACCAAGTTCATCGACGATGTTGCGGATGCGACTGCCACGAACACCAACACAAGCGCCAACGGCATCCACTTTCGAATCAATCGATGCCACAGCCACTTTGGTTCGGAAGCCGGCCTCACGAGCCATAGCCTTGAGCTCAATCACGTGCTCAGCCACCTCGGGCACTTCGGCCTCGAAGAGGCGTCGGATGAAGTCTGGATGACCGCGCGACAAAACGATCTTGACACGGTTTCCATCTTCACGAACATCGCGAATCACGCAGCGAACACGGTCGCCTTGATGGAACTGCTCTCCTGGAATTTGCTCACTGCGGGGCATAAAGCCCTCCGCCCGGTCAATTTGGACAACCAAGGAGCCGCCCTCGTACCGATGCGCTGTGCCAGTAACGACTTCACCGACCCGCTTGCCAAACTCGTCGAGAATTCCCGCTCGTTCGTTATCACGAAAGCGTTGAATCATCACCTGCTTGGCGGTTTGCGCTGGAATACGCCCAAGCGATTCGAGTGGAATCACTTCAGAAGATCCATCCTCATGCATCTGCCACAATGTGATCTGGCCGGTGGCAGGGTCCACTCGACATGCAAACTCCTCGGTGTCTAATGAGTTGAAGTGCCGACGAGCTGCGCTGATCATGGCCTGCTCAAGATCTCTGAGCAGCAAATCGCGATCGACGTTTCGGTCACGGGAGATGGCATCAATAAAGCGAATGGTTTCAGCAGGGTCCATGAGGGATTCTCACAAGGTCGGTATCAGGTTGTTCAGATGTCGGACTGGTTCGAGCACACGCCAATGGGCGTCAACCCATCGACGATCAAAACAAGCAAGGGCCACCGCCCCAATAGGGCCGTGACCCGCACCATCGAATCAAGCGGCGACGCACGTCGCGACTCAATCCTGCGAGGACCAAATGTGGTCACTCATCAGCTCATGGGCGAACCCCATGATCGACCTGGTGCAGGTCGATTACACCGATCGCGGCGATGTCAGCCACGACCTCGGGTTGGGGACGATCATTCCCCATGGCGATTGGCGAGTCGGCGGGTGTTGTTCACCACCAGAACGCTCCATAGACGGGCCGCTTCAAGAACGGGCCGAAAAGACCATGAGACCTGCTCCGGCAGGCCAAACTCCGATCGCGCAGGGTATCCCAGCCTTGGCAGACCTGCAACTTGAGTAGGGCTATGGGGGCTCCTTCCACAAGCGTCAAATCAGGGCGTTTCTTAGGCTTTGGGTGCTAGAATCATCCGCTTTCCCGCTGCTTGCATCGGGAATGGCGGGTTGACGGCAGGAGCCATTTGCTTTGCAACACAGAACTTGGAGCGCAGCCACCCTTGGCTTAGTGTTGACCGCGAGCCCCCTCGCACTGGCTGGCCCCAGTGATTCTGAGGGGATTGGTGGATTTGGCGGCTTGATTCCACCAGTTCCACAAGCCCAGGAGCCTGAGTTTTTTGACTCACGTGACCGGGTCGACGTGCACATCGTTCCGCAACGCACCCAAGTTGCTCCCGGTGGTGACATCGCCATTGCCATCATCTTCGATCAAGATGAGCGTTGGCACATCCATACCAATGATCCGGTGGTCCCTCCTGAACTTGGGCAACCGGAGGACTACTACGCAACCGCGATCTATGCCGAGTCTGCAGACGGAAGATTGGTCCCACATACCAACTGGACTCAATGGCCAGAGGTACATGAGATCACCGTTTCCTTCGGCGCGACGCCCGTGCCATACGGCGTCTTTGAAGGTCGAGCCATTGCTTACCTACCAGTGACAGTTCCGGCCGATGCATCACTGGGCCCTGCCTCATTGATCATCCGCCCATTCTTCCAAGCATGTGACGACCGCAATTGCCTCGCGCCAACGCCCATGCCACCTGAACCAGGTGAAGCCGCTGATGCCATGTGGACCGAGTACGGCACCACCATCACACTGGACATCGTGAATGTGGGCAGTGTGAGCGCAGCAGCTGCCAGCAATGACTTTGCTGGATTTGATGGACAGATCTTTGCCAAAATTCATGAGGGCGCGCCGCCACCAGACACCAGTGGTCACGATGTGACCTTCGATGTCTTTGGTGTCGTGACCTTTGGCCTGGACACAGACAGTTCGCTCGGGTTGATTCTGTTGCTGATTGTGGCCGCGATCGGTGGATTCCTGCTTAATCTGACGCCCTGCGTGCTACCGGTCATTCCACTCAAAATCATGGCGATTTCGGCCAGTGCTGAAAGTAGAAAACGCACCTTGATGCTGGGCATTTCTATGTCCGCCGGTGTGGTTGGATTTTGGATCGCCCTTGGTCTAGCCATTGCCATCCTGACTGGATTTACGGCCAGCAACCAATTGTTCCAGTACCCATGGGTTTCCGTGGCATTGGGTTTGATCATCGCGGCCATGGCCATTGGCATGTGTGGCCTGTTTGCCATTCGACTGCCATCTGCCGTCTATATGGTCAGCCCCAAACACGACACAATCAGCGGGTCGTTTCTCTTTGGAATCATGACGGCCATTCTGTCCACACCGTGTACGGCGCCATTGATGGGCGCAGCGATGGCATGGGCCGTGACCAAACCCCCCGCAGTCACAATGGTGACATTCGCCGCCATTGGTGGCGGCATGGGGCTCCCCTATCTTGTGCTCGCTGCCTTCCCCAAGTTGACAGATCGCATGCCAAAGGCCGGCCCGGCAAGTGAACTGATCAAACAAGTGATGGGCCTGCTCATGCTTGCAGCAGCGGCCTACTTTGTTGGTGTGGGCATGAGTGGGTTGATGGCAGAACCGCCACAACCCCCAAGCCGACTGTATTGGTGGGTCGTGGCAAGCATTGTCATGGCGGCCGGCGCATGGCTCACGATCAAGACGTGGATGCTCACTGCCGCATCAGCACCTGGTCGCGAGATGGATGCGCATCAACCCACCGACTTCCGGGGGCCCAAGCACGCTGTCGCGTTACGAATATGGGTCACTGGGCTTGGCACCTTCTTTGTTGCTGCTGGCATTGCGATGGCGATCAGCCTGACCGATCAGGGTCCCATCAAATGGGTGTGGTACACCCCGGAAACCCTGCAGGAAGCATTTGAAGACGACAAAGTTGTCGTGATGGAATTCACCGCAGAATGGTGTCTGAACTGCAAGGCGCTCGAAGAAACAGTCCTGCATGCAGACTCCATCGTCACAGCGCTTGATGCGGCAGATGTTGAACCAATCAAAGTTGACCTGACTGGCAACAACGAAGCAGGCAATGCCATGCTTGCAAAGGTTGGCCGTGTTCAAATCCCGCTGCTGGTGGTCTTTGCGCCAGACGGTCGCGAGATCTGGAGCAACGACTACTACACCCCTGACCAAGTTCTTGATGCCATTGAGCGTGCAAGACAGTGAGCCCGTGACGATGAAATCAATCACCGTGTACTGCAGCTCCTCCACGCGAGTTCCCACCTCGCTCTTGGAAGGCGCTCGGACAGTGGGCAGCACCATCGCGCAGCGGGGTATCCGCTTGGTCTATGGCGGCGGCAGTGTTGGATTGATGGGCGCTGTCGCTGAGGGCGCTAAAGCGCATGGCGGTCTTGTCACCGGCATCATCACAGAGACACTCGTTGAGCTCGAACAGGCCAGTGACATCTGCGATGAACTCATTGTGGTCAAGACGATGCGCGAGCGACGACGTCAACTCCTGGGTCTGGCTGATGGCATTCTCGTGTTGCCCGGTGGCCTAGGCACGATGGAAGAGTTTTTTGAAGCTTTAGTGGGCCGCCAATTGGCTGAACATGGATCACCCATCGGCTTGGTGAACCTTGATGGAGCCATGGAGACGCTTCTGGTCATGCTCGACGACATGGTCCACCGTCAGTTCGTCCGCGCATCAGCCCGGGATCTGCTCTTAGTTGAGGAAGACCCCGTCGCTGCAGTAGATCGGCTTCTCGAAGCACCAAGTGGCCTTGTAGACCCCACCAGAATGGTCCCCTCGGGCCCCGATTGATCCCCCCTTGCTTGGGTCGTAGGCTGCGCGATATGAGTACTCCGATTGGACTCATTGCTGGTGAGGGCCGCCTGCCGGTGTTGGTGGCCGAAGGGATGCGCCGCGCTGGACACGACGTCATGTGTGTGGCCTTTCGTGGGCATGCTGATGCTGCACTCTCCACCAAATGCAACCACTTTGCAGAGGTTTCACTCTACCGCCCGAGCGGTTGGATTCGACGGCTCCGGCGGTGGGGTGCTCAGGATGCGGTCATGGTTGGTCGAGTTGCCAAGACACGCATGCATGATCCGTGGCGGGTAGTTCGCGATATCCCAGACTGGCGAGCCCTGCGACTCTGGTATCGTCGGCTTCGTCACGACCGGAGCGACGCCGCTGTGCTGGCGGCTGTCGCAGATGAACTGGCACGCGGCGGAGTACGACTTATCGATTCAACCACGCACGTTCAGGAACACTTGGCCTCAGCTGGCGCGATGGGCTCGATCAAGCCTTCAGCACTTCAAGAGCAGGACATCGCCTTTGGCTGGCCCTTGCTTGGACAAGTAGCATCGATGGGCATCGGCCAGTGCATGGCACTGCGCGAAGGTGATGTCATTGCGGTCGAAGCTGTTGAAGGAACGGATCGCATGATCGAACGCGCAAGCACCTTGTGCCGCGCCCCAGGCTGGACACTGCTCAAAACCTCGGCAGATGACCATGATCGCCGTTCGGATGTCCCCACCATCGGGACGGAGACGATCGAACGACTACAAGCCGGAGGCTGTGGATGTCTGGCACTGGGTGCCGGGCGGGTCCTCTTGGTCGACCGGCCTGCTGTGATTGCCGCCGCCGATGCCGCAGGCATCGCACTGGTCGGCATCGCGTGACCGAGTCATCCCCCCCGCTCGTCTCTCGTGCAGGAGAGAAGATGCGTCATGCTCTGAAAACATTCGAGATCAATCCCACAGGCCTACGATGCGCTGACTTTGGATGCAATGTGGGTGGATTTACCGACTGCCTCCTGCAACAAGGTGCCGCCTCGGTCATCGCCATCGACACAGGGTATGGGGCCCTCGCCTGGAAACTGCGACAGGATGAGCGTGTCGAAGTACGAGAACGCACCAATGCACTTCATACCGATCCCCCAGATAGTGGGGTTGATCTGGTTGTTGTCGATTTAGGCTGGACCCCGCAACGCTACGCATTACAGGCAGCCAAACGCTGGCTGGGACCCAGAGGGCGAATCATCTCGTTGGTCAAGCCCCACTATGAACTCGATGAGGCTCAAAGGCGGCAGGAACTGCGTTCTGGAAGACTCGATGATGCTATCGCACAGGAGATGCTTGATCAGGTCCTTTTAGGGCTTGGTGACCTTGGCTTGCAGTCGCTGGGCACAACCGTGTCACCCATTCGTGGTGCCAAAAGTGGACGGGGTGGCAACAAGGGAAATCGCGAGTTTTTGCTGCTCGCAGAGTGCATCTGAAAGACTCCAGAAACCCGCGCCGGCACGCCATTGCAACTACAATGTGGGGACGTACGGAATGTGGCGAGGTGGCCCGTAACCCCCCCCCGCGCACGCCGACGAGGACTGAGATTCGATGACCGACGAAGCACGTCCCACGGAAGGGGATGAACAACCCAATATTGGTCAAGTGATCGAACAGCGCGTCGATCAGGAACTGCACAACAGCTACCTGACCTACGCCATGTCGACCATCACGGATCGCGCTCTGCCTGATGTTCGCGATGGACTCAAGCCATCGCAACGACGCATTCTCGTTGCCATGCATGACCTCAATCTTTCTCCTGGCCGCAAACATCGAAAGTGCGCCAAAATCTCTGGTGATACTTCCGGCAACTATCACCCGCACGGCGAGTCTGTCATTTACCCAACGCTGGTGAATCTTGGACAGGATTGGAAGATGCGGGTCCCCCTGATCGACAAGCAGGGCAACTTTGGATCCATCGACGGTGACCCACCAGCAGCCATGCGATACACAGAAGCACGATTCACGCAAGCTGCGGTGGAAATGCTTCAAGACATCAAGCTCGACACTGTTGACTTCATCACCAACTACGATGAAACACGAAGTGAACCAACGGTCTTGCCGTCACGCTTTCCAAATCTCCTTGTAAATGGATCCAGTGGCATCGCCGTTGGCATGTCGTGCTCGATGCCGCCACATAACGTGACGGAGATCTGCAACGCCATCATTAAAGTCATCGACGAGCCAGAGATTGACTTGGCTGGCCTGCTCGCAATCATTCCTGGGCCGGACTTCCCAACCGGTGGCGTGATTGCAGGCCGGCGTGGTATCGCCGATGCCTACGCCACCGGCCGTGGCCGGGTCATCGTTCGTGGCAAGGTGCATCAGGAAGAAATCAACGGCCGAACGTGCTTGGTGATCGACGAGATCCCGTATCAGGTTGTGCAGAACAATTTGATTGATCGCATGGTTGATGCCACCAAGAACGACCGCATCCAAGGCATTGCGGACATCAAGAACTTTTCTGGCAAGAAGCACCGCACTCGAATTGTCGTGCAACTCAAACGAGGCGCGGACCCCGATGTAGTCGAACGGCAGATGTATCAATACACGCCGCTGCAGAGCACCGTCTCCATCATCAACATCGCGCTGGACCGTGGGCGTCCTCGGACCATGGGCCTTCGCCGCCTGATTGATTGTTTCATCGACCACCGCCGCGAGGTTGTTCGCCGCCGAACTGAGCACCTGTTGCGCGAAGCCCGCAAGCAGGCCCACCGACTCGAAGGCCTGATCATGGCCGTGTGCGATATTGACGAAGTCATCGCATTGATCCGCTCATGTCGCACACGAGAAGATGCCATCAACAAATTGATGGACCGTCAATTCGTCATTGCAGGTGACCACCCCTACGCTGCAATGATCCCATCCATGCTCATGGAACGCTGCGTCGGAGAAGGCACTGCCTTGAGTCGCGTTCAAGCAGAGGCCATTGGAGCACTTCGCCTGATCCAACTTACTGGCCTTGAGATCGAGAAACTTGTCGCCGAATATGCGGGACTTGTTGAGAAGATCGAGGGATATGAACTGATCCTCTCAGACGAGCAGCGGATCCTTGACATGATTCGCGAAGATTGTGTTGATATTCGCGACGCCTATGGCACAGAACGCAAGACCGGCATCGAAGACAGTGAGGTTGATGACTACAACATCGGCGATCTGATTCCAGAACACCATGTTGTTGTCACAGTGACTCACAAGGGCTACATCAAGCGGCTTCCGACTGAGACCTATCGCGAGCAACAGCGTGGTGGCCGTGGTGTCAAGAGTGGCACCATTGCTGAAGATGACTTCACAGAACTGCTCTTCACCGCGAACTCCCATGATGATTTGCTGTGCTTCACAAACCTTGGGCGTGTCTTTAAGTTGAAGGTTTGGCAAATTCCCGAAGCGGCTCGCACAGCCAAGGGTCGAGCGATCATCAATCTCATCCGCCTTAAAGATGATGAAGGTGTTGTGGCATGCCTGCCCATCGACGATTTCCAGAAGCCAGATGCCTTCCTATTGTTTGCCACCCGCTCAGGTCGGGTCAAGCGAACTGCACTCAAGGACTATCAGAACATCAATGTCGCTGGCATCAATGCCATCAATCTCCGCGACAGTGATGACCTCGTGCGCGTGGTCGCCACATGCGGCGAAGATCATGTCATTCTTGCCACTGCTACCGGCATGTCCATCCGCTTCTGTGAGTCAGATGCTCGCGCGATGGGACGTGTTGCGTCAGGCGTCAAAGGGATTGATTTAAGTGAGGGCGATGAGGTGGTCGGCCTAGTGGTGGCACGCGAACACTCTGATCTGCTCACGGTCACTGAAAATGGTTATGGAAAACGTACTGACATGACCGAGTACCTGGTCCGGAGCGAGGACGGCTCCACCCGTCCGCAATCGCGGGGCGGCAAAGGCCGACGGGACATCAAAACATCTGGGCGAAACGGGCGTGTCGTGTCAATCCGTTGCGTGACTGACTCCGATGGCATGGTGCTCGCAAGTGAAGGCGGTATGCTGGTACGCATCCCAGCAGCATCCATCAGTCGCGTTGGACGAAACACGATGGGTGTCCGACTGGTCAATCTGAAATCCGGCGACCATGTTGTCGCCGCGGCAAAGATCGTTGATGACGATCCTGAGTCAAACAACCCGGACGAGCAGGCCATCTGACTCGCCCGATCCCGGAGGCCCACTGGCCATGCCGATCAAGCCCTGGTCCGACAACATCACCATCGCCGAGCTCAACGACGAACCCCTTTTCTCTGAGGACATGGATGCGTTGGTCGACCGGATCGAGGAACTTCGCAACGACGGAGACGATCTGGTGCCACATGTGATTGTTGACCTGCAGAATGTGGGCACGGTCAACTCCTCCAATCTTGGAAGTCTTCTCCGCATCCGCAAAATGCTGGATGCTGTTAACCGCCGACTGATGATCTGTTCTGTGAACGATTCGATCTGGTCAGCCATGATTGCCACAGGACTGGACCGCATCTTTTCCTTTGCCCAGGACGTGACGACCTCGCTGGCCGAGATACAACTTGGCATCAGCCCGGACCAGAACTGACATGCTGCGGCTTCGTCGATCAGAGCCTCAGATCAGCATCGAGCTGATGCCACTGATTGATGTCATCTTTCTGATCCTCACCTTCTTCGTCTACGCCATGGTCATGATGGTGCGCATCGACATGCTTCCGGTGCCACTGGAGTCATATGCCTCCGGCGAGTCGCCTGACCCAAAGCCTGCGCTGGCTGTGACACTGCGCCTTGATGGAGGGGTCTATGTCGGGCAGGATCTGACGGGACTCAACGACATGATTGGGGCAATTGAGAAAGCGCAAGTGGCCGATCCAGAACTAGTGGTCTATCTCGTGCTTGAAGATGGAGATGGCACGCTAGACCGAGGTCCACTGCTCACTGCTGCATGGGACCAGTTGCATCGAGCGGGCATCGACATCCAACTCGTGGGAGCCCCATCAGTGGAATCGGCTCCATGAACTCGGATGAGAAGCGACTTGGCGCTGGGATGATCGCCTCAGTGTTCCTCAATGGATTACTCATCATTCCAATCACGGCATCAGTGGTATCGCCACGAAGTCAGGAGGCGACTGCTGCTCAGGCCGCGCAGGCCCCAGACTTTGAGCCACCTCCTCCACCACCAGATGAGGTCAAACTTGGCATTGAGGAGTCGGATGCATCCACGCTGACTTGGGTGGGCTATGAACAGTACCTCGAACATATGGCGAGGCTTGCGGATGTAGAGCAAGCACAATTCACGATCAGTGGCGCAGCTGATGGTGGTGGCGGTCAACCCGAACCACCTGCGCAGCAGCAGCCTGAAAGTGTGCCGCAGGAAGTGCCTGTTGAGCAGCCAACGGACGCCACACCAACAGAACAGGCTGCACCTCCAGCTGTCGCCCCGTCCCCTGTTGAGGCTCCGCTCCAGCCTGATTCTGAGGCCCCCGTAACGACTGAACAACCTCAACCAACTGAGATACCCAGTCCCGCCCCCAAACCAACACCAACACCGCAACCGAATCCCACCAAGGACGCCGAGCCACAACCAGAGACGCCGGCAGCCAAGCCCGTCGAAGAAACCTCACCACAACCACCAAAGCCACCAACGCCTGCACAACCAACCCAGCCCACACCCAACGGTGGTGATGCTGCGCCACAACCTGGCCCGCCATCGGACACGCCTGGGCCGCAAGCGGTTGGCGCTGATGATCGACCTCCCAATCCAGACGCGTCAGATCGAGAATCTGATGCCACTGCGACAGTGGAACTGGCAATCAAGAGGCTCGGGCGTCCAGTGGCCGCCCAGGGGCTCCGCGTTCGCACCCACCGTCCAAGATTGACGGCCTTCCAGGAATTGCAGTTTCGACAGATTGCACTGGTTGCCAAAATTGATTTTGATGCTCGTGGGAAGCCACGCCGAGTCTTCATCGGCAAGCCAGATCCACGTCCAGGTCATACGGGGCGAATGCGTTGGTTCCCTGGCCCTGCAGGCCTCACGAAAATTGAAGAAATCGTTCAAACGTCTTTGTTTCGCTGGAGCGCGACAGGCAAATCCCTCAAGGAACTCGGACCGGATGACACGGTGCCCATCATCTTCCGGCTGACCTATAACTAGGTGCTTCCTCGATCGCAGCCTGCTGTCCGACACCTGGCTCACTACGATATTGACCCATGAAGATTCTGCTGACCAATGATGACGGCATCCACGCCCCCGGCATTGTGTCCCTGCACAGCGCGATTCATGATCTAGGCGATGTCTGGACAGCAGCGCCACTAACGGTACAGAGCGCTTCCGGACACGGGATTACCTACACCGATCCACTGATGGTCGAACAGGTCCAGGTCACGCCTGACTTTGGTGGCATGGCCGTCGATGGTCGTCCCGCGGACTGTGTCAAACTCGCCATCCGCAACCTGTGGCCGGAGTCATTTGGTGAAGGCGCGCGACCCGATCTCACCATCAGTGGTATGAACAGCGGAGCCAATGCCGGCATCAACATTCTGTATTCCGGCACTGTGGCCGCCGCAATTGAATCGGCCTTTCTTGGCGTGCCATCGATCGCCGTCAGTCTCTATCTTCGTGATCGCAGCAAGATCCAATGGGATCGTGCGGCAGCGATGGCGAGAAATGTGATTGGTCGAATTCTCACAACCCGCGATCTTGACCCCCATGAGGTGCTCAACGTCAACATCCCGCCCGTGGAATCTCCGGATGCTGAGATGCCTCCCATTCGTGTTGTTGAAATGAATGCGGCGCCACTCAAGGAAGGATTCGAGCGGCGCATCAGCCCCGCCGGGCAGGTCTACTACTGGGCATCCGGGGAGGGCATGCAATTCACCAGCACTACTTCTGGTTCAGATGTTGACGCCCTGTACTCCGGCAATATCACAGTGACACCACTTTCGTACATGATGACCGATGACGACCGTGTCTTGGAATGGCGTGAAGCACTGACCGATTGAGTCATCCCCTCGGCCGAAGTACATATTCGCGACCGCCCCACTTGACTGCCTCGCCTTGTCGAAGCGCTCGAATCGCCCATCGCATGAATCCGAATACGTGCCACGCGCCAACTGGATAGAAAATCACCGTCCAAATTGGCTGCTTGGCGATCGCGTAACACCATGCAATGACGACACTCTGCGCCGCCAAACCGGCCACACCACACCACAATGCAACTTGC
Organism: Phycisphaerales bacterium; assembly: GCA_022446905.1. Classification (GTDB taxonomy): domain Bacteria; phylum Planctomycetota; class Phycisphaerae; order Phycisphaerales; family SM1A02; genus UBA12567. Next base: position 64,919 of record JAKVBT010000007.1, read on the forward strand.
GCAGCCACATTCGAATTTCTAGACAAAATCACGCCAACCACGATGGCGGCAATGCAGATTGCTGGCAGCAGCCACCCGACCACCAATTGTCGCGCTGCTTGCTTTCTCAACAACTTAATGGTGCGATTGGTCGCCTCAAGAAAGATGCGCATCCAGCCACGACGAAACGCTTCAAAGTCTCCATACATGGAACATTCCAACAATCCGTCACTACGAAGAATGTTGACACGCCCCCCCTCACGATGCACCAGCCTGCGGGCAAATGCAATGTCCTCAAGAAGATCATCTTTGACCGCATTGTGACCATCAATACGTTCGTACCAATCGCGACTGAACATCATGAACTGCCCATTAGCAAATGCACGTCCAGAACCTTCACGATTTACACGGTCTGGCGGAAAGAGGCCCATGAGCGCCATACTCGCAACCGGTTGCGTGGTCCGTTCAAACCAGTGATTGCATGTCAGGTCTGTCAATAGGCTGAGCATTGCCAGATCGCGACGATCTAACTCGGCCACAGAAGCGCGAATGAGATCAGGCGATGCCTTCGTGTCAGCATCAATAAACGCCAAAATATCCCCCTTGGCATGCTGAGCCCCCACTCGGACAGCATGGCACTTTCCTGCCCACTGGGGCGGACAGGACTCATTGCGAATGAGCTTAAGTCGATCATCTTGGGATGCGAGATCATGAAGAATCGCCTCGGTGTCGTCTGTACAACGGTCCGCCACGACAATGACTTCAAGATCATCCCAGTGTTGCGACAACATAGATTGCACACAGGTTCGGATAATCCGATCCTCATTATGCGCAGGAATGACAATGCTGACAGAGCGCTGATTTGGAGTGGAATCTAGGCCACGACGCAGCGAAAAACCGCTGGCCATCATCCGCGCGATTCGACCGGCAAACAATGTCCAGAACAGCGCATTAAGCCCCGCCGACAGACCCAAGACCCACGCAATGACCACCAATGACGACATGGCTACCGATGGTATCGCCCTACTCGCCGGAAGGCGGCTTGATCCATACCATCAGGACATGGCATTGATTCCTTGTAACCAAGTTCGCGTCTTTGACCGCGACGCCATGCGCCTGCTCGATGCCAGGTGCATTGCTGAATACGGCATTCCAGGAATCGTCCTCATGGAAAATGCAGCTGTGGGAGCTGTCGAGATTGCGCTGAGCATGACTGAACCCAATGGCCGCATGGCCATCGTCTGTGGCCGAGGCAATAACGGCGGTGACGGGTGGGCCATGGCGAGGCATCTATGCAATCAGGGGCGGGCTGTCTGTGTCATAGAAGTCGCAGTTCCCGATCCCGAAAGTGACGCAGGCATTCATCGAGCAATTGCGCTGGCCATGGAGATCCCTGTCACTGACAATCTCAAAGATATGTGTAGCGCAGACTGCATCATCGACGCAATGCTGGGTACTGGACTAGACCGCGATGTTCAGGACCATCTGCTCACCACCATTGAATGCATCAACGCCTGTCAGACGCCGGTTCTGGCCATTGATATCCCATCAGGATTGCATGCTGATCGAGGTACTCCCATGCCCGACGCAGTGCGCGCCACCACCACAGCCACCATGGGAGGATGGAAACTGGGATTTGAGCAACCCAATGCCAGTATCTATACGGGCAAGATCGAGACCGTCGACATTGGCGCTCCGCGCATCCTGTCTGACAAGCTGGGGCGGTCACGAAATACCTGACAGACCTATCATGGTCAACGCCCGATGTATCAACCACTCCTGACCAGTCGGTACCTCTCAACCCGCCTGATCCCGCTGCTTGCGGTGCTGGCAGTTGCGCTGTGTGTCGCGCTGGTCATCGTAGTGGTCTCAGTCATGACCGGCTTCTTGGACATGGTGCGAACCTCAGGTCGGACACTCATGGGTGATGTCGTGGTGAGCTATCCCATTCGAGGCATTCCACACTACGAAGAGCTGATTGAAGAAATTCGAGCATTGCCAGAAGCTGTTGAAGCAACGCCCGTGGTCGACACATGGGGACTGCTCCGCATGCCGTACCCGGCAGGTGATGCCAAGGAGAGCGAGCAGGTTCAAATCTGGGGAATTGATCCTTCCTCCTTTTCAACGGTCACGGGGTTTGGGGACACTCTGGAGTGGACAAGTGTCCCGGACGATTCAGCGGGGTTACTACAAACTCGCTTGATTCGCGCGCATGCCGAAGAACTCGCTGCCACATTGGACGCATCTGCACATGTGGCATTACTTCGCGCTACCGATCAAGGTGAACTTGATGAGCTTGATGAAACGACAATCCAAAACCTCGCTTCCCAGCGCCCTGTTGATGAGTGGGCTGTGCGACTGCGGTGGCTGGCAAATCGTCCTGACCTCGTCCAAGAAATCATCGGTGAGCAGGCATGGACTGACCTCAATGCCCGTGATCCGAGACTGCTCAGCAGCGAGGCCCTTGTCAATGATGGCCTGACCCTGCAGCGAAATGGGCGACCAGCCATGGTCCCTGGACGTCATGTATCGAAAGCCAATATCCGTACCAGTGACGGCACCTATGAAATCCTGCAGAACGGCTACTGGTGGATGCCCGCATTTGAGGGCACCTTGACCACCATGCCCATCGACAGTCGTGGTGGGCTGCTTGAACCAGAAAGCATTGTGCTGCCCTTTGCCAATGAGTTCTCATCCGGTGTCTACCTGATTGACAAGACCCGACTGATGGTGCCTTTGGACATCGTGCAGCGACTCACCCATCTCGATGAAGTGGAACTAGTCGATGAGGATGACCCAACTTTGGTCGTGGGGACAGCACCCGCCCGTGCCACGATGGTGCTAGTTCGCGCTGTTGATGGTGTGGACCCATTGGCTTTGCAAGCAGCGGTACATGAGGCCTACCAACGATTCAGCCGCCAGACATACCCAGATGAGCAACCTCCAACACTCGAACTTGACCCAAGCCTTCGCATTCTGACTTGGGAACAGCAGAATGCGTCATTTATTGGTCCGATCGAGAAGGAACGGGAGTTGATGCGCACGCTCTTCTCAATCGTCTACCTCGTGTCCGGCGCGTTGATCGTGGCAATCTTCTGGGCCATCGTGTACGAGAAGACCCGGGATATCGGCATTCTTCGAAGCATTGGCGCTTCACGTAGCGGGATCGTTTGGATCTTCCTTTTATACGGCCTGGCAGTTGGCGTTTTGGGCGCACTGCTCGGTGTGGGTCTTGGCTGGCTTGTGACATCCAACATGCCATCGATTCATGAAGGGCTCACAGACCCGCCACTGTGGCTTGGTGTCTTCCTGCTTGCAGCCGCTGGTTGCCTGCTGATTTGGTGCGTTGTGAAGTCACGTTCCGGCCGTTTGCTTCCGCTTCTATTGGGCAGCCTTGGCGTCCTTGTACTCGGAGGTCTTGGCCTTGGTGAATTGTGGCTTCGACATGCTGGCGGCGTCATGCTCTGGGACCCCGCGGTGTACTACTTCACGGAAGTGCCCAGCAATGTGGACTGGCCTTCGGCTTGGATGTCTGCGGCAGGCGCGGCGATCTGTAGTGTGATCGCTGCAGCAATACCAGCTGCCCGAGCCGCGGATATTGATCCGGTAGGAGCGCTTCGCTATGAGTGAGTTGCTCCTCCAAGCACATGATGTACACAAGACCTACCGACTTGGACGAGTCGATGTACCAGTGCTGCGGGGCTGTGATGTGAATGTTCACGCTGGTGAATTCCTTGCCATTCGGGGTTCAAGTGGCTCGGGAAAGAGTACGCTGCTGCATCTTCTTGGCGGACTTGATCGCCCGGATATCGATGGTGGCGATATCAGTCATGCAGGACGTTTGTTGTCATCTCTAAGTAATCGAGCGCTGGATTGGTACCGAGCAAGGACCGTTGGTTTCGTCTTCCAGTTCTATCACCTGCTACCTGAGTTGACTGTGCTTGAGAATGCCATGCTTCCAGGACTGGTCCCAGGGGGAGTCGGAGCTGCCGCTGCACGTACACGAGCCACCGAACTGCTTGGTCGTTTTGGTCTCGACCATCGACTGGATCACCGACCACGCGAACTCTCTGGCGGTGAGCGTCAACGCACAGCCATTGCCCGTGCGCTGGTCAATGATCCACCGATTCTGCTTGCTGATGAACCTACGGGCAACCTAGACGAGCACACCGGGGCTGAAATCCTGCGACTACTGCATGAGACCCATCAGCAGGGCTTGACCATGGTGCTGGTGACCCATGATGCATCGATTGCTGATCAGGCGGATCGGGCCTTGAATCTGGTCGATGGCCGGTTGACAGATTGACAGGCAAAGCCTGTTTTTCAGCCACCAGCGGCAGGTTCAACACCCCTATGCCCGCCAGGGCGGAACTTGCAATACCCCAATGTGAGCATCAGGGCCGACTTAGGGACCCTGGAGTGGGCACCTGCCACAAACCATGCGCGGTTCTTCCGAATAGAATGGAATGCCCCTTGCAGCGTGTCGATAGCCATTCAAGACACCCCGCATAACGAGTTTCAGAGATCCGGAGTATCCCGATGTTCGAACGTCTCACAGATCGAGCCCGAAAGGTCATGGCCCTGGCCAACCAAGAGGCCCAACGGTTCAACCATGAGTACATCGGCACAGAGCACATCCTGCTCGGCCTGGTGAAGGAAGGTTCAGGCGTCGGCGCCAATGTGCTTAAGGCGCTGGACATTGATTTGCGCAAAGTTCGATTGGAAGTCGAGAAACTCGTCAAGAGCGGTCCTGAAATGGTCACGATGGGCAANCTGCCCCAGACTCCAAGAGCCAAGAAGGTCCTTGAGTACGCCATTGAGGAAGCCCGTAATCTCAATCACAACTACGTTGGCACTGAACACCTGCTTCTTGGACTGCTCCGCGAACAGGACGGTGTCGCCGCTCAGGTCTTGATGAACCTCGGCGTTAAACTCGAAGAAGGCCGCGAGGAAGTGCTTAACTTGCTTGGCGCCGGGCTAGAGCCTGAAGAAGTTGAGGAAATGCCCGAGGGCGAATCCGACGCGCCGCAGTCCTCCCCCCGTCGTGGCAAGAGCAAGACGCCAGCCTTAGATAGTTTTGGTCGTGATCTCACAGAGATGGCTCGAACAGGCGAACTCGATCCAGTCATTGGCCGGTCCAAGGAGATTGAACGGCTCGTTCAAATCCTCTGCCGACGCACCAAAAACAATCCTGTGCTTCTGGGCGAAGCAGGTGTGGGGAAAACTGCCATTGTGGAGGGACTCGCCCAACAGATCGTTGGCCAGATCGTTCCGGATCTGCTCCATGATCGGCGAGTCGTTGTCCTTGATCTGGCGATGATGGTCGCCGGCACCAAATACCGTGGCCAGTTTGAAGAGCGAATCAAGGCCGTGATGAACGAGGTCCGTCGCGCCAAGAACATCATTCTGTTCATTGATGAACTGCACACCCTCGTGGGTGCCGGTGGAGCTGAAGGCGCCATCGACGCTTCCAATGTGCTTAAACCGGCCCTGTCCCGTGGTGAGGTGCAGTGCATCGGCGCAACAACCTTTGATGAGTACCGCAAGTACATCGAAAAGGACTCAGCACTGGAGCGACGATTCCAATCCGTGACCGTCGAGCCCCCCACCACTGAACAGACTATTGAGATTCTTAAGGGTCTACGTGTCAAGTACGAGGATCACCACCGCGTTGAAATCACTGATGGAGCGTTGGCTGAGGCCGTCGAACTATCAAGCCGCTACATGCCTGATCGTGTGCAGCCAGACAAATCGCTCGACGTGCTCGATGAGGCCGGTGCCATGGTGAGACTTCGCAGCATGTCCAAGCCACCCGATCTCACAGACCTGGAAAGCCGTATTGAACAACTGACTGTTGACAAGGAAAACGCGGTCAAAGAAGCCGACTACGAAAAAGCGGCCGACCTCCGCGATCAAGCCGAAAAAGCGCGCGCCGAAAAGGACCGCGTGCAACGTGAGTGGCGAGATCGGATGAGTGAAGTGGCCGGTACAGTCGACGGCGATGTCATCGCTGAAACTGTCTCAAAGATCACCGGCGTTCCCCTGACCCGCCTTGAACAGGAAGAATCGGCGCGCCTATTGCAACTCGAAGATGAACTGCACCGCATGGTCATCAGTCAGGATGATGCCGTGAAACAGGTGTCACGAGCCATCCGCAAGGCCCGAAGTGGCCTGAAGGATCCGAACCGTCCAATGGGCAGTTTCTTGTTCGTTGGCCCCTCAGGCGTCGGCAAGACCCTTTTGGCCAAGGCGCTCAGCGAATTTATGTTTGGCGACCAAGACGCCATGATCTATCTCGACATGTCCGAGTACATGGAGAAGCACACGGTCTCGCGGCTCGTTGGTGCCCCTCCCGGATATGTGGGCTACGACGAGGGCGGTCAGCTTACGGAGAAAATCCGCCGACGACCCTACGCTGTAGTGTTGCTTGACGAAGTTGAAAAGGCCCACCCTGATGTCTTCAACATGCTGTTGCAGATTATGGAAGAAGGTCGACTGACGGACTCATTTGGTCGGCGTGTGGACTTCAAAAACTGCATCGTCATCATGACTAGCAACATTGGTGCTGATCTCATCAAGGGCGGTGGCGGTTTCGGGTTCGGAAAGCGTGATGAAATTCAGGACTACGAGAAGATTCGATCAGCGCTTATGAGCGAAATCGAAAAGTTCTTCAGGCCTGAGTTCATCAACCGCCTCGATGACACCATCGTGTTCCGCCCGCTGATCAAGGACGATCTCTACCACATCATCGATCTGGAATTGAAGAAAGTTCGCGAACGTCTTCAGTACAAGGGCATGGATCTGGAACTCGATGGCGCCGCTAAGGATTTCCTCATCGAAAAGGGATATAACCCCGACTTTGGTGCACGGCCTTTGCGTCGCGCTTTGAGCACTTACATCGAAGATGCCCTCGCGGAATCACTGCTCAGTGGCGAATACAGCCAGGGGCACAAGATTCTGGTGACTCATGAAGGCGAAGCAGATCATCTCACCTTTGCCAGCGAAGATATCCCTGCTGCTTCTGAGGGCGGAGACAAGCCTGAAGAAGCGGCTGTTACCGAGTAACCAAATCGCTACTTGACCACACCCTGAAGTTTGAGTTGATTGCCCTCACGCACCAACTCAATGGCTGTAAATTTGAAGTCGCCTGCGACATGACTACGTAGTGACACGTGGCCCCCATTGGCATGGAAGTCAACGACGGAGTCACCAAAGACAGCACCAGCACGCATTCGATTCAGGGTCTTCGCCAATTCTTCACGGTTGAATTGGAAGTACTGCAAGAATGACTCATAGCCATCATCGCCCTGGGCTTCATACCAATTTCTTCGTGATGTACTGATGATCTGCTCATAGATGACTCGGTACTCTGATCGACTGAGACATTCATGCAGATTGGATACCACATGCATTGGAAGCATCTGATTGAGTTGAACAGAGCCATCGTCCTGCTCCGTTCGAATACGGACACGCTGCGTTCCAATCATCTGCTCGTTACCAACAAGCCGACGCGACTCAGAGGGCGAATCCAAATAGCGAATCTCAGTTCCATCTGAGAGTTCCCGAGTGTCGCTTGTCTGATCACCATAGTGGCGCTCCAGAATCGACCTGCGCCGGTACTCCACACGCTTGGTCTCGCATGCAGCAATCAGCCAACATGCGAGAACAGCCAAGATGACCCATCGAGCCTTCATTGGCCCCTACGATACGCTGCACTGATGTCACACGACCACCATGCTCCTGTGCCTCCGGACGGTGTCCCACCGGTACTGCACGCTGATGACTCCTTGGTTGTGTTTAACAAACCCACGGGCCTGCTATCAGTGCCAGGCATCGGACCAGAAAAAATGGACTGTCTGGTTGCTCGGGCAGACACGGTCTTTCCCGGAATCCGAATTGTCCATCGGCTTGACCGTGACACCTCAGGCGTCATCGTGCTTGCACGGGACGCCCAGACGCATCGGCATTTAAGCATTCAGTTTCAAGAACGCCAGACCCAAAAAACCTACGAGGCAATGGTGCTCGGCGAGCCCGATGAAGATGATGGACTCATTGACGCGGCTATCCGCAAGGACCTCGAAAACGCCCCACGTCAGTGCATTGATCCGATTCAGGGCCGTCCTTCCCAAACGCAATGGCGGATTCTAGAACGGTTTGATGGTCACGCGCGACTGCAACTCTTCCCCCGAACCGGGCGATCACATCAACTGCGCCTTCACCTGCTCCACATCGGACATCCCATTTTGGGTGATGATCTCTATGCACCACCGGAAGGGCTTGCTAAAGCAGACCGCCTATGCCTTCACGCCACAGCGCTGAAATTGACTCACCCTGTAAGTGGTCAGCAAGTCACATTCGAGTCGCCAGCGCCCTTCTGAATTGACAATTCAGACCCATCAACACACGCTCAACGGTGGTGTGATGCGAATCGGGCAACCGCCATCAATGGGAAGTACAGCCGATACATGTGGTATCGCAGGTAGAAGACCTTAGGAAACCCGGTACCGGTGTACTCGAGCTCGCACCATGATCCCGCAGGATCACCGTCAGGGTTCTGCATGGGGTCATTGGCAGCAGTTGCATCGAGTTGTGTTCGGCACAACCAATCGATGGCTTTGACAACACTTGGATCATCAACACCGTCGATCTCCATCAAGGTCATGGCAGCCCATGCGGTCTGACTCGCTGTACTCACCCCACGCCCCTTCAAACTGGGATCAATGTACGAGTCCGCCGTTTCACCAAATGAGCCATCTTCCTGCTGACAAGATCGAATCCAGTCACCTGCACCTTGCACCCAAGGCTCATCCCGGCTGACTCCGCAGCGAATCGGCCCAAGAAGCGCCTGCCAGGTTCCGTACAGATAATTGACCCCCCAGCGCCCAATCCACGCGCCCTCTTCGGTCTGACATGACTGAATGTATGACAGTGCTCGCTGCACCACCGGATCCTGTGTGGTCAATCCATGCCATGCCAGACACTCCAGAATGCGGCCAGTGATGTCTGGGCAGGAAGGGTCCTGCATTGCATTGTGGTCGGCAAATGGAATGTATTCGAGAATCTGGCGATGTTTCGTACGGTCAAAAGCTGCCCACCCACCATCATCATTCTGCATCGCGAGCAGCCACTTCACACCACGAGCACCAGCCGCATGCCCCGCTGCCGAACCCGTTCGATGCAATGCCATGGCCACCTGCGCCGTATCGTCGACATCTGGATACCACGCATTGTGATATTCGAAGTACCAACCACTGGCATCGGCCGGGAGATCAACATCCTCAGCCCAGTCGCCTCGGAACGTGCACTCCTTGCCAAGCAGCCATTGGATAGCCATATCAACCGTTGGATCACCCTCACGCAGACCGCATTCTGTCAAAGCGTAGAGCGTGTATCCGGTATCCCAGACCGGGCTGAAACAAGGCTGGATCATGATCCAAGACCGTGCTCCATCTGTTTGCTCAACAAAGAAAGCATCCAAGTCCTTCTCAGCACGACGGAGCACCTGGTGCGAGCGTGGCCAACCGAGCGAATAGAGCATGATCTGCACATAGACCATCGGAGGAAAGATCGCGCCAACACCATCAGTCGCCGCCTCGCCATCTTGACTAGCCCGCGACAGGACCCAGTCTGTGCATTTACGCACGGCGGATCGGCGCCAAGGGGTTCCTCCAATTGGGTGCAGCAGTTTGAGTACTCGGTCCACCACTCCGAAGAACATCCTCCAGAAGAAAGGTGCCTCAACCGTCCGTCCAAGACTGTGACGCGCACGCTCACTCACAAATAACTCATCGATGGACTGAGATGGATCCAACTTTCGCGTTGGCCGGCGCGTGGTGACAATGGCTAATGGAAGAATCATTGTCCGAGTCCAAGCACTCACCTTGTGCAGGTGAAAGTAGAACCACTTGGGGAGATAGATGATCTCAGGTGGAATGGCAGGTACTGCATTCCAGGACACCTGACCAAGACAGGCCAAATAGAAGTTGCTGAATGTATTGATCCCTTCTGCACCACCGGCAGCGAGAATGGACTCCCTCGCTGAGCTCATGTGCTCCGCTTCAGGATCATCACCCATCAGTTTGAGTGCAAAGTAGGCCTTGACCGTAGCGCTCAGATCCATGTCTGCACCGGGATACTGCCCCCAAGTACCGTCCTCCCGCTGTTGGCGACGAAGTCCGGTCGCGATCTGCTCAAGGGTCTCACTGCCTGATCCATCACGCATGAGTTCCTGTTCCTGATGAAGAATGAACTTCATCAGCAGGTATTCACTCTCCAGAATCGAATCGCCTTGAAGCAGTCCACACCAATGGCCATCGCCTTGCTGCAGGCTTCGCAACGCTTCGATACCAGATTGAACACAGTGCTCTGCTCGCACCGTCAGATCAGCAGTAGGTTCTGTGATCATGCTCATGGAACCGTAAATGATACTTCACAACCCCCCTGACGGCCCTACTATGACGGCAGGATGCGCACGACCACAGTCAATGCAGACGACAACGCAGTCATCGTGTCGGCCACGACTGAGCATCATGACACCAGAACCGCTGCTGATGAGATTGCCAGCGCTGTGCATGACGGCATGAACGGCCGCTCGCCTGATCTAGTGATGTTGATGGCCAGCTTTCATCATGCAGCAGCCCTGCCAGATGCATGCAATGATCTCCGGCGCATGATCGTTCCTGGACATCTGCTCGCTGCTACTGCGGAGTCCGTTCTTGGCGATGATCGCGAGTTGGAAGGACTCGCAGGCATGTCGGCGTTGGCCATGCGATTTCGCACCGAGCATCAACGCATCCGCATGACACCTTGGCGAACCACGCCATGGGATCCAGTCCCCCTCTCACAGCCAGATGCGCTTGCTGCACGAATTGATGCAGCCTCTGATACACAAGGCGTCATCATGTTTGCTGATCCATTCAGCACACCATCATCTCGCATGTTGCCTGCCATTGGCGGCTGTCTTGGTGGAACACACTTCATTCCAGTTACGGGCGGCTTGTTATCAGGCGCCTCACAGCCGTCCTGCAACCGACTGATTCTTGATGATGTGGTGCAGGATGCCGGCGCCATTGGCCTGACCATTTCCGGTGATCTGCAAGTTGATACCGTCGTAAGTCAAGGATGTCGGCCGGTTGGGCCGACCATCGTCGTCACTAATTGCGATCAAAACGTATTGACTGGACTTAATGGCCGTCCTGCACTCGACACGATCCATGACGTATTGGCAGAGCTTCCAGACCAAGAGCGTGAGCTTCTCAGTGGTGGCCTGCTAATCGGCCGAGCGCTTGATGCTGGCAAGAAGCGGCTTGGCCGCGGAGACTTTGTCGTTCGCAACGTCCTTGGAATCGACAAAGAAAAGAAGGCTATTGCTGTNAGTGAACTTCCTCGTATCGGGCAAACNATTCAAGTTCACTTGCGNGATGCGCAAGCTGCACATGAGGATCTTCAACTGCTGCTTGACGGTCAACAACTGCATGATCCGCCTCTAGCTGCGTTGGTCACTACATGTAATAGTCGGGGCGAACAGCTCTTTGGCGGAGTCGGACATGACACTGCCATCATTCGAGGACGCCTCGAAAGCCCTCCATTGGCTGGCTTCTTTGCAGCAGGCGAATTTGGTCCGCTTGGCGGCACCAACATCATTCATGGGCACACAGTCGTGACAACCCTCTTTCGCTTGCCGAATTGAAGGCGATGAACAATGTTTCGTCAGGCGATTCGCACGCCACAGATGCCCGGCTGAAAGACATGCAAGCCACTGTGATCAAGATCGAATGAACAGTTGTTGCCCGTCCGTACGCTCACTGATCCATCTACACGAGCGGCCAACTTCACTCCAAAGGCCTGCATGGTCATCATCATGCGATCACCCAACTGCTCAATTGCAGTCACCGATCCTTGATATGGACCGCTGCCAACACGCACTGCCTCTGGCCGGATGCCCAGTACAACAGCCCCCTCATACGCGGAGTTCATTTTGATGGATTTATGCTGGTCCACATCCACTGCCCCATCAACCATGGAGGTTTCCATGAAGTTCATCGGCGGAGTACCGACAAATGAAGCTACGAATCGATCTGCTGGCTGATTGTAGATTTCTGCAGGCGTCCCAACTTGCCGAATCACACCCTCCCGCATGACGATAAGCACCTCACCTAGAGCCATAGCTTCCTCTTGATCATGGGTGACATGGATCATGGTGGCCCCAAGCAGACGATGAACCTGCTTCAATTCGGTTCGCAGATCAAGGCGGAGATTCGCATCAAGGTTGCTCATTGGCTCATCAAGCAGGAACACCGCAGGATCTCGAACCAATGCCCGACCCAGCGCCACACGCTGACGCTGTCCGCCACTGAGTGTCCGTGGCAACCGATCGCGATATGCATTGATGCCCAATTGTTCTGCTACCTCATTGACACGAGCATCGATTGCCGAAGTCTCCATGCGCCTTGCGCGCCGAGCATTCAGCGAGAAGCATGACTTCAACAGCGATGTCTGCCGTCGCTGCTCCAGCGGAAATCGCAGGTTGCGATCAACAGTGAGATGTGGGTACAAGGCATAGTCTTGAAAAACCATCGCTACGTTGCGATCTTTAGGTGGCACATGATTGACCTCGCGTGAGCCAATATGAATCGTGCCTTGGCTTACCGATTCCAAACCAGCAATCATCCGAAGCATGGTGCTTTTACCACAACCACTGGGGCCCACGAGCACTGCAAATTGGCCATCGGGGATACGCAGGTCACATGCCTCCACTGCGACCACCTCACTGGGGTAGGTCTTGGAAACACCCTGAAGCACAACCTCTGACATCAAAGCAGATCCTTCATGACACAATGCTCAACGCCGTCGATGGCACGAGCTGATCAGGGAGGAGCAGACAGCCCAACACAATCAACGATTGCAACACTCCGACCAACCAGAGACAGGCACTGTGGGCATCAAGGTACCGAGTGCAACCAATATTCAACCCGATGCCATAGGTGGGTGACCCTCTGGACAGCAACACATGCCCCCACCAATGCATCAATGGCAGCACCGATCAGATTTTTCCCTTTTGACTGCCCTTCCATGACGAGAAGATGCCCGGAGAGCATCGAGAACCCGTTTTTTGCTGGACAGAAGCCTCACGACAAGTAACCTGATTGGTCTGGCCACTGTAAAGGCCCCCAATTTCAGACCCCCATCCGACGAGCAAGAGGAGAGATCGTCATGTGGAATGTGATGAATGCGACTGCAGCCATATGTGTTGGCGCCACCATGGCCCAAGCCGGCATCCCAGTCGTGGACGGTACGCTGGATTCGTCATATGGCGACCAGATCATCTTCCAGAACACAAGCACCAACTTTGGCAACGCCAACGATGGCAACGCTGGATTTGCCAACGGCTCGGAACTGGACGTCGCATCAGCCACGATCGCAGGCGGCCATCTGTTCCTGCACTTTGGTGGCAATCTGGAGAGCAATTACAACAAGCTCGAAATTTTTGTCGACGCTCGTGATGGCGGCCAAGGCCGCATTCTCGGTGTCAACCCAGATGTTGGTTTCGGNGCATTGCAACGCATGGGCGATGATGGCTCGGGGAACGGCCTGAGTTTTGACGCTGGATTTGCAGCAGATATCTACCTCACGATCGGGTGTGGCGATAACGGCAATGGTGGTATTGACTNCTTCGTGGACTTTGCTGAGCTGAGAACCGACGGCAGCGGTACTGGCGGATATGCAGGTAGTGGAACAACCAGTGACAACGGCAATGGCACCATCGTCATTACGCCCTCAAGCGGCGACTACGGCATCGAAGTTGCAATCGACAATCGCAACACCAGCGGCGTGCTTGGTGGAACTGGACCTGACTGCGGCGCCCCTGATGGTGAAGTCGTAGGGACCGGTGTGGAAGTCAAGATCCCGCTGGAACTGATTGACTGGGATTTTGACGGACTACCTTTTGACAATGTGCGCGTGTGCGCCTTTATCAACTCCTCTGACCACGGCTTTGTCTCCAACCAGGTCCTCGGCGGACTCGGCGGATCCGACAACCTTGGAGAAGTAAAGAATGTGGACTTCAGCGCGATCGACGGAGCCCAGAACTTCCGTCTCGGCGTTGTCGCATCGCCCTGTGTCGGTGCAGTCATCGGCGCGTGCTGCTTTGCCAACGGCGATTGCTGGGAAGGCTTGACCGCTACTGCATGTGATGACAATCGTGGCCTCTTTGGCGGCGACGACAGCGCCTGTGGCGATTGTGATCTCGGCGGCGGAAATGACTGCCCGACAGATGTTGATGGCAACGGCGCCACTGACGTGGACGATCTACTTCAGATCATCGCGAACTTCGGCAACCCATGTGTCTGAGGTTACTACTTGACTGACTCAAGAGCCCCTGCATCCGAGAGGCTGTAGGGGCTCTTTCTTGCCCTGTTTCAACCTCGACGTATACTTTGGTTTCAATTCCATGCGCACGCTTCTCATTACTGCTTCTGTGTTGCTCATGCTTGGACTCTGTTCCGAGGCATCAGCCCAATCGACTCGACCGGGCTTTGGCGCTACGCTCTATCAGGACGATGGTGGATGGGGCACAACCTTTCGGACCTGGGCGCCCCATGCAGATGCGATCTATGTGACCGGATCATTCAATGATTGGGCCACCAATACACATCCGCTTGTTGCTGAGCCTGGCGACCTCTGGAGCCTTGATGTGCCTGCGGTCTGGGCAGGGCATCAATATCAGTTCATCGTGCTCAATGATGGTAATACCTACTGGCGCAATGATCCCCACGCACGAGCAGTGACCAGTTCAAACGGGGCGTCAATCATCATCAATCCCGATCAACACCAATGGGGAGAGCCATTTGAAATCCCCAACTGGAATGAACTGGTGATCTACGAACTGCATCCGGGCACGTTTGGAGTCAATGAAAACCTGTTTCCGGGAAATTTCGAGGGCATCCGAAATCGGCTCGACTACCTCGTCGACCTTGGCATCAATGCAATCGAGTTCATGCCCCTCAATGAGTTTGCTGGAGACCAGTCATGGGGCTACAACCCCGCCCACATCTTCTCCGTCGAGAGTTACTACGGCGGACCTGCTGCATTTAAGACACTGGTCGATGCCTGTCATGAGCGTGGCATCGCGGTGCTCGTTGATGTGGTCTTCAATCACCTTGGGCCATCAGACCTGGGGTGCTGGCAGTTTGACGGCTGGAGCGAGAATGAATTGGGAGGGATCTACTTCTACAACGACGACCGCGCACACACTCCATGGGGAAGCACGCGGCCTGACTTCGGCAGAGAAGAGGTTCGGAACTGGCTCCATGACGCGGTCATGCAATGGTTTGATGAGTATCGAATTGATGGCATCCGAATGGATGGCACGCGGTGGATTGAGTGGACCGACGCCGGCAATAATCCTGATGGCTGGAGTTGGATGCAGTGGATCAATGATGAACTGAACACCTGGTATCCAGAGAAGCTCATTGCCGCCGAAGACATGAGTAGCAACCACTGGATTACCAAACCAACCAATGAAGGTGGCGCTGGCTTTGATTCTCAATGGGACCCGTGGTTCGTGCACCCAGTTCGTGAAGTCGTTGAATCGAATGATGATGACTGGCGCAACATGTGGACGATTCATGATGCCATCACCTACACCTATAACGGATCCCCTTTTCAGCGTGTGATCTACACCGAATCTCACGATGAAGTGGCTAATGGCCGCAGTCGTGTGCCAGAAGCAATCTGGCCGGGCAATGCAGATTCGTGGTTCTCTAAGAAGCGATCCACACTCGCAGCCGGTGTTCTGTTCACTTCGCCAGGCATTCCAATGATCTTCCAAGGACAAGAGTTTCTTGAGGACGGGTTCTTCAACGACGCCGAGCCTCTCGACTGGGAACGCGCCGATACCTATACCGGAATCACTGCGCTGTATCGCGACCTCATTCATCTTCGGCTGAACCGAAGTGGACATACACGCGGGCTCACTGGCCCAAATGTCAATGTGCACCATGTCAATGACTGGGACAAGGTCATTGCCTGGCATCGTTGGATGGATGGTGGAACTGGTGATGATGTCGTCATCGTGGCGAACTTCAGAAATCAGGTCTGGGACGACTACCGCATTGGCTTACCTAGAAGTGGTGAATGGAAGGTGCGATTCAATAGTGACTTGGATGGCTATGACGAGTCCTTTGATAATCACCAATCTGAAGATGTCGTTGCCGAGCCCATTGCTTGGGATGGCATGGAATGGAGTACGTCTGTCAAGTTCGGCCCCTACTCCATGATCATTTTGTCCCAATCTCCTGCATGTCCAACCGATCTGAATGGTGATCAGGCGGTCTCCGTGGATGATCTCCTCATGGTGATTGCATCCTGGGGCACTGATGCTGCGGATGTGACAGGGGACGGCGTAACGGATGTCAATGACCTGCTTGAAGTGATTGGCACCTTTGGAGACTGCCCATGATGCCTCGCATGCCACACCGACCGCGCGGTTTCACATTGATGGAACTCATGGTCGTGGTATCGATTCTGGCAGCCATGACAGCTTTGGTGCTGGTCAGTGTTGACTCTATGAACACAGCGTCGATGCACGCCTTGGACATGTCGAACCAGCGATCTATTGCGCGGGCCAATATTCAGCATGCCGAGGAACACCAGGGCCTGCTATTGCACCCGCGCACCGATCGACTCAGTTTGGGCGAGTTAAATCAATTTGCCAATGACTCTTCCTATGACCTTCAACTTGAGGAAATCCCTGCGCTCGTCGAGCGTGGTGATCGCCGCCTCTGGGTCCGCGCCTATGACGATGCCCTAGCCACCCGACTGATCACTGTGGACCCAGGCCAGCCAGCATCCATGAAAATAGAAAAGGTGGAAGCCTTAGTCGATGGTGAAGCATGGCAGTACATGGATGGCAACCCTGCCAATTACAAATCACCCCTGGATACCACCAATCGACTCCGTTCCTACTCGCTCAATGCCTATATCGGATGTGAAATCTCCGCAGACGACATCTATGCGAGAGGCAGTTGGACTGACCCCTTCTATGGTCAGTTCGTCAAGTATTCGGTGCCCTGCCCCACGCTGAGCTACATCAAGCAGCCAGCCAATACGATCTGCTCCATTACCGAAGACGATCCGGGACACAGTGGCGGCAACCCACCTGGCCACAACCTGCTTGGATTCATGCTGCACCCCAATCAGATGGCGGGCTATTCGAATTATCAGATTTGGCATGACCTCCCCGGCCTGTGGGACCCGGCCCGAATGAATCTCTCCTACATGGATGGATCGACGCGCCAGTTCCTATTCAGCGAACCGGAACTAGCGTCATCGCTGGATACCAATGGCGATGGAATCCCAAATCACCGCGCAACCTTTGATGGCCCAGATATCCGACGACTGCAAAAGCAGCTGCTTCCAGGTGTTCTTGAATACCGCACAGACTCGGACGTCGGAACAGACTGACGCTCAACTCAACGTAGCAATGTGCGCCGATTTGATCGCATCGGCTGTCCTGTTGAGCAGTTCGTCGACCTCTTCAAATGTCATTGTCAAAGGCATGCGGTAACGCATCGATCTATGGCCGCAAGGTAACACCATGGTCTTGCGATCAAAGAGCGCCGTAACAGCCGCCGCTCGATGTTCCGGGCTCGGGAATGTCACAGCGACCAGCGTCCCAACACCACGGACATTTGAAAACTCATCTGACTCACGAGCCATCGAGCGCAATCCAGCCTTGAGCCGCTCACCGATATCCAGCGCGTGCGAGCCTAAATCGTCTTCCGCAATGATCTCCAAGAACCGCCGACTTCGAACCATGTCCACCAGATTTCCACCCCAAGTGGAGTTGATTCGACTTGAGGTCTTGAACACGTTCTGTTCCACCTCATCCACCTTGCCACCGGCATAGAGGCCACAAACCTGTGACTTCTTGCCAAATGAGACCACATCCGGCGCGACCCCGTGGTGCTGCCACAACCATGGCTTGCCAGACCCAAAGAAACCAGTCTGCACCTCATCGAAGATCAGCAGGCAGTCATGCTCGTCAGCGCAGCGTCTGAGCGCCTGCATGAACTCGGGACGGAAGTGGTTATCGCCGCCCTCGCCCTGCATCGGCTCAATGAGAATGCCGGCAATCTTGTCCTCAGCGCTGGCGAAGGCCTCTTCAAGTTCCTGAATCGCGCGAGACTCTTCAGCTTCAATATCGTTACACACCCGTCCTTCGAGATCGAATTCACAGAATGGATTATGGATGCGAGGCCAGTCGAAGCGAGGAAACAAACCGACCTTGTCTGGAATCGTGTTGGTCACACTCAATGTGTAACCACTACGACCATGAAAGGCCTGCTTGAAGTGGAGAATGCTCAGGTCGTTGCAATTGGCCAGATAGTCAGTGCGACCAAGACGACGAGCCTTCCAATCAAAGGCCGTCTTCATCGCATTCTCAACTGCCAGCGCACCACCAGAAACCCAGAAGTGATGTGGAAAGCCGTCTGGAGTGGCATGCGTGGCGAAGGTCCGCACAAATCTCGCCATCTCAACGGAATAGAGATCTGAGTTGGCAACCTTGGACCGCGATGCAATGCGCAGTGAGGCTTCATAGTCAGGGTCATCAAAGCCAGGGTGATTAAATCCCAGCGGCCAAGAGGCAAAGCAGGTAAAGGCATCGAGGTAACGATCTCCGGAGGCCGCATCGTGTATCCACGACCCCTGAGACTTTTCAAAGTCGATGACGAGTGGGTAACCGTCTACCAGTTGATGGTGAGCGAGGCTCCGAAGGACTTCATTGGCCTGCATGGCATCTCTCCTGCGCTGTGGCTGACTTCGTCTGCCGAGCCGCCCATGGTACCGAAGGCCACCCGAGTGCGGCGTTGATGCCTCAGAAACGGGGTTGAAAGTCGCTGGGTCTTGCATGCCGCACCCGTGACCATACAGTGGTGTTCATGGGTCTTGAAACACTGTTGCTGAATCGTGGCCTGGTCTCACCCAAACAAGTGGATGAAGCCCTCGCTGCGCAGCGTGAGTCCGGCGAGCGTCTTGATCGAGTGCTTCTCAAGATGGGCCATGTGGATCGCGCGGCCATCATGCAGGCGGTCAGCGATCAGTTCTCCATGGAGATCATTGATCTGGCATCGACCACCGTGGATGCTGAGACCTTGGCGCTCCTGCCCTCTCGACTGATCTACCGATTGCAATGCGTTCCGATCAGCAAGAACGAACAGTCCATTCGGGTAGCCACAAGTGACCCGTTTGATCTCTCTTCTTTCGACGAGTTGAGCTTGGTCACCGGAATGCCCATCGAACTGGTGCTTGCTGATGAAGAGGAGCTCAGACGTTTTATACGCACCCATTATGGCGTTGCAGGTGACACGCTTGAGGCGTTGCAGGCAGAGCAGACTGAGGCCGTCAGCGAACTTGCTGATGATGAGGAAGGACAAGCAGAATTAGCGAGCGTCATCCGTCTGGTCAATGAAGTCTTGATTGAGGCCATCCGCGAACGGGCCACTGATGTGCACATCGAGCCATATGAGCGCCATCTATCGATTCGCTATCGCGTTGATGGTCTACTGATGCACGCGAGTGTGCCAAGCAGCGTTGATCAGTACCGCAACGCCATCATCAGTCGCCTCAAGATCATGGCCAATCTCAATGTCGCTGAGCGACGTTTGCCACAGGACGGCCGCATCACCATGCGGTATGACGGCCGTCAGTTCGACCTGCGTCTTTCTGTCATTCCCATGATTCATGGCGAAGGCGTTGTGTTGAGAATTCTGGATGCAACATCCGGCATCATGCCCCTGAAAGATCTCGGCATGCAAGCCAACGTGCTTGAGCCATGGGATCAGGCCATCGCGTGTCCACATGGATTGCTGCTGGTCACCGGGCCAACTGGATCAGGGAAGTCAACCACACTCTATGCCTCGCTCAATGGAGTGATTACCGAAGAGGTCAAAGCAATCACCATTGAGGATCCGGTGGAGTACCACATCGAAGGGTTGAATCAAATCCAAGTGCACTCCGGCGTCGGCTTGAGTTTCGCGGCGGGACTTCGGGCCGTCCTTCGACATGACCCCGACATCGTCATGGTCGGTGAGATTCGTGATCGTGAAACAGCTGAAGCAGCCATTCAAGCGTCACTGACTGGCCACCTCGTATTTTCAACACTGCATACCAATGATGCCGCCGGTGCCATGCCCCGCTTGATGGACATGGGCGTTGAGCCGTTTCTAGTCTCCAGTAGCGTCGAGGGCGTATTGGCGCAACGACTGGTCAGGCGGATTTGCCCTGACTGCCGACAGACGTGGACTCCAGAAGGATCTGAGTTGCCACCCTGGCTTGATGTCCGCCCAGGCACCACTCTGGCGATGGGTCAAGGATGCCGCACATGCCGACAAACTGGATTCCGGGGCCGTGTGGGGCTCTATGAATTTCTTGGCATTGGCCCAAGAGTGCGGCAGGAGGTCATCAAGCGGGCCAGTGGAAGCGAATTGGCCGCTGTGGCGGCTCAGGAGGGCATGCTGACCACATTAGCCATGGCTGGGCGACAGGCCGTGCTCGATGGCCTGACAACCCCTGATGAGGTCGCCCGTGTGGCGGCCACAAACGTCTGAGCGACTGAATTTAGGGGCCATGGGGGCTGTGCATCTTGACTGGTCGGCCTCACATGGGGACACTTCTTCATTCCCCCGCTCTGGCGGCCTGCCAGGCGGACTTGGAGTCCAATTCTCATGGCAATTCGAACGTCTGCCAGTACTGGCGTCATTGTGTCCCTGATCGTCTTCGTGGTCTTGACCGTTTTGCTGCTCGTCGGAAGCATTTTGCTCTACAGCGAACTCGGCACGGCCAAGGAGTCAGCGACCGAATCACAGGATGCTCTTTCCGAGTACGTCACTAAGCCAGAACGCGCTGCGGACTGGCTTATGAGCATTGAGAAGCGCAGTGGCCGCGACTCGGTGATTGGGCACATGTGGAACGAGGCTGAAGCAGTGCGACAGTATGGCTTTGGCCTCACCGGCGGCGCGACCATCGATGATGTGAAGACCTTCGGCACCTCTGTCGGTGTCCCGGAAGGTGGCAGCCTGGCACTGCATGTCGTTGATCTGACCCGACGTCTCCAAGATGCCTCCACCGCCGCACAAGTCGCGCGGCAGGAAGCTCAAGCGGCCAATGCCATTGCGGATGATCTTCGTGCACAGCTGGCCATGGCAACTGGTGAACGTGAGTCGCTGCTCGCGATGGAAACCACTCGGCTGCAACCCTATGTGCAAGCAGACGCCACCTACGCTGCGAAAATCAATGACGCCGTCACGGGATTCAATCAGGCACAGCAGAGCAGCCGCACTCGGAACCAGACGGACATGGCCCGACTGAAATCTGAAACTGATCAGTTGCGAGAAAGCAACGTGCGACTCAAAGGGCGACTGGCCGAATACGAACGCCGCATGAATCGTGATCGACTTCGTGCCTCTGATCCGGCCATGTTGGTGGATGGGCACGTGATTGATGTCGTTGGATCCGGCGACCACGTCTACATCGATCTCGGCCGCAACGACCAAATCACGCTGGGTATGCAGTTCGAGGTCTATGACAATGGCACCCAGATCCAAGTGGACTCGGACAGCGGCCTGCTGCCCCGCGGCAAAGCCAGTCTGCAGGTCGTCAAGGTTGGAGACGACAGTTCCAGTGCCAAAGTGACACGATCCGTGGACGGACGACCCATCATTCGTGGCAACGTCATCGCCAACGGCGTCTACGATCCGAATTATCAATTCAAGTTCCTCGTTCACGGACAGTTCGATGCCAATCAGGACGGTCGACCAAGTCCACAAGAGGCGGAGTACCTTCGCGAAAGGATTGGTCGCTGGGGCGGCGAGGTTGTACGCGGTGATCGCATCCCAGGAGACCTGGACTTCTTGGTGCTCGGCGTGCAACCATCCGATCCCCTCCCCCTACGCGAGAATGCATCAACCCATGAGTATGGTGACTATCAGCGACAGCGAGAAATTGTTGATCTGTACAAGCAGCTGTTCACCGAGGCTCGAGAGGCAGGCATCCCGATCTTGAATCAGAACCGTCTGTACATCTTGACAGGACAGCCTGAGGGCTGATTGGCCTCTGGCCACGTGGGGCGTCATGGCCCAGCGCAGCACCATCCGAAACTTGGCTGAGTACCTGCCTGCACGGCTGGCTGCTTCTGTTATCAACTGCTTCCCCCCCGAACGGAACCTGAGCACATGTGATCTTTTGGCTCGGGCCTATTCCATTGCAGCACCAAGGCATGCACAACGCGCCATGGACAATCTCCATGCCAGTTTTCCTGAATGGGACCATGCGCGACTCAAACGAACAGCCCATGAGTCAATCAGGTACCTCTTTCAACTGGCGATGGTTGATGCAATGACCCTCGATCGGTCCATGCGGCCATGCAATTGGCACAGACGACTCGACCTCTCAGGCGTGAAGGACGCCATGGACCTGATTGCCGGCGGCGGGCCACTGCTTCTATTGACCGGACACTGTGGAAACTGGGAACTGCTGGGCTACGCATTGTCCGTTGTCGGATATCCAATCCACGCCCTGGCCCGCCCACTGGACAATCCCCTATTGAACCGCTGGCTGCTCGGGATTCGCCAGGCTTGGGGCCTTCAGGTGCTTACCAAATGGGGCGCCACCCCTGAGATGCAACGCATCATCAACGAGGGTGGACGTCTTGGTTTTATTGCTGATCAGAATGCAGGTGATGGTGGCATCTTTGTGCCGTTCTTTGGCCGCCTTGCATCCGCCTACAAGTCGATTGCCCTCCTAGCCATGCACCATGAGGTGCCAATCATTGTGGCCACAGCACGCCGATGTCATCAAACGGTGAACTATGAGATTGTGCTCGGAGATGTGATCCGTCCCGAAGATTGGGCCGAACAAGAAGATCCTCTGTACTACGTGACCGCGCGGTACACCCACGCACTGGAGAAACTGATTCGCCAGTGCCCCTCCCAATACCTCTGGATGCACCGACGATGGAAGAGCCGCCCCAAGCATGTGCTCGCAGGGCGGGCAATGCCGGACTCATTGGCACGACGCATCGCAGCCCTCCCTTGGTATTCGGACACTCAGGTCGAGGCAATTATCGACACGTCCAATCAGGAAGCACAGGCGGATTGACGCCGCATAGCGGGCTGCACGATACTTATCACATGGCCCGACTGGACGGAATCTCCATTCTGATTGTTGATGATGATCACGACATTCGAGCGGGTATGAGCCTCGCGTTGCGCGCCGAGGGAGCAAACATTCTGGAAGCTTCTGATGGCAATGAAGCCGTGGCCCAGTGGCGCATTCATATGCCGGACGTGGTTGTACTCGACATGATGTTGCCCAAGCGTTCTGGATTTCTCGTCCTCGAAGAGCTCATTGAAGGCGAGCAGAAGCCGGTCATTGTCATGGTGACCGCCAACCAAGGTCGCCGCCACGAGGAGTACGCCCGAAGGCTCGGAGTCGATGGATATCTGACCAAGCCCATCGCACTTGAGGTACTGATCGCCACCATCCACGATCGCCTCCATTGAAATGGATTCAGATCCAGCAGTTGACGACGGCGTGCTAGACTCCCGATCCCGTGTACAAGCACTTTGCCATTCTTCCGTCCTCAGACGGCGCTGACAGTCTCGGCTCCCGCCGTGACTTGCTCGCCCAATTGGCCTCACTCAATACAGGACCGGAACGGGAAGGTGAAGATGTACTTTGGGGACCGGGCATTCGCCTAGAACTAACTCCGGGTCAGGATCCAGTCAAACAGATGATGCTCACGCTGGTCGAAGAGGAAATTGCCATGCTGGTGGTCATGCGGCTTGTCCGCGTCTGCCAATGGCAATTGGTGGATCTCGAAACAGGTCAGACGATTGAAGCATCATGAGTGAGCACATCACACCAACTGAAGGACTGACCGTTCAGTGCGCCGAAGATGCCACACTGAAGCAAGAGGCACTGCGCCGTGCAATGGACTATCGCGGCGACGTCACGCTGGTAACCCGTGACGGCAGTGCGACTACTGGGTATCTCTTCGACCTCACGGCAAACGGCCAGGCTCGCCTCGATCTTCCAGATGGAAGTGAGCGCAGGCAAATAGCTATCGATGACGTGATTGAAGTCCGGTTCAGTGGCAAGGACACTGCCGCAGGCAAGAGCTTTGATCGTTGGATCCAGCGATACATCGAAAAGACACTCGCGGGCGAAGAAGCGAGCATCGAGAGCGAATCGCTCGACTGAATTCACGCAGCACGACGTTCCTGTTCAAGGAACCGATGTAATGGCACGCGACGCACACCACCAGCCTGTTCGAGCAGCACCTGCTCTACACCAAGTTGAGCCAGTTGTCTTAGACACGTAACAGATGACTCGCCATCTAGGCTCATTAAAGACGCCCGTGCTGGTCTGCCTGAGTGATCAACCTGCGTGGCTCTGGCCAACGCCCTGCGACGATCACAGAACAATCGAATGCTCGGCAATTCATCGATGATCTCAACAAGAGGAAAATCCTCTACAGCATCATCACGAAGCACCAGAATGCAATCCTGTTGACCAATCCAATCGAGAAGCGCCGCTGCTGGTCCCATGTCCGAACCACGTTCCCGCACTTGCTGCATGGCACCAATCAAGGGCTCCAAGGGAAGACGGATACTGCGAGGGCCATGGTCAATACGAATCCACTGAATGCCTCGTTGGTGCAGCCGGCGGAAGACTTGCTCGGCCGTCAATGGATCAACCGAAGCAACACTGACGTGGGCATCAGCGGAAGATTGAATCCACCCTCTAACGGCATTGAATGCTCGACCACGCGTGGCAAAGGCGAGCAGTACTGGCTCATCCCCTTCCAGCGTGATGTATGGCAGCGCCGAGTCTTCGCCGACCAAAGCTGGCACATGCCACCGCTTGAGGGCCGCTGCCACCCGGATGGCCTGCACTGGACCCATGGCATGGCTTGGATGACGAACTTCTTGCTGACGGTTGGTCATGACAGGTCTCCTGCGAAAGAGGACTCCGCCCTGACAACCCTCTACGTCCGGAAACATTTCTCCGGTTCGGACAAACTGCAAGCAACATGATGATTCTCTGACATCGCTCGCATGCCCCAATAGCAGTCAACTTCAGGCCACCAAGGCACTTGCGGCCCATCAACCGTATGAACTTGCCAACTGCCCCGCGCTGCGGCCATCGCCTCCTGCACATCAACCAATCGCCCAGAGTCACCTTTGGGGACACACTCCAGCAGGGCAGCTGTATAGGGGTGCCCGGGCTGATCTAGAACCTCCGCTGCAGTGCCGGTCTCGACCAAGCGGCCACGCCACATCACCGCGATCTCTTGGGCCCACCCACGGACTGCAGCAAGATCATGAGTCACCAATAAAACGCCATTGCCTCTCACACAGGTTGATGCGATTAGATCGAGCACACCCGCACGATTCACTGCGTCCAGCGCAGTTGTTGGCTCATCTGCCAATACAAGTCGGGGCTCAGCTGCCATCGCCATGGCGATCAAGACACGTTGTCGCATCCCACCACTTAACTCATGTGGAAACGACCGCGTGACCCTATGTGTGTCTTCAATACCCACAGAAGCCAAAGCCGCATGACACCACTGTGTTGCCGCAGCCCCGCTGAGCCGCTCCAAACGACCACGAGACTCCAGCATCTGCCGATCAATGCGCATCACGGGATCAAGTGCCGTCATGGGTTCCTGAAAGACCATCGACACGGTCCGGCCTCGAAGCTCGCGCCGGTCTTCTG
This sequence comes from Phycisphaerales bacterium, assembly GCA_022446905.1. Classification (GTDB taxonomy): domain Bacteria; phylum Planctomycetota; class Phycisphaerae; order Phycisphaerales; family SM1A02; genus UBA12567. The sequence goes on from JAKVBT010000007.1 coordinate 90,677, forward strand.
ACGCTAGGTCCATGCCGTCAATAAATACACGGCCACCAGCTTGATGAAGACCGCCTGGAAGCAACCCCATCACGGCAAGCGCTGTCAAAGTTTTACCACTACCTGACTCGCCGACCAACGCTGTTACTTGGCCTGATGGAACGCGAAGACTGACATCCTCAACCAATGGGCTGCCATCCTCGCGAACGATTGTGAGGCCATCAATGTGCAACGCCAGATTACTGAGTTTCATGTTGCAACCACACGCTGCCGCGGATCGAGTCGTGTGCGTAGTGATTCACCAAGCACCATCAATGCGGTCAATGTCACTGCAATCAACACACAGGGCCACAACAGCAACCACCAATGAGACTTCACCGGGTTCAGTTCTGACAAACCTGAGGAAGCGAGATTCCCCCAACTTGGAAGTGGTTCACGGACTCCAATGCCAAGAAAGCTCAGGAAAGCCTCAGAGAGCATCGCCATAGGCACGACCAATGCCGTACAAGCAATGATTGGTCCGGCAAGCCATGGAAGGTAGTAGCGTCGAATTTGCCGCGTCCATGGCACACCCGCAACACGTGCCGATTCGATAAATGGCTGCTGACGCAAGCTCAGCACCTGACCACGAACCACCCGCGCCAGCGTCAGCCAACTCACGGCACCAATGGCAATCCACAAAGTCATCAAGTCAAGCCAGAGCCGACCAGAACCACCGAGCGTCCAGCCTGCCCGTTGACGAACACCATCTACTGCAACCGCCAAAAGCACCACCAACAAGATCGCTGGCAATCCATAGAGGATGTCGACAATCCGCATCATCACGTTGTCAACCCGACCCGGTGACATCGCCGCAGCCAATCCCCAAGCAGTGCCCAATACCAACGCCGTCGAAGCAGCTGCAAGACCAACCATCAACGAGATCCCACCGCCGAGCAGCAAACGTGCCATGACATCACGTCCAAGCCGATCCGTGCCCAACCACCCCTGTGGAGATGGCGGTTGTAATGCCAATGCCGGATCAGTCGCCTCAAATCGCGCCACTGGCTCACCAGCCATCTTGGGTGATAATGTCCAAGGCAGTGATGCCACGCTGGCGAGGACTATCAGTCCAAGAACCAATGCTGCCCACAATGCGGGGCTCATGCGACACACACCAAGCCGGATCATGCGAGCACCATAGGTGACCGCGGGCCGATCAGCGACCGATCAAGGTCCGCATCCGCTCATCAACACGCTGTTGAAACTGGGTTCCCAACTCGGTCATATCAGCCTCGGCCTGGGCCAGCTCTGCATGCATGCGATCAAGCAGCAGCATCTGCGTCTCTCGGGAAGCCGCCAGTTCAGCCTGCACCAAAGCCTGCAATTCGGCTTGTCGCGCTGGATTCACCGGCTGACCAGTGATTGAATCACGACGAATCTGTGCCGCCAGTGCATCGATCGCTGCTTCCAACTGAAGTTCCTTGATCTTGCGCGAATACAGGGCCGGATCATCCTCTCGGAGTTGCACCATCTCACCAAGCGCTGGACCAAGTTGCCGCAGAGCGCGGGCAAACTGGCTCGGGTCCAACTGACAGGTCGAACGGAGTTGCTCGGCCATACGTGGATCGATGGCATCTGCAACCTCAAGAAAGTTGTCTACAAACTGTGATTCGTCTGCGGCATCCATGACAAAGGCCATGCTCGTCGCTGGTGTCAAACGAGCCGCTGTTGGCGAAGATAGACGGGCGTTAATCGTCTCACCGGCATGAATGACCAGCGCCACTGCCAGTATCAACATCAACCACCATATTCCTGTTGTACATCTCGTTGGCATCATCAAGACTCCATCAACCGCCCAGTCGCGCTACAACGCGAACAGCATCCAGTTCATTTTCAAACGCATCCCGGTCACGCTCCCCTTCGGAGAGCACCAGATATGAGCCCGCCCCAGATTGAATCGCTGAGACGACGGACTCCAGTCCATCCATTGCATCGCTGTACTGCAAGGACTCCACCATTTGCAGTCCACGGAATCGATCGAATGGATTGCGGCCTTCTGATTCGGGTTGATCGAGCAACGCCACGGAAGGCATCACTGTGACCTCCGGCAGGTCCGGACCGCGGTCCACCAGCCAGAAAAGACCCCCCACCACCAAGCCCATCACCGCAGCCACTGCGAGCCGGGCGACCGGCGAGAACACCAAACGACGAGTCTGCGTCCGACGTCCATGGCCCAAGGATGCGGTGCTGGCTTGAGCCACCCGTGCTGATAGGCCAGAAGGCACCTCGCGATGAGCCGTCACCCTCAAGAGATCGTCGATGCGTTGATCGACCTCATCAAGGCGTGGATCGGCCGGCTCATCTGGAGGTTGCCAAGCTGGAGGAGAGTGTGTCATTGCTATGTCTCCAACGGCCCTGCGGGCCATCTATTGCACCCCATCAGGCCCCACCTTCTAAGAAATCAGCTCCAAAATCGTCTCCAAGCGTCTCTCGGAGCCGTTTGATGGCCCGAAAGTGGCGGGCGAGCACCGTCCCGGTCGGATGATCTAATAAATCAGCGATCTGCTTGAAACTCAGGCCGGCGACATGACGCAGATGAAGCACCTGTTGATCGGCTTCGCTCAGGTCCGCCACAGCCGCCCAGAGATCACGAGCCACATCCTCCTCAATCTTCTCGTGGCGTGCTCGGTCCTCCCGACCAGATCGATCCAATGGGGTAAAGACCTCTGATTCGACCGGCATCGCCTGCCGCTTTCGTCGCCGCATTTCGTCTCTGAGGCGGTTCATGGCGATACGGAAGAGCCACGACTCGAATCGCCCCTGATCGACATAATCCGCCAATTTGGCCGCCACAGTGCAAAAGGTGGATTGTGTGATCTCCTCTGCCAAATCGTGGTCATGGCAATTGGACACCAGCAATGCGTGCACCCGTGGTGCCCAGGCATGGACGAGATCACACCATGCCTGATCATCACCGGCGACCGCACGGTCGAGCAGCATCTTGACGTCGTGGCTTTCCAGGTCGGTACTCCAGACCGAAAGAACTCCGTGTTTGATCGGCACTTGAGCCCTGGCTACTACAATCCGCTGGCCTCATGCTGGCTATGTCACCAGTCACCACCGCATCAATGCCCCCCATCGATCTCTGGGTATCGATTGGCTTGGTAACCATTGGACTGGCGGCCCTGCTCTTCGGCGGCCATCTCTTGGTCACAGGCGCCGCTGGCATCGCCAAACGCCTTGGTGTGTCTGGTTTGCTGATTGGACTCACCGTCGTAGCCTTTGGCACCAGTGCACCGGAACTGGCTCTGAATGTGACCGCGGCGGCCAGTAGTCCTGCCGGCGTCGAACTCGCGTTCGGCAATGTAGTTGGATCCAACATGGCCAACATCGGCCTGGTGCTGGGCTTGGCCTGCCTCGTGTCCCCCATCATCATTCGTGGGCAAGTGCTGCGACAGGACCTTCCACTGCTGATTGGCGCTGAAATGGTCATGATCGCGATGGCGTGGATGACCCCAGGCATTGATCGCCTTGGAGGCATCATCCTGCTCGTGGGCATGATTGGCGTATCGATATTGTGGTTTCGCAATGCGCAAGCGCACGCAGATGATGCCCTGACGATCGAAGCAGAAAGCTTGGCCATCCAAGAGCCGACTTTGAAGTGGTGGATGGCGGTGAGCCTCGTGCTCTCAGGGCTGGCGCTCCTGCTGAGCGGCGCCAAAGCCGCCGAAATTGGCGCTGTCGCCGTGGCTCAATATGCCGGTGTGGGCGAAGTAGTGATTGGCCTGACCATCGTGGCCATTGCCACAAGTCTTCCTGAAGTGGCTACCGCCGTAATCGCGGTGCGCAAGCATGAGTCTGACCTCGCAGTCGGCGCTGTGGTCGGTTCGAACTTGTTCAACATTCTGCTGGTGCTCGCATGCACCGCCCTGGTACGTCCTATCCCTTTACCGGAAGGTCATAGCGACTGGACGCTGATCATCATGCTTGCGCTCACACTGGCCCTCTACCTCGGACCGATCCGACGACAGACATCCAGAAATGGGCACAGTGAGTTTGAGAGCCAACTGGGACGCGCGTGGGGCGGCAGCGTCCTCACCATATGGGTATTGGTCATGATCTGGACCATACTGAGAGCCTAATGGCTCTTCGCCTCAGATTGGAAGATCGTCTCCAGCCTGGGGGCCTGCTGGCGGCGGTACTGTTGGCGCACTCCACGAAGACGCCGCGTAAGACTCTGAACCACCACGAGGTGCCGTCTCGACATACTCATTGAAACGTGTCGATCGGGAATCCCAAACCAACTTCACGGTGCCTGTTGGGCCGTTTCGTTGCTTCGCGAGAATCACTTCTGCCAAATTGACTTTGTCTGGATTCTCATCGCGCCATTCTTCATCGTGATGGTAATACGCCTCACGATGCAACATCATGATGACATCCGCATCCTGTTCAATAGAACCTGATTCACGCAAGTCACTCATGCGGGGACGGTGGCCTTCACGCTGCTCAGCAGCACGATTGAGCTGACTGAGACACACCACAGGAACGTCGAGCTCGCGTGCCATGGCTTTGATGCCACGACTAATGTCGCTGACCTCCTGCTGACGAGATTCGTTTCGATGTCCAGATGTCATCAACTGCAGATAGTCAATGACGACACAGGACAGCCCATGTTTCTGCTTCATTCGGCGAGCCTTGGCCCGCAACTGAAGAAGTGTCAGGCCTGGGGTATCGTCGATGTACATCGGCACATCGCGCAGTTCATCACAGGCTGCGAATAGTGCGCGGAACTCTGCCTTGCGAAGTGCATTGCGACGCAGTCGATCTCCATCAATTCCAGCACGACTGGAAAGAATGCGCTGCACCAATTGGGAAGCGCCCATTTCAAGGCTAAACACACCCACAGCCTCGCCTCGCGTGACCATGTTCTCTGCAATGTTGATCGCCAGTGCCGTCTTCCCCATAGATGGACGAGCTGCGAGGATGATCATCTCGCCACGCTGAAAACCACCGGTGTAATGGTCCAGTTCGCTGAAGCCACTGGCAATACCAGTCAGCGGCTGCCCGTCGGAATCCTCAATCCGGGCAATGGCATCTCGAATCAGGCCGGTCAGATCCATGGCTTGTCTTGACTCTGCCTGCTGTGCGATCTTAAAGATCTGCTGCTCAGCATCGTCAAGAAGTCCTGAGGTGGACTCTGGATTCGTGTACGCACTACGAAGCATGTCACCAGCAGCGCCGATCAACTGTCGCAACATCGACTTGTCGCGGACAAGTCGCGCATAGTGCACCGCGTTGGCTGCACTTGGCACAGAGCCAGCCAATTCGACTAGATAGTCCAATCCTCCAACCCGTTCCAGAACACCGCGATCTTCGAGAATCTGCTGCAGTTGCACTACATCAACCGACTGATGGGTGTCGTACAGATGCACAATCGCCGTCCACAGATCACTGTGCGCTGGTCGATAGAAGTCATCGGCACTCCGGATGATCTGAAGCACATCACCACATGCCTCAGGCGAGAGAATCACGGATCCCAGCAGACTCATTTCAGCCTCAACAGCACTTGGGGGCAGCGCGTTGAACAGCTCGGCTAACGATCGGTCGTCGCGTGATTCGCTTCGTTGCTTGGGCGATCTGGTCGCGGGGCCGTTCACTACTTCAATCACACCCTTCCTGCTCGCACTGGACCACGCCACGATCTACAGCGATGGAATCCACTGTTACATAGTCCTCTGTTTTGAAACCCAACTCAAGCGTTGACCAATGAATTGGGCAACTTGACTTCCCTCAACAGGAGGCTGAGGCCTCTTCAGGAATGTCAGCGGTGAACTCAATCTCATCATCAATCTCGAGCCCATTGGCCTCTACCGCCATCCGCATCAAACGACCGACCTTGAACTTGACCGTTCGACGCGCGGGAACCGGAACACGCTCGAGTGTGCGTGGATTCTGCGCCACGCGTGCTGCACGGGCCTTGGTTTCAAAGACACCAAAGTCACGAAATTCGAGTCGATTACCTTCACCAAGTTCTTGGATCACATGATCAAGAAAAGATTGAACCACAGTCTTCACATCGGACCGCTTCAGGTCGGTTCCATCAGCGATGCGTTCAACGAGATCCTTTTTGGTGATGGTGCCCATCAGGCCATCCTTTCCCCACTGTGCCACAAGGCTGACTCGCGATCATCAGCAGACCGACCGTGAAGCCGCCCATGCGTCGCTCGCCGTAATCCACCTCGACACGAGGGCGGTCCAGAACCGGCGTGCAGAGACCAGTATGGGGGATCGCCCCACACCCGTCAAGGCAACAGGCAGAGGACACCTGAAAGGGTGAATCAAGTGTGGACAGAGGCCCGAGTACACTGCTCCCAGCGGACCAGGAGAGGCCAATTATGGACATCATCCTCTGTGGTGGCGGTGAAATCGGGGGTATCGCAGCCGAAACACTGTCCTCGGCAGGTGATAGCGTCACTTTGATTGACATCGATGAGGCTCGCTTGGAATACCTCGAGAAGCATCTCGATGTCGCAGTACTCCATGGATCTGCCAGTTCAGCAGCCACCCTGCGGGCAGCCGGTGCAGCCTCGGCTGATGCAGTGATCGCAACAACCAATGTCGATGAAGTCAACCTAGTGATCTGCGACATCGCTGCAACACTTGGCGCCCAGCGTACGCTCGCCCGAATCGACCACTCGATGCTGCTTGGAGATGAGCAGCTTGATTACGCTTCGATCTTTTCAGTGGACCGGCTTTTTTCTCCGGATCGAGCCATGGCGTCCTTGATGGCCTCGCGCCTCCGTCATCCCGCCGCTATTGCGATTGAGCAGTTCGCCGGCAGCACCATTGAGCTTCAACAGTTTGTCGTGGATGCACGCGCCCGAGGTGTTGGTCTGCCACTGCAAGCTTTAGCGTTGCCAAATGGAACACGCGTAGCAGCAGTGACCCGCGATGGTGAGTCGAAGCTGCCTTCGGCGGAAACCACTCTGCAAGGCGGCGACCTTGTGACCATCGTGGCTCATAATAAGTCAATGGCTGAAGCACGCAGCATGCTTGCAGCGCCGCACTATGGCCGTACGAGCGTGGCCATCTCGGGCGGAACCGCATCGGCTGTCTGGCTGTGCCAGATGTTGGATGCACGCGACTTTGATGTACGTGTCTTTGAACCAAATCGCCAGCGAGCGGAGCAACTTGGCGCCTTGCTGGATCATGTCACGGTGTTGTGCGCTGATGCTGGAGTTCCCGAAACCTTCGATGAAGAGCATCTTGATCAGGTCGATGCCTTCGTTTCGATGCGATCCGATGAGCGGAATATGCTGGCATGTGCGTATGCGCTTAATCGCGGCGTTGACCTGGTCATGCCTGTTGTACGACAACGTGAATTTGTGCCGCTCATGCATCAACTTGGCATGCGATTGACTTGGAGCCCGAATACTGCGGCCGTACAGACGATCCGACGATTCGTCCACTGCAATGAGTTTGAGCGACTAGAAGGCATTTTTGAAGGCACGCTCGATGTGATCCGCCTGCGCGTTGGCGCAGGCGCTCCACTCATCGACCGCACACTGGCTTCTCTCGGCATCGACACACCAATGGTCATTCTTGCAACAGAAGATCGACTTGGAAATCCAATCGTCCCTGGTCCAGACATGACCATCGCTGCGGGCCGAACCATGATCATCATTACGACCAGAGATCACACCACAAAGATCAGAACTCTGTTCGCAGCGGAGTCGAACCGGTGAATCTCCGTTTCGTGGTGGCGCAGTGGGCTCGCCTTTCTCTGTTGATCGGCAGTCTGCTCACTTTGATCGCATTGATATTCGTCATAGTCCCAGGGCAGGGCGGTGTCGTTATGGATGCTGCTGAAATCAGCATGCTGTTCAGCGGTGGCCTAGCGCTGTTGATCGGTGGTCTCTGCTGGGCTTGGTGTCGAGACGCCAGCATCGAGACTGCCCCAAGTCTGGATCCAGCACAACCTGCCATTACGCGGGCCTATCGTATGACGCGTCGGGATGCGGCATTAGTAACTACCGGTGCCTGGGTAATCGGCGCAGGCATCGCTGGGCTCCCCTTTCTGATCTGGGGCCGATTCTCGGGCGCTGCACCGATGTCGCACCCGTTTCACTCCGTTGTCGATTGCTACTTCGAAGCGATGAGTGGACTGACCACAACCGGCGCCTCGATATTGACCAACATTGAAGCGATTCCACCTTCCTTGTTGATGTGGCGTTCACTGACCCAGTGGCTTGGCGGCCTAGGCATCCTCGTGCTCTTTGTCGCTGTTCTGCCTAGCCTTGGAACAGCCGCAAAGAAATTGTTTCGCATTGAGGCCCCTGGACCAGATCCGGAGGGTATTCGCCCGACCATCAAACAGACAGCCCGTCGGCTCTGGATGCTGTATCTGTCGCTCACTACAGCCCAAATCCTCCTGCTCTTGATTACGGGTATGGGCCTCTTTGACGCGACCAACCACGCATTAACAACGATGGCTACCGGGGGATTTAGCACACGCAACGCCAGCATCGCTCGGCCGGAATCCTTTGGTGCCGAACTCGTACTCATGCTTTTCATGGTGCTGGCAGGCTCAAACTTCACGGTTCTCTTGGCGATGCTCAAAGGACGATGGAAGGCTGCCCTAGGAAACACCGAGTTCCGGGTCTATCTGTGCTGCCTGCTCGGTGGCGCTGTGATTGTCACCGCAGCCCTCATGGGGGCCGAACAACCGCTGGTCCTCACAGATGGAAACACCGAAACATTGACCACTGGAAGCGCCGCGCGTGCCGCGAGTTTTACCGTTATCTCTCAACAGACCACAACTGGATTTGCAACTGCCAACTTTGACCTCTGGCCGTTTGCAGCCAAGGCAATTGTGATTGCCCTCATGTTTGTCGGCGGCTCTGCCGGATCGACCGCTGGCGGCGTCAAGATCATCCGCGTTTGGATCGCTATTCGAGTGTTGATTGCCGAACTCGAACGGTTCTTCAGACCGGATGTTGTACGCCCACTCAAAGTGAACGGCGCGGTGATTGATCAGGAACAGAAATTAAACGTCATGACCTATCTACTGGGCACGGTAGCGTTGCTCTTTCTTGGAGCAGTGGTCATTCAAGCGTTGGAAGCAGATCGGTCATCGTGTGACTTTGTTACCTCCATCACTGCAAGCTTGGCCACTATCTGCACGGTTGGCCCTGGCCTCAACCAAGTCGGGGCTATCAGCAACTACGGCTGGTTCTCAGATGCCAGCAAGCTGGTGCTTTGCCTGCTCATGCTCATTGGCCGACTAGAGGTCTTTGTCATACTGGTCCTCTTGAGCCCACGATTCTGGCGATCTCACTGACTCGGTAATTAACCCGGGCATCCACCTCGCCGGGACCATACCATGGCTTATCGCATGTCCATTGATCCCACAGAAATTGTCGACGTCACCCCCGCACCCATGAGCCGCGCAGACCGGCTCTTTCTGCCAGCTGTCTTCAAAGGGCTTGGAACCACACTGCGGCATTGCTTGGGCAATGTCGGTCGGGATGGCAAAAACAAGAAGAACATCCATGTCCTGCAGTACCCGGACCAAAAACGTGATGACCGGGATGTGCTCGATGGTGGCCAGTACCGACCAACCTTCCGTGGTGTGCACCGCCTAAACCGTGATGAAGATGGGCGGGTTCGCTGCGTGGCATGTTTCATGTGCGCAACTGCCTGCCCAGCTGACTGTATTCATATCGTCGGTGAGGAATCTCCTTGGGATGATCGTGAGAAGTACCCCAAGCAGTTCGACATCGATGAACTGCGGTGCATCTTCTGCGGCATGTGTGAGGAGGCCTGTCCAGTGGACGCTATTGAACTGACGCCCCGATACGAGGTTGTAGGACTCACGCGGAACGAAATGGTCTTTGACAAGACCAAACTGCTAGAAGTCTTCGACCAGACCATCGACGAGAAGCCGATGTAGCGCCGCTGATGCTGCGACCCTCCAAGAAAGCTGGGCAGGCCGCACAGGACCGCAATCGCACCTGGCGTGCGATGGACATGGGCATGACATTGGTCACCGAAGTGATTGCCGGCGTGCTACTGGGGTGGTTCATCGACTGGCTCACTGGATACGAACGCACATTCATCATTGTGGGGGCCATTCTTGGCGTCATGGTGGGCATGACGAGCTTTATCCGATCTGCACTCAAGGAAAACAAGCGATTGGAAGCCCAGCGACGGGAGCGGCAGGATTCATGAGTGACACGAAGCAGTTGTCCACCCCCCTGCCCACCAGACGGCTCTTGGCAACCTCCCTGGCCTGTCTGGCCATCGCCGCCGCTGGGTGGACGTTGATCACTGTCATTGGGCCGTGGCCAATATCCGTGACCCTCCAAGGACTACTGGCACTGGGCATTACCACGCTTGTCTCAACCGGAGGGCTGCTCTTGATTCAACCCTGGCGCACTCGGCCAATTTTGGCCTGGGGAACCCTGCTCATTGCACTCTCCATGGGCCGAGTCGTAGCCACCTTAGGGACCTGCCTGTTGCTATACTTCGCGGCTCGATTGTCAGCGGGCCCGCTGCTTCTGGGCGCGTTGACAGGCCTCATTCTGGTGTTGATTGGTGAGACCACCGTCACTGCCAGCGTGTTTCGAAAAATGAGCCGCTGAACGCGGTCGCAATGCCCTCATAAGACACCCTCATGCTTCACATCTTGGCCGCCGGCAACCCGATTCACCACATCACTGACAAAGAAGTCAGCGGCGATATCACACTGCATATGGTCACGCTGTTGGTGGCGGGTCTGGTTGCCCTCTTTGTGCTGCTTCGAGCGGCCAAGTCGATCAGCACTGGTCACGAGGGACAAGGCACCTACCGTTACCTCACCAAGGGCCGATTGTCACAGGTCATCGAGGTCATTTCGCTGTATCTGATTGAGAACGCCATCCGGCCGATTCTCGGCAGCGACACCCGCAAATTTGTGCCGTTTCTGCTTTCCATCTTCTTCTTCATTCTGACGTGCAATTTGATGGGCCTGATTCCACTGGCCGATCTTCAGCATGCTATGACCGGAATGAACGTGCCTGAAACACGATGGGCACTCTTCGGTGGCACTGCAACCAGCAATCTGGCAGTCACACTTGGACTGGCACTTATGTCATTTGTGGCCATCCAATATCAGGGCTTCCACTCACTGGGCATCAAGGGATGGGCCAGTCACCTGACCGGCGGCGCGCCGCTCTACCTGTTGCCCATCATGCTGCCTGTGGAACTGCTCGGCCTCTTTATCAAGCCAACGGCGCTGGCCATTCGTCTCTTCGCCAACATGGTGGCGGGACATACGCTCATGGCCGTACTGGCTTCTTTCGGCTACATGGCCTTCATGGCCACAGACGACTGGCTGACCTCTGGTGCCATCTCGCTGGTGTCGATCATTGCAGCCGTTCCGATCACCTTCCTTGAACTCTTTGTGGCCTTCCTTCAGGCCTTCATCTTCATGTTCCTCACGACGGTCTTCATCGGGCAGATGACACACCACCACGAGGAACATGAGCACGATCACGATCACGACCCAGCACCTGTGCCGGCGTGATCATCCAAATATTCACGGCCCATCAGTGGGACGGGCCGTGACCTTGCATCGACCGTATCGAACGTGACCCACAGCGTTCTCAAACTTAGCCCCTCGGGGCCACCCAACCAACACGAAGCAGAATCATGAAGAACCTCATCGTTTTGATCGGACTGTCCTTCCTCGGGCTTGCTCTCTTCTCCGACACCGCCATGGCCGCAGAAGGCGCTGATGCCTTGTCCACCGGCGGAGGCCTCAAGGGTATTGGCGGCGGCCTGGCCGCTGGCCTTGCCGTTGTCGGCGCTGGAATCGGCATTGGTCGCATTGGTGGTGGCGCGGTCGAGTCGATCGCCCGTCAGCCCGAAATGGCTGGCACCATCGGCACCAACATGATCATCACCGCGGCGCTGGTCGAGGGCGTAGCCCTCTTCGCAGTTGTCGTTGGCCTCCTGGCCATCCTTTGATCTTCCTGGTCACGGCCCCGGTCAAGTGACCGGGGCCTACGACCACTTCCTCTGGATTTCCAACGAGGACCACGCTTGGTTCTCTCGGAGCGACGCGATGCAGACCCTCCTTCTCGCCGCAGATGCTGGCGCCAACCCAGTCAATGTCGAATGGCTGACACTGGTCACCACCATCGTCATCTTCTTGCTCTTTTTTGCCGTGGCTGCCGTATTCATCTGGCCCAAGATCCTGGCAGGCCTTGATGAACGTGAACAGAAGATTTGCCAAGAGATCGAGCGTGCTGAAGCTGCTCGTGCGGAGGCTGCGGAAGCACTACGCAAGCAGGAAGATGCATTGCGACTGGCGCGTGTGGAAGCCAATGAAATGATCGCTAAGGCGCGCAGCGCTGCAGAAGATCACGCTCGAGACATGCGGACACAGGCTGAAGAGGAACTCAATTCCCTCCGAGCGCAGGCGCATCGGGAGATTGACACCGCTCGCGAGGCAGCCGTCAAGGATCTGACAGCGCACGCAGCGAGTCTCTCCACTGCAATCGCTGGGCGCATCCTTCGCCGGGAGATCAATGATGGAGATCAGCGCGACCTGATCGACCAATCACTCAAGGAGTTTGCGTCAGCACACGACGGCTGACCCACTGAAGCAGCACCATGCGAGCACAGACGGACACGCTGGCGAGGATCTACGCCCAAAGCCTCTTTGATCTCAGTGAGGCTGCTGGTGGCCGTGAGAAGATTCTTGAAGTCGCTGACGAACTGGAGCAAATCTGCGAACTGATTCGTGGAGATGCGTCCTTTCGGGAATACCTGACTTCTCCTGTCATCGACCCTGCTCGCCGCAGCCTTGGACTTCGGAACATGTTCTCAAGTCGGATTACTGACTTGGTCTTGCGGTTCCTCCTTGTGCTGAACAACAACGGACGTCTCGGGCACTTCGAACCCATTGCCGCTGGCTTTGACGAACTCGTTCAAGACGCATGGGGCCGCGTTGAGGTCGATGTGTGGACTGCAGCACCACTACAGGATGATGTTCATCAGGAACTCCAGACTCGCCTGCACGACATTCTTGGTAAAGAACCAGTCATTCACGCCTGGCTCGACGAGGCCATGATCGGCGGCATTCGTATTCGTGTCGGGGATCGCATGATTGATGGGTCTGTTGCAGCGAAGCTTCGCCAGATTGAATCGCAACTTCGCCAACAAGGCAGCCGACGGGTCACTGATTCCCCAGAGGACTTCCTCTCAGTGCCCAGTGACGAACAGAGATTCGAATGATGCTGTGGGCCGCCTCTATCTTGACACTCATCGTCACTACAGCAGCACCTGCTGAGTCGATGCTGATCGTGAAAGGTGTTGCCAACCTACAGATCCCGGCGGATCAATTCTCGATTTCGATCGGCGCAACGCATGTCGAATCGGAGGTCGATGAGGCCCGGTCAGCTGTTGAGGCGGATCTTGCCAAAATCATCACGGTATTGACGGACTTGGGCTTTGAACGAACCACTGAATGGAAAACTGGCCGCTACGACATCTCTCCGCAGTGGCAGCCACGTCCCCGCAACATGACGCGTGAGGAAGCCGACCGATGGCAGCCCAAGATCACTGGCTATCGGGTGGACGCGTCCGTACAGATCACCTCCAGCCAAATCGACAAAGCCGGGCTATTGATTGCCAAGGCCGCAAAGGCTGGTGCCAATGACATTGGGTCATTGCACTTCAGTTTGCAAGATCCACGCACCAGTCGTCAAGACGCCATCACCACAGCTGCACAGAATGCCGTTGCCGATGCCACCACGCTTGCCAGTGCAACAGGAGTTCGCTTGATCGCTATTCAGAGATTGACGCTGGATGGCGCCTCCGCGCAACCACCACGCCCTATGGAAATGGCGTGGGTTGGTCGCTCCATGATGGCTGCAGACTCAGACAAGAGTGCAGGCCCCGATGTTTCCGGCGGGACAGTCACGGTCAGTGCGACCGTAACTGCCCAATGGATGATTGAAGACATGCCGAACGGTCACGAGACCGCGGCTCGGACCAAGGACTGACAGGACGAAGACCAGTGAAGATTAAAACCGACGAAATCACCGCTGTCATCAAGCAAGAGATCGAACAGTTCGCCAGTGAACTGGAGGTCTCGGAAGTCGGCCGCGTCGTTGAAGTCGGCGATGGCATCGCTCGCATCTACGGCCTCGGCTCATGCATGGCTGGTGAACTGCTTGAATTTGACACCTCAAAGGGCCCGATCATGGGCCAGGCGATGAACCTGGAAGCCGATACCGTTGGTGCGGTGATTTACGGCGAGTACCTCGCCGTTCGCGAAGGTGACACGGTCCGAACGACCGGCCGACTTCTCGAAGTCCCTGCCGGCGAGGCCCTGCTTGGACGCGTTGTCGATCCCTTGGGTAATCCCGTTGACGGACGCGGCCCTATTGAAACCACTGCTACACAGAAGCTGGACATCGTGGCTCCTGGCATCGCTGCCCGTCAGCCAGTGACCGAACCGCTGCAAACTGGTATCAAGGCGATTGACTCCATGATTCCGATCGGCCGTGGTCAGCGCGAACTCATCATCGGTGACCGCAAGACCGGAAAGACCGCTGTAGCCCTTGACGCCATCATCAACCAAAAGCAATTTTGGGGAACTGATGACGCCGTTGTGTGCATCTATGTAGCTGTGGGCCAAAAAGACTCTACGGTCGCTGGTGTGGTCGACACACTGCAACGCCATGGGGCCATGGACTACACCATCGTTGTCAATGCCGGCGCTTCAACTGCCGCCCCACTGCAATACATTGCCCCCTACGCCGGATGCGCCATGGGCGAGTACTTCATGTGGAAAGGCAAGGAAGGCCAAACACCCAAGCACGTGCTATGCGTCTATGACGACCTGTCTAAGCAGGCCACGGCTTATCGTCAATTGTCACTGCTGCTTCGACGACCACCAGGACGTGAAGCGTATCCGGGCGACGTTTTCTATCTGCACAGTCGCCTACTCGAACGCGCTACCAAGTTGTCCGATGAGAATGGCGGCGGTTCACTGACTGCATTGCCAATCATCGAGACGCAAGAAGGCGACGTGTCAGCCTACATCCCCACCAATGTGATTTCGATCACAGATGGTCAGATCTATCTGCAACCGGAACTCTTTGCCTCAGGCGTTCGCCCAGCCGTGAACGTCGGAATCTCCGTCAGCCGCGTCGGTGGCAACGCGCAGATTAAGGCGATGAAAGAAGTAGCCGGTTCGCTGCGTCTGGACCTTGCCGCTTACCGTGAACTTGAGGCCTTTGCTCAGCTTGGCACCGAACTTGATGCTGCCAGCCAGCGGCAACTTGATCGCGGCGGTCGCATGGTGGAACTGCTCAAGCAGGGCCAGTACCAGCCATATGACGTCATCGATCAATGCCTCTCAATCTTCGCCGGTTCGAAGGGCACGCTCGACGACCTGCCACTGGAATCGGTGCATGACTTCGAGCATGGCCTGTTTGACCACTTCCGCGGGCCGGCCAAGAACCTCCGAGATGCCTTGGCGGAGAAGCGTTCCTTCAAAGGTATGGAGGATGATTTCCTCAAGGAAATCCTCAACTTCAAGGCCACCTTCACGGCCAGCCAGTAGCTCTGGCCAACCTCATCAACCCAATACTGAGGGCATCCTGATGGGATGCCCTCAGTCGCTTTTCAGCCTGCAGTACTTGGGCGACAATGTCCGAGGTTGCATCCCCCGCCAAGCCGATAGAGGTGAAACACCATGGCTCATGCACTGACGACATTTCTTCAGCCCGCACTTGAGGCAGTCGCCACGGCTGCAGAGATCACGCGCAGCGTTCAAGCCAATTTGGCCTCCATTGGGGAGCATGCTAAGGACGATCGAAGCCCGGTCACCGTCGCGGACTATGCGGCCCAAGCCATCGTCTCGCTTGTGCTTGAGTCCGCCGGCCTACCCCCTGGCGACCGATTGATTGTGGGTGAGGAGGACTCTGAGGCACTGCAGGGGCCAGAATTGGAGGCGGTCAGAGCAGCCGTTGTCGCCACCGTGTCTCAGTGGCGACCAGGGCTTGACGAGGCATCCATCCTCGCAGCCATCGACTGCTGTGATCATGATGGTTCTGCTGCTGGCTACTGGACCCTTGATCCAGTCGATGGAACGAAGGGATTTCTGCGAGGACAGCAGTACGCCATCGCCTTGGGACGAATCGAGCAGGGTGAGGTTGTGCTTGGCGTATTGGGGTGTCCCAACCTACCCATCGATGTGCAGATCGAACCCACAGAAGCGGATCCGACAGGCATTGGTTCGCTGTATGCCGCCGTTCGTGGGGAAGGATCGTGGGAGTACCCCGGGGCCGACCCATATGAACAACCGCTCCGCATCCATTGCCCGACTTGGTCCTCTGACATGCCTGTGCGGACCTGCGCTAGTGTGGAGAAGGCCCACACCAACCGCAGCGATACAGACCGACTCCTTGATCACATTGGCGCCAATATTGAACCGGTCAGACTCGATTCGCAAGCAAAATATGCGGTCTTGGCAAGAGGTCAGGCAGACGCCTATTTGCGCATGCCAACCCGACCGGACTATGTCGAACGCATCTGGGACCATGCCGCAGGTAGTCTTCTCGCTAGCGAAGCAGGTGCGATCGTGACTGATATCACTGGTGCGCCGCTGGACTTCACATGCGGCGCCGGACTGGAACGCAATCGCGGAGTCGTCGCAGCAGCTGCGGGACTCCACCCTCAACTCATTGACGGCATTCGAACACTTGATTTGATCCCCACGGTCTCCTGATACGGAGTGTGAGCGCTGGACCCTTCTGCCTGGTACACGATGCTGATTCTGCTGCTGGTCGCTGCAGCGCTCATCTCCAATCGGATGGGCATGGATGTGGCCATGCTCGGCGGACTAGTGCTGCTGATGCTCGGTGGTGTGGTCGAGGTCGACCATGCGGTGGCAGGCTTTGCATCAACAGCGGTGCTCATGCTCGGCGGCTTGTTCATCATCGCCAGTGGCCTTGAGCGGACCGGTGCGGTCCGACTCTTTGCACTGCGGCTGCTCGGGCATCCCACCTCACTCATCTCTGCCCAATGGCGATTGATGATGCCCGTATCAGCCCTCTCAGGCTTCATGAACAACACCCCGGTCGTGGCCATTTGTCTGCCAATTGTGCGTGACTGGGCAAGACGACTTCACTTAAGCCCCTCCCATCTCTTTATCCCATTGAGTTTCGCAGCCATTTTGGGTGGAAAACTAACCCTGATTGGAACAGCGACCAACATCATCGTGATGGAAGATTTCATCGGCTGGTGGAAGACCGATGCATCTATATGGGCACAAGAGGCTGGCTATGGATCCCCTTCATCCATCGTCGAATTTCTTGGCATCGCTGCTCTAGGACTTCCGTGCCTACTTGTTGGCCTTGTATTCATTAGTTGCTTTGCATCGCGGCTGCTCCCTGACCGCCAAGGGACATCAAGCCCATTGAAACTGGATGCTCGGCAATATCAAGTCGAGTTCAGTGTGCAGCAGAACTCCCCGATCGTCGGCAAGAGCATCGAATCTGCAGGACTGCGTAATCTTCCCGGCCTATTTGTATCGGGCATCGAACGCGGGGAATTACAGCTCCCAGCGGTCAATCCTGAAACGGTTTTGGAAACAGGAGATCGACTTTTCTTTGTTGGTGAGCTTGAATCCGTCATTGACCTGCGCCGTATCAAGGGATTGGAGCCGCATGATCAACAGGCGGACAAAATCGAAGGTCCTCGAACCAATCGTGCGGTCGTCGAAGCAGTAGTTTCTGCCAACTCGCCCCTAGTAGGAAAGAGTGTGCGCGAATCACGTTTTCGAACGCGATACAACGCCGTCATTTTGGCTGTGCACCGCCAAGGCGAACAGATCGCGTCAAAAGTCGGCGATATTGTGCTCAAGACTGGCGACACCTTACTTCTGGAAACCAGTCGATCGACATGGCAACCTTGGGAACGCAGTGACGAATTCCTTTTGGTCTCTAAGGTTGAAGACGCCGAACCTATCCGCCATGACCTTGCGCCAATTGCCTTGTTTATTCTCGCCGCATTGGTCGCGATGCTCATCTTTGAACCTGTCAATCGCGTAGTTGCCGTTTGGACATGCGCCCTAGCGATGGTCGTGACCAGATGTGTCACAGGTAATGAAGCGCGTCGTTCGATCAACTGGCAGGTGCTTTTGGTCATCGGCGCTGCGCTGGGAATCGGCGCTGCTGTGCAAGCTACCGGCCTTGCGGCCATGGGCGGCCAGGCTCTTGCTGCCCTGAGCAATGGATCCAGTCTCTTTCTTGTGCTGCTTGTGCTTTTTCTTGTGGCATCCGTTGGTGCGCAAATTGTCACAGCCTATGCGTCGGCGGCACTCCTCTTTCCTGTTTCAATGGATCTTGCTGCGTCACTGGGCGCAGATCCGATGATTTTCATGTTCGTCCTAACCATCGGCGTGGGCTGTAGTTTCCTCACGCCCATCGGCTATCAAACCAACCTGATGGTGTATGGACCGGGTGGATATCGCTTCGGAGATTTCATCCGACTGGGCGGGCCCTTGACCGTCTTGCTGGCTGTCTTGTGTGCGGTGCTCGCGCCAATGGTCTACGGGTGAGTGCGAGAAAACGATTTCGGCCGAGTCGCCTACGCTGGATGGTGGGATGGGCCGCATTGATCCTTGGCATCGCATTGACCACCGCATGGTTCGCAGGCATGGTGTTCTCTGACCGGTGGTATTGGAGTCAGTGGCTGCTCTGGATGACTGGATTGAGCCTGATCCCCTCAGGTGGTCTGCTCCTCATTGGACACTGGCTTCTGGCACAACGGGTTCGGATCTATGCCATCGGACTGATGCTAATCGGGCCAGCGCTGTGGGCATCTGGCTTGATCGGAACACACCAGATCGATCCAAACCCGACATCTGAGTCGATCCGCATTCTGCAATGGGCCGCCGGGCCAGTGATTGGAACACCAGAGGCTTTTGCGACATTCGTTGTCAACAACAACGCCGATGTGAGCATCGTGCATGGCGGCCACAGAGCCGCAAGCTCAGCGGCGTACCGGACGTGGACGCATGATCGCCAAGTTGCTATCCGTGGCGCCTTTCTCATCTCCAGCCGCCTCCCAATTCACCGACTTCAAACACTGATCTGGGCGGACAACATCACACTTGTCCTTCTTGAACTACATCCACCAGACGCCGCTCCCATTCGCATGGTCTTGGCCGATCTGCCAAGCAGTCCCCAACGCAGCCGATCACAAGTTGCGCAGCGTGTTCATAAGGTGCTTGCTGATCTACCCGGCACGATTGACATCATCCTTGGCGATTTCAACATGACCAACGATAGTTGGCAGTTGCGCCATCTCACTGACAACCTGCATCCCATGTGGTCACATTGCGGTGTCGGTTGGGGGGGGACATATCCTCGCTGGCTTCCCATCGTCCAACTGGATCATGTCCTTTCAACACCAGAGCGAGTTCAGAGCATGCACGTCATCGCCCCCGCTGTTGGGCGTCATCGAGCAATTGTCACTGAATACGTGTTGAAACCGGCTGATTGATCAGCCGTTGGGATCAGCGCCAACCCAGAACGCTGCGCCCCGCTTCCATGGATCCCGCCACAGGGTCCGAATCAGATCGTTGTGGCTCTCGAACTGGATGGCCGACTCAGAGTCTGGCAAAGCACCTAAGAGGAATGGGTCATCCTGCCACATGACGGAGGCATCGGTCCGCAGGACGTTGAGTCCGATGCGGTGATTCAAATCACTGCGTCGCCGAAGCCCATCAACCGACACCATCGTGATGGGTGAGCGGTCCAGAATGGTGTGGCGACCGTTATCGTCGAGATGCCCGCTGTAGTGGAAGTTGCAATACACCGGGTGATCGGGCTGCATCTCTGGAGCGATCGGATCGGGCGGAACCCAGTCCTCGCGATACCGACGATATGAATGCTCGCCCCAATGGGCCGGCGAGTAGAAGACCTCTGGAGCCTTGACGAGTCCGGATGCGAACAAATGCCCCAATCCATCCCAGCCATGCCAGTGAAGGTCATCTAAGGCCAACTCATACCCAGGATGCTTCTTGCGTTGCGCTACTGCCAAACCACGGTCTTGCTCGGTGACGCGTGGCGCGTACACCCGCATGAGTTCTGCGAGGTCAGCAATGCCGTCATTTTCCTCCAGCACACGACTCGGAGGCAACTTGCCCTTGTGGGCGCCAGCCCACATGGTCAAGCCCTGCCCAAGGGTCCGCTGGTTTCCCGCGCTAATCACGCGGTACGTGGTCATACGCACACTGCGCAAACTCGGCAGCAACACTCCAAGCAGAACTGAAACAACCGCCATGACGACCATCAGTTCAACCAAGCTGAAGCCTGCTGTAGGTCGCCGGGATGTGCGAGCGAGTCTGAACATTGGAGCCTAGGACCAGGCCAGAGGTCATTCCCTGACGAGACCACCCTACACCATACCCCAAGCCTGGCTGATCCAAGGAATGGAAAAAGCTCGTGTCAGAGAGGAGAATAAATAAACAAGTGCTTTGTTTTGCCCCAAGTGGCCGTGGACATTGACCGCCCCAACTGTCGTGGTACGGTAGTTCGACCCGACTATGGGCTAGGAGATATGCGTGCCTGAGAAGCACCAAAACCCCGATCTGGACCTCATGCAGCGGGTGGCCAGTGGCCAAGAAGCCGCTGTCGCTGAGTTGTATGACCGATTTGGGGGCCTTGTCTACCGTGGCGCCCGCCAATTGCTCCCAAGCGATGCGGAGGCAGAAGACGCCGTTCAAGAGGTCTTTTTACGCCTCTGGCGCACAGCCGACCGATTCGACCCCGAAAGAGCCAAATTGGTGACCTGGGTCATGCTGATCACTCGCCGGCACGTCATTGACCGAATTCGCAGGGCGGCTGTTCGTCACAAACCGAGCACCCTGACCCTTGGAAATGAACCTTCCAGCGCTCCAGAACCCTCCGCAACAGCACAAAGTGAGCGTAATGAGCAGTTGCTCGCGTGTTTATCAGCCCTTCCAGAAATTCAACGTCGGGTCATTGAACGGGCCTACCTGCGTGGGCACACCCTAAAGGAGGTATCCACCCAACTGGATATGCCGCTGGGAACCGTGAAATCAGCCCTTAGCCGTGGTCTGGCACGGCTCCGAAATAATGCATCTGGAGATGTTCCGGACTGGACTGCATCCTCCTAGGGGACTCATCCGAACATCTAGACACGAGATATATGACGATGAAATCCACACACAACATCCCTTCCATGCAGGAGTTGGCTGAACTGGCGACCTTAGACGCCTATGGCCTGCTCGACGAGTCTGATCTCTTCCGCCTGGAGCAAGCCATGCTCCACGCCCCAAGCGATGTGCGAGCCCGAGTCCGGGCGGTCCAAGATGAGATCGCCACCGACGAGCACCTGCTGCCTGAGGCCACTCCTCCAGAGCGGCTTCGACAACAGGTGCTCGATCGTGTTCGGGCTGCCATTGACCTGCACGATGTGTCGCACCCAACGGCGTCCATTGCCCCGTCTGGCATCCAAGATCAACCTCTCTCCTTCTCTCAAGCCGCAATGCGCTCTGTCTGGACTTGGCGCATGGCAGCGCTGATCTTGTTGGGTGCTTGCGTGGCACTGGTCGTTGTCAAAGAGCGACAGCAACAGCACTTCAATCGAGTTATCCATGAAGCCATCAGTTTGCAGGCAGACTCGCAACTGAAGGACACGCTCAGCAGTTCCTATGCCACATTTGTCGCGCTGATGGAGCGTCCAGATGTTCGCCATATTTATCTGGTCGGCCCGAACGGAGATGGCGCGGTTCGCCTGTCTGTTGATGAAGACACTGGGCAGATGTACGCCTTCGGTATGGACCTCGCTGGTCAAGATGGGTGCGCTTTGGAGTTGCGATCCCAAGATGGAAAGGTCGTCGCGCGTGAGTCATTCCTCACCGACCGATACTTTGCAGGTATTGCCCTTGAGGTTGACCCATCAGAGCTCAAAAATCTCACGGCCTGTCTGGTTTTAGGCGATGGTCAAGTCATTGCACAATCGCCGCTCACTGCCTGAGCAACACCTACGACGACGCATCAATTCGACGCATCCACTCATCTTCGAGTGCGGTGCGTTGTTCTTGAAGTGCCTTCTGCCGGGCTGTGCATTCGGCCAGTGCCGACGCATCGGACCACACTTCCTCTTGTCCCATCTCCTCAGTAATCGTGTCCATCGCCGATTCAACTTCGGCAAGTTGCAGCTCAAGTTCCTCTGAACTCAGTCGTTCGATCTTGCTCTTTTTCTTACGGGGTGGTGCTTTGGGGCTGGCAACTGGAACCTCACTGGACTTTGGCATTGGAGAGCCACCCCAACGCTTGTCGAGAACCCAATCGACCGGCTCATGGCTGACCACAGCCCCCCCTTGTCCATCTAGTACAACCAGTCGATGGCAGGTCGCTTCCAACATGGCGCGATCGTGACTCACCAAAATCAAGGTCCCATCAAAGGGCCCCCCATCGGCCAACACCGACTCCAGTCGCTGGGTTGTATCGAGATCGATGTGATTGGTAGGTTCATCGAGTACCAGCACATTGCAGCCACACCCGAATAACCCCGCAATCATCGCTCGAGCACGCTCGCCACCAGACATCGTCCCAAGCAGTCGATCCTGATCAGAGGATGTGAATAGAAAGGATCCCGCAAGGTCTCTTGCTTGTTGCTCAGATGCATCGCCGTGCGCCTCTTTGATCACACCTTGTAAATACTCCCACACTGCCAATTCATCACGAAGATGGCCTTGTGTTTGACGAAACCAGCCTGCTTCCACACCAGCGCCCTGCACAATCCCACCCTGTTGAACAGGAAGATCGCCAAGGAGACAACGAACTAGAGTGGTCTTTCCTGCGCCGTTGGGACCTACGATGCCGATGCGATCCCCACGTGTGATTTCTAGGCTGAGATCCTCCACAAGAAGCTTGTCTCCAGCCTGTACCTGAATCTGCTCTGCCGATACCACGCGATCCCCACAGCGGCGTATCGGCGGCAGGTGCATTGCAGCCACTGCTTCTCGCTCAGGCTGCTCAAGGGTTGACTCATCGATCATTCTTTGCAGTCGTGATTCTCGACCCCGAGCTTGCTTGGCACGCTGGCCGGCTTTGTATCGCCTGATGTAATCCTGCTCGCGGCGAACCAAATCCTGTTGTTTCTGCCAGGCACGGGACTCTGTCTCGAGTCGCTCAGCACGTAGAGAACGAAAGGTGGTGTAGTTCCCGTTATAAAGCTCCAGATTTGCGCGACGAATATCAACCATCTGCGTACAGACACGATCCAGTAACCAGCGATCGTGGCTCACAATCATCACAGCACCGCTGTAGTCCTCAGCGAGCCATGTGGCCAGCCAGCGACGCCCATCGAGATCGAGGTGATTGGTCGGCTCATCCAGCAGCAATAGATCTGGCCCCTCTAAGAGGAGTTTTGCCAGAGCCAAACGAGCACGCTCGCCACCACTGAGCACATCGGCAGGACGATCAAGCATCTCGACCCGAAAACCAAGTCCATGCAGTGTTGCATCGACTTGGTGATCTGCAGACCATCCACCAAGGGAGGCCAGCCGGGATTCCAGTTCAGACTGCTTTGTCATCAAGGCTTGCAAGGCTGCGCCCTCTGCAGCAGCCATGCTGGCATAGAGTTGCTCCAATGCTTGCTCAACAGCCTCAACCTCAGCCAGTGCCGTACAAGCGACCTCACGCACGGACATGCCCGCCGGAAACTTCGGATGTTGATCAAGCAGGCCAACGCGTGTTCCCCGACGCACGTCCACCGTCCCCGAATCGGGCGGCTGCACACCGGCCATGATGTTGAGCAGCGATGACTTGCCGCTGCCATTGCGGCCGACCAAGCCCATGCGAACCTGTGGCTGAACAGACAGAGAAGCTCCTTCAAGAATGAGCCGGTTCCCATACTGGATATTCACATTGGAAAGTGTTAGCAAACTCATTAGGCAATTGGACCTCAAAGACTCCCAAAAGCGATCTGCACCGTACACTCGGTTGCGCCTGTCCGCGCTGGCGACAGGAGACTGAGGACGACAGCATCATGCACGACACGCTTTGGGCACCTTGGCGAATGCAGTATCTCCGAAATCTGGAGACCAACAGCGATGACTCAACCGCTGCCCTAACTGATTTCATCGGGGAAGCATGGGCGCATCCGGATCAGGATGAGACCAACCTCGTCATCCACCGCACCAGCGATGGATTAATCATGCTGAATCGCTATCCCTACTCGGCTGGCCATTTGCTGGTCGCATTAGGCGACGCTCGAGGCCGACTCATGGAGTATGACCCAACACAGCGGCAAGCATTCTGGGCCTTGGTCGACAAAGCGACTGAAATGGTGCATCAGACATTGCACCCGCAAGGTGTCAATCTCGGCGTGAACGAAGGCGCTGCTGCAGGTGCGGGACTTCCAGGACACCTACATGCGCATGTCGTACCACGTTGGTTTGGTGATGTGAACTTCATGAGCACAACTGCCGCATCGCGGGTGATCCCATCCACACTGGAGGCCATGGCTGAGATGTACCGAGGGAGCGGCAGTGCTTCAATAACAAACGCACACTAACGCTGCACTCTACAAATGCAATCGGCGCGACCCCTAAATCTCACGATGCGATCCTTGATCGCGGTCATGCATCGGGACTTGCTCGAACCCTCGTACTAGGGGGGCTCGCATGCCGTCATGCCCGGCCGTCCACACAAAGGAGGCATGGCCATCGAAGCGACAGTTGCGATCCCAGAGGGATCGACAGGAACGAGCAAGTGTGCCCGACGCAAGCGTGAGTACCCAGGGGAACCGCGCCGACGCATGATCAGACTACCACCCGACTGATCGCCGAGCGAGTCTTGAATGCCCGATCTGCCAAACTCCAGCCTGCGATAGGCTGCACATTCACGAACAGGTCAAGTCCGGGGTTGAAAGACTGCCCCATGCGTCAAGGACGACGAAACATGAATCGCCCCCATCTGCCACACGGTGCGCCACGTCGTGCCTTCGGTCGAGAGTTGGCAGCATGGTCGATGCTGCCAGTCATGGTCGGGGCAGTCGAAGGCGGCGTGATGGGAACCATCGCTAGCCGGTTCTATGAGCACATTGTTCCTGAACAGTGGCTTGATTTTGCTGTGGCCTTCATGGTGGGAGCAAAAGCCTTTGCCAATTTGGCGAGCATTTTCTGGGCAGCGGCTGCGAGCGGGCGGCGAAAAATTCGCTTTATCACCACATTGATGCTCTGCTCCGCCGCTTGTGTGCTGGGAGTTGCCTTCATGCCACGCACGCCAGTGGGATTACTGGGAATGGTCTTCCTGATGACCTCAAGTAGTGTGTGTTGGTCTGGTGTTGTCACGCTGAGAACAACCGTCTGGGCGGCCAACTATCCCAGAGTTGTCCGCGCCAGCATCGCCGGGAAGCTCGCCATTGTTCAGGCACTGGTGCTCGCAAGCGTTGGACTCCTTATTGGCTGGGCTCAGGATGTGGATCCAACCTCATTTCGCTGGCTCTACCCACTGGCCGTTGGCATCTCATTTATTGGTATTGCGGTCTATGCAGGCCTTCCACTGCGCGGGCATCGTCGCCTCCTCCGAAGCGAACAACATTCAGGTGGCGGCGGGTACTTCGCATCACTGCGATTTGCAGCAAAACCACTGCGTCGAGATCGCAGATTCCGCCAGTTCATGGGCTGCCTCTTTCTACTTGGCTTTGGCAACATGATGGTTGCTGCCCCATTGGTATTGGCGCTTCGCAGTTCTTTCGATGTAGATAATCTGGTTGGAATTGCAGCGGTCAGTTCAGTACCGATTTTTATGATGCCCCTGGCGATTCCATTGTGGTCGCGGCTGCTGAACAAAATGCATGTCATACGATTTCGCGCCGTGCACAGTTGGGTGTTCGTACTTTCCAATGCCATGCTCGCTGCTGCGGTGCTCAGTGGCTCAATGGGGCTGTTGTGGATTTCAGCGATTGTGCGTGGAACTGGATTCGCCGGTGGTGTCTTGGCATGGAATCTTGGACACCATGATTTCGCTCCAGTAGAAAACTCCGGCGCCTACATGGGGACCCACGTCACACTCACGGGCATCCGAGGGCTCGCAGCCCCTATGGTGGGCGTCTTGGGGTGGCATTTGGTCGGCGGATGGGTCTTTCTCGCCCCCATTGTCCTAGCTATGGCTGGTGGTCTTGGATTCGCCATTCTGGCAAAACGGCATGCGTCTGACCATGACTGATCCTGCTATGATGAACGATTCATCTCAGGGTCCTCAGCCGTGCCATTCTTGGTGATGCAACGAGCATCCGGTGGCCGGATTGAGTGAGTCATTCAACCTGCGGACGCGGCCCGCAGTTCCCACCCCCTGACGCCGCTATGTGACTATCTCATGGTTGATTTTAATCTGATCGCCGATCTCGGCATCGATGATGCTGACGTTCAGAAACTAATACAAGCACAAATTGGCACTGATGCCGGTGATGAGCAACTGGACACTCTGCTCACCGGCGATATCCAACAGGTTTCTCGGGGACGCATTCTGATGGGCAAGGTCGTCGGCAAAGCTGGCGATGACGTTGTCATCGACGTTGGTCTCAAGTCCGAAGGACTAGTGCACAAAGGTGAGTTCGATAATTTTGATGCCCTCAAGCACGGGGATGAAATTGAAGTATTGCTTGAGGATCTCGATGACGGCTCCGGCGTCATCAAGCTCTCGAAGCGCAAGGCTGATCGCATTCGCGGCTGGGAGCGTGTTCTCGAAACCAAAGCCGAAGGCGATATCGTCGAAGGCCGTGGCATGCGGAAGATCAAGGGCGGCTTGCTTGTCGATATTGGCGTGCCAGTCTTCCTCCCTGCATCACAGATTGACGTACGACGTCCTGGCGATGTCAGTGAGTTCATCGGCAAGACGATTCGCGCAGAGATCCTCAAGATTGATGAAGAACGACGCAACATCGTCATCAGTCGCCGCAACGTTATCGAACGCGAGCGATCTGAAGCGAAGAAACGCATTCTCTCCAACATCGAAGAAGGCCAGATGGTCAAGGGAACCATCACCAACATTGCCGAGTTTGGCGCATTTATCGATCTTGGCGGCATCGACGGCCTCCTACACATCACCGACATGAGTTGGGGCCGTGTCAATCATCCCAGCGAAATCTGCAAATCCGGCGACGAGATCGAGGTCAAGGTGCTCCGCATCGACCACGACAAGGAGAAGATCGCACTCGGACTCAAGCAGAAGGAGCCAAGTCCATGGGACGATATCGAGGAGCGATTCCCAGTCGGACACCGCATCCGCGGCAATGTCGTGAGTCTAGTGAGCTACGGCGCCTTTATTCAACTGGTCGAAGGCATCGAAGGATTGGTCCACGTATCAGAAATGTCGTGGACACGACGCATCAACCATCCAAATGAAGTCGTCAAAGTTGGCGATGAGGTTGAGGTCGTCGTTCTGGATATCAATCGCGACAAACAGGAAATTTCACTCGGCATTAAGCAGACTGAAGTCAATCCATGGGAGTTGGTCGCCGAGAAGTATCCAGCTGGCACCATCGTTGATGGCGCTGTCCGCAACCTGACCAACTATGGCGCATTCATTGAGATTGAACCTGGTATTGACGGCTTGCTGCACGTTTCAGACATGTCTTGGACGGAGAAGATCTCTCACGCCAGCGAGAAGTACAAGAAGGGAGATCCCGTCGAGTGCGTCGTGCTGGAAATTGATCAAGAGAAGCAGCGTGTGGGGCTGGGCGTCAAACAGCTCACGGAAGATCCTTGGGTCACCGCGATTCCGGAGGCCTATCATCCCGGCATGGTCGTGCACGGCAAAGTCACCAAGATCACCAACTTTGGCGTCTTTGTAGAACTCGAGGAAGGCCTCGAAGGCTTGCTCCACATCTCTGAACTTTCTGATGAGAAGATCAGCGACCCACAAGAAGTGGTCAAGCCTGACCAACAAGTGGATGTCAAGATTCTTCGAGTGGACACCGACGACCGAAAGATCGGACTCAGTCTCAAGCGCGCCCAGTGGGGTGAGACTGATCACTCCGCCGACGAGGGAGATGGTGGCAAGGGACGACAAAAATCACCGGACCTTCCATCACCAACTCGTGGTGGCATGGACGATCACGGCGCAATGGGTACCGACAAGATCGAATTCTGATCAAGTCGCTTCATATTGCTTGCGATTCCCTGACGGGGAAGGTCTCTCTCAGGCCTTCCCCGTCAGCACATCACCGCAAAAGTCAGCAGCGTCAGTACCGCCAGCCTGCGGCGGTTTGCTGTCCAGTGCATGAGCGTCGTCATCATCACGACAGCTCCTCCCTATCTCTTCTCTTCCTATTGTCACACGCAGTGTCTCATACTTTCTCCGAGACACCTGTACCATGGCCCAATCCACCGGACTTGCAAGCCAAGACATATTGGAAAGTGCTGTCTCATGCTAGGAACACCGATATCAGCCCTCATGACCCGACTCATCGGTACATATCTTGCTTTTACGGTGGCCAATACCTCCTCAACTGCGGTAGACCCCGTTACAGCCATCCAAAGTTGGCAACAGGCTCGACAGTGGGTAGATCAGAACACTCCTGACACGCCGAGCCTGGATCCCATACCTGTGGAAGGTGTTCACATCACCCTCTCCCACAATCAACGGCCTGTGGCATGGGCAACATCCACCATATGGGCGGGCGCTACCAGCCCCGTTTCCCAAGCAGTGGCAGCAGCCATTCAATCAGCTCGGCAGGACTCCTTGTTTCGCAATCTTCCTGATGATCTGCAAAACGATGCCCTAAGCCAGCTGGCAGTTGAAGTAGAGGTCGCTGGGCCCCTCGAACCGATTACCGCTCCCACACTCCGAGAAGCTGCCAACACGCTATCTCCCGCGACCGATGGTTTAGCGCTACGTGTAGACCGAAACTGGATTGTGCGATTCCCTTCTTACTTACGCATGACAGGTGATGGGTCAACGTATGAGGAATTGAAGAGTCTTGCTATCGCTGCTCGCATGAGCCTATCTGAAATGGATGAAGCGAGACGAACAGGGAACGTCACCTTGTATCGATTCAAGACCGTCGACTTGCTACAGGATGCGCACACCACTCCAGCCCGACTGTATATCCGTGGCGAAGAATCTCCGCGCATTACCTATGACCGCGAACAACTCACCAAATTCGGTGATCGAGTCGCGAATCGACTCACTGCACAGCTCGTTACACCAGAACTTGAGATGGAAGACTCGCCGCCATCTTTTCTTATGGGTGACTATGACGCAGCAGCTGGGCGGTATGCCAACACGCAAGCTCCGCTTCGAGACCACATGCTCGCTGCCTTGGCCCTACATCGGTGGCAGATCGCAACTGGTGTGGACGCAGTGACGTGGTCTCAAGTGGGCCAGAGCCTGCGCGCTGCCGCACTCGAATCTATGTCAACAGATCCTATTGATGTAGCACTGCATGCCATGCTGATGAGATCATCACTACTACCCATTGATGAAGCGCGGTCTGAAGCAGTGCTTGATTTGGCAGGCAATCAGGAACACTCCTTAGCTGCTCGATCCATTGCAGCTCTCGGGATGGTGGACCAGCCCGCTCTTGTCGAGCAAATCTTGATTGATGCCACTGAAGCTCCACCGAGCAAGGTCTTTAACGCGCTGCCTTGGATTGGCTGGCTGGATCAACAACATGCTCAGATGAAAAATGAACCACTCATGCTGTCCGAGCAGTGGCGCGCCATCGAGTACATGATGGTTGATCGACAACATACGACTGGCCCACTCCAAGGCGCAATTGGCCTGAACGAACATGTGGAATCGATCTCAGCGCACATGCTCCGCCCTTTGGCCTTCTACATCAGCATGCACCCTTCGCCTGCACCATGGACGGTCAATGCCATCCAGTTCATTTCGACACTGATCGTCCCCAAGGCGTATCACCCTTTCCGGGGCGAAAGCTCCGCTGATGGCATTCGCATGGCTCCGTGGGATGATCTGATGCCAATCTGGGCTCAAGCAATGACCCTGCTCTGTGTCTCTGAGATGCTTCAGTCGGGTTTTGCCCATTCGGATCATGGGCCAGACGACCCATCATGTATGCTCGAGCCGAAGCACAGGAGATCCAATCATGTCTATGCGCATGCTGACTACGTTCATCCTCTCATGGGTGATGTGCATCGGTTGGACAACAAGCCCTCCTCCCTCCCGCGATGGCATCACATTGTCAAAACTCATTTACGCCGATGTCGATGCTGGCTTCCAGGGGCAGTCAGCTGGAGAAGTCCTGCGCTTTCTCTTTGAGTACACCGGTGTCAATGCACGCCTCATGCCAATCGAGGCAGACCAAAGTTCTGGCATCGACTTAAAAACCAAGATTACGCTCCCCAAGGCAGACCGGCCAGCGTTGAACCTCTTGCAAGATGTACTCATCCAATGCAGTAAGACGGAGCCATGCACCTGGCAAATCCGTGACGGTGTACTCGAGGTGTCCTCGAAGTCTCGGCTCGCCACCGAAACCATGATGGTGGTCAAGACGATCCCAATTGATGACCTCTTGACCGAGATTCCTGACTATGACGACCCCCCCAATCTCAATCCTGGTGGCGGACAAGGTGGTGGTGGACAAAGTGGAGGAATCGCTGAGTTTCAATCACGTCAGCAGCGCCTCGATGAGTTGATCAATCTTCTAACCCGAACAATTGAGCCAGAAGCATGGGAGCGTCGTGGAGGAAGCTGGGCATCCATCCAGGTCTATCAGCAAACACTGGTTGTCCGCGCTCCTCGTTGGATTCAACGTCAAATCGATGGATTTTCGTATCGCATTCCAACTCCTGAGGGTCGCACCGCCCGAACCCTTCGGTCTACAGGTGGACAGATTCGCGTTGAAGTACCGCTGTCCGAACGCATGCGCAAACAATACGATCAATGACTCTGCCACCTATTCGTGGCGAAGTGCTTGAATCGGATCTTGTCGACTGGCAACGATTGCGGGGTACGCGCCAAAGACAACTCCAGTAGCTACTGCAACCGTGAATGAAACGATGATTGACCAAAGCGTGATCGCCGACTCAAAGGTGACATCCACTTGAATGTGCTGTTGAATCAGTGGAAGCGACAGAATCCAGGGAAGCACCCGATCAACAGCGAGCGAGAGTCCGACACCAAGAATAATTCCAATAATCCCACCTGCGGCGGAGATTGTGCCGGTCTCCACAAGAAACTGTGAGACGATATGTCGCTGCGTTGCCCCAAGCGCACGACGAATACCGATTTCACGAGTGCGCTCAATAACAGAGGCCAGCATGATGTTCATGATGCCAATACCCCCAACCAGCAGGCTGATCGCTGCAATGGCTGTCAAGAGCAAGTTCATCGCAAAGGTCGTGCGCTCCACATTAGCGAGCAGCTCCCATGGCACAATGACCGTGACATCTCCGCGTTCACCATGCCCATAGTCCACAATACGATGAACACGGGCAGCCATCGAAAGCACATCGTCGCTTTCAGACGCCTCAACATAAATCTCTGAGAATCGTGTCTCTTCACCGGAAAAAGAACCGCTGACTCGGCGGTAGACGGTGTCACTGAACTCAAGACGCCCCGTTTGAATGGGAATATGCACGTCGAGATTCAAGTCACGACCGACAAGAGCGCCTCCAGCGCCCCCAGCAAGCCCGATCGGCTCTAGTACACCGATAATCGTGAAGATCCGGTCATCAATCCGAATGGTGTCTCCAATAGGGTCTTGAATTGGGAAGAACTGTCGTGCCACCTCAGAGCCAATGACTGCAACACGCTGATGCGAATCGCCATCCTCAGGCACCAGATAACGGCCTCCCTGCTCGACATCCAACTTGAGCACATCGATCAGCTCCGGTGTCGTGCCGAATACCTGACTGGTTGTTCTTTTTGATGAGTGCGAAACTTCAGATCCAAATGCCTTCAGTGGAACAATCCGCTGCGCCTCAGGAAGCGATTCAACAAGACGATTCCAATCGGCATCCTCGAGGCCAAATTTGGCAACAAAACTTCGGCGTTGTGTTCCGACCGATGATGACTCCGGTGGTCGTTGCGAGCGAATAATGATGTTGCTCGCACCAAGCGATTCAATATTACGTATCGCTGCTTGCTTGTTCCCCTCACCGATGGAGACCATCAGGATTACCGCAGCCACACCCAAAATGATCCCAAGGCTCGTCAGAATCGAGCGCAGCATGTGGAGCCGAAGATTATTCAGGCCCAGTCGAAGTGTCTCAAGGAAGAGTTCCATAGGTCAGCATCAGATTGCCCATGTGGACGAAGCGAGCATGGTAGGCTCAGAGCATGGGAGCTCGCCATGTCATTGCGGTCGTGGAGGAACACGAAACTGATCGTGGCTGGCGATTTGGCTGTGATCTTGCCGGATGTGGGTATGCCTGGGTGCGTCTCGATTGGTCAGACTATGACCATTGGTGCCCCGGTGGGGACATCAGCCCCAGCATTGTTGTCGAACGCGTGCTGACCTTGATGTCCACCGAAGGCCTCACCATCCCATCGAACTTCGATATTGCCCGCATTCATCGGCTCCTGAACAATCCGGAGGCGGTGCATCAAGCCATCCGGCCAACGACCAACGGCCCAGACTAAGGCCCTGCCGTCCCTATGAAGGTGGTACGGTACGTCTATGACGCGCGGCATCAGCCTCGCCAACAAGTGCCTCATCCTGTTCGGCTGCGCCATCGTCGCCATCCTTGTCGGTGCGCTGCTTGTGCCTTGGGTTGGCGTTCGAACCCTTGTACATGAAAACCAAATTGAAGTGGCTGGACAGGTTTCTGACGCTTGGCTCGCTGGCAAAATCAAACTTGGAGGCTTGCGCTACCTACGAAAGACAGAATTAGAGGTTGGCGGCGAGTCTGATGGCATGCAACTGTCCTGGATTCCTGCAGCTGACATCGATGTCCAAGCTGAGCCCGACGCCTTCATCAGTAAGGCGATGCAGGCCTTCTCAAGTGACCGTGAACGTGAGTGGTACACCCTGAGAGGCCAAAAGGATGAGCGGGACTTCGTGCTCTTTGCCCGACCAGTGACAGCCACTGGGCTACGCCGCCTGGGCGACCCAACCATTTCTGACTTCAGCGCGGGAGTCTCCGATCCCTCAGTCACTGATCCCATCAGAGGCATCCTGGTTGTGTCACGCAATACGCAGTTTGGTGACCGCCAACTTGACCGCAGTCGATCTGTCATCGTGCTAACCGGACTCGCCGCTGGTGTCCTGGCTGTCATCGTGTTCTGGCTCATTCTCATTCGCTTGATTTTCTCGCCAGTACGACGGCTTCGGAGAATTGCAGACCTCGTTGGCGAGGGGGAAGTCGATGCCAGAGCTGATATCCGAACTGGAGATGAGTTTGAGGAACTCTCTTTTGGTTTTAATGAGATGCTTGATCGGCTGTCGCAGGCACGAGATCGACTTGAACAGATGAATGAAAGTCTTGATCTCAAGGTGTCCGAACTGGCTGAAGCGAATGTCGGCCTTTGGGAGTCTTCACGCTTTAAGACCGAATTTATTGCAAACGTCAGTCATGAGTTGCGCACACCACTGAATTCGATCATTGGCTTTGCGGAACTTTTGCAAAGCGAGTTGAATGAAGGCGAATCCCCATCAGCCAAGCACGTACGGTACCTAGACAACATCATGACCAGTGGAAGAAGCCTGCTGGAAATGATTAACGAACTCCTGAGCATGGCGAAGATTGAAGCTGGTCGCATGGAAGTGATCGCAGAGCCGACGAACCTGTCCGACTTACTCGAGGGTATTACTGGGATCATGACCCCTCAAGCGACGGCAAAATCAATAGATGTACGCATTGATGTCGAGCCAGGGATGCCCTCAATCAAGACTGATCCGGGCAAGGTGCAACAAGTGCTCTACAACCTGCTTTCAAATGCAATCAAATTCACACCCGAAAACGGAGCCGTGCAATTGAAAGCGTCTCGCATAGTCCAAGAGGGCACCATCACACGTGTTGACATCTCTGTCGCTGACACTGGGCCTGGCATC
Organism: Phycisphaerales bacterium; assembly: GCA_022446905.1. Classification (GTDB taxonomy): domain Bacteria; phylum Planctomycetota; class Phycisphaerae; order Phycisphaerales; family SM1A02; genus UBA12567. The sequence continues at coordinate 124,703 of JAKVBT010000007.1, forward strand.
CCAGAAGATCTACAAGAATTGATCTTTGAGAAATTTAGGCAAGTAGATGCCAGCCATACGCGACATCACTCTGGTACTGGACTTGGACTAGCTATTTGCCGTGAGTTAGCCGACATGCTGCAGGCAAGTCTTGCTGTGGATTCAACTCCCGGCCAGGGTGCTACTTTCACGCTTTCACTGCCAGTTGAATGGGCGCCGCCGCGACCTCAATCGCTCATGGATTCGACGAGTTACTGACAGGCTTCTGCCATGGCCAGTCCTTCGACTTGTGCAGTACACCAGCTGCGCGCTTCACGCACTGCCGACATGCGTTGCCCTCATTCCGCGATCCGACAAAGCCTGGGTCATCCGAGGTCTGCAGGCACAAGCAACAGGTCTCGATCGGTGATCCAGTTTCGTTCACTGCCAATTGCACCCAGGCTTTAGACAAACAATCGCCGCAGATCAAACTACCTCGATGCCCTTCTACACAAGGTGTCCCCTGAGACCAGGCTGCAACCCCGCAGAAATCGCATAGAAGATCCTCGATCTGCACATCATCCGGATTCAAGCCCTCACGATGCATCAGACTTCTCCAAATTGTCCACACGTGTGAGCGTCATGGCATTGAAAGACCGCCCCTCGCGGCGGTATTTCCGCTCAAAATTAGTACCGACCACTTCTTCATCGCCCGCAGATTGCGGTGTAACAAATGGGCCACGATCGAAGAGATTGGCCGCAGCTTCAACATGAAGCTCATACCACTCCCACAACTCAGCATGATCCGTTACCAAATGTACTTGCCCGGACAATTTAAGGACACGATGCATGTGCTGTAACGTTGAGTGCTGCACCAATCGACGTTTGTGATGCCGCTTCTTTGGCCATGGATCAGTAAAGTACAAGTGGATCACATCGACTGTGTGATCAGCACATCGGTGCGTCAAAAACTCCGAACCATCATCGCGCAGCACTCGCACATTGTTCAGTGTGTGTCGTCGCGCTCGATCGGCTGCATAACGCTGAAACTCCCCCGCCCACTCAATCCCCAAAAAGTTCGTATCGGTCTGCATCGCCGCTTGTTGAACAAGAAACGTGCCTTTGCCAGATCCTATTTCCAACTCAAAGCGTCGATTGGGGTCCGCAAACAGCAGGCGTGGATCCAGCGTCGCATTTTCCCACTGAGGCAGATCTTCTCGATCCAGACCCCAGCCTTGGAGATCTTGTGGGGTTCGACGGGACAAACCGAAACTCAAGACTGATTCTCCTACCCAACGGCTAGTTACGTGCTTCGGGTAAATGGCAACTCTGGAGCATCACCCCATAAGTCGTCTAGATCGTAATAGGCCCTACGTGCCGGCTCGAAAAGATGCACCACAACGTCGACGAAATCGACCACAACCCACGTCGATGCGGGGTCGGAGGTGGTTCGAAACCGAGTCATTCCATGCTCAGCGCCGAGATCTTCCATTTCAGCGCCCACAGATTTGACCTGCCGATCACTGGTTCCGGATGCGACGAGTACGAAGTCGCAGACATGACTTCGGCCTCGCACATCAAACAAGCGCACGTCACTGCAATGACGGTCTTCCGCCAACCTTGCCGCTTCAAGGGCAAATCCCAGACCAGCATCTCCAGATGCTGACCGATCAGACCCCGAGTTTGGGCCGGGGACGGCCGCCGGGCTCCCTTTGGACTCTGTCATCGAGACTCAGCCCAAGCCGAGCGCTGACTGCACCGTCGGTCCGAAGTAGACCACGAGGCCGGAGAATACAACCGACACAATGGCAATGAGCTTGATAAGGATGTTGAGCGACGGGCCAGAGGTGTCCTTGAATGGGTCACCCACAGTGTCGCCGGTCACAGATGCCTTGTGTGACTCAGAACCCTTGCCACCATGATGGCCGGCTTCAATGTATTTCTTGGCGTTATCCCAAGCACCACCCGCATTGGCCATATAGATGGCCACTGCAAAGCCGCTTGTCAGGCCGCCGACGAGCAATCCCATGACACCGCCGACACCGAGTACGAGCCCAACCACGACAGGTGTGATGATCGCCAGCAATGAAGGTACAACCATTTCACGCTGAGCGCCAGCAGTGGAGATTGAGACACACTCCTGATAGTCCGGATACTCGACACCATCAATCATGACGCGGGTCGGCCAATTTGTTGGATCAGCAACATCACTGTCAGACATTCCATCTGCCTTGAACTTATCACGCATCAGTTTGAACTGACGTCGACACTCGTTCATCATTCGATAGGCGGCACGCCCCACTGCGTTCATAGTCATTGCGCAGAACACGAACGCCAACATGACGCCAAGGAACAGGCCACCAAGAACCCGTGGGTTCATGATGGAGATATCAAAGAAGGCCGCCATGTGTTTCAGAGTTGCTCGATCAGCTGGGACCAAGTCAATTTTTGCACCACCTTCGATTCCATCAATGGGAACTGTTACATCGAAGACACGATTCATTGGGTCCCACGATGCATCGACTGTGAGGTGTGTGTGTCCAGCAAACCAAGTGCCTACTGCTTCAGCGACTTCGTTGGATGTCAACATGAGGCCACCACCAGCAGCTGTCCCTTTGCCAGTCTCGGCAAGCATCTTAAATTCGCCATGCCCGAGGTAGTCCAGGTGCAGCGTGTGCATTCCTGAAAGTTCAGCGTAGTCAAATCCATGTACGTTGGACGTGCTGATGCCAGCTACCTCTGCGATCTGCTGCGCCTCAGGCTGGTCAACTGTCAACTTCTCGACCACCGCACCTTTGACCACGATTGCATAAGCGGCCAGAAGTGCCATCGCGGTCAGCGCCGCGGAACCAATAGCAAAGCCCTTGCCTGTGGCTGCAGTCGTGTTCCCAAGCGAGTCAAGCATGTCAGTGCGTTCACGCACAAAGGAGGGCTGCCCGGTCATTTCTGCATTACCACCGGCGTTGTCAGCAATCGGTCCGTATGCATCGGTCGCCAACGTGATGCCAAGTGTGCTGAGCATGCCGACTGCAGCAATGCCCACGCCGTACAAGCCAAGCAGGAAATTGCTATTGCCGCCACAGAAACCAAACGCCAGAAGAATTGCCGCGACGATGACCACTAGTGGCGCCCAAGTAGACTTCATGCCCTCGGCAATGCCCGCAATGATGACTGTGGCATGCCCGGTCTGGGTCTGCTCAGCAATGCGTTGCGTTGGCGCGTGTTCGTATGAGGTGTAGTACTCAGTAGCAAAGGCGATGATCAGACCTGCAAGCAAGCCCGTCACGATCGCCAGCCATGGCTGCCACCACACAAAGTTGATTGGGTTTTCACTGCCAAGCAGAAGGTAGAACAAGACGCCGCCGCCCACAGTCACCAATGCAGACGCAAACCACACACCCATGTGCAGTCCCTTGAGCAATTGACTGAAGGAAGCCCCTTCCTTGGCCCGAACGACAAAGACCCCGAGCAGCGAGCAAATGATGCCGATACCCGCCAATGCCATTGGAGCGCTCGCCAACACGAGGGCCCACTGCTTCACGTTGACATCCTGGCCCATCCAGTTGCCGGCAAAGATAGCCGTGGCGCCCAACGCCATCGAAGCAAGAATCGAACCGTAGTAAGACTCGTAGAGGTCAGCGCCCATGCCCGCAACGTCGCCAACGTTGTCACCAACGTTGTCAGCAATGGCTGCAGGATTACGTGGATCATCTTCCGGAATACCAGCTTCCACTTTGCCAACAAGGTCAGCACCCACGTCAGCTGCCTTCGTATAGATGCCACCACCGACACGAGCAAAGAGCGCCTGCGTAGAGGCGCCCATGCCATAAGTCAGCATGATGGCCGTAATCGTTTCAAGGGTCCATCCCTCTGGAGTGAAGACGTTCCAGATGAAGAACCAAGCACTCGCATCTAAAAGGGCAAACCCAACGACGACTAAGCCCATGACTGCACCAGATCGGAACGCAACGGTCAAACCATCATTGAGTGACTGCTTGGCAGCAAAGGTGGTTCGAGCTGATGCATTGGTCGCCATCTTCATACCGAACCAACCGCATAAGCCCGAGAACAGACCGGCAATCGGAACGCCAACGGCGGACCAAATCGGCTGGATACCAAGAACACCCAGCAGCACCAGTGCTGCCACCAGTGCGATAAACACAATGAAGACGACCTTGTACTGACGTACCAGATAGGCCATGGCACCCTTACGGACAGCCTCGGCAATTCGGATCATCTCCGGCTCACCTTCGCTCTTGCTCATGACGTTTCGGCTAAAGAGAAAGGCCGACAACAGCGCCAACACAGCGCCGATTGGCGCAATGAACCACACCCATGCGTGGTTAACGATTCCTTGAATGCCTTCAACGTTGGACAGAAGCATCGTGCTCACTGGACTCACTCCTCGATCGGTCGTCGAATCAAAAGAATTCGATCTACCAAGACCTGGGTTCAATTGAAAAACTTGGGCGACTTCCCATCACCACTCCGTACCGCAGGGCACAGGATGGGGTGGACTGAAAATGCATGTAGCAGGGATCAGCGACCTCGCCCGCCGGGTCGGGCAGGAGGTCGTGGACTTGGGCGAGCACCACCGGCGGCTTCACTTTGAATGCGCTCCATCCTCGAGATGGCCTTGCGCATCGCACGCCGACGTCGCTCAGAGGGCTTCTCGAAATACTGCTTGCGCTTGACGTCCTTGGTGAGGCCCTCTTTTTCACAGAGCTTCTTGAAACGGCGGAGCATCTGATTGACGGACTCACCGTGCCGGGATTTAATCCGAATAGCCATATGTGAAGGGGTCTCCTCAGGGACAATCAAGCCGAGTATTAGAGCCGAAAAGGCTCCACTTGACAAGGCTCAACCCCCGCTATGGTGTTCTCCATGCGGCTGATTGTCGATGCTTGGAATGTGCTGCATGTACAGGGGGTACTGCCCTCTGGACTGGCCGGAATGGACCTCATTGGCCTCAGCCGCTTACTTGGTCGAAGCCGCTGGAATGGCCTTCTGACCGACCTGGTCTGCGATGGAAGCCCCTCAACAGCACATGAGACCCTCCCAGAGCATATTCGGGTGTCTTGGTCAGGCCATGATCAGGAGGCCGACGACCTGATTGAGGCGATGATTGAGCAATCGACGACCCCCCGAAGATTGACCGTGGTGTCCTCAGATCTCAGACTTAAAAAAGCTGCTAAGCGACGTCGCTGTAAGTGGTTGGATGCCCAGTCCTTTCTCCGGGCCTTGCTGGACGATCTTTCCAGCACACTGCCTGAGAACCCCCCAAAGGCCTCTCACGAAACAGCTGACCAGTGGAGGCGGACCTTTGGACTTGACGCAGAAGCTGTCCAGCAACTGCATGCGGATGCGGAATCCATGGAACTGCCCGAGGCAATGGCCTCCCCGCAAGACAATCCCCCCGCAACTCGACCTACACCGCCCAAAGGGAAGCCACCCCGCAATAGCCCCACAGGCACATCGAGCATATTCCCAAAGGGATTGATTGAACAAGCTGTTCGCATTGCCAAAGGCGAGGCCTGAAATGCCTCAGGGCCAGCGACGTGAGATCTCCCAGCCACCGGGCTTGGCCTCATACACGATGCGATCATGCAACCGATCATCGCCCTCCTGCCAGAACTCGATCCGCTCCAAAGCCACTCGTAGGCCTGTCCAGTGTGCGGGGCGAGGCACCTCTGATCCAACTGGGTACAACTCTGCGACCTCTGCAACTCGATCAGCGAGCGCGCCTCGGTCAGCTAATGGTCGCGATTGATCGCTCGCGACACCCCCGACTTGGCTCCCCCACGGCCGCGAGACCCAATACGCATCAGCCTCGGCATCCTCCACCTGACTGACCGCCCCACTGATTCGCAACTGTCGCCCAAGAAGATCCCAATGAAACAACAGTGCTGCATGCGGGTTCTCCGCAATCTGCGTTCCTTTATCGCTCTGCAAATTCGTATACACCACGGCGCCACGCGCATCAAGACCTTTAAGTAGAAGCATGCGCGCCGCAGGCTGACCATCCCGTCCGCAGGTCGCCAAGGCCGCAGCATTGGGATTGGGCCTTCCTGAATACTGCGCCGCATCATCCAACCACTGGTGCATGATGACCAACGGATCAGGGCCTAGCCTGTCCATATCGGTCAGCGAAAACCCCTCAGGTAGGCTCATTCAGACGGGTGTCCTGGCGCACCTGGCAAAGAGAAAGTTGCTTCTGACTGCGCCGCTCTAAATGCCAAATACCGCTCACGCAGCGCGTCATCCGAGAGGGATAGAACGGAGACTGCCAATAACGCTGCATTAATCGCCCCGGCTGAACCAACCGCAAGTGTTCCTACGGGGATGCCCTTGGGCATCTGCGCCATTGACAGCAGCGAATCAAGCCCTTCCGTAGACCATGCTTTCATCGGACATCCGAGAATTGGCAGATGTGTCATGGCGGCCGCCACGCCAGCAAGATGCGCAGCCCCACCAGCAGCACAAATCAAAATCTGAATACCGCGTGCTTCAGCATGCTGGCAGTAGTGCTCGAGGCGCTTTGCAGCGCGGTGTGCGGAAATCACATTGCATTCGTGAATAACGCCAAGATCCGACAGCGTTTTTGAGGCCTTTTCCATCGTTGGCCAATCAGAAGCGCTGCCCATCAAGACGCCGACACGAGCCCCATCAACAGTGGTGTAGTCATTCATTCCGGCATGGTAGCCAGACCCGAGTCAGCGGTCAGATTGGTGTCCCCGACAGGCCAATGACGCTACTAGGCTGGGCTGCTAGAATCGGCGATTCACCAATGGGGATTGGTGTAACGGTAGCACGACTGACTCTGAATCAGTTAGTCCAAGTTCGAATCTTGGATCCCCAGTTCGCAACACGCCCCTCGACCCAATATCGGATCGAGGGGCGTGTGATTTCAACCACAATAGATGATGGTGTCAACGGCGGCTGCGACCGGTCCCACCTGCTGGGGCCGCCGGAGGCTGGCTGGCCTTCTGAAGGGCCTGAATCATGTCGTACCAGGCTTTCATATCTGTGCGAATTCGAACCTGATCCCAATCTTGACCGTCTGACGAACCGATCATCGACAGCATCACTGGCTTGCCATCCGGAATCGCCGGGGGCAACATCGCACCCATGGGGCCAAGCATAGCTCGCATCATCACAAGACCCTCAGACAGGACCTGATGCATATCAGCCACCATGCCCCAAGTCCCGCCTGCCAATGTATTGCTCATGGCTTTCGACAATGCGTTATCAGCGCCGCCAGCCATAATCGCTTGTCGTGCCTGCGCGACATCGACATCACCCAAGGCCGACAAGACATGCTTTCCAACAGGGATATACCGCACCGGCATACCTTCAGGACCACCGAGCATCTTTTGCACGATCTGATGTGCCATCGCCATCTGCGCCTGACCACCCTGATCCATCATGTCATCCATCATGCCAAGTTGCATGAGCTTCTTGACATCAGCCTTCATGCGGAAACCAACGCCCGGACCTTCAACCTCCATGGGGGTCATCTGTACGCCGATGTCTAATTCATTGATGGCTTCAATGGCCTTGACCCCTTCTTTGATCGCGGCGTCAGGGTCATCTGTGTCATTGACTGCGATCATGCTGAAGCCCTGATCGCCAAATGACATGCCCATGGCATAGCCGGTCTTGGCATAGCCGAGCGCTTTCTTACTCAGCTCAATCGTCTTCCTGAGCCCACTAGCGTCTGCGGCTGGGAGATACTGCAAGGACGTATCAGATTGATCCATCAGATAGTCCATGGCAGACTTGTCGAAGACTGCCATCATGGGCATCGTGTTTGGAACCAAACGAGCCAGTCCACTCAGGCCCTGAGATGGGGTTGTCAGCATTGACTTCTCGGCAGGTGTGATCCGCGCCAAGACATCAAGTTCAGAACCCTTGAGATCAATGCCCCAATTCCACTCATTAATGCCATCAATGAACTGACGAATCTGCGCCACATTCGCTTCTTGCGAACGCTTCAGCATCTCCATCTGCGCAGGAGGCATGGATCCCTGAGGCATATTCATCTGCATCATGGAGAGGGCCATGTCGATCTGATCCTTAAAGATCTCTCGAGCCAACTTCTGGTCGACGTTTGCAGCCATGGTTGCAGACAACATGCCTTGGCCAAGCGTGCTGGGCTGCGCAGGCAGGTCATACGGCCGATTTGTGAGCGACACCCAATTACTTCCAGGCAACCGGGTGATATGCATACTGGGCTGCGTCGATTCAACAACAGACGAATCAGCCACATGGAAAATCATGCCGACAAGGGGGTCGCCTGTCTTGGGATCAGGCTTGCCCACGAAGACTGCTGCAGCCGCCTTGGAATCGACTCCGGCGCTTCCAGGAGGCCCGCCATTCTTCTTCACCATCATGTTGAGACCGCTCACTGGACCACTCATGGCCACCAACATCGCCATTTGTGGCTCGATGGCTGAGACCGTCTTCAGGAGGTCCTGCTGCATGTCCTCCACTGAGGCTGTGTAGGCAAGCACGATTGAATCTTGGGGCACCAACTTGGTCACATCCGCTGGCACACTGGCCGGCCCAAATGGTGCCGCCATGCTCAGAGACAGTGGAATAAGGGCCACACAAGCAGCCACAAAACGAATCATTGACATGAACATGAACTCAACTCCTCCAATGGACCTGTATGGGGTACTGCAACCACCGCAGCCGCCACCAGCCAGTCCCGGAGGGTATAGGCCCACCACTACTTCAGCAACTGAGGCTTATTGAGGAGTTGATGGCCCGCGACCGACCTGGACGACACGTTGGCCTGGCTGTGCCTCAACGACAGGCCCACCCTCGATAGCCAGAAATCGGGCTGTCACATTCGCCGCAAGCGCTGGCATCCGATCCCCGCCATTCTGTCGGAGATCAAGCGCAAAGCTATACCCAGGAAGATCAAACACTGCTGGCCCGGCGGCGGCAGCTGACTGCTGCTGATTAAATGTCCAAACTCGCCAAGGTCGCTCAATTGACTCATCTAAGGGCTGCAGTTCGAACTCGAAGACCCCCGGCACCAACACCGGATCATTGCCCTCAATCAAAACCGCTGTCACATCGATGGTATCCGGATAGCCATCTGCATCTGTATCTCGCGGTTTCGACCTAATCATGACCGCCATTTGCTCAGCGCGATTCGCATGACGCAGTGGCACTGTCTTTGGTTCTGGCCGCGCAGACATTTTGGGTTTCGGGGAAGGTGGTGCAGAGGGCGACTGGACGGTTTCACACCCTGCAGCAACCACGAAGGCAATAAGCGCCAGACGTTTCAAGGAGATGATTCCACCGGGAGATCGCTGGGGGTGATGGCCTCTTCCAAATCGCGAATCTTTAAGTCATAGCCCTCTTGATCAAAGAGACCTTGCTTGTCCAACTCGCCAGTCTTGATTTTGTCAAGGAGTGTTGGCGGCAATGTCAAACGATCAACCTGCTGATCTGTCATCACTCGGATTTCTTCCAACTGCGTGGGGCTCGTGACCACATGCGGCGTGAGCACAATTACCAATTCCGTCCGATCAAGCTGCTCGTTCACGCTCGTAAACAACTTCCCAAGCAATGGAATGTCCCCCAAAATTGGGACCTTGTCTTCCCGAAATTCATAGGTCTCATTGATCAATCCACCAATGACGATCGTCTGGCCATCACGTACCGTGACCGTTGTATCAGCCGTTCGTTGGATGATGCGCGGCGTATTCACACCAACAGCAGGTTGATCGAAGGTGGCACCCAACTTTGACAACGTCGGCTTGACCTCCATGCGCACATACCCATCGGGATTAATCGAAGGCGTCACACTCAAGATGACACCAACTTCCTTTTCCTGCAACGGCACACTCGTCAGGCCCGTGTCGTAAGTCGTTGCTCCGACCGGAACGTAGATGATTTCTCCTACATTGATATTGGCAGGCTCGTTATTGGCTGCCATGATCGAAGGATTGCTCAAAATATGTAGCCTGCCTTGATTCTCCAATGCTCTCAAGACAACATTGAAGTCCAACGCACCTAATGTAAGTGAAGGCAACCCAGCTGCAACAACCGGGGAAAACGACGCGAAGTTCCAGTTGCCAATACCAATCGAGGGGTCGACACCCCAATCAACACCACCATCGAGCGACACCTCTGCAAGCAATACTTGAATAAGGACCTGCGGCGGATCGACATCCAGTTCTTTAATCAGTCCCTGGATACGTTCCATGTACCGGGGACTGGCACTGACCAACAGAGAATTGGACTTGTCATCCCCCCGGATCGTCACTTCCCGCTCGAGCAGACGCGCTGCCGAGCCAAGTTGGTCAACGCCGATCGTCTCGATCAACTTCTGCTGCTCGGTCTCAACAAAGTCACCAAGCACCGAAGCGACTTCACTCGCAGTGGCATTTCGCAACTGGTAGAGATGCGAGTCTCGCTCATTGGCCTTTGCAGAATCAAGTTCATCAATGACCGATTCAACAAGATCCAGATACGCGGGTGTTCCAGACACAATCAAGCTATTTGTACGACTGTCGACGGTGATGGCAAGTTGTTGGCGAGGATCGGGAACAGCGGTCAACTCGGTGCCGCCAAAGTCCCCACCCATGCCCTCAAGACCATCGGCCATGCCAGACAAGTCCTGCCCGTCGCGAGGCTTGAGAACCAACAGATCGTCGCCCTCGTCGAGCCTGAAGAGGTCTTTGAGAAGCACTGACATCGCTGCGGCGTCGGCATTATCCAATTTGAAAATACGGACGTTCTTTGAACCCACCGAGGATTCATCAAGATCTCGAATCATGTCTTCGAGCATGTCCATGGAATCCGCTGGCGCCTTGATAATGACCGTGTTGGTTCGCACATCTGGAGTCAGGTTGATGGACTCTCGCAATGCAGTGCTGACCTGCATCTCCTGGCCTTCACCGAGATCCTCATTTGATCGCACATAACGCAGCACGGTCGCACGTTCCGCGCGCCGCCCACGTCCAAGACCCCGGCCAGAGAGCACATCCTCAATCAGCCGCACAGTCTCGAGCGCATTGGCGCTGGTCAATGGCACGTGCCGAATCTCCACTACAGATGAAGGTGCTGTACCGTCAAGCCGACCAATCAGTGAACTGATTTCTCGAACATCTGACTCGGAGGCGCTGACCATAACGGCATTGAGTTGTTCATCAGCAGTCACGCGAACTGTTCCTGAACCACGCAGCCGATTGGCCTCGCGCACGTACAGATCATCAAGCATGTCAACCATGGCCCGCGCAGAAGTCACCTGAAGGTGGAAAACCTCGAGTTCGCGACCGAACCCACGCTCTGACTCCGCCTGCTCAAGCATGCGAAGGAAATCTTCAATGACGACGAGATTTTCACGGCTGGCCGCCACAATCAGGCTGTTGGACACATTGTCCGATTGAATAGACACACGATCCGTTGGTGTTGATGCTTCACCAAGACTCTGCTGTCGATCACGCATCAGCCGCTCGATTCGAGGGGCGAGATCTGCGGCCTGAGCAGCTCCATTGACTGCCAGCAAATTCAGTCCAATCGCCGGATCTGTCGGCGCGTCTGAAAGTCGCCGAATCAGATCTCGAATGTCATCAAGATCCTCTGGTCCCGCAGACACCAGCAAACTGTTGGATCGACTGTCAATCTGAATCAATGGCATCTGGGCGCGACGAGAGGCCGGAGGAAGATCGATGTATCGACGCTCCATCACCGCATTGACCGTCTCAGCCACACGCGATGCGTTGTTGTCACCTGCATCGATCACTTCAATCAGGCCACGCTGCACGAGGTCTGATCCATCAAGATCCTTGACCAATCGCCCAACAACCTCGAACGCATCCTGACCACCAGCAACGATTAGTGAATTGGTGCGTTCATCAGACATCACCGTCACACGTTGCAGTTCTGCCGTCTTTTGGTCCACAACTCGAAGTCGAGCAAGCCGCGCATCCATCATCCTCTGAACAACGTTTTGCATGCGTGCCGACGTGGCGTGCTCCAACGGGAAGCTACGAATCTCTGCATAGTCAGCAGTTAACTCAGAGTCCAGCGACTGAATGATTGGCTCAATCACAGCAAATGACCTGCTGCTAGTCGCCACGATCAAAGTATTGGTCCGCTCATCTGTCTGGGCAACCACCCGATCTTCGCGCTCGAGGATCCCCGCAGATACCTGCCCATCGACCAAACGAGTCACAGTTGTCGCAATCTGAGAGGCCGCCCCATGATCGAGCGGATAGAAACGCACACTAGATGCAGGCGATGCCTCTTCAACATCCAACATCGCTACGAGTTCCCCTGCAATATCAAGATTGTCTTGGGTGCCGACCAGCAGGAGTGCATTGAGTGTGTCATGCGGCAAGACAACCAACTCATGCATCGGTCGGAATACGTCCGATTCGGCGACACTTCGCTGATCAGATCGCAACATCCGCATCCGACCCACTTGCTGACGCATCGCCGATGCACTCGGCGCTGCATCAGTGCCATCAATGAGCACACGGGTCAGCATGGCGGCCGTCTCAATGGGGTCAGCCCACTTGAGACGAACCAGTTGCGTATCTACCCAGCCCGTAGTGACGTCGGAATCAAGTCGGTCGACCAATACCTCAACAGTCGACACTGCATCTTCCGTGCCAGCGACTACAACTGTATTGGTGGTCTCATGTACCGTCATAGCGACATCACCCATGAGGGCTCGCCCCACAATGCTTGATGGAATGCCCATCCACCCCCGCTTGCCCAGCCCGCCCAGACTCTTGCCTTGACTGAACAGTTCGCGAACCACGCGAGCAAAGTCTGACGCAGCCAAGTTGTCTAGCGGAAGGATGCGCACGATCACGGAATCAGACAATGGCAGTTCATCGAGCAGATCCACCAGCGCAACAATGGCGTTTAAATTGTCTGGAGTCGAACTGATCAACAATGCGTTCTGTGTCTCATGCGTTGTAATACTGATAGGGCGTGTTAAGTCCAGTGCAATGTCTGGATCATGCACGCCATCACCCAGCATGGACAACCGGCGAATCTGTTCCTGCACCGCTCTGGCCCGAGGCGATGTGGTCTTCTGTGAGGATGGATCGAGCATGTCGCGCAAAACAGAAGCCACTGCTTCAGCCTGCGCATTCTTCAACTGCACGAGTTTCAACATTGCATCAGCTGAATCCGGCTCTGAATCCATCGACTTGAAGAAGGCACTCAAAGCGTCACGGTCTGCAGGGTTGCCTAGCACCATCAGTGCATTGCGCCCTGGAAGTGCGGTGACGGTAATCGGATCCGTCACGATGCGTTGCGCTGCACTATCTCTTGCTGGCCTGTTGAGACCCAACTCCTGCACCACCCGCCGCGCCTCTTCAGAGGTCACACGTTGTAGGTCAATAATGAACACCCCTTGATTGACTGGCGGTGCCAGGCGATCAAACTCATCGATCATTCCAGAAATGACAGCCATCGATCGCGGGGGAGCGGTCACCAGCAGACTGTTGCTCCGCGTATCAGCGAGCACTCGACCTTCGACGACAATGGAAGTCCCGCCATCTGGATCGTTCAGGACGATGGGCTGACCATCGAGACTTAGTGCTTGCCTGAGTAGATTCGCGGTATCAGCTGCTTTAGCGGACTTGAGCACGAAGGTCTGCACAGATGACGCGGCGTCATCAGCAGAGTTCACCGAAGCAAGCATGGATTCAATCTCTGAATGCTCTTTGGACGTGCCTACCACGATGATTTGGCGGCGATTGGAGTCAACGCGAACTTGCAACTCGTTGGAAGATGCTGACCGCCACCATGATCGCCGCTGAGTCCCAAATGCAGTTTCGATCAATTCCGACATCAAGTCTGCAGACCCACGTGGCACTCGATAGACCTTAATGGTCCTCGCCAATGTCGGCGCAGCTGGCTGGTCAAGCACCGAGACAACCTGTTCAACAGAGTCAAATGCAGCGCCATAACCAGTCACCACGATGGCATTCGTGCGCTCGTCGGCCATGATCGACACCTTGCTCTTCGGTGCCTTGCGATTGCGCGACCCCATGAGCCAGATATCGCCATAGAGCAGATTATTAACCATCGACTCCACATCCCCCGAGACTGCAGCGGCCTTTGCATGCTGCAGAGGGAAGACGCGAATTTCATATTGCTCATTACCAGCACCCACATCCAGTTGGGCAACCAGTGACTGAATGGCTTGATAATCCTCATCGTTGGCCGCTACGAGGAGCACCCGGTCTGCTGCTTCTCCCTGAATTGTTACACGACGCTGTTTAGAGCCTGCAATACGAGCACGATCGTCATAGAGACGCTGCAACGCTTTGGCAACATCAGCGGCGTCGGCACGTTCAAGTCGAATGGTCCGAACCGCGTACTCAACGCTCGCATCCCGATCAATCTCAGCAAGCACTGCATCGATCTCCCGAGACGTTTCTTCGTCAGCCCGCACCAGAAGTAGACCAGATGCATCATCAGGAACAATGACCACCGAACTTCCTTTAGCGCCTGATGACGCAATGACTGTGCTCTGCAACAAGCGGGCTGCCTGAGATGGCCGCGCTTGCTTCAGCGCGATCGTACGCAGCGGCGGAAGCGATTCACTGGTGGGGACATCGAGCTGCTTGAGCAAAGAAGCAACTTCCTTGAGTTGTGACTGGTCCGCAGTCACCAATAAAGCATTGGTTCGCTCGTCATACGAAACATCCGGCTGGAGTTGAACTGCACCAGTCTTCGCAACCGCGTAATAGCGGGCCCGCAGGACATTCCGCAGCATCGATGAAAGCGGCCTTGCCGCGGCATGTTCGAGCGGGAAGATCTGCAGAGTGGGCGCTGATGCCACAGGCGACTGATCCATGAGTTCCACATAGCGATCAATAAATGGAATGGCTTCGGTCGGTGACATCACCACCAAAGAACCACTTCCACTGTCGGCGCTGACCTGAATCCGGTCAGGACGGAAAGCCGCCTCCACAGCATCCTCGCCACCCATCATGGTGACTGCGAGATGACGCATGCGGCCTGCCTGCCGACTTGCACTGGTTCCACGAAGCAACTCCTGCAAGTTCCTGGCAATTCTTGATGCCGCACCGTTGGTCAACGGGTAGATCTTCACGATCGCTGATTGATCGTTGTTTGAAACGCCTACTGCTTTGATGATCTGAGTAACCGACTCAAAATCCGAATCGGTGGCTGAGACGATCATGGCGTTGGTGTCTACGTCGGGAATGATGCTCACGCGTCGAGTTAAATCGCCGCGGCGACCGGCGGTGGGTGTGATCTGTGCCATTGCCTGCTGAACCAATCGCGTCAGGCGTGACGCATCGGCACGGTCACCCAACTCAATCCGATGCAGGCGACCAGCCTGCTTGGGCATCTGTGAGCGTAGCTGCTCCAGCAGCCGCCGTACCTGCTCCACACTGCGGCGACTACCCACAAGCACAAGGCTATTGGTCTCTGCATCAACAGCAATCGACACCGCCGGCGAATCCCCAACTGCTTCCACGCTCGCCTGAACCGCTCCAATCGCCGCCATGACAGGAAGCCAACGAGGAGACCACAACATGGCCCCAGGCACAGGACCATCAGCACCAAGTAAGTCCTCAATGTTAATAACTCGAATAGCAGGCCCACCATCACGGTTCAGCATGCGGCGGAGTGTCTCTGCCAGCTCACCTGCGTCACCTTGTGCCGGGTCAATTGGAATCAACTGCATCTGACGACTTGATGTCATCGCCGCTGCATCCACCGAACCAACAACCTGGTCAATCAACTGCATCTGAGCGTCATCTGCACGCACGAGCAGCGTTCCACTTGACTGATCCACTCGCACAACTGGTGGCAACTTCGACTGATCATCGGCAAAGACCGCTTCAATGCTGACTGCCAGCGATGTCGGATCAGCGTGCTGTACATGAATCACTCTGACGGCCCGCGCTGTTCGATCTTCTTGATCTCCAGCAACGGCATCCAACTGCCGGACCATCTCTTCAGCCGCATCAACTGCCGGAGCGAGACCGGCAATAACGACTGCATTCAAACGCTCGTTTGCAACCACGCGAACGCCAATGCCCTGATCAGGCAATGGGATGCGATAACGAAGCCGCTGGAGTCGTTCATATTCATTGAGCGATTCCAAGCCCATGAGCGACTGCATCATCGCCGCCACCTGATCCGCCCGAGCATGGTCGAGATGCACCATTCGGACCTGTTGCTCATCAAAGGATTCGCCTGTATCAAGCTGGCTGATCACTGACTTCACATAGTCGACCTGGGGTTCAGTACCGGTCACAATGACTGCATTGCTTGCTGCCACAGCAGACACATTGGCCTGTGGTCGACCTGGCTCAAACATCGAGCGGGCTTGGATCGCTCGCTGGACAGAAGCTGCCACATCCACTGCTGACGATCGCGCCAAAGGAACAACTTCAACCGTTGCCTGATTGGGAACATCCAGCGCCTTGACCAATTCTGCAAGCAGTGATTGCTGACGAGTCGTCGCTGTAATGCCGACAGCATTGATGTCTGTGAGCGACGACACATGCGGTGGCGCACCCTCAGACGCAACACCTTCGTGCAGAGACGCAAGATCCGCCAGTCGAATCGCCGCCTCCTCGGGCTCAATATGTCGAAGCGTCAAAATGCGGGTGACTGGGGCTGGTCCTGCCAACTCGATGTATCGGCGCAAAGCCTGTTCGTAGAGTCGAACACCCTCAGTATGCCCACTGATCACCACGCGACGCCCAGAGCGATCTGCCTCAACGTTGGGGCGATGAAGACTGCCCTCCCCGCCACCCATCTGCACAAAGGCCTCATCAGCCTGCGAAATGGCATCTTCCTGAGCTCCAGAAAGTGGAATCACCCGCACCTGAAAGTCCCCGGCTTGTGGCTGATCAATTGAGCTCACAATCGTGGTGATGGAAGACATATCTGTGGGAGATGATGTGACAACCAGTGCATCAATCAAATCGACTGCTTCAACCTGCGGCGGTGTCCACGGGCTGCCATCTGTTGGCGAAAGCATTGCACGCGCCGCAGTTGACACACTTTTCGCGACACGAGATGGACGAACATGCTGCAAATCGAACCGACGAGTGACACGCTCCTCCAAGATGCCCTCTGCAATGGACTGCAGGAAAGCAGCCCGATCAGCAACCGTTTCTGGGTTCCCAACAAGCTCAATCACATCATGAGCTGGGTCCGCGCGGACAACCACATCGTCAGTCAGGTCATATTGCTCCAACATGTCAGCATGACGCTGCATGACATCATCAATCGCTCCGGGGCGTAGCTTCAAACGGCGAATCGCCGGGGCTGCTGCTGGAGACACATCGAGGGCAGCGATCATGGCAGCAGCATGGGCGACCCGATCTAATGGGCCTGCAAGCACAATCGCCCGGGCATCAGGCGTGGGTGCCATGCGGACAGCAGCCCGCTGCGATGGCAGCAAGGCAGCATTGAGCGAAGCCATGACTTGGGCAGGAGTTGCGTCTTCAACAGCAACAACTTCGACCGTCTGAGTTCGCATAAGCCCGGGTGAACCATCGAGTTCCGCTACTACAGCCGCCAATTCCGCTACGCGAGTCGAGGGGCCTGTCATGATGATGCTGGATCGCTCTGGCAGCGGAAGCACCTGAGGCCGCTCGCCATCAGGCATAGACATGATCACACCATGCAGTCGCTGCGTCGCATCGGCAGGCGAGAGCGTGTTCAACACCAGAGTCCTGGTCGAACGACCACCGGCAGAGGTGGAACCCTCCGAACCTGCCACATCAAGCAGTTGAATGATCTCACCGAGTTTGTCCAAGAGCGGACGGGAACCTTTTGCAATGATCAAGCCAGCGCGATCATCCGCTGTAAATGTCAGGTTGCCCATAGTGGTCTCTTCGACCTTCACAAGCTTGCCCTTCTTATCTGGTCGATACGTCTCGACCTTCAAAGTCATCAACTGCTGCAGTGGCTGAATCAAATCTGAAGGCGACACATTCATGACCGGGAACACTTCAATCAAGCCATCAGGATCTTGTTTGTCGAGTTCTTCAAGAAGACCAAGAAGACGGCGCACGTTGGATGCGGTCTCGGTAATAACCACCGCATTCTGTCCAATCATCGGAACAACCGCGCCGTACTCACCGACCATCTGCGAAAGACGCTCGGCAATTGGCTGCGCACTGGCGCTGTCAAGCGGTCGCATGACGGTGACCAATGTGTCGGGCGTGACATCAGACGGAATGGTTCCGACGAATGTGGGGATGTCATTGCGCTGCATGTCGGCCAGCGCCTCAAAGCGAAGCATGCCGTCAACTTGGCGAATCGTAACGCCACGCGCCTGCAGGACGATGTTCAATACTTGCAGCGCGGATTGCAGATCATGATCTTCAGGAGAGACAAAACTGATTGTGCCCGCAGGCACTTCAGTAGCGCGCACGATTGCCATGCCGCTCATGCGAGACAATGCATCAAGTAAATCGTCGATCTTCGCGTCACTAAAAGCGAGTCGAATGACGACATCTTGCGATGGGGTTACTTGGGGGGTTGGGGTGGGTTCAGCCAGTGACAATGAGGTCACCAGTGCGCACACCACGACGGCACATCTTCTGAGCCTTTTCACGCCTGTCCTCCTGACTGGCCAGCATTCATGCCGCATCCACGGCTGCCGGCCGCCAGTCTACCGCGAGATGGCCCGTCGGTCCCCCAGAGACCCCCCTAAAGGCACGACCCAGACCGATCCATCACGTGTGAAAACAGCCTCGTCGAATCCATCTGGATCCTGCTGATTTCCCTGATAGGCAGATCCTTCAACGAACTGGCCGACTTGAAGCCGAATCGTCTGACCGCTCTGGTCATTCAGCCAGACCTCATCAACACCCTCGATCCGCCCAAGAAATGACACGCGCCAGCGGGCCCAATCCGGACGGGGTTGGGATTTCGCCGCAGATGCCTCTGCGGTAGGTGGTGTGGGAAGCAGGAATGGATTGGCTTCTGACAATGCAGGAGGCCAGTTCAATGCAACAAGTGGTGCTTCCCCTGTTGGCTCATGGCCTGGCACAAAGAGCGTGCGAATTTCAACAGACAGGTCAATCTCATTCCGCTGGCCCTTGCGTCCCAGGCGGACATCCTCGACACGCGCAATCCACGGTGCCGCATAGACGCCACGTAGCGCCGACATCACCTCACTCCAAGAGCCCGTACCACGCAGTACACCAGGGACTTCAATAAAGTCCAACTCATCACGGAGTGCTTTGCCAGCCACCCCCTTAAAGTCTCTTCGTCCCGGCGACTCGACTTCTACCGGCGGTGCCGTCGACACCGAGACATCTGAAACACCAGATGCTTCCGCAATCGCAGACAGGCCTGCACGCATCGCATGGTCCACACTCTCGCGCGTTCCACCAAGCGACCGCTGCACAAATGCATCTAATTGATCATGCACGCGGACCTCGCCCTCAAGATCTGAACGGTACCCTTCAATATCACTTTGCATTTTTGCGATCCGATTAGCCAGAGTGCGACGTGGTGTGAGCACCCAATTGCTGATCGCCCAGAAAAGAATGACCGCTGTCACGACGCACACTCCACCGATCACTAATTGTCGTGTGCGTTGCGGACTCATGGTGATGACTCCGAGGATGTCTCAGACGCATCGCTGTTGGCACTGGTCGCTAATTTGATAGTCAAACCAAACGGCAATCGATCGCCATCTTGCTTATCCGCCCCCGCCGTGGCCACCTCCCAATCAGGATCATCAACCCAAGATTCACGGAATGACTCGCCGACTTCTCGACTCGCCGCTTCTGCCTCAAGCGTCAGCTGACGGGATGATTTCACTGTCCATTCATCAAGACCACCCTCGCGTGGTGCATCGACACCCTTCCAATCAAAGACACCAGTGATATCGTCGACCACCAAAGAGCCCGGTGGGTTGAGCCGCTCGATGACATCAGCCAGAGAAAGGTGCCACTGAGGCATCTGCGACTCCCAGAGCTGCAAATGCGCGAGGCGATAGCGGTCGCGGTGATAACGAAGCCATGGGGCTTCAAGGCGATTTGCGTCCCGGGTGAGTTGCTCGAGTTGCAGTCGCATGCCTCGGGTCGACATTGACCCGATCGTCCAAATGAGGGCCAGGACAATGGCCAATGAGCCAAGTGCCCCCAACACCATCATCCGCCGCTGCGCCGCCTTGTCAGGAGGCTGCCGAGTTTGCATGAAGTCCATCACAGGTTGCCGCTGCCTTTGCCGCAGCAGCAGACCGACAAGCGGCCATAGCCCTGAAACATTGTGCCCACCTGCATCAATTGAGGAATGGCTTGTTAGGAGCCGAATGGGCGCCCCCACTGAATCTGCCAGTTGATCTTTGGAGGCTTCTGTGATTTCTGGTTCACCAAGGAGAATGACTTGGTCAATCGGTCCGGTCTCCGGATCCGCCTGCCAACTCATCCAAGTTCGTTTGGTCTCGGTCACAACAGCTTGCGCAACGTCCGCTACTGGACCTTGGGGCAAGGCCACGCCACGTACAGACTTGACGTACTCACCCTGCACCAGTGTGAATTCAACACCGTCACCAGTGACATCGATACAGGCTGTCGTGCCGCGTCCACGATCTCCCACCAACAAAGCCGCGCCGAGAAATCGCAGTGACATGCACCGGGCGGGGCGAGACAACGTGCGGAGACGACGCTGGGCACGCTCTAAGGATGACTCAGGCAACGCAGCCGCCAGAACATCCATGCCTTCGGGAGTGGCTCGGGATGGCAGAAAGTCAATGCGAACATCCTGCTCATCGAGATGCAACTCCTCGGCCATCGCGAAGCGCACCATGCCGGCCACTTCGCCTTCGTCATGCGTCGGGAATGACAACTGCTTGATTACCGCGTCCCCTCGGGGAACTGCCACAGTACAACCACCCTTGGCAATTCCATGACGGTCGAGTTCTTTCTGCATCCACTGCACAAAGCCCGCTTCGTCAAGATCCCCCCCTACATCGGGTCGACTTGCGTGCAGGACCGCTGTGACCCGAAGACCGGCCGAAGTGCTGACCGCCGACACCGCCCGCAGACGACCGGGCCCCAACTCGACGACAGTATGTGTGCGTTGCATCAGTGCCTCGATCCTACTGCACAGATGCGGTCAAGGACGCCACCGCCCCAGCCGNGGATCAGTCTGTGTGGGCTCAGCGGCTTGCAGATCCGCTTGTTCGGAGCCCTCAGCAGTTGGGAATGGACTCGCCACAGCTTCTTCCGCTGCTGGCTGATCAGAATCGGGCGTGTCATTGAGTTGATCATCATCCACTCCATCATTTGTTTCAATGATTGAAGCGGTAACGCGTTCATCAGCTGGCTGCGCAGCGAGTTTTTCATCCGGTTCCCATTGCATCGCATAGGCCTCCAAACTGACGTCTCGGATCGATGAGATGATCGGCTGTGTTCCAGCTAAATCGAAAACAACCTCGTACATGGCAAAATGCTGCATGCTTGCTTCCAGATCGTCTGCTGGCACCTCTCCAACCGCGAGTCGAACGCGCCAGGTCCATGTTCCAACCGTGGTCAGGGGGAGAACATCAACTGCAATCGATTCTGGCCAAACTTTTTTAGAGAATGGCCACGAGGAGTGCAGGCGCTGTTCTTCATCGATTCCTTGTCGGTATTCGACTGCTGCAGCCGCGAGTTCGGCAGTCACACCTGGCAACGCCTGAAGCACTTCTTGGGAAGCCAGATTGATGTCGACCCGTCCACGGCGAAATACACCTGACTCGGTAGTTAAACCATCAAGTGGCTCATCCCAGTCTTCTGGATGCAAATCGTATTGCTGCATCAATGCCACCAATGCAGCGTCATTCTCAAGAGGCTCACTATTGAGCACCTGCTTGAGAATCTCCGCTTCGTCATCTCCATATCGCTCCTGAATTCGCTCCCCGAGTGTGTCGGACCACTCGACATTCAGATTGATCCGCAAATCGCCACTGCTCTGGACATTGGGTTCATGTGCATGCACCGTGACATGATTCAATAGCCCTTCGGCACCGTGCAGCACCGTTTCAGACAGCGCTGCAAGATCTGCCAACTCACGCGTATCACCGATTGTTGCTTGTTCTCGATAGGCAATGATGGCATCTGCGGAGGCCTCAGACATCCCCGGCAGTTCTGCCAACATGTCGCGTGTGGCCAGATTGAGATCTATGCCCGCAGCTTCAGGTCGAAGCAAACGACCATCCCATTGTTCGATCAGTCGTGCCACCGTCATTTGAGGCCCTGTTTGCCAAAGAGACCACTGTGGTTTCAGTGTAGGCACACTCCCAGAGCGCAGCGTGTCACGCTGATCCTGCAGTTGCGACGCGACAAGCAAAAGAGCAGATCGCATCGCTGATTGACGCTGAATCTGGTCAACACCTGCATCGACGTCAGATGTGTCGATCGAGGCTTGAGCCGTCAGCGCTACCACCAACCAAAGCGTAGCAGCCCCAACAATCATGACCGTTGCCAGAATGATTCCCCGTCGGCCGCTCTTCATTCCCGACCCCACAGTCCTGGCACAGTCAATACACGCCGCCGATCCGGCGCTCGCACACGCTCTCCAGCATCTGATATCTCCACAGAATCGAACCATGCCTCCACAGTGATGGCTTGTGGAAGGCCGTTCTGAATCGTTGAATCAAAATCATCGATCCACTCATCGCCGGTCAAATATCTCAACCTTAAGTCGCCCAAGGCAATCTGATAGCCATCGTTGAAGGTAACAACGCCTTCATTCCGGTTAAAAACAATGGACAAGTCGCGGCGGGAAGTCAGTGGATGAATGTCTGGTCGATCCTGCGCAATACTTGAAACTACCTGGCTGTTGTCACCGGACAAGCCAGAACGACCACGATGTGATGCCGCGCCAGTAGTCAATATTTGNCCCAAGCGGTCAATCAAAACATCCACCACTTGCTGACGNTCGGCACGCTCCAACACACGCGCGCGACCAGTGGCGATCGATTCTGTAAAGCGNGCCAAAGCGATAAGGACTGCAATGAAAATGCCGATGGCTAAGAGGACTTCTAGTAGCGTAAACCCACGCCTCATGGGAGATCATCCAATATCTCGTCGGTCGTGAACTCCTCGCCATCACGTTCGTACAGACGTACCAACTCGACCAATGTCGCCTCAACAGGATCCGCAGTTTGCTCTTTCACAGTGACACGACACTGCACGATTCCAGACCACGCAGTACGAATCGTTTCCACGGACATCTCCAGTTCATAGCCATCGCCAAGCCCTAGCCTGATGCCGTCCACTTCCGGAAGACTCTTGCTACGCAAATCTGCGATACCAATGAGGTCAGCGTCAATCATTGCGGTGATCGATGCAGCTGCATCCATACACCGCCTCCTCCGGTCGGCGCGGTCTAAGCCAGCCTCTGCATCATCAACTGCACGAAGCGAGTAGGCCGCAACCCCCATCACAATTGCCAAAGCAACGATTGTCTCAAGCAGCACGGCTCCAGATCGACGGCTCATGGCGCATCAATCCTGACTGCCCCACTCCATGTATCGAAAAGGATCTGGCTGACATCACCATCTGTGTGAGCCAGCGACATTTGGTTTCCTACACAAAATGTCCCGTCTGGCAATGCGACGGTAATTGGCTGTGAATCTTCCAACAACGCCCCCGTGTCATCACGTGTCTCACCAAGCATCACTGTCAGAATTGGAGGCGTTTCGTCATCCTCTTGTTCATCGGCAGTCCACAGCCGCGCAACGAGTCGGCCAGGCTCAAGTTCAATGCGCACCGGCACTCCAAGGCGACGGGCCAGCACGCGACACTCCGTCAGCGCACCCCGCAGTCGATGCAAATCCCCATCAAAGCGTGCCCGCTCAAACAGAGCATCTGCTGGAACCAATACAATCGCGCCCAAGGCCACCAACAGCCCAAGCGTGATTAGCAATTCCAGAACTGAAAAACCGCGACAAGCCGATTGTCGCAAAGATGCGGGCCAACCGCGTGTCATCCCTCGACGGACGAGTTCCGATCACCAGTGAACGACTCGTCCTCCTCGAACTCACCGTCGACCGTCTTGCGTCGATCGTGGTTGGTGATGTCGTCGGCTGTCCCTTCTTCTCCATCTGGGCCCATAGATACGAGGTCGTAATACGACTCGCCCACCAACTCCCCTGGATAGGTGTAGGTCAAGGATCGGCCCCAGCGATCACTCACAACTGGCTCTTCAAGATATGGACCCTTCCACCGTGTGCCTTCATCCTCATTTTCAAGCGCATCGCGATTCCAAAGAACCTCAATGCCTTCATCTTCAGAGGGGTATCGCTTCAGGTCGAGACGGAAGCGCTTCATCGCAGAGTCAACTTGATCAAATTGAGCACGCTGCACATCTTGCTCGGCAATGTCGCCGATGGAAATGAAGTTCACGGTCACGATGGCACCGAGGGCCAACAAAATGCCGATGACGATAAGAAGTTCAATGAGCGTGAAGCCGGTTCTGTTGTGTCGTGCATGCATACGAGTGACCTCCGGCCGCATACTACCATCGTCCGGGCGGGATGCTCGAACTTCTACTGCACAGCGCCGCCCATCCGCATCATCGGCAGCACCAACGCCATGAAGATGAACACAACCATGGCCGCCACGCAGAGCAGCAGTACTGGCTCCATCAACCTGAGCATGAGATCAAGTCTGCGATCCACGCGTCGTTCTGCCATGTCCGCCATTTGTTCCATGACTCGAGGCACAGCGTTGGCCTCTTCTGCAATCTGAAGCATTTCGACCATTTCCTCAGTAAACACGCCAGATTGCCCTAATGGTGCTCCCATGGACTCCCCGGCGCGTACCGCATCTACTGCCGTTGAAATCGCATCTTCTAGTTGAGGTTGTCCAGCTGCGGCCCGGGCGATCTCCAGAGATGACAACACTGGGACCCCACTCTTCAGGAGAGTCCCAGCCATACGAGCAAAGCGTGCCACCGACAGGTCGCGGACCAATGGAGCTGCCAATGGTGTATGCAGCGCTGCGGCTCCAAGCATCCGCTGTCCTCGAGGCTGTCGTCGCAGAATGGTAAAAGCAGCGATCAAGACAAGGACGAGCGCCAAGAGCAATGGCCACCACCCGATGACGAACGCCGATAGGCCTAAGAGCAATTTGGTCGCTGCTGGCACTTCAATGCGTTCAAAATAGGGTTGGAACTTTGGAACAAATGCCACCAAGGCGTAGATCACGGCACCAAGACCCGTCACCACCAAGATGGCCGGATAGATCAGATTCCCGATGACTCGAGCCCGAAGCGCCGCCTGCCGATCCAGCAGCGTGGCCAAACGGCCGAGTGACTCGCCAAGAAATCCCCCCTGCTCCCCTGATTCAATCATGGCTGCCTGCACCGGTGTGAAGACACGAGGAAATTCGCGCATGGCTGTTGCCATCGGCACGCCATCAGCTACCTGATCCGCCACATCACCAAATACTCTTGACAACGCCGGGCACGACTTTCCTCGAGCCAGCAAGCGCAGGGAACGAAGTAGTGGCACCCCCGCTTCAAGCAGATCAGCCAAACTACGACACGCGCCAGCCATAACATTGGTCGAAACGGAACGTTCCATCAGTGGCGGGCGATCTTGAGTCAGCTGAATAGGCACCAGATCTCGTCGCCGCAACTCCGCCAGCGCTGCGTCGCGACTGGGCGTGTCCAAGCGTCCGATCTTGAGCGCACCGTCGGCACTTCGAGCTTCGTAGGACCAATTCGGCATCCAGAGCTACTCCCGCCGTTATGCCTCACTCCCTCGGAGTTTGTCGAGCACTTGGCGATCTTCAAGGGTCGTCAAGTCGCCGGAGGTTTCACGTCCAGCAGCAATGTCTCGAAGGAGACGACGCATAATCTTTCCTGACCGTGTCTTCGGCAACGCATCGGTGAATCGAATGAAGTCTGGCTTAGCAATCGCTCCAATTTCATCAGCGACATGCTGCCTTAGCGTATCACGGAGCGCATCATCAGCTTTCCAGTCTGGAGACAGGGTGCAGAACGCCGCAATGCCAGTGCCTTTGATCTCATGTGGCATACCAACAACCGCAGCTTCCACCACTGCTGAATGACTGACCAATGCCGACTCGACTTCCATGGTGCCTAACCGATGGCCGGACACATTGATGACGTCGTCCATCCGGCCCATGATCCAGAAATACCCTCGCTCATCTCGCCGAGCACTGTCTCCGGCAAAATACATCCCTTCAACATGCGAGAAATATGTATCGATATAGCGCTGCCGATCTCCGTAGACACCACGCAGCATACTTGGCCATGGCTGACGAACACACAGCAGTCCACCTTGTCCATGCGGTTGTTCAGCGCCACTTTCATCAACCACTGCAGCATCAATGCCAAGGAATGGGAGTGTGCAGGAACCGGGAACTGTGGGCGTGGCCGCCGGCAAGGGTGTGATCATGTGACCTCCGGTCTCAGTCTGCCACCAGGTATCGACAATTGGACATCGCTCATGACCAATGACTCGGTGATACCACATCCAAGCCTCTGGATTAATCGGTTCGCCGACCGTACCGAGGACTAGCAACTTGGACAGATCATGACGGCGCGGATGCGACTCGCCCCATTTCATAAACGCGCGGATTGCTGTGGGCGCCGTGTAGAAATGGGTCACATCATGACGCTCGCAAATATCCCAAAAGCGATCTTCAGCTGGGAAATTCGGCGCCCCCTCATACATCAACGTCGGCACATGATTTTGTAACAACCCGTAAATAATGTAGGAGTGCCCTGTGATCCAACCCACATCGGCCGTACACCAATACACGTGATCATTGCCCGGACGGAGATTGAACGTATATCGACTGGTCAAGAATGTCTGGACAAGGTACCCGCCAGTCGTATGCACAATGCCTTTGGGCTTACCGGTGCTGCCGGATGTATAGAGCAGGAACAACATGTCTTCGCTGTCCATTTCCTCACATGCACACTCCGTCGACGCATCCTCCACGAGATTATGCCACCACAGATCCCGATTAGTCTGCATAGAGATGTCATTACAGCAACGCTTNACAACAACCACCTGCTCAATAAGCTCAGTCATGGTCGCAGCTTTATCTACGTTGTCTTTCAGTGGTACGACCTTGCCGCGTCGCCACGCACCATCACACGTAATTACAACCTTTGACCCAGCATCTTCTACACGATCAGCGATTGCCTGCGATGAAAAACCGCCAAAGATGACGCTGTGTGGCGCGCCGATGCGCGCACATGCAAGAACCGCAATGGCCAGTTCAGGCACCATGCCCATGTAGATGGTGACGATGTCGCCCCGTTTAACCCCCATAGATTTGAGCGCGTTGGCGAATCGACAGACTTCATCCTTGAGTTCACGATAGGTCATACGGCGAATTTCAGGTCCGCCATCATCGACTGGTTCGCCCTCCCAGATGATCGCGTCCTGATCTCCATGACCATTATTGATCAGCCGATCAACACAATTGTGACACGCATTGATCTTCCCATTGACAAACCACCGAGCATCTGGGCAATTCCATTCGAGCACTTCATCCCATGGCTGAAACCAATCCAACTCACCCGCCACAGCTCCCCAAAACTGCTTCGGATCTTCAACACTCTCACGGTGCAGTTCGCGGTAGTCCTCCATTGACTCGATCCAAGCGCCCCCACATCGATCAATAAAATCCTCTGGTGGGTCAAACACTCGATCTTCCTGAAGAACTGATTGAATGTTGGATTGATCAGACATGGCAAAACTCCTTGACGGGACCGAACACCTTATCCGACACCCAAGGGGATCATCGACCATGACGGGATTTACCCCCACCCCGTCGCCCCTTGCGCTTGCTGACCTCGCCTCGCTTGCGATACCGATCTTTGGGAGAAGTTTGGCGCTTAAAGGCCTTAGGCAGATCGTCCACTGTTCGGTCAGGCCGACCAGTCAGAAGTAAATCCATCTGCCTTGATGCTGGATCAACGCGCATGACCTGCACGGTGATTGGATCGCCGATCGCCAGTACCGCCCCACTTCCTTTGGCCACAAGACGACCCTGTCCTTCCAGTTCGACCCAACGATCACGACGTCCTGTCCCAAAATGCTCCCAAGTAACCTGTCCGCTGACAAGGAACCGATCTAGTGAAACCCACATGCCACCTGAATTGAATCCACTGACTACTGCACCAAGCTGTTCCCCGAGATACTGATCATGCAGGTGTTGCAGGACAAGGTATTCCCGCAAACTGCGTTCAGCTGACTCACTGTTCTCTTCAGTTTCAGTGCAGTGTCTTCCCAAGGAGATCAGTTCGTTGTCCGGCAGTGTCCGCTCATCGTCACGAATCCGGCGTTCCATTTCAACCCGATGACGGCCACCGATTGACTGTGTGCCATTTTCCGTCAGTTCCAGCCATGCTTCCATAGCACGGTGCGCGATGAGATCCGGGTATCGTCGAATTGGCGAGGTGAAGTGTGCATAGTGCTCACTGGCCAGCGCAAAGTGACCAATAGCAGCAGGGCTGTACTCGGCCTTAGTAAGTGTCTTGAGCACTGCAAAGTGAATCGCGCGAGAAGCCGAATGGTCTCGTGTCGCATCGAGCAGCCGCTGTAGATCTTTTCGACTTGGATCATCTGGCACTTGAAATCCTGAAGCGCCAGCCATCATGCGTAGATTGGCAAGATCATCCATCGACGGCTCCGGGTGGATACGTCTCAAAATGGACACGTCCAAACCATCAAATAATCGTGCCACGGCCTCATTGGCCTCGACCATGAACATTTCGATAAGCGTGTGGGTGAATGCATCGTCTTCCGGATGCACGTCGGAAACATGCCCTTCATCATTGAATTCGAGCACACAAGTTGGCAGTTCTAAACTGATCATGCCGTGCCGCTGACGACGCTGGCGAATGGCCCGAGCCAAGCGATCAGCTTGTCGCAAAGCCTCCAAAACTGCTTCCGTAGGTTCAGTGTCGGTGCGTGAATGACAACGGGCCGTCTTTGCATCTCCATCAAGCCATGCTTGGGCTTCTAGATACGTGAATCGTTTGTCACTGTTGATGCATGTAGACCTAAAGCGAGTGTCCTGCACTACGCCGCGTTCATCGAGACGAACAAAAACGCTCTTAGCAAAACGGTCGACCCCCTCCTGCAGTGAGCACACCCCGTTGCTGAGAATCTCTGGAAGCATCGGGAGCACCAGACGCGGAAGATAGGTGCTGTTACCCCGAGCACGCGCCTCTTCATCCAAGGCCTCGCCGGGACGAACAAAGTGCGCAACATCTGCAATGTGGATACCCAACTCCCACTCTTTGTCATCTTCGTTCCACATCACGGAAATAGCATCGTCAAAGTCTCGGGCATCGGGCGGATCAATGGTGAACGTGGTCAGGGTCCGCACATCCTCACGTTCACCCATCTGCTCTTCGCGCTGAGACGCATCCCGAGCGGCATTGACGACTTCCGGCGGAAACTCATCGCTCAAACCAAATGCCGCCATCACTGCCTGTGTTTCAACATCAGGGCGCCCCGCCTCCCCAAGCACCTGTGTCACAACCCCCTCGCCCAAGTAGTCATTGTCTGGAGCCACGGTCAACTCAAATACCACTTTGACGCCGACATGCAGATTCTTTGCGCCAGCATCATGAATCAGTACTGGATTGCGAAGTCGCCGACCATCCGGTTCCACAAGCCAAGCGCCTTTCTTCTTGACTACGGTTCCACTGAAAATGGTTTGTCCCCGATCAAGTACCTCCTCAACCCGCCCTGCAGGAGATCCACCCTTCCAACCATGCCGACGAGCCACCGTGCATCTCACCGTATCCCCTGAAATGGCACCATTGGTTGCGCCTCGCGCAACAAACAGATCACCTTCACGACAAGGAACCTCGGGCCGCACAAAGCCAAATCCGCGACGGGTGGCTTGGAAAACACCAACAACTTCCTCGCCCATGGACCGAAGCTGAATACGATCACCATCCTTCTCAATTGAATCTTCTTCTAGAAGAATTTGAATTGACGCGCGGACGATGTCTTTGTCATCACCGTGAGCGCGCAACGCACGTGCAAGTTCATGCACATCCGCCGAACGACCATCCTCTCGCGACAGATGGTCAAGTATTCGCTTGGTGTACCGGTGTGGCATTGCTGGCGAAAGACTAACAGCACCAGCATTTTCACAGCGCCGTGTTCGCCAACACTTTCATTTCAGTTTTTCTTAGAGATGCAAAGCCGCGACTCAGGTCTTCTTCTTGTGATGCGGCTTGGTTCCAGTCTTGCCCTTCGAAGTTCTGGATTTCTTCTTGGTGGCTTTGGGGGTTGGCTTGCCAGTGGACTCGCGGGAGTGGCGCCTTGCCTTATCGACGAGATTGCCAACACCACGTCCCTCACGGGCTACATGCGTCGGTGTTGATGTTGAACCAGAAATCTTCTTTTCCTGAACACCATCCTTCTGCGACCCCACTGGCTTCTCTTGAGTAGATTTCTCAGAGGGCTTGGCTCCTTCAGACGAGGTTTTTGAATCGTCCTTACCTGAAGATGTGGTCTTTGATTCCTCGCTGGCAGCTGCTTTCTGAGATTCCGCCTCAGCCGCACGCTCCGCTGCTTCCGCCTTCGGAGTTGATGCCCCACCCTTGATGATGAAACCGGCACCAATACCAATCAGACGCTCCAGGGTCAGCCGGCCACACTCGGGACATTTGCGCTTGACCGAAGCCGTCATCGATTGGACGAGCTCGAACGTATGTTCACACGCCTTGCAGCGATAGTCGTAGGTGGGCATCGCTCAGGGCGCCACAGCAACCTTTGCCGCACGCAATACGTGGACATCGGTCTCAAATCCAGGCTGCATCACCATCGTGATACACCCAGATGCAATGTCATCAGCAGGCTGTTGAAGCATGGCCTCATGTCGCTGCGGATCAAACTCATCCCCAACTTCAGGCTCAATGATCCGTGCGCCGAGATCTGCCAGTGTTTTGACAAACTCATCACGAGCTAATTGCACGCCTTGTGCAAACTGCTCCGCAGTCATATCGGCCGTGTTCTGCACCAAAGCAAGGTCCAGTTGGTCAAGTGTGCTCAGAATACTCCGCAAAGCGCCTGCTACCGCAGCTCGGCTGACACGTACCTCATTTTCTGTGGCCCGTCGCTGATTATTTTTCACTTCCGCCAATGCGCGTAGTCGGTCTTCCTTCGCAGTCTGCAGTTCGTCTTGCAGCCACTCCAAACAGATGCGAACATCGCCTTCAGCCTCATCAGTCACCTGGCCGAGCAATGCATCATCCACTTCAGGACGCTCTTGAGTCGCGTCCCCTGAGTCTTCTGCTGTGGGCTCTTCAATCGATTCGTCCGATGCTGCATTCACTTCGTCAGTCGTCATCACTTCATCGCCTTCGGGTCAATAGCCACGAACAGCGTCCTTGATCCGGGTCCAGAAACCCGGGGGTTTTTCATCAACATCTACCTGTTCCGTTTCCGCAAACTCCATCAAGAGCTCACGCTGGGTTTCCGTGAGATGACGCGGCACCACCAAATGGAGGACCGCCACAAGATCCCCACGTCGACCTCCACGTAATGTGGACATTCCAAGTCCCTTGATGCGGAACATCTCACCATTCTGAGTCCCGGCCGGCACATGCAGTGCATGCGGCTCAGGCGAATCCAGACGGGCCACGTCAATATCTCCACCCAAGGCCAATTGTGAATAGGACACGTTGACCAGAACCATGAGGTCATCGCCTTCACGCTCGAATTTCTCATGCTGTTCGACACGCACAAGCACATGCAGATCCCCACGCTGGCCTTCCCCTCCCGGGTCTACCTCTGGCGGCGGTGGCTCTCCCTCTCCACTGAGACGGACGGTCTGTCCATCGCGAATACCTGCAGGGATGTGCACATTCAACATCCGTTCGGCACCACGCCGGCCCCGACCATCGCAAGTGCTACATGGATCGGACACAACACGGCCGGAGCCTCGACAGGCTGGACATGCTGTAACCATTCGAAACATCCCACCAAGTCCAGCCTGTGCTACCTGGCCAGCACCATTGCACGTGCTGCACGTCACCGGGGTACTGCCAGGGGCAGCGCCGTCACCACCACAATCCACACATACGTCCACTCGAGTAAACGTTATTTCACGATCTGTTCCCTCAAAGGCTTCCTCAAGTGTGATCTCAAGTGGGTACTCAAGGTCGTAGCCACGAACCGCGCGACTACGCCGGCCCCGACCGCCACCTGCAAAGCCCATGCCTTCGAAGATGTCACTGAACATCGAGAAGATGTCATCTGGATTCATCGACCGGAAGTCATGACCCGGCCGCTGCTTCAGGCCATCATGACCAAACTGGTCATACATGCGACGCCGATCGGGGTCGCTGAGCACTTCGTAGGCCTCCGCAGCCTCTTTGAAGCGTGCTTCGGCAGCAGGATCGTCTGGATTACGATCCGGATGAAACTTCATCGCCAGCCGACGATAAGACCGCTTGATGTCTTCGCCCGACGCTTGGCGTTCGATGCTCAGCACCTCGTAGTAGCAACGTGTGGTCGACATAACCTGCTTCCTTCCCTGCCGAGCGTTGCGTAGTCGCAGCTACGAGAAGCTCGGGGAGAGAGGGGAAGATCAACTCAAGAAACCGCGCCTTCGATCGGATCTGAATCGTCGGCAAGTTCAGTCAACGCCACATCAGTTGTCAGCATGAGCCCGGCGACCGAAGCAGCATTACGCAGCGCAGTACACACAACTAAGGTTGGATCGATGATGCCGGCCTTGACCATGTCCTCATAAGAACCCTTGCCAGCATTGAATCCAAACGCCCCATCGCCTTCCTTGACCTTCTCGACAATGACATCACCATCAATACCGGTGTTGTCGGCAATGCACTTGGCCGGGGCGTCAAGCGCATCTACAACAATGTCATAGCCGTACTTTTCGTCACCTTTGGCCTTGGAACGAGCTTTCGCCACTGCTTCCTGGGCGCGAAGGAAGGACACGCCACCACCAGGCACATACCCTTCCTTAGCAGCTGCACGGGTGGCATTGAGCGCATCATCCACACGATCTTTGCGCTCCTTCATCTCAACCTCCGAGTTTCCG
Organism: Phycisphaerales bacterium; assembly: GCA_022446905.1. Lineage (GTDB taxonomy): Bacteria > Planctomycetota > Phycisphaerae > Phycisphaerales > SM1A02 > UBA12567. Next base: position 157,717 of record JAKVBT010000007.1, read on the forward strand.
CCGACTGAGATCACAGCTACGCCACCGGTGAGTTTGGCCAGCCGCTCCTGTAACTTCTCACGGTCGTAGTCACTAGTACTACGCTCAATCTGAGTTCGAATCTGATTGGCTCGCTGCTCTACGTCTGCTTTCTTGCCAGCACCCTTGATGATGGTGGTCGCGTCCTTGGTCACAGTAATCCGCTTGGCCCGACCGAGCTCAGAGACCTGAACATCCTCAAGATTGCGACCAAGATCCTCAGCGAAGAAGGTGCCGCCGGTCAGTGCGGCAATATCGCCAAGCATGGCTTTACGTCGCTCACCAAAGCCCGGTGCCTTAACAGCACAGACCTGGATGACACCACGCAGCCTATTCACAACCAATGCTGCCAACGCCTCATTCTCGACATCTTCAGCAATGATGAGCAGCGGCTTACCACTGCCGGCAACAGTATTCAGCAGAGGCAGCAGATCAGCAAGATTCGAGATCTTCTTCTCGTGAATGAGAATGTTGCAGTCCTCAAGGACACACTCCGCTGACTTAGGATCCGTCATGAAGTACGGGCTGAGATATCCCTTGTCAAAAGCCATGCCCTCGACATAATCAAGTGTTGTCTCAGCCGCCTTGCCTTCTTCTACTTCTACGACACCATCATGTCCGACCTTCTGAATCGCTTCTGCAATCAGATCGCCGATTTCCGAATCATGATTGGATGACACAGTGGCGATCTTCTGGAGATCACCCTTGCCACGACACTCGGTCGTCGTCTCTTCGACGGCCTTACATGCAGCAGCTGCAGCATTGTTGATGCCACGCTGCATGGCCACTGCATTGGCACCGGCAATGACATGGCGAAGCCCTTCTCGGTAGATCGCAGAGGCCAACACTGTCGCAGTCGTCGTGCCATCGCCGGCGAGATCCGCCGTTTTCTTGGCGACCTGATGCACCATCTGCGCACCCATGTTCTCAAAGGCATCGGTAAGTTCAATCTCCTTAGAAACCGAAACGCCGTCCTTGGTCACGGAAGGCCCGCCCCATGACTTCTGTACAACAACATTGCGACCACTGGGTCCCATCGTCGATGAGACGGCCTTGGACAACTTCTCAACGCCGGCGAGAAAGCCCTCTCGTGCGGCGGAATCGAACTTCATTTGCTTGACTGACATGACGTATCTCCGATCAGCAGTAAAAAAGGCGAATGATCACTCGACGACGCCGAGCAGTTCGCTCTCGCGCATGATCAGGTGCTTGGTGTTCTTGATTTCAATCTCAGTACCGGCATACTTGCCATACACGACCGTGTCGCCCTTGGTAACCACGGGCTTGATCCGCTCGCCGTTATCAAGCAACTTGCCAGGTCCACATGCAACGACCTTGCCTTGCACAGGCTTTTCCTTCGCTGACTCCGGCAGATAAATGCCTGACTCAGTACGGGATTCAGCCTCGAGGGGCTTGATGAGAATTCGATCTTCCAGAGGTTTGACTGCCATTTGATTCATTCCTTCATGCGGCTCGTTGCCGCGGTTGTGTGCTGTAAGGTCAAGCCAGCAGGGCATGCTGACACAACGGTTGTCTAAAAGGCATCAGAAGCCCATGCCACCCATGCCTGGCATACCGCCCATGCCGCCCATGCCACCCATGCCACCCATGCCGCCCATGCCGCCCATGCCATCCATGTCATGGTCATGGCCATCGCCGGGCTCATCCTTGGTTGGAACATCAGTGATGATGCAATCAGCGGTCAGCAGCAAACTGGCAACCGAAGTGGCATTCTGCAACGCTGTTCGGTCCACCTTCGCCGGTGTAATGACACCGTCCTGAAGCAGACACCCATAAGTACTGGTCAACGCGTTGTAGCCCCAGCCGTCCTCGCCTTCCTTTACGCGAGCAACAACGACTGAACCCTTGTCTCCGGCATTGTCGGCGATCGTTCGCAGTGGCACTTCCAGCGCCTCGTGGATCATGTCCACACCGAACTTCTCATCACCCTTGAGTTTCTTTCGTGTGCCATCAAGAGAAGATGCGGCGCGAATAAAGCTTACGCCGCCACCAGGCACAATGCCCTCTTCAACTGCAGCACGCGTGGAGTGCAAAGCATCTTCCACCCGAGCCTTCTTCTCTTTAAGTTCTGCTTCACTGCCAGCACCAACATTGATCTGCGCGACCCCACCACCCAGCTTGGCCAGCCGCTCCTGCAACTTCTCACGGTCGTAGTCGCTATCACTCGCTTCGATCTCGCGACGGATCTGATCGACTCGGCCCTGAATGTCAGTTGTGCTGCCAGCACCTTCGATAATCGTAGTGTTGTTGCCATCAATAACGATCTTCTTTGCTCGACCAAGTTGTGCCAGTGAGACCTTGTCAAGATCAACGCCAAGATCCTTCATGATGGCTTCGCCACCAGTCAATGCCGCAATATCACCCAACATAGCTTTGCGGCGATCGCCATATCCCGGCGCCTTGACAGCGCAGACTTGTGCCACACCACGCAACTTGTTGATGACCAACGTCGACAACGCCTCACCAGTAATGTCTTCTGCGATGACCAGAAGTGGCTTCTTTGATTCCACCGCCTTTTCCAACAGAGGAACGATTTTCTGCACACTGTCGATCTTGTCTTCGTAGATGAGAATGAGTGGCTTGCTCATCTCGACCACCATCTTGTCCGCATCCGTCACGAAGTTTGGGCTCAGATACCCACGATCAAACTGCATGCCTTCAACAACGTCCACTTCCGTCTCAAGACCCTTGCCCTCTTCGACAGTAATGACGCCATCTTTGCCGACCTTCGAGAAAGCATCGGCCATGATGCGGCCGATCTCAGGGTCGTTATTGGCTGAAATCGTCGCGACTGCCTTGATGTTGTTTTCAACTGGCCTTGCCATATCCGCGATCTCATCAGTGACGGCTGTAGCTGCAGCACGCATGCCGCGAACAAGCGCATTGGCATCGACACCAGCAGCAATGTGACGAAGGCCTGTTCGGAAGAGTGCTTCGCTGAGCACAGTCGCCGTGGTCGTCCCATCACCGGCAACATCGCTGGTTTTGCTCGCCGCCTCCCGGACCAGCCGGGCACCCATATTCTCGACCTTGTCACGAAGTTCGACCTCTTCGGCCACCGTGACGCCATCCTTGGTGACCGTCGGTCCCCCCCATGATTTGTCAATCACGGCATTACGGCCACGAGGACCGAGGGTGGACTTGACGGCGTTGGCGAGTTTCTCGACGCCGGCCAGCAGTGATTTGCGAGCTTCGGTTTCAAAGGCCAGATCCTTGGCGGCCATGGGAGATCTCCTGACTTGATTGAATGGTCCTTCTCTGCCCCGGCAGTGCAGCCGCTTGGCCACCTCTCGGGAGAAGCCTGAAGTTGCAAGCGGCGCGCCAAAAAAGGGCTTATCGAGGGGAAACCGCTCAACCATCAGCTGATTGGCCCTGACATGGCTGCAAATGGCCATGGAATCACTCTGCCAAGCTGGCAGGGCCGCTCCAGCGAGTCGGAGGTCCTTGGTCAGCAGAGCTCTGAGGAGGGTTCTGAACTCGCTTGTATTGGACCCCATGAAGGAGAGGATGAAGTGCTTGGTTCGCCTGAATCCACCCCTTGGCGGCTCAATCCTTCAAACCATCATCCTCTCGTGATGGCTCCTGAGCCTGTGCCGCCAGCAATGAAGAGAGTTTTGGAGGCGGGCTGACCAATGCATCGCGCACCGACCACATGTTGAAGGCCAGGTAGATCAGGCCAACAGAGACAAAAAGCCCCGTTACGCCAGCCAATGCCAGAGGTACCAATTCCATGCCGACCCATGCTGGCACTGGCCCAACCAAGTCCGCTGGAGTGACCATCCATCGAAAGGCATTCCACGCCAACGACTGCATGACCAAGGCTGCAATGAGCGAGTAAATCCGCTGTCGACGGCTCCCGCCCATCCGAAAATCACGACTCAGCCGACCAACCTCTGCCAAAACACCCCGAAGTCCCCACAACAACACAATGATGGCCACATCGGGAAGCGCCCAGAGAAGCCAACGTAACGCGTTGGGGTCACTCACTTCACCACTACGAATCAACACCGGACCGGTATTGAACGCTTGCGACTGACTCGCAAGCCACCACCAGACAACTCCAAACACCAACATCAAAAAGGCACCCACGAGCATGATCGTGACACTACGACCCGACTTTGACCGAGCAGAAGCCGACGCGGGGCGAATCCACCAACTTCCAATCGCAGCCAGTCCACCACCGATCAGCAAAGCCCAGCCGAAGACAGTGCCCATCTGTTGCACTTGGGCCCACAACACATCACCACTGGTGGCGACCGCCCAAATGAAATGGGCCTCCCAATACAACTCCATCAACTGCACCAGAAGGAGCGCGGCCAGCACAGCTATGAGGCCATTGCCAACTGCTTTAGGCGAAGCCATGGACCTCCCAGCGTGAGCCACTGGATCAATGGTGCGTGATAGGGTCAGCGGAACCGGCCACCCACATTCTGAACAGACTCCATCAGCTGCTGCCCCGCAAAGGTCATATTGGCAACGATCACAAGGCAGCGTGTTGGAGATCTCATAATCCGCCAGCGTGACTGGACCATCGACACCCTGCAAGATCTTCGGAATTGTTGAAGGCACACGTTCAGACACGTCTGCACCATCTCCCATGTTTCAAGAGCCCTGGCCGCTCCAGCGGTATAGTGACTTTCTATGAGTGTCGCTGCTATACGTCGATTGCGTGAGAATATCACTTCTGTTTTTCTTGGCAATGCGCTAGCTGCCGATCGAGTGGTCGCCTGCCTTCTAGCGCGTGGTCACCTGCTGATCGAAGATGTGCCGGGCGTTGGCAAGACGGTCTTGGCCCGATCCCTGGCCCGGAGCATTGACGGCTCGACCGCACGCATTCAATGCACCCCAGACCTACTTCCAAGCGATGTCACTGGCGTCACAATCTATGAAACCAGCTCTGAGTCATTTCGCTTTCAACCAGGTCCGGTCTTTCACAACATCGTGATTGCCGATGAGATCAATCGGGCCACACCACGGACACAGTCGGCCCTGCTCGAAGCGATGGCTGAAGCCACCGTGACGATCGACGGGCAACCAAAACCGCTCCCGATTCCTTTCATGGTCATCGCCACCCAGAACCCATATGAATTTGAGGGCACCTACTTCCTACCTGAGAATCAACTTGACCGGTTTCTAATGAGGATCAGCCTAGGCTATCCGGCNCCCTCAGACGAAAGTCGGATTATTGAACGTCAGCCTGCTCGGCGTGACCTGTTGTCGCTTGAACCGGTCATGACTGTCCAGGATATTGAGTCGATTCAGAAAGCTGTAGATGAGNTCACGCTCGATCAATCACTTGTTGATTACATCATCGCCTTGGCAACGGCAACAAGGGAGCATGATGAGCTACAGATTGGAATCAGCCCACGTGGGTCCCTGGCCTTGGCGCAAACTGCACGAGCGACTGCGTGGATGGATGAAAGGACTTACTGCATTCCTGAAGATGTCGTATCTAATGTCATTGCAGTATGTGCGCATCGCATCATTAGCCGCACCACCATGCATGAGGGTGACACACTGACAGCGCGTAGAATCATGCAGCAGGTACTGGAATCCGTACCCAGCCCGTCCTGAAGATTGGTTCGTTTAGAGCATCACACTCAGTGACCGGAGATGATCTCTTCACGCAAGGTCGCAATGTCGGGAAGATTGCGATACAGACCATCGAAGTCGAGTCCATAGCCCACGACAAAGGCGTCAGGAATATCGAAGCCAACATAGCGTTCCTCAATGGGACACTCGATGACGCGCGCGATTTCCTTGCGAAGCAACACACAGACAACTACTCGAGCTACACCTGCGTTATTCAAGCCTTGAATCAAATAGTCGATCGTTCCGCCTGAATCAAAAATGTCGTCAATGAGTAACACGGTTCGACCGTCGAGCCCTTCAGGCAACTCGTCAGCACCTTGAACGCCTTGGCTCTTCACCTGGCGGCCCGGATAGGACTGAACTGTGACTGGAAGGATGCGGAACGACAATGGCAAATGCCGCACGAGATCGGCAGCAAAGAACAGGCTGCCGGTCATCACAGGCATGACCACTAAGTTGCCTGCATCGGCCGCTGGCGCTAGATCAGCTACCAAGGCCGCTCCCAACTGTTCGACCCGCTCTGCAATGGAGTCCCGATCAATCAAAATGCGGTCAATATCGCCTTGCATGGGCCGGTATCCTACCGCGGGCCAGAATGTCCCATAAGTTGCTGATATAGAACATGTTATGGGCCTCTATTTGAATCAAATCAGGCTTTCTGATATCCTGCACCGGATCATGGCAACCACAAAGAAGAACCGGAAGCGAAGCAGCCGAAATACGCGTAAAAAGGCCTCTGGAGCCGATTCTGGCATTCAGAGTGGCGATATACGCACCTTTCCAACCGCGACAAAGGCCCTCTTCAACCGACCGAACATCGAACGCCTCCGTCCGAGCCGAATTCCAGCCGATGTGTTCAAACTCAAGCGGATGGAGGAGTTGCTCAACGCGCTTGATAATCCCCACCAAAATTTGCGTGCTGTGCATGTTGCTGGCACTGTCGGCAAGGGTTCCACAGTCGCAATGCTTGACTCCATGCTTCGAGGATGTGGCTGGGCCACTGGCGTGTATACCTCGCCACACCTGATTGACATTCGTGAGCGCATCACCATTAACGGTGACATGATCGGTCGAACAGAATTTACATCACTAACTCAACATGTGGTGGAAGCTGCTGAGAAAGTGGCACCTGAAGCTTCGTTCTTTGAATTAATGACGGCGATGGCATTTCTCCACTTTGCAGACCAAGCGGTAGATCTTTCCATCATTGAAACTGGGCTTGGTGGCCGACTTGATGCGACCAACCTCATCACTCCAGCCGCCACGCTGATCACCAAGATTGATTTGGATCACCAGCACCTTCTCGGAGACTCACTGGCTGACATTGCACGCGAGAAGGCGGGCATCTTCAAGCCCGGCGTTCCCGCACTGTCAGTCAAGCAGGAGCCAGAGGCAGAAGCAACGCTTCGCGAGATGGCTGAGCAGATTGGCACTGAACTCCGCGTCGTGGGCAAAGAAATTGACTTCAGTAGTCGATTCTGCGTGACAGATGATCTTGGTGCTCATATGCGCATCTGCCTTCGTGGCGAGCAGAATCAGTACATGCACCTACCTGTGCCGCTGGCCGGAGCCCATCAGGCGGACAACTGCGGCTTGGCCCTTTCAGCGCTTGACTTGCTGGATTCGGGAAGCACTGAATTCGATGAAGCGGCGGTCTTCCGCGGCCTGGCCACCACCAAGAATCCGGGGCGGATGGACATGGCTTGGCAACAGCCTCGCGTTATCGTCGATGGAGCGCATAACCCGATCGCCATGCAGGCACTGATGCGGGAAATCGGTTCGCACATCCCCTTTGATTCCATGATCTGCATCTTCGGATGTAATGCCGACAAGGACGTTGATGCCAATCTAGAGATGCTTTCGCTCGGCAGTGACAAGATTATCTTCACAAAGGCGTCCAATCAGCCCCGAGCCGTAGATCCACAAGAACTCTGTCGCCGATTTGAAACGCTCAAGGGACGAACGTGCCAGACCACAGAGAACGTCCAGGAAGCGCTTCAGATTGCAACCCATGCAGCCAGTCGAGATGATCTGATTTGTGTCACTGGCAGTTTCTATCTCGTCGGAGAGACGCTTGGCTTCTTGCAAGAACGCCGTACCGCACGCACGGCAACCTGATCGGCCAGACACGCGGCTTTGTCCTGCCTACGTATGATGGACAGCATGTCAGAGTCTCCCAGCCCAACAAGCCAGTCCAGCACAGCCGCAGAAACTCCATTTCGCTATGGGGGGCGACTCGCACAGGACATCGAACTACGCTGGCAATCGCATTGGCTGAATAAAGAGACATTTCGCGCTCTAAATCCAGGCGATGACGGCTTTGACCCCGCACAAGCCAAGTACTACTGCTTGGACATGTTTCCATACCCATCCGGGGCGGGTTTGCACGTCGGACATCCTATTGGGTACGTCGGCTCCGACATCATCAGCCGCTATCGCCGCATGCAAGGCGACAACGTACTGCACCCAATGGGCTGGGATGCGTTCGGCCTACCTGCCGAGCAATACGCCATCACCACAGGTGTTCATCCTGCAGAGACGACCTCTAAAGCGATCAATACATTCCGTCGGCAATTGCAACGATTTGGCTTCTCATATGACTGGTCTCGCGAGTTTGCGACCATTGATGAGGACTACTACCGCTGGACACAGTGGATTTGGCTACAGGCTTGGAACGCTTGGTATGACGAGGTCGACCAGCGTGCCAAACCGGTTAGCACGTTGATTGAACTGCTTCGGGGCAATCAAGCCTCAGTGGATGCTCATGGAGATATCGTCCGCATGCCTGCGGATAATGGACGATTGGCATGGGATTCCATTGATCAAAAACGCCAATCAGAGATTCTGGATAGTCGACGACTGGCTTACTTGTCTCACCAGACAGTGAACTGGTGTCCCAAGTTAGGAACCGTGCTCGCGAACGAAGAAGTAATTGACGGTAGATCTGAGCGAGGTGGTCACCCAGTCGTACGACGGCCACTGCAACAATGGATGTTCCGCATTACTGCGTATGCACCAAGGCTCCTTGAAGATCTTGAAGGCTTGGACTGGCCAGAATCCACGCGCGCACAGCAAGCTAAGTGGATTGGGCGCAGCGAAGGGGCTGAACTGAGATTCCATATCGCCGATGGCGATGGTGAGATTGGGGTTTTTACTACCCGGCCAGACACCATCTTTGGCGCAACATTTATGGTGCTTGCCCCCGAACACCCCCTCGTTGAGCACATCATTCGTTCAGAGGAGGCTGACTCGCAACTGACTGCATATGTCGAAGTTGCCCGCAGTCGCGCTGAAGTTGATCGAATGGCAGATTCCAAGGACAAGACCGGCGTCCCACTTGGAATGGACGTAATCAATCCTGCGACCGGCGAACGGATTCCGGTGTGGGTGGCGGATTATGTACTCATGGGTTATGGGCATGGCGCGGTTATGGCGGTGCCAGCACACGACCAACGCGACCATGATTTTGCCGTCAAGTTCGGCCTCAGTATTCGAACCGTCATCACTCCTGATGAGCCAAGCGAAGGCTGCTGGTCAGGCGAAGGTACCGCTTGTGATTCCGCTTCTTCTGAACTGTCACTTAATGGGATGACAACTGCGGAAGCCAAGGCAGCGGTCATTACTTGGGCAGAACAAACTCATCGAGGCCAGGGGCGAACGACGTGGAGACTGCGAGATTGGCTGTTCTCACGACAGCGGTATTGGGGAGAGCCATTCCCTGTCGTCCATACAGCCGATGGCCAAACCTACCCAGTGTCAGATTCTCATTTGCCAGTGCAACTTCCTGACATCGACGACTATGAGCCCGCAGTCAGCGACGATCCACAGCCACTTCTTGGAAAAGTAAAGACTTGGGTAGAGACCACTGCTGGCCAAGCAGGTGTGCACTGCGATCTCCTGGACCCAAACACCCCAGTGTCGCGCGAAACCAACACCATGCCGGGCTGGGCCGGTTCGTGCTGGTATTACCTGCGTTTCTGCGATCCGAAGAACCATGAGTGGTTTGCAAGCGAAGATGCACGCAACTACTGGCTTGGACCTACTGAAGAATCCGCCGGTGGAGTCGATTTGTACGTTGGCGGCGCCGAACATGCGGTACTGCACCTTCTATACGCGCGATTCTGGCACAAGATGCTGTTCGATCTCGGCTGGGTGGATTCCAGCGAGCCATTTCGAAAGCTCTATCACCAAGGCATGCTGACGAGTTTTGCATACAAGCGCAACGATGGTTCGCTTGTGCCGATCGATGAGGTCGACGAAGACACGAATATCGAGCGTGCTACAGGCAAGACTGTCGAACGCATCATTGCGAAGATGAGCAAGTCACTGCGGAATGTTGTCAACCCAGACGACATCATTGCAGAGTACGGCGCTGACACATTTCGACTCTATGAAATGTACATGGGTCCGCTTGATGCATCAAAGCCATGGAATACACGTGACATCATTGGGGTACATCGCTTCCTCCAACGACTCTGGAGGCTGGTCGTTAACGAAGACTCTGGTGATCTCAAACTGCTTGATTGCGAACATGAGGATGTTGAACGACAACTACATCGAACGATCGCTCGTGTCAGCGAAGACATCGAACGACTCGCCTACAACACAGCCATCGCTGCCATGATTGAATTGGTCAATACAGCTACAGCCGCTGGTGGCCTTTCGAGTAGCCAATTGGACCGACTCAGTCGGATTCTCTGCCCCTTCGCGCCACATATGGCTGAAGAATTGCGATCCAAACTTGGACTAGAGGGACTCTGCTCTCTGGCGTCATGGCCTGATTTTGATCATGCAATGCTGGTTGACGACACGATTGAATTGCCTATTCAGATTCGAGGCAAAGTCAAGGCGAAGATCCTTGTACCAGCCGATGCAGATCAATCGGCAACTGAAGCCGCTGCATTGGCCGATGCGCAGGTTCAGGAACTGCTCGGTGGATCAGCCCCTCAACGTGTCATCGTTGTCCCAGGCAAGATCATCAATATCATTCCCTGAGCGGCCTGCAGTGCTAATGGTCCATAAGGGGATACCATCGGCCATATGAATATCCCTGAGCAAGAGACTGCAGTATGGCGACTCGATGAGCCCGCAGTGACAACGCTTATCGTGTTGGCACCGTCAGAAGAGTTGCTTAAGTCGCCAGAACATCTTGGCCGTTCGATGGCTGATGCCATTGGACGTGATGTTGATCTCGCGACCCCGGACCAATTGCCCGAAGATGTTGCATGGATGGCCATGCTGCATATTGAGGATCTGGTGGCGCCCTTGATGTGCTGGCCTGAGCCACAGGCCGCCGAAGGCACTGGGCTGGAGAGTGAACTTCCCTCTTCGAGTGGCTTGATGGTCCAAACACTTTTGCACCCGGAAGACCCATTGACTTCAATGGGCAATCTGCTGCGGCTACTGGCTCTTGCAGCACCAAAAAGTGCCGGCGTTCTGGATGCAGACACTGGCCGATGGCTTCCACGACTGCTGCTGATGGATGAAGTGGTTTCTGCCGAAATCGAGCCGTCTGAAGAGCTCCTCTGGATCGTCGAGTCGACCATGGAGGGGGAACTACACCGCATGCAAACGTGCGGTTTGGAACGCTGTGGGCATCGTGAGTTGGCAATGAGCGGAATCAATGAGACACAACTGGAAACGGCGGCAGATCTGATTGCGTCCCTTGCCGCCTTGGTGCTAGAGACACCGCTCCCAGCCACCGGCGTGATTGAAATTGGACCGGAACTACAAATCGGCGTTTCTGGAAATCCTGATCAACCAGACGCCATTGTGGAATTAACGCATGCTGAGCATGATGGTCCTCCAACTGAAGTACTACAGCGTGTCTCAGATGATGTGGCAGCAGTGTATCGATCGCAACGCTCTGGCCTACGACAGGCAGCGATGGCCAAAGCTACATGGGACACGCTGATCCAGTTGTACCCCTCACTGATGAAAGCACATGCCACTTGTTACCTCGAAGTTCCATTTGAAGACGACAGTGGACAGGATGATCGGCGTATCTATGTGTGGATGGAAGTCGTCGAACAAACAGAGCACGCATTTATGGCGGTTCCTGCGCATGATGCAGATGCATTACAAGGAATCTCGGACACACCGATTCAGATCCAAGCAGATGAAATCTGTTCTTGGCGAGTGATCCACGAAGACGTTGCGTGGGGACCTGAACAGTCTGACGCACTGTTTGAACTGTTTCGTGAGAACAACCATTCATGACGCTCGACCCAGATCAACTTGTCACTCTGACAACCGCGCCGACAGACTTTGCTGCACGAGTGACAGCATCTGTCCTTGAGGATGCTGGGATTGAAGCCTTTGTTTTTGGCAGCGTCGGAACGGCCGTTGGGCTGAGCCTATCGACGCAGGCTAAGGGACGTTACGGCGAGCACATTTGGGGTGTCCCAGTGCAGGTGCGTCGGCAAGATGCAGAACGCGCTCGGGAAGTACTTTTGGCCAATCGCACCGATTCGGTGGATATTGACTGGGATCAGGTTGAATTGGGGGAACGAGAAGATGTGCTCCCATTGACAACCCAAGCCAAAATGCCAGCAACTGCCAAAGTTGGCATGTGGCTGGGGATTCAACTGGTCATTCTTGGGCTGATACTCGCTGTGCTCTGGGCCATCACGTAGCCCACACAGTGGCTAGTCCACCCGGGCACTGGAGAGGATGTCTCGGATCAGATCGCGATTAGTACGAATCCAATGCAGGCGCGCTACCACCCAAGGCAGGACCAGCGTCGCATCATGATCCCGTAGCCGGCCCTTGCGGTAGAGCGGCACAATGGCTTCCGCAGACATCGCTTCAATAGTCAAATCGGGAACGACCTCTATCTCCTGATTCGTCATTGGTGTACGAGCTAACAAATTGTAGCCATCTGCAATCGCGCGCAAGAGTTCAGTTTCGGGCTTGACTGGCCACTCTGCTGGAGTGGTACCACTGGCACGATGGAGCGAGAACTGCAGCAAAGCATTCGCCAGATCGGACACACGCGGTTCAGCCCGCGCAGATTCCCAATCTATCACTGCGACCACCCGACCATCTCGCATCAAGAGATTTCCTGGATGCCAATCTCCATGGTTCACAGTCATGGGCAAGGACGACCAACATGACCGTGTGGCACGTCGGGCTTCGCCTAGCCAGGCTGCCACCGTCTCACAGTGAACTTGCGCTTCATGCGGCAATCTCCCGGCAAGCTCCATTGCGGCTCTGGCAACGTCACGCCGATCATGAAATCCTGGTCGCTGGGGCCCCTGCAAAGCCAAATCTTCAAGTAAGTCATGCATTGAAGCCAACGCTGTCCCAATAGATCTGGCCTCATCGGCACACCAACTAAAACGCATGCCTTCCACCCAGCTCATGAGTTCATACAAATGACCATCACATTCCAACAGCGTCTCTTCATCCTTGAGCGTTGTCACCAACTGCGGTACTGAAAATCCATTTCGCCTGAGATGAAGCTGCAAGCGGTGCTGATGGCGAAGCATGTCTTGAGAAGCGCGTTTTGGTGCGATGCGTTTGAGCAGATAATCGCCCTGTGCGGTGTAAACCCGGGCTTTCGGCGCATTGCTGGAGCCGCCAAAGTAGGAGCGAACCGAATCAATCTTGCTGATTCGGAACTGCTGCAACACAGCATTGGCTTCACTGGCCGTGATCGCTGGTCGATCTTGTGTTTTGTTATGCCCCAAAAGATGAACTCGATTCTATTCGAGGTTCTGAACCTGTTCCTTCACCCGATCCACATGACCCTTGATCTCAACGATCATCCGACCAACCTCAGAGTCGAGACATTTACTCCCGATCGTATTGGCTTCTCGCAGCATTTCCTGAGAGAGAAAATCGAGTGTCCGTCCAACCAGTTCTCCTTCTCGATCTAAGATCTGATTGAACTGTGTTAGATGACCATCGAGACGTGCGACCTCCTCAGCGATGTCAGAACGCTCGGCAAATACTGCTACCTCACGCAAGAGATCCTCTGGCCGCACTTCTGCGTCAACCTCAGAAAGCAGTTGTTCCATCCGCTGACGCAGGCGGGATTCAAATGCCTCGACAACTTGTGGTGCACGTTCACGAATCGCCTCTAGCCGAGTGGCAATGGCATCCAAGCATTGCTTAATCTCAACAGCAGTCGCAGCACCTTCTTGCTTGCGCATCTCAACCACCTGATGAACGGCTTGTGTCACAAGTTGTTCAACAGTTTCGCCAACATCCTCTCGGCGCGAGCCGGCACTGCTCTGTGCCAATACGCCCGGAAGCCCAAGAAGGGCCGAGGCATCCACCTGTTCACCGACCACTGTCTGTAATTGTTCGAGATAACGCGCAAGAGCAGCCACATTGATGTCCACAGCAGCCTCTGCAGATGCATCAACAAATCGAATACTCACAGTCACTGTCCCACGAGTGAGCACTGCACCAACAGCACGCTCAATCATGGGCTCAAGACCCAGTAACTCATCAGGCAAACGGGTCACACACTTCAGATAACGACCATTGACCGAGCGAATCTCGACACCGATTCGGCATCCGTCCTCGACGGTTTGGGCCGCACCAAAACCCGTCATTGAGCAAGGCATTCAGGAACCGTTGCCGTCGGGGGAAGTTGGCTCACTGGCCGGGGCCGCTGGTGGTGTCTCAGGGGTCAGCACAGCGTCCGATGGAACCGCTTCCGGCGTCACTGCTGGCGGCTGGTCAAAGCCTGGCTCTCCAGCTGACATCGGCAGAATGGCTTCTGTAGGACTCACTGGGGCTTCTGGAGTCGGCGCATCGGTCCAAATGTTCGCATTAAGCACGAGGGCCAAAACGAGATAGACGCTAAAGGCAATGACCGTCATGACCGTCAAAGCATCTCCAACTCGACCACCGAAGACACCCTCAGTACCGCCCCCGCCTGCGCCACCGAAGGCTCCGGCAAGACCGCCACCGGCAGGCCGTTGCACCAAAATGATGAGGATCATCGCAACCGCGACAACAATGAACAGAATGGTCAGTGTGAGATAGAGCGTGCTCATGAGAATCCGTCAATGGGTCAGGTCCGAGCCGCAGCACGGACGATCTCGAGAAAGGGCCCGGCCTCCAGCGAAGCGCCCCCGACGAGGGCTCCGTCAATATCACTGCAGGCCATCAGTTCAGCCGCATTGGACGGCGTGACTGATCCGCCATAGAGGATCCGCATCCTCGCGGCGGACCGAGCATCATAACGAGATCCCACCTCGGCCCGAAGGAGTTCGTGCACTTCCTGAGCCTGCTCTGGGCTGGCCGTCTGGCCGGTTCCAATGGCCCAAACGGGCTCATATGCCAGATCAATGCGTTCCAGGGCATCAAAATCGATCCCCGTCAAAGACTCAACGAACTGCCCACAAACGATCTCGGCAGTCTTTCCTTCGGCCCGCTCCTCCGAGGTTTCCCCAACACACAGCAGTACTCGCAAGCCCGCATTCAGTGCAGCAGCAGCCTTGGCGGCCACCTCCCTGCTGGTTTCTCCATGTCCATGCCGACGTTCAGAGTGGCCGACCAGTGCCATTTGGCATCCACAGTCAACCAGCATGGATGCAGACACATCGCCTGTATGAGCCCCTGCCTCGTGTCCGGATACGTCCTGTGCACCAAGCATGCATCCACCCCGATGGCTCGCGACCGAGCGAAGATATGGGTGTGGAGGAAAGAACACGATGTCACACGGTCCTTCCAAGAGGGCGCGGCCCCGATCCACATCCGCTGCTAACTCCTGACATGCAGCATGATCGAGATTCATCTTCCAATTCCCACCGACCATGGGTTTTCTCGTCATGGCAATCGTGCTCCTGCTCCTTGGCTGGCATCCGGAGGATACCCACGTCAGAACCTCAGGAGTGGGCTACTGAGCCCTAGCCATCACGCCAGTACACTGGCATGCTTCTCAGGTCACTCGCCAGGGCACATTTGCATGTCAGATACCCCCACAAGTCCGAAGACCGCTACGGCTGTCAGATCCAGCTTTTTGGAGTTTTTCCAGAAGCGGGCAGGGCACGAAATCGTGCAGAGTGCTTCGGTCATTCCACATGACGATCCAACACTGCTGTTCACCAATGCCGGCATGAACCAGTTCAAAGACGTCTTTTTGGGCACCGGGACCAGGCCTTATTGCCGAGCCGTCGACACACAGAAGTGCATTCGGGCCGGAGGCAAACACAACGATCTAGAAGATGTTGGGCGCGATACC
This sequence comes from Phycisphaerales bacterium, assembly GCA_022446905.1. GTDB lineage: Bacteria > Planctomycetota > Phycisphaerae > Phycisphaerales > SM1A02 > UBA12567. Next base: position 173,549 of record JAKVBT010000007.1, read on the forward strand.
TGGCACCACACCTTCTTCGAGATGCTTGGGAACTGGTCACTTGGTGATTACTTCAAACGTGAGGCGATTACATGGGCCTGGGAACTGCTTACTGAGGTGTGGCAACTTCCCAAAGAGCGATTGCACATCACGGTCTTTGCCGGCGATGCAGATGATCAACTCGAGGCTGATGAGGAAACTGAGAAACTGTGGCTCGAGTTGACCGACATTGATCCTTCACATGTGACACGCTGGGGGCGCAAGGACAATTTCTGGGAAATGGGCGCTACCGGGCCATGTGGTCCATGTAGCGAGATCCACTTTGATTCCACCCCAGATCTTTCAGGCGCGGCCTTGGTCAATCACGACCATCCGGATGTAATTGAGATCTGGAACCTCGTATTCATTCAGTTCAATCGACGTGAAGATGGTTCACTGGCCGAGCTTCCTGCACAACATGTTGATACAGGCATGGGATTTGAACGCGTCCTGCGCGTCCTTCAGGGCAAGCGCAGTAACTACGACACTGATCTCTGGGCGCCGCTCTTTGAGGCCATTGCCCGTGAAACCGGAGCATCTCCTTATAGAGGCGCCATGGATTCACCAGTTGATGAAGCACATCGTGTTGTGGCCGATCACATTCGCTGCCTGACGATTGCCATCGCTGATGGCGGTCGGCCTGGTGCAGAGGGACGTGGCTACGTGCTCCGACGCATTCTGAGACGCGCCGCCCGCATGGCACGCCAGTCGCTTGGTGGCGAAGGCGCTGTCCTGAGCCGTCTGGTTCCGGTCGTCGTGGAATCCCTTGGCGCCACGTTCCCCGAACTGCACAAACAAGCCGACACAGTCATTGAGATCATTCGCAGTGAAGAAGAGGGATTTCTACGCACACTCGATCGCGGACTTGTGCGTTTTGCTGAAGTCGCCGACGCCTGTGAGGGCGTGATCCCTGGCGATCAAGCCTTTCTTCTCCATGACACATTTGGCTTCCCAATTGATCTCACAGAACAGATGGCCCGCGAACGCGAACTCACTGTTGATCGAGTTGGATATGAAGCAGCGATGCAAGATGCCCGTGAACGATCACGTCGTGGGGATAGCGCAACCGATACCGTGCGGACGATCCCGCCAGAAGTGCTCGGCGGCCTTGAGCAGCTTGGTGTTCAAGGCACAGATGACTCTGCCAAATACACGCGGCCGATGGGTATCGGTCATGTGCGGGCCATCTGGAATGGGGACAACCTTGTGGAGTCTGTCTCGCCGAACGAACGGGTGGCTGTCATTCTTGATCGCACGACGTTCTATGGCGAACAAGGCGGGCAAGTTGGAGACACTGGCCGCTTGATAACGGAAGCAGAAGGCTCAACACCAGGGCAATGCATTTTTAAAGTCGAATCAACGACACGGGCTGGCCCCTACGTCCTTCACATCGGCCAGTTGATTGAAGGCTCGATGCAATGCGGAGATGCTGTTGACACACGCATTGATGAACCAAAAAGACATGCTATTGAACGACATCACACAGCCACACACCTTCTGAACTACGGCCTGCGTACCCATCTGGGTGAACAGTCTGATCAGCGGGGATCTCTGGTTGCAGATGACCGGCTTCGCTTCGACTATGCCGCTTCTTCAGCCACTGAGTTAGCTGACATTCAAGCGATTGAAATGGCTGTGCGTGAAGCAATCGACGCAGATCTCGTTGTCGATGGACAAGAAGTGTCGCTGGATCAGGCTACCGCGGTCAATGGTGTTCGGGCGATCTTTGGAGAACGTTACCCCGACCCTGTCCGTGTCGTAAGCATCGGCGCATCAGTCCAAGAGCTCATCAGTGACCCAGCGAATGAACGTTGGTCTGCACAGTCGACCGAATTTTGTGGTGGAACGCATGTGAAGTCCACGGGTCGCATCAGCGACTTTGTGATCATCCAAGAACAAGGGCTTGCTGCAGGCATTCGTCGAGTCACCGCACTGGCTGGCGATCCAGCACGACGCACATTGCAAGCGGGATTAGAAATGCTTGCGCGCTTACGAGAACTCAAAGATCTCGAGGATGATTCCCTGCCTGCGGCACTTGATGAAACCCACCGAGATCTGCAAAACGTAGAACTTGGCTTGATACACCGCAGAGAAGCTGAGGTAGCCATTGCTCAGCTGCGCAAGAAGGCCAAGGAAATGCGCAAGGCAATATCAGGAGCGAGCAAGGCCATTGTCATCAGCGAAGCACAGCAGTTGGCAGAAGTGGCAACGGGAGAATTTGTTATTGGCGAGGTTGCTGCGACTGATCGCGATACCTTGCTGGCCGCAATGGACGCTGTCCGCGGCGCCAAGCCCGATGCAGCCTGTCTGCTGGCGTGCCGCCCCTCTGACACAGGCAAGGTGATCATCGCCGCTCGAGTTCCCGATGCATTGATTAAGCGAGGACTGAAGGCAGGTGACTGGGTACGGCAGGCAGCACAGGCCTGCGGTGGTGGTGGCGGTGGCCGACCAGATTCTGCACAAGCTGGCGGCAAGGACCCCACAAAGATGCCTGAATCCCTTGAGGCCGCCAGTGTTCATGCAACGGAGACATTGTCATGACTGATGAACGACCCGATTCTGAAGAGACCAGACACCACGTCACACGCCTACAGAGCATTGAACGTCAGGTTGGTGATCACGTACTAAGAGCCCTTGCTGATGATGATGCTGTTGCCGTACTCACGACCATTGCACCTGGTGTCCGTCATGATCGTGTAGTTTCTTTGCCACTCTCGAGAATGCAAGTTGAAGCAATTCGAGGCATCCTGGATCAAGCAGAGGAAGAGGCGGCTCAGGCTGATCAAGATGAACAAGGTGATGGACGGCGAGAAGGCTTTCTGGGATTCCACACAGTATTGGAACAAGCAGAAGATCCAGATCAATCAAGCTGATGAACGATGGCAGGTGGCGCTGCCCGAAACTCGCAGCCCCCCGCTTTTGAACTTGATCAACTTGCTGATTGCTCAAGAGACTGATGAAACCACGGACTTGCAAAGCAACGGAACAAAATTCATGTCGAGCACACAATGGCCCATCTCACTTGCCCAGTGGTCTCTGCACCGTTCACTGAAGAGTGGCGACATTTCGGCATTGGAATTTCCAGATTTCGTGCGCACGAACTTTGATATCCGAGGCGTTGAATATGTCAATACGTTCTTCAAAGACCGTTCTACGGATGATGCATGGCTTTCATCACTGCGTTCGCGATGCGAAGCGGCTTGCGTTGAAAGTGTGCTGATCATGGTGGACCATGAAGGGCATCTTGGAGATCCAGACTCCAGCGCACGCGCCGCTGCTATCGAAAATCATCGTCGTTGGCTGCATGCCGCCCGAGCCCTTGGGTGCCACGCCATCCGCGTCAATGTCCTGTCCGAAGGAACACCCGAAGAACAACATTCTCGATGCGCTGCGGGGCTGAAAGAACTCATGTCACATGCAGATGAGTTCGCTATTGATGTGGTCATTGAGAATCACGGCGGTCTCTCCAGTAATGGTCAGTGGTTGGCATCACTCGTTCAGGCAGTTGGCCATCCGCGACTTGGAACACTGCCAGACTTTGGCAACTTCATCCTCGACTGGGATACAAAAGAGATGTATGACCGCTATCAAGGTATTGACGAATTGCTCCCAATGGCGAAAGGATTGAGTGCCAAGAGCCACGACTTCGACGATGATGGGAATGAAATCAATACTGATTACACCCGGATGTTTGAGTTGATTACCAAGCATGAATACACGGGATGGATCGGAGTTGAGTACGAAGGTGAGCATAAATCAGAAGTCGATGGGATCATTATGACTCGTGATCTGCTGATTAAGCACGGATGCATGTTGTGACAAGGATCAACAGATGAAAGCACTCGTCGTCAATAAGAAGGGAGATCCAGTCGCACCTAATGTGACGGTGACAGATCTACCCACACCTGAACCTGGCCCAGGTGAGGTGCGCATCGCCACTGAAGCAAGTGCACTGAATCACCTCGACCTATGGACTGCACGTGGCCTTCCTGGCGTGGAAACTCTATGGCCACATATTGGTGGGTCGGATTGTTGTGGTCGAGTCAATGCCGTCGGCGACGGCGTAGATGAGGCTTGGGTTGGCTGCCGAGTCGTACTGAACGCTGCCTTGGAATTGAACGACCCCCCGAACCCTAGCTCTGCGCCGGCTGGAAGAAATATCTGGATGATTGGCGAGCACGGACCAGGGGCCCATGCTGAAATGTTATGTGCCCCTGCTACCAATGTACTTGCAATCCCTGAGCACATTTCAGCTGTCGATGCCGCTGCATATGGGCTAACGCATCTGACTGCTTGGCGAATGCTCCACAGCCGAGCACAACTACGGCAAGGCGAAACAGTGCTCATCACTGGAATCGGTGGCGGTGTTGCGCTGGCCTGCTTGAATATTGCCAAATGGTCTGGATGCCGCGTCATCGTGACAAGTCGACATCAATGGAAGCTTGATCGCGCTACTGCATTAGGCGCAGATGAGGCCGTACTTGATCAAGGGGAGTCGTGGAGCCGAACCGTTCGTAGCATGACATCCAAGCGTGGTGTTGATGTCTGCGCTGATTCTGTAGGACAGGCAGTGCACCATTCTTGCATCGGCTCATTAGCACGTGGCGGGCGATTCGTTACATGTGGATGCACCACAGGCGCTGCCCCACAAACTGATCTCGCTAGAATTTTTTGGAATCAACTGTCTGTACTCGGATCTACCATGGGTGACATGAACGAATTTCGCCAAAGCACAGCTTTGCTCACTTCTGGGCAGATCACACCAGTCATTGATCAGGCCATTCCTGCAAATGACGGCGCAAAAGCGTATGCAAGACTTGAAGCAGGCGAACAATTCGGAAAGATCGTCTTGACATGGACCTGAATGTAGGCACCAACACATCCCCCAAAGAACGCGACGAAATCTGGCGTCGGATGGATGCATGGTTGACATCTGCGTTGCCTGAAATGATCGCCATGAGACGCAATCTCCATGCGCATCCCGAGCCAGCAGGTGAGGAGGTGCGCACTACGCAGATCCTTCGTGAAAATCTTGACCAAGCTGGGCTACAACTTTCAGTATGGGATGATCTCCACGGGCTTATTGCTGACGTTCAGGCGGCAAGCGATGTGGAATCGCATGTTGCAATACGAGCAGATATCGACTGTGTCGAAGTTGAAGATGAAAAGGACGTTGAGTGGCGGTCCACCAGAGATGGCTGTTGTCATGCCTGTGGGCATGATGCCCATGCCACGATGGCCTGCTTCGCCGCCATGGCCGTACAACGGGAGTCGAAAGCCATCTCGCCGATGATGCATCGAGGCGCTCGCTTTATTTTTCAACCTGCTGAAGAGGCAGCTACTGGCGCCTCTGACATGATTGCACGAGGTGCAATTCAACAGGTCGACCAGATTGTTGCACTGCACTGTGAGCCATACCTCGATACTGGCCGTGTTGGCGTACGCAATGGCCCGATCACTTCACACCTACGGTCCTTTTCAGTTCGGCTGAAAGGTCGCGGAGGCCATAGCGCAAGGCCGCATGACTCTATTGATCCAATACCAGCAGCAGTCAATCTGGTTTCACTGTTGTATCAACTCGCTCCGCGAAGCGTCGACAGCAGGCGTGCACATTGCATTACGGTTACTGCCCTGAGAGCCGGAGATGCCATCAACGCAATTCCAGAATCTGCAGTGGTGCACGGAACTATTCGCGCAGCAAGGCTTGAAGAAGCGCAGACGCTGGAACAAATGGTGCGCACCTGTGCAGAGTCTGCTTGTACAGCCACTGGTTGTGTCGCAACAATCGACTTCCCACATGCTGCCCCAGCAACTGACAACGATCCGGATGTTGTCTCTTTCGTAGCTCAAGCAGCAGCAGATGTGGTCGGCGCCGAAGGAGTCATCCGGCTTGACCTCCCCAGCCTCGGTGGCGAAGACTTTGCGATCTACCAGAAGCACATTCCTGGGGCCATGGTGCGTCTAGGAACCGGCCACGGGCCCCACGAACAGCGGCAGCCGCTTCACTCGGGGTGGTTCGACATCGACGAATCCGCCTTGCTCGTCGGAGCTCGACTACTCGCGAGAACAGCACTCAAGCAGATCTGGCCACACGCCGGCTGAACCATTCCGGCGTTACAGTGTCGCCACGCAGGAGAACAGCGTGCCACTTCAATTCAACAGCAGTTCTGAACATACGTTGGGCGTCGAGATTGAGCTTGGCGTCGTCGATCGAGACACCTGTGATCTGGTCCCACGCGCCCGAGATATTCTCGACAAAGTCCCACAAGACTGGCAGGAATTCGTCAAGCCAGAGTTTATGCAGGGATACCTTGAATTCAATACCTCGGTATGCAAAACGGTTGATGAGGTCCGCGCCGATTTGCAGAGCAAACTTGAATGGGGCTATGAAGTCGCCGCTGAATCCAATGCGACATTCCTCTGGAGCGGAACGCATCCATTTGCACGATGGGACAGCCAGGTGCTTTCGCCTGATGAACGATATCAGTGGCTCATGGACACCATGCAACTGGTCGCTCGAAGAATCGTCTGCTTTGGCTTGCACGTTCATGTTGGCGTAGACAGTGGCGATAAAGCGATTCAGATGTGCGACCGACTTATGCGCCATCTTCCAGTAATGCTCGCGCTATCTGCGAACTCACCATGCTGGTGCGGCAATGACACTGGGTTGAGTTCCTATCGGTCAAAGATTATGGAATCATTGCCAACAGCCGGTATGCCGGAGACCATGAGAAACTGGTCAGAGTACAACTGGCTGATTGACCACCTGCAATCAACCGATTTCATTCACTCTTCCCGTGAGATCTGGTGGGATGTCCGGCCTGTTGCCCGCTTCGGTACGGTTGAGGTCCGGATCATGGATACACCTTTGAGTATGCGACACCTACTTGGACTCGTTGCAATGACACAATGTGTGATCGCAGGGATCTCATCAGAAATCGACCGCGGCGCCTATCTCACAGACTGCCACCCAATGATCGCACGTCAGAACAAATGGCATGCCGTGCGGTATGGCCTCGACGCGACGCTGGTTGATCCTGACACCATGTTGGCGGCTTCAGCAAGGCAAATGGCCAGACGGACATTGGAACTCTGTCGGCCTGTGGCCGATCGACTGGGGTGTGCAACCGAACTTGGATACTGCGAAGAAATTCTTCAACAAGGCACCGGGGCGCAAATGCAACGACGACTCCTTTCCAAGACTGAAAGCATGGTTGACATGACAGCCAAGATGCTTGAGATGACCGGCTCGCCTTGGATGGGCGATTCTGGGGTGGCCTGCCGCAGTTGATCAGACTCGGCTGAGTCCCCGTAGAGCGCCTTCGACGCGATCGCAAGCCTCCGCAAACACAGCATCCTCTGATGCCGTGGCATCGATCACCAGCACATGGTCTGGATCCGATTCTGCCAGTTGCTGATACCCCTCTCGAACTCGACGGTGATACGCCGCTCCCTTTTGCTCCATGCGGTCCAACAGTGGGTTCAGCCGCTTCGCTGCTGTTACTTCGTCCACATCGAAGATGACTGTGAGATCAGGCATGCGGCCATTTGTTGCCACTTGCGCTACATCCAGAATGTCCTGCATTGGGATACCACCTGCCGTTCCTTGGTACGCACAAGTCGATGCCACAAAGCGATCAGCCAGCACCAATGAACCCTGCTCAAGCGCAGGTGCAATCGTCTGCTCCACCAATTGGGCGCGGCTAGACATATAGAGCAACATCTCGCAGCGAACGGTCATATCAACATTGGCAGGATCAAGAAGAATGCTGCGAATCTGCTCGCCAATGGCTGTGCCGCCCGGCTCACGCACCTCAATCACATCAAGGCCGCCCGCCTTGGCGAGATGCGCCATACGAGCGAGCTGGGTGGACTTTCCGGAACCATCAGGACCTTCAAAGGCAATGAAGCGTCCTCGAAGCAGATCGATCATTCGAGCAGTGTCCACGCTGCCGATGCGGTGGTCAATGCCAGCAGTGTTGAATCTGGAGACATCTGCGGCCCTCGTCGTACCATGGCCCCATGCGGGTCGAGGTCTACGACGAACAAGGCATGGCCATGGGTGAGCTGAATCTCGACCCGGGGCAGACACCAGCTCGCACCCAAACCAGCCTCAGCCATGAGTTCATCCCCGACTGGGAGCGTGCCCATGACGATGAGGGAAACCTCCGCCGATGCATCGCTTGTGGATGCGATCACCTGTATCGCCACCGCACCCTGCCGAGAGTGACCGGATTTGTCATTGTTCTCGCTCTAGCCGTTGCTGCGGCATCTGTATTGGGTCTTGCAAGTGGATGGCCCATGCTCGTTGGCATGACGGCCTTATTAATCATCGATGTCGCCATCCTGCTCTGGCGAAATGAAGTCCTTATCTGCTATCGCTGTCGGACACGCTATTGGGATCTCACTATCGCCCGATATCACAACGCCTGGAATCGGCGCACAGCACACAGAATGCGCCGTGGGGAGCAGCGTTTTGATGTCAACTCTTCCGACTCCGCCTAAAGAAGTTCTCGGCGACAATCAGGAAGGCGAGCAGGAATGACACGATGAAGCCGATGAAGCCGACCCACGCCAAGGCCGTACGCTTGTCACTCGCGGCCAGAACCAACACCGCCGACGCAAGAATCATGGCTGATACAAGCACCGAGTAGGACAACTGACGGCTTGAGTGGTGAATAGTGCGTTCCAACGTGTGTAATTCTTTGACATCGAGCTTAATCCCAAAGTCATTGCGGCCAAGACGATCAATAAATGTGGAAAGTCGACCAGGGAATATCTCAACCAACTTTAGCCAGGTGCCCGCATTCTTCTTTAGTCGCCTTTTGATCGAAGAAAAGCTGTATTGACGCTTAACCAATTTCTCAACATGTGGGCGAGCGAAACCAACCAAGTCAAAGTCTGGATCAACATCCTCACCCACCCCCTCAATGGTTGTGAGCGCCTTGATCATCAACACAATGTCGGCAGGGCAAATGATCCGGTGCTTGCGCAGACCATCCGTAAAGCTGCGCAGCATCTCACCCATGTTGATGTCTGAAAAGGACCGGTTCGCAAACTGATCAAGAAAATCCTGTAGATCCCTGCGGACTGCGCGGACATCCACCTCTTCTTCGTTGACCTGCCCAAGGTCCATGAATGCTTCGTATATGCGATCAAGATCAGATTTCGCAACGCCATAGATCAGGTTTGCGAGATCAGTAACGGTGGATTCGTCGACTCGGCCAGCCATGCCGCAGTCAATGAAGCAGATGCGACCATCATCTAGAAGGAAAAGATTTCCAGGATGCGGATCGGCATGGAAGAACCCAACCTCCAGTACCTGCCGAAGCACCGTGTAAGCACCCGCACGAACCAGATGCGACCGCTGTTCTTGAGTCAGACCCGCATCTCGCCAGTGGGATAACAAAGTGCCCTTGATCTCCTCGAGACACAACACGCGTTTACGTGTGGCCTGCCAGTAGACCATTGGAAACCATGCATCCTCGCCCTCTTCAAGGTTGGATCGGAATAAGTCGGTATTCCGACCTTCATGGGCGAGATCAGTTTCAAAGCTGATGGACCGAGAGAACTCCTCAACCACCGCCACCGGATCGAGCGGTAGATTGACAGAGTGGCGCGACATCCATTCTGCAACTGCTTTAAGAATCTCAATATCTGCGTTAATGACTCGCTCAATGCCGGGCCTAAGCACCTTGAGCACAACGGGCTGCTGACCCTCGCGCAATACTGCGCGGTGTGCCTGGGCCATCGAAGCCGCTGCCATTGGCTCCTCATCAATGGACAAAAACACCTCATGCAGATCACCAAGATCACTTTCTAACTGCGCCTTGATCTCAGGCCATGGAACCGACGGCACTTCTGATTGGAGTTTCTGAAACTCCTCGATGTACTCAGGTGAGAGCAGGTCGGGTCTTGTGCTGAGAATCTGCCCGAGTTTGATGAAGGTCGGACCGAGTTCTTCAAGCGCTAGGCGCATACGAGTTGCCCGGCTCATTGACTCAAAAGATGCATCGGAGGCGGGTCGGAATAGCCGATGACCCTTCTCCAATAGCAGATCGAGTTTGGCATCCTCGAAGAATTCACGGAAACCGAACTTGACCAGAACCGCCAGAATCTCGCGATAGCGGTTCGCGTGCCGAACCAATTGAAGCATGGACATGGTCAGATGGTACCGAGGTCACCCGCCCACTCGGCGCGAGGCGATCCCACGCCAGCCTGAAACTTAGCGAACGCCTCTCCCTGGCTTCTGATCCGGCGCTATGGGGCGTGAGGCTCGCTTTCGTCTGCCTGGACCAGGCCGCCGCCCTCGCCCACTCTTAGGCCGAACACCCTCGAATGGTGCCTGAGACCGAGATGCCCCTGCTGTCGGGACGAAGCCCTCAACCTTCTCTGGATGAGCAGTGACACCGGCCAAGGCTGATAAGCGATACCAGGCGTCCAAATCACGCGTCCAGATGAAAGTCCATGCATCACCGCTGGCATCGACCCCGTGTGCCGCGCGGCCAACGCGATGCACAAAGTCCTCTGCGGAATTGGGCAGGTCGTAGTTGATGACACTCATGACGCCTTCAATATGCAATCCGCGGCTGGCTACATCTGTGGAGACCAATACATCAATCTTGCCTTCCCGAAGTCCATCGAGTGCCCGCCGACGCTGTGCCTGCGAACGGTCTGCGTGCAGTTGTCCTGTCTTGACGCCGTGGCGAGCCAACGCTGCCGCGACCCAAGCAGTCCGACGACGTGTCCGACAAAAAACCAGTGTGCGAGCCCCTCCACTTCCAAGCAGTGTCAACAGTAGATCAACACGATCATGCGGGTGAGCCATGACTACATGCTGATGCACATGATCCACGGCAACAGTATGGGGGTGCGTTTCAATTCGGATCGGCTTGCGGAGATAGGTTCTGGCAAGTTGCTCCACTTCCTTTGGCATGGTGGCAGTTGCAAGCACAGTCTGTCGACCGACCGGGAGGCGATGCATGATGCGATCAACCTGCGGGGCAAAGCCCATGTCAAGCATCCGATCTGCCTCATCGAGGACCAGACAGGTGATGTTTGACAAGTCGAGCGCATCACCCTCGATAAGTTCCTGCAGGCGGCCTGGGGTTCCTACCAAAAGATCAATGCCCCCCTGAATGCGGGCAACCTGAGGGGCCAGCGGGGAACTTCCAACCACCACTGCTGACCGTAGAACGGTACCTCGGGTCAATTGATCAGCGACCCCCCCAACCTGATCTGCCAATTCCCGCGTCGGGCAGATAATCAAACTACGCATCCGTTCGGCTGCCGACATACGCCGACCCTTGGCCGGCCGATCGTTGAGCATGTGCTGAATGACAGGAGCAAGAAATGCCAGCGTCTTGCCGCTGCCAGTCTCTGCCAATGCAACCACATCCCGCATTTCAAGCACCGCAGGGATGACCTGAGCCTGAACGGCACGCGGGTGCTGGCAACCCATACTCGTCAGCGAGTCGACAAGATGGCCTGCCAGGCCGAGTGCGGTAAACGAATCCTCACTAGAAAAAGGCTGGTAATTTTTGGACCTTGACTGGCTTGAGCCTGAAGTCGGGGGCATACTTGGGTGCTCATGTTTGGACACACGGATCAATTCGCCCGTCGTCAGACCCATTCTAACGGGTTCGAGCGGCATATCCCCCACGCTCGTGTTCGGGCTGCCTCCATGTCCCACCATTCACCATCGACGACCAATGTCTTTGTCTACGCGACATGTGTGGTCAATACCACCTGCCGCGGTTGGATTGCGGCCATGGCAAGGTTGATCTGGAGAATCTGAGTTTCAAGCACCTTCAAGCTACTTTCTCCCGACGCCTCGCCAAACCGCGAGGCGTCTTTCATTTCATAGATTGCAAATACAAGGACTAGAGATATGTCACGGGAATCCGCCGGGACACACGACAGCGAAAGACAACGACCGCCAGACTTTGGAAGAGCTCCTGGCCTGGCATCGATGCTGCAGGCACGATCGCTTCTTCACCGAACGGTCGGTGATGTTGACATTATGGACGTGGCAGGCATGCCCACGCCGGGTCGCGAAGGAAGCGGCTGCGCAAGATGTGAGGGAGCGTCGGCTGCGCCCGCCACTCGTCCACCGTCGTTGCCGAGCGCCCGGCCTGCTGGCCCATGAGT
>JAKVBT010000070.1 GCA_022446905.1 Phycisphaerales bacterium
AGCTCGGAGTGGTGATGGTGTATTGCAGAAGCTGCGGACGAGAAACCCAGATCTCTCCTACAACAAAGAAGAGAAACAGTATTCTGCGGGTTACAACCCAAGGTTGTGCCTGGAGTGCGGGGGCTGCGAGATCGATGGGGTGCACGTGGAATGTAGCTTCAGCACCCGTGTGGCCGGAGGAAAAGTGCAGGGCTTACCTGTACGTGGATCAGCGAGTCGTTTCGCTTGCTTGTTTTGCAGCGAGCCGCGCTTGAAGACGCTTGAGACGCTTGAAAAGCGAGGGCGCTTTGCGCAAATCGTTCGTTCCCTTAAAGCATATTACGCTTGGCAACAGGAGCATCCCGCAGTGTATGAGGCTGCTATGGATCGCATCACCAGGTGGGTGCCCGAGCTCAAAGACCACTTTGAGGATAAGGTCAAGCACAAGCCACCAGCGAGCGACCAGTTACGCGAGTTTATGCGGAATAATCTGGTCACGTTCCGAGCTCGGAGTGGTGATGGTGTATTGCAGAAGCTGCGGACGAGAAACCCAGATCTCTCCTACAACAAAGAAGAGAAACGGTATTCTGCGGGCTACAACCCAAGGTTGTGCCTGGAGTGTGAAGGCTGCGAGATCGATGGGGTGCACGTGGAATGTAGCTTCAGCACCTGTGTGCCCGGAGGAAAAGTGCAGGGCGTACCTGTACTACATTCCACATCATCATCATCACCATCATCATCGTCATCATATGCGGTGGTACATCGCCGCCTCTGGGCTTTTCTGGGATCCAAGAGAACGTCAAGAAATCCTCTGCGGCGGCAGAGTGGCGGGGGGTTGTGGTCGGGGAAGTGGGGATTTGGTGCCAAGATGTAGATATTGGCCGACAAACTTCGATGTTCCCTGTGCAAATTTCGAATGCCTTGTTTGCCGTGCCCTGTAAAGCTTTGGCCATCTGTTCTTGTATGGCTGGGCTTTGTGGGATCCAAGAGAACGCCAAGAGACCCTCTGCGGCGGCAGAGGGGCGGGGGTTGACTACCGTAGACCCCTGAGGGATGGCAAAATGGTCGTGGTTCAGGAAATGGGGATTTCGTGCCAAGATGCAGTAGCTACGAAAAGCATTACTTTCGAATTCTGAAATCGTGTTGGTCCCACAATTACCAACAATTACTTTGGAACCAAGTTTCCGATCGTGCCCCTGTTCTCCATCCGCGAACTTGCGCGGCCAGCACAAGAAAACGCAAAATACAATCCAAGGTGTGATCGATATTGGTATCATGAATCCGAGGGCTTGTCCCAGTACGATTCCTCTGTACAGTTGAAGTGCGAAGCAGTTGACAATTGCTACCTTTTGTTAGGTGGGTCAAAGGGCCAAAGGGTCGCAGCCAAAGGGCCGCGACTTCCTCTGAATCGGCGTGTCGGCAACACGTGGTGTATCCACCATCAAGAAGCAAATACTTTGCTTTGTTTACAAGGCCATCACTCTTTATGAGTGCTGCAAGCAGGCATTGGCTGGAGGCGTGGAATCAATCATGGCTTCCTCCGACTCTCTGATTATATAAGGTCTTGCTCTGGAAACCGTTTGATCGTCTTGCTTATGATAAACCGCGGGCTTGTATCGTGCAATACATTCCCAGCCTGCGGCTTCAACTTGAATGCGACTGCCGTCACAAGGCTGACGAAGAAGAGGACAAACACGACATTCCAAAGGTAGAAGGGGGGTTTGCGCTGCACAGGGCTTGTTAGATAAGGGGCATTCAGATTTTGTTGTTTCGGCACTCCCCCCTCCCCCTTCCTCCCCCCCGGGCGCAGGGGGGCCGCCCCCCCCGGGGGGCCGACGGGGGGCGGG
>JAKVBT010000071.1 GCA_022446905.1 Phycisphaerales bacterium
AGCAGTGCGCATTGTATGCAGGGCTATTCGAGACAGAGACCAATCAGTCATCGCAATCATTGGTGACGCGATGGTGCGTGCCAATAATGTATCGGGCATTGGGACGGGGTTAGCCGTTTGCAGACGCCGACCACCAGTGTATGAGAGAGCAGCCGCAGCAACACCACGAGTAGCATCAGTATCACCGAATCCAGGATCAAGTGTGAAGAACGTGAGACCAGCACCACGAACACTACGAGGCTCGATTGCACGGGCGATTGGCGGACTACCAGGCTCGATTGCGCCGTCGGGGACACGTACTCCGACGGGTTTCACACCAAGAACACCATCACCTCATCAGCCAGATCGGAGGAATGAAGGAGAATGTCATCAAGGTGGGCCCATAGAAGAACGACCGTCGCGACGGCGACAAGAGCCCTGCAGCTCAATGGGATCTTCACAATATATGCAATTAGCACTTAAGCCAGTAAGCAAGGCAGCGATGCCGCCACTACGAGGGCCAATATCTGCGGATGTGTCGCCACGCGACTGCGTGCCGGCAAGTAGTGACCTGCATTTGCTAGATATGCCGTTGGTTACAGCCTCGTCGTCGGCTGTAACAGGTAGACCATCACCGCTGAAGTCGATGGCGAAAGAGGCATCACCGAGCACGAGATCACTATTGAGACAAGAACCATCGCGTGCTGAGAGGATTGGGGACGCTCCCGATAACCACGGAGCCATGGAGCCGCCGCTAACCTGTTGATTGCACGAGCGCATTCTACGCCGTGGCGATTGGGCGGCAAATAAGCTTCAGCTTTTGGGTACATCTCTGAATCTGAGGGGCTGTCCCAAAATGATTCTTTACCGGGGTGCTCTGATTCGCAATGTTTCCTTGTCGATATGTACAGTCGGAGTGCGACGCTGTAAGTTTTTGTTTTTTGTTCGGTGGACTCGAGCGCTGATGCTCGAACGTCGAGACTCGATAGCAACTACTAGGACGTGGTCTCGGCAACCTAGGGTATTGGCCTGGAACACGTCGAACGGCGGGGCTTGGGGACCCCTCACATTATGTCAAACAGTGCTCGAGTCGAAAACACGTCATCATCGCACGTTTATGAGCACGGTATCGGGTGATCAGATGCGAACAGAGAAGTGTTTTTTGTTACTCGTAGACTGTGTGGCATGTCTGGGAGCTCTCATGGGCCGCGGGCTTGTCCCTAACGCCACCCCATATGGGCCCAGATGTCCCATGTGCTCCCATATGGTTTCATATGGTCCCAGATGGTTCCATTATGTTCCATATGGTCCCATATGGCTCCATATGGTCCCATATGGCGGCACTAGCCGAACATGGCCCCCGAATCCAAAGTACAGCCTTGTCATGGACTGTGTTCATATTGTAGGTTGGCATTCCGATTACTCAGGTGCTCAATGCGTCTTGGTCGAGGGCTTGTCCCAACACCGACAAAGATCGAGCCTGTACATGTCTATCAAGTCTGTGTGTGTGGTCCACGGCACCATTGAAGCTTATCACAATTAGCCGTCTTTTCACAGTGGCACCAAGGATGCCCATTCCGCCTAGCGGCACTTCGTTCCTGGCTGTCTCAATCTTCTCCCATTCGGACCTCGGCCACGCGACACAATCACCACCCGGGAAGCCCCAGGCCCGGGACGCCATATGGCCCCATATGGTTCCATATGGTCCATATGGCCTCAGATGGGCCCAGATGGTCTCATATGGCCCCAGATGGGCCCAGATGGTCCCAGATGGCCCCATATGGTCCCATATGGGCCCATATGGTCC
>JAKVBT010000072.1 GCA_022446905.1 Phycisphaerales bacterium
TCGTTTGGGAATTGTTTGGGACTCGTTTGGAAGATTATTAGGATGTGCTTGAAAAGGGTTTGGGAATGGTCCGGGACTTCATGGAATTATTTCAGAGTCGCTTGGGAATTGTTTGGGAGCGGTCCGGGAATTGTTGGCAATTGTTCGAAAATCGTTCAGAAACTGATTGGTGCTGGTTTGGTTGTGACTTGGGAATTGTTTGGGAATAGTTCGGGACGTGTTCTGAATTTCTTCAGGAATTATTTGGGAATCTGTCTGGGAATTGCTTGGGGATGATTCGGAAATTGTTTGGGAATTGCTTGGGATTCTTTTGGGAATTGCTTGGGAATGGGTTGGGAATGGTGTGGAATTGTTTGGGAGTTGCTTGGGAAATGGTTGGGTTTTGTTCGGGAACTGTTTGAGTTTGAGAATGGTTTGAGATTGGGAGCTTTTGGGGAATTGTTTCGAATTTGCGCGGGATTCGGCGTGCTCCTGTGCATCGCAAGATGGCGAGCGGAGCGAAGCGGAGCGAGTCCACTAGGAGCACGAAAGAGCATAGAAAACAGCACGAGACATGTCTCATATTCGCATTTTGTTTACACTTTGTGATATTGACATTGTGCTTTCCGGTTCCCCGCTATCCAGGTTTCGCCGGGATTTGGCTCCCAAGGAGGGTCGAAAATCGATCAAAAATCGAAGCTGTTTTGGGGGTCCCTTTTGGAAGGGTCTTGGAGGGAAAAGGGTGCCCAAAGGGAGCAAAAAAGGGTACCTTTTGGAGGCCTTTTTGGAGTTTTTTTTAGGAAGGGCCGATTTCGTGAAATCGACGACAGTATCACACGGAATGCTTACTTTTGCTTGTCCAGGGGTACCCAAAAGAGGTCCAAAAAGTATCTAAAATCGGTACCAGAAATAGGTACTGGAAAAGGAACCCTTTTGGTCGCAAAATGGTGCCAGAAGCTCCCCAAAGGGTGCCCAAAGGGGGTCCCAAAATAGCTCCAAAATCGATAGGATTTCACTCTGGGCGGCTTGGCTCGCCCTTGGATCGATCTGGGAGGGATTTTGGAGCGATTTGGGGTCGATTTTGGGTCGATTTTGGAGCGATTTGGGATCGATTTGGGGGTCTAAAGTGAAGTCGAAGGAGATGTGTTTTATCTGGTGTGTGATGTCTGGTTTGGAAATAGTTTGGCTTGGGAATGGCTGTTGGAATAGCTGAAGAGTCGTTTGGGATTCGCGTGATAATTATTTGGGATTTTGGAGTGTTGGGGAAGTGCTTGGGAATGGTTTGGAAATTGCTTGGGATTTGTTTGGGGAATGATCTGGGCAATGTTCGAGAATTGCTTGGGAATTATTTGGGAATTGTTCGAGACTTGCTTGGACTTGTTTGTGAATTGTTGTGGGAATTGGTTTGGAAT
Organism: Phycisphaerales bacterium; assembly: GCA_022446905.1. Classification (GTDB taxonomy): domain Bacteria; phylum Planctomycetota; class Phycisphaerae; order Phycisphaerales; family SM1A02; genus UBA12567. The sequence goes on from JAKVBT010000072.1 coordinate 1,392, forward strand.
TGTTTGCGACGTGTTTGGGAATTGTCTGGGATTTGTGCGGGAATTGTTCGGGAATTGTTTGGGAGTTGCTTGGGATTTGCTCTGGAACTTGTTGGGACGTTGTTTGGGAATTGTTTGGGAATGTCTTAGTAATTGCTTGGGATCGGTTTGGAAATTGCTCGGGAAGTGTTTGCGAATGGTTCGGGAATCGTTTGAGAACTGTTTGTACATTGTTTGGGAAATGTGTTGAGGTGGTTTGGGAATTGTTTGGGAGTGGTTTGGGCATTGTTTCGCAGATGCTTGGGAGTTCGTTTGGGAATTGTTTGGGACTCGTTTGGAAGATTATTAGGATGTGCTTGAAAAGGGTTTGGGAATGGTCCGGGAC
>JAKVBT010000073.1 GCA_022446905.1 Phycisphaerales bacterium
TCGGGGTTAGCACAATTGACCGAGCCACAAGTTTGTTCGGGTTGCCAAGCGCCACCGGCATTGGTGCAGCTCTGCTCAGCAACGATGTAGCACTGGCCATTGAGGCAGCACACGCCACCATTGCCACCACCATCGTACGGATTCAATGTATTGAGTGAACTTGCGCCAGTTCCAGCTGGATCGAGATAACTGCTCATCTGGGACCAGGATTGGAAAAGCGACTTGCCGAAGTAGTCGTCTTGGTCATTGGTACAGAACGAGCCTCCACAACACAGTGCACCAATCACTTGATGATTGCTATTGAAGAGGCCTGAGCCGGATGAGCCGTAGTAGGTCCGGCCTTCGTCCCAGTTGATCCCCCAGTACTGTCCATTGCTGTAAGACTGCTGCACGGAGGAAATGCGTTTTTCGGCCGTGTTGGGATGGTGAATGCAGACGCCGCCAGAAGCGCCGGAGTTGGTCCGGTTCCAGCCTGCGAAGGTGATCTCCCATGCCGGGTTCGGGTCATTATTCAGTCGAATGAGACAGAAGTCAGTGTTGCTGTTGCTTGTGAGATACGTCGATCCGGACGTATAGCTGTTGTAGTTCCCATTGCCATTGTTTCCGCTGGAGTTTCCTGTCCGACAGGTACTGTTCTGGTGATTCCAATAGACCACGACTGACTGATCGTTTCCATTAGAGATGCCACAGTGTTCGGCTGTGAGGAAGTACGGCGTTTCATCTTGATTGGTGTTGTTGAGCATGGTGCCCGAACAGGTCCACTGGCCGTTGATGGTGTACACGCCAGCAGCAGGAATTTCATTCCACCAATCATCTCCAAGGGGGCACACGACATCAACGTTGCAACTCTCGGATGACCCGCGGTGATTGCCGCGTCCTTGGGTTCGATTTTCTGGTGCGCCCAGCCCGCGGTAGCCCTCGTTGATTGAGGTCAGGACGAGTCCGTCCATAAGCGCGAGGCGGTCCGATGGGTCCACGGATACTTCGATGACGACTTCATCGTTGTGAATGACACGCGTCCAGTATTCCTTCGCTGTGGGGTTGTCCAGCGACGTCAATGTGTTCATGACATCGAGGCCATCAGCAGAGTAGATGGTCAGTTCCGCAGAGTCAGGTAGATTGAATGTTCCAAAGCCGAAGTTGATGTGATAGGCGCCGGGGGAAAGCACACGTAGTCGCCACATCATGCGCCCGTCTTGGAGGTGCTCCCATGTTCCGCGGTCAGCTGGTGAAATGGCAACGCTGTTGCCAACGGCAAAGCGTGGCGTGAGGTTGAGTTCATTTCGTCGCGCGTCATCCGTGTCCAGCCAGGCGTGGTCTGGGCCAGTCAGTTCGATGATGTCCACAGCGGGAAGTGGAATGTGCCCGAGGTCTAGGCCATGGATCGAGGCCAAGGCCATTGAACTACATCCGACAAACGCAGCCAAGGTGGTCCCCACGGTGACATGATGACGCATGAAACTGTCTCCTCTTGCCCCTTAGGGGCCCAATACCAGCGATAGAAATATGAGACTGACATAGGATCAGACCTGATCCCAACACGGATTCGTGAATTTCGTGGGATAGTTCCGTTGGAGTGTCGATCTCGCAGTGAAACCCATCTGTGGGGGCCTCAATTGGCCTGAGGGGCTTGATATGGCGGGGGTGAGTCATAGCTGCCTGTGAGGCCAAATACGGCAGCCGCCGGCCTGAAGGCCGGCGGCTGTAAAGGGCTATGGGTTAGACAGCTGGGATCACTCGCAGCCGTA
>JAKVBT010000074.1 GCA_022446905.1 Phycisphaerales bacterium
AATAAATTAAGAAATAATGCGATAATTAATAATTAGAGAATGCACGTCGAAGCAGCTATAATCAATCAATTTCCTATAATGAATAGCACTTTTATTCGGATTTTATCCCAGCGGAGCCGAGCAGGCCCCGAAGGGGCCTGCGAGGCGTAGCTGAGTTTAAATGAGGTTAGATTCAAGTCAAATTGGTCCATAGGTGAAGGTGGATATTCAATTTCATGATTTTTTGAGTTGAATTTGATCATAGCTAAAGATGGATATTCAATTTCATGAGTTTTTGAAAAGTTGAATTTCCCTAGCTGGAGGCGTTATATTCGATTTTTTAGAAAATTGAGATTTTAGCGGAAAATGATAATTTAAGGTAATATCTGAGATGTGCGGACCGATTTTCAAAATTTTTTTACCATGGCCTCCTGAGATGTATATCTAATGGTGGTTAAGTGATTTTGGCCCTGGGCCTACCCTGGGCTCCTGGGCTGGGGTGCAAAGTGCCCATGGTAGCTGCCAGCTGGGAGAGAACATGAAAATGGACACATTTGAGTGTCTTACATCAAAATTGATGCATAATTTAATGACTATTTGAAAATGAATATTTTTTTTCTATCTACCTGACCCATGATTAACACCCCTAGGTACCCCTGGGCACCCCTGGGCACCTACAGGGTACCCCTGGGGGATGCCCATTTAGGTACCCTAGATGCTAACTTTTTTGTTTCTTGGGCGATTTTAAAAATTTCAAAGCCTACTACTTTATCTGGTAAATTTATAGTATTTTTTGACCAAGTTGACTCATTGGGCACTCCTGGGTACCCCTGGGCACCTACAGGGTACTCCTGGGAGATGCCCATTTAGGTACCCTAGAAGCTAACTTTTTTGTTTCTTGGGCGATTATAAAAATTTCAAAGCCTACTACTTTATCTGGTAAATTTATAGTACTTTTTGACCAAGTTGACCCATTGGGCACTCCTGGGTACCCCTGGGCACCTACAGGGTACCCCTGGGAGATGCCCATTTAGGTACCCTAGAAGCTAACTTTTTTGTTTCTTGGGCGATTTTAAATATTTCAAAGACAACTAATTGTATCTGATAAATGTATAATTTTTTTGACCAAGTTGACTCATTTGGTACCCAGGCAGTCCTGGCCATGTGTACCACTGAGGGATATACATTAGGTAATCCTCTAGACTAGACCTCTAACTCCGCTGGGATTTTCTCAGCACTAAGGCTCCTTTGTAGCTGAGACACCTACTATATTTTAAAACTATATATAAGAAAAGACTAAAATAGAATTACATTTTAAAACAAGTACTTTACATTTTTTAAATATTTTATTAGCAACATCTTGGCTTGAGAAAAATATTTCTTTAATTAATGCTGTAAAAGAGCAACCTGATGAAGATGGTAAGTTATTTTGTGATTTGGATTTTTGATTAAATTTACATTAGGGAAGATGTCCATGAATTTGTTCTGTGTAAAGGAGAAAATGTCCAAAAAAACATAACTATATTGGTATTTCCTATCTGCATTTTGTTTTGTTTTCAATACGTATTGCTGGGAATTTGGATAAGTTTTTTTTTTACAAAATTATAGGAATATGTTTTTTCAGATGAAGAAGAT
>JAKVBT010000075.1 GCA_022446905.1 Phycisphaerales bacterium
ACGGCCATGATGCTCGTGAACAAATGATGCGTGCCACTGCACTTCATCGATTGTTCCAGTCGTCAGTTGGATGATGCACTTTCCTTGAAAGTGATTCTGCAAAGCATGCGCTTCGATCAATTGCTTCCATGCGTGGTAGTCGGTGAGGCAAACAATGACATGCGTGTTTGCTTTGATCGCATCTTCTGCATCTTCGCAAGCAATGGCTCCACTGGCGACAAGTGCATCGATCTTTGGTCGAGATCGATTCCATACTGATACTTCACATCCTGCTTTGATCAATGTGTGTGCGATGCCAGAGCCCATTGAGCCAAGGCCAATGACCGATACCTTTGGGTTTGGTTTGGCTTGACTTGTCATGTGTTACACCTTTTTCGATGCAGTGAAGCATCTGCTGGTTCCTAGGAGATGTGTTTGAGCCTGTTGGTAGATCTACACTGTGACTAGTCAGCGCTCTGCGTTTTATGACTCATCTTTCTTCGATGGTCCGCGTCGCAAGAACGTGACAAGCAAGAAAGTTGTAGACACAATGGCGCCAGCGAGTGAGTACATGGTCCATCCGGTCCATTCATCAATAGGTGTTGTGGCGGGCGGGATCGCAGTAGCACAAAGTAGTACGAACCACAAAAATCTATTTTGTGATGAGATCAAATATTGCATGCATGAAGTATACAAAGGCGTATATATGAAGTACATAGCACCTCGTCCATACGGTCGTGCAGTAGGTTGTTCGAATGGCTTAGGAGACCACGGTGTTTGACTGTGATATCTCTCGCGAAATGTTCATGACCATTCTAAAGGTCTCCTGGGCGACCTTTACGCAGGCAACTTCTTCATCGCTCGATAAGCCAAGCTCATTGAGTAGTTCTTTGAATCTGTTCCATTTACGTCGCTGATCCTTCCCATGAGGATCGTGATACCGCATGGCCTCACCCTCTTTGAGATTGAGAGATTCACGAAGCCGTTTAGCGACAAACTTATTTCCATTTGTAGCACCCTCTTTGACATAGAGAGCACCAATAAGCGAAACAGGGGAAGCGGTCGCGGTACTTTGGATAAAGTCAATAAAGGTTTGAGTGGCAGGCAGCGGCTGCTGTTCCATGGAGATATCTAGATCAGCAAGATCAGCTTCAATACGAGGCAATCGGAGATGGCTTTCATCAAATATTTGAGTTACCCGTTGATCCTGCTCTGCAGCATGGCTTAATGCAGGGTCAAGGACTTCGTGCACCAATCGCATTTGGCCAAGAAACTGACCAAATTCTGCTCTGATGATGTCGCCACTTATCATTCGGGTCTGGAAATCTCCTGACTCAGCTTGGTCATGGAGTTCCTGGGTTCCTTCCTTTAAGAGCTTATGAAATCCTGTTGCCTTTGTTGTGTATTTTGATGGTGCTTGTGTATTCATTGAGTCAGTGTCCTGATTTGGTATTTGCATGTTCTTCTATGCAGTTGTTTCTTGATTCTTGGAATAATTTGGTAGTGAAGATTTGGGCTCATAGGTTACGAATGGCTTCGTCATATGGTTGTCGTAACTGATTGTTGCATTTACTTGAAATACAGATGAGATGATCTCGGTGTTGATAGTCGACTG
>JAKVBT010000076.1 GCA_022446905.1 Phycisphaerales bacterium
TGATTCAATTTTACAGCCTTTCTTAACTTGTGCTGTTTGTATTTTGTTGCTGTTGTATCCTTATGTTCGTATCTATCTCGTTGGGCTAAAAGTATGTAGAAAAAGGTGCAATAAATAATGTGTGTATGCATGGTTGCATACCTCAAAGGTTAATAGTTATGTTTGTTGAAATTTTTTCTTGGCTCCACAGGACTTTTCCATTCGAAGAAATTTCAAAAAATGTTGATTTTATCTTTTGAGGCAAACAGGGCGACTTCGCTAAATTGCACTTTTTTCTGCATTTTTGCCCACTATTGCCAAGTAATGTAAGCTTTGCTATTCTCCTTTAGGAGACCTTATCCGTAACAGGATGAGAAATTGTTCTTTGCAGGAAAAAAGTCGAAAAGTGCGAATTGGATGAAGTTTACACCTTTTATAAATCAGAATGGAATAATGAATGAGATTGATTTTTAGTACTACCTAGTATGTATTTCAATCACATTTACTAGCATTTCCTATTACAGCCACCGTCATTGTGATTGCCCAAAACATATTATTATTTAAAATTCATAACCAGACCTGAAAACAAATCGACATCTAAAATCTGGAAAAAGTGCAATTTGTGGAATCTGGATATTTTTTGAAGTTTTTCCTCATTTATAGAGAGCACTGTGCAGAGATGGCTTATGTAAAATATACTTATGATGTTTAATGATTTTGATTAACAATAGTTAAAATATCCTTCTGACTGCCTTTTTAAAATCCAGATATATACTAAGTTGTACATTGCATGCTTCTTTGTGTTCCATTTGTTTTCATCTTTGCAGGAAAAAAGTCGAAAACCCAAAGGGTAATTTTGAATTCATACTTCTTGAAAAAAAAGTATGAATTTGAAGTATGAAGTAAGAAGTATGAGAGCAAAACGGCACCTAGCTTAATGTTTTTTTCCCGCCTTAAATTCATACTAAAAAGTATGAATTTCTAGTATGAATTATTCATGCAGATGTAGTAGATGTATGTAGATGTAGGTAATTCATACTAGTAATTCATACTTCCAAGTATTAATTATAGATATGAATGATGACTACAAAACACCCACTTCAAATTCATACTATGAAGTATGAATTGCTACTATGAATTGTTATTCATCAAATTCATACTAGTAATTCATACTATAAAGTATGAAAAAAAATTACCTGCAGCGCCATCTATGTCATTTTTTTTCAAAAAAAAATAGACCTCCCCTGAACCCCCCGACCCCCCCGGAACCCCCCTCCCAACCTCCTCCACCCCCAAACCTCCTCTCAACCTCAACTCCTCCTCCGCCCCCACTGGGATTAGAACCCACAACCCTCTGCGTTGTAGACTGGTGCCTTAGACCGCTCGGCCACCGTGGATGTTATAAATCTAGGCAAGAATTTATCTATATAAGGTTCATCTGTCGCCGATTTAATTCATACTTTAAAATTCATACTAATAAGTATGAATTTTTAAAGTATGAAAATATAATTTTGAAAATTTTTCAAAGTATTAAATTATAATTTTGAAATTCATACTTTTAAAGTATGAATTATTTTATATAAAGTATGAATTTTC
>JAKVBT010000077.1 GCA_022446905.1 Phycisphaerales bacterium
GGCAGAGATGGAAGAGTTGAATGCGTTGGTGAACAATTCTGCGTGGCACAGGAAACGTACTATTGAACAGGCGGTGGAGGAGGCGCCAGCCAGGGTGCCCACGCAGGTATCGTGGCCTCGGTTGCCAAAGCAGCAGCAGCAGCAGCAGCAGCAGCAGCAGCAGCAGCTGCTAGACGGTAATATTCCTACCACCAAATGGATAGCGGATACCAAGTCACACAGACTGCGCTATGGCTTGCGAACCTTGCTGCCACGCTGCCACGCTGCTGCTTGCAAAACGGCCTTTGGAAAAGGGAACCTTCGTGTATACAGCATCTCACGTGACCGGACACATCGCCAGTACTATTGCCCTGGGTGCATAGATGGCGGGCTTGGTCCATACGATGCCATAGAAGGCACAAACGCGCTCCCACCAGAGGCACAAGAGCAGCTGCGCCAGTTTTGCGGGCCAAGAGTGCCGAAGCAGAGGAAGTTTCAGATCTGGTGTCGGGGCTGTGAGATCGATGGGGTGCATGTGGAATGTAGCTTCAGTAGCCGTGTGCCTGGAGGAAAAGCGAAATCATATCCACATACAAGTTGCGTGCTTTGCAGCGAGACGCGCGTGAACACGCTTGGCAAGAAGAGCATAGCGTGCCTCGTCCGTTCGCTTAAAGCATACTGTGCTTGGCGAGAGGAGCACCCCGCAGTGTATGACGCGGCCATGGATCGCATCACTAGGTGGGTGCCTGGGCTCAAAGACCACTTTGAACGAGCAATGGCCAAGGTTGAGGTCCAACACAAGCCGGCAGCGAGCATGGAGAAGCGCGTAGCTGCCGACAAACCGCAGCGCGAGGAGCAATGGGCATCTGCCAAAGCCTTGCGGCGTAGCACTTCAGCGCCACCGAGCTTCGTCTGCAAGCGCAAGTGCCAGGACGAGGCGTGCCGCAGGGCCCAGCGGGAGGGCGGCGGCAGCAGGGTCTTGTGCCAGGGTTGTGAGATCGATGGGGTGCACGTGGAATGCAGTTTCAGTACCCGTGTGTGCGGAGGAAAAGCGGTCGTGATAAGAGTAAGAGGTACAAGTTGCTTGCTTTGTAGCGAGACGCGCTTGAAGACGCTTGGCAAGATTAGCATACGGTCGATCGCCCGCTCATTTAAAGCATATTCGCCCGTAGTGTATGACGCCGCCATGGATCGCATTACTAGGTGGGTGCCCGAGCTCAGAGATTACTTCGAACGAGCAGCGGCCAAGGCCAAGGTTAAGCACAAACGAGCAGCGGCCAAGGCTAAGGTCCGGCTCTGTTTGGGGGCCAGCGGGAGGGCGGCGGCAGCAGGGCTTCGTGCCAGGGGTGTGAGATCGATGGGGTGCACGTGGAATGCAGTTTCAGCACCCGTGTGCGTGGAGGAAAAGCGGTCGCGACAAGAGTAAGAGGTACAAGTTGCTTGCTTTGTAGCGAGACGCGCTTGAAGACGCTTGGCAAGATTAGCATACGGTCGATCGCCCGCTCACTTAAAGCATATTCGCCCGTAGTGTATGACGCCGCCATGGATCGCATTACTAGGTGGGTGCCCGAGCTCAGAGATTAC
>JAKVBT010000078.1 GCA_022446905.1 Phycisphaerales bacterium
CACACCAGGAAGTGCTTACCCTATCCCCTGGGAAAACGCTGGGCTGATGGCGTGTCATAGTCAGAAAGAGGGGGTCAACTACCCTAATGGGGAGGCGGAAGGGGGTCATGGAAACATAATTCGGGGCAATCATGCAAAACATAATTCGGCGGGGAGGGGGGGGAGAATCGCCACTCGCTAAAGTTGGATCGTTATGAGACACGCTGCGGGTCTAAAACTGAGGGAAAAGAGGTGGGAGGTTGGGGGGAGGGGGGCCTAACCGATGAACCACCCCAACCTGATAGGACAGATATATATGGTATCCATCGTTAGGCCGCTTGTGTCATATACCTAGACGTTTCCAAGCGATCGGCGAGATATATGGCATCAAAGACTTTCGGCCAACGATTGTACAATAAAAGATGACTTTCGGCCAACGATTGTACAATAAAAGATACAATTTTTCCAAAGCAAGCACATCATGTTACTCCAACAGCGCGCGGGTCCACTGAAAAAATAAATGGTGCTCGAACTGCGCTCGAGACTGCAGAGAAGCAACTGAATGAAGGCCTCACACTCCGGCTGTACACTAAGAAGAGGCACTTGGAATCATATTGGGACAAGCCCTCAGAGTCATTGGAAAAGCTGGTATTCGTGCGCCACCTCAGTCGACGAGGAACTAGCTCCGACCTGCAAGCCGAACCCTGCTGGAGCTTTGCCCGGCGTGCCCCAGGGAAAGTCGCCTGGAAAGTCGCACCGCCCGTCGCCCTGCACTACGTACTCACTGTCGTCGTCGCGGAACAGATCGCTGGGCAACCGCGCCTCTGCGGGCAAGGACGACTCCGGCGCCTGGACGCTAGCGACGCCTCCTCCGGCCTCCTCAAAGGCGCACGGTGTATAGACAAAGGGCTCGTCGTGCACCGCCGTCGATCCGCCCCATGGTCCGACGCGAGGGCAAGCGGAATGCGACCGCGCGTAAGAGCTCGGCGGGTTCGACAGAGACACCCACTGTGGCTCCAGAGCGTTCATGCCATCGCGAAGGGGCCGCCAGGTGGCGCGGTTGCTGGTGCCAAAGAGAAACGGCCCCTCGCGCGGCTCGCCCATGTCCGCAGCCGGGCGAGCATCGAAGTACGGTAGCCCCGAGCATGGAGATACCACGTGCGGCACCAAGTCCACCGAAGCGCACCGACCTGGTGCACGCCCCGTACGCAGCCCGGGCGGCAGCAACGCTGGCTGGGGTAAGGTCCACGGCACCCTGCCCGACACCACTGGCGGTCCCCGCGGCACGCGCAGTGCCAATGGAGAGCCAGCGCGGTGCGAGGGCTGCATGGACCCGGCAACAGCCTGCGCGGCTTGCTGCGCTGCGAGCTGCGCCCGAGGCGGTTTCTTCCGTAGCCGCCTTGCCCCTCGCAACTGGTTGTTAGAGGTAAAGGCGTCCGCGACGTGGCGCGTGACGCGACCGTACGCCAGCAGCAGCTGCGACTCCAGCTCGCAATCGAGCTGCCTGCCGAAGGCCTCCGCCAACGCTACCAGGAC
>JAKVBT010000079.1 GCA_022446905.1 Phycisphaerales bacterium
GTACGGAGGTAATCGCTGGCGCCCGAACAACGCAAGCGACGACCAAACTCAGGATGGCTTGACTTCTCGCCTGCGCCATCAAGACGGGCCACCACATCACCGGGGAATGGATCAGCCAAGTCATCGCCCTTGCCCTCACCCCAATCAGGGACTCGACCCAGCGGCGTGTTCTCACGCTGGAATGGCCATGAAATGAACGCCATGTAGCGACCACCACCGTCTTTGCCAAAATCACCAAGCGCACGATCCTGCCACTGCCGCACCAGGTCCATGTGGTGAATGCGATCCGCAATGCCCTCGATATGACCGAACATCATCGTGGCCGACGTATTCATGCCCAACTCGTGCGCCACATGCATGACCGTCAGCCAGACCTCGGCATCGCACTTGCCGAGCCCAATCTTTTGACGCACAGCCGGAGCGAAGATCTCACCACCGCCACCGGGAATGGATTTGAGCCCTGCGGCCTGAAGTCGCTCCAACACCCACTTGGTCTTGGCGCGAAAGTCTGCCCCTGGAGGATCAAAGAAGTTCACGAACTCCACCACTTCTGGTGGGCTAAAGGCATGCACGTGGACATCGGGATGGGCAGAGGCGATTTCCCCAAGTAACTGCTCATACCACTCGATGGGAAGCTCAGGGTTCATGCCACCCTGCATCAGTATCTGTGTCCCGCCGATCTCGACCAACTCGTCGATCTTCTCGATGATCTCACTATTCTCGAGGGTATAAGCGTCCTCATCATCAAGATCGCGGCGGAAAGCGCAGAAGGTGCACTTGGCAGTACACACATTGGTGTAGTTGATATTGCGATCGATGACATAGGTGCGTATGTGATCGCCATGCAAATGACGAGCACGCGCATCAGCCAAACGACCGAGTTCTAAGAGCGGCATCTCGTTGTAGATCTGCAGCGCCTGCTCCGGCGTGAGTCGAATCTCACCGGCCACTAGATCCGCTTGAAAACAGGGATCTGTGTGAGCGCCATCAGGTTGGGTGGGCAGCGTCATCGAAGTGGTGATGATAGAGCAACAGGTCACGGGTTGAGCCTGAGAGATGCGTATTCCCCCGCCCCAGCACCCCTGCGGGCTGGTACCCTGTGTGGTCCAAGGAGTGCCCATGTCCGAACATTCGTCCATGACTTCCATCGCCCCGAACCGACCAGCTGTCCCGATTTCGGGCCATATCTGGATCAATGGGGAATTGGTCCCCGCTGAAGAAGCTGCCATCAGTGTGATGGATCATGGACTGCTCTATGGAGATGGTTGCTTTGAAGGCATCCGCGTCTATGACGGCCGGATATTCAAATTGCGCACTCACCTTGAACGCATGAATGAATCTGCTGCACTGCTGCACCTGCAACCGCCCTACTCACTCGAGGAGATTGAAGCGGGCGTGCGACAAACCGTCGAAGCAAATGGCATCACCGATGGATATGTGCGTTTGGTGTACACGCGAGGAGTTGGAACGCTTGGACTCAACCCCTTCCATTGTGGCAATGCCCAAGCCAT
>JAKVBT010000008.1 GCA_022446905.1 Phycisphaerales bacterium
AACAGACCTTCTTGGCGTCAGATTTGGGGCAATTGGAGCAATGAAGGTGACACGTGCATCATGACGATCTGCGATCCAATTCCAGATGGTCGCATCGGCGTGCACGACTTGCTGACCGTGCTTGAGCGGTATGGCGAATCATGTGAAGCGTGCACCGAGTTGCAAGTGGCGGATCTCAACGGAGATTCCGTCGTCGACATGCTGGACATTGAGGCGCTGATTGCGGACTGGGGCGATACCTGCGCCCTCTAGTGGCCTGCGATTTACATTGCTGATGATGTCCAGGTGCCCCACAGCCCCCGCGCCGCAGCATGGCCTGAGAGCACGGCTGCTTCCACTGAGGCCATATCTTTCTTCTTCATTCCTTGTCAATTGACGTGTTCTCACACACAATGGTCCATGACCGACACTAGTTGGGAATAGGCGATCCTCTTTCGCGAATCAGCATTTGGAGAAATGAGCATGCACACAAAGCTTGGGTGGGTGGTTGGCTTGACCTGCTGTTCTGTGGCAGCTGGAGGCGAATGGCATGTGGATGATGATCTTGTGGACAATCCAAATGCGGACTTTGTCACAATTCAAGAAGCGGTCGATGCGGCTGCAGACGTTGACACCATTTATGTGTATCCAGGCACCTATACGTCAAATGCCGATGCCGTAATCACACTCAGCGATAAGTATGTTGTTTTGCTCGCCACCGGGGATGCTGACCAAACCATCATTGATGGGCAGAACCTTCGAAGAGGAATTGTCATCGAGGAGGATTCGGACGGGCTCTTCATGGTTGGTTTCACGATCACACACTGCCAGACACCCGATACAGGTGGATTTGAAAATGAGGATGGCGCCGCCATGCTCGCTTCGTCTGCACAAGTAGAGTTGTATGGCTGTGACATCGTGTCCAATTCTGCAACGGGCGGCTGGTGGTCTTCTGGCGCCATTTATTGTGACGATGTCGATTTGGTGCTAGAAGGTTGTTCGATGTCCGCAAACGTAGCCAACTATGGGTCGGCTGGGATTGACGCACGCGATTCAAACGTGACCTGTAGGCATTGCGACTTCACGAACCACCAACCAATCGATGGCCCGCATGGAAACGGAGATGTCATCTATGTCGATGGCGTGACTCCCAACGGCCCCGCAAACCTGGCACTCAGCCATTGCAGCTTTACTTCGAACGCATCCACGAAATCGAGTTTGTGGACTGGCCTCGTGACCTGCCATGGGGACGTCGAGTGCTCTTCCACGGAGTTTCGAAACAACAACTCGGCTGGTTGCATGCTTCGATGCCTCCTCGAGACATCTGGCACATTTGTAGATTGTGTGTTTGATGGGAATACAGCGGGAGCTACCGCTGGGGGTATGGCTCTAACAGGCAATTTGGAGGGTGATGGTGACACGCCGGTTGAGGTAAACAACTGTGAATTTCTGGGAAACCAAGGTGACTTTGCCGGTGGCCTTTATCTAGGCCGCGTGAGGGCTACGATTTCTGGCTGTCAATTTCAAGGCAATGCCACTGAGGGCGGGGGAGGTGGACTTACTGTTGACAATGCGCATTCGGTTGATATCTCGGATACGACATTCCTAGCAAACAATGGAGGTGAAGAATTTTACGGCGCCGGAGCAGTCAGCTTTACACAAGAAGACCTAATTCCCTCTCTGGCTCGTGTAGAGATCTGCGGAAACAGACCTTCTTGGCGTCAGATTTGGGGCAATTGGAGCAATGAAGGTGACACGTGCATCATGACGATCTGCGATCCAATTCCAGATGGTCGCATCGGCGTGCACGACTTGCTGACCGTGCTTGAGCGGTATGGCGAATCATGTGAAGCGTGCACCGAGTTGCAAGTGGCGGATCTCAACGGAGATTTCGTCGTCGACATGCTGGACATTGAGGCGCTGATTGCGGACTGGGGCGATACCTGCGCCCTCTAGCGGCCTGCGATTTGAATTGCTGATGATGTCCAGGTGCCCGACGTGCTTGCAACGCACGGCGTACCCGTTGCAACAGATGGACTTTTAAGTGCTTCCGGTGACGGAAACAGAATGGAGCCGATCGGGCTTGAACCGACGACCTCCTGCATGCCATGCAGGCGCTCTCCCAACTGAGCTACGGCCCCTCAAGATCAAATTGTCCCCCGGTCACCACCGAGGATCGAACATCATAACGAGCACCCCGGTGGGGTCCAACCCACCGATCAACTCACATTGCCTCGTCAATGGCTGCGGCATAAGCCTGCTTGGGATTGATGCCAACCATGTTCTTAACCATCTCGCCGCCCTTGAAAATCATCACCGTCGGAATCGACTGCACACCGAGTTGCGCCGCTACCTGGCGATGGTCATCGATGTTCATCTTGCCAATCTTGGCCCGCTCGCCGTAGTCCGCAGCCAGTTCATCAATCGTTGGCCCAAGCATCTTGCAAGGCTGGCACCACTCGGCCCAGAAATCGACGAGCACAGGCACATCGCTCTGCAGCACATCCTGCTCCCATGTGTCATCGCTGAACGTCAAAACGGCTTCACTGGCCATGCATTGAACTCCTTGGTGCCAAAAAGGGTTGAAAGAAAGGTCGATCGAGGAGGCCATGATATCAGCCCCTGATTTTTTGAGGCTCTACCGATAAATCGGTTCATGCGGCGCAACCAAAGACATAGAGGGAGATGAAGCGGGTCATCCAGACCCGACCCGAGGAGACCCTGCGTGACCCACATTCGCACCATCCTGCCCCTGCTCACGCTGGCCCTCACCCTCACACGCGTCGCTGCAGGTGTGACCCCCGCTTGGACCGCCGGCGAGCAAGGGCTCGGTACTGGCAGCGGCCTGCGCCGCGTGGTCGCCATGGCCCCCGCCCCCGCCATCCAACACGCACGCCCAGTACAAGCCTGACCCCCACCAGAGTGCCCCGCCAAGGGACATACTCGCCCTCGAGGCCTCGCTAGGAGTTCTGCCACTGCTGAAGTGCTTGGCAGTGCTCAGCGACATCATGAACCCGAAACAGCCGAATCCCGGCAGCTGCCTGCACCGCAGTAACCGCAAGCGAGCCGGATAAACGCTCCGCGGGCGTAGCCTGACCAGTCACAGCGCCAATGAAGGACTTGCGGCTGCTGGCCGCCAGAACGGGTAGGCCAGTGCCAACCAGGACCTCGCTGCGGACGATCAACTCCCAATTCTGAGGCACATCCTTCCCAAAGCCCAAGCCAGGATCGATGCAAATGGCATCATCAGCCACACCAGCTTCGGTTGCCGCTTGGACTCGAGCCATGAGCCAGTCATGCACCGAGGTCACCACGTCACCGTCATAGGCCGGAGGTGATACCCACTCATGACTCCATGTGTCTGTATCGGGCGCGTGACGGCGATGCATCAGCACCAGCCCACATTCATACCTGGCCGCCAGAGACAACATGTCGCTGTCCTCTTGACCCGCTGCCACATCATTGATGATAGAAGCGCCAGCCTCAAGCGCTGCCTGCGCTACGGCAGCGCGCGTGGTATCGATTGAAACGGGCACCTCATGCTGCGCCACAATGGCATGCACGACGGGCATCACGCGCTCGATCTGCTCGGCGACCTCAATCCGCGGCGCCCCGGGGCGAGTTGACTCACCACCAACATCAATGATGGACGCCCCAGCAGCCACCATGGCGTCGACATGGCGCATCGCAGCATCCAGCACCTGATAGCGACCCCCATCACTGAAGGAATCAGGCGTCACATTCAAAATGCCCATGACCTGCGGTGCTGTCAGATCGAGCACACGATCAGGACCGATCCGCCAATGCGTCGCGGCTGCCGTCACTCCACTGTCACACTCTTAGCCAGATTGCGCGGCTTGTCGACATCGTGTCCACGCAGCAGCGCTGCGTGATAGGCAAGCAGTTGCAGTGGAACGATGGTCAGCAGAGGCTGCAATGGCTCAGGCGCATCAGGAACAAAGAAGACGTCATCCACCAAGTTGACGATCTCATCGTCCCCTTCGGTGGCCACGGCAATGACGTAGCCACCACGAGAACGCACTTCCTCAATATTGGAAAGTACTTTTCGGTACTGACTATTCCGCGTCGCAATCACCACCACCGGCATGCCTTCATCGATCAAAGCAATCGGGCCGTGCTTCATCTCGGCCGCTGGCATCCCTTCGGCATGGATGTATGACAACTCCTTGAGCTTGAGCGCTCCCTCGAGCGCGACGGGATAGTTATACCCCCGCCCAAGGAACAACCAGTTGTCGCGGTGCCCGCAGCGCTTGGCGACTTCGCGAATATTGGAATCCTGCGTCAGTACCTGATCGAGTTTGTCTGGGATCGCCTCGAGTTCACGAAGCAGATCTGTGGTTTGCGTGTCAGAAAGATGACGACGGCGACCCAAATACAGGGCAAACATCGTTGCAACCGTGACCTGACCAAGGAAAGCTTTGGTCGAAGCCACGCCCACCTCGGGGCCGACCCGCAGGTACACCCCTGCACCAGTCATGCGGGGAATGGATGAACCAACGACATTGACCATGCCAAGCGTCAGTGCGCCGCGATCGCTCGCCTCACGAATGCCCGCCAATGTGTCCGCTGTTTCACCAGACTGGCTGACGGCCACAACGACCGTGCCATCTTCAATGATTGGATTGCGGTAGCGAAACTCACTGGCAAAATCTGCTTCTGCCGGAATCTGCGCGAGATCCTCTACGAGGTATTCCCCGAGCATGCCCGCGTACAAAGCGGTGCCTTGTCCAAGAAAAACGATCCGGCGACTGCGAACAAGTTCACGTGCGTGATCAGCTAATCCACCAAGCACGATCTCGCCGTCACGGGCATTGACACGCCCCCGAAGGCATCGACGAATCGACTGCGGCTGCTCGTAGATTTCCTTGAGCATGTAATGCTCATGATCACCGAGTTCAATCTCATCGAGCGTGACTTCCAACTCCCGGAGTTGGGGCGTGACTTCCACGTTGTCAAGATCCGCGGTGTGGAAAGAATCATGGGTAATGCGAGCCACCACCTCTTCGTCAAGGTCTGCAACCCGACTGGTATGGCCGACGATCGCTTGCGCATCAGAGGCCACGATGTACCCGTGCTCACCAACACCCACGAGCAGTGGCGAACCTCGACGCGCTGCGATCAGCACACCGGGCTCTTTTTCACACATGACCGCAATCGCATACGCCCCGTCGACTTCGTGCAGCGCAGAACGCACTGCGGCATTCAAGTCGCCTTCATACAACTCGCCAATCAAATGGGTCAGGACTTCAGTATCGGTTTCCGACTCAAAGACATGCCCTTTGTTGAGCAAGAAGGTCCGAAGCGCAGAGTAGTTTTCGATGATGCCATTGTGCACCAGTACGATGCCATGCCCACTCGTGGCGTCATCTCGATGCGGGTGCGCATTGGCTTCAGTCACACCACCGTGCGTCGCCCATCGAGTATGTGCTATGCCCAGCGTGCCGTTGAAGTGATCATCACCATCGACTTTTTGCTCGAGCACACGCACACGCCCAACAGTCCGGGCCACATGGAGCCCATCATTGAGCATGGCCATGCCGGCCGAATCGTATCCCCGATACTCCAACCGCTTGAGTCCCTCGAGCAGTACCGGACGTGCTTGCTCGGATCCGATATAGGCGACAATTCCGCACATGGGGTCATTGTATCCCTGCGCCCACCCCAAGCCGACCGCCGGTAGGCTGCTCAGATGCACTTGTGGTCGCAAGAGGTTCAGACCCGTCTTGACGCCGTTCGGCCCTTGGCCGATCGCATGCGGCCTCGACGGCTCGCCGATGTCGCCGGCCAGGACCACCTCACCGGACTAGATGGGATGCTGCCTCGCATGCTTGCAGGGGGATCGCTTCGATCATTGATCCTGTGGGGACCCCCTGGCACCGGCAAGACCACCCTTGCCGAGGTCGTTGCTGCTGAAACCGGGCAACCATTCACTGCCGCCAATGCGGCCACCATTGGGGTCAAAGACATCCGCCAGGTCATTCAGACCTCGCGTGATCGCATTGGTGCTGGTGGTCTAGCGACCGTGCTCTTTCTGGACGAAATCCACCGCTTCAGCAAAAGTCAGCAAGATGTGCTGCTCGGTGATGTGGAACGAGGCATCGTGACACTCATCGGCGCCACCACTGAGAACCCCTACTACACCGTCAACGACGCCCTGATCAGTCGATCCACGCTGCTGCAACTGCAGCCGCTTGAGCCAGCCGCGATTACGACACTCCTGCAACGCGCTGCTCATGAGGATGAGGTGCTCTCTGGTGTGGAAATCTCAGAGACAGCCATCGAGGTCATCGCCGATGGCTGCGAAGGTGATGCCCGCCGCGCGCTGTCCGCACTAGAAGTCGCTTCCTATCTTCAGCAGGACCTTTCTTCCCCAATTGATGAAGTGGTTGCCAAAGAAGCAATCGGCCCACGTGGCCGCCGCTTTGACCGGCAGGGCGATGAGCATTACGACACTGCCAGTGCACTGATCAAATGTATTCGCGCCAGTGATGCCGACGCTGCCATCCACTGGCTCGCGGTGATGCTGGAGGCCGGCGAAGACCCACGCTTTATCTGCAGGCGCCTGGCGATTCTGGCCAGTGAAGATGTCGGGCTGGCATCACCGCAAGCCCTGCAACTGGCTGCATCAGCGTGGCAGATCGTGGAACGCATCGGACTGCCCGAAGCGGAACTGACACTCTCCAATCTGGTGCTGTATTTGGCAACGTGCCCGAAATCCAATGCTGCTGCCCGAGCCATCTGGGACGCCCGCGCAGCCGTGCGCGCCTTGCCCGGTATCGAGGTGCCGCTGCACCTACGCAGTGGGCACACCCGCGGGGCCAAAGAGCTCGGCTATGGGGCAGATTACATCTACGCGCATGATGATCCAAAGGCCGCGGCGGCCATGAACAACATTAATCCTGGAAGCGAACCGCCGGTGTATTACACGCCAGGCGATGCTGGATTTGAAGCCACGATTCGGCAGCGTCAGGATCGAGCATCCGACGATGGATAAGTCGCAGGTGCGTCAGCAGATGAAAGACGCGGTCGCCACGCTGTCTGCAGCGCAGCGCGCTGCTGCGGCATCCGCGCTCACAGACACATTGTGGGCTGCAGATGGACTGCTTGATGATCTTTGTCGTCGCCGAGGGGTTCTACTCGCCTTTCTCCCGCTTCCAGACGAGATTGACCTGCGCGGCGCGCTGACCCACTGGATCGAACAAGGCGGACGACTGGCCGTACCGGTCAGCGAGTGGTCAACGCGGCGCATGCAAGCCGCTGAAGTGACATCACTGAATGACCATGAATTCACTGCTGACGCTCATGGCATTCTCGAACCGCGCGAGGTGCAGATCGTCGACCCACAAGAACTCATCGGTGTGTTGGTGCCAGGTCTGGCCTTTGATGCCAACGGCGGTCGGCTTGGCCGAGGCGCTGGGTTCTACGATCGCTATCTGGCCACACTCCCACAAGACTGTGTCACCATCGGTGTCTGCTTTGCGTGCCAATACATCGATGCCGTGCCTCGCAGCGATCATGACTGGCTTGTTGACCAGGTTGTCTGCGGCTAAACGACGCGCTCACTGCTCGCGCACAAGCACAATGCTGTTGCCTTCGGTCAACAACTCGTAGACCAGCGCGATATCCGCATCTCCCAGACGTACACAGCCCATCGATTCATCACGACCAATGGAGTCTGGCTCAATGGTTCCGTGAATGCCAAAGCCCCGCTCCTGCAGGTTGTTGGCATCAATGCCATCGAGACCGATCCAATATTCACCAATAGGGTTGAGTGGATCGTCTGCGCCGAAGCGTTCACCAGTGCGTGGATTGGTCCAACTTGGATTGGCCATCTTCCCACCGCGGCGGACTCGGAATGTGCCATGGGGCGTGGAATTAAATTCACCCAGTCCCACTGGAAGGCTTTTGACAAAGACTGCCTCATCACCTTCGCCAAGCCACACATCAAGGCGGTAATCCCCTTTGTCGACTTCGACATGGAATGGGCCTTGAATCAACTTCACCCGTTGACCAGCGCCAATACGACTTGGATTTGTAATGCCATTGATACGCTGAATCAGACGCCAGTGCGTCTTGGTGCCCTCGCGGGAAGCGATCTTCGATAAAGCATCGCCGGGTCGAATCTCGTACAGCCGGACATACGGGTCACCTGGTGTGACTTCCGGGCCAAAGACCATGCCTTCGTTGAGAACTTCCAGAACACCACGAATCTCAGCTGCATCATCGCCTGAGAGCGTCCGTTGGCGTAGCGCAGCGCTGAGCATCCGCCGTGCTTCGACCACATCACCGCCCCGAATAAGCGTTGCTGCATCGGCCAGCAAAGGCTCGATGGATGACGTCTTTTCTGCGGCAGTCGGTGGAGGCGATGCAGGAGATGGCGTTGCTGCATCGCCAGCGGTGTCCGAGGCAGGCGATGAAGCCACAGCAGGGAGCACCTCCGGTGATGCCACGACCGCTTGTGGAGAAGATGCCACCTGTGTGGGCGGCTCAAACTCCACCTGCTTGGGTGCTGCCTTTGGCGGAGGCGCCTGTGCGGTAATAGGTTGCTCACTGGAGGCAGAAGGAGCCTCAGCAGACATGGTCAGTTCGCCCTCACGCGGCTGTGGCCAGATCCACCAAGTGGCTGCGGCGGCCGCTACCACCAGCAAGAAAAGGAGCACAGGTCCGCCTCGCCGACGGCGACGGCGGCTGGACATCATCGAGCGACGGCCCGCACCTGATCCGGATTGACTGGGCAATGCCATAAGACGGTGAGTGTAGCGGCTGTCGTGGTGATGGCTGGCAATCGCCAAGTGAAGGTTGTCTAGCAAGCGATGAACTGCCCAGGGACATGTTCACAAGCACAGAGATAAGCCATACGGCCCCCAGACGAGGGCTGTGCCCGATCAGATGGGGCGACCCCCTCCCCACCGATACCCCAAAGAACAACCCCCCGATCCGAAGATCGGGGGGTTGGAAAGATCATAGAACTGTGTGCAGATTCAGATCAGAAGGCAACCTGAAGCTGGCACCGGAGCAACCACTGGCTGCCAGAAGTACGGTTTTGACCGTTAGCAGCACCAGCAGGGATGTTATTCCACAGACCGGTGTAACCCCAGCCACCAGCACCACTGTTGTTCACAGCAGACGGATCACTAAAGTTATAAGTCCAGTCAACACTCAGCTTGGTGTTAGGACCAGCAAGGTAGTGGTTCCAGCCAACGGTAACGGCGTTCAGAGTTGAACTGAATTCCTGGTTGTTATCACTGGATCCAAAGCCTGGGTTAATCCACTGCCAACGACCATACAGCTCGTTGTTGTCATCCATGTGCATACCACCACCGAGCTCAAAGCCGACGGAGTTGACGTCGTCATTGCCCGCTACGTCATCATTCACACGCTGGTATGAGGCAGAACCATAAAGGTTCCAACCATTGTTTTGCCATGACAGGTCAGTGCTGACGAGCCAGTTCTTGGGCGAACGATTGCCCGGAGCAGGCAGAGCAGCAGTTTCGGTGTTCTTGATGTAACCGCCACCAATGCCCCAGAGCATGCCCTCGGAACCACCAACAGTGGAACCGATGTGGTCAAACTGTGACCAATCACCCTGCAGCAAGAATTCGCCACGAGCGGTGATTGCCCAACCCTTACCGTTAGCGGACCAAGGGTTCTGAGCTTGGCCGTTCTGAACACCGGTGTTACCACCATTGCTGAACATGGCATTCATGCGCCACTGGTCCCATGTACCAACAGCCTTGATGCCATTGGTGATCTGGGAGGAGGCCCAGTAGTAGCTGTAGGAGCTACGCTCAATGGCCTGCTGATCTTCAGCGTTGACCATGAAGCCACGCTGGACGTCCATCTTTTGACGACCAATCTGCATGGACCAGTTGTCATTGACGTGCCAACCGCCATAGGCCCATTCGAGCTCATTCTGGGTAAGGCCGTTGTTGCCGTTGTAAGGCGACCAATCGAGACGAGCGTTGTAGTACGCAACGCCAGCAAGATCACCGGAGAAGTTCAACGCAGCACGGGTGGTCTCAAAGCCAAAGCCCGTGTCATCGGTGGCATTGCCAAATGGCTGTGTCACCGGTGCAGCAGGGGTACCCGTATAAGCGGGCTGGCTACCAACGTTGAAACGCTCTTGGAAGACACCGTTGATCTTCAAAGACCACTTGCCATCGGCGCTCTTGATAAAGAAGCCGTTGTCGTAGCCACTGGTGGCACCATTGCCCTGAAGGCTGGCACGCGTATCGGCGTCAGCCAGGACGTCCTGGACAATGCCGCGTACCTGCTCACTGCGAGCTTCGCTCATCCAGTCAGCATCTGTCTGGGCCGAAAGTTCGGCGATCTTGGCTTCAGCAGCCGCCAAACGGGACTGCATTTCATTTGTGGCCGCACCGTTGCCGGCGAAGGCCATTCCGCTGAAAGCGGCGGCACCGAGTGTGATGCCTACCTTAGTCGCGACACTCATCGTCGACTCTCCTTTAGTTGGGTGACTCGTATCGGCTCCGTGCCGAATACCAGCATCCAGTGACTGACTCCATTAACCCTCGGCGCACCCCAAGGGGCACGCGTCGGACGTGATTCCTCAACTATCGGCCAAGACCAGCCAATCCGTTGAAGGCGAGAATGATACTGAGATCGCCTTGAAGTGCTACCCCTGCAGACCCTTTCTCCTGACGATTCCGTAACAGAATCTTCATCATTTACCTTCTACAGACGCAAAGCCCTTGTATTGATGGCCTTACAACGCCTTACAATGGCGTTCGGGGCCAAAAAAAATCTGGCTGGGGGCCCCCATCAAAATCCACTGACTTTCGGGCAGATTTTTGGGCCATCCCCGCTCTAGAGGCCTCAAGGGCTATCCATGGTGCGTCTGATAACTCATCAGAACCTGCCAGTGGATGAAATCGCCTCCAAGTTGGCGGCAGACCAGTCACTGAACCCCGCTCAAAGCCCCCGCCCAAAGCCAGCCATTGAGTGACCCAGCACTGAGACCGCCCTGCAAAGGGCTCATGCGGGAGCCATTTCTAGCCCTGCAACCACACCCAAGCGAGATAGTCCCGTATCGCAATGCGGCGCTCCGCAGCACTCAGATCGTGCTCAGAAGCCCCAAAGGCGGTTTCTCGACGCCATGCCCACCAAGCACCCCAAAGCCGACCACGCACTGATACGACCAGTTTGAGCAGTCCAAGCAATGCCCAGAGCCAGACCATCGATCAGGGGCCCCGATCAGGGGTTGGATGGCTGAATCGACTCCCAACCAGTGGCACCCTGCGGTTGACGCCACTGCTGCCGGGCAACCACGGCAGAATCAGCCAGATCAGGGCCAAACAGCCCAGCGAGCCCGCCCAGAGCCATTCTGTCCAGCCTAGGTAGACAAAGACGCTTGTCATCAGCAGCACCAGCAGGGACAGGGGAATCAGCCCCTCCCACGCCAATTTCATGAGCTGGTCAAAGCGGAATCGAGGCAGAGTCCATCGCACCATCATGGTCAAGAAGACCAAGAGGAAGACCTTGCCTAGCACAATGCCAAATTGCAGCAGGATCAGCCAGATGCTCCCAGACTGGGGCAAATCCCAGCCGGTCACCGGGTTGATGGACCAACCACCCATGAACAGCGTGGCAAAGAAGGCACTGCCGACCACCAGGTGCACATACTCACCCATGAAGAAGAGGGCCCATTTCATGGAGGAGTACTCAGTATGCCAGCCGGCAATCAGTTCTTGCTCCGCCTCAGCGAGGTCAAATGGAGCCCGGCCAGCCTCAGCGAGCAAACATATATAGAAGAGGATGGCCGCCAGTGGCTGCTGCAGCAGATACCACTGTCCACCGAGCTGCTTTGAGACGATTTCCTGTGGCAACAGGGTGCCTGCGGTCAATACCACGCAGAGCAGGGCCAGACCCATCGGAATCTCATAGGAGATCATCTGAGCACTGGCTCGTAAGCCACCAAGGAATGAATACTTGTTATTGGACGCCCAGCCGCCCAGACCAACCCCGTAGACCCCCAGTGAGGTCGCGGCGATCAGGTAGATGACCCCAATATTGATATCAGCACCCATGATCGACACCCGACTGCCGTCAGAGAACTCGAGATAGCCACCCCAAGGAATCACAACGAATCCGATCAACGCGGGAATCACGGTCAACGCTGGAGCAAGCAAAAAGAGCAGGCGATCCACCCCACGCGGCACAAACTCCTCCTTGACGAAGAGTTTGAGCCCATCAGCAAGCGGCTGCAACAAGCCCATTGGACCGACGCGGTTGGGGCCGATGCGATCCTGAGTCCAAGCGCAGACCTTGCGCTCCAGCAGAATGAGGTAGGCCGCTGCGCCAAGACACAGATGCAGCACGACCAAAATCACGACCATGGAAGTGATGAATTGAGGCAACCACTCATACATCGAGAGAGAAGGATACCACCGCTCGTTTTAGGGATACGCCCTGTGACTGTGATTTCTCACCGTAGTGGCAAGATCACGGCAGGAAACGCTATGACCGCGCTGGCTCTGCCGCCGCATGCGAATCCTGCAATGCAGCAACCTGCCAATCACCGCCACGCAATGCGGTGATGGCCCGCACTGCGGCAATCGCACCAGTCATCGTGGTAATCATCGGCACCCGGCTCCGCACCGCCATGGCCCGGATGCGTCCTTCATCCGTATCAGCCCCGGTCTTTGTCGGCGTGTTGATGATCAGATCGATCTCGTTATTAGCCAGCCGATCGAGAATATTGGGGCGAGCTCCCTCAGAGATCTTACGAATCGGGGTCGCCTCCACACTGTGACTGGCCAGTAAGTCGCACGTGCCTTGGGTGGAGTGCACCTGGAAGCCCATCGACACCAGAGATCGAGCGACATCAATCGCTGCAATCTTGTCCCCATCACGCACACTCAGAAATACATGGCCTTCTGTTGGCAGTGGCAGCCAAGCGCTCATCTTGGCCTTGGCCAGCGCCATCGGCAGTGAGCGATCAAAGCCCATCGCCTCTCCAGTACTTCGCATTTCAGGACCAAGCACAACGTCCACACCGGGGAACTTGTCGAAGGGGAAGACTGGCTCCTTAACCGCATGGAATGTGGGTGGGGATTGATCCCCCTGCATACCCAGGTCTGCAAGCGATCGTCCCATCATGACCTTGGCGGCAATACGCGACCACGGCTGTCCAGTTGCTTTGGCGACATACGGGACTGTCCGCGAGGCCCGAGGGTTCACTTCGATGACGAAGATCTCATCATCACGAATAGCCAGTTGCAGATTCATCAATCCCCGAACCTGCAATGCCTCCGCCAATGCTCTTGCATGCTCAGCAATGCGCTTGCGCGTTGAAGGACTCAGAGTGTCTGGTGGCAGCATGCAACTTGAATCGCCACTGTGTACACCAGCTTGTTCGATGTGCTCCATGATCCCTGCGATGATGGCACGCGGCGGATCACTTGATGCGGTGATCTGATTGCTTCGCGTCGATTCATGTGGTGTGAAGTCTGCCACTACATCGACATCCACTTCGGTGGCATCGTTGAGAAACTGATCAATCAGAATGGGCGCGTTGGCGAGATCAGACACATCCACAGCTGTCCGCATGTATCGATCCAACGCGTCAACGTCGTAGCAAATCTCCATGCCACGACCACCAAGCACATAACTGGGGCGTACCAGAACTGGATAGCCAATGTCCTCGGCAATGTCTCGAGCCTCCTCGAGGCTGTAGGCAATGCCGTTGGGGGGCTGCTTCAGCCCAAGATCTTCAAGGATGGCCTTAAAACGATCCCGGTCCTCAGCCGTGTCAATGGCCTCAAGGCCTGTGCCGATCAGCGGCACCCCAGCAGCTGCCAGTCCATGCGCCAAGTTCAGTGGTGTCTGTCCACCAAACTGCACAATGCACCCGGCTACGCCGCCCTGACGATTTGGCTCATCCACACCGCCACCATTGAGCCGCTCAACGATGTCGAGCACATCTTCGAGTGTCAACGGCTCAAAGAACAACAGGTCGCTGGTGTCATAGTCCGTGCTAACCGTCTCCGGATTGGAGTTAATCATCACGGACTCGTACCCGAGTTCCTCACACGCAAAGGCGGCCTGACAACAGCAGTAGTCAAATTCAATGCCTTGGCCAATGCGATTGGGGCCGCCGCCGAGAATGACAATCTTCTCTCGATCCGATACGCGGATCTCGTCATCGACCACAGCCTTACCGTCGACTTCGTAAGGCGTTTCATAGGTTGAGTAGTAATACGGTGTCACCGCCTCAAACTCAGCAGCACAGGTATCCACCAATTTGAATACAGGCATCACGCCAAGTTGCTTTCGATAGGCCCGAACCGTAAGGATGTTCTCAGTAGAAATATCCCCAAGGAAGATTCTCGCCAGTTGTGGATCGCTGTAGCCGTTCTGCTTGGCCTGTCGCATCAGATCCACATCAATGTCTTCAAGTGACCCCGCAGCCAAGAGCGTGTCCTCAAATCGAACCAACCGCTCGAACTGTTCAATAAACCAGGGATCAATGCGTGTGATGTCGTGTACGCGCTCCGCCGTCCACCCTTGTTTGAGGGCATAGCGAACGTAGTAGAGACGCCCCTGACAGGGCACCGCAAGCTTGCGTGTGAGTGTTTCCTCGTCAATTGGCCACTCAACAGACGCATCATCTTGGGAGGCAAGCCAGCGGTCCTGACCATCCAAGCCAAAGCCGAATCGCTTGACTTCCATCGAACGCACAGCTTTTTGGAAAGCTTCCCGGAAGTTGCGGCCGATGCTCATCGCTTCACCAACCGACTTCATCTGCGTAGTCAACGTCTCATCGGCTTCGGGGAACTTCTCAAAGGTCCACCTTGGCATCTTGACAACCACATAGTCAATGGATGGTTCAAAACAGGCCGAAGTCGTCTCGGTAATGTCATTGCGGAGTTCGTCGAGCGTGTACCCCACTGCCAACTTCGCCGCAATGTGCGCAATGGGGAACCCGGTCGCCTTGGACGCCAAAGCGCTGCTTCGCGACACACGTGGATTCATCTCGACCACCACCATTTCAGCGGTCTCGGGATTCACAGCGAACTGCACATTGGAACCGCCGGTATCGACGCCTACAGCGCGAAGAATGTCAAAGGATGCATCACGCAGTCGCTGATACTCACGGTCACTGAGCGTCTGGATCGGGGCCACCGTGATGGAATCGCCGGTATGCACACCCATCGGATCGATGTTCTCGATGCCGCAGATGACCAAGCAGTTGTCCTTATGGTCACGGACAACTTCGAGTTCATATTCCTTCCAACCAAGCACGGACTGATCAATCTGCACTTGCCCAATGCGTGAAGCATCAAGGCCGCGACGCAGTTGATCCTCAAACTCCTCGCGGTTGTAGGCAATGCCTCCGCCGCTTCCGCCCAAGGTGTAGGCCGGGCGCAAAACGGCCGGCAGTCCAATTTCCTCAAGAAAATCGAATCCATCATCAACTGATGTCACGACTTTGCAACGTGGCAGGTCATAGCCACATGATTCGCACACCTCGCGGAATGCTTGACGATCTTCAGCACGTTCGATGACGGCGCGCGTCGCACCAATCATCTCAACATCAAATTCTTCAAGCAGTCCCAACTCGTCCAGTTCACAAGCACAATTCAGCGCGGTTTGTCCGCCAAGTGTTGGCAAGACAGCATCAACTGGTGTGCCACGTGACTTTTCAAGTTCCAGAATGCGACGGACTGCTTCGGGTGTAATCGGCTCGATATACGTGCGATCCGAGAACTCCGGATCGGTCATGATGGTCGCTGGATTGGAGTTGACCAGCACAATGCGGTAGCCATCGGCCTGAAGGGCCTTGCAGGCCTGCGTCCCTGAATAATCAAATTCACACCCCTGCCCGATCACAATCGGTCCTGAGCCCAGAATCAGGATGGAGTGAATATCGTCTCGGCGTGGCATCTCGGTTAGCGATCCCGATTTCAGGCACGGTAACAGAACACCCCGCCTCGTGGTCGTCCACACTGGTACCGTGACACCATGATCTGTACTCAGGGGACGCTTGCGTGCTCAGTCGGAGATGTCATCCTGATCGTGGGTTTGGCTTGGATCCTCCTTGCCGGACTTTGGGCAGTATTGATCACACCCGTACTTGCCCGTGGACCGGGGGGATCTCCATCGATTGGCCTGGTGTGGCGACTCAGCCATTGGTGGCTCCGGCGACGGCAACGGCTGACCCATGAAGGCCTAGAACACCTCCAAACAGCCATGCAGAGCCCGCAAGTGATGGTGATTGCCAACCACACCGGAGGGGTTGATCCACTGCTGGTGCAGGCAGCCACCCCCAGACTCATCCGCTGGATGATGGCCGCTGACATGATGCCTTCAGGCACTGCCGATATCTGGCGATGGCTTGGGGTCATTCCAGTCCGTCGTGACCATGCAGACCCTGGCTCACTTCGCACGGCCCTGCGGCTCATCCGTCAAGGCTGCCCACTTGGTGTCTTCCCAGAAGGACGCATCACTAGGCCGCCAGGAACAATCCGACCCTTCCTCGAGGGAGCCGCCCTCCTCGCCCAGCGAACCGGGGCCACTGTGCTGCCATGCTGGATTTCCGGCACTCCAGATGTGGATTCGATGGCCGGGTCCATCCTCGGGCGAAGTTCCAGTCGTGTGGTCTTTCTTGAACCGGTGACCTATGACCGCACCATGCCCGCTGTGGATATTGCTGCAGACCTCCGCCAACGTCTGGCCCATGCCAGTGGATGGCCACTGGTCGACGAACCCATGCCACTGATCCTGCCCGGCCCTAGCGACTCGCCATGATGTGCGCAAGCAACTCTTCGGGCGTATCCACCGCAGGATGGTCGCGCACGGCCCGATCCACCAATTGCCGGGCCGCTTCGGGTCGCTCACCAAGTGATACCAGCATGGCAATTGCATCTGCGGCCGCTGTTCCCGCAGCAGGCTGACCCACTGGCGTCACCACTGAGGCCTGGTCCATCCAATCGTCGACTTTGCCTGATAACTCGGCAATGATGGTCTCAGCTGTCCGCTTGCCAATTTCCGGCAGGGCCACCAAATAGGCCGTATTCCGCGAGGAGATCGCTGCAGCGATATCTCGCCCAGGCGCCTGCAGCGCCCGCAACGCTTTGCGGTGACCAATGTTCTTGACGGTCGTGAACAGTTCAAAGAAGGACCGATCGTGGGCTGAGGAGAAGCCAATCAAACGCGGCACCAGAGAGGTGCCTTGCGAGATCCCTTCCAGCACCAGCAAGGTATGGAAGGTGATTTCCTGGCCGATCTGCGCTTGCAGTGCCTCAAGATCGCTTCCAGGCACAAGCACATCGACCACAGTTGGGCCAATCTGCATACGCGCCCGATCGGTCGTCACTTCAAGCAATACACCAGTCATCCGGGACAACATGTCACGCAGCCTACCAAGGGCGTGGGGGTCGATACCCTGCGTGGCATGCACCACGCGATGATCATGGCTGGCGGAAGTGGCACTCGGCTCTGGCCAATGAGCCATGGTGGGCGGCCCAAGCAGATGGTGCCCCTCGTGCAGGGGCAAAGTCTGCTGTGGCACGCTGCAACCCGGCTGGAAGGTCTTGTCCCACCGAAGCAGCAGTGGATCTGCACCGGCGAACAACACCGTGACTTGATCCTGGCCGACCTGCCCAACTTTGATGGCGCTCATCTAATCGGCGAACCGTGTCCACGCGACACCGTCAATGCCGTGGCCTTGACCGCCGCTGTGCTACAACTCCAGGATCCAGATGCCGTGTTTGCAGTGCTGACTGCAGATCATCTAATAACGCCGCAGGATCGATTTGCCCAGTGCATTCAGCAAGGACTCGCCCTCGTGAGCGAATCCCCCAACCGCATGGTCACCTTTGGCATTGAACCGACCTATCCAGCAACCGGCTTTGGCTATGTCGAATTGGACACCCCCATCGCTGGACATGAACCCGCCTGCCGCACAGCGCGGTTCGTGGAGAAACCAAGCGAGTCAGTGGCTGCTGAGTACCTTGCAACCGGTCGGTACAAATGGAACTCTGGCATGTTCGTGTTTTCCGCATCTGGATTCCTGCAAGCACTGGAGTGGTTTCTGCCCGAGTCCGCCGCTGGCATGGCTACCATCGCCGCGGCGTGGAATTCGGACAAGCGAATGGAGGTCCTTGGCGAGGTCTATCCCACACTTCCCAAAGTGAGCGTCGACTACGCAATCATGGAGCCCGCCTCAACCGATGATCGCATTGATGTATGCACAGTGCCAATGGATGTGCAGTGGCTCGATGTTGGCAGTTGGACAGCCGCTGGCGAAACCATCGAACCGGACCCACAACAAAACCGATCTTTTGGCCCTGCTACGCACCTCGACTCGAAACGTGTGATTTCGGTCAGCGATGACCCCGCGCATTTGATTGCCACACTCGGATGTGAAGATCTGGTCATTGTGCACACCGCCAAAGCAACACTGGTCTGTCATGCTGACCAGGTTCAGCGTGTTAAGGCACTCCATGAAATGATTGACGAGCCCTGGCGCTGATCGTGCGACTGCTTGCTGTTGATCTTGGTGACAAACGCACTGGCCTGGCCACTGGCGACACTACGACAACGACATGCTTCCCACTTGAAGTGCTACACATTCAGCGCGGCGATGCGCTCATCAAGGCTGTTGCAAATGCAAGCCGCGAACAAGGCGCTGATGCCATCGTGCTTGGACTACCAATTAACATGGATGGGACTGAAGGTCCACGCGCCGTCCTCACACGGGAGTTTGGCGCATGCGTGGCCGAGGCCACTGACCTGCCAGTGCACTACATCGATGAGCGACTCACCAGTTACGAAGCTGAACACCGATTGCGTGGGCAGCGGCACGGACCAGAAAGCGATGCATTAGCCGCGCTGATTCTTCTGGAAGAGTTCATGTCAGGCATGGCTGACTCCTAACTTATTCCGTCGCAGCGGCGGCTTCGGCATCAAAGAACCAGTACACATCGCCACTGCCCTGACGAAGTGCTGAGACTGGACAGTCATCGCTTCGCTCTACATCGCGAAGACTGGCCCCCGCCAATTCGCCAATCACCAATACAAAGAGATTTGAGGCATTTGCCATTCCAGCTAACGCCAAGGACAGCCCATCATTGTCCCCACTGGGCCCACCCTGATGCCGAACGACCAGTCCCCCATCGTCAGGGTCGATCAACTCACCAGGCTGCCATCCAGCGACGCTCCCACCAGGACCAGCCGCCACGATCACCGCATCAAAACCAGGACGATCCATGAACCCGCCACCAGTGATCTCGGCGATTTCCTTGATGTAGAGAAAAGCTCCACCCGATTGAGCAACGGGCATGGCGTGCACTTGTTCGATCGGCACACCGGAGTGCGTGATGATGGTGTCATTCAAGCGTGTAAATGTCCGACGCGGATCACCCTCTGGCAGTCCCCATTCTTCAGTGAACCATAGATGTGTCGAAGCCCATGGCAAGCCACGCGCGTCCGGGTCATACATCAACTGTCGCCAAAATGGTGTCAACTGCAGATCGCCCGAAACAGCAAGATGAAAGCATCCGTGATCGAGCATGGCCTCACGGCTCGCAGAGAGAAGTTCTTCCTCCATGCGGTCATAGACCTTGTTTACCGTTGAGTCAACCGTAACAGTTCCTGGAAGACTTGGTCCTTCAGGCAATTCACCTGTATCAAAGCCAATGATTCCGCCTTCACTCATTGTTCTTCACCAGGCGCTGCCCGCTGATACCAAACACAGAGCAGTGCGGTGACTGCCAGCAACAATGCGCCATTGGCCTGATGACTACTCGTGACCAACACCTCCAAGACAGGGACATCTACAGTTGTTCCAACTTCTGGACGCATCAGCACCACGGCGACCGCTGCAAATCCGAGGAGGATCTGCAACCCGAGCATAATGAGCAGGCCACGACCGAGCCAGCGGAAGACGACATCGCGACCGACCATGCTACTACCACGAAGGCCCACCAAAACACCAAGCACGATGACTACTACTGCCATCGCAAGGTGCCCAAGCAAGGCATGTGTAGCGCCAGGAGCGCGGGTGCCAATTTCGGTACTGATGTGACGATAGGCCGCGCCCAAACCCAACTGAATGATCAGACAAATCAAAAGAATCCACACCATCGATCGATCCGTCGACAGGTTGCCTTCCCCAATACACACTTGGCCTCGACGCCAACGGGTACTTGTAATAGCGGCGGTCGCAGCCATCGCTGCCAACACCAACTGCGCGAGCATTCCATGACTAATAGCGAGCGCTGTATTAGGTGCCAGATCAGCAGCATCCTGGCTGAAGGTCAACACCCCAGTAACCCGGAGGCCTCCAAGCACACCCTGCAAGATGACCACTAACAGAATGGCTGTCCCCAATACTCCGACACCAAATCGATCATCTCCAAGCCACAACACCAGACACAACACTAAGGCTGTGAATCCAACAAACATGCCAGTCAATCGATGCGCGTGCTCGTAGAAAATGCCACTGCTTGGATCCGCAACCATCTCTGATAAGGGATACAAGAGCATGTTGTGGCCGTAAGAGTTTGGCCAATCTGGGACCGCCAGGCCCGCTTCAAAACCCGTGACCACACCACCAGTGATGATCATGAAAAAGGTCAATCCAGTGGCAACCCAGCAGAAGATGCTCCGCCAGTTGCCGCCGGTACGCCATGCGGGCATCAATGCTCCAAACAACCCGCCGAGTCCACCAGCAATGACGCAACCCGCAAGTGTGCCGATGATCCACATTGCGCCACCACCGAGTTCACTCCGCAGCAGGCTCGCCAGAACCAGCAGGTTGATCGCAGCTGCCACCAGGCCGGTGGCAAGACCACGCAATACGCCTGCAAGCGGCGCGCGTTTGGAATCCAGTGAAGCATCGGAGCGGCCAGCAACCATGCCCCCTCCAAGGAGCGATAGCACCGCCATCCCAAAAAGCACATCCCCAAGCCCGAGACCCTGCACCAAGATGGCGAGGTAACTCCACAACCACATCAGTGTCGTTGCCCCAAACCCGGCGGCAAGCACCCTGCAGACTCGGTCACTGATACCGGGTACGAATATGTTTGCTTGCGCTTCAATGCTCATCGCGCACACCCTCTGACAAGGCCTCCACCTCACAGAATGAGGCTGATGGCGGGGTATACTAGACCCCCTTGTCCGTTCATGGGTTCGGAGGAGCGAAAGCGAACATGCCTCACACCGCAGTCAATGCAGCCGAGCCATCAGCGGGCCAAAGCCGCCCCTCGATGCTGCGACTGTACGCAGACCTGACCAAAATCAGATTGAGCGTACTGGTCGTCGTCACGGCCTCCGTCGGTGCCATCATGGCCAGTGGGCCGGAGATCGCCTGGTGGCTGGTGCTATGGACGACCATCGGCACCCTGCTGAGCGCCACTGCGGCCAACGCGATCAATCAAGTCATGGAAGTACGCCGCGACGCTCTGATGGAACGCACCCATGATCGGCCGATTCCCAGTGGGCGATTGAGTGCTGTGCACGGCTGGGTTGTTGCCGTCCTCTTGGGATATGGAGGCATCTTCACACTCGCAATCATGGTCAACTTTTTCGCGGCTGGCTTAGCGCTGCTGACCCTGCTGCTGTATGTACTGGCCTACACGCCGCTCAAAGTGCTGAGTTCCTTCAACACGCTCATCGGCGCCATTGTCGGTGCGATTCCGCCACTGATCGGTTGGGTTGCTGTTCGAGGAACCATCGATGCGGGCGGCTTGGTCTTGGCAGCACTGCTTTTCTTATGGCAGTTACCACACTTTCTGACGCTCGTTTGGATGTACCGAGACGAATATGACCAAGCTGGTTTCCGCATGCTCCCTTCGGTAGCCGGAGGCGATCGGGTCATTGGCGAAGCCAGTCTGATCTCTGCGCTGCTGCTGATCCCACTAGCGCTCATGATGACCTCACTCAAACTCACCGGCGTGCTCTATGTGGCTGCTGCCATTCTGGTTGGCCTGTGGTTTGTCTGGAAGTGCCTCGTCTTCTACCGCAATCCAAGTCGTGAGCACGCAAGGAGCGCCTTTCTCACAAGCCTTGCCTACCTTCCAATCGTGCTGCTGTTCATGGTGCTCGACAGATCGCCGATGCCACTGCAGCAGCCAGTCATGCTCACGCCCGCGACACTTGATCAGCCATGAGTGAGGTCAAGGGACGGCCTCGGTTTGTGGAAGGCGGCTGGGTGCTGATTGCTGCTGCCCTTTTACTCCTGACTGTCATGTTCTGGGCTCTTGCACCTGCGTTACTACGCATGGTTGAGCGTGGGCCAGGTGATGGCATCAACCCGTCCACCTATGGCGTCAATATTGAGCAACCCCGACTGCCACAGACTGCTGCCATTGCGACTGCCATGCTGCACCGTGACATGGTGCCGGTCCTCGATGCTCCACCTGCAATTCTCAATGGCAAGGAGGTGGCGCAGGCAGTTGATACCAGAGACCAATATCTCGTCTCTAGTGATGCCGTCATTGGCGTCAGCATCAATGGTGATCATCGCGCCTACCCCATTCGCATCCTTCATATTCATGAAGTGATCCATGACACCCTTGGTGACATTCCGATTGCTGTCACCTGGCATTGGCCGTCTGCCAGCCCCCGCGTCTTTGATCGCCGACTCAATGGCGATCCGTTGATGCTGGGTGTCAGTGGACTAGTCGCTGGCGGAACGCAGTTGCTATACCCCCGCAACAACACACCTGATTCCACTGCCCCACCGTTGGTGTCTCAATGGACTGGTGAGTTTGTCACCGGACCATCCGCCACGCTGGAGCGCGTGCCTTTCCACTTGATGGATTGGGCTCATTGGCTGAGCACTCATCCCACCACTTCGGTGGTTGGGGAAGTACCGGGCCTGGAGAAGCGGTACGACAAAGGTGATCCAAATGCGTACTACCGATCTACCGGTTTGCTTTTTGACCAACCTGACCCCCCAGCGAGCCATGCCCCAAAGGACCCCGTTGCTGTAGTGAGCGCTGGTGATGAGACTCGGCTGATCACGCCAGAGTCCATTGCCAAGGCCGGGGGCGTAGAGTCGGTGACCGTGGGAGGGCATCCAGTAATCGCAAGACTGGCCCAACGCCCCCCCCGCATCGAGATTGAGGCCCCAACGGCGGTACAGGTACAGCAGGGCCTGTGGCACGCTGCTGCCCACTGGGAATCAGACTGACATTCAAGGGGCTTCTACCCATTTCAGGGGAGGGAAGTGGGCCTGTGTCACGTAGACTGATGCATCTGGACCTTCGCACGAGCTGAGAGAGCCAAATCATGTTGATGCCAATGACCGTCGCCCTTCTGGCGATCACCCCGCTATCGCCCTCCATGTCCGACACGCGGATGATCCTTGACCAGATCTCCCCGTCTGCCCGTGTCCATGTCACCGAGGCAGGACGCATTGACCGCATTTATGGAACACCGATGCACTCAGCTGCAACGCCAGCCACGGCAGCTGATGCCTTCGTCCGTGACACCGCGGCGATCTGGGCAGTGCGACCTGACCAACTCCATCCGGTTGGGCATCCACAGCTCCTTGGTTACCAGCCCGAAACTGGGAACTACAAATTCACCTTGTTGACCTACCAACAATCGGTCGGCGACGTGCCGGTCTATGAGTCCACCCTTCGGGTATTGGTGCGCAACCTGCAAAGGCCAACGGTTGTCTTGGCTTCAGCCGATCTTCACCCCACGGGTGGCTGGAGCACTTCCCGATCCTTGTCATCAGCTGAAGCTGTCGTGCTCTCCCTTAATGCTGCTGCGGAGCAACTCGGTCCGGATGTTCGACTCGTCGACACGCCACAGGTCGTAGTCTTCGCCGGCGCTGGCGATGTGGCTCATGAGCCACGATTGGTCGTCGATGCCACAGCTGCCGTGGGCACCAATGGAGACGCCCACTATGCCAAGCGGCGGTTTGTCGTTGATGCGATCACTGGTGAAGTACTTCATGAAGAAAATCGAATCGTGCAGTGCATGGCGGCAGTCGCCGCCGCCACCGCGATGGGCGATGTCACCGGCACAGTCTCAGCACGGGTAAATGATGGCTGGTCCGCCTGGGAATGCGACCCAACAATCACAGAGCCCCTGCCTTGGACCTATGTCGATGTCGGTGGAAATATCGTGACCACCGATGCTAATGGACAGTTCTCAGCCGATGTGTCTGGTGACGTGACGGTACTCGCGGAGTTGCGTGGGCCGTGGTTCAACACCAACAACATTGCTGGAAGTGACGACTTGGTCTCAGCCGATGCCAGTGATGGTGATGATGTAGAACTTTTGTTCAACAAGGATGAAACTGAACTGATCATGGCACAGGCAGTGGCTTACCGCGATGCCAATCTCGTGCGTGACTTCATCCTCTCAGTCAATCCCACGTATCCGACCATTGGCACACAGACTGATTGGCCAATCAACGTCAACCTCTCTGACACCTGCAATGCCTACTACGACTACTCATCCATCAACTTTTTTCAGACTGGCGGCGGATGCAATAACACTGCATTTGGCCATGTCGTGTTCCATGAATACGGCCACCATCTCATCGCTGAAGCTGGCTCAGGCCAGGGCGAGTACGGCGAAGGGATGTCTGACTGTATCTCTCTACTCATGACCGGTGACCCAGTCATGGCGCCTGGTTTCTTCATCGGCAACTGCGTG
This sequence comes from Phycisphaerales bacterium, assembly GCA_022446905.1. Lineage (GTDB taxonomy): Bacteria > Planctomycetota > Phycisphaerae > Phycisphaerales > SM1A02 > UBA12567. The sequence continues at coordinate 24,643 of JAKVBT010000008.1, forward strand.
AGCGGCATTCGGGATGCTGATAATTCATGCCAGTATTCTGAAACTGGCTGCTCAAGCTGTGGCAGTGCCATTCACGCATGTGGACAATTGATTTCTGGCTGCGTGTATGACACTTGGATGGCCCTACAGAGCAAGTCCCCACTTGAGGCTCATGCCATCATCAGCAGTTTGACGATCGACAGCATCCTGCTGCACACTGGCACTGGCATCAACGATGCCATCGCCATCGACTTTGTCACGCTCGATGATGACGACGGCAATCTCGAAAATGGATCGCCGAACTACAACGAGATTGCGCAGGGATTTAATATGCACGATCTCAATGTGCCGCCGATTGCATGGTTGAGCATTACGCTGCCCGAGGGGCCGCCATCACACATTCAACCAGACGGCATGACGAGCATGCCAGTACGCATCGATAGCCTTCTGGGCAATTATCAATCTGGCACAGCTCGACTCTTCGCTGGACAAGACGGCACGACCACCCCTGTTGACCTGGAAGATTTGGGCAGTGGTGACTTCCTTGCGCACTTCCCCACTGCAGAGTGTGGCGAAAATGTTGATTGGTTCATCTGGGCCAAGACGGTGGATAACGACAACACATTCCTCCCGGCAACAGCGCCGGATGATCGCATTTCTTCGATCGCTGCATGGTCGGAACCCACCATTGCCTTTGCAGATGATGGCGCGACCGACCCCGGATGGACTGTCAGTGGCGATGCCACAGATGGATTCTGGGAACGGGGCATCCCGGCCGGTGGCAACAATCGACCAAACGAAGATTGTGGCACTGGCTCGCCCAACTGCTGGATTACTGAGAACACAGCTGGTGGTGGCGGCGATGTCGATGGCGGCAGCACAATCTTGACCTCACCCATGATCGATGCCACTGGCGTAGATGAAGTTTCTTACTGTTGGTGGTACCGCAATATTGGCGGCGGCAACAACGTTGAGGACGACACCTGGGTGGTCAATGTCTCTGACGACAATGGCGCCACTTGGACGCTGCTACAGCAGACTGATGTGACTGGCCCTGATGTTGAAGGCAACTGGCAGACATCAACGTTCGATCTCACAGAATTGTCTGGTTTCGAACTGAACGAGCAGTTCCGGATTCAATTCGTGGCCAGTGACCTCAACGAAACATCACGTGTCGAGGCCGCTGTGGACAACGTCCGCATGGTCCAGATTGACTGCAGTGATCAACCCTGCCCAAGCGATATTGATGGCGACGGCGATGTAGGCACCAATGACATCCTGGCACTTCTTTCAGCCTGGGGCGACTGCGGCAGCTGTCCTGAAGACGTCACTGGAGATGGAATCGTTGGCGTTGATGACTTGCTGATGCTGGTTGGCTCATTCGGCCCCTGCCCCTGAGGTCCTGAGGGCCTAAGCAACGATTGAGCTGGCTCCGCTATGGTGCTCACCACTGAAGCGGAGGACTGTTGATGCGACTGATGATGACGTGTGTAATAGCGCTTACGACACCCGTGATGGCTCATCCGGATGACCATCCATGGCGGCCGGAGCGAACACTGCCCAGGACAGATCCGTTTGCCCGCTTGGATGACATGGAACTTCCATCGCCCAACCGATTCCGAGCTGCAAGTGGCGCACCTGGGCCAGACTACTGGCAACAACAGGTCGACTACGACATCGATGTTCGACTCGACGCTNAGACCCATCGACTTGTTGGNTCGGAGCGCATCACCTATGAAAACAATAGTCCCGACACACTGCACTGGCTGTGGGTGCAACTTGATCAAAATCGCTTCAGNCCTGGATCGCGCGGACTTCGTGCGCGTCGCGCACCCAATCTTGATCACGGCATGTCGTATGACGGACTTCGCAGTCGACTCGAACAGGAGACTTTTCCTGGCGGCGTCACCATTCACGCGGTGAATGATGGTGCTGGAAAGCCCCTTGAGCACATCATTGATGACACCATGATGCGCATCGATCTACCCAAACCACTGCCGCCAGGAGGGGTTCAGCAACTGCAAATTAAGTGGGAGTCGATGATCGTCCCAGACACCATTGGCGGCCGCAGTGGCTACGAAACCTTCGATGATGGCCGAACGCTGTACCAGATTGCTCAGTGGTTCCCGAGAATGGCTGCATACACGGACTACGACGGGTGGCAGACTCGGCCATTTCTTGGCCGCGGAGAGTTCACTCTTGAGTTTGGCGACTACGACGTTTCTATCACTGTCCCAGATAACTTTCTGGTTGCCGCAACTGGTGAACTGCAGAACCCACGAGAAGTATTAACGCCCTCACAACGGTCCCGGCTTGTAGAAGCAAGGGATTCTTCCACACCCAAGATGATTGTCACACGCGAAGAGTCAGACGCCCTGGTCAATTCCGACACCGAAAGTACGGCAACCTGGCAATTCAAGGCCGATCAAGTACGCGACTTCGCATTCAGCACTTCGCCGGCTTTCGCCTGGGACGCGATGGGTGTCGACATCCCGGGCCGCGATGAACGCGTCATGGCCATGTCAATGTGGCCACAGGAAGCAGACGGCCTGTGGGATTTGTACTCGACGCACGCCGTAGCACATGGACTGGAGTCCTACTCTGAAACCGCAATGCCCTATCCATGGCCGGTCGCGTGGTCGATCAATGGAGTCGTCGGCGGCGGCATGGAGTACCCGATGGTCACGTTCAATGGCCCGCGACCCGAAGACGATGGCACTTGGACTGAACGTGCCAAGTATGGCCTCATCTCCGTAGTTATTCATGAGGTTGGGCACTTCTGGTTCCCGATGATTGTCAACAGTGACGAGCGTCAATGGACCTGGATGGATGAAGGCATCAACACCTATCACCAATTTTTAGCCGAGCGTTCATGGGAAGAAGACTATGCCCGAGCCCGGGGGCTGCCCCGCGCCATCACCGGCTACATGCGCGACGTTGAAAACACCCGCCCGATCATGACCGCCAGCGAGTCCATTTTGCAGTTCGGACCCAACGCCTATGCCAAGCCGGCAACAGCGCTGAATATTCTGCGAGAAACTGTGGTTGGTCGCGATTTATTCGACCATGCGATGCGCGCCTACACACAACGCTGGGCGTTCAAACGGCCCGAGCCAGCAGATTTTTTCCGCACCATTGAAGATGCAAGCGGTCGTGATCTGGACTGGTTCTGGCGGGGATGGTTCTATGACAACCGGCCCGTCGATGTTTCACTTGACTCAGTCGAAACCTACCGCGTCCACAGTGACAATCCAACTATTGAGATGAAAATCGACCGAGAGGATGAAGACAAAGAAGCTCCCGACACGGTCACCAAACAGCGCAATACTGGGATCGACCGCCGAACAGATCGGTTCCCCGAACTCATTGACTTCTATAGCACTAGAGACAAACACAAGCCAACTCCTTCTGACATTCGCGCGTACGAGAAGTTGATGGCCGAGTTGGACGAGAATGAGAAAGAACTGCTCAACACAGATGCGAAGTTCCATGTACTTCGATTCAACAGCAACGGTGGCCTGGTGATGCCACTGCCAATCAAAATCACCTACGAAGACGAATCCGTCGAAGAACTCGTATTGCCAGCGGACCTATGGCGGGCAGACCACCGCACGACCTCTGCCATGCTGATTCGAGATCAGAATATTGTCTCGGTCACCCTCGATCCACATGATGAACTTGCTGATGTGGACCGAAGCGACAACACGTATCCCCCAAGCATTGCCGATGCGCGATTTAAACTCAATCGTGGACAGGATCGAGACAACCCGATGCGCGCCGATGCTCGAGAACAGGCTCGCGACGCTACATGGGCATCGATGCAAACATGGGTCGCTGGGCTGGCATCACCAGAGATTGAATCTGCCCTAGCCACACCCTTGCCAGATGACGGATGGGGCACACGCGTCGCACTCGTGATTACTGGGGTCGACGAGACTCCGATGCGACTCAGCAGTGCTGGACCTGATCGCCAACACGGCACAACCGATGATCTTTCTGCTGCAGTCCGCAGCGATGGATCAATGGAGATTCTTCAGACCTCTGATGAGCGACCAAAGGTCAACTAAGAATCAGCACGGCCCCCAAGTGTCCAGTAGAAGCAGTAGGTCCGACACGCTGACAACCTCGTCATCATCAAGATCGAATTGGCACTGCACACATGAAGCGCCAAACCAGCGCAGCATCTGCATGAGATCTTCTGCCTGCACCTGATCATCAGCATTGACATCTGCAGGACACACACAGGCCCAAACATTGTGCCCACCATCCGCCCAAGTCCCCGTCACGGTTTCAGAACTCGGTGGATCTGCGCAGAAGATATTCCATGACAAATCGACGGGGTTTGAGGGCAGCGACTGAGAACGCAACGCTGCCCCGTTATCTGATTCATTGGCGACAAACTCACATCCATCTACTACACCGCCCGCTGCTGCATATACACCGCCGCCATACTCTGCAGCTTGATTGTCAACGAGCACACAGAGTTCCATGTACATGGGAGCCAATGCGCACAGGCCACCACCTGAGGACGCTTGATTGAGACTCAAGAGACAACCACTCAAATACACCGAGTGCGCTATCTCTGCGACATAGATCCCACCCCCATAGGGAGCCTGATTACCGATCAAATTGCAACCAGTGAGAAACGCGGCACCCCCTGAGCGATCAACGTTTAAGCCCCCGCCGAATGCAAAAGGCCCATTTGCACTGTTCTGCACAAAGTCGCACTTGCTCATCTCAAGGTATGCGCTGTCAACGTATGCACCACCACCACCAAAAACAGCCTGATTGAATTGGATCAATGTGTCATGCATGAGGAGAGCGCTGCCTGACTCCACGCACACTCCACCTCCAGCACTGGTGGCGGTGCAGTTATAGATCGCGCCACCTCGATAGGTCACCTGACCCCCCTCCTGCACCTTGAGCCCCCCACCTGATTGGAAAGAACATCCAATGATGGTCACATCTTGAAGTTCCACAGATGTTGAATAAAGCCAGATTCCGGGGCTCGCATTGACCACGGTCAATCCATCGATGATAGAGCCGCTGGAAGCACCGCCAGAGACAAGGATTCCAATCCACGTGTCTCCTCCACTGATCGTGACCGTGCCTGGACCTTCCCGAGCAACCAGATGCAGTTGTTTTCCACTGAGGTCGGCCACGGCCCCGCCCCATGATGGTGGACCATAGGTTCCCGGCGCTATCGACACTGTGTCACCGTTTGATGCCGCGAAAATGGCTGAGTTGATCTCTGTGTACTGCTCCGGCACCAACAACTCGGCACCGAAAGCAACTGATCCCCCAGCCAATACCACGCTGCAAATCATCAGCTTCATAGGCATGAACTCCACTCTACCAATCAATTCACACCCAAGGCCCACACGACCAGCTGAGGCCCATCACAGGATGATGAACATCGTCAGCACCATCGCCAACCACACCACATCTAAAAAATGCCAGTAGATAGCAGTATGACCAAGGAGACCCCGGCGAACGGTTGTCCACCGCCGCCACAGGGCGTACCACACCAACATTCCAAGTGGGATGAGCCCGCCCAGCACGTGGGCCACGTGGAGACCGGTCAATACCCAGAAGGCAGTAGTCGCCAACCTGTGGACACCATCATCAGTTAAGAGCTGTTCGACGGCATCGTGCCAGACAAACCACGCCCAAACTTGCATGCCTGTGAAAATTCCAGCCCCGATCAGGGCTGATGCCATTGCCGCCCGAACACCGGTCACACTTCCGCGCCGATCAGCCGCTACTGCTGCACTACATGCAATGCTGCATCCAATCAATGATGCGGTACTTACCCAGATCTGCCATGGCAGTGGTGGCAGCGACTTGGGCCACTGCTCGCTGCTTGCCCAGATTGCCAGGATCGCCAGCAACAACCCTCCGAAGAGCATGGCCAATGTGGCCAGCAGCGCCCAGAGACCAAATGAGCCCGCAATCACTTGAGCTCGCTCGTCGCGATAGGCACCCCGCACTCCAGCCCCTGCGGCCGAAGTCGCAGGGCGGTCAGTTGTGGTCATGTCCCTGGGCCGCGTTCACTTCACCAGTTGCGCGCTGCTTTGCCCAATCAGCCTCAAGCAAGTCGAGTTGCTCTTGCACTTCCGGCGTATTACCCGGAACGATGTCTGGCTGGTAGGCCGTGGTATCGATCAGTGCAAAGGCGATGAACAAGCCAACAAAGAAGATCGACCCGATAAATACGAAGCCAACAAAGGAACGATCCCAACGAAGATGCATGAAGATCAAGGCCACCAATGTGCACTTGACAACCGCCACACCCATTGCGACCACAATGTTCATTTCCGGCATGTTGAGTGTATTGAAGTCGAGCTTTGCTACCCAGACCGTAACTGCAGTGAGAAAGAGCAAACCGATGCAAGTCACCACCAATAGTTTGATGGGAACGATGTGGCCAACGGCGCCGTGTTCGTGATCTTGTGCAGACATCTCGATCGCTCCGTCAGATCAGATAGAACAGGGGAAAGAGGAAGATCCAAATCACATCGACGATGTGCCAGTACAGGCCGCCAAGATCAATTGGCGTGTAATACTCACGGCTGAAACGACCACGTAGTGTCAGCAGAAGCAACCAGATGATCAAAATGCCCCCAACCACGACGTGAATGCCGTGAAGGCCAGTCATCAGGAAGTAAATGGTGAAGAACTTCTGTGCATTCACCGGACGCTCTGGATCCTGCAGCGGATGCGGCAAGGTCGGGATCTCGCCTGCCTCATGGTGTTCGGCATAGGCAATTTCAGATGGAATGTCTTCGTTGTTTGTGAGCACGCTTGGAGGCAGAAAGAGACTGAGCTCGATGGTGTCCATCAACTCTTCGTCCGTCACAATCCCAGCCGGACCATAGCCTGCAGTTGGCTGATTCCACGGCTGCGCATCTGCAGGAGCGGCGGGCATTTCAGCACGCACCTGATCTGCAGCAAGCATCGCCTGAGAGTCAGCAGCCTCATGCGCGAGCCGATCGGCTCGTTTGGCTTGCGCAGTCTCATCAAGCGGCAGCCAGAGTTCCGATGCATGTGGCTCACTGTAGAAGCCCATGCCTGGATAAAAACCTTCGTGGAACTTGTGGGCGTACTCGACATACTTGATCGCCATGAAACCGCCAGCACCACACAAGGTCAGTAGCAAACACAGCACAACGGCCTTCATCTTGCCACGTGCTGCATAGGTAACTGCCATCGCCATCGTGAGGGAACTGGTTAGCAGCACAGCCGTGTTAATGGCCCCCCATTCCGTACTCAGGAACTGACTTCCATAGGCAAAGATCTCAGGATGATTGGCGCGCCATACCGAGTACGCGACAAACAGCCCACCAAAGAGCAGGATTTCCGTAGAAAGGAAGAGCCACATCCCGAGCTTTCCGGCTTCGAATTGCTGCACGGGGTTATCCCAGTGGTGCTGCAGGAAATCCGGGTGGTCGTGCCCATGATCATCGTCATGGTGGTCGGCATGTGCGTGCATCTGACTCACGTGTAATCCCTTTCCGCAGTCCGCACTCAGGCGGTTGCGTCCTCCGCATGCTGACCCGGATGCTCAACGTCCTCACGCCAGACGTAGCCACCGGTTGCCTCATCCCATCGAAGCACCGAGAAGTCGTAGCAATCGCCAACCTCAGGCTGCTCAGCGAAGTTGTCATGCGGCGGCGGTGACGTGCACTGCCACTCAAGACTCCGCCCACCCCACGGGTTGGCTGGAGCACGACGCCCAAAGAACAGTGAGCCAATGAAGTAGAACGCCATCATGAAGAAGGCAATCGCCATCATGTACGAGCCGATTGTCGAAAGTATGTGATAGAACTGGAAGCCCGCATCCGCCGGATACGTCGCATAGCGACGGGGCATCCCGTGACTTCCAAGCATGAACTGTGTGAAGAAAGTCAGGTTGTAGCCAACGAAGAACAGTACAAATGCCACTCGACCAGCATTGTCGTTGATCAATTTGCCCGTCATCTTGGGCCACCAGTGGTGCAAGCCACCAATGAACCCAATCAGTGCCGAACCCATCATGACGTAGTGAAAGTGAGCCACCACAAAGTAGGTGTCATGGAGGTGCACATCAGTGGACAAGGTGCCCAGATACAAGCCGGTCAATCCGCCGATCGTGAATAGGAAAATGAACCCCATGCCATACAACATGGAGGTATTCCAACTAATCGCCCCCTTGTACATCGTGGCAAGCCAGTTAAATACCTTGACTGCAGATGGGATTGCCACACTGAATGTGATCAGTGAGAAGATCACGTTCATCAGGGGTGACTGGCCTGAGGTAAACATGTGGTGACCCCAGACGATGAACGAGAAAATCGCAATCGCGATCGAACTCCAGGCGATAAAGGAGTAGCCAAAGATGTGACGATGGCTATGGACAGCAATGAGTTCGCTGACAATGCCCATCGCTGGCAAAATCATGATGTACACCGCTGGGTGGCTGTAGAACCAGAAGAAGTGCTGATACAGCACTGGATCGCCACCGAGAGCTGGATTGAAGATGCCGATGCCAAAGGCACGCTCCACCGCCAAGAGGGCCAGAGTGATACCAAGTACCGGCGTGGCGAGTACCTGAATGACTGCGGTTGCGTAGATCGACCAGAGGAAAAGCGGCATCCGGAACCAGGTCATGCCCTTCGGACGTAGCCGATGGATCGTGACGATGAAATTCATGCCTGTAAAGATCGACGAGAAACCGAGAATGAAAGCGCCGGTGACGGCCGGAATCACGCCGCCCATTGCTGACTGTTGGTCAATGCTGTAGGGGGTATAGAAGGTCCAACCGGTGTCAAGCCCCCCTGTGAACATCGACATGACCAGGAAGATCGCACCGACAATCCACAAGTGATAGCTGAACAGGTTCAACCGAGGGAAGGCCACATCCTTTGCCCCGAGCATAATCGGCAGCACAAAATTCCCAAGTGCTGCGGGAATACTCGGAATGATCACGAGGAACACCATGATTCCCCCGTGCATCGTGAAGGCCTTGTTGTAATCATTCTGATCCATAATGAGGCCTTCTGGAACGAGCAGCTGCGTTCGCACAAGGAGTGCGAAGATGCCGCCCAACAAGAAGGCCGTCAGTACCGAAACCAGATACATCAAGCCGATGCGTTTGTGATCGAGCGTAAAGAACCACGACCTAAAGCCGCGGGTGTGGGTCAAGTAGTTGTCGCCGGCGAGCACGGGCTGCTCCATCGGCCTTGCGTCAATGGTGGTCATGACTGTTCCCTTCCACGGTCAATTGGCTGATCCCGTGGAGATGTCGGCGCCATCAAGATCCGGGTTTTCAATCACATTGCCTTGATCGTCAACGAGACGATCCATGTTCTTGATCATCAATACGAGTGCATCGACCTGCCGCTCCTTCAACTGGCCCTTGAAGGTTGGCATAGCACCCATATAGTTCTGGACGATGTAGTGCTGCGGATTAAGAATGGAGTCTCGAAGATAATTCTCTGGCACTTCAAATTCCCCACCAGGGCCCATGTGATCCTTCAGTGTGGTGCCATCCGTAAAGACCGTGGTTCCATTCTTTGTTCGCTCCCAAAGCCCAACGAATGATGGGCCGGTGCCAGAAGTCCCATCCCGTGAGTGACATGAGGCGCAACGGCTGTAGAGGCGGTTCATGGCATACGCAGGGAGATCGCTATCTGGGATGTCCTCGTACTCACGAGCAAGTTGACCCATCGCATCCTGGAACTCATCTTCAGGCAACACATTGACTACTGCAAGCATCTTGGAGTGATCCATTCCGCAGTACTCAGAGCAATACAAGCGATACTGACCCGGGCGCGTGGCTTCGAACCAAAGGCTCGTGTATCGCCCAGGAACGACGTCTTGCTTCACCCGAAAGGCTGGAATGAAGACACTGTGCAGCACATCCTTGCTGGACATGATCATGCGCACCGGTCGATTGAGTGGCACGGTCAGTTCGCCACCTTCAATGACACCAAACTCAGGATGTTCGAATATCCATGACCACTTCTGGCCGGTGACTTTCACTGGATAGGCGTCGTCAGGCACCTCGGTCAATCTCAAATACCCATCCATGCCAAGCCAAAAGATCAGCCCGACAAGCAGCAATGGCATCGTTGTCCACGTCAACTCAAGTGGCGTGTTGTGTGTAGGCGCATCCGGCGTAAAACTCTCCCGACTTCCAGGCTTGAGCTTGTAACGGATGGCAAACCACACCAGAACCAGTACCACCAACGCAAAGAAGATGTAGTTGATCCAATTGATGAAGTCGAAGACGAAGTCGACCTCTGGCGCGATGGTTGATGCGCTCTCGGGCATCCAGAAGGTGCCACCAGAGGTTGCCTCGCCGAGTTTCATCGGTGATGTTGTTGTCGCTAGCAGTCCCAGCATGCTCATGCCTGCATTCCACCAGTCTTCAAGGGCGTCGCCCGCGCGACGGCAATGTCATCAGAAACCCGTTGGCCTCTCCGTGGATCAGTACGCAGCAGCACAAAAATGCCCACGGCCAGAACCACGGCAGTCAACCCTGCCCCCAGCCGCATGATCTTCCATGCGCTGGGCACAAAGCTGCCCGCTTCAGGGTCCCACTGAAAGCAATTGAACAAGAGCAATGTGTCCATCAACGTGCCTATGCGCCCCTGTGATGCGTCGACCAATGCCAAGCGGACATCACGAGGGTTGAACGTCACATCGTTCATGTACTTCGAGATGGTGCCTTCGGGCGTCAGAAACACCACACTTGCGGTGTGCGCGTATTCACCACTGCGTTCGTCGTAGCGATAGCCAAATCCCACCGCCTTCGCCAGCGATTCGATATCCGCTTGTTCACCAACGAAGAATGGCCAAATGTCGCTAGAAGCATCACCGCCGACGGCAGCGAGGTATCCCTGCCGATTCTGAGCAGCCAGTTCCGGGCCTTCATCCGGATTGATACTGATTGTCACGATGTCGTAGTCAGTGCCAAGAACAAGGCTCATTCTCCGCAAACCGTCCACCAACCCATTGAGGGTCAGGCTACAGAGCATGGGACAGCGGTAGTAGTTCATCGTCAGCAGCATGGGCTTTGAACCATCAAACATCTGCGACAACTGCACCGATGCGCCGGTGTGATCGACAAACGAAAGATCGAGCGGGATCTGGTCGTCGAGTTTCTGCACGATGCCGACCCCGTCGAGTTCAGGCGGTAATTCATCCGCCAGAATCTGCCCGGCTGCAGGCGCCGCGATGCCTGTCACGACGAGCGTGGCGAACAATCCTCGAATTGAGAAGAAGAAATCGTTCATCGATGCTCAGTCGCCTGACGCCCCCCATCGCTTCTTGACAACATCGCGAGCCACATCCATGGGCACTACAAGGGTGCGCTCACCTGCCAATACACCATCAGCATCGGTCCACTGCTCCCAATGGGCCTCCTGCTCAAGAGCCATGGCGCGGGCGGCCCGCATGATCTCCGCTTCCTGTGAGCGGATGTTGACCACCTTTTCATGGGTCTCCCACCGCTGCGCTGCATAGAACAACGCAATGGAGGCAAGCACGATGGATACCAACAGAATGACACTCGCAATCCCAACCAACCAAGTTGGCCCATCGGCTGGATCTTCCGTGTCACCGGTGAGATGCTCGTGGATGTCTTGTGGTGCGTGCTTCATGGGTCAATAGTTCTCAAATGCCATCGCGTCAGACAGGCGCGGATCATGGGTTGGCGACAAAGCGGCCCGACCAAGGAAGAAGAAGGTTCCCGCTACGAGCAAGCCGAGCGCCCCGACAAGTGCTGTGAGATTCAGAATGGATGGATTCCACCCGAGTGGAAGCGTGCCCTGAGCAGCCTGCTGGGCCAATTGGTCCCAACTTGTGGCGTGCATCAAGGCTGCTTCTGGAACCGTTGGCATGACAAGCCAATAAACGTCGACTAGGAACATCAACACCATCCAGGCTGCAATCAGTCCCAAGGTGCCTCGCCATCGCTTGGTCCACCGTGTCACCAGCAGGACAAATGGAAGTCCGAAATGCCCGAGAATGAGCAGCCAAGACACCCAGGTCCAAGGACCCAATTGCCGCGGCGCAAACCAAGCCGTCTCGATCGGAATATTGGCGTACCAAATCAGCATGTATTGGCTGTAGCCGATGTAAGCCCAGAACACCACACCAAAGGCAAATAGCAACTTGCCAAGATCATGGAAGTGCTCTCGGGTAAAGACATCTGCTCCTCGGCCTGTACTGCGCAGGAAAATCAGCAGCAGAATGATCGAGGCATAGAAACCGGTACAGCAGACAGCAAACCAGTAGACACCAAACATGGTGGAGAACCACTTGGGCTGCAATGCCATAACCCAATCGATGGAGGCAAAAGTCTGAGTGATGGCATAGACAATGATGCCAATCGGTGCCCACCACTGCATGGTCATCGTTCGGCGGTAATCACCATCACGATCTTGCGCCAAGCTTTGCCGGCGATAGAACGCCGCGAGCAATGCCCAAGAAGCGAGATAGACAATTGACCGAATCGACCAGAACGTTGCGTTCAGGTAACCAAGCTTGCCCGACAACACATGATCTGAATGCATGTAATCAAGGTCGCACCACTCGAACAGAATAGCGCCTCGACCAGTCCAGACCAGTATCAGAATGGGAATAAAGAGAACCCACAGCCACTGGAGATTGCCCGCAATCGCTTCCGCAGGTCGGCGGACTGTCACAGACCAACCTGCCTTGGTGACATGCTGCAGCATGACGAAAAACAATGCGCCCAGCGCGATCCCGCTGGCCGCCATGAAGGCAAGGAGGTAGGACTTCCAGAATGTTGCGGAACAAGCCATCCCATCGATCACAAGGGTTGCTATTGCCGCGCCAATCCCGACGATCGCTGCCACGACAACCACTGCCGGGCCAAGTCCGCCAAGACGGAGATCACTTCGATTGCCGTCGAGCGACATCACGAGCCACCTCCGTCATCAAGATTGTGTGACACCACTGGCAGTGATCCAGAATTTGGCACTGCATCAGCAGGTGCATTGCGGCCAACCTGCAGGGCATATACCCAAGCCACAATTGCCCAGCGATCCGCAGGCGGAATCTGCGATGCGTATCCGGCCATGTTGCCGAATCCATTGCTGATTGTTTGGAAGAGTTTGCCCGGTGACTGGTCGGCCATATCGGGCTGATGCAGATTGCGCGGCTGCACCCAGACCGTGCCATTGGTCCCATTGTTCAGCAGCACCATGGCGCGGTCATGTACTGGGCCATCCCCCATTCCGGTCACACCGTGACATGGCAGACAGTAAATGTCATATCGCGACTGTCCTCGATCAAGCAGCGCATCGTCTACCGTCACCTGTGTCGGAAAATCAGTGGCATACTGACCGTCGACCTGACCAAGCCAGAAGTGCGTGTCATCCATCATGCCACCACGAGCAACAGTACCTGCTACAGGCGGACGCATCGAGCGACTATCCTTAAACAGGAGATTCTCCTGCTGAGCGCTGTACTTTGGCTGGTGGTCCATATTCTGGAAGATGTGAATACGCGGCTTGTCACTTGGAACTGCCCGCGCCCACAAAATGATCGCGGGCGGAACCGTCGCCAGGCAAGTCATCAGAATCATCGTGTAGATGATCCAGTGCGGGATGTCCCACAGCGTGCCCTTCACTCGATTGTCCTTTGGCGTAGCACTCATGGCGTCACGGCTCCAACTCGACAATGCGTTCGGGACCAAGTGACTCGAGGAATGACTCTGTATCAGCCCTGACGAAGTTGGGGTCCTTCGCCTCAATCACCAACATGAACCGGTCATCGGTAATGCGTTTCATCTTCGGTGACTTGAGCACCGGGTGATACAAACAAGGAAGCTGATTCAACAACAACATGAAACTGACCGTGGTGAGTGCTGCGAAGAGCACTGTCAGTTCAAACGCCACTGGCACAAAGGCCGGAGCACTGATCAGCGGCTTACCTGACACTTCAAACTGATATCCAACTACAGGCACGACAGCCCAAATATTGAATTCCAATGCGTTGGTGAAGACCTGCAGGAAGATTGCCAAACAAGTGCCAGTCATGCCTGCAAAGAAGACAATGACCGGAAGGATGGTGTAGGGCAGACCCATGGCCTTATCAAGGCCGTGTACAGGAAACGGCGTATGACAATCAAACCACCGATAGCCTGATTCACGTGCTTTCGCTGCAGCAGCGCAAATCTCCGCAGGCGAGGTGAACTGTGCCGCCAAACCCCATATTCGAGCATCGCGTAGAGACGAACTCATGCGTGATCCTCCGCATCATGGTGGTGATCGTGAGCATGCGGGTTGGCCTGCGGCATGACGCCCTTGATCTCTGAAATCGCCAGGATCGGCAGAAACCGGATAAACAGCAGGAACAAAGTCATGAACAGACCGAAACTGCCGAGGAAGGTGAGCATGTCGACCCAGGTTGGCTGGAACCAACCCCAACTGCTTGGCAGAAAGTCATTGGCAAGCGATGTCACCGTAATCACGAACCGCTCGAACCACATACCAAGATTGACAAACAGCGTAATGATGAACATCGTCCATGGGCTGCGTCGAATCTTTTTGAACCAGAACAACTGTGGGCAGATCACGTTGCAGGACACCATGATCCAGTAGGCCCACGCGTACTGACCAAAGGCGCGATTGATGAAGGCGAAAGATTCGTAAATCTCGCCGCTGTACCACGCGATGAAGAACTCCATCCCGTACGCATACCCAACCATCGAGCCCGTCAGCAGGACAATCTTGCACATATTCTCGAGGTGCCGCATCGTGATGAAGTTCTCGAGCCCCCACATCTGACGTGCGGGAATAGCCAGCGTCAACACCATGGCAAAGCCACTGAAGATGGCACCGGCGACAAAGTACGGCGGGAAAATGGTCGTATGCCAGCCAGGAAGTTGTGACACAGCAAAGTCAAAGGACACTACGGAGTGCACCGACAACACCAAGGGCGTGGCCAGAGCAGCCAACAATAGATAGGCCCGCTCATAGCGATGCCAATGCCGCATGCTTCCACGCCAACCAAGAGAGAAGAAGCCATAGGCAATCGCCTTGACCTTGGTCGTCGCCCGGTCACGCATGGTGGCAAGGTCGGGAATGAGACCGACGTACCAGAACAGCAGCGACACCGTGAAGTAAGTGCCCACGGCAAACACGTCCCAGAGCAGCGGGCTCCGGAACTGCGGCCACATGTCCATCTGGTTGGGAATCGGGAATAACCAGTAGGCCAGCCACACACGCCCAATGTGAATCCCAGGGAACAAGCCGGCACAAATCACCGCGAAGATGGTCATTGCTTCAGCAAAGCGATTGATCGACGTTCGCCACTTCTGCCGGAAGAGGAAGAGAATGGCGGAGATCAAGGTTCCTGCGTGACCGATACCGACCCAGAACACGAAGTTCACAATCGGAAAGCCCCACATCACTGGGTTGTTATTGCCCCAGACACCAACACCTGTCACGATCAGATAGCCGACCAAGGCCATCAACATCGTCATCAGCGCAACGCTGAACACGAAACAGATCGTCCACGCCAAAGGAGGTCGCTTGGCCTCGTTACACCGGAGAATCTCCGACGTGACAGTGTCAAACTGCTCATGCCCGAGTACCAGCGGTGCACGCTGGCGGGGATCGTCACTGAGACAATCGACGTTGTGATCCATCGGCAGGGTGCTCATCCGTGATGGCCCTCATCGGAATGGGCTGTGTTGCCGTGGTCATCATGTCCATGGTCGTCATGTCCGTGGTCATCGTGACCATGCCCATGACCACCATGATGCGATTGGAAATCTTCAGGGAATCGCTCGCCACTGGCCGGGTTGGTAATTCGAGCCATGTACAGATTTCGAGGCTTGACGTTCAACTCACCCAGCAAGCTGTACGACAGATGATTGCGATGCATCTTGGCCACCTTGGAGTCGTGATCCATCAGATCGCCAAAGACAATCGCATCGGTCGGACAGGTCTGAGCACAAGCTGGCACAATCGTGCCGTCCGGAATGACTACTCGCTTGCTCTTGGCCTTCTCAGCTGCGGGTAGTTTGACCCACTTGTTACGAGCCTCAATCTTGGCTGCCTCAATCCGCTGTGTACACCACGTGCACTTCTCCATCACGCCACGCATGCGCACAGTGACTTCGGGGTTGAACTGCATCCGCCGCAACGGATCTCCACCGCTCTGCTGCTTGATGTAGTAATCCGGCTGCACTTGGAGCATGCCCGTCTCACGAAGCGGGTCACGCCTGAAGTAGTCAAAGAAGTTGAAGCGGCGGACCTTGTAGGGACAGTTATTGGAGCAATATCGTGTGCCGACACAACGGTTGTAGACCATGGAGTTGAGGCCATCGCTCGTGTGTACTGTGGCAGCCACTGGGCAGACTTGTTCGCACGGCGCATTTTCGCAGTGTTGGCAGGTCATCGGCTGGATCGCCACGCTGGCTGGCTGGCTGGTGTCCCACTTTGATCCGTTCTTTCGGAATCGGTAGTACCGATCAATGCGGAGCCAGTGCATCTCACGACCCATGCGGACCTGATCCTTGCCCACGATAGGAATGTTGTTCTCTGCCTGACATGCGATCACACATGCGCTACAACCCGTGCACTTGCCAAGGTCAGTCGCCATGCCCCAGCGATACTGGGCGCCTTCGAACTGCGTTTCTTCAAACAGCGACAGGCTGCTGATCACATGACTGCGATCACGCGCAAAGTTGGGCTTCTCTTTAAAGGTCTCCAACGAAGCTTCGCGGAAAATCAGCGGCATCCGATGCTGTGTTCCTTCGCCGCCAATCGAGTCGATCGCATAGTGGTCTTGGGTCGTGACCAGCGTCTCGCGCTCCCCAGTCGCTGCAATCGTGGCGCCAGGCGCCACCCACAACGCGGAAGATGTGCGGATGGGATAGGCATTGAAACCAGCACCACTGGCGACCCGACCAGGCCAATCGCGTCCATATCCAAGCGTGATCGATGCCGTTCCAACACATTGGCCAGGTTGCACAAGCACCGGACCTTGGACAGTCCGGCCATCGATGGCCACCGTCACCACATCACCTGATTCAACCCCAAGTTCGGCTGCTGTGGACTCGTTGAGTGTGATCGCATTGTCCCAGGTCAATTTCGTGATTGGATCAGGCAGTTCCTGCATCCAACCGTTGTTGCTCATGCGACCGCCCAGCAATGGACCGCTGGAGAAGATGACTTCAATGCCGCCTGCCGTGGGCTTTGATATTTTCGCGACAGCAGCAGTGACCTTCTGGAGATCCACACGGGGTTGTTCCATGGGCACTGCGGCGCCAGCAATCACTCCATCATGCAATGCCCGTCGCCAGCTTCCACTAAATGGTGGATTCTGATCATCCGGTGTCATCGGCTGTGATGTCAGTTCTTCAAATGTGCGACGCACGATGTCAAAGCCGGCAGTTGTTGACTCGCCGGCCATCATCGCCAACAGTTCGATCTCACTGCGACCGCCCCACAATGGTTGAATCAGCGGCTGACGAATGGAACGGACACCATCCCAACCAGTCGCATCGCCCCATGCTTCTAGTGCATGGGCGCGAATCAAATGCCAACGACAGGCTGTGGATGATTCGTCATCGTGGTCACCGAAGCGCACTGTGTTGGCCACTTTTGCCATCGCACCTGCAAAGTTCAAATCTGCTGGGACATCCCAGACCGGGTTGCCGCCGATGATGACCAGAGTGTCAACCTTGCCAGCTGACATGTCGGCAACCAAGGCCTCCACACTGCTCGTGGTCATGGCAGGTTCAGGCACTCGTGCGTAGCGCACTGTTGTTCCGACATTGCCAAGATGCTCATTGATCATGGCACATGCAGCGTGCACAGCTGCAGGCTGGGCCGCTCCAGCCATCACAACGCAGTGGCCTTTGTACGTTCGCAGCGATGCAATCACCTCATCAGCCCAAGGTGACCCCGCAGCAGTGCCTTGAACTACACCTTCAGCCAACTTCTTGGCAAGCGCGGCAATCTCACTTGGTCGCATCGCTCGACGATCATCAGCTGATGCGCCAGTGACGCTGAGTCCACTCTCTGCGATGAACACACGATTCATGAATCCAGTATCAGGGTTGCGCCCAGCAGCCCAGCCACGGCTTGCTGAAAGTTCCTCAGGATGCGCCCCAAGGAAATCGCAGTCCAGCGACACGATGTACTTGGCCTTAGAAAGATCGTGGACCGGACGATATGGACCGCCAAGTGCCATCTCCAATCCCGCACGCTCATGCGCATTGCCTGTGGCATCCCAGGTCGTCCATGATGCCTTCGGGAATCGCGCGATGATCGCACGCTGCATACGTTGCACACTGGGTGAGCCACTTGACTCCGCAATAAAGCGAAGCCCAGCACCTTGTCCAAGTGTTCCAGCATGCGCATTCCACCACGACTCAAACTTTGACCAATCGCTCTTGGCATTCGCTGTCGCTGTACCAGGTCGTTCAAGCACGCGACGGGTTCGATCGGGATCGTAGAGATCGAGGATGGTGGCCTGTTGCCATGCTGTCAGGGCACCCCCACTTCCAGAATGCTCAGGGTTCCCTTCCAGTTTGGTCGGCCGACCGTCATAACTGGTTACCAACACCCCTGTGGCCACACCGGCATGTTCAACCACGCTGGCGTACTGCTGAGCGACCCCTGGCACAATGCCTTCAGGCCGATTCGCATAGGGAGCGATGACCTCTTCAGGCCAACGGCGGCACCCGGTCAGACCGGCACCGGCAAGAGCCATGGAGGCACCCATGATTTTGAGGAAACCACGGCGGTCATGACCATCCAAGAGCGCTTCGGCCCCGGAGGGAAACTCGCGATACATGAACTCCCGAAACTCGGGGGTATCCGCAACCTCTTCAAGACTGCGCCAATATGCCGGTCCGTGATTCACCGATGACATGTCGTGCAGTCCTGTGAAGGATGAAGTTTGTTGATGTCCTGCCACTTGACGCCTTCTGCAATGCGTTCGGCGTCTTCCATATCCCATCCCCATTCCAGTTGAGTCACCAAGTCCGGGTCACGCACATGAGGCGCTGGGTCACGGTGGCATTCCAAACACCAGCCCATACTGAGACGTTCAACCTGCCAGACCTTATCCATGGTGTCGACACGCCCGTGGCATTCAACGCAACTGACTCCCCGGTTCACGTGCGCAGAATGATCAAAAAATGAATAGTCGGGAAGATCATGCACGCGTATCCATTCCACTGGACGACCGGTGCTGTAACTCTCCCAAAGTGGCGCGAGGTTCTCACTCTCTGGGTGGATCTGAACATGGCAATTCATGCATGTCTGGGTTGGAGGAATGGCCGCATGCGCCGCTACCTCAACTGTGTTGTGGCAATATCGACAATCAATGCCGAGTTGTCCTGCATGCACCTTGTGGCTAAATGGAATTGGTTGTTCTGGTTGATAGCCAACATCCGTGGTGGTCGGACTGAACCCATACGCCACAACAAAGGCCACGTACAGCGGCGCTGTTGCCCCAACCATGATCACTGCCGGCAAAAGCAGGTTGGACCAACGGGGGAAGATGAAGTGATATCGCGGCATGAGATGCACCGACCCTGTGCATTTGTGAATTTTTTCACAAGAGAAGACGGTCTAAAGTGTCCTCAATGGGGAGTCATCTGTCAAGACCCGCCGCTATGGGAACTTGCAAATTAGGACATCTAGGTCCAAATCAGACCATTGATCAACTCTTGGGGCCATCTTTCAACTGATAGAAACAGCAAGCAGTCGCATCCGTCTGGACTTCCAATGCATCCAGGGACAGACCTCGCCGCTTAGCGAGAAATGCCGCAACATGCATCACCATCGCTGGTGTGTTTGGGCGAACACCCCGATGTGGCTCTGGTGTGAGATATGGGCTATCCGTCTCAACCATGAGCCTGTCTGGCGGCACAAGATCTGATGCAGCAGCCACTTCCGGCGCATTTTGGTAAGTCACCACCCCTGTGAAGGACACCAACGCGCCGATACTCAGTACGCGTTCAACCACTTCCGGCCCATCTGTCCAGCAGTGGAAGACAAATCGATCACCGGAGAGGCCGGACGAGGCAATGACGTCCAGCACCTCATCGACCGCCTTCCGGGAGTGAACCACTATGCCCCGAGGTCCCCTGCCCTGTGCTGTGGCCTCAGCAACCATCTCCAGTTGCGCCTCAAATAATGGACGTTGCCGGGCCATCGGCGGATCTGGCCAGTGACCATCCAGCCCCATCTCACCCCACGCCACACACCTTGGATGTTCGATCAGAGGCCACAACATGTCGAGATCGTGCTCACGACCAGCCTCTGATGGATGAATGCCTGAGGTAAACCACACATCATCATGGGCCTCAGCGATGACACTGGCCGCCATCGCATCATCGGCATCGGTAGCAATAGAGATCATCCCGGTCAGGCCTGCGGCCCGAGCCTGCTCGAGCACCTCTGGCTCATTGATCTGTCGGTTGGTGAGATGGCAGTGGCTATCAATCATGACGCCCCCCATGGTCGCCTCCCGGATCCCCACTTGCAACGGGCACACTTGCCAATAGTCTGATCACCATGCGAGTCGTTTCACTGGTTCCATCAGCAACCGACATGCTTCATGCTCTTGACGCACTGGATCTGCTCGTCGGGCGTGACCACGACTCGACCGGTCTGCCTATGTTGGATTCCATTCCTTGTCTCACCAAAGGACTTGATCCCGCTTCCACCCCAGCAGCGATTGACGCCGCTGTCCGAGATGCGCAACAGGATGACGGCACCATCAACCACCTTGATGCTGAACAGCTTCGACAGTTACAACCCGATCTGATTCTGACGCAACAGTGCTGTGGCGTCTGTAGCCCTCTGCATCAAGATGTACTGGCCGCAGTGGCTGATCTGAGCCCAGCACCCGAAGTAGTGTGCTTTGACCCCACCTCCATCGACCAAGTCCTCGATGACATAGAGCAACTTGCCAAAGCCATCCGGCGCCCTGATACAGCGACCTCCGTGCTCGCAACGCTTCGCGCTGTGTATTGGCAAGCGCAAGATCTGGTCGGGCATTATCTCGATGGACCACGCACTGCCGTGATTGAATGGGCCTCACCACTTTACCTCGCAGGACACTGGACACCAGGTCTCATTCGCCAAGCTGGGGGCACGCCCATCGGCCCTGAGCCAGGCGCGCCATCAACCATCATCGAATGTGATCAATTGGTCGCTGCTGCACCCGAACGACTGATACTCGCACCTTGCGGCGTGGCCCTTGCGGATACAGCGCCTCATGTGCAAGCGCTGCACGACAGTGGGCTGCTCAAACAGCTCACAGGTGTCCCATTGGCCATCCTCGATGGACGTTCTACGTTTTCACGACCAGGCCCCGGCCTGATTGACACCTTTGCTTGGCTGGCGGCTTGGCTCATGGATCGGCCCGAGCATCTTCCTCAGTCTGTTCAGGCAGAGTATCTGGATGCAGGGGATGTTCCATCGGCCAGATGACTTTCACCGGCACGGTGAGCGAACCCTGTCCTTCCACAAACAAGTGAATCTCTGAAATGTCCATGGGTGCTGTTGTTGACACGCCAACCTGCATCAAAGATTCCCAAATGGCTGGACGCTTGAGTTTGGGAATGGCCTTTCTTGATAGTTCCCAAGGAAGCATCGTGACCGTGAGACCAGGCGTTTCCTGAATCACAGGAGGAGGAGGCTCAGTCTCTGAGTTCACCTGTATCTCTACATACTGGTCTCGCTCAGGAACCACCACTACCTTGGTTGGATTCACTCGCAAAGTATTCTTCGGCACAGCGTCGGCAGCAATGATTAGTGGGATACGACCTCCGCCATGCAGAAGCACGGTGATCTCTGCCCGCTTAATGCCAGGCTGACTGAGACGAAGGCGAACAGGCACATCGAGATAGTCGCCAGGCTCAACAACAGTCCGCGGGGTCACTACCTGCGTACAACCGCAGGTTGCTGTTGACCGCTCGACCGTGACAGGTGATCTGGATGTGTTTTGCAGTGAAAATGTGTGCTCCACGACGTGTGGGAGTTGGTCAAAAGTGACCTTGCCAAAGTCGAACTCCTGCTCGCCAACGAGCCGCTGACCAGGCCAAAACAGGATCGCGGCCACGATCAGTGCGATCGCGACACCAAGGCCAATGAATCCATTTTTATTCTTGGCATGCTGCTCAGGGAGAGGTTCCATAGGCCACATCCTATCCCTCGCACCTGAAAACGGTGATGCTGCCGTTGTGGCAGGTGAAAAACACACGGCCACCCCAGCAAGCGGGTGGATTTCGGCATGGAAGTTGCGACAGGAATAGGGCCTGTGGCTTGACTCCACCCGCAGGCAGGAGTTGCACAATGAATCCAGAAAAATTGACCACGATGGCCAAACGCGACTTGGCGATGGCCCATCAACTCGCCACCGAAATGTCACACGCACAAGTGGAGCCACTCCATCTGCTGCAGGCAATGCTCCAAGATCAACAAGGCGCAGCCCATTCGATTGTTGAACGAACTGGGCACCAACCACGCACGTTGGCAGGCATTGTCACTGCTGCGCTGAACAACCTGCCAACAGTGTCAGGAAACCGACCACCAACTGCAGGCACCGATCTTGAGCATGTGCTGACCGCTGCACTGAAGCAATCGAATGACATGGGCGATCAGTACATCACCATAGAACACCTGCTTCTGGCGATTGCTCAGGTCGCCTCGTCGGCACGCGATGCGTTGCAAACTGCCGGCATCAGTGCCTCTGATCTTGCAACAACGATCACCAACATCCGCGCCGCCTCTGGCATTCAGTCCGTTGACGACCCTGAAGCTGAGGGCCAGTTCGAAGCGCTGCGCAAGTACGGCATAGATCTCACAGATTTAGCAAGAGAAGGCAAACTCGATCCGGTGATCGGCCGCGATGATGAAATTCGTCGCTGCATGCAGGTGCTCAGTCGACGCACGAAGAACAACCCAGTCCTCATCGGGGAGCCCGGTGTTGGCAAGACCGCCATCGCGGAAGGACTCGCCCAGCGCATTGTGGATGGAGACTGCCCGAGTTCATTGAAACAGGCACGCATTGTGTCCCTTGACGTCGGCCAACTGCTTGCTGGCGCAAAGTTTCGTGGGGAGTTTGAAGAGCGGCTCAAGGCAGTACTTCGGGAGGTGACTGCTGCGGACGGAAGGATTGTGCTGTTCATTGATGAACTCCACACCATCGTGGGCGCAGGACAAGCCGAAGGCGCGGTTGGTGCTGGCAACCTGCTCAAACCCGCATTGGCACGTGGCGAACTTCGGTGTATTGGCGCAACCACACTTGATGAGTATCGGCAACACATCGAGAAGGACGCTGCCTTCGAGCGCCGCTTCCAGCCTGTGTTTGTTCAAGAACCAAGCGTCGAGGACACCATCGCAATTCTTCGTGGGCTCAAGGGACGGTATGAAGCGCATCACGGCATTCGCATTCAGGATGCAGCTCTAGTCGCTGCGTCCATGCTGTCAGACCGCTACATCGCTGACCGCTTCTTGCCAGACAAAGCCATCGACCTGCTCGATGAGGCCGCATCACGACTGCGTATTGAAAATGATTCGATGCCAGCTGAAATTGACGAGCTTCGCCGTCGAATCATGCAACTCGAAATCGAGCGAGAGGCACTCCGTAAGGAGAAGGACCATGAATCCGCTGAACGACTCAGCACGCTTGAGCAGGAACTTGCGGATGCCGAAGAACGCAATCAGGAATTAACAGCGCGTTGGGATATCGAGAAGTCTGAACTTGATGAGATTAGCGCAGTCAAGGAACGGATTGACGCGGCGGGGGTTGAATTGGAACAGGCGCAGCGGCGGGGCGATCTCGAGACCGCCGCCCGCATTCAGTACGGAGAATTACCAGCACTTGACGAACGACTTCAGTCCGCTGAACACCAGTTGCATATCCGCCATGACGAGGGTCGTAACCTTGTGCGCGAAGAAGTAGATGCTGAAATGATTGCTGAAGTAGTGGGTCGCTGGACTGGCATTCCAACACACCGCCTCGTTGAAGGTGAACGCGACCGATTACTCCACATGGAACAGGATCTTGAGCGTCGTGTGGTTGGCCAGAACGATGCAGTCATTGCTGTATCCGAAGCAGTTCGACGAAACCGTGCAGGTCTGGGAGAACCTTCCCGACCGATCGGTTCATTCCTGTTTCTCGGCCCAACTGGTGTGGGCAAGACGGAGTTGTGCAAAGCGCTGGCTGACTTCCTATTTGACACCGAGGATGCCATGGTGCGGATTGACATGAGTGAGTACATGGAACAACACGCCGTGGCTCGACTGATTGGTGCCCCTCCTGGCTATGTCGGATTCGAAGAAGGTGGACGACTCACAGAAGCAGTCCGCCGCAGACCCTATTGCGTTGTGCTTTTCGACGAAATGGAAAAAGCGCACGAGGATGTATCAAACGTTCTCCTTCAGATTCTTGATGATGGCCGACTGACTGACGGGCATGGTCGTACGGTGGACTTCACCAACACCATCATTGTGATGACCAGCAACATTGGATCCCACGAGCTCTTGGAGATGTCTGAGCGTGGAGATAATCCTGACACCATCGACACCAGCATGCGCGAGCTGCTCAAGAAGACTCTGCGACCGGAGCTACTGAACCGGATTGATGAGACCATCACCTTCCAAGCGCTAACGCAAACGCAACTCCGAGCCATCGTCGATGTGCAGTTGGACCGCCTGGGAGATCGCATGCGGACACGGGGCCTGAGCCTGTCGGTTGATGATGCTGCCAAGGATGAACTCGCCAAGGAGGGGTGGGATCCCCACTTCGGCGCGCGGCCGCTCAAACGCGTCATTCAGCGTCGTATTGAGAACGAAATCGCCCTGGCCATTCTCAAAGGCGAGATTGCCGAAGGTGACCATGTCCTCGTTGACCTCCATGGCGAGGCGATTCATATCCAAGCCCACACGCAACGGTCCACCGAAACCCCCAAGGGTCCGCGATCTGAGCCAATGGAACCCACTGTGAATCATTGACTTAGGCCAAAGTCCGAAAAAAACATGTGCTTCTCCGCACACAACAGGGTCCCCAGTACGTAGTGGAAGCAGTCAAGCAGCGGACCTCTCAATCCTCCCGCCTGCCTGACCTCGGCTCCTTTCATTCCCCTCTGAACCGCCTCCTCAGTCACGCTAGGAGGTGGCGGTTCACTTTTCGTCTGAAGGTAAGCGCCCCCGATGACCCGAATGACAGACCCACACGGACGTACCATGACCTCATGGCACGACTGATATGTGAGACGGCGGGCGAGTCACATGGACCTGGGGGCATCGCCATCGTGTCCGGTCTGCCCGCGGGCATCGAGGTCGATCTTGATTTCATCAATGCCGAATTGCGGCGCCGCCAAGGAGGGTACGGACGTGGTGGTCGCCAGCGGATCGAGGAAGATCATGCCGAAGTTCTTGCCGGGGTTCGGCTTGGCAAAACAACCGGCGCACCAGTAGCACTGCGCGTGCCAAACCGCGACAGTCGCCTAGATGATCTGGAACGCACACCACCAGTGCACCGCCCTCGACCAGGGCACGCAGATCTTGCAGGTGCCGTGAAATACAACACCGACGACTGCCGCAATGTTCTTGAACGCGCCAGCGCTCGGCAGACTGCTGCTCGAGTTGCCGCGGGCGCACTTGCTGGATGCATGCTTCGCTCCGCCGAAGTCTCAGTGATTGGATATGTCACCGCAATGCGTGATGTGGCCATTGAAGTTGATGTCGATCCCTCCAATGTTGCAGCAATTCGCGCGGCACGTGACGCATCGACGATGTACTGCCCAGATGAGGAAGCAACTACAGGCATGGAAGCACATGTCCGCGCTGCCAAAGAAGAGAAAGACACCGTCGGCGGACTATGCCGAGTGCATGTGCTCAATGCACCAATGGGATTGGGTTCATGTATGCGAAGAATGGATGGACTCGATGCGAAACTCGCAGGCGCAGTGATGAGCATCCAAGCGTTCAAGAGTGTCGAAATTGGCCTAGGGCGAGCTGTCGCAGAGCGAACAGGAAGCCAGGTTCATGACCCCATCGTCGCTGATGCTGACAAGCCGGACGGACGAACACACGGACTCACACGCACTAGCAACAACGCTGGCGGCATTGAAGGAGGCATGAGTAATGGCATGCCAATCGTGGTGACCGGTGCGATGAAGCCAATCAGCACCCTGCTTCGCGGACTTCCAAGCGTCAATCTCCAAACAGGCGAGGAAGAACAAAGCGCCTATGAGCGAAGCGATGTGTGCGCGGTTTCCGCGGCAAGCGTCGTCATGGAGCATGTTGTTGGCTTTGAAATTGCGTCCGCTCTAGTCGACCGCACTGGCGCCGACACCATGGACGAATTGCTGAGCCGACTCGGCTAGAGCGTCCAATCCTTCTTCGCTGGCGAACGCCCCGTCCACCTTTGCAGTTGCTCAGCGGCCTGGGCCAACCACATGTCCTGACCAGTCGCCACGTTCGTTCCGACTTCACGCATGGCTACGACAAATGGTGTTTCGACTGGGTCGTAGATCGTCTCCACCGCGACTGAACCTGGCGCCATCATCACCGTCGCATCAAGCCCCAGCACCTCTAATGGATTCTCCTGCGGATGGTCACCATGCGCCATGCCAATCGGCGTCCCCTGCACAATGGCGTTAAATGGACCTGCTTCCACGCTTCCAACATGCACTGAACCAAATGGCTGCATCGCTTCTACCAAAGTTGCAACTCGTGCTGGCGTGCGATTGAAGACGTGCACAGTGGCTCCCAGTGGCAAAAGGGCAGCAACCGCAGCACGCGCCACTCCACCTGCACCAAGGATCGCCACCTTGGACCCATTTGGCTCAAATCCCATAGCCAACAAAGGTTTCACAATGCCCATCACATCAGTGTTGTCAACCGCGATTTCTCCATCCGCATCCACGGAGAGCGTGTTGGCCGCACCGCAGCGATCCACGATGTCAGCGATTACACCACCTTGCTCCTTGGCATAGCGGACCAGATCCTGCTTGTGTGGCAGTGTCACGGAAGCACCACGAAATTCAATATCCGACCGACCAACTAACTCGGCAAGCGTGGCTTTCAGTGACTCCCAGCCTGCAGCCACAGGCATGGGCAGATAGACGGCATTCACACCCGCTTGATCAAATGCGTGATTGTGCATGACGAAGCCTGGAGAGCGACCGAGTGGATCGCCAATCAAGCCGTAGATAGCTGTCGCCTGATCAAGTTGTCGAAATCGATACTGGTGCAACAACTCATCGATCGTTGGCTGACCAGGCGCGCTCATTGAAGTGACCGAACTGCTCGCAAATGTCAACAGCCCACCCCAAGCACCAGTCATGATGCGGGACATCACACCTGCTGGACCCATACACAAGACGATCATGGGTTTTTGCCGCGACGCCAGAATGTCACGACATTCCAGCCCATCTCTCAGGCTCCGTGCACGCCAAACCATTTTGACTGCGTCACAAGGGGCTTCCTGCATGGCGGCAATGCGCTGATGCAAATCAGTAGGTCGGCCGGTGTATTCGTGTGAAGAAAAAAGCACACGAACACCTTCTGCCTGCCACCGCTTCGCAACTGCCTGAATTGCTGCACTTCGTTGCCACCGATCAAACTCCACATCAACCCAGTTTGGTTGACAGCCAGCATCGAGCAAATCCCCAAACCAGTCCGCGAGCGCCTCATCATCAAGTGTGCACAGCCCGCCTTCTGTATCACTGCGCGCCGTGAGCAGTGTCTGCGCCGGGCTATCAGCCAGCAAGATGCCCACCGACTGAGTTCCAGACGCTTGAGCATCCGCCAGCGTGTCAACACGCCACTCGATGACATCTGCACCCCGAAGACGAACATCCTGAGCGGTGTGCAGGGCGTCGGCGACTTCAGCAGGGTCGCTCACAGCAATAGGAACGGCAATCAGCGTCACGTCCGCACCCTACCCGCCGCAGGTTCGGTACGCTTGGCCCAATGAACGACGCCCCGAGCGAACGAGTCACTGCCCAAGCGGCGGTTGAGGCCTTGCGGAACTGGACATCCGGCCAGCTCCGCTGCGATGACATCGTGTATCCGATCAAGTACGTGATCGCCCCAGATGGCCGGTTGGTCACCCCAGTTGATCGAACCATGCTGGAAGCAGTCGATTGTGGACTGGCCATTCCAGATGATGACAGCCCGACAATTGAACTTGCTGTCACACTGGAGGCATTTGATCGCGTCCAGGGCGCTGAATCGAACAGTGACCGCTGGAAAATCTTTCATGGCAACCCCCCCCACCAGCGCTGGGCGATGATTGATCTCGATATGGCGCGCTTTGGTGGATGCATTCTCGATGGTCTCGCAGTCCAGCAGCCCAATCCACTGGCGGCTGTTGAACCGCGGATCTGCGGACTCTTAAATCGTGAGTATCTGGAAGTGCTTCGTCATCACCTCACGCGTGTCTTGTCACTGGATGTCCCTGATCTACGTGCCGTTGGACTTGATCCGACTGGCCTACATGTTCGCGCTCGATTCGACATTGTCAGACTGACCTTTTCCAATCCGATTGAGGACCCCGCGCAAGCGGAATCACAAGTCTTGGAATTCATCAATAGCAACGGAACCCCGACTGATTAGTCGATCGCAGTTCGACTCTGTTCAGTATTGGCGGAGATGATCGATGACATCTGTGCTGCCTAGCCCAGGGCGATGGGCAAGCACATGACAGTCGATCCCACGCGCAATCAGATGCTCGTATTCGGCGATCTCTTCAGGCGCGTAATCACCACCCTTGACGTAAAGATCCGGCATGAGTTCATCGATCAACTGGTGTGCTGTGGGCTCATCAAAAGCAACCACAAAATCCACACATGCCAGTTCAGAGAGAATGGCCATCCTGTCTTCAAGCCGATAGACCGGTCTTCCCTCACCCTTCATGGCATGGACCTGATCATCGACATTGACTCCCACAACCAGCACATCACCTTGAGAACGAGCATCACGCAGATAGGCCACGTGCCCAGCATGAATAACGTCAAAACAACCGTTCGTCAGAACTACCCGATGCCCTGCATCGCGGTGCGCTGCCAATTCCACAGCCATGGCTTGACGATCACGGACTTTGCCCTCAATGGTTGAAGTCATCCGCAATACTTCGCGGACAATCGGCGGCAGTGGTATGGGCTGTGCGCCGAAACGCTCCACTTCCAAACCTGCAGCAGCATTGGCAAGCAATACACAATCAGGCCAAGAAAGATGGTGCGCGCGCCCAGCCGCCAAGGCAGCCAGAACCATGTCGCCTGCACCACTAACGTCGTAGACATCACGCGGAATAGTTGGAATGGTCTGCGGCGTTCCACCACGTTCCAGCAGTAGCGCCCCATGACGATCTAATGTGATGACAATGGCCTGCAAATCGAGTCGATCCAACATCGCCACAGCCATGTCTTCGGGCGAATCAGGTGTTCCGGGCCAATTGGCACAGGCACGCCTGGCTTCAGTGAGATTGGGCGTCATCACCGTGGCGCCTCGGTAACGGTCGTAGTCAACGATGGCCGCTGGGTCGACCATGACCGGCAAATCATGCTGCGAGGCTGCTGTGATAATCGCTGCGCACCGCTCAGGGGAACAAACGCCCTTCCCGTAATCTTCAATGCAAATGACTTCCGCATGCGCCAGTAGAGATTCTATTTTCTTGTCCAACGCCTCTGAAGTCGAAGATGACAAGGGCGCTTGAGATTCGATATCAACCCGGAACATCTTCTGACGGTGTCGATCCTGCGCCAGACCAACCAAGCCCTGCTTGACCGTAGTCGGCCGATCGGCATCTATAACAATTCCATCCGTACTACAGCCGGACGATTCCAAAGAGCGTGTGAGATGGGCTCCAGCACTGTCTCCCCCGACGACACCACAGCAAGTAACTAGACCGCCGAGTTCTGCCATACATGCGGCAACATTGGAAGCACCACCACCATGACGCTCGGTGCGTTCTACTCGAAGCACCGGCACCGGCGCATCTGGACTCAATCGAGATGCCTCCCCATGCACTAATTCATCCAGCATGAAGTCCCCGATCACCAATGATCGGAACGCGCCAAATCGGGACAAAGCTGCCAACAATTCGCTCATGAGGACTCCAGTCCAGCGGCTCCAATCATGCGTTCGGCTAGTGCCGATTCCCCATGCTCGAAAACCAGTTGCAATTGGGGAACCAAGACCGGTGCCTCCAACTGGCCCCAGTCTACCAGTGGCTTGTACTTAACCCAATCCTTGTTCGTCATCAAGATCGCATCCACACGGCTACTGGCCTTAATCAGGGCTTGTTGCTCCGACGCCTTAATGGCCGCATGATCGCTGGCTGCAAAATCTTCAATGATCTTGCCCCCCAAATCCATAACTTCCGCTCGGATGCTGTCACTACGAGCTACGCCAAGCCGTGTGGCGATTGCCATCCCATTCAAGGATGTGACCTCCAGCGATGATTCTCCATCCGCAGTGAATCGATGAAGTGATGCCCAGCCATGACGACAGGACGCGATCGGTGTCGACTGATGATGCGTCTTGATCCATGACACCGCATCCCATACAGCACGATCAGCATGTGTGAGCACGACAACATCAGCGCGGCTCAACGACATGCCTGGCTCGCGCATTCGGCCGCGTGGCAACAGATGCCCTGCGGACAAATCATGGCGGGCATCGATGAGCACCACGTCCAGTGCTCGATTGACGAACCGATGTTGGAAGCCATCATCCAACACAATGACATCCGTCTTCGTCGGGATTTCAAGGTGACGCTGAATTTGGGCGACTCGGTTGGGACCAACCAACACCGGAACATCGGGCATCACGCTCTGATGCTCAAGTACTTCATCTGATTCAGCACCGTGCTCAGCAAGGTATCCACGCATCGCAATAGCAGGGCTTGCCCCAACATGACGCAGTTGATCGACCGCCCACTGAACCATGGGAGTCTTGCCTGTGCCACCAACAGTGATATTGCCAATCGAAATGACGGGCACCCCCACATCCGTGATCCGTATGCCTGTATCGAAACGACGGTTTCGAGCGGCCACAATCTGACCGTAGAGCCAAGCAGCCGGTTGCATCAATATGTTCATGATGGGCACTCCACACCACATGATTGCAACAATGCAGTCAGCCGAATCATCGGCAGGCCCATCACACTTGTCGGATCACCTTCGCACCGAAGAGGCCAGCCTGCTTCGATGCGATCGCTGAGGTTGTACCCGCCAGCCTTACCACGCCAAAGATCAGTTGCAAGGTATGCCTCTAGATCTTCATCCGATAGTGCGCCCAAATGAACAGTTGACTCATCAACGGTGAGATGGCGCTGACCATGACACAACACACACAAGCCGGTCAGTACTAGATGTGATCTATCGCGCATGGTGGTGAGCATGGTGCGTGCATCCTCTCCGTCGATCGGCTGCCCAATCACCCGACCATCAATCACACACACCGTATCCGCGGTCACGATCGGCACACCCGCTCGACTGCTGCTGCGGCTTGCTACTGAGCGTGCCTTCAGCCAGGCCAAGGCCATCGTCCAATGGGATGGATCGGCCTTCCCTGGTTCAAGCTGGCCGTC
The DNA here is from genome assembly GCA_022446905.1 of Phycisphaerales bacterium. GTDB lineage: Bacteria > Planctomycetota > Phycisphaerae > Phycisphaerales > SM1A02 > UBA12567. The sequence goes on from JAKVBT010000008.1 coordinate 56,215, forward strand.
ATCTACATGCGGTGGCTGAACAAGCACCTGCCATCCCGCATCTTGTAACAACTGGCGCCGTCGAGGCGATGTGCTTCCGAGAATTAATTGTGGGGATGTCATACGTCCCACCCACGGATCAATTCCGCGACGCGATGAGCAACTTGATCGACTGCAAGACGACGCATGATCGAGTCCCCAATCCGAGCATCCCGGTAATGGTGCGGCGCTCCTTCAATCAGTGGCGCACGAAGTGCTTGCTCAGGCAGGCCCCAGGGCCCCACCACAGCCGGATCTGTTGGACCAAAGAGGCCCAAGCATCGCCCACCAAGGCCAACAGCCATATGCAAGGGTGCCGAATCATTGGAGACGGTAATGGCCGCCCCCTCAATCACCGCCATCAATTGCGCAATACTGGTTCGGCCTGAGAGATCTTCAACCTTGATCCCTGTCGCACGCATCGCATCCGCTGTGTGCCCGACCTCAGGCTGCTCATACTGACTGCCTGGCAAGACAACTGTGTCCATACCAACTTCACGCATGGCGCTTGCCAACTCCACCCAATGGGATCGTGGCCACGCCTTCGACAGCCACCGGCTGGTCGTCGCCAAAACTGCATATCGGGAGGTTGAGAGACCAGAGGGATGCCCCCGCCACCAAGTTCGCGCATGCGGGCCGGGATACAGGGATGCATCTGCTGCAATCGTGGCCCCTGCTGCTAGCGCTACTGCCAGCATTCGATCGACCTCGTGCACATCCGTCTCCACAGATGCCATCTGGTTGTAGGCCAGCCAAGCGCCCTCTCGCGCTGCACGATCACCGACCCGAATGGGTGCTCGTGTGGCCCAAGTCATCAATCCCGTCCGCGCGAGGCCTTGACAATCAAGCACCAAATCCCACTGTCCACGCCCGATATTCATCAGCCATCGGAGCCATAATCGCCATCGCATCGGCGAAAGACGCCCACCACGAAAGAGGTTGCGGCGAAAAGGCACCACGCCATCGAGCAATGGATGGAACTCAATGGCCTCCCGAAACGAATCCTGAACAAGCCAGTGAATATCCGCGTGGGGCCATGTGGCACGGAGACTGGCCAGCACTGGGACCGACCGACAGACATCCCCAAGTGCACTTGGACGAATCAGCAAAATCCGGCGGATTGGTATCGTGCCCGACATGATCTCGACCTTCGGCCTACCCTTTTGAATTCGCTACTGGTCGCCAGCCTAGACGTGGATCATACTTGTCGAACCCACTGTCCACGAGATTCGTATTTGCCTTGAAGAAAGATGCCGTTGACTTCCAGCTCATCCCCTGTTCCCGACGACGAAATCCCGGCCCTGGCTGATTCCCAGGCCCCGGATCCTGCACCCGTCGTTCGCAACCCAGGAGCGACGGACATGCCGTCCCAGTCGAATCCTGAAGTGTCGCGAAGCGGCAGTTCCTCGACTGGTGGCTTTGACACCATGCTCGGGCGACACGTGGTCAAGATTGGGCTGGTCACAGAGGATGAGCTCGAGCAGTGTCGCAGCCTGATCGATGAAGCCAGTAATGATGACACGCTCGCGGATCTCCTGCTCGAACAGAATTTCTTGACACAACGCCAACTGGATCGTATTCGACGCGACTTCGAAGCGAGCCGATCCGGCAAGAGTATCCCTGGCTATCAAATTCTCAAGAAGCTTGGCTCAGGTGCTATGGCGACTGTCTTTTTGGCAAAGCAGAAAAGTCTGCAGCGGCTGGTCGCTATTAAGTTGCTCCCCAAACGCTTCAGCGAAGACCCAAACTACGTCTCACGCTTTTTGAGCGAGGGTCAGGCTGCGGCCAAATTGAATCACCCGAACATCGTGCAAGCCTATGACGTCAACAATCACAACGGCCGCCACTACTTTGTCATGGAGTATGTCGAAGGCAACACGGTGTACGACCGCATTCAGGAAGTCAAACGACTGGATGAACAGGAAGCTATTGACATCCTGATTCAATCAAGCAAGGCCTTGCAGCATGCGCACAATCAGGGCTTCATCCATCGCGACATCAAACCGAAGAACCTCATGCTGACAGAGAAGGGACAGGTCAAAGTGGCTGATCTCGGTCTAGCCAGAGGCCTTGATGATGCCGAAGCGGCAAAAAAAGAGGCTGGCAGAGCCTATGGAACGCCTTATTACATCAGCCCCGAGCAGATTCGAGGGCGAATTGATATCGGCCCGTCTGCCGACATTTATGGGCTTGGCGCCACTGCGTATCACATGGTCACAGGCCACGTGCCATTTACTGGGAAGAACCCAAATGAGGTCATGCAGCGGCATCTTCGAACCCCGCTGACACCCCCAGATCAAGCCAACCCAAATCTCAGCGCTGGCTTCTGCCAAGTCCTCGAAATGATGATGGAAAAGGACGCCACAGATCGGTATCAGTCCGCGGGTGACCTTCTTGAAGATCTTGAGTTGATCGCTCAGGGACACCCACCACACTTTGCCAGACCCAAACTCGATCTCGCTGATCTAGCAGTTCAGATCCCTGCCCCGGGAGATGATGCGCCGCTGCGCCAGAAGTCAAAGCCTGCTGGAGCGGGAGTCTCGCCCCTGGCGATCGGCAGCATGGTGCTCAATGGCCTCCTGCTCATTGTCCTGCTGGCGGTCATTCTGACTCGCTGACCGACACAAGCACCTCAACCTCCACGCTGGCACGAAGCGGCAAAGAAGACGCGCCTGTGGCTGCCCGCGCGTGCTTTCCTGATTCCCCGAAGACCTGCTCAAAAAGTTCACTTGCACCATTGGCAATGACACTGTGCTGTGAAAACGATTCTCCACAGGCAACAAAGACCCCAACACGGACCACACTGACAACCCGGTCAATGCTCCCCAGAAATGCCTGCAGCGCGGCCAGCGCATTGATGGCGCACTGGCGAGCAGCTGCAGTGGCATCCTCAACCGGCACCTGCTCAGGCACACTCCCCGTGACCATCAACTCCCCATTCTGCAGCGGAATCTGCCCACTGACCCATGCCAGGGCACCCTCCTGCACCACTGGCTGATAGGCAGCAACCGGTGCTGGGGCCTCAGGAAGGGTGATTTTGAGCATTTTAAGACGTTCAGATGGTCGTTCAGGCATAAAAGAAAGCTCCTCAGGGCCCGGGTCTGCTGGCTCAAACTGTTGACGCTTGGCAATCTCACGGTAGGCTACAAGGGTCGGCCTTGGCCGATTGACCGGTACGGCTTGTCTCATCATCAAGCAGTTTGCCCGTTCTCATGTGCCGCAATGGTGGCTCATCATTCCGCTGGCCGGTCGACAATTCCTCTGATGTCCTGCTCACCTGAGTCGTGGGTCCTTGTTGCCGCATGCAACCGGTAACGGAAGCACTGCGAATGGTGAGCGGACCGCCGCTGCAGCCGTTTTGGTTGGGCGGTGGTTTGATCGGATGTCGAATGACTTCATTTGTCGATCGAGCCCGGTGCGTATTCCGGACTCAGTACTTCGTACTCATCTTTTTATATCGTTGACATGTCGCATACTCAGGAGAATCCAATCATGCGAACGACCACTCGCTCTACGCGGGGCTTCACCATCATCGAATTGATGGTAGTTGTCGCGATCATCGGCCTGCTGATGAGCCTGCTTCTGCCGGCTCTATCCAGTTCGATGCGCAATGCCCGTGCAACCAAGGACAAGGCCATGATGAAAGGCCTTCAGCAAAGTCTCATCACCTCCGGTGAGGACTTTGAAGGACGGTTCATCATGCCGCAGGCCGTCGTTCGACTGCCATTCATTCAGAACGGCCGGAACTACGGCTATGTCCGTGACCGTGGCCCTGAGGGACTCGCTTGGAACAGCACCGAGAACCTCTACTCCACCATGATCATGAACAAGTACATCACCCCTGATGCAACCGTCAGCCCGATTGACAACAACCCATGGGTTGGTGTGAAGGGCAACGTGCTTGAGCCAAATCACGGCGACGTCGGTGTTCCGTACGACTTTGATGCCTACGATCCCGGAGGCAATGTGGACAATGCCAACACCTCCCCAGTTGGGTTTGTGGACACGCAGTTCTACACCTCGCTGGATGATGAACAGCCGGATATGGCTACATGGGCCAACAATGCGCTGATTGGCGCCCGAACTGGTGCCAGTTGGGACCTCACCGCCGGTTCCGACCGCGGCTGCTGGGCCACTCGTGGCCCCAAGTGTGGCTATCGAGACGGCAACGCACTTCATGATGAGTCGCCTGTGCTCAAGCAACTTGGCCCGGAGCAGATGTTCCAGAGCCACGTGGCTTATGCCGACGGTGCCGTCAAGATGGTGGACAACCTGCTGGCTTTCAAGCACCACACCAATGAGCCTGGATCCGGCAGTGGACTCTCCCGTCCAGTCACGGACAACCAGTACCACTGCGAGTTCGGTGATGAGTGGGCAACCCAGCACGATCCGAACCTGAAATTGCGTTGTGGCAACCGGGACCATTGGTTCCAGTTCTCCAACAACGACAATGTGTCCAGTGCCGAGGGTGGTAGTGCCAAGCCGTTCTGCGTTTGGACGCAAGATCAGTGGCGCTACATCCACGACCAGTGGCTGGAAGATCGTTGCACCTGGGACTATGACCCAGACGGCGAATCCTGCCCAGATGGCGTCTTTTGATCGCCTCTACCGCCTGAGTTGATCAGGCATTGGCTTATACATTCACGCGCCCGCCTCGAAAGGGGCGGGCGCGTCTTCCGTGCCCTCCGATGCCCGCCCTCTCTCGACTGCAACCGCTTGGATTCTTGACTCATGCGTCGACCTCACACTGGCTTCACGCTCGTCGAATTGATTGTCACCATTTCCATCATTGGCATTCTCGTCGCCATCGTGGTGCCATCCATTTCTGGTGCGCAACGCCGGGCTCGTGAAGTCGCAGAACGCAAAACGCTCCAAGACATCCAAACCTCATGGAGCACCTGGGCAGCCGGACACAATGGGGCCAATCCCATCCCTGGTCTGGAGCGACGTGGCAAGGTCGACATGGATGGCGACGGTGATAACTCCGGAGCCAATGACCGCTTCATTTCTGGCCGTGGCCAAGAGCAGTCCGAGCTCAACGATCACGCTGCCATGCTCTCCATGTGCATCATGAACAATCTGCTTGTTCCAGATCAACTCATCACACCAAACGAAGTCGGTTCGCCCTATGCCTACGACTCCTACAACTTCAACGTCTTCGGTGGAGATGCCGTAGGTGGAGCAGATGGAGAGATTGAGCGCTGGGACCCAGCACTTCGCAATGACATTGAGGGCACGGCAAGTGGCATCTGTCACAACTCCTACGCCATCATGCCACTCGCTGGCGAACGGCGACGTGATCATTGGGATCGAGCTGGCTCATCGGCGCATGGGCAACTCAGCACACGTGGGCCACGCGATGGCGACGAAACATTGCTCTTGGATTCAAATACGGCGAGATTGATGGCCAGGCCCGGCGCGTGGCGCGGGTTTGTCGTCTACTCAGATGGCCACTCAGATTCTCTGGATGGCTTCTACCCTGAATACGCAAACTTCAAGCGTATCATCGATGGCATTGAACGCCAGTTCCCTGACAACATCTTCAATCCAGACCAGGATGCCGTTGGAGTGTTCAATAACGACACTTCCAAACTTGGCGGTGACATCTACCTAACGCACATCGATCACCAAGGAATCGATGCGAATTCCATCTCTGATGTCAATCCATACGACGTCGACTTTACCTCACTGCACGACTGAAGATCCTTCTTTGCCACGCCGCCTTACACTGATCGAGCCATGCTCGATTGGTTGACAGTCATCTCGCTTGCAATCACAGCACAAGCCCCTACGGTTGCTCCGCCGCTTCCGGCTGAGCGGAAGGCTGATGTCGTAGCGATTCTGCCAATTACTGGCGAGATTGACTCCATCACGACCGCCTCGCTCCGGCGGCGACTTGCTCAGGCCAATGCCATTGGCGCCGATTCCATCGTGCTGGAACTGAATACTCCTGGGGGCAGCCTGCTCGACACCCTCGAGATCACGCACATCATCCGCAATGAAGCGCCCGCCAATACGGTTGCTTGGATTCACCCTTTCGCATTTTCGGCAGGTACCGTCATTGCACTCTCTGCCCGTGAAATTGTGACCAGCCCAGACGCCATGTTTGGAGATGCCGCCCCAGTCACGCCACTGGGTCCCATACCAGCAACCGAGCGTGCCAAAGTCGAATCGCCGCTGCTTGCAGAGGTCATTGACGCCGCGCGGCTTCGCGGCTACGACGAACAACTGGTGCAGGCCTTTGTCAGTGTCGGCATCGAACTATGGATGCTCCGCCATCACGACGGAGGCCAAGTTGTGTTTGTAGGACGTGATGAGTATGAGTCGGTCTATGGCGCAGCGCCGCCACAAGCACTACCGCCGATCACACCACCCGATGACGGTAGCGAAATCGAAGTCCACCCACTCCTAAGCATGTTGGCAGGGATGCAGGCGGGCGCTGCAGATGACGGCGAAGCCCTCGGTGGCGAGCCGCTACGGCTGGCAACACCGCGGGCCATTCTTGGGCCACAGGATGCCACCGACTATGACGTTGTTGGACAGGTTGTCCCAGCCGACCGATTATTGACCCTCAAGCCGTGGCAAGCAGAGTTGTATGGACTCTCCCGTGGCACGGTCGCAGACGATGAGGCAATGCGGCGATGGCTTGGCGCTTCCACGGTGGTCCGCATCGAACCGGATTGGTCAGAGTCAATGGTGCAGGTTCTGATGAGTTGGCCTATCCGCATTTCGCTGGTTGCTGTGCTTGTCATCTGCATTCTCATTGAAATGGCGCTCCCAGGCACCGGGTGGTTTGGATTGGGTGCCTTGGTAGCACTGGCAGGACTGGTCGGCGCACCGGCCTTGATTGGAATGGCTGACTGGTGGGATCTCGCAGCGATCGGCCTCGGGTTGATACTGATCGCTACCGAGTTGTTGCTGATCCCCGGCACGCTCATCGCCGGACTGACTGGGGCAGTCTTGGTGTTATTTGGCTTAGTCAGCAGTGCGGTCAGTGGTGACTTGACCAGCGATGCCTCACAGACGCTGTTTGTCCAAGGCGGAGTCATCGTGCTGATCGGCGCTGCAATTGGTCTGCTCATTGGTGGAGTGGTGATCCGCAAACTTGGCGGAATTCGCAGTGGCCCGCTGGTGCTGGAAGATATGGTCGGCCAACAACCTGCGTTACATGATGATGACACACCCCAGGTCGGTGCTACCGGCGTTGCCGTCACCGATCTTCGACCCTCAGGCCGGGTTCGTGTCGATGATCGCGTCGTCGATGCAGTATGCTCAGGTCGGTGGATTGAAGCCGGAACACCAATTCGCTTTGTGTCCTGCGGCCTGATCTGCCATGTGGAGCCAATCGACTCATGAGTCTGCTGTCTCAAGTTCCAACCAATCCCGAGGATAGTTCCCTGTTGTGGGGATTTATCTTGGTGGGAGGTGCCATTTTCTTGATCGCGCTCGAACTGGTGGTGCCAAGCGGCGGCATTCTCGGCCTGCTTGCTGCTGCATCGCTGATTGGAGCCCTCGCCGCCTTCTTTGCTTACTCCACCACTGCTGGCATCGCCGCCGTGGCCGCCGTTGTCATTCTTGGGCCAGTCCTGGCCTGGGTCGTTTGGCGATGGTGGTCTGGAACCGCCCTGGCTAGGCGTTTTGTCCTTGAGGAGGAGGTCGAGGGACATGTCGCCTTTGAAGGCGATACGCTGCTCGATCGCGAGGGTGTCGCCGAAACCGACCTCAGGCCAATCGGCACCGTGCGCATTGGGCAGCAGCGAATGGACGCCCTGTCTGAGCAAGGGATGATTCCTGCGGGGACCACCGTGCGGGTTATTCAAGTGCTCGACAATCAGGTCAAAGTTCGCTCAATGGAAAGGGATGAGGAGATCACAACATGAACCACTTGCTAGCACTGGACAATGTCGCCCTAGGCGCCATCATCGTTGGCGGGATCATCCTGCTGATCATTTTCCTGTTCGTGTTTCAGTACATCGGACTTTGGCTGCAAGCATGGATCTCTGGCGCACCGGTGCGCTTTATCGATCTCGTCATGATGCGATTCCGAAAGGTCAAACCAAAACTGATTGTCGAAAATCGCATCACCGCTAAAAAGGCCGGAATCGAGTTGTCGACAGCTCAATTGGAATCCCATTATCTCGCTGGTGGTCACGTCACCGGCGTGACCCGTGCTGTCATCGCAGCAGGGAAGGCCAAGATTGAACTCGACTGGAGTGTTGCTACCGCCATCGATTTGGCAGGACGTGACATTTTGGACGCCGTGAGAACAAGCGTGAATCCCAAGGTGATCGACTGCCCAAGCAATGAAAGTGGAAGATCGACCGTTGATGCGGTTGCTAAGGACGGCATCAAGTTGTGCGCCCGCGCCCGGGTCACGGTTCGCACCAACATTGAACGCCTTGTCGGCGGCGCGACGGAAGAGACCATCATTGCTCGTGTCGGCGAAGGCATTGTGTCAACCATTGGCTCGGCCCCCAACCACCTGGCCGTGCTTGAGAACCCCGATGAGATCTCAAGAACCGTGCTCCAGAAAGGTCTCGACGCGGGAACTGCCTATGAGATTCTGTCCATTGACATCGCGGACATCGATGTGGGCGAGAATATCGGCGCGAGACTACAAGCTGACCAAGCGACGGCTGATACCAAGCGATACCAAGCAACCGCTGAACAACGTCGCGCCATGGCAGTCGCGCAGGAAGCAGAACAACTTGCAGAAGTCCAAAAGAACCGTGCCTTGGTCGTACTCGCTGAAGCCGAAGTACCCAAAGCCATGGCCGAGGCCTTCCGCAGCGGCAATATGGGCATCATGGATTACTACCGGATGAAGAACCTCATTTCGGACACCGACATGCGTGACAGCATTTCACGCAGTGGTGACCCTCCAAATTCCGGCAAGAGATCCTGATCAAGACCGTTGAGCGAACCCACCATTCCTGAATTCTGGACAGCCCTCGATATCGGGCTGGCGATATCTCTTCCGGCATTGCTTGCAGGCAGTGCGTTCTTCAGCAGCGCCGAGACTGCATTGTTTGGCATGAACGCTGCGCAACGCGCTCAACTTGCTCGTTCTGGCCATACCGCTGCATTGTCATTGCTTCGACAACCGCGCATGTTGTTGATCACACTGCTAATGGGCAACATGCTCATCAACACCCTTTACTTTGTTATCTCTTCTGTGCTTTTGATGCGTCAACCATGGGGCGGTTGGGGCGCCGCACTTTTACCCCTTGGACTCTTGTTGATACTCGTCCTGTTCGGTGAAATTGCCCCGAAAATGACTGCCGCTTCCAGACCAGTGACACTCAGCAAATGGATCGGCCCACCGCTGCACGCAGGTCATTTGGCCATCGGACCATTGCGCCGCATACTTGATCGGCTGATTATCCAGCCGTTGGCCTCCCTGACTGTGTCCCAGCCTCCGAATCCACTCTCTATTGAAGAACTCGGCGCACTGCTTGAACTATCGGGCGCTGATGGCTTGGTCGATTCTCACGAACAGGCCTTGCTCGCTGATGTGTTGGCACTTGGCAATACCACTGTGCGGGACGTGATGACGCCACGAACACGCATGTCAACCCTGGCAACAGATTCCACAGCCGCAGACGTAGATGGTCTCTTCAAGTCACATCGATTGATGCGTGTGCCAGTGCATGGACGCAACCGCGATGACATCGTAGGCATCCTTCACGCCAAGGACTGGGCTCGTTCACCAGGACCACTGACTGATCTTGCACGCCCAGTTCTACACATTCCAGAAGATGCCCGTGTTGATCTTGCACTTCGCACGATGCGCCAAGAACGTCGGCAAACGGCGATTGTCGTCGATGAGTTTGGCGGCACAGCCGGGGTCGTTGATCTGCAGGATCTCATTGAACCGATCGTCGGCGAAATTTCTGAGTCCACCAGCCAATCGATCGGCCAAGCTAGGCCNATGGGTCCGGGACGATGGATCGTCGATGGTGACTTTCCCGCACGCAGTCTGCTGAGTGTCATGCGCGGCAACAACAGACAAGCAGTCCATGCATCAAGTATGGCAGGGCTGGTACTGCAGTCACTTGGCCGTCCAGCTAAAGTTGGGGATCACGCTTCCGTAGGCAATGTCGACCTCCAAGTCCATCACGTGGACGATGCTGGTCGCATTGAAACCATCATCGTCTCCACGGAGGACAACACATGACCCCACTAGAGTGGACATGGTTGTCGATTGCAGCCTTCGCAGGCGTAGGCATCAGCGCGCTTTTTTCAGGCATGGAGATGGGCCTGTACACGCTCAATCGAGTTCGATTGGAGTTGCAAGTCGCCCAAGGCGATCGCCGCGCAGCCATGCTCGCGCGATTGCTCAGTAGTCCGGAACGCATGCTCGCTGTGATTCTCATTGGCACCAATGCTGCCAATCAACTTGGTGCTTGGAGCTTGGCAAACATGCTTCATGGCGGCGGATTCGGACCTGTAGGCTCAATCATCATTGACACTGTCATTCTTGTGCCAGTTCTGCTGGTGCTTGCCGAAATCCTTCCAAAGGAATTGTTCCGCAGCCACGGCGATCGCTGGTGTTATGTGCTGGCTCCTGTCATGCGCACGGCTGAGGTCGTTCTGACGTGGATTGGATTGGCCCCTTTGTGCACACAGTTTGGCCGGCTTGTCGGTGCAGTTGTTGGCAATGCCGAAGCAGGACAGCGACCTGCGCGTGAGCGCATGGCCCACTTACTTCTTGAGGGACGCGACGCTGGTGTCTTGTCAGAGGGCCAGGGCGAACTGCTCAATCGCGCTCTAGCCATACGAGATCGCACAGTTGGAGATGAAATGGTGCCTTGGGGTGCGATTCGGACCCTGCATACAGATGCCAGCGCATCACAGCGATGCGAAGCCATTGCATCACCATGGACCCGCTTTCCAATTGCTGACCAAGACGATTGTGTTGTAGGCGTTGTGTCAGTACTTGATTTGCACTTCAAGCCAAAGAGTCCCATCAACGACTTGAAAGTCGAGCCGCTGCGGCTGCACGCTCAGCAGTCTGTTCCAGAAGCGATGCGACTGCTCCGCGCCCACCACACACCTCTGGCCATTGTTGAAACAGCTCAGGGCCAAGCACTAGGCATCGTGACGCTGAAGGACCTTGTTGGATTGCTCACCGGAGAACTTGGGGATTCCTGATCGCGTCAGTCACTCGGCTTGATGTCATCGACCACCAACTGCACCCGGGCTGCTCCCTTCCATGTATCGATGACGGGCTTGCCGACAATATCCACGCGTCGACCGCGCGGCAGGGACGACTCCAAATCGCCTCGACCCCACCACACACATCGCAATCGCCCGAGTCGAATATCCAGGTGAGCACTGTGCGCGCCCATGACCTTGCAGGAATCCACCACAACATCACGAAGCAATAACCGCGGACCAGGATTTCCGCGGCCAAATGGTCGCATCGCATCCAAACGTCGGATCGATGGCACGGTCAACTCATCCAAAGAGGCTTCACTATCGACACGGAGTTCACGAATCAAGTCGTCCTGCGACAACTGTGATGAAGCGATCGCCAGAAACTGATCTCGAAACTCTTCAAAGTGCCCTTGCTTGACAGTCATTCCTGCAGCCATTGCATGACCACCAAAGGTCTCAAAGTGATCACGGCATTGGGACATGGCCTCATAGACCGAAAAACCATCGATACTTCGTACCGAGCCTTTAAGCGACTCACCTTCACAGACCAGCACGACCGGGCGATGGAAGCGTTCCACCAAACGAGAACAGACGATGCCAATGACGCCAGGATTCCAATCCCGACCACACAACACAATGGCACTCTCTGATTCAGTCTGGCCTGAGTCGCGGGCTCGATCAAGGGCCACTGTCTCTATGTCCTTGACGACTTTTTGCCGTTTGATATTGATCGAGGTCAATTGATCTGCAATCTGCGCAGCTTCGTTTTGATCCTCCGTCGTTAACAATTCCAAAGCAATGCGTGCGTCATCGAGGCGGCCAGCTGCATTCAGTCGCGGCGCCATGCGAAACCCGACAGCCTCAGCGTCTACCGATTCTTCCGGCTTCAGACAGGATCGAAGCAGTGCTTCGACTCCAGGAATGCGACATCGGTGCATATGCCCAAGTGCTGCTTTGGCGATGATCCGATTCTCATCAGCCAGCGGCATGACATCAGCGATCAATCCAAGTCCAGCCAGACAGAGGGTGTCCATCAAGACATGCTGCAAGGCTGTGCCAACACGATCTGATCCTGCATGTAGACGCGCCATGTGCCATGCAAGTTTCCATGCCACAACAGAGCCGCTGAGGTGTGGCCAGGGATAGGTTGAGCCGGGCAGTGCTGGGTGCACGATCGCCACAGCATCCGGAAGCACGGCATGGGCATCTGGCCGGTGATGATCCGTGATGATCATGTCCATGCCCAAGCCACGGGCATGAGCGACTTCTTCTACAGCCGTGACGCCGCAGTCGACGGTGATGACGACCTGGGCACCTTGTTCATGGAGGCGAGAAAGCGCTTCGCAGTGAAGTCCGTAGCCCTCATCGACTCGATGCGGGATATAGGTCTGGATCTGGGCATCTGGTGCAATGGCCCGCAGGGTGTGCCAGAGAATCGCCACGGAGGTGATCCCATCGACATCGTAATCGCCGTAAATGGCAATCGATCTGCCTTGATCGATCGCATCCAGCAGATGGGGCGCGGCCGTGGACACACCGGGAAGGGCCTCCGGCCTGGGCAAAGCCTTGAGATTGCCGTGCAAATACGCTTCTTGCTCCTCAGGACCAGAGAGCCCCCGGGCTGCGAGCACCCGGGCCAATAGATCTCCCCCCACCTCCTCTTGTGGGAATGTCCAGCGACAGATCGGCAGCGTCATGTCGCTCAGCCTACCGCCCAACCGCAATTCGAGCCGGTCGGTATCCTTCCTCCCAGATGAGTACTCGACTCAAGACCGTGCTCCTTTTTGGGCAGCCTGGTGTCGGCAAGGGCACCCAGGGTGGCATCCTCGGCACCGTTCCCGGCTTTGTCCATTTGGCTACCGGCGACATGTTCCGCGGCCTTGACCGAGAAAGTGAACTCGGCCAAGAGTTCGTGAAGTACTCCACCCAAGGACTGCTTGTGCCGAACGATCTGACGATTCGTTTGTGGCACCAATACGTGCAGGGCCTCATTGATACCAACAAGTACCGCCCGGATACTGATCTATTGGTCCTAGATGGCATCCCTCGAAGCGTTGGACAGGCCGAAATCCTCAAGGATCACATCGATGTGCTTCGCGTCGTGCATCTAGTCTGCAAGGACACCGATGCACTCATTGCTCGCATGAAGCGTCGGGCAGAATTGCAAGGGCGCCACGATGATGCTGACGAAGATGTGATTCGACGCCGCATCGACGTGTATTACCAAGAGACTCAGGCTGTGCTGGACTGCTATGACGCATCTCTCATTGCCGAAGTCAATGCTGTTGGATTGCCCGGTGAGATACTCATGAATGTGCTCAACGCGATCATTCCAGAGAGCCGGGAACAGATCGGCAATCCGTTTGGATGACTGGATCACATTGCATAGGTAAGTAGTACATCACTTTCATGCTGGCGTGCCACCGCAGACAACGTACAATGTCCTCTTGAGCCCACTGCGGCACTTGTTCTTTTTCAATTTGGTAGTTGATCGGAGCACAGCACCTTGATGTGCTCTGAGCATGCAATTACCACCTATCGGGGCCGAATGGCATCGACCGGGCGGGGAACGTATGTCGTTGCGTGTCGCGGATGCACTTCTTCCGCGTTAAAAAGAGTGCAACACTTTTAACTGGCAACACCCAGTACGCTCTCGCGGCTTGACCGCGACGTTCAGTGACTGACGTCCGATAGGACACTGAACGACGCATCGGACTGGCTTCAATGGGCTGACAGGCCCCGGCGAAGTGAGACATTTGTCTGTCATGGCCTGCAGGAAGGTCGTCGCTCACCGTCCTGCGGGGCGAGAGTCAATAGCGACTATGCACGTAGACGCGGCATGCCGACTGTCACGGCACGGGGGTTCGAATCCCCCCGGCTCCACTGAATGGAAAAGGCCACTCCTCTTTGTGAAGGAGTGGCCTGTTTCATTGGCCATGAACGTGCCAAGCAGCCCCCAATCGGCCTACCTGACCGGTGAACCCTTGATCTAGGCCCCAGATCTGCCATGATGGAGGGATCATGATGAGACCAATCGCAAAGCCCTGGATCTTCATGACGACAGTCGCCATTGCCAGCACTGCGATGGCAGACATGGATTTCATCTCCTATGAAATCATGGGCGAAGATCTCATTCCAAACTCCTATACGATTCGCCTGTATGCCGAACTCGGCGAAGGTGATCGCTTGCAGGCGGTGTATGGAAACAGCGACTACAAACTTCGCATTCAGACGTACAACGACGCATCGTTCTATCAGAACCCGCTGGGTGGACCCACAAGCCAGTCGATCAACACGGCCTTCTTCCCACTTATCCCTTCGCTGGAATGGGATAGCTTTGTCACGATCGGGGCGACATCGACACTCGACAATCACTTGCAGCACATGGGCATGGACTGGTCAACATGGGATCCCGGTGGCGGCGATCTCATCAGCGATAGTGGCATCTGGTTCGTCGCCGGCTCAGAAACCCAAGGCGCACCAATTGATGGCCGCGTTTTGATTGGCCAGTTCACGATTCAATCTGGAACCTCTTTCCCAGACTTCTATTTCCAAGCGATGTTTCAAGGCGTGGAAGCAGATGGAACCATCTGGCACGAAGCCCATGACTTTGCATGGCTGGCCCCCGCCCCCAGCGGCCTTGCGCTTCTAAGCATCGCCTTGCTTCGACCGAGGCGACGTCGCCACATGGCAGCAACGCCCAATCCCCCGCAGCTGTGATGCTGAGTTGGGGACATCCCAGCCCACCCCAATCACACCTTGAACCCGAATCAGAACCCCCTTTTGGCCATACCAAGGGTGTTTTTGTCATTTCTAGGATCTGACTGACAGATGCGGTGGGCCTCCACGGAGACATGGTGGTCGAAGGCATCGGTGCCTTCGGCCATTCTCCCAACTGCTCAAACACTCTAAGACAGAGACAACGAGATCCCCCCATGACTTCCAAGACCCTCACCACCACCTTTCTCGCCGCCACCATTGCCAGCACCGCTGCTGCCGATGTGGTGACTTCTTATTACCACTCCAGCAGCAACTACGGTTTTGAACTTGAAGGCATGCCCGATTTTGATCAAGTGCGCGATTCACTGGCCGTCGACGGAAGCGGCGACCCAGGTGGCATGTACTGCGTCCCGACTGGGCTGACGAATCTTCTTGGCTATGCAGGAATGCATGGATTTGAGGATCTCATGCGTGGCGGTGCTGACTGGGAAGCTCAAGAGGACTACGACTATGTGACCACTGTGATCGCCAACATGGCCACGCTTGCCGGAACTACTGGCACTGGTGGAACCTATCACGATCCTGCGTATGAGGCCATGAAGTACTTTCTTGAGTGTCGCGTTCCTGGTGTCTTCAACGTCACCGAAAATCTCGCAACCAACACCACCGGACCCACGCTTCGCAGTATTTCTGAAAACAACATCAACGGTGCTATCTCTTCGCTCTGTTATGGCATCTATGACGAACTTGGTGAAGATGTCTGGGGACGGCTCGCGCTTCAGCGCAATGGCGGCCACTGCGTTACTTTCTCGCGTGGCTATCGCAATGGGTCATCTCGCGAAATCGAGTACATGGATCCGGATGACAACAACAACTCCAGCACGCAGTCGAATTTCGGCGCTGAGTCATACGATGTTGAGGCCGTCAACTTTGTGTATGCCGAATCACTGTGGGATGCCTGGCTTCGAGGCGATCGCACAGGCAGTCGAATTATGCGAACCAGTGGTGGCAAGTACCGCATGATCGACTCAGTGATTCATGTGCGACCCCGAGCGTGCTACTCATGGGACTCCAGCGAACAGCAGTGGACCATCATTTGGGCTGGCGATCTCATCAACTGGGCTGACGCTGCCAGCGTGGTCAACAGTTATGCCGAGAGCATCCGCGATTTCACCATCGGACCTCTGAATAATCGACTCTGGTATCTCGATGCAGAAGAATCCAAAGCTTATTCCGTTGCGTTCAGTAGCAATGATGTCGAGCCACTTGATCTCCCTCACGCCACCAATCAACTCGCCTTTGCACGAGACCACGCGCTGCTTGCACTGGGGCACGGACAACTCAGTCGGCTGCACCCGTACTCCCAGAGCATGGAAAACGCCCCAGAGAACCTGACACTGCAAATCCCAGCAGATGTAACCTGCATGGCTTCGGATCCTCAAAGCAACACATTGTGGCTCGCCGGTATGCGAACGGACGCGATCTACAAGATGTCCCAGCAACTCGATGCACCGCTGAGCGAAATCCAAATGCCTCAGGACTGGCCCATCGATGTCGTGTGCACCGGCATGGCGACGAGCCCACGTCGTATCGAAGGACAGCCGCACAATGGCATTGACCTGGCCATGCAAGGTGCTGACGGACGCGTCCATCTCTGCAAACTTGTCGATAATCGTCTGCACACCACCGCCGTACTCTGGAACGCCCCCGCGGAGTCAGATGTCCAGTTCAATGATGAAGGCGATGTGGTCCTCTTCAGCAACCAGAAAATGCAACTCTTCCGTCTCAGTGAGCAAGGTTGGATCGAGGTTCAGGATCATCCATTCGCCAATCAACAGTTCGCCAGCCGCACCGTGATGTCCCGCAGCAGCACCAACTTCGATGCCAATCTGCACAACACTGATGCATGGACGCAGGTCCGCGACCTTGAGCCCATCCAGGGTGATGTTGACGGCGATGGGCAAGTCTCAGTGACCGACCTTCTGGAAGTGATCGCCGCCTTCGGTGAGCAGAACAGCAATGCCGACATCGATGGTGACGGTTGGGTCACTGTGGAGGACATGCTGATCTTGATCAGCAACTGGTCTTCATGATCTGATCGCCAATCCCCCGGAGACATCCTCCGGCTACATCACCTCACCGCCCCGAGCACCACATCGGGGCGGTGGTCTTTGTGGGCAGGCCCCATGAGCCACCGAAGCGACCTCCCCTGAAAGCCCCGCCAACGGCAAATCTGGGTTTTTCAGCACAACCCGCACACATGGATCGGGAGACCTCATACAGGGTGCGTTGGGCGGGGTCAGCCTCCTCAGGCAGACCGCCCAGCACCTCAATGGGGCCGGCGTGCCCCCCAATCGCAAGGTGAGACATTTCATGCAATTCCAAGGCCTTCAACTGGCAACATGTATGACATTCATGGCAACTGCAGCAGCCATAGGAAAACCAAGTGCACTACCAACCGAATCGCACCTCGAATGGGTCAAATCAGCATCTGCAGCAGAACTGACCGCCATCGAGCACAATCCCGAAATTTTGATCGTCCGACTCGACTCGACCAAAGGCGTATCTGCGCAGAATGCCCTGCGAACGATTCTGCAGCAGACCTCAGGAACACTGCAATACTCATCCAAACTCGTCCCGGGGTTGCATGTTCTTGAGATCAAAAAGTCGGTGAGCAAGGGCATCCAAGTCGCCCGCGCCCGCGGCGAAGCGGTCCTTTATGCGCAACCTTCATTCACACTGCAGTCAACAGCAACCAACGACCCTCATTGGGGTGGCCTCTGGGGCCTGAGCAATGATGGAGGCAACTACACCAATCCACATGGTCAAGTGAGTCATGTGGATGCGGTTGCTGGCATTGATATTCGAGCCGAGCAAGCATGGCAGTTACAGCCTTCTGCCCAAGGTGTCACTGTTGCAGTCATTGACAGTAGCGTTGATCGCAACCATGAAGATCTTGCTGGTGCGATCTGGACGAATTCAGGCGAGGTCCCCAACAACGGCGTTGACGACGACAACAACGGATACATCGATGATGTAAATGGCTGGAGTTTTTCACACAACATGCCTTCCATCGAACCAAATGACCATGGAACTCATTGCGCCGGAACCATCGCTGCCGTCGCTGATAACAACATCGGCATCGCGGGGATAGCTCCAGGCGCCACCATCATGCCGCTCCAGTTCTTATATCCACCATCACCTGGTGAACAGGCGACCGGTGAAACTGCGCATATCATTCAAGCAATTGAATATGCAGTCGCTAATGGCGCTCGCATTTCAAACAACAGTTATGGAAGCCCAGTCGCTAACCCATCCATGCGCGATGTCATGGCGTCTGCCGGAGCCGCCGGACACCTCTTTATCGTTGCTGCCGGCAATAGTGCAGGTGCTGTTGAGTACCCGGCCGGCTTTGATCTCGACTGCATTATTTCCGTCGCTGCCAATCGCCCCGATGGTGAGATTGCCACATTTTCTTGCCGCGGATATGGCGTTGACCTCGCAGCCCCTGGCTGGGGCATCCTGTCGACCATCCCAGGCAATCAATACGATCTCTTCCAAGGCACTTCGATGGCAGCCCCTCATGTGGCAGGTGTTGCTGCGCTGATGCTGGCCCGCAGTGGTGGCGTAGCCACCGCTGCAGAGATCAAGCAGGCCATGCTGAGTTCAGTGCGGTCGATGAATTCGCTGGATGGACTGGTTGAAACAGGCGGCATGCTTGACGCATTTGCGGCACTTCAAGCCATTGACAACATCGATGACCAACCCAGCAACAACTACGGTCTAATCCAGCACAACGCTGCTGCCCCTACAAATATGTCCGCAACATTCGAACATGATGGCAGCCAGTGGGCGACATGCGTGGATTATGGACTCTCTGATCTTCCTACTGGGTACGGCGGTCAGGATTTGCAACTTGGTGATGACGAGGCTGTCTGGGTTGACTTCCCCGCAGGTTTTTCATACGCCGGCTCGCAGTACAGCCGCGTTCACGTTCACAGCAATGGCAGTGTTACGTTGACCGAGTCTCCCGCGGATGACCACTCTGGATCGACGGAACAGTTTGTGGCTGCTCCCAGAATTGCACCACTATTCACTGATCTCGACCCCAGCTCAGCCGGCAGCGTTCGCGCCCAGGCACTGGCAGATCGACTTGTCGTCAGTTGGATCGATGTTCCTGCGTATAACCAAACTGAAGGCAACACCATGCAAATCGAGCTGTTCTCGGATGGACGTATCCGCATGAGTTGGCTCGATGTTCCTGCAGCTTCGCAGCAAGCACATGTGATTGGATTTGGCGCCAACACATTCGCCAATCAGCAGGTCAATCTTCTTCAGGCTTCTGAGTGCGTTGATGACGCCCCCGCAAATCCTGCGTGCAATGAAGATTTTGACCAGAACGGCCGTGTCGATGTACATGACCTGATGCGACTGCTCTCTGCGTGGGGACAGTGTGAATAAGTCACCCGAATTGGGGCGGGGCTGTGGGCACATGCCGCGGCCCCGCCTCGGCACGCCGCGCACAGCAGTGGCCTAACTCCATTGAGACATCGTTAACAATAACCTCGACCTCGGGTACGTCTACTGGACCGTCCGAGGTTGAGCCTGTGTTTATGATCAAAGTGCATTTCCATGAACAACGAACACACTGAGCAAGTCACTCATGGATACATCTGCCTGCGACCGCGAAACAAAGCCAGAAACAGGTCAGCCAGCATCCTCTTCACTTGCTGGCTGACGCGTCGCCATCGCTGACCAGACGCCAATTGCCAAAAGAATCAGAATGACACCAGCGGCGAGATGCCTGTAGTCATCCATATTCACCATCGCAGCTACTGATGCGCCAGTGGTTCCTGCATCATGCTCGAGGTGACTGAAGAAACCGCCCCCCTGCTGCGATGATGACTTACATCCTGCAAGAAGACCTGCTGCCACAAGTACGCCAGCTAACATGCTCCGCATCATCATGCTCCTATCTCAGGCAATTGCCATGAAGACCTAATCAGATAAAGTCTAATCGACATAGTCCCTTTGTCAAAGGGAGGTATTCTTCGATATCACTTCAGCCATGATGCTCATAGTTATCACGCACTGGATATCAGGAAGAGCCTGCCATTCTCGGACTCGTATGATGATGTCCCATCTGCACACTGTGATCCCCGACATCTCCTAACTTCTACACGACCGTGTCCAATTTGCTGACAGCTCGCAATCTCGCCAAGGCCTATCCAGCTGGCCCACTATTTCATGGCGTGTCAATCACGATCACCTCCCAAGATCGCATTGGACTGATTGGCCCCAATGGTGCGGGGAAATCGACACTTGTACGCATATTGGCTGGATTAGAGTCGCCCGATGAGGGAGATGTGTTGCGTCGCAAGTCACTACGTGCGGTGTACGTCGATCAAAGTGATGAGTTTGATCCAAACACAACCCCTCTGGCAGTCGCAACTGCTGCTGTGTCTGCTCATCCAGATGCGCGACTTGATGATGAAGTCCGCGCCAGCATCGCCCTTTCAAAGCTCGGCTTTGAGCAATTCGAAAAACCCATTGGCGAACTCTCTGGAGGATGGAAAAAGCGCCTCGCCATCGCCTGCGCTGTTGGCAGCGACCCTGATCTTCTGCTGCTGGATGAACCAACCAATCACCTTGACCTTGAAGGCGTCCTCTGGCTTGAATCGCTTACAAAGACCAGTCCCATGGCGATGCTCTTTGTGACCCACGACCGTCGCTTCTTGGAGAATGTCGCGCATCGAATTATTGAACTGGCGCCTGCGTATCCAGGCGGGGTGTTCGAGGCTCAAGGCAACTATTCAGAGTTTCTGGAACGCAAGGATGCCTTTCTTGATGCGCAGGCCGCTGCAGAATCAGCGCTTGCAAATAAGGTGCGGCGAGATACCGCTTGGCTTCGCCAGGGCATTCAGGGCCGACAAACACGTAACAAAACGCAAGTGGAAGATGCTGCTCAACGCCGCGATGAACTCAAAACCACCAAAGATCGGAATCTGGCTCCCACACGCATCACCACCATCGACTTTCAAGCAACAGAACGTAAGACCACTCGACTTTTGGCCATGCACAGTGTTGGGAAATCTATGGGTGGACGCAGTCTCTTTTCAGATCTTGATCTCGTCCTGACACCGGGTCGACGAATCGGACTACTGGGGCTCAACGGCACTGGCAAGACAACCATGCTCCGCCTGATGAACGGGGAACTGCATCCTGACAATGGCACTATCAAACGCGCCACTGATTTACGGCTTGTGACATTTAGTCAGCACCGCGCGACACTCGATCGATCCATCACCTTGCAGGAAGCACTTTGTCCGGTTGGCGACATGGTCGAATACCGCGGTAAACAAGTGCATGTCACCGGCTGGGCACAACGCTTTCTCTTTGAATCAGATCAGCTCTCGACCTATGTGGGCAACCTCTCCGGTGGCGAACAGGCTCGACTACTTATCGCCAATCTGATGCTGCATCCTGCTGATGTACTGCTGCTTGATGAACCAACCAACGATCTGGACATTCCTTCCCTCGAAGTCCTTGAAAACTCACTGCTGGAATTTCCAGGAGCACTTGTCTTGGTGACCCATGACCGCTTCATGCTAGATCGCATTGCCACGGAGTTCATCGGCCTTGACGGCGAAGGTGGCGCCAAAGAATTCCAGACTATTGAGCAGTGGCAAACTTACTGCAGAAATAACAAGACTGTGGCGCAAGCTGCTGCATCTCCTAGAGAAACCAAACTTAAACAAGCAACTCCTAAAGCAAAGTCTCAGAAACTCTCCTGGAAGCAGCGCAAGGAGCTGGAAGGCATGGAATCTGCCATTCTCGAAGCCGAGGCCGCAGTGGAGTCTCTGGAAGAATCATCAAGTGATCCCAATCTTGCCGCGAATCACACTCGGGCCACAGCTGTATTCGCCGAGCTCGCCGCTGCGCAAGCACATGTCAAGACTCTCTATGATCGCTGGGCCGAATTGGAAGCATTGGATTCCTGATCTCGCCAGATACAGATATGGTCATTGCGCATTCGTTGACGCAGCTTCGTGTTGGATCCATTCAAGATCCACCACCAATGCTCCATGATCTGATGGAAAGGCGCGCTCCTTAAGAGGAACTTCATCTGATTCCCACACGACAGGAAGCACATGTGTCGCGATGGGTCGCAATGTCCAATTGCCAGGGCTCCCTACTGGATTCTTGTAATACAGACGATCAATCCGCTCAAAGCTTTGCCTTGCCTCAGTCCCATCATCTCCCCGCGCACGATTCCATGGAGACCAGGTGATTCCAGGATGCTGCACTGGATTCGGATGAACCTCACGGAAGGCATCTTCGAAGCCTGCAGATTCCATCAGCAAACTGACCGGCAGCGGTAATGCACGTCGATCGCGATAGATGCGGGCGGCATCCACTGTCCAATCAAGGTGGGATGGACAATTCCAATCCCCGCCTACAAGTACTGGCAGGTTGGATTCAAGATGGCCTGCCTGTCGCAGGTGCCCCACCAATGCACGGGCTTGGTCCATTCTGGATGATTCCGTTGTCTCCATAGCCATCAAATTCTGATCGCTGATCTCTGGATTGTCGCGCAACGCATAGGTGATAAACGATCGCCAATCAATCCAAATAGTCCATGCAATCAATGATCGCCCGTGCGCATCACGAAGCTGCGCACCCACACCATGCCATTCATGATGAAAGAACGTTGCTTCCATCTCCAGCGGTGTCAGGACACAGAGATGTTTGCTCTCCGCTTGATACTGATTCCACCCCAACTCACCAGCCAACCAGGCTCCTAATTTGGGACGATCGCCATTGATGTCATAACTTTCCTGTAGAAGAACGATGTCGGGCGCAGCCTCCCGAATGACCTCCAAGGCTTTCGCTGGGCCATCCTGAATCTCATTGCCGCCACGCAGCACATTCCAAACCAACACACGCAAGGGCTCTTGCTCTTGAACAGGCATTGATGTCGGAACAAATGACCAGATGGCCAACAAAAGCGATGTAATGAAGAATGGCATAGATTTCTCCCAATCAAGAGGCCTAGAGCACAGTAGTCCACAGGCAAATCCCAACGCGAATCCAGCCGGCCAACTACTGAAGGGCTGAGGGCTTTTTTGTGTGTTTCTTCGATTCCAATAACACAGTAGCCTGATACTGCCATAGAGGGGTCTATAGGCGCTAGGGAGCATCAAGGAGCACCCATGAAGAAGGTTGTTTATCTCGCAAGCCTCATGACGCTTTCGAATCCGGTTTGGGCTGCGACCTTAATCGTCGATCCAAGCGATGCCGCCGCCTATCAGACCATTCAGGCAGCGATTGATGCTGCTTCAAACGGAGACACCATTGAGGTTGCCTACAACCTCTATACAGGTCAGGGCGACTCCGTCATTAACACTGCAGGCAAAGCCATCACCATTAGGGCCCCTCTCGGGGCGACGATCTGGGGGGCAGGCCAACGCACCTGCATTAGCTGCACATCGGGAGAAACAGCCGCAACCATCATTGATGGCTTTGTGCTTCATCAGGGACACGGTGGCAGCGGGAACAATGCCCGTGGTGGAGGAATTCACCTCGTCAATAGTAGTCCTACGGTGCAGAACTGCGACATCGCCAATTGTTTCTCCACGTATGGCGGTGCTGTACGGGCTCAAAATAGCAATGCCACATTTGACAACTGCGAAATAAGTGAGAACTCCGCATTCGCTGGAGCTGGCCTCTACCTTGATGATTTCAATGGCTCCATCAACGACTGCACAATCGAAGACAATCAAGCCGGGGGTCGGGGCGGAGGATTAGCGTTTATCGGCTCATCGAATGGGTCCATGACCTGTTGTGCCATAACAAACAACACTGCTACGAATTGGAATGCCCAAGGTGGAGGGATCTTTGTGGCATCAGCTGACCCCGCCATTCACAACTGCGCCATCAGCAGCAATAGTGTTGGATCAGAAAATGCAGAAAACTCAGAAGGTAAGGGCGGCGGCTTATTCATCGATACTTTGAGTTCGGCCATGCTGGTGAGTTGTGTGATTGACAACAACCACGCTGTGCAGGGCGGCGGCGTCTACACAGACAACAGCACCCCTTCTCTGCAATTCTGCAGCATCCATAACAACACTGGCGATGCCGGCGGAGGTGTGTTTGTGCATAATTCCGGCGCTATGAGTCTTGAGGGATGCACGATCTGGCAAAACACATCTGATGACGGGCCCGGCGGCGGAGTGCACTGTGCCAACTCGGCGCCGAATATCAGCCAATGCACAATTAACGACAACTCGAGCCTAATAGAGGGGGGCGGGGGCGTGTATCTCTCTGGATCAACGGCAAGCATTGAGTATTGCCAGATCATGGGGAATCAATCCTGCTGCGGCGGAGGCATCCTTTGTGAAAATCAAGACGACTCAATCATCACGGGTTGTTTTATCGAAGGAAACCATGCCTCTATCAACGGAGGTGGCGCTCAATGCGCTGGCCCAGTAACCACTACATTTGTTCAATGTGATTTTCAAAACAACACTGCAGCGGGATCATATGCTGCGCTCGATGCTGGGCAAGACATCGCTGGGCCAGAGCTCTCAGGAAATGAGTTCTGCGAAAATGGCGTAGACGGCATCGGCGGCATTCTCAATGTCTCCGACATCAATGCCCGTGCGGACATCGATGGGACCAATGGTGTTGACACTGATGATCTGCTTCTACTTGTCTCCAACTGGAGCAATGTAAACAACATCGCAACAGTGGATGTTGATCTTGATGGTTTGCTGACGGTCCAGGACTTGCTAGCCATTCTTCAACACTGGGGCGACTGTCATTCCGAGTTCATGGCCGTGGAGTACCTCACTGCATCGATCGATAATGGGAATGACCTACTACCACCCATCGAGATTGACGTCGATCCTGAGTCCTGGAGTGCTGAGGTGAACTTCCCGGAGTACACGTCGATGATCTCCGTGGACCAGATCGGGGGCAACATGTCCGCGCTTTACGGCACTTCACAAGCGACATGGCCCATCCTTCGTACGACGATTCGACTCACTAGGGCCACAACCCTTCAAATCGATGGCTTTGCGCAGATCCACTCAGCGACCGGGACCAGATTCTCTGTTAGTCGATTGTCGGAGTGTGGCAATGAGACTGTTGAGTCCATCAACATCGGCAATGCCATAGATGGAGCAGACTACTTCAGCGGGAGTATTGATGATTTGCCGCCAGGAAACTATGAACTCAAACTCTCGGCATTTCTTAGCCCCAACGGAAGCGTCGGCAGTGGCATTGGTGTGACCTGGACCTACGAATAGCACCCCTGTACAAGCTGTGCCTATAGTGCAGCGATGATTCCATGGATCATCTGCGCTGTATGCACTGCAATGGGGACTGGGACCGCAGATGACACCCGATTGCACGCGCTCTTTCTTGGCGACCGCGCCTATCACCACCCCGCGGATCGGCTCCACGATGTATGGGGCGAGATGGCCCGACGGGGAATCGTGCTTGACTGGGAAGAGGAACTCGGCGCTGTAACGCCAGAATTACTCGCTCGATACGACTGCGTCGTGATGTACGCCAACCACCCAGAACTGTCTG
Organism: Phycisphaerales bacterium; assembly: GCA_022446905.1. Taxonomy (GTDB): domain Bacteria; phylum Planctomycetota; class Phycisphaerae; order Phycisphaerales; family SM1A02; genus UBA12567. The sequence goes on from JAKVBT010000008.1 coordinate 81,709, forward strand.
TGGTCCCGCCCTCATTTGCACAATCATTGGACGATTACATTCGGTCAGGAGGTGGCTTTGCTTCACTGCACTGCGTCAGTGGTTGCTTCATGGAATCTCCTGAATGGCTGGATCTCATCGGCGCACGATTTCAGTCTCATGGCGCTGAAGTCTTTCAGCAGACCGTGGTCGATGACACGCATGCCATCACCAGTGGGTGGATTCCATTTGAAACATGGGATGAGACCTATGTACAGGAACACACGGAAGACGATCGCAAACTGCTTACCAAGCGCGACGAGGAACCATGGTGCTGGGTCCGGCAGCATGGTCGAGGTCGAATCTTTTACACCGCATCAGGGCATGACCATCGGACTTGGCGACATCCAGGATGGGCTGACCATCTCGAGCGAGCCATCATCTGGGTCTCTGGCGATCAGGCTGCGAAGCGTCACCTCAACTATGCACCTATAGAGTTTCAATATGAAGCGCATCCGTGGGTTCCGAATTACGAAGCCCATGATCCACCGATGCCCTATCAATTGCCTTCAACGCCTGACCAAGCTACTGCAGCGTTGTTGGTATCGGGTGGTTTTCAAGCACAGCTGTTTGCTAGTGAGCCCTTGATTGTGAACCCAGTTGCTATGGACTGGGACTCATCTGGAAGATGTTGGATCATTGAATCGCCTGATTACCCCAATGATGTACGTCCGGCGTCTGGCCGCGATCGCATCAGCATCCTTGAAGACCGTGATAACGATGGACGTGCTGACCACAAGACAGTGTTTGCAGAAGGGCTCAACATCCCAACTGGGCTGTTGGTGGTCAGTGATGGGGTGATCGTGGCTGAACCACCGAATCTGATTCATATCATGGATACTGATGGTGATGACAAAGCCGATAGTCGCACAGTGATTGGTCGCGGCTTCGGACGCTGGGATACACATGCTGGGCCATCGAATCTGCAATGGGGTCCAGACAATGCGATCTGGGGCGCAGTTGGTTACTCAGGATTCAAGAGCGAAGATGGACCTACATTTAATTCTGGTCTCTGGAGATGGGATCCTGCTGAGACACACCCGGAGTTTTTGTCGCAATTCACCAACAACACTTGGGGAATCGGCCTCCGCGATGACGGGGAAATATTTGGATCTACCGCCAATGGCGCACCCTCATTTTTCGTTGGCGCGCCAAAGCCTGCACTTGCTCGATTCGCGCCCAACCATCCAGGCGCTGCGCCAGTACACGACTCTGCTGTGATCCATCCGGCACTTGAACAACTTCAACAAGGCGACTTCATGGGCGAGTACACCGCCGCTGCAGGTCATGAGTTTGCCACTGGAACGCATGTGCCTGACCACTGGGTTGAACGAACGGCATTTGTGTGTGAACCAACCGCACACCTTGTTGGCCGCATGCAAACCTATCCAGAAGGATCAGGGTGGCGCACACGGGACTGCTTCAATATTGTCGCCTCGACGGATGAGTGGTTTTGCCCAGTGCAGGCGGAAGTCGGACCAGATGGGGCCATCTGGATTGCTGACCTGGCGCAGTTCATCATTCTTCACAACCTGCCTGGAAATCCCGAGCGCGGACTACCTGAAGTGGTTTATGGCGACGGCAATGCCCATCTCAATCCACTTCGAGACAGCAAACACGGTCGCATCTACCGACTAGTCGGAGGGCCCATTGATGGCACGGATCTTTCTGAAGCAGATGTTGATGAGTTAATCGCCGCACTTTCCCACCCCAATCGTTTCTGGCGCACCACAGCAAGGCGCCTGTTGGTCGAAGGACTCTATCTCGAAGCTACTGATGCATTGTTGTTGCTAGCGCAAAGTTCCAATGACCATGCCGCCGCAGAAGCGATTCGAACACTGCATGGGCTTGGGTTGCTTGGCGGCCAACCAGCCTTGGAAATGCTGGGCAATGTGCTCCGGTCCGGGGGTCGAGCATCACGCCATGCGGCGCTGGCCCTACTGCCATCGACGCCGACAGCCGCAAGAGTACTTCTGGAATCTGATGCACTACGACATGAAGATCTCATCACCCAAAGACACGCGCTACTCGCGGCTGCCCGTTTGCCCGAATCCCCGGCGATTGGCACAGCGCTTGCCGGGGTCGCCCTCAATACACACACAGATGATGATTGGATTTTTACCGCTCTTGGTGCTGGTGCTGCTGCCCATGCCGACGCCTTTGTTGCAGCAGCTGCTCCACTTCTTGGCGAGCCCAACAAACCAGTCTTGATTGAATTCAATGGAACATTTGACCACGAGGGGCAAGCCCAGACTGCAGGATGGCAGACCATGACTTGGCGAGGAGAGAGTACGCATGATTGTGTGGCGTCAGGACGCGATGGCTCGTCCTGCATGACCATTCAATCAGACGTGGGTGGCGATACCTCGTGGACCATGAATCTGAAGGTTGAACCATCAACACGTTATCGACTCGAAGGGTGGATCAGGACTGAGAACGTCACTCACGATGGCGACACCCACGGAGCTCTGCTTGTTGTCCACCCAGGTTCGCATCGCTCTGATTGCGTGACCAATACAAGCGATTGGACCCGTGTGGAATGCACGTGGACTACCTCTATCGATCAGACAAACGCGCAAGTGCACTGCCTCTTCGGAGGCTGGGGCCTCAGTACTGGCCAAGCGTGGTTCGATGACCTTACCGTTGAATCACTCGGACCTGCGCGTGATCTTCAAAGTGTGGTAGAGGCAGTCCAACCACATACTGATGGTCGTGCAGGCACACGCGAACCTCGTCGCATTGACCTTTCTGGAGGTGTTCCTGAAGCAGGAGAGCGCATCTTCACAAGCAATGCCATCGTCGCATGTTTTCGGTGCCACAGCCTTGATGGAAGCAGCCAAGGCCAAGGCCCCGATCTATCGAGCGTCGGCAATCGGCTCAGTGAAGCTGAAATCCTCGAGTCTATTCTCGACCCCAATGCTGCCATGGCTGACGATTGGACCAGCCATGTTTCTGCCATGCCTGCACTCGGCTCGTTTCTCTCTGATGCAGAAGTCCGTGACCTGGTTGCTTTTCTGCGCACTCAAACAGCAAGCAGTACCACACCCTCACTGCAAAAGTAATAGCAGTCTTTTGCGTCAATCCATAGATTGAATAGACAACGCCTCGATGTCTATCCAACCACCATCAAGTGACATTGCGATTGGTCCTGTAGCTGGAATACGGCTCGCCTCGCAGACCACCAACCCATTCAGCTTGACCTGTACGGATGTATCCGTTCCCTCGACTTCAACTTGATACCAAGCCCCAGCAGGGATTAGATGCACATCCAATGGCTCCGCGCCATGAATGCTTCCAGTTGATGGCGCCCCATCCCGGCCCTCTGCAATTTCAACGCGCACATCGCCAATCCGAATCGAGGCAGAGGTGTCTTCACGAAATCTCGCGATTGCAGACAGCTTGAAGTTCCGTGGTGCTGCCTCTTGCAGTTTGGTCACGCCTTGGCCATCAAAGCGCCAGCCCTCCGAACCCATCGCGCCTCCAAGCCGTCCAGTCAGTACGGCTGTGGACTTTTCAAGCAACGAACGTCCACTGCGTTCCATGTCGTACCACGGCCGAATACGCACATCAGCAATGGCGCTAGCACCAACACCACGCTCAAATCGAAGCCACTGAGTATCACCACCGTGGGACAATTCCACACCACCAAGAATCTGCTGATCATCAATCATGACCTGCTGCAACTGATGGCCTTCTACCCGCAGATACACCCAGTGCCATTGCCCTGGTCCTCTCCATACATCTTGGTCTGCTTTGACCAAAGTGTCCCCCGCAGAATTCATAACGCGCACACTTCCCGATCCATCATGATCGCTCAGCACCAACCAATCACCGCCTGGGAGGCCAATACGAATGGATCCATTCTGAGCAAGCATGACAGGAAGTTTCACTTCACCATCACCAGGCACTGGAGAGGCAAACACATATGGCGCCGTCGCTTGATCATTGACCAAGGCTTCCGCTCCAGTCTCGCTGGTGAAACGGGTCGGATCATTCGGATCCAATTTGTCCTTAGCCAGACGCCAGTCACCCTCCCAAAGTTGCGTTGGCTCGCCCCAAGTTAAGCGTGTCCACCCAGATTCATCCTCCAACACTTCTTCCAAGGGAGGCGCAGAAACCCGACGCGCCACGTGTCGTGTCGGACCACCTGGCATGCGATTAATGGTGTAGGCCACTTCTTCTGTGCGGAGCGGACGACCTTCACGATCATGTACATCGTGCAAATGTAGACGCGCTACGCGCCCTGAAGTGAGATTTGGAATGTCCACACGAAGTATTCGGCCATCCTCAGAAAGTGCTGTTTCCTGCACATCAAGGGTTTGGCGTCGCTGTTCTGGCGATCCATACTTCCACCACCAGTTGTAATCGTAGGTATCGACCTCGATCTGCTCCGGTGTTGGGCGCTCTGATAGTGGATGCGTAAACTCAATATCAAACCCTGTCTGATGCAGTCGCACGTGCTTCATTTCAAGTGGGGTCTGGCCATTCCACACGATGCGTTTCACGCCGTGACCTGGTGCCAATCCCCCCCATCCACGGTTCGTGAGGCCGCACAGCAGTGATCCATCTTCAGCAAATGCAATACGCGCAACAGAACCAACCCGATCGACAAATGGCCACACAGCACCCTGTGAGACACCATCGATCTCTTCAAGATCCGCGCGAAGCACGCGACCTGTGGTGAGTTCTGCAACAAAGAGTTGCCCATCAAATGGACCAAAGCGGCCGCCAGTCGCATCCGTAACGACATTGCCTGTAGAACGTGACCAGTCATATGGAATCCAAATCGCCGCAGGCACTCGCTCCTCAGCAACGGGTTCTAAGTGATGCGGCAGTCGCTCTGACTCAAGATATTCTGATGTCCACCGCAAACTCGACGGATGTCCATGGAATCCACCCTGCTGAACGACAAAGATCGGCGAAGATGGCATCCAATCGCCCTGATTGTCTGTTGCGAGTAGACGCCCCTGCGCATCAAACCCCAGACCACATGGACTGCGAAAACCGTGCGCCCAAGGCACAACCTCGCCATCTGGCGATACACGCAGAATCCAACCTCGATAAGGCTCTACTGATTGGCCGTACCACCAATCTGGTGACATGAATCCAAGATTAAGTGAGATGAACCGATGCCCCTCCTCATCACGTGGAAGGCCAAACGCAAACTCGTGATAGTTTGGCGATAGGCCCCAATCATCAGCCATGACATCTACAGCATCAGCGATGCGATCACCGTCTACATCCCGCAGCCGAGATAGCTCTCCTCGCTGAAGCACTACTAGATCATCACCATCGACATCTAGACCCATGCCTTCATACAGGCCGTCAGCATGCATGACCCATTGTGCATTGCTGGGATCATCATCAAGTGCACCATCGATGAGCCACACGCGTCCGCGACGCGTACTCACAGCCACCGTCTCCGCATCAGGGAATGCAATGCCGCCAACCTCAACGACTTCACCCTCTGGTACGGGAATGGCCTGCACCTCCCATGCATCCGCAACAAACACCGCAGATAAGAGTGTCAGGCAGATCATGATGCTGGATGCTCCAATGGCACACCTGATTCACGCGCAGCCTGCGCATCGGCTGCCGGAAGCACCAAGATTTCAATAGTGCCCTGACTCGGCAGGCGAACACCTGTCTCTTCTGGAACACCTCCACGAATCCCCACAATGTCTTGGCCGCCGATCCACCAGTCGTACTGCCCTGCGGATCCCAGTGCTCGCGCTGGCGAAGACAAAGGCACCAACATCGAAAGATCTTCCGTATTCCCATCTAATGTCAGCAGACGGCGATACCCCGGAATACCACCATGACTCACGGTCGCGGCCGACTCCTCAACCTGCATCTCAGGAAGCGCATATCGAATCGATGCCGTAGAGCCGTTGATCGTTGTCCCTTGGAAGGCCGCCTGCACGGTTTCCCCATGCCGATGGAATGGCGGCATGGCCCCTGGGTAGTGAATGATCTGACCAAGTGGTTCCAAGGCCGTTCCTCCACGACCTTCCCAATCGGTGCGGCGGGCAAAGTCTCCTTGGCGGACACTCCGCAGTTGCACATCATCGCCGTCATAGGCAAGTGTGAGACCATCGACACCACCAACAAGAATCCCCCTCGGGGCCTCATCATCCCACACGCCCCGTGCTGGCAGCGCGCCCCTGAGGATGATGGGGCGATCCTGTACCTGATAGGTGGCTGCCGGAGATGATCCTCCAGTCTGCTCAGGCGCTAACTTTTGCACATAGTCAACCACGGCATTGATACGACGCGCATCGAGCACGCCGGCATAACCAGGCATCGGTGTACCGGCAATGCCATGCTGCACCACTCGACGAATGGCCTGCTTGGTATTACCAAATGAAAATCCACCCGCCAGAAATGAACGTGCCGGTCGGTCTAGACGCTCCGTTCCTTGGCCATCACCATCGACACCGTGACATCTTGCACAGTTGGCCATATACACCGTCCGCCCCGAAACCGGCGTATGCGGTGCGGGGCGGATGACACTCGAGGTCGTGGTTGCTGCAGCCGGAGGAGATACCCCCGGGGGCGACTCAAATGAAGCCAAAGCCCATGCCGCCCATGCAATCAGCACGGCGATAACTGGCGCAATAATCACCACACAGACCACATTGATGATGATCGATTTGACTGTCATTTCATGTCCCTGAGCCATAGCGAGCAGGATAGCGTCATCGCGCCGTAGCGACCAATCCCACTGTATATGCATCACTGATGGGAATGCCGCCAGTCAGAACAACAGACGCATGGGGTGACCTTGGCGAGATAAATCAGGCGCTAAAGCTACTGCCGCAACCACAACTGCTTGTCGCATTGGGATTGTTGAACACGAATCCCCGGCCCATGATCTCATCCTTGAAGTCAATTTCAGTGCCTTCGAGATAGAGCAGGCTCTTTGGATCGCAGACCACATTCAAGTGAAATGGCTCAGCCGCATCCTGATCGCCCAGCGCAAACTTGTAGTCGAACGACCAAGTCTCGTCAGAGTCTCGTGTCGTCTCGGTGAGGTCCAGCAGATAGGAAAAACCACTACATCCACCGCCCTTGACACCCACACGGAGGCGGATGACCCCACTGTCGAGGTCCTGCTGGCGGATGATGGTCGCGATTTCTCGAGCTGCGGTCTCAGTCACGGACACAGGCATGGGATTGGCTCCTACAACTAGCACTCAAATAGTTCCCTAAAAGGCTATTATACCGCATTAACGTGCTCACTGAGCGCTTCTTTTGCTGCCCTCAGCCACGATCAACGCAACGGATGACCGATTCACAATGACAGACCCCAACACCATGCTCGATCAATGGGCCGAGCGGTCCGACTACAAATGGGGTTTCATGACGGATATCGAGTCGGACACGATTCCGCCAGGGCTCAACGAGGACGTCATTCGGATGATCTCGGGGCGCAAGCAAGAGCCTGAGTGGCTGCTTGAGTGGCGGTTAGGTGCCTATGCCAAATGGAAAGAGATGACCGAACCCTCGTGGGCCCACTGGCCGGATCACGACTGGAGACCCATCGACTACCAAGCAATCTCCTATTTCTCAGCACCCAAGAGTGATGCAGATCGCCCGAAGAGCTTGGACGAAGTAGACCCAAAACTGCTTGAAACCTACGAGAAGTTGGGCATCCCACTAGAGGAGCGTGCAGCACTGGCTGGTGTTGCAGTCGACGCCGTCTTTGACAGTGTTTCGGTGGCCACCACCTTCCGAGACAAGCTGGCTGAAGCCGGGGTCATTTTCTGCTCGTTTTCAGAAGCGGTGCAGGAGCATCCTGAATTGGTGCAGAAATACCTTGGAAAGGTTGTCCCAAGAACTGACAACTTCTTTGCCGCGCTCAATGCCGCTGTGTTTACTGACGGATCATTTGTCTATATCCCCAAGGGCGTCCGCTGCCCCATGGAATTGAGCACCTACTTCCGCATCAATCAGATGAACACGGGGCAATTTGAACGAACGCTCATCGTCGCAGATGAAGGCTCCTATGTGTCCTACCTCGAGGGTTGCACAGCGCCACAGCGTGATGAAAACCAACTTCATGCAGCAGTCGTTGAACTGATCGCCATGGAAGATGCGGAAATCAAGTACTCGACCATTCAGAACTGGTACCCGGGTGACGAAAATGGCGTCGGCGGCATCTACAACTTCGTAACAAAACGAGGTCTTTGTGAAGGTGACCGCAGCCACATCTCTTGGACGCAGGTTGAAACCGGATCGGCGATAACGTGGAAGTACCCGTCATGCATTCTCAAGGGCGACGACAGCATCGGCGAGTTCTACTCCGTGGCGCTGACCAACAATCTTCAGCAGGCTGACACGGGAACCAAAATGGTGCACCGCGGACGCCGCACCAAGAGCAATGTGGTCTCGAAGGGCATCAGTGCCGGCAAAGGCCACAACACCTATCGCGGGTTGGTCAAAATCCTACCGGGCGCCGAAGACGCCCGAAATTACACACAATGCGATTCCATGTTGATGGGATCGGATTGTGGCGCACACACCTTCCCTGTAATCGAAGTGGAAAATCCCACAGCGCAGGTTGAGCACGAAGCATCAACTACCAAGATCGGGGAAGACCAGATCTTTTATTGCAACCAACGTGGCATCTCCTCAGAAGATGCCGTGTCAATGATCGTCAACGGGTTCTGCCGAGAAGTACTCGCAGAGTTGCCCATGGAATTCGCTGTCGAAGCCAAGGCCTTGCTGGCCGTTAGCCTCGAAGACAGCGTTGGATGAGTGGAGAATGATCCTGTGAGCCTCCTGCAAATCAAGAACCTACATGCTTCCGTAGAAGGAATTGAGATTCTCAAGGGCATCGACCTGGAGATTCGCCCGGGCGAAGTCCACTCCATCATGGGGCCAAACGGCTCTGGAAAGAGCACGCTTTCCCGTGTCATTGCTGGTGAAGAAACTTACGAAATCACTGAAGGCAGTGTCACGCTTGGAGGCAAAGACCTGCTGGACATGGATCCAGAGGAGCGGGCACGCGAGGGCATTTTCCTGGCGTTTCAATACCCAGTCGAAATCCCAGGTGTCAGCACCAAGTACTTCCTGCGCACAGCGGTCAACGCCATACGCGCGCACCGTGGACTTGACGAACTCGATGCCTATGGCTTTCTAAAACTCGTCAAGGAGAAAGCAGCATGGGTCGAGCTAGATCCCTCGCTGCTTGATCGGCCCGTCAATGATGGATTTTCTGGAGGGGAAAAGAAGCGTGCTGAGATCTTCCAAATGGCGATGCTTGAGCCCACCATGTGCATCTTGGATGAAACTGATTCTGGACTCGACATCGATGCACTGCGCATCGTCGCCGATGGTGTCAATCAACAAAGAAGCTCAGAACGCGGCTTCCTCGTGATCACCCACTATCAACGACTCCTTGAGTACATCGTCCCTGACATGGTCCACGTGCTCCTTGATGGCCGAATTGTCCGAAGTGGCGGCAAAGAACTGGCTCTTGAACTTGAAGAGAAGGGCTACAGTTGGATTGAACAGGAGGTCGCCGCAGGCGCCTGAGTATGTGCAGCAAGACTCTGGATCAAGCGTGCCCCTTATGCGATGCCATCGAAGTTCTGGCAGAGCGATCGATGCGAGAACGACGTATGGAAGCATGTGAGCGATGGCACAATATTGGCTGGCCAAGCCGGCGAAGTGAAGCCTTCCGGTACTGCAACCTCAAGCCTGCAGCTGAGACCGCATGGCAACCCGCACCCAACGCATCGGCTGAGGCCTCAGAACTGGAACCACTCAGTATTCCTGGAACAGGCGCTCGGCTGGTGTTTGTCAACGGACGCTTTGATGCGGATGCCAGTGCGGCGATACCTAGTGAAGTTCAACTGCTGTCGAGCATCCTCAACGAAACTGAACTGGATCGTGTCGCCAAGTTTGATGATGATCCATTTGCTCAACTTTCTACCGCTATGGTGGAGGATGGCGTACTTATTGAAATCCCCGACGGACAAGAACTCGCCGAACCAATTCATATTGTGCACCTCTCAAAAGCAAACGGCGAACCCATCGCCAGCACTTTGCGCGTGATCATTCGCCTTGGACGCGATGCCAAAGCATGTGTACTGGAAACTTGGGCTGGCGACTGCCCTGCGCTGGTCATGCCAATGACAGAAGTTGAGTTGGATGAGAATGCGCATTGTGATCACGCCCGCCTTGTCGAGCATGGTGATGGGGTCTGGCACATGGGCGGCGTCGCATCACGACAAGGGGCTGGCAGTACCTTTGAGTCCGTTGTTCTGACTGTTGGCGGACACACCGTGCGGACCATCGCTCATTCCTCCCTAGATGGCGAAGGTGCCCATGCTGCTGTCAGAGGTTTTGGCATTGGTGATGAGCACCGCCATATCGATAGCCGCTTGCGGGTCGACCATATGTCGCCCAACTGCACGAGCCGAGAGATCTTCAAGCATCTGCTTCCTGATCACAGCACATCAGCGTTCACTGCACGCATCTATGTCAACGAAGGCGCCCACGGAACCGATGCGGTTCAAACCAGCCGCAACTTGTTACTGAGCGACACTGCCAAAGCATGGAGTCGTCCTGAACTGGAGATCTACGCAGATGATGTCAAGTGCACGCATGGCGCAACCACAGGCGAGATTGATCCAGGTGGGCTGTTCTATCTTCGTGCCCGCGGTGTACCTGAAGCGACAGCCCGCGCATTGCTCGCCTGGGCATTTGCAGCCGAGGTCATCAATGAAGTGCCTGTGGAATCATTGCGAACCCATCTTGCAAGCCGCATTTTAGCCCAACTTCCAGGCGCTGAAGCGCTGGATGAAGGCGTCGTGTCCCTGTGACGAGCTCGGCGTGCGAGATTTGGGGCGATCTTTCTGGTGTTCGGTCGCTCTTTCCTGTACTCAACCGAACAGTACATAAGACACCACTGGTGTATCTCGACAACGCTGCAACCACACCACGTCCCCAGCCGGTCATCGATGCCGTCCTTCGCTATGAGGAGACTTTCCCGGCCAATGTCCATCGTGGTGTCCACACGCTTTCTGGCGAAGCAACAGACGCGTATGAAAACGCCCGCCGCCGCATTGCTGCTTTCTTTGGCGCCGAGACGCTGGTATTTACTCGCGGTGCAACTGAGGCCATCAACTTGGTAGCCAATACATGGGCTTCAGATCATTTGCAGGCCGGAGATGAAATATTGATCTCGGCGCTTGAACATCACGCCAACATCGTTCCTTGGCAGATGCTTTGTGAGCGACAAGGCTGCGTGCTCCGAGTGGTTGATGTCGACGACAACGGCGAGCTCTGCATGCAAGCCGTCGAAGCTGCCATGACTGATCGGACTCGACTCATCGCCATCACTGGCGTGAGCAATGCCATCGGCACATTGACCCCCATCAACGATATATGCGCTGCCGCAAAATCACGAGGCATCCCTTCACTGGTCGACGGCGCTCAAATGGTCCCTCACATGCCTGTGGATGTCACCGCGATTGGCTGTGATTTCTTCGTGTTTAGTGGGCACAAGATGTATGCCCCCGCTGGCATTGGCGGACTCTTGGCTCGAACAGCGATTCTCGAGGATATGTCGCCTTGGCAGGGTGGTGGCGACATGATTCGCACGGTCACCATGGAACGCAGCACCTGGAACGATGTGCCATGGAAGTTTGAAGCAGGCACACCCAACATCGGCGGCGCCATCGGACTGGGTGCCGCCGTCGACTGGCTGAAGACACTGGGCATGGAGCCAATCGCCACGCGTGAAGCCGCCTTGCTGTCCGACATGATTGGGCGACTGCAATCAATCGATCGTGTTCACTTGGTAGGCCAGCCAAGTCAACGGGCTGGGTCTGTGTCATTTGTCATTGACGGGATGCATCCTGCGGATGTGGGTGCAATGCTTGACCGCCACGGCATTGCGATTCGGGCCGGACATCACTGTGCACAGCCAATTCTTGAACGGCTTGGATACACGGCTACCATTCGCATCGCGCCAGCCTTCTACAACACCGACGCCGAGATGGATGTAACTGAGCAGGCGATCAGGAGAATCATCGATGTCTTCGGATAATCACCAGGCCGAAGATGCCCTTCGCTCACAAATCATCGACGCCATTCGCACGGTGCGCGATCCTGAGATCCCCGTCAATCTCTACGAACTCGGACTCATCTATGAGATTCGAATTGACGATCAACAAGGTGCGCATATCACCATGACGCTAACTACGCCAAACTGCCCTGTCGCGGAATTGCTTCCGCAGCAGGTTGAAGCGGCCGTTGCCGCAGTCGATGGCGTCAAAGCCGTCGGCGTTGACATTGTTTGGGATCCCCCCTGGACTCCTGACATGATGAGCGAGGCAGCCAAACTAGAACTCGATTTCACGGGCAAGTTTGACCCGCAGCGCATCGCCTCCAAGACCAACCTCACGATTGGTCGCAAGCGCACCAATCGCTAATCAAGCGGCTGCGCATCTGCCTCGAGCCATCAAAGACGCTACCCTTGGTCTTCCATGACTGATTTCATCCGCGTCGCATCTTTGTCTGAACTCCCAGAACGCCAGCCTGTTCGTGCTGACTGCAACGGAACCGCAATCGCGCTGGTCCGCATCGGAGATCAGGTACACGCCGTCTCCGACACCTGTACACATGCCGAGGCCTCATTCTGTGACGGGGGGCATGTGGAGGGCGACTTCATTGTCTGCCCATTGCATTTCGCTTCTTTCCGTCTGACAGACGGCGAAGCTGGCGATCCACCTGCTGATGATCCGCTACAGGTATTTGAAGTGAAAGTGGATGGCGACGACGTACTTGTGCGCTCCTGACCGTACTGCTGATCAGGGACACATTCCCCATCCACCAAGCACCGCAAGCAGATCGGTGTGATTGATCCGACGATCTCTGTTGACATCTCCGGGACACGATGCTGGACACACATTGCTTTGGCATGTTGCATCCTCATGCCAGCGACCACGCGCCTCTTGGCACGCCAGCATGGTCGTTTGCACGCAAGCCTCGCCGAGACAGCACGCCCCACCTGGTTTTTCGCAATCACTACGAATGTCTACCGGTGATGCATCAACCCACCCAACTCCATCTTCATGGAATCCACACCGCACGAATCGTGGTCTCGAATGATCGCACATCACCCCAGGACCACCTGCATTGGATGGATTGTCATGAAACCAGCAGTCCATAAACACTGGCGCCCCTTCATCTACAAACGCAGCTGCAGCCAATTCCGCGGTGTTGCCAACAATCAGGCACTGCTCGATTCGAGGCGAGGCCCCTTTGATCCAAAGGCCTCCCCCTCGAGAAACCCCATCATCCCCAATCGGCCCACGACCACCCACAATGGTCAAGCCACGCAGCACCGTGTTGGAGTTCTCGCTTGAGACACACCGAAAGACCGGTGACCCGCCATAAATGGCCGTGAATTCTGCCCCATGTATGCCTTCAATCGTCACAGCCTTGCCAAGCAGATCGATGCCGCCATCAAAGACACCCTGATCCACCAGGACAAGATCGCCGTCACTGGCGGCATGCACCGCCTCTTGTACGCTCGGAAAGTCTTGAGGCACCTGAATGACAACACCCTGGTGCGTAAACACACCAAACGCCATTGCAGTGACAATATCTACCAAGTTCCCCATGCAAGGTCATCCCTTCGCCGCTCTGATGCGACGTCAGACACCTTATGGCAGCCTAAAGAGAATGCCCCCACCCATGACCAAAACGCGACACCAATCAAGCATTGGATCAGCGCGTGCTCATGTCCTGAAGACAACCATCCTCATCATAGACAAGTTTTCGATCCCCACCTGAAGTGGTATAGGACTGCACGATCACAGTTCGTCCATGAATAGCGGTAATCACGGGCGTTGGCAGCGCCTGATCGAGTGGATGCGTCAATTGGAGTTCTGACAATGCGGTCGGACTACTTTCGTGTGTTGCGTGATATTGCTCCACTGCATCAATCAGGCGCCGCATTTGCGCGCGTGCCTCTGTATCGGCTGGCACCTGAAAGCCTTCTACACCGTGAGATGTGGCGACAAAGTGCACAAGCCCCCAATACTCTGGGCGATGCATGTCGATGGCTCCCTGCGGTGACCAGACCCAGTTGTCCTCACGAAGATCTTTGATCTTGTGATACTTGTCCTGTCTGATATCTGCCTGCCACTGCACGCGAGAAAAATTCACCCACCATGTATCGCGCGCGCGGGGCGGACAAGCCACCCCTGCCGTATCTGCCATGGAAGACCACGGGATGGCCACTTCAACAACCCATTGCTCATCTTGATCAGATGGGTCATTGATGGTGCCCTGAACGCCAACAGCAGACCGCACTCCTTCAAAATCCCATGTGAGGTCGTAGTTGCCACCACACCGATAGGGGCTCGACATGCGCAGGTCCATCTCAGTTCCAAGCACGTTGATTTCATATTCGTTGTAGCGACAACGATCGCCATCTGGATCGATGAAGATCTCAAAGTCATTGTCGTGATAGATAATGGCGTCGCGATCTGTAAGCGTTCCCCACAAATGCGGCTCTTCCATTTCTGCAGCTACGTAAAAGTACTCATCATCCCAGCACATCTTGGCCCGTGTCTCAAATCGCGGCCGAGCCTTTGCATTGCCTTCAATGTCGATAAAGGCGGCCGTCCATGCTGCAGAATTCCACGCGGCATCATCAATTCGACCATCAATCTGTGGCGGCTGCGTGACATGATCGGCTGTGTAGATCCGCGGATGATCTGCTGGGAGCGGACGATCTGTCTGGGGGCCCACCGTCGCGCAGCCCACCAATGTGGGCACCAGCAGACTGAGAATCCAAATGCTTTTGAAAAATCGGATATGCATGATCAGGATGGTACTGGGGGAAGTGTGGCAGCAATCTTCGCGACCGTATGATGCCATCGCGGATGAATGTATCGCTGACTCAACTCGATGCGTGCGCCCCACCAAGTGCTCCTAGCCATACGCAGCGCCGCGATGTTCTCATTGACGCACATGGCCGTACAATCGAAGATCTTCGCCTGAGCATTACTGATCGGTGCAATTTCCGCTGCATCTACTGCATGGAGCCGGATGACCGATTTCTGCCCAAACGCTCGCTCTTATCATTAACTGAGTATCTCAACATTGTCGATGCCGCCATTGACATGGGCGTACGCAAAATTCGCATCACTGGCGGCGAACCGACGTTGTACCCCGAACTTGACACCCTCATTCGCGAACTCGGACGTCGACCACTGGATGACATCGCCATGACAACCAATGGCTGGTGGCTCGATGCAACCCGACTGACCTGCTGGAAATCTGATGGGCTCACTCGACTGACCTTCAGCCTAGACACCTTGCGTGAAGAACGCATGGCCGTCATGACTCGAAGTAAGACTTCGGTGCAGGAGGTGCTGTCTTCTATTGACAAAGCTGCACACGCTGGTTTTCCCCAGGCAAAAATCAACGTCGTCGCATTGCGCGGCCAGAATGATGATGAGTGCGCTGATTTTGCCGACCTTGCCAGGTCGCACGACTTACATATTCGATTCATTGAGTTCATGCCGCTTGATTCAGGACGGTCTTGGCAGCCTTCACACGTTTTCAGTGAACGTGAGATGGTCGAAGCCATCAGTCGCCGACATCCACTGCAACAGCAACCCACCACCAATCCACACAGCACTTCTCTTGAATATGTTTTTGCTGACGGCGCTCCTGGGAAGATCGGCATCATTGCATCGGTCACACGACCATTCTGTGGAGCCTGCAATCGACTTCGCATCACCGCCGAGGGGGCAGTACGACCATGTCTGTTCAGCAATCAGGAATGGGACCTTCGCCCTGTCCTGCGTGCAGGTGGGGGGATCGCAGAGATCAAAAAATTCCTCCGCGATGCGACCTGGACTAAACAGGCTGGTCACAGCATTGGGCAAGACGACTTCCGCCAGCCTGACCGCAGCATGTCCGCTATCGGCGGCTGATACCGCTGGGTGGCCGCTACCATTGGCCCTATGGCTGATCCACGTCTCCCGATGAATCCGATGGTGCTCGTGCGATGCTGCATTGGGGGCATGTTGATGGGCCTCGCCAATCTAGTGCCCGGCATCAGCGGTGGCACCATGCTGCTTGCCACTGGCGTGTATCGTCGATTTGTCGACGCCGTTGCCCGGATCACGACTTTCCGCTGGTCCGCTGGGCCAATCACCACACTGGCGCTCATCGTCTTTGGCGCGGGTGCAGCCATTTTGTTCGGCGCAGGGCCAACACGTGATTTGGTGCATCACCATCGGTGGGTGATGTTCAGCCTGTTTCTCGGCCTAACGCTCGGTGGCGTTCCACTGCTCTGGCGGCTCCTCCAACCAATTCGCCTGGCTGGCACGATTGGCTTTGTAGTGGGCGTCATTGCCATGGTGGGACTGGCCATTCTGCAATGGTCTGGCGCTGCGCTCAGTGGCAGCGAAAGCAATTGGCTGATGCTGGCACTGGCTGGTCTCGTGGCTGGAGCTGCCATGGTGCTGCCAGGTCTCTCCGGTAGTTATGTGCTGCTCATCCTGGGCCAGTACCTCATTATTCTTAGTGCGATTGAAGACACCAAGGCAGCCTTGAGTGGCGATGGTGAACTTGGACCAGCACTCAACATCATTATCCCGGTGGGTCTTGGTGCCGTCATTGGGGTAGTTGGCATCTCAAACGGCGTGAAGTGGTGCCTTGAACATGCCCGCCAGGCCACCCTGGGTGTCTTGATGGGCCTTCTGGTGGGTGCGGTCCTCGGACTCTGGCCATTTGAACAACCCCGAGAACCAGCAGTTGGCGAGACGATTCGCGGGCGGGTCGTGACCGAAACCATGCTCGAGGATGGTTCGATCAAACCGCATCACTGGCCAACAGAACATTTCGCCCCACCTATGGGGCAGATCGCTTCAGCGATTGGATTGGTGCTGGTGGGTTTTGCAGCTTCTGTGGGCATTGGCATGATTGGCGGACAGGAAGATGAGGATCTGGACGCCACTGACGGAGAGGCTGCCGTTGGCTAGCAGCCCCTCCCCCAAAGACACTTCACTGCCACAGATGACTTGATTGGGGGAAATCTGGTCACTTTTGTCCCTCGCCACCTATGGCAAAAACCGCCTTTATATTGCCAAAAAAGGGGTTTGTCGCCACAGCAAGCCCCCATTTGGGCTTCACAGGTGACCAAATGCGCAGAATCTGGTCAGATCGACAAACACCGCCCTTTGAACGCCGTAGTAGGTATTGAACGGGAAACGTGAATGAAACACCCCACCCGTTTGATTCTCCTCTCTGACTCTTCTCCTCTCTGACTCTCCTCTCTCCTCTCTCTCCTCCACCGGCCTCGCGTAAGCGAGGCCGGTGGAGTTTTTGTGTGGCGAGCCCAAAACCCTGCCCGGTGAGGTGGAAACCAGTGGTTTTTTCTGAGAATGCTGAATCAGATCACATACGAACCGCCCCACCCCATAGGTGAGTGTGAGAGGTCCGCTCACACGCCATGACTGCTGTGTACCGCGAACCACACACCAGGACTGGAGCGTCCCCGGATGCACGCTTCATGAGCCACCGCAGGTATGGCCCGTGCGAACGCCCCCGATCGCGCGGGCCTACTGCCTTTAATGCCTCAGATCTCGAAACCGGCGTAAAAGTCCGAGAACGTTCGCACTTCGTACATCACCACACCAGTATGCCGAGAATCGCAAACAGTCCGCACTGCCTTGCTGATGACCGATATTTCATCCACTCCCCCAATACCTTCCATGAATCGGCATTCACACACGCACCGCTACCTCCGTCACTTCAACATGTGATCTTTTTCACGAGGAACTCGATGCCATTTCAAATGCATACAGGCACGCTGAAACTGCAGCACGAGGTCCAAATCAACCGACTGAAGAGTGGACGTACGCCGAATATGAACTCGGCGGCAGTGCCACGGACTAGACGAATGACAGATCAGCATCACACGTATCAACCCCAGCACAAGATCGGCGAGCACGAATCGTCGACGCATGCCCCCCTTCCAGCCACACCACCAGGCCCACGTCCACTCAGAGATGATCGCCTCGCACGGACAATGTCCAACGCACTGCCGCTCATCACGACCTGCGCCGGATTGTCACGCTTGCGTCTGCAACAGACTGCCTGATTCGTCCCGCATCGTGCCCGATCACGCTAGGGTGATCTGGAACATGACACGCCCCATCCTTCAACTACAGTGCTGCCACCCCGGCGCGACGATTCCGAAGTATCAGACCACTGGCGCTGCAGGCATGGATCTCCATGCCTGCCTTGATACTGATCGTATTGTTGAGCCCGGCAGCATTGAAACGATTCAAACAGGCATCATCATCGCACTGCCATCTGGGTATGAGGGTCAAGTTCGTCCAAGGAGTGGACTTGCCAGCAAATATGGGATCACACTTCCCAATGCACCTGGGACTATTGATGAGGATTATCGCGGTGAAGTTTCTGTACCACTGATCAATTTGAGCCAGAAACCATTTACGATCGAGCACGGCATGCGCATTGCGCAACTGGTCATTGCACCGGTCGTTCAGTGTGAAATCATCACGGCTGAAACGCTTGAATCCACTGAGCGTGGCGTTGGTGGCTTTGGGTCAACAGGTCACTGAAGATGCTTGACATCACTCAGGAAGAAACGCCAACCACAGCCGACAAGTCATCAAGCCCAATCGGTTCCGCCGCGTAGAACGGCTCCGCCGAGGCAACTCCGATTCGACTGCCAAAGTATCTTCCTGCAGCTTCCAACCAGTCCACAATTCGGCGGTTCTTCTCCGGCACCACAAACTGTGATTCATATGCCAGAATCGCCTGCCGCTTGACATCCTCATAGCCACTGATGTCCATCAGAAATGATGGCTGCGGCACGATACGCAAATGTGTGCAGTAATAGTGAAAGAGCCAACGTGGATAGATCGGCTCACCTGGAAGATCAATCTTGGTAAGTTTGGCGTCGAATCGGGCATCTTCAACGATGCGCGTCACGGCACGATGATCAGGATGAGCATCCTGTGCGTAGGGGACAAACAGCACATCAGCCTGATGTTCACGAATGATGCCCGCCACAGCATGCCGCGCTTCCAGCGTGTGTTCTACACAACGGTTGGTGAGACCAACCTGCACACGACGCACACCAAGCAATTCTGCTGCCGCAATTGCCTCAGATGCTCGGACCTCTGGATTACCGTGCGGCGTCGGCTCACCATCAGTCATGTCGACGAGCAATACATCGTGACCAGCCCGCGACATCCGCGCGATGGTGCCACCCATGCCGAGTTCCTGATCATCTGGGTGTGGTCCGAAAACGAGTACACGTGCCATCGGCGGCATGGTACGCCCTGCACCTCAACGACCAACGATTTTGAGCACATCAGCAGCAGCGCGACGCACTTGGCTATCGCACTGTGGTGACAAATTTCCAGTTGCACGCTGGGCATCACGCTCCCGAACACGCTCTATAAGTACCCACCCAGACTGACCAACCATGCGACCTGGGCGCCATCCCACACGTTGAATAATGTGGTGTTCAGGCCAGTTAACTGCCATCAGTGCTTCCAGCACTGCCCCATCTTCTTCCTCCCGCTTCACGATCCGCTCCATATCAGCGGTGATCTTGGCGGCGGAAACGCCCCCAGCCGTGATCTGCTCAGCCATCGCGAGCAGCTCCTCACGCTTCCAGCCTTCCAGCGCAGCAAATCGGCTGGCTTCAGTGACATCTACCAGCGCAGATCGCAAAGCCGCTAGTTCATGGAGCCGACGCAGTAGAAACCGGGCCTGAGGACTATTCCATGGATCATCACAGTCCATCAGCCATGAGGCCTGACGTTCGATCAATGCCAACCGATCCTCGATCTGGCGATCGACTTCACGGACTGCCAACATCAACGCACGAGGTCCCTTTGGACAGGTGATCTCCAGGCTATCCGACAATGTATCGAAGCTTGCTGCGAGTGCTTCAAGCACCGACTCAGAAGCGGGCGGGTCCCCCGTCAAGGCAGTGATGCCTTGCCTAAGCGCACGCCGCGTCTGATAGTGCCAACCAAATGATGTGACCCGTTCAGCAGCGCGGCGGAGACCGCCGACACCGCCACGATGCTCGCCTGAATCGAGACGCTCCGCAAAAGCCTCATTTGCCAATCGATCAAGTAATGAAACAGGATCCTGATCCTTGATCGATGGACTATCAAGCCATGCCGTCTGCGATGCTCCCACACCTTCCATCCAAAGGTCTAAGTGATTTCGGACATCGATCAATGCTGCAGTACGCACCAATAACGCTTTGTTTTCGCTTTCCAAAGCCGCTGTAATTTGACGAACCAAAAGAAGTCTGACGACTGCCCTGCGATATGCCGTTTGATCATTGCTCACTGCAATGAGCTTATTCCGCTCATTGCGGAGCGCCTTAAGATCACGCTGCACCCAAATCGGCAGCACTGATCAATCCCCCTTCGCCCGCGCATCGGCCAATTGCCGTTGGCGACCACATCCAGGAGGGCCGTATCGAATCCACTGCAGACACAAACCTTCAGGAGGCATGGTTGGCCCGGCCGCGGCACGATCACACTGCCTCAAAATTTCAGGGATTGAATCAGCACTTCGACGTCCAGCACCAATATCCACCAGCGTTCCAGCAATGATGCGGACCATATTCCACAGAAATCCCTCTCCTTCAACATCGATGTGAAGGGCACGGTCAGCATCTGGCACAACCTGACACGCTTGCACGCAACGCACCGTGGATTCTCGTCCATGATTGAGTCGTGTAAAGGACGCAAAGTCGTGCGACCCGGTGAGATCATCGGCAGCCTGCTGCATGTCCGCCAGATTCAAGTTGTATGGCACCCATGTCACCCAATGCCGATCAAACAATGGGCGATCCTGCGCCTCACGGCGCCCCCATGCCACTTGATACCGATACCCCTTTGCTTCGACATCCCCAATCACGTTGAACTCTGGTGACACTTCCTCAGCTGACATGACTCGAATGTCATCAGGAAGTCTCGATGAGATTGCTGCTGGCAAACGTTCGACTTCTATAGCGGTGCCACTTTCAAAGGCCGCAACTTGACCGCGCGCATGCACACCTGAGTCGGTTCGAGAGGCGCCATGCACACTGACAGGCTCGCGCACAACCTCGCGGACCGCTTTCTCTAGAACCTCTTGCGCCGTGCGTAAGGGGGGCTCGTCAGGAGGATGCTGTTTCTGCCAGCCGTGAAAGTGTGTGCCGTCGTAGGCCACCGTCAGCTTGATGCGCCGCGCAGCCATGCCGCAACTCAATGGCCAAACAAGTTGCCTGCGGCGAACATGTGTTCTGCCTCGAAGAATTCCAAGGCCGCATCAACATCGGGGAAAATCTTGGTCGCGGTCTCTGTGATAAATGGCGAAGGCGCCTTGGACGGCTTCCAAACAACATAGACCTGTTTCGTATGCTCCCACGCGTGTTGCAACTCCCGTTCCACGCCGCTTGAGAGTCCTGGCATGCCACCAGGCAATTCAGGGACCAGCGACACGATCATGTCGCTCTGATCGATGAGCTTAAAATCTCGCATGTAAATTTGCCCATCAACATCCCCAGCGATGTCAAGCACCTCGCGCACACGAACTCGAAGTTCCTGCCCCTCACGCCCACCGTAGTGATGCGGGGTGACATCAATCCAATCCTCGCCCGACTTCGCTGCCTCAATCGCACGGTCGAGAAGCAACTTCTCGTCGACATCAGCAGGATCGAAAGTAATGAAGTGTTCGGCCAGCGCCGCTCGAAAACGAGCGATCTCATCCAATACATCTGGCATATCAACCACATGACTCATCGGAAAGGATGGATACACCTTCAACATATCTGGACGTGTGACCAGGCGCAAGCAGGTCTCATGCGTATCGGCCTGCCGGCCCCGGCTCAAAATGTAGAACTGATCGGCACAGCCCATCGCGTTGGCGAGCAACTCCGTGGCAAGGATTTCCTCCTCACGCCAAACCATGCAGTCTTTGAGGGTGGCATCGATGTCATGCTCTTTATGCAACCGATGATGCACCATCTCGATATTGTCGAGCAGGCAGATGAACATGTTCGCCTGCAACTTAGCCATCTGATCGAAGTCAAATGCGCTGAACAGGCCATGTCGCCAACGGAAAGTCGCATGTGTATTGACAATAATGTCAGGGTGATCTTCAGCCGGTGTGGATTCTGAAATGATGTCCTTGAATGCGGCCCGCCGTAAAGAAGCCAGACGACTGAGTGGGAGATCAAGAATCCGTCCGGGACGAATGTCAGGACCTTCTTGGTACATCATCTTGCCGACATTGAACAGGTCGATATGCCCTCCTCGATGTCCTGCCAAGTCACAGACTTCTTGCAGATAGGGCTTCTTGTCAATGCCGATTTGTCCAGTGATGACCGCTCTCATAGTGAGAAGGATACCAGCCCCCACCCAGAATCCCCACAATTTGGCGCAGTTGGTCAGGCCGAGTGGCGATAGTGACGCAGCCAGGCCGCCTTGGCTCTTGGCGGCTCACGGCGGCCCGAGCGCCATCGTGCAAATCCAACGACCAGTACCGAAATCACGACCGCAAGTACCACAGCAGCAAAAATCCACTGGGCGGCTCCAAATGCGTCACGCGATGCGATGCCACGACCTATAAGAACTCCGACCCCGAATTGCATTGGCGCCGAAAATGCGACACAACTCCAAGTAGCCACAGCGAACTTCCAGGTCTTCATATGCATCAGACCTGCCACTGTGATCGCTGCTGTGCGACTTCCTGGAATAAAGCGAGCTGCCACGATGACCCACACGCCTTTCTGGTCTATCTGATGCTTGGCTTGCAAGAGTCGCTTCGGATGCATGAAGCGACGGAAGAACCGACTGTGTAGTAGGCGTGTTCCAAACAAACTGCACCATGTAAACCAGAGCACATCTGCCAAACCCACGCCAAGCCATGCCAGCAGCACCGTCGGTACCCATACACTGCTGCCAAGTAACTGCTCACCAACGATGACACCGGCTGGAATGATGATCAGATCTTCACCGATAGGAATGCCAAAACCACTGAGCAGAATCAACCCAAATACCACCCAGGGCAGGTACTCCGCGTATTGCTGAATGAACTCGGTCATGCAACTGCCTTGGACCGCTGAGATGGTGGCTTGGATACTTCTGTCAACCAGCGCATTGGCGCACGCGGCTTTCTCTTATGGGCAGCGCGACGGTGCCGGCGAATAGACCAAATGACAAGCAGAACCACAAGCACGCCAAGACCGATCAAAATGGCATCACGCACATGACGATCGTGGATCGAGTCGCCAAGTCCCTTAGCAATCAACCAACCCAAGAATAGTTGCCAACCCACACTCTTCATAGCGCCAATGCACTCGCCAACAAGGAAGGGGCCCAGCGGCATGTGCGCCAAGCCCGCAGCAGTAATTGTTGGTGTGCGGGCTGCTGGAAGCACACGCCCCATAATGATGACCCACACCGCATGTTGATCCATGAGGTACTTAATTTCAAGAAGCCGTCTTGGATGGAACATCCGACGAAAAAAGCGGATACTGAGCAAGCGGTGCGCATAGCGGCGCACAATCAACATCCAGATCGTATCTGCAAGCACAACACCTAGCCACGCGGCCAGAAGCGTGCCCCAAAGTGGAAGCACGCCACGCTCAATCAAGAATCCCGCTGGGATAATCAACAGTTCTTCACTCACCGGAATGCCCACCCCCGCAAGCATGATCACTCCAAAGAGCGCCCACGGACCATACTGCGCAAGACCCGCTTCCACTTTGAGTTCAATCTTGCCTTTGATTGAATCCGGGTTCTTGACCAGTGCCGCGGAATCGTCCTTGGGCTTGCCCTGGTCCGCTGGCTTCGCAGCCATCACGTGTGACCACCCAAAAGTGATAACACAAGTCATCAGAAACATGGCAAGCACGCGCGATCGCATGAATCGGAGCCTAACAGGGACCGACAAGAAACTGGCGGTCAGAGAATCAACTGCTCAGAAGGTTTAAGGGAGTCCGGCAAAGGAAGTGACATCAGCTCATTTGCCGCCATGGCGGTCAATGGCGAAATCTCGATGGTCGCATCAACACTACCGTCCGCCTTGCGCGGAATCGAGACCCCAGCTTGCTCGAGCCACTGACCGTAGAGGTCGCTCTGCAATTGACGACTGGTCTGGGCCGAATCAAGCCCCGTCGCATTCTTAATGGGCGCGAACTCTTCAGCCCGGACAACTTCAAGAATCGCCGGTTGCTCGGCCTGGCCTAGAGCATCAAAAACGAAACGCTCCAATTTGACGGCATTTGGGGCCGTTGGTTGGATGTCCACTCCAGAATCCGGGCACACATGCGGCACCTTTTTCTCTGCTCGGTGCCAGGGAAGCGACTTCTCCCCACCCCTGGCGATGGACTGGGCAAAATCAACTCCAACAGCATGTACCGCGATGTTGCCCGCAGCGAAACGCAATCGGCCCTGTACATCTGTGGCTTGAGCTTGTTCGGATGTGAGATCAGAATATTCGACCACACCAATGCGATCGCCAATGCGGCAAAACACACCTACCTTTTCGTCAGGACCTGCTCGCTGCACCATCTTGCTCGAAAATTGTGCGGAGGATTGCGCAGGGTCCACATGCAGTCCAAGTAGAAGCGGATCAATCGCTCGAACAAGTGGATTATCTACTTGGAAGTAGGATAAGACCTCGACACCACGCGCTTGCATCTGATCCAGAGCCCCACTCTGCTGCAGCGCTGCAAATGAACCGCCATGACCATCGGGACTCATGGCTACAACACCTGGCGACTCCAACAAAATGTGACCCGTGGTGGCGTCAAACGTCGGCATCATGCCCTGCTCAACCAACATGATCTGTGTGCGGTCAAGGCCAAAACATCGGTTGTCCAATAAGAACTTGCGCGTGGACTCATTGTTCATCTCGCTGGTCATGATGTACCAGCGAATCAAGCAGCCGTATTGACGCTGGGCCGCAAGGAGTTGCTCAGCAAAAAGGCGAAAGAGGGGCTTCCCGGAGACTGGACTCGCTGGATACGTGCCCTTTGGACCATTCCACCCGAGGCGAGTTCCTTGACCACCAGCCACTGTAAAGGCCGCAACCTTCCCTTCAGCAATCAGCGACTCGCCACGCTCCAACGTGGCAGCCCGATCAATCAAGTCAGATCCCCGACCTTCTAGGGGCCCCCCAGCGGTCACACAAGATGGGGCCGACAATGTTTCGGTCGTTGATGGGGGGCAATTGACTACAAACCGCTCCACCAAATCCGGCACCTGCTCCCAGTGAATAGATTCGAGGCGTTGGCAAAATGACACTGCAAGATCAGAAGGCAGCGACTCCGCATGTACGAGCAAGTGATTCTGCCCCGCAGCCTCGATGCGTGGCCGCAAGGCCTCCAATCGGTTCATTACAGAGTCACTCATCCGCTGGAAGTTCGGGCTGTGTCCAGCCGGTCGGCAGATGCCGCACAATTTTGCCCGATTGCAGATAGATCACCTGCTCACAAATGTTGGTGCAGTGATCAGCGATGCGCTCAGCAGAACGCACGACTTTGAGCAAATGCAGCGCCGATGCGACCGACACGCGGCCGTCTGCCAACGCGGCGTGCGTACGCTCAACCAATTCCCTCTTGAACTGATCAACCGCATCGTCAAAACCGAGCACACGCTGGGCTAAATCAACATCGCGGCGACTCAGGGCGTCCACGGTGTCCCGCAACATTCCAACCACACTGTTGGTCATCACTTGGAAGGTATCAGGCCGTTCTGGATCATCTGCCGTAAGAACAGTCTCGGCAATGTTGACAGCACAGTCTGCGATCCGCTCAAGTTCGTTGTTGACCTTCACAATCGTCAGAATCCACCGCAGGTCATGCTCGGATTCGGGCCTGAGCCGCATCAGACCGACGCAATCACGCTCGATCTGGACATCAACATGATCTACTGTGGCATCTGCTCGAATGACCTCTTCTGCAACCTCAGTACTGGTGGAGAAGTAACTCTCCACACTTTGCAGGCACATGTCGGTGACTCGACGCCCCTGAGCCAACAGGTCGTTCAGGACGGACTCCAGACTTGTTTGAAACTCATCCATAGCGTCGACAGCCCGCGAGTATACGAGCGGCGTACGCCTCATCGGTCTAACAGGGCTACTATGACCAACTTCTCATGGCGATTCTGAGTGTCAACATCGACCACGTGGCGACCGTTCGGCAGGCGCGACGCACAT
Source organism: Phycisphaerales bacterium (assembly GCA_022446905.1). GTDB lineage: Bacteria > Planctomycetota > Phycisphaerae > Phycisphaerales > SM1A02 > UBA12567. Next base: position 107,977 of record JAKVBT010000008.1, read on the forward strand.
GGGAGCCCGATCCGGCCCAAGCTGCCATCGAGGCCCAACGGGGAGGTGCTGGTGGCATCACGGTCCACCTTCGGGAAGACCGACGCCATATCCAGGATGCAGATCTCCCTCGTATTCAAGAGGTGCTTGAAGTGCCGTTTAACTTTGAAATGGCCGCCACTGACGAGATGGTCGCGCTGGCCACGCAGATCGCACCCCAGTCAGCGATGCTCGTACCCGAAGGACGCCAAGAGATCACGACCGAAGGTGGGCTCGATGTTGCTGGACAACGCCATCGACTCCGTGACATCATCCGGCAGTTTGATGATTTCGGCATTCCGACAAGCGCCTTTATTGATGCCCAGAATGACCAGATCGATGCTGCCGCGGAGTGCGGGTTTCGTGTTTGTGAGATTCACACCGGCCCCTGGGCCGAGGCTGTGGGCCAGTCCGGGGTATTGGATTCAGAAGAAGCCATGGCGCAGCTGGAACTGGTGGCCCGAGCAGGACGCCGAGTCATCAACGCAGGGATGCGATTCAACGCCGGGCATGCCCTGAACTACCTGAACATCACCCCAGTAGCCGCCCTCGATGGGCTGTGCGAACTCCACATCGGACACTCGATCGTGGCGCGATCGCTCAGTTGTGGCGTCGAGAAAGCCGTGCGAGAAATGTCTACCTTGATTGAACGGGCCGCCCCATGAGCACTGACCTCACGAACACCTCCCTGCCCTATCGAATCGCCGTGTTGTGCTATCTCCGCGATTCCGAGAGCAGAATGCTGATGCTGCACCGGGCCAAGCCGCCAAATAAGGGGATGTACTCACCCATCGGAGGCAAACTCGAACCTGCCACTGGCGAAAGCCCTCACGGATGTGCCATTCGGGAAACCTTTGAAGAAACCGGAATCGTCGTCGCTCCGGGCGAGATTCGACTGATGGGCATGGTTTCTGAAACGGCCTATGAAGGCGAATGCCACTGGCTACTCTTTCTGTTTGAAGTCACTCGAGCGATCGCACATGATGAGATCGCCAACTACGAGATGAACGAAGGAACTCTTGAGTGGCTCAAACGGACAGAAATTGATCAGTTAACTTTGCCAACAACCGACCGTGACATCATTTGGCCCCTCATCAATCAATACGAGGGCGGGTACTTCGCCTGTCATATCGACTGTCGCACCGAACCGATGACCTGGAATGTGCTTGAGGGATGGGCATCAACAAACACATCGTGAGAATCGACAGCCGGTTGAATCGCCTCAGAGCTCGGCGACTTTTCTGACTCGTTCAATTAATGAAATAGCAGTCGCTTCATCGCTGGCCTCAACAATAATGCGCGCAATTGGCTCGGTATTGCTCGGCCGGACATGTGCCCAGCCCGACTCGAAATCAATGCGAACGCCATCTGAGTCATTGATACGCGCGTCACTAAACCCACTCCTTAGCCGGCTGAGGGCTGGATCTAGATCGGAACGATCACGCAACGGCAATTTGTCTTTCAGAATGACGTACGACGGCAATGAATCGACCAGCGCAGATAATGTCTTGTCCTCACGACGCATCAAATCGAGCACAAGAACCATCGCTGTTAGAGAGTCGCGAATCCATGTGACCGCTGGAAGCATGACGCCCCCATTTCCCTCTCCGCCGATTGGGGCCCCTTCTGCACGCATCATTGACGCGACATTTGCTTCTCCAACCGCACTGCGGTGTACCGTCGCGCCAAATCGATCTGCCAGATCATCAATCATCCGGCTTGTCGATAAGTTGGCCACAAGGGCAATCTCAGGATGATCCAGCAGCATGCGCCACACTGAAAGCACCAAGGTGTATTCCTCGCCGATGTAACGACCTTGCTCATCTACCAATGCCAATCGGTCCGCATCAGGGTCTTGTGCGCAGCCGATATCAGCACCCGATGCCACAACCGCTTCGCACAGACCGCTCAAATTCGCTGCAATCGGCTCTGGCTCATGCCAAAAATGTCCTGTTGGCTCACTACCAAGATGTTCCACCTGACAATTGATCGATTCCAGCAGCCGCCGCCCCCCCTCGCAGCCTGCACCATTGATTGAGTCAAGAACAACGTGATATGACTTGTCTGCCAGAAGGACAGGCTCAATCTGCCCAAGCACTTTGGCAATGTGTGTGTCTGTGGCTCGGGCTTCAACAACCACCTCACCTGGATCCATCGCCTCAGGTCGATCCCCTGCCTGAAATGCTGCGATAATCTCAGCTGCCAACTCTGGCTGCGGCGCCATGCCGTTGTGGTCGAGCAGTTTGAGACCGTTCCATGGCGTTGGGTTGTGTGAAGCTGTCACGACAACACCCCCAGTGGCAGACATTGAGTTGATCATCACGCCGACTGTTGGCGTTGCCACGATGCCCAAATCGACAACTTTGCATCCGGCTCGAGACAAGCCTTCCGCAGCTGCTGTCAGCAGATCCCCACCGGACGGCCGGCTGTCACGCCCCAAACAGACCAATGGTCGTTGATCTGACACATCGACCAAATGCGCGCCCCAGCAGGCTGCAAACCGGCGTGCAACGTGAGTGGTCATGGTCTGGCCGACAATGCCACGAGCTCCAGATACCCCAAGCATTAGCGGCGCATCGCTCATTGTGTGAGTTCCATGCGATAGGTTGCTTCACAACCAGGTGCTTCAGTCACACTCACCGCCAGGCGTTCGATATTTCCTGAGACTTTGTTTGAGACGGCCTTTGCAATGTGCTCGGCTACACACTCAGCTGTCGGGTTAATCTTGTCGAAGGGGGCTGTGTCGTTCAATGTCGTGTTGTGCATCGGAGCGAGCACGGCATCAACATGTTGCTCAAGCACATGAAAATCACAAAGAAGCCCCTCGGCATCAAGGCATGAGCCCTCCACCACTAGCCGGACACGCCAATCATGTCCATGCATCGTCTCGCGCACACCGCCAATGATGATGGCGTGAGCCGCTGAGAAGACACGTTCAATCTGAAGCCCGTACATCAGCGGCGCAGGGTAGCGACAGTCTGGCCTTGCTGGCGGCCGAAGTCATTCAGCCCACGCTACACGTCGCGGAATCGCTGATCCCACGAATCGCATGTCCTCAATGCCCCCCCCGCCAAGATCTGTCCCGCTGACATCATCACCATTCATACACAGATCAATGGTGGCAGATGTAAGCCATCGACCATCTGAAAACCTCAGGCGAAACGGGGCGATTGGATCGACACCGACCTCCGGAATTTGGTCAATTCCCTCAAGCAGTAGCCAACTGTTTCCCCCCTCTTCCCAACGCAAGCTTGATGTTGCAGAGTCCCAAGAAATCTTGACCCAGGATTCATCAGGCATCTGTACCTCAAGAAAGTCCGACTCAACTACTGCATCAGTCGGGCCTGCTGGAACTGGAAGAAAGTCTATCCCACTGCGAATCAGTACCTGTGTCCGCTCCACGACCAATCGACCAGAGACACTGGCGGAAACTGAATCGGCTGTCCGGCGGTACCCCTCAAAGCTGGTGACGAGCGCCCCAAGCACGGCCGCCATCAACGCTGCACTGATCGCAAGTGCAATGAGCACCTCGATGGTGGTAAAACCTCGCCCTTGACGATTGCGCATCAACATCACCAGATGCCTCCCTCATACCACGTCACTTCTTGCGCAGAAGTTTGCAAAGGCCAGGGGATGCCATCTGGAAGCAGCGCATCGGGGTCGTAGCGAAGAACGGTAGAACCATAACTTCCAAAGGAAGGATGGCTGAGATCAGGCCCTTCCATATCACCATCGGTATCGCCGAAATATCCAAATGTGGTGTTGAAGGCATCGGGGGTTCCCCCATAGTGCAGCGGCCCTTCCCCTTCAACCGGACGAAAAGTCGTCATTACAGTTCCATGAACTTCGACAGCACCACGCATGTCAATGATGCCCGCCACGATAGTGCCAGTAAGTGTGATGGGATTTGCTGTGTTGCCATCAAAATTGCCGACATCGACTGACCATCCTGGGAGCATGATGCTCGATCGCGCCAGTTGATCAAGATCGGATTCAGGCAAAGACGCAAGAAGACCAATGAGCGATGATGCATCCGCCTGAGAAGCAAGCACACTGCTCTCTGGGTCAACGAAGAACCTACAGCCGCCAGTCAACTGCACTTTGTTTTTCCAATGCGTAAATTCCAGCGGCCGGTCACCGCCGAGTGTGCCAAGAAAGGTACACCCATCAAATCGAATGTTGTTTGAGACAACGCGAGTGTCTTCGTAAGCCGTGCCACCACTGGAAGCCGTAAGGTCTGGATAGCGCAATTGAGCTCCACTTGGCCCTGTCTCCAACGCGCCTGCATAATTCCAATTCACATCCTCACATGCTTCCGTGGTTTCAATCCAAGTCGAACCAACAAAAGTGCAGTTTTCAAACAATGCATTGTTGCCCATGGGAATGACGACATTCGTGAATGTAATCCCACTATAAATTGGGCGGTCATAGAGGTCATAGGCGCCAATACATCCGTAAGGGACTCCCTCATAACCAGTCGACGTTGAGCCCGCATTGGGATCGACAGCTGTCTGCACAGAAAACGGCGATCCTGATTGCGCTTTAGATTCGTACCAGGTCTGACCATTTAAAAACATATCGCTTGTCAACGACACAAGTTCAGGCTCGGTCATATTGAAGGTGGCTGGTGGTTCAAACGTGTCCGCCCGAACAACACCGCGAGCCCGAGTCTGCCAAGAGGCTCCTCTTGCTGCAGTCCATTCACTTGCATCAGCGGCGAAATTGAGATCGCCGCGGATTTTGCAATAACGATCGCGTATATCCAATATCCCATCGCCATATCCCATGGCGCGATCAAGACCATCAATCACCCCATCGCGATTGCGGTCAGGGTTTGCATCATCAAGTAGTGCGGCCATGTCATGGTCAGCGTTAAATTCATCCGTAAGCGTCGTGTGCCCCGCTGCCGCTGCCTTGACTAAGTCAAAAGCCACCATGTTGTCGGCATCACTATCAAATTCGCCCAGAAAAAGATCAAAGTCATCAACAAACTGATCACCATCATGATCCAACAGTGCTGGATTCGTCGCCAACCCAATTGCCTCGGTTGGATGGCTCGGGCGAAGACGGCCATCCCCGTCAACATCATGTGAGCCGATGATGGTCGAAAAAGCATCCAAGAGTGGATTCAGCGTGGCAGGTGCAAGCTCATAAAAGTCGCTTCGAAGAAGCAGCGGATCACCAAATTCCGGCTCTAATTCTGAAGCTTCTGTTCCGTACAGCACGCCAACAGGACCATCAATCAGAACATTTTTGCCAATCATGACACGGGTTTGCCCGAGGACTGCATACTTGATGCGTTTTTCTAGCGCAAAGTCCATTTGAATGACACGCTCGACATCTCGATCTACTCCTCGAGAGGTGACACGCACACCACTTCCATCAGCGAGCATTTCATAACGCAACTGGTACCAAGGTGAGTTGCTTCCACCATGTAGCGCAATCCCGGGCGACTCAACGGTTCCTGCGCCAACGTTGAGACTGCCTGCCACTATGTCACCATTCAAACTGACCGCCGCGTGTCCATCATGATCGATATGAGCATCATGAATGGCATGCATGAGGCCAGTGCCGGATGGCGAGCTGACTACGTATCCTTCAGTAGGCTGCACGGTCACCGTGCCATCACTGGAGATCCATGTTCCGGTCCATAATCGAGAACCGAAGCCATCATCAAGATCGCCAGCCTCTACGACGAATCGGCCGGATTCCCTTGCAAGACGCCACGCTGCCATTTTCATGCCACTTTCAGAAGCACTCAAACTCCGAGACATGCGAATAGCAGCATCTGCGCTGCGCACATTGCCTTCGGCAACAATGGCCATAACTGAGACTAATGAAGCTACAACGGCCAGAAACATCATCGCCATAACTGAGGCGATTCCGCGACGACAAAGAAGATGGGCTCGTTGATCATTTGTCATTGCACATGCACCCACGTCACAGTAGTGATCAACTCGTCTTTGCCACTATCCGGCTGCCAATACACATCAACCGATACCCGCACAGCTTCTGAAGTTCCATCGACTACGACAGTGGCGATGTTGGTTGGCTCCACTGATTCCACGGTCACAACTTGACGCCAGTTCTCCAAATGCGCAATCACCGATCGAGTGGAATCGAGAGGGCCGGTCCCAGCCCCAAACGACACGTCGAGGCCGTCAAAATCATCTAGATCGTCCCAGTCGGCCATACTGACTTCGCCTGGCTCAGGTCCCCAGGTTGCCGAACCTGTGACTGGATCCATAATTGGCAAAGACATTGTCATCTCACGAATCTCATTGCCGATACGCGCCGCGTCAGCGGCACGAGCACCCCAACGATTCTGTTGGTGGAAGGCCTCCTGTGCTGAAAGCATGGCCAACATGGCGGTTGCCAGAATGACGATCGCCAAGCCGGTTTCGACGAGCGTGAATGCACGGCGTGAGTTGCGAGCGATGTGAGTCATCCTGAGACCACCGAACTCATTTTGAAGATTGGAAGAATGATTGCCATGGCAATGAAACCAACGACCGAACCCATGACCACGATCAGAATTGGTTCAATCATGCTTGTCATCGCCTTAATCGCATCCCGAAGCACCTTCTGATAGAAGTTGGCAACTTCTTCGAGGACTTCACCCAAGCGACCCGACTCCTCGCCTGCAGCAACCATCTGTACGACAGATTGAGGGAAGAGTGTGGAAGACTCCATCTCTTCGTGTAGCTTGCGGCCTTCGCGAACTGCTCCGTGGACTTTTTTAAACAATCCGTGATAACGCGTATTGCCTGTGATGTCTCCAGTTACTGATACCGCATCCAGTACCGGCACTCCGGCGTTAAGTAACTCGCCCATCGTCTGCAGCGACCGACTCACATACAAAGCACGGAACATCCGGCGAAAGAGAGGGACTACGAGTTTGGCTTGATCCAGCGTGCGATTACCAGCCTTCGTCTTCAGGAATCCGATCAATAAGGCCAAGACGCCCGCGGAACAGCCGACCAAGATTTTCCACTCAGTGACCATGAACTCACTGAGGCCCATGAGAAACTTGGTCGATCCAGGAAGGGCTTCTTCTTTGCCCGCAAAGACGCCTGCAAAGCGAGGCAATACGAAAGTCAAAAGAAAGACCGTCACACCTGTTGCCATTGTGGCGATGATTCCTGGGTAGATGCTGGCCCCAACCACCATCTTTCGAGTCTCAAGCTGCTGCGATATGAAGGCTGCAATTCGATCGAGCATCGTCGCGAAGGAGCCGGACATCTCTGAAGCCTTGACCATATTCACATAGAGCGCATTGAACTGCTTCGGATACTGACTTATCGCTTCGGAAAATGACTTTCCAGATTCAACATCTGCGCGTACCTGCAGAATGATCTTTCTGAACTTGGCATTTTTGATCTGTAGAGCAATGCCCTCAAGTGCCTGACGAAGGTTGATCCCGGCACGAATCATGACCGCCAACTGAATGGTGAAGTCCAGTACTTCCTTCTGACTGGGTCCACTTCCTGAATTGAGGACTTCACCGACACGCTTCCAGTCAATCCGCAATTTTGGCTGAGCAGCAATTTTGAGAACATGATGTCCTTGTTGACGCAGCGTCATAGCAGCAGCTGTTGATGTTTCTGCAGACAGCGTCCCAGTTTCCACACGACCGGATGCATTACGTGCTTCCCAGCGATACTCAGTCATCAGGTGGCATCAGGCCGCAATGGCCCGCTCCATTGCAGCGGGATTGGACGACCTGGTCACGGCATCGGCGTGGCTGATCATTCCGTTGTAGTAAAGAGAAGCAATTGATGCATCGAGTGTCGTCATCCCCAGCCGCTGACTGGTTTCAATGACATTTGGTATTTCAAATGTGCGGTTCTCTCGGATGAGATTTCGCACAGCCGGAGTACACAAGAGGATTTCCACTGCGGGAACCATTCCTGCAATGTCGACGCGTGGCAACAAAGTTTGAGACACGACCGCCTGCAGAGTGTCGCCAAGCATGGAGCGGATCTGATTCTGCTGGCTAGCTGGATACATGTCGACAATTCGCTCGACAGTCTGCGCTGCGCTCGCTGTATGCAACGTAGAAAGAACAAGGTGGCCCGTTTCTGCAGCACTAATTGCCAAAGAGGTCGTTTCGAGGTCACGCATCTCGCCAACTAGAATGATGTCTGGATCTTGACGAAGTGCATGCTTAAGCCCAGAGGCAAAGTCAGGCATATCTTCGCCGCGCTCACGCTGCTCAATCAGACAGCAATCCGAATCGAATGTGTATTCGATTGGATCCTCAAGGGTGATGATGTGCTTTCGTTGGCTAGCGTTAATTGACTCAATAATGGCCGCAAGAGTCGTCGACTTTCCTGACCCAGTATCTCCAGTAACCAAGACCAAACCCCGGGGTAGCGTGGCGAAGCGAGTCACTACATCTGGCAGATTCAGTGACTCGATGGCTGGAACTTCATCTCGAATCGCGCGGAGGGCCATGGCTGGACCCGTTCGCTGTTTATGGATGTTCACCCGATACCGCCCAAGTGCCTCGGTGGCATAAGAGAGATCAACATCTTGCTGATGCTCAAATCGCTCGCGGTGCAATGGACTGGCAATCTCAGCCATATACCTCTCGATGGCCTGAACCGTCAAAATCGGCAGTTCAAGAGGCTGCATGACCGTATTGACCCGCACCATGGGACGGTGTCCAGGGACGAGGTGGATATCACTGGCCTCATGCTCATGAGCCGCGGCCAGAATGAAGTCGATGGACATGCAGCGTCCTCCACCTGAAAGGTCAAACGGACCAACCCCGCACAACGCAGGGAGGCGTCCATGAATCAATCGGCCCAGTGAGGGGGTTCATTCACTTCGCTTCTGATCAGGCCGTCGGGTCGGTGGAACTGTGACGGTCAGAACGACGGGCTGGGCTGACTATGACGATGGTTTGGCTGCTATCGTGCTCGCATGCGCCCCTTGAGCCTGCTCATATTTCTTGGTCTGCTGGTTGGCGGCTGCTCTGCGGCCCCCCGCGTCACCGTCAATCCTGATGTTGTCATTACCGATCGACAAGCAGATGCTCAGGCGGGAAACGTGTCGATATCGATAGTCAATCTCAACGACCACCCCATCGAGGTCATTGAGTATCACTACACAGCGACGGCATCTGGGCAATCAACGTGGCGAGGTCGCCACGCTGGCGGTCTCGTGCTCGCTTCTGGCATTGACCGTCATGTGAATCTGCCAATCGTACTTCCGCCGAATGTTAATGATGGCACAACAGTGTCTATCAGCGGCGAAGTTCGATATCTCGATACCAGCACGATCGCCCAGACACTCAGCGAATGGGGCTACCGGCCTTCGGTCGGCTTCAACGGCCAGCCCATTGTGACCAATCGTCCCACCCCACTAGCTGATCAAGATGGCTGACGTTTGCATGGTGAAGGCAATGCGTTGCCCTTTGACAGAACAACATCAGATTCATCCGTTACGTCGGTTGCTGACAATACTTGCAGAAGCAACCAATCCAATCGAAGACGAAGAGGATCACAGCGACATCAATCTTTATGCGCCAGATGAGGATGATGAAGAGTATGGATACGAACGCAACGACGATGAGGACGAAGATGAAGAAGAGGATGAAGACTTCTAGATCTTCATCGCGCGTCTGATGCTCTTGAGTTAGACCGAGAGATCAACTACTCACTGTGGATGACCGGGCCTTCCACTTGTCATCTTCACGACTTGCCTCTCGCGCTCGGCCATGTGGACCGACAGAGGCTGCTTCCATCGCATCGCACAGTACTTGCACAGAAGAAATGGGGCCGTATGCATCTCTCACTGCTGACAAACGCTCTGCGAGTGGCCGCGCATCACGAAAGAGCAATTTGAAACTGTCCTTTACAGCATCAATCTCCTCCTGAGAAACTCCAGCGCGAGACATGCCGATGACATTGATTGCTCGAATTTCCGATGGATGTCCTTCGCAAATCGTAAATGGCGGGACATCCCGGATCGCTCGAGTGAGCCCGCCAACAAAGGCCAAGCGACCAATCGTGACAAAGTGATGCACCCCTGCACCCCCTGCAACACTCGCCCCATCTTCAATCGTGATGTGCCCTGCCAACATGACCTGATTGGCTAAAGTCACATGATTCATCAGATGGCAATCATGTGCAATATGGCATCCGACCATAAGCAAACACTCTGAACCTATGGTCGTGCAGCCGCCCCCATTGGCAGTGCCTCGATGAATTGTGACATGCTCACGGATCTCATTCCGATCGCCGATAGTGCACGTGCTCTTTTCACCTGCGTACTTACGATCCTGTGGATCGCCACCGACAACGCACGCGGTATGAAAGGTGTTATGACATCCAATGTCAGTGTCACGCACAATCGTCACATGATCGCGCAGTACACATCCGGAACCGATCGTCACTCCTGGCCCGATGACGCAATAGGGCCCGACTTCCACATCCTCAGCAAGTGTTACTGAAGCGTCGATGATTGCGGTGGGGTGAATCTGAGTCATGTGTTGTGGCGCGGTAATTGGCCGCGTTCCTCATACAATCGCCTGATCGGCATCAACCATCATAAACCTGATATGCGCTTCTGCGGCTTCCCGATCGCCGACATACGAACGGCAACGAATAGAGGCCGTGCGGGTGCTCGCCCGAATAGTCTCAGCCTCCAACACCAGTTGATCACCAGGCGTTACCGGATGGCGAAGTTTGACCTTGTCAAGGCTCAGCAGGACCGCGACTTTGCCTGTGTGTTCTAGGGTCTGACTCAAGAGCAAACCACCCAGCTGCGCCATCGCCTCCACAATCAACACCCCCGGCATGATCGGCGTCCCTGGATAGTGCCCGCTGAAGAATGGCTCGTTAATAGTGACATTCTTTACCCCGACGGCCTTCTTGTTGCCCTCCACGTGTACCACCCGATCAACGAGAAGCATGGGATAGCGATGCGGCATGATCTGCTGAATTGCCCGAATATCCATGGTGCGACCAGCATTCAGTTGGTCATTGCGACGCTGCAGCTCCGCCTGCGCCCGAATTTCCCGACACATGCGTCGATTGAGCACATGTCCGGATCGTGTCGCAACAAAGTGACCGCACACCGGTGCGCCGACCAACATCAAATCGCCGATCAAATCAAGAATCTTGTGTCGCACTGGCTCATTGCCGAATCGCCACTCATTGTCAATTGGCCCGTTTTCACCAATCACCAACGCTTCTGCTGGCGTAAGGTGGCTGCACAAACCGTGCTCCTGCAAAGACGCCGCTTCTTCCTCAAGGCTGAAGGTGCGTGCAGGGCCGATGTCGGCGAGATAACCCGATTCGCTCAATGTAAATGCGAATGCCTGTCTAGGGATTCGATCCGAATCACTCCCATAATCCAGTTCATAAATGGCATGAAAAGATTCGCCGCCATTTGGAAATGCCGCAAGCATAGCACCGCCTTCTTCAAGAACAATGGGCTCTGTAATAGCCACAACTTCCCGTGTGGCGTCTTGAACAGACACACCGGCTTGCTGGATCGCATCAATAAATGGCGCCGCACTGCCATCGCCGAGTGGCACTTCGGGACCAGTGACTGCTAACAGGGCATTGTCGATCCCACAGCCGCGAAGCGCCGATAGGCAATGCTCTACAGTTTCAATCACGACTTCGCCGTCACAAAGTACCGTTCGGCGATCACGATCAACCGCATAATCAACGACTGCGGGAATGCGGACAGCAGGATTAAGGTCGGACCGCTCAAAGACAATTCCATGGCCTGGAGGCGCAGGTCGAATCTCGAGGTCAACCTCTGATCCGTGCATTAAACCGCGGCCACTAACCGTTGCTACATTCGCCACCGTCTGCTGGGACTCAGACAGTGCTGGTTCACTTTGACTTGTAGTGGCAACGTCATTCATAGCAATATGCAGCTGTAGGCTGGCGGATCAACCGCGGGAGCGAACAGAAGCGATCAATGCGGGCAGTTTACGAAGGGCTGCAACCTCCCGCAAAGTTTCTCTCGCCGGACGGGCCGGAGTGCCCGCGTAATCGGCTCCAGCGGGTATATCTCGAATCACACCGCTTGTTGCTGCCACTCTCGCACCGGCACCAATGGTGACATGCTCGGCGACCCCCACCTGAGCCCCAAGGATAACCCCATCCTCAATCACCACCGAGCCAGCGAGGCCCACCTGAGCGACGATGATCACCCCACGGCCAATCCGAACGTTGTGGGCAATCTGTACCAAATTGTCAATCTTGGTGCCATCCCCAATGGTTGTCGCACCAAACTTGCCTCGATCAACACAAGATGCGGCTCCAATCTCTACATCATCACCAATTTCGACATGCCCCAAGTGTGGAATGCGCCGAGGCAAACCAGTCTCAGGGTCCGGCCGGAAACCAAACCCCTCAGCACCCACAATGGCGCCTGCATGCAAGATCGAATGATCCCCAAGCAGGCAATCATCTCCGAGCACTGCATTGGCATGCAATTCAGCGTTTTCTCCGACTACTGCACGATGCCCAATGGTGGCTCCCGAATGAATACGAGCAGCATCGCCGATTGTGGCATCTGCCGAAATGATGGCGCCATCTCCGATCAAGACATCACTGCCGATAGCAGCGCTTGGATCAATCATGGCATGTTCAGAGATGCCTGGATGGAGCGCAGGCCGCAACTCAGCAGCGGCAATCTCTAGAAGTACCATCAACGATACTTCAGCATCATCAACAATCACCAAAGCCCGCGTGGTCGGGTCATGCTCCGGAACATCAACACCTCTGGAGACCAGAGCAACCCGAGATTTAGACTTTGACCATTTGCCAGCCCAGCGTGCTGAGGCAATGAACACCAGATCCTGGGGTGAAGCATCTTCAAGGCCTGCAAACCCACATACAAAGGCATCTGCACACCCAACCAACTCACCATCGAGTTGTTCGGCAATAGCACCAGCAGAAAAACCGCTCAAATGGGTCACAAGTCCAAGCGCTTCATTGCGCTTCCTGCCACTGCTGGTTCATGTACGCAACAAGTGCATCAGACACATCCAGCGTCGGCTGTGAATAAAGAACGCGACGAGATGAAATAGCAGCGAGGACGTCACCGCTCTGTTCATTGATCTCCATGGCCGCATCATCTACTAAGATCAAGCCATAGCCATCACGAGCAGCGAGTTCTCCAACGCTTGCTCGAATGTGTTCATAGATTCTCAACACCGATCGGGTCTTTGCTGCCGACTCGCGTCGCTCAGCATTCATCATGTATGCCTGGAGGTTGATCGTGGCCCGCTTCAATTCCTTTTGCGCAGCTTCATGCTTCTCAGTGCCGGGAACGAAATCCTCCAGATCAGCGCGGAGCAGTTCGGCATCTTCCGTTCTCCGGGTGACCTCAGCTTCAAAGGCCTTGCCTGCTGCCTCTACACGCGTCAATTCGGCTTTCCATTCATCAAGCGCGTCGATAACCCGCGGCAGGTCGACGGTACCTACCGCCGTCGCTGGAGGAGCGAATCGCCCCGTAGCCGAAGCCACCGCCATCATTGCACCGGCGATCAGGACCAATACCAGAATGTTTTTGCTCATATAGCGACTCATGGAACTACTCCTGCTGGGTCTACTGACCTGTCACTTCCATCTCATATTCATTGTTCATCCGAATAATGACGTCTTCAGTGCGGTCAACCCGAGCAGACGAAAAAGCGATTCGACGGCTTCTGATATCAGCTCGCACTTGGTCTTCAAGGGGACCTGCCTGAGGATCAATCTGGATCTCGCGCTCAGGACTGTAGATGAACACCATGTCGATGCCTTCCCGTTCGGCCATCTTTCTCACAGCAGCCATGACATCCTGATACAAGCCCTGCATCAAGAGCGCCCGCTCAATGTCAATCTCCCGCAGAGTGAACTCCTGCCAAGCCAAAAACTCTGTGTATTTCTCATCAAGTTGTTCTTGAGCCCTAATGCGATCAGAGCCCATGTCCATGGAGCCAATCGAATCATTGAGTTCGCGGATTTCTTTTTCACGTGCCTCACTCTCTCCAAGCAAGGTTTCGAGTTGTGCGTTGAGATTGGCTTCAGCGTCGGCCTTCTCAGCCAAGCCATTAATGACTCGTACCAAGTCGATGTACGCCACTGGCCCAGACGGCGCCATCGAGAGAGCGGTGCCACGGAAAGAAATGCCCGCCGCAAGCAATACAACCAAAACGCAAAGTGTTGCTGTCAATCTATGCATTCGGTACTTCATATGTCGCCCTCCAGGAGGCAATGACGAACCCTGATATCAGAATGGAAGGTCCGCCGAGAAACTGAACAACTGAGTCTGATCGAGATCCTGTTTGATAATCGGAAAACCAAAGTCAAAGGCCAATGGCGTCGGTCCAAGTTGCGGAATATACACCCGCACGCCGAGACCCACACTCACGCGATACTCATCAAAGCCCACAGCATCGTTGACCGTGCCTGAATCAACAAATATGACACCATCAAGCAACTCTCCCAGCAGCGGACGCTGATATTGAGCGCCAGCAAACATCATGAATGTGCCGCCAACTGGCACATCTGTTTGAACCCCTGCTGCTGTCAGGCCCTTCGGGGAAACGGTTCGAAACTGAAATCCTCGGAAACTCCGGCCGCCCAGATAAAACTGCTCATAGGTCGGCGATTCCCCTCCGAAGATGGTGCCAATCTGCCCATCGAGCCGCAAGGTTGTAGTACGGCCAAGGAAGTCGCGATCAAGCGCGAGATACGTCGTGTAGTCAATGGAGGCGCGATTGAAGGAGACATTTCCACCAACGGCTCCCCAGTTCGCCAGACTCAATTGCGTACGACTCCCGCGTGTCGGGCGATCCATACTGTCAATGGTTGTTCGGGTCAGGGTCATCCCAAGGGAGAGCAATGTGTCCGGCCCCCGATCATTCATGACTTCGACCGGTTCAACCCTGTTGAAATCACTCAACTCCACCTGCGAGGCATCAAAGCGAAATGATACGTACCACACATCGCCAAGCCGACGAGCCAAGGTAGTGCCTGCTGATGACCGCGCTTCTGTGTAGTTGTCATAGGTCCGGCGGAACACCCCCGCTGCTTGGCCCAACGCCCATGGCGTGCCGAAGATCTGAGGCTCAGTCAAACTGATGTCATACGCGAAGATCTCCGTGCCGGGCTGAAAGTTGATTGCAAACTTTTGTCCCGCACCGCGAAATCCACGACCCTTAATGAACTCCCCAAACGTCTCAGGGACATCGAAAATATCAAAGTTGTTTTGTGTCAGCGAGATGTTTCCGAGCACACCGCTGTCCGATCCAAATCCGACACCAAAGTTGATTGAGCCAGTGTTTTGCTCCTTCACTTCAATCAACACATCACGAACACGCTCATCATTCGGATCGGGTTCTTGAACTGTGACCCGAGCATCCTTAAACAAGCCAGAGCTCATGATCCGATCCTTCGTATCCTTGATCTCCCGGGCATCAAATCGTCGTCCAGGAACCAGGCCAACATTGACGCGAATGATCTTGTCCTTCGTCAGTGTGTTACCGGCAATGTTCACTAGGCCGACATCAGCCACTTCGCCCTCATCGATTTCGACCAACAAGACCAATTCCGTACCGCGGCCCTGCCGAATCGGAGAGATGCTGACTCTGGCATCGAGATATCCCATAACGCCATAAGAGTCCCGAATTGAATCCCTGGACTGATCGATCAGATTCTCCTTGAACACATCGCCGACCTTGATGTTCATGATTGCTGCCAGCTGTTCTTCGGAGAAGACCTCGATCGGGACACCGCCAATCCCATTAGCGCGAATCTCACCAACGGTATATCGCCGTCCTTCTTCAATCAGAAAGATGACCTTGGCTTGACGTTGACTTGGGCTGATTTCAATCTGCTTATCAACACGCACATCGATATAACCACGTCCATAGTAAAACCGGTGTAAGGCGGCTATGTCATTTGCAAGTTCGGCCTCATCAAGCTCACCACGCCTTAAGAAGGGAAACCATGTGGTCGTTTCAATTTCAGCCTGTAGTTCCTTGGTTGGAAAGGCCGTTGCCCCAACAAAGACGATCGATCGGATCCGCACGCGGGGACCTTCAATCACCTCAAAGATCAACACATTGTTGCTATCAAGCTCGGACTGATCAATAGAGACTTCCGCTAAGAAGTGCCCCTTTGCAAAGTACAACTGCTCCATCTCTCGAATGCCGCGTTGGATGAGGAAGTCGTCGCGAGGGGATCCTCGGCGAAGACCCGTGGGCCCAAGTAAGGCATTGTCGCTCAGTAGGCTATTTCCGACGACATATACCGCTGCCAGCAACTGCTGCTCTTCAAACACATAGGTCAGCGCCACACTGCCGTCGGACTCGACGATTGCCTCAATATCAATCGTGGAAAACTCGCCGAGTCGGGTCAGCCTTGAAATGTCGCCTCGTGCCGTGTCTGGGGCATATGGCTCACCAACCCGGCAGCGAATATTGTTGTAGACCACCTGATCACTGACTCGCTTGAGGCCTTGCAGGGAAATCGACCCAATCGGACGATCCAATAACGTATCTCCATCCTGAGCAACTGCTGGCGTCCAATGGACGATCGTCAGGAGGATGATCAAAACGGCGTTGGCAGTTCGAAAGAGGCCCATTCGGTATCGCGAGGATATCCGAGCCGGATGGTCGCTGCTTTCATCCGACGAAGGTACCCTTCGCACATCGCCGTGACGGCTGGAGGCCTTGACCCATGAGCATGACGCTGGCAAATCTCGCTCAACAGCTCGGCGCCGAACTGCATGGTGACCCGACGGCCATCGTTGAGCGCTGTCGTGGCATCGATGCAGCTGAAGCTGGAGATCTCGCCTTTCTCGCCAATGCCCGATATCGCGACCACTTGGAGTCGACTCAGGCCACGGCAGTCTTGATTGCCTCGGGCATTGAAGCCCCTGCCGCACTGAACTGCCTAGTCTGCGATGACCCTTACTTTGCGTTCAGAAATGCGGTGATTGAATTGCACGGCATGCGCCAGCATCCAGACCCCATGGATGCGGACGCCCGGGGCATCAGTGCCCGCGCTGCCATCCACCCCGATGCTGACATTGGCGAGAACACCAGGATCCACCCATTTGCCACGGTCGAGCAAGGTGCGAGCATTGGACGTGGCTGTCACCTGTATCCCGGAGTCTGGATTGGCCCGAACGCTGTCATTGGCGATGATTGCATTCTCTTTCCCAATAGTGTGGTACATGAACACTGCCTCCTCGGGGATCGAGTGACCCTCCATGCGGGCACTGTGATCGGCAACGATGGATTTGGCTACGCCACCCATGAGGGTGTACACCACAAGATTCCACAACATGGCATCGTGGTCCTCGAAGATGACGTCGAGATTGGTGGCAACTGCGCCATCGAGCGTGCAGCAATGGGTGAAACCCGAATTGGCACAGGAAGCAAGTTTGCTGACCTCATATCGATCGGGCATGGAACCACGATGGGAGGCCATTGTCTGCTGGTCTCTTTGGTGGGCGTCGCGGGATCTGTAACCATGGGGCATCATGTCGTTCTAGGCGGGCAGACGGGTGTTGCTGGACACCTGACCATGGGGGATGGGGTACAGGCACTGGCCCATACAGGTGTCGTAACAAACATCCCAAGCGGCCAGAAGATCGGTGGAGCCCCAGCCATTGATGCCGACACGGCCAAGCGCAATGCGATGGCCTCTGTGAATCTCGCAGAGTTGTTCCGTCGCGTAAAGCGGCTTGAAAGAACCGTGCAGAAGGATTGACTTCGCCGAGTTGCCGATACGATATTGGGATGCCGACCACAACTTCATTGCGCACGACCCCCTTCCATGACTTTCATGCCAGCCACGGCGCCAAACTCGTCGATTACACCGGCTGGGAAATGCCATTGCACTTTGGCTCAATCATCGATGAGCATGTGCAAACACGATCCAGCGGTGGCATGTTTGATGTCTCCCATATGGGTCGTATTCGATTCAAGGGGCGTGATGCTTGTCGAATGATGGATCGGGCTTGCAGCCGTCGAATTCATGGCATGGCACCTGGACAGGTTCGCTACGGCCTCATTTGCAATGAGCGGGGTGGCTGTCGTGACGATGTGCTCATCTACTGCATCGACCAGAGCGAGTACCTCATGGTGTGCAACGCTGCCAACCGAGAGAAACTACTTACGCACTTTGAGCAGATCCGTGGAGATCTCGTCTACAAGATGAAGGATGAAACTGAATCGACCGCGATGGTCGCGATCCAAGGGCCTCGGGTGATGGAACTCATTAGTCAGTTCTCCAGTGAGATCCCTACATTGAAGCGGTATCGATTTGTGAGCAAGTCAATTTTGATTGCCAAGGTGCTCGTGTCACGAACTGGGTACACCGGCGAAGACGGCGTCGAGGCCATCCTGCCCAAAGCCATCGCCGGAAAGATGGTGGGGATGATGCTCGGCAATGTGGATGACGCAAACACCCCGGTCAAGCCATGCGGCTTGGGCGCGCGAGACTCCCTGCGGCTTGAGGCGGGCATGTGCCTTTACGGCCATGAAATTACAGAAGACATTGACCCCTTGACCGCATGCCTCGACTTTGCCGTCAAACTCGACAAAGGCGAAGGAGATTGCCCCGCTGAGCGATTCATCGGGCAGGATGCACTTCAAGCAATCGCCCATGCAGGTGGTCCGCCCCGCATGCTGACTGGACTCATCCTCGAAGGCCGTCGCGCGGCCCGGCAAGGCCATCGCGTACTCCATCAAGGCGTCGAAGTCGGCACGGTGACCAGCGGCTGCCTGAGCCCTACTTTGGATCAGTCCATTGCTATGGCCATCACAGACCAAGAAACGCGTGAACCTGGCACCACAGTTGAAGTTGATCTTGGCCGCACCACTGTTACCGCCACGGTGTGCGCGTTGCCGTTCTACAAAGCGCCTTAGATCGCATCAGGCAACCTTGCGCTGCTTGAGACGGTGCTGAATGCGCCGCAATGTGTCCATTTCAATCTGGCGTACGCGTTCCCGTGTTAATCCGATTACGGCACCGATCTGCTTCAGTGTCAAAGGCGCACGGCCTTCAAGTCCATAGCGCAAGCGAAGGACCCGTGCTTCACGCTCTTCCAGTGTTTCAATGACAGCCATAACAACTGCCAGTTCTTCCGAATTGGCGACGCTGTGCTCAGGCGAATCATGGCGCATATCCTCGATGACTGAGCCAAAGTCCAATGGCTCACCATCTTCCATCGTGGGGGCGTGTGATGAACTGCGGTGGGCCTGCATTGCCCGTTGAACAATCTGAGCCTTGCGAAGCGGCAGATCCAACAGTTCAGCCATGTCCACGACATTTGGGGTTCGCCCCTCACGTTCCATAAACATGTCTGCAGTCCACTTCCAACGCCTGATGAGATCAACCATGTAGGCAGGAATGTGAATCGGATGCCGCGCATTAATCAGTGTCCGCTTGATTGACTGCTTAATCCACCAGGAAGCATAGGTAGAGAAACGGGCCCCTTGAGCAGGATCGAATCCCTCCACAGCGCGGATCAGTCCAATATTGCCTTCCTCAATCAGATCCGGCAAAGACAACCCACGGCGGATGTAGTTTTTTCCAATCGAAACAACCAATCGAAGATTGGCGCGGATCATCCGGTCCTTCGCTTCCATATCGTTGTCGTTGATAATGCGCCACCCCAGCTCCTTCTCCTCAGCCGGGGTTAATAGGTCGACGCGATTGATGTCGCGGAGGTAGGTCTCGAGTGTTCGGTCGGAGTAGTGACGAGCCATAGCGCGTGGCATTCCTGCGTAATTCCGGGCCTCCGCCGTCCCCAACGCGGGAACGGACTGGTGCCTCCAAACGGAAGCCCGGGGCTGTCCCCCCGGACAGCGTCGATTCCTGCCACTGCAGGTGATCTTCCAAACGATTCGTCCCGGCTGAGTGCCGGTTTCGCCTTCAAACCCACTAGTCGCCGAATTCTGGCTTGTGAGGCTATTCCGACGAAAAACGAACCAATCAGGTCTGCCGATACAATCGAACCACCAAAACGCCGGCTTGACCACTCAGGCTCCAGTCAAGTGTCTACAGTCAAAAAGGGCCCCGGAATGGCCCGCATGGCCCGCACAGACCGATTTTGCCACAGTCTGGCTAGCCCCCAGCCCACAGCCCTATGTCTGATATCGACTTGTCAACAATCTTCAGCCAATGGCCACTTGGCCCCGATCAGGAAGTTCTCAGACTGGTCGACCTCGGGGATGGTCGTCAGGTGATCCATGTACGGATCGAGATGGGGCTTGTGCAACTGGAAATCGATGGAAGGCCAGACGGACTGCCATCCGTCTTCACCACTTCACAGACCATCGTCGACCAGGACACTGCGGAACGTCTCATGCATGAAGCATCCCTTCATGACTACCGCGGGCATCTGCTGCTGACGCTTGGGTGCCATGCTGCTGCACTTCGAGACGCAGAACATGTGATTCGCTGCGCAAAAGCAGCTATTGGGGTCGCAGCAACAAGCGCACTAGATGATGCCCGCCGTAGAGGATTCACGCTCCGCGCCCGCGCAGCTGCCGAGGCAGCCATCGCGACTGGACGCAAGGATCTGGCCCGTGAAGCCATTTCCAGAGGACTGACAGATCTTGCTGAACTCGCCGATCAAGATCAATACGAAACCTGTAATGAAGTGATGCTGCTTCGTGGCATGCGTGATGTGCTAACGCCCCAACTTCCTTCTTCACAGCGGGAAGAATTACGCCAGCGTCTTCGCGATGCCGTGGAGCGTGAGAACTATGAACTGGCGGCCATTCTTCGAAATGAGTTGCGCCAGCTCTAAAGCACGATCAAGCAGGACTGCTGCTTGACACTCACTCAGCTCCAGTCGCATCAGGGCACTTGAGGCGTGGATCGATCGCCTGCAATCGAGCACACTTCGCAGCAATCTGGTTTATGGGGGCCCCGGCGCGCAAAAGCACTGCCAATAATCGCTCATTGACCAACCTCCACCGCGCCGGATTATCTGTTCGTGGAAGCGATGCAAGCCGGCGGTAATCACGCGCCAGATCAGCAAGGGCTTCCCGATCACTTGAAGTCCAGAGGCATTCGCAACGACCAAGAATCGCAGCTGGTAGATTTGGCCTCCGACTCAAAATCGAGTTGTACACAACCAATGCCTCATCACGACGACCACTACGGCTCAACGCTGACGCGAGTTGCAAATCTTCCTCCACATCACCGCCACCATCTGCTGAACTCATCGTGGCGGCCACCACTGAACAAAACGCTGGCTGATGCGACTCAAGCCACACCAACAATTCCCGCGCCTGAGCAGCACCCAATGTCTCAGCATGTTTCGCCAACGTGCTGTGATCTGATGAAAGGGCCAGAATTTTGGCGTCAACTAACGCCACGCATGCTGGAGTGCCAATCAGTACAGCCTTGTCATCTGTTCGCAATGCTCGAGCTTGATCGAGGTCCCCATCAACTAAGTGTTTCTCAATTCGCAGCATGGCCGCCCCTGCAGCTACCGCTGCAGCTCCTCGTCGGCCACGGCGATGCGCAATCAGGCCCTTGGCTCGCACTTCATCTAGCCGGTCGGCATCTGCCTCTGACATCTGGCCCAAGCGAAGACGTTCTTCAAGCAGGTACAAATTCAATTGCAAAGCATTGACATGCGATGGGCTGCGAGGAAGCACCTCAGCCAAGAGCTCCAGCGCCGTCTGGTTCTGGCCCTGTTCAACGGCCCGATGCGCCCGCCTAAGGATCCACTGCCCTGGGGATTCACCATGGGCCGATGCTCGGGCAAGCACCAAATCAACTAGTGCGGCATCCAGATCACGCTCTTCAATGGCCACGATCGCTGCCTTATCAAGCAACCGTGCACGCTGCTGAATAAGCCCCATACTCGCCGCTCGCAGCCAGTCTTGCACGGCTCCAGCTGAATCACCAACTGCTTTTCGCGCACTGGCTCGTGCATCAAGCAGCACCACCTTTTCGCGATCGCCGCGATCTTCAACTCTCGCCGCTTCAGCCATCAACAACGCGGCAGCTGCCTGACCACTGGCAACCAGCGCATCCATCCAGCCGGCCACGAGCGGCGAGGAGGTATCCAATGACACATCCCATGATTGAGTCGACATGCGTGTCGCGGTCGCACGCACGACGCTCTCCGGTGATGGGGATGTTGCCTCATCGCGGCGCAATCTTTGCAGCCACGCGTCTGCGATCGCAGACGCGTGAGCGGATGTGCGCGATTGGGCCAAGCCAGCCTCTGCAATCAGCTGGACCTGCCAGGACGCCCCCGCTTGAGACAATTGCGCAACAGGAGCTGCTGACCACTCACGATCACGTGACAGGCCCCATTGCAGAATCTCCATCGCAGTCTGCTCTACTGGATCTGACACAAGATGACTGGCCTTCAGCAGAGACAAAGCCGCCGCATCTTCTCCAAGCGCCTGGTGGACAGAGACGAGAAGGCGGCGAAGTCGTCCGGTCGCATCCGCGCCATCAGCCAACGCGTCTGACAGCAAGTCGGCCGACTCACGCAACTTGATGTAATCCTCATGCAACAAGCCGTAAGCAGCACAGGCCACGCCACGCCGCATCTGCCACCGAGCAGAGGCCAGCGTGACAGGTTGACCAGACGCAGCCATATGTTGCAGGGTCAGATCTAAACGATCACTCACGGTGACCGCCTCATCCAAGATGGCCATCGCCATTTCGCGTCGCTGCGCATCTGGCAGCCCAAGCAAAGTGCCGTCAACGGACAGATGATGCGCCCAAGCTTCTCCGAGCAGCACATCCAACAAGCGAAGATCTGCCTCGACCTGTTCCAATTCCTCCACAGCTTCACGACAAGCGGCCCGACTTTGGTTCAACAGTTCCACTGGCAAACCAATAAGCACACCACAAAGCAGCAGGCAGGAGATCATGATGGTGTCTCCAACGTCACATTGGTGCAACCAGCAGCGACTACCGCGTTAAAGGTGTCAATAACACGTTCCCAACTGACATCACTTGCTGGCTCGATGATGATGGGATGGTCTGAAAGAAACAGTTGCCCCCGTGGTTGCACTGACTCCGCAAGAAAGCGGCGGAGCCCCTCTGGCGTAGGCGACACAGTCCAAGGACCAACAACTTCGATACCACCTCCATAGCCCATTGATTCAAGACGGATCAGCAGTGGCTCGTCGATCAATGCCAATGGGTCTGAAGAAGCCGCCTGCTGCTCTGGGAGATCTAAACGAAAGATCTCCTCAGCCGGGCTGAAATCGGTCGCCACCATGAAATAGATCAGCAACAAAAAGACAATGTCAATCATTGGAGCCATATGCAGGGTCAATCCCCCACTGCCCAAGCGGCGTCGCATACGCAGGTGCGGCCTCATGAGGAGCGATCTCGCATGGCCGCCAACTGCACATGTACTGGCCCAGACAACCCTGCTAACCGACCGGCGCGTCGCGCTGCATCCAACACTGGACCAACCTGAGACCAAGGTGTTGCTCGACCAGCCCGAATCTGAACAGCGATATCTGGATGCTTTCGAAGCAACACCGCAAGTGCCTTTTGAAGTTCAAGCACTGCATGATCCCCCTGCCATTGTCGGCCATCTAGTTTCAGCAGGAGATCTTGTTCGCCCATGATGTTGACAATCGCACGGGGTCCTGGCTCCGCTGTTCGAGAAGCCGCGGGGACAGGTGTGGGCAAATCCAGTCGCGGCCGATCTTCATCAACGATTCTCGACACAAGTACAAAGAAGACGATGAGCAGAAACACCACATCGATCAGTGGCGTCATGTCCGAGGCAATTCCATGGATACTCCGCCGCCGCATCAGTGATCAGTGGCCTCTTCGAGCCTAGCCTTGCCAGGACGAAATCGTGACAGAAGATCTTCTGCAACGAGTGTTGCTTCGGCGGTCAGCGCATCGATCCGGCCCCGCAATAAGGCTGCTACAGCCAAGGATGGAATTGCGACTACCAACCCCCAGAAGGTGGTGGTCAAGGCCGTGCCGATACCTCCAGCCAACATCACCGGGTCCGCAGCACCTCCAGATGCGACAATTGCTGAGAAAGCCATGATCATGCCATACACGGTTCCAAATAAGCCAATCATGGGGCTGACCTGGCCAATGATGTTGAGCACGTCGATTCGTCGCAGTCGAGAGACCGCATGTTCTTCGCTCGATTGCTCAAGGGTGCGCAGCACGGCATCCCAACCATGAGGGGACTGACGAAGCGCATCGGCCATAATTTGACCAAGAAAAGAATCACTGGCACTGGCCGATGCAATGGCTTGCTGAAATTTTTTGGCTGCAATGTCTTTGCGAATGGACTCCGCAACCTCATCAGGCATGATCATCTCACGGCGATTCTGCATTGCCATGGAGATAGCCATCGCCATCGCAGTCATCGACAAAGCAAGCAAGAACCATGTCACTCCTGTGCCTAGCACTTCAATGTCGCCACTGGCATTTCGCGACACAAAAAAGGCCGATGCAAAACTCCGGGCTTCTGCAGATACCGCCGCAGGAACGGCTGCTAGTTGGGTCATCCAAAACGCACTTCCACTAAACAGCATCATCGTTCAAGTTCCTCCAAAGTCACGGTGCGCATGGAACCACCTCCATGCGTTGCGGCAATCGATTCCATCAACGGGGCAGGATCTTCGCCCCCACTGACCAGTCGGATGCACTCGATTCGGACAGGCCGCGTCCCAGTGAGTGGATCCACTGGATTAAACTGGTCCAATGCCCGCATAACTACTGCACGGTCTACCTCCCAGTGCCCACGGCCATTCAGTCCTTCACTCATCAAAAGCACCAAGTCCGGCTTTAGTTGAATCGCCGCTTCCAAGGCCTGCCTTGGATCTGATCCTCGTCCTCGCTGCATGCGGCGACCTGCGTCACGACGAAGTGCCTTGGTCGCGGCAGTGACCGACGCAGCAGTGACATCTGTCAGACGTCTTGGAGTTGTTGCATGCACTGCATCACCCGCAAAATAGCGCACAGCAAAGCGCTGGTCCGGATGCATCGATGTCAAGGTCCGCTCAACCTCGTCGATGACAAAGGGAAGCCATGCAATCATGCTGCCGCTCGCGTCGAGCACAAACACGACGTCACGTGCAGCCCCCAACGGTGTCCCCGCAAAGGTGGCACTGGGTGGGGATTCAGGCATGGAACGGGTCTGCAGTGCCGGCGCCGAAATCGGCGTGGGTGGCGGCAATGGCTCTAACGCAGGCATCGATGGCGGCGTTGGCGGCAATGAGCTTTCTTTCTGTATCGGCAGATCATAAAGAGGCACAACTGGTGTCATCGTAATGATGTCCGAGGTCACCAATGGTGATGCCAATCGCTCATCTTCTGTCAGGATGGACCAGGTCACGATCAAGCCAAACGTAATCACAATGGCATGAAACAGAATTGACAACGTCCATGGTCCCGCGCGGTGAACCAAGGTGCGAAGACGAACACGTGCCGGATTGGCGGCTCGGGACGACACCACAAGCAGAGGATACGTCCGCCTCCGACCTGCGCGTCGCGTAGGCCCAAATGGCCGGTCAGTTCGTTGCAGCAAGCTCCGCTGTGGCGGCACCCTTGCTCGCCCGGTCTCGTGGCCAGAGCACACGATCAACCGCCAGTGGCCCTGGCCCGGTCAACAGAAGACCAAACGCCAGCACGCAGGACATGGCAAAGAACATCATCTGCTCAAAGGCTGCTCCTTGGGCGGCCCACTGGAACGGACTCATGTCAAACATGCCTGCGGCTTTGATGCTGGTGAGCCAAAAACTGGTGCCAAGCATGATCAGCATCAACAGCGACCAGAATCTTGTCAAAAGCCCAATGAGCACCGCCACCCCACCGAGTAACTGGGCTACGGCCGCAGCCCATGCTGTCGGGCGAGACCAGCCTTCAAAACCTGCTTTTCGCAATCGCAGTGCAATGGACATGGCTGCGGCTCGACGTGTCGCAGGGGAAGCAGTTGCTGACTCTGTAGGGGAAGTGACAGTTTGGGACACCGCTGCCTTGGCTGCCTCATGAATAGACGCTGGTGAGGCTGAAGCATTAGCCGCCTCAGAGGCAGGAGCCGGATCCTCAGTCAGCAAGGCCACAGGGGTAGCGGCCACAGCATCTCCTTCGAGCATACGGATCTGCTCTGGCGTGAAATCAATCTGCTGAAAGCAGAGATGCCATCCGGAAAAAAAGAAGGCCGCCGCCAAGACCAGGCGGGATAGAAAGGGCATGAATGAGGTTCCAGCACATGTAGCAAGTGACATTGAGCGATCTCCATACTCCAGCCAGTCGTCCCTCAAACCGTGTTCGTGCGAACGGACGTGCCGGTTTTCCCTCCTGGCGTGTACGCTGCTGTTCCAACGAGTCCACGGCGGGCGTGGCGGAATTGGCAGACGCGCTGGTTTTAGGTACCAGTGGGGCAACCCGTGGAGGTTCGAGTCCTCCCGTCCGCATTGTACCGTGAGGCCCTCCTGTTCAGATCTCGAACTGAACCGAAGTACGGTGAATCACATATGAATGACTGGAAACCAGAGAGTTGGACTGCACGAACTGCGCTTCATCAACCGACCTATCCGGATCAGGAGCAGTTGTCTGAAGCAATCGGCGAATTGGCCCAACTCCCTCCCCTGGTCACTAGTTCAGAAATCGAGAGCCTGAAAGCTGAACTGGCCCAGGCAGCTGTCGGCGAACGCTTTCTTCTTCAAGGGGGCGATTGCGCCGAATCGTTTGCTGAGTGCGCTTCATCGGTGATCACCAATAAACTCAAGATCCTGCTGCAGATGTCTCTCGTCTTGGTACAGGGCACACAGCGGCGGGTGATTCGTGTTGGTCGATTTGCTGGGCAGTATGCCAAGCCACGAAGCACCGAAGATGAAACACGTGATGGCGTCGCGCTGCCAAGCTATTTCGGTGACATCGTGAACCGTCCTGCATTCGACGAACGGTCCCGCCGCCCCGATCCATGGCGCATGATGCGCGGCTACGAGCGATCGGCGCTGACCCTCAATTTTATTCGCGCCCTGATCGATGGTGGGTTCGCCGATCTTCACCACCCCGAGTACTGGGAATTGGATTTCGTCAAACACTCCCCAAGGGCAAAGGAGTACTACGAGACTGTGCGCAAGATCGGCGAGTCGGTTCGATTTATGGAAACGCTGACTGGGATTTCTGTCGCAGACCTCTCTCGTGTGAACTTCTACACCAGCCATGAGGGCTTGTTGCTGCCCTATGAACAGGCGATGACCCGCCAAGTGCCACGCAGGAATGGCTGGTACAACCTATCTACCCATTTCCCGTGGATCGGCATGCGCACCGCTGGGCTCGATGATGCACATGTTGAGTTCTTTCGCGGCATTCGCAATCCAATCGCTGTCAAAATTGGGCCATCGATCGAGCCTGCGATGCTGCCTGAATTCGTTAGCCGAATCGTCGATGCATTGCACCCAGATGATGAGCCTGGTCGCCTGACTTTCATCCACCGCTACGGCGCTTCGAAGGTTGCAGAACACCTTCCTGCTCTGATTAAAGCGGTGCAAGCCACCGGACGCACAGTTCTGATGGTCTGTGATCCAATGCATGGCAATACACGCAACACCGCGTCGGGGATCAAGACCCGAAGTTTCGAAGACATCTTGCACGAACTCGAAAATTCCATATCAATTCATGCTGAGTGCGGATCACACCTTGGCGGAGTGCACTTTGAATTGACCGGCGATAACGTCACTGAGTGCACCGGTGGCGCGCGTGGACTGACAGATGATGATCTGCAGGATGGATACCGTTCGCTCGTCGATCCGCGCCTCAACTATGAACAGGCGCTCGAAATGGCGATGTTGATCGCAAATCGACTCGTTCCGTCATCCTAGAGATTCTCAGTTTCAGGACGCCTCCTCACCCTCCAGGCTGCACGGCCAAACCAGCTCCAGCGAAGCACATGCGCGACGCAATCGCGAAAATCTCGCACTACCGCGCCAGATGAGCCTTCATGCCGTCATTGAGCCGAAAACCAACAGCAATCGGTACAATTCCGCCCCATGTGCCGCGAGGTCGCCATCACAGGGATTGGACCAATCAATGCGCTCGGCCTAGGCATCGAGCCACTCTGGAATGCGCTTGCATCCGGATCCACGGGCATCCGCCCACTCGAAGCCTACGACGCCACAGCGTGGGGTTCGCCGTTTGGAGGCGAACTACCTGCAGACGCATTCTCAATTCGCAAGGTGGTCCCCAAATCTCATCGCAAAGCAACCAAAGTGATGTGTCGCGATATCGAGTTGGCGGTCGCCGCTGCCATGGCAGCAGTTGAACAGGCCGGCATGACAACGGCTGCAGCAGGTGATAGTGAACCCACCATCACACCCGACCGGGTCGGATGCCATATTGGTGCCGGATTGATCTGCGCCGATGTCAACGAACTCGGCGCCGCTTTGGTGACTAGCCGCAGCGATGAGGGCACCTTCGATCTCCATGATTGGGGGCGAGCGGGCATGGAGAACCTGACGCCATTGTGGCTACTGAAATACCTGCCCAACATGCTCGCGTGCCATGTAACCATCGTGCACGACTGCCAAGGACCGAGCAATACCATCACATGCTGGGAGTCAAGTGCTCCCCTCTCATTGGCTGAGTCCATGCGTGTGATTCAGCGTGGTGCTGCTGATGCCTGTTTGACTGGTGGGGTGGAAAGTCGGCTCAATGTGCTCGCCACCTGGCGGCAACAATGCGCTGGACGATTGGCTACTGCTACGCTTGAGGATGATCCTTCCAGCATCGTGAAACCATTTGCATCAGATGCCACCGGCACCATTCTTGGTGAGGGTGGCGGCATTTTGATCGTTGAAGAACGCCAAAATGCCCAGCAGCGTGGTGCCCACATTCGGGCATTGATCTCAGCGGCAGCGTGTACTCAGAGCATCGATGATGATTGCCTGCTCCATGCATCTGGCGAGTCTATTGCCGATGCCATAGAACTGGCCCTTGAGCGCGCAAACTTGCAACCACATGACATCGATGCCGTAGTTCCCATGGGCCTTGGTATCCCAGGCATCGATGCCGGCGAAGCAGAAGCCATGAGCATGGTCTTTGGCGATAACCAGCCGGAACGCATCCTGCTAACGCCAGTAACCGGAAACTGCTGTGCGGGACATGGCGCCACCCAGTTATGTGTTGCAGCTCACAGTATTGATGTTGGCTCACTTCCAAACGGCGGACCGGCTCCCACACATGTACTCGTGATCACTGCAAGTCAGGGCGGCCAGAACACTGCCACCATTCTGTCGAGGGCCGACTCATGAGCACTCGCCGGATTGTCATTACAGGCGCAGGTTGGATTACCCCACTCGGACACGATATTGACTCTGTGTGGCAAAAACTCGTGGCTGGCGAAACCAATGTGGCAGCGATTGATCGATTCGATGCATCGACCTTTCCAACGACTTTTGCCAACCAAGTTCGCGATTACGACTGGCGGGAGTATGTAGATAGTGCAGCTCGACACGGGGCGCCCGGAATGCACACCGCCTTTGCACTCGGAGCCGCTCGTCAAGCATGGGAGTCCGCCGGACTTGGAGATCTACAAGGCTTGGACCGCCGCCGATGCGGCCTGTACCTCGGATCTGGTGAAGGCGTTCTTGACTTTGACTCCTATTCACGCACCAGCTTGTCTGCATGGCGGAACGAGTCCAGCGATATTGATGACGCAGCATGGATGCAGGCGGCGAGCAACTACATCGCCTGCAACTATGAGGTGGCACAGGAGCCCAATGAGCCAATCTCGCATATTGCACGGGAGTTTGGACTGCGTGGACCAGCGTTTAACTGCCTGACTGCCTGTGCAGCAAGTACGCAGGCCATTGGGGAAGCCAGTGACATCATCCGACGCGGCGATGCCGACGTCATGGTAAGTGGCGGAACACACACCATGCTGCATGTGCTAGGCATCACTGGTTTCAATCGACTGACGGCATTATCAACCCGAAGTGATGACTACCGCCACGCTTCACAACCGTTCTCGCGAACGCGTGACGGTTTTGTAATGGGCGAAGGATCTGGAGTCCTAATTCTTGAATCACTCGACCATGCGATTGCACGCGGCGCGACCATTCATGCCGAGATCACCGGCTATGGATCCAGTGCAGATGCCTATCGCATTACAGATATTCATCCTGAAGGTCGCGGCCCAGCATCAGCGATGTATCGGGCCTTGGCAGAAGCAGGGATTGACCCCACCGCCTCAGGCGAACGTCCTCCTGTGCAGTACATATCAGCCCATGGAACTGGAACTCAAGAGAACGACTCCATCGAAACCCGTGCTGTCAAGTTGGTTTTTGGCGATAACGCCCCCCGCATCCCAATGACCAGCATCAAGTCAATGATGGGTCACCTCATCTGTGCTGCCGGGGCGGTTGAACTGATCGCCAGTCTGCTCATCATGCAACGAGGCATGATCCCTCCAACCATCAATCTAACTGAACCTGATCCGGAACTGGATCTGGATTATGTGCCCAACAAGGCCCGCAAAGCTGATGTCGACACATGCCTGAGCAATTCATTTGGCTTCGGTGGCCAAAATGACACCCTCATCGTCCAGCGTCCGTGAACTGCTATTCACCCCCCTTTGACGGGCCTGTTGAAGGTGGTTTTTTGTCCGCCGCAACATGCCTCAGACAGTAAACTCGTGCTGTTGGGGAGTTGGTGCTCAGAGCACTGTTATTCAAATGCGTGTTGTCGGTATTTCCATCTCGCTTTTTGCCTTCAGTGCTGTGACCTTGGCTGGCGCGATGGGCCCGCCAAAGCCCAGCCCCAACCAGCACCCCGTCAAGATGCTGCAGCGGGACTCTGTCCTCCTCCCCGACCCTCTGGCCAGTTATCCATTGGAAGCAAATCTACTTGGCAGATCCGTCGCCGTTTTCCCCGAAGGTGTGGTTGGCGGCGCTCCGAAAGCTGCCGGCCTAGGTCTCTTTAGGGGCGGTGTCGACACATTCCGTTTCTTCAACAACCAATGGCGTGAAGACTCAGTCCAAGCTACCAGTGGTGCCATCAACCGACTGATGGTGGGCAGTGCCGAACTCGATGTCGATCACATGTGGTTCGGCCAGTCCATGGACAGCACCGGCAACACGATTGCCATTGGAGCACCTGGAGCAACACTCCCGGACGCCTTGTTTGATGTCGCAGAAACACTCGAACCATGGTTATCCGCTGACCCCAGCCCAGATGTCAATGCGGGCGTCGTCGTCATTGCAGATCGCTCGGCAACGGGCTGGAGAATCCGCAGAACCATCAAACTGCTCGAAGACGAACCGCTCCTAGCCAATTCTTCGGATGTCATTCATGATCGTGCCGGGTGGCAATTCGGACATAGCGTAGCGCTAAGCAGTAGTCATTTGGCCGTTGGCGCCCCGTATGCCAGCGTGCGGCCTATCCCCGCTGCAGATGCTGACCCTGAAGTCGGCGCAGTGGTGATCTACAAGAGAGCGGGAAACAACTTTGAGATACAGGACATTCTGACTCCTGAGGACCTCAGCACCAACCTCTGGCCGCATGATGCAAACCACTCAGAATTTTTCGGCTATAGCCTGGGATTATCTGGCGGGCTTTTAGCCATCGGCGCCCCAAATGCCGAACACGCTGCAGAGAATGCAAACCTAGACGCTGGCGCGACTCACATCTTTGAACTTCAGACTTCAGGTGGATGGGCGCATGTTGCATCCTTGGAGCCACCAAGCACAGAACGTGATACCAATGGCTGGTTTGGCAAAGCGATTGCTATGAATGGCTTTGAAGTTCTTGTCGGACACCCCGGACATGATCGTCCGGTCCCCACAGCTGACCTCGGACGCGGACAAGCCTGGCTGCATGAACTCACCCAGATCGCGCCAGGCATCTATGCTTGGACTCAGGCCGAACAGTTTCCCCCATCCTCCGCAGATCAGCCATTTTTTGGTGCTGGATATGGCAGCACTGTTGATATATCAACGCAGCTAATCGGCATCGGAGCACCTGGTGGCGACTGGATGGGCCAGTTCGTACCCAATGAAAAGGGATCTGCCTATTTCTGGCAACGCATTGCACCTGCTACTACATGGAATTGGTCTGAATCAATATCCCCTGGCCTTGCATCTGATCAGTGGGGAATCGCCGTGGCTGTCGACAATTTCAAGGCGGTCATCGGTGGTTGGTTGACCAATTTGACTGGGCAAGTAGACAGCGGGCAGTTGTTGGTCTGGACACCACCGCCGACACCCCCACCTGGCTCAGCAGATGACTGCAATGGCAATGGTGTCTATGACCAGACTGAACTGCTCGCTGGCGGCGCTGACTGCAACGGCAACGGCATTCTTGACATTTGTGAGCTGTGCCCTCCTGGCAGCGTGTTGTGGTCACGCGATTGCACTTACTGCGAAGATGAAATGAATGGGTTGGTCACACTCATCACCCCAGCACCAAATCAATCTGCATCCAATCACTTGTATCGCATCTTCGATGCCCGACCTAGCGGTGAGACGTGGGATGAGGCGCGGCTCGCCGCATTGGATGCCGGACTGGGTGGCCGACTGGCAACGATCGACCTTGGTAATGACAGTGCCAGTGCTGCAGATGAAGCCGCAATTTTGAACCGGCTGAACTGGTCGCCAAACAACAATGGCACATTGTGGCTTGGCGGCCAGCAGATCGCGGCTGTGGCTGTTGACGACACTTGGGGGTGGGATGAAGGTGGACAGTGGACATGGACCAACTGGGAAATAGGTCAACCGGATGACATCGACAACACCGAGAATGGGCAGCAAGACCACCTCTTGGTGACCGGTGAACAATCAACCGGTTACTGGACATGGTCGGATGCTTCGCGAAACACCTTGGCAGACGGTCATGTTGTTGAATTCGACCCAGATTGTGATTGCGATGCGCAGTTGGATGACTGCCAGATCACCCAAAATCCCAGTCTTGACTGCAATGTCAACGGTCGACTCGATCTGTGTGAAATCGAAGCAGACCCTGAACTTGACTGTAACGAAAATGGCATCATCGATGCCTGCGAGATCAACCAAGATCCTGGGCTTGACTGTGACGCCAGTGGCCGCCTCGACTCCTGCGAACTCGCGGATGCGGTATTGATCGACTGTAATAACAATGGAATTCCAGATATCTGTGAAGGGCTTCCTCCAGTGGTGTTCACGGAAATCCATGCGGATCCTGCGCCAGGGGATGGAGGATTCACAGGGGACGTCTTTGACCCAGACAATGGTGATGCCAATGGCGACGGCGTTCGGCACCCGCTCGATGATGAATTCATTGAGTTGCGCAATGTTTCTCCAGTTGCCATCAGCCTTGAAGATTGGACAATCACGATCGACGGAATTGTTCGGCATCAATTCGGCCCAATCACCCTCGCGCCAGGATGCTCCACATTGGTCTTCGGCGGCCCACAGCCTGATGCGGGCAGTGGCACACTGGAAATACGGTACGACGACGCCCCTGCAGCAGGAGCATGCTGCATTGAAGGCGTTTGTTC
Source organism: Phycisphaerales bacterium (assembly GCA_022446905.1). GTDB lineage: Bacteria > Planctomycetota > Phycisphaerae > Phycisphaerales > SM1A02 > UBA12567. The sequence goes on from JAKVBT010000008.1 coordinate 141,469, forward strand.
GCTGAGCCTTGAAGCAGACTGCGAGTCTGCTGGCGGCATCTATCAAGGCGATGGCAGTGTGTGTGACTGCCTCGACCCATGCCTCCCAGATGGCCTTGGAGCCGACCTTTGTGAAGACGCCGAGGAAATCTGTGTCGGCCTGCACGAATTCTCTACGGAGACAGCAACCCCAAGCGACGTCTTTGTGAGCCCAGCGCTCTGTCCTGAAACTGAATTCAACTGGAGCGAGTGCACCCCAGATGTATGGTTCCGCTGGACAGCCCTGCAAACTGGACTGGTCGATATCACCACCTGCAGTTTGCTTCCTGAAGACACCTTTGACAGCCAGATCGTGATGTACCGTTGGGATGGCACGACACCAATATGTGACGGCCTGATCCCAATTGCCTGCAACGGCAACAGCACAGTCAACGATAGCAATCTCTGTTCTCCATTCGACGCCAGCATCACTGATGCATCGGTCAATGCTGGAGAGACTTACTTCATCCGAATCGGCAGCACTGCACGAACAGTTGACCGCATCAACTGCGCTCCGGTTGAGGCCGCCTCATCTTGCAGTCTGCTGCTTGGATGTAATGGCACAGCAGAGCTTGCTGACGACAATGGACTGCCAATTGACTCGGTAACCTGGGACCCAAGTTTGGCCTGCTTCAATCAGAGCTTCCTGCGGTATCCGACACACTGTGACACATGGATCTTGCACCGCGATGATCTCGATAGCAATCGCAACTGGTCCCCAGGGGCCAACTGGAATGGAACTGCTTGGTGCGTCTGCTTTGTTGACGACGATAATGACGGCATTGACGATTCAATAGACAACTGCATCTACCCCAATCCGAATCAGGCGGACTGCAACGGAGACGGCATCGGCGATGTGTGCGAGGTGATTGATTTCGTCAATGACGGTGGTTTGCTTGAGGACATCGATTGCAACTTCGATCTCACTCCCGACACTTGCCAGATCTCCGATATCACTGACTGTGATGGCGACGGCGTGCTCGACACCTGCCAGATTGCTGCTGATTTCACCCTCGATTGCAATGCCAACGGCATTCTTGACAGTTGCGACATTGCCTCGGGCTTGGCTCGCGACTGCAATCTGAATCTGATCCCGGACTGGTGCGACATCAACCTCTACAACACCTCAGACGATCTCAACGGCGATGGGATCCCTGATGAATGCAACTTTAATCCAGAGTGTGATCTCGACAACAATGGTGTAATCGACATTCAGGATTTCCTAACGCTCTTGAGTGACTGGGGCTGCACCGGGCAACCCGGTGTTTGCGTGGGTGATTTCAACGGCGATGGGGTAGTCGACATCCAAGACTTCCTCGACTACACCTCCTCCTGCAGCTGAAAATTGCTGAGGCTCCATTTCAGGCCCTTGCAACCGCGCCAGACACGTCGATGATGACTCGTTCAAGCATGCGTGTTGCATTGCCGATACCACGTCGCACCCGATGCTGACTCCGCAGTGCATCTCCAAGCAAATGCGCAAGACGTTTCGGATCGACACGCCTGGACACCTCAATTGTGGCATCCCCACCAGGCCCCCACAACTTCAATTCCTTACGCAACTGTCCACTGGACATACCAGCACATTGCATCTGTGAGGCCGCATGCAGTCGCTTGAGCATATCGGTTACGGCCCAAGACACCAACACATCACTCTGTCGTGACACCCCCAACAACTCATGAAGGGTTGTTAAACCCCGCGCTGCCCCCCCTGTCAGTATGGCCTCCTGAATAACCCATGCCTTTTCTTCTCGACTGAGCGGCACGGCCTCGTCTACAAGTGCGGCATCAATAGCTTTGCCTGGACGACACATGGCCGCGAGCTTGCCGAGTTCGGCGTCAAGCCGCGCCAGATCACAACCAACACGCCGCACAAGACGCTGCGCTGCACTTGGTTCGATGCACCCCTCATGAACCTTCTCTACACGAGCTGCGACCCAGCGCAGGGTGTCCGGCTCGCTCAGTGGCTTGACCCGATGAACAACCCCTACAGCCTCGACCAACTTGTCGAGTTTGCTGCGATGCCACGTTTCTGCGCGAAGCAAAAGAGTCGCATCAGCCACAGGTGACTTCACATACTCCTCAAGTAATACGCGTGCCCGTGATGGGCCGCTACTGCCACCCTTCGACACCAAAAAACGATCCGCCTTATTCACCATCACAAGCTTATGCTGCTGCAACAAACCGAAGGTCCGGAGTTCATCGAGCACATCAGCTGCGGAGGCTGAATCCCCTTCAAAGTCAAATCGGTCGATTTCCCCAAAGGCCTCCTCTAACACCTCGATCATTTGCCTGGTGTAGTACGGCACCAAAAAATCATCGCGTCCCGCAAGAACAATCACTCGCATTGAGGCGTCGAATACCGCTTTGGCCATCATCACACGATACCTCGACATCGCATCGGCAGCGGATTCGCGTAGGCTGTCCACATGCTCATGCTTCAGGTCACACACGGCCCCGACCGTGGTCACCTACTGCCACTGCCGCCGGACGAACCACAACTGATCGGTCGTTCGAGCGAGGCCCTTCCATTGACTGATCGCCGCATCAGCCGCCGACACGCCGAATTGATGCCGCACGGGCAAGACTGGCTGATTCGTGATTTGCAATCATCCAATGGGACGTGGCTTAATGGTGTGCGGCTCTCAGGTACTGCCACCATGAAATTGGCAGATGTCGTCAAATGCGGTGATACTCGATTGCAACTGGTTGAGCGTGATGACATCCCCGCGGGCCCAGCATCAGCAGAGTTATTGATTGGGCATCGATCTCTACCGCCGACGGTTCTCCCGAACAATGCTGATGATGCGGCCCGTGTATTAGCCATGATCTGGTCGCTCACGGCCATGGCCGATACGACAGACGAGATTGACCCCGCCACATGCCAGCAGTTAATCGCCCAAGGAATCGGCGCCTGCGAAACAGTGAAATCAAGTGCCGACGATCCTCTCTTGATTCGACTTCACTGCGAACAAGGCACAGAACCCCAATTGCTGCAATTCTGGCCTGCTCAAGGCATGTGGCAACCATGGCAGCGAGCATCCGCTGATCTCGCAGGCTGGCTTGTGAACTCATTCATGGAAGCTCGACGTGTACGTGAACGAGATCGACTTGCGGCCATGGGGCGGACGGTCGCGGTCATTAGTCATGCCGTCAAGAACATGCTGCAAGGTCTTCAAGGAGGCGCTGGAGCCTTGGAGATGGCACTGAACAGAGGCGATCTAGATCTGGCACGCGAAGCCTGGCCAATTCTCCAGCGCAATCTAGATCGCATCCACGACCTCACATTCAATATGCTCGCATGGTCACGGACCAGTCATCTGGAAATTGAAATGGGCTCACTCCATACGCTCATGCGCGATATAGAGCAGTCAATCCAACAGACATTCCAACAGAGAAGGGTGACCTTGGAAATCTGTCCACAGGCAGATGGTGATGTTCCTTTTGATGCTGGAGCGCTCCACCAAGCAGTCCTCAATCTCTTGCTCAACAGCCTTGAGGCGGCCCCCCCACGGCGAGGCTTGGTTCGCTTCAAAGCCACAATTGATCATTCCGCACAAATGGCACATCTGACGGTCAGTGACAATGGCGAAGGCATCGACCCAGCCCACCACGCAACCATTTTCGAACCCTTTGCGTCGACGCGCGGACAGCGTGGAACCGGATTAGGCCTGGCGGTGACCAGACGGATCGCAGCTGCCCATGGTGGGCGAGTCACGGTGGAATCCACCCCGGGCGCGGGTGCCTCGTTCACCATCAGTCTTCCACTGCAGGCCGCAGCAGGTGATCCCGGCGATACGGACATCCCCCCCATGTCCAGATCAGCCGATCCTGACGCCTTCGAACCGGCGTAGTCGCCATACCATCGCCAAGCCAGCGTGGTCGTAGTCGCCATGGATCGACCACAGCATCTCGCTCGGGCTTTATGATGGCAGTCTCAGATCGGCCACCAATGGGTGGCCCCGAAAAAGGACACGCGCGCACGATGGATCCCCTCGAGGCTCATTACACCAAAGAGATGCCACCGCCGATCACGGCGAGCGCCTATCAACGAACTCGTGAAATGACCCTTGATGAACTCCTGCTGGAGAATCGGGTCATCTTCCTCGTCGGCGACATCAATCATGCCTCCGCCGCACGAGTGATGATGCAGATGCTGTATCTGGAAGACCAAAAGAAAGGTCAACAGATCAATTTCTACATCAACAGCCCTGGTGGAGTCGTAGATGACACGCTGGCAATCTATGACACGATGCGGTTCATCAGCAGCGAAGTCGCCACATACTGCATTGGCCGAGCATTCAGTGGAGCCGCTGTGCTGCTTGCTGCTGGTGAGCCAGACAAGCGGCATATTCTCCCCAACGCCAAAGTGATGATTCACCAGCCGTATGGCGGGATTACTGGGCAAACCAGTGATGTCGTCATCCAAGCTGAAGAAATCGTCCGTTCCAAGGAGAAGCTCAACCAGATTCTGGCGCTTCACACTGGACAGGACTACAACACCGTCGCCGCCGACAGTGAACGCGACAAATACTTCTCTGCCGACGACGCCAAAGCCTACGGCTTGGTCGACGAGGTCTTTGAATTCCCGGAGCTCAAGAAGAAATGACCGAGGCCATGTCACAACTCATTCCGATCGTCATTGAGAAGGAAGGCCGAGGCGAGCGCGCCTACGACATCTACTCGAGGCTGCTGAAGGATCGAATCATCTTCCTCAATGGCCCCGTGATGGACGACTCCGCCAACTTGATTGTGGCGCAGTTGCTCTTTCTTGCCAACGAAGATCCCAAAGCCGACATCAATCTTTACGTCAACTCACCTGGCGGGAGCGTCACTGCCGGGCTCGGAATCATCGACACCATGAACTTTGTGCCGTGCGACGTGGCAACCTTCGTCATCGGCATGGCCGCCTCCATGGGCTCTCTGGTGGCCTGTTCTGGGGCTCAGGGCAAGCGATGCACACTACCCAACGCCCGTAATCTCATGCACCAACCACTTCTGAGCGGGGTCATGGAAGGCCAGGCAACGGATCTCCAGATTGAAGCGTCTGAAATGGTCCGGCTTCGTGAAGCCCTCTACACGATCTACTCGAATCAAACTGGCCGGTCCATGGAGCAAATTGGACAGGACTGCGAGCGTAACAACTGGCTGGATGCCAACGGCATGTTGGAGTACGGCCTGGTTGATCGAGTCATCGAGCGTTTGCCTGAGTGATGACCCGCCTCGCCGCTGGGATCATCTTCATCGCTGCCACTGTGTTGCTGACCAGTTGTGATGGACGGTCACGTCGCGCCTCAGCCAAACTTCGTAGCGAGAATGCTGCCCTCCACCGCGAAGTTGAAGCGTTGCAAGATCGGCAGGTTGAACTAGAAGCCAGCCTCACAGCCCTTGCTACTGAGCAGGGTGGAAATCGTGGTGCTGCCGCCCAAACTCCCCAAGTTGCCGGATTGACCATCTCCCCACTTAGCGGGTTCGAACCTGGAGAAGGGCCAGATGCGCTGCGGCTGGAAATCCATGTCGCCGCTCAGGATGGCCGGCAACGTCCGATACAACTTGTTGGACCACTCGAAGCCCAAGTGCTTCGCCCGGTTCCCGGACGTTCTCCAGTGGTGCTGGCTACAACTAAGCTCGACCCCACAGCAGTTCGAGATGCATGGCGCGGCGGTCTACTCGGCGCCACCTACCGGGTCGATGTCATGCTGGACACAGCCTCCATAGAGCCCGATACGCCAGTATTGGTTCACGTCTTCCACACCGATGCGCGGACCGGCAGATCGCTTGAAGCCACATCATCGGTTGCCCACCGACCGTCCACCAGAACCTCGCCCTGAACAATCGACAGTACACTCCCCCCATGAGAATCGCCTTGGCGCTGTTGATTCCGGCTGTTCTGGTGTCCTCTGGATGTTACCGGCCGCTCTTTGATGAGAAGCTCCCGCGTCATCAGTATCAGTCCTACGACACAGCCCGCAACGGCCCAACGCCAGCTGAAGAAGTTGACCTTTTTGGCAATAGCCAACCTGCGTTGAATGAGCGCCTGAGCGAACGATGAGCACTTCCGATCACGCGGCATGGAAGCCGTGTGCACAGCCAAATTCGCACACTTCCCCTGCATCCATTCAAGTGGAATGGGGTGCTCGTGCCGATGAACAAATTGAGGGACAAGGACGACCCGAAGCCGTGACTGCGCCACAACATCATCCAAGCCGGGGCCCAAGCCGCCGTACGCAAATTGTGTTCGCCTCATTTGCGTTGGCCATGACTGGCGCCATGGCGGTGCTCGCCATCGACGCACCCCGCCAGGCTGGTGGGTTCCCTCTCACCAATATCACACCACTTGAGGATCAGCCTGCAGATGGAGATCACCTCCTGCTGGCCGACCAAGCAGATCTCGATCGCAACCGCTGGTCCGGCATTGTTGTGCACCACCTTGGCGAGCCCTTCGGAACCGCTGAGTCTGTACACCGCCAGCACTTGTCTTGGGATTATCAGGGCTTGGGCTACCACTTTCTCATTGGTAATGGCAATGGCCTCGGTGATGGCGAAGTCCATGTCGGGTATCGGTGGATTGAGCAGTTCCCCGGCGCCCACGTTGTTGGTGACGCTGGTACAGAACACAACGCCCGCTCCATCGGAATCTGCCTGATTGGCAACGGCGACCGCCAGCCTTTCACAGATCGACAGATCAAGCACCTCACCCGGCTCATCCAGCGTCTCCAGCAGGAACTTGGCCTTGGGGCCGAGCAGGTCCATCTGCACCGCCACTTGACGGACCGCGTGACCAGTCCCGGCCGGCTGTTCCCAGAAGCCCAGTTTAGAGCCTCACTGCTTGATCCCCCGGCCTAAGCACTCGGTACATGCCACACGCCCTCATGCCAGACGCCTGAAAATGGCGTTATTCTGCTCGTCTCATCAATTTCCATGAAAGCAGTTCGGCGCGTCTGCCCCGACCAGATCACCCCCCGAAGACCTCCCAGACATGTCCCCCCCTCGCAAGATCTCAGGCTACAACGTCCTGTCGCATATCGGCGAAGGTGCACACTCAGATATTTACGCCGTGCAGGACCCCAAAACCAAACAGGTTTGGGCACTGAAGCACATCGAAATCAATGATGAGAAGGAACAGCGGTTCTTCGAACAGGCCCGCCGCGAATACACCATTGGAAGCAAGTTGTCGCACCCTGGCATTCGGCAACTTCGTAAGTTCATTCGTCACCGCAAGAAGTTCAAGGTGGTCGGCGCGTCCCTTGTGATGGAGTTCATCGATTCAACGACGCTCGATCAACAGTTGCCACGCACCATCACTGAGGCCGTCGGAATCTTCATTCAGGTGGCAGAAGCCCTCGCACATATGCACCAAAAGGGATATGTCCACGCCGATATCAAGCCCACCAATGTTCTGCTGATGCAGGATGGGATCGTCAAGGTCATTGATCTTGGGCAGGCCTGCACCACAGGTACGATCAAAAAGCGCATTCAGGGGACACCTGGATACATGGCCCCTGAGCAAGCTCAAAGGAAGGCCATCGACGCCAGAACTGACATCTTCAACTTTGGCGCCATGATGTACTGGGTCCTTGTCCGTGAGGTTATCCCAACGGCAATGCCACCATCTGGTGGTGATGCGGCCCTGATGACGACCCGTGACCTTGAGCAGATCCCTGAACCAACACCGCCACACGAAGTTGACTCTCGGATCCCGGAACCACTATCCCAACTCGTCATTCAATGTGTGGCAAAGGATGCTGACCAGCGGCCCGACTCCATGATGGAAGTCATCGCCATACTGAATCAAGTGCAGGCAATGGCTCGCCAGAAGACAAGAACGGCCTGAGTCCTCCTTCGTACTGGAGTCACAGAAGACGTGGAAGATCATGATGAGATTTGCCTATGCTTTCACGTCCCAGTGGGCAAAGTGCGGAGATTCATGGAGCGCACCGAGCCAAAAGTTGCCTCCCAACTGAGTGAATGCCTTGGCGCTGGGACCGGATGCGGATGGTGTCGGCCATTTCTGGAAAAAATGTATCGCCAATGGGAATGTGGGCAAGAAGTCACTGTCTCTGGTGATCCAATCAACTACGCCAGCCGACGCCAGGTATGGAAAGACAAACCAGACCCAAACACTTGATGGGCACGTTCATCAGGCCACGATGTGCAACGCTGGCTTGGACTCCTGCACTCCCAACCGCCACTGCGATTGCTGACCACCATGCCAGTCAATCTGCACTACGGCTGCATTGACAAGGTGGAGATCGCCAGAACATACGCGCCAGGCAAAGCCCCGTCCTCCGCTTACTTCCCCCTCTCGGGTCAACCACGACCGGTCGTGATCTGGGGTCCAGATGATCGGCAAGACCATTCCAGGTAAAGCCTGGTTTGGTGGTGATGGGACCCGAAAACCGATCAGTCCAGACCGCTCGAGCTCAGCCCCATCCAAGTTTGGCGATCGGGCGATCAGCACATCCCAATGCTGGTGACCTCCGGGTTCGTCATGCCTTAGGACCACCACTGGAAGGGGTTTTATTGGCTTTGTCGGCATTGGAGCCCCGCAATGCACCAGCGCCGCCAGCCATGTCCCGGCCCGCTTGTCCACGGTTGTTCCACCTTGCCATTGATCACTGCAACAGCTCATAGGAGAACCCTATCATGCCCACTGTGAACTACTTGAGGACACCGTTAATGAGGATCTATGTATGTCTGCTCGCCAGTGTCATACTGGCTGGGTGCAGTGGACAGGTCTCCAAGGAGACTCTTCGCAAGCGGGGCGACCAAGCCATGTTTGTCGAGCAGTGGGATGTGGCGATCGTTAATTACACTGAATTGACCGACCGTGACCCGACAAATTGGGCAGCCCAAGCCAAGCTCGGCCGCTCTGCCTTGGCAATAGGCGATCTGAACACTGCCCGCCGTGCCTTGGAAATTGCTGCAACCCTGCGACCAGCCGACCCGGCCATTGCCAACGATCTGGCCGACACTATGGAGCAACAGCAGGCGTGGGATGATCTCTTTGCCTACCTCCGCGATCGAGCCATGTCCACATCAACCTCTGCCGATTGGCTGCGACTTGCTCGGGCTGCCATTGAAGCAGACGATCCTGACACAGCCCGCGAAGCCCTCCGTACGGCTTTGGCAGTTGACGCCGATGCTTCTGTCGAGCCCTACCTCATGGCCGCACGTTTGCTCCGCCAACTTGGGGACGAAGAGGAAGCACAACGCACGCTAGCGCTGGCTTGGCGCATCAACCCAAAGAATGAAGATGTCAACGCTGCACTTCGTGATATGGGCGTCGTACCCGGCCCGACCATGCGCTACGCCGAGGTTCAGATCGATCAGCCATGACCCGAACGGGGACCGATGAACTACTAGTCTGCATCGGGGGACTCAACGATCGTCTTCGACTGCGCCTCATGCTCCTGCTTGATGCCTTTGAATTGAGCGTTGGCGAGTTAGCCGCCGCTGTACAGTCACCACAGTCAACTGTTTCCCGACATCTCAAGCGTCTTGTGGAATCTGGGTGGATCCAACGCCGAAGTGTCGGCCCACAGGCTTTGTATCGCCGAGTCATGGATGGTGAGCAAGGCAGGCCATCGGCCTTGTGGACGATCGCAGCTGAGTTTATTGCCTCGGACGCCGACCATGGGGAGGATCAGCGTCGAGCACGGGTCATTGTCGCTGCTCGACAGACTGACTCGCACGCCTTTTTCGACACACTCGGCAGCGAATGGACAAGCCTTCGCTCCTCCATGTTTGGAGATGCAATTAGCCAAGCGTGGCTCCCCGCGATCGCTTCACCAACTTGGCGCGTGGCAGATCTCGGGTGCGGGACTGGACAAATCGCCGCCACATTGGCGTCCTGGGTAGACCACATTGATGCAGTTGATCGGGAGCCATCGATGCTCGATGCCGCCCGTGCTCGCCTTGCCGATGTGCCCAACGTCCATCTGCACCACGCAGACCTGACGGACCTTCCACTGCCGAGCGACTCCTTCGACCTGTGCATTCTTTCACTGGTCCTTCATCATGTTGAATGCCCAGAACAAGTCGTCGAAGCTGCTGCCAAACTGCTGACTCAGAACGGCAGACTACTGATCATCGACATGGTGGAGCACCAACGCACCGAGTATCGCGACACAATGGGGCACCTACACCTCGGATTTGGTTCTGACGTGATTCAGGGCTGGGCTGAGTCACTAGGGCTGAGCCACTACCAGTACACACTCTTGTCACCAGATCCATCTGCGCAAGGTCCCGGTCTCTTTGCCGCCGTACTCAGCACACCTCAAGGGGCTGGCTGAATCTCGTCAAGCGTGTTGGACTCATCTGGGATGGTCATTCTCCCTAGCCAGACTTCTTCCAGAATGGCTACAAACGGCTCATCTGCACCACCTCGCCGCATTGCATCGAGTCCTTGGATCATCATGTCTTCACGATCCAGTTGGTGACCAATATAGGCCAGCAAGAATCCGTACCGATCAAGATCAGCCTGATATCGAAGACGGCCCGTCAGATCCGAAATCGCTCGATCCAAGTCGTCTTGCCCCGGCAAGAGACGTCGGTCATAGGCCACATCGATCATCTCGGGTTGGAAGCCAAGGAGGCTCTGAAGGGTCAGCGCTGAAGAAAGATAGAGACCCGCACCAAGTTGGGCATGCCCCTCTCCAGCAGTTGCCAAAGGTTGTCCATGGACGAAACGAAGTGCTCTGGCAAATCGACGCTCGGCCAAGAAATAGTCGCCTTGCATCATCGCCTGCTCAGCTGCCAGCACCAGATCATCAAAGCGGGTGCCATCCTTGGCGGCATAACTCATCACTTCCTGCCCATGGCGGAGCAGAAGGCCATAGTCATCCCAGGCCAGCAATTGAGGTGCAACATCCAACGGTTCGATACCTGGCTCCACAGGCGGCTCTGCTTGGCTGGGCTCGGTTGGAATCTGTGCAGGCACATCGGGCTCATCAGCTTCGCCAGGCAAAACCCGCAGATCAGATGGTACGCCTCGTCCCGCAGCGATGAGATCTCCGCGCAAGCGACGGTAGTCACGATCCAAAGCGGCCAATTGCTCATCCGCCGTCATGGTGGCCGGATGAAACGAGCGATAGCGATCAGCCATCGCCTTGTAGGTTGCCTGCATACCCGGCATCGTGGACAAACTAGGCGTTGGTGCCGAACCTTCAGCGGATACTCCAGAGGTCGACGTGGGCTCAAGGCGTGTGTCTTGCCCGATCACTTGTGGGCGTAACTGTAGATCACGAAATCTGGTGTCCCATACCAGGCCTGGAGTCATCATAGGCCGACCCGCCATCTGATCCGCCCGCAGTCGGGCCAAGTCATAACTGGTCAAACCATGGTCATAGATTGCAAGTCCTGATCCTGTCGTCGATACACCGCGCATGGATGACCCCATGTATCGAATGCTCTGGTTGTTCGCCGACAGGCCTCGGCCCAACTCACGCTCCACTTGCCCATCGCTGTAATCGTCGATATCTGCATGAAGCACCGATGACAACCGGTGGCCTTGCAAAAGGCTCCCTGAAACCAACTGGTCAGAGTCCACCGCAACCTTCCGCTGATCATCTAAGCGATTGCCATCAGAAGACACTCGTTCTGGCTGCAGACCGATCGCACGCTCAGAGGAAACCCGAGAAGCATCCAAAATGCCGGAGCCTGAAAGATCTGAGTCCGGCGTCCACTGTGCATGGCCTGGAATGGGCGCGCGGCGATCCCAAGGCAAATTCGACTCCAATTCATTGCGTTGTGCCTGCATGCCAGTGGCGCTCATGCGCCCCGAGTGCCGCAGGCCATCGGTTGTCTGCCACTGGGAATAGAAAAATGGGTTGTAGTAATTACCATCAACGCCGGCCATGGATACCGGTACGCCGGACCCGCCCGTCATCAGTTCTGTGTCAAGGCTCCCGACGTTCTGCCAATACCAAGGATTGTTGTAGAGACTCTCGCCAACCAAACGCTCTGAAACATTGTCAATATTGTGCGCAGAGAATTCCGCATTCGTTCGCAAATCGAATGACTGCTCAAATCGCCGACCAGCTGCCGGATTGTTGCTGTGCTCGAATCGACCAGGCAGATAGCGACGTGCGCCAACGCCCTGAACGCCCTGAGCATGACCCGGCACCTCGGCCTGAAGGCGACTCTGGGCCAGAGCGGCTGGTGAAAGCAGGAGAAGAGACAGCAGTAGCCAACGCATCAAGCATCATCATAGCCCGCAAATCAACCCTCTGGCACTACCCTACCATGCTCTCCCATGTCGACTGAGCCCCGCTACATCACAACGCCGATCTACTACGTGAATGATCGACCCCATATAGGCCACATCTACACGACCACCATCTGCGATATCTGGGCCAAATTTCAGCGACTCACTGGCCAAGATGTGTTCTTCCTGACGGGCACCGATGAGCATGGCGTCAAGGTGGAGCAATCTGCTGCTGAACGTGGTGTGTCCCCCCAAGCGCTGGCTGATGAGGTCTCTAAGGTATTTCACGGCGCGCTCAAGGAATTTGACCTGAGCAATGATGCATTCATACGCACAACTGACCCGCAACACGAAACGCAGGTTCAGCAATTCGTCAAGCGACTCATGGATTCTGGAGATGTCTACCTTGGCACTTTCGAGGGCTGGTATGACGCCGGCCAAGAGGAGTACTACACAGAAACCAAGGCTAGGGAAGCCAACTACATCTCCCCAATCTCTGGCAAGCCGCTGGAACGGGCGGAAGAACAGAACTACTACTTCCGCCTGAGCGCCTACCAATCGCGATTGGAGCAGCTTTTCGAAGATCGGCCCGACCTCGTCAGGCCTGAAGCACGACGCAATGAGGTGCTTGGACGGCTGCGTGAAGGTCTGCAAGATGTGCCGGTCAGCCGCACGAACTTCACTTGGGGCATTCACATGCCTGACGCCCCTGAGCACGTCATCTACGTGTGGATTGATGCCCTGTTTAACTACATCACCGCATTGGGCCTTGGTGACCCGTCAAGCGACTGGTATGCCGAAAGACATCGGTACTGGCCAGCTTCCATGCAGATCATTGGCAAGGAGATCCTTTGGTTCCACGCAGTGATTTGGCCTGCCTTGCTTATGGCCCTTGAACTACCACTCCCACACTGCATCTATGCGCATTCGTTTTGGATCAGCGAAGGCAAGAAGATGTCGAAATCGATGGGCAACTTCATCGATCTTGAAACACTCCAGCAATATGTAGATACCTACAGTCGTGATGGTCTGCGCTTCTACCTTGCCACCCAAGGACCATTAGGGGCGACGGATGCTGACTTCTCGCGATCGCAGTTCCACGATGTCTACACCACTGAGCTTGTGAATACCCTTGGCAATTGCGCAAGTCGTACTTCAGCAATGATTGGCAAGTACTGTGGCGGCCAATGCCCGACGGATACTGGAGCCTGTGCTGGGGGGGGCATTGAATGGGATTCCTTTACTCAGACTCAGATGGAGACGGCCATCGCCGCGATGAATCGATTTGACCTGCCTGGTTCAATCTCTGCAGCCATGGCAATTGTCCGACAAGTCGACGCTTTCATCAATGAAACGGCCCCATTTAAACTGGCTAAGGACCCCGCAAACGCCGAGCAGGTTGGAAACATCCTCTACCGCTGTGCGGAGTCCATTCGAATCGCCGCCTGCCTTCTTGAGGCAACGCTTCCAGAGCATGTTGCCGAATTGCGCACAGCTTGGAATCTGGGTGCGGCCACCAATGATCTCACTAGTCAATGCGCTTGGGGGCAACTGAAACCTGGAACGGACATCAACAAAGTGGCGCTGTTCCCACGGGTGGACGAGGCTTCCTGAAAGATCGCTCCTCGATCCAAGATAGACAGAACATCACCGTCACTTACCCGTTGCTGATAGCGACCATGCCATACTGGCCAGCAATGTTCGCCCGCCAGTGACACGGTTGCCAACCGCAACATGGACTTGCAGGTTCGGATCTGCTGGAAGAATCAGTTCCGTCGTGCTGCCAAACTTAATTAAACCAAATCGCTGACCACGACTGAATGCCTGACCAGACTGTACTGGACTCACGATCCGCCGAGCAATCGCACCCGATACCTGCCTCACAGCCAACTGCAGCCCATCAGTCCGGGTGAGACGAATGATCTTGTACTCATTGACCCTGGCTGACTCTGCGGAACGTGCATCAAGGAATTTCCCTGGCACATAGGTGCTGTCCACCACTTGGGCATCACAGGGCATGCGATTGATGTGAACATCGAGAACACTAAGAAAGATCCGAATCACTACGGTCGGGCCACCAATTGCATCATGATGATCCAAATGCTCGATGGCAGAAATACGCCCATCTGCTGGACTGAGGAGGTCATCTCGATCGAGGCCGCAAGGAACGCGGCGAGGTGGATCCCGGAAGAACAGCGCGAGCGCTAGCCACAGCACACTTGTCACCGAGGTGAGCAACCAGAACACCCATGGAGGTATAGGCAACCACCAAAAGGCGAATATCAACAAGGCCGCGATGATCGCGCCGCCGCCCCATTGGGGCGCACCTGCCGGTGCCAATATCACGATGTCATCATCCGCCGCGTTTGCCCAAGACGAAGCCGATTACGCCAGAAATGGCGGTGCCGCCAGCCAAGCCACCAATCCAGATCCAGAGACTTCCGGCAATGATTGATGACACGCCAGAGGCCGCCCCTTGAATCTCAATCAAAACGATCGACAAGATGGCAAAGAGCGCCACTGTAGCGCCAATCAGAAGGCCACACGCGAGTCCGGACCATGCTGGATCCCAAGCTTGTGCTGCCATCGGCATGGCAGCCACAGGCGTCGCTGTTGGTGTTGCGGGGGCTGCCCCGGCAACTGCTGCTGGAGCTGTTTCTGCTTCGAACAAGCCCGAGTCAGCAGCAGGCATTGCTGCATCATCGTCACTGGTGAACACCTCTTCCATCAACTCGGCGCCAAGAGAAGTGTCATCGCTTTCCCGCGTCAAGTCGAGCAGGCCACTGCCTGATCCAACCATTTCGAGCGTGAGATCATCCTCGACCGCACCACCCAACTGAGTATCCCCACCAACACCTACTGCACTGTCAAAGGCTGAAACAGATGCAGAAGCGCCTCCAACACTGCCACTGCGATCCAGTTCAGCAGATAGATCCAACTGATCGACTTCCGAAGCGGGAGACACTGAAGATTGTGAGGCTGATGCGTGCAGATCAATCACACTTCCGGAATCAGCAGCAGAGTCATCGGCCTCGCTCGCTGGTGTCGATGCCGCAGGCAGTTCCGCACTCTGGCTTTCAGCCAAACCCAGGGAGGTCGATGTGCTGGACTCACCCATTGCGAAACTGTCATCCAGATCGAGGGCTGAATCATCCAAGTCGAGATCGACATCGCCCGCTTCATCCGGTTCAGCAAGCAGATTGATCTGCTCCACCTTGAAAACCAAGCTCTCGCCATCTCGGAACTCTTGAATCTGGCCTGATTCCACCAGAGCCTCGACTTCCGATTCGGTCTTACCCAACTTGGAGCAGACCTCATCGAGGGTGTAGAACATCTTGGCCATGAATCTTCACTCCTGAGTCGGGCATGTAGCCCCGTAGACAAGTCACAAAAGGTAGCCGACCCTGCTCTCAGCGGCAAGAGATGCCTATATGGGTCTTGTCAGGAGCAGCCAACAACCATTTCAGAACCTATCGGGAAGGCTCCATTGGATCAGCTCAGAGCACCGACAACCCGCGAGACATCATGGGGCCAATCGATATCGTGGCATTGACGGCCTATTGGCCCGCTCTGAGGCGGGCAAGCACCCACATGCCCGAGGACCCGAGCAGAAGCGGCAGGCCCACTCCAAGTGAGAAGCCGAAGGTCGGCCGCCCCACCCATGGAGCCAGATACAGCCCTGTCTTTGGATCGGAGCCAGGCATCAGAAAAACTGCAGTGGTCCCTAGTTCAGAGCCCCATTGCGTCGATGCCACGACCAACACAACCGCAGCCCCCAACAGGAGGATGCCAACGCAAGCTCGGATGATGGCGTGGCCCGACATGATGACGGGCAGTATGTCACGTCTTTGCCCAGTTGTCTTGAATCAGCCAGCCATTTGAATCAGACGTTCTGGAGTTAAATCGAGTCTGGCCCGAAGACGACTGAGTATTGACTCCAGCCGTTGTGAGATCCGCGACTCGCTGCAGCCCAGTGCAGCACCCACCTCTCGCATGGTGAGCGACTCGTAGTAGTACAAAGTCACAATCATTTGATCGACAGGCTCAAGATCCTTGATGACCCAGCGGCGAAGATCGTGCCGTACGAGGCCAACTGTGGGGCCTTGCCCGCTTCGAGCCGGCAGGCTGACTTCATCATCCTGCCCATCACTATTGACCGCATTAGTCGTCAATAGGACAGGGGGTCGGTCTTCATTGACGACTCGATTGAACTCATCACCCTCCAGTCCAAGTGCTTCCTGGAGTTCATGGCGATCAGGCAAACGGCCATGCATGACCTGAAATCGACGCATCACCTCATCCACCAATCGGGCTCGCTGTCGCATGAGTCGTGGTGCCGGATCCTGAGATCGCAGCCAATCCCGCATCGCCCCATTAATGCGACGGGAACTGAAGGTCTCAAACCGAATACCCCGATCGGGATCAAACCGTTCAATGGCCTCAATGAGTCCTAGGTAGCCCTGCTGAATAAGATCATCGACATCAATATGAGAAGGCAGGCTTGCTCGGAGCCGCTCGGCAATAATCCGCACGTGGGACTTCATGTAGTGCATCACAAGCGCCTCATGGGCTCGTTCGCACCGATGCTCCAACCAAGCCGACCACCAAATGGCCACATCTTCTCCCCGACTGCTTCCTGACCGGGGTGGGGTGGAACTGCCAATAGGCTGTGCAAGAAAGTTCGGTGGATGTCGGCGCGAAACCGTGTCAGGTATGTCTACCTGGTGTGCGTGGGTGTGCATGAGACCGTCCCTGGTCGGCTTGAGTTCCTTCTCCAGTTGCCCCGACGTCCATGGCGGGGCCCATCCACCAACATCGACCGCCAAGGGTCAGCATGCTGAGGCTGTCAGGATGATTCAGTAAAAGGTTGTGGTGGCTGAGAGAGACCACCTATTCTCGGACACGACTCCGTCCGAGAATGCTTACTTCAACCCAAAAGAGGAATGATGTAACTGACAAATAAGCCCAGGAAGATGGCCGTCAGCACAATCCCGCAGACGACCTGAAGGCTCATGATGGCCACCTCTCGGCCCCAAGGCCCACGCTCAGGGATACGAATGGCCTTGTAGGTCATTGAGATGCCAACCACGAGCGGGATCGCCAACAGGTACCAAACGGACATCAGACCGGTCATTGGCTCCAAGAATGGGATCCATGCCACCATCAGGAACGATCCTCCGCCCGATCACGCTGATCACGAGGCCCTACGGGATAGAGGGCATCAAGTATGACGATGAGATTCATAAGCCCAGCCAAGGCCACATACAGCGTTCCAACCGAATTGATATGGCCCAAGCCGCGTGTGGAGTACTGCTCTATCTCAGGCTGTGATTTCAACAACTGTTGATTCGCTACATCTGCCACCAACGTGACCGGACCACATCCCATCTGGACCAAGAACCAAAGGTTGTCACGCTTGCGATCGACCGCATCCAAACCGCCAATCAAGAGACCCCCGATAATCAGCAGCCAAAGGCCAATCATCACGCGTACCGCACGCACCCGCTGCCCAAGCACCCAATGCCCAAGGCCTGGAAATATCCAAGCCAGAATTGCTGCTAGAGGACGCAGATCTGAACCAGGCGTGTTGTGCTCAGGGCCGGTCATGAGGGTTGTGCAAATCCTTCTATCAGCGTTGCCCATGCGATCTCACCTCAACGCATGAACTTCGATCAAGGCCATGCCAAGAGCGTCCGATGGCCCATAGTAGCCGCTGATACGCGGGCAACTTCTTCTTTGGAGACCTGACTATGTCGCACCAGCCAGATGCCGAAACCTCTCTTCGAGCCCCTAATCCACTGAGTGTGGTGGATCGCCGTAGTGGTGTCGATCGACGCCTGGCCAACCCAAACTCGGACACCAATCTCGAGCGGAGGCGAGGACCAGGACGACGAAGAACCGACTTTTTGAGAGCTGCCGAGGAAGGGCAGATGAATAATGAGCAGTTCTTGTTCATTAAAGCCATCGAGGCCTTCAAGCAGGCCAATGGGAAGACCTTCCCCACTTGGACAGATGTTTTGGAAGTTATTCGCAAGCTGGGATATCGCAAGACGATGCCCAGCACAGTCAACATCGGCGATGACTTGGCGGACTGGACTGAGGCAGCGGATGCGGCTTCAGGCGTTGAACACCAATCAAAAGTAGCTGACGAAGACGTGGCTGCCTAGCAGGCTAAACAACTCGTACTACTGGTTTTCATACCAGTCAATATTGATCTGAATGTACTTGGTCCACTCTTCCGGGAGGTCTTCTTCCGGATAAATGGCTTGCACTGGACACTCGTCAACACACAGACCACAGTCGATGCATGTATCGGGATCGATGTAGAGCATGTCCGATGGGTCAAAATTGTCTTCGTCCTTGGTGGGATGAATGCAATCGACGGGACACACATCGACGCATGCTGTGTCTTTCGTCCCGATACATGGTTCAGCGATGATATGAGTCATCGTCGGATACTCCTGAAGGCTGTGGCCCGTGCGGTTGATGGTAGCACTTGACCCCAGATGCTGGGAAGCAGATTCATAAAATGAGTCAGCGGGCGAAGCCAGAAGCTCCGCCCGCTTTCTCATGTTCATTCAAAGGCCTGTAAAGACCACAAGAATTACTCGCTAGCGGCGAGCAGTCTTCTTGCGAGTGGTCTTCTTGCGAGTGGCCTTCTTGCGAGTGGCCTTCTTGCGTGTAGCCTTCTTGCGTGTAGCCTTCTTACGTGTGGCCTTCTTACGAGTGGCCTTCTTCCTCGTGGCCTTCTTCCTCGTGGCCCGCTTCTTCTTTGCCATTCTGAACCCTTTCGTCGCGCGGTGTCGGAGACTTCCATATAGAAAAGAGGAGACGGTGCGCCGGCGCGTCGACGGCACCACTGTGACGAGTTGTACCCTTATCGGAATGGGAAGAAAAGTTGCTCCAGCCAAAAACCTGCTCTTGTTTGAATACTTGGAGGCCTAATTCATGACAAACCAGTCCAAACTGAAGCTCATATTGGTGGGGTGTGAGGGCAAAATGGGTCAAGCAATTCGGGCCCAAATCACCTCTGATGCAACCTGCTTACTTGTTGGGGAAGTGGATCAATCCAAACGCGAAATTCCGACTGATTCGGCTGATGTAATCGTGGTGGATTTTAGTTCTGAAAAAGGCACAACTGATGCAATATCAATAGCTTACGATCTTCAGGCTCCCCTGTTGACAGGGACAACAGGCCTCACCCAGCAGACCCACGAAGCATTGGAAGAACTTGGCTCTGTAGTGCCTGTTGGTGTTGTGCCGAATACCTCATTTGGTATCGCAGTGATGGGCCGCATTCTTGGTATTGCAGCAACACTTCTGAGGTCTGATTCCTGGTCTCTAGAAGTTGTAGAAAAACATCACGCAAAAAAGAAAGATGCACCATCTGGAACCGCACTTGCGTTGGCAAAGGTCTGTTCTGAGAATGGCGTGTCGTGTTCAACGACCGATATCAACTCGATTCGAGAGGGTCAGGTGGTGGGTACGCATGAGTTTCGGTTTGTATCCGACTATGAGACCATCACGATTCGGCATGAGGCGCATGACCGTATGCTCTTTGCCCAGGGCGCACTCCACCTCGCACGTGCGCTGCGTGAGCGTTCACCTGGGATTTATGACGCCGAAGCGTTGTTTCATCCACAAAACGGGTGAACGGATCGATTAAATTGTCGTGCAAGGAACGAGTGCCTATCCATGACAGATGCCCCGTGTCACTCCGTTACGCGTGTTGAGCAACGCCCTCTTACGTGCGGCGCAACGTTGATTGTTGAAACCAATCCGTCTGTGCGCTCGACCTCATTAGCCTGGTACCTCCCAACGGGGACGATGCATGATGAGCCCATGTCATCATCAGACGATGCTGGTGCGTGCGCCATTCTTTGTGGTGCGATGCTGGAACGCGGGGCTGGTGGACGTGATTCCCGAACACTGAATGATGAACTGGATCGTATCGGTGTGATCCGAGATATTTCGGTGCGTGCGTCACTGACGCGGATAACAGCGTCAGTTCGGGCAGACCAACTGAACAACGCGCTGGCGTTACTTTCAGATCTCGTGTGTCGGCCACTGTTGCCGCAATCGTCCCTTGAGCCGATTCGAAGCCTCTGCTTGCAAGCAATCGATGGCCTGAGTGATGACCCATCGACTCTCGCATCGCTGTCCCTCACTCGCCGGGCTGTCCCCGCGCCGCTTAATCGAAGTAGTTACGGATCAGCGGAGCGTTTGCAAACAGCAACGCATGAGGAGATTGTGGCGGCATGGCGCGAGCGTTTTCGTCCAGAGGGCTCCATCATTGCAATTGCTGGCGCCGTCGATGCTGACAATGTTGAGATTGAGTTGAACCGTCTCCTTGACGATTGGGAGGGTGCAACGCCACCAATGCCGATGCTTGTTGATCCACTTGGTGGCAGAGCGCATCTCGAGCAGGAAACAGCTCAAGTGCATCTTGAGATGGGGCTTGAAGGTCCGCGCGTTAATTCAGATGAAGAGTTACCGTTTCACGCTGCCATAAGAGCACTTGGTGGCGGAACCTCAAGCAGGCTCTTTACAAACGTACGAGAGCGCAAGGGCTTGTGCTATGACGTACACGCGGGTTTTGCCGCGACCAAGCACTTCGGACTGTGTTCGATTGGAGCAGGTACCACACCTGATCGAGCTGAACAAACGGTGACTTGTATTCAGGAGGAACTTGAGCGGATGGGGGCAGAGGGCCTGCAGCCAGAAGAGTTTGAACGGATTCGGTGTGGTTTGAAAACCCACCTCATGATGCACGGCGAGAGCACGGCGGCGCGGGCCAGCGGTCTGGCGATGGATCTGCACAATCGCGGTTACGTACGGACCCTTGCAGATCTTGCCAACCTGATTGAGCAACTGTCGTTTGGAGAAGTCGATGACGTTGCTCGTGCCTACATGACCCCCGCTTGGATTGCAGACGCAGTATGCGTTTCCGTGGGCCCTGCAACGCCTTTTAAGGCCTGATCGACCGGTGGTGGCTCCGGTATACTGAGAGGATCAATGAGCGCTCAACTTCCTATCTTTGAACCCGGAACGCATGTCCGTGTGACGCATCAGATTTCCAACACGCATGATGAAACCTGGACGAACACGGTTGAGGGAAAAATACTTCGTTATCGTCAAGCGAAAACAGGTTCATGGTTCGCGCATGCTAAGGACGATCGCCTCTGGCTTGATCGTCTTGAGATTGAATGCGACAACGGTGAGATTGTTGTACTCAACCTCGATCAGTTCAGCTTGATCGAAAAAGCGTAGCGCGCAGAGTCTTCATTCAGCTTGAAGTCGGCGTTCGGACTGGGACCATCCGATCGTGGTCGGCCGGTTCAAGTGTGATGGTGATGTTCTTGAGTGATCCACGATCCCAGACCGAGAAGTCAACGGTATCTCCGGGTTGGCTCGCCCGAATCACTCTCCGTATGTCATTTGGCGAGGCGTTGTCGGAACCATTGATCTTGACGATCACATCCCAATCCGCAAGACCTGCTGCTTGAGCTGGTGTATCTGGTGCTACGTAGGTCACAAGGGTTGCCTTGTTTGGATCAACACCAAGGTGCTTTGCCAGAGCAGGACCAGCTGTTGCCATTCTCACGCCGATCATGACATGTGGAAGGGGTGTCGAAATCCCCCCTCCACCCTCTCCCATTTTGTCTAGATGAACTATTCTCATGAATAAAAAAAAATATTCGGGAAAAAACTTTTTTTAAAAAAGAAAAAAGAAAAAATGTTGAAAATTGACATTTTTAGGGG
>JAKVBT010000009.1:0-117409 GCA_022446905.1 Phycisphaerales bacterium
GGAACCATGGCTGCTTCAGCATCATCGGCTCCTGAAGACACAAGAAAGACATCGGGCCGGGGCCGAAGTGTGTGACCCTCATCATCATCTCCAAGCAAACCACGGTCTTTCAGGAGCAGCGCAAGGACAACATCACCCATGCCAAAACCACAGGCAGGTACAGGTGGCCCATTGAAGAGCTCGATGAGGTGGTCATAGCGCCCACCACCTGCAATGGCGCGATACACGCCTTGGGCATCGTGAATTTCCCACACTGTGCCGGTGTAGTAGGCAAGACCTCGAACAATGCCAAGATCCCACTCGCAAAATGGAAGGAGCCCACGTCGATCCAGTTCTGAAGCAAGCGCGGTCAAGTCATCCATGGCCGAGGCAGGAAGCCCGTGTGCTGTAGCGAGGTCTGCAGGGGGTGTATCAGCGGGGGCACGAGCCGCCGCGATGGCATCTAGTTTGGCAATGGCGTCTGAACTCAGGCCAAGCTCAGCCGCTTGGGTGGCGAATACATCCGCAGGCACCTTTTCTCGTCGGTCGACCAGTGTGAAGGCATCGCCAAGTTGGGCTTCTGCAACGCCCAGTGCTGTGAGCATGCCAGCAGCAGCGCCGCGATGGCTGATTCGTACTCGAATGTCATCTTGAGTTAGCCCGAGGCCGCGTAGTGCAGTGACCGCGACAGCGATCACTTCTGCATCTGCATCTGGCGAGTCTACGCCCAGCAGATCAACATTCCACTGCCTGTGTTCACGCAGTCGCCCTTTCTGTGGACGTTCAGCGCGGAACAGATCCGGAATGGCAAACCATTTAGTTGGTGTGCTCAGTGACCGGCCCTTTGCAGCGGCCATTCGTGCCAAGGTCGGCGTGAATTCAGCGCGAAGAGCATAGTCAGTGTCCCCTCCTGCACGCTGAAACGAGAACAATTCACTGACGATGCCAGGACCACTCTTGATGGTGTAGAGCTCGAGGTGCTCAAAGGTAGGGCCATCAATCTCCTCGAACCCATGTCGAACCGCTGCAGAACGCCAAGCGTGTTCGAGATGGCGTCGTACGGCCACGTTCTCGGGATAAAAGTCACGTGTTCCTTTGGGGGCCTGAAGAATGTGAGACGAACTCGACATGATGGGCTGAAGCCTACCGCAAAGCTGCACGTGGTACCGTAGCGCGGATGGACGGCACCGTTGTCTTTCTGCATGGCTTGGGTTGTACGCGGCGTTCAATGGCGCGCCTTGAGGCGCGGGTGGCGGCGACCGGCCGCCGTACGGTCAATATTGGGTACGCATCCTTGCGGCATCCGATCGCAGATCTTGCGGAACAGGTAGCAGTACAACTGCGGGACGAGGTTCCTGAAGGCCCACTTCTGGCGGTGACGCACTCTATGGGCGGGATCCTCCTGAGGCATCTGAGTGACCAGTTTGACTGGAGGGGCTGTGTGATGCTCGGTCCACCCAACCAGTCAAGCGATCTTGCCCGCTTGGCGCAGCGTGTTCCGATCCTCCGATGGATTGCCGGTCCAGCCTGTCGTGATTTGGCTGGCAAGCCTGCATGGCCTGACCCACCCAAGCCATGCGGTCTTATTGTGGGAACTTCGGGGGTGACCTGGGCGAACCCACCAGCGTGGCTGGGCAAAATCGGGGGTGTTTTTGGTCCGGATGATGTGCATGACGGCACTGTGAGTATTGCAGAGGTGATGCATGATGCGGCCACGGATGTCGCCCTAGTGCGCACTGGGCATACCGTCATGATGAATCATCCAGACGTTGTAAATCTTGTTCTTCGATTTCTGGATACAGGTGACTTTGGAACAACTGCCAAAGACCCATCAATTGAAACAGATACTTCACGGGCAGAATTGGCAACGGGCTGATTGCTTGTGTTGCCAGGCTTGTTGATATCAAAGTGACAGGGCGAGCAGCCGAAGCTGCTCGCCCTGAATGTAAACACAGAACAGGTCCTGATCTTAGGCGATCATTCGCACGGACCGAAGTTGCCGATGACCATCAGGAGGTCATCAATGTCGACGATTTGATTTCCGTCGACATCGCCTTCGCAGTCGTCACCCGTGCACATGAAGTTGCCGATGATCGCCAGCAGGTCATCGATATTGACCTCGCCATTGCCATCGCTATCACCTGGGCATGGGTCCTTGATCACATCGATTTCACCAATGACCGTGCCGTTGTTCTCAACAGTCTCGTACCAGACGGTACGCGTACCTGTATCGAACGTAGCGCCGGCTTCGATGATGAGATGCTTGACGTAGATCGTCTCGGCACCTTCCGCGTTGTCGTGGTTGTCCACAACGACGACAGAAGAGCCAGCTTCAACACGAAGCACACCCAGAGGGAAGTGACCATCGAATGTGCGATCGATGCCATCAGTGCTGCTGTCGACGTCGGTGCTCATGGCCTCGAGCGTCTGCACATCAGCATGGCCGGTCATGGCCAGGGTCGCTTCATCCATGATGAACCGGTCGTGGTCATCGATGGCGATGTCAACGTTGCCACCAACAGACAGTTGCCAGTTGGCATGGGGCATGATCAACTCCGCATCGATGCCAGCGGTGTAATCGCCGCTGATTCGCAGGCCATCGCCGAGCACTGGCTCATCGGAGCCGGACAGTGGTCCGGTATCGACATCGCCAATAATCGTGCCATAGTTGCTCAGCGATCCAAGGACATAGAGCGGACCGCGATTGACGGAGATGAATCCTTCATTCCAGAGACTGCCCGAGACCATGGTCTCGTCATTGCAGTAAGCATCGCCATTTGGCGCATTGGTCAGGTCAGTGACGAAAGTGCCAGATGTGCTCATATAGCCATTGTTGACCAAGGATTGTGCTGCGCAGACCGCGTTGCCAACCATGGTCATAGAACCACCATTGTTGATGTAGCCGTCAGGGCCAGCAAGTGAGCCGCCAGACATCACAAGCGTGTCACCACCAAGGTTGACCGCTGGGGAGTGATATTCAATACCGGCTCCACTGCGGACAAACGTCATGCCGTTGACATCGAGCGAGAGGCCATCTCCGACAACGCCGGTGCCACTAAAGCCACTGTTGACGTTGTTGACAACAGAGCCAGTGCTGCCAATTGACTGAACAACAGCTCCATTGGCAAGTGTAATGGTGGCAGTGTGGTCCATATAACCATCGACCACATTCATGTACAAGGCCTTGCCAGAGAAGTTGACATCCTCGACATTGAAGTAATCAGCCTCAGCCTCGATCGTGTCGAGCGGGTTGGCGGCAAAGATTGCTTCGGCAGCGGTGTCTGAGATCAGGCCGCTGTTGAGGTTGGTGTAAGGCGTGGTTTCACAGGCATCCAGTTCGCCGTTGCCATTGGCATCGCCACCATCGGCGATGTCGCAAGCATCGGGACGACCATTTCCATCACAGTCATCATCGATGCCGTCGGCGATGTCACAAGCGTCTGGGACGCTGTTGCCATTGCAGTCTTCGCCAAGATCACAGACATCCATGACTCCGTCGCCATTACAGTCGGCGGCGCCGTTGTCGATGTCGCATTCGTCAGGAACAGCATTGCCATCGCAGTCTGCGGAAGTGCCATTGGCGATGTCATCAGGGTCGTTCACGCCATTGTCATTGCAGTCGGTGTATTCACAGGCGTCCAAGATGCCATTGTCATTGGCATCACCACCTGCGGCAAAGTCGCAACGGTCAGCGACTCCATTTTCGTCGCAGTCACCATCGAGCAATTCGTTGTACTCGATGAAGATGTCATGACTCTCCTGCCAAGACGCATCGGCGATGCGGCCCTGGAATGAGGCAGAGACGTTCACGGTGGAACTCTCGCCGATGACAGTCAGCCGAGCGATGATGACACTGGTTGTCTGTTCACAGGCGGCATTTTCAAGATATTCCGCCTCACCTTGAGCATCGGTTGGGAGAACGAACCAGGTGCCGTTTTCACTGTCAATCGAGCCACCGCTTTCAAAGTCGGTGAAATCAATGCCGATGTTCTGTAGGTTGTTGTCCACATTGCTCAGAAGTCCAATGGTGACGAAAGAATCAAACTCCATGGACGGCTGCAGCATCCAGAAGGCCTCATTATTTTCATTCGATGTTGGGCCAGCAAAGCCGTTCTGGTAGAACGTCCCGTTGCTGGAGACCACTTTGGAGTTCTGTGAATTGCCAAAGACAGCGTCAAGCCGGCTGCCCTCATCGAGCACGGCGAACACATCTACGGTGTAATTGAAGCCGCCGGTGTCCACCAGATTGGTGCCGACAAGCCGATAATCAAGTCCTTGCATTCCACCTAGTGCGGTACTTGCGCATACCACCGCACCAGCTGCCGCAAGGGTCAGCGGGGGTTTGGTCAACATGTGTGAATCCCTCTCCTCAGGTCCTCTCTTCTTGGCCACAGGCCCCACCAGCACAGTGCCAGAGGTTCGATCCAGCAGCCGTTTTCATCCTACTTGGAGACCCCAGCCTCCCCGGCATCCTAAATCAGGCGTTTTTCGAGTAAAGGCATCTTCGTCAATCGGCCCTCAGAGTCTCTGAGAGGTGTTTTTAGGCGAATCGCAGTGTCTCTGGGCACTCTTTGGGCATTTATAAGCGCTTGTATAGGAAACCCTTAAGACCAGTCGCCATCATTTTCATGCGTCTTCATTGGCTAAAGATCCGGCGTTTGCCCGATAGCAAGACTCAGGTACGGGCATGCCACCTAGGTGGTGGTATGGCTTTCGCGACCATTGGTCACGCGGGTCCGGCAAGGAGGTCGGCTCGCCGAGGAGATTATGCAGCATGAATGCTATGACAACGATTAAGGGCTGGGCACGAGAATTAATTGATCTCTCGTTGCTCTTCATCGCCGTAGGCGTGGTTTGCCAGATCATCTTCCCCAAGGGAGATAGCTGGTACTTCGGTGGAATTACCGAAAGGCTGATGGGCTTCATCGCCGAACTCGGCCAGGGCGGATTCGTTGGTCTGATCGCCCTTCTGGTGATCATCTACGTGTTCTCAAAGCGTGGATCCTGACCGTCACTATTGAGTGAATGAATCCAACCGCTCGTCTCCTTGGGGACGGGCGGTTGTCATTTTTGGGCCGCTCTCATCTGTTCCTGTTGTTACGGCTGCGGCATTGTTTTCTGCAATCAGCAGCAGCCCAGATAGAGCATCCAAGCACATATTCAAACAAGGTTGTCGACTACCACTCTGGCCCGCTGAGATAGCGCCCATAGACATCCGCCATTGCTTGCACCATTTCACCCATTGTGCAATTGGCCAATGACGCTTCAATAAGTGCAGGCATGACATTGAGATCATCGCGAGCAGCGTTGCGGACCTCGTCAAGGGCCACGTTGACGGCATCGTCATCACGTCGCTTTTTGAATTCTGTGAGACGCTCGCATTGGCTTTCTTCAACCCCATGCGGGATCTGCAAGATCTCAACTTGATTGTCTGAATTGCCCTCGGTAAATGCATTCACGCCAACAATGATGCGGTCGCCTGCTTCCATCTCCTGGCCAAAGCGGTAGCTCGCCTCTGCAATGGAACGGCGGAAGTACCCCTTGTGCACACCCGAGACCACACCGCCCATGTCATCAATTTCGGAGATCATCGCATTGGCGTCCTGCTCCATGCGGTCGGTCAGTGCTTCGACGTACCAACTGCCACCAAGCGGATCCACCGTCCGGGTCACACCTGTTTCCTCATTGAGGATCTGTTGTGTTCGCAGGGCTACTCGAACGCTGGTTTCCGTTGGGAGCCCAAGTGTTTCATCCATGCTGTCGGTATGCAGGCTTTGGCAACCGCCCAGCACACCAGCCATGGCCTGATAGGCCACGCGAACCACGTTATTCAGGGGTTGCTGCTCGGTGAGCGAGCAACCAGCGGTCTGCACGTGCGTTCGCATCAGCAATGATCGATCACTCTGAGCGCCAAATCGATGCTTCATTGCAGTTGCCCAAATCCGCCGGGCCGCGCGTAACTTGCAAATTTCTTCAAAGAATTCATTGTGCGAGTTGAAGAAGAATGAAAGGCGTGGGGCGAATGTATCGACATCAAGACCTCGTTCGATCGCAGCTTCCACGTACTCCATGCCATCTCTGAGTGTGAATGCGAGTTCTTGAGTTGCTGTCGAGCCGGCTTCACGGATGTGGTACCCGCTAATGGAGACGCTATTCCAGCGTGGTAGATGCTGCGTGGCGTATTCAATGGTGTCGATCACCAGTTTGACGGACGCTTCTGGGGGGTAAATGAATTCGTTTTGGCTGTGAAACTCTTTGAGGATGTCGTTTTGGAGTGTCCCACCAAGTTTGGTGATGTCCATGCCACGTTGTTTGGCCATCGCGATGTACATAGCCCAGATGACGCATGCAGGTCCATTAATGGTCTGGCTGACAGTGACCTCATCGACGGGGATGTCCGCATAGAGGCGATGCATATCTTCAATCGTGTCGATGGCGACACCACATCGGCCAACTTCACCAAGGCTCAGTGGGTCATCGCTGTCACGCCCCATCAAGGTCGGCAGGTCAAAGGCGGTGGACAGCCCGGTGTTGGTGCCTTTGGCATTGGCGAGCAAGTACTTGAATCGCTCATTCGTATCGTCCGCACTCCCGAAGCCAGCAAACTGTCGCATGGTCCAGCCACGGGTTCGGTACATGCCTTCATGAATTCCGCGTGTATATGGGTAGACACCTGGTTCTCCAATGCGATCATGAATCTGGCCAGGTTCGCCCGGAGCGGTCGTGTCGACACTGTCCGGTCCGTAGAGCCGATCTATGACGTAACCAGACAGGCTTACATTGGCCGGATCGGCCGAACCGGTGTTGGTTGTTGCGGATGTATCGGGGGTCGTCATGGGCGTTTGCTCCCATCCATGCAGAAGACCCCTACTTTAGCAGGCGAAAGTAAGTTCGCCGCACGTTCTTGACAGATCGCTCAGGGAGACCCTGGAGAGGCCGGCTCAGTCGTCTCATCATCCAGTAGGTCAACCGGCGGGGCCACTTCCGTAGGCTCCACGGATTTTTCGGTGTCCGCTGGCTCTGCATCGACTGGCTTGGTCTCAGTTGTTGCAGGGGCCACTCCAATCGGCCGTTCCTGAATCTGTCGGTACTGAGCTGATGGCACTGTCGCCTGATGCGAGGGCACGAGCACAGTGCTTCCTGCGGCAACAATCTGCCAGTGCATGGACTCAACATCTGGATCAGCATCTGCGGGTCGCCACATTTGGTAGAAGTACAGAATGAGATCACTCTCAGCTGGCACATCCACTTCAAACACGGCATCACCCGATCGTGTGTCAAGAACTCGGACACGTCTGGCTGCGCCGGTGTCAGTCCATGTCATGGTGCTTAGAGGCGTGAGTGAAATGTCAATTTGATCTTTCGAGGCATCTTCGGACTGGTTCTCAGATGTGTCAGCATCCTCGTGGAGTTCATTACTGTCAGAGCTCGAAGTTGTTTCCGCCGGCGCTGCTTCAGCCGTGTCTATTGGTTCTTCGGCAGGACTTTCTTGGGCGACTACTTCGTTCGCTGGGTCTGCAGAGGGCGTTGGCTCGGCTGTGTCAGAATCAGGAGCCTCAACCTGTGAAGCAACCTCCGGTGAAGCTACCTCCGGCATGCTGGCATCGGGCTTTGGCGTAACTGGAGTGGTCACTGCAGCTGCTGCAGTAGGCACGGCAAGCTGTGGCACGGCGCTAGTCGATGCAGGTGGATTGCCCCCCTGTGTCCATTCCATAGGCTGTACCGCTTGAGTACGATCCATGGGGGTATATGGGTCCGGCGCGCGCAGGTAGACATCGATTCGTCGAGCCCATGAGGGGGGTACCGCGACTTCAGTACCAAGACGTCCCGTCCTCTGGCCCAGTGTCTGGATGGCATATCTCATGGTTTCGGGGCGGCCGGGATCACCCTGCTGGTACTTGGTGGAAAAGAATTGCAGAGACATCTGATTGCCTGGGGGAATAGCGCGTTCGAAGACCATCTCGCCAGTGCGGACATCAACAATGGAAATGGTTTTTGGCGACTCCGCAGTGGAGGGGTACGTTAGCGCGCTGGCGGTTCCAGCGGTGGACGCCATTAATCCGCCTCCAGGGCTGTAGGTGGAGCAGCCGCCAAGCCCAAGTGATGCGACCAAGATGGTCATCGCAGTCCACACGCCTTTGAACATCACAGCACCTCCTGAAAATGCGGTTTCCTATCACCGCCAAGCGACTTTCATCCTACGCGATGCCGTGTCATCTGGGGCCCATCGCTTCTCAGTCGGCTACGCTTTCGGGACATGAGTATCGCGCGAATTGGACACGGGTATGACCTGCACCGACTGGAGCCGCTGCCACCTGACGGCTCTGGCCGTCCGATGGTGCTTGCCGGCATCCCGTTGGACCATGATCGTGGCCCGGTGGGTCATTCAGACGGCGATGCAGTCCTGCATGCTGTCACTGATGCGCTTCTTGGTGCCATCTGTGAGCCGGATATCGGGCAGCTCTTTCCTGATACGGACCCACAGCATGATGGTGCTGACAGCAGCCAGTTTTTGCAGGAAGCCGTCCGGCGAGTCCAGGACCGGGGACTCCAGATCGGCAATATCGATATCACCATCATTTGCCAAGAGCCCAAGATTGGACCTCATAAGGAATCCATGAGAACGCGGCTCTCGTCACTTCTCGCCTGTGAGCTTGGCAGCGTCAATATCAAAGGCAAGACCCATGAAGAGGTTGACGCTGTGGGCGAGGGGCGCGCAATTGAGGTGCATGCCGTCGTCTTGTTGGTGCCATCCCAGTGATGTATTGGGGTTTCATTGTGGTGTGTGTCATGGCGGTGTCGCCAGTATCAAGTTCATCGCCGGAATCACCGGATCCTCGAGCTGATGCTGCTCTTTTTCAGATCGAGACCGCGGGCGATGGGCTTGAGCGCCTGACGGGCAATGTGGTCTATCGAAAGGACGATGCGTTGCTTGGAAGTCGTGATATCCGTACTGGCACTGTGCAATATGAACGAACTCAGGGAACACCGAGGCTTTCTGTCGAATTCACTTCTCGCGTTGTGAATCGTCGCCGCCGTGAAGAACTGAAACGAATCGTCTATGCAGATGGTTGGCTGATCGAATCTGATGCCACCAATCGTCAGTTCATCAAGCGACAATTGGCTCATACAGAGGACGCGCCCGATCCGATGCGGCTGGGGGGGCCATTCCCGATGCCGCTTGGACAGAAGCGATCGGATGTGTACAAGCGGTTCAAGGTCTCGGTCATTGAAGGCGAGGCTGATCCGTTTGTGGTTCCAAAGAAAGACGAGACTGAAATTCTGGGCTTGCATCTCACGCCAAAGGAAGATGTGCCGGAATCAGAGGAATGGTCTTCAATTGATGTTTGGTACGACTGCGAATCTTGGATGCCCATTGGTGTTGTGGCTGTTGAAACCAATGGAGACAGTAGGCGCATTCGCCTTGGAGATGTGCAGGTCAACCCGACGATGACCGAAGCTCAGCGAGCGGCGATGTCGGTGTCCGAGCCTTCTGAGGAAGGCTGGTCCATCGATGTTCGTCCACTGCCTCCCCCAGCTCCAGCTTCGTAAGTCCGGTCGAGATCCACCATTTTTCGAAACTCTCGATCCATCAACTTCGGCATTAGGGTGCGAACAGCGGAAACGGTGCGCACCAGTGTGCTCGTCCATACCTCTGGACGAGGCCTCCGTAGGCATCGCACAATGGCACGCGCGACGCGTTCAGGTCGTTGTCGTAGGAATTTTGGGGTGTGATGCAATCCGCTGCTGTGTTCAGTCCGACCACTGAGTTTGGCAGATTCATCAAAAAAATCAGTGACCGTTGTAATGGGGTGCACCGTTGACACGTGTATTCCAAATGGCGCCAGTTCGATCCGCATGGACTGGCACATAAGATCCATCGATGCTTTCGTCGCAGCGTAGGCGCCGTGGTAAGGCGGAGAAAATTTGCTAACACATGAAGCACAGGCCAGAAGATGGCCTCCATTTTTGGCATCGATCATTCGGTGCGCTGCAGCGGCCATGAGGCGATGTGCCGAGAAGAAGTTGACTTCGAAAATGGCCCGCATTTCATCATCAGCGGTTCGGTGTCCCGGGCGGTCAAGGCCACGACCAGCATTTGCAAAAACAGCCCATGGCGGACCAAAGGTAGTTTCTGCAAGATCAAGCAGTGCATCAGCATGTTCTTCGTCGGTGACGTCTACTGTCGAAATAGCAGCACTGCCACCACCTTCGGTGATCAGCGTTTGAATTCGGGTGAGCGGTTCGGCTCTTCGGCCTGCTAGAAGTACCGGCATACCTTCACCAGCGCACGCCAGCGCGGTTGCCGCTCCGATGCCGGTCCCACCACCTGTGATGATGATGGGGCGATCTTTCAGTGTCATGGCCATGGTGGATTCAGAACCAGTACTCAGGAGCCGTTGCGGCGAATAAACGCCTCAAGTGTCTCTGCCGCTGCCCCGTCATCACCGACTTGCCAATACGCCTCCATCAATACCCATTCGGCGGCATTGCGAACAGGAGTTTGAATGCCATCATCATGCGCGATGGAACGCATGATTTCGATACGGCGATCGGGTTCAATGTGTTCACGTGCTTGCCAGACGCCAAAAATGGCCATGGCTTGTTGGTCATCGAGGCGGGCGCCGATTTCACGGCTGACCTCAATTTTGTGTGCAAACTGCATCGCCTGAGCGGCGTAGTCGTCACCCATGTCATGGTGCGATTCTTCGTGCATGTGCTGGCGCTGCATTTCTTCATGCATGTGCTGACGGCGCATTTCTTCGGCCATGTGTCGCATCATTTCCATTTCGTCATGGGAGCGATGGTGGTGATTGCCATGATCCTGTTCCCGATGATCGTGCTCGCGATGTTGAAGCCACTGCTCAGCATGGTGGTTGTGGCGGTGATGCTCCCGTTCGTTGGGCGATTCATGCATCTCATACCTTTGATGCCGATTGACCCGTGGCGAGGCGCCCTGACGCACAAGATCATGAATGAGGTCTTGCAGGTTGTGGTGTTCGTGGTCGCCTTCGATCAAACGTCGAAGTGCGGCATTCGGCTCCATGTTTCTTGGATCGAATCGGATTTCGTACTCCTCATGATCATCGATGACGCGCATGTGACCTTCTGGGCCTTCGATGACGACATGAATTTCCATCTCCCGCGATTCTTCCATGGCGCCGAGAGTTGGTATGTCAAGGACGGACTCAGTATGGGTCTGCGTGAGGCCTGAGTCGGCAGTATTTGCCAAGATCAAGAGAGAGGCGGTCAGGGCGGGGGTCATGATGGGGCTCCTTCACCAGGCGATGGTACTGGCCTCAGCCAACGGTCGGGGGCCCATGAAGAACAGGCGAGGCCACACGGCCTCGCCTGTTGGTTTGAATCATGTTCAGGGAGCACACGCCGTGTGAACCCGTCGGTTGACACGGTTCAGAAGTGTGTTCCCCACATGTAGTCACAACAATTACTCATCAGGATCACCTCGCTTCGTATCAGGCTCCAACCAGTTCGACCGTCACCGGGCGTGACGTCCGGTCGCCGAACAACCTCCGCCTCCAGCGTCCTGAAGGCACGTCCGCCTCACCGTCGGATGGGGCGGCGACGTGCACCTCGCGTGCCGAGAGCCTGTCCGGACCTACGAGGCGGCGCACGTCCCACTCTTGTATCGGGGGCGATCAAACAAGGTGATGAAAAAAGAGCGGGTGGAAGGTGGGACTACTGTCGGTATTCCCCAGCGACTTCGTCAGGAACGGGATCTCCGTCGAGCTCATCGGGATCTTCGTCGTAGTCGTACTCATAGGTGTATTCACCATCGACCGTGTTTTCATTGGCGGCTTGGCCATCTTCGGTGCCTGCTTCCATCGCCTGCATCTGGTCCCACTCCTCCATGGTGATTAGGACTTCGCGGGCGACGGAACCTTTATGTTCACCAAGAATGCCAGCTTGGCCCATTTGGTCAACGAGGCGGGATGCTCTGCTGTAGCCAATCGAGAGTCGTCGCTGAATCAGGGAGACACTTCCGCGGCCGGTTTCAATCAGCGTCCGTACAGCGTCATCAAAGAGTGGGTCACGATCGACAGGGGCACCACCAACTTCACCATCTGTCCCTGGTCGCAACTGAATGAGTGTGCGTTCAAAGCTTGGCTTGGCAACATCCTTGAGGAAGCGTACGACTTTGCGACCCTCGCCATCATCGACCAGCGTGCCCTGGGCCCGGCGCACCTCAGGATTCCGCGGCGTGACAAGCATCATGTCGCCCTGCCCAAGCAGCAGTTCAGCACCCTTGGCATCCAAGACGATACGACTGTCCATGCCACTGGCGACTTTGAATGAAATTCGGCAGGGCATGTTCGATTTGATAAGACCAGTGACGACATTGGCCTGAGGTCGTTGGGTTGCCAAGATGAGGTGAATGCCCACAGCTCGTGCCTTCTGTGCAATACGCACGATGGCCTGCTCGACCTCCTTATTGGTCATCATCAAATCGGCCAGCTCGTCGATGATGAACACGATGTAGGGCATTGACTTGGGAATCTTGGCTTCCTCAAGGTCATTCTGCGGATCGAATCGTTCGATCTTTTCCTCTTCAGTCAGCGAGTTGTACGAGCCAATATCACGCACGTCAGCCTGATTGAGGATCTCGTAACGCTCTTCCATCTTGCGGACGGCCCAGTCAAGAATGGCCGCAGCGCGGTTCATTTCAGTAACCACCGGGCAGGCGAGGTGTGGGATGTCGCCGAACATGCTCAACTCAACCATTTTTGGATCGACAAGAATGAGTTTGAGCTCATCGGGGCGCTTGAGGAATAGCCACGACATGATGATCGTGTTGATGCACACACTTTTTCCAGAACCAGTGGTGCCAGCGACAAGCATGTGCGGCATCTTGGCGAGGTCCTCAACCAAGGGCTCACCACTGGCATCTTTGCCGAGGAACATCGGCAGCGTCATGCCTTCTGCAGCGCCACTGCTGATCAACTCGCGAAGCCGCACCTTTTCGCGACTGGGATTGGGCACTTCAATGCCCACGGTTGTGCGACCGGCCATGTTCGGAATGATGCGGATGTTCTGAGCGCCAAGCGAGCGGGCGAGATCGCTTGCGATGGTGTTCAGTCGGGCGACACGTGTGCCGGGCGCCAACTGGACTGAGTACAGCGTGACGGTGGGTCCGGATTCGATCCCAGTAACTTCTGCATCGATCGAGAAAGTTGTCAGTGCGGATTCCAACGACTCCGCCTGCTTCCTGACCATGTTCTCGGCCTTCTTGGAATAGTCACCTTCAGGCTCAGCAAGTAACTCCACGGAGGGGAATTCATAACCTTCGAATTCCTTGCGGTGGATGTCCTCATCTTTGGCGACGTTCTTCGAGCCACCGAAGATTTTGACGCGCAATGAATCAAGCTTCTTCTTGCGATCTGCCTTACTCAGTTTTGGAGCAGGAGTGGGCTCTTCTTCCGGCTCCTCTTCCTCTTCGTACTCATACTCATCTTCTTCATAATCGTATTCGTCATCCTCATCCTCATCCTCATCATCTTCGTATTCGTCTTCTTCCTCTTCCTCGTACTGATCTTCCCATGTGACATCATCTTCCGGCGCCTCTTTATCCAGTACCGCAGTGCCCTCGGGTCGCAGCGACAGTCGCTTTATCCAGTGCAGGGAAGGACGAGGTGTGTGTTGTCGCCATATTGAAACTCGGCGCCAGATCACACCGGGCGCGGCGACGACCAATTCATCAGCCGCGATGATGGCACCAACCATCAAGAGAATGAACAGACAAAGACCAGCGCCGAAACCACCGAGCCGAGGTGTAAGCACGCCATCGATGGCATGCCCAAGCACTCCGCCTGGTGCGCCAGCTAAGCCGCCCCAGGTTGGCAGGAGCAGCGCATGCAACGCAGGAATGCAGACGGCGACTAATAGCACGCCTGCCAGTCGTAGTGGGAGGTGGCTGAGTTGCCGTCCAAACAAACGAAGCACAATGAGCGATCCTGCTGCTACGGCGAGAATCCATGCCCCGAGCCCCATGACATGCAAGGACCAATACGCCACTGCGGCGCCCACTTGGCCACAGAGGTTGGCGATGTCCTGGTTGTGGACGGCAACGACGTGCGATGGGGGGTCGGCGCTTGAGAAACTGGCCAGGGCCAGCACAAAGAAAGCCCATAATCCAGCGATGGCTATCCAGCCTGCCCAACGCATGGGCTGGGGGTCGCTGGAGGCTTGAACGCTCTTACGTGTGCGTTGTGCTGCAATTGAGGGAGGCATGACGGTGGTACATCGGCACACCTGAGGTATGGAGATCAGCAAACAAACGCCGATGTCATGGCAACTTGCGCATTATCAGACGCCAGTTTGAACCCCCCCCTGTATTGGGCCGATGGCCCAGTCTGCCGTGGTCGGCGGTCAAGGGAGCAGAAGGGCCTCTATGGCATCAGGATCAGGCATTCAGAATGAGGATCGGGGACACTCTCAGGCATGATGTCCTCAGGTTCCTCGCTGACACCCGTGACCACTTGGGCTGCCCTCCTTGGTCGGTGGATGGATCTTGCTCGGGCGAGCAGGGTCATGGATGGTGCAGATCACGGCCCCTTTGCACGTTCGCTGGTGCCATTGATCACTTTTGAGGCCATGCGGTGCGCGTGTGATGGTCTTGTGGATCTTGATGTATCAGAACGGGCAATGGCCTTTGACCAGGCGGCTCATGTGATTGAAGATCAAGCGGCTGTTTTGGATGATGCGTTTGAGCAGTGGCCACCGATGGTGTTGGAGGCGTACGAGACGGCCAAAAAGTCCTGGGCGGATCACCGGCAACAGTTTGTGTGGACCATGTGCTGGGAGGGTCCAGGGATGTTGGTCATGCCACCAGTCGACGGTGTTCCAGCCAGTCGATCGGATGCAGGTGCTGTGGCGGTCATGTTGCCAGGAACACTCGCGGCTCCAGGGGCGCCAATTGCATGGTGGTCGGGCCGGGAGGAACCAGCGCTTGCTCGAGGTGTCGCTGGTTGCAGGGCCTTGCCTCGCCTCTCCGCACTGCAGGTGTGGCGGGTATTTGATAACCAAGGGCGTGCGGTCGAAGATCGTGTCCACCGAATCGATGTCGAAGAAGTCCCTCTTGCGATCCCTCTGCTGGTTCCAAGATTAGCTGGGGGACATCGCTTGGAACCGCCTTCTATTGACCAGGCCTATCCGCCAGCAGATGGCGGCACAATCGATGGGTCAGTCATTCCAGTGCGGTGGGAAGTTCCAGACGAGCCTCGATAGAGTGCAGTCCATGACCAGCCGCTTTCCGATCACCCATCTGATGGAGCCGACACTGAATAGTCAGGCAGGGCATTGTCATGCGTTGGTTTCTGCACTCTCCCGCGCTCACCCCAATGGCGCGGCTTCGTGTACTGCTTGGACACATCGGGACTTGGTCCGTCATGGGCTGTCGCCATCTCAAGTGCGCAATGTGTTTTCGCGTCGTGGTCGCCACTTCCAAGTAGCGAGAGCCGCCGTTGGCCACTTGCGCCATGATCAAGTGGTTCTCAGTACTGCAACGACCAGTGACTTGCTCGGGATCCACCTATTGCGGCCCTTTGGGATACGGCGTCCTGGATCTTTGGTTTTGTATGTGCACTGGTATTACCCCAAGCCGCGCAAGGACCGCTTTCTTCGACGTTTCTTTAAACGCCATCCAGGAGTCATTGTGCTGGCGCCGACACGTTCAACGGTGAGCCATCTGAAACATCTTGGGGCTCGCCGAATTGAGTTGGTGGATTATCCATTCGCAGGACTTGCTGATCGCGCAGCTGCAACTGCCGCACGCAAGCCACCAACTGAGCCAGCGGTTATCGCCGCCGGTGCTGCACGTATGGACAAGGGCCTGCCCATCACTGTTGGGCTGGTTGAGACGTTTGCAGATGATGACCTAGAGGTGGAAGTTCGTATCCAAGCATCACCCACACACTGGGGAGATGTGCGCCCAGAGGTCGCGGCAGAATTGGCCCGTCTCGATGCAGTGGGCTACGCGGGGTTAAACCGAGAGGATGCCACTTTAAGCGACGAAGAATTTCGGGCCTTTGTCCGGGACGGGATTGCACTTCTTCCCTACGACGCAGACATGTTCCGAGACCGCGTCAGCGGGGTCGCAGTTGATGCCCTCATTGAGGGCAGTCCAGTGATCACTTCGGCGGGAAGTTGGATGGCAGGACTTGTCGAACAGTTCGATGCTGGTCTGGTAGTAGAAGGCAGCGATGTGAAGTCATGGAGGCGAGCGATCGACACGGTGCGTGAGCAGTGGGAGTCGTTTCGTGCGCGTGCTGTAGATGCAGCGGAAGAATTGGCACGCATTCACCAGCCAGCGCGATTTTGGGAAGCGATTGAGCGGTTGTCAGGGTAAGCAGGCGGTTTGATGCCGACTGTTGATGCGTATGGGGGTGAGTGGCTCATCCTGCGAAGCAATGTGAACTTGTCGTGCCCAGGCGCTCTCAATGTTGTTCCATCGTTCTCTGACCACCAGTGGGCAGTTGCAGTCACGTGATAGATGCAAGAGCACAACGTGTTGCAACATGCTCTGAATTGCAATCTGATCAACGGCCTCAATCGCCTGCGTGTTGGAAAGGTGGCCTCGACCGCCCATGATTCGATCTATGAGAAATGATGGTCGATTGCTGTCTAGTTGCATTTGGCGGTCATAGTTTGATTCGATGGCCAGCGCATCCAAATCACTGAAGTGCTCAATCAGCGATGGCCCTACTGTTCCGAGGTCTGTTGCCCAGCCAAGGCGTACACCCTTGTGTTCAATTACAAATGCCGCGGTGCCGCTGAGGTCATGTGGCACAATGTGCGGCTCCACTGAGGTCGTTGTGCTCAATTGAAACTGAGGCGTCATGACTTCAATCCAGCGCGATTCAACGCCGGATCGCCGTACATCATCGAGGTGTGTTGCGTGCACATGAAGCGTGAAGTTCCACATGCGGATGGCGCGGATCCATCCACGATGCAAATGATCAGAATCATCGTGTGTCAGCAGGACATGTTTGACATCATTGATTGTGTAACCACGCGATTCAATCGCCTGCTTGGTTCTGCGCGGTGACAGACCAGCATCAATCAAAATCAGCCCATCAGCGTCACCCAATTGCACCAAGGCAGCATTGCCGCGGCTGCCACTGGCCAGTACTTCAAGGCAAATCACCGTTGTCGGCCGATGCGATCACCTGGCTTACACACGCCACGCTGTGAAGAGGTGATGAAATCTGCGTACTCCAGTGCGATTGGGTCACCTTCGGCACGCAACTGTTCAACCACGCTTGTCATCGTTCGCCGGGAACGGAAGATCAATTTGTATATCGCCCGTCTGCGTTGAATCTCTTCTTGACTCATGCCTGACCGGCGCATGCCAATGAGATTAATCCCATCAACTTTAGAAATGCCAGCGACAATGCACCATGGAGGCACGTCCATCGACGCTCCGCCTGCTCCTTGAATCATCGCGCCGCTGCCGACGCGACAGAACTGATGAACACCGGAGTTCCCCCCAAGGATCACGCGATCACCCATATGGACATGTCCAGCCACCAGAGCGCCATTGGCCAGTTGAATTCGGTCGCCCAACACGCTGTCATGCCCAACATGACTGGTCGCCATGAAGTAGTTGTGGTGGCCAATCCGAGTTGGCTGATCGGCCTTACTTCGGTGGACTGAGACGGCTTCCCGAAAGACATTGTGATCTCCAATGACCAGACCACTTCCGGGTTCGGCGGGGTCATAATTTACATCTTGGGGTGGTCCACCCAGAGCAGCCCCTGGCCAGAGTGTGTTGTGACTTCCAAGTGTTAAAGGACCGGTGAGATAGACCTGGGCAATCAGACGACAGCCATCTCCGATGGTGATGGGTGCAATCGTGCCATCTATCACACAATGAGGGCCCACGGAGACCTGTTCACCAAGTGTGACATCGCCAGTGATGACGGCCGATTTGTGGATCGGTGGGGCTGCAGTGGGCATGACAAGCATTGTATCTTCGCCGGGTCATGGATCCTGGCCACGGACTACTGGAGGTTCGAGATCTCGGCTTCAAGCCGTATGCGGAGGCATTGCGCCTCCAGCGATCAACACAGCAAGAAGTGATCGGTGCACGCAACACAGATGGGCCGGTCGGCACGCTGTACTTGTTGGAACATGATCCCCCGGTGATTACGGTGTCCCGACGTGCTCGGGCGGGCGATCACCTGCTTGCAACGACTGAGGCGCTGATGCGTGCGGGCGTCGAGGTTCATGAGACGGATCGAGGTGGTGACATCACGTATCACGGGCCAGGACAATTGGTCGTATATCCAATTCTCGATCTCAATCGATTAGGACTACGACTACATGGCTACATGCGATGGCTGGAAGCCCGAGTGATGGAAGTGCTTGAGGATTTTGGCATCAAGGGTCATCGTGATGACTCAGCGACCGGAGTGTGGGTTGGGGGCGAAACTTTGCATAATCCCTGCAAGATTTGCGCTCTTGGTGTGCGTGTGTCACGTTGGGTATCGATGCATGGGCTAGCGCTCAATGTGGATCCAGACCTATCGCACTTCAAGCTGATTGTGCCTTGTGGCCTGCATGGGCGCGAAGTGACCAGCATGCGTCAGCTACTCGGTGATCTGTGCCCCGACATGGCGCAGGTCAAGGAAGCCATGATTGAGCGGTTTAGGTCAGCGGTTTACGTAGACAGCGCAGCGTAATTCAATAACACAGGAAGAACATTCGATGAATCTGGATTGGACGGCATACTGCTGCGAGGCAGTTGCTCATTATTCCAATCCAAGCTCTTCGAGCACCTCATCAGTGATGTCACTGCTTTCGGGGTATCGAAGCAAAGCGCGGAGCCTGATTTGCAGCATGGCCGCGTTGAGTGCTTGTGGCCCCGGGGGAATCTCAAAGGAATCATCTGTGGGGATGAACCGTTCAACCACGTCGATTTGCATGCGGTCAGCAACAACGTTGACAGCATCGATGAGCTCGCGGTACGCACGTTCGACATGTTCTGCGGCAAGCATGGCATGGGCGGCGTTGGCCTGCTGCATGAATTGTTCGCGTTCTTGGAGGAGTGCTTGCCCCTCCTGACCAACCTCTTGATACGCCGGGTCATCTGGAGAGAGAGTGTCCATTCTTTCCTGCACGCGTTCTAGGCCAGAGATAATCCGATCTCGAGCTTCGAGCAGTTGTTGCTGAAGGGCTTCCTTTTCCTCGACAAATGACTCGCCTTGAAGCAGCGCACTCAACGCTTTGCCAATGTGTACATAGCCAGTGCTGTACACCCGATGCTGTGGAAGATCTCCCCACGCAAGACGTTCTTCTTCGACATGAACACGTATAGCAGTCTTGTCACCACTGGTCAGTTCAAGAGCAGTAGCGGGACCAAGTGTTGTTCCTGCGGATTTCTCATCAGCGCCAGCAGTGGTCGCTTGAAGTAATGACATTACAAGCACAATGAGACAGGCAGCAGAAATGGAAATGACTTTGGTGGGCATTGTCCAGAATCGGGTCATGGCGAACTCCTTGGGGGCGGTCCAAATCACTCGGATTGATCGAGGATGGACAAGAAAGCTTCTTGAGGGATCTGCACGGAGCCGACCGATTTCATGCGTTTCTTGCCGGCCTTCTGTTTCTCGAGCAGTTTTCGTTTTCGGGTGATGTCGCCGCCGTAGCACTTGGCGGTGACGTTTTTGCGAACAGCTTTGACGGTTTCACGGGCAATTATTTTCCCGCCGATAGCAGCCTGCAACGCAATTTCGAATTGATGTCGATCAATTTGTTTGCGCAACTTTAAGAGCATGGATCGGCCACGCTTCTCGGCATTTTCACGATGGCAAATCAGGCTGAGCGCTTCGACTGGGGCGCCGTTCACCAGAATGCTGACCTTGGCGAGGCTGTCAGCCCGGAACTCAGTAATTTCGTAATCCATCGTGCCATATCCGCGTGTGATGGACTTCAGCTTGTCATAGAAGTCATAGATGATCTCGGCGAGGGGGATCTCGAAGACCAGCATCTGCCGACCCTCCGAGATGAACTGCTGGCTTTGGAAGACACCCCGGCGCGAATCGCACAGCGACATCATGTCGCCAATGTTGTCATCAGGGCAGATGATCTCGATCTTGACGAGCGGCTCGCGGATCTCCTTGATCTGTGCAGGATCAGGCAGGTCTGCGGGGTTGTGAATCTCTACGACTTCATCATCGATGGTAAGCACCTGATAGGTCACTGTTGGTGCCGTCTGTACGATTTCAACGCCACCCTCGCGCTCCAATCGTTCTTGCACGATCTCCATGTGCAATAGGCCAAGGAATCCGCAGCGAAAGCCAAAACCGAGTGCTTCGGAGTGCTGGACCTCATAAGTGAATGAGGCGTCATTGAGTCGGAGTTTCTCGATGGCCTCTCGGAGCGCCTCAAAGTCACTCTTCTTGCTGCTCTCTGCTGCTGCAGTAGCTGGGTAAAAGTCGCAGAAGACCATCTGTTGCGGCTCTTCATAGCCCGGCAGCGCTTCGCTT
Source organism: Phycisphaerales bacterium (assembly GCA_022446905.1). GTDB lineage: Bacteria > Planctomycetota > Phycisphaerae > Phycisphaerales > SM1A02 > UBA12567. The sequence continues at coordinate 20,484 of JAKVBT010000009.1, forward strand.
GCTGGGTATTTGTCAAGTGTGATGGTGTCGCCGACTCGAACATCCTCAAGCGTCTTGATGGAGGCGACCAGATAGCCGACTTCAGACGTGCCGATTTGTGTCACCTTTTGTGGCTGTGGAGTGTTGATGCCTAACTCGGTGATGGTCCACGTGGTACCGGTGCCCATCATGCGAATGCGGTCTCCAATCTTGAGCGCACCATCAAACACTCTGACGTAGACAATCACACCTCGATATTCGTCGTAGTGGCTATCAAAGATCAGGGCTCGTGTTTCGTTGATCGTCGCTGGACGGGGATCAGGCAGCATGCGGCAAATGGCATCAAGCAATTCGGCAATGCCCTGCCCTGTCTTGGCTGAGCAGTAGATGCAGTCCTCAGCAGGGAGACCAAGCACGGATTCGATCTCCATGGCAACGCGATCAGGATCAGCAGCCGGGAGGTCGATTTTATTCACGACTGGAATAAGGTCCAGATCGCTGCCGATCGCCAAATAAGCATTGGCGACTGTTTGTGCTTCGACGCCCTGTGTGCTGTCAACGACCAAGACAGCGCCTTCGCATGCAGTCAGGGCTCTGGATACTTCGTAGGTGAAGTCAACATGTCCGGGTGTGTCGATGAAGTTGAGTTGATAGTCCTGGCCGTCACAGTGGTGACTGACAGTTACTGCCGACGCTTTAATAGTGATTCCACGTTCTCTTTCCAGATCCATCGAGTCTAGAAGTTGCTCACGCGCCTCCCGGTCTGACACGGCGCGGGTGGCTTGGAGTAGTCGATCGGCCAGCGTGCTCTTGCCGTGATCGATGTGGGCGATGATGGAGAAGTTACGAATGGGCATGGGCGGAAGAAGCGCATGGTAGGCTCGCTGTGCTCCGCGAATGTCGATTGGGTCGAGTTGATCCAGGTCGATTCCCTAGAAGTTTGACTCCCACGTCTGCTCAATGACCCGAAGCCAGTTGCCATGGCAGACTCGGATCAGCGCGGCCTCATCCCAGCCACGGGATCGCAGCAGCGTGATGAGGGCTGGGAGGCAGGCGGCATCGGCCATTTCCTCACACATGTCGGCGCCATCGAAGTCGCTGCCCAGGGCAACGTGTTGGTCGCCCATCACTTCAACCAGATGCTCAATGTGCTCAGCCAGACGCGTTAGTGGCATGTCAGCATCAAATCGTCCGTCTCCCCGCAGATCGCCAGTGAAGAAATTGCATCCAACCACTCCCCCAGATTCTGCAATGAGGCGAAGTTGCCCATCAGTCAGATTGCGCGCACTGGCACACAACGCATGGCAACCACAATGAGTCGCAACCAAGGGTGCCGTGCTGATCTGGGCGACATCCACGAAGCCCCGGTAGTTCAGGTGTGAAAGATCCACCAAGATGCCCATCTCGTTGCACTTGCGAATGAGATTCTTCCCCGCAGGTGATAAGCCAGGCCCAACATCATTGCTACTAGGCCAGCCAAATCGGATGCCTGTGCCAAATGCATTGGGGCGTGACCACACAGGCCCCAGACTGCGCAGCCCTCGGGCATACAAACCCTGTAGTTCGCGTAGATCAGGCGAGATCATTTCGCAGCCCTCGATGTGCAGAATGATGCCAAGTCGATCATCAGTGACTGAGCAGTGCAGGTCATTGATGGTGCGACAGAGACGAAGATCGTCAGTCGCGTTTTGTAGGAGTTCATCCAGACAGTCGAGGAGGCGGGCAGTTTCTTGTGTCGCCCACTCGTAATCGATACTTGGTGGCTGGGAGGTCCAGCCACCATCGGCTTCTCGCTTCGGTTCGCTGTTGGGATGTGGATGCTGTGTTCGGATAAACAGGGCAAAGAAGCCGGCGGCCAAGTTGCCTCTTCGGGCGCGTGGGAGGTCGAGATCTCCCTTCCCATTTCCATGGAGAAAGGCACCAATGCCACCACCTTGATCAACGAAAATGCGAGTAAGTGTGTCGTTGTGTCCGTCAATGATCGCAATGTCGCTGCTCATGGGCAGCAGCATACGTCGCGTGCGCAATCACTCGGATGAGGGGCAGCTTCCCCAGCTCTCACAGACCACAACGAGGTCCTTGACGCACATTTTGGCATCACCGGAGACATCGGCGCATCCGCCCTCATCCCAGCTTTCCAGCACCATCATGAGATCCATGACGTCGACGTTGTGGTCACCTGACACGTCCGCCGAACAGGCGACTTCCGGAATTGCATCGCAGATGCCATCTGGATCAACGGAGAATGCATCGATCCAAGCCTGCCAAGTGGAGCCCAGACTTGTCTGCCCCTGCAGCAGCGCCGAGCCCTCAATGGTGGCGCCTTCACCGATGAGCGTGAATTGACCGAGAAGAACACCACGTCCTTCACGAGTGCACGCATCAGAGAACGAAATGGACTGGCCCTGACTATCGATTGGAAGAATGAACCAACTGCCATTCACTGTGTTGATGGCGCCGCCCTCGTCTTCAAAGGTGCTGAAGTCGATGCCAATGTTGCCAAGCGTGTTGTCGTTGCCGGGCGATGAAGAGCCTACGGAATCGGTCGCGCCGATCGAGACGTAACTGTCCCATTGCAGCGAAGGCAGCAGCGGGTAGAAACTCGAACTGATTTCCTTGCTCGTTGGACCACCAAAGGGGTTCTGGTAAAAAGTGCCATTGACTGGCTGAATCTGCAGTGCAATTTCGGAGTTGCCAGCAACAGCATCCAATCGCCAGTCATCAGGCAGGACAGCCCAAAGGCGATAGGTCCGGTTTGTACCAACGCCGTCCACGAGGTTTTCACCAACGACTTCCGCGGTGATTCCCACATCGGAGGTGTTAAAGAACCAGTTGGCGTGAGCCGCTGTTGTGGCAATCATGGCCGTCAGGGCACCGGTCGCGAAGTGATGTGTACAGGGCATAAGGCTCTCCAATCCCGATGAGCACAAGGTCATCAACCCGTCTATGGGGCGAGGCTCCAGATATGAACAGGGAATCGCCAAGACGCGTGAAATTGCTCGCCAAGACTGAAATCGGCCCCGAAAAGGGCAAACTTCAGCCAATCAGGGGCAAAGACACCTGACGATCGGCTTCAGCTTCGGGTTGTGCCAGCAAGTCATAGCCATCCGAACCGGTGATCCTGCAGCGGACCAGTTGACCAGGAGACAAAGGGGTACTCGCTGTGACTAGGGTCCGAGAATCAACGCCTGGAGCTTGGTGATAGCAGCGTCCCGACCAGAGCGGCTGCTTTTCATCGCCGAGAGGCTCATCGATTAACACATCGAAGACGCTCGACTCTTCCGCCACATATGCAGCGGCCTCAAAGGCGATCTGTTGCTGGAGCAGCATCAAATCAGCTTCGCGTGCCTGTTTGATCTCGTCGGAGACGTGCAGGTTCGCGTCGGCGTCCATGGTGCCTGCCACGGTGCCCGCCTCTGGACTGTATTTGAACACACCCAGAGCTTCGAACTGCACCCGCTCGACAAACTGAAGTAATGCTTGGTGGTCCTCTTCAGTTTCACCAGGAAAGCCAGTGATGAGGGTCGTTCGCAGTGCTAAGCCTGGGATTCGTTTGCGGAGTTTCTCAACCAGGGCCAGTTGGTCTGCAGCACTCACATTGCGGCGCATGGAGCTGAGCATGTGATCGGTGGCATGCTGCAAGGGCATGTCGATGTACTTGACGATGTTGGGAAGTCGCGCAATGGCGTCAATCATCTCGTCGGAGAAGTTGGTCGGGTAGGCATACATCAACCGAATCCAGCCACCTCCATGTGCGGCAGCTGCAGCGTCCAATGACTCAAGCATGCCGACAAGACCAGCGGATTCGCCAATGTCCAATCCGTAACTGGTCGTGTCTTGGCCAATCAAGTTCAATTCAAAGGCACCGCTTGCAAACATGGAATGTGCTTCGGTGACAATTTGATCGAGCGGCTTACTCCGCATCTTGCCACGAATCGACGGGATAGTGCAGAAGGCGCAGTTTTGATTACAACCTTCACTGACGCGGAGGTAGGTCCAATGGCGTGGAGTCAATGACATTCGAGTGCCATCACCCTCCCAATAGCCAATGCCTTTGCCATCACGCCCTTGGACAGTTAACTGCGTCGTGTCACGGCCGCGTTCCTTGGCGGCCTGCAATGCATTGCCAGCAATCCAATATGCAGGGCCAGAGGCCAGCGGATTGCCTTGCTCATCGAGTCCGGATACGGCAGCCTGAATGCGGTCACGATCAAATACCCCAATCATCGCATCAATTTCTGGTGCCCAATCAAGTAGGCGTGCGCGATGGCGCTGCACCAGGCATCCCGCGACAACCACTCGAGACACATGGCCGCTGCGTTTACAGGCGATGGCTTCTTCGATCACATCGAGTGATTCCTGCCGCGACGCTTCAAGAAAGCCACAGGTGTTAATCACAATGACGTCGGCATCGTTCCATTCGCTGACCAAGGGGTATCCAGCCTCACTCAGGTCGCCGAGCATTGATTCAGAATCGACGAGGTTCTTTGGGCAGCCAAGGCTGACAAAGGCGATCGATGGCTGGGTAGCTGTGCTCATGATTCGCGATCCGATGCGTCTTGAATGGCGATGCCCCGATACAGATCATTGGATGTGATGTAGTTCTGTACCCGTGACACAACCTGATCGTCCAGATCGAAGCCAGAACTTGCATTTGTGCGTGCCATGGTGCTGCGCTGGGGCATTCGGGGGAGATCAAGCATCCATGGACGCCACTGATCGACCGCGGAAGCACCCTGCCCTTGGCTGATATCGTCAAGGACATCGTTGACATTGTCCTCACTGCGGACCATAACGGCCGGAGTTGTCAGAGACAGGATGTCACGCCATCGGTGCCAGCGATGAAATACGCGTGCTTGATCGGTGCCGATGAGTAGGCGAAGTGTGCACGTGGGCTCAACTTCAGAACGCCACTCCGTCAACGTATCAATGGTGTAAGAAGGGCCAGAGCGATGTAACTCGCGAGTGTCCACTTCAGCTTGTGGGCAGTCTAGGAGCGCCAAGCGCAACATCGCGAGGCGATCATCATCCGAAGCCGGTGGTTGGTTCAATTTGTGCGGACTGACTGCAGCAAGCACATAGACCAACCGTGAAGCACTCAATGCCTCAGCGGCGAGCGATGCCAAAGTGATGTGCGCGAGTGTTGGCGGATCGAACGACCCTCCGAAAAGCACCACCGGACCGTCAGGTGTCAGGTGCACGGGTGACTCACAACGCGTACTTGCGTGAACTGGCGGTGTCCATCTCGGCCGCTGTGATACCCATACCCGCTCTGTCCGGCGCCTACCCAAGGTGTGCCCTGAGCGCCGCCGCATCCCTGATTGATACCGATCATGCCAGCAGTCAATTGTCGGGCGACCTGTGCTGCTCGATCTCCTCCAAACACGGCGGCACCAAGCCCGTACGGCGTGTCGTTGGCGAGCGAGACGGCCTGTTGAGCATCGGAAACCCGCATGATGCAGGCGATTGGACCAAAGGTCTCGTCATGCATGATGGCCATGTCATGTGAGAGTCCCGTAAGGACGGTTGGCCGCACAAAGTTGCCCTCCATGGGCTCGTCCCCACAAACCACGGTTGCTCCTTCGTGTTTGGCTTGCTCAAGTTGATCGAGCACCATCTGCTTTTGTGCACTGCTGACCATTGGCCCGATCTGTACTTCGTCATCTGTGCCAGCCCCGACGATGAGGTTGCGGCAGCCTTCAGCAACCTTGGCCTCAAACTCATCTGCGATCCCATCTTCAACGTAGATACGTTCGGTGCTGACACAAACCTGCCCACAGTTTCGGAATGAATTCCGAACTGCAAAGGCAGCGGCCTTGTTGAGGTCTGCATCATTGAGCACGATCATGGGGTCCTTGCCGCCCAGTTCGAGAACGACGCGCTTCAGGCCACTGCCAGCGGCTGACAGGATGTCCTGTCCGGCTGCTCGCGAGCCAACAAAGGCGATAAGGTTGCAGTCGCCGCGAACCAACGCCTTGCCTTGATCATCAGCGCCGTGCACAATCTGCAAAACGTCCTGAGGCAGCACACTCATGCAGACTTCCGCAAAGGCTTGTCCAATCAGCGGCACTTCTTCACTTGGTTTCATTACCACCGTATTGCCAGCAGCCAACGCCGGAATGACTACTTGCAGTGGCATCAGAAACGGAAAATTCCACGGGGTGATGGCCACCGCGACACCAAGCGGGTCGCGGTAGAGCGTAGAGCAAGTGGTGCCATCACTCATGTTCTCAGGGGCGAGGGCCTCGGTTAGTTCCTCCAACTCGCCAGCAAGTCCATTGATGCCGTACTCAACCTCACCCATGCCTTCAGCCAGTGGTTTGCCCATCTCGTTGGTCACTAGATGGCCAAGTTCCTTGGCTCGCGCTTCAAAAGCAGGGATGAGGGCAGTAAGCGTTTTGATGCGTTGCTCCATGCTCATCGCTGCCCAACTAGATTGGGCATCATGAGCTCGCTGGAGAATGGCGGGGATCTCATCGACCGGGGTAATCGTCACATGGCCCACAGGCTCGCCCGAGGCGGGATTCACACTGGTCAATTCGCTGGTCATCGTGGTTGTCATTCCTGAAGATCTCCTGCTGCAGGGGATCGCACATGGTACCGGGCCTTCGTATCCTCCCAACATCACAGTGATCAAAAGACGATGACATTGCAGCTCTACAACACGTTGACTGGCCAGAAGGAGCCATTTGAGCCTCTGGACCCTGATGGCAGACAGGTCACCTTTTATTCCTGTGGACCAACGGTCTATGACTACGCGCACATTGGGAACTTCCGCTCCTTCCTGAATGCAGATGTACTGCGGCGAACGCTTGAGCTGATTGGATACGAAGTTGAGCATGTGATGAACATCACGGATGTGGGTCACATGACTGATGACACACAGGCTGATGGCGGCGGCCAGGACAAGATGGAAGTCGCTGCTCAGCGGTTGGTCGATGCCAAGAAGTCCGGGAAGTTGCCCGAAGGTGTTGATATAGACCCAAGCAACCCGATGGCGGTTGCCGACTTTTATACCAATGCGTTTCTCGACGATGGCCGCTTATTGGGCTTAACAGTTGCAACCGAAGCCACATCACACCCAGAGCGCTTGCCACGCCCAACGGCTTATGTGCAGGCAATGATTGACATGGTTGCAGCGCTGATTGAACGTGGCCACGCCTATCAAGCGGACGATGGTGTGGTGTACTTCGATGTGTCGTCGTGGCCTGACTACGGCGAACTATCCGGGAACACCGTCGATGCACTGCGTAGCGGTGAAGGCGGCCGTGTTGACATGAACACGCAGTCCATCAAACGTCATCCAGCCGACTTTATGTTGTGGAAGCCAGATGATGCGCATCTCATGCGCTGGCCGAGCCCTTGGGGCGAGGGGTATCCAGGATGGCATCTTGAATGCAGCGTTATGGCCAGGGCGTTGCTTGGCGACGAGATTGATTTGCATAGTGGCGGGGAAGACAACATCTTTCCACACCATGAATGTGAAATTGCCCAATCACGTGGCACAACTGGATGCGGGGCATTTGCTCGGTATTGGTTTCATACACGCCATCTCATGGTTGATGGGGCCAAGATGAGCAAATCTGCAGGGACGTTCTTCACAATCCGGGATCTGCTTGAGCGTGGTGCTTCTCCAGCGGCTATTCGTCTTGAGTTGATTCGGACGCATTACCGCATCAACTCGAACTTCATGTTGCAGGGCATTCGCGATGCTCAGCGACAAATCGATCGATGGGACCGGGCCCAGCAATGGCTTCAAACCCACAGCCAAGTTGCGATGGACAAGCCCGGCCCGCTCAGCAATGCCCTAGAAGATTTTACGGTGTCGTTGTGCGACGACTTGAACATCGCAGGCGCGCTTGGCGTGCTCAATGAAGCTGTTGGCCGGCTGGACCTCCAGTCAGATCCGCCAACGGGTCAAGGTCCACACACTTGGGCAGATGAGCTAGAAGCGCTGCATCGAATGGACTCAGTCATCGGCGTGCTTGATTTACAAACCACAGCGCAAGACGCCGCAGTGGAAGAGTCATCGCAAATTGAGGCATTGATATCCAAGCGGCAGCAGGCACGAAGTGAGCAGGACTGGGCTGCAGCTGATGCCATTCGAGAGGAGTTGCTTTCTATGGGCATTGCGATCAAAGATGAAGGGGGAACGACGGTGTGGGAACGGGTCGTGCAGTGAGTCTTCGCAAGCCGCTTGTGATTGGGCTAAGTGGGGGTATTGGCGCTGGCAAGAGCCATGTTGCAGCGATCATGAAGGAGGCCGGATGCCACATCTTCGATGCCGATGCTCAAGTGCAGATTCTGCTTGATGAGCCAGATACTCGTGATGCAGTCAGGGCGCTATTTGGGGCCCAATCCCTTGACGCGAATCAGTGCGTGGATCGCAGATTTTTAGCACAGCATGTGTTTGAGAGCGCATCTGATCGAGAGAGGCTGGAACGCTTGCTCCACCCAAAGGTGATTGCAGCGATGCAGGCCGCTATCACTGAAACGTCCTGCGATACGCGTGCGATGGTGATTGACGCACCATTGCTGCTGGAGACAGGCCTGGATCATCTCTGTGACGCAGTCATATTTATAGATGCGCCCCTTGAACAGCGTGCTGCCCGGGTCACCACAGAGCGGGGTTGGACCCAGTCGGATCTTTCGCTCCGGGAAGCTGCTCAGTTGGAACTTGACGCCAAGCGAGAAAGATCCCATTATGTACTTGTCAACGCGGGTTCGCCGGAGGCGCTGAGGCAACAGACTCAGGCACTCCTAGACCAACTCGTACCCCCCAGTACACCCTGATCGTTGTTCAACCGCGTGGCGGTTGGCGAACACGCCAAGGCGTACGTTTAAGCAGTTCTGGTGAAATCGAGGGGCGCGGAGTCCATCGGTTTCCAGATTCACATGAGTCATCTGATGAGCACGACCACTACTCCCTCCAAACCACCGAAGTCCTCCAAGAAGCAATCTGGGCAGTCCAATGCGCCGCCGGATGCAAAGTCGGAATCAAGGCCCAGCCGTGGCAGTGGCAACCGACAGGGTGGCGGCAACCGCGACAGGAATCAGTCGATGGCTAAGAAACGACGACGACGTAAGAAGCAGTCTCCCTCTTCTGCACCAGCTGTTCCGCAGATCACCCTGCACCCGGGCGAAGTACCTACAGAAGAGCAGCTCATAGCGGAGGTGGCGGAACTAGAGGCGTCACTGGACGCCAAGGCTCGCGCCAAATTCGAGAAGGCCAAGAAGGACGGGTGGAGTTTGTCAGCGTTGCAGAAGTTGCCGATGCCGGAGCTTTTGGCGATTGCTGAGAAGGAGGGAGTTGAGCAGGCGCAGACATGCAGCAAGCAGCAGCTTGTGTTTGAAATTCTCAAGGGCAAGGCAGAAAAACTCGGCCTGATGGTTGCATCTGGCACACTTGAGTTGGCGCCGGAGGGCTATGGCTTTCTGAGAAGTGATGAATACTCCTTCTTGCCATCAGCCGACGACATCTATGTGGGGCCCTCGCAGATTCAGAAGTTTGGCCTGCGGAGAGGTCAGGTCATCAGTGGCTTGGTCCGACCACCGAAAGAGGCCGAGAAGTACTTCGCGATGCTTCGGGTCGAGTCTGTGAATGACCAAGACGCCGAAGCCGGCATGCGTATGCCGGTTTTCGAACACTTAACTCCACTGCACCCAGAACAGCGGGTGGCGTTGGAGACAACCCCTGACGTTCTGGAAACGCGTGTTATTGATCTCGTCGCGCCGCTCGGCTTTGGGCAGCGAGCGCTGATCGTGGCACCTCCTCGTACTGGCAAGACGGTGCTTTTGCAGAAGATGGCTCGAGCGATCGCGACCAATCATGCAGATGCCCACGTCATCGTTCTGCTTGTGGATGAGCGGCCAGAAGAAGTGACGGACTTTAAGCGGAACACTGCTGAATCCGTGGAGGTTGTGGCGAGCACCTTTGATGAACATGCTTCGCGTCACATTCAGGTTGCGGAGCTTGTGATGGAGAAGGCCAGAAGAATGGTCGAGGCGGGGGACGATGTCATCGTGCTACTTGACTCGATTACGCGACTGGCCCGTGCGTATAACAATGCGACCAGTGGNGGNAAAATCGGAACTGGCGGTGTTGACAGCACTGCGNTGATCAAGCCGAAGAAGTTCTTTGGTTCAGCTCGAAACATTGAGCATGGCGGNTCGCTGACGATCATCGGTACAGCACTGGTCGATACGGGTTCCAAAGCGGATGAGGTCATCTTTGAGGAGTTCAAAGGAACCGGTAACAGTGAATTGCATCTGACGCGCAAACTTGTCGAGAAGCGGATCTGGCCAGCCATTGATATTCCTGCTTCAGGAACGCGGCGCGAAGAACTGCTGCTTGATGACAAGGAATTGGATCTCGTTTCACGTCTCCGCAAGGTCGTCTCCGACATGAGTGTGGTGGAGGCCATGGAGTTGCTCAGAGGCCGACTTGGCAAGACAAACTCCAATGCAGAATTCCTCATGACGATGAATCTGGGTTGATTGGAGGCCCATTCGGAGGCAGAAAGCATCCGAATAGCGGTTTCTTTCGTACGCTTATCTTGGACCCCGAACAGGAGCATGCCGTGCCTCGACGCGTCCAATTTCGCCGAGCCTTCAGTCTGGTTGAGATGCTTGTGGTGCTTTCCATTCTTGGTCTGCTCCTAGGTATTGCAGTCACCTCCCTCAGTGGTGTTGATGAAACCGAGCGGACCATGGAATCCAGAAATCATCTGCGGCAAATTGCCCAGTGGCTGGATGGGTATGCCGGCTCACATAAGGACCAAGTGATTCCATCCCGGTTTGACTTTTATGACGAGCAGGGCGGCGGCCCAGGCGTCGTAGCTGGTGCCATGTACTTCCGTGACCTTGGGGATACGGATGCGTGGCTTCAGACCAACAACCCCTATATCCCCCCCACAGATCCTCGTGCTGACGGTGTCAGCCAAGGTTCATGGGCGGACATCATGTGGTGGGATGCGGGCCTCACATCGAAGATGAATATTGAACCGCATCCGCAACCCGGCGGGCTCTCCGGTGGTGGTTCGACATGGGGATCGGATCAGTGGGCTGCTCCACAGCGGTGGATGTATGAAGAAGGCAATGACGACGACTTCAGTAATCCACTGCGGTCAGCGGCAACCAATGTGCACAACTACCCGATGTTTCAGGCCAACGGGCAAGGCACACTGGACAGTCTGGCCGCTCGTGGCAAGTCGGCGGAGCCACTGGACTTTGAAAGTCGACCCATCGGCATGCCCACGCCACGAGGAGGCAGCGCTTGGGAACGAGATCTGCCGGGGTTCTTTGCAGCCAACAACTTCTTTGATGCCCGTTCGATGCGGGATATCACTGGTGAAGACAGCGACTCGAGTGTGGATCGGATGATCACACACAGCCAGATACGGGCTCCGGATCGGTCGCTCTATCTGGTGGACTCTTTCCGGGGTGAGAGTATCGGCGGGAGTCCGCAACTGGACCGGCAGGATTACAGTGATCTCACTGAAGCGGCCTTCCATGTGAGCATGCCAGCGGACGATGGGGGTGCCCCTGCAACGCAGGAAATCGACTTCCGATACAGCGGTCAGCAGCGCTGCCTCATTATGTACCTAGATGGTCATGTATCGACCGAGGCCAGATGGCGAACCTTCGAGGATCTCACAGGATCTGACGACATCGTTGGCCGGGGGGTGCGGGTGATGGATTTGGACCTCCGCAGGCGGGCTCCATAGCCCGAGGGCCCCTTGAAGCCCTATGGGCGGGTGTAAATGCCGCCGATGACGAAATCGGCCAGGTCTCTGGGCCGCCCCCTTGTCAAGCAGCGGTGGGTCGGTACAATCTCTCCTTCCGTCCCTGTCTGGGGCGGTTTTTCTTCGCGTTCAGCACGATCGTGGAGATATGTGTTTTGAGTCAGGCCGAGGGCGGGACATTTCGACCTCGACACCAGTGATTTCCGCCACCGTAGCTCAGTGGTAGAGCACACCCTTGGTAAGGGTGAGGTCACGGGTTCAAGTCCCGTCGGTGGCTTGGCGTTTGAAGATGCTGCGGATGGTCCGTAGCGCATATGTGTGTCGAATGGTTCGGCATGCATCACATCGATGGAATATGGCCCAGGTATGGGCCCGAGCCCTACGGGGCTCAAGTATTGCCGCGAGGCAGTGCGAGCCAAAGACGGGACATGGACGCCCGGGTCGCATACCTCGAGCAGGAGAATCGCAGCGATGGCGAAAGACACATTCGTTCGCAGCAAGCCGCACGTCAACGTAGGCACGATCGGCCACATCGATCACGGCAAGACCACCCTGACCGCGGCGATTACAACCCGTCAGTCGGCCAAGGGACTCGGCGATGCCCGTGCATTCGACGAGATCGACAATGCCCCTGAAGAGAAGGCGCGTGGTATCACGATCGCGACCAGTCACCAGGAGTATGAGTCGGACGCCCGACACTATGCCCACGTCGACTGCCCCGGTCACGCTGACTATGTCAAGAACATGATTACCGGTGCCGCTCAGATGGACGGTGCCATTCTGGTAGTGGCCGCCACTGACGGCCCGATGCCCCAGACCCGTGAGCACATTCTGCTTGCCCGTCAGGTGGGCGTCCCCCGAATTTGCGTCTTCATGAACAAGTGCGACATGGTCGACGATGAAGAACTGCTTGAACTCGTCGAGATGGAAGTACGTGAACTGCTTAGCCAGTATGACTTCCCCGGCGATGATATCCCGGTCATTCGTGGTTCAGCCCTGAAGGCGTTGGAGAGCGAAGGCAAAGACGACGACGTCTGCAAGGCCATCGACGAGTTGATGGAGGCGCTGGATTCCTACATCCCCGAGCCAGAGCGTGAGGTCGACAAGGACTTCCTCATGGCCATCGAGGACGTGTTCTCGATCAAGGGTCGTGGCACGGTCGTCACCGGTCGTATCGAGACTGGTCAGGTCCACGTTGGTGATCCGATTGAAATCGTTGGTCTGACCGAGGAGCCCACCAAGACGACCTGCACAGGCGTCGAGATGTTCAACAAGATCCTTGAAGATGCCCAGGCTGGCGACAATGTCGGCGCGCTTCTTCGCGGTGTTGAAAAGGACGACGTGGAGCGTGGTCAGGTGCTTGCCAAGCCCGGCAGCATTACTCCCCACACGAAGTTTGAATCAGAGGTCTATGTGTTGACCAAGGAAGAGGGTGGCCGTCATACGCCGTTCTTCTCCGGTTACAAGCCGCAGTTCTACTTCCGTACGACGGACGTGACTGGTGGTCTTGATCTGGTCGGTGCTGAGATGTGCATGCCTGGCGACAACATCAAGATGCTTGTCACCCTTGGCAAGTCCATCGCGATGACTGAGGGCCTGCGTTTCGCCGTTCGTGAAGGCGGCCGAACTGTTGGTTCCGGCGTCGTGACCAAGATTCTCGAGTAGCACTTGGCGACCCGCTGAGGGTCGCCTTTGTTTGTCGGTATTCCGTTCCCCCGTCGCTCTGGTGGCGGGGGAACACACCGGCGAAAGGCAGGATGTGCCATGGCCAAGAAGGCTGCTGATCGCGAATATGTTTGGCTCCAGTGCACGGAGTGTGGTGATCTCAACTACCGCACCAGCATTCGTGTGAAGGGCGGAATTGATGAGAAGGTGAAGGCTGGGATGAAGAAGTACAGCCCGCGGCTTCGCAAGCACACGCTGCACAAGATCAAGAGGAAGTAGGACTCCTCTCGGAGCCTTTGGGCTTCGAGACTCGACGCCGGTAGCTCAATTGGCAGAGCAGCGGATTCCAAATCCGCAGGTTGAGTGTTCGAGTCACTCCCGGCGTGTTTGGTTTAGGCCGGCGGCAGCCGGAAATACGGGTACGAATGGAGGCGGCATATGTCCGCGATTTACAAGGCAGGACAGGGTTACTGGGTGAGACTGATGTCCGCCTACGGATTCGGGGCCATTGTTGCCTTGGGCTTGGTGTGGTTCTGGAAGGAAATGGACGGCGTGTCCATGTTCGGTCTTGAGCCGACCTACGTACGTGTCGGAGCGATGCTGATTGCTGCTGTGGTCTTTGGCTGGTTGGGCTGGATGATCATTGGAACTCGAAAGAAGACGGTTGAGTTTTTGATTGCAACCGAAGGCGAGATGCGCAAAGTCAACTGGTCGAGCAAGCGCGAAATTGATCTTTCGACGCGTGCGGTCATCGGCCTGACAATCATGACTGCGGCGTATTGCTGGGCGTTTGACATCGTGTTTGCGTCCATCTTTAGATGGATGACCGTGCTGCGAACCGGCTGAGTTTGTGCCTGGAAGTGGGGAGTTGAATCATGAATCCCGAAACTGAAGGAAGTGCTGAAATGGATTCCACGACACAGGAAGTGACGCCCGAGTCGTGCGCTGCTGGCGAGGCCGATGAGCAGCCAGTGTCCGAGGCACCACCATTGACGCAGGCAAGTCCTGCTCAGGAAGAGGCAGTGCCAGTTGTCGAGACGGCCACGCCAGCAAAGTCGACGACGATCGAGGGAGCTGGATTTGCAGTGTCTGCGCCACTGGATGATTCACAGGCCAGCGAAGAACAGTTCGATCCTGCCGTGGATATGCCTATGTATCGCAAGGGCATGGACTGGTTTGTGCTGCGCGTGGCTTCCAATAAGGAAAACTCGGTTCGCGATACGCTGCAACGCAAGGTTGAGATCGAAGAGCTGACTCATCGCATTGGTCGAATCATGGTGCCCACCGAGAAAACCCGAACACTCAAGGGTGGCAAGCAGAAGATCACTGAGATCAAGCTGTATCCCGGCTACATCTTTGTGGAGATGAAGCTTGAAGACGGCCGTATTCCGCAGGATGTTTTCTTCCTGATTAAAGAGACGACTGGTGTTGGTGACTTTGTGGGCACGGCCGGCCGGCCAACGCCGATGTCACCAGGTGAAGTTGAGAAAATGCTCTTTGATTCGCGGATGCCTGAAGAAGAGCCTGAAATTAAACTCGAGTTCAGCCCGGGCGATGGTGTCACCATCAAGGAAGGCCCGTTCGAGAATTACGAAGGCACGATCGACGAGGTCATGCCTGACAAGGGCATGGTTCGCGTGCTGGTCACCATCTTTGGTCGCCAGGCTCCAATCGAACTGGAGTACTGGCAGGTCGAGAAGGCTGAGCAGTAGTTCTATTGGCATTGTGGTGCTCACTGCCTGACCCTGTTCTTATCGAGCACGGCTGCGGGGTCTGTACGCATGTGGCTGCCCCTTGGTGTCTGGCGGGTTGATCCAAACGCGCTTTCTAGCGGCTTGCTATGCTCGCGCCAATGAGCATCTTGAGCACCATCATCGTCGGGGCGCTAGCAACCCCTGCCAACTTTTTAGCCGCGCCGCTATCTCTTGGGCAGGCCCAAGCATCAGGGGTAGCGCCAGTTGATCAAGCTGTGGCCCCGATGGGGCAGTCGCAGGGCATGGCGTCTTCCGCATCAGTGCAGGCTGGATGGGTTTGGCAACTGAAGACCAGTCTCACAGACGGTGCTGGCGGGCGGTTCTCGATGAATCGGGGCCATGTCAATGCCAGTGCTCAACTGGCCTTGGCTTCGGATCTCGATCTATTGATTGGCGGTCGGTATCAGCGGGATAACTACAGTTGGGAAGACATCGCATCGCCCTGGACCTCCACCAATACAACACGATTCGAAGCCTCATTGAAGTGGAAGGCCAGTAGGCAACTTCAAGTCTTTGGAGGTGGCATGGCACGCTGGGCTGCTGAATCTGGGGCATCACTCAGTGATGGTTTTTCAGGTGGCGGTGCTATTGGAGCTGCGTGGGCGTTCAGCAAGGAACTTGTGCTTGGTGGCGGTGTCGGCATTCGATCGCGAATTCTCGATGATCCACTGTGGTTTCCGATCGTTGTCGTTGAGTGGCAGATCACTGAACGCTTGCGTCTTTCATCCCGGCTGACCAGTGGCTGGGCCAATCGCAGTGGTGCTGAGCTGATTTATGAACTCAGCGACAATCTGGATGTCGGCGTTGCGGCGGTCTATGACTATCAGCGGTTTCGTTTGTCGGATGATGCGCCGATTTCAGGGGGGGCGGGCACATCCGAAACGTTACCTGTTGCCGCCTTCATCTCGTACAACGTCAGCGAGCGATTCAGTTTGACTGCGTTTGCTGGCGCCACGGTGTACGGCCGGTTGACGGGGACGACCCAAGCTCGGAATGAGACATTCGCATCAGACTTCGATCCTGCTCCAGTACTGGGTATTCAAGGGACGATTCGATTCTGAGGTGCTCTTGGCAACATTGCTCACAGATCATGCGAGCCTGCTAGATTGATGCCTGTTGGCTTGAGCCATGCTCTAGCCGGATTCACAGAACGCTTATGCCAAGCACCTTCCAAGATGACTGGGAACGTCTCCGAGCCGAACTGGCGAAGGTCATTGTTGGCCAGGAGGATGTTGTCGAAGGTGTGCTGACCTGCTTGTTTGCTGGCGGCCACGCACTCTTGGAAGGTGTACCTGGACTTGGCAAGACACTGCTGGTGCGCTCATTATCTGAGGCGCTGCACCTCGAGTTCTCACGGATTCAATTCACGCCAGACCTGATGCCAGCTGATGTGACTGGAACCACCGTTGTGGAAGAAGATGTAGATGGCCGACGGTTTGTTTTTCGCCCCGGCCCGATCTTTGCTCAAATTGTGCTCGCTGACGAGATCAATCGCGCTACTCCAAAGACCCAGTCTGCAATGCTTGAAGCGATGCAGGAGCGTTCTGTGACAGTCGGCGGCGAGACACGCTCACTTGGCCCCCCATTTTTGGTGATGGCGACTCAAAATCCAATTGAGCAGGAGGGGACCTATCCACTCCCAGAGGCGCAACTCGATCGCTTCCTCATGAAGATTCTCGTGCCATCCTGTGGTTTGGATGACCTCTGTGAAGTGCTCCGCCGGACGACAGCACGTGAGTCAGCATCTTTAGGGCAGGTGCTCGATGAGTCAGCCATTTTGAGTCGACAGCAGGAGGTTCGGGAAGTTGATATTCCCGACTCCATGCAGACCTGGGTGGCCAAACTGGTTCTGGCGACGCATGCTGGTCAGCAGCATGCGCCTCCGAGGGTTGATCGGTATATCCGGTTGGGGGCGTCTCCGCGTGGGGCTCAGGCCCTGGTGCTGGGGGCCAAGGTCACAGCGCTTCGGCATGGCCGGATGCAGGTCACAGCTGAGGATGTGCAGCGGGTTGCCTTTCCTGCCCTGAGGCATCGTCTAGTGATGAATTTTGAGGCGCAGGCTGACGGCATTGCCGCCGATGACCTCATTGCGGACATTCTGGAGACTGTTCCAGCCTGAAACGGAGCCAAGTCCTCTTTTCGCCGTATCTTGGTGGGTTCGCAGACATCTGGATATCGCTGCTGCGTAGGTGTTGTCAGGAGGCTGCGGGTACGACATAATCACCCGACTCGCCCCCTGATGTGGAGCGATCAGATTGGCTTGGCGAGGTGTTTAGAGAGATGATTCCATGATGATTCGTGCAATCCCCTTGGCAATGATGGTGTTGCTGGCTGCAGCTGGCACCACAGCCTCGGCCCAGCTCAGCCTGACCATGGAATTGCTGATTAACCACACTGGTGGTGAGCCAGATGATCCCGTTGGCTGGGCCCCTGAGAGCCAAAGTTGGGGTCACGCTGTTGCGTTGTCAGAGATCGCATCACATATTCCCACTGCTGAATATGTTGCGGCAATCGCAGGTCCCGGCGTGGCGGATAGTGAAGATACTTTTGGCGTCCTTGTACCTGTTCCGGGCAAAGTAAGAATGATGTCTTGGGAAGGGGCTGCGGCCAAGTGGAGCCAGCGCCTTGAGATTGCTGACCCATCCAACCCAAATGACAATAGGACTTTTGGTCAGGCGATCAGCATGAGTCGAGATGGTCAATACATGCTGGTTTCAGCACCTGCTGGGCGAAACATCAACCGCAGCGGCGAAGTGTATTTTTACGGACCTGATAATCAGTCATGGTCACAAGTTGATCTGATGCAATCGTCGGGCAATTTAAACAACACATTCAACATCAACGACTGTTTTGGATGTTCAGTCAGCATGGAGACCTTTGAAGAAATTGGCCAGGATTATTTGGCCCTTGTCATTGGTGCGCCTTGGTGGGGCGAGGGATATCTCGATCCTGCCAATCCTGAGGAAACCTTCTCCCCAGCGAGGGGCAAAGTTCACCACGCAATTTGGGATGTGGCTGCGGCGGGGTATGCTCAGGCACTGACAGAGATTGCACCGGCCGACAAGATCTTTCCTGACTCAGATCAATGGTGTTCGGCCTATGGAGCGTGTGTAGCGATCGGCGCGGATATTTTGGCAACGCGCATGGCGATTGGTGTGCCGTATTACGGGGACGCCCCTTTGGGTGATCCAGACAATCCAGGCATTCTTCCGTGTTACATGACAGGCGCATGTTGTTATCTAGGCGTCCCGCCTGGCGGAGTTGATCCGGAGGTCCTTTGTGCCAATACGAATGCGACGTCCTGTGACCAGCTCGGTGGCAATTGGCTAGGGCAGAACACGCTTTGCCAGAACTATCTTGGGTGCAATTTTAATACGAGTGATGCCGAGCACCTTCCGCCCGGCTATGTGGTTGTCTACAAGCTAGATCGGTCATCGCCAGATCCTGCAGATTGGACCTGGGAGTTTGAGCAGAAGCTCACACCATCGACTGGCCAATACAATGAACGGTTTGGATCATCCATGTCTTTCCATGGATCGGACCGGCTGGTGATAGGCGCTCCAGAACACACGACCGCTCTTGGTTCCGATGGAATTGTGTATGCATATGACTTCCTCACTGAATTTGTTGAGGATGAATGGGTCGAAACAGATCGCATTCTTCCACCAAATTCCACTGTTGCGGGCAGGTTCGGCGATTCTGTCAGTGTCAACAATGATGAACTACTCATTGGAGCGCCTGGGGATGACTCTCCATTTGGCGGGGGCTTTGGCATGGCGTATCGCTACACCCATAGCGATGCGTTGGGGCGTTGGATCCTCACAGAGGAGTTGTCTCCTGGATCGCATGCCCAATCACAAGAAGAGGCGACTCAGTCTGAGCCCCTATTCGGTGCGAGTGTCGCCATGAATGAGAAGGCAGTTATTGTCGGGGCACCACGCTACGCATTTATGTATCCAACACTCGGGGGCCCTCCCGTCCGTCGCGCTCCTGGTGTGGCTTTCTATGCCTCGACCAATCTCGATGATCCTCCCCCGCCAGCTGAGCCAACTTGCGCCACCTGCGATCTGGATCAGGATGGAGACGTTGGTGTTCCTGACCTGCTGAGGGTCCTGCATTTCATGGGCCATTCACTCGTGCCGGAAGTTGATCTCAATGCCGATGGCGGCGTTGATATCGAGGATCTGGTGACCCTGGTCGGCTTCTGGGGCGAATGTCCGGAGTGACTTCGGCGCAAGCTGCTCACCGGTGAACTTATTTCTGTATTGGATTCAGAATCAGCGATTGTTGGAATCGCTGAACTGCTGATCCCATCTTCGCAAATCGAATGTGGCTGCATTGAGGTTCATATGCCATGGGAGTCCTGGTGTCGGCCACGTCTCGACTGCCGGGATGCCGTGGTGGCCACGGGCAATGGCAATGGAGAGCAGGCCTGAGGTAGTCCAGGCTTCCGGAATGCGCACGCGGGCGAGCCACCCGTAGTCATGCGTGGTCACGCTGGCTGGATGGGAGGGGGCAGAATCCGTTGTTCGGGTATTGCCGTCAGGCGTGATGAGCAGCAAGTGCTTGTCAGTGCCTTCATGGACTTGGATGATCACAGCTTCATGGCCTGGCAGAGTCGCCAGTGACCACTGCTCCCAAGGGCCTTCAATTGCGGGGGTCGGCCAGCGACATTCAAACATCAGTTCCCAGTGCCCACTGAGTTGGCGAAGTTGCGCATGTGTTTGGTGGTTGTTTGCAATGGCAGTGGGCCTTGAGGCAGCGCGCACATCTTCTAAAACGCGCGGGGCAAACAGAGGACCGAGAATCGGTCCTGGTGGTTCGACCTCAGTCACTGTGTAATCAACCGGCAATAGGAGTTTGTGGTCATCTACTTCGATGACCACCGCTTCGCGTTCGGCCAGGGGGGGAGTTTCCAGTGACTCTTGAGCAGATGTCCGAGGTGCAAGTCGCAGTGCCAGCGGCAGTGCACCTGGGCGGTTCCAGATGATTTCTGCAAGTTGTGGCGCTGGAGCAGCATTGAGAATCGAGAGTTCAACAGCCTCTTGGGTCTGTCCTTGGATCCACACAGAGACAGGCACCTGCCGGTCGCACCACGCGAGGGCTGACTGGGCGAGATCACTCGCTGGTACTTGTTGTGTCATTAAGAGCAGTTCGTCAATCGCATTCGATGCAGTCAACCAAGCAGCAATCGTACGATTGCCAAATGGCACGTTCGCCGTCAACAGTTCTGCAGCAGTTCTTGCCACACTGGGGCTTTGCTCATACAGGCGCCACATGGCCTCTCTCCACCGTGCGACATCGTGCGATGCCAGGAGAAGATCGGAGCCATCGAAACGACTCATGTTTGGAGGCAAGGCGTTCATCCGCGCTGCGAGGAGTTCCCATCGCCATGCTTGCATGGGGTCATCCAGTGGGGGCGCGCTTTCTGGGGAACACAAATTGGTGACTTCAGATCGGTCACTTGCAACTGGCCCCAAATGCAATGGAGGCATCTGCGTTCGTGGAGGTAGCCAGACCAGGGGAATCGTTTGCTCTTGAATCTGAAGATCGCCTTGGGGTTTTTGTGGAAGTGATATTGCCAGCCATGTCTCCGTGCTGGGTTCAGTAGCTGGGGCGATGGCGGTGCGAGTCGCTGGCCATGACCAAGAGCGCTCAGTTCGTACAGTGGACTTGATGGTGAAGGATGTTGTAGTCAGCGAGGTGTCACCCCGAGATAACCGTGCTTGGGGAAAGCCTGCACCATTGCCACTGGTGAACCAGGGTATGATCAAGGTTCCGCCCTCAATCGCCCACAATGAGGGCGATGGCGCCTGCATCGCTACAGGAGCCGTGGCGAGTGACAAAATGAGTGCGGCACAGGACATCACGAGGCTGGAGGAGTGCTCCGGCGTGCTGTAACCAGTTCGCATGCCTCGTCAACGGCTCGATCAAGTGAGTCATTAACGATAAATGCGTCATAGATGTTGCGGCTGGTGGCCAAAGCAATCTCTCGCCGCGCCTCGGCAAATCGCCGCTCAATGGCTTCTGTGTCATCACGGCCACGAGATGCAAGACGACGATGTAATTCATCTTCGCTTGGGGGCAGAATGAACACCATGAATGCGTCAGGCAAGTGGTCTCGCACCTGCATGGCACCCTGCACATCAATATCGAGCATGATCAGTTCGCCACGATCAAGCGATTCTTGAACAGGCTTGCGTGGGGTTCCGTAGGCATGCCGGCCAAAGACCTCGGCATGTTCGAGAAACTCATCCCGATGCAGCATGTCTTCAAATTCGGCCGGTGAAACAAACAGATAGTCAAGCCCATTGGTTTCACCTGGGCCTTGTGGTCTCGTCGTTGCGGACACGCTAAAGGTGCCGCCCAATCGCTCGCGAATGCGATGCACAATGGTTGTCTTTCCAACACCAGAGGGCCCGGAGACAACCAAGAGCAGTCCTGTCATGCATTCGTTGGACATAGCATCAATCTATCACGCAGAGGGTGTCTTCTGGTCAGGTAGGGCGAGTCGTCTTCTATGCCTCGGCACTACAATAGGCCGATGTCCCTGCCCCAAATAGCCATTGTTGGCCGCCCGAATGTGGGCAAGTCGAGTCTGCTGAACCGCTTTGTCGGCCGCCGGATCTCCATTGTCGATGCGGTGCCTGGAGTCACGCGTGATCGCGTCAGTGCGGTCGTTGAGCTGCTTGGGCCACGTGAGGATGGTGATGTTGAGCCACGATGGGTTGAATTCACCGACACAGGTGGCTGGGGTGTCTACACGACTGATGAGGAACGTATTGATGATGCGGGCTGTGATCTGGCCTCGCTGACTGAAGACATCGAAGGCCAGATCGGCGCGGCCATGCAGGGCGCTGCTGTCATTCTCATGGTGATTGATGCCAGCGGGGGCGTCCTCCCGCTTGATGAAGTCGTCATTGATCTGCTGCGAAAGCGTGGCCTACTTGATCGGGTTGTACTGGTCGCCAATAAAGTTGATGACGAGTCATGGGAACCCCATGCGTTGGAAGCAACAAGCCTTGGGATCGGCACCGCTTGGTGCGTTTCTGCCACAAGTGGGTATGGGATTCGGAAGTTGTTGGAAGAGGTCTGGAGACTGGTGGATGGCGTAGAGGTGCCTACGGATTCAGACATGAATGTAGCGATTGTGGGTTGCCGCAATGCAGGTAAATCCACTTTGGTCAATGCCCTAGCTGGCGAAGATCGATGCATTGTTTCAGAGATCGCAGGGACGACGCGCGATGCAGTCGATGTGCGCTTTGAAATGGAAGGCAGAGCATTCACGGCGATTGATACAGCAGGGTTGCGTCGTCGTAAAAGTTTCTCAGGAGATGTGGAGTACTACGCTTATCACCGCATGTTGCAGGCAATACGTCGCAGTGATGTGGTCATGTTCCTCATTGATGCTACGCGTCGGGTATCACAGGTTGATCGCAAGTTGGCGCAGGAACTACAGCGTCAGTTCAAGCCTGTGGTGCTGGTACTGAACAAGTGGGATTTGGTTCCAGAGGACACTGATCCTGCGGAATTTGCTGAGTACCTCACACGCCAACTCCGAGGGTTGGAATATGCGCCGATTGTGCTGGTGAGTGCGGATGCGGGCGAGGGTCTTCAGGATCTGGTCACCATGGCCTTTAATCTGAGGCAACAGTCCCGGCATCGAGAGTCAACCGGTACGCTCAATTCGGTGATCGAGTCGATTCTCAAGCACCGTGGACCATCTTCGAGATTGGGCACACAGGCCAAGCTGTTGTATGTGTCGCAGGTGGCTACCAATCCACCCACCATTGCGATGGTGGTGAATGATCCGAAGCTGTTTCAGGGGCGGTATGAGCGCTATCTCATGAATCGCCTGCGTGAGGAGTTGCCATTTAGTGAGGTGCCGATTCGGCTGCTCTTTTCACGTCGATCTCGCAAATCCCTTCAGGATCTCAAGACTGGGCAGTAGGGGTGTGCAATTGGCGCTTTGCTCAGGGTCTGCGATGGGCTACCATAGAGGCCTACTCGCGTTTCACTGTCAGCGGGGCCAGGACCGTTGACAGGCTGAGAACCTCCTTGGTGACATTCAGGTTCATTTTGATCAAGGCCCGGTCGATGCCGACCGGTGGTGATCGCGCGAGCACCCATGTCCATTTTCCCCCTGCCTGTATTTGAAGCAGACGCTGATCCTACGAATCGTGATGCGTTAACGCTTGAGGAGCAACTTGCGGCGACCGAAGCGCCCAAGACGATGGTGGTGCGCTTTGGTCGCATGCAGATGATTGGGGAATATGAGTCCAAGGATCTCAGGGCTGGCTGTGGTTCAAAGTTGGTGGTTCGGACACATCGGGGCGTGGAACTGGCCGAGATGCTGACAACCACGTGTCCAAATGCGGGTTGTGGCTCGGCTGTTTCGCGTCAGGACATGATGCAGTACATCGACGCATCTGGCGGCAAGGACTATCCCTTTTACGATCGCGGTCGGGTGCTTCGTATTGCGAGCACTGATGACCTCCGGAATTTTCAGGAACGTTCTGGGCAGGCCATCAATCTTGCTGGGCGGAGCAAGGAACTCGCTCAGTTCTTTAATTTGGAAATGAAGATTGTCGACGCGGAAATGACGCTTGATGGCCAGCGCGCTACGGTTTTCTACCACAGCGAGGAGCGCATTGATTTCCGTGAACTGGTTCAGGATCTTGCTGCAGAGTTCCGCTGCCGTGTTGATATGCGACAGGTTGGTGCTCGTGATGAAGCCCGATTGGTAGCTGATTATGAGCGTTGTGGGCAGCAGTGTTGCTGCAAGAACTTCCTCAAGGTGTTGGCGCCGGTATCGATGCGGAGTGCGAAGCAGCAGAAGGCGACCCTTGATCCGCTGAAAATATCTGGCCGCTGTGGACGGCTGATGTGTTGTTTGCGCTACGAGGACACAACCTACAAGGAGCTCAAGGCCAACCTTCCGCATCGCAAGACGCGTGTGGGAACAGAAGAGGGCCCGGGCATTGTGTTGGATGGGCAGATCCTCACCCAATTAGTCAAGATCAAGTTGGAGCACGACAATCGCATCATTGCAGTTCCGGTTGAGGAACTGATGGATCCAGATGAGTGTCCAGATCCAACTGCAGTCCCAGAGCCAGAGCCCATTCCTGCAGCGGAGCCGCACAAGCGATCACGTCGGCGTAAGCGTCGACGGGGAAGTGGTAGCCAACCTCCCCATCAGGGTGAGCAGCAGGGAGATCAGGCCACCGCAAATGACAGCGACAAGCCAGCCGGGGGACGCAGTCGTCGCCGCAGGCGTGGTGGCGGTTCGAAAAAGGCGGCCAGCCAGCCTGCACCGAATGAACCTACGGCATCCGGCGATCAGCCTCCAAAGAAGAAACGGCGGCGTCGAAGACGGCGCCGCGGCGGCGGTTCGGGCGGATCAGAGTCTTCAGGCGGCTCAACAGCCGGGGACTGAGGTCCTCTGAGCGTGGCAGATGACTATCCTGCCTACCTGTGTCGCGATCAACATCCACTCCAACACACCACACGGCTGGCATCATCGATACGTTGCAGTCAGTGATTGTCGCGTTCACCTTGGCGATGATTTTCCGCGGCTTTGTCATCGAAGGCTTTGTGATTCCCACGGGGTCGATGGCACCAACGCTCATGGGTCAGCACCTCAAGATCACCAGTGGCCAGACGGGGTCGACTGTTCCTGTGGGTCTCGACAGCGGCGGGCGCATCGTTCCAGCGATGCTTCGCGACCATTTGTTGGGGCAGTCACAGCAGTTGACAGCAGCGACACCATCTTCACTGATTCCACGCGGCGGTGATCGCATCTTGGTTGCCAAACTGATGTATCCCTTTGTCGAGCCAGACCGGTGGGATGTTGTGGTCTTCAAGAATCCTGCGAACCCTGAAGGGGAGAGCGGAACCTATATCAAGCGGCTTGCAGCGCTTCCTGGCGAAACCCCATGGATTGTCGATGGCGATGTTTTCATCAAATCTCCAGCGGCAGATCGGTTCCAGATTGCGCGCAAGCCTGACCATGTTCAGGAGGCGGTGTGGCAATTGGTCCACGACTCCAATGTCACCGCTGCGCGGCCTGCCAAACTTCCGCGACGGGCGATGGATGGGCCATGGGTCGCCACGCCGCCAGCAGATTGGACTGTGCAAGATGGCGTGTATGACAAGAGCAGCGATGGGATCGCACACTTGGAGTGGAATGACCGTCGATATCCATTGAATGACTGGTCGGCTTACAACATGCTGATGACGGTTCCGGATTTAAATCCAGTCAGTGATCTCCGCATTGCTGCCACCATTACACCGGAAGCAGATGATGTGCAGACCACATTTGCACTGACGGCTCGGTCGCATGTCTATGAAGTGAGTGTGGCTGATGGGCGTGGGACGCTCTCGATGCGCCCTGAGCAAAAAACGGATGCCGTGAGTAGCGTCAGTTTCGATGCTCCAGCCACCGCAAGTGGATTGCCTTGGCGCATGGTGTTCGAACATGTGGATCAGCGTTTGCGAGTCTGGATCGAAGATGAACTGGTGGCAGATCTTGCGTATGACTGGTCTCCACAGCAGCGATTGGCCAATTCAACTGGCCAGACTGAAAACGCGGAGTCTGCGCAACAAATGCTACGACGTCGTGTGCTTAGGCCGATGTTGACGTGGACGCTCGCGGGCGGTTCGGCAGCGCTGTCCAATATGACGGTCGAACGCGACTTGTTCTATCGGGGTGGAATGCTCGGCCCGCAGTCCATGGCGAGTCAGCCGTCAGAAGAATGGGCAGATCTGGTTTCGTTGCATGCGCCAGGTGCGGCGACGCATCCTGATGCGTTGGTGACTCTTGGTCCTGATCACTTCTTTGTGTTGGGTGATAACAGTGGCCGCAGTCTCGACAGTCGGCTGTGGGGTGCGCCAGCGCCAATTGCCGCAGCACAAGTCGACGATACTCCCTTTGTCGTGCCACGGGAGCTCTTGATTGGCAAGGCCTTCAGTGTGTACCTGCCATCTATGCTCCCGGCATGGGAAGGCGGCCCGACCATCATTCCTGATTTTGGTCGATGGCGGTTCATTCACTAAGCAAGGCGTGAATGGTGGATGGGGTATCGTGTAAAAGTGTGCTGTTTCAGAACCGACGGAGGCACGATATGACTTGCAAACTTCTACTTGCTTTGGCAATGAGTGCAGTTTCGCTGGTTGGTTGTGAGGACCGTTCGGGCGATTTGCTACAAGGCTGCCTCGATAATTCAAACAACCTCACAGTTGCTGAAGTTCAAGAGCTTGTAGATCGCGGTGCAGATGTGAATGCTCGGGGGGAGTATGACTTGACTCCTTTGATGCACGTGGCGGGCGTCAACCCCAATCCTGAAGTGACCTCTGCGCTTCTGAAGGCAGGCGCAGAGATCAATGCGAAAGACTGGGTTGGCTGGACCCCACTGTTCTACGCAGCGATGACCAACACAAATCCCATGGTGCTATCAGTCCTGCTTGGGGCAGGTGCTGAGGTGAATGCAAAGGCAAAGAGTGGTTTTACTCCCCTGATAGCAGCAGCAGGACGTTCCAGTCCTGAAGCGATTGCAGTTTTGCTAGACGCAGGTGCTGAGTTGAATCCAAAGGGAGATTCTGTGTTTACTCCTTTGATGCAAGCGGCATCCTTTAACAGTCCAGAAGTGATCTCGTTGCTGCTGAATGCAGGTGCTGATGTCAATGCGAGGTGTAAAACTCCGTACGGCGGCATGACTCCGCTTATGTGTGCAGCGAGATTTAGCGGTAATCCTGAGGTGTTTACAGTGCTTCTTCAGGCGGGTGCTGATGCGAAAGTAAAGAGCACATTTGGGGAGACTGCTCTTGACTTGGCGAAGGCAAACGAAAAACTCCAAGGCACACAGGTAGTAAAAGAACTACAAGAAGCAACCAACCCGTGATTTCTTGATTCCTGCTCGCCAACCAACCAACCCTCAACCCCTCTGTACATCGCAGGGGGGTTTTTCTTTGCGCCGCTGAGGGCGTTAGAGGAAGCATCCCGACAGTGCATGGGCGGCGCGCTATCGGGTGTCAGCGAAGGATTGACCGCATCTCTTGAATTGACTTGGCGGTCCGGTCTCCGAACTCTTGGAGTGGAATACTGCCAAGTTCATCAAACGCAATCGAGGTGTCTTCGTCGCTTCCGAGTTCAGTCCAACTATTCAGCATGGCCCCATCGATCGGTGTGAAACGAAGCAACTCTGGGTCTCCCTGAGGAACGAGGAATTGTCGTGGTGACTGGCGCTGCAATGATCGGCCACGTCGCCAGGCCGCGAGGTTCAGCAGCGCTCCATCAGAGAGGTCGGCGACAACTACATCGTCAGACTCGGTCCACCCGGTTCCTGTGTAGGAAAGGTGTTCGCGAGTCCATGCAGTGGCGCGTTGGAGTCCAGCGGGATCTCTCAATGGCAGTTGTCGGAGCAGTCGGTCAAAGTCGCTGCGTGCCCCTGGGTCTGTCAGATGGTGCTTGGCATAGGCTTGAACTGGAGCTACCAGACGCATGGTGATGCTCGCAGACAGAAGCGAAGAGGCAATATTGGGGTGATCTGCCAGGGCTGCAGCAATTCGAATCAACTGCTGAAGTGTGCGATCAGTTGTGGCGGCATCACCTGCCTCAGTTGACCGGTCAAGCATGACAAAGAGGCCATCCAGTAAAGCCTCTTGCCCAGGAAGCCACCATGGGACGATGGCCATCAGATACTCATTGAGGGGTTCGGGATAGGACGCGGTCTGCATGGCGCCGGCTTGGGCAAGTAACTCCTGAATCTCTGTAGTTGCTGATTCATCATCAACCCAGGGGCCGCTGGCCTGCATCGCCAATTGGCCTGCTTCAATCCACTTCCAAGCGGCGTTGCCCGTGCCACGAGATGACATGATGGAGGTCAGGCGAATCTGACAGTCTCGAATGTCTTCGACGCGTTCATTACGCTTCTTGATCACGTGTGATATTGCAGGCAGCAAGAGCGTTGCGAAAAACCCATGTGAACCTTCGCTTGCAGCTTGCTCCAAAGCCTTGATCGCTGTAATAGACGCAGCTTGATTCGGTGATTGAGCTAAGGTTGCAAGTTGACCGTATGCAACTTGCAATTTCTGGAGATCCTTTCGAATGCTTCCGATTGTGAGCTCGGGTGGAGGTTTGGCATCTAAGCCGAGGCCGTCTACTCCGAAGAATTGCTCCATAAGATCTTGAGGCGGGGCGTCGTCCGCAGGCAGGGCATCAAGTTGTAGATGTTTGGTGATGCTCCATGTGGCAATTTCTGCTTCAAATCTCATGGATGCGGCAACATTGAAGGGATCTTGAGTCAGGTAGCGCTCTAGTGACTGATGGAGCGTCTGCCTTTGCGCTTCAGTAAGTGTGCTGCAGTCGAGAAGATGATGAATCGATTGGACGACATGTCCGGCTACGCTTTGGGCCACCACGGCATTGATGATGAGCTTGTCAGTAGCGATATGCTCGCCGATGCGGGATGCCGCCTTGATGTGCTCAATCGCGGGCTCGATTGCTCCTTGAGAAGCCTCCCAGCGTGCAGCGGCCAGCAATAGCTTTGATCCCCGCATCATGGGGCTCAGTTCTGGAACGAGTTCTTGAAACCCATTCTCTTTGAAGTCGTGCTCAAAGTCTGGCGAATCACCCGCGGAAGCGCTTCGGGCCAGATCAATCGGTTGTTTCGTGTGTGCACGCCAACGTGCTTCCATTTCAGGTGTTGCCGGAATGCCAGCATCAAGACATGTAGTGAGCCATGTGAGCTCTTCGTGCTGATCCGAGGGCATTTCTTCTTGCCACGAAATCAATTCACGGTACAAATCTGCAGAGTTGGGGCTCAGCATCGTCACGCACAGTGAGATTGAAGCCATCATCAGCATTGAGGGTCTCCACGCAGCCCGCCATTGACTCTCGAAAGGGTATCGTGCTGGGATCACACGTTATGGCAGCGGCACCCCAATTCATCCCATATGACCACTGGAAGCCAGATGAGCCGCCTTTGAACGCGGCGCAGCGGTTTCAGCAGTGTGTATCGAAACGACGTACGGTCAGGCATTTTTCCAATCGACCAGTGCCGAAGGAGTTGATTGAATCAATCATTGCTGCCGCGGGCAGTGCTCCGAGCGGCGCCAATAAACAGCCATGGCGATTTGTAGCGATTGATGATCCGGAAGTGAAACGTGAGATTCGAGATGGGGCTGAGGCAGAAGAGCAACTGTTCTACGACCAAAGGGCCCCAGAACGCTGGCTTGGCGATCTCCATCAACTTGGTACCGATGCGCACAAGCCACATCTTGAGGATGCTCCGTGGTTGATTGCAGTCTTCAAACTGATGCAGGACGAGTACGACAATAATTTGTCCGGGGGGGTTTACTACGTCAATGAATCTGTTGGAATCGCCTGTGGTTTGTTACTTGCAGCAGCGCAACACGCAGGACTTGCGACCTTGACTCATACCCCGAGTCCGATGCAGTTTCTCTGTCAGATTCTTCAGCGACCAGCGTATGAGCGGCCTTTCTTGTTGATTCCAGTAGGTTGGCCAGCGGATGATTGCATGGTTCCTGATATCACTCGCAAGCCACTCGATGAGATTATGGCGCACAACCGCTCAGGCGGGTCGTCTACATGATGTGGCTGCATTGGGTACTGACAGGCCTGTTTGCCTTGCTCGGCATGGGTTGTCTGCTGCTGGTGATTATGCAGTTGCCCGGTGTGTGGATTTTGCTTGTGCTTGGCTTGGCTGTGCAGTTGATCGATGTCACATGGATTCATGGCGACGACGCGACTGCGGGTTGGTGGGCTCTTGGCTTAGCGGCCATTCTGGCAGTCATCGGTGAAGTGCTCGAGAATCTCGCTGGCGCCGCAGGGGCCCGTGCTGGCGGCGGATCTCGCCGCTCGATGTGGGGCGGCTTGATTGGAGGGATCCTTGGGGCGATCTTTGGTACACCAATCATTCCAATTCCCATACTTGGAACCTTTATCGGTGCGGTCATCGGCGCATTTGCCGGAGCCTTTCTTGGCGAAGTCACCGGACCGAATCCAATGCGAACAACCGAAGCGATGAAACCTGCAGCGGGGGCAGCGACTGGGCGTGCAGCGGGCACATTGATCAAGGCAGGCATTGCTGTGGCGATCTGGCTGATCGTGCTTGCGGGCCTATTGATTCGCTAATCGATTGCTACGTGTCACCAGTGACGCGAAGAACTTCCGAAAGTGTTGTCTGGCCTACGGCCATTTTGTGCAAAGCATCCTCACGAAGCGTCATCATGCCTGCATTGACACAGTGTTGGCGAAGTTCATTCACGCTTGGATTCCGTGCAATGTGATCTCGCATGTCGTCATCAACTTTGAGTATCTCATGGACGCCGAGTCTTCCGGAAAGTCCAGTTTCTCGGCACGCATCACATCCACCACCCTCTACCAAATGCTTTGCATCTACATTGATACGAGCCAGATATTCAGCGGCGGTGTCTGATACAGGGACCTTCTGCGAACATTGAGTGCAGACACGACGCATAAGACGCTGTGCTAGAACCGCATTCACTGCACCAGAAACGAGGAAGGGTTCGATGCCGATGTTGATCAGTCGCGTAATAGATGACGGGGCATCATTGGTGTGCAAGGTAGAAAGCACAAGGTGTCCGGTCAGAGCGGCCTGGATGGCAATGGTGGCTGTTTCTTGATCACGAATCTCGCCAACCATGATGACATCTGGATCCTGTCGCAATAGCGTTCGCAACGCTGCCCCGAAAGTCATGCCAATGCGATCATGAGTCTGAATTTGGGTGATGCCCTGAACTTGATACTCCACTGGATCCTCGACTGTCGAAACATTGAGGCGCTGAAGATCAAGTTCCTGAAGAGATGCGTAGAGGGTTGTGGTCTTACCTGATCCAGTAGGTCCGGTCACCAGCAGAATGCCGTGTGGCTTGGCAATCTGCGCTTGCCAATCAGTGAGCAGATCATCGCGGAATCCAAGTTTTTCAACGGGCACCTGCACACTTCGATTATCGAGCAGTCTCATTACGGTCTTTTCGCCGTGTGGGGTGCGAGCGGTAGACACTCGCAGATCTAGCGGTCTGCCAAACACCTGAACACGGATGCGGCCGTCTTGCGGAAGTCGTCGTTCGGCAATATCCAGCGAAGCCATAATCTTGATGCGGCTTGTAATCGAAGCGAGCATCTTTCGTGGCGGGTTCATGGTTTCATAGAGCACCCCATCAATGCGCAGGCGAACACGGACTGCGGACTCAGAGGGCTCAATATGTATGTCGGATGCGCCTTCGCGTACGGCTGTTTGGATGATGTGATTCACATAGCGAACGACTGGCGAGCTGCTCCCATCGTCGCACTCTTCTTCAGCGGCGGCCTCGACTACAGAGACGTCATCTTCAGCAGCATCAGCAAGAAGCTCCTCAACATCGAGATCTTCTTCCGTTTCGCTCTTTAATGTGTTGAGCAGTGCGGTGATGGTGCTTGGCCCACAAAGCACCTGCGTGAGGCGTTGGCCTCCAAGCATCGCTCGCACCTCATCTAGCGTCGCAAGGTCATCAGTGCTCGACATTGCCAGTCGAACTCGGTCCTGATCATCTGCGAGTGGGAGAATGCCGGAAGATTCACAGTACTCAATGCCAAGTGTGTTCAGTGCCTTTTCGTGGATGTCATCCTTGTTTGGCATGACATAGTCAACACCAACATGTTCGGCAACCACTTGTAGCAGACTGTGTTCATCTGCGCCCATATTGAGCAGAACCTGCGCAATAGAGCTTCCTGGTGTCTGTTTCAGTACGCGGCGTGCGGTGTCAACCTGGGCGCGGTCAATCACGCCACGCTCAATAAGCGTGTCTCCGAGGTCGCAAAAGTTAGGTGCAGACTGCGCATCAGGCAGCCAAAGATCGTGCAAAGTGG
Organism: Phycisphaerales bacterium; assembly: GCA_022446905.1. Taxonomy (GTDB): domain Bacteria; phylum Planctomycetota; class Phycisphaerae; order Phycisphaerales; family SM1A02; genus UBA12567. The sequence continues at coordinate 52,517 of JAKVBT010000009.1, forward strand.
AGTCAGTAGATTTGGATTGCTTGGTCATCAGTGTGCTCAAGGTTTGGGCAAAATCGCCTCATGCGTCACTTCCATAGAGGGGTCGGCGAGTTGAACGTGGATGCCGCTGGAGTTGACTGCCATGAGCGTCAGGTTGACATTGTCAGGTAGCTCAACGGCCTCGTTGAGGCGAACGGTATGACCATCAATGATGGCCATCGTTGTTCGACCGCGGAGCACCATGGAGACATGCATCTCACTGACCAACGATTGCAGTTCCTCTTCGCGGACAAGCTGCCTTGATGGCCCGCGATGTCCTGAGGTTTCGGCGACTACTGCCTGCAATGTGCCAGGAAGAATAAATGGATTCATATGCACAGCACGAACCGCATGTCTAGCACGAGATTGGTCGCTGTGGGATAGCGTGGCAATGGCATTGGATGCAGTGTCACTGTTTGAATGGGAATCACTTGGCAGTAAGTATGATTCAATGGTGCGCTGAGCCTCTATCTGAGCAGTGGCAGTGGCTGGTCCGCCCACAAAAAAACGCATGCCGACAATGATCACGGCACCGCCACCGATCACCAACGACATGACGGTGATGCGCCGTTTCCGTTCACGTGAGAACGGAGATTCAGCTATTGGCTCAAAAGTCTGTTCTGTTTCGATGTCACTGCCAGTGACTTCAACATCAGACCAAGTCATGGTCGGTCTCCTGCCTCAGCCAACGTAGGAACGCTGTCCGAGAAGTACACACTCAGCACAAATTGAGCCGCAATTGAGCCCGGGGGAAGTTCGTTGCCGGGGCCACGCAATTGCATGCCGGATTCTTGAATGGACATCTCTGCGATGCGGGTGATTCGTGGAAGTCCCTCGAGATCAATGAGAAACCGGTAGAAGCCTTCAAACGGCCCACTCATTGAGACTTCTAATGGAAGTTCCATATACAGACCAGAAGGTACGGCTGGCTTTGTCTTAAATGAGCGCACAGTCAGTCCGTTGCGTTCGGCAATCTGCCAGGTTTGTTCGAGTACAACTTCTACATCTCGTCGTGGAGGCAGTTTGGCTTCAATCTGCGTTACCAAATTTTCAGCGGTTGCTAATGCATCCTCAAGATCTGGAATGCGACGAGTTAGAAGTGCCACTTTCTCCAGTTCTGTATTGCGCGAGTCAATTTCCTGGATAGCTCGGTCAATTTCCTGCTGTTGAGGCTGGAAAACAAGCACCCAAGAGAGCACTGGTATGCAGACCAAAGTAAAGACAAAGCCTGTTTGGCGGAGGGTTTTGTTTGTCATTGGCCTGCCTCCAGAGCGCTGGCATCACTGAGGTGCATACTCCTGATGTCAGCGTTCGGTCCAATCGTCGCGCGAATACTGAACTGACGAACTGGAACGTCATTGAGTTCAACTTCTTCAGAGAAGATGAGTGTTACGGTCTCGAGTAGTGGATGGTCATTGAGTGATGCAAGGAAGGCAGACACATGAACATCGGTAGGAGCAAAACCAAGCAGGCTTATGGCGGTATTCCAACGTGGCGGTTCAATTGGGGCGGTGCCTGATTCGGTAGCGGTTTGAACTCGGCTTGGCTGATTTGCAGGCCTCGCACCATCTGTCTCAGTGGGCTCAATGATTGTTGTGGTCAGTTCGAACTCCATCAAGCCAAGGCCTTCTGGCATGCGATTGATGAACTCAGCGAGAAGGACTGAGCGTGGGAGTCGGTCTACTAGGCCAGCAGCCAGCATGGCCCGTTTCTGTACTACATCCATCTGGTGTTCGAGTTCATCGAGCGTTTGAACCTGCGCTGCTGCGTGCATGTAGCGCTGTGAGACTTCGTTCCGAATATTTCGGATCTCTGTCCATGATGTGCGTTGGAGCAGAAATCCAACAGCGAGACCGGCGACAACGATGATGAATAAGGCCGTTGCTGCCAAATGCATCCGTCGATCCTGGCGGTGCTCGATGTATTCGCGAGGGAGAAAGTCGTCTGTCGTGTGGCTCAAGTTCGATTGCTCCCATCGGTCGTGCCTGCCAAGCCAGCAGCAATAGCCCACTGTGGGCGAATGTGCTGATGCCAGTTGTCAATGGGAACGTTGGTTTGCTCAGTATTCCACTGGCCGAGAGGGTCTCCTACGACTGCTGGAACACCAAGCGAACGTGCCAATTGCCTGCATGGCGATTGTTCTGTAGCAGCCGTTCCTGTGAACACCACGCGACCAACTTCGATGTTGTCAAAGAGGCTGCGATGGTGTCGAAGGCATAGCTGAAGTTCTTCCACAATCTCTGCGGTGTTCTTATTGCCCGCGGCACCATCACCTACTGGCAGACTCGCCATGCTGTCTGGCATAGCGCCTTGTCGACGATTGAGTGTTGCGAGGAATTGTTGTTCACTCGGACTTTCTGCTGCGGCGACAGGTACTGACTGTTCGATCCGTCTCGGGGCAGCATGGATCGCGTTGGTGCACACACTGGTATCAAAACGGCGAGCAAGCACCATTTGCCGTCCATGACCGATCGCAGCGGTTGTTCCATGCTGATCTAGATCAACATAAAGCGTTGCGCTATCAGTATCACGTTCACGTCGATTCAAGTGAGCAAATGCACGCACCATCATGCTTGCAGGTGAGTACACAGCGGCAACCTCAAACTTGAGATCGTGGAGCATTTCGACATAGCGCAGTACGGAAGCGCGAGACATGGCGAGCAGGAGCACATCACGACCAGAGCGCATGGTGCGGCCATTGACTGGCAGATCAATTGTGCGCAGGGTGAGATCTTCAGCAAGGTCTGGAAACCGCGACTGTGCGATGAGTTGTGGGTCCTCATCAGCTTCAATGCGGGCATAGGCCATTGAGACCATCGCTGCTGGAAGTGCCACGGCAAGCCTTCGCCCACGCCACGGGCCATCGTCAGAGATGGTTTTGAGGGCATGTGATGCGACTTCTAGGTGGCTGCTGAGGTCAAATGGTGCCGCGTTGGGCAGTGGTGTTTCGGTAGCGGTCGCAACCGAGGTGAGGTCCTCTGAGTCCAATTGAACCAATCTGATGGCATCGACTCCGAGATCCGCAGCAATCGGAGGCGGTCCGGACCGCTTCCAGGGCAAAGGCATGCGCAAGTCCTCCATTGAGAGATGACCCTCAAGGGTCATGAGGTCTCGTCGGCACAATGCATGGCAGACTGAATCTCGCTCAGAGTGCTGGGCCGACCCTTGCAGATGGCCGTTGGTCTGTACCGGTTGTGTCGGATTGCAATGTTGGGGTGGTCAGGCTGGGAGGTTTGGAAAGGCCAGGCGCGTTGCTTGCGAACCTTCCCCAAGAAGATCTCGGATGTGCACAGCGAGCAACGCTGCAGCACGCCGGGGCGTTTCTTGGTCCGCAGGTGGGTCGGGCTGATTCTGGTTGAGGCTGGCGAGATAGTGCACAGTGCTGGGTCGTACTCGGTGATCTCCAGAGATCGGATTGGCAACTACCCCACCAGCGGCGACCCGGAACCCCAAGCTTTCTGCATTCTCAGGAAGTGGTTCGCCGGTTGTGGCATCACAGTGCATTTGTGGCATCCAGCCTACGGATTGAAGAAGTCCACATTGGAAATGGGTCAACTGGGTATAGGCACAATCGACCTGTCCAGCGCCTTCCAGCATCACATGCAGGTGTTCAAACACATCCGGGTGCGGATCTCGATCCGTCAGGAGGCGCTGCGTGAGATCAACTGCATAGATAGCGAGTCGGTTGGCTTGCAGATTTTGGCGAACAGGCCAATAGACATCCTGCAGGCTCCACTCGGTCAGCGTGCAGAGTTCACGATCATCCTTTTGAATCCAAGCCAGTTGCCCACGTGTCATCGGTTCAAATCCGCCGCCAAACGACCCATTGGGTCGTAGCGCGCCCTTGGCCAGCCCTCGGATAATGCCATGTTGGTGCGTCAGTACAGAGACAGTCTGGGAGGTCTCGGAGTACTCCCATCGCCGCAGCACAATTGCATCATCCACCAGTCGAGGCATATCAGCAGTGTCGCGGATCCATCCACGAAGGGCCAGTCCGCACTGCCATCAGCCGCCCGGGTCGCGTACACTCGCATTCATGAGCACCGCTGGGCGTACGGTCGCAGTGATCAACCAGAAGGGCGGCGTGGGCAAGACGACCACGACGGTCAATTTGGGTGCTGGCCTGGCAGCACTTGGCTGCCGGACGTGTCTGATCGACCTCGATCCGCAGGCCCACCTCTCGCTGCATCTGGGAATTCGCCCTGCTGCCGATGATCCGACCGTATACGACCTGCTTCTGGATCAGGATCTGCCTGCTCAGGAGGTCGCGGTGCGGATTGAGCCCAATCTCGATCTTGTACCGGCTGAAACCGATCTCGCAGCTGTGGAAACAGAGCTTGCCACAGCGCCCGACCGGCACACGCGGCTGGCCCACACGCTGGCCAATTCAAATATGTGGGATGCGGTTCTGATCGATTGCCCACCCAGTCTTGGGACACTCACGCTCAACGCGCTGTCCGCAGCCAGCGAGGTTTTTGTTCCAATGCAGGCGCACTTCCTTGCCTTGCAGGGTGTAGGCAAGTTGTTGGAGACCATCGGGTTGGTCTGTGGTTCAGTGAATCCATCGCTTCAGGTCAGCGGCATTGTGCTGTGTATGCATGAGACCCAAACCACGCTGGCAAGAGAAGTCGTGCAGGATCTCAGTGATTTTCTTGAGTCAGCCCGATCGCAGGATGTTCCATGGCGGGACTGTCGCGTTTTGACACCGGCAATACGTCGCAACATCAAGTTGGCTGAGGCCCCCTCATTTGGTCAGTCGATTCATGCTTACGACCCAACCTCCCGCGGTGCTGAAGACTATTTAGCATTGGCCCAAGATGTGCTTACGATGTGGGATCAGGGTTTTTCAGATGCATCGCAACAGGCCGATGTCTCAGAATCGCCGGCCGAAGTGACCCCAAAATCCGTTGATTGACCAGGCGGTTCGACAGTCTGCTGTGCGAACTTGGCGTTTCACGCTGTTGGTCTACTTTCTTGTTCTGACGACCCTGACCCATTGGCCGACGATGGATCCATTAGGGCCTGAGCATCCATCCCCAGACAAGTTGGCCCACTTTTTGGCGATGGGGATTCTGACGATCTTGGTGGAGCGTTCCAGAATGCTGCCACGAAGCTGGTTGGCGATCGTGTGTGTGGTGGTCTGGGCGTGGGTAGACGAGTGGACTCAAGGATTGGCATCCAGCCAGCGGGATGCATCTTGGTCCGACATCATTGCTGGTTGGCTGGGAGTGATGGCGGCGGGTGTTGTTCTGATGGCGCTGCGTCCACCCAAGGCTGCGTCCAACACTTCTCCTTGGCGACGTGTCGAAGCCACGATTGATGTGATGGTTGCCCGTGGTGGCGGGGGAGTGCTGGCGGCGGCTGTTGCCTCGCTCGTTTGTATTGTTTCATTTCCACTGTGGTTTGCTTTCTTTTGGAACGCATTGGGGTGGTCGCAGGCGAGCATCTGCGTATTACTGTCCCTAGCAACCGGCCTAGTCACAGCAGCTCCACTGATTTTGCGGTCCTGGAATCGTGGAGGTGGTCCATCATGGCCACTGCCACAGCCAGCGGTCTGGTTACTGGCTCCAGGTGGAGTCCTCCTTGGATGGTGGGTGAACCAGACCTTGCTTGCAGCTGGACTGGCTGGTCTTGGATGGTCGATGATGGTGCTCGGCGCTGTGGATGGTCTCGCTATTGCGGTACGGCTTGGGTGGATTCGAGCAGAGCGTGTGAGCGTGTAATGAGCGACGGCTTCGAAAGAAACACTCGAACGGTCATGCTTTTGACCGCTGCCAGTCGGGTGGCGGGTCTGGTTCGCGAATCTGTTCTAAGTCGCTTGATTGGCACTAGTGAGGCAATGAGCGCGTTTGCATTTGCGTTTCTAATCCCCAATTTATTTCGCAGACTTTTTGGCGAAGGCGCGCTATCAGCAGCCTTCCTGCCGACCTATCAACGTCTAGTTGACAGCGATCAGCAAAAAGCAGCGGCGCTCGCTGGTGGAATGATCGGATTGCTGTCTTTGGCACTTGGTGTCGTGGTTGTATTTGGGGAGATGATGTTATTCCTCATATCTGCAGCAGCCGAGCACACACATGATTGGCTTTGGTTGATGATGTTGATGCTTCCATACATGCCTTTGGTGTGTGTGGTTGCAATCGCTGGTGCCATGCTGCATGTTCACGGGCGATTTGGACCAACAGCTGCAGCGCCCATTTTGCTCAACGGCTGTCTGATCGTTACGGCCTTACTTGGCGCGTGGTACTTCGGGGTTGATGATCATGCCCGGCGACTCAAAGTGGTTGCTCTGCTTTCAGGTGCGGTGGTTCTTGCTGGCGCTTTACAAGTGGCTTGGTCGCTTTTGGCATTACGCAAGCATGTTTCGTTGCGTTTGGATATTCAGGCAGCTACGGATCCGATACTCGAAGTCATTCGCCGCGCCGGCCCGATGATGCTCGGCTTGGGTGTACTGCAGATCAATACGCTTATCGACGGGCTGATTGCCTCATGGCCTCTATTCAGTTCAACCATTTTTGGTGTGGCGTATCCACTTGATGTGCACAGCATGGCAGACCTCAGCTTTGCACAGCGTTTGTATCAGTTCCCACTTGGAGTCTTCGGTATTGCGGTGGCGACGGCGATCTATCCATTGCTTTCGCGACGATCAGAAGACCACACTGCATTTGTCGATACTGTGCGTCGTGGCACACGTCTGGTGCTGTTTATTGGTCTCCCCGCCGGCATTGGCCTGATGTTTGTGCGTTTGCCTTTGGTTGAAGTCATTCTTCAGGGCGGACAGTTTGGTGCGTCAGACTCCGATCGTGTGGCATTTGTACTGTTGGGATATGCGGCGAGTGTATGGGCCTATGCGCTGATTCAAGTGTTAACGCGGGCGTTCTATGCTCGTGATGAAGTAATGACGCCAGTGCGTGTGGCGATGGGCATGGTGGCTTTGAATCTGTCACTCAATGTCACGCTCATTTGGACGCCACTAGGGGTCGCCGGATTGGCCTGGTCCACTGCTATATGCGCGGTGCTTCAATCGCTATTGCTCGGCTATTTGCTACATCAGCGGCAGGTTTTGCTGTGGTGCTCTTCAGTCCAAGTATCAATTCTGAAGTCGCTCGCATTGACGGCTGCTATGGCGGTTTGTTTGGCGATCTTGTTGTGGGTGATGCCGACTCCAACGAGTTGGGGGCAATCTCTATTGTCGCTTGCTCTGATGACCGTCCTAGGAGGGGGGATCTATTGGGGAGGCGCCATCTTCTGGCGTATGTCAGAGTGGCGGTGGGCCTTGGGGCGTGATGGGGTCAGCACAGAATCGTAATCCTTGTGCTGTCGTGGTTCTTTAGAACACATATTTCTATTTGATCAAGGCAGTGAGTGAGCGGTCCATTCAGCGCCCTGACGCTTGACGTGGCGGTAGAGCGTGTCACGCTCAACAGGACGAAGCCCTGCTTCTCGAATCACACGGTGGAGATCTGCCACACTGGTTTCCTGATGAGTTCCAGCGCCATCGACCTTGGTAATGTCGTACCAAACGATCGTGCCATCAATATCATCAGCACCAGCAACCTGAAGCATCAACTGGCTCAAGGGGAGAGTCTGCATGATCCAGAATGCCTTCATGTGCGGGACATTGTCGAGCATCAGACGGGCAATGGCCATCGTGCGAAGATTCTCTACGCCCGTTGGTCCGTAGAGATGTTGTAGTTCGCTGTCATCGGGGATAAACGGAAGTGGGATGCAAGTCTGGTACCACCCAGTTTGGCACGTGCCGAGTAAGGGCAGGCGATCTTCGGGGTACATCTTCTCTGGCCCAGTGAGTACTACGGCAGGTTCCATCTGACCATGACTGTTGATCGATTCTTGGATCGGTATTTTCTGAGTGCGCGCCCATGCCTGTAATGTGACATCTTGCTGTTCACGTAGCAGCATCATGTGCCCGATGCGTTCCGGTCTGGACTCGACATGTCCGTACAACATGGTGGCATTGGTATGTATGCCTAACTCGTGAGCCATGCGGTGCACATCTTGCCATGCATCGCCACGGATCTTGCCTTTAAAAGCCTCATCGTGGACGCGGTCATCAAAGACTTCCGCGCCGCCACCAGGTAGTGATCCGAGTCCGGCTTCTCGAAGATCCATCAAGACAGCTCGAATGCCCTCAGCGCCATCTCGACCGCGACGGCTGATGCGAGCAAGGTGCACAATTTCCACGGCAGTAAATGCTTTGATGTGCACATCCGGGGCAACTTCCTGAATCGTGCGCAGCATGTCAAGGTAGTACTCAAAGGGAAGCCATGGATGCAGGCCTCCAACGATGTGCATTTCAGTGGCCCCAGATTCAGCAGCACGCTGTGCTTCAACTCGAATCTCATCAATCGAATACTCATAAGCGCCGTCCTGATCTTTCTTGCGATGAAAGGCGCAGAAACTGCAGGAGAGTGCGCAAATGTTTGAGTAATTGAGATGGCGATTGACGTTGTAGTAGGCCACATCGCCATGCATCCGACGGCGGGCGAGGTTGGCCAATTCACACACGCCCCATAAATCAGATGACTGATACAGGGCGATCCCGTCTTCAGCGTTGAGCCGAACGCCGTGCTGAACCTTTTCGGCAATTGAGCCGAGTTTGGGGTCTGTCTGTGGGCCGGGCTGAACGGGCAAAGTGGTCATGAGATCAGTCATGGTAGTGCTCTGCAGCCTGTCAAGCCTGTGTTGGCCAGTCATTCAACCTGAGGGGCTTGGGACGGTCATTCCGCTCAGTTTCTCAGGATTCACACAAGCGCATTCCTGTCCTAGTCGATTGTCCTTGGTGGACCCATGACACATTCTTCCCATCCATTCAGGCCTTCCGAACCCGTGCCATTGCCCTTGCCGTTTCCTGTAGAAACAGCGCGAGTTGGTCACAAGGCGGCATATCGGCTGCAAGAACTGGCCCGGCGATCGAATCGCCAAATCGATGCGATGGCGTTTCAAATGCGATGTTTGGGATGGTTTGACTCTGAGCGTGACGGCCCGCGGGCTGCGTGAGAAATCGCGGTGAACGGATACGCTGTTCACTGATGTGCTGTGACTCCCAATCCAAAGTTCCATTAGCCGCCGCCATACTCGTTGGCGGTCGGGCACGTCGTATGGGCCGGCCCAAGCAGTCGGTGTTGTGGCAGGATGAGCAGACGATGGGTCAACGCATGGTGTTGTTGGCGCGAAGCGTGTGCGAGACGGTCCTCGCCAGTGGGCCAACGGGTTCGTTAGATGGCGTCCAGTGTCTCGAAGATGCGACAAGTTGGGAAGGCCAAGGGCCATTGTCGGGGATAGCAACAGCGCTGATGAGCGGTTTGGCAGAGCGGTGGCTGATCATGCCTTGTGACATGCCAGCCTTGACTACTGAGGATCTCCACCGACTCATTGCGATGGAATCAACATTGGCGTGTTGTGCAGTGGAGGGACATATCAGGCCACTTCCCATGTGCGTGCATGCGTCACTTGGATTGAGTCTTAGCCAATTTCTTCATGGTGGTGGACGCCGTGTGCAAGATTGGACTGAGCTTCATGAACCCGCCATCATGCCGCTGGCCGCTGATCGTGCGATCAACATCAATCGTCCCGAAGATCTCCCTACACCCAATTGAGTGGCGTTCAAGACAAAGTCGCGACGAAGCCTTTGAAGCCAGGTGTGCGACTCTTGCCATCGATGCGCCGAGGTACGATGATGTTGCATTCGGGGGGGTACATGGCGGCGCAACCACGGGCGACGTCATAGGCAAACGCCACGGCAGACATGGAGCCTGCGTCTGTTGAAACGCTGATGCGTTCGCCAGTGCAGATATTCCACCGTGCCATGTCGTCAGGATTCAGCAGGATGGCGTCTCTGCAGGGGATGCCACGATAGACATCATTGTCCTCATACACGACGGTGTTAAATTGACCCTCGCTACGCACAGTCATGACCCGCACTTGCCGATCGCCGATGGGGGCTGGTTGCGGAACCTCCACATCATGAATGATGAGGCGGCCGTGATCAGTTGCGAAGGATGGTTCATGAAAGGTTCGTCCGGAAATTTGAAACTCATCACCATGACGGATGGAGTCGTATCCAGGAACCAGATCAGCAATCATCTCTCGAACAGTCTGATGACTACGCAACGATGACAGATCAAGTGGCAGATCCGCGGGCAGCACCTGTTCGGCAATAGAGAGGAGTACATCTGACTCAGGTCTTGGACCTTCGTGCCGAAGTGGGCCTCCGTCACTAAAACGGACGAGGTTGAACATGCTCTCCTGCGTAGTTTGCTGCGGCTCTTCGTCACGCGCGCAGACTGGAAGCACGAGCATCTCGCGCGATCTTGCACGAATCAGGCCAGTGTTGAGTGTTGTGTTCAAATGCACAGCAGTGCCAATACGCTGCAGTGCGGCGGCGGCAAAATCGGCGTCAGGTGCTGAGCCAAATAGATTTCCCCCCAAACAGATGACGGCGTCCATCTCACCACGGTGAGCGGCCTCTAGGCACCCAAGCGTGTCTAGTCCTGGTGCTTTGGGCAGATCGAGTCCAAGCGTGTCTTGCAGCGCGTTATAGAACGCTTCCTTCAGTTGAGGTGCTACGCCCACACTACCAATACCCTGCACGTTGGAGTGGCCGCGAAGGGGGAGTAGCCCGGCGCCTTCTCTCCCAAGCATCCCTCGACTTGCTGCCAGAGCGCCGAGAATTTGGATCGTTCGCACGCCATGCGTATGGTGAGTGAGGCCCATCGCCCATGCAAACACAGCATGCTTAGATGCAGCATAGAGATTTGCCAATTCGTGAATTGCATTCTGGTCAATGCCCGATTGCTCAACGATGTCCGACCATGGAGTCGATTCCACTCGACTGGCCCAGGTCGACCAACCTTCAGCGTATTGGTCAAGCCAAGATTGGTTGTGTTGTCCAATCTCAAGTAGTCGCTTCATGATTCCAGTCAGCAGCATGGCGTCACCGCCGACAGTGGGTTGTAGGTAGAGATCTGCAACCTGCGATGCCTTCAGCATGCTTCTGACATCACTTGGAATCTTGAACTTCATGAGTCCTGGCTCACGAAGTGGATTGATGATGATGACTTTTCCACCTCGACGTCTGCACTCAACCAGTGTGCGCATAAAGCGAGGATGATTGCTAGACGGGTTAGCGCCAATGACCATGATCAAATCACAGTGCTCCAAATCATCAAGTTGTATGGTGGCGGTTCCAGATCCGGTCATACTTTGCAGAGCAACGCCAGATGCCTGGTGGCAGAAATAGGAGCAATTGTTGACGTTGTTTGTTCCACGCAGTCTGGCAATAAGTTGCAGCAGAAAACCCGCTTCGTTGGATGAACGGCCACTGCTGTAATAGAACGAGCGGTCCGGATTGGTTTTACTTAAGGCGCGACTCGCACGCTCAATGGCTTCCTCCCAGGTGATGATCCGAAAGCGATCATCGAGCGACGTAGCGAGCATCGGTTGACGAATTCGACCAAGATGCTCAAGTTCTCGGGGGCTCAGTCTTTCAAGGGTGGCAAAGGGCTGATCAAGTGTCTCAGGCGAGATGCCACCTTGAAGGTCGGCTCCCATTGCCTGAATTGACTTCTTGCATACTTCTGGAAACTTGCCGAGTTCATTGACCATTCCACCACGCTGCCCGCCCATTCCAAGGGCGCAGGTCTTGCAGGCGTTCTTACTCCTTAGCGCACGCCACATGCGCCATAAGCCCCCAGTCTGACGGGCAGTCCGCAGGCTGTATCGAATGGCACGCCATCCTCCACCATGGGCAGCTGGTTTCATGGGATTCATGGTAAATCAACGATGGCCTCATGATGTCGTACCATGCTCCCGTGAATGCAGATGTGGGCATTCTGGTCGTCAATTCCAATGCTGCGGTAAGACGCATGCTGGAATCGCATCTCCAGCGCGTGAGCCACCGAGTTGTTGGGTGCGGCACTGTCAGCGAGGCTCAGGGTCTTCTAGAAGAAGGCCAATGGTCGTTGCTGCTGATTGATTCAGACCTTAATGACGGTTCTGGATATGACCTGATGAGGCATGCCCGAGGACTTCCCGATGGGCACCGTTTAGGGGTCATCATCACCTCCGATCGCGATCAGCCAGAGCGAATTTTGCGGGCTCTGGAACGTGGGGCAGATGACTACATCACCAGTCCGATTAGTCCAGCAGTTGCCATCGCTCGATCTTCAGCCTTGTTGGCGCTCCGCGGTCATCGTGAAGACTTGCGGGCTGATGCGCCTATGCTCGACCTTCCACGCTTAGATCGTGTGCTTCGACAGGCATCTGGTGGCGCAGCAAAATTACGTGCGATTTGTGATGCGCTTCGGGACGGTTTGCAAGCAGAACGAGCATCGGTCTATCGCTACGATCAAGAGCGGGATGAGTTGCTGACTGTGGTTGCGCACGGTGAATTGGTTGAGTCAGGAAGTCCGCTTATCCGAATGCCCGCAGAATCTGGTCTCGCAGGCGCGTGTCTTCGACTTGGACATTTATTGAATACACCAGTGGCCTATGAGGATGAGCGATTTAATCCTCAGTTTGACCAAGAAACAGGATTCCGAACGGAATCTGTTCTGAGTCTTCCACTTCGCGATGAAGACAATGAGCTTATTGGTGTGGCGCAGGTTCTAAACCACGAGCATGGCCCATTCACAGCGCATGAGGAAGTAAAGGCGAGGCAACTCGCACCGCGATGCGCATTGACTCTGGCAGAGGCTTTTTTTGAGGTTGATCAGGAACTTAATCTTGCCGCCACCATTGTTGCGCAGCCGGGAAGTGCAACCTTCATGCCCACGATGCTCGGCAGTGACCGAATCAGCACAGGCATACTGCCATCCGGCGGGCGTGCGGATCCTGAAAAACTGATTGGTACTGAAATCGGTCGTTATCGAGTGACCTCGGTTCTAGGCCGCGGAAGTCAGGCAAGTGTGCTGGAAGGTGAAGATGAACTACTTGACCGACGGGTGGCAATTAAACTATTGGCGCCAGATTCAGCACGCATACCAATGTTGCGGCGGCAGTTTATGCAAGAAGCACGCAGCATGGCCAAATTGGTACACCCCAATACAGTGGCGATTCATGATGTTGGTGATCTTGATGGTGCTTTGTATCTGGTGATGGAGTGTTGTCCAGATGGAACTGCTTGGGACATGCTTCGGCGCGAGGGCGAATTAGAGGCCAAGATTGTTGCTCGGATACTCAGAGATGCATGCCGTGGCCTTGATGCGGCGCATAAACGGGGCATGATTCACAGAGACATCAAGCCCGACAACATCTTGATCGATGATGGTGGGACCGCCAAGTTGAGCGACTTTGGCCTGGTTCTCGCACCGAATATGACAGATCTTGCTGGCCGTGATCATGTCGTCGGCACTCCTCATTACATGAGCCCAGAGCAGTGTGATGGCGGGCTGGTAGATCACCGAAGTGACCTCTACGCCATGGGTGCAACCTGCTATCACCTGCTTACTGGACAAGCGCCATTTCACGGCAGCCGTGATGTGAAGGAACTCATGAAGCAGCACTGCGGCACACCGTCTCCAGATCCTCGGGATGCCAAGCCTGATGTGCCGGAAGAGATGGTCTCAATCATTGGATCAGCGATGGCAAAGAAACCAGAGGATCGATACCAGGCGGCTGCCGAGATGCTGCGTGACTTTCAGGCCATTCTGGATTCTCACGTTGCTGGCGGGTAGGGTGCTTGTTTGAGAGAGGCATTGCTATGAGTTCATCGACCCCCCAGAGCCTGTTCGTCCGCTTTAGCACAGATGATGATGCATTTGTGGCGACGCTCGATGCGCCTTCAATCAACCAGCGAGAAGCTGAAATCATCGGGTCCTCAATAGAGGAAGCAATGGTGGATTTGGCTGGGTATAAGTGGTTTGTCGTTGATATGGCAGAAGTGACATTTATGAGCAGCATGGGTATTGGCATGCTGATTGATGCCCGCAGCCGAGCAGTAGGTCGAAAGATGAAACTTGTTTTGGCAAATGTCACCAAGGATCTTGAGCAACTGCTCAAGATGGTCAAACTGGATAAGGTCTTTGTCATCTGCAGCAGTGAGAAGCAGTTGAGAAAAGCACTCAAGCGCTGATGGCGGAGTTGCACCCAGAGCAATTGTCCGAAGCCCCCCCCGCAAGCAATGGCCTTGGGCTTGCCTCTTTTATTGTTGCGATCGTGGGTCTGTGCAGCGGGGGCTGTTTGAGCTTCATAGGATTTGTCATGGGTCTGATTGCGCTACGCAACGAGCCAAAGGGGTTTGCTATTGCGGGCATCATTATTGGATTTATAGGCACCTTTGGCGGCCTGATTCTTGCGGCATCATTCTTTGGCCTCTTTGGCGCCTTCGGTCTTGGAATTGCCACAATCTTCTTTAGTGAAATCAATATAGGCATCAAGCAGGCAAATAATGCCGCTGAAGTTGTCCGCACATGGCAAATTGAACATGGGGGCACATTGCCAACTTCTGAGCAGGCCAAGCAGGCGTTGGCTGCAGCAGGCCTTGATGTCTCCTACACACTTCTCAGCCCAGATGAATTTGAGATTCAGTTTGTGCTCGACCCCGAGAACCAGCGTGCGTGGTCATTTACAAGTGCCTATGACAGCGATGGTGAACGCATCGAGTTTCATTGGAGCACGGACTAGCGCGCGATCAAGTTGTGGTAATGAGATCAATCAATGCCTCAATGTCAAAGTCCTCGACAGAGAGCGTCCCGATGGCAAACCGAATCACGAGTGTATTGTTGAGGCTGCAGTGGGTCACTGCAAAGCGGCCCGAATTGTTGATTCGTTGCAGTAGTGCCTGAGTTGCAGCATCGCCATTGCGGTGTCGAGCACAGACTAATGAAAGAGAACGAGGTGCTGCGAGTTCTAGATGAGGCATCGAAGCAATTGCATGCTCTAGGGAAGCGGCAAGTTCAATGTGATGATCAATCATCTTTGCAAGTGCACTAACGCCAGTGCGACGCAGCAGCAACCAGAGTTTGAGGGCTCGAAATCGACGGCCAAGTTGGACATGCCAATCGCGATAGTCGATGACGTGACCTTCCTCGCTTTGCTTATTACGAAGGTACTCAGGGTCGATGGCCATAGCAGTTGTTAGTGCGCGGCGATCTGCCACCCACAAACAACAACAATCAAAGACCGCACCAAGCCACTTGTGCGGGTTGAAGCACCAGGAATCTGCCTGGGCAGCGCCGGCAATGATCAGATCGCGATGCGTTGGGCTTATCGCTGCTGATCCAGCCCATGCGGCATCAACATGCAGCCACATGTCATGTGATTGACAGATTGCGCTGATGGCCTCAACCGGATCAAATGCTCCACTGGCGGTTGTTCCGACAGTAGCCGAGCAGAAAAAAGGCTTTAGCCCTGCGTGGAGATCAGCCTCCACTTGAGTTTGGAAGGCATCAATATCCATGCAATAGTTTTGGTCGGTTGGAATAGATCGGAGATTGGCTCGGCCGATCCCAGTGATGCCAACCGCCTTGGCCATCGACGAGTGCGCCTGGTTGCTGCAATAGGCAACAAGTCCTTCTGCGGCACTTGGCCCATGCTCATTGACCTGTCCATTGGTAGCGCGTTCTCGTGCAGCCACCAGTGTGGCTAGTACAGCACTGCTTGCGGTGTCTTGAATGACGCCTCCGCCATCCCCGCCTTCGGCAAACTGATCAGGCAAGCCGATCGACTTACGCATCCATTCCATCATGCGCATTTCTAATTCAGTGCAGGCTGGACTCGAGAGCCACAACATGCCCTGTTGCGACATGACCGACGAGAGCAAGTCGCCAATGATGGAGTCAGGGTGGGCGTTGCATGGAAACCATGCCATCCAGCCAGGCGTATCCCAGCGCACCAGTCCAGGTTTGATGTACTCATTCAGATCGCGCAGCACCGCGTCCAAGGGGTCTGGCGCTATGGGCGGATGATCTGGAATTGCCGCCAAAATCGTTCCAGGGGCGACATCGGACCAAGGAGCATCATGTTCACCATCGGCTAGATGCTTTTCCACCCAAGGCAACACCTGCTCCACATCGGATAGAAATGCATCTGGCGAACGCCGCCACGGCCTAGGTGGGCGCGTGCTCATACAGGCAGTCGACTCAACTCATCTTCGACCTCAGCCATCAGTCGCGCAATCATCACTGGACTGAAGTCGAACTGTAGACCAGCAGCGTCAAAGAGTGCGGGAAGTGGCTTTGACCCACCCAATGACATCGCCGTTCGGTAGTGATCAATGGCTCGAGCGGGATCCTCTCGATACATAAGCCACATCTGCAGCGCCCCAAGTTGAGCAATTCCATATTCGATGTAATAGAAGGGAACTTCAAAGAGGTGTAGTTGGCGGTGCCACAGTTTGGCGCGAGCAGTGTCTAGTCCTTCCCATGACACATCTGGTCCATAGATTGCATGCAACTCAAGCCAGTAAATTTCGCGTTGGTCTTGAGTGTGATGTGGATGGGTATACAGCCAATGTTGGAAGGCGTCGATGGTGGCAATCCAACACAAGCTGCTGATTACACCCTCGAGATGTGTTCGACGGGCACGGTCCGCATCTTCTTGCGATAAATACTCATCGAGATAGGGGTGGGCAATCAACTCCATGCTCATTGAAGCAACTTCTGCGAACTCGATTGGCGGGTGGCGGTAATTGACCAGTGGCTCGTCACGGGACAGCATGGAGTGAAATGCATGCCCGGCCTCATGCACCATGGTGTCTACATCCCGCATGAGTCCAGCTGCGTTCATGAATATGAAGGGAAGGCGTCTGCGATCGCGGTCGTACTGGTAACCGCCCGGCGCCTTGCCCTTGCGCGACTCTAAATCAAGCGAATCGCCTTCACGCATGGTGTCAAAAAGACCACCAAGTGAAGGGTCGACACGATGAAACAGCCTACTTGTGCGATTGACAAGTTCGTCAGCGCCCGCAAAGGGCTTGAGTGGGTCGCGGCCGAGTGGGTCCACATCCAAATCCCATGGCCGCAAAAGATCAACTTTCATTGCCTCTGCTCGAAGGCGATTGCTCGTGTGCATGATCGGCACACAATTCTCACGAACCCCTCGATGGAATGACTCGCACGTCGCTGGTGTGTAATCAAATCGATGTTTGGCTTGGAATGACCAAGAGCGGAAGTCTTCGTGGCCTGCATTATCTGCAATCGTGTTCCGCACCGTGACCATCTGACTAAAGATCTCATCTAACTTGTCAGCATCCTGAAGACGACGCTCAGTGATTGTTTCAAATGCGCTTTGTCGGACCTTGCGGTCAACGACTTGCATGTATGGCCCCATCTGAGGAAGTGTCTTTTCCTCACCATCAAACTGCACAGTCATGGCTCCGCAGATTTCAGAGTATTGCTGTCCGAGTTTGGTGTCTTCAACCTCGAGCGGAATATTCTCCTCACGGAACAGCTTTACATCAGATTCAAGATCGCGCAGCAGTACTCCATAGCGATCTTGATCGAGATCATCTGCAAAGGGACACTGCGCAATATGCCGGTCGAGTTGAAATGAGATGTCCTTGAGTTTAGGAACGATCTCTTCAACAAATGACAAATACGCTTTCTTAATGTCCTCATCGTCTGTGTGGCGTGTCATCTCGATATAGAGCGTGGCCCCTGCTTCATTCACTGCGGCATCGAGTTCGCTGCGATCGAGGAGCAGTTGCTCAAGACAACCTTTGCACTTGAGTTTGCGATTCAACAATTGGTCGTAGAGGGGCTGGACTGCAGACCAATCAGCCCCATGTAGATCGGCAGGGGCAAAGCTGATATCGGTTGGGTAGGCCGTAAGGAGGGTAGTCATGAGGAGGACTCCACTGTGGGTTGATCAAGGAGTGTTGGTTGAACCGCAATGGCTTTCAGGTCAAGTTGTTCTTCAATAGCAGCCTGTAGAGCATCAGCCTCCATGCTGGTATCGCAGGTCATGAACAGTGTGGATCCGCTGCCGCTGACAAGCACGTCGCGGCCCATTGCGGCTTCAAGTGTATGCATGTGATCACGCAGTTCGCTTTGGATATGAAAAGCTGCCTGAGTGAGGTCGTTGAAACGAGGTCCCCCTTGTATCGCGGCTCGAACAGCGTCAGAACGCAGTGCTGATGTGCCAAGTTCATCAAACGATCGATACACCTCCCCAGTATTGCATCGCAGTTCGGGCAGAATCAGTACCGCGTAAAAATCAGGAAGTGTAGATTGGGGCGTAATGATATTGCCCGTTCCTTCGACCAGTGCACTGCCTCCATCAATGAGAAATGCAACATCAGAACCAATCGCGCCGGCGATGTGTCGCATGGCATCGGTATCAAGTTGCAGATCAAACAACTGATTGCACGCGCGTAGTACTGCAGCGGCATCAGAGGATCCGCCTCCCAGCCCAGCTCCAACAGGAATGCGTTTCTCTAGTTTGAGTTGAATAGGAAGTTGGCGGGAGCTATATCGCTCAATTGCTTGGTGCATCCGAACGGCGAGGTCAGACTGCACGGGCCAATCAATGTCAGTCTTGTGTGGCGCATCAGCATGCCAGAGGATGGCGTACCTTGAAATGGCATCATCCTCAAGTCGAGTGACCTCAAGGTCATCATAGAAGTCAACAGTGACCATCCAGGAGGAGATTGGATGGAGGCCACTATCGTCAGTCGGTCCGACAGAGAGTGACAGATTGAGCTTGGCCGGAGCAGATTCGAGGAGTCGTGTGCGCATGGTGGTCGCACAGCATAGAATGCCAGCCTCACTCAAGGGAGATCAAGCATGACTATTCCCTGTACGACGACGTTCTCTTTTGAAGGCCACCGGATTGTTGAATACAAGGGTTTGGTGCGCGGTGTCGTGGTTCGGGCGCCGACCATTGCGCAGGGCATCGTGGGCGGCCTTAAGCACATTGTCGGAGGCAAGATTGGGGCTTTCCAACAGATGTGTGAGACCACCCGTGGTGAGGCTCTGGATCATCTCTTGGAGCATGCTGAAGAGATTGGCGGGAACGCTGTCGTCGGACTTCGATATGAGTCATCTGAGGTGGCGGATTCGGCGACTGAAGTGCTTTGCTACGGCACCGCCGTCGTGATTGAGCCGATATCAGGCTGAGTATCTGACATCGGAGTTGGTCCGATCGATGAAGATCAGTATTGGCGCCACGGGATGCAATCGGCTTGAGACACGCTGTACTGACAGTTGGGCATAGTGGCCGCCAGCCGATCGCGTAGCTGGGGAAGGAAGCCCCGCTCCGTATTGGTATGCCCCGCCAGAATGACCGTTATGCCATGTTCGATCGCTAAGAGCACATCATGGTGACGCATTTCACCAGTGACAAACATGGTCGCGCCAACTCGGCGGGCATCACTGAGCATGGAGCCGCCAGCGCCGCAACAACAAGCGGCGCAGGTGTGTTGATTCGGTGCCGAGATTGACTTGGCCACACGTACCGTATCGACCCCAAGATGCACCTTCAGCCGATCTGCAATGGCAGTGGTATCAGTGGGCTCGTTGAATTGAATGAGTCGTCCGAGCCCATGATCCGGCAGTGGTGTTTCAGCCAACTCGATGATATGGACAGGCGGCTCTTCATAGGGATGAGACCTGCGAAGCGCGGCAACAGCGTCTGCCAGTTGATCGCGATGACAAACCATCATTAGACGAAATTCTTCCACGGTTTCAAGTCGTTCCGATTGGCCAATTGCAGGGGCGGTGCCAACTTCACCCATGAAGGTCCCTGTGCTGGCGATACGGGTTGAGCACATGCTGTAGTCGCCAATACGACCTGCTCCTGCATCACTCATTGCTTGATGCACAGTGTCCACTGCGTTGCCAGGGACATACGTAACCAATTTGAACATATGTGCGCTTGCATGATCAGGTGCATGGTGCAATGGGCTCACAATGCCACTGCCAAGACCTTCAGCAAGCCAGTCAGTAATTCCATTGGGCGTAGCATCAAGTGCAGAGTGCGGGCTATAGACTGCGATGCCTGCTTCGGCCAGTCGTAGTAGTGCGCCTGGGCCGCCGCGAGCGTCGGTCAGCGACTTGATGGGCTCAAAGAGTGGGGGGTGGTACGCGACCACAGCATGTACACGGGTATTGACGGCCTCTTCAGCAACTGCATCAGTGAGATCGATACAGAGCATCACCCGCTCAATCATCGCGTCATGTCGCCCGAGAATAAGGCCCGTATTGTCCCAAGACGCCGCCAAATGCAATGGCGCAATGTCTTGCATCGTCCGGCAGAGGTCATCAACAGTGCAGTTCATGCGGTGAAGATACCAACGCTGCCGCGAGGAACGCGAGGGGCAGTACAATGGCCCGTCTCCCATGTGCGCCACGACCTGTCTCAGCAGCATTCCTGACATACTCGAAGATCTTCGAGCAGGTCGCCCCATCGTTCTGGTTGATGACGAACACCGCGAGAATGAGGGTGATTTTGTTGTTGCAGCGGAGCATGTCGATGTGGAAGCCATCAACTTCATGACTCGGGTCGGCGGCGGGTATCTCTGTGTGGCCATGACTGGCGAAGACTGTGATCGCCTTGATCTTGGGCCACAGGCAGCAGTCAACACCTCGCTTCATACAACAGCCTTCACCATCAGTGTGGATGGTCACCCTCGGCATGGAGTGGGCACTGGAATTTCAGCTTCTGATCGAGTCAAGACGATTCAAATGCTTGCAGAGCCTTCGACGCGTAGCGATGACTTTGTGCGTCCAGGACACATCAATCCACTTCGAGCCCGTCGAGGTGGCGTGTTGGCTCGTACTGGCCAGACTGAGGGCTCAGTCGATTTGTGCCGTATGGCCGGCCTGCGACCGGCGGCAGCGATCATTGAGATTGTCAAGCCAGATGGCGAAATGGCAAGAATGGATGATCTTGAGACGCTTTGTCAGGAACATCAATTGCGGATGTGCAGCGTTGAGCAAATCATCGAACATCGGCTTGCGGAAGAAACGCTCGTAGAGCGTTTGGATCCGATCGAAGGCACTGAAGTGTCTACGCCGTGGGGGGACTTTCGATTGATTGCCTTTCAAAGCCATATCGATCCCCAGCCACATATCGCGTTGTGTATGGGCGATGTTGGGATGGTGGATGCAGATGGTCATCCGATAGACATTGATGAGCCAGTGTTGGTGCGGGTTCACCGGCGCGATATTCTTGGCGACATCTTTGAAGTTGGTGAAGAGCCATCAGCGACTTCACTTCGGACATCGATGAAAACGATTGCTGATGCTGGTCGTGGTGTATTGGTATATCTGCGACCCGAGCAGATGTTGGACAGTCCGCTTTCATCCGTATTGCACCAAGTGCGACGGCCAGATGCCGATGATCCAGACAGACCGGATCTCACCCGTCCGGGCGGCGTTGGCGAGCGTGCGGTTCCTATCGACACCCGAAATACCGGAACTGGCAGCCAAATTCTCCGAGAGTTGGGCTTGCACAAAATGCGATTGCTTTCCAGGACGCCGCGGGTGTGGCATGGACTTGCGGCTTTTGGCCTGGAAGTCACAGAACATGTGCCTTTGAATATTCCCGGGCAGGACTGAAGGTGATTTGCCTCAGGTCTGCAAGACACCAGTTCGATAGGGTCCATCGACTGGGAAGGTCGAAGCGATCTGCAGCGCAGCAGCCAACTCCTCCCTTGTGTGATGCGGCTCAATAATCCGATCGACCCAACCTCGAGCAGCGCCGTATCGGATGTCCTGTTGCTCGTTGTATGAATCGGTAATCGCTTGTAGTAGGGCACTCCGTTCTGCCTCATCAATTTCCTCGCCCCGTCGTGTGCGGGCTGCGAGATCGATCTGCAGCAGAGTATTGGCAGCGCTTTGTGCGCCCATGACAGCGCACCGACTTCCAGGCCAAGCAAGTGTGAGGAACGGATCGAACGCGCGGCCACACATCGCATAGTTTCCAGCCCCATAAGATCCGCCGGTAATCAGGCTGATCTTTGGAACAATGCAGTTGCTCATTGCATTGACCATCTTTGCGCCGCTTCGAATAATTCCCTCTTGTTCACTGTCGCGACCGACCATGAACCCGGTTGTATCGTGCATGAAAACAATTGGAATATGCTTCTGATTGCAATCCATGATGAACCGTGCGGCCTTGTCAGCACTCTCAACATAGATTACTGCGGGCATGTTGGCGGACTTGGATGGCCCCTCCTTGCCGCCGGGCATGGTGCGCTGTGTTAGTTTCCGTTGGTTGGCTACGATGCCGCAGGGACGGCCATCGATACGGGCATAGCCACAGACGACTGAGCCACCAAACTCACGCCGATATTCATTCCACGAACCTGCGTCCACAATGCAACTAAGCAGCTCGACGACATCGTATTGAGTCCGCGCATCATGGCTGAAGATCTCGTAAACATCATCGGTTGCTCGCTCAGGCGCAGCAGACTCAATTGAAGCATCCTGCATTGGCGGGGTCTTCTGATCGGCGTGCATAAGGTCGCGAAGGCGGCGTAGGCAAGTGTCGTCATCCGGTTCGTGGTAGTCAACGGTTCCTGAAATTTTCGCATGCATTTCAGCGCCGCCGAGTTCTTCACTATCGACATCCTGACCAATGGCTGCTTTGACAAGCGCTGGTCCAGCGAGGTACAGGCCACTTCCTTCTGTCATGAGCAGCACATCACAGAGCACTGGCAAGTAGCCACCACCTGCAACACAGTTGCCCATGATCGCAGCAATTTGAGGGATGCCATCAGCGGAGATCACCGCGTTGTTCCGGAAGATTCGCCCAAAGTCATCGGTATCGGGGAACACATCTTCCTGTAATGGCAAAAACACACCAGCGGAATCCACCAAATAAATCAACGGCAGTCGGGCGCGTTGGGCAATGGTCTGAGCGCGAATGATCTTCTTGCACGTCATAGGGAAGAACGCGCCAGCTTTGACCGTTGCGTCATTTGCGATGATCATGCAGAGCCGTCCGCCGACCGGTGCAATGGCCGTCATGACACCGGCGCCGGGCGCACCGCCATACTCTTGGTACATGTTCCAAGCGGCAAACAAGCCGCATTCAAAGACATGGCCCCCGGGATCAACTAATTTTGCAATCCGTTCGCGCGCTGTCAGCCGGCCATGGCGATGTTGCCTAGCAACACCCTTTTCGCCCCCGCCGAGACGAATGATCTTGGCCTCGTCGATGAATTGCTGGGTATCAGCACGCAGATCGCATGTCTTGGTCGCCATGGTGAATCAGGATACCAGCGGGATTGAGGCTTCTTCGTCTCGGAGTTCCAGACGAAGGCGTGTGATGTGGGTCGGCTGTGCTTCAAGCACCGAGAAGACCATGTTGCCGACGGCCAAAGATTCTCCCTGATCCGGGACTCGGCCAACCGTTGCGGTGAACCAGCCAGCAACCGTGTCGTACTCCTCATCCTCAGGCAATGCGAGATCGATTGTCTCATTGAGGTCATCGATGTGGTACCGCCCATCGACTTCCCAGATACGCGGCGCTACTTCTATGAGGGTTGGCTCGTCGTCGTCGTCATCGCCTTCGTGTTCGTCCTTGATTTCACCAACAATTTCCTCAAGGACGTCTTCGATCGTAGCCAACCCAGCGGTGCCTCCGAACTCATCGACGACGATCGCCATGTGCACTTCTGCCTGTTGAAAGTCTGCAAGCAAATCTGCGACGGGCTTGATTTCAGGTATGACGATGGGGCGGCGCAGAAGATCACGCATGCGAAAGTTTGCAGCGTCCTCTCCAAGATAGGGAACGAGATCCTTTACATAGAGAATGCCTTGGATGTGGTCAAGATCTTCGATGTACACGGGAATGCGGGAGTGCCCAGCTTCGAGAATGAACGCCTTGATTACNGAGAGGTCATCTGTCAGCTCGAGGCCTTCGATTTCGGTACGTGGTGTCATGACTTCGCCCACATCTGTGTCCGTGAACTCCATGATGTTGCCAAGCAGTTCTGCAGCACTTTGATCAATTTCTCCGCCGCGTTGCTTCTCTTCAATGCTTCTTAGTAGTTCCGCTTCAGCATCAGTTGAGCGTCCGTGTTGTTGGATGGCGGCGCCACTGAGTCGTCGAATGATTTCGTTGATTAGGGATGAAATGCTGTGAACGAACACGGCTGATGTCGCTGCCAAGGCGACTGGCGCCAGGCTGGCCTGCAGTAGGCCGGTTCCAGACCAACGAGCAATCGCCGGGGCAATGGCAGAACACGCAACCCACAGCATGGCCGCACCAGTTCCTGCACCGAGTATCAGGCCACCAATGGAGAGTGACCAATTAGTTAATCCCACCGTCCAGAACATGAGAAATGAGGCAACGCCAATCCACTGGGTCAGGCCCAAAGCATCAGCTGCGGCATCAAGTTTGGGAGAAAGTCGCGCAGCCTGTTCACGGCGATTGGTCTGTTCAAGGTGTTCAAGCAAGCGTGTTCGAGCACCATTGCGCAGCGACAACTCTATGGCAGCAATCCAAGTAGTGACCCCCAGAATTAAAATGGCGATAAATATCGTCATCAAGAAGTCCCCCCTTGTGCGTACACATCACCGCGACCAAGCTTTTGCAGGATCACACGCTCTTGGCTTCGCATTGTTGCAGCTGCTTCATCGGTGTCGTCGTTATAGCCGCAGCAGTGCAGCAATCCGTGGATGGCGTACAGGAGCAGTTCATCGACTACGTATTCTGGATGATTGCCCCGGCAGCGCACTGCTTGGTCGTAACAAATTGCAATGTGGGCTTCCTTGGTGCCATTGGTCTGTGATTCGAAGGTCAGCACGTCGGTGCTGCTGCCAAGGCCGTACCACTGATCATGTAATGCCATGATCCTTGCATCATCGAGTACGGCAAGATCCACTCGGCCAAGTGCCTGCGGCAGCAAAGGGATCGCTTGCTCGATCCACTGGATCAAGCGGTCGGCATGAGTGGCCTCAAGCAGATCGGCATCCACCGCAAGGGAGGAGTCAGGGTTATCTGAGATGTGAGCGGGGCGGTCGTCCAACGGATGGACATCGCCCTTTGTCTGCGACCCGGGTTCGTCCGGATCATCTCCCCGGCATGTTCCAGGGGATAGGCAATCAGTGTTCATGATGTGCTGAATCTCCATGGGCCATCGCGAAGAAGGCCACAACCGAATCAGGATACAACTCAACTGATCGCAGGACCAGCGCTTTCAGGCCCCATTAGCCAGTACAGCCCGGGAACCCTTGATTCTGGCTTCAAACTCGGCGCGAAATTTGCGCACAATCGTGCAGACGGCCCAATTGGTTCCATCTGCAAGCCCGCAGATCGTAGTGCCAGGCATGGTGCCCATACTGCTGGCGACTTCCGTGAGCAGGTCGAGATCCTTGGGTTGAGCATCCCCCTGTTCTAGTCGGCACAGCAATTTGTAGACCCATTGCGAGCCTTCACGGCATGGCGTGCACTGACCGCAGGACTCATTCTTGAAGAAGCGAGCAATATTGCGTGCCACCATGATCATGTCAGTGCCATCGTCGAGCACGACCGGGCAGGCTGTGCCGAGGCCCATGATGTCGTACTTGCGACCAATATCAAAGTCGAGTTCAGCCCCATACTGCGATGTATCAAGGACACCCATGCTGACGCCGCCGGGGATACAAGCCTTGTAGTTACGTCCACCCTTCATGCCTTGGCAGTAGTCCTCATGCGTGACCAATGCGTCGAGCGGCAAGCCAAGACCGACTTCGTATACGCCGGGACGATTGACATGCCCTGAGACACCGACCAGTTTCGTTCCATACGAAGGCGGCTGGTCGATCGTTGAGTCACAACCAAGGGATGTCCACCACTGCGCGCCACGTTCAATAATCGGTGGCACTGCTGCGAGCGTTTCAACATTGTTGACGATGGTCGGGCGACCAAACAAGCCTTTGACTGCAGGAAATGGGGGTTTGATCCGAGGCCATCCACGCTTGCCTTCAATCGCCTCCAGCAGCGCGGTTTCCTCGCCACAGATGTAGGCCCCTGCTCCGCGATGCAGATGGCAATCGACGGCGAAAGGACTGGCGCCTTTCAGCAGACCTTGTGGTCCGAATACGCCCAATTCATAGGCTTCGTTGATCGCCTGCTGCATGACGTGGGCTTGATGGCGGTATTCGCCGCGAATGAAGAAGTAGGCCGTATCAAGTTGACAGGCCCAGCACGCGATGGCAATGCCCTCCAGCACTAAGTGTGGGTCAAAGTCGACGAGAAGACGATCTTTGAACGTGCCAGGCTCTGCTTCGTCGCAGTTGATGGCAAGGTAGCGGCGGCCACCGTCGGGCTCAGGAAGAAAGCCCCACTTCACGCCACATGGAAAGCCAGCACCGCCGCGTCCACGGAGTTGAGATGCCTTGACCTCAGCAATGACATCACTTGGGTCCATCGATAGCGCTTTACGTAGCGACTCATAGCCACCAGTCTTGACATATTCCTCGCCACTGACGACGTGTCGTTCAGCGGGGTCGCCCCATGGCCATGTTGGAATGCGCTTGGTGAGCACGGGTTCGGTCAAGAACATGTGGAATCGCCCTTGTGTTGACGTGCTGTGGCACTTTCGGCATCGGGCAGTTGTACTTCCTCAATGATTGTGCGACGAAGGGTCATGCCATTGTGCACAGTCTCTTCAACATCACGCCGGACTTGTTGGCGCTCGGCTTCAGCAGGTGTGCGGACGCCTTTGATGATGTGTCCAGCAAATTCGCCCAGGCTGCGCATCAATGATTTCTTTGGGGCAGGCATCACGCGGAGTGCTCGTCGATAAGTCGATCAACGTCTGTGATTGACAGGTTGTCATGCCGGTCGTCATTGAACAAAGCGCAGGGTGCTGTATCGCAAGAGCCTAGGCACTCCAATGCGAGCAGCGTGAATTTGCCATCGTCGGTTGTTTCGTGTGGCTCAATTCCGAGTTTCGACCGCAGGTGATCCAGTACAGCCTGATGGCCGCAGGCCTCACATGCGATCGATTGACAGACTCCGATGATGCACTTGCCTGTGGGGTGCGTATGAAACTCTTCATAAAACGTAACGGTGTCGAGCACTCGCGAAGGGTCAATATTCAAAAACGAGGCGATCTCCTCCATCGCTTGTTCGGGAATCCAACCATAGGTGTGTTGGACATCATGCAGAATAGGCATCAGCGCGCCCTGAGACGTTTCATACTTAGGCAGTAGTTCAATTCGGTATTGGTTCTGCATCTCAGCGGTGACCCAGGGTTCGGGTCGCCGAGCGATCTTATGCGTGCCGGAGTTCTTGACAATCCAAGCCATGAGACGACCTACCGATCCAACTCTGCTGCAATGACATTGATCGAGCCAAGTATGGCGACGAAGTCAGCAAGTTGATGCCCTTCGAACATGCGGCCGAACGACTGGTAGTTGATGAAGGAAGGAGCGCGCACCGCAACTCGCCATGGGCATGGCCCACCATCAGCAACGATGAAGTACCCGAGCTCACCATTGGGCGACTCCATGGCGGAGTAGATCTCGCCAACCGGAGCGTCGAAGCCGCGATTGGTCATGATCAGCTCAAAGTGCTGGATGGTCGACTCAATCGAGCCATACACATCGCCTTTCTCAGGAAGCACCGCTTTGCCTTCAGGATCGGCGTTGACCGGACCGCTGGGGATGCAGTCAATCAGCTGGTCGATGATGCGGGCAGATTGTTTGATTTCTTCAAGACGAACGAGATAGCGACACAGGCAGTCGCCATCTTGGGCAACCGGGACATCAAATGAAACGGCGTCAGCCCCCTCGCCATCCCAATTGTTCGCATAGGCAAGACAGGGCTCATCCTTGCGAAGATCACGACGCACGCCTGATGCGCGGGCTAGTGGCCCTGTCAACGACCAGTTCGTCGCCTCTTCTGCTGTCAGCACGCCCACTCCTTTGACGCGGTCAATAAAGATGCGGTTGTGGTTGAGCAGAGTCTCAATGTCCTTGATTGCTTTCGGAAGTCGGACGTCAATGAAATTGCGGACCATCTTTCGAAAGACATCTTCATCAGGAATGTCTCTGGCCACACCACCTACTCTGGTGTAGTCGGGGTGGAATCGCTGTCCAGTCAAGAAGTCAATGATGTCGTAGATGAACTCACGTTCATTAAAGCCATAGAGAAAGCCAGTAAAGGCACCAAGGTCCAAGGCTGCAGCTCCAACGCACAGCAAATGGCCTTGAATCCGTCCAAGTTCCATGAGAATCGTGCGGAGTGCAGTACATCGCGGTGTGAGCTTCACATCAAAGAGTTTCTCAACGCTCTGATGCCACACGATGTCGTTGCATATAGGCGCGACATAGTCCATTCGGCTGATCGTGCAGACATACTGGTTGTAGTTGTGGTGCTCGCCGAGCTTTTCAAATCCACTGTGGAGGTAGCCAATGTGGGGTGTGGCCCGGACGACACGCTCGCCATCGAGTTGCAGCACCACGCGGAGTGTCGTGTGGGTCGCGGGATGTTGTGGGCCGAAATTCAGGATCCATCGATCGCCGGCGTCGGCATGATCCTTGAGGTACTCGACGTCGTCGGCGTCGACATCCCACGGTTTGGCTGGAAGTAGTGTGTATGGCATGGTTCGAGGCAGCCTCGTAAGGCCTAATGGAGGCCCAGTATAGAGCCATGGCAGGGGTTTGCGATGCGGTGGGGATTACCCAGAATGCTGTAGTCAGCTTGAGTGGTTCGGAATGAGTGGTTGCGGTGATTTGGCCCCAAGAATTTGCGGTAGTTCTGGAAAAGTTCGGCAGTTTGTCATTGTCCTTGATGAGGGCGTTCTGATTGCTGCGAGGCGGACAGAGCCCTTGAAAATGAATTCTCAGGGCTACGTTTTGCCGGCTATCCGAAATAGCCATCGGTTATGTGCGAGCGTGTGCTGGTTACACGCGGAAGATGGCGCCCATCTTGCGGCCCATGAGCACTGAGGCGCCCACAAGGGTGACAGTCAGCAAGCCCATTGCCCACACACCCATCGCACTCGCAATGCCGGGGCCATCACCAAGTCGCTCGAAGAGCACATAAATTGCTTTGGTGATTGGGTAGTCTGACTCGCGCTGCGCCAAGATCAGTGAGTCGCTTACTTCGAGCATGGCAAAGGAAAATGCCAGCAATCCGCCCGCAATCAGATTGGCGGTAATGAGCGGGACGACAACCGTTCTGATGGCGCGGAATCGAGACGCGCCTAAATTCAATGCTGCCTCTTCTAGTTCGCCGCTGGTTTGTTCCAGTCCGGCCACGGTCGCACGTACGACATAGGGCAGGCGGCGAACCGCATAAGCAATAACCAGTAGTAGCATTGGGTTTGGATCTGCGCCGACCACACTGATCACACCATGCAACGGATCATCTTTTGCAAATGGCCAGCGAAGTGTAACGGCGACGAAGCCAAAAGCCATGACGAGCCCTGGTACCGCCAGTGGGAGCATTGCTAGGGCATCTACCAAGCCACGCCCGCGGACACGAACTCGAACGATGAGGTATCCAATGGCCAGTCCCAAGATGATGTCGATACCAACGGCAATCGATGAATAGAGAAGGCTGTTGCGGATCGAACCTGCCGCCAGTGGGTGTGACAGTGCCATGTCATAGTTGTGACCAGTCCACTGCGTTGGCAGCACGCTGTTATACCACGACCCTTCAACAGCCAAGGACGAGAGAACAACACTGATATGCGGCAAAATAGCGGCGCCAGTTACCAGGGCAAAAAGCCCTAGCGCGCCGCATGAGCCCGCGAAACCGAGTCGCTTTGGTACGGAGCGAATCGATGCCTTGCTGTACATCGTCGCGGCCTTGCCGCCGAGCAGCACCTTGCCAATCACATAGGTGCCAGCGGCCACGATAAGGAGCACAGCCGTGAGCGCATACGGTTGGCGCGAGGCATCCATTTCCTTAATGCCGTTGAAGATTTGCACCGGCGTGACCTGCTGATAGTCAAACATCAATGGCGTGCCCAATTCGGTAAATGACCAAATGAACACAATCGTCCCGCCCGCAAACAGGCCAGGTCGAATCAAGGGGAGCACAATTTGTCGCAGTCTTCTCCAAGCAGATGCGCCAAGGCCAGCGGCAGCTTCTTCAAGCGCGGGATCCAGATTGGCCAAAGCGGCAGACGCATTGAGGTAGATGATTGGATATAGATGCAGCGCTTCAATGAGGACAATGGCCCAGAAGCCGCCTTGGCCAATGAAGTCCACTCCCTGTGAAATAAAACCCCAGTCCATCAACAATTGGTTGATAGCACCATGGCGACCAAGGAGGTGATGTAAACCAATCGCGCCGACAAAGGGCGGCAAAATCAGTGGCACGAGAATCAGGGCGTTGAAAATGGCTTTGCCAGGAAAGTCACACTTCACTGAGACCAGTGCTAAGGGAATAGAAATCACCAGCGAGAGCATGGTGGTCCACACTGCAATACCAAGGGCGTTGAGTAGACCGTCCCGTGTGGCCGGATCGTCCAAGACCTCAATGACATGGTGCAGCGTGAAGCCGCCCTGATCGGACTCAAACCCAACAGCAACCGTCAACCAGATTGGATAGAGCAGAAAGACTGCGAATCCAGCCAACACGGCAGCGAGCAGAAGATAGGACCCGAGTCGGGCGCGGCGCATGGGCGAGATGCTAGCAGGGGGCCAACACTGTCTTCTTGGTGCTCGGTGCATCAGTTCTCAAGCTGATCACCTACTACGCCACTGGATTTAGGGGGTCCAAGTGTTCAGAAGCAGTATGAGATCTTGAAGATCAACTACGCCACTGCCTTCCAAATCAGCTCGACAGAGATCACAGGGGCCCCAATGTGTCAAGAGGCCGAGCAGATCTGGCACATCAACCACGCCGTCATGAGACAGATCAGGATCGACGACTGGGTCGTCCATATGCCAAGCGATCGCAGCCTCTGCCTGTCCATCATCATCGGTCCGAGTGATCTGTAACAAGTACCGGCCGGGGGCGAGCCCTTTGAGATAGAGATGTTCGACGTTGTCATCAACGGCCACACTCCGCACCGTGCCCTCGCTAAAGACGGGGATGCCGGGGTCACCGACCAGCGACATCGGGATTCCACTATCAGGGTCAATGCGCAAGAGTTCCAGATCGAGATCGGCCAGTGTGAACGACGTAAAACTGTCGGCCACTGTTCGGTTCCATGTCAACAGGACCGACATCGTGTCAATGTGCCCCGTTGCTTCTACCAACCAGTATCGATCATCACCAGGCGCCATATCCTCGAAGGCCCAGCCAGCAGTAGTTACGGCGGGGGCTGTTGCTGGGTCGGCTCCACCGGGTTGGTCTCCACCACCCATGACCAGATGCGCGCGATTGACGTTGATCTGACCTGCGCCCATGACTGGATCAAGTGGCTCAGAAGCACGACCCCGACGCGCTCCGCTGGAGTCAGCATTGTTGCCCCATGGCGTGCCGGACCCGTCTGCAGGACCCCGGTGATCAGCGGCGGCCATCATGATGGCTTTGACAACCTCTGCGGGAAGATCTTCTATATCGAGTCCTGATTGCTCAACCAGCATGGCTGCCGATGCAGCGACTACGGCGCACGCTTCGCTTGTGGTGAACTGAGGCCCCACGATGTCGCAGGCATGGCGATGCATGCCATCAATACCTCCAGAGGGCGCATCGATCGCGTGATCCCCATCCAGTCGACCCACTGCGATGGTGTTGTAACTCCAACTAAGCAGCGGCTGTGGGGTCGATCCATTGTTGAGCCCGACACAGACGACAGGCTGATTTTCGTCTTTTTCAATGACCCAATCGATACGCCGGAGCGCATCGCGATCGGTGCTTTGGCCCAGAGATCCAACCCAAGAGTGGTTCCATACTTTGATGTTTCCAAAGCCTGTGTACTCGGGGGGGTTAGCAGATCCTTGGCCTGCATGTAGAAATCCGTTTTGCAGCCAATCGTTGACTTCCCAGCAATTCACGAGCCAAACACCAGGCGCCAGGCTTTCCTCGTTGCCGTAAAACTTGCGTGCGACATTTGTGGCATGGGATGAGGGCCCACTACTGCCGGAGCGTTCCAAGATGAACTTTTTTGAAAAATCGCTCAGACTCTCATCGGGCATGTAGTTGCCATTCTGTTCTGCCTCGACCTGACCGACCATCACATCTTCGCCTGTTGGCACATCATCGACGCCAATGCGCTCGGCGAGCACATCCCAGTCACACCAACTGAAATAAGAGGGGAATCCGCCCACTGCTGCAGCAAGCAGGGACGTTGCCAAGACCATCATGACCATGCCCCAAGCAGGGCAAGCAAATCATTGACGCCGACGTTTCCATCACCATCTAGATCTTCGATGCAATCTTCACATGGCCCAAAGGCTGCGATCAGTTGCAGTAGGTCGTTGACTGTGACCAAGCCATCGCCGTCGAAGTCACCAAAGAGCCCGCCAACCTCATCACTGCTCCACCACGCCACAGCGACATCCGCAGGGCTGCTGCCCCCGTCATGTCGACTGCATCGAAGCACATAGGTGCCAGGCATCAGGTCGCCGAGATAGAGGTGCTCCACATTGTCCACAGCGCTGACGCTGAGCACATTGCCGCGGCCAAAGGCGAGGTCATCACCAAGCAGCGGAGTCTCTACGCCGTTGTCGTAGGCAAGCAATTCAAGATCCATATCAGCGACTGACCAACCACTCAGGTTCGTACTGACCTGCCGATTCCAGGTAGCGATGATTGATAACTCACTTGCACCATCGGGCAGTACAAACAGCCAGGTCATGTCTGCGCCAGCGGGAACTGGAGACAAATCCCAGCCATGGGTTGTAGCCAGTGGCGGGCTGTCACTGCCGATCGCGGCGGGCGTTCGGCCCGCGGTCAAAATCTGATGAGCCCGATTCACATCAAGGTGTCCGGCTCCGAAGGTTTCATCAAGAGGGCGATTCGTCCAGCCGCGGTCTGGGCCCGATTCGATTGCTTGATTGGTCCACTCTGGGTCATTGGAAGATGCAGGCTCGTGCGATGCGGCAGCGAGCATCACGGCTTTGATGGTTTCTGACGCTTCGCCAAGATCCTCGTTTATGTCTCGGGCGGTTTCAATAAGCATTGCTGCTGTGGCGGAGACTGTTGGCGTAGCCTCACTAGTTGTATACAGCGTGCCGGTGATGACCGGGTTCATGCGTCCTGCGCCTTCGTAGGGATCAGGCACATCAGACCATGCGTGAGCGCCATCTCGTCGCCCAACACTGATGACATTCCACGCATAACTCAGCAGAGCCTGCGTTTGATTTCCATTATTGACTCCAACGCAGACCGTTGGGCTGTTTTGATCCGTCTCAACAACCCAGTCAACGCGTCGCAGGGCATCCTGGTCAGAATTGATGTTGTTGAAGGTGCCGACCCAGGAGTGGTTCCAGACTTTGATGATGCCAAGGCCTTGATAGTCTGGGGGGTTGGAACTTCCTTGCGCGACACGCAAGAATCCATTTTGCAGCCAGTCGTTGACTTCCCAGCAATTCACGAGCCAAACATCGGGGGCGAGGCTTTGCTCGTTCCCGTAGAACTTGCGTGCGACATTCGTCGCATGGGATGAGGGCCCACTACTGCCGGAGCGTTTCCAGATGAAGTTGTCTGAGAAATCGGTCATGCTTTCATCGGGGATGTAGTTGCCATCTGCAGGCGCTTCAATTTGAGCGCAAATGACACCGTCGCCGGTTGGCACCGCATCCTCTCCAATGCGTTCAATCAGTTCATCAAGTTCACACCAGTCTCGGTAGTCCGCGACAGACCAATCCGAAAGCGATGCTGCCAGAATGAAGGACAGAAGAACTCTCATGCAAAATGCCCTCGCTCACAAAATTGAGCACCCCCCAGCCTACCACCAGCCTTGTATTGGGCAAGAGGTCAGCAGTGAGAGGGCAGCCGGTTGTCGCTGGAAAATCCGCCTGTAAGTGCCATGCATCGTTGCTTGCGGCCTCAGGGGGCAGAATCCGGGGTCTGTGCTTGTGCTGTGGTGGTCGATTGCATCGGCTGTGCGGATTGCAGCGAACGCTGAATATCGGCCAATAAGAGGCGTTCAGCATGTCGATCTCGGTCCGCAGGTATCCACATGGGGCCGCTGGGGGGCGTTTCCCATTGCGGGTCATCCGGCACCTGTCGAGGCTTGGCCATGATTCTTCCGGTCCAGTGACTGACCATTCGATTGGGGGTCACGCCTCGCTCGGTATAGACCCAGGCCCGCAGATCCAGTGGCATCGAGGTCTTTGCAAGGTCAACTGATGGGGCAAGGCCGAGATAATCCGCTTCGCTGATTTCCTCTGGTTCAGAGGTGGCCAACGCTTCTGTGCCAGCTGGACGGAACTCCAGGCGTGCTCGGGTCCTGTTTTTCGACACGGTGTATGCCAGCATGGCCCCTGTATCGTCGGTATTGAGATGCCATGGCTCCAGCAGTGAGCCGGCCTGGACGGGGGCTGTTTCGATCACACCGCTGCGGGGGTCCATGAATTCAGGCTCCCAGCCTCGATCCCGGACCAATTCCACAGCGGTAGAAAAGGCGGCTTCATATTGTCCAGCCGGGATGTGAACGACCTCAGGCCCTTGGGCCCCAGAACAGCCGATGAGCGACCCAAAAACAGCGATCAGGCCCAAGATCAAGGTGAGGCGTGGCATGGTGCGGGTGTGAGTCTATCGGTTTGGCCCGGATCCGGAGAGAGGGCTTGGACGAACTCATGGGTGAAAGTAGGCTGAGGGGCTGGATCGGACTTCATCGGGCTACTTCAAGGGTCGATAGTAGAGATCACGGGTCGGAAATTCTCACTGATGCAAAAGATGATGTGGATTGCTGGATGCGTTGTGCTCCTGGCCATCAGCCCTATTCAGGCTGATCAGGTCCAGTTGCCGACCACCACCGCCGACTTTTTTCAGCCCGGCACGCAGCCCCTCCCCGACGGCTTTCAGGCCTTTGAAGTCTCAAGCCTGTCCTGCTTGAATTGTCACCAGTTTGAAGATGACGACAATCCAGATGAGATCACCTCACCGTACATCAACTATGCCGGAAGCATGATGGCTCAGTCAGCGCGTGATCCAGTGTGGCGCGCAGCAGTATCGATTGCCAATCAGGATGCCAATGGCGCTGGGGAGTACTGCATTCGTTGTCATGCCCCTATGGGCTGGGGCAGTGGACGGAGCACAACGGGGGATCTTGATGATCTGTGGCAACCTGACGACACAGATGGCATCGGCTGTAGTTTCTGTCACCGCATGGTTGACCCAATCTTTAGTGCAGAAAATCCAGCGCAGGATGCAGACATTCTTCAGGCCTTGGTAGATGCGGGAACCTATCCCGATCCTGCGCACCCTGGCAATGGTCGGTTCATCTTTGATCCAATCGATGATCGACGTGGTCCGCTCGATGATGTTGGCATCAACATGCATGGTGCATCGCAGATCTGGCACTCACCTCATCACTCAGAGGCATCATTTTGCGCCCCGTGTCATGATTTGGGCAATCCGGTCTTCACATGGAATGAAGCAGAGCAGAAGTACGATGTGACATCAATGGATGCGCCCCATCCAACGCAAGATGTGTATCACATGTTCCCTGAGCAGCGCACTTACAGCGAGTGGCTGCACAGTGATTTTGCGGACACAGGGGTGTACTTTCCAGACGGGCGGTTTGGAGGCAATGGTCACCCAGATGGGGTGATGAAGTCGTGCCAAGATTGTCACATGCCTAAGACCTATGGCGCCAATTGCGCATTCTGGTATCTGCCAGACATCGGCACCAGGCCCGACATCGATGTGCACTCCTTTGCCGGCGGTAATACTTGGGTAATTGGCGCAGTACATGACCTTTGGGACCCGACCTATACAGGCTTGACTGACGATGTAGTCAATATGTCCATGCAAAGGACAGCGGATCTCTTGGCTGCAGCTAGTGATATGGATGTTGAGCAGAACGAGGCGCAATTAGACATTCGTGTCACAAACTGGTCGGGGCACAAGCTCCCAACAGGCATGCCCGAAGGTCGTCGCATGTGGCTCAATGTGCAGTATCTCAATTCAACTGGTGATATTGTTGAGGAGCATGGGGCCTACGACTGGCTCACTGCTGAATTGGATGCAGCAAGTACACAGGTCTGGGAAGCCCGCCTTGGTGTCTCGCAGGAAGTGTCGGATCTGACCGGCGTGGATGCCGGTGAGTCATATCACTTGGTGTTATGTGATCAGTTCGTCATCGACAATCGCATTCCACCGGTTGGCTTTACCAATGCGGCATTCGAGGCTATCGGAGCTGCGCCAGTTGGCGCTACTTATGCAGACGGCCAGCATTGGTCGGACACGGCCTATGAAATTCCTGCGGGATCTGAAACCGCTGTTGTCACCATGTACTTCCAGACCACAACGAAGGAGTTCATGGAGTTTCTGCGTGATGCCAATACGACTGACAACAATGGCCAGGAAGCATGGGATGCCTATGTAGCTCGAGGCATGTCACCCCCAGTGATCATGGACTCGACAACGATTGAGCTTGATCCAGTCACTGATGTCCCCGGCGACATCAATGGAGATGGTGTGGTTGGGGTAGACGACCTGCTGATCCTGCTCTCGCAGTGGGGCCCCTGTGATGGGTGCTCTGCGGACCTCGACGGCAGTGGGGATGTCGGCGTCGATGATCTACTGCTTCTGCTTGCCAACTTCGGCTGATTGAGTGTCGTCTCATCTGGTTGTTCCGGCGTACAATGTGCACCCGGATGGATACTCGTACGACCACACGTCATTTACTTGGGCTTCGCGATATGCCCAAGTCACGAATCCTCGGCCTACTTGAGGCGGCGGAGTCATATCTTCCTGTGGTCAAGGGTCAGGCATCGCCGCATGATGACTTGCAGGGCCACATCATCGCCAATCTGTTTCTTGAGAATTCCACCCGGACTCGAGTGTCATTCAGCGTCGCAGCCCAGAGGCTGGGAGCGACCACTATCGATCTTCTCGGGTCAACCAGCAGTGCGAGTAAGGGCGAAACCTTGGTCGATACTGGGAGAAATATTGAGGCGATGGGTGTATCAGCCATCGTATTGCGGACGTCTGCCAGTGGCGGGGCGCATCTGCTCGCTCAGCATGTTGATGTGCCAGTTATCAATGCAGGCGATGGTCGCAGTGAACATCCCACACAGGGACTGCTCGACACGATGGCATTGACTCAGCATCTTGGCACGACGGATTTGGAGGGGCGGACCATCGGTATCGTCGGGGACATTGCGCACAGTCGGGTAGCTAGATCTGCAGCGTATGCGCTGACCACTCTCGGCGCTGATGTGGTCTTCATAGGGCCTCCGGCGATGGTGCCAGGGTCCATGACGGAGCTGACGGGCCATGATTCTGATGGTCAGTCTGTATTGCATGTGTCCCATGATCTTGATGCGGCATTGCCGCACTTAGATGCAGCGATGATGCTTCGAGTGCAGTTTGAGCGAGGGGCCAACATTACCTCGGACTACGCAGCGCACTTTGGTATGAATGCGGAGCGTGCCAAGCGTATGCCAGAGCATGCTTGCATCATGCATCCAGGGCCAATCAACCGTGGCTTGGAGCTTACGCCGGATGTTGCAGATGGCTCGCGCAGTGTGATTCTGCGTCAGGTGACTTGCTCAGTAGCGATGCGGATGGCTGTGTTGTTTGAACAACTTGCCCATTGACACACAAGTGTTCAGTTCATTGACCCAACACTTCACATGTAATTGGGATGCCCCTGATGCATGCGTTCCGCAGGGTTGTCTGAGTGGACGATATGCCACAGCTCATTCTGCAAATCGGTCTTCGCAGTTGGAAGTTCAGTCTTGTTCATGTTCCCAATCATCAATACCCTCAGAGGCTGCGATCAATGCATTGGTGGCGAAGGGGAAGCCTGCATAGGCAATCATTTGAATAATGACCTCAAAGATCTCGTCTTTGGTCGCGCCAACATTCATAGCGCCGTAGGCGTGCAAGCGCAACTGCGGAGTGCCGGCTCCCAGGCAGGTGATCGCTGCGATGGCAAGTAACTCGCGTGTTTTTTGGTCAAGTACGGAGCGTTGATACAACTGTCCAAATGGGAAGGTCACATTGATGTCAGCGAAGTCTGAGCTGATCTTGCCAAGTTTCTCGACCATGGCATCAGCCCGATCGCCAAAGTGACTGCGCAGCATGGACATGCCTTGTTCGTAGGTCGTTGTCATTGGTTCGATGCCCTTGTGATTCCTGATGACTTAGGGAGTGTGTTTGGCAAAGAGGTTAAGTAGGCTCCACTGCCCAGTGCCAACCAATGCCATGAAAATGCAACTTCCGGCTACGGTCCAGTTCTTCCAAGCACTTGTGATGTTGCCAACAGCGCCGATATCAGCGGCCTTTTGTGCAGTGGCGTGTTGATCCTGTGGAATCGTGAGCTCGTTGATCAGCGACTGTGATTGGCGGGCTAAGGCCATGTGCACAAAGGCGCCGCCAATGCAATAGGCCGCGAGCAATGCGGCGCCGATGCGGCCATAGACGCCCAAGGCGACCGAGATCGCACCAAGTGGCATCACGAGCAGGCCAAAGAATGTTGTGAGTGTGGGTAGTGGAAAGACCAAACTGGTTGTTGCGACCGTTGTGCTCCAGTCCTTCAGTAGTCCGGGCAGCGGCCAGAGGAAGAGCCAGGCAACGCTTAATCGCAATGCCAGCCAGCCAGCGCCAGCAATCCACGCAGGGTCAATCGTGGATGTGGTTGTCGCTATCAGGGACATATGTGATCTCCTATGATCCGCCGCGGGGTTCTCGACTCATAGTCAATCGGCTTGAAGGATGGATTGATGTTCAAGAAAACATTTGATGGCCCAAATGGCGCCGAGTTGTTGGTGCAGTGTTTGGAGGATGCGGGCTTCACGCACTGCTTCGGCATTCCTGGGGCCAAGATCGACCCTGTCTTCGAAGCGTTGGCGGACTCTTCAATTGAGTTGGTGGTTTGTCGGCACGAACAAAATGCAGGGTTCATCGCGGCCGCGATTGGCCGGTTGACCGAGCGCCCGGGCTTGTGTATTGGCACCTCTGGACCTGGGACTTCCAACTATGGCACGCCACTGATTACAGCCACTACCGAGGGTGACCCAGTGTTGTGTCTGACTGGCAATGTCCCGCAAAGACAACTGCACGAGCGAACGCATCAGGCAATGGATAATGTTGGGCTTATGGCGCCGGTGACGACGTATGCGTCTGAAGTCGAGGATGCAGACTCCGTTGCGGAACAGGTTGCGACGGCCATCCAGAAATCGTTGACCCCACCAATGGGTGCGTCCTACCTCAGTCTTCCCTACAACGTCATGCTGAATGAGGCCCATGGGTCGCCAATCCCAGCATGCACGCCGCCACTTGGCAGAGCGAGCGATGCAGATGTTGCAGCGGTCGCAGATGTGGTTGCCAAAGCTTCCTGTCCGGTTGTGTTGGCGGGCGCCACTTGTGTTCAGTCGGGTGCCGCTGCGGCAATCCGCGATCTATTGGAAGAGCGACCATTGCCGGTGGTCAATACCTGGGAAGCAGCAGGTATCGTCCCGCGCGATCGGCGGCATTGCTATCTCGGTCGAGTGGGCTTGTTTCACAATCAGCCAGGAGATGTAGCGCTGGCCAATGCAGATGTCATTTTGGCGATCGGATTTGAGGAAGTGGAATACGATCCGTCGCTTTGGAATAAGGATTCCAAGGCCACATTGATTCATGTGTCACCACGTCCGGCAGACCCCATCCAAGACTATCGTCCCGCTCTTCAGTTGTTAGGAGATCTTGAGGCCAATGTCTTGGCGCTCAAGGAGGCGCTGCCTGAGATGCCTGCAGTGCAGGATCGCCCTGGCATCACAGCTCTACAAGAGGCCTTGGTAGACCTAGATGCCTCATCGTCATCACATGATGACTTCCCTGCACATCCACTCAATGTCGTGCGGCAGATACAGGAGGTTGCGGATGAAGACCCACACACGACGGTGGTGTGTGATGTGGGCTCTCACTACATCTGGCTTGGCCGACATTACCGATGCTATGAACCGCGCCATCTCTTGTTTAGCAATGGCCAGCAAACGCTCGGCGTTGCGTTGCCTTGGGCCATTGCCACTTGCATTGCACGTCCGAATACGCCTGTGATCTCAATGTCAGGTGATGGTGGCTTGCTGTTTTCAATTCAGGAATTAGAAACAGCGGTTCGTTTGGGATGCAACTTCACTCATTTAGTGTGGCGCGACGGGACGTTTGACATGGTCGCCTTCCAGCAACGCAAGAAGTACGGTCGTGACTTTGGCATTCATTTTGGAGAGCCTGACATTGTTCAGTTGGCGGAATCCTTTGGGGCCACTGGTTTGCGTGTGCAAACTGCTGACGAACTGGCATCACTGATTCGACAGGGCCTGGCAACCCCTGGTCCTACGCTCATCGATGTGCCTGTTGATTACTCAGAAAACGATGACCTCGCTGCGGCGATGAGTGAGAATTGGCAGATTCACTAGCGATATCGCTCGATGCAATCTGCCCCTAGGGTCATCTTGACAGGGGGTTTCTTGGTTTTTTGGTCTATATGAAAGGGTTGAGCGAAGTCGGCAGTCTGGTGGGTCGATGGCGGGGCTATGGCTGCTCCCCGAGTCGACCTCGCGCCGCTGGTGTCGCCCTCCTCTGTGCTGACCGAGGTTCCGGCGACCCGTACACGCCGCGCGAGCTCGATCGGGTGGGCGGCCTGTTTTGGTTGGTATCTCGCGCTGATCCTTGCAGCATGGAGTGATGCCGCTATGACTGGTCAGCCAGCAGCCATGATTGCGGCTGTTTTTGTAGGTGCCTCGACCTTGTTCCTGCTGCGTGTAGGTGGCTGGGACGCCGAACGCGTTGTTTTGCGCAGTCTTCTTGTGGGTTTCATTGGCCTACTTGCAGGCCTCGCAGCGTATCTGGCGGCCCCAGGCGGCTCGACATCAGCAGCGGAGTTTCTCTGTTTTGGTGTGATGTCGATGCTGCTAAGCATTTTGGCCGCTTTGCCTGCGGCACTGATATCAGTAGCGCCGTATATCACGCGCTGATGCAGGATGTGCCGTCAAGGATTGAGACATTCGCTCAGAAGAGCTAGAGCACGATGAGATGCATGTCGCTGTCGGTTTGCACATCCTCTTGGCGTGGATGTTTGACATCGTGCAGCATTTCAGGCAAGCCAGCCTCGGCCATTGCAACTCGAGTCTGTGCATCACAGTAGACCGAAGGTTTTTCGCCTCGCAATTGGGAGAGCAGATCCATGGCTATCTGTGCTTCACTTTTGCACCACTTGGCAGGATGGACGGCTTGTTGGAAGCTTTGAAGCCGATGATCGGCATTCTCAAAGGTTCCAGATTTCTCCATCCAGGTCGCTGCAGGAAGGAGGACATTGCTTCGCTCGGTCAAGCTGTTTGGGAGCGTGTCAAGCATGACGACAAATCGCCCCTCGCCAATGGCTTCACGGAACTGTGGTGTGACCCACTGGCTCGGGTAGTTGCCTGTGAGCAGCACACCAACAATGGAGTCGTCCTTTCGCAATGCTGCCTCA
This sequence comes from Phycisphaerales bacterium, assembly GCA_022446905.1. Lineage (GTDB taxonomy): Bacteria > Planctomycetota > Phycisphaerae > Phycisphaerales > SM1A02 > UBA12567. The sequence goes on from JAKVBT010000009.1 coordinate 93,963, forward strand.
AATCCAGAAGCCTCAAGAACAGGGCCGCCGAATGATTCGAGTACGCGGCGGACACCTCGCGTGTTGGGCGCCTTCTCGGCGCGAATGACAAAACCATCTTGCATCGTTTGGTCATCACCGTCATAGGGAACTGGGCCAACACCAAGAACTGCTTGCGGGTCAATTGCACGCGCGAGATTGGCGACATGCCAGGCGTCCTCACACGAGAGCATCGGACTCACCATGGTCGCGAGATGCGCAGCCTGTTGCAGGCCATTGAGTGCAGCACTTTCAGCGACATCCCACGCCTCATCTGCGGAGTCACGTGCAAATGCATTGCTATCTGCGATAACAGGCATCAACAACCGATCTTCCGCTTGGATGAAGCGCCAGCCCTGGCGGACTTCATCGGTGATCCACCACCGATTAATGTCCATGTTCTGACGTGGTTTGATTCGGTAGACCTCGCCAGCATTGTGTTCAACGAAGATGTTGTCACCAGAGGCAGTCAATCCGTCAATGGACGGGGTTGATTTGAGGTACCAGACCCTCTGTGTAAAGAGGAAATCCTTGTCCAGTAAAGCACCAACCGGACAAAGATCTACCACATTGCCGCTCATTGGATTGTCAAGTGCCCGTCCGGGGAAGACATCGATTGACTCAATGGCGCCCCGGCCATCGATCATGAGTTCGCTGGTGCCAGTGATTTCTTCCGTAAAGCGCACGCAGCGTGTACACATGATGCAGCGGTCGCTGTAGAGCAGCACATGCGGACCGATGTCCTTCTTGGGCTGCTTGATTTTGTCTTCTTGAAATCGACTTCCGGCATGTCCGTACCGGTAGGCATAGTCCTGCAGACCACATTCGCCGGCTTGATCGCAGACGGGGCAGTCGACCGGGTGATTGATCAGCAACAACTCCATGACGGAGTGTTGGCTCTGGACAGCCTTCTCACTCGTAGTCGTGATGACATGGCCATCTCCTGCGGGTGTTTGGCATGCTGGAAGCAGCTTTGGGATGGTTTCGATCTTCCCGTCGTTCCGAGGATTGGGAGCGGCGACCTCTGCCAGACAGATACGACATGACGCCACAACTGAAAGACCTGGATGCCAGCAGTAGTGCGGAATCTCAAGATCATTGGCCTGCGCAACTTCAAGGATGGTCTGGCCTTCCTCAAAATCACAGGTCACATTATTGATAGTGCAGGTGGGCATGATCGTCTACGGATACCGTCAAGTGCCGCTCAACACCATGTTGCGCGGCCGGATGCAACATAGTAGCGGGGGGCAGCGGTAGGGCGCACTGCCAAATGGAGGAGTCCACGAGGTGACTTTTAGGGCAAAGATATTGGCCGATGTTCGTCTGCAAGGCCTGGCCTCGTACCGCAGCCCCTCCGATTAGGGTTTTGTCAGCGAAGTGGCAGCTTTGACAATCATCGATTCATTTTCGAGATCAACAGCTTGAATGGTCACGATGCGGCGATCCACCAATGGAATAAGGGCATCAATACTGTGGCCATTAAGCAGTTTCTGGAGATAGCGCAGTGGGTCTTCAGAATTCGATGATTCGTCGAGCTCTACATCAATTCCAACTATTGCTATAGGAATTGGTAGCCGGCCCACTCCCGCAGACACTGCGCAATGAAGTTGATTGCCAACAATTTTTGGCTTGAGCCGTAGTGTGGTCATTCGTCCCCCAACTGAAGAATTAGGCACGCCGATGACGATGCCAGATGGGGCGATGTGCACCTGCGGTGTGCCGAGCCCATCTGGCCATGACATACCTTGCCCGTCTAGCCACTGGGGGAGGCGGGTGGCAAGCCAGGCGTTGATGGCATCTTCGGGAATACGTAAACGCCAGACATCATCCGGTGGCCTGATCTTCTGGAACTCCTCCACGAGCCGGTACTCAGCTGTCTGGCCAATCGCGATGGCGGCGGGGTCATCGGGCTCAACGGGGGCGTACCACGACGGTGTCAGGCCGGCCAGCCACCAAGCGCCCAGACCAAGGGCAAACAGGGCAGTAGTGATGCCAATCAGGATGCATGTAGTGCGCTTCTTCATCATCACCTCGCTGGCATAGTACGATCCGATGCATGGGTGACTTTGTAAACAGCGACAACGGTCTGGGCATTGACCCGCCGGGGCCAGAGGTGGGGCGGCCGGATGTTGAGTCGATGGATCATGGCGGCCAGCTGGAATCCTATGAAGAATCAGCGGGCTATCCAGAAGCAGCTGGCGCGATGGATCGTCCGCCCGCACCCGATGACTCGCTGAGTCCCGCCATTGTCACATGCATCGACTATGGCCCGGATGGTATTGAGCGAACTGAGATCCATGATGTCCATGCATTCTTTGAGTTGCCCACTCCGAGTTTTGGGGTGGTGCGATGGCTCAATGTCGTCGGTGATCCTCCCCATTTTCTTTTGCAGGCCATTGGCGAGCGTTATCACCTACACCCGCTGGCAATTGAAGACCTCATTCATATTCCACAGAGACCAAAGGTCGATGAGTACGCCGAGTTTTCTGAGTATCCGTATCTGTTTATCACGACACGCTCGGTTGATGCTGCGGATGGTCAGTTGCGTAGTCAGCAAGTCAGCATGTTCGTTGGCCAAGGACAAGTGATCTCATTTCATCAGTTTGACCCTGATCTCTGGCATTCGATTGAGACTCGTCTGGAAGATGCGGGCAGTCGTTTGCGCCAGAGCGGCACGGACTTCCTCTTCTACTGTTTGCTCGATCGAATCGTGGACGAGATCTTCCCTGCGCTACAGGACGTCGGCGAGCGACTAGATCTGTTGGATCGGCTGATGAATACAGATCAGGGTGAGCAAGCCGCAGATGAAGTGCACGAGATCAAGCGGGCGTTATTGGTGATGCGACGCGAGGTGTGGCCGATGCGTGACTTATTGCACACGATCTGCACAGCTCGGCTCCCCATGATCACTGACGAGACCAAGACCTATCTTCGAGACGTACACGATCACTGTCGGCATCTTGCCGATACCATCGAAATCTACCGCGAAGCAACCGCGGGCCTGCTTGCGGTTTATCAACAAGAACTCAATCAGAAGATGAATGAAGTGATGAAGGTGCTGACCATCATCGCGACGATTTTCATTCCCTTGTCGTTTCTTACGGGCTTATTCGGCATGAACTTCAATAAGTCTCTGCCCGGCATGGATGACTCCAACTCTTTCATGTGGTTCATCATCGGGTGCGCCGCCGTAGTGATCATCATGCTGGGTGTGTTCCGCTGGCGGAAGTGGATCTAGGCTTAGGTCACTTGGGGTGGCGAACAGAACCGGCGACTCGAAAGCGCAGCACTTCCTCGCCCGGCACATCTGTTCGCACCAAAATGGTCCCACCAAGGCTTCCGAGGTAGTCCCCAGAGTCGCCGCTGAGGACAAGTTCATAGCCGCCACTAGGCAGCGGCACCATCATGAAGGCCGCCCCCTGAAAGCGCATCGAGACTTTTGAGTCCAGGATATTGAACGGCAAACCGTCACGGCGACTCAGTCGAATGCGTTTTTCAAACGAGCCACCGGGCTCGATCCCTCCGAGTGAGAACAAGGTCGTATTGGCACGCAATGTGCCCTGTACTGATCCAAGCACGGGCACTTTGATTTCATGCGGGCGTTGTGGAAGTGTGTGGTCTGCGGCGCCTTGTCCCTGGACAGTAATGAAGGCCTGCACATCGCCCCATGGGGCTTCCGGAGAAAGCGCAATTTTAAATGAGCGTGCTTCCGAGGTCGCCCCATGAGCCGGAGGGATTAACGTCGCGCTCACATACTTCGCACTTGCGCCATGCACACGCACCGTTGGACTAAAAGTGAACCCAGGTTTGGCGGGAGTGAATCGAATGACAGATTCAGCTCCAACACCATGTTCGACCCGAGGGAGTCTGACGACACGTTGTGATGGTTCAACAAATGCCGTCACATTGGCGGTCAATGTCAGTTTGGCAGTAGGGCTCTTTGGGTCATTGCTAAGTACCGTGACGATTTTGCGCAACTGACCGGTGGCGTTTGGTTTGAATGTCGTATCGATGGTGCCGATTTCGCCGGGGTTGTAAATCGTTTTCGTCAGTGTGGTGGTGGTACATCCACAACCTGGGGCAACTTTCTCAATGACAAGCGGCTCGTTGCCAGTGTTGGTGAAACTGAAACTGCACGGCAGTGTCACGACATCCCAGATGTTTCCAAAGTCATGGGATGTATTGGTGAACTCCATGCGGGGCGCTGCAAAGGCTGTTGCTGCGGCGCACATCGCAACCACGACGCACCAGCAATGTAGCGATAAGTTTTTTGTGGACATGAACTGACCATATCCTCAAAGGGCAAAGAGTGGCAGTGTCTAATGAGGCAGATCACCAATAATCCTGAGCCTTGATTGGTGGCGCGTGAACAGTGGATTGGCGGGGAATGGCCAACTGCAAGCAAGAGCCCCAAAGCGGGCCTCTGGTATCAAATGGACGCTCTTGCATAGCNGTAGGCAGCATGTGTGATTTGTGCTTGACCTGTGGATCTGATGCCATCAAGATGGTGTGCGTATGCAGAGTAAGCCGATTGACTCGGGCAGGAGAGGGAAGCCATGCTGAAGTTGTCATCAATGTGTCGTATGTGGTGTGTTATCGCTTTACTGGCGCCAGTAGTTGCATTTGCAGGTGAACCCTGTGATCCATGCGACCCTGATTGCTGGGAATACGACCCCTGTATGTGCGGCGATGCTGATCCGTGTGAGTGTGGCGGTGGTGACCCGTGCGAGTGTGGTTGGGGCGATCCATGTGAGTGTGGCGATGGCGATCCTTGCGATTGTGGCTGGGGCGATCCGTGTGAGTGTGGCTACGGCGACCCATGTGATCCAGCCTGCACCAACTATGACCCCTGCCTATATGAGTGCGGTCCCTGTAACTGGGATTGCCCTGATTACGATCCCTGTCTATATCCAGAGTGTCCAGACTACGACGAGTGCTACTGCTTCGGTGGTCCACTTGAGTGCAATCCTCTGTGCTGGGATTACAACCCTTATTGCAATCCAGAGTGCGCTGGATATGACCCCTGCAATCCAGCGGCGGATTGCTATGACCCGTGTGATTGTGGCGACGGCGATCCCTGTGACTGCGGCACCGGCGACCCGTGCGACTGTGGGTGGGGTGATCCATGTGAATGCGGATGGGCGGATCCCTGTGATGATTCCTGCGATAGTTTCGACCCCTGCGACGATACCTGCCCGAATTTTGATCCTTGCGCCTGTGGTGAGGACGTTGCTCTGTGCCAATGCAATCCATATTGCCAGGAGAGTTGCCCCGGTAACTTCGCGGATTCAGGCGGTAACTTCGATGAAGTAATCGATATCAACGATGTGCTTGCACTGCTCAGCGGATTCGGCACTGCAAATGCCGACATCGACGGTAACGGCACGACTGACATCAATGATTTACTCGTCGTGATCGCCAATTTTGGTCCGTGCCCATGTGCCGATCCATGCAACACCGACTGTGATTCCTTCGATCCTTGCAACGTCGAATGTGATTCCTACGATCCTTGCAACTCAGCGTGTCCCGATTACGACTACTGCGCCTGCAGTGGCTGGATCCTGGATCCTGCAGACAACCCGTGTGATGACGGCGAGCTTCCAGATTGCTTCGGTAACTGCGCTCCAGATTACTGGGTTGGTGATCAGTACTGCGATGACGGCACGTATTTGTGGAACGGCGTGCCGATCTACCTCAATTGTGATCGGTACTGCTGTGATGATGGTGATTGTCTGTGTGATCCATGTGATCCAGCGTCCCCCAATTACGACGAGTGCCATCCAGACTGTCCGGACCATGACCCATGTCTGTGCGGCGATGCAGATCCATGTGACTGTGGTACGGGTGATCCATGTGAGTGTGGCTGGGGCGATCCGTGTGAGTGTGGCGATGGCGATCCTTGCGATTGTGGTTGGGGCGATCCGTGTGAGTGCTGGGGAGATTGCTAGTTACTGGCGTTGAGTGAAGATTTCGTTCCTGATCCCATTCGAGCAAGGGCGATGCCAGTTAGAACAAGTGCGCCCGGCAACGCATCAGTCCAGCGAAGTGGCTCGTTGAGAAAGAGGTCACCCCAGATGGCGGTGCCAACCGGCTGCAGCAACAACGCCACGGCAACCAGTGCCGCGGGGACCCGTCCAACTGCCCAGATGATGAGTCCCTGACCGGTGATCTGAGGACCAATGGCCAGCAGGATGACCCACCACCAGCCGGTGCTGTTGTGGGGTGTCCATGACTCGCCTTTGATGACCGTTGCGATAGCGAGTACCAGTGTGGATATGACAACCACTGCAGTCATGAGCTCAATTGTTGAATGGCCGCTGCGAACAACACGCGCAGACAGCAGGTAGGAGGCGTAGCAAAGAGCTGTGATTAGGGCCAGAGCATTGCCCAGTACTGGTCTTGGAGCGCTGCTGATGGCTTCTGATCCAGCCATCAGCCCGACAACGCCCAGCAGCGCGAGGAATGCGCCGAGCCACCACCGCCAGCCAACTCGCTCTCCAAGTAACCACCAACCTCCGATTCCCACAAGAATCACTGACACATTGGCCAGCAGAGTTGCCATGCCAGCAGTGGTGTATTGAAATGCAGCATGCCAGGTAAGCAGATCAAGCGCGAAGGCTACTCCGGGAATAAGTAGCCACCATATTGAGCGGCCTGAAGCGGTCGTGCTTTTGGCGCGAGTCAACAACAGAAGCGTGCAGAAAACGGGTATCGAAAATCCGGTGCGCCATGTTGCAACGGCCATCGTGCCCATGCCTTCACGCATGGCAAGTTTTGAAAGAATGGCTGCAAAGCCGATGATCAGGGCGCCGATGACGATGGCAAGCATTGGTAGCCATCGTTCGGCGGGAGTCCGCTGCATCACGGATTGCTGCTCGCCGAATCACCTGGCTCCAGCCCAATGCTGCGAATGTAAGCGCTCATGTCCGGCTCACGGCCGAGGTAGTCGCGAATCAGGGTGCTGGCATCATCGGTCCCACCCCGCGCGAGCACTTTGTCGCGGTAATAGCGCCCCGCCTCTGGCGACAACATGCCTAGTCCCTTGAATCTTTGCGCCATGTCTTCAGCAAATACGCGTGACCACAGATAGCCGTAGTACCCACCCTGATATCCGGTGAGATGCCCAAAAGCGCATTGGAAGCAGGTTTGTTCCACAGGGTCAAACATGGTGCAAGCCTCGGTCAATTCCATGGCAATAGCATCCTGGTCGATTTCACCATCGGCACTGGTGTGATAGGCCTGATCAATCGATCCCAGCCAGACCTGCGCTTGATCAAGCATGCCGCTGCAGAGTGTCTTTGCCGCAATCATGCGTTCCAGCAGATCGCGAGGGAGTGGCTCACCTGTTTCGTAGTGCCCACTAAGAAGTGGAAGTGTTTCTGTGCTCCAGACCCATGCCTCAAACATTTGACTTGGGGCTTCGACAAAGTCACGTTGCACACTGGTGCCTGAGAAACGAGCGGTGTTGGACTCAGTCAGCAGCGTATGGAGACAGTGCCCAAACTCATGGAAGAAAGTCTCGGTCTGGTCATGAGTGAGCAAGCTTGGCCGGTCACCCTGTGGCTTAGGGAAGTTGCAAACCAGTCCGGCGACGGGGCGCTGTACTGAGTTGTCTGCCCATTGCTTGCGCGGAACGATCGGCCACTGAGCAGCATGTCCGTATTTCCCCTCGCGTGGATACATGTCCATAAAGAATTCGCCAAGCACCGTTTCGGTTTCGCGATCGACGACTTCGAAGTACTCGACATCCTCGTGCCATAGCGGGGCATCGGCTGGAGGCTCAATAGCTCGATACTCAAGGCCGTAAAGGTGTTGCGTAATCTCAAAAAGTCCATCGCGGACCGTAGCAAAGGGGAAGTACTCACGCACCAGATTTGAATCGACGTTGTAGTCACGCTCACGCACACGTTCCATCCAATAGCCAAAGTCCCAGGGATGGATGGTGGCCTTTTCATCGCCGGTAGCCTCACGCTTGGCTTTGACTAGTAACTCGTAGTCTTGTGCTGCTTTCTTGGCAAGCAGCGGTCGAAGCTTGGCATAGAAGTCTTCAACCACGCGGGCATTGCCGCTCATGCGGATCTCATTTTCATAATCACTGGCGTGCTGATAGCCAAGCAATTGTGCTTGTCTGGCCCGGAGTTTGATCAACTCCTGCAGAACAGTATGGTTAGTTGTGGCGCGGTTGCGTCTGCTCAGCCACATCTTTTGCCGTGTTTCGGCGCTTGGGCAGTGGTCAAGCACGGGTAATGATGTTGGGTAGTCCATGCCCAAGCTGTACATGTCGCCGACACGTTCCAGCCCGGCGATGTAATCCTCCGGCATACCTTTTAGTTCTTCGGCACTGAGCAAAAGCCTGCTGTCATCATCAAGGATGTTGCGATCAAACTCGATGGTCAGTTCATTCATGCGTTTTTCGATGGCAGTGAGTGCGGCTCGTTCTTCGGGGGTCAAATCCATACCAGCGCGGCGGTAATCACGAAGGACGAATTCGAGCAGTCGGGCTTGCTCGCCACTGAGTTCTGGATTCGTATCGGTATACGCGCGGACGGCCTCATACAGCGGTTCGTTCTTTCCTAGGTCCACATACCAGTTCTGCCATGTTTGTTCGATGCCGCGGGCGACGTCACGCATATTGGAGTCTGGGTGCACATAGGCCATCCACGCGAGCATGTTGCCATCTCGGTCAAAGTGCGCGTGCATGTCGTCGATCGCGTTAATGGTGTTCTCGAATGTGCGTTGGTCATTCGGGATAGCGATGATGGCTTCAATACGCTCATTGGCTGCGTTTCGAGCGGCATTGAAACGACTTGTGAGTTCCTCCGGGGATTGTGGAGTCAGCGGGGCGAGCCCGGCGGACAGGGCAGCGGTCGTCGAGACCGCGATCACCAGTGTGATCTGCAGCATGCGTGACATGAGTATCTCCAAGGTTGGATTGGTCCAAGCGGGCTATGGGCTAGTCGCGGGTTCAGCAGACACAGTTGTGGTCGGCCGCTCGACAAAGGTCACATCCATGACGAGTGTGGCCCCAGGATCAAGTTCGCTCATGGGCATAAATCCAGCACCCAGTGATGGCGGAACAATCAGCTTGCGCGTGCTGCCAGGTGTCATGCCAGTCAGCCCGGCCCGCAAGCCCGGCATGATCGACTCATCAAGGGTTACTTGCACGGGTGAAGTGCCTGTGGTTTGCCAAGTTGTTCCGTCAAGGGACCAGACGGTGCACGTCATCAGTACATCTTCTCCAGCGGTTGCAGCTTGGCCATCTATCGTTGTCAGGTCATACCAGCGCAGTCCATTTGCGCTGCCTTGGGCGACAGTGTTACCAACTGGGGCGCCTGGGTAGTCCGTTGTTGTCGCTTCGTCAGACAACTCAACTAGTTCAATGTCAAGAATAAGATCAGGCAACGTGCCATCAGCTGCTTGGACAGGCCAGTTGCCTGCATCTTGATCAGTGCCACTGATCCAGATTTTGCGCATCTCGCCAGTTCGCATATCGGAGACAGCATGTCCCCATCCAGGAAAGGCAGCCGTGTCTGTCGAGGGCAGCGTCAACTCGTCCCACGCGTCGCCTTGTCCGAACCACTGTGTGCCGTCAGATGTCCAGCCCCGAATCTGAAAGGTTGCAGATGTGGGTGTCACAGGCAACTGCGCGCCATCGCCTGCTTTGAGATTCCAAGCCAACACTCCAGTTGCGAGCTCTTGACCCTGTCCGCTGGCAGGGGCGCCGGGCAACGTACTGACATCCACCTTTTTCTTGACCGGTGCTGGGGCTGCTTCTGCAGTCTTTGCTGGAGCGGTGGTCGCTGCAGGCTTTTCAGAACATCCAGTCAATCCAGCCGTCAGGGCGGCAACGTAGATAAGGGCATGGCGCATCAGTCGTCTCCAAATCAAGCAATTGAGGAGGGTAACAGGGCGAATACTGCAGGCGATGTTGCCCACAAGTGATGCACCGAGGCTATTGGTCTGCCGAGGCGGCAAGCGGATCGGATCGCCCTAGGCGTGCTGTAAGCAGCAGGTGCGGGGGTCAAAAAAACAGGCGGGCCTGCAAAGAGGCCCGCCTGAGCAAGGTGTCATAGTGGCGTGATCAGCCAGCAGCCTCTGCGGCCATCTTCTCGGCCTTGGCTTTGGCGTCATCAAGGTTGCCGACATACATGAAGGCACTTTCTGGAAGGTCATCACCCTCACCAGCGACCAAACGCTCGAACGAATCGATGGTGTCGGCCAGAGAGGTGGTAATGCCAGGGAATCCAGTGAACTGTTCTGCCACGTAGAACGGCTGGCTGAGGAAGCGTTCAATCCGTCGAGCGCGGCTCACTGCGAGCTTGTCGTCTTCTGCTAGTTCATCTACACCAAGAATTGCGATGATGTCCTGAAGGTCCTTGTACCGCTGCAGAATCTGCTGCACGTCACGGGCGACCCGGTAGTGATGTTCACCAAGGACCTGGGGATCGAGAATTCGAGATGACGAGTTCAGCGGATCGACGGCGGGATAAATGCCCTTCTCTGCAATGCCACGTTCAAGCACGACGAATGCGTCCAAGTGCGTGAAGGCAGTGGCAGGTGCCGGATCGGTCAAGTCATCTGCTGGCACATAGATTGCCTGCACTGAGGTAATCGCACCGCGACTGGTCGAGGTGATGCGTTCCTGCAACTCACCCATTTCAGTGGACAAGGTTGGCTGGTATCCCACGGCGGACGGCATACGTCCAAGCAGTGCGGACACCTCCGAACCAGCCTGCGTAAAGCGGAAGATGTTGTCCACGAAGATGAGCGTTTCCTTGCCCGAACTGTCACGGAAATCTTCTGCCATCGCCAAACCAGACAAGGCGACACGGAGACGAGCACCTGGTGGCTCGTTCATCTGACCAAAAACCATCGCCACTTTGTCGATGACGTGTGCTGTATTACCTTCTGCGTCGGTGTATTCGGCTTCCTGCATTTCGCGCCAAAGGTCATTGCCCTCACGCGTTCGTTCGCCGACTCCACAGAACACGCTGTAGCCACCAAAGCCACGCGCTACACGCGCGATCATCTCCTGAATCACGACGGTCTTGCCGACGCCGGCGCCACCGAACAGGCCGATCTTGCCACCACGGACAAATGGGCAGAGCAGATCGACGACCTTAATTCCGGTTTCGAGGATCTCGGTCTTTGGGTTGAGATCATCAAGTTTCGGTGGCGGTTGGTGGATTGGACGTAGGCGATCACTATTGACCGGGCCCCGTTCATCAATGGGCTCGCCAAGCAAATTGAATACACGCCCGAGAACTTCTTCGCCGACCGGTACCGAAAGTGGCGCGCCAGTATCGACGCAGGGGTGACCACGACGCAGTCCGTCAGTGCTACCAAGTGCAACGCAACGAACTTGCCCACCGCCGAGGTGCTTGCTGACCTCGCCGTAGAGCGTGCTTTTTTCTCCATCCACATCGAGGTCAGAGGTGACCGCGTTGTAGATGTCTGGAAGCGCGTCTTCGGGGAATTGCGCGTCGAAGGTTGATCCGATGACCTGAATGACGGTGCCTGTGCTGGCCATGTCCTGTCCTGCCGTCCTATGGTTGAAGTTGGAGGAATCAGTAAGCTGCAACCAAGGATGGTCGTAGCCAATCGAGCCGGGCAGGATAGTGGTTTTCGGCCCTCTCCGCCACCGGAGATTGGCCTTGGGGGGTACCATCCCCGGCTGTTGGAACGCCCATGCAATTCACCTTCCTTGACGACATTCTGAGCCTTGAGGGCAATCGGATCTCTGCTCGAAAGCGGGTCGATCCGAAGGAGCCCTATTTGGCGGATCATTTTCCGGGATTTCCAATTCTCCCAGGGGTGCTGATGCTGGAAACCATGGTTCAGGCAGCTCGACACCTTTGTGAGTCTCAGGGCTCCGGTCCAGTAGTGGTGGGTCAGGTCCGTGCCGTCAAGTACGGCGCTATGGTCAAGCCGGGGCACGCCCTGCGTGTGGAAGTGAACATCGAAGAGGGGGAGGATTCAGGGACCTACCTCTGTCGGGGGACAGGATTCGTGGAAGGTGGCCCCAATGATGGCGACACGGCCATCTCGGGTCGGTTTACCATGCGTCCAGTTCAGGTATTGAATGCGGCTCATGCCGCCAAGCAGGAAGCGGAGACGACATGCTCATGACACAAGAAGACATCTTCGGCAAAGTGGCCGAGGTGCTCGAAGAAGCCCTTGGATGTGATGAGGATGAAATCACCCCCACCGCGAGTTTGACCGCGGATCTTGGTGCTGAGTCCATCGACTTTCTTGACATTGTCTTCCGGTTGGAGAAGACTTTCGGGACGTCTGACAAGCCGTTCAAGATTGAGACTGGTGAACTTTTCCCCGAGAACTTCATGGACAACGCTGAGTGGGTTCAAGATGGCAAGTTCACCGATGCCGGTATGGACATGCTGCGTGAACGGATGCCACACGTTGATTTCACAGCATTTGATTCCGACCGTGAAGTCGTCAAGGTCGGCGATCTCATCACTGTGCAGTCCTTGACCGACTTTGTCAGCCGCAAACTGGAGGCGTCCGGGGGCTGAGCCCCTTGGCAATCGACCAATGAGGTGGATGTGGATTGATCGCATCGTCACCCATGAGCCGGGTGAACGTCTTGTGGCGCTCAAGACCGTCAGCCTTTCAGAAGATCACCTTCATGATCATCTGCCGGCATCCGGAGATCAGCCGGCAGTGCCGCTGATGCCAGCGTCATTGATCATTGAGGGCATGGCACAGACCGCTGGGATTCTGGTTGGGGCTGTGAACGACTTTCGAGAGAAGGTCATCCTGGCCAAGATCGCCAAGGCCACGCTGGAGGGTGATCTGCTCCCTGGCATGACACTGCGGTATACAGCCACCATTGATCGCATTGACACTGGTGGCGCGGTGACGCGGGGCACGGTGGAGGCACGAACTAACGACCCATCGGCCGAGGGTGACGTTTGGTGCACCTTGGGTCACATCAACCTGATGTTCAGCCACATTGATCAAAACATGGCTGGCATGGAGTTTCCCGAAGAGAACTTTGTCTTTGGTGACAACTTCAAAGCAGTGTGGGGGGCTTCCGGCCTCGTTTGCTAGTAGTGGTCGCTGACGTGGCCGATCTGCGATTGCTATCGCATGTCTATGAGTCGTCTTCCCTCGGGTTTGTCTTGTCGGCTTTCTTCATAGCGATGCATCCACCAATGCCACCACCAATGGCACCGCCGATGACACTCGAGGATTCTTCAAAACCGAACATAGAGGCCAGAACGCCAGCTACCAACCCAGCTGCGGTTGCGGAGATCCCAATCCAGCACAATGTTCGAATCATGACTGTGATTCCCTAAGTTGTTCAAGCACGGCATCTGGGACGATGTCACGCAACTTTTCAACATCACCACCTAGTTCTACGATTTGACGGATCAGACTGGATGAGGTGAAACCGTAGCGTTCATCAGTGATGACAAACACAGTCTCGATATCCGCCACTTGTCGATTGGCAATCGCCAACTGACACTCTGTCGCGAGATCTGTGACATTGCGAATGCCTCGAAGAAGCGCTGAAGCGTTTATGGAACGCGCGTAGTCGACGGTCAAGCCCGCATAGGAAGCTACATCCACCGGCGCTCCATCGGGCTGTGTGCGCATCATCGTTTCCACTGCGTCCTTCATCAGCCGTAGACGATCTGGGGTAGCGAGCAGGGGTGTCTTGTCTGGGTTTTCACCAATACCAACCACGATGCGATCGAATAGCCGCCGGGCCCTTCCAATGACGTCGAGATGGCCACGGGTGGGTGGGTCAAAAGAACCTGCATAGAGGGCGAGATGCTCAGACATGGCGGCTGGATTGTACGACCCTTGGTGTGGATGCCCTTTGAGTCGTTGTTGAGGGGCTCTGAGGGCTCATTGGTGCGGGTCCAGGTGGCTGGGGTGGGCCCATGACCTCTATCTCTTGGAATGAAGATCGGCTCAGGCCATACAAACGGAATCGAGGAGTGCAAGTTTGGTTGGCCGCAGAGTGCTTGCTGGATCGCAGGGCAAATCAATGGGAGAGTGCTGGAGCCGTCGAAAGGACCACAGCGTGGCATAGACGGCACCCCCCGCTCCGCAGCAGTGTGCCTCCCTGCTCGGAGCCTTCGGTCGAATCACGATGACGTCGTGATTCGACCATTCCCTCTCCTCGTGTTGCGAGCCGTTGGCTCAAGACGCATGCGCCGGCAACCTCGTGGTTGCCGGTGTTTCTTTGGGAGGTGGTTTATTTACCAGCGTGTTGGATTAAGCAGAAGATCGTCTCGGCCAGGGACAATGATGTCTGCGATTTCTATGACATCTTTGAATGAGTCTTGGGCCTGCTCGCGGTCCCAGCAGTGCGGGAGCACCTGCGCTGCTTCCAAGTGCTCGCGGGTTGCCACGGTGTCACCAGCAATCAATGTCGTGCGTGTGCTTTCAGCGAGAAGTAGTCCACAACTGCCTGGCGTTACGCCCATTGATGGGAATAGATCAACATTGGGCAGGAGCTCCTCAGGAGCTGGCACGACGCGATGGAGCAGTGTTCTCATGGCTTGTAAGGTCTCGACACCGCCGTCTTCTGGATGCTCGCGCGCCATTTCTAAATCATCCTCCACAGCCCTTCGCGCAGCATCAAGTTCCGATTCAAATGCCCACCAGGTAGCAGTGGGGAAGACTGCCAGGCCACGCAGATGATCTTCGGTCAGTGAAGTCATGAACACCCGCTGGATTGCTTCAGGCTCCACCGCTGTCCGCTCACTGAACCTCGCTTTGAGGATGGGCGATGGAAGTGATGGGTCAACTACCAGGTGGTCATCGCCTACGGAGACAAGCGTGGTGGTTGCATGTCCGGTGCGTACCGGCGAGGACTCATTCCAGAGTGGGTGACATGGGAGGGTTCCGATCGAGATGATTCGAGCAATCGGTCGCATAAATGGGGACGGTATCAGCACGACGGAGCGGTATGCTCATCACATGCTGCGAATTCTGCTCAGCCTTGTGCTCTTTGGTGGCGCTGCGTCGGCTCAGCAGCCTGAGGGGTCAGATCCAAATCAACTGCCTTGGTTTGTGCGACCTGGCGAGTCGGCCCTGCGGTTACGTCTGCAAGTTCCTGTGGTCAATCAAGTGGTGCTTGTTCCAGATCTGACCACACTGATCGATGAAGTCTCCAAGTGGAGCCGGCAAGGACACTGGCCCGTACTCATTGATGACTCCTACTACGCGTCGATGTTCATTCGCGCGTTCAAACCAGGCCGTGTGCTGCGTCGCACTGATCGCGTAGATCGCCCATCCAAACTGCCCATGAGGCAGCAGATGATGGAATCTGCAGTGGGTGCGGTATGGGGAGGGAAGCCGGGCATGCCGATCCGTGAGGCCGTGTCAGCGTCTGGGCTTCTTCCTGCACCAGGGTTGGTGGTGACTGAGGCTGATGATTCTGCTGCTGCTGCTGCTGTACTACTTGCTGCTGGTCGGGGACAGCCGCTGGTGTTTCTTGACATTGCTGCTGGTGACCCAGACACAGTGATGGGGACTACCAAATCTATGGCGCTAGCAGCAGCGGTTGAGCAGGCAGCAGTTCGTTCAGGACTGACATGGCAAGCACTTGGAGATCAGATTGACACCATCACTCTGTGCCGCCGCTTGCCGGCACGAGTGACCACGCGTATGCCTGTAGCCAATCCTGCAGCGCAGGGAGAGCCAGTAGCGTTGACAGATGTCATTGGACGTCGGGCTGATGGATCGCGCTGGGCGTTCACCGGCTGGATGGTCGGCTCTGCAGCACTCACTGCATATCAAGCGAATTGCAGTCTCTTTCTACATCGTGGGTCCGCTTGGATGTGCAATACCTATCCCGACAGTGGCAACTGGGCGACCTGGGGTCTTGCTCCTGCCGCAGAGACCCTCACGCAGGCTGGATACGAGGTATCCCTGCAGGAGCATGTGAGTCTTAAGCAGTTGCTGGCGTTAGAGCGTGCGGGCATCGACGATCGCCAGATCTGGATGAATACCAAGGGGAATGCGGACTTTTTTCGTATGGGCGACGGTGCTGATGCAGATCCCGGAGAGGTGCCGATTTTGAATTCACCTGCCGTACTGAACTTCATTCACAGTTGGTCACTGCGATCTCCTGAGAGTCTGGATTCTGTGGGAGGGCGCTGGCTGCAGCGGGGCGTGTATTGCTACACAGGTAGTTCACAGGAGCCGCAACTCAACGGATTCGTAGAGCCCTCCTTAATGGCACGGCGCATTTCCGGTGGTGTGCCGTGGATTATCGCCTCCCGCTATTGGGGTGAATCAAAGTCAGCGATGGCTCGCGTCTGGCGGATCAACACCATTGGTGACCCATTGATGATTGCGCCCCCTCCAAAGCAAACAGGACGACGACGACGTCCACCTACGAAGGAAGCCTTGCCGCCTGGGACCATCGATGTTCGCGCAGCGGCTGTGGCGGGCATGAAGTCGCTTGAGACCGTGACAAGCGACGAGACCTTTGCGTCGACCATTCATGACGTCGTGTTGATCGGGAAGGACGAAATCGCGGCCCAATTGTGGGCGGCGGCCATGCAGCAACAGGCAGCGGGGCCTGCAAGTGCAAGGGCTGCCTTTGGATCGCTGTTTCGGCTTGCCAAACATGAGGCGATGTTAGAAGCGTGGAAGCGACTGGCGCCTGCTTCAGCTCTAGAAGGAGACATGCTTTGGGGGGCGCTGGCGCCACAAATCTCCGCTGGCGGTCTTTCTGATGCGGAGATTGAGGCTTTACGTCAGTCCATCGGTCCAGGGTCTTTGGTCCATCGGATCAAGGCACTGGCGCCGCTGATTGCCAGTCGCTGGGGTAGTGGTGCTGCGGTTGCGGCGATCAATGCCGCGCGTGCGCATGCGACGAACTCCCGACAGCAGCGGGAGCTCGACGCGATCAGCAAGGAGTTCTCAGGGTGATCGTTGGCGCGTTAGTGCCGCGATCAGTGTGGCGTTGCAACCGCCAGCGTGTTGCTTGTGTGCATCATGGCGAACCACCACGGCGTTGTAATCGCTGCGTTTGTGGTTGGCTTGGTCCATTGGGGACTTACGGCTACTTGCAAGGACGCAGCCCCATTGGACAGCCGTAGGGGGGTGTCACCGTGACGACGGTGCATGGCCATGCCGAGGGCATCGCCAGCAGCCAGCACCACTGGTGCTTGGTTGTGAATGGTTGGCACTGGACTTGGGGCTTCAATGGCATGAAGTCCGAGAATGAGGCTTGCAGTGGTCAAAATAGGCATGTGAGGTCTCCAAGCAGCCACTTGGGCGTGGTGCTGACCCCGTCGTCGTCCTGATCGGAGGGTCACTTCATCGGAGGCGGCGGAATCATCCGTTTTTGTCTGGATTCAGGCCATCTAGAAGGACGTGATCCGGTTGACGCGGCTCGCAGAGCCTGCGATCCTCTGCTCTCTGCCTCGATTTCCGCCATTGCTTACGGGAATCGCATGCACTAGATGTGGAGAGTTGGTCTGTTGTATTGGGTTCGAACGCTTCGTGGGATCTTGGCGAGCATTGGCCTGTTGGTGATGACCCCTTCGGTGGTTGCTGCCCCGGTCTATGTGGAGGCTGAGCACTTCCATGTTGTCTGGGCCCAGCAGAGCGATCTGCTCCCCTCGCTGCAGCCGGCGATGAACGCTCCTTTTCGGCTGAAGCGATCGGCAAATGGTTTTACGGCGGCGGCCCCCGATGCACCAGCCATGCGAACCACGCTGGCTTCACTTGATCGTCATTCCATTGTTCGCATCGATGATGCAGGGCTTGAGGCAGTGGCGCAAGCGATTCGTGATCGTGTTGAAGAAGCTGGTCTCATGGGTGTGACAGTGAGCATCGCGTGGTCTCCAGACCCTGCTGCCGCCGGACGTGATCGAGGTGAAGTCTGGATGATTGTTTCGGCGCCGCTTCCAGGCGCAGCTGTCAACAGCAGCCTCCCTGCTGATTTGGTGACACTGGGCGACCTGCGAATCCCGACGATCCGCATTGAGCACATTGATTTGAGCTGGCAGGGTTCAGTGCCACATCTGCCTCGTGCTGCCGCCTTTCTTGATCAAGTCAAGGTGCCGATTCGAGTTCGTGGCGGGCGTGTTCTGCCTGCAAGGGCATCGGTGACAACAGTTGGCCGCTTGCGTCGAATGCCACCACTCGAGTGGTCTCCAGCCGCTCTCAAGTCGCTGGATGCAGCGATGCAATCATCGATGGTTCAACTTGGCGATGATGTGTCGACCACAGTGACCCACACGTCATCACCCACATCCAATGGCGGTGAAGATTTGCACTTTGTGGCGCAGGTTGTGCCGGTTGAGCCAGCGGCTGTGAAGGTTGCCCAAGAGCCCTCTGAGGCGTCAGTTGCTGAGTCACCTTCCGAGCCTCCGGCCACAGCGCAAGCACCGACACCAATGCCGGTTCCAATTGGGACACCAGTGGATCAGGTTGTGATTGTGTGGGGGGATTCAGCAGACCGTGAGTGGGGCAACCCAGCCTTGTTGTTCTCCGTCACACTGGTGCACCTTCGCCAAGTGGAGGAATTTATTCAGGCGGGGTCACCAGAATCAACTCAGCCACTGTTGGTGACCAACCTTGGAGATATGCAGGGCTTGCGTTGGCGTCCGTCAGCGACTCGGGTGCTGTTGCAGGCAATGCAGGCCAGGCTCGTTGACCTAGGGATGGATCGCACCACATTGGCACATGAGTTCACACTCGACGGCCCTCGAAATGATCCCAGGCGCGTACTCCGCATTGCAGTGAATGTTCCACCACGTGCAGATGGTATGCCCGCGATCACCAAGGCTCATGAAATGGACGGTGAGCGTGTGTATCCGGTGTGGCCCTTTGAAGTCGGCTACTTCTCACCACATCCTGAATTGCCAGCGGTATCTACATTCATGCGTCATCCGATCGAATTGGTGGCGGAAGCAAATGAATGGAACGCAATGGACGAAGACTCGATGGATCGTCGAGTGACGGTCACTTTGGGCGAGCTTAATGAGTCAGGCCCAATGGCCTTCTCGGCCTCTGCCATCCAGTCAATCAATAAGCAACTCGGCGCCATACTGACCGGAGATGGGCTGCTAGGCGTTCGGGTCGCACCCTCGTCGGATCAAATTGTCTCCACTGGAGAGAACGCAGGGACGGATCTTCGGTCCGACACCTTGTTGCAACTGGGCATTGATGTGGGTCGTGTGGCAGAGATCCGAACGCTTGCGGCGGGAGATCGCATCGATACCGAGGAACGGGTTGGGCATGAGTCGCATCAAACAATTGCAAGCGGGTCACCACTCAAGACGGCCGACGACAACGAAAACAGCCATGGCGACCTGCTGCGTCAGGAACAACTTGATGACTATCTGTACTTTCTGAGTCGCCATCCCGGACGTGACGTTGAAGCCTCAGTGGCATCCAGTCAGTTTGTGGGTGGGATTTCGCTTGAGTACACGATTTCAGAATCGAAGCCTTGGACGGCTTGGTTCCAATATGGGAACACCGGAACCAAGAGCGAAAATTATCAGCGCTATCGTTGGGGGTTCTACACCACGCAGTTGACTGGGAATGATGACATTTTCTCGCTGCAGTATGTCACATCAAACTTCAGTGATACCAATGCTGTAATGGGAAGTTATGAGGCGCCCATTGGATTAGATGGACGTCTGCGGGCAGGTGTCAATGGTTCATGGAGTCAGTACTTTGCCGATCAGTTTGGTTTTGGCGCCCTAATCAGTGACGCGTTGACCGGAACTTCATGGTCTGGCGGTGGTGAACTGCGCTGGAATGCCTACCAAGATGGTCCACTCTTTGTTGATGTTGTAGGCGGTCTTCGATTGCAGCATCTCAGTACAACGAACAACTTTTTGCTCTTCTCTGACCAAGCGAGTTTCTTGATTCCGTACGGCATGGTGCGGGCCGAGAAAACGGGTAACTGGTCACAGGTGGAGGCGACAGTCGGCCTGGAAGGGAATGTCTTGTCGCATAGTGAGGAAACGCTCACTGTGATCGGATTGCGTCAAGATACCGCAGACAAATGGATTCGCTTTAACGGTGCCATGAGCGCATCTACCTATCTCGAACCGTTGCTTGACCCGGCCGGCTGGGCTGATCCAAGTACTCCTAAATCTTCCACACTTGCACATGAGATCTACGGCCGCATTTCAGGCCAATACAGCTTCGGCAACAGATTGATGCCTCAGTTTCAGGACGTGGTAGGCGGACCAGATACCAATCGGGGCTACCCGGTGTACGTAGTGGCTGGGGACGATGTCTTAAATCTGACCGGTGAGTATCGATTCCACTTGCCGCGGACCTTCGACCCAGATGACTCTCCGGGCACGCTGCTCGGCGAGCCATTCCGGATGGCGCCCCAGTATGTCTATGGGCGACCGGATTGGGACCTCGTGCTCTTGGGATTTGTCGATGCTTCTTGGGTGAGACAGTCCGGAAATAGCCGCTTTGAGAGCAATGACAACCTCATATCGGCTGGCATCGGGCTTGATTTGACGCTGAAGACCAACATGCGGATCCGTGTGGACTGGGGTGTGGCCCTCAAATCCCTACAAAACCGGTCATATGACGCAGGCCAGAATCGTTTGTACGTTCAGGCCAGCTTGTACTTCTGAACCGGCCAGTTATCAAGTAAATTAGGTCTGAGGTCGGCTGCGCTCAGGGCGTAGGTGACTGCTTGGGGGTTGGATTGATCGCGTGCCAAGCACCCTGTAGATGAGATAGCAGAGCAAATGAAGAAGATGCAGTTCCGTACGGTGATGAGCCGGGTCCATCAGACCATAGTTGCGACAGTAATTTCAGCAGGCTTGGGCGCTGTAGCGCCGTCCGCGTTGGCGAGTCCGGTCGTTGATCAGTGGATCACACAGGAAGGTGTGGTTTCTCAGATTGGCTCCGTTACCAATGTGTTCCTGCCAAACACAGCAACCAATCGACACATTATCCAGTGGATCTCAATGAACATCGGATCTGGCGAGACGATGAACTTCAACGGGGCAAATGGATATGCGGTACTCAATCAGATCAGAAGCGGCATGGGCAGAACAGAGATTCTTGGCACGCTCAATGCGGTTCAGGGCAATGTGTACTTCGTCAATCAAGCTGGAGTGGCATTCGGGGCGGGGTCCATAGTGAATGCTCGCGGTATTACTGCAGCAGCAGCAAGTTTCAGTGAGACCGGTGGTCTCGATACTCCGATGCGACAGGCCTTCATGAACAATGACGCCATGGTCTTCAATCTGGTGGACACGGTGACCGTTGAAGGCGCGATCGACGGTGGTCCTGGCGCGGCCATTCTGAATGCCACCGAGGGGCTTGCGCTTCTTGGAACCAATGTATCCAATGGTGGGCATTTGCAAGGTCGGACGGTTGTGTTGGCCATTGGCGATCAGGTGATTATTGATAATCTTGACGACCCACTGTCAGTCATTATTGATGGCAAGACGTTGGAAGATTTAGCGGCATCACCCAATCAAACTGTAGCTGGCGCCACTGGTGAAGCTGGAATTCACAATACTGGCACGATCGAAGCACTGGATGGGGGTTCAGTGGCTTTGGCTGCGAGTGATTTGGTGGGGATGGCACTGGCCATTCATCATGAGGGTGAGATTATCGCTGCTGCCGGGACAGTGGATCTGCTTGCTGGTGCTGGTGCAGTCTGGACAGCCCCAGATACTGGTGCTGGCGGGGGCCTAAGTCATGGGGTCATTGATGTCAGCCATGCTGATGGGGCTGGGGCGATCCGAATGGTGGCTTCAGCCATCTTGCATGAAGGGGTGGCGCGAGCTGAAGGCGGCGATGGTGCTGTTGTATTGCATGCGGCAGATAATGTCGTGTTGATTGAGGGTGGATCCATTGATGTAGATGGTGGCCTGCAAAGTGGTGATGCGGGGACGATCGATCTCATTGCAGATCACGGCACTGTGTGGGGTGAACAGGGCACTGCATTGTCAGCCAAGGGCGGGCTTCTAGGAGGGGACGGTGGGGCGATCACCATTAGTGCGGATTCTGTGAATGTGCTCTCTGCGGGCAAAGTCAATTCCAATAATGGTGCCCATGGCGGTGTCTACATTTCCTCGGTAAAGGACGCCAAGGTCGATGGCAGCGGTGCCTTACTTGGTGATCTTGATGTCTCTGACTTGTCGTCTGCGCTGGTTGCAGATGGAGATTTAGGGCGTATTGGTGCTGCGACCGGTGAGTTGCTCTGGTATCTCAATGGGGATGTGACAGTTGAATCTGACGGGATGCTGCGGCTTGAGCAGTCACTGATCAATGAGTTGCAGGCAGATCGGGATTGGGGCTTCATTGGAGGAGATGCCACGTTCTCCGCTGCGGACATTCGTCTGGCGCTCGCTGAGGCCGGCGGAGATATTGGCGCATTGAAGACCAACAATCTCACGCTGGACGGTCATGTCACACTTGAGGATCATGCATCGTTGGGTGCGGACGGCACACTGGCATTGATCGGGGGCAATGTGATGGGAAATGGAGAGAGCATCTCTAATCTCCTTTTGACCGCGGTTAATGAACTGCAGCTTGACGGCAATGTCGGCGGTGCTGATTTGGAACTGGGCAGCGTGAGTCTTGCCAGTGGCGATGTCATGAGACTACTAGGAGGCCCTAGCGGATCTAATGACAATGACCAGCGCTTTCATATCCAGGGTGATCTAACCGTCGGATCTCTTGTGCAGGGTCCCAGCCAACCGCTGTCATTGATTGCAACCGATGGTGTCTATGTTGATGTCACTGGAGATGTCTATATCAGCGTGGCAGATTCAGGCGCTATAGATGCGCAGTTCAATGATGGTCTCAATATCCATGCAGGCGGCATTTTTGAAACGGGATGTGACATCTCTACCAATGGCGACCTGTCGATCCAGGCAGCGACTTTGATCAGTGAAAACAACCTGTCCAGTGTAGAAGGCGCATTAACCTTGATCGCTGATGGAACCCAGCCCGGCCAAGGCACGCTGTCGCTCGGCGGAACGCTGTCGGCAGCTACCAATCTCACGCTGGCTTCTGAGGCAACGCTTACCACGAATCAGGCTCTTTCAGCTGCAGGAAACATTTCGCTTGAGTCCTTTGCCAATGATGTGGTTGTCGTTACCACCATCAATGCGGGGGCCGATGTCCATTTGTCCGCTGGTCAAGGTCGCGTGACGATGAATGACCAGGTCACTGGTCAGCATGTGTCAGTCAATGCTGGCGAGATTGAATTGGCGAACAGCGGAGTTGTTTCTGGTCAAAACTCTGTGAATATGGCGGCGGGTAATGATGTCATGCTCAGTGGCACTGTTTCCGCAACGAATGTGACAGTCTCAGGTGGTGCTGTGCAGGTTGACGGCATGGTCTCTGGCGGCACGATTGATGTTGCTGGCGACTCGATCATGACTGGAAGTAGCAGTCAGGTTGACGGCAGTGCTGCAGTGATGATGACTGCGAAC
>JAKVBT010000009.1:117508-130359 GCA_022446905.1 Phycisphaerales bacterium
AGTGCTGCAGTGATGATGACTGCGAACAATGATGTGACTCTTGGTGGTGCTATTGCCGCAGCGGATGTGACAGTCTCTGGCGGCGATGTGCGTGTTGATGGATCTGTCTCTGTCGCTTCTGCTGGTGCCGGCATGAACGGTGCGGTGGCCATCAACGGCGACATGATTACTGTGGGGATTGACGGCACGATTGTGGATGCTGGCAATGTGACCCTGACTGCGACCGATGCGCACCAGATTGATGGCAGCATTGTTGGTGAATCAGTGACACTTGCAGGTGGCTCAGCAACAGTCAGCGGCTCTGTGTCTGGCGACACTGTGATGCTTGGCCAGGCCGATTCGGAGCTTGGCACAATCACGCTTGCTGATGGCGGCATGATCGAAGGTGTCAGCTCCGTCGAGCTGATGGCATCTGATTTGGTGCAGGTTGATGGCATGGTCTCTGGCGGCACGATCGATGTTGCTGGCGACTCGATCATGACTGGAAGTGGCAGTCAGGTTGACGGCAGTGCTGCAGTGATGATGACTGCGAATAATGATGTGACTCTTGGTGGCGAAGTTCAATCTGCTGGCAATTTGACTGTTGCAACAGTGGGCGGGAATGTCATTGCCACGGGGTTGCTTGATGGCGGTGAGGTTGTAGTCACAGCTGACGCCGGCGATCTCGAAATGACGGGTCATATTCAAGCAGTTGAGTCAGTGCATCTGGCTGGCGAGCAGGTCACCATGAATACGATTCAAACGACTGCAACAGCTGTAGATGCGACCGGCATTTCTGTCATTGCCGCTGGATCTGGCATTGAATCACGTGGAGAAGTCTCATCAACTGGCATGGTGCAGATGATGGCAGTTGATGGCCAGATCTCACTCCTTAGTGACATACAAGGTGCAGCGGTTGAAACAACGAGCAGTGGGATATCTATGGTGGATGCTTCGATAACGTCCACCAACGATGACATATCCGTGATGGCGGCCAACCTGGATGCCGACGGATCGGTTGTGCTGACGGCTGCTCAGGACATTCACCTTGGTAATCCAGATGGAACGACTTTGGCGTCCATGAACGTCAAGGATGGCTCCTTATCGCTTGGCGCCAACGGCAACATTTCGTTGTTGTCGACGGTGGATGCCGCAAACGGCAGCTTATCTGCTGTCGCGGGCCAATTCTTGTTCGTAGGCGGTAACCTCGGTGGCAGTAGCGCATTGAACACCATTTCGTTGACAGCTACTGAAGTCGCTATTGCTGGCACGCTTGGAAACAATAATTGGATGGTCGACCGCATTGTTGCTGAGGGCGACATTGAACTCAACTCAGCGAATCGATCAGCCCTTTCAGGGTTGCCCACCGTTTACGGATTTGGTGATCGGCTCTTGGTCAGTTCAAGTAATGGTGACATCTCGGTTGGGAACAACCAAGGGTTTGCGTACCTTGGCGATCTGACGCTCTCCGCAGCAAACACGTTGACGGTTGGTGACATCACTTCGTTGGGTGACCTGACCCTTCAGGCTGACGTGATTCAGGTGCATCGTCGGGCCCCAGGTGTATTTGTCGAACCAACTGGCTCCATCTTTACCGAGCAGACCTGCATCGTTTCGGGTGGCGAACTCCGCGTGGAAGGTCCTTTGGCTTTCATTGGATCAGGGTTGGAGGCACGCTTTGCAGGAGTTCAAGGAACCTCAGGTGTGTCGAACCGGGATCGTGCGTCAGTGAATCCGTTTGCGGCTTCAAGCATGGAACTAACGGTAGATGGTCTGCGTCGTTTGGCCCTTCGTGGCTTGGACGGATTGACACCAGTGAATCCAGAGAACGACATCGCCGCCGACTCTCGTTCAACTGAGGAGCGGGTTGTGCTTGAGGGTGAATCTCCTGATGCACAGACGCTCGAGTCATTGGCAGATCTTGGTATTGATCTCATTGATTCTGCTCCAACTCCGACGCCCGATCGCAGCGTCGGTCGATCGGGCACGGTGACCAATGACTTACTGCAGCCGGGCGGATCTGGCCGCATTGTCGTGCGGGAAAACAAGTTGAAGCCCAGTCTGGTCAGGAGGGCAGTAGCAGAGCTTGAGATCATGCGTCAGGATGCCCCTGTTCAGGGCAACTTCCAAAGCAATGGGTCGATTCTGAGACCTGCTATGGCCGCCTATGTCCAGGCCAACGGCCCAGACGCACAGGCAAGTGGCTTGCAATCTTGGCTCAAATCGAATCCATCTGCGGCCAACGATCGGGCGCTACAACTGGAGCGTCAGCTGGACGATGTGTATGCAGCACTCACAAAGGCTGGAATGAGCAGTGGAGAGATTGCAGCGAGCCGACGGTTTGTGCTGGCCAGTCTGACCAAGACGCCGGATGAGTCCGTGGCGCACTCTGGGGCATCCCGGCCGCAGTCCTGATTGAGCCCACAAGCAGTCTTCTGCGATTCCCTACTGAATGGGTGCTCCGGCTTGAGCGCAGCGTACATTCGCTCTATGCTCGCGCATGGAGGTTTGATGATTCGCGATGAGTGAAGCACAAGCAGGTTTGACGGCTCGGTATGAAGAGGTGAAACAGCGGATTCATGACGCCGCGGTACGTGCGGGGCGGGACCCTGAACGAGTCTTTCTGATTGCAGTCACGAAGACCGCGACCCTTGAGCAGATTCGCACCTTGCTTCGACTAGGGCATGCGGATTTCGGCGAAGGTCGAATGCAGAATTTAGTTCGCATGGCTAGCCAGGTTGACGAATACGTCAACCGTCAACGTGAGTTACATGATCAAGTAGGTTTGCCAGATGCAATTCGCTGGCATTTCATCGGCCATCTGCAACGCAACAAAGCCCGGCGTGTGATGCAGCGTTGCCACATGATCCACAGCGTGGACTCTTTGAGGCTTGTNGAGGAGATTCAGCAACAGCACCGGGGGGACGGGTCGCCGGTACAGGTGCTGATCCAAGTGAACATTGCTGGAGAAGCAGCAAAATTTGGCNTTGCGCCAGCNGCAGCTCGACATGTAGTCGATCAGATCGACACGATGGTTGGTGTGCAGGCCCGTGGCATGATGTGTATGGCACCACTGGAGGGAGGCCAAGATGCCGCTCGGTCTGTCTTTACGCGGGGCTATGAACTGTTTGACGAAATTCAGCGTGGAACCGACAACCGTCGATTTGACATTTTGTCTATGGGGATGTCTGCAGACTTCGAAACTGCGGTGGAGTGTGGCGCCAATGTCGTCCGAGTTGGCAGTGCGATCTTTGGTGCTGGGGAATCAGCCGAACAAGATCATGATGCAGTTGCGGCAACATCCTGATCGGGTTGTTGATTTCGAAACGCAGCGACTTCGAAGGCCAACTGCTCAAGTGATCGAGATAGATCAATCCGTTCCACTGGCACTGGGACATGAAGTGTTGCTGGCGTGAAGTTCAGGATGCCGTCGATGCCCGCGTCAATAATTTGCTCAGCAATGCCTTGAGCAACATCATGAGGAACAGCCAGAACGGCGAGATCAATTTCATGTTCCCGCACAAGAGAAGGCAGATTGTCTAAGTGTTTAACCTCTGTCCCGGCGACAGTGGTGCCGACAACACTTGCATCACAATCGACTGCAACCACGATCTTGAATCCGAGGCCAGCAAAGCTGGGGTAGGCCATCAATGCTCGCCCAATCCGACCCGCGCCGACAATGATGACATTCCACGAGCGATTGAGCGACAGAGCTTCGCGAATGCGGTGGGTCAGTGGGGCGACTTGATATCCCACGCCAGGCTTTCCTGTCTGGCCAAGGCATCCCAAGTCTCGTCGAACCTGTACATCCGTGACCCCAAGCGACTGTGCCATGGAGGAGGAACTGGTTGTTGTTGTTCCTTGAGCAGCAATACGCTCAAGCTCTCGCAGGTAGAGGCTGAGGCGGCGGACGGTTGGGCGTGGAATGTCGGACCAGATTGCCACAAAGGCATGATAGGTCCCTCTTGATCTACCATTGGCTTTATGCACTTCAAGGACCTGATGGAGCGTGATCAGCGGACCTTCAGCTTCGAGTTTTTCCCTCCATCAACACCAGAGGGCGGCCGAGCATTGCAGGCCAGAATGTCTGAGTTTGCGGCATTGCGTCCGTCATTTGTATCCGTGACCTATGGGGCTGGGGGATCCACGAGGGATCGGACACACGACTTGGTAGTTGGTCTGAAAGATGAGGGCTCGCTGGACCCGATTCCACATTTGACGTGCATTGGCCATCGTGCGTCAGAGATACGTGAGATCCTCGGACGCTACGCGTCTCATGCTGTCAGCAACGTGCTCGCATTGCGGGGTGACATGCCCCAAGGTGAGGCGTGCCAGAATGCAAATGGCGACTTCGAGCACGCGATTGACCTCGTGAAGTTCATTCGTTTGTTTAATGAGGAAGGATCACATGGCGACCAGCGCGGATTCGGCATCGGCGTGGCGGGATTTCCTGAAGGGCATTCTGCAACACCCAATCAACTTTTGCATATGGATCACCTTTGGGCCAAGGTTGATGCCGGCGCTGATTGGATCACGACCCAGATGTTTGCAGATAACACTCGTTTTTTTGATTGGCGCGATCGGTGTGATCTGGTTGGCATCGACGTTCCCATCATTGCTGGGGTCATGCCGATTACGAGTCTTCGTACCATGAAGCGGATGGCTGATTTAGCCGGAGGGATGACGTTTCCTGCGCCACTTTTGAAGCGGCTGTACCGGCATCAGGATGACGCTGAAGTCGTCGCTCAGATCGGTGTTCAATGGGCGGTCCAACAGTGCAATGAGTTGCTCGATCAGGATGTCAACGGTATCCACTTCTATACGCTGAATCAGTCAGATGCGACCAGGCGAATTTTTGAGGCGCTTGGGGGTCCAGAGGCCCTATCCAGCTGATGCACTCAGGTCTGCGGTATCCTGTCGGAATGAACTTCTATGGGTTGATGACGACAGCGTTGATCGGTGCAGCAATGGCAGTCAGTCGCCTCCAAGCGGCTGTTCCCTCTACCAATCTGCTCGATGAGCGAATGACCGACAATTACACGGAGCCCACGGTGCCTGCTGCTGGCCCCTCTCCATTGTGGGGTCTGGCATTGATGTTTTTATTGACAGCAGCCATTGTTGCAGTCAGCCTGATGCCTTCCAAGCGAGAGTTGGAGTCCTGATCTATGCCCTGGCAGCAGCGACTCGTTTCATGGACCTATTCAGCACGCTGGATGATCGCTCCGCTGCTCATTCTGGTTCCTACGCTCTGGTGGTACGGATCACCCAACGACGCGCACGCTGCATGGGCTCAGGACGCGCTATCTGATTATCTCGTTGTGGCTGGCCGTAGCGGTCGTGGGGATGAGGAAGTCCTGTGGGTGCTGGACACACGAAGCGAGGAATTGTTGGTCGTTGGGTGGGACCGACAGGAACGGCGATTCGTGCCGCTTGGAAGACGATTGATTGCAAACGACGTCGCGGAGGCACTTCGTGGTCGCTGATACCAAGAACACGGGTTGGACCTTTGGCCTTCCTTGGTTTCTGGTGGGTTGTCTGGTCATGGCGATGTTTTTCTGGCAGAAAGGCACGACTGTGCAGGTGGATGCTGCAATGACTGCGACTGCTGATGGGTTTACCCTCATGACGGCACGGGGCCGAGATCACCGTATGGCCACTGATGCTGAGGTCGTCTATGTGGTGGATCACCGACGCGGCATATTGCTGGCTTATGGATTAAGGGATGCCCTGACAGCACCAAATCTGGAATTGCTGCAGGGCGGACGCATTGAAACGCTGTTTGAGCGGGGGCGGGCATTGTTCCCGGCAAAGCCCTCATCAACTGCTCCTGCACGCTGATAGGCTGAACGAATGCACCACCCGGTTGATGCTGTGATGTTGAGCCAGCGGGCGGCGTCATTTACACGGCGATCCCTCAAGGCGGATGCCAAGCGAACGGCGCTTCGTTTAGCTGTCTCGATGGTTGATCTGACGACCCTAGAGGGTGCAGATTCTCCGGAGTGCGCTCGGGCGCTTTGTCGACGTGCGATTCACCCATGTCCAGAGCCAGTGACGCCTGCAGTACCACCCGTGGCAGCTGTATGCGTGTATCCACGGCTCGTCCCTGTCGTACGTGAAGGACTGCTTGGTTCTGCGGTTAAGGTGGCGTCGGTTTCAACAGCCTTCCCCTCTGGACAATCTCCGTTGGAACTGCGCGTGCAGGAGACCGCAGCAGCGGTGGCAGCTGGGGCGGATGAAATTGACATGGTCATCAGCCGGGGCGCATTTCTTGCAGGGCGGCTGGATGACATTCGTACAGAGGTCATGGAAGTGCAGGATGCCTGTCAAGGAGCCCACCTCAAGATCATTCTTGAGACTGGGGAGCTCGGCACGCCGGACAATATTCGGAGATGTGCTGACCTCGTAATTGATGCGGCCACCGAGCGTGGGGAGTTGCGTGACGGTTCTGTGTTTGTAAAGACTTCAACCGGGAAGGTCTCACCTGCGGCGACCATGCCATCGGTTCTGCTTTTATTGGAATCAGTTCGAGCGCACTTTCGTTCTACGGGACTGCGGCTCGGAGTGAAGCCAGCGGGCGGCATCCGAAAGTCCAAGGCAGCGCTGCACCTACTCGTGATGGTGCGAGAAACCGTAGGTCCAGACTGGCTACAACCCTCACTTTTCCGAATTGGAGCATCCAGTCTGTTGGATGATCTGGTGCGTCAGATTCTGTGGACTAGCCGCGGTCAATATGCCGCCATGCATGATGTGGGAGTGACCTGATGACTGACCAGGACACCGCTGTGGCCGATGTCAATGGCCTTGACTGGGACTACAGCCCAGCTCCAGAACGGACACGTCCAGAGATCGCATCGACCTATGGGTTGTTCATCGACGGTGTGTTTCAGCCTGCTCAGGATGAGCGGACGTTCGTGACCACCAATCCCGCGACTGGGGCCCGCCTTGCGCGTGTGGCTCAGGCGGGGGCGGCCGATGTGGATCTGGCAATGCAGGCCGCTAAGAATGCGGCGCGGCCTTGGGCGCGTTTATCAGGGCGGCAACGTGGTAAATACCTTTTTCGTCTTGCTCGCCGGATTCAGGAGTGTGCTCGTGAGTTGGCAGTGCTTGAGACGATGGATGGCGGCAAGCCCATCAAAGAGTCGCGTGATGTTGATCTCCCCCTTGTGGCAGCGCATTTCTTTTATCACGCTGGCTGGGCAGATAAGTTGGAGTGGGCCTTTCAGGGGCGGCCAGTCAAGCCACACGGCGTGTGTGGGCAAATCATCCCATGGAATTTCCCACTGCTCATGGCTGCGTGGAAGTTGGCCCCTGCGTTGGCTTGTGGCAATACGGTGGTTCTCAAGCCAGCTGAGACCACGCCCTTAACGGCATTGCATCTTGCACAGTTGCTGCAAGAGATTGATCTGCCCCCAGGTGTTGTGAATATTGTGACTGGCGATGGTGAAACTGGGGCCGCCGTCGCAGCGCACCCGGCGCTGTCCAAGTTGGCCTTCACCGGTTCAACAGAAGTCGGCAAAGCATTGATGCGTCAAACAGCATCGAGAGACATTCCGTTGACCTTAGAACTTGGTGGCAAGAGCCCACACATTATTTTTGCAGATGCCGCGATGGAACAGGCGATCGAAGGTGTGGTCAATGGGATCTGGTTCAATCAGGGCCATGTCTGTTGTGCTGGCTCACGCCTGCTTGTCGAAGAGTCCATTCTTGAACCATTTGTAGCTGCTTTGCGTGATCGCATGGCGCAACTGCGGGTTGGGGATCCGCTGGATAAGAACACGGATATCGGCGCGATCAACAGCCGCGAGCAATTGGAGCGTATTCGCACCTTGGTACGTCTAGGGCAGGAGGAGGGCGCCATCCTTCACGATGTGCAAACTGGCCCGCTTCCAGGAAAGGGCTGGTGGTTCCCGCCGTGCTTCTTCACCGGCGTTCAGCCGTCCCATGTTGTCGCTCGAGAGGAGATCTTTGGCCCAGTGCTCTCAGTAATGAGTTTCCGCACGCCAGAAGAGGCTATTCGCAGAGCCAATTCGACCCCGTACGGGCTGGCTGCGGGGATTTGGACAGACAAGGGCTCAAAGATATTTGACATGGCCCAGCGGCTTGAGGCTGGCGTTGTTTGGTGCAATACCTACAACCAGTTTGATCCTGCTTCGCCCTTTGGCGGGGTCAAGGAGTCTGGCTTTGGCCGCGAGGGCGGCCTGCACGGATTGCGTGCCTATGTGAGGGGAGTTGACCGATGAGCAGGCTTGAGGTGGTCAAGACGGGCAAACTGTGGATCGGTGGTTCCTGGCCGCGAAGCGAGTCTGGACGGACATTCACAGTGGAAGCACCGGATGGGTCTGTGCACTCCCGTTGTGCGCTGGCGAGCCGTAAGGACGCCCGAGATGCAGTTGAGGCAGCTCGTGCTGGTTGGTCTTCCTGGTCAGGGGCAACGGCACTATTGCGTGCTCAGATTCTCTATCGCGCTGCTGAAATGATGGAGAGTCGAGCAGATGAATTCGTCTCTGCATTAACCCTAGAACCATCTTTGAAACCAGCTTCCGCACGGAAAGAGGTAGGGGCATCTGTAGATCGTCTGGTGACCTTTGCTGGTTGGTGTGACAAGTATCAGCAGGTGCTTGGGTGCCAGAACCCAGTCACAGGGCCATATCACAACTTCACCATCCCACAATCCGTCGGCATCGTCGCAGTTTTGGCCCCGCCGACACCGTCATTGCTTGGGCTGGTCACCATGGTGGCGACTGCGGCGGTTCCTGGAAATGCGGTCGTGGCGGTTGCTCCACGGCAAGCGGCCTTGGTCGCCGTGCTCTTGGGTGAGGTGCTTGCGGTCTCTGATATCCCTGACGGGGCGATCAATCTCTTGACCGGTGATGTACGTGAACTCTTGGAGCCGCTGGCAAGCCATCGGGAGGTTCAGGTGGTGCTGGGCGCTGGGCTGTCAAAGGGACAGCGAACCAGCTTGCGGGAAGTGGCAGCTCAGGGCGTGCGTCGTGTCCATGCACTGCCATGGAAGCAGGACGACTGGCTTGAGGATCATCTGGTTGCCGCTCCATGGCAACTAGAGCGTGTCTTAGACTTCAAGACCCTCTGGCACCCGTGCGCAGTGTGATGCTCAGGGCCGAGGCACCTTGATCAGGCGACTGCGAATAGGTTTGACGTTCTGGGCGGATCCACCACGTTGAATAGGCATCCGCAGTTCTTCGCCATTGATCAGGCGTATCGGAAACTGCTCATGCAGCCGAGCCAGATTTGGATCAGGAATTCCGGATTGTGGGTTGATCGCTGCTTCAGAGAACAGGCCTACTGTGATCGTACTGAGTTCACGACGTTCATCATGGTGGCAGTAGGCATCAAAGCCTTGTTGCCTCAGTTGAGACACCCGCTCCATGGCCTTGGCACGGCGGCGTTCTGGGGGCCACTCGTTGCTCTGAAAGTCACCCCACAACTCAATCTCAAGGGCATAGATCGCCCGCATGTTGGGGTGACGTGACCAGACGGAGATCAACTCCAGATCCGAATACTCATCAGGCCTTCTTTGCCGTTCGATATCGGTCCGGATGATCGGTCCAAAGAGCCGCTTGCCGTTGATCTGGATTTCAGACAGCGTTTTGGCATCAGCGGGGGCTTTCGGATCATCCCAGCCCTCATAGGCTCCATACAAGGCCATGGAACCACTGCCGTCGATGTGTGTGTGGAGGTGGTGCCGGTGGCTTGGTAGGAGTGTGCCCAACTGCTGGATGTAGGTGTTGGCCACGGCACCATTGAAGTCTTCAGAGAAGGTTTGAAGGACCAGTGCGTGCTGTGGTTGATCGGACCACGCCACAGGAGTATCAGATGTGTTGGCTTGTGCTGCCGATTCAGTCTGTTCTGCACTCAGGACACCTTCGACATCAGCCCAATTGCTGCCAAGATCTAGGGGGTGTTCGGACGATTCTGGATCTGCAAATTGAGCGGGACGAACCTGCGGGATGGGTTTAGAGGCCTGAGGAGGGGATCCACAGCCCATGGGGCAGAGTAGGACCAAGCCGGTCATCAAACCCCAGTTCATTCGAAGATGTAAGCCTCTGTCCATCATGGTGTTGGAGAAAAAACGCCAAAGTTCAAGGCCTTTAGGGGGCTCGGCCGATGAGATTGTTGGCCGGCCATTGGTGCAGCGAAGTCGGCCTCGGGATTCAGGGAAGAATCGCGACGCATTGTAACCAGTGGACTTGTGGGCGATGTGGCCGGTTTGCGGCCACCAAGGAGTTGTGTGTGATGTTTGACATTGCGTTGGCAGACCACGGATTTGCGTATGAGCCTCGGCGGGTTAGCCAGGACTGCGGCGTGCGTGGTAAGCGAGTAGGTGACCGCAACCAGCGTCTCGAGCCCATTTCAGATGTTCAGAGGCAGCGTTGGGCTCGCATGCTGATGGAATCTGATGGTGTGCGTTGGCATCGTGTCCGGTGCATTCAAGAAGCGATTGCCAGCGGTCAGTACATGACCGAACAACGGCTCAATGGAGCCATCGATGGCCTGTTGGCCGAACTTTCCTGAATGATTCGATGGGTGCTCATAGGTGGTTTGACGTTGTCCTTCCTCCTGGGATGTGGCGGGACCGCCACCGTGTCGCAGCGGACCGCAGCTGTGGGGTATTCCCCGAGGCAACTCGTGGTTCATCCGCTCTCCAGTACGCGCCAGCTCCCGGATGGGTCGTTGACCGCTCAAATCTATGTGCAACTTCTTGATCCAGATGGCTTTCCGATGCGTGGCCGGGGGATGATTGAGGTTGATGTTGCTGATGGCGATCAGGGCCGCGAAGCTGTAATGACCCGTCGGTCTTGGACGTGTGACGTGTCTTCCGATGCGCTCAATCGGCTGCACTTTGATCCAATGACTCGTTCCTATGTCGTGTCGCTAGTTCTGAATCCAGAACAGCCCCCAACTGCCATGGATGTACGGGCTCGGTTTCAATTGGCAGATGGGCGGGCGCTATCTGCCCGCGGGACTCTGTCTGCACCAAGCCCAGCGACCATCTACACCGGCCCTGCCCCGGCTGAGTAGCATGTGCCTCAATGGCATTGGAAACCAACGTTTTTGAGCCCGGAACTCGTATTCGGGTGACACAACAGACACCGCTGCGTGATCGGACTTGGACCGAGACGGTGGAGGGCGTTGTCGTCAGATGTCGGCAAGCCACTACGGGATCTTGGTTTGCGCATGCCCAGGACGACAAGTTATGGCTGGATCGCTTGGAACTTCAGCGTGATGATGGTGAACTGGTAGTTCTGAATCTCGACCAGTTCAGTGTGATTGAGCCTGTGTGACGCTGCTCCCTGATTAGCCGGCAGCACTTTCAAGCTCGTGTTGAGTCATGGGCCCCACAGTGACCACACTGGGGCAAATATTGGCTTGCTGACTGGCAATATCACGAACATGCTCACATGAAACCTGTTCTAGGGCTGCAACTCGTTGGGCGAGTGTGCGGCATGTGCCAATCTCCATCAAATCACTGGACAGCTGGGCAGCTCGATTGGATGTCGACTCACCACCAATGAGCATGGCAGAGATGACAGACCTTCGTGTCCGTTCGATTTCGTCATCTCTCAGATCTTGGCTTGCTCGGTGAATTTCATGGATCGATGCACTGATCAGTTCTGTAGCATTTTCGCCAGTTGTTCCGGCATGCAACTGATACCAGCCGGCATAACCAGTGGCGTGGTAACTGGCACCGATGGAATAGCAGAGGGATTTCTGTTGGCGGATCGAAGTAAATAGGCGGCCGCTGGTAGTGCCACCAAGGCAGGCACAGGCAAGGCGGGCAGCTTCAGAATCTGCCCCCCGAAGTGGCGCCTCCCAGGCCATGGCGACATGTACCTGTGAAGAGTCACGTTCCACCGACAGAAGCCCACCCTTGTTGGGTTGTGTGGCTGTCAGTGGTTTAGTAACGCCTTGCCAATCGGTCATCGCCTCGGACACCAATGCCTGAACCTTCGTAGGGGAGACACCTCCAGAAACCGCCAAAACACTTCCTTCAGGGCAAAAACACATTTTCCAGCGTGCGCGCACGCGATCCATATCGATGTTACTCAGGCCTTTTTGGCTCCCAAGGCCGCTGCGATGAAATGGACGGGGGAGCCAATTGCTCCTGAGCAAATGACCACACTCACGCCCTGGCTCATCAGACAAACGATCCAATGCTTGCATGCATAGTCTTCGAGCAGGTTCCAGATCAGATGCTGGGAGCCTGGGTTGCATGATGTTCAAGGCAAGTAACTGAATAGCCTCTTCAAGTCGATCGGCAGTCAGGCAGGCATGAAAATGTATGGATCTCGCGCCAATGCCGCCACCACGTTGCATGCCCACAAGATCCATTGCTTCGCACAATGCTCTGGAGTTCATATCTCCAGCGCCTCGGCTCAAAAGTTCAAGGAGTATCGCTCCACAACCATCATCTTCATCAGTGTCATAGGCAGAACCTGCTGGCAACCGCAAACTCAAGGCTACAGAAGGGGTTGAAGTGCGTTGTTCACAGGCAAGTACAAGGCCGTTGTGAAGTGTGTGTTGTTCAATCATGGGGTGTTTGTGCCTACCAATCGCCTTCTTGAAGCATCATCGAGTACCTGAATTCGGGCCGACGTGCAATGTGCGGACATGAAAAAATGTGTAAAGAGACTTTCCAAACAAGTCCGATACCGTTACAACGTCTCGAGACGAGTCCTGGTCGGGTGTATGTGCGCCCGAAAAACTCCGACGTCGAGTTGGGGCTCGAACGATTGTATGGAGGTCATGTACATGGCCAAGAAACGTGCGACTAGAAAGAAGGCCACTCGCAAGAAGGCCACTCGCAAGAAGGCCACTCGCAAGAAGGCCACTCGCAAGAAGGCCACTCGCAA